>NZ_CANLXG010000014.1 GCF_947495025.1 uncultured Roseobacter sp. | reverse complement strand
TGGATCCCGACACCTGAGCGTGCGATCGACCAGCCGTTCCTGATGCCGGTCGAGGACGTGTTCTCGATCTCCGGCCGTGGTACTGTTGTGACGGGCCGTGTCGAGCGTGGCGTGATCAACGTGGGCGACGAGATCGAGATCGTCGGCATCAAGGACACGCAGAAGACGACCTGCACAGGTGTTGAGATGTTCCGCAAGCTGCTGGACCGTGGTGAAGCGGGCGACAACAT
>NZ_CANLXG010000013.1 GCF_947495025.1 uncultured Roseobacter sp. | reverse complement strand
TGGGCCGTGAATGGCGGTCGTCACGACGACACAGAGCAGGGATGCCGCGCCGCATCTGAGGTCCGGAAGGAGCGCAAACTTCAGATTCTCAGCGCCGCGGCGAATGGCGGCTAAGGCGAAGTTGTGGCGCTAAAACTGATCGCGTTGTTTTGCGCCACAGAACTCTTACGGTTGGCCTTCAATTTCAGCCTTTAGTTCGGCGTTGAACGCCTGATACATCGGCAGCAGTTGGGCCACGAAGCTCGCCGCGTATGGATTGCCCACGATTTCGTCGGATCGGACGAAGAAGGTCTGATCCCCGCATGCCTCAACGCGGTAGAGATGGTTGTCATGACCGCCACCGATGCCTTCCGGGAATGGGTCTGACCACCCAATGACGCTGCCTTCGTCGTAGATCAGGGTATGGGGTATCTCCATCACATTGGGTTCGCCATCCTCGGTGGTGC
>NZ_CANLXG010000012.1 GCF_947495025.1 uncultured Roseobacter sp. | reverse complement strand
CGGCCGGAGATCGAGAACACGTCCTCGACCGGCATCAGGAACGGCTGGTCGATCGCACGCTCAGGTGTCGGGATCCACTCGTCAACGGCCGCCATCAGCTTTTTGATGGATTCCTCACCGATCTCCGGGTTGTTGCCTTCCATCGCCGCCAGCGCAGAGCCGGGGATCACAGGAATGTCGTCGCCGGGGTACTCGTAGGAGGACAGCAGCTCGCGGATTTCCATCTCAACAAGCTCGAGCAGCTCTTCGTCGTCCACCTGGTCGACTTTGTTCATGTAGACAACCATCGTCGGAATACCAACCTGACGGCCCAGCAGGATGTGCTCGCGCGTCTGCGGCATCGGGCCGTCGGCGGCGTTCACAACCAGGATCGCGCCGTCCATCTGAGCGGCACCGGTGATCATGTTCTTGACGTAGTCCGCGTGACCCGGGCAGTCGACGTGCGCATAGTGACGCGCTTCGGTCTCGTACTCAACGTGCGCCGTCGAAATCGTGATCCCGCGGGCTTTCTCCTCGGGCGCGCCGTCAATCTGGTCATATGCCTGGAAATCGCCGAAATACTTCGTGATCGCAGCCGTCAGCGTCGTCTTGCCGTGGTCAACGTGACCAATCGTGCCGATGTTTACGTGCGGTTTCGTCCGTTCAAACTTTGCCTTTGCCATGA
>NZ_CANLXG010000011.1 GCF_947495025.1 uncultured Roseobacter sp. | reverse complement strand
TTTTTTTTTTTCTATATTAATATTATTCAATAATAAAAACAAATATTGTTAATATTTGGTCCTTTCGTACTAAAATATTAATATTATTTAAAGATAGAAACCAACCTGGCTTACACCGGTTTAAACTCAGATCATGTAAAATTTTAAAGGTCGAACAGACCTAATTTTTTAGCTTTTGCACCAAAAATTAATTTTAATCCAACATCGAGGTCGCAATCTTTTTTTTTAATAAGAACTTTTAAAAAAAATTACGCTGTTATCCCTAAGGTAATTTAATCTTTTAATCATAAAAAATGGATCAAATATTCATAAATTAATGTATTAATAAATAAAAAGTTAATTAGATTTTTAAGTCACCCCAACTAAATATAATTTATATAATAAAAATTAAATACTTTATATTATAATATATAAATTATATAAAACTCTATAGGGTCTTCTCGTCTTTTAAATAAATTTAAGCTTTTTAACTTAAAAATAAATTTCTAATTAAATTAAAATAGAGACAGAATCTCCCTTGTCCAACCATTCATACCAGTTCTAAATTAAAAAACTAATTATTATGCTACCTTTGCACAGTCAAAATACTGCGGCCATTCAAATTATTCATTGGGCAGGTTAGACTTTAAATCATAATCAAAAAGACATGTTTTTAATAAACAGGCAAGAAAAATATTTGCCGAGTTCCTTTACTTTACCTTTAAAAAATAAATTATCTTAAACAATAAATTATACTAATTCTATCATTATTACATATAAATACTTATTAAATATATTATTTTAATAAACTAATTAAAGAACATATAAATAATATTATATTAAAAAACTAATTATAACATACTATAAATGATAAACAATTCTAATTCTACATATTTCAAACTATTTATATTCTTTTAAAAATTTATTCTTAAGCTTATCCCTAAGAATATTAATC
>NZ_CANLXG010000010.1 GCF_947495025.1 uncultured Roseobacter sp. | reverse complement strand
AAATATGAAGGTGATCGTCACGCTGCCACCATCTTCGATGTCTCCGGTCATGCCTTGAAGGGTTCAGGAACTCCAGCTGGGCATGGCGTCGAAATCGGTCAGCGTGGCCCAGACCTCCGCCGGGGCGGCGTCGATCAGCATGGATGTGTCAACGGTAGCATGGGTGGCGCTGAGTTGCGCGATGCTGCCCTGCATCAAGGTCGCGTCGCACGCGGTTTCCGCTGACAATGGTGAAGAGATTGCGACGGCAAGGGCGCTTGTGCCCACGAACATAGAAAGTTTCATGATCACTCCATGAGTTTGGCTAGAATCTTAAATGAGACAACGTGACGGGGATCACTTGCTCGGATCCCCCGATGCCCAGGCCACACCGTCGCCGCGATCCATGGTCGCCATCTGCGCCATGTCGGCGTCATCGATCGCAAAGGAGAAGAGGTCGAGGTTCTGGCGCATCCGGTCCGGGTTCAGGCTTTTGGGCAGGACGGCATAACCGTTCTGGACGCCCCAACGCAGCAGAAGCTGTGCTTCCGACACGCCGTACTTCTCGGCCATGTCTTTGAATGCCGTCCCGTCTGCCTTCATTTCTTCGGTTTTGGCGCTGTCCTGACCGGGTTCTGTCCGCCACGTCGAGAGGGGAACAAGACTGCTATAGGCAATTGGCGCAATATCATGCTTGGCCATATGGGCCAGCAGGCCCGGTTTCTGCGACCAGGGATGCAACTCGATCTGGTTGGCATCGGGCATCGGCAACCCTGCGTCGGCAATCTCGTCCAGATGTGACTCGTTGAAGTTGCTCACCCCGACGGCCCGTGCCTTGCCGCTGGCTTGCAAGTCGAGCAAAGCGCGCCATTGCTCCAGACGCATATCGCCACCGTAAGGTGCGTGGATAAGGTACAGGTCCACATAGTCGAGGCCCAGGAGGGACAGGCTCGCATCGCATTCCGCGATGGTCTGCGCTCCCGTTTTCGGCGCATCGCCCCATGCCGGGTTGCCGGGCCACAGCTTGGCCGTGACGAAAAGGTCGCCGCGGGAAAGTCCTTCGGCTTCGAGGCCATTCCTGATCCCGACCCCCACGGTCTCTTCGTTGCGATACCCTGATGCCGTGTCGATGTGCCGATATCCCGCTGCAATCGCGGACATGATCGCGTTCTCGGCGTCGTCATTGGAGATCAGATAGGTGCCAAAGCCCACAGCGGGGATGGCGGTCTCCGCATTCAGGGCGAAAGAGGTTTGTGCGTTAGACATGGGATGCTCCGTTCAACTCTGTGGTTGATCCGAAGCTATGTGCATGGCGTCGATACGTCCTGCCAGATCCTCCGACAGTTTTGCCAATTTCTCCAAATAGTGGTGATAATGCGTGAAATATGTACACCGGCTTGCTAGGCGTCGGGGGAGGAGACCGAACATGTCACTTGAACACCTGAACCGCCTAGCGATGGTACTTGCGGCCAAAGAAGCTAAGGCTTCTGGCAGAATCCTCCCTGCGGCTCACATATTTCAGCGCACGGAAATCACGTCGTTTGAGGCCGTCGTCTACAACCCCGTTATTTGTCTGATCCTACAGGGGCGTAAAGAAATGAGTATAGGTCGGCAATTTGTCGAGCTGAATGAGGGCGATATGCTTTTGGTCAGCCATGATTTGCCTGTGGTTTCCAAGATCACCCAGGCCAGCGCGGAACGTCCCTATCGGGCACTCATTTTTTCCTTGGATCTGAGCGTCCTGCGCGGTTTGTACGAACAGGTTGGCGAAGCAGTGTCCGCCAGGGATCACGCGACGTCTTTAACCGCCAGCCGCGCCGATCCGGCCTGGACGGAGCCAATGGAGCGGTATCTGAAGTTGATGAATGCGTCCATGGACGCGCAGGTCCTCGGCCCGATGATCTTGAAAGAGATCCACTATCGCCTCCTTCTTTCACCAATTGGAGGTATGCTGCGGAATCTCCTGTCGGTAGACAGCCATGCCAGCCGCGTCGCCAAATCCATCCAATGGATCAGAGCCAGATTTCGGGAGCCGCTTGTTGTTGGGGAATTGGCACAGGTTGCGGGAATGAGCCCATCGTCGTTCCACGAACACTTCAAATCCGTCACCGGCACGACGCCACTTCAGTACCAAAAGGACTTGCGCATGATCGAAGCGCGCACCCTCTTGGAACGCGGCGTGCCGTCCGTGTCCTTCGCGGGGTTCGAAGTAGGCTATGAGAGCCCGACCCAGTTTAGCCGTGACTATTCCCGCAAATTCGGATGTTCCCCAAAACATCATCTTGCACGCGCATCCTAGGTTCAGGCGCCCATCCGCCAAAGCGGGCGTTCGTTTTTGTCAGTGATCGGCAGCTCCGTCCGC
>NZ_CANLXG010000009.1 GCF_947495025.1 uncultured Roseobacter sp. | reverse complement strand
CTTGCCGTGGTCAACGTGACCAATCGTGCCGATGTTTACGTGCGGTTTCGTCCGTTCAAACTTTGCCTTTGCCATGATGGCCTCCTTAGGTGTTCTGTCGGGCACTCATCGGCCCGGTGTCTGGTGTCAGAGCGCGTTGCCGCGCTCTGGTTTTAAGCGAATTTTGCCTGAATTTCGTCAGAGATGTTCTGCGGCACGGGCTCATAGTGGTCGAACTGCATGGTGAAGTTCGCACGACCCGACGACATCGACCGCAGTGTGTTGATGTAGCCGAACATGTTCGCCAGCGGCACAAAGGCGTCGATGGCAATCGCGTTACCGCGCGTGTCCTGACCCTGGACCTGACCACGGCGGGACGTGAGGTCGCCGATGATACCACCGGTGTATTCCTCGGGTGTCACCACCTCGACTTTCATGATCGGCTCGAGCAGCTTCGCGCCGGCTTTCTTCATGCCTTCGCGCATCCCCATGCGGGCTGCGATCTCGAACGCCAGAACGCTGGAGTCAACGTCGTGGAATTTACCGTCGATCAGAGCAACCTTGAAGTCGATCACGGGGAAGCCCGCCAGCGGACCGGAGTCCATGACCGACTGGATACCCTTTTCAACACCAGGGATGTATTCCTTGGGAACAGCACCACCAACGATGCGGCTCTCGAAGGAATAGCCCTCGCCCGGCTCGGTCGGCATGAGGATCATCTTAACCTCAGCGAACTGACCGGAACCACCTGACTGCTTCTTGTGAGTATAGGTGATTTCTGCCTCTTTCGAGATCGTCTCACGGTAAGCCACCTGCGGCGCACCGATGTTCGCCTCAACCTTGAACTCGCGCTTGAGACGGTCCACCAGAATGTCCAGGTGAAGTTCGCCCATGCCCTTCATGATAGTCTGACCGGATTCGAGGTCAGTCTCCACGCGGAAGGACGGGTCTTCGGCGGCAAGACGCGCCAGACCTGTGGACATTTTTTCCTGGTCGGCCTTGGTTTTCGGCTCAACCGCAATCTCGATCACCGGATCGGGGAAGGTCATCGTTTCCAGCACGACCGGATCGTTGACCGCGCAGAGCGTGTCACCTGTTGTAGTGTCTTTCAGACCTGCCAGCGCGATAATGTCACCCGCGAATGCTTCTGTGATCTCTTCACGGTCATTCGAGTGCATCATCATCATACGGCCAACACGCTCTTTACGCTCCTTCGTCGAGTTCAGCAGCGTGTCGCCTTTGTTCAGCACACCCGAATAGATGCGCGTGAAGGTCAGCGTACCGACAAACGGGTCGTTCATGATTTTGAACGCCAGCGCAGAGAAGGCCATGTCATCGTCCGCACGGCGGGCAATGTCACGGGTCTCGGTTTCGTCGCCCGGCTTGAAGCCCATATAGTCGACAACATCCATCGGGGACGGAAGATAGTCGATCACAGCGTTGAGCAGAGGCTGAACACCCTTGTTCTTGAACGCGGAGCCGCAGAGTACGGGGATGAATTTGATCGCGAGCGTGCCTGCGCGGATCAGCCGGCGCAGCGTGGGTACGTCGGGCTCGTTGCCTTCCAGGTACTCCATCATCGCGTCGTCGTCCATTTCGACGGCGATTTCGATCATCTTGCCGCGCCATTCCTCGGCCTGCTCTTTCAGGCTGTCACGGATCGGGCGTTTTTCCCAGGAGGCGCCGAGGTCTTCACCGGCCCAGACCCATTCTTCCATGGTCACGAGGTCAATCATGCCCTCAAGCTCGGTCTCTGCACCGATCGGGATCTGGATCGGGCAGGGTGTCGCACCTGTACGGTCCTGAATCATGTGTACGCAGTTAAAGAAATCTGCGCCGATCTTGTCCATCTTGTTGACGAAAACGATGCGCGGCACCTTGTAGCGGTCAGCCTGACGCCAGACAGTCTCTGTCTGCGGCTCAACACCCGCGTTGGCGTCCAGAACAGCAACGGCACCGTCGAGAACGGCCAGCGAACGCTCAACTTCGATGGTGAAGTCAACGTGGCCGGGCGTATCGATGATGTTCATGCGGTGCTTGGGCGTGTCTGCGGTCGCACCGTCTTCGGTACGTTCCCAGAACGTGGTTGTCGCCGCAGACGTGATGGTGATCCCGCGTTCCTGCTCCTGCTCCATCCAGTCCATGGTGGCTGCACCATCGTGCACCTCACCGATGTTGTGGGACTTGCCCGTGTAGTACAGGATGCGTTCCGAACAGGTTGTTTTGCCGGCATCAATGTGCGCCATGATGCCAAAGTTGCGGTAGCGGTCGAGCGGATAGTCGCGTGCCATGGGGCTGCTTCCTCAGGATATCTAAAAACGGATCATCGCGCCCGGGCAGGGCGCGACGTAATTTACCAGCGGTAGTGGCTGAACGCTTTGTTGGCGTCGGCCATCTTGTGGGTGTCTTCGCGCTTTTTCACCGCAGTGCCACGGGACTGAACAGCGTCCAGAAGCTCGCCTGCGAGGCGCTCTTCCATGGTGTTCTCGTTGCGGGCGCGGGAGGCTTTGATCAGCCAGCGGATGGCCAGGGCTTCGCGGCGCTCGGGACGCACTTCGACAGGAACCTGGTACGTCGCACCACCGACCCGGCGCGAACGGACTTCGACCGAAGGTTTGATATTATCGAGAGCTTCGTGGAAGACCTCAACAGGGGCGCGTTTGATCTTTGTCTCAACGCGTGTGAGAGCGTTGTAAACGATGCGTTCTGCGACCGACTTCTTGCCGTCGATCATCAGGTTGTTCATGAATTTTGTCAGAACCAGATCGCCATATTTGGCGTCGGGCAGGACTTCGCGTTTTTCGGCTGCGTGGCGACGGGACATCTTGGTCTCTCCTTACTTCGGACGCTTCGCGCCGTATTTCGAACGACGTTGCTTACGGTCTTTGACGCCCTGTGTATCGAGCACACCGCGCAGGATGTGGTACCGCACGCCAGGAAGGTCTTTGACACGACCACCACGGATCAGAACCACAGAGTGTTCCTGAAGGTTGTGGCTTTCGCCCGGGATATAGCTGATGACCTCGAAACCGTTTGTCAGGCGTACCTTGGCAACCTTCCGCATCGCCGAGTTCGGCTTTTTCGGTGTGGTTGTGTAGACACGCGTGCAAACGCCACGCTTCTGCGGGCATTCCTGCAGGTGCATGGATTTCGAGCGTTTAATTTTTGGCTGCCGCGGTTTGCGGATCAGCTGCTGGATCGTTGGCATTCCGGTTCTTTCCCCGTCTAAGCTCACATATGTGTGCACGGGGACGACCCCATGCGGTTTAAGTTCAGCTGATCATGCGTCCATGACCGGCCCGTTGCGCGAAAAGCGCGTTTATTTCTCGCCGCATTCGTATACGACAACAAAAAAACCGCTTCCGTTTCCTTACCGGGGAAAACGACGCGGTGAGGTTACAGAGGATCGGGCCAGCAGTAGGCCGGATCGTGACCACTTCATTATGATTTCAGACAGCAGAGCGACCTCTGCCTCCGAGATGCCGCGCGTATAAAAGGAGTCGGTGTCAGTGTCAACAGGCCCTCAACCCTTCCCGCTAACAGCAGGTGCCGGCGCCGGCGACCGGGTTGCCCGGCGCGTCTCAGCTGCGCATCAGGCTGCGCTCGCGGTAAAGCGTGAAAAGCCCCGTTGCCACGATGATGGCCGCGCCGGCCAGGGTGATGCCCGACGGCCAGTCGCCGAACACCAGCCAGCCGAGCACAAGCGCCCAGATCAGACCGGTGTAACGGAACGGCGCAATAAATGAGACATCCCCCGCCCGCATGACCTGGACTGAGAAAAAGTAGCCACCGACGATAAATACCGATGACCCCACAAGCAGCCACGCCAGATCAGGTGTCACGGGAGCCCATTCGGTCGTCAGTGAGGCAAGGCCGGAGGCCACCAGCACGGTCACAGAGGCCGAAAGGGTGACCAGCAGGGAAGGTACATCACGCGACAGCCTGCGGGTTGTCAGGTCGCGGACAGTCACACAAAGCACTGCGATCAGGGCATAGACCGAATACAGCGTAAAACCATCAGTACCGGGACGCACGATCAGCAGCATCCCTGCGAAACCAATGACAATGGCAAGCATCCTGCGCCAGCCTACTGCCTCGCGGAAAAACAATGCTGAACCCAGCGTTACGGTTAGCGGGAGCACCTGCAGAATGGCGGTAACATTGGCGAGCGGCATGTTGAGCAGCGCAGTAACAAAGAAATAGGCGGCACCCACTTCGGACAGAGACCGCGCAGCAATCAGCAGCCTGTCCCGCCCGGCAACCGGGCCGCGCAACCCGCCACGCGCCCGTGCCAGCAGAAAGATGAGCAGGCTCGCCAGAATGCCCCTCAGAAACAGCAGCTGGAACAACGGCAGCGCCCCGTCCGTCATCTTGAGCAGGGCATCGTTGAAGGTGAAGCAGGCCATCGAGGCCATCATCAGCAGCGCGCCGGCGAGGTTCGGGGACATCATCAGAGCTCCCGGAGATCGGCCAGCTCGACACCGAAGTTGCGCTGCAGCTGACGCTCCAGCCCGGATTCTCTGAGCTGACGTGTCAGCCCCATCTGCGCCGGGTTTGATTTGTTGTCGCCATGCACCGTCCGGATAAACGATGGTGCACTGATATCCGAGTACGTCGGGTAATACTGCGCCAGCTGTCGGTGGTTGTAGCGGTAGGGGTTGCGCGGATAATCAAGCGGAGCCAGCAAAGCTGTCCCCGCCGACAATGGTGCGCGCTCGCAGGCGTCAAAGACGTCATTGTCGGCCCCGTCGCGGAACTGCACGTAAACGCCCCTGTTGAATGCCAGCACCTGCGGGACATCGGGCTTTTGCAGGCGCAGCAGGCCTCTGGCGTTAGCGCGCAGACGGCTGATATAATCAAGCGAGAGCGCATCGTCATCATCCAGCCGGAACATCACCCGGTGCGTTGCATCACCGGTGTCCACCGACAGGTAGCCTTCGCGCAGCAACTGGTAATGCCGGTCGGTACCAACCGGCAAAAGCCGCGCATTGGGAACCGCGCCAACCAGTTCCACCAGACGGGTCATCCAGGGTTCAGGCAGCTGATCCGCCGTCAGAATTACCATCTCAAAATCGGCGTCTGTCTGTGCCAGAAGTGACGGCAGCACAAGTGCCTCAAAGATGCGAAACCGCAGGGTCATGCGTTCCGGCGAGAAGAGATGCGCAGCTGCCTTGTCGAGGGTGTCAAAGGTTTCGGCATAATAGGTTGGCGTCAGTACGGAAAACCGCATCAGACCCACAATTTTCAACCGTGCCGCCATCGCCCGCCCGTTCTCCTGACCCTGCGCACACCAAACACCGGGGACGGCACAAAGAAAAGCCCCCGCAGGACAAACCTGCGGGGGCCATATTGATTTCGCACCAATGCGATGTCAGCCGCGGCTGTCTTCGTCCGCCGGGATGATTGTATCGAACACGTCGCCACCGACGATGTCGTCGTCCACAACCGGTGCTGCCAGCGCTGCCGCTGCTTCGGCTTCCTCGCGGCGCGCTTCGATCACGACGTTGTCGCGGTCCTGAGCCACACGACGCACCTTCATTGTGGCGCCACCTGTGCCTGCGGGGATCAGACGACCGACGATGACATTCTCCTTGAGCCCCACGAGCTTGTCTTTCTTACCCTGCACGGAGGCTTCGGTAAGAACACGCGTGGTTTCCTGGAAGGATGCGGCCGAGATGAAGCTGCGGGTCTGCAGCGACGCCTTGGTGATACCGAGCAGGATGGGTTCACCCTGTGCAGGACGACCGCCCTTGGAGATGGACTTCTCGTTGGCCTGATCGAACTCCTGCTTGTCAACGTGTTCGCCCTTGAGCAGCGTGGTGTCACCGGAATCCTGGATTTCCCACTTCTGCAGCATCTGACGTACGATAACCTCGATGTGCTTGTCGTTGATCTTCACACCCTGCAGGCGATAGACGTCCTGCACCTCGTCGATCATGTAATCCGCCAGCGCCTCGACACCCATAATGGCAAGGATGTCATGCGGTGCCGGGTTACCGTCCATGATGTAGTCACCCTTCTGGACAAAATCACCTTCTGCAACCGGGATGTGCTTGCCCTTGGGCACCATGTACTCGACCTTGTGATCCGGATCCTCGGAGCTCTCGATCGCGATACGGCGCTTGTTCTTGTAGTCCTTGCCATACCGCACATAGCCGTCGATTTCCGCGATGATGGCGTGGTCTTTGGGACGACGTGCCTCAAAGAGTTCGGCCACGCGTGGCAAACCACCGGTGATGTCCTTGGTCTTGGCGCCCTCGCGCGGAATACGCGCAACAACGTCACCTGCGCGGATCTCGGAGCCGTCTTCGATGGACAGAACCGCATCCACAGACATCGGATAGGTGACCGGGTTGCCCGCATCATTGCGTACCGGTTCGCCTTCGCCATCGACCAGAATGATCTCGGGCTTGAGCTCGTTGCCTTTGGGGGCTGCACGCCAGTCGATCACGATCTTCTGCGTCATCCCGGTTGCATCGTCCGTTTCGTCCCGCACGGCGATCCCGCTGACAAGGTCAACGAATTTCGCAGTACCCGATTTCTCGGCGATGATTGGCAGCGTATAGGGGTCCCATTCAAAGAGCTTGTCGCCGCGGGCCACGTCCTGACCGTCAGTGACAAAGAGCTTGGTACCGTAGCCGACCTTGTGGCTGGCACGTTCCTCGCCGTTCTCGTCCTGAATGATCAGCTTCATGTTCCGGCCCATGACCATGGTCTCGCCAGAGGCGTTCTCGAGGGTCTGCGCATTTTCAAACACGACCTTGCCGGAGTGGCTGGCTTCGAGGAAGGACTGCTGGCCACCCTGAGCAACACCGCCGATGTGGAACGTCCGCATCGTCAGCTGTGTGCCGGGCTCACCGATAGACTGCGCGGCGATGATACCCACCGCTTCGCCGGTGTTTACCATCGTACCACGCGCCAGGTCACGACCATAGCACATCGCACACACACCTTCTTCGGCTTCACAGGTCAGCGGGCTGCGGATCCGGGCAGACGCCACGCCGGCCTCCTCGATCATATCAGCCATACGCTCATCAATCAGCGTACCTGCCGCGACCAGCACCTCCTCTGATCCCGGACGCATGATGTCCTCGGCCACGACACGGCCCAGAATGCGCTCGGACAACGAGGCGACGACCTCACCGTCGTTGACCGCTGCAACAGCGGTGATCGACGTCTCGGTACCACAGTCATTCATGCGCACGATACAATCCTGCGCCACATCTACCAGACGACGTGTCAGGTAACCGGAGTTCGCCGTTTTCAGAGCGGTATCCGACAGACCCTTCCGGGCGCCGTGTGTGGAGTTGAAGTACTCAAGAACGGTCAGACCTTCCTTGAAGTTCGAGATGATCGGTGTCTCAATGATGTCGCCGTTCGGCTTGGCCATAAGGCCGCGCATCCCGCCGAGCTGTTTCATCTGTGTGACCGAGCCCCGGGCACCGGAGTGCGCCATCATATAGACCGAGTTCGGCTCGAGTTCGGCACCGGCTTCGTTCCGCTGGCTGGCAGAGATCGAGCCCATCATCGCGTCGGTTACCTTGTCGTTACACTTCGACCAGGCATCGACCACTTTGTTGTACTTCTCGCCCTGAGTAATCAGACCGTCCATGTACTGCTGCTCGAAATCCTTCACCTGCTCGCGCGTCTCTTCGACGATCGGCCATTTGGTGTCGGGGATCAGCATGTCGTCCTTACCAAAGGAAATACCGGCTTTGAACGCTTCACGGAAACCCATTGTCATGATCTGGTCACAGAAAATGACGGATTCTTTCTGGCCGCAGTAACGGTAGACCGTGTCGATGACCTGCTGCACTTCTTTCTTTCGCAGCAGACGGTTCACCAGCTCGAACGGCGCTTTGGCATTCAGCGGCAGAAGCGCGCCAAGGCGGATACGGCCCGGCGTGGTCTCAAACCGCTTCATGACTTCCATGCCGTTCTCGTCGATCTGCATGATCCGCGCGGTGATCCTGGAGTGCAGGTGCACAAGACCTGCATCAAGCGCATGCTGCACTTCCTCTACCGAGCTGAAAACCATGCCTTCGCCGGGCATGCCTTCACGCGCCAGTGTGGTGTAGTAGAGACCGAGGATCATATCCTGCGACGGCACGATGATCGGCGCACCGTTCGCAGGCGACAGAACGTTGTTGGTAGACATCATCAGAACGCGTGCTTCCAGCTGGGCCTCAAGGCTCAGCGGAACGTGCACAGCCATCTGGTCACCGTCGAAGTCAGCGTTAAACGCCGAGCAGACGAGGGGGTGCAGCTGGATGGCCTTGCCTTCGATCAGCACCGGTTCAAACGCCTGAATTCCAAGACGGTGCAGCGTCGGCGCACGGTTCAGCATGACCGGGTGTTCGCGGATCACCTCATCCAGGATATCCCAGACCTCGGGGCGCTCTTTCTCGACCAGCTTTTTCGCCTGTTTCACGGTGGAGGACAGACCTTTGGCCTCCAGACGCGAATAGATGAAGGGCTTGAACAGTTCGAGCGCCATCTTTTTCGGCAGACCACACTGGTGCAGTTTCAGCTCCGGGCCGGTCACAATGACCGAACGACCCGAGAAGTCGACGCGCTTGCCGAGAAGGTTCTGACGGAAACGACCCTGCTTGCCTTTCAGCATGTCCGAGAGCGATTTCAGCGGACGCTTGTTGGCACCCGTGATCACCCGGCCACGACGGCCGTTGTCAAAGAGCGCATCGACAGATTCCTGCAGCATCCGCTTTTCGTTGCGGACGATGATGTCAGGCGCGCGCAACTCGATCAGACGCTTCAGACGGTTGTTCCGGTTGATCACACGACGGTAAAGGTCGTTGAGGTCGGACGTCGCAAAACGGCCCCCATCCAGCGGCACCAGCGGACGCAGTTCCGGCGGGATCACCGGGATCACGGTCAGCACCATCCACTCCGGGCGGTTACCGGATTCGAGGAAGCTTTCAACGACTTTCAGACGTTTGATGATCTTCTTGGGTTTCAGCTCGCCTGTGGCCTCTTTCAGATCAGCACGCAGCTGCTCTGCTTCGGCTTCCAGATCAATTGCCGCCAGCATTTCGCGGATCGCTTCCGCACCGATGTTGGCGGTGAAGGCGTCCATGCCATAGGCGTCCTGGGCGTCCATGAACTCTTCTTCGGTCATCATCTGACCATATTGAAGGTCCGTCAGGCCCGGTTCGATCACCACGTAGTTCTCGAAATAGAGCACGCGTTCCAGATCGCGCAGCGTCATGTCGAGCATCAGCCCGATGCGGGACGGCAGCGATTTCAGGAACCAGATGTGCGCAACCGGCGAGGCCAGTTCGATGTGGCCCATCCGCTCGCGGCGGACCTTTTGCAGCGTGACTTCCACGCCGCATTTCTCGCAGACGACGCCGCGGTACTTCATGCGCTTATACTTGCCGCAGAGGCATTCGTAGTCCTTGATCGGGCCAAAAATACGCGCACAGAACAGACCGTCCCGCTCGGGCTTGAAGGTCCGATAGTTGATGGTCTCGGGCTTTTTGATCTCGCCGAAGGACCAGCTCAGGATGCGCTCTGGCGAGGCCAGAGACACCTTAATCTCATCAAACACCTTGGGCGGCGTGAGCGGGTTAAACGGGTTGTTTGTCAGTTCCTGGTTCATTTTCAAATCCTTGAAAGGGGTGCGTTGGGAGTGAAGTGACGGAGATCAACCCGTCACTCATCTTCCTCCGCATCCAGGAGTTCCATGTTGAGGCCGAGACCCCGGACTTCTTTGACCAGAACGTTGAAGCTCTCGGGCACGCCCGCTTCAAAGTTGTCCTCGCCTTTGACGATGCTCTCATAGACTTTCGTCCGTCCGGCCACGTCGTCCGATTTCACGGTGAGCATCTCCTGCAGGGTGTATGCAGCGCCATAAGCTTCCAGAGCCCAGACCTCCATTTCCCCGAAACGCTGGCCACCGAACTGCGCTTTACCGCCCAGAGGCTGCTGGGTGACAAGGCTGTAAGGCCCGGTCGAGCGCGCGTGGATTTTGTCATCCACCAGGTGGTGCAGTTTCAGCAGGTACTTGATGCCCACGGTCACAGGGCGGGCAAACTGCTCGCCTGTGCGGCCGTCAAAGAGCACCGACTGACCGGAACTGTCAAAGCCCGCGCGGGTCAGCGCGTCGTTTACGTCCGCCTCTTTCGCACCGTCAAAGACCGGCGTCGCAATCGGCACACCGCGTGTGACATTGCCAGCCGCCTCGATCAGCGTTTCCTCGTCCATAGTCGCGATGCCTTCGTCATAGACGTTCTCGCCGTAGGCATGGCTCATGGCGTCACGCACTGGGGTCAGATCGCCGGATCTGCGGTATTCCTGCAGCGCCTCGTCGACATTCAGACCCAGACCGCGCGCGGCCCAGCCCATATGTGTCTCGAGGATCTGCCCGACGTTCATCCGGCTTGGCACGCCAAGCGGGTTCAGACAGAAGTCAACCGGCGTGCCATCGGCAAGGAACGGCATATCCTCCATGGGGACCACTTTGGAGATAACCCCTTTGTTCCCGTGGCGACCGGCCATTTTGTCGCCCGGCTGCAGCTTGCGCTTCACCGCCACGAAGACCTTGACCATCTTCATCACGCCCGGGGGCAGGTCGTCGCCACGGCGGACTTTCTCGACCTTGTCCTCAAAGCGCGCATCAAGCGCACGTTTCTGGATCTCGTACTGCTCGTTCAGCGCCTCGACCACCTGGGCGTCGGCCTCGTCCTTGAGTGCGAGCTGCCACCACTGACCACGGGACAGCATTTGCAGCAGGTCCTCTGTGATCTCAGAGTTCGACGGCACGCCTTTGGGGCCTTTGACCGCAACCTTGCCCATGATCATGGATTTGAGACGGGCATAAATGTTGCGATCAAGGATCGCCATCTCGTCGTCCCGGTCACGGGCCAGACGCTCGACTTCTTCACGCTCGATCTGCAACGCACGTTCGTCTTTTTCCACACCATGGCGGTTAAAGACGCGCACCTCGACGACCGTACCAAAATCACCCGGTTTCACGCGCAGCGAGGTGTCGCGCACGTCAGAGGCTTTCTCACCAAAGATGGCGCGCAGAAGCTTTTCTTCCGGCGTCATCGGGCTTTCGCCTTTCGGGGTGATCTTACCCACCAGAATATCGCCCGGCTCTACATCGGCGCCGATGTAAACGATGCCCGCCTCGTCGAGGTTGCGCAGGGCTTCCTCGCCGACGTTCGGAATGTCGCGGGTGATCTCTTCCGGCCCAAGCTTGGTGTCACGTGCGGCGACTTCGAATTCCTCGATGTGGATCGAGGTAAAGACGTCGTCACGGGCAATCCGCTCGGAGATCAGGATGGAGTCTTCGTAGTTGTAGCCGTTCCAGGGCATGAAGGCGACGACAACGTTCTTGCCGAGCGCCAGCTCCCCCATGTCGGTCGATGGACCATCGGCGACAACCTGACCCTTGCGCACCGTATCGCCCACTTTTACCAGCGGACGCTGGTTGATGCAGGTGTTCTGGTTCGAGCGCTGGAATTTACGCATGCGGTAGATATCCACACCCGCGTCCCCCAGTTCCAGATCTTCTGTCGCGCGGATAACGATCCGGCTGGCGTCGACCTGGTCGATCACGCCTGCACGTTTCGCCATGATTGCCGCACCGGAATCGCGTGCCACAACCTCTTCGATGCCGGTTCCGACGAGCGGCGCCTCGGCCTGCAAAAGTGGTACAGCCTGACGTTGCATGTTCGAGCCCATCAGAGCGCGGTTGGCGTCATCGTTTTCGAGGAACGGAATGAGCGATGCCGCAACGGATACCAGCTGTTTCGGGCTGACGTCGATCAGGTCAACGTTTTCCGAAGGCGACAGCGTGTAGTCACCGGATTTCCGCGTGGAGACCAGATCGTTCACGAACTTCATGTCGCCGTCGAGGTTGGCGTTGGCCTGAGCCACGGTGTGACGCATTTCCTCGGTTGCGGACATATACTGCACCTCGTCGGTCACCTTGCGGTTCTCGACTTTGCGGTACGGTGTTTCAATGAAGCCGTATTTGTTCACGCGGGCAAAGGTCGCCAGCGAGTTGATCAGACCGATGTTCGGGCCTTCCGGTGTTTCAATCGGGCACATACGACCATAGTGTGTCGGGTGCACGTCGCGCACCTCAAAGCCCGCACGCTCACGTGTCAGACCACCTGGCCCAAGCGCCGACAGACGACGTTTGTGCGTCACTTCGGACAGCGGGTTGGTCTGGTCCATGAACTGCGACAGCTGTGAAGAGCCGAAGAATTCGCGTACCGCAGCAGCGGCGGGTTTCGCGTTGATCAGATCCTGCGGCATCACCGTGTCGATCTCGACCGATGACATACGCTCTTTGATCGCGCGTTCCATGCGCAGCAGGCCCACACGGTACTGGTTTTCCATCAGTTCGCCGACCGAGCGCACACGGCGGTTGCCGAGGTGGTCGATGTCGTCGATGTCGCCCCGGCCGTCGCGCAGATCAACCAGCGCCTTGATGCAGGCCACAATGTCTTCGCGACGCAGGGTGCGCTGGGTGTCTTCGGCATCAAGCGCCAGACGCATGTTCATTTTCACGCGGCCAACCGCGGAAAGGTCATAACGCTCAGAGTCAAAGAACAGTGTGTCGAAGAGCGCCGAGGCCGCTTCAACGGTGGGCGGCTCGCCCGGACGCATGACGCGGTAAATGTCCATGAGCGCAGTGTCGCGGTTCATGTTCTTATCCTGCGCCATGGTGTTGCGCATGTAGGGGCCGACATTGACGTTATCGATGTCGAGCACCGGAATTTCGGTGATCCCCGCGTCGACAAGTTCTTTGGCCGTACCGCCGATCAGCGTGCCGTCTTTGTCATATTCCAGCGTCAGTTCATCACCGGCCTCGACATAGATCGCGCCGTTTTCTTCGTTGATGATGTCCTTGGCTGCGAATTTGCCCGCGATGTGATCATAGGGCAGCAACAGTTCGGTCACGTTGCCTTCGTCGATCAGCTTTTTGACCGCACGGGGTGTGACCTTCTTGCCCTTTTCAAAGAGCACTTCCCCCGAACCGGCGTCTACCAGGTCATATGTCGGGCGGGTCCCGCGCACACGATCAGGGAAGAACGGGGCGACCCAGCCTTTGTTCTTCTCCAGTTTGTAGGTGACAGTTTCGTAGTAGGCATCCATGATACCTTCCTGATCCAGACCCAGAGCATAGAGCAGGGTTGTCACAGGCAGCTTGCGCCGGCGGTCGATGCGGGCAAAGACGATGTCTTTCGCGTCGAACTCAAAGTCCAGCCAGGAGCCGCGATACGGGATGATGCGGCAGGCGAAAAGCAGCTTGCCGGAAGAGTGCGTCTTGCCTTTGTCGTGGTCAAAGAACACACCGGGCGACCGGTGCATCTGGGAAACGATGACCCGTTCTGTGCCGTTTACCACAAAGGTGCCGTTGGGAGTCATCAGGGGCATATCGCCCATGAACACGTCCTGTTCCTTGATGTCCTTGACGGACTTCGCACCTGTATCTTCGTCCACATCGAACACGATGAGGCGCAGCGTCACCTTAAGCGGCGCACTGTAGGTCATGTCGCGCTGCTGACACTCCTCAACATCGTATTTTGGCTTCTCGAGGTCATACTTGACGTACTCGAGCGTCGCTGTTTCGTTGAAGTCCTTGATCGGAAATACGGAATCAAAGACGCTGGCAATGCCCTCGTCGATGCTCGGAGTGTCCCCGTCGCCGGAATTCAGGAAAAGATCATAAGAGGATTTCTGCACCTCAATGAGGTTTGGCATATCCAGAACTTCGCGGATTTTGCCATAATATTTACGAAGACGTTTCTGGCCAAGGTACGTTTGCGCCATGTCAGGTGTCACCTTTCAGAGTTCTCACCGGTCAGAGCAGCCGTCGGGCCACGGCTCTCCGCCCATACGAGACGATACGTTTCGGTCCATTCTGGCTGCCGTCCCACCGGCAACCTCCCGACCATTGAAGCGCATCCAGGAAAGGGCCCTTTGAAGAAGGCCCTTGCCAGGACAGGCTGAGCCGGACCCGGAAACCTCCGGGTCCAGCTCATTTTTCTCAGCGGGCTGGCAGGCAGTCATGGCCTGCTCCCCTGAAGACCGGATCAGGCCAGTTCGACCTCAGCGCCAGCTGCTTCCAGCTTGCCTTTGATCTCTTCTGCTTCTGCCTTGTCGCAGCCTTCTTTGATCTTGCCGCCGGCTTCGACCAGGTCTTTGGCTTCTTTGAGGCCCAGACCGGTGATGCCGCGAACTTCTTTGATCACGTTGATTTTCGATGCGCCTGCGTTTTTCAGGACAACGTCGAATTCCGACTTTTCTTCCTCTGCGGCACCAGCGCCGTCAGCAGGACCAGCCATCATCACTGCGCCGCCAGCTGCGGGCTCGATGCCGTACTCGTCCTTGAGGATTGTTTTCAGTTCTTGTGCTTCAAGCAGGGTCAGACCAACGATCTCTTCTGCCAGTTTTTTCAGATCAGCCATGTTCAGCTCTTTCCGTTAACGATATGTGTGTTCCAACGTCGTGTTTTCAACCCGACACCGGTTTGACGTTTGCCTATGCGGCCGCCTTGTCCTCGATGGTGGACAGGATGGATGCGATATTGCTTGCAGGTGCGCCAATGGCCCCGGCGATGTTCGATGCAGGTGCGCCCAGCATGCCAGCGATAGTAGCGATAAGCTCCTCGCGCGAAGGCATTTTGGACACGGCTTCGACACCGGCGACGTCCAGTGCGTTCTCACCCATTGCACCACCGAGGATGACGAACTTGTCATTGCCCTTGGCGAATTCCTGAGCAACCTTGGCCGCAGCCACAGGGTCCTCAGAATAGGTCAGAACGGTCATACCCGTCAGAAGGTCAGCGATGCTTGCGCATGGCTTGCCCTCAAGGGCGATCTTGGCGAGCCTGTTTTTGGCAACACGCACAGACCCACCCGCTTCGCGTGCTTTGGCGCGCAGGTCCTGCATTTCAGCAACTGTCAGACCGGCGTAGTGGCTTACCACAACGACGCCAGAGCTTTCAAAGATCTGGCCGAGTTCGTCGACCAGCTGTTCTTTTTGTGCTCTATCCACAGTTTCACTCCAATTGTGGGAGGCGTATGCCTCCCGGCTCAGTTCAGGGTGCGATGGTCTGCACCCGTTTCGGGTCCAATTCAGGGTCCCGAGACCAAAACCGCCCGAAGGCCGGAATTCTCTCGTTTCCCATCTCAGGAAGGAATTATTCGGGGCGAACCCTGAACCCTCCGTCTCGGACAGAAGCAAGGCCGATTGTCTGGCCTTGCCTATCAGGCGGTGCAACCCGCCAGATCTGGTTACTCAGTTACGGCGTTATCAACCGAAACAGAGACGCCGGGGCCCATTGTCGAGCTCAGCGCGATTTTCTTCATGTAGGCACCTTTGGCACCTGTCGGCTTGGCTTTGGACACCGCGCTGACAAAGGCGCGGATATTCTCAACCAGCTTGGCTTCGTCAAAGCTGAGTTTGCCAACGCCTGCGTGCACAACGCCGCCTTTTTCCGCCTTGAACTGAACTTCGCCGCCTTTTGCTGCTTTCACAGCGGCCTCGACGTCCATTGTCACCGTGCCCACCTTGGGGTTCGGCATCAGGTTTCGCGGTCCCAGGACCTTGCCCAGACGGCCGACGATAGGCATCATGTCAGGCGTGGCGATACAGCGGTCAAATTCGATCTTGCCGCCCTGTACGGTTTCCATCAGGTCCTCTGCACCGACGATGTCGGCGCCGGCCTTCTCGGCTTCTTCAGCTTTCGGACCACGGGCAAACACAGCAACGCGGACTGACTTACCTGTGCCATTCGGCAGACCGACCACGCCGCGGACCATCTGGTCTGCGTGACGCGGGTCAACACCAAGGTTCATGGCGATCTCGACGGTCTCGTCAAACTTGACGTTCGAGTTGCCTTTGATCAGCGCCACGGCCTCTTCGACGGTGACGTTCTCTTTGCCGGCGAATGCTTCGCGTGCGGCGCGGGTTCTTTTACCGAGTTTTGCCATCTTACTTCACCTCGATGCCCATAGAGCGGGCAGAGCCCAGGATAATCTGCATCGCGGCCTCTACGGAGTTCGCGTTCAGGTCTTTCATCTTCGCTTCGGCGATCTCGCGGACCTGCTTGGAGGTCACGGAACCCACGGTCTCACGGCTGGGGTTGTTGGCCCCGGATTTCACCTTGGCGGCCTTCTTGAGGTAATAAGACGCAGGCGGCGTCTTGATATCCATCGTGAAGGATTTGTCCTGATAATACTGGATCACAGTCGGGCATGGTGCACCCGGCTCCATGTCTGCTGTCTTGGCGTTGAACGCCTTGCAGAATTCCATGATGTTGATGCCGCGCTGACCCAGCGCCGGACCAACCGGCGGGGAAGGGTTTGCCTGCCCTGCGGGCACCTGCAGCTTCATGCTGCCAACGAGTTTCTTGGCCATTGGCCTTCTCCTTTTACAACCCCATACCGGCGCGCCGGTCCGGGTTTATGTTGTCGTGGTCCGGTCCGGCTGCCGCGGCACCCTCGCCTCCCACGCTTATGCACGTCAGGTCTGTTTGTTGACCTGCGTGTATTCCAGCTCGACCGGGGTTTCCCGGCCAAAAATCGACACCGACACCTTCAGGCGCTGGTTCTCATCATCCACTTCCTCGATCATGCCATCGAAATCCTCGAACGGACCATCGGCAACCTTGACCTTCTCGCCCACCTCAAAGTGAATGAGCGTGCGCGGCGCTTCTTCGCCTTCCTGCACGCGGTTGAGGATCGCGTTCACTTCGGCATCCCGCATCGGCATCGGACGCCCCTGCGGCCCCAGAAAGCCGGTGACGCGGTTGATCGAGTTGATCAGGTGATAACCCTTATCGGACATCTCCATATGCACCAGCACGTATCCGGGCATGAACCGACGCTCTGCGGTTACCTTTTTTCCCCGGCGGACCTCGATCACTTCTTCGGTCGGCACCAGTACTTCGTCAATCTGATCTTCAAGGCCCTGTTCGGCCACGGACGTACGGATTTGTTCTGCGATCTTCTTTTCGAAGTTCGACAGGACACTGACCGAATACCACCGCTTTGCCATCTGATCCCTGATCCCTGTCTGCTTCCCGGAGTACGAAACTCCGTAAATTTTACTGCTTTTCAGGCACTTAGGCCCACCGACCGGAACAAAAAATCGGCGCGCAACTCGAATCGCCGCACGCCCTGTTTCTGGTCAGGGTTGCGGCATACTCCGCAGAGCCCAATGTTTCAAGAGGTTTCCGGCGTTTTTTGAACCTGACAGTTCAGTGTCAGCCGAACATGTTCAGCACAGCCTGAAGCCCGCCACGGATGATGATGTCGACTGTAGCAAAAAACACAGCAAAGAGCGCAGACAGAATAAACACCATGACAGTGGTCAGCATTACTTCGCGGCGCGTCGGCCAGACTACCTTGGCAACCTCAGCGCGGGTTTGCTGAATAAACTGAAACGGGTTCGTGGCCATGGATCACCTGAGTTCTTGGTTTGCCTGTCGCACATAGCCAGAGGCAGACAGGAATTCAAGGGCGTTCCGCAGGGGCCTCAGACGTCACAGCCGGCTCAGACGCTCACTGAGAACCGCATCATGCCGGTCACGGGCACCTGCGATGGCCCGCAGGTCCGGCAGCTGCAGGCGTCGGGCAAAGCTTTCCGGCAACAGACCGGTCAGGCGGGCCCATTTTCGCGCACCCAGCCAGAGACGTGCCCGGAGCTTCCGCCCGGTTTGCGGCGCGACGCGCTGAAACAACGAAAAGCACCCGAGTGCACGCCGCCAGAAGACTTCGTGCCCCATAACAAAATAGGCCGCCAGAAGGCTCAGTACGGAAATCAGCACGCTGCCGATGATCAGGTGGGGCCAGAGCAACGTCAGCAGCACCAGACTGGTGAGCAGAATGGATTTTCTGTCCGGGCGGTAAGTTCTGATGCTTGTCAGAGCCCGGCCAGACATGCGGCGCAGTACTGACCTCGGTTCCGGCACAGTGACATCCGCCGCCCCCCCAGGGCCATCAGGCTCCGCATCAACAACACGCTCAGCCGAGATCAGCTTCTGTATCGCGGCGACATCCGGATCATCGACTGCTGTTCCGGGCTCTGTGGCGGCATTGACTGACATTTCCGTCTCTCATCCGGCCCCCGGACAAAAGATCAAACACATCATGGGCAGAAAAGAGACAGAAAAACGTCCGGAATGTGCCGGGGGCGCAAACGCGGCTTCTGAATAGACAACACTGTTCCGGAAAGTGGCAGGGGCTGAGGGACTCGAACCCACGACCCTCGGTTTTGGAGACCGATGCTCTACCAACTGAGCTAAACCCCTGTACCGCTGTGTGGCCTATTCGGATTTCACCGCAGGTTCAAGAGGCTTCACGCAGGCTGTCACGAAAAAGCATCGGAAACACGCTGTTCGGTGCGGTCAGCATTCTGCCTGATTTTTGCGGTCGAAACTTTTTTTCGGATTTTTCCGGAGTGTGTGAACTGCATTACGGAACCCGGCGGGAACCCGGGGCATAGTAATCACACACCGGACATAACACCCCGGTTGAGACCAAAACCTTTTAAGTAACGTAACAAGTAAAATGGTTCAGTTTTCACCATCGGATAGGGGAATTTCCATCATGAAAATCAGAACAATCACCATCATTGCCGCTTTGTCCACCACGCTGATGGGTTGTGCTGGGAGTGGATACTATCCCCTGTCCGGTCAGGAAATCGGTGCAACCGATCAGGTGCAGTTTATGTCCTCTCCCAACGTAACCCGCTACTGATCTTCACCGCATGCCGCGGTTCCTGATCTGAGAGGCCACCGAACGCTCCGGTGGCCTCTTTTTTTGTTCCTCCCCCTGTTTTTCGCGTGGTGGCGGCGGGGATGCACCGGGCATGCAAAAAGGCCGCCCGGTGCCGGGCGGCCTCTGTCTGTCTGAACGGGTCTGC
>NZ_CANLXG010000008.1 GCF_947495025.1 uncultured Roseobacter sp. | reverse complement strand
ATAACGCGGCCGGGACAGGCTCTGACCGGCTTTGCAGCGGCACAACCTGAACCAATAATAGGGATTATGTAAATAAAATTGCTGTTGCAGGCTGGTCATTCCCCGCAATCACCAGCCTGATTGCCCGGACCGTGAATGCGCATGCCCACACTGGCCGCAGACATTCGGGCACCTCCGGCCAGTCCTGTCAGAAAAAGCTGGGCGAAAAAGAATAGTTGTTGTTCACTGCACAACAGGGTCACCGCTCCGGGGGTTTGCCGGGGCCAGAACAGATATTACAGACAGTGATTTAATGCACAGGTATTTACCGACGAGCGACCGCTGGGGCATTGCGGTCCGAAGGGCCACCAACTTTTTCTTCCGCTTCTTTGGCCCGATCGGCGCTGTGGTTGTCGTCGTCACCGGAACCTGGGGCTATCTGAACTGCGACACCGGCTTACGGCTGGGCGATGCATTCTACAAATCCGTTCAGTTCTTTGCGCTTGCATACGACAACGCCTGCGATCCCCCGAACGGTGCCCTGGGTTTTGCACGGATTCTGGCAGCTTTCCTGCTGGCTCTGGCGGTCGTGCGGCTGCTGTTTGCACATCCCTGGAACCGGCTGAAGATCTGGTCACAGGCCACGTTCCGGGCACAGAACCGGCACATCCTGATCGGCCATGGCGCGCTGAACGAAGAGATTGCCCGCGACCTTGCCGCCGACGGCAGGCCGCTGACAATCCTGGCACGGACCTTTGACCAGGCCGCGGAAAGTTTCGCAGCAAAGTACCGGATCATTCTTGTCGAACGGGATGCCCGCGACGAACAGGCTTTCCGGGGGCTGCTCATTCACCGCGCGAAAAAGGTGGTCATCGCCTGCGGTGACGACAGCCTGACCCTCGAACTGGCGCAACAGGTCGGCAGCAGGATCGCCGGGGTTCATGCCCGCAACAGAACACGGAAAATGCGTACAAAGGTCATCCGAACCCTCGAAAATACGGCGCAGAAGGATGCAGGCAGCCTGTCAAAGGCAGCCGCCTGGATGCTCGGTTTTTTCCGCCTTGCCGCCCCGGAAGAGATGGTATTCGCGCATTTTACCAGTACCGAAATGCATCATCAGCTTCAGATGACGCGCGAAGCAGGCCTGGAACGGGAACGACAGTTCACCGGCTTTGCAATCCGTGAGGAAACGGCAAAGCAGTTTTTTGCACGCACATGGCTGGCCGAACGCGCCGCGCTGGCGGACGCTGCACCAGGGGAAAAACCAAGACTGCATGTTGTGGTTGTCGGCGGGGGTGATCTTGGCATGGCGATCGCCCGCGAAGCGATGATGCACGGGTGCTGCAGCCGGCTCGGCCGTCCACTGATCACCGTTATTGACAGGGACAGGGATGGCTGCCGCGAGCGGTTCCGCTCGGCGATGCCACATATCTTTGATACCACAATCCCCGAACAGGACCGCCCGGAACTCGTGTTTCTGAGCGCCCGCGCGGAAGAGGTCTGTACCAGACATTGGCCAGACGACCGGGACAACCCGCCCGATGAGGCGGCTGAGGACGTCTGGCAAAGGGATGTGGCCGTCACCGCCTGGGTCATCTGTTGTACGGATGATGCCACCAACATGGCGCTCGCCATGCAGCTCGAACGCGAAATGCTGTCAGGCAAACGCGCGCCCTGCCCGGTCTACCCGCGACAGTGGCAGGGCAATGTGCGCGCGCCGGGCGGCACACTGATCGGACAGGATGATCCGGTACATCTGGTTGCGCCCTTCGGTGGGATGCAGGACGTCGTTCCCTCCCTGAGTTTCTTTGATGACAGACTGCCGGCACTGGCCCGCAGGATTCACGCTGAATACCAGGTCACTACCCGCGAGAACCTCGAAAAGTCGGGCCTGAAGGATCTGATGCAGAAATACGGGCCACCTCCCTGGGGTGAGGACGCGGGCCTCGCCGACCCCGCGCAGCATGCCGCCTTTGCCCGGGCTTTCGATCTGGAAAGACAGAAGTACAAAAGCGACTGGGCGTTTCTGAGTGATGAGGGCCGTCTGTCCAATCTGTCTTCTGCCCATCATGCCGCGCTGAGACTGTGGGAACTGGGATTTGACTGGCCGGGGCGGTACGCCGGTGCTCTGCCACGTCTCCAGAACGAATATGTTTCCGGGATTTTTACCGGAGAGGCACTGTCAGAGCTTGGTCCGGACACACGTCTGGGCCAGGTGTCCGAGGCAGAACACCGGCGCTGGATGGTCGAGCGGGCTTTGCGCGGCTGGTCGGCGGCCAGGGAAAATGAGCGCAGCAACGCGCTGCGGCTTCATCCGGATTTCAGACCCTACCGCGACCTTTTTGATGCCGCACGGGCGGAAAAGCTCCGGGTCGACCGGTACAACAAAAGCAAAAAGCTCGAAGGTGACAACCGGCGGCTGCTGGATGAGACAAACCTGCGCAGGCTGGACGCCGCTGCGGTCCGCGGCATTCTGACGGCGCTGTGCGAAACGGACAGCGACGCTCAGGCCAGGCCACAGCGCGACCATCCGCCCTGCGATCTTTTCGATCTGCCCGAACTGACAGGTGAAATCTACCGGCTGACGATCAGGATCCCGCAGGTCATAGCATGGGAAGACGAAAAACGGCTGGCGCTCCGTGAGGCCGTCAACAGGATCAGGGCATGGATGAAAAAGCCTACATCTCTGTGCATGATCGTTCAGGCGGAATCGCCGGAAATATGGACAGATTTCGGCTTCAAAAAAGAGTTCAGAAAAGCCGTAAAGGCCGCCGCACAGACACGCAATGGCATCGGGCCGGTTCAGGTCATTGTTACCCATCAGGATGTCACCGGCGACAGAAACAGCACAGCGCGCGTCGAACAGAGGAAACAACCGTGACAGAACACCCGATCTCCCCGGTGCCGGATGATGGCTGGCGTGAACTGACGCCGGAAACAACGGCATTGCTCACAGAACGGCTTTTCGATTTTCAGATCATCCGGCGATCACGGCAGGTGACGAATATGAGAACCTGCCGGCTGGCGTTTTATCCCGATCACATCCTGTGCGACATCAGAACCGAAGCTCCGGCAGAACCTGTGGAATGGGTCTGCTGTCTTTACGGTCGCGATGGTTTCCGCAAACTCAACGGGGATTCCTCGGTCATTCACGGGCTGAACGCCGACGTCGGACCTGGTCTTGAAGACCCGGAGGTTCAGCGCGCCTATCTGAAGTTTTTCTGCTTTTTCGTCCATGGCGAGGAAGGCCCGTTCGAGATCATCACGACACCGGATCAGCTGGCAGAGGACATTGACCTGCCTGTCGGACAGCCGGCACTGGATACGGAAAGCAATCTGTGGACAGCCAGTGTTCTGTATGGCTCGACCCTTTTCGAAGCTCAGTTCCGCATCGCGGACGATGGTCATATCAGCATGGAAGCGGACACCCCGCTCCGCGAGGACGTCGCGCGTAATCCGGCGCTGATATTCGATGGCGCCATCCGCCGCCTGCGACAGGAGACCTGAACCATGCCCATGCGTTCCATACCCTTCCCCCCCGATACCGCCGCCCTGAAATACCCGCCAAACCTGCCGGATGATGGTCTGATCGTCGGCTGGTCGATGGAAACGGAACACGCCCGTTCGCCCGTCGGGTTCAGTTTCGGCGATCCGGCCGTGACACCGGCAGACGGGTTCATCGATCCGATCCTTATGGAGGACGAGGGCCACCTGATAACCGTTGCGTCAACCGGCGCAGGCAAAGGTGTCGGATGCATCATTCCGGCTCTTCTGCGGCACCAGGGGCCTGTCATCGTTGTCGACCCCAAGGGCGAGAATGCCGCCGTTACCGCCCGTGCGCGCCGGGAACGCGGGGAAAATGTTGTCGTGCTGGACCCGATGGGTATCACCAGAGAGGACCCGGGCGGCTTTAACCCGCTGGACCTCATCCGCCCCGAAAGACCCGAAAGTGTCGACGAGGCGGCCGCTCTGGTGATGGCGCTTCTGCCCAACAGCATCGACAGCGCCAAGAACCAGTTCTGGGTGTCCCGCGCCCAGCAGCTGCTGCTGGGTATTGTGCTGCATGTGGTCACTGACCTGCCAAAGGAAAAGCAGACCCTCAGTGAAGTCCGCCGGGTCGTGCACGAACTGACGGCCAACCAGAAACTGGTGGCAAAACGGCTGAAAAACTCCCGCCACCCCGAAGTGCGCCTGATCGAGGGAGCGCTGTCCATCGGCGCTTCGGAAACTCTGGGCGGAATCATCGCCTTCGCCCAGGAAGGCATCGACTTTGTGCGCGGGCCGCTGATCCAGCACTGTCTGGAGCGCACAACCTTCGACATTGACGAGATTGTCACCGGCGGGCCGACGTCGATCTATATTGTGATGCCGCCGCACATGCTTCAGAGCCACGGGCGGGTGCTGCGGCTGTGGATCGGCTCGCTGATCCAGCTGATCCTGCGCCGGCGCAGCAAACCGTCCACTTCCACTCTCTTTATCCTCGACGAGGCCGCCCAGCTCGGCACGCTTGAACAGCTGCGCACAGCGATCACGCTTCTGCGGGGGTACGGGCTGCAGACATGGAGTTTCTGGCAGGACGTCAGCCAGCTCAAAACACTCTATCCGCTGGACTGGCAGACCATGGTCAACAACAGCCGGGTGTTTCAGGCATTCGGGGCCAACAACCTGGGCGCGGCCGAGGATATGGCCGGCCTTGTGGGCTTTATCTCCGGACGGCAGTTTCTGGAAATGGAACAGGGCGAAATGCTGTTGCAGATCGCGGGGGACGAGGCCGTTGTCGCACGCCTCCCCAATTATCTGACCGATCCGGTGTTTGCCGGACAGTTCGACCCAAATCCGTTTTTTGATCCCGACCAGGACCCGCTGCCGCCGCCCCGCATGTCGCGCACCTATCTGCGCGAGACCGGCAGCATCGCAGACAGTTCGCCGCCCGCCCGGGCACGGCTGAAACCAAATGCCCTGGACAGTCACATCTTCGAACGTGTCACACGGGAACTGTCGGACTGATGCTGCAGCAGACAGCGCCGGCGACTGAAATCCCGGCGCAGTCTCCGGCACCGCAATCCGGCAGAATTCACTTCCGGCCGGACCACAGGCTCAGTAGTCTTTCGTCAGAGTGAGACAGATGATCATAACCCACGCAGAACAACCGGTGCCTGCCCGCCGCCGCTGCCTGTCACAGGCAGATACGCGCCGGCCCGGTGAAACGAGAGGCGTCTGCACAGCGTGACACGGTCGCAATCCTCTCCCAGACGTATTCTGTCGCTGTCAGGAGGCGGCGTCCGCGGCATCGTCGAAGTGGCTTTTCTCGAAGCGGCAGAAGCCGCCTGCCAGCGCAGGTTCGGCCAGGGAACCCGGCTGTGCGATGTCTTTCATCTTGTCGGCGGCACATCGACCGGGGCGCTGATTGCAACTGCCATCGCACTGGGGCTGCCACTGTCCGACATCCGGGCGTTCTATCTGGACCGTGCCGCCACGTTTTTCTCGAAACGCCGCTGGCGCGGCATGATTGGTCAGGCGCCGCTGTTTGACGGTGCTCTGCTGGAACAGGAGTTCCGCAGCACAATAGGAGACGTGACCCTGGGTGATCAGAGCTTTCGCACCTACCTGGCTATCGTCACCAAGCGGCTGGATACAGGCAGCCCGTGGGTACTGAACAATATCCCTTCGGCGCCCTATTTCGATGACCCGCCGGATGGCTCCTATACCGGCAACAGACATTATGACGTCGCACGCATCCTGCGGGCCGCGACCGCCGCGCCAACGTTCTTTGACCAGCAGACACTGGATATCGGTGATGGCCAGCAGGGCACTTTCGTGGATGGTGGCCTGTCTCCCTATAATGACCCCAGCCTGGCACTCCTGCGGATTGCGAGGGTCCGGGCCTTTGGCCTCAACTGGGCACCCGGCGCGGATCAGCTCGGTGTTCTGTCCGTCGGTGCCGGCCGTTTCAGACAGCGCGTCTCCCCGCACCTCGCCGCGCGTCTTGGCCCTCTGCGCCTTGCATATTTTGCGCTGCGCGGCATGGCCGGAGATGCAGAGACCGATACGCTGGCCATGATGCAATGGCTGGGAAAGGCGCAGCTGCCCGAGGAAATCAATTCAGAACTCGGCACGCTGGCTGACGAGCACCTGACGCCCCAACCCGCCTTCTCCCACCTCCGGCTGGACCTGCCGCTGGACCACGGGCCGCTGCGCGCTGCGGGACTGTCCGTGCCGCCGCGCGACCTGCGCCGGTTCCACAGGTTTGACGACCCGGCGGTAATTGCGCCACTCTATGACCTCACCCGGGCCTTCATCACGGCAAAGCCTGAGATTGACCAGTCGCTCGACAGCTTCTTCAGGAAAGACCTGCCATGAATGAAACCTCGCGGATCACCCTGATCTTTCTGGCCTTATGTACCGTGGTCACACTGACCTGCGGGCTGATCGGGTGGACACAGTATTATGCCACCGGTGACAGGGGCACCTTCTGGGACGCGCTCTATCACTCCTTTCTGGCCTTTACCGGTGACGACAGCTACATCGCCGTGCCCGGCTCTCACGAACTCAACCCCTGGATCAGTGTTGCGCGGTTCAGTGGTCTGCTCACCACGTTATCGGCCATCGCCAGTGTTGTCTTTTCGGTGCTGCAGCTGCGCATCCGGCGCTGGCAGGCGGGACGGATGAAGGGCCACGCAATCCTTATCGGCGCATCCCGCTACGCGATGGATATGGTCGGCAGCGATCAGGCTATGGTCGTGTTCGACACCCGCGAAATGCTCGAAAACCTGACGGTTCCGAAACGCACAGGCAGGGTGCTTCTGATCCCGGATCAGATGAGCGGTGACACCGCAACCGGCAGAACACTGGGATCCCCGGCCCAGATTGTTTTCGGAGACCCCGATACCGCGACCAACGTCGAACGCGCACGGACCTGGCTGGCAGGGACGCAGGGGCGCAACAGCGGGATCAGACTGTCGCTGCGGATAGAGGACAACTCGGTCGCCCGGGACCTGCATCTGCTGTCGCCGGAGTTTGAACAGGCGACGCTGATCTCCCGCTCGGAAACCGTTGCCAGGGCTCTGGTCACCTCCATGGCACCCACCTCTCTGGCACTCCTGCGCGGGCACCGGCGCGTGCATATCGTGCTCATTGGAATGGGCAGCATCAACCTTGCGGTGGCCGAAGAGCTGGCGCTGCGGTGTCACCACCAGGCCCTCGCGCCGCTGCGGCTGACAATCGTCGACCGGGACATCGATGCTGCACGCGCGCGCATCCGCAGCGAAAGGCCTGATCTGGAAAACGAGGATTTCGGCGATGAAGGCTTCCGGCTGGACTTTGCTGAGATGAACGCGCTGGAGTGCTGTTCACATCAGAAAGCCACCGCCATCCGCAGCATCGAAACAGATCTGCCCATCACCGCCGTCGTTGTCGCGGCCGGCAATGACGCACGCAATGTTGCCATCGCAATGCGCCTGCGACAGCTGCAGGTCGAGCAGCTCTGCCTCAAGGCCCCTGTCTTCATGCGCAGCGACAGTCAGAGTTCCGTTGCCGCCGCCCGCTTCCGCGATCTGACCGGCGGGGTCGTGCCCTTTGGCGGCAGGACGCTCGACACCGAGGATAGGAGCCTGGAGGCCATCTACCAGGAGCTGGCAAGCGGCATTCACAACCGCTGGCGCAACGCGCCCGATGTCGAAAAAACGCCTGAGAACAAATGGGAAAACATGAACACATCTGCCCGGCGGGCGAGCTACCGCGCTGCCCTGTCGGCCGTTGAACTCTTTTACGCCGCCGGTTTTGAGCCGCCCCCGGACGACTGCCTCGCCGGGCTGCGGCTGGAACCACTCGCCGGGAATGCGACCCTGGGCAATGACGCCCTGACAGAGGATCTGTCCCGCACAGAACATGACCGCTGGAACGCCGAGCGGCGGCTCGAAGGATTTGTCCAGGCCCGGAACGGAGTGCGCGACAACGAAAAGAAGAAACATCCCCTGCTGGTCTCGTGGAAAAACCTTGCCGCCGCGCAGAGGAAAAAAGACGAGGCAAATGTCCGGGCCGCCCTGAACATCGGGATCGAACGGCACGAGGCAGAGCCGGACAAACCCTGCTGGCGCAAACTGGTGCGTATCGGGGTGATAGGTCCGCTGACCGTTGACAACACCGCGACAAAAAAGGCCATGGAGCAGGTTCTCGGGACACTGTTACAGGACACCCCTGCCCTGCAGGAACAGACGCTGGAAATCCTGACGCCGAATGCTCCCGGGTTTGACAGAATTGCCGCGCTGCATCTGGCCGAGGCCTGGCAGAGCCGCTGCCGGCGACCCGCCCGGCTGGTTCTGATGAATGCCGCCGGGACCAGAACCGTCGACAGAATAGCAGCCGACCGTGTAGCCGCAGGTGCGGCAGACCCCGAAAGGCAGCGTGTGCTTGCCGCCATGCACGACAATGCCCGCGCTCTGCTGGATCTCGCGGCCAGCGGCCATACGGTTCGGCAGATCGACATGCGTCCACCGGGCATGTCAGATGCCGACCTTGAACAGAACGCCGCCGCCTACCAGCAGGTTATCGGCGAAATCCAGAACGCGATGATGAACCTGGCAGACCATATGGTGTTCGACACCCGCAACGGACAGGCCGCATGGACGGTCCGGGCTGCCGGAGTCTGGGAAACCGATATGGGCAGGACACCGATCATCGTCTGACAGACCGGAAGCTTCCGGTATCCTGCCCCGGTCGTGTAAACTGCACACCGCAGCCGGACAGACAGGGATGATGATGGTGACGCCCGAAGACCTGCGGACAGAACTGGCAGAATATGACGGGCGGGACACCTCAACGCTGTCAGAGATTACGCGCCGCCACCGGGATCAGCCGGGTTTTCTGACCGCCCTCGTCGCACTCGCCCCTGACCAGGACACCACGATATCAGACGGTGCGACCTGGATCCTCCGCGCAGAGCTTGAGGCGGGTCGAACCCTTTCGCCCCGATCCGTGCGCACCCTGACAAAGGTCCTGCCCCGCATTACGGCATGGCAGGCGCAACTGCATATCTGTCAGAGCATCGGCTGTATTGATATCCCTGCCGCGCTTGTCCCGGCCCTCGGGCACTGGCTCAGAGCACGGCTGGATGCACCGCGCCCCTTTCTGCGGGCCTGGGCGCTGGATGCCCTGGTCGGATTGTACGGAAACACGCCGGAAATCAGATCTCTTCTGGATCAGATGGAATCGGACAGCGCGGCCTCGGTCCGGGCACGGGTCCGGAACCTCAGACGCCGCGCGGGTGTGTAACCGCGGCGGCGTCCGGCTCATCCGCCCGTTTCTGCAACCTCAGAGGCGAACGCCTCAAGCGATGCCCGCGCGTCATCGTTGCCGGTCTCAGAGATGAGCCGCTCCAGCAGTCTTTCGAGGTGTTTCATCACCAGGCTGTCAGTCCGGATATAGGGCAGGCTGTTTGCAAAGGTCGCCTCAAGAAGGTCGTCAAAGGTTACCGTCGGATACAGCACCCTGCCGCGCGGGCGATGCTTCAGCCCCTCACCATGACAGGCAGCCGCACCCAGCCCCACATACATCCAGTTCAGACAGTTGATCGCTGTAAAGGGATCGTTCACGCCCGGCGACAGCGCCCGCGCCACCATCTCGGACAGCTGCCGGGCCACAAACAGAAGGTTCTGTGTTTCCGTAGGTTTCGGCCCGATGGCAAAACAGTCCCGCAGTTCCTGGCGCAGATCATCACCGATACCCCCGTCACTCTGCACGCGCAGCACCGGTGTAAACCGCGACACAAATGACCCCGCCTCATGGCAGACCTCGACCACCAGATCATTGTCGCCGGCAAGCCGGGTCAGACGCCCAAGGTTCCAGGTCTGGATATAGCCGTCGCCCGCAAGACAGATCCCGTCTGACTGCGCGTTTGCGGGCGCTTCGACCTGGCTGTCGGGGGCATCCTCTGGCTGGCCGTCTATCAGCGCAGTGATCGCGTCGCGCAGCCGCCGACCGAGGGTATGCGAGATATTCGACACGTTGATGATTTCGGGGATGTGGTGCACGAAATAGATCATCGTCAGAATCGACACACCGGTCAGACCAAAGGCCACCAGCATCGAAAAATGCGGCACAAAGGCCTCGGAGGGTTCCGATCCGAACGGGCTCTGCACCGCGCGCAGTGTCAGCAACGCATAGACAAAAGTCGCAATCAGTATGCCCAGGCTCCACTGATTGCCCCGGTCCTGCATGAAATTCCCGATCAGCCGGGGCCCGAAATTGCCCGAGGCAAAGGACACTGCAACAATGGTCAGCGAAAACATCACCCCGGCAACGCCGATGACCGCTGCCGCGATGACCGACAGCACCGCCCGCGCGCCGGCCACCTGGGTGGTGCGCCATTCATCGGGCAGCAGCTGTGCACTGTAATCAATGCGCAGAGTGACCTGGACCAGCACGATGGCCAGCAGCACAAGAATGGTTGGCAGGAACCAGTAACTGGCCCTGATATCCTGGATTATTTTCGCGAGCAGTGCGCGCTTACTCATGCATTGGTCCGATCAGTTTTCAGCGCCCCCGTCAGTCTAACGCGGGGCACTGCATATTCACAAGCACACCCTGCAGCGTGCCTCAGGCCGCCGACCGGCTTTCCGGATCAACAAAGGCCCAGGCAGACGAGATGTCGTCTGCGTCAAAGGTCCTGGCCTCGACCGGGATGAAACGGTTCATAAAGCCGATCATCCGCGACGCCCTGTCCGGCGCACCGACCACCGCATAGCGGCCAACGCTGCTCAGAGCCCGAAAGCGCGACTCCAGCACATCATCGTCGAGCATGCTGTCCCAGTCACTGCCGGTAAATCCGGACAGATCCAGCAGCATGTTCACACTGTCATGCCGGTCAAAGGCATCATTCATATACTCTGCCATCGCCTCTGCAGCATCTGCGTCCAGATGGCCATCGATGCGAAAGGCATAAACGGTTTCAGACGTTGTCGGGATCTGTGCGACGGCACCATGGGAAAAGCGGATCATATGTCTGTTGCTCCTTGCTGTGCGACAGACCGGATGACCGGCGCCGCCGCGGGGTTGGATGTTACCGGCAGAACCCCCCGGGCCGTCGTTTTGTTCCCACTGCAGAACCAGGATTATCCGGACAACCCGGGATCAGTCCGGAACATTCTGCGGGCCGGATGGTTAAACAGGTAATCCCGGCAGGCAGCCGGAACGCCAATATGAAAGGAAACAGAAATGCATCGCATTATTTATCTGATCGGTCTCGTCGTTGTTGTCATCGCCATCCTCTCGCTGGTCGGTCTGGCGTAAAACACCTGACGGCGGGCCGGTATCCGGCCCCGGGTTCAGCCGCCCGCGATGCGGGGCCGGCGTTCCCAAGGACAAAAAGGCGGTGCCGCCTGCGGGCAGCATGGTTCAACAGGAAAAACGCCGGGCACACGCCCGGCGTTTCTGTGTCTGCCCCCTGCCCCATGTCCCCCTGCCCCGTGTGTACCTTCCCCATGCAGCCTGCTCGGCGTTCCCGTGCCGCCAGACATAAGAAAACACCCGGGGCACAGGGCCCCGGGCGCTCACTCGTTACCATACTATCCCGTATCAGCTGCCGCTGTAGGCCGGCATGGCTTCAAGTTCGGATTTTGTGGCGTCCACATAGACGCGCAGGTCACCTTCGCTGTCGGCACGGACAACCTTCAGGGCGTCCATCTCCTTGGCTACGGCCTTTTCGCCGATGCCCAGAAAACCGCCCACATCAAGCACGGCCTTTGTGACCTCGCCCTGATCATCCATCAGGATTTCGGACACTTCACCGATCCATTCGTCGCGGGCGTCATAGACCGGCGCACCGGTCAGCATCTCGGCCGTCAGCGCCGAACGCTCATAGACCTCGTACTCACCTGCATCCGGTGTCCGGGCCGTCAGATCAGACGCCGCATCAGACACAGCCGCGCCGGCAGCTGTGGCCTTTGCACCGACCTTGTCCATGGCGTCCGACGCCGTCGTTCTGACAGTATCCGCTGCTTCTGCGGCCGTTGCGCTTGCCTCATTCCAGGTCTCGCGGGTCCACTCACCGACGCGCTCAAAGCTGAAGGGCTCTGCATTCTCCAGCTGTTCGCGCGATGCATTGAACACGAGGAAGTAATCACCCGCGTCATCCTTGTCCGCGACAAAGCTCAGCGCATCCATGTTCACAGCGACAGTTTTCTCGCCGATCCCGAGGAAACCACCGATGTCCAGCAGGATCGAACGGGTTTCGCCATCACGCGTCATCACCACGTCGCTGACCTCACCAATGTCGTTCCAGTCGGTGCCTGCTTCTGCCATCGCGCCTGCGTCCACATCGGTTTCGCTCGTGTAGACACGCATGCCGATCAGATCAGACGCCAGCAGTTCAGCCGAAGCGGCTTCAGCAGTCGCATAGCCTGTGAAGGTATGATCATCCCTGTCCATTCCGGCTGTGGCCGGCAGGGCAGTCACAAGAACCAGTGCGGTTGTTGTCATGAAGTTTCTCATTGTGTGATCCTCCTTTTTTGCTCACGGCAGTCATCGCCGTTCGGCCCCACAACACCCCATGTGCGAAATTCGTTCCCAAAAATTTCTGAACTTTTTCACATCGGTTCCCGAGGCCCAGCATCAGCGGAGCGGCCAGCGCCGGGAATAACCGGGGTCAGAGAACCGGATACTTTACCATTATCTATCAGATACTTACACCCGAAAAACATCAGACCACCAGATGAACGCCGGCGCAGCCGGACACGCCCGCAGCAAAAATTTTCTGCGCACCCGGCCTGCCCCGCGCACAGCGCCGGACATTGTTGCGTACAACCGGTCCGATGCTCCCGTGAAAAAAATTCTGATCTGCCGGAACCAATTACGCCCGGGCACGTTAGGGCTGCAGGAGACAAAGACTGTCCCCCCGGCTTTCGTCTCTTCACACCACAGGCGTGGCGTGATCCGCAACCGGCAGCAGCTACCTGTTCTGCCTCGTCCTGTACCTGCTGCCGGTTGCGCAAATCCCTCAGAACACCCTGCCGCACCGACCGCTGTTCCGACGGGGCCGGACGGAACATTCTGCGGGCGCGGGTGTTACCTCTGGGGTGATACGTCCACCGCCGCCGCCGCAGAGAGGATCAGTTCGATGTCAGTCAGAATGGAAAACGCATCCCTCAGGGCAACCGTGGATGCCGTCGACGGCGTCAGCCGTTGCGGCGACGAGACATCGCTCTCCGAGCTGGTAAACACGCTGGGCAGCAGATCGCACCTCACCCTCATTTTCGTCTTCTCCGCCCTGGCGTCGACACCGCTCAGTGGCATCCCCACCTTTTCCGCGATCTGCGGGCTGACGATCGCTCTCATATCCGTGCAGGCGTTCACCGGGCGGCGTGTTCTCTGGCTCCCCGGCTTTCTGAAGCGCCGCAAAGTCAGCAACCATCCGCTGCAGAACGCCATCCCGTTGCTGCGCCGTTTCGCAGCCCTGCTCGACGGCTGGACCACGCGCCGCCTGGAATGGCTCGCGCGCGGGCCGGCACGCAAGGTTTTCTACGCCTACGCGCTGTGTGGGGGCGCCATAATGCCCCTGCTGGAGTTTATTCCGTTCTCATCCTCGATCGTTGCCGCCACCATCGCGTTTTTCAGCATTGCGATGCTCACGCTCGACGGGCTCTGGACCGCACTCGGGGTGACACTGATGCTCTCGCTGGGGATGGGCCTGTCGCTTGTACTCTGACGGATCAGCCCATCCGCTCTTCCGACCGTCCGGCGATCAGACCAAGCACGGCCTCCGTCAGATCCTCCTCGGCAAAAGGTTTGCTCAGATGCAGCCACCCGGGAAAGGCTGACCGGTCGGCTGCATCAAAGGCAATCACCTCCGAGCTGCTGATCCAGGCCGCATCCTCCGGTGACATATCGAATGTTCCCTGTGCATTGGCCGCGATCATCAGAACATCCGGTGGCGCAACAGAAGCGGTCCGCGCCGCGCCAAGTTCATGAAAGACCGCCAGATCAGCCTCCGGCAGGGCCATGCGCAGCATCTCAGCAATGTCCGCAGCCACAAAAAGGTTTCGCTCTACGACACATACTGCAAGCCTTCTGGTCATGGGGGTGTCCTTTTTGTAAGGGGCAAGGCTGCCACCTCCACTGCCGGACCGCATTAAACTATGACATAGCGGTTGCGGAATCTGCCCCCTGCCCGCGGGTGATCCTGCGTCACCCGCGCGACGTGGTTTGCCGCGCGCACAGTTCGTGCAAAATTGTCGGAACCAGAACCGGGTTTCACCGCTTTTAAGAGTGCGCCAGCCCGGGAAAAGCATCCGGCGGACGCCCTGACAGGAGATCACACGTGCACAGACATGCCACCACCCGCGCCTTATCCCCCGTCGTCCGGGGTCTGTTCCTGCTGCACATCGCCATGCTCGCATCCGCCCTCTGGCTGATGACGGCCCTGGCCGCTCCGGCGCAGACCACCACAGCGGACACCGCCGATACTGCCTCTGCCCCGGAACAACAGGTGGAAATCGACCCTGTGGCCTCTGACACCGCCATTGCGGCGCGGATCACCCGCATTCTCGAAGCCACAGACTGGTACACCGGCCTGCAGGTGACAGTTGACGAAGGCGTGGTTTTTCTCGACGGCACCACCGGCACCGACGCCCGCCGCACCTGGGCCCAGAGCCTGGGGTCAAAAACCGCAGGCGTCGTGGCGGTCGTCAACCGGATCACAGTCCAGGAGGCCGTTGTCTGGTCCTTTGACCCGGCCCTGGCCGAGCTCGAGGCTCTGGCCCGCAAAACCGTGACGGTGCTGCCGCTGGTCCTGCTCGCACTGCTGGTCCTGCCGCTGGCATGGTTTGCTGCCCGCCTGGTCTCGAAACTTGCAAAACTGCTGCTGGCCAACCGCGTCCGTTCCCCGTTTCTGCGGGTGGTGATCGCCCGCACCATCGCCTTTCCGGTGTTTCTGGTGGGCCTTTACATCGTGCTGCAGGTTGCGGGGCTGACACAGCTGGCCGTTTCCCTGATCGGGGGTGCCGGTGTCATCGGTATCGTGATTGGTTTTGCCTTTCGCGACATCGCCGAAAACTTTCTGTCCTCGCTCATACTCAGCGTCCGCCGTCCGTTCCAGCGCGGCGATTTCATCGAGGTCGCCGGCATCATGGGCACGGTCAAAAGCATGAGCACCCGCAGCACCCTGATCTCATCCGTCGAAGGCAACGAAATCCACATTCCAAATGCCACCATCTTCAAGAATGTCATCGAAAACTACACCTCTTCACCGAACCGGCGCGGCGATTTTCTGGTGGGTATCGGCTATGACGCCACCGTGCCCGAGGCGCAGGAAATCATCATGAACTGTCTGGCCGGTCACAAAGCGGTTCTGTCCGACCCCGAACCCATGGTCCTTGTTGATGAGCTGGGGGCATCGACCGTGAATATCCGCACCTATTACTGGTTTGACGGTCATCTGATCTCGGCGGTCAAACTGAAATCGGCCCTGCTGCGGGCAGTCAAAACCGCTCTGACAAACGCGGGTATCTCCATGCCGGACGAAGCGCGCGAAGTGATCTTCCCCGAAGGCGTGCGCGTGCTGGACGCAGGTGATCCGGAAATCGCTCAGGAAGACGTCAGTCTGCCTCCGGCGACACCAGCGGCGGAACCCGATGCCACCGAAGGCGAGGGCGATCTGCTGTCCGAAACCCCGGCCCCCGAAAGCCCCCCCGACGCAGAAGATGCCGCAGACGATCTGCTCGGCCCGCGCTGAGCAACGTGCCTCAGCCGTCGTCGCCGGCCTGTTCTGTCACCATCCGGTATTTCGCCAGCTCTTCGGGCAGCAGCACATAAATCTCATCTGGCGGCGTGGCCATCGCGTGCTGCATGACCAGCGTGTCTACACCCATACCGTCCAGATACCGCATCACATCCGCCTGTCCGCGCTGGATCACCTCCACCGCCCAATAGGCCGGCAGAGCGGAACTTGCGCCGAAAAAGTGCTGATGCACACCGATCTGTGCATCTTCATGTGCTGTGCGTCCCGTGCCCGCGGCAAAGATATAGGGGCAGGCCGACAGGCAGATGTCCCCTGCCCCGGCCACCGTACCCAGCCCCTGCGCCCGCAGCGCACGCCCGATCTCCAGCGCGTCCGTGACCGACCCGCCGGGCGAGTTCAGCCGTACCACGGCCAGCCCGTCGGTCTGTTCCGCCAGTGTCCCGGCAAACCGCGCCGCATCTCCTTCGGCAATCTGACCGGTCAGCACCAGAACCCCGCCCTGCCGGTCAAAATCCAGCCGCCGGGGCATGTCACCGCTCGACGTGAACCGCTGCACGTTGGGGCCGTCTGCCGGACGCAGGGGCAGATCGCGCGGCGCGTATTGCCTGCGCTGGTCTCCGGGCGCAACCGGCGTATCAAAGGCCGGCTGGTCCGCGCTGCGCATCATGCCCGGCAACGCTGCCAGCAGATCCCGGCCCATCAGCAGCAATGCCAGCAGGATCTGCAGTGCCAGCAGGCCGGTCAGCGCCCCGCGTGTGGTGATCCCGCGCCGCGTACTCATGAAGACCCGCGCTCGGCCCCGGCGCTCACAACCACCGGGGCCGCCCGTTCGGCCGGATCCCGTGCGGGGGGTGTGTCGGGGTCCAGCTCCTGGGCTGCTTTCAGGGCCGCGCGCATCTGCGCCACCGTCAGACTGTCGGCCAGCGGCTGATCCGCCCTGCCCGCCCGGATGGCGTTCTGTGTCACGGCCAGGATAAACACCAGCACGGCCGGCAGCAGATCGATGGCAATCGCACCAGCCCAGGAGGGCACAAAGTTGCGCGCATAAATGATCACCGCATCCGCCGTGCTGATCGGCGTATAGATCGTATCGGGTGCAGGCGGCATTGCCATCACCTCGCCCGCGGCTGCACGCAGCGTCTCTGCCCGCTGGCCCAGCAGCTCCAGCACTGACACGATGGTACTGCGCTGCCCTTCGCGGGTCTCTGCGGTGCGCCCGTCCAGCTCCGGCAGCACCACCGAAGCACTCAGATCAGAAGCCGCCCGCGCCACCAGCGGCGCGACAGACAACTGCCGCAGCGTGGTGATCACCCCGGCCAGCCGCACGGCCTCCTCGGAAAACTCGACCGACCGCGCCTCGATGGCACCGGGTGCCACCGTCAGAGCCCGCATCCGGCTGAGAATAGCGTTGCCTTCGGCAAAGGCTGCATCAACCAGCGGCTGCTGGGTGGCAATCTGCGCCTCCAGCCCGGCCAGCTCGTCAGATTTCTGGCGCAGCACACGGAAAACCGCGCCCTCCCCCGCCAGACCGGACAGATTGCCCGTGGCCTCCTGTTCGGACAGATCCTCAAACGACTGGCGCACCCGCGCCACATCCCGCTCAAGCCCCTGTGCAGAGACTGCTATCTCGTTCGCGCGCTCCAGCGCGCCCTGATACTCCTGCACTGTCCGCGCAAGGTGTTGCTCGACCGCCGCCGCCCCTGCCAGTGCCGCCGCATTCAGCCATGACGACATTGCAATGATCGCCGCAGACCCCAGACCCATCGACAGCATCAGCCCCATACGCGACGCCCTTGAGCGCACCGCGGGCAGCAGCCGCATCATGTAGGACCAGAACACAAATATCCCGACCGAGACCGCGACCGAATAGCTGATCGCGGCAAAAAAGCTCAGCGATCCGTTGTCATCCAGCAGCGATGATACCCCGAGATACGTGTAAATTCCGGAGGCCACCGCCAGCACCCCCAGGGCAGCGGCGGTGAAACTGTCCAGCCACGCCACGTGCGATTCCAGCTCCTGCGCCTCACGCAGTCCCTCGTTGTCTCTTTCCTGCACCGTAAAACCCCCTGCACCACGCCACCGCCCCCATATGGGGTCACCTGCACGCCTGTGCCAGACCCGCGCCCGCCGGAGTGATCAGAGCGCACGGGGTGAAGTGAAGCCGGGGGCACCCCGCGCGCTCCTGCATATTCAGGGCCTTCGCCCATCGTCACCCGTCGAACCCCGAAACCAAAACCGACACCGAAATGCAGACCGGCAGCCTGGCAGAAGCGGCCGGGGCGCGCATTAAACTGTGACATAGCTGTCAGCTGCGTGTCCGGCCCTGCGGCAGCCCGCTCCATGCCAGAGAACCGCTTCTGCCGAAACGCGCAGCACAGGCCAGCAAAAGCCCGGTGTCCTGCATGCTCCAGTGTCGCGGCCTGCCGGTAACCGCGGACAGCGTGCCACAACACGCGCCGGTGCCGGCACACATCACCGGCACGCCGAGATAGCCGCAGATACCCTGCCGGAGACACAATGCCCGGTCCGCCACCGCAGGATGCGCATGCACATTGTCGATGACCATGGGATAGTTCATGGCGCGCACCGCGCCTGGCAGACTGTCTTCAGAAAGGCTTTTCAGGGGCTGTGCGCCCAGACGGTCCAGACCAACCTCTGCGGCCACCACATGCTGCGCCTGCCCCGCATGACTGAGAAAGACAGCTGTACAATCCAGAGCCTCGCGGATCTGCTGCAGAGCCGGTATAGGGTCGCGGTCAGAGACCGGCTGCGGTTCGTACGTCATGGCGTCTGTCCGGTCCTGTGTGTGCTGCGGATTTCAGGCGCGCACAATGGCACCCCCGGCAGCCGTCCGCTATTAACTGTGACACAGCCCCCGTGGTTTCCGCGTCCTGCCCTGCGGTCACTCTGCCGCAGCAGTGGTCTGTCCGGGCTGAAACAGCGGCACGGTGGAAATGGACATCTTGGCCGATCCGTTCTGTACGTCGCGCGCGTGGGCGACATAGATCAGTGTCTGACTGTCCGCGTCAAAGATCCGCCTGATCTGCAGTGATTTCCAGATAATCGACCGGCGCTCGGAAAACACGGATTCGCCCTCATCCGACATATCGATACCGCCGATTTCCACCGGACCGGTCTGGCGGCAGGCAATGGACGAATTGGACGGATCCTCAAACCAGTTGCCTTTCTGCAGGCGATCAATCAGGCCACGCTCAAAATAGGCCACGTGACATGTCACGCCCGACACCCCCGGATCGGCAAAGGCCTCAATGATGATATCATTGCCCAGCCAGTCGACATCGACATTCCCCACCTGCTCGGCCTGCGCGGCAGACGCGGCACCTGTGGCAAAGATCACTGCGACTGATCGCAGGGCTGATAAAGGTCGCATGGGGGTCTCCTTGTCCGGACTGTCCGAGGTGAAACGCGGACCAGGGCGCATTCGTTCCCTGCCCGGTGGCGGCGGTTGAATCCTGCGCTCCCGTGCATCCGATTCGCGGCGGCACAGACCGCCAAACGCCTGGCGCGCGCCGGATGAGGTCGCCCAGGCACCCGTTTTCTGTGGATTCTTTGCGATTTGCGGGTGTACACCGGCCTCAAAACAAAGAATGTCTTGCGTCATACATGGTATTTGGGGCTATATTGCTCTCAATACCACGAATAAGCGGCGTAAAGCCGTGCATTGAGCAGGCCGTGCAATGTCATTGCCAGTGATACACCGATCCGGTCGCTGTGGCGACCGTTGTCTTCCTGCCATCACGCGGGAGGCGCCGGAGTAGTGCGTTAAAAACAATAAGCCCGGGCGGCTGCAACCACCCGGGCTTATAGAAAATAACCTGTCGGTTATCTGGTTCTTACACCTCCAGAATAGTCCGGCGCAGCATAACCTGCAAGCTTTTTGCATTGCGGGAACGAGGAAAATATGTCCGAGCAGCCGCGTTTCAGCCGCGACAACGGGTTTGTCGCCCTGCCCGTCGGGATCATGGATCTCGACCTTTCACCCGGAGCCTTCCGGACACTGGCCGAGCTGTGTCGCATGGCCAATGCCCAGGGGGAGTGCTGGCCGTCCCTTGCTCAGCTCAGCGAGCGCCTTGGCCGGTCCAGAGCCGCAATTTCAGGATATGTAGATGATCTGCGGCGCGACGGACTGGTGGAAACCGTCCGTCAGACCACTGCGAACGGGTACAACTACCGTCTGAAGTACAGGGTCACATTCTGGGAAGACTGGCGCGCCTCTCTCAGGCCGGCGCCGGCCCGGAAAAGTGAACGCAGTGATCAGCCTGCTGAACGCCTTAAAGAGTCTAAAAAACATATCCATATAAATCATCAGGAGGATGATACGGATAAACTCATCAGGGGCTGGACACGCTGTTTCGCCGGCGCTCCCTACCCTGCTGTGAGCCATCCGCCTCCTGAAAAACTGCTGGTGCAGACCAGAGAACAGCTCGCAACGGGTCCTGCCCGGACGGTACTGTCAGACGAGACAGTCAAAAAGGCTCTGCTCGCGCTCTGGCAGCAGCTGAAGGTCTCCGTCGGGGGCATGACCCTCAATGATCAGGTGGCATTTATCCGTGCCAGCAAACTCACGGAAGCAGAGCTGGTCACAGGCTTGCAGGACATCCGGAAATCCTGGCCCCGTCACTGGCACCGCGAACCCTCGGCAGAGGCATTCAGCAAGCTTCTGAAAGCGACGGTCAGATCCTCGCGCAGCAGCAGAACAGCTGTGCTGAACGGGTTTCTCAAAAGGTGGCAGCTTGCCGAAAAGACCTTGCGTCGCGGTCCCCGCTCCTGTTCTGTGGGCAAAGACAAACCGGCGCCGGACAATGCCGGGCAAATGATATATCCGCGGATATAAGTGATGGCATACGGGCAGTTCGAACAGTTTATCCGCAACATGAGCCGCGTTATGGGGACGGTGAACACGCGGTTACAGCGTGATCTGACCCTGCGCACACGCGTTGCACGTCGCTTTTCGATGGTGGAAACCGCGCAGTTGCTTGCCGTTGACACCACATATCTCACGCGCATATCCGCCGAGGATCCCGCCTTTCCCGAAGGTGAGCGCCGTGGCAGAGAGCGCACGTTTTCGCCTTCTGAGGTCATGCTGATCCGGGCGATCATCGGCTCAAATCCTGCCGCGAAGCGGCCCTATCTGCACTGGCGCCGCCCGGGCGAGCCGGTCAAGGTCGTCACATTCGGCGCCCAGAAAGGCGGGACCGGCAAGTCGCTGAGTGCCGCGCATTTCGCGCAGTATGTCAATCTGCACTACGGGCTCCGCGTCGGTGTTATCGATGCTGATCCGCAGGCGACAGTCAGTCTCTATTTCGCGGATGAGACACTGCCGCTTTTTGATGCTGAAACGCCGACACTTGCTGATTTCATGGGAGTAGACGATCCTGGTGCGCAGGACATTTCAGAGCCTTCGGGCGAAGACCTGGACCGGATCTGGCACAACACGCCGTGGCCCGGTATCCGGCTGATCCCCGGCGGGGCGAACATCCAGAATGGCGATATCAGCCTGTTCTTCATGTCCCGACAGTCGGGCGTGCCTGTTTACCGGGTCCTGAAGGATGCCATCGCGCGCTGGTCAGCGGCCTGCCCGCCAAGGACATCCACAGATTATATCCGCGGAGATAATGGTGTTTTCGATCTGGACGCCTACCAGCGCGCATTGCACGAAACCGTTGATGTGATCGTCATAGACCAGCAGCCATCGCTGACGCTGATGCAGCTCAATGGTCTGGTCGCCGCAGACAGTGTGGTCATCCCGCAGACGATGAAGGGGTTCGATCTTGCGACACTGTCGACCTATGTGTCGAACATCGGTGAGTACCTTGAGTTCATTATGGGCTTTGAGTCCGACATCGAAATCGGCGGCGGAGCGCATATGGTGCTTCCGACGATTGTCCAGGAGCAGAACGATCAGGACACCGACCAGATCCTGGACCTGTACCGAAAAGCCCCGCGCGACGTGCTGCAGGTCTGGTACAGCCGGTCTGATGCAATTGCCAATGCGGCCGAGGAATACAAGAGCATCTATGAGTATCTGCCACCCAAGACACGGCGGGCATCTGCGAAGGCCTTTATGACCAATGCCAATGCGGTGAACGACGCACTGGTGCAGCGTATCTGGCCGGACCTGCCGCCGAGAGATTATGCCAAAACCTTCATAGAGGAGCGCTGGAGCTGATGGCACGCAAGAGAAAGCTGAGCGCGGATATACCCGACGACACGCCCGCTGATGAAACAGATGCCACCCGCAGGAGCACGATGGGCGGCATGTGGGCAGGGTCGGCGATGAACATGCTCAAGCAGCGGATTGACGAGACCCATGGCTCGCTGCACGGCGGTGTCATGGCCGGTACCGTGGCACTGGAACTTGATCCCGACCAGATCGGGGACGCGGTGGGCAGTGACCGGGTCACAGACTGGCAGGACGACGCGGATTTCGCCGCGCTGGTCGAGAACATCCGCAGACGGGGCCAGACCCAGCCTGTCAGGGTGCGGCCGGAAAATCCGGACTGGGCCGCGGATGAGGCCACGCCACTGCAGACAAACGACCGCTTTCTGATCCAGTCAGGCAGGCGGCGGCTCGAAGCCTGCCGCATTCTGGGCCGCAAAGTGCTGGCGATCATCTCGACAGAGGGCGGAGACCAGACCCTTGCCGATCTGGAAGAGCGGTTCCACGAGAACACGATGCGCCGGAACCTCAACGGTTTTGAGGAACTGATCTCTGTCGGATTGCTGGCAAAAAGCCTGCAGGAGCTGTCACAGACCGAAATCGCCGCACGCCTCGGGGTAGGGCAGGGGGACGTTTCGCTGGGCCTGGCCTGTCTGGAGTTGCGCGACGATATTCTGGAGCAGGTCGATGTAGCGAAAACGCCCAAGCGCCAGTACCGTAGTATCATCCCCAAACTGAAGCGGGGCGAACCGCTGGCACCGCTGCTGCCGCCCGTGCTGACAGGCGATGCACCTCAGGCTTTTGACGTCCGGGGCATCCCGATGACGGCCACGCGCGGAGCGGACGGCTATGCCATCCGGATGCGCAAGGCGAGGATCGCCGATGAAGACCTCGAGGCGATGCTGGTGGACCTCGCCAAAGTGGTCATGCGGTATCAGGTGAAGAAGAAATAGGGGCAGGGGCGCTGGCCGGCGGGTCAGCCCGAACGCGGCGTACTGCTTGCAGGACAGGGGCCCGGCGTGCCGGATCTGAAACCGTCGATCGGGAGGCTCAGGCCCGGCGGTGATCTGAAAATACAATAAAATCAATATAATAACGCCGTCCAAAGCGGTTCGCAGGTGACGCGCCGGCGCGCTCCGGTGGTTGTCTGACCACCGGAGAGATCATTGGCCGGTGTTCAGATCAGCGGGCGGCTTTTGACGGGTTCGAGCTCCATCCCGGCGACCTGTGCCAGTTCGCCGAGGTCATGGATGGTCAATTTACCATCAGACCAGGCCGCCAGTTGCCGGTCGCGCAGTTTGGTCAGCGTTTTGTTGGTGTGCACCAGAGACAGTCCCAGCGAATCTGCGAGATCCTGCTGTTTGAAGGGCAGGGGCATCGTGTCGTTGTGAACCATGCCGAGCGCGTCGGCGCGGCGGAAAAGCATGACAAGCGCCCAGGCCACTGACGAGATCGCGTCACGCTGGCCGACGTTGGTCAGCGCGCCGCCCAGAAAGTGTTCCTCGGTCGCGGCAATCCAGGTGATGTCAAAGGCGCGGCTTGAGGATCCGCGGAAAAAATCAAAGAAATCAGAGCGGTCAAAAACGCAGAGGGTCATGTTGGTCGTGGCTTCGACCGAATGACCCATTTCGCCGAGCATGCCGGCCTGCAGGCCGATAAAGTCGCCCGGAAAGATGAAATTGATCACCTGGCGTTTGCCATCGGGCAGCAGTTTGTAACGGAGACCCATGCCACGCAGCGCCGTATAGATCTGGGGGGCGTTGGAGCCCTCCATCAGGATTGGTGTGCCGGCGTCGACCACAAGTTCACCGGATTTGAAACGCTGGGTTTTCTCTACCTCGTCCTGAGACATATCATCGAAGAAATCGATCTTCCGGAGCGGGCATTTTTCGCAACTGGTCGTCATATTATCTCCTTTGGGCTTCCAGAGTACCAATGCGCGGGCCGCGCAGTTGTTCCGTATTTCCCGTGCGGCGCGTCGCCCCCGGAAGGCGCTGCAGTGCGTGGGGGCGCGCTTTCTGTGATTATCACACAAAGAACCCGTCGCAGGGATGCGACGGGTTCACAGGGCAGGGGCACGCCTGAACGGGGTGCCCCGCGGGCCGTGTTACTGGTTTTCCGCCGTGCGGTTGTCTTCGGCGGGCGTTTCGATATCGATGGTGGGCACAGTTGTCTCGATGGTTGTTGTGCCAACATCAATGTCACCGGTTTCGACGTCGAATTCCGGCAGGTTGCCGCCCTCGACAGAAACATCGACATCGGGCAGCGCGGCCTCTTCGGTCTGATCAATGTCGATCATGTACACGCCAAAAGCGATGGCAGCGACAGCGGCGATGGCGGCAATGATAATTCCGGGTTTCATGTTCATCTCCTTTGTTGATCGTTCGCCATGACAACGGGCCGCCACTGCTGCTTGTTCCGGATTTTTTATTTTGTTTTTCCGGGAACATCTGTGCGCACCGGGTCGTTGGGCAGTCAGGTTCATAATGAGGAGAAGACAAATGGAATATGGAATTGTTGGCCTGATCGTACTGATCGCAAACATCTATGCACTGGTGAAAACATGGACGAGCGCGGTGTCGCTGGGCGCAAAGCTGCTCTGGACGCTGCTGATCCTGGTGCTGCCTGTGATCGGCTTTATCATCTGGTTCTTTGCAGGCCCGCGCGGCGGGTCGCGCGTGACTGTCTGAACACAGTGACCTGAGAGATACCGGCATCAGCGCAATCAGCGCTGGTGCTCTTTTTTTCCGCGAGGATGCCCGTGACTGACCAAGCTGCACAGAACTCCGTGACCCTGACGCCCGGCCTGCGTGCGGCGCTGTTTATTCTGGCCGCTGTCGCCTCTGTGTGGCTGCTCAAGACGGGTACTGCTGTTCTGCTGCCGCTCATTCTGGCGGTGACGCTGGGCATCGTTTTTGCGCCGATGGCGGATGCATTCAACCGCGCCGGTGCGCCGCCCGTTGCCGGGGCCATGGCGGTTCTGGTAATTGTGCTGTCCGCGATCGTGCTGGGGGTTTTCCTGCTGTATCCGGTCGTTGCCGAATTCATCCTGCGGGTGCCGATCCTGTGGAATGAGGTCCAGGATGCTTTCAGCGGCCTGAAGAGCACCATGCAGAGTGTTGGTGACGTTCAGGAAGAAGTGGCGCAGACACTGGACCCCGACAATACCGGAGAGATCAGCGCCGGCGGTGGTGTGCAGGTACCCGGGATGCACGATATACTGGCCTATGTGCCCTCTGTGGCCGCGCAGATCATGATTTTTGTGGGCGTTCTTTATTTTTTCCTGCTGACCCGCACCGAGCTCTATGCATTCATCGAGCGCAGCTCTGCGGCGCTGTCGGGCGCAGCGCTCTACCGGGCCGAGCGGGAGGTGTCGCGGTATTTCCTGAGCATCACGGCGATCAATGCCGGATTCGGCTGTCTTGTGGCGCTGATGCTGTCTGCGATCGGTATGCCCAACCCGGTGTACTGGGGGGTGGCGGCCTTTCTGGTGAATTATGTCCTGTATCTGGGGCCGATTGCCTTTGCACTGGTGCTGACGGCCGGCGGGATCATTGTTTTTGACGGCCCCATGAGTTTTGCGCCGCCGGTGCTCTATATGATGATGAATATGACAGAGGGGCAGTTCGTGACGCCCAGCCTGGTGGGCCGCCATATGAAGGTGAACCCGCTGCTGATCTTTCTGTCGCTGGTATTCTGGGTATGGGTCTGGGGTCCGCTGGGCGGGCTGATTGCGATTCCGATCCTTGTCTGGCTGCGCCAGATCAGCAAGGCGCTGGACACAGGCCGGACAGAGATGACGGCTCCAGTGCACCGCACCGGGGGGGAACGATGCGAACCGGAGGCAATACATGGACCCGCTGAATGAACTGCGCGTTCTGATCACCGCTGACGAGGCTTATGGCGCGCTGGAAGAGGCGGTTCTGGATGCGAAGACCCGCATTGACGCGGGCTTCCGTGTTTTTGATCCGCGCACGCCGCTGCGCTCGGAAAGGGCGCGGGCCATCGGCGCCACATGGATCGATCTGCTGGTGCACAAGCTGGATCAGGGTGTGCGTATAACCTTCAGCCTGAGCGATTTTGACCCTGTGGTGCGTGCAGAGATGCACCAGAGCAGCTGGAAAGCGCTGAGCGTGTTTGCCGGCATCGCCGAGCTGTCGTCGCGGGGCGATCTGCTGCGCGCCAGGGTGGCCGACCATCCGGCGCGGGTCGGATGGGGGCCGCGGCTGATGCTGTGGCCCAAGGTCCAGCGGCAGATTGCCGGGACCTGTGACCGGCTGAATGCGCTGCCGGATGCGGCCCGGCGCGAGGCCTGGCGCTGTATGCCGCTGTTCCGGCGGTTTGTAACGCGGGCAGGCGGCAGGCTGAGACCCCGGCGGGACATGCTGGTGCCGATGATGCCCGTCACGCACCATCAGAAGGTTGCGGTGGTCGACGACCGGGTGCTGTATATCGGCGGGCTGGATCTGGATCATCGCCGGATCGATACCACCGGTCACCACGGGCCTTCTGACCAGACGTGGCATGATGTGCAGGTGATGACCACCGACCCGGTGCGCGCGCGGGCTGCCCGCGACCACCTGGACCGGTTCATGGCGGAATGCGCAGGCCAGGTACCTGTGACGCCGCCTCCGGGACTGCTCCGGACGCTGTCGTCGCGGCGACGGCGAGAGGCGGCGCATCTGTCGCCGCATGTGTGTGACACCGGCATTCTTGACCGACACCTGACACAGATCGGTGAGGCCAGGCAGCTGATTTATCTTGAGAGCCAGTTTCTGCGCGACCCGATGATCGCGGATGCGCTTGCAGCGCGGGCGCGCAAAGCCCCTGACCTGGAGCTGGTTGTGATGTTGCCGGCCGCCCCTATGGAGGTGGCCTTTGACGGCGAGGACAGCCTTGATCTTCAGTATGGCGAGTTTCTGCAGGCCAGGGCGCTGGACCAGCTGACGCAGGCGTATGGTGACCGGCTGTTTGTGGGTGCTCCGGCACAGATCAGAGAGGCGCAGAACGAAGAGGGGCGCCAGCTGCTGCACGGGGCGCCGGTTATCTTTGTGCATTCCAAAGTGTCTGTATTTGATGACCGTGCCGGGCTGGTGACATCCGCCAATCTGAACGGTCGCAGCATGCGCTGGGACACGGAAATCGGGATCGAGATTTCGGATCCCGCACAGGTGCGCCATCTGCGCGCGCGGACCATGGGTGCCTGGTTGCCGGAGGGGGCGGATGCAACGATGACGGATGCCGTGCCCGGGACGGCCGGGCGCTGGCGGCAGCTTGCGGTGACCAATGCTGCGACCGCACCGCGGTCCCGCCAGGGCTTTGTTCTTCCTTATGAAATTGCACCTGCACGCGAAATGGGCAGACCGCTGCCCGGTGTGCCAAAGGAAATGGTCTGAGAATAAAAAAGGGAACAAGATCTGTTTCCCCGCGTTGTCCCTGTGAAGCCAGAACATGGAGAACGCTATGAAAGACTCTTCAGAAAAAACTGCCGGATCCGACCTGCGCGCACGCATTGATGACGCGGCAGAAGCTGTCAGCGAAACAGCGCGTGAACAGGCCAGCGAAGCCGCCGGTCGTGTTGCAGCGCGTGCCGGCGATACCGTCGGAAATGCCGCTGATGCGGCGGCTGCTGCGCGCAGTGAATTCGAGCCGGGCACTCTGCAGGCTCAGGCCGCCGATCAGATGGCTGCAGGCCTGCAACAGGTTGCCGGCGCTCTGCGCGATACCGACCTGAACAGTGCCGCGGGCGAAGTGACCCGGTTTGCGCGGGAAAATCCGCTGCTCTTTCTTGGCGGCACCGCGCTGCTGGGATTTGCCGCAGTGCGTTTCCTCAAAGCCAGTGACCGGCAAGGTCCGGCGCCACAGGCGAGGACGGCCGGTGACCCCTGGACGGGCCACGTGAGCACCATGCCTGCGGGCTCTCCGGCCTATGAGGAATCCGATACCAGCTATACCGGCGAAAGGGGCGCGGCATGAGGGACGAGCATGTATCCTCTGGCGCGACACCCGATCCGGCAGACGCCCCGGGCCTGATCCAGGCGGCGCTGCAGCAGGCGCTGCGGCTGGTGCAGAACGAGTTTGCCCTGATGAAGCGCGAAATGGCCAGCAAGGCATCGCGTGCCGCTGCCGGGATTGCGATGATGATTTTCGCGGGCTTTCTGGTGATGTCGGCGCTGGATGTGCTGACCGCTGCGGCGGTGACAGGCATTGCTGCGCTGGGTCTGCCGCTCTGGGCGTCTTCGCTGATCGTTGGCGCCGCGGCACTGGCGCTTGCTGCCCTGTTCTTTGTGGTCGGGCGCCACCGTCTGACCTCCACCCAACTGACGCCCGAGCGGTCTGTGAAGAACATCCGCCGGGACATCGAAACACTGAAGGAGACAGCCAATGTCTGACAGTATCCGAGACATCGAACGGGACATCGAAACTGACCGGAGCCTTCTGGAGCGGTCGCTGAGCCAGCTGGCGCAGGCGCTGTCCCCCGGGCAGGTATCCGGCACCGTTGCGCGCGAAATGCAGATGCGCGGTGGCGCGGTCAGCCATGCGGCGATCGATATGGTGCGCGCCAACCCGGCGGGTGCCGCGCTGGTGGGCATCGGCGTTGCCGCGCTGCTGGCCGGGCCGAAAAAGCGCGTGCCTGAGCCGCCCTATGACACCCGCAGTACGGCTGTGGCGCAGGGCCAGTCCGGCGATGACCCGCTGAGCGGTGAGTTTGACGCCCGTGTGGCGGCTGCTGATGCAGAGCAGTCATCTGAGCCGGTGGCGCCCCGCCTGCGTGCAGCGCTGAACGATGGTCTGGCCAATCTGCCCGCACCGGCCCGTGAGCGGGTCATCAGGGCGCGCAAGGCGGCGATCGAGGCGCAGGAAAAGCTGGACCGCAAGGCCGGAATTGCCGCACGCAGGGCCCGCTCGTTCCACCACCGTCAGCCGCTCTCCACAGGTGCGCTTGCCCTGGGTCTCGGCGCTGTGGTGGCCGCTTTGCTGCCGCGGACCCGGATAGAGGACGACCTGCTGGGCGCCAGACGCGATGCGCTGCTGCAGGAGGCCGAACTGGTGCTGCGCGATGAGCTGGCACAGGCCACCGCAACCGGCGAGGCCGCGCTGCGCGATGGCCTGCGTGCCGGTCAGGAAAGACTTCGTGGCGCTGGCTGACGCCTGCCGCCTGCCACCCCATTCACCCTGAGACACAGGAGACCGATATGACAACCATTCATTCCGCCAGCCCCGAAACACTGACGAACGCCAGCCTGCCCGACAGGGAGACTGCGCGAGACAGGATCAAGCGCACCACCGAAGAGGCCCGCGAGCGTGTTGCCGGGCAGGCGACAGAGTTGCGGGAAACCGCCTCGGAGACGGCGGACCGTGCCATCGCCCGCGCCGGTGAAGGCGTGGAGGAACTGCGCGCCGGGCTGAACGAGGCGGGCCGTATGGCGCGTGAGGGCGTCGAGAAACAGCCCCTGGTGGCCGTGGCCGGTGCGCTGGCCGTCGGCGTTGTTCTGGGCATGGCGCTGTCGCGCAGCCGCAGCTGATCTGTAACGATCCCGGAGAGGGCGCCGCTGGAAACAGGGTGCCCTTTTTGCATGTCCGGCTCTGCGGATCATTATTTAAAATCAGATATTTACGGGAACCATACCGCCGTTGAAGGCGTTTTTCGGGTATGAGACACACAGCCAGAAAAACCGCTCTTGTTCTTGCCCTGACAACCGGTGCGGCACTGCCTGCCGCCGCAGAGCCGCCGGTCTGTATGCCAACAGCCGAAATGGAAGCCGCGCTGACTGAATGGCATGGTGAAAGGTTCATGGCCAGGCACAGTTCCGGTGGCCGGATCTGGGCGGCGGGCTATGGCGGAACATGGACGCTCATATCATATCGCGAGGACGGGCTGAGCTGTACGCTGGCCCATGGCAAAGACTGGCGGCCCGATCTGGACAGAGCCGAGGTGCTTGAGGATCATGCCGGCGTGCTGGGTGATGGTGACACAGCACTTGCAGAACTGTCGCAGTAGCGCGGGTGGCGGTGTGCCGGTCACACCGGGGCAGACGCGGGAACCGTGATCCGGACACAAAAAGAGCGGCCGCTGAGGACCGCTCTTTTTTTGACTGTGGCAGCGTTCAGATCGCTTCGTCGAGCGCTTCGCCGGCATTCTGTACGTCTTTGCCAACACCTTTGGTCGTTTCGCAGGCGGCCAGTGTTGTCAGCGCGAGGACTACTGCAAGAATCCTGAACATATTGTCTTCCTTTCATTGTGTTACATCAGGATAACGCGTCGCAGCGGGGATTGTTCCGGGCGCTGTGCACTTTCGGGCCCGCAGTGATCCACGGTGCAGATCAGGCCGCGATGGTGACCGACTTTTCCAGCGTTGGATCATACTCTGCGATGTTGAAAGTGATGCTGACCGTGTTCAGCCCGTCTTGCTGCGTCACGACGAGATCTCCCTCGAGCTGATACGAGAAGGCCCTGACGAGATGCGCTCCGAGGCCGGTGCCTTCGCCGTCGTCGGTTTCCGGCCCCACGGTGTTCACAACCGAAAGGGTCGCGGTACGGCCCGCGTCAGTTTCGGTGTTTCCCGATAGGCTGACACGGATTTCCGGGGCGTCGCCGCCCACGTATTTCAGCGCATTTGTCACCGCCTCTGACACCAGCAGCGACAGCGGCATGGCCTGGTCGGGGTGCAGCACCACGGGCGTCAGGTCGGTATTCACCGACACAGCGGAGCCGCGCGGCAGGCCGATGTTCACGGCCTGGCTGACAATCTCCCGTACAATCTCTGCGGCGTCGATGCGTTCCATCGACTGTGCCTGATAGATCGACTGGTGCACGGATGCCATCGCCATGACGCGGTCCTGCAGGCGGCGCACGACGGTTTTGGTGGCATCGCTGTGACGGGCGCGCAGGATCATGTTGATGATCGAATTGATGAGCTGAAGGTTGTTCTTGACGCGGTGGTGGACTTCTTTGAGCAGCACGTTCTTTTCGCGCACTGCGTCCTCCAGCCGGGCCTCGTCCTGCAGGATGGTTCCGGCCAGTTCGCGGAAATCATCTTCCAGATCGTACAGCTCGCCGCGTCCGCGGATCGGGCCGGTTGGCAGGTCGCGTGTTGCGCGGAACCGCCGGAACTGGATGCGCAGCGATTCCATGCCGTTGAGCACCAGTACCTGCATGATGAGAAACACCACGAGCAGGCTGGCCAGCCATGTCAGACCTGCCAGGGCGATGGTGCGCCAGTAGGAGGTTTCCGCCTGCAGCAGGCCGGTGTCATTGTCCCAGGTGCCAAGCGCATAGGCAGCGTCGGGCACCATGGGCAACAGCGCGTAGGTGCGGCTGATACCGCGTTCTGAGACGGCCTCGAACGTATAGGGATCTTCGTTTGCGAGATCGGCAAGGTTCATGTCAGCAGGAAGCAGTTTCCGGGCGTTCGCGAGCTGACGCTCGGAGGTCAGGATTTCCCCGGTGCTGCTGAAGGTGACCAGCCCCAGCGGGCGTTCGCCGGTCAGGTCGTCAGAGGTGGACTGCATTTTATCGCGTGCGATGTGCAGGGTCATATGGCCTCTGTAAACCTCGTCGCTGAAGACCGGTGCGGCAATCACCAGCAGCGACGGATCCCCGGCATCCGCTGCGGGCACGGTGTAGAGGCCGGGGGCCTGCTGGTCTGCCAGTTCTCTGAGCGTTTCATCGGCCGCCAGGGTCGTGGCCTGTGACCCCTGCGATCCGGCAGCGATACATGTGGTCTGACCGTCCCGCGCAATAAAGCCGGCAAAAGCATAAAACTGGCTGCTGGCCCGGAAATTGCCCAGAACAGCCGCGCAGCGTTCAGGCTCGGACAGCAGGGCGCTGGCGGTGTTGCCCATCGCCATAGCGGCACCGATGGTGCGTTCGATGATCAGCCTTTCGCGGGCAGCGGCCTTTTCAGTCACGGCCAGAAGCGCCACTTCGGCGCTGGCGCGGTTGTCCTGAAAAATGCGGTCTGTCTGCCACAGCGCGACCAAACCCAGCGGCAGCAGGGCAAGCGTCACGAGCAGCATGCCCCTGTTGGCCAGGCCCATCCCCCCGCCCGTTCGGCGGGCACCGTCCGCGGTCACGCGGCGGCGGCCATCTGGCTCAGCACGGACAGGGTCGTCGCGTCGGTCATTTCGGTGGGATCACCGGCGTCGAGGTCCATCAGGTCTGCCAGACGTGCGCGGCCACGGTTGAGGCGGCTTTTCACGGTGCCAACGGCAGTTCCGCACATGTCTGCGGCCTCTTCGTAGGAGTATCCGCAGGCGCCAACAAGCAGGAGCACTTCACGCTGTTCGTCCGGCAGCTGTGCCAGCGCGGTGCGGAAATCGTTCATCTGCAGGCGGCCATCATGTGCTGGTTTTTCCGAAAGCTGGTCGACCATAAAGCCGTCCGGATCGGACACCTCACGCACGGCGCGGCGGCGGTTGGAATAAAAGGTGTTACGCAGAATCGTAAAAAGCCAGGCACGCATGTTCGTACCGGGCTGGAAACTGTCGATGTTTTTCCACGCCTTTTCGATCGTGTCCTGGACCATGTCATCGGCCAGTGAACGGTTGTGTGTCAGGCTGAGGGAAAAGGCACGCAGGGCATTCAGGTGCTGGGTGATTTCCTCTTTCGGGTCGGCTGTCATCTGCGTGTGTCTCCTTTGTTGTTTCCGCCAAGATCCTGCGCCCTGAGCTTGTCCAGCAGGGCGGTAAACCTGTCCGGCAGGTCGCTGTCGGCGTCCTGCCTGAAAATCTTGCGCAGGTTTTCGTCGATCATCTCTGACGTTCTGTTATTCTGGTCGTCCCGGCTCATGTACCGGTCTCCTCTTCGGATTTCTTCAGGCGCCTGGGAACAAAACACCGTTTCGTGGCGTTCGGTTCCGAAATAATTCAAAAAAAGCTGGAGAAACGAATGTCCAACGATATCCCTGTGCGCGATTTTGCAGACGAAATCGCCGGTCATCTGCCAGGCCTGCGCCGCTATGCGCGAGCGCTCACAGGGGGGCAGGAGGCCGGGGACGATCTGGCTGCCGGCACGCTCGAGGCGATTGTCGCGGATCCGGGGTGCATTGACCGTGATGCCCCGGTGCGCGCGGCGCTTTTCGGCGTTTTTCACCGGATATGGCTGGACCGTGGGGCGCAGGCCGGTCAGACCCCCGACAGTGATCTGAGTGCTGCCGCGCAGAACCATCTGTCGCAACTGACCACCAACAGCCGCGAAGCGCTGCTGATGTCGGTTCTGGCGGGGTTTACCGAAGCCGAGATTGCCGGGATCATGCAGGTTCCGGCCGGGGAAGTCGCGGGGCTTCTGGAGGCTGCCTATAAAGAGATGCAGGCCTCGGTCGCAGGCTCTGTTCTGATTATCGAAGACGAGGCGCTCATTGCCATGGATCTGGAGAGCATGGTGACGGGAATGGGCCATGAGGTCACGGGCATTGCCCGTACACACCTGGCTGCTGTGGCGCTGGCGGGGCAGAAAACACCTGATCTGATACTGGCGGATATTCATCTGGCAGATAACTCGTCGGGCATTGATGCGGTGGCGGATATTCTGGGCGATATCGGCGACCGGCCGGTGATTTTCATCACCGCCTACCCTGAAAGGCTGCTGACCGGGAAACGGCATGAACCTGCGTTTATGATTGCCAAGCCCTATACCGAGGAGCAGGTGACGGTTGCTGTGAGCCAGGCGATGTTTTTTGCTTCGACGGCGACGCTGCGCGGCAGCTGATCCGTCAGAAAGGTCTGGCTGGACCGCCGGTTTGTGCGCAGGTCTGGCCGTGAACCCGCGATGTTCTGCTCGGGTGTACTTGCGGGCCTGTCTGCGTTCGGAGGAACACCCGGAATAACGGGTGTTTCCCTCCGGCCACTTCTGCCGGGTAAGCCAGCTGAGCACAGGTATCTGCATCAGAACAACACCATGGTCCGTGTGCGGATCAGCGCGGTTTAACCTTGCAAATCTTCCATATGATGGCATAAATGCAAGGTATGATACCAAGAAATCATCTGTCCCTCATCGAAGACGCCTTGTCCGGACAGGCGGGTGTCGTTCTGCTGGGACCGCGCCAGGTGGGCAAAACCACGCTGGCGCTGGACATCGCAGAGGCGCGGGACGCCGTTTATCTGGATATGGAGCGCAGTGCAGATCGTCAGGTTCTGGCGGAGCCGGACCTGTACCTTGATGAGCAGGCCGGCCGGCTGGTGGTGATCGATGAAGTTCAGCTGATGCCGGGACTGTTTGGTGCACTGCGCGGCCAGATCGACCGCCGGCGCAGGGCAGGGCACCGCACCGGTCAGTTTCTGCTGCTGGGATCGGCGTCAGACAGCCTGCTGCAGCAGAGCGCGGAATCGCTGGCAGGGCGCGTCAGTTATCATGAGCTGACCCCGCTGACCCTTGAGGAAACGGGGCAGGGGGCGTTGCAGCAGCTGTGGCTGCGCGGTGGGTTCCCGGACAGTTTTCTGGCCGCATCGGACCGGGCCAGCCTGACCTGGCGCGAGGATTTCATCCGCACCTATCTGGAGCGGGACATTCCCGCCTTTGGTCTGCGAATCCCATCCGAGACACTTCGGCGGTTCTGGACGATGCTGGCCCATGAGCAGGGCGGTCTGCTGAATGCCGCGCGCCTGGCGGCGGGGCTGGGCGTGTCGGGACAGAGCGTGGCGCGGTACCTGGATCTGCTGGTCGATCTGATGCTGGTCCGCCGTCTGCAACCCTGGCATGCCAATGCAGGCAAACGGCTGGTGAAATCACCAAAGATCTACATCCGCGATGCGGGGCTTACCCATGCGCTGCTGGGTCTGGAAACGCCGGAGGCATTGCTGGGGCATCCGGTGGTCGGCGGGTCCTGGGAGGGGTTCTGTATCGAGAACCTGATTGCCGCCGCGCCGCGCGGTACAGAGGCTGCGTTTTACCGCTCTTCCGCAGGTGCTGAAATTGACCTGATCCTGACGCTGCCGGGCGGCGCGCTCTGGGCGATCGAGGTCAAGCGGACCACAGCGCCCAAAGTCACACGCGGGTTTCATGTTGCTGCAGAAGAGCTGGGCGTTTCGGAGCGGCTGCTCGTATACGCCGGTGACCGGGACGTGCCGGGGCAGGCGGGGCTGCGCGCACTGCCACTCGAGGCTGCAGTGGCGCGGCTACGGGCGACCTGAGGCGTTCGGCAGGGTTTCGGATGCCGGGAGCGCCATCAGTCTGACGGATCGTCAAAACCAAGAGGCGCATCAATTTTTGCGGGCAGATCAGCGGCTACAGGTTCATCAGCCAGCATTTCTATCATCCCGCCGGGCCGGATCAGGAAATGGGCGACAAACAGGGCGTCGCTGTAATACACACAGGCGGATGCACGCCAGTTGCCTGTGGTCTCTTCGCGCCCCCAGAGCCGGACCGGCCGTATCTGGTCAGAAAAGTCTGCCGACCGCACAGCCTCGGGAATAAAGGGGCTGTCCCGCCGGTCTGCCACGAAGAAAGGCCCTTCGTCGCCCCGGACGAAGAAACAGAAAAACGCGAGATAGGACAACGCGTCGGACTTCCGGATTTTCAGCCCGATCCTGGTGTTGAATGAGTGAATGGCAGGCGAGGTTCCGTTCAGCCGGATGAGCTCGTCTGCGTGCAAAAGAAAACAGATACGGACCCGGCCTTCGTTCCAGTCCGGATTGGTAACCTCGACAAGCAACGTATCCCTGTAAAAGGGCAATTCGTAGCCCAGCGTTCTGGTTCTGGCGGCATCTGTGCCGGGAAAGCCCTTGATCCTGCGGACAGCCGCCAGCACCCGGCGACGCACGGACTTCCCGAGGCCGATGCCCTGTGAAGTCTCGAACACCAGAAAGGGGGCAGGGTCTCGGGCCGGTCTGTGTCCGGGGGTATGCCCCCTGAAGAAAGTCTTTTCGAGGGCCGCGAATTCTGCCTGTTCTGACGGGGCCGCCAGGTCTGAGGGGACCCGCCCCCAGTCATCCCGCGGACGGGCGCGGGGCTGTTTCTGTGCAAGCTCTGTGAACCTTTCAGTGTCTCCTGTGGTGGCCATCTCGTGAAACACCGTCATGCCCGCTTCTGCACTGCCACGCTCGAGTCTGACGCCCCGGGCAACAAGGGTGTCGGTCAGGGCCTGCTCGTCGTCGCCCGCGCGTAGTGCGGCGTCCAGCAGCGGTGACAGATCGGCATTCCGGCTTTTGGGAACGACGCCGACCAGTACTTCGCGCAGTGCTGTCGCGTCTTTGCCACTGGCGAGCCCGATCAGTTTGTCCCACCGCTGGCTGAGCAGTCTTCCGGGCGCGAGGCCTTTGCAGAGAATTTCGGTCAGCGTCCTGATCCGTTTCTTTTCGATCAGCAGGTCGATGCCGGTAGTTCCGTCCAGACTGTCGCTGAGCACCTCTGGCGCGGCTTCGATCAGGCGTCTGTATTCGCGCGGGCTGGAAGACAGCAGATCCGAGATGCGCAGCGCAACCGGCATCGAGGGATAGTCCAGCGGCATGTGCTGTCGCAGGATCCTGCGCGCAGCTCTGAAACAGTCCTTTCTGCCTGTCTCATAGGCTGTTTTGCCCATGACAGAGGCCATGACATCAATGCCGTCAGTGGCGACAAGAATCTCGACACAGGCTTTGGCGCGCTGCTCTTCGTCAGCTGTTGGCTCGCTGCCGGAGCCCATGAACAGGAGATGCAGCATGGTATCGCCCCGGGGCGTCCGGTGGACTTTGTCCGTGGGATCACATACCGACAGCAGCATGGAGAGCGCGCCGGGCTGCCGCCCTTTGGCAGCCTCCATCAGGGGTGTTCCTGAACTACGCCCGGGTTTGTCCGTGAGGGCCTGGCGGATGGTTGCCTCACTCAGTTCGGCGCTGTTCAGAATGTTTCTGATAATATCCGTCTGCCCGGAAATTGCCGCACGGTGCAGCGGGTTGAACCTGCCCTCGCTCAGGAACGCCACTTTTGGCAGAAGCAGCTGAAACACGCGTTCGCTGCCGTGATACGCCGCCGTGTCAATCGCATTGAACCCATTGCGGTTTCTTATGCCGAGGTCCACACCCTGCTGATCCAGCAAAGTCATCATGGCATCAGTATTGTCATTCATTGCAGCGATGTGCAGCATGCGCCGTTCGCCCGGCGCGACGACACAGTTAACATCGTCATAGAATGGCAGAAGGTGCCTGAAGTTTTCTGTCGCATGCTCCTGAATGGTCGAGACAATGGGATGGAAACCGTCTTTTTTGGCTTTTCTGGCCCATTCAGGATGTCCGTGTTTTTTTGCCTCGGACAGTAAAAACGGCACCGCCGGACCATCCACAAAAGCTGCGGATTTGATGAGCGTGGTTTCATCGCTGGTTTCCGCAAACAGAAGCTGTGCGTCTGCCCGGATCCATCGTTTCAGTTCCTGCGTCAGGTGGTACTGGGCAGCCAGCGTAATGACCGGTTTCAGGTCGCCAGAGTTTTCGACGGGCTGCAAAGGGTTTCTGGCCTTTTTCAGGTAGGCCAGACAAAAACGACGGAAGTTACGCTGTTCGGCTGACAGTGTTCCGGGGCCGGGTTTGCGCCATTCATTCCGTTTGGCGTTCAGCACCTGTGCGGCTTTCCGGACCATGCCGTCATTGTAAACGGGCGTCTTTCGTCCTGTGGCCGCCCAGTTTCTGGCCGCATTGCGCATTTCCCTTTCGATCTCGAGATACTCGCGGCGCCATGCATACCAGCGCTGCGCGGGCGGCCACCGGTCGATGACCGCCTGGTGGACAAGCCGTACGCGCCCGACCCGACCCGCCTGCACCAGCAGGCCTGCCGCGATGAAGGCGTCAAAGATCTGCTCGAGGTACCTGCCGCCACCATCGCGCGGCGCGCTGAGCAGCCGCATCTGCCCGTCCCCGCTCATGGCGACAAGGGGATCCAGGAAAGCGATCAGCCCCATATATTTTTCGGCATTTTCCGCGATGTCGCCTTCGGGCAGGTTTCCCCGGCGGGCGTCCCGCCATGCGTGATCGGCAAGTCTGGCGATGATACCTTCAAAGGCAACGGCCTGCGCGCCACCGATGTCTTCGAGGGTCAGAGCTGCCGGCTCCTGGGCGGCGCGGGCCATATCTCCGGCCGCCGTGCCGCCGGCCCGTGCCGGTGTGACGCCGGCCCTGTCATCGAATTTTTCGTACAGTTCGGCCAGCCACAGGCAGGCCAGCGGCAGTGGTGACGGGGCATTGGCCTGCTGTGCGCCCGGTCCGGTGAACCTGTTCCAGGCTTTCTTGATTTCCTGCAGAATGTCCGTGTCGAGCGGCAGCCTGCCGAGTTCAAACCCGTGCGCGGCAATGGCTTCGATATCGTCCGGTCCGACCGCGGCGCTCCGTGTCGTATAGCGCAGCCCGATCACTTTCTCGATGTCGAGAGAGTGGAATGTTGCCTCGCGCTTTGCTTCCAGTGTTGCCACGAGTGAGACCTGTGGCAGTCCGGCAATCCGGCTGAGAAACCGCAGCAGAAGCCACCAGCCGCGGGACCGGTCCTCGTCAGAAGAGGCCAGGTTCATTTCGTCGAGCATCTCTTCGAACTGGTCGAGGCCGATCACCAGCTCTGTTCCGGTACGGTCCAGAACCTGCGCAAGATGGTCGGCCATCTTTTTGTCCCGCCCCAGGCGGACGAGGCGGGTCAGGTGACAACCTTCGATCTGTTCACAGATCAGGTTCCAGAACGCGTCCAGCCTGTCCCTGTTGCCGTGGATCTCCAGCTCTGTGGGGCGTGTTGCAATCACTGCCCTGCCGTCCTGCTGCAGTTTTCCCAGGACCCCCCGCTGCAGGACGGATGATTTCCCGCATCCGCTGGGCCCGGTAATCAGGACAAAGGGGCTGTCGGGACCTTTGAGATCATCGATCACCTTTGTGACCAGTCTGTTGCGGCCCGGCAGGTCATTGGGATCATCAACGGCCCAGTGTTCCAGCGACAGTTTGAACGGGTTCTGTGCCGTGGTCAGGTCATACCGGTCGCGCAGCTTGTCGGTCGCCCGTGTAACAACGGACTGCACCATTTCAGCCTCGCAGCTGTAACATTGCGGGTCGCAGATATTTTTGCCGAGATATTTCAGCAGGTTGAAAAGGCCCTGAACCTGTGGGTCATATCGTTCCTGACTGATCTTCTTTTTGTCGTTGGGGGATCCGCCACCCTGTTCGAGGCGCTTCTTTTCCTTTTCTTCGTTAAAGAACAGATCGCCCGGCTCATCTGCATCTCCGACATATCCGCTGGCGGCGTAGCCGATGATCAGATTATCGTCGTCCTCGGGCATGGCGCAGGCGGAAATCAGTTCGAAAACTGTTCCGGTCAGAGGGAAACAACCGTTTCTGAGCAGACGGGCCTGCTTCTCCTTACTCTCGGGCCATGGATGTACGAGGCCCGGGCGATCCTCTGTGGCGCGCCAGCTGTCAAGACGGTGCAGCCATTCGGGCGGCAGATCGTCCTGCAGGGGAACGCCACAGCGTTCGCCAAAAATGCAGATTGTGAAGGGCACCTCGGCAGACATCGTGTCGATGATCTGCTGCTGGATTTTCATTCTATCGGAGAGTTTGAGGCCCTCTTCGGTCTCTTCCTCCCAGAGATAGGGCTGGATATCCCTGTCGCGGCCAACTGTTTTCAGCCAGCGGGTGAGGCGCTCGTTTATCTGCATCCTCGCATCACTCAGATCTCCCGATGACGAGATGAAAATCCGGAAATTATTCTGCGACAACAGCTCTCACCAAAGTTCCCCGGGGAGAAGTAAACTTCAAAGAGCGAAATATGTCACCTGGTTTTCAGGCCGGTTTCCGCACGGATTGTCGTCGGCGGTTGTCCGGGGTGCCTGGTGTGCGTGTCAGAGGCCGGAAGGGGGCTGAATGCCCGTCAGCGCCGTATCTGAGCATCACGCGATGCCGGATCGCAGGGTTGGGTGCCGTGAGTGGCCTGACCGCGCACCCGCTGAGGGCACGCGGTCACAGCCCCGGATCAGGCGGGTTCGCCGATGATACCGTTCAGCGTCGCCGACGGGCGCATGACCGCTGCGGTCATGGCCGGGTCTGTGTGGTAATACCCGCCAAGTTCTGCTGCCGGCCCCTGAACGGCTGCGAGCTCGGTCAGGATCTGCGCCTCGTTTGAGGCAAGCGCGCCGGCGATCGGAGTGAAATACGCGGCGAGGTCTGCATCATCCGACTGTGCGGCCAGCGCCTCGGCCCAGTACCGGGCGAACCAGTAGTGGCTGTCGCGGTTATCCGGCTCGCCGACCTTGCGCGAGGGTGAGCGGTCATGGTCGAGGATGCCCTGTGTCGCCGTCTCGACAGCCTTGCCCAGGATCCGGGCCTTTTCGTTGCCTTTGGCATCGGCCAGGAAAATCAGGCTTTCGCCGAGGGCGCAGAATTCGCCCAGGCTGTCCCAGCGCAGATGGTTTTCCTCGACCAGCTGCTGGACATGTTTCGGCGCAGAGCCGCCGGCGCCGGTTTCAAACAGACCGCCGCCGTTCATCAGCTTGACGATCGAGAGCATCTTGGCAGAGGTTGCCAGTTCCAGGATCGGGAACAGGTCTGTCAGGTAGTCGCGCAGCACGTTGCCTGTGACGGCGATGGTGTTTTCGCCTTTGGTGATCGTTTCCAGCGACGCGCGGGTGGCTTCGCGCGGGGCCATGATCTCGAATTTTCCGGCGACGCCCTGAGCTTCGAGGATCGGCCTGACATAAGCTATCAGCTCGGCGTCATGCGCACGGTTTTCGTCGAGCCAGAAGATGGCGCGGCAGCCTTCGGCCTTCTGGCGCGAGATGGCCAGATTGACCCAGTCTTCGATCGGCGCCTGGCGGGCGGAAGACGAGCGCCAGATATCGCCGGCGTCAACGGTGTGCTGATGCAGGACCGTGCCGTCATCGAGGATCATCTTTACCGTACCGGCCTCGGGGATCTCGAATGTGGTCGGATGCGAGCCGTATTCCTCGGCCTTCTGCGCCATAAGGCCGATGTTCTGAACTGTCCCTGCAGTAGCGGGGTTCAGTTTGCCGTTTTCCTTAAAAAAGCTGATCGCTTCGTCATATACCGGCGCATAGGAGTTGTCGGGGATCACGCAGTTTGCGTCGGCCTCTTTGCCGTCCGGCCCCCAGCCTTTGCCACCGGCGCGGATAAGCGCGGGCATCGAGGCGTCGATGATCACGTCGGACGAGACGTGCAGGTTGGTCACGCCTTTGTCGGAATCGACCATATACATCGGCGGGCGGTCTGCCATGCAGGCGTCAATATCGGCCATGATTTCTGGGTTGTCCCCGACCCGCGCCAGCAGGTCGCCCAGGCCGGAATTCGGGTTTACACCGAGGGCCGCCATGGCGTCGCCGTGCTTGTCGAAAACCGGTGCAAGGAAGGCTTTGACCGCGTGTCCGAAGAGGATGGGGTCGGACACCTTCATCATGGTTGCCTTGAGGTGCAGCGAGAACAGAATGCCCTGTTCCCTGGTCTTTGCAATTTCAGAAGCCAGAAAGTCCTTGAGGGCCGCGGCGCTCATGAACGTCGCGTCGACGACAGTCCCCGCGGGATATTCAAGTCCGTCCTTGAGAACGGTCTCTCCCGCGGCGGTTTCGAGAACAATTTTCGCGCCTGTTGCCCTGTCGAGGGTCGCGGAGGTTTCATTGGAGAAGAAGTCATTGCCGGACATTGAAGACACATGCGTTTTGCTGTCGGCGGACCAGTCACCCATGCGATGCGGATTCGCCTGGGCAAAGCTTTTTACGGCTTTGGCCGCGCGGCGGTCTGAGTTGCCTTCGCGCAGGACCGGGTTCACCGCTGATCCCTTGATGGTGTCGTATTTTGCGCGGATGGCTTTTTCGTCGTCAGTCTGCGGTGCTTCGGGGTAGTCAGGCAGGGCAAAGCCCTGTGACTGGAGCTCTCTGATCGCGCCGACCAGCTGCGGTACAGAGGCCGAGATATTGGGCAGCTTGATCACATTTGCCCCGGCCGTTTTGACCAGCCGCCCGAGTTCGGCCAGATCGTCAGACTGGCGTTGCTCTTCGCTCAGGTGTTCCGGAAACGTCGCCAGAATGCGCCCGGCCAGGCTGATGTCTTTTGTTCCGACGCTGACGCCCGCGGCGCCGGCATATTTCTGGATGATCGGCAGAAGTGACGCAGAAGCCAGCTCCGGTGCCTCGTCGACTTTGGTGTAAATAATATCGGACATGAGGTGCTCCTAATGACTAGAGTTGGGGCCCTGATAACGAAAGCCAGCGGGAAGGTCGACGGTATACGATGGTATGCGACAAATTGGACGTACTGAATCGGACGGGACAGGATTTCTTCAGCACATCGTGACCAGACTTTTGTATGCCCTGCAAGGTTTCCGCGTCCTGGCCGGCACAAAAGGGCTGACAGGTCAAAGAAGGGCGCGGGTTTCCGGAGAAGAAAGCCGACGGATCAGGTGCCTGACTGGTCTTTGATGATGTGTTGGCCCTGTCGTGGGTGCGCCGGCGATCAGATGCCCCGTTACGCCTGTGCAGAAATCACCGACCCGCCGGCATCATGCCGAGGATTATCCCGCGCGCAGGAAGAGCAACATGGTTTTTCGGAAACTGACCATCGTCTGCTCATCGTCTTCCAGTTTCCTTTTGAGAACAGAGCCTTCCAGCGCCGTCACAATGAATGCAGCCAGCGCTTTGGGCGTTTCATCATTGCGGATACTTCCGTCGTTCTGGCCCTCTGCGATACAGGCTTCAAAATCTGCAATCCAGCTCGCATAAACCTCGCGCAGCGCGACGCGGAACTGCGGTTCATTCGCCATCTCGCTTGTGAAGTTCCCGACGAGGCAGCCGGACCGGGTCACATTAAAGGACGCAAGATGGTCATCAATGCGGTCCAGAGGGCTTTTGTCTGAGGCCCTGAGCGCCGCGCGCATGTCTTCGGACTGTCGCCAGTATGCATTCAGGACTTCGAGCCCCAGTTCGTCCTTGCTTTTGAAGTGATTGTAAAACGAGCCTTTGGGGACGCCCGCGTGGTCCACAACCGTCTGCACACCACTGGCGTGGTAACCGAATTCGTGAAAGACCGCTAAACCGGCATCAATGATTTTGTCTTTGTGGCTTGGTCTTGGCATTGGTCTTTACCCTGTGATGGACAGGCGCGGGACAGAACTCCCCCGCACCTGTCTTTCAAGTACACCGTCCTGTCAGGACGTGACGAGTACAATTTTTCCTTGGCGACCACCGGCTTCGATCAGACGGTGTGCGTCGCCGGCCTGTTCCAGCGGCAATGTGCGTTCGACCACAGGTTTGAGCAACCCGCGCGCCGTCAGTGACCCAAGCCGGGCCAGGCGGTCCGCGTCAGGTGTCAGAAACACCAGATGGATTTCAGCATTAACGCCCCAACCCTCGTACAGACTTTGCGGATCCGGTTGGTCGACGATGCTGACGATACGCCCGCCGGACGCCAGCAGACTGAGCGATTTCTGGATGGTGTCCCCGCCGACAAGGTCGAGGATGACATCATAGCCACCACCTGAACAGGCCGCGAGCTGGTCCCAGGCATCGACATCGCGGTAGTCAACTGTTGTGTCAGCGCCGAGGCTCCGGACAAGCTCGTGCGCATCATTGCGACCGGTCGCCACGACCTGGGCGCCGGCAAGACGTCCGATCTGCACCGCAAACAACCCGACTCCGCCGGAGGCACCATGGATCAGTACGCGATCCCCTGCTTTCAGACGGCCGCGCTCGATCAGACAGACCCAGGCCGTGCCGGCGGCGATTGGAAGGGCTGCAGCATCGACAAAGGAAAGGTCTGCGGGCTTTTTTGCGATCAGCCGGGCCTGTTCGACATGATAGTCGGCATAACCCCCTTCGTTGGACAGGACACGTGTGCTGTAGAACACGTCGTCACCAACCGCGAGAGTGTCAACGCCTTCTCCGACAGCGGCGACGGTGCCGGACACATCGACGCCCATTTTGTGGGGCGTTGGCATAAAGGCGGCGTAGTCACCGCGGCGAACCTGGGCGTCGAATGGATTTACGGCGGCTGCCTTTACTCTGACGAGGACCTCGCCGATCCCGGGTGTGGGCTTTGGCACGTCTCTGACTTTGAGGACCTCAGCGCCCCCGTTCTTTTCTGCGATAATCGCACGCATGATTTTTTTTCCGTGGTTTGGGGGAGGGGGGTGTTTCGGGCGCCGACCATGCCGCCGCCCGTTTCAGGTGTTGGGACACAGATCAGGTCGCGTAACGCCACTCTTCCGGAACCCACCGGTAAGACCCGTCTGCACGGCGATCGACGTATCCGAAGGAGGGGAACGGCAGATGGGTGGCGGTGACCAGCGTCCGGTCACGGGCCGCAACATCGAAGATGGTACGACGGGACTTTTTACCCTCTTCTGCGTTGGTATCCCAGATTGCAGAGGCGTCAGGGTTCGCAAACTGCACAGCGGCACTGATGACCGCGTCACCCAGAATCAACAGCGTTTCACCGGCACTTTCGATGCGCAGACCGGTATGCCCCGGAGTATGGCCGGGCAGTGGGAAGGAGGAAATGCCGTCACCGAAATCTGTCTCGCCCCGGAAGGTCCTGATCCGGCCATCGTAGACGTTTTTCCAGTCGCGCGCGATGTCGAACCATGGCTTTGCGATGTCGATGGCCTGGGCTTGCCCCGCCTCGCTGATCCAGAAATTAAGGTCGGCTTCATCCACGAGAATCTCAGCATTCGGAACGGTTATCCTGCCATCTGCCGTATAAAGGCCAGCCACATGGTCGGGGTGAACGTGTGTGATGAGGACCTCGTCGATGTCTTCCGGGCTCACACCGATTGCTGCGAGGTTACCGGGAAGCAGGCCCGCGTTCGGGCCGAACAAATCGCGTGCGCCGCTGTCAACAAGGATCAGTTTTTCGCCGGTATTGATCAGGTATGCATTCACACCATTGCGCAATGATCCGGTGGGCACAAAGGCGTCATCGAGGTAGCCGTCGATCTGCTCGGGGCTGAGGCCCGCCCAGATCTGGTGCGGAAGATCGAGATAGCCGTCGCCGAGCACAGTAATTTCGTAGTTGCCCAGCTTGCGGCGATACACGTTCGGGAGTTGTGCGCCCACGATCGGAGTGTCGGCCTTTGCCGGCAAAACCAGAGAGGTTGTTGCTGCGCCACCAACTGCAACAGTGGCTGCGCTGGACAGAAATGAACGGCGGTTGAGAAGTTTTTCAGGTGTGTCAGACATGGGAGTTCCTATTGATTACGTGACAGTTCATATGAGCACGAAATCTAAATATGACCGGTCGTCTTATTACTCAAGAGGAAACAGAGATTTGCCCGTAACGGTTTCGTGAGTGGTTTATTTTAACTGTTTTTCAGATGCTTATGGGCGGTTGGTTCCGGGATGCATCACGATCGCGACGCCGGTCGTGGGTTTCCTGTCGGCTCTGTGATGGTTTTGGGGCGGGTTCACAGATTCTGCATGCGCCACGCATGCAGGACTGCATTTGCCATGGCGATGTCCTGTGCTGCGATGCCTGTCAGGTCAGCGACTGTGATCTGTCGCTCATCAGTTCGCCCCAACCCTGAGCCTTGCAGCAGCGTGCCTATCTCAGTCAGATCACCCGGTCTGATCAGACCGCTTTGAGCGGCATGTGATACCTCGCCGTGGTCCAGACACTGCGACGCAAGATCGACGGCCAGAACATCGGCCCGTGCGATCAGCGCCACATCCAGTTCCTGTTTGCCGGGCGCATCGGCGCCGACGGCCGTTATGTGCGTTCCTGGCTGTACCCAGTCCGATACGAGTAAGGGCGTTGTTGATCCTGTGGCGGTGACGATGATGTCGGCCTGCCGGGCAGCGATCTGAAGGTCTGGCGCGGACGTCACATCAAAATTGTCCGACATTTCGACAACCAGTTGTGCGGCTTTGCCCGAGTCACGCCCCCAGACTGCAAAACTCAGCTGTGGCATCAGCACCGCGTGCGCCTCGATCTGGCGACGCGCCTGAGGCCCAGTCCCAACCACCAGGACCCGTTTACTGTCAGTCCGGGCCAGCGTCCTGCTGGCGACGGCGCCACCCAGACCTGTCCGGATGTCGGTCAGTACCATCTCGTCGTGAAGGATTGCCTGAACGGTGCCGGTTTCTGCGGACATCACGAGCACGATGCCATTACCGCCCGGCAAACCGCGCTGATCATTTTGGGGAAAGCCGGTCGCGACCTTGATCACAAAAGTCCGGTCTCCCTTCACATGGCCATACTTGATGTGGCAGTCCGCATCACGGTCCGGAAAGGTAATGTGCCCCACCGGCGGCAGGTTGACGTCGCCTGAACTTGCCGCACGATACGCGGCCTCAATTGCATCCGCGGCAGCCGGCAGATCGATAAGTGCTTCGATTTCGGAGCGCGTCAGGCTAATCATGTCAGAACTCCATACACAGGTCCGCGAACCTATGCCTACTTTACCGGATTTTCGACTGGAAACGCATTTCTCAAAGTGGGAATTCAAAGCGCGTTACCACATGACCGCCTCGGATGCTGAAGCCATGTCCATGCGCGATCTGCTGGCGATGGCAACACCCGAAGAACGCGACGCCTTTGAGGGTATGTGGCTGGGCTATACCGAAACATTCGGCGCACCCGATCTGCGCGGGAAGATTGCCGCGACCTACGAAAAGCAGACTGCATCGGATGTATTGTGCTTTGCCGGCGCGAGTGAAGGCATCTTTGCAGCCAACAATGTGATCCTTGAAAAAGACAGTCACGCAATCGTCGTCACGCCGAATTACCAGTCCCACGAAACACTGCCCGTATCAATTTGTGAGGCGACAGGCATACCGCTTGATCCGGAAGATAACTGGTCTCTGGACATCGATCGTGTCGCGGCAGCCATTCGGCCGAATACCAGACTTGTCACGATAAATTTCCCTCACAATCCGACGGGGGCGATTTTACCTCCGGATCGGTACATGGCCCTGATCGAACTCTGCCGGAAGCACGGCATCTACATCCTGCACGATGAGATATTCAATGGGCTGGGCGAAACCGGAACGCAGCATCTGCCGTTTGTCGCAGACGTATATGAACGCGGTCTGTCGCTGAATGTGATGTCAAAGTCCTTTGGTCTTCCGGGGCTGCGCATCGGCTGGATCGCCTGTCAGGATTCCGGGATCGTCTCAAAGATGGAGCGTCTGAAGCACTATCTGTCCATCTGCAATTCCGGCCCGAGTGAACGGCTGACGATGATTGCGCTCAGCAACAGGGACCGGATCCTTGCCCGAAACTGTGCCATTGTGGATGAGAATCTGTCGAAATGGGATGCCTTCTTTGCCCGCTATCCGGACCTGTTCGACTGGCGCCGCCCCGATGGATCCTGCATGGCGTTTCCGCGCTACAAAGGTCCGGACGGGGTCGAGGCTTTCTGCGCCGCGCTGGTCGAGCAAAGCGGAGTCCTGTTTCTTCCCAGCACGATTTACACATCAGATCTGGGACCAACCCCGACGGACCGCCTGCGGCTGGGATTCGGGCGCACGAACCTTGATGAAGGTCTGGCGGCACTGGAAGCGCATTTATCCCGGAATGTGAACTGAAGCCTTCATTTCTGTCTGATTATGGGTGGGGTGCAGGCCTGGTCCAGCCTTTCTCAGGGGGGGTCCGGACGTCTTTTCTGATGCCGTCATCGCACACCGGTACGTCAGCCATCAGGGTTTCGAAACGCATCAGCGTCACAAATGACCATTGTGATCGTGATTGCCGCAATACCTGTGCGGCCAGTGAATTCTGTGGCGCGGATGATATTTTGTTATGACGCCCGGAGGCCGAAAACACCTGTATTAAGTGTTAAGTGCGCGATCAGGCGAGCGGATCGTTATTTCGCTTACCTCCAGAGCAACGGGAATGCGCCTGAGACCGGAAGGCGGAACCGCTGCTGTCTACATTGGAGCAGCAACGGTCGGTCCGATGGTCATTACAGGGTTTTGCCCGTGTTTTCTCTGTCCCGGATCAGGTCAGCGGTCGATCCGGGGTCTGATCGCTTTGATCCGGTTTCTGTGCGATCAGGCCCTGCTTGCAGACACTGTTACGTGGTGCAGTTCTGCCGGCGCAAAGGTACGCCTCAGGAGGTCAGGTTTTGAGCGTTCTCGTTTCTGGCGTGCGAGTCGTAAACTTTGCCGCTGATCTTCCAGACGCCGTCTTTTTTGTAGAGAACAAAGAAGTCGGTATAGCGCATGCCACCCCAGTTCAGGAATTCGACACGGGCGGCCGCCGCGGGGCCGGAGACATTGATCCATGCAATGTGACTTTGTACGTCGGGGGCCGGGCCGCCTTCGGAGACGGCGCCACCAAATGTATCGGCGTCCATATCGTAAAAGGTGCCGTCGACCGACCCGACGACGTGGGCATGGTCCAGAAAGGCAGTGCGCACCAGAGCGCCATCGCCGGTCAGTGCCGCATCGATGTAGGGTTTCAGCGCGGCTTCAACCGCTTTGTATTCCGCAAAACTGTGGGCTTCGTCGGCTTCGTTGATCTGTGTCAGGCTTGTCATGAGAATCTCCGGGGGCAGGGGTTAGGTTCGTCAGGATGCTTATATCAACCTACATGTATGTAGGTACAAGCCGAAAACGAAAGTCAGCCGTTCACAAAACCGTCAAGCGCCTGGCCGACGACCGTGACGTCACCCTGAAGCCGTGCGAGCAGAAGCGACCCTTCAAGAGCGCTCAGAAACTGCAATGCCGCACGCGGAGGATCCGAATAGCCCATTTCAGAGAGCTGTTTGGACAGCCAGTCCTGAAATTTCCGGAAATAGAGTGCAAGTTCGCGCCGGACCTCCTCACTGACCGACTGCAATTCCGCAGCCATCATCCCGCACAAACAGATTTTCCCATCCCGCAGATCCGCCTCAAAATACCTTACGACACTGAGCAGCCGCTCACGTGGATCGTCGATGTCGTGATCGAGCCGCGCAAACGATTCTGCCGTCGTTTCGCGGTGCCGATCAACCATGGCAAGGGCAAGATCTGACTTGGCCTTGAAGTGGTAATGGATGCTTGAATTCTTGATACCGATTTCGGCTGCGAGATCGAGATAGCTGAACCCGTTGAAACCTCTCGACTGGGTCAGCTGGTTTGCAAGGTCAAGAATGCGGGTGCGGGTATCAGACATCCGTCACGTCCTCCGTCAGTTCGCTTACAGGGCTACGCCCTTACTGTGTTACCTACATGTATGTATATATCTTTTGTCAAGCGGGTCTGTCTAACTGGCGGGCGCATCGTCAGATCACAGACTGTGCGAACAGTGGACCGAACCGTAACCGGCCTGTGGTCCGGGTCAGCACTGGTCAGGCTGAACACCTGCGCGGGATGGGACGGGATAACGCGGCCGGGACAGGCTCTGACCGGCTTTGCAGCGGCACAACCTGAACCAATAATAGGGATTATGTAAATAAA
>NZ_CANLXG010000007.1 GCF_947495025.1 uncultured Roseobacter sp. | reverse complement strand
GAATATTGGATGAAAAGGTCACCACACCCAGAAGGCTCTGCGCAAAATCTTTCAGATCACGCGGTGACAGCCAGGCCAGCGCAAAGGGAATAATACACAGCGTGACCAGAAACAGCGCCGGCAGAATTCGTCTGGCCCGGCGTTCGTAAAACTGCAGCAGGCTGTAGCGGCCGGCAGAAATATCGGCGATCAGAATGGTCGTGATCAGGTAGCCGGAGATCACAAAGAAGACGTCAACGCCAACGAAGCCCCCTGCAAACAGTGCAAAATCCGCGTGGAACAGCACGACCGGCAGAACCGCGATCGTGCGAAGGCCATCTATCTCAGGACGGTACTGCATTGACGCTCCTCACCCACACAGGTCCGCCATATGCCATTTTGTACTGCATCCGGGCAAAAGGTGTTTTCATATCACTCACCAGGGTCTGAACCTTCAGGGTCCGGTGGCATGGGCCGCGGATCGATGAGAGAGGCCATGATCCAGCCGGCGACGAACCCGCCAAGATGTGTCTCCCAGGCCAGCTGGCCGTCCAGCGCCCACCACATCACCACATTCAGCGCGATCAGCACACCGACCATCCGTGCGACAGGCCACAGCCCCATCCGCTGGGAGAAACGGTCGATATAGGCCCAGGCCAGCAGACCGCCTGCCAGACCAAAGAGCGCGCCCGAAGCTCCCACCATCGGCTGCAGTGACGAAGACAGCAGCCCGTAAAATCCGGCCCCCCCAAGCAGAGCGGCCAGATAGATTGCCAGAAAACCGCGCCCGCCGACCCGGGCAGTCACCGCACCACCCAGCGACCACAGGGTGATCATATTGACCACCATATGCACCAGGCCGCCGTGCAGAAAACCGTAGGTGACAAACATCGTCCAGGGCTGCCAGGGGTAGTTCGGCTCCCAGCCACGCAGCAGCCCCGGCCAGAACCCGCCGTACTCATAGATCGTCGTACGCAGACGCGTTGCGGCTACAAGGCCGGTATCCCCCAGCAGCAGAACACCCTCGGCAATCACACAAAGCACAATCAGAACAGCCGGCAGCCACTCCGCGCCCTCAGGCCGGAAGCGCGGGCCGCTGTCTGGCACCGGCTCAGACATGGCTGCCGGCCGGGATCGGGGGGGGCTTTATGTGCATGATGTCCTCTCCGGCGGTTATGGCCGGAAAGAGAACCGTCTTTCAATGCTCAGAAAAACAGAATTTGAGGAGCGGTCCGCCTCATCATCAGAGACCACACGGGAATAGCGTACGCCGCTGACCAGATCCCAGTCGCGGGTCAGGTCGCGCCGGTAGGAGGCGTTGAGATCAATGCGGCGGCTGTCCTCGGAAAGTGCATCATTGAGAAAGCTCACGTCCCGCAGGCTCAGCCCGGCGTTCCAGCTGGAGATGCTGTTGATCCTCTCCGAGTAGTTCACCGAGAAGCGGGTGTTGACGACTTCCTCACTGTCTGTGCTGGTGCCGGGATCCTGGCGCAGGGACACCGACAGCGAACCACGCTGCAGCTCGTGCGAATAGGACACCCCGAAGAGCGGCGCCATATCCAGGTCTTCGGAATCCACCAGACCGGCAGAGAAACTCAGATCGCCTCCCCTGAGAGCAATCGCACGCCCGAGCCGAAAGGTGGTCCGGCGGCCGTTTTCCTCGATGTTCGACTGCAGATCGGCCCGGGCACTGCCGTTGGGCATATCAAGATCGGCCGTGATCCCCACAGATGTGCCGTTCTCGACACGGCTGACCGGTACGCCCCCGACGAATTCGTCGATCTCTACCCGGTCGCGGCCCAGCGACAGACCAAGGTTGAGACGCTGGGTCACGGCCAGCTGCAGCCCGGCGGCAAATCCGGTGGTGAGCCGGTCTGTCTCTTCGCCATCGGCATCAAAATCGCGCCAGTTCACGCCCAGGGTCGCCGTGATACGCGGATCAATCCGAAAGCGGGCCGTGGCCTCAAGGCCCCGGTCGTCCACACCAAAGAGGTCCGGGTTCGTGGTGTCGGAGAATGACCTGTCACGCACAAAGCCGGACAGGCTCAGCCCCACTGGCGCCTCCGTGCCCAGATCAAGCCCGAAGGTCAGCTGCGTGTCCCGGCGTGTCCCGTTGTCAATGATCAGATCCTGATTGGTCAGCAGGTCCTGGATAATGGAATCAGATACCTCGCTCTCGCGATAGGTCAGTCCGAAGTTGAAGGCGGCGTTTCGGGCGGTGCGGTCATACAGCAGGCGCAGCTCAGGATCTGTGATGCCGGTGTTTTCATCCAGCGGATCACGGTCGCCGAATTCCAGATCCGCCCCGATCCTCAGAAGCAGCCGTTCCCGTTCGGTGACACTCGACAGCCCGAAGGTCAGACCCGTACGGGCCGTAAGTTCACCGTCGGCGTCACCGGCTTCCAGATCCGGGTTGTCATTCCAGTCCACGGACTGGGAAACATCAAGGGTGGCCTCAAGACCACCCGTCTGCTGTGCCCCTGCCATAGCGGCGCAGCTACACAGCAGCGCCGTCATCAGTGCCCGATTTTTCAACCTGCCAGGCCCCCGCCCTTATGTTTTTCTACTCGAAGAGGCGCCGTTCCGGTGCAAGGATCACATCGCCGTCCTGCAGGCGGATGTTCTGTGCCTCTGCACCGTCGGCCAGTGCTTTATAATTGATACGATAGAGACTCTGCGCACCGGTGGCCGGGTCAGTCCGCCGCAGCTGAATTCTTTTCTGCGCGGCAAACCGTGTGAAGCCACCCGATTGTGCCAGAGCCTGCAGCAGTGTGGTGCCCTGGGCAACCGTGCGCTGTCCGGGGCTGCTGACCTCACCGATAAAATAGATCACAATCGGCTCCAGCAGCGTACCACCGGGGGCAATCCCCTCCGGCTCCGGCGCCCGGCGCTGGACCGCCACAAAGACGTTTGGCGGGATTGCAAAGTTGGAAGAGATACCCGTGGTCACTGCGCGTTCCACCTGGCTGAGCGTGCGGCCGCCGGCAAGAACCGTGCCCGCATAGGGAAAGCTGAACCGGCCGTCCGGCAGCACCAGCACCTGGCGGTTAAGCTGCGGATCCTCCAGAACCTCGATGCTCAGAGTGTCTCCCGGTTTGATACGATAATTGTCCTGCGCGCTGACAGGGGCCGTAAAGACCAGCGCCGCGATGAGCAGGCTGAAAACCCGAAAAATATGCATCATGCTGTACCTTCATGCTTATGCTTGCGTCATTGTGGGCGTTCAGAGCGCTCAGCGAAAGCAGAAAGGCGCTCTGAGACACTAAACAGCCGGAATGTTGTGCCGGTGCAACGGATGCGGACCGGCATATTTCCGGTAATTTACTGCTCTGCAGGCGCTGCTCTGAGGGCCTGAATGCGTTTCTGGGCATCGGTGATCTGGGCACGTGTATCGCCCGGACCGGCAAGCTCGATCGCACGCTGATACTGGCTGATTGCCTGCTCTGCCTGGCCCAGTTCCTCATAGACGCGGGCCAGATGGTACTGAACGATCGGATCGCGCGGCAGACCCCGGGCCGCAGGCTCCATGTAGCGCAGCGCCTCCTCGGCATCTCCTCTGCGGAAGGCAATCCAGCCATAGGTGTCCTGGAAGGGCGGCAGATCAGAATCGCGCAGACGGCGGGCGACGCGCCAGGCCCGGTCGAGGCTTTCGTCATCAGCCCGGTATGTGGCCAGCAGGCTCGCCAGGTTGTTGGCAACGACCGAGGAATTCGACAGCCGCTCGTAAAGGCCCTCGTAGATGGTGATCGCACCATCAATATCGTTTTCACGCTCCAGCAGGGTCGCTTTTGCCCAGAGCAGACGCGGCGCATCGGGCTGGGCCTCCAGACCCTCGTCAATGACCGCCGCCGCAGCATCAGTCTGCCCGGCAGCCCGCAGCACACGCGCCAGTTCCAGCCAGACAGCCGGGCGGGCTGCATTCTCGGCCAGCAGATCGCGATAGCCGGTGATCGCGCCATCAAGATCCCCTGTCGCAGCACGGGTCGAGGCCGCCGCATAGCGCAGGACCGGGTTATCCGGGGTCTCTGACACAAGGTCGTCTATGTAGCTTCGGGCGGAATCCGCATCACCACTGGCCAGACGGGCCTGCAGTACTGCCAGCTGTGAGGCCACCGAAGCGCCCTCGCCCTGGGCCAGATTCTCAAGGAAGCTCGAGGCCGCTTCAATACCGTCCTGCTGGTTCAGCAGATTGACCTCAATCTCGTTGGCTTCTGCCCGGGACCGTTCCGTATCGAGACGGCGCAGCGTGTCCACAATCTGGGTCGCACGCGGCTCGTCCTCCATCCGCAGATAGAGCTGGCCCAGCAGCGAGAGCAGGTCGATGTTGCCCGGATCCAGACGCAGGGCAGGGATCAGAATATCCTCTGCGGGCAGGTAACGCTCCTGCTCGATAAGCTGCGAGGCATAGCGGATGGATTCTGCCGGCGCGTTGCCCGAGGCATCCACCGCCAGCGCCAGGAAGTCACGTGCCAGCTCATGACTGCCCGCACGCGTATAGGCCTGGGCCATCAGCGTCATCGCCTGGGCGTCCTCCGGCTCCTGGTCGAGAGCCGCCCGCAGGCTGGTGATCGCCCCGTCAGTGTCGTCTGCATCAATCAGCCAGGCGGCCTGCATCTTCAGGGCAGCCACGTTTGTTGCATCCTCTTCGAGGACTTCCTCGACCAGCCGCCGCGCACCGACCTCATTACCGGTGGTGATCAGCATCCGTGACAGGGCAATCCTGGCCTGGCGGATCTGGTCGGTGGGCTCAGCGGCCCCGTCAATCAGAGCGCGCATGGACGCAATGGCCTCATCGCGCGCACCTTCGGCAAAGTCGTATCCGGCCAGTACCATCGGATAGATCACCGAGGTCGGGTTCACCTCGATCCCGCGCTGCAGTTCCTCGCGGGCCGCATCCGTCCCGCGGGTCTGGGCCACAAACTGTACCAGCGACAGGAAATGGTTGTTCTCCTCATCCGCCGGATCAGAGATGTCACGCAGGAAGGTCTCGGCCTTGTCCTGTTCGCCGCGGGCAACATAGAAACGGATCAGCGTCGATTTGATGTTGTCGTCCTGCGGGAAGCGCCCGACCATTTCCAGCAGCTGTTTCTCGATGGCAGCCTCATCCGCCATGCTGGCCAGAATGGCGAGGCGCTGGTTATAGAGATCCTGCTCATCGGGGTCTTCTGCGATCAGCGAGTCGATCAGCTCCAGCACTTTGCTGTATTCGCTGTCCAGCCGGTAACCGTCAATCAGCACACGGCGCAGGATCTGACTGTCCGGCAGCGTGTCCAGCAGCGTCTGGGCCTCGACCACAACAGCCCTGCGGGCTGCCGGATCCTCATTCAGCACCGCATCGCGGTAGCGCCGGCCGATATCAATGGCGCGTACCCGCGGGTCATCCATGGCCTTTTCAATGACCACATCCCCGTGGCGGTCCACTTCCTGCCAGTCCGCCCGCAGAAAGGCGATCTCTGTCAGAACCCGGCGGCCTTCGATATCATCAGGGTACTGCTCCACAAGGCGCAGGTACTGGCGGTAGGCCTCATTGGTCCGGCCTTCCTTCATGACCGCACGGGCATAGGTCGTGCGCGCCTCACGATGTCCCGGCACCAGTTCGAAAACGTTGCGCAGCTCGATCAGTGCCCGGTCGGTATCCCCGTCTTCCAGCAGGCTGAGCGCGTTTTCATAATATTCCTCAGCACGCTCCTCGGGGGAGTCGCAGGCCGCGAGAGCCGCAATAAAAGCAAGGGCCACAAAGGGACGACGGGGCAGGAAAGGGGGCACAGTAAACCTCATAGTAAAGCGCACCTGATCACAGGAACATCCGGACAGAATGTTCCCGTATCATACAACAGGTATACAGGGGATCAAAAGAATACGACCGTTTCAAGGCGTGACAGGCGCGCGGCGGCCGGATCAGTACCCGGTGCCACGCAGCATTACGCCAACGGTGCGGAGCATGATACGCAGGTCGCCCGTAAAGCTGACCGTGGCTGCATATCTGTCGTCATAATGCACCCGGTCGCAGAACCGGCAGTCATTGCGGTCAGAGACCTGCCACAGGCCGGTGATGCCCGGGCGGCACCGGAAATAGCCGTGGCCGTCATAGAGGTCACGCTGCTCGACCATCATCGGGCGTGGTCCGACAAGCGACATATCTCCCCAGAGCACATTCCACAGCTGTGGCAGCTCGTCGACGGAGGTCTTGCGCAGCAGCGCCCCGATCCGGGTGATGCGCGGATCTTTCTTGAGCTTCTGGGTGGTGTTCCACTCGATACGCGCCTCGGCGTTGGTCTTCAGATACTCTTCCAGCATCTGATGCGCGTCCGGCACCATGGTGCGCAGCTTCCACATGCGGAACACGCGTCCGTCACGGCCGATGCGTTGCTGGGCGTAAAAGGGGTTGCGGCCATCGAGGGCCACCAGCATCGCGATCACCAGCACCAGCGGCAGCACAACAGGCGCTGCGGCGAGTATAACAAGCGTGTCGAGGATGCGTTTGATACCGTTGCGGTAAACCGAGCCTTCGTCGGGCAGCGCAGGACGGACAATCTGCCCGTCAAGTTCCGCGTCCCCGGAAAGGTTCGTTAAATGCAATGTCATGAATGAATATCCAATCCGAGCAGGCAATCTTTAACAGGTCACTGAGTCGTCCCGCAGAAAATAAAGCAGCAGCATACGTTACGACATTGACTAAACTTATATATAATTTTGCACGAATTGGGTAACTGAATCTGGGGAGGTAAAAGCGGTTTTTTCCTGTTTGCCCCGGTAAACGCCCGAAAATGCAGCGTTTTCGCAACAACAGGACCTCTGGCTGTCATCCGTATGCGCGCACAGATTCAACTGTGGATTGTGTTTGTCCGGGAGTACATCAACAAAAACCTCTCTTTTTCATGGTTTGTCCTTAATCTGACAACAAAACCATCGCATTCACGATGCATCTGCGAATCGAACCGTGCAGAGTGCTGTTTTTGCAGCGCCTGTCGCCCGGAGGTAACAGTCATGCCCAATCGCGGCCATAGTTGACGTGCACAACAGGCTCTGCGCCCTTATATATACCCCGGACGGCAGATACGCCCGGACAGCCCCCGATACGGGAAAAAACTGAACACTGTATGAGTATGGATCTTTATACCACCTACTACGGCATGCGGGAGCGCCCCTTCACGCTGTTGCCGGACCCGGATTTTCTGTTCTGGTCTCCTGCCCACCGGCGGGCCTATTCGGTGCTGGAGTATGGCGTGCTGACCCGCTCACCGCTGACGGTGATCACCGGGGCCGTCGGCGCGGGGAAAACGACCCTGATCCAGAAGCTGCTCGGATCGCTGGACGAGGACACCGTGATCGGGCTGATCTCCAATGCCCAGGGCGGGCGTGGCGATCTGCTGCGCTGGGTGCTCAATGCGCTGAACATCTCGCATGACCCTCATGCCGATTACGTCGAGCTGCACCAGACACTCCAGGATTTCGCCATCAACGAATATGCCGAAGGCCGCCACGTGGTGCTGGTCATCGACGAGGCGCAGAACCTCAGCATCGAGGCGCTCGAGGAGCTGCGGCTGCTGACCAACATCAATTCCAACAAGGATGAGCTGATGCAGCTGATCCTGGTAGGCCAGCCCGAGCTGCGCCATATGATCGAGCGCCCGGAACTGCGCCAGTTCGCCCAGCGGGTGGCGGCGGCCTATCATCTGGACCCGATGGACCGGGCCACGACGATCCGCTACATCACGCACCGGCTTGTTCACGCCGGCGGGAGCGGCGAGGAGTTTACCCGGCCTGCTCTCAGCCGTATCTATGCCGAAACAGGCGGCGTGCCGCGTCTGGTGAACAAACTGTGCGATCTGGCGCTGGTCTATGCTGCCGGTGCCGAACGGGACCGTGTCGGCAGCCCCCTGATCAACGAACTGATCCGGGACGGCGTCTTTTTCAACCCGGTCAAGGATCCGCCGCTGTTTCTCGACCGTGACTATCTTGTTGGTAACAATCCCTACCCTGGTAAGGCAGCAGAATGAACCTGGACATCAAATTCTATCTCCGACTCCTGATCCGCCGGCTGCCGGTCATGACAGCCCTGTTTCTGATCTGTGCCGGTATCGGTGCGGCGGTGGCTGTCCGGCTGCCCGATGTCTACTCGACCTCCGCCAGACTGCTGGTGGAACGGCCGCAGATCCCCGATTCCATGGCCGCCTCCACAATCCGGACCGGCGCAAACGAACAGCTTTCCGTCATCCAGCAACAGCTGCTGACCCGTGCGAACCTGATCGATATCGCCAATGAATTCAGCGTCTTCCCGAACATCCGGCAGATGGAGCCGGATGATGTCGTCGACCGGATGCGGGCGACCACAAAGATCCGCCGTTCCGGCGGACGGGAACAGGCTCTGATCATGACCATTTCATTTGAAAATGAAAATCCGCGCGTCGCGGCGGCCGTGGTGAATGAATATGTCACGCTGATTCTCGATGCCAGCGCCCGGTTCCGGCTGGACCGCGCCGAAGGCACGCTGGATTTCTTTGAACAGGAGGTGGAGCGTCTGGGGGTTGAACTCGACACCCAGAGCGCCCGGATTGTCAGCTTCAAGAACCAGCACAAGAACGCGCTGCCCGATGATCTGGCCTATCGCCAGAACCGGCAGTCACTGCTGCAGGAGCGGCTGTCGCGGCTGGAGCGTGAACGCGCCTCGCTGGGCGAACAGCGCCAGCAGATCATCACGCTTTTCGAAAATACCGGCCGGCTTGGCTCGGGGGCCGCTGCGCTCACACCCGAAGCCCAGCAGCTTGAGCGTCTGCGCCGCGAGCTGGACCAGGCCCTGGCGGTCTATTCCGACACCCACCCGCGGGTGCGGCTGCTGCGGAACCGGATGAACCAGCTGGAAACCACCGTTTCGGCGCAGCTGAGCAGCAGCGGCGACGGGACCCAGCAGGCTTCGGTACTGGATGTGAGCCTGGCCGAACTGGATACCCGCATGGCGGATCTGACCCGTTCGGTCACCGAAACATCCGGCGAGCTTGAGGAACTGCGCGCCAGCATCGAGGCAACTCCCTCCAACAGCATCGCCCTGGGCGCGCTGAACCGCGACTATGCCAACACCCAGGCCCTGTACAACGCCGCCGTGCGCAATCTGAGCGAAGCACAGATGGGCGAACGGATCGAGGTCACCTCCAAGGGTCAGCGGGTCTCGGTGCTGGAAGGCGCCAATGTACCCAACCGGCCATCGGGGCCGAACCGGACAAAACTCATCGCCGCCGGGGTTGCCGCCGGCGCGGGTCTGGCCGTGGGCTTCTTTGTGCTGCTGGAACTGCTCAACCGGTCCATCCGGCGGCCCTCGGAAATCATCAGCCGGTTCGGGGTAACCCCGCTGGCAACCATCCCGTTCATGGAATCACAGACCCACCGCTGGGTCCGGCGCGGCGCGCTGATCACCGCCTTTGTTGCGGTGCTGGTCGGTGTGCCACTGGCCCTGTGGGTCATTGACAGCCAGTACATGCCACTGGAGCTTCTGGCTTCCAAGATCGCCGGAAAGCTCGGCTTTTCATGATAGTAACTTCTTGCCTGTACGATCTTTTACGCATGCACGCGTCAGCCCGGGACTGAGACATGGAAAAACTGCAGACAGCCATCGAAAAAGCCCGCCAGAAACGGCAGGGGACCGGGCCTGAAAAAGCGCCGGCCCGGCAGACACCGGCGCGCCGGGCAGCACCGGGCAGCGCCACGCTGGACAGCCTGTGGGAGAGTATCCCGGTCTGCCAGCCGTCGGATGCAACACTGGAGAAAAACCGTGTCGTGACGCTCAGGGCCGGCAAAGCCGCAACGCCCTTTGACATCCTGCGCACCAAGATCCTGCTGCAGATGCGCCAGAACAACTGGACCCGGCTGGCGATCACCTCTGCCACACCGGGCAGCGGCAAGACCACCATCGCCTGCAACCTGGCGCTTGGACTTGGCCGCCAGAAAGACCTGCGCGCGATGCTCTTTGATCTCGACCTGCGGCGGCCCCATGCGAGCAAAACGCTGGGTCTGAACAACCCCCACAACCTCAGCGATGTGCTGCTCGGTGATGTCCCGTTCAGTGAGCAGGCCATGCGCGTCGGCTCCAATGTGATCCTGTCGCTGACCAATCAGGCCGCGAGCGACCCGACGACCATCCTGCTGGGTGATGAAACCCAGGCCCGGCTGGACGAAATCCAGGACACATACAATCCGGACCTGATGATCTTTGACCTGCCACCGGTGCTCGTCAGTGACGACACACGCGCCTTCCTCAACAATGTTGACTGCGCCCTGATCGTGGCCCGGGCCAACCAGACCCGCTATGGCCAGTTTGATGCCGCCGAACACGAGATCGCCGAACACACCAATGTCCTGGGTGTGGTGCTCAACGGCAGCAACGTTGGCGGTGATGACGATATGTCCTACGGCGGATACGGCGGCTATTCCTACAGCGAGTGACATGTGCCGGTACCGCCACGTCACAGGCGTAAATTAACATAACATAGATTACAGATCTACTCCCGGTGTAACCGCTCCGGGGCTGAGAATACCTGTTCACATCACCGATAATTAGGAACTGAAGGGTACCAAATCACGCTGTTGTGTTTTGTACCAATCAGTTCCTAAGTCTATATCAAAGATACACACCGCAGCTGAACACCCCCGGCTCACCCATCATTTCAAAGGAACTCCAATGCCCGGATTCATGACACAGAAACTGCATGCCTATATCGACTACCCGGTTGCCGCCGGTCTCATTGTGATGCCATTCGTGCTTGGCCTGGGGACGACGCACCCGCTGGCTTTCACTCTGTCCGTCATTACGGGCATCGCGGCGCTGATCCTCACCCTGCTGACAGACCATGAAACCGGTTTGTTCCGCGTGCTGCCCTACAGGCTGCACCTCGCGGTTGATGGTATGGTCGGCGCGGCATTCGTTGCAGCGCCCTTCCTGTTTGGATTTGCGGGCCTTGATGCTGCGTACTACTGGGTTCTCGGCGCAACTGTCATCGCAGTCGTTGCACTGCACAGATCCGATGATGCGACGGTCCCGGCTGAATAAGCCAGCCGCCGTCTGACATGTAAGCGTTCTGTCACCCCACTGACAGAACGCCTGTTTCCCCGGTGGCAGCTCCGGCCCGGCACAGACCGCGCTGCCCGGGGCGCTGACACTGAAACCCGTTCAGAGCCTGCTGAGATAGGCACCATAGTCGTTCTTGGCGTATTTTTTCGCCTCACGCTGCAAATCATCACGGCTGATCCAGCCCAGCTCGAACGCAATCTCCTCGGGGCTGCCGATCTGCTGGCCCTGGCGCTTTTCGATGGTGCGCACAAAGTTGCCCGCATCCAGCAGACTGCCGTGCGTGCCGGTATCAAGCCAGGCATAGCCCCGCCCCATACGCTGTACCTTCAGGCTGCCCTCGGCCAGATACATCTCCAGCAGCGTGGTAATCTCTACCTCGCCGCGGGCTGATGGCTTCACGGTGCGCGCCTTTGCCGGGGCTGTGCCATCGACAAAATAAAGCCCCGTGACCGCGTGGTTGGAGGGCGGCACCTGCGGTTTTTCGATGATCCCGCGCACGGTGCCGTCGTCCTCGAAATCCACCACACCATAGCGTTCGGGGTCGGCCACCTGATAGCCGAACACCGTGGCGCCGGTGCCGCGCGCATCGGCCTCGGCCATGAGATCGGGCAGACCCTGACCGAAAAAGATATTGTCCCCCAGCACCAGTGCCGAGGGTGCGCCCGCCAGAAAGTCCTCGGCCAGAATAAATGCCTGGGCCAGCCCGTCAGGCGAGGGCTGTTCGATATACGTCAGGCTGACACCCCACTGCGATCCGTCCCCCAGCATGCGCTGAAACTGGTGCTGGTCCTCAGGCGTGGTGATCATCGCAATCTCGCGGATCCCTGCCAGCATCAGCACTGACAGCGGGTAATAGATCATCGGCTTGTCATAGATCGGCAGCAGCTGTTTGGAGACCCCCAGCGTGATCGGATAGAGCCGTGTGCCGGACCCGCCGGCCAGGATGATCCCTTTGCGTTGCATCGAAAAACTCCTTTATCAGGCTCTGTTCAGCTCGGAAATCACATCTGCCAGACCTGCCCGCCAGTCAGGGGCGGCAAGGCCAAAGGCCCGGGTCGTCGCAGAGCAGTCCAGCCGGGAATTGAGCGGACGCGCCGCGGGTGTGGGATAGTCCGCGGTCGGGATATCCGTGACCACGACATCAAGACCTGCCAGGGCAAAAATCTCCCGCGCGAAATCTGCCCAGCTGACCGCGGGTGCCCCTGCGAAATGATAGGTCCCAAAGAGTTCCTTATCGCCCCGCAGCGCCCCGGCCATCTGCATCGCGGCCGCAGCAATATCGCGCGCAGGCGTCGGCCCGCCGATCTGGTCAGCGACGATGCTCAGGGCATCGCGCTCTGCCCCCAGCCGCAGCATGGTTTTCACAAAATTCGCGCCATGGGCCGAAAAGACCCAGGAGGTGCGCAGGATCGCATGGATGCCCCCGGCCCCGGCCACCCCACGCTCGCCGCCCAGTTTACTGGCGCCATAGACACCCAGCGGACCGGTCGCATCCCCGGGCTGCCAGGGGCGGTCACCGGAGCCGTCAAAGACATAGTCGGTCGAGATATGCACAAAGGGCAGCCCCCGCGCAGCAGCGGCGGCGGCCATCGCTGTGGGGGCCATGGCGTTCACAATCATTGCAGTGTCGCGGTCGTCCTCGGCCCTGTCCACGGCCGTATAGGCGGCGGCATTGATCACAGCATCCGCATCCGTGTCTGCAATCACCGCCTCGCAGGCGCCGGGGTCTGTCAGATCCGCCTGATCGCGTCCCAGACAGGTTACCCCGTCAAAACGCGCCAGTTCCGTGGCCACCTGCCCGGTTTTGCCAAAAACCAGAACTTTCACGCCTTCACACCCAGGCGGTCGCCCACGCCCTGGCGGTTCTGCAGGGCACGCCACCAGTCCTCATTATCGAGATACCACTGGACGGTTTTTTCCAGCCCCTCCTCCAGCGTGACCGAGGGCCGCCAGCCCAGCTCTCCGGCAATGCGCGACGGGTCAATCGCATAGCGCATGTCATGGCCCGGGCGGTCCGTCACAAAGGTGATCTGGTCCTCGTAGGGACTGTTTTTAGGGCGTTTCTCTTCAAGAATACGGCAGATCATGCGCACGATATCGATGTTTTTCGCCTCGTTCTCGCCACCGATATTATAGCTGCGCCCCACCTGCCCTTTTTCCAGTACCGTCAGCAACGCATCCGCGTGGTCCTCGACATAGAGCCAGTCGCGCACGTTCTCGCCTGCGCCGTAGACGGGGATGTCTTTGCCGGCCAGCGCATTCAGAATGACCACCGGGATCAGCTTTTCAGGGAAATGATAGGGGCCGTAATTGTTCGAGCAGTTGGTCAGCACCACCGGCAGCCCATAGGTTTCCGCCCAGGCGCGCACCAGATGATCGCTTGCGGCCTTGGACGCCGAATAGGGCGAGCGCGGATCATAGGGGGTCTCTTCAGTGAACTGTCCGGTCTCACCCAGCGAACCGAACACCTCATCGGTCGAGATATGATGAAAGCGGAAGCTTTCCGGCCTGCCCTGCGCTGTCCAGTAACTGCGGGCAGCCTCCAGCAGCTGATAGGTCCCGGTGATATTGGTCTCGATGAAATCGCCGGGGCCGTCGATCGACCGGTCCACGTGGGATTCTGCGGCCAGATGCATCACCGCATCGGGTTTATGGGCGGCAAAAATCCGGTCGAGCGCGCCGCGGTCGCGGATATCGGCCTGCTCAAAAGTATAGAGCGGGCTGTCGGCCACAGAGGCCACATTCTCGGGACAGGCCGCATAGGTCAGCGCATCGAGGTTCACAACCGCATGGCCACGCGCCACCGCAAGCCGCACGACGGCCGATCCGATAAACCCCGCCCCCCCTGTGATCAGTAATTTCATTCTTCCCGGATCTCCCATCTGCCCGTAACACCGCACCGGACTTCAGCAAAACGGGGATGCTGTCCCCGGCTTCCGGTCTTCACAGGTGCAGGCCTTTCCCCGAGCAACACGCCTCTGGCCCTGTGGTGTATACTTATGTGACCCTGCATCCTGTCGTCCGCATCGCTGTTTCAGGCCATTCGCACAAGGGCATATTTTACTGAATAGTCTTTGTATAGGCGCTGGCGGGGAATACACGCCCGGATTTATGCGCGGGCAGCGTGGACAAAATGTAACCGGCACCTCTAATGTTCTGTTGGAAAACGGCCAAACATCCCTTATCCCGGCTCTGATACGGGTTCATAGTGAAGAAGGTTCCGAGTTGAATATACTGCGCAGATCATTGCACAATTTCCGGAGCCTGTTTCACAGGGCTTTCTTTAAAACCTACGTTCAGAGGATCCGGTCCGCGGGGCCCATGGAGAGTGTCGACGAGATTTACCGCTACGCCACGCGGGCGAACATGTCGGTGCTCTACTGCATTCAGTCCAGAGAAGAGCTGTTACCGGTCCTTGAGGAAGTCAGAACGCTGAATCCCGGGGTCGTGCTGGAAATCGGCACAGCAGGCGGTGCAACACTGTTCATGCTGACGCGCGTGGCGGACAAAGCGGCAACCGTGATCAGTCTCGATCTGCCAGGTGGTCCTTTTGGCGGCGGCTATCCGGACGCCCGCAAAGAGCTCTACGAGGCCTTCGCGCTGCCCGGGCAGACCATGCACCTGATGCGCGAGGACTCGCACCGGCCCGAAACCCTGGAGGGCCTGAAAGACCTGCTGAAGGGGCGGCAGATTGATTTCATGCTGATTGACGGTGATCACACCTATGAGGGCGTGAAGCAGGACTACGAGATGTATGCCGGGCTCGTGCGGCCGGGTGGAATCATTGCCTTTCACGATATTGTCTACGCAGAAGGTGTTGCCCGTTTCTGGGAAGAACTCCGTGTGCAGCAGCCCTCCGCAAGGGAATACGTGGCAAAGCAGGGCAGGAAATTCGGGCTGGGCCTGATCACGCAGGGCGACTAGCCACCCCGGCAGCCGCAGACAGCCCCCGGCTGCCGGAAACGCGCACCTGCCCGGGATCAGGTTTGTATTGTTTTGCTGTCACCTAAAGCTCTATAGAGTGCGTCGGGGGCCTGCCGTTCCGGGGTGTCGTAATGATTGAGAAAAGTGCTTCAGTGTCAGATGTTTCTGGCGACGCAGACAGATCTGCCGGGATCGGGGAGACCCTTCTGGCGCACCGCCATGCCCTGGCCCTGGCCCTGATCGATACCGCCGTTCTGGTTCCCAGGTTCGCAGAGGAAATCGCCGCGACGAACGACAGCGGACAGGCGTTTGCGGAACGCGAACATTATTGTCTCGTGGATTATCTCATCCGGTGGGCCGGCGAGGGTGACGCAACATACCGCGCCCTCTATCTGGGCGAGCGCGCAAAGATGGCCTATGATCCTGCGCATACCGTCGCCGAGCGCAATACCGTCATCCGGCAGCTGATCGAAAACGACGCGCGGCTGATCGGCGAACATCTGGCAACTGCCCCCGAAGCTGTGCGCGCTGCGGTCTCCGACGCCTTTGCAGACCTTCTGCAGCGCGTATCCGGCCAGGGCACGCAGGAACTTCGGGTGTTGCTGGTAGGCGACTGCCTGCACCTTGACGTGGTGGCTTTCCTGGCCGACGCCCTGGGCCGGCACGACATTTCCATCCTGCCCCATTTCGTGACCGACAAGAACCCGGCCGGGGCAGTGGAGAGGCTGAAAGCGCTGGGAGACAAGCCTTTCGACCTGGTATTCTACAGCCCCTTTACCTACGAGAACGGGCTGCATTCCGGCACCCTGTACCGGCTGCGCAATGCGCTCATGCCAAGAGCGAAACAGCGCGCGGTTGTGGCTGACCTGCTGGAGGAGGTCACCCAGGTGGCCGAGACCCTGGCGCAGACCTTTGCCGTCCCGGTTTTCATCCACAACACCGTTGCAGTGTCCCGCCATACCGGCACCGCGCGCGAGGCGCTGACACGGGTTGTCTCGGAACGGATGCGCCACTGGATCCGGCACAGGATTGACGAAGGCATTGATGCGCTGATCACGCGTCTGAACGGGGAAACCTTCCCGCATCTGCACAAGATCGACGAGCTGAAATACCTCGGGCAGCATCCGGAAAAGGATCTCGGCCGGTATCTCTACCGTCAGGCGCTGCAGCATCCCGCCCGGCTGGGCGCGGCCATTGCAGAGGATTATGCGCTGATCATCCAGACCGCGGCCCTTCTGCTGAAAAAGAAGATGGTGGTCTGCGATCTCGACAACACACTCTGGGACGGGGTGATCGGCGAAGGTGCCGTCGACCATTTCCGGGATCGTCAGGAGCTGCTCAGAAAGCTCAAGGCCAAGGGTGTGGTGCTGTCCATCGCCTCCAAGAATGATCCTGCGAATGTCCACTGGACGGGCGGCGTGCTGTCAGAGGATGACTTTGTCTACAGCCATATTTCCTGGGCGCCGAAGGTGACGGCTTTCAGCGATATGGAGCAGAGCCTGAATCTCAGGAGCAAGGATTTTGTCTTTATCGACGACCGCGCGGACGAGCGGGCAATGGCTGCAGAACACCATCCCCTGATGCAGGTGCTGGACGCCGAGGACAGCCACACCTGGGCGATGTTCGCGATGTGGGAACAGATGCTGGATGCCAATCCTGATATGGACCGCACGCAGATGTATCTCGACCGGGCCAAACGCCAGGCCTTTGAGGCCACGAGCACGGGCGGCGGAGAAGACAAGGCGGCCCTCTTTGGCAAACTCGGTCTGAAGCTGCAGATCCGGGAAGCCACAAAAAAGGATCTCAAACGCGCCACCGAGCTGGTGAACAGAACCAACCAGTTCAACATGAACGCCGCGCGGGTCACCTTTCCGCAGATGAGCGGGTGGCAGGCTGCTGACGATGCCCGGGTTTATATCGCGTCTATGTCGGATAATTTCGGAGACATGGGGATCATTTCAGTGCTGGTAGCGACGAAAGAAGGCGACGCGCTGCATATTCCGGTCTTTGTGCTGAGCTGCCGGGTCTTTGGCTATGGTGTGGAAACAGCGCTGCTGAATGCTGTCAGGACAGCCGTCACCGATCTGGGGGCCACACAGCTCGTCGGGCGCCACGTACCAACCCAGGTCAATGCTCCCTGCCGCGACACCTATGCGGAAAACGGGTTTTCAGAGCAGGATGCACAGTGGGTCTGGAAAGCCGGGGACCCTGCCCCGGAAGATCCGGGCTGGCTGTCCGTCTCGGCCGGCTGAACAGGTCCGGAATCAGGCCTCCGGCTGCCAGGTAAACGGGCTGTCGAAATCCGCGAAGGCTGTTGCGGCCGCGTCCTTTTCAGAGAGCACCGGTTCGAGACCGCCAAGCCCCCAGTCTATACCGACACTGTCAAACCGCACGGCACCGTCACATTCCGGCGCATAGTAGTCTGAACATTTATAGATGATCTCGGTCTCCGGAACCCGTGTCACAAAACCATGCAGAAAGCCCTCGGGCACCAGCAGCTGGCGTCCGTTCTCAAAGCTCAGCTCGGCCCCCGTCCACTGCCCGTAGGTGGGCGAGCCGCGCCGGACATCGACCACCACATCGAAAAACGCGCCGCGCCCGCAGCGTACCAGCTTGGCCTGGGCATGAGGCGGGGCCTGAAAATGCAGCCCCCGTACGGTGCCGGGCTGCATCGAGAGCGAATGATTGTCCTGCACCCAGTCATGGTCCAGCCCGGCCTCTGCCAGATTGCGCCGGCTCCAGCTTTCGCTGAAAAAGCCCCGCGCATCCCCGAAACGTTTCGGGGTCAGCACCACGACGCCCGGCAGCTCTGTCTGCTCAATCTGCACTGTCTTTGCCCTCATGCCACAGGATCACCGTTTCCCGCGCCGATCTCCTATCAAGGCACCGGGGCCCTGTCACCGTCAAAGGCAGGCCTCAGGACGCAGAGCCATGACCATAGTACTCCAGAAACCACGCCGCAAAAGCCGCCGTCCCCGTTGTGATATCTGTCTTCGGGGAAAAACCGGTCAGCTGCCGCAGCAGGGACACATCGGCCCAGGTGGCCGGCACATCACCGGGCTGCATGTCCATCATGTTGCGCTCTGCACGACGTCCCAGCCCCTGCTCCAGCGCGGCGATGAAATCGAGCAGCCGCACCTTGTCTGCATTCCCGATATTGACCACCCGGAAAGGCGCAACAGGTGACAGACTGTCACCCGGCACGGGCGGAAGCCCACGCTCCGGCACAGGCGGAACGGCCTCCATCAGCCGGTCAATACCCTCCACCAGATCCTCCACATAGGTAAAGTCGCGGTACATGTCCCCGTGATTGAACACGTTGATCGGCCGCCCTTCGGTGATGGCACTGGCGAACAGGATCGGGGCCATATCCGGCCGTCCCCAGGGACCATAGACCGTAAAGAAGCGGAACATCGTCACCGGCAGCTGCCACAGATGTGCGCAGACATGTCCGATGTTCTCGGTTGCCTTCTTGGTGGCCGCATAGATCGTCATCTGGGTATCGGCCTTATCAGTCTCTGTAAAAGGCATTTGGGTGTTTGCGCCGTAAACTGATGAGGTCGATGCCATCATCAGGTGACGCACCCCGGTCCGGTGCGCGGCCTCCAGCACGTTGAAACTGCCGGTAACATTGCTGTCGAGGTAGGCCCGGGGGTTTTCCAGGCTGTAGCGCACGCCCGCCTGCCCGGCCAGATGGATGATCACCTCCGGTGCGAAACCATCCACCGCTGCATCCAGGCTGTCCCGGTCCTCCAGCAGGCCTTCGGTCATGGCAAAGCCTGCCGCAGCCTCCAGCAGGGCCAGCCGGTCGCGTTTGAGCTGCGGGTCATAGTAATCGGTCATCCCGTCATAGCCGTGCACCTCATGCCCGGCCGCCAGCAGGCGCCGCGCCAGGTGAAACCCGATGAACCCTGCGGCGCCGGTGATGAAGATTCTGCTCATATGTTGTTGTTCCTGCTGTCCGTCCGGCGTCGCCCTGCCCCGGCTCAGCCGGTGGAGACAGAAAAGCCGATACCATTCTGCGTCACAGACCTGAACAGGTCCAGATGGTGCGGCCGGGCAAAGAGATAATCGTTCAGGGTGGCGGTTTCCCGTGTCCAGCGCTCCGACGGAAATGCCGTCACCGGTTCCAGCCGCAGCAGACGGTCCTCCTCGGTGGCCTTCACGATGGCATAGATCCCGTAGCCGTGTTTCTCCACCAGCGCCTGCAGTCTGCGGCCCTGCGCCGCAATCGCCTCCGGATCAGACCGGTCATCGGGCCGGAGCACTTCGCAGATGATCACCGCATCTCCCTCCGCCAGCAGATCCTCCGCGCCTTCCAGCACCATCAGCTCCGCGCCCTCCACATCGATTTTCACCATCGCAATGTCGCTGTAATCGATCATGCCCCGGAACGAGGCCAGAGGCAGATGCACCACCGGGACCCCGCGCAGCTCACGGCCCGGGCGCAGGCCGGCCATGATCGATGCACCGGTATCATGGGCCACGTCCGGATTGACCAGCAGACTGACCGCCCCTGCGGTATCGGCCAGCGCACAGGCATAGACGGCCGCGTCCAGATCATTGGCCAGGATCAGATCATTGCAGTAACCCGCGCAGACCGGATTGGGCTCAAACCCGATATAGCGCTGCGGCGCGGGGCTGGCGGCGAATTCCAGCAGGGTCTGCCCGTTATTGGCCCCAATATCGAGAAACAGTGACCGTTCGTCCCGGCACAGCGCCCCAAAGAAGGTGGATTTCCAGGTTGGCGACGGGGGAACCCGGGCAACCTTCCGGTGAAACCGGAACCGGGCCGGAAACCGGAACTCCGCACCATAGGCCTGCAGCCGGACATGGTGGGCAAAAGGCGACAGCGCCCCGCCACCGGCCGCAGCCCTCAGGCCCCTGTGCACCCGGCGCAGCGGCGCTTTCGCAAAGTCAGGGATCAGCCTTCTGATATGCGATGACAGGATCATGACGTCCGGTACCCCCCTGCAGATGCAGCAGAACAGAGGCTAGCGCGGTCCGCGCAGAATGGACAGCACAGAAATTGCGGCCGGCCGGATCGTGGCGGATGTGATGACTCTGTGCAGACGACATGCTAGGCACGCCCGCGACGGCAGTCACCGCATCCCCAAGAAAGGCATACCAGGTCTATGAAACGCACTTTCCTGCTGGGTGTCGGTGCCCAGAAAGCCGGAACAAGCTGGCTCTATTCACTGCTGGAGCAGTCAGAGCAGTTCGCCCCGGGTTTCACCAAGGAATACCATATCTGGGACGTGCGCACGGTACCCGTCTTCCGGCCGTTGCGGCGGCGGCTCCGCGACATCCGTTTCGGGCAGCGCAAACACCGCCGGCAGGATCTGCGCGTCTGGCTGATGGAAAACCTGCCGACCCGCTATTTCAGCTATTTTGACCGCCTGCTGGCTGCAGACGGCAAAACGCTTACCGCAGACATCACCCCTGCGTATTCAGCGCTTGATGTCGCAACACTGCGCCGGATCCGGGCGGGCATTGTGGCCCGGGGCATGACATTCCGCTGCGTCTTCATCATGCGCGATCCCGTAAAGCGCTGTCTCTCCGCCTTCAACATGCACCGCAACCAGGGCACGGGAGAGGTCATGGAGGGTGTCCGGCTGGGGGCAGAACGGACCGAGGCTTTTCGCGACTATGTGGTGTCGGACGACGCCCGGCTGCGCACCGCCTATGAGCAGACACTGCGCGCGCTCGGCGAGGCCCTGCCGGCCGAAGAGACCATGGTGCTGATCTATGAGGAACTGTTCCGGCCCGAGACCATCACCCGGCTTGAGGCGTTCCTGGGGATCCCGCTCGACCAGGACCACCTGGAAACGCAGATTTTCAAAACCGACTACCGGGAAGCACCGGATCCCGAAGCCGTAAAGCTTTGCTTTGAGACCTACAGGCCGACCTATGACGCCGTGGCAGAGCAGTTTCCGCAGGTCAGGGAGCTCTGGTACGGTCTGAAAAAATACACCTGACACAGGCCAGGTTCAGAGCGCTTTCATGAACCCGCAGACCTGACCCACCAGCGCGCGGTAGCGATCAGGCGGGAAGTGTTCCAGCCGCTGGCCGGTATGGCCGAGCGCGGCCAGAACATAGGCCAGGGAATCTTCTCTGCTGCAGGCCATTACCTCCTGCAGGGCGGCCACATGACGGGTCGCGACACGCGCCGGGCTGCGCAGCGACATCAGCATGCGGGCCATATCAATAAACGGATAGCCCTCGGCGCTCAGCCCCGCCCAGTCGATCACATGAAAGGGCACTGCTTCGCCCCGCAGCGGCCGCAGAACGTTGCCGCTCCAGAAATCACCATGCTGAAAGCAATGTTCCGGCACCCAGGTGCCCGCCCGCAGCCGGTCCAGCGCCTGATGCGCGGTCCCGCGGATCGCATCAGGCAGTCCGGCGTCACCGGCAATTGTACCCAGATCCCCCGAAACAGTCTCTGTATTGGCCTTTTTGCGGGTTTCGGCCGCCAGGGCGACAAGCCAGTCACAGATACGCCCGGTATACTGCCGGCGCCGGATCACCCTCAGGACCCGTCCCCCGGCCAGAAAATCGGGGCGCGCAGACCACAGGGCAAAATGGCGCCCCGCTACCACACCATCTGTCAGGGGCGGCAGAACCGGGGCTGCGACCGCGGCAGACAGCTGTGCCCGGCACAGTGCTATGTTGCGGACCGCCCGGCCCATCATATCCGGATTGCCCGCCCCGGAGACCAGCAGAAAGCCCGGTGCCTCACCCGGCAGGCTGACACGGTATTTCAGGGTGGCATCGGCCACCTCTGCCTTGTGTGCGGCATCCTGCAAAGGGTGGATGGCTGCCGCTGTCAGGTCCTGCCCCAGCCCCGCAGACAGCGCGGCGGCAAGCGCCGGCAGACCGGGCGGCGCATCGACAGGGCTGAGATTATCGGGAGAGGTCACAATCGGCTCTTTCATCACTGGCTTCCCCGGCCGGAGGGCCGGGTTCCGGGCGGAACGTATCTCCCTGCCGTCGCTTCTGCCAGCCATTATTCCACCGGTTCTGACCAGGCCGCAGGGCGTTGACATCCCCCTGCCCTGCAAGCATCACCGCGACAGCAGAACGGAGACAGATATGCGCATCACCATGGTAGGCACAGGCTATGTCGGGCTTGTCTCCGGTGTCTGCTTTTCAGATTTCGGGCACGAGGTGACCTGTGTCGACAGCAATGCGGCGCGGGTTGAGGCGCTCCAGAGAGGCGAGGTCCCGCTCTATGAGCCCGGCCTGGAGGACCTGCTGGCCAGCAACACCGCAGCGGAACGGCTGCATTTCACCGGGGATCTGGCCACTGCCGTTGCCGGTGCAGAGGCTGTCTTTATTGCCGTGGGCACGCCCACACGGCGGGGGGACGGCCACGCGGACCTGACCTATGTCTTCGCAGCTGCCGAAGAGATCGCACGGGCCCTCACCGGCTATACGGTGATTGTGACGAAATCCACCGTCCCGGTCGGCACCAACCGGCAGATCCGCGATATCATCGCCGGAACCCGCCCGGATCTGGCACCGGATGGGTTTGATATCGTCTCTAATCCGGAGTTTTTGCGCGAAGGTGCTGCAATTGACGACTTCATGCGCCCTGACCGTGTGGTGGTTGGCGTGGAAACAGACCGGGCGGCTGAGGTGATGCAGGCGATCTACCGGCCGCTCTATCTGCGGGACTTTCCGATCATGACAACCGATCTGGAAAGTGCCGAGATGATCAAATACGCGGCCAACGCGTTTCTGGCGACAAAGATTACGTTTATCAATGAGATAGCGGCGCTGTGCGAGCGTACCGGCGCGGATGTGAAACAGGTTTCGCGCGGCATGGGGCTTGATAACCGGATCGGCAACAAATTCCTGCATGCCGGCCCTGGCTATGGCGGGTCATGTTTTCCCAAGGACACCCGGGCGCTGGCACGCATCGGTCAGGAACATGGCATGCCAATGCAGCTCACCGAAACAGTGATCAAGGTCAATGAGGAGATCAAGCGCCGGATGACAGACCGGGTGTTCGATCTCTGCGGCGGGTCGGTGAACGGCCGGACCATTGCGGTGCTGGGCGTGACCTTCAAACCCAATACCGATGACATGCGCGAGGCTCCCTCGCTCACCATCGTGCCCGCCCTGGTTGGCAACGGGGCCCGGGTCCGTGTGGTGGATCCGCAGGGGTACCGCGAAGGCCGCGACCTGCTGCCGGGGGTGGACTGGATCAAAGACCCCTACGAGGCCGCTGCCGGGGCGGATGCGCTGGTCCTGCTGACAGAATGGAATGAGTTCCGCGCGCTGGACCTGACCCGGATTGCCGAAAATATGCAGACGCCTGCCATGGCAGATCTGCGTAATATCTACAGCCCCGCACAGGCCCGGGAGGCCGGATTTACCAGCTATATTTCGGTCGGCCGCGAAGGCCTTCCGGACTGATATCAGTCTCTGTAAAGGCGTTCTGACAAAGTACCTCTGCTCCTGACCGCGCCGGGCATATGTCCTGCGCGGCGGCAGATCAGTTCGGGGCGCTCAGCGCTTCCAGCACCATAATGGTTTCACTGATGGCCCCGGGCGACAGCTCCGGCCCGGGCATGCTGGTGCCTGACGCAAAACTCTCCGGATCTGTCAGGAAGGTGGTCAGCGCCTCCCGGTCCCAGACCCCGCCTTTCGCCCGCAAGGCATCCGAATACTCTGAATAGGCCCCCGTGGCGATCGGGGCCCCGAAGATATTTGCCAGCGTTGGCGCGGAATAGCTGTCATCCGGGCTGACCGAATGGCATTCGCGGCAGGCAACAAAATTTCCGGCCAGACGACCGGCCTCTTCGGCAGACATACCCTGCGCTTTCAGTGCTTTCACCACCGGGTCCACTTCAGAAAAACGATCCGGGGTAATGAACATCAGCTTGCGGTCGTCCGTCCACAGCACAAGCTGGCCTTCCAGCGGCTGTGCGTAGCGCACCCGCTGCCCTACGGGGATCTGCTCGGCAAAAAGCACCCGGTCACCCTCTATACGGATCCGGAAAAGGCTCCGGGCCTTTAAAGACCCCATCAGCAGATCACCGTCCCAGTCCTCATGCACGCCGGACATCGGTTTCAGGCTCGAGATTGCAACCGAGGGAAGCCAGGAAAACACCGGCTTCTCATAGCCGTCGTGACGGCCCCGCGTTGTGATGCCCGGCTGTGGTTGTTTGTTATAATCCGACCCCAGAGAAACATAAGGCCAGCCATAGTGCCCCCCTTCCTCGATCCGGTTCAGTTCATCCCCGCCCCGGGCGCCGTGTTCGACCACATAGAGTGCGCCGTCCAGCAGAGCCAGGCCCTGCATGTTGCGGTTCCCCCGGGACAGCATAAGGGTTTCCAGCGTCTCGATGTTCAGCGCCATGACCTTGCCGTACTCATAACTGTCGTCGTTTGAAATCACGAGGTCCGGACTGTGGATACTGCCGTCGAAATGATAATCCCCCGAGCCCATGTAGATCGTCTGGTCTCCGTCAAAGGCCATACGACCGCCGGCCATATGTCCTTCCAGCGCCAGGCGGTGTGGTTTCAGCGGCAGACAGGGAGCGGTCTCGAATACGGTCTCCCAGTCCGACGCAGGCACCGACGCATCTCGCACGCTGCCGTCAGGCAGGCTCAGACGTGCAATGGCGTTCACAAAACAGGCGTCTTCCTGGAAATAGCGGGTGAAAGAGGCATAAAGCTCCCGCCCCCCGGCCCGCTGAATCATCAGGATGTCATTATAGCGGAAATTGCCCAGTAAATGCTCAAGATCGCTGAAACGCCCCACAGCGTCCTCCTGGTAATCCAGAAAGCCATTTTCGGGGAGTTCGATTTTCAGCCCGGTCACATCATCCGGCCCGGTGGCGTGATACATCAGACCGTCGTGGGTCAGCAGAATGACCCCATCCTCTGCCGGCGTCAGCGCTCCGCCGGTCCCCGACCGGGTCGCCGGAATTGTCACCGCTTCTGATTTCAGCTCGGGCAGAATAGATGGGAACGTTGCCTGATCCAGGTCATCTGCCTGAACCTCCGGCACGTCTTCTGCAGTTTTCGGAGCAGCAGCGTCCCTGGGAACGACCACCCGCACGGCCTTTTTCGCCAGCTTGTAGGGGGCCGTATCAAAATGCGCCAGTGCGGCCCCTGCTGCCATCGTCACGCCGCACAGCACACCAACCAGACCAACCTTTACAATACTGCGCATACCAGGACCTCTTTCGGGCTTACAGACACGGGTTCGGGACAAAACACATAACCCCTGGTGCAGGCGTCAGGTCATGTCGAGAGGACCGGGCAGCCCCTGCGCGGAGGAACCGCACAGGGTCAAAGTCCTGCCTCAATATCATTGCAAAAAGCAGCCAAAGAGGCCTATGACCGTGCCAGTGATACAGCCTGTTCCCAATTGTTCCGAAAGGCCCCCGGATGTCTGACTCCAGGATTTACCCCGTTCTTCTCGCCGGCGGCTCCGGATCGCGGCTGTGGCCCCTGTCCCGCAAAAGCTATCCCAAGCAGTTTTCGTCTCTGATAGGCGAAAAAAGCCTGTTTCAGGCCTCTGCAGAACGGTTGTCCGGGCCGGCCTTTGCAAACCCTGTGATCGTCACCAATTCGGATTTCCGCTTTATCGTCACTGAACAGCTGGCTGCAAGCGGGCTGGATCCGGCAGCGATCCTGATCGAGCCCGAGGGGCGCAATACAGCCCCCGCTGTTCTCGCCGCCGCCCTGCATCTTGCAGAACAGGACCCCGGTGCCCTGATGCTGGTGGCCGCCTCGGACCATGTGATCCCTGATGCCGCGGCCTTCCGCGCGGCGGTCGAGCGCGCCGGCCCTGCCGCCCGCGACGGCCAGCTGGTCACCTTCGGGATCACGCCGGACCGCCCTGAAACCGGCTATGGCTATCTGGAGCCCGATGGCTCCGCCACATCATCCGATCCGGTGCCACTGCGCCGTTTTGTGGAGAAACCGGACCCTGATACGGCGAAAGCCATGCTGGCCGAAGGACATTACCTGTGGAACGCGGGCATCTTCCTGTTCTCGGCCGCCGCCATTACCGATGCCTTCCGCACCCATGCGCCCGGTCTGATGGATCCGGTCTCCCGTGCCGTCACAGAAGCCCGGCCTGATCTGGGCTTTCTGCGGCTGGCCCCCGGCCCCTGGGCTGAGGCCGAGGATATCTCGATTGACTACGCGGTTATGGAAAAGGCCGGCAACCTGATGGTTGTGCCCTATCAGGGCGGCTGGTCCGACCTGGGCGGCTGGGATGCAGTCTGGCGCGAGATGGGCCCGGATGCACAGGGCGTGTCTCTGGGTGGCCCTGCGACGGCAATTGACTGCCGGGACACGCTGTTGCGCAGCGAGGCAGAAGATCAGGCGGTTGTCGGCATCGGGCTGGACAATATCATCGCCGTAGCCATGCCGGATGCGGTTCTGGTGGCGGATAAGTCCCGGGCGCAGGAGGTCCGGCTGGCCGTCAGCGCGCTGAAGGAGAAAAACGCCCTTCAGGCCGAGACATTTCCACGCGATCACCGCCCCTGGGGCTGGTTTGAGAGCCTCGCCATGGGGGATCGCTTTCAGGTCAAGCGCATCGTCGTGCACCCCGGTGCCGCCCTGTCCCTGCAGAGCCACCATCACCGGGCGGAACACTGGATTGTCGTGGAAGGGACCGCACGGGTAACCATCGGCGAGACCGAGCAGCTGGTCAGCGAAAACCAGTCTGTCTATATCCCGCTGGGCGCGACCCACCGGATGGAAAACCCCGGCAAGGTGCCGATGGTCCTGATCGAGGTACAGACCGGCAGTTATCTGGGCGAGGATGACATCATCCGCTATGAGGATGTCTACGCCCGGGACTGATCCCTATTGTGTCTTTCAGACGTCGGTGGTTTCGCAGACGCTGACAATGCGTTATCGGCGCAGAAACGCCCGCCCCCCGGAATATGGCAGAATTTTGCCCGTCGCGTGACCCGCGCGCACAACCCTAAGCATAATGCCGCTCATGAATCGGCTCTGATCAGCGTAAAAGTGCCACTTTTACGTGTGGTCACGACATCCTTAATTCCCTTCTCCGCTGCATTAATTATTTGGGCAAAGCAGCCATTATTGCCTCAATTTTCCACAAATTGAACACAGTCAGGCGATCTAAAATCAGACACTGCTCACACCCGCCGGCTCATGCTGCCCGGCGCCGGATGGAAGAATGAAATGACAGATATCACAATGTTGACGATCGTTGTTCAAAGAGTATCGGCGTGCTGTATGTTTACAGCAGAGTTTTCAGCGCCAGAGGGTAATGCATGTACGAATTCCCACGCAGAAATGCCGGCAACGGCCCGCTGCACACTGCAGGGAGGCTTCTGATGTTTGGCGCATTGATGGGCCTCCTGATGGGAGGCGTCGCTGTGGCCGGAATGGCTGCAGGCGGCGAAGAGGATGAAGAGAACCTCGTCTACGTTCCCCCCGGAAAAAAACCGGGCAACAAACAGCCGGTGCAGACGCCTCCGGTGGCAGACCAGCCGGAACAGGCTGAGCAGAACGAGACACCTGACGCCAGCCCCGTGGCTGAACAGCCCGCCCCTGACCCGGAGCCGGTCCTGGAAGCCCAGGCGCCACAGGTCCCTGATCAGGGTTCTGAGCAGAGCTCACAGGACCCCGGACAGGACCAGGACCCGCAGAACCCCGATCAGCAGGATTCAGGACAGGACCCGCAGAACCCCGGTCAGGATCAGCAGGATTCAGGACAGGACAACCCGGTCGTCGTCGAGGTGCCGCCAGCCGACACCCCTGATCCGCAGCCCGCACCGGAACCGGTTTCGCAGACAGACGGCCCCGATCAGGGCAGCGTTCTCGACGCCACAGATGCAGGATCCGTCATTGAGGTCCGGGAAGGCCGGGTTGCCACACTCGACCCCGGCGCAGAGGCAAATGGCATCTCTGCTCTCAGAATTATCGACGGCCCTGCCCACGGCAATGTCACAGTCAACCCGGACAATACCTTTGCCCTGGTTCTGACCGGCACAGACCACGAGGGCGCGTTGTCCTTCAGCTATGAAGCGACCTACGAGGACGGCAGTTCGGAGATCCTGACGCAGGATCTCAACGTGCGGTCCGTCAGACAGCAGGGTGGCTGGGGTGAGGGCGATGCCTTCATGATGCGCACCGACGAAGATGGAGACATTGTCGTCGAAACCGGCGAGAATCACCGGAAAGTCTATATCTCCGAGAGCGAGAGTGCGCTGAGCAAACGCGATATTGCGGCTCTGGAGGGCATGGAATTCGAGGATGTGACCTTTGAATGGCTCAAAGCGCACCCCGAATACGGCAGCACGCCGGAAATGGCGCTGAACCAGTGGGCCGGCACGGAACTCTGGACCAATCTGCAACTGGAAAACGACACGCCCAACTCGCACTGGGCGCTGTTTGAGCGCGGTTACACCTACGAAAGCACCAAGAACCTCCTGGTCCGCGGGATGCAGGGCGAGGATGAACTGCATCCTGTCTATATCACCTCATATGGCGAGGGGGAGGCCCCCGTCCTGACGGCACATACCAGCGCCTTCAATGAACCGATCAGCAACGTCGTGATTTCGGATGTAAATTTCAAGGACGGTCTTAACGTGATTTATGGTGAGAACCTCCTGCTGGACGGTGTCACCATGGATGGCACGCGGCTTCTGTCGGTTCAGCACGTGGACGGCTTTACCCTGCGCGATTCCAACATCCTCGATATCGCCCACGAGGCGCCGCAGGACGGACGCGATGAATGGTGGCAGCACTCTGACCGGATGCAGGGGTTCTATATCAAAAGCTCCACAGGCGTTCTGATTGAGAACAACCTTTTCGATCACAACGGCTGGGCAGACGACTATCGCGAGGATCTGTCCGGTGAGGGCGGCCAGCCGCCCAGCCAGTACAGCCAGAACGTCTATATCCAGCACAACAACCTCGATGTGACCTTCCGCGACAATATCTCGATGCGTGCGGCATCCTTTGGGGCCCAGGTCCGCCCAGGTGGCTTTATCGAGGACAATGTGTTCATCGATAACAACGCAGCACTGAGCTTTCTGGGAGGCGAACAGAACGACGATGGCACCCTGACGGGGAATTTCTCGCTGGTGACAGGCAATGTGACCACCTCCGGTGCGCACAAGGAAGCGCCCTATACCGGCGCGCTCACACAGGGCATGCACAATGCCGGGCAGCTGTCGACCATACACGAGAATATCGTGGCCCACCTGGCCGATCCGAATAACCCGGACGAGCTGGACTACAAATACTGGAACCACGACGCCCTGATCGAGGAGCGGCCCGCCTATTACGATGATACCATCACGTATAACTGGGACAGCCGCCGGACGTTCGAGCAGGGGGATACCAACGACAAAAACACCCAGAACGTCAACACGGCGATTGCCGATCAGACAACGATCCAGCTCTATGCGGCTGCCCTGCTCGACAAACCGGATGCAACCATCGCGGATCTGGCAGATCACCTGCGCAAGGATCTGGGTTCTGCCCTGCCCGGTCAGACCGATGCCGATCTGATTGCGGCCTACTTCCGGGAAGGCTTCGGGGTCGGCGTTGAGGACCCTGGCGCCGGTGCACAGACCTTCACCTTTGTGCCGAACGACCTGGGCGGCGGCATCCGCTGGGACAACCGTCTGAACTGGGATCAGGACACCCTGCCCGGTATGGATGACGGTGACAGCGTGCGGCTGGCCGGAAACTGGGTCAACTATGGCGGCACAACTGTCATTGACCAGTTTGATTTCGGCAGTGGCGGACGCCTGCATGTCGGGCATGGATATCTGTCAGTAGAGGGCGAAATGACCGCCGGTGAAAGCGGTGCGATGCTTTCTGTGGACGGTGCCGGTCAGTTCTGGACCGATGGCTACACCGATGACGACCTGCTCGACATTGACGTCCGCGGGGGCCGTTTTGCCAATACCGGTGATTTCAGCGGCAACGTTGATCTGACCATCACGGACGGTCAGGCCATTCTGGCCAGCCAGGGCGGCAACTTCGATCTGGGCGGCGCCAGCCGGCTTGTGATCGGCGGCGAGAACACCCGCACCGGCTTTGACGGCACAGACGGCGACACAGCCGTGCTGCGGTTCGAGGACGGCGCAGTGCTGGGCTTCTCCGCTCAGGATGGCTCGCTGGGCACCATCAGCGAGTTCCGCAGTGGCTTTTACGGTACGCAGGACACCAACATTCAGTCCGGCGTAAATCTCGGTATGGCCAACCTGCATCTGGACCTGTCCGGCCTGCAGAATGCAGGCGGGGAATACACACTGATCGAGGCGGATGAGATCATCGGCGGCTTCGGCGAAATCAGGGTCCATGGCCTGCGGTCAGATCAGAAGGCAGAGATCACTGTTGATTACGAGACCGACAAAGTCACCCTGAACCTCACAGGTGGCAGCGGTGATGTCAGCTATGACGCCATCGGTGATGCCGATGATGCGCAGGCCGCAGCAGATCTCTGGGCCGCCCTCACAGACGGGCAACCGGTCTATGACGAGGCCGCACCGGCTCTGGAAACAACGGACGAAGAACTGCTCGATATCAGCGAAGCAGCCTGACCCCGTACAGACAAACAGAAGGCCCCGGTTTTTTCGCATGCGAAAACCGGGGCCTTTTTACGTTTATGCTGCACAGAGACTGATTTCAGAGTCTGCGCGCGGCCAGCCAGGCTCTGAGATCCTCCTGCAGGGCGGCATCCACCCCCGCGCCTGACAACGTCAGACGCCCCTTGCCGGCCCTGAGCCAGACACCGGGTGCGACAGGCGGCTGCGCAGGTGCTGCAGTTTCTGGCGGCGCCTTACTGCCATTCAGGGCCGCTTCCAGCAGCTGACGCTCCTCTGCGGCACTCTCAGGGGCGGCCCGGCGCAGGTCTGCGCTCAGACGGGCGGCAAAGCCTTCCTCTGTCTCCAGCGCCCGGGCCAGACGCAGGCCCAGATGCTCGGGGATGTCCCGCGCGAACCGCAGCACATCATCGAGATGTGCGAAAACAACCCCAAAGCTGTGAATCTTGGAGCGTTTGGACGGGCTGACCGCGGCAAAGAGGGCTTTGACAGCGTCCCGGGCGCTGTCGAATGCGCCCTGTTCGGCGGCACGCGCTGCGATATGGGCCCGTTCGTAAAAACTCAGGTCCGCCCGGATCTCGTTTTCCTCAACCATGGCCACATAGGCCCCGGCCGCCGCCTCAGGGGCACGGAGCAGACAGGCCACGCGGGCAAACCGGTCCTCGCCGGTCGTGTCCCGCAGCTGTTTCAGCGCCGTCAGACGCCGCCAGCCCGAGATCAGCCCGTACCGGTCAGAACCCAGCGAGACGACCTCGATGGGCGCCTGCTGGCCCCGCGCCTCAAGGCTGGTGACCAGCGCCTGCAGCTCGTCGGCATCCATCGCGGTACGGTCACGCACCAGATAGTCTTCGGCAACCTGATCCAGCGGCACCTGAACAATCATCCGGCCCTGCGCGCGCGCGTCCTGCATCTCCTGCGCCAGATCCTCCAGCGCCGCCGTGGCCGACGCGGCACCGGCCATATCCGCGATCGGGGCAGGGGGGCGACGCATGCCCATCATGCCGCCTGGCCCCATATGTGTCCCTGTAACAGGGTTTTGAGCCGGATCCGGCGGGCTCAGCCGTTTGCGTTTTGCCATTGTCCCGCCTCCTTATTCCGCCGCTTCCGTGGGGATGACAGCTCCGGGTTCTTCTGCGGCCCCGTCAGATTTCCCTGCCTGCGCGATCTCATCAGACTCTTTTGTCTGCGCGATTTCATCGCGACGCCAGGCCCCCAGCAGCAGCTGTTTGAACCCCGCATAGGTTTCATCGAAGGTCGCACGCCCCCGCACATAGGTCTCGCGGTTGAAATCACGGTAATCCGCCTCGTAAATACCGTTCACGCTCTCGCCGGCCTGCCCGATGAGGGCCGTGAAATCCTGACGGTAAGGCGACAGCACCGGCCCCATATAGGCCTGCATCAGCGCGGCCATCTCGGCCTGCTGCGCGCCGTCATACCGGGTGATCACCGTGCGCACCGCATCCCACTCAAACCGCAGTCCCTCGCGCCCGAGCGCGCGGGCCGCCAGGTTCTCGCTCTCCTCAATCGAGGAAAACGTCGCATGCAGCATGTCGAAAAACCGCCCCGTGCTGTCGAACTCCACAAAGGACGCCCCCAGCGGCACCAGCAGGATGTCTGCAGCCGCCAGACCGTTGATTGTCAGATAGCCAAGGGCAGGGGGTGTATCGAGGAAGATGAGGTCATAGTCATCCAGCACCCCATCGGCCGCCAGCACCTCTGTGAGCGCGTCCCAGAGCTTCCAGCCGCGCGCGGCCATCCGCCAGACGGGAATCTGGAATTCTGACCAGTAAAGGTTCAGCTGCGCGCCGATCAGATCAATGTTGGGCCAGTGGGTTTTCTGAATGACATCGCCCGTGCTGACCTTCAGTGCCTCTGAGAGCGTCTCATCGAGCGGCTGCGGCGCCTCGCCCCGGTCCGCCCGGCGCTGGTTGTCTGCCATCACATGCTGTGCATAGTGGCGCGCCAGCAGCGGAAAGACCGTCTGCCATTCATCCTGTACCCGGGCCCCGAAAATCGACGACATGGATCCCTGGCTGTCCAGATCAATCACCAGCACCCTGTAGCCATCAAGCGCCGCTGACATGGCCAGATGGGCACAGGTTGAGGTCTTGCCCACCCCGCCCTTGAAGTTGGCCACAGCGACAATCTTTGCAGGCGCGCCTTCGGGACGGTAGGGCAGGTATTCCTTGGCTCTGGACCCTTCGGCCCCGAAATGCGCCCGCAGCCGCAGCACCTCATCGAGGGTGAACCATTTTGCCCCGCCTTCGGTCTCTGCGCGGCCCTGAGGCAGATCAGGGTTGTTGCGCAGCACGCGCCGGAAATGGGCAGGAGCTACGGGGATCAGATACCTGGTAATCTCCCAGGTGGAGAAAAGCCGCAGGGATTTCTGGCCCGTCTCGTCCATGCCCCGGCTGGCCAGATCAGTACGTCCGTTCAGGCAGGCCGCAGCAATTGCGCTGAACTGATCCGTACCCGAAGGGGCGCCAAGCGACGACAGCGCCGCATCCGGGGAGATGTTGAAATAAGGGGGAAGTCCGGTACTGCTCATGAACCGCGCTCCGATGTTATATGTTTTCCCCCAGATACCACAAAAGGTGTTACACGCCAAGAGAATGATCACTTCACCTCTTTTTTCTAAGGAAAATACCCGCCTTTTCAGGGCTTTCGCTGTCGCTGGTGCGGCGCGCAGGCAACATATGCCTGTTATATATGGGTTATAAGTACGTTACAGGTCTGGGTATCCAAGTCAAACCTGCTGAAATCAAAGAGCTTTCGGGAGTTTTCCGGAGCCTGCCTGACTCTGAACCCACGATAAAACGACTCTGATCCCCCGAAGCAGCGATTCCGATCCCCCGATAATTATCCACATGCCGCTGGACGGAATCGGGTGGCTCGCCTAGCGTGGGTGTCACTGAAACGACGAACCCGCATCAGAGCCCGCAAAGGGCCACGCGGGACGGGCAGCAAACGGGCAGAGACAGGCAATGATCACATTTTTCGCGGTGCGGGCGTGGCCCCGCAGGACGTGCCCATGAGCACGGGCGTGACCGCAGGTACGGCAGATTTCTTTGTCTGTGATTTTCTGGCCGTGAGCCCGAAACACGACCTGGCGAGCATGGAGCATCCGCTCTTTTCGCTTTCCACCCGGCCGGACCGGCGCATCCTGAGCTATGCCCATAACGGCCATGAGATCACCGTGACGCCCAGCGTAAAGGGGCGCGCGACGATCTTTGATGCGGATATCCTGATCTTCTGTATCTCACAGCTGATGGCGGCGCTGAATGCCGGACGCCCCGTGGCCCGGACCCTGACACTGACGGCGCATGATCTGCTGCGGGCCACAGGACGCGAGACCTCGGGCGACAGTTACCGCCGCCTGCGCGAGGCTTTCGAGCGCCTGGCAGGCACCCGCATCACCACCAATATCACCACCGGGCCAAAGGACGACCCCATCGAGACCACCACAGGTTTCGGCCTCATCGAGAGCTGGGAGATCGTGCGCCGCACCCGCGCAGGCCGGATGGTCAGTGTCAGCGTGACCCTGTCGGAGTGGCTCTATCGCGCGGTGCTGTCGAAATCGGTTCTGACCCTGAACAGAGACTATTTTTCCCTGCGCAAACCGCTGGAGCGGCGGATCTATGAACTGGCGCGCAAACACTGCGGCCGGCAGCCGGAATGGCGTGCCTCGGTCGAGGTGCTGCTGAAGAAATCCGGCTCCGCCAGCCCGCGCCGGGTGTTCCGCGCTATGCTGCGCGAGATCATCCGCGCCGATACGATCCCTGATTATCAGCTTGTGGAGGAGCCCGGGGACATCATCGCCTTTTCCCCGCGCAGTACGGTCATTGATACCGCGGACGCGCCGCTGCTCGCACCGGAAACGCTGGAGGAGGCCCGCCGCGCGCTGCCGGGATATGACGTCTATGCGCTGGTGGCCGAATGGCAGGGTTTCTGGGCCGATACGGGCCGCAAACCCCTGCGCAACCCCGATAAGGCCTTTCTGGGCTGGCTGGCGCGGCGGTCCGGGTGAGGGTGGATCATAGCGTCTGACGAAAACCCTGAAACATCGGACATCACTTAACGCGCTGGAATCTGTGATTTCAGGCAGCGTTAAGTGATTCAGGTTTTCCGTACGACGCTCAGAGGCGCCACGCCCCGCGCAGAAGTCTGAGTGAAGACAGAGCGAATGGCTGCCGCCTGAAGACCTGCATCGCATAGTGGCGCGCGGTGTCCCGGTGGCCGGCAGAAATCGCCCACCAGGCCCACTTCTGCATGACTTCAGTCTCTTCTGGCGCATGCCGGGGAGAGGGGGGCTCAGGCGATATGCCACGCCGGTCACAGGCGTCTTTCCAGGCGCGGGCGGCGGAATTCACCTGAATATCGCGCTTTGTCACGCTCACGCTCTCCAGATGCAGCCGGTAGCACACGAGCGGTTCGGGGAAATTTGCAAGCCGGGTAATTTCACCCATACGCAGCCAGAGCGCATAATCCTCTGTGTGGGGGTAATCCGTACTGTAGCCACCGGCGGCCTTCAGCGCCTGCGCCCGCATCATCACCGCCGGATGCCAGATACAGGGTCCGCCGCTTTTTATGTGAGCGTTATCTATTTCATCGTGATGCTGAGGCGGCGTGAAATCGCATATCGGGCGGTTTTCACTGTCGATGCAGGTCACAAAGCTTCCCAGAACGCCGGTCTCCGGATGGGCTTTCAGAAAAGCGACCTGCTTTTCAAACCGGTCCGCCCGACAGATGTCATCCCCGTCGATGCGGGCCAGCAGATCGCTCTGTGCTGCACCGGCGAGCTGGTTCAGCGTTTTCACGATGCCCTGGTTGGAGCCTGTCGTAATTTTCAGGCGCGGGTCACGTGCCGCATAATCGTGCAGTATTTCCAGGGAATTATCTGTGGAGCCGTCGTCATGTGCGAGCAGCTCAAAATCGGCGAAGGTCTGGTTCAGCAGGCTGTCGAGCGTATCTGCCAGATAGGGACCAACGTTATAGACCGGCAACAGGACCGAGAGGGGAATGGCTGCAGTCATGGTCAGCTGTCCCGGTCAGGCCGGCGGAGGAGACCGAAGACAAGCAGCTTCCAGGCGGCCGCCGAAGCCGGGTCTGTCATCAGTGCTTTCAGGGCATAGTGCCGCCAGGTGCCGCGGAAACCTGCGCCCCATGCGCGCCAGCCATACTGTATGAAATAATCCCGCCGCGAGGCGCGGGTATTCTCCATCCGCCATGGTTTGTATTCAAAGCGTCCGTCGATCCCGCGCCGGGCCCAGGCGGCTTCACAGGCGCGGCGGCATGTGTCGGCCTGCAGGTCCTGCTGCCGGGCGCTGATGCTCTGGTCATGGATACGGTATTTCAGCAGCACATCTTCCATGGTGGCCAGCTGTCCGATCTCGGCCAGCCGCAGCCACAGATCGATATCCTCTGCGGTTTCACATGCGGGATCATACCCGTCGACTGAGGCCACTGCGGATTTGCGCATCATAACCGTGGGGTGATCAATGGCGGTAATCCCGCGCAGGTTCCTGGCGTCAATTGCGTCATGATCCGTGGGCGATACGTTGATCCCGATGGGCCGCGCCGCGCTGTCGATCAGCAGCGTGGCACCGCCCAGCATCACAGTTTCCGGATGGTCCTGCATCCATGCGACCTGTTTTTCAAAACGGTCGGGCAGGCAGATGTCATCGGCATCCATCCGCGCCAGCAGCTCTGCCTGTGCCCGGTCAATCAGCCCGTTGAGCGTGGCGATAAGCCCCTTATTAGGCTCTGATGTGACCACCACACGCGCATCGCGCGCCGCGAAATCCTGCAGGATCGCCAGCGAGCCGTCGGTTGACCCGTCATCATGGGCCAGCAGCTCAAAATCGGTGAAGGTCTGATCAAGCACGCTCTGCACCGCCTGGGCCAGGTAGGGCGCGGCGTTATAGACGGGCAGCAGAACAGAGACGCGGGGGCTCATGATTCCTCCAGCGTACAGCGGCCCGGCGGCGGGCGGCGTATCGCGCCAAAGACCAGCAGTTTCCAGGCTTTGACCGAGAGCGGATCGGTGGTGACCGCCTTGAGCGCATAGTGCCGCCAGGTGTCGCGGTAGCCCCAGTTCCAGGCGTCCCAGCCGTATTTGAGGTAGAAGTCCCGCCGCGAGGCCCGGTCCTCTGTCATCCGCCAGTCCTGATAGTCAAAGCTGGCCGTTACACCACGGCGCGCGCAGGCATCGGCGCAGATCTCGCGGATGCATTCACGCTGCCGGTCGTTGTTTTTACCGCTGATGCTCTGATCATGCAGGCGGTATTTCAGCACGATATCCGGCAGGCTGGCGAGGCGGCCTGCTTCGGCCATGCGCAGCCACAGGTCCAGATCCTCGGCGGTGTCGCGGCGCATGTCATAACCACCGACCTGACGCACCGTTTCGGTGCGCATCATCACGGCCGGATGGCAGATCGCGCCGGTGCCACGCAGGCTGTAGTCATCCAGGGTTTCGTGATCCCGGGGCGGAAATTCGGGTGCAATATGGCGCCCGGCCTCATCGATAAAGATGATCGCCCCGCCCAGGAGTACATAATCGGGGTTCTGATCGAGCCATGCGACCTGTTTGGCGAAACGCTCCGGCAGGGCGATGTCATCGGCGTCCATGCGGGCGATCAGATCGCCCTGCGCGGCGTCGATCAGCTGGTTCAGGGTCGCGATAAGCCCTTTGTTAGGCTCTGATGTAAGTACCACGCGCGTATCCCGCGCGGCATAGTCCTGCAGAATGGCCAGCGAGCCGTCGGTCGAGCCGTCGTCATGCACCAGTAGCTCAAAATCGGTAAAGCTCTGCGCCAGGATGCTGTCCATGGCTGCGCCGAGCCAGGTCTCTGCGTTATAGACAGGCAGCAGGACGGAAACGCGCGGGGCCATTACTGTTCCTCCAGCACGTATTTGCCGGGGGGCGGGCGGCGCAGGGCACCAAAGACCAGCAGTTTCCAGGCTTTGACCGAGAGCGGATCGGTGGTGACCGCTTGGAGCGCATAGTGCCGCCAGGTGTCGCGGTAGCCCCAGTTCCAGGCGTCCCAGCCGTATTTGAGAAAGAAGTCCCGCCGCGAGGTGCGGGTGTCTTCCATCCGCCAGGGTTTGTGATCGAAGGGGGACGTGATCCCCCGCCGGGCCCAGGCAGCCTCGCAGGCGCGGCGACAGTAGTCTGCCTGCTGCTGTTGCTTTACGGCGCTGAGGCTCTGATCATGAATGCGGATCCGGATGACGACTTCCGGCAGGTTTGCGATTTTCCCCACTTCTGCCAGGCGCAGCCAGAGCTCCAGATCCTCGGCATTCGGAAATTCGGGGTTATAGCCACCAGCGGCCTGCAGGGCCTTTGTGCGCATGGTCACGGCCGATTGCAGAATGGTCGTGAGGCCGCGCAGGTGCCGCCCGTCGATGTCTTCATGGGTCACCGGCAGTTTTCCGGGCGCGATAAAGCGCCCTTCGGCATCCATCGTCAGGCCCCATCCGGCCACCATGACATGATCCGGGTGCGCCTCCAGAAAGGCCACCTGCTTTTCCAGGCGCTGCGGCAGGCACACATCATCCGCGTCCATCCGGGCGATCAGCGCGCCGCGTGCATCGGCAATCAGCAGGCCGGGGACCACGCCCACGCCCTGGTTCGGCCCCGAGGTGACGCGGATCCGCGCGTCGCGCGCCGCAAAATCCTGCAGGATTGCCAGCGAGCCGTCGGTCGAGCCATCGTCATGGATCAGAAATTCAAAATCGGTGAAGCTCTGGTCAAGAATACTCTGCACCGCTTCGGCGAGGTAGGGTTCAGCGTTATAGACCGGCAGAATGACAGAGACGCGGGGGGCGTCATGAGAAGGGCGAGATATCATACCCGAGTTCCCTCATGGTTTTGCGCGTATAGCGCCAGGTGACCAGCTTCCCCCGGAGCGTCATATCCTCTTTCCAGCCATCGGTCCCCCGCACGCGGGCAAAACCCTGCGGTTCTTTCTGATCAGACTGACCGGCCCGCCAGGCCTCCAGGATCTCGCCGGTCCGGTGCTCTTCGCCCGGCATCAGGAAATCCAGGATACGTTGCAGGGTGCCTTCGGTATCGGCTATGGCATCCTCGTATTTCAGCATCAGAAAAGGGTGGTCAGGATTCTGCTGTCGCCATCTCAGCACAGCTGCGCAGTGGCGCTGCCACAGAATAGCGGCCCCTTTCCAGGTCGACGGTGCCCAGTTTTTTCCCCATGAGGCGCTGGCATGCACCACTGAAGAGGTCACCGCCCGCGAATCCCGGCAGATAAAAATGATCTTTGCCTCGGGGAAAAGCCGCGTGATCTCGTCGAGATAGAGACAGTTTGAAGGGGTCTTTTCCAGGTGGATGCGGGCGGCAGGTGCCGAAGCAAAGAGATCTGCGAACAGCCCCTGCCATACCCCGCGAAAGAGATCGTCATAGGTGTCGCGTGACACATAGGTCAGCGGGCCGATGCTGCGGCTGTCCCGCGCCTGGATATCAGCCATGCGCAGCGCAGGCGAGAACCCCTCAAAGAAGTGGCTCTCCTCGCCGCCGCAGATATCATTATGGGCCTGCAGCAGACGCTGGATCCAGGTGGTTCCGCTGCGCGGGGCGCCGGCCAGAATACACAGTTCCGGGGAAGGAGTGCGGGAACCAGTCATCGCTGCTCAGAGAGAAATAGTTTGAAGAACATAAAGATACATAGCGATTAACAGGGCAAGCGCAATGCTGTCCAGCCGCAGGCCGGCATAGCCACGCCGCAGGGCAAAGTTCAGCGAGATAAAGTGAACCAGCACAGTAGCGACACCCACGGCTGCCAGGATGCCGATCACCCCGCCCAGATAGAACCCCACGAACACCCCGATGATCCGGAGCGCGGCAGAGACGCCCATCACAAAGGCATGTGCCCGGCTTTCCCCTACCGCCAGCATAACGCTCTGGTAGGGCATGCTCAGGACGCTGATGCCGGTATTCAGCGCCAGCAGGGACATGAATGTTCCGGCCATCGCATAGCGCGGGTCATAGAGGAAATCGACAATCGGCTGCGCCATAAAAGACAGCAGGCAGAACAGGGGCACAGTCCCGACAAACAGCAGCTTGCGGACACGCCGCAGCACGCCCCGCAGGTTTTCCGGCCGCTGGCGGGCCACCTCCGATATCCCCGGATAGGCCGCTTTGGAGAGGACCTGATTGACCAGCATGCCCGGTGTCCAGGCCAGTTTGCTGGCGATCCCCAGAAAACCGATCACTTCGATCGGCAGCAGAAAGCCCTGAATGGCTCCGATCCCGCGCCCGCCAAAATATCCGAACAGAGTGGCCAGCAGAATCCACCGCCCGAAGACCAGGATTTCGCTCACCGTTTCCCGCTCCAGACGGAAGCGGTGGGGAAAGCGCGGAAAGACCGTGTAACTCAGCACCAGATGCAGCAGCACACCGGATATCTGGCCGATGGCCAGGGCCCAGACGGACCGCAGCATCCAGGCTGCAAAGACCGTGATGCCGATGGTAACGACCTGGACCGCGATCTCGATTGTGATGATCCGTCCCAGGATCAGCTTGCGGTTCATGGTCACGACGCTGATTGATTTGAACCCTTTGATAACCACGGTCAGGCTCAGCACGCAGATCAGCGGAAAGAGATCAGGCTGATCATAAGCCCAGGCCGCAGGCCAGGCGACGATACAGGCAACCAGCCCGATCGCACAGCCGCGGAGTACCTGAATGGTCCAGGCCGTCTGCAGAAAGGCCTCGTCCTCCCCGCGTTTGCTGCGGATCACCGCATCACGGGTGCCGATATCACTGAGCAGGGTCAGACCGGCCAGCACGACCATCGCCAGCGACAGCAGCCCGAAGACCTCCGGCGCCAGCAGACGCGTCAGCAGCAGACTGGATCCCAGCCGCAGTACGCTCTGGGTGCCGAAACCAATGGTGGTCAGGGCAGAGCCCCGGAGCACCTTTGACCTCAGGTCTGACCCGGAGAAATTTGCCAGAAAGGTGGAGAGTGCGGGCATCAGTGACTTTCTGCGTCAGACTTTATTTCTGCAGAGCCCGGGATTTCCCCGGGCACCGCAGATGAGGGAAACCGAACCGTTACAGCTTATGGTTTCAGACAGGTTACAGGTTCGGAATAAAGCGGGGCAGGGGCTTTTCGACCTGCTCCAGCACGCTGAAGAGCCGGGCCTCTGCTTCGGCATCGCTTTCATCCGGCCGGATCATGGTTGTCAGGCGCACCAGAGCACCGTCAGTCCGGCCGGTCCGGATCCCGTCGATCATCAGCCAGAACTTGGCTTCGAAATCCCAGGCGATGTGGCGCCCTTTCTGTTCGAACCAGTAGAACACCATCATCCGGGCCTCGCCCTTCTGGATGATCGCGCGGTTGATCTCAAAATAGCTGTCGCTGCCGAGCCGCTCGGTGATGTCGGTCCGTTCCAGCCAGGCAATTTCCCAGCCCGCGCCGGGCAGGCAGATTTCGGGCGAGTGTACGCCACCCTGGCTCTGATCCTCGTACCAGGCCATGAACAGCCCGACCGGGGCTGCGTGATCCGGGCTGACCAGTGAGACCTGATGATAGTCATCCGCTGCCAGGGTTTCGAGCACGCCGCTGCTGAGGGTGGTCGGCGGTCCCTCCTGACGCCATTCCCCCAGTTGCCGCGGGAAGAGCACAAAGCTGTCCCGGTCAATGGCCTCCTGTCCGCGCTCGGGCACGGCCTGGTAGGCAAAGAAGGCCGCCAGGGTCAGTACTGCCGCGGTGATCATCGCTGTGGAGGGACGCAGGTATTTTATCCGCATGGCCTGGGTGCCGAGCCCGTCGGTATCCAGATCAAGCGCATCAACCACGGACATCTTCACAGGCTGGAAGAACAGCATGACGCGCGCCAGCAGGAACAGCAGGATGATACAGGTGATAAAGATGACCCAGCCTTCAAAGAAGTGGGTGAAACCCTCGAGCCAGCCGACCCCGAACCGGTCCGCCAGCAGGCCGGCCACGGCGATCCGTACCGAATTCATCAGCACGGTGATCGGAGCAGCCGCGAGCAGCAGCACCGCCTTGTGCCACATCGGGCCTTTGTAGAGTACGGCGAAAATGTAGGAGAAGCTGAGGATCGGGAACAGATAGCGCAGCCCCGAGCAGGCCTCGGCCACATGCAGTTTCAGCACACCCAGATCGATGATGTTGCCGTCCAGAAACACCGGGACAGAGAGCAGTTTCAGGAACCAGACACCCAGCTCAGACGAGATGAACTGCAGCCAGGTCGACATTTTGTAATAGAGCACGCCCGGCAGCGGCAGCATGTAGACAAGGTGCAGCACCGGCGGCCAGAAGTGTTTGCCTGTCTTCCAGCCAAAGCTGATCAGCAGGATGCCCCCGACCCAGAGGATCGTGGCATAGGCAACGATGTCGTTGATGTTGGACAGCTTGCCGAGGGTCCCGAAGGCAATCGCGGCCAGCAGGACAGTGACCCCGGCCCAGCGGTCGCGGACGGGTCCCGGATTGACGGGCACCTCTTTGAGCTGGCGCAGAAAGAGCAGACCGGACAGCACAGGAATGAGCGGGCCGTGGCTGTATTCGGGCAGCTGCCAGGCCTCGAGCAGGGCATCAAGCCCCTCGATAAAGAAAAGACACGCGCCTGCTGTGGCGACCAGAAACCAGAACATGCCCCAGGTCATGAACTGCCCGATGAAGAGCGGCTGCCGGGCACTGCTGTCAATGGAAGACATCTTCAGGTCCTTTCTGAAAAACTCGTGAACCAGATACTGAACGGAACCTTCCCGCGGGACTATGCCGTAATTTATCGGTTTTCGCTACGTTAACTGTTCATCCTGACAAAAACTTTATCCGCTCAGAGGCCCAGCCGCCGCAGCTTGCTGCCTATTCTGCGGTAAATCGCCGGGGGCAGGATATCCTTGACCATGGCACGGCGCGCCACCAGCCGGTCAGTCTGATCTGCCGATCCCGGCCGGGGCCGGAAGAGCGTCGTGTGTTCTTTGCGGGTATCGTCCCAGGTGGCGGTGTAATAATACAGCGCGATGGACTGGCGGGCCTCGCCATCGGGATGGTTCACCGGTTCGGGATTGCCATGGAAGGTGTCCGAGCCGGTGGAGAAACAGACCATGCGGTTAAAGGTCGGTACAAAGCTCGCCATCTTGCGGGTCATGTCGTTGTCCCAGATCTCGAACGAGCCGCCCCAGTCTTCCTGCCAGTTTTTATTCAGGTAAATCAGGACATTCAGGCGCCGCTCCACACCCATCTGCTTGTGCAGGTTGAAATCCGCATGAATGTCCAGATGACCACCGTTGAGCGTTTTGTGGATACCGGCCCCGTTATAATAAGGGTCCGGGATCAGCCCCCTGATGCCCGTCATCTCTTCGAGAAAGAGGATGAAGGGGCGCGAGTTGAAGGCATAAAACAGGTTCCTGGTGAACTCTGGCAGCCGCTCGGGAATATAGGAGGACTTCAGGTTTTCCTGCGCGCGGCTGAAACTGGCTTCGGCGGCAGGCATGTTCTCAAGGTCGCGGCAGACCCGCTCCAGAATGCTTTCGGGCAGAAAGTTATCAATGCAGATGTGATGATAAGGCTCGCCGCTCTGATAGACCCCGGCATGGCTTTTTCCCAGCGCACGGGCCGCATCTGTCGGGGTCAGCAGCGTTTCGGCATCAATCGGATAAGCAGGCGTCTGGGTCATATGGTATCTCCGGGCGGATTGCACAGTCTGTCTCGTATCACGCTCTGAAAAGCGGTCTGGTCTTATGGATTCGGGCTCTGATCGTCGGTCTGATGTTAATATACGTATTTGTCGGAAATTTGTCTGCTTTGCCGGGGTACGGTTAAACCTTGGTCACCTGCGCCAGAGAGAGGTTGCGGCGGGCAATGGCATTGCGGGTATCTATGACGGGGCAGCCAAGCTCCAGCAGGGCGGCGTAATCAATGGCATCGTGGTCCGTGGCAATAAGCACCGCGTCAAAAGCGGCCTCTGTCACAGCCCCGGGATCCAGGGCGGCACGGGCCGTGAACTGTCCGTATTCGCGCATCGGCGGAATTTCCGGCACATGCGGGTCGAGATAGGCCACTTCGGCGCCGGCCTCATCCAGCAGCTGCATCAGTTTCATCGAGGGGCTTTCGCGCATATCAGAGACGTTTTTCTTGTAGGCCACGCCGACCAGCAGGATACGCGCCCGGCTCAGACCCTTGCCACAGGCGCGGTCGAGCACTTCGCGGGTGCGGTCGATGACATGGTGCGGCATGGCGGTGTTGATCTCGCCCGCCAGCTCGATAAAGCGCGTAGGCACTTCATATTCGCGGGCCTTCCAGGACAGATAGAAGGGGTCGATCGGAATACAGTGTCCGCCCAGGCCGGGGCCCGGATAAAAGGGCATAAAGCCAAAGGGCTTGGTGGCCGCTCCGTCGATCACCTCCCAGACGTCGATATCCATCTCGTCAAAGACCAGCTTGAGCTCGTTGACCATGGCGATATTGACCGCCCGGAAGACGTTCTCGGTGATTTTCACTGCCTCAGCGGTGCGGGTGGAGCTGACACGGACCACCTTGTCGACGACCCGCTCATAGAAGGCCGCGACCAGATCACCGGCCAGATCGCCGTCGCCGGCGACGATTTTCGGGATGGTGGCGGTATTGAAGGATGTATTGCCCGGATCCTCGCGCTCGGGCGAGAAGCCGACAAAGACCTCTTCGCCCATCTTCAGGCCGCTGGCCGCCAGCAGCGGTGTCAGCACATCATCGGTCGTGCCGGGAAAGGTCGTGGATTCCAGCACCACCAGGGTCTGCGGTGCCATATGCGCGGCAATCGCGCGTGTGGTTGTCTCTACATAAGACAGATCAGGCTCTTTCTGGGCTGTCAGCGGGGTCGGCACGCAGATGATGATCACATCACATTCCGCAAGGCGCGCGAAATCCGTGGTCCAGTCAAAGCGCGCCGCGCTGACCACAGCGCCCAGGGCCTCGTCGCTCACCGCGCCGATATAGCTGGCGCCGGCAGAGAGCTGTTCCATCTTGCGCGGGTCCACATCAAACCCGGTCACGGCAAATCCGCGGGTCGCGGCGGTAACAGCCAGGGGCAGGCCCACATAGCCCAGCCCGATCACGCCGACACGGGCGGTCTGGTTCTCTATGGCTTTCATCAGAGACATCGGATTGTCCTTTAATACCTTTGGGACTCAGTAAAACACACGGGCCGACAGACCGTATGCGCCTCCCGTCACCATAGTGCGTTTGGCAATAATCCCGTCATTTAGCAAGACTATGTCGGAATGATGAACAGATTCAGGCCTGCAGGCAGGCCACCCTTGCAAAAAAGATGTGCCCTCTGCACAAAGCCCCGTATCCTATTATGTGTTCTGTATCCTGAAGGTCGTCCGTTATGTCTGATCCCCGTGCTTTTGTTGTGATTTCCCCCTGCAGGAATGAGGCGGATTTCATGCGCCGCACCCTGGACAGCATGGTGGCCCAGACCGAACGCCCCACACTCTGGGTCATCGTCAACGACGGCTCCACGGATGCCACCGGCGATATTCTGGCGGAATATGCGGCTGAGCACGACTGGATCCGCGTGCTCGACAAACCCGACCGCGGGCACCGCGCTGTGGGTCCGGGTGTGATCGAGGCCTTTTACTTCGGTCTGGATACGGTGAACCTGGGAGACTTCACCTATCTGTGCAAACTCGACCTCGATCTGGATCTGCCCCCGGGGTATTTCGCCGGGCTGATGAACCGGATGGAGGCTGACCCGCGCGTCGGCACCTGTTCCGGCAAGGCCTATTTCATCGATGATGCCGGCCGCCGGGTCAGTGAGAAGATCGGCGATGAGATGTCGGTGGGCGCCTCAAAGTTCTTTCGCAGAGCCTGTTTCGAGGACATCGGTGGCTTTGTCCGCGAGGTGATGTGGGACGGAATCGACTGCCACAAGGCGCGCCAGCTTGGCTGGACTGCCGTGAGCTGGGACGACGACGAACTGCAGTTCGAGCACCTGCGTCCCATGGGGTCCAGCCAGGTCAGCATCTATACCGGCCGCCGCCGGCATGGCACGGGGCAGTATTTCATGGGCTCTGATCCGCTCTATTTCATTGCCACGGCGATCAACAAGATGCGCCACCCTCCTTATGTGCTGGGCGGGCTGGCAACGCTGCAGGGGTTTTTCGGCGCCATGCTGCGGGGCGACAAACAATATGATGACCCGGAACTGCGGCGCTTTATCCGCGCCTACCAGCGCCGGGCGCTGGTTGCCGGCAAGGCCCGTGCCGTGGCCGAGATCGAGGCAGAACGGGCCCATCTGCTGCAGCGGGCAGATCCATGACAGAGACCAGAACCGGGTATCTGCCGGAACTCGACGGGGTGCGCGCGGCCAGCATTCTGCTGGTGATTGCCACGCATCTTCTGCCTGTCGGGCCGTCGCACTGGGAACTCAACTCTGCCACCGGCCTGATGGGCATGAGCCTGTTCTTCTGCCTGTCCGGTTTTCTGATCACCCGGTTTCTGTATGAATCCCCCGATATAGGGACGTTTTTTACCCGCCGGATCGCGCGGATCGTGCCGCTGATGGCGTTCTTCAGCTTTGTGGTCGCCGGGCTGATGTACCAGCGCTGGGACACATTCCAGGCGATCATGCTGCTGTACATGAATTACACCGCCCTGGGGTTCAAAGGGATCGGACATCTGTGGTCGCTCTGTGTCGAGATGCATTTCTATATTGCGATCGGTCTGGCCATCTGGATTTTCGGACGCCGCGGGTTCTGGCTGGTGCCGGTGGCGGCCATTCTTGTCATGTGGGCCCGGGTGGACATCGGCGCCTACAAGAGCATCAACACGCATCTGCGGGTCGATGAGATCCTGTCCGGCAGCCTGCTGGCGCTGTTCTGGCTGAACCTGCACCGGCCGGGATTTGAACGGATCGCACACTGGTGGGGCAGGGGCTTCTGGATCTTCCTGCCCCTGTGGTTCCTGTCGAGCCACACCCAGCTGGGCGGGGATATGGCATATCTGCGGCCCTATTTCGCGATGGCACTGGTTGGCAGCATTCTGTTCATGCCCGAAGGCTTTATCCGGCAGATCTGTCGTCTGCCTGTGCTGGCCTATATCGCCGCAATTTCCTATGCGCTTTACGTCTGGCACCCGCTCACAGCACTCGGCTGGCTGGGCGAGGGGGACAAATGGACCCTCTACCTGATCAAGCGGCCGATCTCTTTTGTGCTGTTCTTTGCGCTGGCGCATATCAGCACCTTCACGCTGGAGCGCTATTTCACACAGCTGGCCCGGCGCCTGACAGCAAAGAAAGCTGCAGCAGAACCGACAGGACAGTAAACGGTCAGGACGCGGGGTCAGCGGGGCGCAGCGCGCCCCCGGGGGCTGTCCCGCGCAGCAGCTGTTCCATCCAGGCACCCTCGACAGGCAGATTATAATCCGCCTCAACCCGGGCACGGCCCTTCCTGCCCATGCTCTGACGCTGTGCAGGATCCGCCAGCAGCGCGGAAAGGGCAGCGGCAAAGGCTGCCACATCGCCGGGTGGCACCACAAAACCACTTTCGCCGTCCTGCACCAGTTCGGGAATGCCGGCGATCCGTGTGGCCAGCACGGGCAGGTGGCTGGCCATGGCTTCCATCAGCACCACAGGCACGCCTTCGGCAAAACTGGGCAGGGCAAAGATGTCCGCCCGTGACAGCTCATCGGCGACCTCGTCCTGTGACAGGTATCCGGTGAACCGCACCGCCTCTGCACAGCCCAGGGCGCGTGCATGCGCTTCGATATCCGTCCGTTCCGCACCATCCCCCACCAGCACCAGCCGGGCATCGGGGTGGGCAGGGCGGACCTGCGCAAAGGCTTCCAGCAGAACGCGGACCCCTTTGACGGCTGCGAGGCGCCCGACAAAGACGATGTCCCGGCCCGGCGGGCTGTCTGCCGCAGGGCCATAGCGTTCCGGTGTGATGGCACAGTGCACAATGCGCAGTTTGTGCCAGTGAGCAGGATCAGAGAAGATCATGCCCTGGCTGCGGCAGAAATGACTGATACAGGCGACAAAGGAGGCGCGTGCGATCTTTGCGTCAATACGCCAGCGGCGCGGTTCAAAGAAGATCGCGGGCCCGTGCAGCGTGAAGCTGAAGGGAATGCCGGACAGGGTGCTGGCCAGCATGGCCACCGAACAGCTCGAATTGGCGAAGTGATTGTGCAGATGGGTTACGCCGCGCGCCTGCAGGTGCTGTACGAGGATCATGGCCTCGATGAGATAAAACAGCTGATACAGAGCCGCTTTCAGCCCGGGCGGACGGGTGTCCCAGGCCAGCTTTGCCGCGGCACCGAGGCGCGCAGGCCGGGTCAGTGCACCCATCAGGGCCCGTGCCAGAACTGCCGGCCGGCGGGCGGCGGCGAGAATATAGAATGTGGTGGCCGCGGCCTCTTTTTCGGCAGGCCCCCGTGCCTGGGTGGCATCGGTCCGGCGTACGGAACAGGTGGAGACTTCCAGCCCCTGCGCACGCAGCTGTTCGATCTCGCGCAGGATAAAGGTATGCGATACCGCCGGATATTCTCCGGTCAGATACGCAATATGCGGGCTGGCGCTGTCCTGATGCATGCGGGGTTCCGTTCAGGGTCTGTGGTCTGCCCCCTCTTTATGCACCCCTGCGCGGCGCGTAAAGCGCTGGTCAGGCCCCCTCCACGGCACCCCTGCTGGGTGTTGCCGCACGGCTGACCGTAAAGAAGTCACGCGGTGCGCGGCGCGGACCGGTGGCGGCGGCCAGAGCACCGGAGCCGGTGGCCGGTATATAGGTCCTGACCGTGTCCGCCGGTGAACCGGTGCCGGGCACAACCGTCGGATTGTTGTGATCCGTGAACCCCTTGCTGCGTGGCATGACGGGGGTTGTTCCGTCGGCGGCGGGAATTTCTGCCACCGTAAAGGGCGCATCCTGTGTCTCCGGCTGGCCGAGGTTCGGCTGGTGCAGCACGTTGTTGTCCTCGATCATGGTCAGTGTCACCGGAGACTTGATGAGCATATCGGCGTCGTCATTGGTGGCCGCATCCGTCATCAGATTCACAAAGGTATTATTGTATATGAAAACCGGTGAGGCCCTGCCGGCATCTGTGGTGGCGGAAATTTTATACCCTGCGACAAAGGCCACGGGATCGCCGAAAGAGCCGTCTCCCAGCGTGGCCGTGTCAGGGTTGATGCCGATACAGTTACGCACCGTAGCACTCCCGGCAGAGAAATCGACGAACCGCTGCGTCATGTGATCGCCGATCAGCAGGTTCATATCGATCAGGATATTGCCCGCATCACCGGCATCATCACCATTTGTCGCCACAGAGGCGGTAAGAACGCTGTCACCACCTTCCATCGTGTTCATGGAAACATTGGAGCGCTGACCGGGTTTGCCCCGGCTGTTGAGGCGCAGGCAGGGCTGGATCGCGATGAAGCCGGATTCGCCGGCTGACCAACCGCACCGGCTGAACATATCGTTCTGCAGAATGGCGCAGGTGTCCCCGTCACCGATCCGGACCGGACCGTGGGTATTGTTGTTGGCCTTGTCGCCGTTGCCGGCAAGTGCATCCACGTGCTGGGCCAGATTGCAGCCGACGATCGCGAGGAATTTCGAGGTGTCCGTGCGGTCATTGCTTTTTGAGAAGCACCCGATGGCAAAGTTGCGCCAGTTGGTGACCAGGCAGTCATTGATCATCCGTGTCTGGCCGTTGCTTTCCGTCGAGGTGCTGATGCACGCGTCCTGAAAACCGTCAAAGATACAGTCGTGCAGGTGGAGATAGCGGTGGGGGTTGGCCTCAATCTGAAAACAGTCCACATCCACCGGCCCGGTTTCGGTGGTCGAGTCGTAGGGCCCCTGGAAACGCAGACCGCTGACGGACAGGTCCCTGCCGGCCCCACCATCGCGGACACGGAACATTTCCGCGCGCGTACCGCCCGGGACCCAGGTAATAACCGGGCGGGTGACAGCGCCCGGCACGGCGCACAGATGTACCGAGCCATAAGCACCGCCGACATAATGGGAGGTACAGGTGGCGGCCGCACCATCTTCCAGCATCACCCGCCGGTTCCCGCCGGTGGCGGCGGCAAAGGCTGTGTCAAAGTCTGTGTAGAGTGCGGCACCGGCCGGCGCATTTGCATGCACACCGGCCGGATCGACAAAGAGAGTGTTGCTGCCCGCAAAGACTGTTTCCGGATCTCCCACGGAGACCCCGGTGGTCTGTGTATGGGTGTCCCCGGTGCGCGGGTTGAAGACTGACAGGGTCACCGTATAGGTGCCGGGGGTCCGGTAGGTATGCTGCACGACCGGCCCGTAGGCGATACTGGTGTCATTCCATGCCGCCGGCAGGTTCTCCACATGGGTGAATCCACGCGGTGTATCCCCGAAATCCCACCGGTAGATCAGTTCGTGAAACCGCGGGTCATAGACATTGCCGTCGCCGAAATCGACATCTGCCGGACCGGGGCCGCCCTTCTCGCCGTCAATGGTAGCCGTAAAACCGACCCCTTCAGGGGCGACCTGCAGCGTACCGCGCCGGACCGAAATCGTAATGGCCCCGCTGCCGGGCACAATGCCCTGGTACCCGCGGGCCTCCAGGGCAGTGCTGCCGTTGCCAATCTGCATGCTGTAGTAGTCAAACGGGCTGAGGCCCGTGAACTTGAAGCTGGGCATTATGTCAGATCCTCAAAGCCGAAGTCCTGGATGACAGGACCATCAGTTACCGGGGGAGCGTTATTGTTGCCGTAAAAATACAGACCCGCGCCGCCGGTGGTGTGGTCGGTATCCGTGGCCGACATACGCGGGACACCGTCGATGACGACCTGCAGCGCGCTGCCGGTGATCTCGAAGGCGACATTGCGGACCTGGCCGGTCAGGAAGCTGTCCGTCCAACTGTCCAGAGTGGTGAAGGATGACCCCGTGACACGGATGAGCCGCCATTCCAGGTTGGGCCGGTTGTGGCGCACAAGGTAGTAGTTCGACGGATCAGTATACCGCAGTACGATCCCGGCATGCGCAGGGAAGGAGGCGCCGGAGTTCAGCTCCTGAATATTTGCGGTCAGCCGGCAGTCGGCGATCCCGACGGTGTCATCCCGGATCACAAAGCTGCGGCCATAGCGGATGTTACTGGTGACGCTGCCGTTCAGGATATAGCTGTTGCCGGCCGTATCGAATTCTGTCCAGCTGCTGCCGGAAGGGCCGGTATAGCTGGTGAGCAGCTGGTCAGGTCCCTCGAAACTGTCGATCCCGGGGATCAGGACAGAGGCGCTTTCTGCCGACTGTCCGGCCACGGTTTCGATGATGCTGATACTGCTCTGCACATCTGCCTGAACCACCGTATAGGCCGGCGGCGCGGCGGGGCCGGTTACCGCCCCGTCCCGGGCGATCTCATAGGTCACGGCACCGGAGGCGCTTTCGTTCAGCAGCCACAGGCCCGGCGTGATCGTCAGAACCTCTCCTGGCGCTGCAATGCCCGACAGAGCCGGCAACACGAGGTTCACAGCATCCACGGTGTCAAAGGCGCTGACCGCTACCTCATAGCTGCCCGCATAGATCAGGGGATCGGCGACCACGATCGTGATTGTGCCATCAGAGACTGTAATGACCGGCTCTCCGCTGCCCTGGCTGAGATTGAAATCAGCAGGCGGGGGAGGCGGCGGCGGCGGGGGAGGCGGCGGCGGAGGCGGCGGGGGAGCGATCCCGCTCGTATCTGCCGGTACAACCTGCGTAATGGACAGACTGAGCATTATGACATCGCAACGATGCCGGTGGCGGAGGTGCCGGTGGCCCAGATGCGGCGGACACGGACCGGGAAGGGAATCCCTGCTGCAACGGTCACAGTTGCTGTGTCGCCCGCAACTGTGGTGACACGGACGGTGCCGCCGCCAGCCACATTCAGCGCCCGGCTGACCTGCGGCAGATCAGCGCCGTCATCGGGGGTAACCTCATGGAGGTTGATGGCCGGGCTCTCGAGGCCAATGGAGTATGAGCTGAAGCGGTCTGACATGGGAAGTCTCCTGGATATGGTCTGAACACGGCTGATCCATGCCTCTGCGCCGCCTTTCCGGGGCGGGAAGATGGCCTGGCTGTTGCGAAAAAAATCGGCCAGATTCCACAATGTTCAGTGAAACAGGGGTGCGGGGCGTTCATCCTCTGTTAAGATCTGCCGCCCTGCCTGGTGACCCCGGACCCCGGATTACGCCGTGTCCCGCACTACCGGACTGCGGGCAGTAACCATCGGTGCCGCAAAAACTTGCCGGAGGCGGGCCGGTGGTTTACCTTTTGTAAATGTTTTGTGACATCCGGAGACCGGTTGCGGTGTGCTGCGGATGCAGCGGTATTTTACCCGGCCTGGCCGGGTGCAGTAACAGAGGGGTAGGCTCATGCAGGAATGGAGACTGAGACGCTCGCTGGGCGAGGAAGGCCTGTGCATTACGGTCAACCCCTGTGAGATCCGCTTCGAGACCCGGATTTTCCCCTCCCGCCGGCGCCGCCAGCAACTGCGTGACAGTGGCATAGTGCCCAGGCCGCTCCTGCCGGTACTGGAACGGGTAATCTATGAGATGCGGGAGTTCCGGATCGCAGAAGAGGATATTCTGCGCGCGCCACTGGAACAGACGCCGATATATATGCGGATGAAAGATGTTTCGGATCACCGCAATGATCTGACCCGGAGCCGGACCTATGCGCAGGTCCTCGGCAGTCTGCGCGATTATGGTGTGTTCCGGCACAAGAACTATGTGATCGAGCGCGAGGATCAGATCGTACAGTGCATCTATGACTGCTATCTGGAGATCATTCTGAGCATGGAACAGCACGGCTATATTTCCGGAAAGGAAAGTGAATTCGCCACGGCCGGCATGGGCAGTGTCATCATTGACCGCGACGGATCCGTGCTCAAGGCCCTGGCCGCTTCGCACAGGCTTGCCGCGGCGCGGATTGCCGGCGTGCAGGGCGGATTCCCGCTGCGGGTGATCGGCGCTCATGCCGAATGGCTCGACCGGCACGGCATTGAGGGCGCGGGGTTTGCGCCGAGGCTGCACAAGGCCCTGCGTCTGGTGAACCGCGGCTGATACCGGTCTTCCCTGCTGCCACAGTTAAGCAATACCTGCACAGGCTTGTTGCGCCCTGCGCTGCAGGAAGCTATCCGACAGGCGGCCAGACGCCCTGCGGGAGATTCACATGAGAATTACTTTTCTGAACCCGTTCGTATCCAACCGGGGCGGGACCCGGGTGATGGCGACCTATGCCCGGCACCTGAGCGAGCAGGGACATGACGTCACAGTGATGTCCCAGCCCGCACGCCCGGAGCCCCTGCGCAAGAAGCTGAAGGCGCTGCTGCGCGGTCATGGCTGGAACAGCAAGGTAAAACAGCCCACACCACTGCTGGATTTTCTGGGTGACCGGCATATCGTGCTGGACAGCATACGTCCGATAACGGCCGGCGATGTACCCGACGCAGATGTGGTCATTGCAACATGGTGGGAAACGGCCGAATGGGCCGCTGCGCTGCCCCCCGAAAAAGGCCGCGGATATTACCTTATTCAGGACTATGAGGTATTCCCATACCTGCCCGCCGAGCGGGTTATAGCAACCTATGATCTGCCACTGCAGAAGATGGCAGTATCGAGCTATATCATTGATAAAATAAACGAAACCCACGGCACGAAAGACATCGCCCTGTTACCGAATGCGGTGGACACGGGGCTTTTTCATGCCCCGCCACGAACGCGCAATGCACGGCTGACGGTGGGGTTTCTGTTCAGCCGTGCACCCCGCAAAAACACACAGCTGGCGCTGGATGCCCTGGCCGCCGCGCGCCGGAAACAGCCGGACATAAAGGTCGTGATCCTGTGTGGCAGCCCGCCGCGACCGGAGGACAATCTGCCGGACTGGGCAGATATCCGGATCGATCCTCCGCAACAGGCGCTGGCGGATGTCTATGCCGACTGCGATCTGTGGCTGCTGACCAGCATCGAGGAGGGTTTCGGCCTGCCGCTGCTGGAGGCGATGGCCTGCCGGACCCCGGTGCTGACCACAACAGCGGGGGCCGCCAGAGACCTGGTGGATGGCACGAACGGCGTGATTGCGGCAACAGACACCAAAGCCTTTACAGCGGAAATTCTGCGGTTTGCGCAGATGTCAGAGGATGTATGGCAGGGATATTCGCAGGCCGCCACTGATACCGCACAGCGGCATCAGTGGCCGGATGCAACAAAACGGCTGCTGGCCTACCTGGAAAAACCGGCCTGAAACGGGCAAAACTGCGTGAACATCCACGCTTTCGCCATCTTTTTGGTCAAAAAGGCTGGTATATTGTATGAGCAGGGCAGAGGTCTGTGAGGAACGGCCGTCTGCGGGTGTATAAAGCGAGTTAACGATGAACTGGGCCAGGACCAATCACCTGAAAGAGAACGGGGAAATCCGCGTCACGGTACCGTCGGCGCAGGCCCTGCTGCAGGATATGCAGGCGCGGCTTGAGGAAGGATCCGGATTTTCAGTCGCAACGCTGAACCTGGATCACGTTGTCAAACTGCGCCAGCAGCCCGGGTTTCACGCCGCCTATGCGCAGCACACACACATCACGGCTGATGGACGCCCGATTGTCTGGCTGTCGCGGCTGGCCGGCCGGCCGGTCGGACTGGTTCCGGGGTCTGAACTGATTGATCCGGTCTGCGCGATGGCCGCCCGCCTGGGATATCCGGTGGCGCTTCTGGGCAGTACTGACGCAACGCTCGCGGCCACTGCCCGCAAACTCAGCGACCGCTACCCCGGTCTGCAGATCGTCTCTGCGACGGCGCCGCCCATGGGGTTTGATCCCACAGGGCCGCTGGCGGATGACTATATCGCGGAAATAGGGGCCTCCGGTGCCCGCATCTGTTTTCTTGCCCTGGGCGCACCCAAGCAGGAAATCTTTGCCGCCCGGGCCTTTGCCGCGCAGCCACAGACCGGGTTTCTGTCCATCGGCGCAGGCCTGGATTTCATTGCAGGCACCCAGAAACGCGCGCCTGCCCTGGTGCGCCGGTTTGCAGGAGAATGGCTGTGGCGGCTGATGGGCAACCCGCGCCGGCTGGCCCGCCGGTATGGCGCCTGCATTGCGATCCTGCCGGGTCTTTTCATGCATGCGCTGCAGAGCCGGTTCAGCACCGGAGCCTCCGGCACGTGATGGGCTGCGCTCTCTGCATCATCCGTGCGGTGAAAACCGCAGAGGGGGGCTGAGATGGTTCCCTATCTGGCCCTCTTCTGCTGGCCCGCTGTTGCAGCATGGCTGTTCAGCCGGTACAGCGCCGCCTTTGCCGCAGTGATCACTGTCACCGCAGGTTATCTGCTGTTACCGGAGCGGACCGGCGTTGATCTGCCGGTCCTGCCCGAGATCAACAAGGAAACCATCGCCACCGGCATGGCTGTCCTGCTGATCGCGGCCGGGTGGGGCAAGCGCGACAGCGTTATCCTGAAGGGCTGGCTGCCGGGGGATCCGGTCTTTCGGGCGATCATATTTATTCTGCCGGTCTCGGCGATGCTGACGACCCTGACCAATTCAGATCCGCTGGTGTTTTCCCGGCTGACCATTCCCGCCATGCGGATCTATGACGGGCTGTCCCTGACCCTGACCTTTATCATGATGCTGCTGCCCTTTCTGATCGGCCGCAAGATGCTGGCGCACCCCGATCAGCACAGGATGCTGCTGATTATTCTGTGCATTGCCACCGTCCTCTATGCAGCGCTGGCCCTCTATGAAGTACGTATGTCGCCGCAGCTCAACAGGACAGTTTACGGGTTCTTCCCGCATTCCTGGCAGCAGCACTTCCGCGCCGGCGGCTGGCGGCCCCTGGTGTTTCTGAAACATGGTCTCTTTCTGGGAATTTTCATGTGCTGTGCGCTGATTGGCACAATCATTCTGTTCCGGACAGAGAAGGCGGTCCATAAACCAAAGCTGATCCTGGCGGGGCTGTGGATCTTCGGTACCCTGTTCCTGGCCAAGGTCTTCGGATCCTTTCTCATCGCGCTGGTGTTCATTCCCATTGCGCTGTTCCTGAATGTGCGCCTGCAGATGCTGGCAGCGCTGTCGGCGGCGCTGATCATCATGAGTTATCCGGTTCTGCGCGGTGCCGGGCTGGTGCCGGTCAATGAAATCGTCAGCACCGTGGAGCAGATCAATCCCACCCGTGCGGATTCTCTGGCCTACCGGATTGATCACGAGAACAGACTGCTGGCCCATGCCAATGAGCGGCCCTTCTTTGGCTGGGGCCTCTGGGCGCGGAACCGGGACCGTGATCCCGAAACCGGGCTCGACCAGTCCACCACGGATGGTTTCTGGGTGATCCTGATCGGGACCTACGGCTGGACCGGCTATCTGTCGATCTTCGGGTTGCTGGTTCTGCCGATCGTGATGCTCTGGCGACGCCAGCAGGCCTATGGGCTCACCCTGGTCACCTCGGGTCTCTGTCTGATGATGGCCGCCAACGTTATCGACCTCATTCCCAACTCCGGGGTGTCGCCGGTCACCTGGATGATCGCCGGGGCACTGGCCGGGCGGCTCGAACTGGGGCGCCTTTCGGAAAAGACACCACAACCGCAGCCTGCTGATCCCGCGCAACGGCCCCGGCGCAGACCCGGACCGGACAGACAGCGCCCCGCCGGTACCATCTATACCCGTCAGAAGCCTGCGGACCGCAAGGTGCGCGCAGGACACAGAAAACACAGCTGAGCCTCATGCCTCACAGAATTGCCGTTTCCATTATCAATTACCGTACGGCTGCGCTGACGCTGCAGTGTGTCCGGTCGGTGCTTGACGTGGCCGGCGGCCTGGATGTGCATGTGGTTGTCGTCGACAACTGCTCCGGAGACGGATCGGCCGAGGAGATTGCCGCCTGGATCGACGCCCGGCCCGGGCAGACGCCGGTAGAGCTGGTGCGCTCGGACAGCAATACCGGATTTTCCGGCGGACATAACCAGGGGATCGCGGCCTGTGAGGCGGACTGGTATCTGGTGCTGAATTCCGATGCGCTGCTCCGGCCCGGTTTTTTCACCGAAATCCTGAAGGTTGCCGAAAGCCATCCTGATGCCGGCCTGATTGTTCCCCGCCTTGAGGGAGAGGATGAAGTCATCCAGCCGAACTGTTTCCGGTTTCCCGGACCTGTCAGTGAACTTCTGCGCAGTGCCAGCACCGGTTTCGTCTCGCGTCTTTTCCGCGGTGCCCAGGTCTCGCTGGGACCGGAGCCGGAGGAAACAGCAATCGAATGGGCCAGCTTTGCCTGTATCCTGCTGCGCCGGGAGATGATCGCGCAGACCGGCCCGATGGACGAGGGGTACTTTCTCTATTTCGAGGATGCGGAATATTGTCTGCGCGCGCGCCGGGCCGGATGGCCCATTGCCCGGGCACCCCTGGCCCGCGCCGTGCACTTTCGCGGTGGCTCCGGCCCGGTCAAGGCAATGGCCGCGGCGAAGAAGCGGCTGCCGGCCTATTTTTACAGCTCGCGCAGCCGGTTTCTCTATCAGGCGCACGGCCATGCCGGGCTGATCCTGGCGAATGTCATGTGGCATCTGGGGCGCGTGATCGCCCATGCCCGGCGGCTGACAGGCCGCCCGGCACCCGGTGTGGCTGAGGCCGAGGCCCGTGATATCTGGATCAACGCCCGCGATCCGCTGGGCCCGCGCAATGCTCCGGGAGAACAGGCATGACAGATCCCGGTTTCATCATCATCGGCGCGATGAAATGCGGCACCTCTACACTGCAGGTCCAGCTGGCAGCCCAGGACGGGGTCTTTATGACAGACCCCAAAGAACCGAACTATTTCTCGGACGATGACATCTTTGCAAAAGGCCCCGACTGGTATGCGGCCCTTTTTGCCGGGGCAGGCGCAGGGGATCTGACCGGCGAGGCCAGCACCCATTATACCAAACTGCCAACCTGGCCCGATACGGTTGCACGGCTGCATGCTGCCGCACCGGACGTGAAACTGATCTATATGATCCGCAACCCGGTTGATCGCGCCGTCTCACAGTATATCCACGAATGGAGCACCGAACGGACCTCTGCGGATATCACCCGGGCCTTTGCTGATCTGCCGGAAATCACGGCCTACGGGCAGTATGGCATGCAGATCACCCCCTTTGCCGAGACCTTTGGCCGGGAGGCGCTGATGCTGACAAGCCTGGAACAGTTCCGGGCGGATCCGCAGGCGGAGCTGGCGCGCATCGGGGATTTCCTGGGCCTGGCCTCTCCGCCGGTCTTTCACCCTGATCAGGCGCAGCAGAATGTCTCGGCCCAGCGGGTGCGCCGCCTGCCGCTGCACGGGCTGCTTGTTGACAGTGCGCCGGCCACCTTCCTGCGCCGCAGACTGATACCCAAGGCCCTGCGCACCAGAATCCGCAAAGCGCGGACGATCAGCAACCGGCCGGACCTGCCCGACAGCCTGCGCAGTCAGCTGGAGGCCACCTATACAGCTGACCGCGATATTCTGGCGGGGATCTTTCCCGGTCACCCGGCGCTGACGCTCTGCTATCCCTTCGTGCCCTCATGAACATTGCCGCCGTTGTCATCGGCCGCAATGAAGGGGACCGGCTGATCCGTTGCATTGCCTCGCTGCAGCAGGGTGTGCGTCAGGTGATCTATGTGGACTCAGGCTCAACCGATGACAGCGTCACAGCCGCCCGCGCCGCGGGTGCCGATGTGGTGCTGCTGGACACGGATGTGCCCTTTACAGCTGCGCGTGCGCGCAATGCGGGTCTGGCCCGCGCCCTGCAGATGACGCCCCCGCCCGACCGGATACAGTTCGTTGACGGAGACTGCGAGGTCGATGCCGGCTGGATTACCCGGGCTGCGGCTTTTCTGGAGGATCATCCACAGGCAGCCGTGGTCTGCGGGCGGCGGCGCGAACGCTTTCCAGAGGCGTCGGTCTATCACCGGCTGACAGATCATGAATGGGACACGCCCGTGGGCCAGGCCCGCGCCTGCGGCGGCGATGCCCTGATGCGTGCTGATGCGCTGCAGGCGGTGGGCGGGTTCAACCCGGCCATGATCGCCGGCGAAGAGCCCGAGCTCTGTGTGCGGCTGCGGCAGGCCGGCTGGGAAATCTGGCGTATTGATGCAGAAATGACGCTGCATGATGTTGCAATGACCCGTTTCAGCCAGTGGTGGACACGCACCCGGCGGGGGGGACATGCCTATGCTGAGGGTGCCGCCCTGCATGGTGCTCCGCCTGAGCGGCACAATGTGGCACAGACCCGGCGGGCGCTGATCCAGGGGGCAGGGGTGCCGCTGGTGGCTGTGCTGGGGGGTCTGTTCGTGCATCCGGTTTTCTGGCTGGTCCTGCTGGCCTGGCCTGCACAGGTGGTCCGGCTGCGACTGCGGGGCATGCCCTGGCACCGGGCGTTTTTTCTGACCCTGAGCAAACTGCCCGAGGCCCTCGGTATCTTCAGCTATGCTATGGGCCGTCTGACAGGACGCCGTAAAAAACTGATCGAATACCGCTGAAACTCTGCCTTCAGGACCCCTGTCCGCCAGGCTCCAGGGATACAGGAGCGGCTTGAGTTCTGCCGCTCCGCCGAAATATCCGCTCTCGGCTCAGAACAGAATATTGGATGAAAAGGTCACCACACCCAGAAGGCTCTGCGCAAAATCTTTCAGATCACGCGGTGACAGCCAGGCC
>NZ_CANLXG010000006.1 GCF_947495025.1 uncultured Roseobacter sp. | reverse complement strand
TTGCGCTCCTTCCGGACCTCAGATGCGGCGCGGCATCCCTGCTCTGTGTCGTCGTGACGACCGCCATTCACGGCCCAGAGCTGCCGTTCGCGGATCAAATGAGTGCTGCGATGCGGCTACCCAAAAGCGGACTTCCGAGTTTGGGGTAGCACCGCTTTCCTTCAAGAATCCCAGTCGACACTACTGAGTTGACCCATTAGCCTGCAATGAAGAGTGCGTCAGAGGGGCGATGATCATGACATTTGTTGTCGTCGGAGTTTCAAGCAAAGCAAATACGATCAACCGTCTGGCCCCAAGGCCTGACGGGAGATTTGTCGTCATCCACCCCGATGTGCCCTCCCAAGAGCGTCACCATGAAAAGAGCTATACTTGGGCGAAAGACATAAACGAAGCAGTCGCGTTCATTAAAGACGGCTATCATGCTCGCATGGTTAACGTCGAAAACGACCAGGCTGAAGACGTCATCATAAACGTTAACATCAAGATCTGGGAGTTTCCATAGCGGCCTTAGCGGTCACTCGAGCCCGTTCAGACTTTCTGCGCCTGCAGCCCGCAAAGGAGACTTTCGCTAAGTTAGCATGAGGCGGATGGTAGAAGCACTGCGTTCGCTTGCTGGTTGTGCTCCAGGTTGTTAGTTTTCTCCTAAAGAGTCTAGTTTACGGAATTATCCATGTCATTGAGATCACTAGTTTTTGCCCTCGCGCTTTCTGCGACCACTTCGGCTTCTGCGCAAGATGCTTCCTTTTCTGCGGAACTGGCCGATATCGAGCGTCAGATAACTGAGATTGATGCCCAGGCAGCGCGCTATGACAGCGGGCTGATCCTCACCCTAATCGACGCTCGCAAAGAAGCTCTGCTGCTTGCACGGACACTAATTGAAAACCGGATTAATGCGGAAGCCGGTGCTGCGACTGTCGAAGTGACGGCCCCGGCGGTTCAGCCCGATGAAGCGCTGGCAGAACAGATCCTTGGTGAAATGGCAGCGGTTCAAAGGCGCATAGAAGAGGCCGAACGCGAAGCCGCAACCGCTGGCGGTTTGGTCCAGGCTCTCACACTTAGCCGCGCCGAAACTGAGCGGCTCACATTAGCACAGTTGCAGATGGGCTATTTGCAGGCAAAATATGGCATCGCGTTTCCGGTGATGCGGCCTCAGCCTTCAGAAACCGCGCCGTCCTTCTCATCGGCAACCGATGCGGAAACACCGCCAGAAGATGCAGCGCAGCCAGTCGCATGGGCGGACCCGCGCTTCCCATCCATCGACTATTCCCTTCGCCCGTTCGAGCAAGCCAATCGGGACGGACACCAGATCTCGGGTTGGTGGACTAGCGAAACATCTAGGGCGGCTGTGGATGACAGCCCACAGATCGTGACTTTGAACCACTCGCAATTCCGGCCCAACAGCTTCTCGGGCCAAACGGTCCTCCTCGCGCGATGCATCGAAGGTGAGACAGCGCTTGTGTTCGTTCAGGACGACTTTCTGATGAATGACTTCAGACGTAATTCTTTCGACATGACGCTCCGAATTGACGATGAGCCATCACAACAATTTAGATGGAGCAGTCTGACCAACAACAAGGGTGCGGGTCTCTTTGGTCGCGAGGCGGAGACGTTCATCCGAAAGATTTATGACGCCGAGCGTCTATTCATCCGGCTTGTTGAAAATAACGGTCAGCAACACGATGCCCTTTTCGAGCTTGCTGGTGCCCAAGATGCTTTCGAGGCCGTTGCAGAAGCTTGTGGATGGACTACCCTTTCTCTTTCTCCAGACGAATATCGCGCCGTGCAGACCCTTCTGAATGCTGGAGGTTTTGACACGGGCACTCCTGACGAACACTGGGGGAAAGCATCCCAAAGCGCCATGCGCGCCTATCAGGCATCGGTCGGGCTACCAGAGACTGGCGCTCCTGACCGAGCCACGCTGGAGAGGCTCGGCGTCCGTCAATAGCTACTGGCCATCATCCTCTAGGCGAACGAGAAAATGGGTTTGACCCAGCCCCCTGAAATCAGGCCACAAGGATGTTAGTAATCCGTCCAAGCAAAGGATGGACTATGAAACGCAGATTTAGTGACGAGCAGATCATTGGGATGATCAAAGAGTACGAGGCCGGGGTGAAGGCGCAGGAGCTGTGCCGGAAGTACGGGATCAGTGACGCGACATTCTACAAGTACAAGGCCAAGTTCGGCGGGATGAATGTGTCGGACGCAAAAAAGCTGAGGGCGCTTGAGGACGAGAACAACCGTCTGAAGCGCATGCTTGCAGATGCGATGCTCGACAACGCCGCACTGAAAGACCTCGCCACAAAAAATTACTAACGCCTGATGTGAAGCGCAGGGCTGTGTCGGACGTGATGGATCAGCACGGCCTTTCTGAGCGTCGGGCGTGCGATTTGGCTGATCTGCATAGGTCTGTCTTCCAGTACAAGAAGCAGGACCAGGGCGATGAAGCCCTGCGCAAGCGGCTGCGGGAACTGGCGAATGAGCGTCGCCGGTTCGGGTATCGCCGTCTGGGCATCTTGCTGGCCAGAGAAGGTTTTGAGGTGAACCACAAGAAGCTGTTCCGGCTCTATCGCGAAGAAGGGCTGGCGGTTCGACGCAGACGCTCGCGCAAACGGGCCTTGGGCACGCGTAGACCAATTCTGGTTCCGGATCGCGCCAACCAGCGATGGTCGCTCGACTTCGTGTCTGACGCCTTTGAGGATGGCCAGCGGTTCCGCGTATTGTGCATCGTGGATGATTGTACCCGTGAGGCGCTAGCGACCGTCGTGGACCGTTCCCTGTCAGGGGCCCGCATGACGCGTGAACTGGATGAGTTGATCCGCAGGCGCGGGCAGCCGAACATGATTGTCAGCGACAACGGAACCGAAATGACATCCCATGCGGTGCTGAGGTGGTGCCAGGACACTGGCGTTGGTTGGCATTACATCGCACCGGGCAAGCCAATGCAAAACGCGTTCGTGGAAAGCTTCAACGGCCGATTGCGTGATGAATGCCTGAACGAACACATCTTCGGCAACCTCGCCGAGGCGCGAAAGATCATCGAAAACTGGAGGATCGACTACAACACACAGAGACCACACACATCGCTTGGCGGGCTGGCTCCGGCTGTCTACGCCAACCTCAACCGCAGCACCCGGCCTGCCTCGCTTGAGCTCCGCAAGGGCTCCGCTCAGCAGGCCTTGACCGCAAACCTATCAACAGAAAGAAACAGGAACGGATTCTACACCTGAACGGCCCGGATCAGGGGGCTGGGTCAGGATGCAACAACATGAGACTTTCCGGAAGTCGGGTGATCTAAGCCGTCGTATGCCGCATCCGACCATTCAAAAGATTCATTACCATCACTAACCACTTTGCGACCGAGCGAATGTCTGGAACAGTGATGTGGTGCAAGCAGAACGTCCCATTCAAGCTGTTCTGCGGTCATCTCTTTGTTGAGCCGTTCCCAGATATCAACTGTAGAGTCCCCGGCTAGCACAAACACAGATTTTCGCCCCCTAACAGTAACCGTCCACTGGATTACAAGACTCGCAGGGTTCGATGAATTCTTGGGTTCACCCTCTTTCGCCTTGGGGATGTTTCCTTCGGAAGCATTGGGGGCTAGGAGCCGCCACTCAATGCCGTTGCATAGGGTATTTTTCGAACCGGACACGGCTGTCAAAACCTTCAACCGGTTTCCATCGCGGTTTCCCGCATCAGTTCCTTGCAACGCCTTTCTGCGCTTGATTTCGTCCAAAACCGGCTTGGACTTTTCTGTCGTATAGTTTGGGTTGGCAGAGTATTCGCTGCACCAAATCTCGTCGACCAATATCAAGACGTCACCCTCATCGGGATCAGCGTCGCGATCATCCGGTTTTCCAAGATGGAAGATTTCTCCGAAACCTCCAAGGTGATCCTCGTCCGGGTGCGTCAGTACAAAGATGTCAAGCTTGTCATCCTTGCAGGCGTTTCTGATCTTGGGCGCGAAATCCAAAGCGTCACTCTTCTCGTCGCTGGCTTCAGCGCGGTAATTTATGTCTGTCATAATCACCCGACCGTGGGCCTCAATCAGCGAAGCATCGCCGTTGTCACACGAAAAGATGGAAAGTCTCTGGGCTGACATGATTGGCCTCAATGTTTCCTAAATGTTCTAGAACAAATGTGCGGTCCAACCGATGCATTCAAGATCTAGATATAGTATTCTGCTTCTTCAGATCCTATGGGGACGCCCAACATACAGTGTTGCTCCTCAAAGCTCAATCCCGACCAAGAACTATTTGCATCAAGAGGGTAGTGCCAAGACATCAAATAGGAGTTCCGCTGACCGCTAGCGGCATTCCTTCTGGTTTGAATGTCAGCTTTCCTTATGGGACCCGGAGCATTTTGCTTGTGCAGCGAAGGTCAGCTTCCGCCCCACTCAGCCATTGCTCCTTTTTTTGTTCTCCAACTGGCGCGTCAGTAACTGTCGAACGCCGGCGCCCAACTCATCATTGGTTAGCCCTTCAAGCCACGCCAGTTGCTCTGATCCACAACCGATATTTTCAATCGCTTGTCTTCGCTCGTCCGGTGAGAGTTGGCCGTAGTGCCGCTCAGTGATCTGTTCCGTTTCATGCCCCATGTTTTCTGACCAGGCTTTGCGTTCGAGCGCCGTGAGGTGCCGGCGATCCCTTTCAGCGGCGATAGTGTGCTTTGCCGAGTGAGGCGTGTAGAGCGCTTTGGCTCCTATGCTGGCTATCTCGAAGGCCTTGGTCACAGCAGTCTTTGTCTTCATCGGCTCGATCGGAGGCGCGTTTGGGAACCGCCTGCGATAGCCGGTCAGAATATACTTCAGGTCAGGGAAAAGTGGATCATCGTTTTGAAAGCCAAGTTCGCGCATAAGATCGTCCCACTTGGTCACTTCGGCAGAGAAAACTTCAGGAATTGGGAACCACCATATCTCAAGGCTTTTACCATTTTTCGTCCTGGATACAGAACCATCCTGTAGGATCAGTTTTTCAGCAATCCTCAGGTGCTTCAGCCGAAGTGAGATGAGGGTGTCTGCTCTTAAAGCACCAAGAAAAGCGATCGCGAACATCGCGCGATCCCGCTGCTGGGTTAAAGTCCGGGACGGCATGCGTTGGAGCATGGTTTCAGCCTCTTCAATGAGAGGATATTTTTTTGGGGGTCGCGGCAGACATTGGGCGTACGCAGCCCTGGGCAAATCGATGTAGTCTGGCAGGTCTCTTGGAAGGTCAGAGGCAAAATCTTGCTTCAAAAGCCATTCCAGAAACTTGCGGATGTGGGACGCCGTGTGACTGATACTTGAGCGCGACTTCGGTGCATCACAAGAACCAGAGATCTGTAATTTCAACTCAGATCGGACTGCGTCGATATTCTCCGTGGTCAATGCCATGAAGGGCTTCCCCCGAATAGCACCTTCCAGAAAACGAATGGCGCGCAGGTGAGCATCAGTGGTCGCGTCGGCGAAACGGCCTGCGCTGATCTGCCATGCGTGAATTATACGATCATTTTTTGTGTGCCAAATCCAAATATCACCGGGCGCCTTTAATTCTCCTTCGTCTGTTTGGTCCTCGGTAGTATTTGGAGCGTCTTGTGATCTATCAACGTGCAGATCTCCCGGAGTCCCGAATCTGGTGATGCCCCTTTTGCACCTCGGGCACGTGGCGCGCAGAGCCTGCGCGCCGGATAATGTTGCTAACGGCTCGCGGACAAACTCGATTGGTGCCACAGGCGCTTTGCAGGTAAAGCAATAGAATTCATGTGGCTTGAGCGAAGCATATCTTCGATCTCTCCGCCTTTTGTGGAAGTCTTGGACTACGGCCCCGCGGAATATATAAGGTCTATTGTCGTCGGAAGGTACCAAGCCTTCTTTGACCCAATTGCTGATTGTGTTCCGCGACACATCAAACAATCGCATCAGATCTCCAACGGAATAGACCCGGTCTTTTTTTGCGCGAATTCTTTTGTAGGATCGGGTCATGTCTCCGCACCTTCGCAACTTCGGCAGTCTTGCCGATGTTTGCTAACCAGTTTGCAATGTGGGGTGAGCTGGTGGCTTAGCAGCGAGGCCTAGCAGGCGTTCGGATCCTGACGGTTCTTTGCGGCCCAGACGTTCAGATCAAATCCGCGGTAGATGATCTTGCGCCCGAGTTTGTAGTACGCGGGACCCACGTTCATGTGACGCCACCGCGCGAGCTTTTGGCGGTCACCGAGTATCTCAAGCTCGGGATCCCCCAGGACGTAGTTCCGGTCGTTTTCGAAGATGTCAGGCATCGAATGTTCTCCTTAGCTGCTCTTTGGTCGCGGAGAATGTCATGCGATGCAGTAGTTGTGCAGAGTTCGTAAAAGTCGCAAACGGTTACCACGTTTACGATGGGTTTACGGTGGGTTTACGGTGGCTTTACGACGCACTAAATAGAAGCTTCTCACGCAGTTTTCGACGCGGCGCGTTTTATCCCGTTCAGAAGTTGGCTTCGCACTCATTTGCCATTGCGAAGCTTGCGATAAGCTTCTCGCAAGGTGGTCAGTCCAATTTTGTGACCGTGCCTTTTTTCCAGAAACCGCAGTTTTTCTTTCGCGGTCAGTGCTTCAAGTTCTTTTCCGATGGATTGAATGAGTTGAATGGTTTCCGGGACCTTCGATGGCCTGCCAACCCTCCGAAACAAATACGAACTATCTTGAAAATTCACGCTGGGGATCAGACGTCGAAGCCTTTTGCGCAGTGCGGTTTCGCTCAGGCTACCTTGCCAACGCTGTGCCAACTCGTCCTTTAAACAGATGGAGGAGCCGCGATGTTGGTCAGGCAGGTTGCGCTCATAGTGATCATCCCACATGTCACTGGACCAGGGTGGGAACTCGCGGGCGATCACGTAGGTTTGCCGCTCAAACAGATAGGGTAGTGTGTGAAACGGTATGTTCACGGCTTTGAAATCAGCATCGCGTTCAACCAGCGCAGCATATTCAGCGATCCACTCTTTGACTTCACTGGCCGTATGACCAGCCTGCCGAAATTGTGGCGATCCCATGCGGATGAGCCATTCGTTTTCCGGACCAGCCTCATCCTCAAACGTGGCAATGCTGAAACTTTCCATCACAGTCGTTTTCTGGAAAAGCCTCGCGTTTGTTCCGGACAGCCTTGCATCAATGTCCAGAAAAGAGCCTTCGGTTGTGCAAAGCGTGACGCGTAATTCCGAAAGCGACTCCAGAAACAGGTCCTCACAGAGATCCCTGGGTGAGCCGAAGTGATCATAACGACTGAATTTATCTGCACTGTAGAACTCGCAGGCACGCGCGCAGCACCATTTCAGATATCGTTCCTCAAACACGCCCCAAAGAAAAGAGAGGGGGGTATAGCCTTCAAGAGCAAACATTAACGACCCCCTTTTCGCTCAGCTTTGGTCACGAATCGCGACCACTCCTCCATCAAGGCACGCCTTCGGTCCAGCAAATCCGATCGCGCATAGGCCCGTTCGACACCGGAGCCGACCTTGTGGGCAAGCGACATTTCGGCCACTTCGCGCGGCGCTTCCGCTTCTTCGGCCGCCCAGTCCCGAAAAGTCGACCGGAACCCATGCACCGTGACACCTTCGATCTTCATTCGACGCAAGAGCATCAGCATCGACATGTTCGAGAGTGGCTGATGGCGCCTCTGTCCTTCGAAGACAAATTCGGACTGCAGTGCGTGTAGCGGTTTCAGAACGTTGATCATTGCTTCTGTCAGCGGCACCCTGTGCAGTTCACCCGTTTTCATGCGATCGGCCGGGCAGGTCCAGACGCCCGCCTCCCAGTCGATCTCCGCCCACCGCATGCCAAGCACTTCGCCGGTCCGCGCACCGGTCAGGCAGGTAAACATCAGTGCCTTGGCGGCCATGCCGGTCTTCTTGCTCAGGGCTGCATAGAACACTGGCACGTCCTTCCAGTGCATCGCCTTGTGATGGACCGGCCGTGCTTTGACCTTTGGCAGTGCCCCAGCCTCCTTTATCGCAACCACTGGGTTCTCGCCCGAACGCAATCCCCTGGAACGCGCCACATCGAGCACAGTCTTAATCCTCTGCGCCAGACGTTTGGCGGTCTCGTGCTTCTCTGTCCAGATCGGGCTGAGGCACATCATGACTTCTGGTTGGCAGATACTGTCGATGGGCATACGCCCGATCTTTGGAAAGGCATAGTCACGCAGAGTGTTCAGCCATTGCTGACCGTGCTTTGCATTTTTCCACGTAGGCAGTCGCTCGATGTGCACCTGGCGGGCAACCTCTTCAAAGGTCGGCATTTCCTGTCGCGCAACAAAACGAGGATTGAGTCCCTGCTTCGCCATACGCCGATAGGCCAGAGCCCGGTCCCGCGCCTGAGGCAACGAAACGATGTCTGCGCCGCCAAGTCCAAAATCCGTACGAAGTGGCCCGCCTTTGCGGTTTTTCTGCCCTTTAACCACAACCCGAACAATCCACCGCCGCGCGCCCGTGGGATCCACGACGAGGTATAACCCGTTCCCATCTCCGTGACGACCCGGCCCAAGATTCTCAACAAGCTTCTTTGTAAGCTTTCCAGAAAGTGCCACAAGCATACCACACTACATACCACCCAATAAACAGAATTGCACACTATCACAAAAAGCTCAACACAATCGAACGGTAATACCAACAAGCTGTTATACAACAAAAATACCCCACCAACGGGGGTCAGTTGCATTTTTTGATTTTGGTTAGTGGCGGACCGAGGAGGATTCGAACCCCCGACCCCTTGATTCGTAGTCAAGTACTCTATCCAGCTGAGCTATCGGTCCACTGAGAGCGGGGTTTAGTCCCGCGCGCGAAGTTATGCAAGGGCAAACCTGGCAAAAAAACTCCACACAGTTCACAACGTCCGGCGCTGCGCTCAGCCGGCGGTGTTTTGCAGTTCAGCGGGCACTTCGCCGATGGTGATGGCTCCGTCGCCTTTCGGGAGGCAGATAACAAAACGGGTACCGCTGGCATCACTGTGCGCCAGTTCCAGCGTGCCCCCGTGACCCCGCACAAGTTCGGCAGAAATCGCAAGCCCCAGCCCGGACCCACCCTTGCGCGCGCCGCCCTGAAACGGTGTAAAGAGATGCTCGCGCGCTTTAGGCGGCAAGCCCGGGCCGGTGTCCACAACCTCGATCCACCAGGCCGACATATCCTCGTAGCCTGTTACGCTGATATGTCCCGGTGTGCGGGTCGCGACGATCGCCTGCCGTGCGTTTCTGATAAGGTTGGCGAGCACCCGGTAAAGCTGCTCCGGATCTGCCCGCAACATCAGCCCGTCAGGTATATCGCACTCGAACTGCAGATCAAACGTGCCAACCGCCAGACGCTCACTGTCGATGACCTCGTCCACCAGGTCGTTCAGCGCCAGCATCGTGAGTGTCGGACTGGGTTCTTCCGCTTTTCCGAATGCCAGGGTGCTTTCGCAAAGATGAACGGCACGGGTGATGGATCCAACAAGTTTTGGCGCCATCCGTTTGACCGTTGGATCCTCGCTCATCTCAATACGGTCGGTAAAGAGCTGTGCCGATGTCAGTATGTTGCGCAGGTCGTGGCTGATCTTACTGACGGCGCTGCCAAGCTGTGCCAGACGTTCTTTCTGACGCAGCGCCTGTGTCAGGTCTGTTTCCAGCTGCTGCAGAGCAACCTCCGCTTCATGCAGCTCGGTCACACTCGCGGACGGTGTAATAATCCGACGGGCATCTTCAGGAGCGGCGGCATAGTTCTTCATATGCCCGACGACCCGTTTGATCGGCTTGAGGAGCAAAGCACGCATCGCCAGAAACAGCAGGAAAGCGGTAATCACCGATATGACGGCTGACAGGATCAGGATCCTGATGCCGTAATCAATCATCGCCGCCCGCATCGGCGAGGTATCCATTGTTATTTCGATGAGCAGGCCGGCATCTCTGACCGGCGCACCGATGACGCGGACAACTTCGTTTTCGGGCTCAATGAGGCGGGCCATCGCATCACGGATCAGCACCGCTGCTGTGTTGTCGCGCATATCAAAGGTAGCAGCGATCGGTTGGGGCATGTCAGACGACAACATCAGCTGACGCGACGAGTCCCGGCGCAGCACGACGTTGAAGACTCCGGCATTCTCAAGCAGTTCAGTTTCCAGGTCGCTGTCAATCATGTCATCGGCCAGCAGCGCCAGCGAGGCGATCTGGGCGCGTTCCAGCCGGTTCATCATATAGTCTTCGCGGAACCTCGCGATCGAGGGCACGAAAATCAGGACTTCTGCAATCATCACGAAGATGGTTGTCAGTATAAGCAGCCGTCCTGAAAGCGAATTGAACATGTCTCAGCGTTTCACGGGATCCAGCGCTGGACAAGTCCAACCACGCGTTTGACCATCTGATTTTCGAAAAGCCGCGGGCTGAAATAGGCCCCAGCCGCGCGTTTATTGACCTCGGAGATAGTCGGATAGGGCGCGACCATACCGGCAATCTGGCTCATCTTCATCCGGTTTGCCAGTGCCAGTGACCACAGACTGATCAGTTCGCCAGCCTGATGCCCGGCAATCGACGCTCCCACGGGGCGTCCTTTGACCACCATGACTTTGATCAGACCTTTGGTCTTACGTTCGGCTATGGCGCGGTCATTATGTTCAAATTCAAACCGGACAACTTCCAGCCGGTCGCCATGTTCCTTGCGTGCCTGAGCCTCGGTCAGACCGACCTGCGCCAGCTCCGGGTCGGTATAGGTGGCCCATGGGATATGGGTCGTTTTCGCCTTTGACGGCAGACCAAACAGCATCGACCGGATGATCACACCGGCATGGTAGCCTGCAACATGTGTAAACTGCAGACCACCGGCCACATCGCCGATGGCATAGACGCGGCGGTTGGTGGTGCGCAGCGCGTCGTCCACCCTGATGCCGGTGCGGGTGGTTTCGATGCCTGCCGCGTCAAGGTCCAGCTTGTCGGTGTTGGATTTCCGACCCACAGCCATCAGCAGGTGCGTACCTTTGATGCTGCGCCCGTCTTTGGTCAGCACCTCAATCGCTCCGGCCTTGCCGCGTACCTCTTCGGCCAGTGCGTTCTCTTCGATCACAATGCCCTCGGCGCGCAGGGTGTCCAGCACGACAGCAGCCATTTCCGGATCATCCTTGCCCAGCGCCCTGTCGCCCTCAATTACGGTCACTTTGCTGCCCAGACGGATGTGCGCCTGCGCCATTTCCATGCCGATGGGTCCACCACCGATGATCAGCAGATGCTCAGGCTTTTCGCGCAGATCGAACAGTGTCTCGTTGGTCTCGTAAGGGACGCTCTCGAGTCCCGGGATGGGCGGTACAAGAGGTGAGGACCCCGTAGCGATAACGATCCGCCGTGCGGTGATCACCGTATCACCGGCCTCGACCTCGGAAGGCGAGACGAAGCGTCCGAATTCGCGGATGACATTCACGCCCAGTCCTTCGAAGCGCTCCTGGCTGTCGACCGGTTCGATCTGTGCGATCACGTCGCGCACATGGTCCTTGGCAGCGGCGTAATCCGCGTCACCGGCTGCGTCGGCCACGCCGTATTGCGCAGAATGCTGCTGGCGCCAGGCCGCTTTGCCGCTGGCAATCAGCGCCTTGGAGGGCACACAGCCGTAATTCAGGCAGTCACCGCCCATTTTGTGGCCCTCAAGCAGGGTCACGCTCGCGCCCATCTGGACGGCACCCGCCGCAACCGACAGGCCGCCGGAGCCCGCCCCGATGACCAGAACATCCGTCTTGATGCGTTTCATGTCAGAGATCTTTCCTGCCTGTCACGGCTTTGATGAGGACGGGCAGCAGCGACAGCGCGCTCAGCCCGAGGATCGGCAACAGGATATGCGGTTCAAAGATAATGCCAAGGTCCGGGCTTTCACCCTGCTCAAACACTGTGCCAAGTCCCGCCCCGACCGAAGAATAGACCAGTGACCCCGGGATAATGCCCAGAAAGGTAGAGATCACGTAGCGGTGGACCGGAACGGCCAGAAATGCCGGTATCAGGTTTGCCACAAAGAAGGGGACAACCGGTACAAGACGCAGAAAAAACAGCATCGACCACTGATTTTCGTCAAGGCCTTCCCTGATCTTGCGTACCGTACCCTGTGAGGCATCCATCCGTTCTTTCAGACGCTCACCAAGCCCGAAGCGCGCCGCCAGAAAAATAACGGTCGCGCCAATGGTAGCACCGGTAACACTGAGCGCTGACCCGCCAACTGTACCGAAAAGGAATCCACCGGTCAGAGTCGCGATAAGCGCGCCGGGCAGGGAAAACGCGACGATTACGATGTACGCCGCCACAAAACCGAACACCGTCAGTATGAAATTCGCATCCCGCAGCGCAATCAGTGCCTCGCGGTTGTCTCTCAGCGCATCAAAACTGATGTAGTCCCGCAGCGTAAACGCGCCCACCGCTGCCACCACCAGGATGGCGATCATCGGCAGATAGCGCAAAGCGCCTGGTTTTGTTTCCTGCGTCATGTCTGACATCTTTGTCGCCTTTCGGGCTGCGGGTTGCAATTGATGTCATACATGACGGCTGCGGGCCGGCCGCGACAGGGGTATCACGCGCGCTTGATCCGGCGTGACGCAAATGCGAGCCGGACGCGACGTTTGTGACGGGTGCTGTAACATCGCAGCGTAAAAGCAGCGTTTATGTTGCAGAAACCGTGGATTTTCGCCCCGGAAGGGTTTGACTTGGTCCCGTGACCGCTTTAGGAGACGGGCTTCTATTGATATCTGACGCGGACCGATTCCGCGCCAGACCCGAAGCAGTATTGGAGACGGAGCGATGAAACGCACCTATCAACCCTCGAACCTCGTCCGCAAGCGCCGTCACGGGTTCCGTGCGCGCATGGCGACCAAAGCCGGCCGCAAGATCATCAACGCGCGCCGCGCACAGGGCCGGAAATCCCTGAGCGCCTGACGCCGTCCGGACCTTCAGGTTCTGACATGAAAAAGCCGCCCATGACCAACCCGACCGGTAACAAGACCGGAGGGGGCATGTCCGGGGCGGCTTCTTTGCGTGCGGTCACTACTCTGAGAAAGCGACACGACTTTCTGCTGGCCGCCAGGGCGCTGCACGTTTCAAAACCTGGTTTTGTACTTCAGATGCGCCGTCACGCCGCAGAAAATGCCTCGGGCATGCGCGTCGGCTTCACCTGCTCGAAAAAGGTCGGCAACGCGGTGCAGCGCAACCGCGCAAAAAGACGTCTGCGTGAAATCGCCAGGGCAGTCCTGCCGCATAAAGGCCTCGCTGACACCGACTATGTGCTGATCGGACGACGCGATAAAACTGCCAGCCTGCCTTTCGATCGCCTGAAGGCTGATCTTGAATCCGCAATCGACAATCTTCATGGGCGCCTGAAGTGACCCCCCTCGCACGGGTGATCTCGCTGCCTGTGCGGGCCTATCGTCTGTTGTTCAGCCCCTGGGTTGGTCACAACTGTCGCTACCAGCCTACATGCAGCGCCTACGCACTTGAGGCACTGGACCGCCACGGAGCGCTGCGCGGTTCCTGGCTGGCCGCACGGCGCATTTTTCGCTGCCACCCCTGGGGCCGGTCCGGGTATGATCCCGTGCCAGAGGACGACTGAACCTCAGGGCTGCTTTTCAAAATTTATGATCACTTCGCCGATGTCGACGCCGAACTTTGTCATATAGGCCCTGTTCAGCACGCGATTTTCTCCCAGCTGCCACATCCAGTCGTCAAAACTGACACGCAGTGTACCATCAGGCACAGGCAGATCGATGGTATAGCGCCAGTTAAAGGTATCGCCCTGCTCCTCTCCTGTGGCCACGCCGATCACGCCCGGCGCAGTGCCTTCCCAGGTTTCCGGGCCGGTTTTGGTAAGCGTCCATATGCGCTGTTCTGTTGTTGCATCCGCATAGGTGAAATCCTCGACAAGCCGGAGCGTCTGGCCGTCCCAGGTGCCGTTGATCTCTACGTCAAAACGGCGCCGAACCGTCCCGAAAACATCCTGGAACTGGCCCTGTGCCAGCACTCTGCCCTCAAAGAACTCTTCGAGATTGAATTCGCTGTCCGACAGTTTCTCGTCCCTGAGCGCCGGCTTGCCAACACACGCACCGAGAAAGAGCACAAAGACCAGAAAAAGCACCTGTCGCATCATTATTCCTTTCGTTCTGACAGGGGTACGCCCGGTACGGGCTTTTGGTTCATTGATCGCGGCGGTATAGAAGGGCGACTTCAGCCAGGATCCGAAGTGATGCTTGATACCCAGGACGAAATTCACCCGTTGTTCAGCGGCGCGCCGAAAACAACCGAGTTCCGCAAACTTCGCAAAAGGATCGTCCGCGCGGTGCGCGAGGCGACAGATGAATACGGAATGATTGAGCCCGGGGCACGATGGCTGGTCTGCCTGTCCGGCGGCAAAGACAGCTATACGCTGCTTGCAGTGCTCTACGAACTGAAATGGCGCGGCCTGCTGCCGGTCGATCTGCTGGCATGCAACCTTGATCAGGGGCAGCCCGGTTTTCCGGCAACTGTCCTGCCGGCATATCTGGAAAGAATGGGCGTGCCGCACCGCATCGAGTACCAGGATACCTATTCCATTGTGATGGACAAAATCCCGCAGGGGCGGACCTTCTGCGCATTGTGTTCGCGGCTGCGGCGCGGGCATCTGTACCGTGTCGCCCGCGAAGAGGGCTGCTCTGCTGTCGTGCTGGGACATCACCGGGACGACATTCTTGAGACATTCTTCATGAACCTTTTTCATGGTGGCAGACTCGCAACCATGCCGCCCAAGCTGCTGAATGAAGAGGGCGATCTCTTTGTCTACCGGCCGCTGGCCCATGTAGCTGAGGCCGATTGCGAGAAATTTGCGCGCGCAATGGATTACCCGATTATCCCATGCGATCTCTGCGGCAGTCAGGACGGCCTGCAACGCCAGCAGGTAAAAGCCATCCTGGACGAATGGGAACGAAACAGCCCGGGCAGGCGCCAGGTGATGTTTCGCGCTCTGACGAATGCACGCCCCTCGCACCTTCTGGATCCGGCCCTTTTCGATTTTCAGGGCCTTACCCGCGGGTAGGTTGAATTTTAGCCTTATTCAACGCGGAAACGCAGGTTGCGTTAACCAGACTCTCATGCAGACGCACCTAACCTGCAGGGCAGACACCGATGTGCTGCGCTGAGAGGAAAACCCATGGCGGGAAACATGGTCCGCAATCTGCGGAAGTTACGGGAAAGGGCCGCGATACTCTTTCTCGGCCCTGTGGCTCTCGCCTGCCTGCCCGCTTTCTGCCTCGCTACATACTGGATCGGTGGCGAAACGGCTCTGATGGTCTGCGCAATTGCCGTGCCGGTTGTCTACCTGATTCTTGGTGGCGCTGATGCACGCCGTTTTGACCCGAAGCTTGCACGCGCTGTTTCCCGCGGCCTGATGCCACGCGACACGTTCCGGGATTTCGTTGGGTACACATTTTCCAGTACCGGCGAATCCGGCTCGAAATCCGCGATTTACATGGTTGAAATTGACGAGCATGACGTCCTGGAGAAAACGTATGGGCACGCCGCAGCCGAAGAAGTAACCGCAGTCGTGGGTGATCGCATAGTTTCCATCCTGCGTGACAACGATGCTGTCACCCTTACTGGCGCCTACCGGTTTGCGGCATGCCTTGAAGCGGTTCCCAACCTTGATCTGGAAACATGCATTCAACTGGCCGGGCGTCTGCAGGAAGCCGTCGAGGAACCGGTTTCAGTTGACGGCACTGCCATCTATGTCACGGCGACAATCGGTTTTTGTCAGCATGCGCGGGTTGCAGGTAAGGACGCCCTGTCATGGATGGAAGGCGCAGACCTCGCGCTGGTTGAGGCCCGCGATAACGGCCCCGCCTCCATCCGCGCCTTTTCCGCTGATATGAGCCGCAAATCGGATACCCGCAGCGAACTGCGCGAAGAGGTCGTGAAAGCGCTGGAAGAGGATCAGATAAGACCATGGTTCCAGCCACAGATATCGACCGACACAGGACGCGTTACAGGCTTTGAGGCGCTGGCGCGATGGCATCACCCCAAAAGGGGAATGATACCGCCCGGCGAATTTCTGCCCGCGATTGAGCAGGCAGGACAACTGGAGCGTCTTGCAGAAGTAATGTTGCATCATGCATTCCGCGCCCTGCGCGCATGGGACGATCTGGAGGTGACCGTTCCCCAGATAGGCGTCAATTTTGCAGGGCCTGAACTGAACAACCCGAACCTCGTGCAGAAAGTGCAGTGGGAACTGGACTGTTTCGGCCTCGCCCCGGACCGCCTGGCCGTCGAGGTTCTGGAAACTGTCGTTGCAAGCTCACCCGATGACATGGTTTCGCGCAACATAAACGGTCTCAGCAAGATGGGCTGTAAGATTGATCTTGATGACTTCGGCACGGGCCATGCATCGATCGCGTCGATCAGGCGCTTTGCGGTCAGCCGGATCAAGATTGACCGGTCTTTTGTTATGAAATCCGATCGTGATCCTGACCAGCAGCGTATGATCAGCGCGATTCTGACCATGGCAGAGCGGCTCGGTGTCGAAACCCTTGCAGAGGGGGTCGAAAGCAGTGGAGAACACGCGTTGCTCTCGCAGCTGGGCTGTGATCACGTTCAGGGATTCGGAATTGGTAAACCCATGCCCTTTGACCAGACGGTCGCCTGGATCGAAAGCCACAACGCCAGACTTCAGGACCCTCCGCGGATCATGGGGGATCGCTCCGGCTGACAGCGCGCTGCACCCGGCCACTCAATGCTGCGACCCAGAGCAGCGGGACACGGATTCCGCTTGACCTTTGCCCCCGTACTCTGTTGAACCCTCGCTGATATCAAAACAGATCAGGTGGCGGTCCCGATGGACGATCAGAACAAGAATCTCATTCTGGCAACAGCGCTCAGTTTCCTTGTGATCCTGGTCTGGTTCGTTCTGTTTCCGCCACCCGAGCCTGAAATTCCGTCCGAGGTTACCACATCCGCGGACCTGACACCTGACACTCCTGTTGCGGCAGCGCCATCCGCAGCTGCTCCGGCCAGGCAGACCGCGACCGCCGGTGATACCCGCGCAGAAGCCATCAGTGATGCACCGCGCGTTCCTGTATCGACAGACCGTCTGGAAGGTTCGATCTCGCTGCTTGGCGGCCGCATCGACGATCTGTCTCTCAAGGACTATCGCGTATCGCTCGAAGAAAACGCGGAAATCGTGAAAATGCTGTCACCTGTTGGCAGCGCGGGGGCATATTACGCACTTTATGGCTGGGCTGCGGGGTCCGGCCTCGATCCTTCTTCTGTACCGGGCCCGAACACTATGTGGGACCTGACGGCGGGAGACACTCTGAGCCCCGGCGCACCGGTCACTCTGACATGGGACAATGGTGCCGGCCTCACATTTGAGCGACAGATCGAAGTTGACGATGACTATATGTTCACCGTGACCCAGTCTGTGAGCAACTCAGGCGACGCGACTGTCAGTATGGCCCCTTACGGGATCCTGGCCCGCCACGGCGAACCGACGGACCTGATGAACTTCTTCATCCTGCACGAAGGCGTTGTTGCGATGGCGGACGGTGAGCTGACGGAAACCGACTGGTCGGATATGCCGGACTTTGCCTTCTCCGAGCGCGACGGCGCCCGGGCCGAGACGACACAGGTCGAACAGAACGGCTGGATCGGCTTCACCGATCACTACTGGATGTCGACACTGATCCCGGAGCCGGGCAGCGCGTTCAGGTCAACAGCGAAATATGATGATCGCCGCGATATATACCAGGCAGAGGTGGTTCTGCCGACGCAGACGCTGGCACCGGGTGCAACGATCTCAGCGCAGAGCGAGCTTTTTGCCGGTGCCAAGGAATGGGAAACGATCCGGAATTATCAGACCGCCGGCGTTGACCGCTTTATCGACAGCATTGACTGGGGCTGGTTCTTCTTCCTGACGAAGCCAATTTTCTGGCTGTTGCACTATCTCAATCAGATCATCGGAAACATGGGCTGGGCGATTATCGGCCTGACACTGATCATCAAGGCAATCCTGTTCCCGCTGGCCTACAAATCCTATGTCTCTATGGCGAAGATGAAAGAGCTTCAGCCCCAGATGGAGAAGCTCAAGGAAGAAGCCGGCGAAGACCGTCAGAAAATGCAACAGGGCATGATGGAGCTCTACAAAAAGGAAAAGGTAAATCCAGCCGCGGGATGCCTGCCTATTCTTCTGCAGATTCCGATTTTCTTTTCGCTGTACAAGGTGATCTTTGTCACAATCGAGCTGCGTCATGCGCCGTTCTTCGGGCCATTCCAGGACCTCAGCGCCCCTGATCCCACCTCAATCATGAACGCTTTCGGCCTTCTGCCTTTCGCAGGCCCGGAACCTGGCTCGCTGATGGCGCTGGTATTTATCGGGATTCTGCCTTTGCTGCTGGGTATCTCGATGTGGATGCAGCAAAAGCTGAACCCTGCACCCACTGACCCGACCCAGCAGATGATCTTTGCCTGGATGCCATGGGTTTTCATGTTCATGCTCGGCGGCTTCGCCAGCGGACTTGTTGTCTACTGGATTGCGAACAACACAATTACGTTCACCCAGCAGTACATCATCATGCGCAGCCAGGGATATACGCCCGACGTGTTCGGCAACATCAAGGGCAGCTTTGGCAGGAAATCCAAACCGGACGGCGAATGAGCCGTGTCGCTGAGATCCTGCGGTATCCGCTGAAGGCTCACGGACGCGAGCAGATTTCTCAGGTGGCTCTGAAGAAGGGTGAGGCTATGCCCTGGGACAGGGTATGGGCGGTAACACATGAGGCAACGCGTCATGCGGACGGGTGGCTGAGCTGTTCCAATTTTACGCGTGCAGCCAAGGCACCGGAGCTTATGGCGATCACCGCGGAACTGACAGAGGCCACCGAAACTCTGACGCTGAGACATCCGAAACGGCCCGATCTGGTCTTTCGGCCCGACGACGACGTGGTCGCTTTTCTGGAATGGATGAAACCTCTCATGCCTCAGAACCGCGCCGCATCAACGGGCATTCTGCGTCTGAACGGGCGTGGGTTTACGGACAGCGATTTTGCATCCGTGTCGCTGAGCAGCCACGCCTCGCATGCAGCTGTTGAACAACAGGTCGGGAAAAGCCTTTCGCACCACAGATGGCGCAGCAACTTCTGGCTGGACGGCATGAATGCCTGGGACGAATTTGCGCTGGTAGGCCGGAAAGTGTCGCTGGGTGACACCGTGCTGGAAGTGCGCGAGCGCATTACAAGATGCCGTGCGACCACTGCCAACCCGGAAACCGGGGCCCGCGACGCGGACACGCTCGGGGCACTGAAACAGCTTGGCCACCAGGAATTCGGTGTCTGCGCAGCGGTCATCCAGAGCGGTCTGGTGCGCGAAGGCGACAGGCTGGAGGTCCTTTGATGCTGGAATTTCCTGTCGCAGAAGAGCCCGATCCGGCGATCGCAGAACGGGGTCGCCTTCTTTTTGCAGGCGACACAGAATTCGTCAAAGGCGTGGTCGCAATGTCTGGCCTGCCACCCGCCGGTCCAATGGAGGTCTGTTTCGCCGGACGGTCCAATGTCGGCAAGTCCTCCCTGATCAACGCTCTGACCGGCCGCAAGGGCCTTGCAAGGGCGTCAAACACACCGGGCCGGACGCAGGAAATCAACTATTTCACTGCGGGCGAAGAGCATTTTCTGGTCGATCTGCCAGGGTATGGCTATGCAAATGCGCCGGTTGCGGTTGTCGAGAAATGGCAGCGCCTGCTGCGCCAGTATCTGTCCGGTCGCCAGACACTGCGCCGGGCATTTGTGCTGATTGACTCGCGACATGGTGTTAAAAAAGTCGACGACGAAATCATGTCTCTTCTGGACAGCGCAGCGGTTACGTTTCAGGTCGTGATGACCAAAGCTGACAAGGTCAAAGAGGCAGAGCGCGCCAGAGTTCTGGATCAGGTCCGCACGTCGCTGAGCAAACATCCCGCGGCGTTTCCGGAACTGATCGTAACTTCCAGCGAAAAAGGCTGGGGCATTCCCACTTTACGCGCCATAATCGCGACACTTGAATAGCCCTTGCAGAGCGCACCGGGCGCGATCATAACCATCGGACCATGGCCCTGATATGAAGACCCAGGATATGAACCGCGACTGGATTGCCACCGCAAGCACCCTGAACAAAGCCCTGCCCTTTCTGCAGCGCTATACCAATGCAACCGTCGTGATTAAACTTGGTGGTCATGCGATGGGCAGCGACGAGGCGATGGACGAATTCGCCCGCGATGTAGTGCTGATGCGCCAGGTAGGTGTGAACCCTGTTGTGGTCCATGGCGGGGGTCCGATGATAAACGCGATGCTGGACCGGCTGCAGATCAGATCAGAATTTTCCGGCGGCAAACGCGTGACGGATGCTGCGACAATGGAAGTCGTCGAAATGGTGCTGAGCGGCGTTGTCAACAAACGTATCGTGCAGGCAATCAACAGTCAGGGCGGGCGCGCTGTCGGCCTGTCCGGCAAGGACGGCGCGATGATAACCTGCTCGCAGACCGATGCGGCGCTGGGTTTTGTCGGCACGCCCGACGAGATCAATCCAAGGCTGCTCACTGACCTTACCAACAGGGAATACATCCCGGTCATAGCCCCTCTTGGTTCTGGCAGAAACGGTGAGACATTCAACATCAACGGCGACACTGCTGCAGGTGCTGTCGCTGCGGCCCTCAAAGCAGATCGCCTGCTGCTGCTCACGGATGTGGCCGGTGTAAAGAATGCGGAAGGAGAGGTAGTGACCGAACTCAGCGCAGAACAGATCCGCACTCTGACCCGCGAGGGCACGATTGCCGGCGGTATGATCCCCAAGACAGAGACTGCGCTCAATGCGATCGAGGGCGGCGTGCGTGCCGCGGTCATCCTCGACGGGCGCGCACCCAATGCATGCCTGCTGGAGCTTTTCACCGAGCATGGTGCCGGGTCGATTATCCGCGCTGACTGACGCGGATGTGTCAGCCTGTCGCTTGTACCGCAACCGGTTCGCGTTAAGTTCAGACCCATGGAAAACGAAGCCCTCATCCGTCTTGTGGTGTTTCTTGGCCTGTTCACAGTGCTTGCACTGCTGGAGAGCCTGGCACCCCGCCGTATCCGCAGCCAGCCCCGGTCTCGCCGGTGGGTCACTAACTGGGGCGTGACCATCGTCAACACGCTGACACTGCGCGCACTGGCATTTGCGCTGCCACTGCTGGCGGTTGGTGCTGCCTTGGATGCTGAAGCACAGGGATGGGGTCTTTTCAATGCGCTTGCCCTGCCCCTCTGGCTTGAGGTGGTGATCTGCGTTCTGATCCTGGATTTCGCGATCTGGCTGCAGCACCTGATCACCCACAAGGTACCCCTGCTGTGGCGGTTGCACCGGGTTCATCACGCCGATGTCGATATGGACGTCACCACGGCCATCCGCTTTCATCCGGTTGAAATCGCACTCTCCATGCTGCTCAAGATCGGACTGGTGTACCTGCTGGGGCCGGCAGCCGTTGCCGTTGTGCTTTTTGAGATCATTCTGAACGGCACGGCCATGTTCAACCATTCCAACCTGCGACTGCCGCTCTGGCTCGATACAATCGTGCGCCGGGTCCTCGTGACACCAGACATGCACAGGGTGCATCATTCAGTGTACCGCGCTGAACATGACAGCAACTATGGGTTTTCACTTTCCATCTGGGATCAGATGTTCGGTACCTACATTCCGCAACCGGCAGAGGGGCACGATGACATGCAAGTCGGGCTTGAATGGCAGGATGACCGGCCCTCACGATTCGGCTGGTCCATGACCCTGCCCTTTGCGCGCAAGTGAGCTGGGCTGCGCTTGAGGCTGGCGCGAGGGAACGTCACCTGACGATCCTCGGCGGGTTTCACCCGGATACAACGGACGGCGCACCCGACGGCTACAGGACACTTCTTTTGCTCGGCCCGTCAGCACCGGAATTCTGGCCCGCATACAGCCAGTCAGCCGAAGCACTGGACGGCGCGCCCGACCCCATGGACAGATGGTCAGAGCGGGTTATCGGCGGCTGGGCCAGATCACTTGGCGCCACCGCACTTTTTCCTTTTGGCGGCCCGCCGTGGCTGCCGTTCTTCAGCTGGGCGCAGCGCACGGGCCGTATCCACGCGTCCCCGATCATGTTGCTGGTCCATGACGAAGCCGGGCTGTTCGTGTCCTTTCGCGGCGCACTTGCCCTGCGCGAACACATTGACCTGCCACCCGCGCCGCCCAGCCCTTGCATCACCTGTGACACGAAACCCTGTAAAAGCGCATGCCCCGTCAACGCCTTTGACGGGACAGGCTATGATGTGGACGCCTGCAAATCTCATCTCGGCCAGACAGCAGGCGCTGATTGCATGGCCGCAGGGTGTCTTGCACGCAGGGCCTGCCCTGTGTCAGTGCAGCACCCCCGCCAGCCGGCGCAGTCGGCCTATCATATGCAGGTTTTCCGGGGGTAACGAATGCGCAGACTGATCCTCATGCGCCACGCGAAATCTGACTGGCACTGTGGTGGTCTGTCTGATCATGACCGGCCGCTCAACAAACGGGGACGCCGGTCTGCTGATGCAATGGGCGCCTGGTTGCGCAACGAAGGGTATCTGCCCGATCAGGTGCTCTGTTCGAGCGCACAGCGTACCCGCGAAACGCTGGAGCGCCTGCAGCTGACCGGGGAGCCCGACATCACATTTCACCGCGCGCTTTATCTGGCGCACGCCAGTGCGATGCTGGACAGCCTGCGGGCCGCAGACGGGCGCTGTGTACTGATGCTCGGGCATAATCACGGCCTTGCCGACCTGGCCCATGCGCTGGTCAGCCAGCCCCCCGACCACGACCGGTTCGACGACTATCCGACAGCCGCGACACTGGTCTGTGATTTTGAGGGGGATCAATGGAAAGAAACCGGCCAGCACAGTGGCCGGCCGGTTTCCTTTGTCGTTCCGCGCGAACTGATCTGAGGATCAGTGGCCGAGGATCTGGCTGAGGAACAGCTGGGTCCGCGGGCTCTGTGGGTTGCTGAAGAACGATTCCGGTTCGTTCTGTTCCACAATCTGACCCGCATCCATAAAGATCACTCGGTTCGCCACTTTGCGTGCAAAGCCCATTTCGTGGGTCACGCAAAGCATGGTCATACCCTCCTCGGCAAGCTCGATCATCGTGTCGAGCACCTCTGCGATCATTTCCGGGTCAAGCGCGGATGTCGGCTCGTCAAAGAGCATGATCCGGGGGCGCATGCACAGGGAGCGCGCAATCGCCACCCGCTGTTGCTGACCACCGGAGAGTTGTCCGGGATATTTGTCCGCCTGTTCCGGGATCTTTACCTTTTCGAGGAAGTGCATCGCCGTTTCCTCGGCTTCCTTTTTGGGTGTCTTACGCACCCAGATCGGCGCAAGCGTGCAGTTCTCAAGGATCGTCAGATGCGGAAAGAGGTTGAAGTGCTGAAAGCACATACCGACCTCAGACCGGATCTTGTCGATGTTCTTGAGGTCCGACGACAGCAATGTGCCATCCACCTCGATCGATCCCTGCTGGTGCTCTTCAAGCGCGTTGATGCAGCGGATCAGCGTGGATTTCCCCGAGCCCGACGGGCCACAGATAACGATCCGCTCGCCCCGGTTCACCGTCAGGTCGATGTCCCGCAGCACGTGAAACGCACCATACCACTTGTTCATCTTGGAAATGGTGATCGCAATCTCGTCAGAGACCTGCATTTGTATTGCTTGTTCAGCCATTGTTCAGGCCTCCTTATTTGTGGTCTGTTGCCAGCTGGCGTTCCAGCCACTGCGAGTATTGTGAGATCGAGTAGCACACGACGAAGAACACCATTGCTGCGAAGAGATAGACTTCCCAGTAAATGCTGATCCAGTCTGTCGACTGCTGGATCGGCCCGCGGATCATGCCGACAATGTCGAACATGGAGATCACGGAGACCAGCGTGGTATCCTTGAAGAGGCCAACGGCCACGTTCACAATACCGGGGATCGAAATCTTCAGCGCCTGCGGCAGGATGATCAGACGGATGGACTGTGTATAGTTCAGACCCAGCGAGTCCGCGGCCTCATACTGACCTTTGGGCAGAGCGGCCAGACCGCCCCGGATCACCTCGGCAATGTAGGCCGCCGAGAACATCGTGATCATGATGATCACCCGAAGGATGAGGTCAAAGTTCGACTGCGGCGGCATGAAGTATGCCAGCATAACGTTGGCCACAAAGAGCAGCGTGATCAGCGGCACGCCGCGCACGAACTCGATGAAGACAACACAGACGCCCTTGATCAGCGGCATGTTAGACTGACGCCCCAGCGCCAGGACGATGCCCAGCGGGATCGACAGCGACACACAGACCGTCCCGAGGATGAGACAGAGCATATACCCGCCCATGTCACGCGACGGTACCGCCTGCAGCTCAATCGGGATGATCGCGTTCAGAGCGCCGGACACCGGGCTCAGCAGGTATGCGAGCATCACGTAAATCGCGAAAAGTGCTGTGACCACAGTGACAAGGCCGCCATCCTCTGCATCGTTGTAGATCGCATAGCCTACAAAGATGCCCATAGGGATAAAGAAGACGAACATAAAGATCGACGCCGCTTTGAACAGAAGGCTGGCAAGCGTTCCCAGCGCACCACCGGCCCCTACAGAGTTTGAGATGAACCACAGTTCGGTCGCGCCCTGAAACAGCAGAAACGCAAGCCCCAGTCCGGCAGCAGCCCCGACAATACCCGCAAGCACGCCGCGCGCACCGACGTCGAGGTTTTCTACAACCCGGAAAATGTAGGCCGTCGCGAGAATTGCTGCGAGGATACACAATGGCACCCAGAGCGATCCGCCCCAGACAAGCCAGAACGCGATAAACGGGTAAAGACCTGTAAAGATCAGAAACTTGCGCGGCACGTACTGTGCAAAAAGCGCAGGCGCTGCGGCAAAGATCAGCATGATGAATGCCAGAGTCGGTCGCCAGTAACCCTCAGCCGGGTATTTGAAACCAAAGAGCAGGTGATCCCAGCGATCCACAAGCACCGCGAAACAGGCACCGGTGGTTTTGCCGGCTGCACTCAGGATATCGCGGCACTCCTTGATGGAACCGGCATCCCAGACACCGTTCCAGAACCACGGGAAAGCAAAGACGACGAACCGCCCGATGATATAGATCGCAAGGATCGTCAGCAGAGTATTGAACCACCCTGCAAACAGGTTCTCACGCATCCATTTGACCGCACCTGCTTCAGAGGCGGGCGGCGGCGCTGGCGGGATCTCTTCGGAGCGTACAAACGCGAGTTCAGTATCGGACATCTCAGCGCTCCTTCAGTTTCATCGAGTTGTTGAAGACGTTCATCACGGCCGAAATCAGCAGCGAGATCGTAAGGTAGAACAGCATCAGCAACAGGATGGTCTCAATCGCGCGACCAGTCTGCAGCAGCGTGATACCGCCCAGCGTTCCGGTGACATCCATGTAGCCCACCGCAATCGCCAGAGACGAGTTTTTCGTGATGTTGAGATATTGCGAAATCAGTGGTGGGATAATCACCCGCAGCGCCTGTGGCAGCACCACAAGCGACATGATGAGGTTTGGGCGCAGACCCAGCGCACCTGCGGCTTCAGTCTGGCCTTTGGAAACAGCCATGATGCCGGCACGCACGTTCTCGGCGATGAAGGCACCGGTATAGATCGCAAGCGCAAACCAGAGAGCAATCAGCGATCCGCGGATCTGCATACCGCCCTGGAAGTTGAACCCTCTGAGCGCCGGGATTTCCCAGGTGAGGCCCAGAAACGTCAGTACAATTCCCACCGGAATCACCCAGGTTGCCAGCAGCATGTGCCACGTCGCCGGGCGAACACCGGTCGCTTCCTGCGTTTTTGTAGCCCACGCCCTGATAGCCCGCGCGACAAAGAATGACAGCATCAGGGCTGCAATCACTATGAGCCAGTCCAGACCTGTGCTGGTCGCAGGCACATCGGCAGTTGCGCCAAAGCTGTTGGTAAACTGGGGCGCCGGGCCGAACACGCCCCGGTTGGTAAATGCAACGGTATCGAAGAATGACATTGACGCTGTGGGGTTGTCGCCACGGAAATCTCTGGGCCCGGGCAGCGCATTAATCATGATCGAGAAGATGATCAGGATCCAGATCAGTACCGGTACGTTGCGGAAGATCTCGACGTAAAAGCTCATGACTTTGGAGACCAGCCAGTTGTTGGACAGCCGCAGCACACCTGCCACGACGCCAATCACTGTTGCGGTCATACAGGCCAGAAACGCCACGATAAGCGTGTTCAGCAGCCCCACAACCGCGGCGCGTCCATGTGACGACTGCGAGTCGTACTCAATGGGTCGCTGGTTAATGTCATAGCCCGCAGGCTCGCCCAGGAAGGCGTATGAAATATTCAGACCGGCTTCGGCCAGGTTTCGCACAAGGTTGCCACCGACAAACGCCATAAAGGCGATGATGGCAACGAGCGCGATGAACTGAAAAGTAAGCGATCTGTAGCGTGTGTCGTTCAACAGCATAGCGAGCCGGAACGACTCCTTCGGTGTATTGCTCACCGGTGCGTCGGCTAATGTCGTCATTTATGACGTTCCCCGTCGTTGGATACTGGACTTTTTTTGAAGCACTCTTGGTGGTGCGAGACCAGAAGTTGCCGGCTTTGCGCCGGGCTGAAAAAGAAAGAGCGCAGAAGTTCTGCGCTCTTTCCCGGTTTTTGATTAACGGAAGGGCGGCGAGTAGATGAGGCCGCCATCGGTCCACTGAGCGTTCAGGCCGCGGGCCAGACCGATCGGTGTCGATTCGCCGATGTTCTTCTCGAAGACTTCGCCGTAGTTACCGGCAACGCCGATCGCGCGCTTGGCCCACTCTTTGTCGAGCCCGAGCATTGCGCCGAGGTCACCTTCTGTACCAAGCAGACGGTTGACTTCGGGGTTGTCAGATCCACCACCGAGTTCTGCCAGGTTCACCGATGTGACACCCAGTTCCTCAGCTGTGACCAGCGCATTCAGGGTCCAGCGGACAATGTCTGCCCACTCGTTGTCGCCATGACGGACAAGCGGTCCCAGCGGCTCTTTGGAGACGATTTCCGGCAGGATCACATGCGCCGAAGGATCTTCGAAGTTTGCACGCTGAGCAGCCAGAGCGGATGCGTCAGTTGTGTAAACGTCACATGCACCGGCGTTGTATTGCTGGACAGCTTCCGCACCTGTTTCGATCGGCACCGGCTCGTAGCTGATGTTGTTCGCGCGGAAGAAGTCCGCGAGGTTCAGCTCGGTTGTTGTGCCCGTCTGGATGCAGACTGTTGCGCCATCAAGCTCTTTAGCCGATGTCACGCCCAGCTCTTTGGGTACCATAAAGCCCTGGCCGTCGTAGTAGTTTACGCCGGTGAATTCGAACTTCAGGTCCACGTCGCGTGAGAATGTCCATGTGGTGTTACGTGCCAGCATGTCGATTTCGCCGGACGCCAGCGCGGTAAAACGTGTTTTACCGGTTGTCGGGACAAACTCGACCGCTTCCGGGTCGCTCAGAACCGCTGCTGCAACGGCGCGGCATACCGCAACGTCAAAGCCCTGCCAGACGCCATTGGCATCCGGTTCGGCGAAACCGGGAACGCCGGTTGTCACACCGCAGTTCAGTTTGCCGCGTGCTTTGACGTCGTCCAGTGTACCGGCGGCTGCCGCGCCTGCGGCAATGCCGGCGACTGTCAGTGCGCCGAGAAATACTGATTTTTTCATTTTTACCTCTTCCTGATTTCCCCCCCCTTTTCAGGGGCGGTTTCGACCAGCCAGCAGGCCGGTGGCGATAATGAAGGCTCTCCCCTTCAAGTGGGCATCATTCTGGTCGCATTCACCGGATAAGGTCAAGGGTGACGTGCCTAAAATCAGGTCTCTTTCAGCGCCAGCTGCATCATTTGCAGGCATCCAGTCGGGCCTTAGCCCTGAACGAGTTCAAACACTTGTTTTGCATGGAGAAAATCCATGCGCTTAATCTGCGCCACCGCCTCTGCCTCGTCGTCCTTTCCCCATTCTTCTGCCTGCCAGTTCTCGTCAAGGCGTGAAATATCCCAGATCTCTTCTGCCGGACGGTGACCATACGCCGCGCCAAAGCCAAGAATCAATGATCCGGAAAGGCTGACAAGATCGTGGAAAGCCGCCAGTTCAAACGGTGTAAGCCCGTACACGCGTGAACTGAGCTGCGCCAGCGCCTCCGGGGCCTGAGCCGCATGCATGACACCCGATCGGGGTATCAGACGCGCACCCAGCGCGTCCGCGGCCCAGTCCAGCCAGGGGTCCCAGAGCTCATTCTGCCGGTCAACCAGGCTCTGCGGGCGTTCCGCACGGTAACACAGCAGATCACTGTCGCCATATCCCGCAAGCATCTGCGCGACCTCCGCATGCTGAACCGCAACCTTGTCAACCGCTGCATTGGCGGTGCGGGTAAAGGGCATCGAACGCGGATCGATCTGTTCCTGCTGGGCGTTCCATTCGTCCGCAATTGCCTGCGCCATCGCGGCGGTGGGAACCGTAAGCGTTTGCTTTGCAGGTGTTTTTACCGGGCGCGCATCCAACAGGACACCAAAGCCGTCAGGCTGTTGCACAATTTCAGCGAAGGTCCAGAAACGTTTCGCTTTCCATTCGCTCATCCAGAAATCCTCCACATCTCCGACACGGCTGCGGGCAGCAATGAGAAGTCGTCCAGCACCCTGTGCGCCGCTCTCAGCCGGCTGACCGGATGATATCCCCAGCTGACGCCCAGCGCGCCGACATCTGCCGCCCGCGCCATCTCCATGTCAAAACTCGTGTCTCCCACCATGATCGTCTCCCGCGGACCAACGCCGGCATCCTGCATCGCCTGCAGGATCATCGACGGGTGTGGCTTGGAGGGATGAAAATCAGCGACCTGCCGGGTGACAAAATATTTTTCCAGACCGTGCGCTTCGACCAGTTTATCCAGCCCACGCCGGGATTTACCCGTTGCGACACCCAGCAGAATTTCCGGATCAGCATGCAAATGATCAAGAGCATCGAGAGCGCCAGGATACAGTGGCGAGGACTGCGCGGCGCCCACTTTTGCCCGCATCCCGACATAGGCGTCCTTGTAAGCCTCCACCATCAGAACCCGTTCTGCAGGAGATGCGCCCGGTGCGAGCCGTTCCATCGCAGTGTCCAGCGACAGGCCAACAATGCCAAGGATCACGCTGTGTTCAGGCACGTCACGTCCGCAAGCCCCGAAAGCCCGGGTCATTGCACCCACAATATCCGCCTGGCTGTCGACAAGCGTGCCATCCACGTCAAAAATAACGAGTTTAAGCTGGTCCGCCATCACAGCGCCTCGAAAGGGTCTTCTGCCGCAAGGTCATCGGTCCAGCCAAAGGTTTCCCAGCTTTGCGCCATATGGTCCGGCATGGGCGCTGTCACCGTCACAACAGCACGGGTGACCGGATGCTCAAAACGCATCATGCGGGCATGCAGGTGCAGCTTCTTGGAGATCACGCCTCCCAGCTGGGCACCCCAGCCATCCCCCATATTTTCCTGCCCCGAGCCGCCATACTTGCCATCTCCGATGATGGGATGGCCGATTTCGGCCATGTGCGCGCGCAGCTGATGCGTGCGTCCCGTAACCGGCTCCATGGCCACCCATGCGGCACGTGAGGCAACGCGGTAGAGCGTGGCATAAAGCGTATGCGCCCGTTTTGCGCCCGGCGTGTCATCCATATCGCGCGGATGAACCGCGATCATTTTCTCGCCTTCACCGCCGCGCCCCCGACCCGCAGCTTTCACAAGGCCAAAACGGATTTCTCCAAGGTACGGTGTGGGCACACCCGCGACGAGCGCCCAGTAAATCTTGCGCGTCTCTTTGTGGCGCATGGCCGCCGTTAGTCCTCTGGCGGCCATCCGGTTCCGTGCCAGAAGCAGCACGCCGGATGTGTCTTTGTCCAGTCGGTGCACCAGACGCGGCTTTTCCTCCAGTCCGAATTTCAGTGCCTCTGACAGGCCGTCAACATGCCGGGTCTGGCCAGAGCCGCCCTGCGTCGGCAGTCCCGCTGGCTTGTTGATCGCAATCACGTCGTCGTCTTTGTAGATCACACATGACCGGATCAGGCGCGCGTCAGCATCGCTGACGGCGCTGCGCGGCGCGGGGGCCGGAGCGGCGGTGTCCGGCAGGGGTGGAATACGCACCTGCTGACCGGCCTCCAGACGTGTTGACCCTTTGACCCGGCCACCATCCACACGGATTTCGCCCTTGCGGCACATCTTTTCGATTCGGCCCTGGCTGATCTGCGGGAACTGCTGGCGGAACCAGCGATCAAGACGCTGCTCGGCATCGTCCGGCGCGACAGTACGTGTCTGGACCCGGCTCACAGCAATACTCCCCGCATCAGCCACAGACCGGCCATCAGACCAGCCACTGAAAGGCCAACCGACAAAAGAACATACAGCGCGGCAGGTCCGAAAGACCCCCGCTCCATCAGCGTCACCGTTTCCAGCGAAAATGCCGAGAATGTCGTGAACCCGCCCAGCAAGCCGGTCATGACAAAGGGGCTCATATGCGTCAGCCCCTTATGCGCGGCAAGCACCACAAAAGCTCCCATCAGAAAGGACCCCAGTACATTCGCCCCGATGATTGCGACGGGGAACTCACCCGGCCCCCCGGTCAGGCGATAGACGGATACCCCCCACAGGAACCGCAGTGCGGCACCAAGTGCGCCGCCAAGAGCAACAAGAGACAGAGTTTTGATCATCCGCGGTCTCTCACGCCTCTGCCTTCAAATGTCAAGTTTCCCGCTTGACCCGCAGGCGCGCAAAGTAGTCCAGCCGCTTTTTCAGATCGCGTTCGAACCCCCGTTCCACAGGCTGGTAAAGTTCGGGCCGTTCCATGCCGTCGGGGAAATAATTCTGGCCCGAAAACCCGTCTTCGGCATCGTGGTCGTAGGCATATCCGTCGCCATATCCCTGGTCTTTCATCAGCGATGTCGGCGCGTTCAGAATATGTTTGGGCGGCGGCTCAGAACCTGTCCGCCTCGCGGCCGCACGCGCGCCCTTGTAGGCCACGTAGCTGGCATTGGATTTCGGTGCGAGTGCCAGATAGGCAACCGCCTGAGCCAGTGCCAGTTCTCCCTCGGGACTGCCCAGACGCTCATAGGTTTCCCAGCTCTGCAGGCAGACTGCCTGCGCCTGCGGGTCCGCAAGCCCGATGTCCTCCACCGCCATGCGGGTAATCCGGCGCGCAAGATACCTGGGGTCCTCGCCACCCTCAAGCATTCGGGCAAACCAGTAGAGCGCCGCATCCGGATCAGACCCGCGCACTGATTTGTGCAACGCTGAGATCAGGTTGTAATGCGCATCCCCGCCCTTGTCGTACTGAGCGGCCCGTTTCATCAGCCGCGCGGCCAGGGCATCTGTATCCAGCGGGGTGTCCGTCTTCCATGCCGCGACCTGTTCGACGAGGTTGAGCAGCGCGCGACCATCCCCGTCAGCCATATCCAGCAAGGCACAGCGTGCCTCTGGTGTCAGCTGCAGCTGTGTATCCATTTCGCTCTCGGCGCGCTGCGCCATCAGCTCCAGATCCTCTGCTGGCAGCCGCTCAAGAACCAGCACCTGCGCACGGCTGAGCACAGCGGCGTTCAGTTCAAAGGACGGGTTTTCAGTTGTAGCTCCGACCAGCAGAATTGTTCCGTCTTCCATGTGGGGCAGAAAGCCATCCTGCTGCGCTTTGTTGAACCGGTGTATCTCATCCACGAACAGCAATGTGCCCTGCCCGTTTGTCCGACGTATCCTCGCAGCCTCAAAGACTTTGCGCAGATCCGGCACCCCGGTGAAAATGGCGCTGATCTGCACGAAATGCAGATCCGTCTCATGGGCCAGAAGCCGCGCAATCGTGGTCTTACCGACACCCGGCGGCCCCCAGAAAATCAGCGACGAAAGCGCGCCGGAAGCCAGCATAGCCTTCAGCGGTGCGTCGGGCCCCAGAACCTGCCGTTGTCCGATGACATCGGCCAGCGTCTGTGGGCGAAGCCTGTCTGCCAGCGGCCGGTGCCCGGACGGGCTGTCCGGCGCAGGGTCAGAGGAAAAGAGATCGGTCACCGCTCAGACCCTGAACTGCAGAACGATGCGCCGGGCGCCCCGCAACACGATCAGTTCATACCGGCGCGCACGTTCGGCCAGCAAGGCGCGAATCTCATCAGGATGTGCGACCGCCACCTCGTTTACGCCCATGATGACGTCTCCCTTCAACAGACCGACGCGCCGGCCCAGACGGCCGGTGTCGGCGACCAGAACCCCCTCTGCCTCCAGCGGCAGGTTGTATTCGGAAATCACCGCCGGGTTCACCCGTTCCAGCACCAGGCCTTCGAGAACCTCGCGGGCGCGCAGCGTCGTCCGGTCACGCGCTGGTGTTTCGGGCGCTTCTATCATACGCACTGACGTATCGGACGCGTTTCCCTGCCGCAGGCGGGTGATAACGGCCTCCTGACCCAGCCCGGTGACACTCATCCGGTATATCATCTCCGACGGGGTATTTACGGGCCGCCCGTTGACTGAGACGATCACATCACCGACCTCCACGTCGGCCGTCGCAAACGGGCTGGCCGCATGAATCCCTGACACGATTATCCCACCGGGTCTGTACAGGCCAAAGGCCTCTGCCATCTCTGCATCTACGGGCTGACCGCTGATTCCGGCCCATGGCCGCGCAAAACTCTCCCGTCCCTCTTCGGCCTGCGCCACGAATGCTGCCACCAGGTCAGACGGGATCGCGAAACCGATGCCGTTGGACCCCCCGGACCGCGTAAGAATGGATGTGTTTATCCCGATGAGCGATCCGTTCATGTCGATCAGCGCACCGCCTGAATTGCCCGGATTGATCGGCGCGTCCGTCTGGATGAAATACCCGCGACCGCTTCCCGTTGCAGCACCTGAACGCGCAAGTCCGGACACAATGCCGCTGCTGACCGTCTGCCCGACGCCAAAAGGGTTCCCGATCGCCAGTACCAGTTCGCCCACCTCAACTGTCTCAAAAGCACGCAGCGGCAGGAATGGCAGGTCAGCAGCCTCATCCAGCTTGAGAATAGCAAGATCGCTCTGCGCGTCGCTCAGAAGCACCTGGGCGCTGAATTCACGTCTGTCGGACAGGACGACCCGTATGTCTGTGGCGTTGCCCACCACGTGGTAATTTGAAACGACAATGCCGCCTCTGCTCAGGATGACCCCAGACCCCAGCGAATTCTGCACGCGCGGCTGCTCGCGGAAACTGTCCCGGAAAAAGCGTTCAAAAAACGGGTCACCCTCGAAGGGACTGCTGCGCCCGGGCCGGATAATCCGCGCATAAATGTTGACCACTGCCGGCGTCGCCTGTCGGACCAGCGGCACAAAACTCAGCTGCATCTGAGCAGCCGACTGAGGAACCTGCTGGCTCAGCCCCGCACCTGCCCAGACAATTGCCACGAGAACCAGTATCAGACGCATCAGTACCTCCTCTGTGCAACAGACACGCGTTCGCGCCCTTCTCCGGCTTTAGATATCCCCGCCAGAGGCATAAAAAAAGCCCCTGTCCCGTCAGGGTCAGGGGCCAGGCCGGCGCAACTGCGCCAGTTTTTATTCTTCAGCAGCTTCTTCAGCAGCCAGGCGCGCTTTGTCAGCGGCACCTTTGGCATCGCGGTCGCGATCGACAAATTCGATGATCGCCATCGGTGCCATATCGCCATAACGGAAGCCGGCTTTCAGAACGCGAACGTAACCGCCCTGGCGGTCCTTGTAGCGCGGGCCAAGCACGTCGAAGAGTTTTGTGACGTATTCGTCCTGCTTCAGTTTTGCCGCGGCCTGACGGCGCGCGTGCAGGTCCCCGCGTTTTGCCAGCGTGATCATCTTTTCGATGATCGGGCGCAGTTCTTTTGCCTTGGGCAGAGTTGTTTTGATCTGCTCATGTTCGATGAGCGAGCCCGCCATATTTGCCCAGAGCGCCTTGCGGTGCTCATGTGTGCGGTTCAGGCGGCGGTATCCACGTGCGTGACGCATTTTCTATCTCCTAATCGTGCCCTCTACGGGCTGTTTTGCTTTGTCTGACCGGGTGATGCGTGTCACCCGGTTCTCCTTGGGGCCACATGGCCCATGTCGTCCCCGCACCGGGCGGGCATCAGCGAAGACCCCTCAGAAGGAGTCTTCGAATTTCTTGGCCAGATCTTCGATGTTGTCTGGTGGCCAGTCTTCGACGTCCATGCCCAGATGCAGACCCATGCCGGACAGCACTTCCTTGATCTCGTTCAGGGATTTCCGGCCAAAGTTCGGCGTGCGCAGCATCTCGGCTTCGGTTTTCTGGATGAGATCCCCGATGTAGACGATGTTGTCGTTTTTCAGGCAGTTCGCGGAGCGAACCGACAGTTCCAGCTCGTCGACCTTTTTGAGCAGCAGCGGGTTGAACTCAAGACCATCGTCCTCATCGGCACGCGACGCGGATTCCGGCTCGTCGAAGTTCACAAAGATGCCCAGCTGGTCCTGCAGAATCCGCGCGGCGAAAGCCACTGCATCATCCGGCGTAATGGACCCGTCTGTTTCGACCTTCATTGTCAGCTTGTCATAGTCCAGAACCTGGCCCTCACGGGTCGGCTGCACATCATAGCTGACTTTTTTGACCGGCGAATAGATCGCATCGATCGGGATCAGGCCAATGGGCGCGTCCTCAGGCTTGTTCTTTTCGGCAGAGACATAGCCCTTACCCTGATTGACCGTCAGCTCCATGTAGAGATCAGCGCCGTCATCAAGGTGGCAGATCACGTGATCGCGGTTCAGCACCTCGATGCCCGCGCTTTCGGAAATATCACCCGCTGTGACAACACCCGGGCCCTTGGCGGAAACGGAAAGACGCTTGGGTCCCTCAACTTCCATGCGCAGGGAAATGCCCTTGAGGTTCAGGATGATGTCGGTCACGTCCTCGCGGACACCGGCAACCGACGAAAACTCGTGCAGTACGTTGTCGATCTGTACGGATGTGATCGCTGCACCCTGCAGTGAGCTCATCAGAACCCGACGCAGTGCGTTGCCCATTGTCAGACCAAAGCCACGCTCCAGCGGTTCTGCTGTCACGGTGGCCTGGCGTGCCGGATCATTGCCCGGTTTTACGTCAAGCTGTTGCGGCTTGATCAGTTCGGCCCAGTTCTTGTGGATCATGCGTCCCTCCATTCTCGTCAGCGCCCCCATGTCCTAAGGCTGCGACTCTCGAGGTTTCAAAAAAGCGGATTGGGGCCGCGCGAAAACACGCAGCCCCGAAAGGTCTTATACAATTAAACCCGGCGACGTTTCGGCGGGCGGCAGCCGTTGTGCGCCATCGGCGTCACGTCGCGGATCGATGTGATGTTGAAACCAGCAGCTGCCAGCGCGCGCAGGGCGCTCTCACGACCCGAACCGGGGCCCTGAACTTCAACTTCCAGCGTCTTCACACCGTGTTCCTGTGCCTTGCGGCCCGCATCCTCGGCAGCCATCTGGGCAGCATAGGGTGTGGATTTCCGCGAGCCTTTGAAACCCATGGTGCCGGCGGACGACCAGGAGATCGCATTGCCCTGCACGTCAGAGATCAGGATTTTGGTGTTGTTGAAGCTCGAATTCACATGCGCAACGCCGGCTGCGATGTTTTTGGAGACCTTGCGTTTTGTGCGTGTCTTATCACGTGCCATTGATCAGCCTCCCTTATTTCTTCTTGCCGGCAATGGCCTTTGCGGGGCCTTTGCGTGTGCGTGCGTTTGTGTGTGTGCGCTGACCGCGGACCGGCAGGTTGCGACGGTGGCGCAGGCCACGGTAGCAGCCGAGGTCCATCAGGCGCTTGACGTTCATCTGCACTTCGCGGCGCAGGTCGCCTTCGACAGTGAAGTTAGCGTCGATGTGCTCGCGAACGGCCAGAACTTCGGCGTCCGAGAGCTCGTTGACCCGGCGGGATGCGTCGATACCAACGGCTTCGCAGATTGCTTTCGCAGAAGCGTTGCCGATACCGGTGATGTAGGTGAGGGCGATTGGAACCCGCTTTGCAGTCGGGATGTTTACGCCGGCAATACGTGCCACGTGTTATATTCCTTTTCGTTGCGGGTCCGTCATTCCAGACCCTTTTTTCACAACGTAAGCCCGAAGCTTTTCATGGCGTCGGGCGTCAGCTGATCAGGTGATCCTGCCATCCGGGTGCGACCCGTAAGACAATTTGATTCTCGTCAGAGATAGCGCGTGTTATGGGGTTTTGGTCCAGTCGTCAACCCGCCTGTAACACCCGACAGCCAGGTGCCGGCAAAGACTTGATCTGCGGAAGCGTTTCTACCTAAGGTAGCGTCACCGTCAGCGTGCCGGAAAACGGGAGCAGTCGCCTGCCGATAAGGACTTTCATACCCAGGGGCAAGACCCCGGAGCAGCCTTTATCACAGGCCAGCGCCGGCCGCAGCCCGGATGGCGCGCCACTGGCAGCGCTGCAGCATAAGGCTGACACCAGCCCTGGTGCGCGGTCACTGTCAGTACTCCAGAAAAGGGCCGATCACGTCACACAGCGCGAAGGCGGGGGCGAGGGCGAACAGGACGCTGCTACGGCGCAGGAGACAGTGATCGTCAGCATGGAGGGCGGTAAGATCGGCAGCATCTACTTCGGTGACGGCCGCATCCGGACCACGCATGGCAGGGGGCCCGAGGACGACCGGGGCAAACAGAGGAACATCCACCGTTTCAACATCGACCGCGAAGCGGCGGCAGAGGATTTCAAGCGCGACCGCAAGGCAAAAAAAACCGCGCGGAAAAAGCTCAACTGGTACATCCGCGACCGGCTGGAGGCCGGCACACCGGACTGGGCCAGAGACGGCGAGGTCACGGACCCGGCGAGCGCCCCCGAAAACGCACCGGGCGGGCGCAAGCTGCTGGAGTATTACGATGTCGACCCGGTGAACGAAGAGGACTCAGGCCGCAGGGTTCACCCCTCGCGCGGGGCGGCGGTGAAGATCACGCGGGACACGTCGGACATTGCCTCAATAAAGGCCGCCGTTGCACTGGTGGACGAAGACGCAACGGCTTCCGCTAACAACAGAACCTTTTTCCGCAAACTGCTGGATGACCGCGCCGCCATGCGCGCGGAAATCCGCATGCCTGAGGAAGTAGATGCCGAAACCGCAGAAAAGGCGCTGAAACAGCTGAAGAGAAGCGCGGGAATTGTCAGAAAAGCACTCATCTGGGATCTTCGAGGTGAATCAGACGAGGAATTCGACAGGCTGACCACATACATTCAGACCGCGGCGGAATCCGGGCGTGAGGCGATGCGCACATTGCAGCAGGCAGCAGACAACGCCCGTGATGTCAGTTACCGGGCCGGTTCGCCACCTGAGGTAAAGCTGGAAATCCGCGCACGCAATGCCGCGATTGCTGCGGGCAAGGCGGAGGAAGAAGGAAAGACGTCCCATTCCACGCTTCTCAAAGACTTCGCTAAATTCTGGAGCCGTTGGGTCAGCTAGTAAGCGGTGCAGACCAGTCAGGCGTCGAGAACCGCCTTGATTTCGCTCTGTACCGCGTCAATAGCTCCCAGCCCGTCCACACGGCTCAGCATACCCTTGGCATAATAATACCCGATCAGTGGCGATGTCTGTTTGTAATATTCCATCAGACGGGTCTTGAGGCTCTCCTCATTGTCGTCTGCGCGGCGTTTAAAGTCGGAACCGCCGCAGTTCGTGCACTTGCCATCCGCCGGGATGGGTTTGGTGTTATCATTGTAGACCTCACCGCACATGCCGCAGGTCGAGCGTGCAACGATCCGCGCAACCAGCGCTTCGTCGTCCACGCGCATCTCGACGACTTTGTCGAGGGTCTGGCCTTCGCCTTCAAGCAGTTCACCCAGCGCGTCAGCCTGTGCCAGTGTGCGCGGGAAGCCATCAAAAATAAAACCATTTGCCTTAACGGTCTCAAGCTTCTCACGGATCAGGCCAATGACGATCTCGTCGGTCACAAGCGCGCCACGGGCCATCACATCGGCCACGACCTCGCCCATTTCCGTCCCGCTGTCCTTCGCCTCACGCAGCATGTCACCGGTACTCAGCTGCACCATGCCGCGTTCTTCTACCAGATGACGGGCCTGTGTCCCTTTGCCGGCGCCGGGCGGTCCGAGGAGAATAATATTCATCGGCGTACAGGGCTCCGTTTCTTGCGGCCTTTGCCACCGGCGGATTTGCCACGCAGCTGAGATTTCTCAAGCAGACCTTCGTATTGATGTGCCAGCAGATGGCTCTGAACCTGCTGAATGGTATCCATCGTGACCGACACAACAATCAGAACCGACGTGCCGCCGAAGTAGAACGGTATAGCGAACTGACCGCGCAGAATTTCCGGCAGCAGGCACACAGCGGCCAGATAACCAGCGCCCAGCACCAGAATGCGGTTCACGACGTACTCCAGATACTCGGAAGTTTTCTTGCCCGGCCGGATGCCCGGAATGAACCCGTTCTGGTTCTTGAGATTGTCCGCCACATCGTCCGGTTTGAACGACACATTGAACGTGTAGAAATACGTAAAGAACACGATCATCAGCACGAAGAACGTCAGATAGAGCGGTTGCCCGGGTCCAAAGTTCGCCAGCAGCCAGGACATCACCGGATTGGTGGAGTTGCCGGAAAAGGTGCTGATCGTCACCGGCAGCAGCAGCAGCGAAGACGCAAAGATCGCCGGGATAACGCCCGCCGGGTTCACTTTGACCGGCAGGTGACTGGATCCACCATCATAGACCTTCATGCCGACCTGGCGACGCGGGTACTGGATGTGAATTTTTCTGAGCGCCCGCTCCATAAAGACCACAAACATGATCGTCGCAACGACCATCACTAGCACGCCGATGATCACGGCAGGGCTGATCGCACCGGAGCGGCCCGATGCAAAGAACTGTGCAATTGCCGCAGGGATTTCCGCGATAATGCCAACAAAGATGATCAGAGAAATACCGTTGCCGATACCGCGCGCGGTGATCTGCTCGCCCAGCCACATCAGGAACATGGTGCCGCCAACCAGAGTGATCACGCAGGATGCGCGGAAGAACATGCCCGGATCTGTGACGATATCGCCGGCTTCAAGGCTGACCGCGAGACCATAAGCCTGAACTGTTGCCAGCGCCACAGTACCGAAACGGGTGTACTGGTTGATCTTCTTGCGCCCCTGCTCGCCTTCTTTCTTGAGCTGCTCGAGCTTCGGCACCATGGCCGTCAGAAGCTGCACGATGATCGAGGCCGAGATATACGGCATAATACCGAGGGCAAAGATACCCATGCGCCCCAGCGCACCACCGGTAAACATCGAGACCATGCCACCGATACCCTGGCCCGCCTGCTCCATAAATTCACGCAGGGCAACACCGTCGATACCCGGTACCGGGATAAAGGTACCAAGCCTGTAAACAATAAGAAGTCCGAGCGTGAAAAGGATACGGTTGCGAAGGTCCGTGGCCTTACCAAGTGCTGACCAGCTGGTATTGGCGGCCATGTTTTCGACGGCAGAAACCATTAAGGGCTCTCTTTCGTAACAGATACGCCGCCCGGGCCGTTTTCCGGCGGGCGGCGTCATGGAAAACTCTCGAGACTATGTAAGCGGCGTTGTCGCCGCCCACAAGTCCGATCTGGGGGCTTATGCCTCTGACGTTTCCGCGACCGGCGCCGCGACTGTCAGCGAGCCACCTGCCTTTTCGACAGCGGCTACAGCGGATTTCGATGCGCCAGTGACCTCAAGCGTCAGTTTTGCAGTTACTTCACCCTTGGCCAGCACCCGGACACCGTCCAGCTTGCGACGTACAAGCCCGGATTCGACGAGAACGTCCTCAGTGATCGCTTTCTTCGCATCGATTTTCTTGGCATCGACAAATTTCTGGATCAGACCAAGGTTCACAACTGCGAAAGATTTGCGGTTCGGCTTGTTAAAGCCACGCTTGGGCAGACGCTGATAGAGCGGCATCTGGCCGCCCTCGTAGCCATTGATGGCTACACCCGAGCGTGATTTCTGACCTTTGATACCCCGGCCACCCATTTTACCGGTGCCGGAACCCGGGCCACGGCCAACGCGCTTGCGTTTTTTGGTGGCGCCGTCGTTGTCGCGCAGTTCGTTGAGTTTCATTGTCGCTTCTCCTCTTGCCGGATGCGACCCCCAGCGACGGGAGTGGCCGACCACGGCGTTTCATGATTCTGTGACCAACAGTACGGGTCACTGCGCGCGTATAGAGGATGGGTGTGGCCTGATCAAGCCCCGGCGGCGGGCTTCTTCTGACTTGCTTTGCGGAGCCCGGCAAATCCTGCAAGCGCACTCATCAGCAACACGACACCTGCTGGCAGCGGGACTTCACTGACCTCCCAGGTTCCGGTGCGTGATGTGTGCGCAGAGGCGGATTCTGCACCAACGGCAAATGCGCTGCGGGCAAAACGGAAACTGCTGAGTTCGGGCTGGGGTGCAAGCCCGTATTCCCTGCGGTATTCTGCAAAACTGCCGATGCTGTTTCCAAACCTTATCAGTTCGTAGTCAGGCCCGGTGCCTGTGTAGGCAGAGAAATCCCATTCAGATACCAGTCCGTCGATATTCGTCCTGAAATACCCGTCCAGATGGCGCGCGCCGAAGGTGTTGACTCCGTCATGTGCCGCAACCCTGCCCCGCTGCAGCTCGACGATACGTGCACCTGACGCGGCGGCCTGTCCGGTAAAGATCGGGATCGCTGAGCCCACGAAATAGTATGTGTCTGCGGTCAGGTGATCATCAAGATCCACCCACAGTTTCATGGCGTCGTCTTCAGAATAGCCTCCCCGCAGCGTATAGAACGGATCCTGAGACGGACCCGAGACTGAGTATCGCGCCTCTTCGTAGTTCGCGCCCCAGTATGTGAGCGTAACCGCGCCCGGCGCTGAAGCAATGGTGGCTGCCAGAAGTAGAACCGTTAAGAAAAACCCACGCATCTGAAACCTCGTTAATAAAATATTAACTAAATCTAGCGGGTGTGCAGTTCAGGTCAAGATTTGGCGAAAATCATCGTAAACATGGCCACCGCACCTGTCTGTGCGGCTCGACAGCTGTTTCAGAAATGCTTTGCTTTGCAGCAGTTTATCGACCCAGCACCAACCGGCTGGTCGCAGGTGACCTGAGGGCCGCTCTGTGGATCAGTACCGGCAGCGCCAGCCCGGCCATAACGCCTAAGGCGAATCTCAGCTCGGTATCCGCTATTCCGATCCCGTTGCACAGCATGCGCGAGCCGGATGTTCCGAAGATATGATAGAGGTAAACGGTAAAGGCATAAGGCGACAGCCTTTCCAGCACATGCCACCGCGGCAGCCACAGTATTGCGAGCAAACAGGCAGAAAACCCAAATCCGAGGCTCTGCAGATCACGCCGGTACAACGAGAAAGCCCCGGTGTCATAATACACCTTTGCATTCCACAAAACACATGCGGCACAGATCAGAACCAGCAGTACTTTGAAAGGCACGGCGTCCTTCGCCAGTTGCGCTGCATGACGTACCGCGAAAACCCCGAGCAGAAAGAACGGAAGAAGATACATTGCGCTGTCAACAGAGAAAAACTGCGTTCCGAAGTGAAAGTTTGACAGGTAAATCACAAGGGACAGCAGCAAAACAAAACCTGTGTAGCGCCGGTTGAGCAATGCATCCCAAAGTCCGAAAACAACGAATATGACCAGTATCGCCTGCAGGAACCAGAAATGCGCATATGAATGCAGAATAACGTACCAGATATCAGTCCACGCCATGGAAAACCGGTTGCCCAGCAGGTTCGCACTGACGGCAAAAGCTGTAATTGCCACAGCGCCCGGCAGGTACAGACGACGCAGCTTCCCTGTTACAAATCCAGCGTAGTGTTCCAGTGACACGGGCCGCAGCGCATAAATGTACCCTGCGATAAATGCAAAAAACGGCATGCGCAGATCAACGAAAAAGTCTGCGTAAAGTCGCAGCGGATGCGGGTACGAAATATCCAGACCTGTTCCGGGCGACATACCGACCACATGGTAGCTGACCAGCATTACCACTGCGATAGCACGCATCGTTTCTATCGGAACGTGATCAGAGAAAACGTCGGGCGACACGCCCGAAGATGCAACCATGCGTCACCCACTGCCCCAAACCACACCCGGAACCGACTGTAAAATAAGTCAGGCGAGGAAACTAGTCAAACACGCAAAAACCCCCGGAAAAACCGGGGGTTTCAGTTAGTTACACATTGTTCGGCAAAGGACCGCTCAGCCCTTTTCCTCGATTATCTCGACCATATGCGGGATCGAGTTGATCATGCCACGCACAGAAGGTGTGTCTTCCAGTTCGCGGGTTTTGTGCATTTTGTTCAGGCCCAGGCCGATCAGCGTCGCGCGCTGTTTCGCGGGGCGGCGGATCGGCGAGCCGATCTGCTTGATCACAATAGTCTTGGCCATGCTCACGCCTCCTCAGCCACTTGCGCGGATGTGTCTACGGCATCCTCACGCTTTGGCAGAATGTCAGACACCTTCTTGCCGCGACGCTGTGCGACCGAACGGGGGCTGGATTCTTTTTTCAGGCCGTCGATGGTTGCACGGATCATGTTGTACGGGTTCTGAGAGCCGATGGATTTGGACACAACGTCCTTGACGCCCAGCATCTCAAACACGGCACGCATCGGACCACCGGCGATGATCCCGGTACCTTCCGGTGCTGTCCGCATGACCACTTTACCGGCGCCGTGACGGCCTTCCATATCGTGGTGCAGCGTGCGGCCTTCGCGCAGCTGAACACGGATCATCTGGCGTTTGGCCTGCTCGGTTGCCTTGCGGATTGCCTCAGGCACCTCTTTGGCTTTCCCTTTGCCAAAGCCGACGCGGCCCTTCTGGTCGCCGACGACGACGAGGGCTGCAAAGCCAAAGCGCTTACCACCTTTGACGGTTTTGGAAACGCGGTTGATCGCGACCAGGCGGTCTGCGAATTCCGGTGCCTCATCGCGATCGCGACGGCCCCTCTGATTGTTGTCTCTGGCCATGCAGGCCTCCTTTGGTACGCGGGCACAAAGGCCCATGGTCTCAATCCTGGTGAGCAAGACGCTCCCGGATCATCGGGAGGGCCGCAAAGCCCTCCACAGGTCTCTTATATCTTCAGACCACCTTCACGCGCGGCGTCGGCAACTGCCTTGACCTTCCCGTGAAAGAGGAAACCGCCACGGTCGAAATAGGCTTCTTCAACACCGGCCTTTTTGGCGCGCTCGGCAATGGCCGTGCCCACTTTGGTGGCTGCTTCGATGTTGTTCTTGCCCACAACACCCAGTTCTTTCTCGAGCGTCGATGCGGAGGCGAGTGTTGTGCCTGCCACGTCGTCGATGAGCTGAACGGAGATGTTCTTGTTCGAGCGGTGAACCGAAAGGCGAACGCGACCTGCGTTGACCTTGCGGAGTTTGTTCCGGACGCGAAGACGGCGCTTGAGGAACAGGTCTCTTTTGCTGTTTGCCATTTCTGCGGTCCTTACTTCTTCTTGCCTTCTTTGCGGAAGATGAACTCGCCCTTGTAGCGGATGCCTTTGCCCTTGTAGGGCTCGGGCTTACGCCATGCGCGGATGTTCGCGGCAACCTGACCAACAAGCTGTTCGTCGATGCCTTCCACCACAATCTCGGTTTGCTTCGGCGCTGTAACAGTCACGCCCTCAGGCGCGGTGTAGTCAACGTCATGTGACAGGCCGAGGTTCAGCTTCAGGGTGTTGCCCTGCATCTGAGCCCGGTAACCAACACCCTGGATCTCCAGCTCCTTTTTGAAGCCTTCGGTCACGCCGGTCACACAGTTCTGAACCTGCGTACGGGACATGCCCCACTGCTGACGGGCGCGCTTGGATTTGCCGCGCGGCGTCACGGTGATGACATTGTCCTCAACCTTCAGATCCACGTCATCCGTTGCACGGAAAGACCGTGTACCTTTTGGGCCTTTGACTTCGACCGTCTGGCCGCTCACTGAAGCGGAAACACCGCTTGGCAGTTCGACCGGTTTCTTACCAATACGAGACATCGTGATCTCCTTAGAATACGGTGCAGAGCACTTCGCCGCCAACATTGGCGCTGCGTGCAGCCTGGTCCGACATCACACCCTTGGGGGTGGAGACAATCGACACGCCGAGGCCCTGACGGACAACGGGGATGTCATTGACGCCCATGTAAACACGGCGACCGGGTTTGGAGACCCGCTTCAGCTCGCGAATGACAGGTTCGCCCTCGTAATACTTGAGGCTGATCTCGATGGCCGGATGGCCGTCAGCACCAGTGGTTTTCTCATAGCCGCGGATGTAGCCTTCGTCTGCGAGCACATCCAGAACCCATGCACGCAGCTTGGAGGCCGGTGTCATAACGGTGGATTTGCCGCGCAACTGAGAGTTACGGATACGGGTGAGCATATCTGCGATAGGATCGTTCATGATTGCTCCTCCTTACCAGCTCGACTTGACCATGCCGGGGATCTGGCCCTGCGAGCCAAGATCACGCAGCGCGATCCGCGAAATTTTCAGTTTACGATAGTAAGCGTGCGGGCGGCCTGTCAGCTGGCAGCGGTTGTGCAGACGCACAGCGCTGGAGTTGCGGGGCAGTTTCGCCAGCTTGAGAGAAGCGCGGAAACGCTCTTCCATCGGCTTGCTTTCGTCGTTTACGATCTCTTTGAGAGCAGCGCGTTTGGCGGCGTATTTCGCAACCAGACGTTCGCGCTTTTTCTCACGTGCGATCATAGATTTCTTAGCCATATCTATATCCTTCCCGCGCTTACGAGTTGAAGGGCATGTTGAAAGCTTTCAACAGCGCCTTTGCTTCAGCGTCGGATTTCGCCGTGGTGGCGATTACGATGTCCATTCCCCAGTTCTCATCGATCTTGTCGAAGTTGATTTCCGGGAACACGAGGTGCTCTTTGAGACCCATGGCGTAGTTGCCGCGGCCGTCAAAGGATTTGCCCGAAACGCCGCGGAAGTCGCGGATACGGGGCATAGCAATCGTGATCAGACGATCGAGGAATTCGTACATGCGGTCGCCGCGCAGGGTCACCTTGGCACCCAGCGGCATGTCCTCACGCACCCGGAAGCCCGCAATGGACTTCTTGGCGGTTGTGGTCAGTGCCTTCTGGCCGGCAATCAGCGTCAGATCCTCAACGGCTGATTTGGCTTTCTTGCTGTCGCGGACCGCTTCCGCACCACATCCGATGTTCAGAACGATTTTGTCCAGACGCGGGATCTGCATGTCGTTCTTATAGCCAAACTCTTCTTTGAGAGCGGCGCGGATGTTGTCTTTGTACGCAACCTTCAGGCGGGGCGTGTAGTTTGCAGAATCAAGCATCGATCACGTCCCCTGTGGTCTTGGCGAAACGCACCTTCCTGTCGCCTTCCATGCGGAAGCCGACGCGGGTTGCCTTGCCGTTCTTGTCGACAATGGCCAGGTTGCTCAGGTCCAGCGGCATCGCCTTGGGCAGACGGCCGCCCTGAGATGTCTGGGACTGGCGGGTGGCGCGGATGGAGATGTTCACCCCGTCCACGATGGCCTTGCCGGATTTTGGGTCAACAGACGTAATGTTACCTGTCTTTCCCTTGTCTTTGCCGGCCAGCACGATGACCTTGTCACCTTTGCGAAGTTTAGCAGCCATGATTACAGCACCTCCGGAGCGAGCGAGATGATTTTCATGAAGTTTTTCGCACGCAGCTCACGCACAACCGGGCCAAAGATACGTGTACCGATGGGCTCGTTGTTGTTGTTGAGGATAACAGCAGCATTGCGATCAAAACGGATCGCTGTGCCATCTTCGCGGCGGACTTCCTTGGCGGTGCGAACGACAACGGCCTTGCGGACGTCGCCTTTTTTCACACGACCGCGGGGGATGGCTTCCTTGACCGACACGACAATGATGTCGCCGACGGATGCGTATTTACGCTTGGAACCACCCAGGACCTTGATGCACTGAACACGGCGCGCGCCGCTGTTGTCAGCAACATCCAGGTTGGTCTGCATCTGGATCATTTGGTTTCTCCCGACCTTTGGGGGGCCGATGCGTGGCCGTGTCCCCAGGGTTTCGATTCAGTTGAGAAGAACTCAGGCCTCAGCGGCTTCAAGTACTTCCCAGCGTTTGGTCTTGGACTTCGGTGCACATTCGATGATGCGGACGCTGTCGCCCACTTTGAATGTGTTGTTCTCATCGTGAGCCCGGTACTTCTTGGACTTACGGATGGTCTTTTTCAGAACCGGATGCGTAAAGCGGCGCTCTACGGAAACGGTAACTGTTTGTGCGTTCGCGTCGGAGGTCACGACGCCGGACAGAATACGCTTGGGCATGTGTGCTCTCCTTATTCAGACGCGGCAGCGGCTGCTGCTTTCTGGTTCAGTACAGTTTTGACGCGGGCCGCATTGCGACGTGCGACACGCAGTTGTGCCGGATTTTCCAGCTGGCCGGTGGCCTGCTGGAAGCGCAGGTTGAACTGCTCTTTCTTCAGATTGGCCAGCTCTTCACGCAGCTGGTCGGGCGTTTTGTCGTGCAATTCCTTGGCGTTCATCGCCTTTTTCCTTTCAACATCACGGGCAGGCCGCATTAATGCGTCACCCTGATTCCCGTGGAGTCCATGATGAAGGGGCCGTATAGGAGGGTTGCGCAGCCTTGGCAACCCCTTATTCCATTGGGAAATCGTCTCCGATGACGGCACGCACAAACCCGGACAGCTTTGCCGCTGCAAGATCGTGTTTCAATCGCCATTTCTGGCGTGCTGCAGCTGTCTTCGTAGGCAGCGGAAAAAGATTCACCTTGTAATCCGGGGCAAAAACAACCATGTGGGGCATGCGACGTTGTCTCTATCGGCCACACTGCTCCTTTCGGCTCAGTCTTTTCGATCTTGCACTGACTTAGCCGACATGCCGCATTTCGCGGGCATCAGAAAAGGAAAATGAAAATGGCCACTGGCACAGTCAAATGGTTTAATACTTCAAAAGGCTTTGGATTTATCGCCCCCGACGGCGGCAGCAAAGACGTGTTCGTACACATCTCTGCCGTCGAACGCGCGGGCCTGACCGGCCTTGCAGATGATCAGAAGGTCACCTTCGATATCGAAGCCGGCCGCGATGGTCGCGAAAGCGCTGCAAACATCGCTCTGGCGTAAGGGTCTGACCCTGTAACAGGGACAGTCAGTAAATAATGAACGGGCGTATCGGCGACGACACGCCCGTTTTTTTATGCGCATATCAGAGAACGGAGCGGCGCCCATGGCCAAAGTGACAAAAGACACTTTCTTCAGCACATCCAAGCCGGTTGCGGAGACCAACCTGGACAAGACGACCCGTATTGTTCGGGAAATAACCGAAAGCGAAGCCGAAAAACGACAAACGAAAATGGCACGCCTGCGGGCCGCACGTCTCGAACGGGATGCAAAGCTTTCCACCCGGTGAAACAACGCATCAGCGACAGGGTACTATAAAGGCCCCACCGCCCCGGGCCCGTGCTTCGACGGGTGATAACCAATGGTGCGCGGCGCATCCGGACACTGAAAACTCTGCAACCGGCGTCAGTTATCAGAGGGCCCGGACAGCCTCCTGCACATCAGCGGCAGGAGAAGCACAGCTCTGTAGAACACAAATGACTGATAAAGGTGCCGTTCCGGGGGCATTCCTGTTTCGGTCCGGCAACTGCGGTTGTTGTCTGGTTTTTGACTGCCGAACATCTGCCCTGCTGGCAACCGGGACGCCGTGTCATCGCAAAAGTGCTGTTAACCCGGCGACGCGTTCAACAGGATTTCGCGCCCACGCTCAGAATATGCTATGAGACCTTATGACAGGGCCCGCGAAGAAGAAAACGGTGACGCCACCGCGCAAGGTGGATCTGCGCTGTTTCGCAATTGTCCTTATGCCGGTTCTCATCTTTGCGACCCACAAAATTATCGGCACGCATCTGATGCCCCGTGATCTGAACGTGCCTGCCGGAATCCTTGTTCAGGGTCAGGACTGGCTTGAGGCAGCGGGCCGCTATCGATTTCTGGCAGCCACCTGGCTGTTTGGGGCACTATCTGTACTGGCCGCCGCAATGCTGTTTGTGACACTTTCGCGCCCAGTCGCTCTCACAACACGGATCGCCGCACTCCTGGCTTTTTTCTTTGTGCTAACGCTGTCGGCTCTGCCGTCACTGCGCAGTTTCGGTGATGTGAGTGGTGGTCAGGTCTATGACCGTCTTGGCAAGGCGGTTTTTGACGACGTGCTGTCCCGCGGAACACTGAGGGGCTGCACCGGTCCTGCTGACACATGGCTGCTGGGAACCTGCGGGGAAGCTCCTGTCATTACGATGTTCGCCAGTGTTGTTGATCTGGTGAACATTTTCGCGGGGCTTGCTCTGGGTGCCATCATTGTGGGCATGATCCTGTGTCTGAACAGCCGCGACTGCAAAGACATTGAAGAAGAGGCCGCCCTGCTCGCCGAAAATCTGCGCCATATGCGTCAGCAGCTCTATCTGTCCGGGCTGGTTCTGTCTTTTGGTATGCTTTATGCGGCGAGCTGGATTTACTGGCCACTGCCGCTGGTCACCGATGCGGAACGGTCGGCCTACAGCGCGGTTCTGCTGTCGGCGGCTCTGTATACCGGCACCTATTTCAGTCTCCTGATGCTCAGCTTTTACCTGCCGGTTGCCTTTATCCTGGACAACCGGGTGAAAAATCTGGCGAACAGGGCTGGCAACGCTGATATGGCCGGCGAGCCACCTGACACACAGTCATGGCGGTCCGAACGCGGCCTGAAAGAAGGGGTCGCAGATTATCTGCGCGCCGGTTTTGCGCTTACCTCACCCATACTCGCGGCATTTGCAGGAGGCATATCGCCTCTCGCACTCTGAAGACAGTGCGCCGTCTTTACCCCGTTCAGGCTGCAGCAGGTTGGTCTCGCTCACCAGAACGCCAGAACCCTCTGCGACCCCACCGGCGTGCAACGGGAGCCCGCGTCGCAGACCGGGAGTAATTTCAGAAAAGGCTTAAGAGCCAGGCGGCGGCCCGACCTCTAAGGATGCTTTTCTGGCCAGTCCGGCGCCTGCCAGGCAAAACTCCCGGCCTCTCTGCCACCGGCATCAGCCATCACTACATGAAAACCGGGCTTGCCTGACACAACCGACAACCGTTCCATCGGCGCGGTAAACGGCCTGAGTTTTGACGGTTCCGGTACGCGCAGTTCGCAATGCAGCAGGTGTGCGAACCGTGGCATCTGCCGGTTTCCGGTCAGGCCATCGGTTCGTGCCACCGGAGGCTGGCCGCCCGGCGTTCTGAACATAAATGGCAACGCTTCGTCCCGGCTGGCGATGGCCACGGGGATCGTAACACCCTCTGGCAGAAACGGCGCGGCATAAGCCTCACAGGCAAATGGCGCGTCGCCCCGCCACGATATACCGAGCGGGGATCCATGCCCCTGGCTTCGACGCTCCAGCCCGATGTTTCTGCTTTCATCAGTCGCGTCTGAACCATCTGCCCAGAGTAATTCAAAAAATACATCATCCAGACAGGCACAGAGGTTTCGGGTTCCCTGTCCCGGGTGCCTGCGCGCATAGTTCACCCTCAGACCGGCATCTTCCATCATCTGATGCGCGATCTGTTCGTCCGGAACAAACATGAAAAGGTGATCTAGCTGCATATCAGAACCTGCCTGTCACTGCCGGACAGAGGGGGCCGCCTGCCCCGTCCAGTCCTTAAGACCAAGCCGCGCGTTGCACTTGCCTCGCGGCGATGCATGTCAGACGACACAGCGACGCCCGGTCTGTTCACGGGTGCGACGGAACGGTGGCCGTATTCCTTCGTTCTCGTAGGCACGGGGTCTGTCTGGCAATTCTACCAGCTGTACCGAAAGAGCTCCACTGCGCCTGCGGCGGAAGAAGTACCGCATAGAGGCCCGGAACAGCAGCTTACCGGCGGAATCTTCGTGTGCCCACGAGACCCAGACGGAAAAATGCTGCCTGCCATACATGCTTTTTGCAATTATTTCCGGCGACACCCGGCGCGTGCCCAGCTGATAGTTTGCTTCGCAATGGCCTTTCAGCGTTTCAATCAGAGACGCAGTGTCATTCCAGACAATAATGTCGTCTTCCAGATAGACCGCCCCGGGCGCGTCGAACCCCCCCGCGATTGTTTCAAAGTCGCCTTCGGCATATGCCGCAGCCATTGAGCTGAAGAAATCTTCCGGTCTTGCATGGTGCATAACGGACTCCGGGGCCTGGACCAGACGCCAGGCAGATCAGAACAAACTTTCAGGTATTTTTTTGACCGTGAGGTCAATTCATTTTATGTCGCTGCCTTGCACCCGCAGGTCACGCGAAAGTTGAAAAAATACGACACATAAATATGCGCGAACGACACGTTTGAGTTGTTACGCCACGTAACGGCACAACCACATCTGAGGATGCCTTTTGCCTCGGCGCCTGTTAGGGCTGTTTCATCCTGCCTCAAAACGATATCCAGACCGTATGCCCGAGATTAACTCCCTTTTCGTCACCCGCCTGTACCGCGCTCTTTTGTCGGAACAGGGCAAGCCTGTCGACCACAGTGAGCTTGAAGCGTCCTGCTGGTCTGTTGCCGAAGACGATGAAGCCGGCCAGAACTGGTGCGAGGAGAACGGCTATCCCGGCTATACCAGCTACGCCTCACTGAGCGACCTGCCCTACCGCTTCCCGATATTCAAAGAGCTGGTCAAAGTGCTGGATAAACACGTTGCCACTTTTGCAAAGGATGTTGAATTCGATCTGGACGGCCGGGACTTGGTTCTGGAGGATATCTGGATCAACATTCTGCCCCCCGGTGGCATTCACACGTCACATATCCATCCGCATTCCGTCATCAGTGGCACGACCTATGTCGCGGTACCGGACGGTGCCAGCGCTATCAGGTTCGAGGATCCCAGGCATGCAATGATGATGGCCGCCCCACCCCGTATCAAGGACGCCCGACCCGAATTGCGTGCATTCAGCTATGTGGCGCCGGCAGCTGGTGAAGTACTGCTGTGGGAAAGCTGGCTGCGCCATGAAGTGCCCCTGAACATGGCCGAAGAAGAACGTATCAGCATCAGCTTCAACTATGCGTGGAGCTGACACCCCTTAGTCAGCGCAGTCCGCGCCCGCAAAAGTATTGTTTCCATATTCACTTCTAGTAAAACTAGAATTCAGGCGGAATTCTTCTGATTTCCGACGCGAAAAATACTACGGACTTGTTTCAAAAGGATTTTTAACACAGGCTGCATGAACGAATTAAGCGAGAACGGCGGCGCTTACTGCCGTCCGGATGAATGCAGCAGAAATTTAAAACAGCAAAACAGATTTCGGAGTATCTCCTCGAACAGACGGGGACTGCGCTGATGTCAGATGATTTTGAGCTGCTCCGGTCCTGTTTTCAGCTGCCGTACGAGCTGGAAACCTTTGAAGGTCGCCGGATCATCAGGGACACTGCGGACCTGAAAGATGTGTATTCCGCCGTCCGTGCGCATTACGCAAGGAACGGCGTCAGTCAGATGTACAGACATTGTGTCGAGGCCCGTTTCAGGGATCAGACCACAGTCGTCGCCACACATGAGACCCGACTGGTGAGCGGCAATGTTATCACCCAGGCACCTTTCGCTGTTTACTCTGAGCTGCGCTTTACCGGCGAAAAGTGGGTGATCGTCAGCAGTTCCTACGCGATTGGTGACAGGGACGATCACAACCAGGCGCTGCTGGGTCGGGATTCGGCCGTTTCCTGAACCCGCTGAATCACGAAAGCCCCGCCGGTAAGGCAGGGCTTTTGTTTTTTAAGGCAAGATTTGGCGGGTTTACCAGTCCTCGCGGACAACAACCCGGGTCTTGATCGGCAGTTTCATCGCGGCCAGACGCAGCGCCTCGCGGGCCACATCGTCATTAACACCGTCGATCTCAAACATGATACGGCCTGGCTTGACCTTGGCAGCCCAGCGATCGACCGAGCCCTTACCTTTACCCATACGAACTTCGATGGGCTTGGCTGTGACAGGTACATCCGGGAAAATCCGGATCCAGACACGGCCCTGGCGTTTCATGTGACGCGTCATCGCGCGGCGGGCCGCCTCGATCTGACGCGCGGTGACCCGCTCAGGCTCAATGGCTTTGAGACCATAGGTGCCGAAGTTCAGGTCAGACCCGCCCTTCGCCAGACCCTTGATTGAGCCCTTGAACTGCTTGCGGAATTTAGTGCGCTTTGGCTGAAGCATTGATCATTCCCCCTTAGCGACGACCACCGGCACCGCGCGGTGCAGGGCCATCCTGGAGTTCCTGTGCTTTACGGTCACGCGCGGACGGATCGTGTTCCATGATCTCACCTTTGAAGATCCATGTCTTGATCCCGATGATGCCATAGGCAGTCGTCGCTTCCACGTGTGCGTAATCGATGTCGGCGCGCAGCGTGTGCAGCGGCACACGGCCTTCACGGTACCATTCGGTACGCGCAATTTCTGCACCACCCAGACGGCCAGCAACGTTTACGCGGATACCAAGAGCACCCATGCGCATTGCGTTCTGAACCGCACGCTTCATGGCGCGGCGGAAAGACACCCGACGCTCCAGCTGCTGTGCAATGCTTTCACCAACGAGGGCCGCGTCCAGCTCGGGCTTGCGCACTTCAACGATGTTGAGATGCAGCTCGCTCTCTGTCATCTTGGCAATCTTCTGGCGCAGACCTTCGATGTCTGCACCTTTCTTGCCAATGATGACACCGGGGCGAGCTGTGTGAATTGTCACGCGGCACTTTTTGTGCGGACGTTCAATGATCACACGGGCCACACCGGCCTGTTTGCATTCTTCTTTGATGAACTCACGGATCGCGAGGTCTTCCAGCAGAAGATCACCGTAATCCTTGGTGTCGGCATACCAGCGGCTGTCCCAGGTGCGGTTCACCTGCAGGCGCATGCCGATCGGATTGACTTTGTTACCCATCAGGCTTGCTCCTCAACTTGACGTACGACGATCGTGATTTCCGAGAACGGCTTGATGATCTTGCCGAAACGGCCACGGGCCCGCGGGCGACCGCGCTTCATCGTCAGATTTTTGCCCACATAGGCTTCTGCAACGATCAGCTCGTCCACGTCGAGATTGTGGTTGTTTTCGCCGTTTGCAATCGCGGACTGAAGGCACTTCTTCACGTCCAGTGCGATCCGCTTTTTGGAGAAAGTCAGGTCCGTGAGGGCCTTGTCTACTTTCTTGCCGCGGATCATTGCAGCGACCAGGTTCAGTTTCTGCGGGCTTGTACGCAGCATGCGCAGTTTTGCACGTGCTTCGTTGTCGGCCACGCGGCGGGGATTTTTATCCTTGCTCATGGCTTACTTCCGCTTCGCTTTTTTGTCTGCGGCGTGACCGTAGTATGTCCGTGTCGGCGAGTATTCACCGAACTTCTGACCGATCATGTCTTCAGACACGTTAACAGGGATGTGCTTGTGACCGTTGTAGACACCGAACGTCAGGCCCACGAACTGGGGCAGGATTGTCGAGCGGCGCGACCAGATCTTGATAACTTCGTTGCGACCGCTTTCGCGGGACGCCTCGGCCTTTTTCAACACATAAGAGTCGACAAAAGGACCTTTCCATACAGAGCGTGCCATCTATCAGCGCCCCTTCTTCTTGGCGTGCCGCGAGCGGATAATTAGCTTGCTGGACGCTTTGTTCTTGTTGCGGGTCTTGGCACCTTTCGTCGGTTTGCCCCAGGGGGTAACCGGGTGACGACCACCAGAGGTCCGGCCTTCACCACCACCGTGCGGGTGGTCGATCGGGTTCATCACGACACCACGCACAGACGGGCGGATGCCCTTGTGACGCATACGGCCCGCTTTACCGTAGTTCTGGTTGGAGTTGTCAGGGTTGGACACGGCTCCGACAGTGGCCATGCATTCCTGACGTACCAGACGCAGTTCGCCAGAACTCAGACGGATCTGAGCGTAACCACCGTCACGGCCCACGAACTGAGCGTAGGTACCGGCGGCACGTGCGATCTGACCACCCTTGCCGGGCTTCATCTCGATGTTGTGTACGATTGTACCGATGGGCATGCCTGCGAAAGGCATAGCGTTACCCGGTTTGATGTCTGCTTTTGCGCTTGAAATCACGCTGTCACCGACGGCCAGACGCTGCGGCGCGAGGATGTACGCCTGCTCGCCGTCTTCGTATTTCACGAGAGCGATGAAAGCTGTCCGGTTAGGGTCATATTCGATGCGCTCGACCGTGGCCGTTACATCCATTTTGTTCCGTTTGAAGTCAACGATCCGGTAGAGGCGTTTTGCCCCGCCGCCTTTGCGGCGCATCGTGATCCGTCCGGTGTTGTTCCGTCCGCCATTCTTGGTCAGACCCTCTGTGAGGGACTTGACCGGGCGGCCTTTCCAGAGCTCCGAACGGTCGATCAGTACCAGCCCACGCTGGCCCGGCGTCGTCGGTTTATACGACTTGAGTGCCATGTTGTCTGTCTTCCGTTTTGCTGTCCGTCGTCGCGATGACGACTATGGTATGAAGGCCCCCGTAGGTGCCCGTTAGGATGCCCTTGCGGGCAACGACGAGGCCCCGGACGAATCCGGGGCCTTACCGATGGGGTCTGATAGGGGAGCTTGGGGATCGGGTCAAGGGCCGTAGCTGGTTAATCGGCAGTTCTGCATGCATTCTGCGCCTGAATGGCCTGGGGCGCCCAAACCCCCGTAAAACAGGGGAATGCCCGCTATGAAAAACCGCCGGTGTCGTATCTGCCAGGCCCAGGGAAACCGGCGCCGGGGCAGCTGGTTCAGCGTCTGACGCCATCACCTGGTAACGCGCATCGGCGCTGAGTTCACGTATTCAGCGGTCCTCGCGGTTGCGGCGCCACCACGGTATCCGCTCCTCGACGACGGGAGCAGGCGCCACTCTGGGCCGCCCTGCGACCCAGATCTCGATCCGCCCCGGCACTATGGCATTCCCGGTAAAATCACGCGCGGGCACACCAAGGTCATCGGCCAGGGAAGCAGCCGCCTCCTGCATCTCCGGACTGTAATACCGCAGATGCGTCGACGACACGCGGAATGTCTCACGACCTATGCCTGCGACCGCGACACCTGATGCCTCTATCTGCGCGATGTAGCCCTGAAGCCGGGACGTCGAAACACCATCCGGTGCATGGACGAAATACGCAGGTACAGTGGGTTGCAGCGGCGAGAATGTATCCGGCACCGCGGCTGGTACGGCAAGAGACCGCATCACCGCCGCGTCTGCCGGCGTCAGATCAACGCTCATATAGGTAATCTGCGTGATTTCGGGCAACGGCGTATCCCGTGCCTTCAGCGGTTCGGGCGGCACGAGTCCTGTCAGCAGAACAGGCGTGACATCGACAGGCAGATCATCAGAGGGCCGCGCGGGCTGCAGCTTCTGGCTGTCCACGAGCAGAACAGCGTCGTCGGGTAAAGGCGCACCGGTCAGGGCAGGCACGGCAGGAAGAGAGGATACAGAAACCTGCAGCGCGGGTGCTTCCGGCGCTGGAGTGGCACTGACCGTTTCGCCTGTCGGAAGCGATGCCGTATCCCGCGTGGTTGGCACCGGTTCCGGGCCGGTCGCAATCGCCTGGAGGGTGTTTGCAGGTACTTCTGCTGACGGCACCGGCGTGGTCTGTATCTGTGCGATACCCGACTGCTGACTGCCCGCGGTTGAGCCCACCCCGATCAGGATTCCGATACCAAGCACCGCCCCCAGGGCAAATCCCAGACTGCCCGCGAACACAAACAGTGCACGGGCAGCGTCTTTTCCGGTGAGCCGCAGACCCAGTTCTGTGTTCGTTTCTGCTGCTGCATCCCCGGGTTCCGCCCCATCGGCTGCTTCGGGTACGGTCGGGGCGGCCTCGGGCGCGCGTGTCTTTGCGACGGTCTGCGCAGTCTTTGCCATGGTACGGGCAGACAGAACTTCTGCACGTCGCGCTCTTGCCTTACTCAGCCGGCTTTCCCAGTTGGTATCTGCAATCGCGTCAGCGGTGCCGTTTGCACCGGACGGGATATCTGAACTGGTTTCTTTCTCCTGCACGTGATCGTCCCTCGGAAAAACCCCACCTCCAGGAATGCTGACTGAAAACCGCTGACAACCGAAACCCACACCATTCCCGTTAGAAGTGCTTAAACTAACACGATAAATCGTGTCGGTGGTGGCGGAATTACTACACTGCAGCCCAAAAGTCTGAACAGTCGGCGAAGTTCTGCCAGGTTCCACCGGACAGCAGAACGCCCCCTGCCAACGGAAAACGCCCCGGCACCTTGCGGCACCGGGGCGTGTCAGACTTTACAGATATCCGGAGGGAGGTCAGAGACCTGTGGATACGTCGATTGTGTTGCCCTCTTCGAGCGTCACATAGGCCTTTTTGACGTCCTTCCGCTTGCCGAGCTGGCCGCGGAACCGTTTCACTTTGCCCTTTGTGATCGTGGTGTTGACAGCTTTGACCTTCACACCAAAGAGCGCCTCGACGGCCTCCTTGATCTGCGGCTTGTTGCTGTCCATCGCCACTTCGAAAACAACGGCGTTGTTCTCGGAGCTCATGGTGGCTTTTTCGGTGATAACCGGCTTGCGGATCACATCGTAGTGTTCTGCCTTGGCACTCATTTCAAGCGAGCCTCCAGTGCTTCGACACCCGCTTTGGTGATCACCAGAGTATCACGCTTGAGGATGTCATATACGTTTGCGCCCATTGTCGGCAGGATATCCAGACCGTCAATGTTGCGTGCGGCCTGGGCGAAACCCTCGTCGACCGAGGCACCGTCGATGACCAGCGCGCGTTTCCAGCCCAGGTTTGCAACCTGTTTGGCCAGAGCGGCTGTTTTGCCTTCTGAGGCTGCCGCGTCGATGATCACGAGCTCACCCGCTTTGGCCTTGGCTGACAGCGCGTGACACAGGCCCAGTTTGCGGAACTTCTTGGTCAGCTCGTGACCGTGGCTGCGCGGTGTCGGGCCCTTGTAGATACCACCCTTGCGGAAGATCGGCGCGTTACGGTCGCCGTGGCGTGCGCCACCGGTGCCTTTCTGGCGGTAGATCTTCTTGGTCGAGTAGCTGGTTTCCGAGCGGGTCTTGACCTTGTGCGTACCAGCCTGCGCGTTGTTACGCTGCCAGCGCACAACACGGTGCAGGATGTCCGCGCGCGGCTCCAGACCGAACAGCGCCTCGTCCAGCTCTACCGAGCCGGCTTTGCCGCCGTCGAGTTTGATGACATCGAGTTTCATGCGTCACCTTCTTTCTTGTCTTCTTCCGCGGCAGGCGCGTCATCCGACTTTTCAGCTTCGATTTCGGCTTCGGCTGCTTTCAGCGCTTCGGCTTCAGCTGCGGCCTGCTCTTCGGCAAGGCGCTTTGCTTCTGCTTCTGCTTCAGCGGCGGCTGCGGCAGCGGCTTCTTCAGCAGCTTTCGCGGCTTCCTCGGCAGCAGATTTGAGCGCGGCGGGCAGGATTGCGTTTTCCGGGAACGGTTTTTTGACCGCATCCTTGACGGTAACCCAGCCACCCTTGGAGCCCGGGACAGCGCCTTTGACCATGATCAGGCCACGGTCGGCATCTGTGCGGACGACCTGAAGGTTCTGCGTGGTAACACGGGCAGCACCCATGTGACCCGCCATTTTCTTGCCTTTGAAAACCTTGCCCGGATCCTGACACTGGCCTGTAGAGCCGTGCGAACGGTGCGAAATGGAAACACCGTGCGTAGCACGCAGACCGCCAAAGTTGTGGCGCTTCATCGCACCGGCGAAACCTTTACCGATAGAGGTACCCGCCACGTCGACGAACTGGCCTTCGAAGTAATGGTTTGCAGTGATCTCTTCGCCCACACCAATCAGGTTCTCTTCGTCCACGCGGAACTCGGCAACCTTGCGCTTTGGTTCCACTTTCGCCGCTGCGAAGTGGCCGCGCATGGCCTGCGACGTCCGCTTGGCCTTGGCCGTACCGGCACCGAGCTGAACGGCAGAGTAGCCGTCTTTCTCAGCGGTCCGCTGTGCCACAACCTGAAGCTTGTCGAGCTGGAGAACGGTCACAGGGATCTGCTTGCCGTCTTCCATGAACAGCCGGGTCATCCCGACTTTTTTTGCAATAACGCCTGAGCGCAACATAACAATTACCCTCCTACGTTTATGACTGCAGCTTGATTTCGACGTCCACACCAGCGGCGAGGTCGAGCTTCATCAGCGCGTCTACGGTCTGGGGAGTCGGATCAACGATATCCAGCAGGCGCTTGTGCGTGCGGATTTCGAACTGGTCACGGGATTTCTTGTCAACGTGCGGGCCACGCAGAACGGTGAACTTCTCGATTTTGTTCGGCAGCGGGATCGGGCCGCGAACGGAAGCACCTGTACGCTTGGCGGTGTTGACGATTTCTTGTGTGGAAGCATCCAGCACGCGGTAGTCAAACGCCTTGAGGCGGATGCGGATGTTTTGGCTTTGAACGGCCATGTGCATCACCCTTTATATCAGGGTCCAGATCGGAGAGGAGGATGGGCGCTCATCGCACACCCTCATCGCGTCTTTTGGTCCAACGGAAAAGGGCGCGGCTGACCGCACCCTTGTTGGATTTGGGTCGTTTAGGGGGAGTCGCGCAGAAAGGCAATGGTGATCATTGATTTTTATGCGGGAATCCGTAGCAATTTCCACAAATCATCCGGTCAGGTCACCTGTACCCAGGTTTTCATGCCCGACGCCTGATGTCCGAGCATATGGCAGTGAAGCAGCCATTTTCCAGGATTGTCAAAAACACAGAGGATGTCGCGGGTTTCCTGGCGCTGCAAGAGCGTCGTGTCGCGCAGATCCCCGGGCGAACCATCGGGGTTTAGCTCAAAGAAATGGTGGCCGTGCAGATGAATACCATGCGGAAAGGCCGTGTCGTTTTTCAGGGTGATCTGGACGGTCTCTCCACGTTCGATTGTCTGCCAGGGGTCATCCATCAGACCGGAGATGCCATTGAAACTCCAGATGTCGTCCCCTCTGTGAACACCACCCATCGCCCCGCCCTGCATCACCAGCGTCACCCTGCGGTCTGGTATGTCAGCAGGTGCAGGCAGATCTGCCGGGGGAAGTGCCGCGACCGGCGTAACAAACGGTGAGTTGTTCTGTCCCGTCACGCTGATCTCTCCCAGCTCGTATGGATCCTGCCGGGTCGGAAAAACAAACTTAACTGTATCGGTGACATCCGCGATGATGTCGGCCCGTTGCGCCGGTGCCAGAAACATCCTTTCGATGTCACGTGGCCGGGACAGAGGCATACCATCAAGGGCAACGATCTTTCCTGAAAGACCGGAGACTTCGAGGGGAAAGATACGCGCAGTTGCCGTATTGATCAGCCGCAGACGCACGCGGTCTCCACGCCGCACCTGCGAAACCGATGTAATCGCGCGCGCATAGGTACCCAGCCGGCCTGCATGTGAAAAATCATGCCGGTCGCCAAAGTTCTCTACGACCTCCCCGGTGCGTTCAATCCGCCAGTCATCAATCACGACCGTGATGTCATGATGAACATCCGGAGGCCTGCGCTCTTCGACAATCAACGGGCCGTAGAGGCCCCGCGCCACCTGTTCCCAGGACCGGTTATGGGAATGGTACCAGTATGTTCCGGCATCGGGCAGCGTGAAGCGGTAGGTGAAGTTTTCACCATCCGCGACCATCGGCTGAGTGAGATAGGGCACTCCGTCCATCACGTTTTCAATCCGGATACCGTGCCAGTGTATCGCCGACCCCTCTCCGATGGCGTTCTCAAAGGTCAGTTCCAGCGTGTCGCCCACGCGCCGGCGGATTTCCGGCCCCGGACTGGATCCGTTATAACCCCAAAGACCTGTGGCACCGTCCCCTGCCGGGAGGATCTGCGCCGTGACCGGGGCCGCGCGCAGCACAAAGGGCGCACTCAGCGCTGTTCCGGGGGCGCCAAGAGCGGCGCAGGTAATGGCCAGTGCCTGGCGGCGGTTCGGCATCATCGTATCGGCATCCTGGTCGGTTCGTCCCTGACAGATGTAAGCACTTCCGGGACATTTCGTACAGCAGAGGTTTGATGCCGCCAGCAGAACGCCCCCCCTGTTTTTCGCGTAGTGGCGGCGGGGATGCACCGGGCATGCAAAAAGGCCGCCCGGTGCCGGGCGGCCTCTGTCTGTCTGAACGGGTCTGCGCCGCATGGGCGCGTGCCGTTATTCAGTTCCCGGACACGCTCTACCCTGCGCGTCCCGCGATCACTCGGTGATCTTGGACACAACGCCCGCGCCAACCGTGCGGCCGCCTTCGCGGATCGCAAAGCGCAGACCGTTTTCCATCGCGATCGGTGCGATCAGCTCAACGCCAAAGGACACGTTGTCGCCCGGCATCACCATCTCGGTACCTTCGCCCAGCTGAACTGTGCCGGTCACATCCGTCGTACGGAAGTAGAACTGCGGACGGTAGTTCGCAAAGAACGGCGTGTGACGGCCACCCTCTTCCTTGGTCAGGATGTAGGCTTCCGCCTCGAACTTGGTGTGCGGGGTCACAGAACCCGGCTTGCAGAGAACCTGGCCACGCTCAACCGCTTCACGGTCGATACCGCGCAGCAGTGCGCCGATGTTGTCGCCCGCTTCACCACGGTCCAGCAGCTTGCGGAACATCTCAACACCTGTGCAGGTCGTCTTCTGCGTGTCCTTGATGCCGACGATCTCGATCTCGTCGCCCACGTTGATCACGCCACGCTCGACACGGCCCGTCACAACAGTACCTCGGCCGGAGATCGAGAACACGTCCTCGACCGGCATCAGGAACGGCTGGTCGATCGCACGCTCAGGTGTCGGGATCCA
>NZ_CANLXG010000005.1 GCF_947495025.1 uncultured Roseobacter sp. | reverse complement strand
ATAATAGGGATTATGTAAATAAATTTCAGTGCACTGACGCCTGAGACGGCGATGTTTCAGCGCTTGCAGTTATCCGCAAAGACAGCCGATACTGGCGTAAGGCAACCACAGATCAGGTGCGGGCAGAACGCTGCGTGAATGAAACCCACATAACAGGCCTCAGGACAGATCTGATCGTCTGCCCTCAGTGCGACGCTGCATGGTCTCTGGAACGGCCCGATGCCGGGCAGCGGGCGGTCTGCGGACGCTGCGGCGAGGTTCTGATCGAGCCACGCCGGAAAGCCGGCAAACAGATCATTGCCTTGTCGCTCGCGATTGCCATTCTCATTCTGGCCGCTGCACTTTTTCCGTTTCTGACGATTTCAGTATCGGGTGCAACAAATTCAGTCTCTGTTCTTCAGGCGGCGCTGGCCTTCAGTGATGGCCCTCTTGTGCTGCTCTCGCTGGCGACGGCGGCTCTGATCGTCTTCATTCCGCTGGCGCGCGTGTTGCTGTCGCTGTATGTCCTGATCCCGATTGTGCGCGACCAGCCGCCTGCACGGTATGCGGCAAAAGCTTTCCGTCTCTCAGAAGCGCTTCGTCCATGGTCGATGGCAGAGATTTTCGTGATCGGCTGTGCGGTTGCCCTCATCAAGATCAGTGACCTTGCAGAGGTCTCCTTCGGTCCCGCGTTCTGGATGTTTTCAACTCTGGTTCTGCTGGTCGTCGTTAACGAAGCATATTTATGCAGGTGGTCTGTATGGAACGCGCTGAACAAACCGGCACGGTCATAAGCGCCCGCGACATGGGCCTGGTGTGCTGTCGCCGCTGTTCGGGCGTCTGGCCTGCCGAAACACCGCGCTGTGCACGTTGCGGCAAGCGGCTTGTCATGCGCGACTGGCACAGTCTGCAGCGTGTCTGGGCGTTCCTGCTTGTCGGTCTGATGTGCTACATCCCGGCAAACCTTTATCCGATGCTGCGGACCAGGACACTTTTTTCGGTGCAGCAGGATACGATCATCGGGGGCGCGATCAGCTTTATTGAATATGGCAGCTATTTCGTGGCGGGGGTCATTCTGGTCGCCAGCGTGGTCATCCCACTGGGTAAGTTTCTGGCAATCGGGTTTCTCGCCCTGTCGGTCAGACACCCGTCGTCGGTATCAGCCCATCAGAGACAACTTCTTTATGAAATCGTTGAATATATCGGACGCTGGTCAATGATCGATATCTTTGTTGTTGCGATCATGTCAGCACTGGTGCAACTGAACACACTGGTTGCCGTACAGCCGGGGATCGCCAGTCTTTTCTTTGCTTTGTCGGTCATTTTCACCATGCTGGCCGCGCAGGCATTTGACAGCCGTCTGATCTGGGACGCCGGCACCACACGGGAAGGAGTGCAGTCCGATGAATGACAAACCTTCCCCGGTGTCTATCGAGACGGGAAAGTCCCCGGTATCGGGCCGGGCTTCCATGATCTGGCTTATTCCGCTCGCGGCGCTTGTGATTGCATTGTTCGTCGCCTGGCAGTCGTTCAATGCGCGCGGCCCGCTGATTTCGATACAGTTCGAGACCGGAGCCGGCATTACGGCGCGCCAGACCGAGCTGCGGTTCCGCGATGTCAAAGTGGGCGTCGTCGAACGCGTGATATTTGCCGAGGGCCTCGAAGGTGTCGTGGCCGAGGTGCGTTTGAACAAGGATGTAGCGCCCTACGTAGACGCGGGATCAAATTTCTGGGTGGTTCAGCCTGAACTGTCAGCGCGGGGCGTGACCGGTCTGGACACAGTGCTCAGTGGTGTCTTTATCGAAGGTTCCTGGGACGGCGAAATCGGCCTGCCCCGTTTTTCGTTCAAAGGCCGCACAACGGCGCCGCTGTTTCTGCCGGGTGACCAGGGCCTTCAGATCGCCCTGCGAACGATCCCCGGCGGTACCATGTCGGATGATGTCCCGATCCTTTACCGTGGTATCGAAGTCGGCCGCGTCGGCCCCGCCCGTATTTCGCCGGAAGGCAATTTTGCCATCGCAGAAGCGGTTATCTATGCTCCGCACGGGCGGCTGATCACCGGGGCGACGCGTTTCTGGGACACCTCCGGGTTCAGCGTCAGCATCGGGCCCGGTGGCGCGGGCATTGATTTTTCATCAATCGCATCGCTGGTGGGTGGCGGCATCACTTTCGACACTTTCGTCTCCGGCGGTGAGCAGATCGTTGATGGGACAGTATTCGAGGTCTTCGCGGATTCCGTGTCCGCCCGGAACAGTGTTTTCAACGCGTCCGAGGTCGAAGTCCTCGAGATGCGGGTCATATTCGACGAGAATATTTCGGGTCTGGTGCTTGGTGCACCGGTTGAGCTCAGCGGCCTGCGGATCGGTACGGTCGAGAGCCTTTCCGGTGTTGTGGATCAGGCGGTCTTCGGGGATTCCCGCGTACGGCTCAGTGTGGTTCTGGCTATCCAGCCCGCCCGGCTGGGCCTTCCGGGGGATGCCAGCTCTGCAACAGCCCTCGATTTTCTGACCGCACAGGTCGAAGGTGGTCTCCGCGCGCGCCTCGCGTCGGGAAGCCTGCTGACTGGCGGGCTGAAAGTTGAACTGGTCGAAGTGCCGGATGCGCCACCGGCAGCTCTCGAAATCTCAGAGGCCGGAATGCCGGTACTGCCGACGACGGAAAGCGAGATTTCCGATGCGGCTGCGACAGTCGAGGGGGTGTTTACGCGGCTGAACAGTCTGCCGATCGAAGATCTGCTGAACAGCGCAATAGAATTTCTGGACGGTGCGCGGGCGCTTGTCACCGACCCGGCGCTGCGCGATGCTCCGCAGGAGGTGCGTGCATTGCTCGGTGACGTGCGGGGTATGGTCACTGCGCCCTCGGTTCAGGAAATTCCGATCGCTCTGAATGCAGCGCTGGTGCGGCTCGAAGCGTTGCTGGCCCAGCTTGAGGAAGATCAGGCCGTGCAAAAGATTGTCGGCGCGATTGATGCGACCACGGTCGCGGCAACATCCGTCACAGCGTCTGTTTCAGGTCTGCCGGATCTTCTTGACGGACTGACGGATGTGGCCGCGCAGGCCGAAGCGTTGCCGCTGGAGGAACTGACGCGGCAGCTGACTGTACTCCTGGCCTCGGCAGATGACATCCTGAGCACGACTGCAGCACAGGATCTGCCCGGTTCCCTTGCCGCTGCTCTGGATGAGCTGAACGCAACCCTCGCCGAACTGCGGAGCGGTGGCGCGGTAGAGAATGTGAACGCAACACTGCAATCAACACGCGAAGCTGCCGATGCAATCGCGCTGTCCAGTCAGGACCTGCCAGCTCTGGTGGATCGCATCACGGAGGTATTTGACCAGGCAAGCGCGACCATTGCAGGATATGACCGCGGCGAAGCGCTGAGCCGTGATGCGCAGGCGGCCCTGCGCGATATCTCACAGGCAGCAGAGGCAATTACCTCGCTGGCGCGGCTGTTGGAACGCAATCCGGGCGCACTGATCAGGGGACGCTGAATGAAAACGAGACATCTGATTTTCATAGGCCTGGCGCTCGTTGGACCTGGCGCCTGCACGACAGCATCTGACAGATACGCTGTGCCGGCGGTCGAAGTCGCGCAGCAGCAACGCATTGCTTTCCGCTCCGTTGAAGTGCGCGAAGTCTCCCTGCCCGCCTATGCTGCTTCGGATGAAATCACCACGCAGGCTGAGGACGGACGACTGGCGAGTGCGGGGAATGTGCTCTGGGCGGACACGCCCGGACGCGCTGTTGCACTGGAGCTCAGCCGGCATCTTGCGCAGATTACCGGCGCGCGTGTGGCATCAGCTCCCTGGCCTTTTGAGACATTTGCGGATGCAATGCTGGATGTGCGGTTTGAGCGGCTGGTCGCAGGTGCTGATGGTCAGTTCAGGGCAACAGGCCAGTATTTTGTCGGGGTGACGGACGGGCGTCGCGAACGATCCGGTTTTTTTGATCTGACCGTTCCCTTTGATCCCGCCGCAGGGCCCGGAGCGATCGCCGCGGCACGTGGTCAGATCGTCGCGGATCTTGCCGCTTTTGTCGCGCGCGACGGGCTGCGCTAGCCAGACCAGTCCGCCAGCGCCTGAGCCAGGCGCGTGAGACCTGCGTCCAGACAGACCTCTGCACCGCCGCCGACACCCAGCCTGATGTGGCCGGGCTGACCATAGGCGCTGCCGGGCAGCAGGAACGTCCGGTACGGATCTGCCAGAAGAAACCGGGCAAAAGCATCGCTGTCGATGCCATCCGGCAGACGGCCAAGTCCGATGAGACCTGCCTGGGGTGCGACCCATTTCAGGCCGGGTTGCCTGGCCACCCAGTTGTTCAGATGGGCCAGATTGGACATTCCGGCTGCGCGGGCCGCGTTCAGCGCTGATTCATAACGGGCAGGCCGCAGCGCAATTTCGGCGATCACCTCACCCATAATATTCATGATCTCGGATGCGTTTTCACGTCGGATCACGGCGTCCATCACCAGCGTCTGGTCCGGACAGATCAGCCAGCCGGTCCGCAACCCCTGAAGCCCCAGGGCTTTGGACACAGACCCGGTGGTGATGCCGCGGGCATACATCCCGGCAACCGAAGGCGCGCGCGGGCCCTCCCATTCAAGTCCGGCGTATACTTCATCAACCAGCAGCCACGCCCCTGCCCGGTCCGTCATGCGGACAACCTCTTCGAGTTCGGTGCGCGTGAGCATACGGCCGGTCGGATTGTTGGGATTGCTCAGAAAAATCATCCTGGTTTTCGGGCCAACCGCCCTTGCCAGATCATCCAGAGGCAGCGCCCAGCCGTCCGCTTCGTGCCTGTGCACATGAACAGTCTGCGCGCCCGCCGCCTTTGCCAGTACTTCCGCCTGCGGCCAGCCCGGGCTTTCCGTGACGATCTCGTCACCGGGCTGCAGCAGTTGCATAATGGCAAGGTAATTGGCCTCTGCTGCACCCGCTGTGATCAGTACATCATCTGCGATACACAAACCGTCCAGCCCGGCCTGCCTGAGAACATGGTCTCGTAATTCCGGCAACCCACGGAAATCCCTGCCATTCCAGTCCAGTGACTGTTGAGGGTCCAGATCGTCCAGAAAATCACCAAGAACCGGAGACTGCGAAAGGGAAAAACCGACAATGGCCTCTGGTGCAGCGTCTGTTGTCTCCAGCAGGTACTGAAAAAGCGTGTGTATCTTGACTTTCAAAGGGGCTCCCTCTCTGCTCGGATCAGAAAGCGCCCGGAGAAGTTATGCAACCCCTTCTGAAAGGCAGTCCCGCGTGGCTGGCGGTTCTGGACTACGGATTGTTTCAGGTTCACGCCAATGGCCGCATTATCGGTATCTGCGGATATGTGGTACAGACCACGGCAGGAGAATCGGTTCTGATTGATACCGGGTTCCCGGCAAAATACGCAGACGACCCACTGGCCGCCACGACCGAGGATGAACTGGGTGGATTTGGCCAGGTCCTGTCGCTGACCCATGAAAATCTGGCACCCTCTCAACTTGCGCGGCTGGAGCTTGCGCCGGGTGACATTGATCTGATGATCCAGAGTCATACGCATATCGACCACGTCGGTTTTATGCACGCCTTCCCGAACACGCCGATCCTCATTGCCGCTGCCGAACGCGCCCTGCCACGGCCACTGTACTGGTCCGGGAAGCAAACGATGGAGTGGCCGGTCGCTGACTATCTGCAGATTTCAGAGGACACAGACATCGGGCCCGGGTTTCGTGTATTGCTCGTGCCGGGGCATGCGCCCGGACAGCTGGCTTTTGTGCTTGATCTGCCGCAGACCGGCGCAGTGGTGCTGACCTCTGACGCGATCAGTCGACCGGAAGAGATTGATGAAAAGTTCGCCGGCTCATGGGATGAAAAGCTGGCCATTGAAAACGCGGATCGATTGATGGAAACAGCCGCGGAACGCGATGCATTTGTGATCTACGGACATTGCCCGGACCAGTGGAAGACACTGAAAAAAGCGCCGGAATGGTACACCTAGCGCACGTCACGCCCCTGGTTGAGAATAATAACATTCCCACTGGAGATATCGCCGGCGGGTGAAACCAGAAAACTCACCCAGGCGGCGACCTCATCAGGCTGCATTGCCCGCCCGTGCGGCATCTGAGCGATTGCAGCGTCCAGAACCTCCTGGCTGACCACGCCAAAAAGGGGCGTTTCGGTCATGGCCGGTGCGATGGAATTCACAGCAATTCTGTCACGTGCAAACCGACGCGCGAGATCTTTGGTCAGAGTGTCCATCGCCGCTTTGGAGGCACGGTAATGTGGCGGGTCAAACACATCAAAATTATAGGCGCCATTCGACGAGATATTCACAATCTTGCGTACACCATTTCGGTCCTGCATAAGGCGCACGGCGGCCTGAGAGCAATGAAACGCGCTCGAGAAATTCACCGCCATCTGCCGGTCAAACTCGTCTGCCGGAATGTCCGGAAATTCCGACATAAAGCAGGTACCGGCATTGTTCACCAGGACATCCACTCCTCCGTGTTCTGCATTGATCTGTTCAAAAACCGATGCGATCGCACTGGCGTCTGTCAGATCGACCTGCATCGCATCAAAACCTTCGCACACCATGTGCCGAAGGCCCTGCGCATCGATATCGAGGCCGCAGACATGCAGACCGTCATCCATCAGCTGGTTGCTGATAGCACGGCCAAGCCCCCCGGCTGCGCCGGTGACAACGGCAATACGCGTCATGGTGTGACCTTTCTCAGAGCGGCAGGAACAAGAGGTGGCTGGATGTTCAGCGTTTCGGGATCGAATCCGGCAAGTTTTTTGTATCTGGCGGAATGCGCTGCCAGTTCTGCGGTCGGGATCACATCGTCGATCTGGTCAAATTCCCCCCCGCACAGGTCCTCGACCCGCTGCAGAATGGCGTCTGGTCCGCTGCCCCTGTTTGCCAGAACAACAGCGTTTGCGCGTGGCCTCATCTGCGCCTCATATTCCTGCAGCGCCCCTGGTGTGGCACCGTGTTCCGCCAGCTTCGCCCCGATTACACGGGCATCGACAATTGCCTGGCTCGCTCCGTTTGATCCAACCGGATACGTCGGATGTGCGGCATCGCCCATCAGTGTCACGGCGCCGTCTGTCCAGCTGTTCACCGGGTCACGGTCGACCATCGGGTACTCATAGACTGCCTCCGCGCCGCGGATCAGACCGGGCACATCCAGCCAGTCAAACTTCCAGCTTTCGAACTCCGGCAGAAAGTCATTCAGGTCGGCGGGCCGGTTCCAGTCTTCGCGCCGCCATTGCGTTGCCGGATCGACGCGCCGTTCAGCAATCCAGTTGATCAGTGTGTTGCCGGTTGCCGGATCAGCGGCTGAAATCGGATAGGCCACAAAGCGCCGGGTGTCATGCCCGGCCAGGATCATCCCCGGCACATCACTGAAACCCGGCGCAGAGGTGGTCCCGCGCCAGAGAATGGCACCGCCCCAGACCGGGGGGCCCTCTTCCGGGTACATCTGTGCCCGGATCGCGGAGTGAATGCCATCTGCAGCGACCAGCAGGTCGCCGGTCTGCCGGATCACACCACCGGGACCATCAAGCACAAGTTCAGGCCCCGAGCGGGTGTTCACATAGCCTGTGGCCCGGTGGCCTGTGACGACGGCGTCTTTTCCCGCACGTCTCACCAGCGCATCATAAAGCATCATCTGCAGGTGTCCGCGGTGCACCGACATCTGTGGCCATCTGTACCCGGCGTCCACTCCGCGGGGTTCCTGCCAGATCAGCCGCCCGGTCCGCGTGTAGAAACCGAGTGTCCGGGTCTGAACCCCTGTCTTTTCCAGGTCGGGTCCGAGGCCAAGATCCATCAGTTCACGCACTGCATTCGGCTGCAGGTTGATCCCAACACCCAATGGCCGAAGCTGCCTGACAGCCTCGAAGATGCGAAATGGTACGCCGATCTGATGCAGCGTCAGCCCGAGTGTCAGACCCGCGATTCCGGCACCGGCGATCAGCACTGTCATGTGATGTCACCTTCTGCCCGCATTGCTGCGATTGCTGCCCGCGAATACCCGAGTGCACCAAGGACGGCTTCGGTATCGGCGCCTGGCGCGCCGGGCGTTTCCGGGGTACGGACAGTGCTGCGGGAAAACCGGGGCGCACAGGCCGCCTGGGTCACACCGCCGGGAGCGCTGAATACTGCCCGATCAGAGTTCTGTGGGTGAAGGGTCGCTTCGGCAAAACTCAGAACCGGGGCGACACAGGCGTCGGAGCCAGCAAACAGATCTGCCCATTCATCCCGTGTTCTGGTCCGGAAAGTATCCGCAAATTCCGCGGCCCTGCCCGGCCAGGCGGCAACATCCATCTGATCACCCTTGTCATCCAGACCGGCGATACGGACCAGTTCCGCGTAAAACTGCGGCTCAAGAGCGCCAACCGAGATATACCTGCCGTCCGCGCATTCATAGCACCGGTAAAACGGCGATGCGCCGTCAAGCCAGTTTGATGACCTTTGCTCTGACCAGGTTCCGCGGGCAATCATTGTGTGAATAAGCCCCATCATGGCGGGCACACCATCAGACATTGCAGCGTCGACAACCTGGCCGCGGCCGGACACAGTACGCTCAATGACGGCTGACAGGATGCCAAAGAGCAGAAACATGGTACCGCCCCCGAAATCAGCGATCAGATTGAGCGGCACGACCGGAGGACGGTCAGCCGGGCCGATTGCATGAAGCGCGCCGGTCAGCGCGAGGTAATTGATGTCGTGCCCTGCTCTTTGTGCCAGAGGGCCGGTCTGACCCCAGCCCGTCATCCGCGCGTAGATCAGGTTTTCCGGACAGTCTTCGGGTCCGAGGCCAAGACGCTCCATCACGCCCGGGCGGAAGCCTTCGATCAGAATGTCGGCCTCAGCGATGATTTTTTGTGCGGCCCTGCGACCTGCGTCCGATTTCAGGTTGAGCGCAACAGACCGTTTACCCCGCCGATTGATGTCTGTGGGATCCTGTTCCCCGGAAGCGCGGTCAATCACCGTGACCTCGGCGCCCATGTCAGCCAGCAGCTGACCTGCCAGTGGGGCCGGGCCAAGACCCGTGAACTCTACCACCCGCAGCGATGTCAGGGGGCCGCTCATTCCACCATGTGACAGGCGACGCGCGCTCCCCGCACGGTGCGCATCTCGGGTCTGTCCCGGGCGCAGATGTCGGCCGCAAGCGGACAGCGGGGGTGATAGGCACAGCCCGTTGGTGGATTTATCGGGTCGGGTATTTCCCCTGTGGGCGGTGGCACCTCGCGCCCGAAGTTGCCCAGTTGCGGTGCTGCCGCCAGCAGCATCTGCGTATAGGGATGTTTGGGATCGTCAAACAGCGCGTCCGGATCAGCCTCTTCGACAAGGCGACCCAGATACAGCACGCCGATCCGGTCAGCCATATGCTGCACAACCGTCAGATCGTGGCTGATAAAGAGATAGGTCAGGCCGAATTCATCCTTGAGATCACTCATCAGATTGAGCACCTGTGCCTGCACTGATACATCCAGCGCGGATGTCGGCTCGTCGCAGACGATCAGCTTTGGCTCCGAGGCGAGCGCGCGCGCGATGCAGATGCGCTGTCGCTGACCACCGGAAAATTCATGGGGAAATTTGCCGGCATCGCGGGCCGCGAGACCCACCTGTTCCAGCAGTCGTTCGGCCATGCCTTCGGTGTTGCCACCCCGCGACGCAACCGGTTCCACGATGATGTCGCGCACCCGCCAGCGCGGGTTGAGCGAGGCAAACGGGTCCTGAAAAATCATCTGGATGTCGCGGCGTACGGCGTCAATCTTTGCCGCATCCTTCTCGCGTGCCAGATCCGTGCCGCGTATTTCTACTGAGCCTTCAGATGGACCAAGCAGACCAACCAGCATCTTACCGATTGTTGACTTGCCCGATCCGCTCTCGCCGACCAGGGCATAGACGCTGCGCTCGGCGATCTCAAAACTGACATCAGAGACAGCTGTCAGAAATGCTTTTTCGCGGCGCTCCACAACCCGGTTGAGCCAGGGCTTTGAAACGTCGAAAACGCGCGTCAGATTGCGGATGTTCACCATGCCCATCAGGCAACCGCCTCCTGTTTCAGCGGGAACCAGCATGCTGCACGGCCGTCACCATCGGCGATCCGGGGGCCAGGACTGGTCTGGCACCGGCTCTGGCTGTTCGGACACCGCGGATGAAAGGCGCAACCTTCGGGCAAAGCATCGAGCCGGGGCATAGCGCCGGGGATCTGATGCAGCCTGTCACGCCCGCGTGACGCAAGTGGAGTCGATCCCATCAGGCCGTGTGTATAGGGGTGATGCGGACGCGTCAGAACCTCGCGAACCGGACCAAGCTCTGCGAGTTGCCCGGCATACATCACGGCCACCCGATCAGCGGCTTCGGCGATGACGCCCATATCATGCGTGATCAGCATGACCGCTGTCCCGCGTTCCCGGCACAGCTTTTTCAGCAGAGCGATGATCTGGGCCTGAACAGAAACGTCCAGTGCCGTTGTCGGTTCGTCCGCGATGATCAGCGAAGGTTCGGCGCAGAGTGCCAGTGCAATCACAACCCGCTGACGCATACCGCCGGAAAATTCGTGCGGGAAACTGTCGACACGTTCCGAGGCACCGGGGATGCCGACTTCTTCAAGCGCTGCTACGGCGCGTTTCGAGGCCTCTGCCCGGGAAATATCGAGATGTGCCAGCATCGTTTCCGTCAGCTGGTCGCCGATGCGCAGCAGCGGATTCAGCGATGTGAGCGGATCCTGAAAGACCATGCCGATCTCTTTGCCCCGGAGCCTGCGCATCGCCTCACCTGTCAGGGTATCAATCCGTGCTCCGTTTACATGGATTTCGCCGCCTGAGACATGTGCGGGCGGGCTCAGCAGCCCGATGACCGCATTACCGGCCATTGATTTGCCGGCGCCGGATTCTCCGACCACGCCCAGGACTTCTCCGGGCGCGATGTCATAACTGACACCGTTTACCGGACGCAGCACGCCGTGCCGGGTCGGAATCTCGACCGTCAGATCTCGGATGGAGAGGACCGGGTCAGTCATTTTCAGTCAGTCAGTTCTTTCTGCAGGCGCCCGGCCATGCGTTCGCGGGCTTCGTTAAACGTCGGGCCGAAAGAGCGCAGGGTCACTGTCTCGAAGAGTTCCATCTTGGCAACTGCAGAAGCCCCGGCTTCGGACTGATAAAAGGCCGTAAGTGTCGCGAGTTCCTCGGCACTGAAAACCTCAGCTGCGCTTTCGGTCATTTCCTTTTCCAGTCCGGGCCGGATGATCGCGAGTTCTTCGGCGATGATTTCGCGGATCACCGGTTCCTTCCCGTCCGGAATTCCCGCCTCGCTGAGCCCGGTCTGACGCAGAACACGCTCTACAGAAAGCATTCTGTCGAGAACGGCCTGCTGGCCGCTGCTTTCCACGAACGAACGGGCAGCAGCCAGTTGTGCGTTGTCCTGGGCCATCGCGGGGACCGTGCAGAGTATGAAAATCACAGTTGCTAAAAATTTCATGACAGGTCCTCTATCGCAGACGCGGATTCAGTGCGTCCCGCAGCCAGTCGCCCAGCAGGTTTACAGAAAGAGCAAGGGCCAGAAGGGTTGCGGCCGGGAAAAGCAGAATCCACCACTCGCCGGAAAACAGAAAACCCTGACCGATGCGGATCAGTGTGCCCAGGCTGGGCTGGGTTGGTGGGGCCCCTACCCCCAGAAAGCTCAGGGTTGCTTCGGCAATGATGGCCAGCGCCAGTGAAATCGTTGCAATCACCAGAACCGGGCTCAGAACGTTTGGCAGAATATGCCGCAGCATAATGGCGCCCGGGCTGCGTCCGATAAGCCGGGCAGCCTGAACATATTCCTTGTTTTTCTCAACCAGCGTCGCGCCGCGGACAACGCGTGCAAACTGTACCCAGTCCGACAGGCCAATCGCAATAATCAGCACCCATATGGCCATCTGATCCCGGTATTCGACAGGTGTGATCCCCTTGGCGATGCCAAAGATCAGCATGGCGACAAGAATTGCAGGAAAGGTCAGCTGCACATCCGCCACACGCATGATGATGGTTTCTGTCCAGCCCCCGACATAGCCGGCCAACAGGCCCAGCGTGATGCCCAGCACCATCGCAAAGAGCACCGCTGCGGCGCCGACAAAGAGCGATATCCGCATGCCATACAGGATGGTCGAAAAAACATCACGCCCCTGATCGTCGGTCCCCAGCCAGAATGTATCCCCGGTAAAGGCATTGGGGGTCATGGGCCGCGAGAAACCGTTCATCAGGTTCAGCGAGGCCGGGTCAAACGGATTATAGGGCGCGATCAGTGGCGCGAATACCGCCGCGAGGACCATGATCAGCACCACAACGGCAGAGACGACTGCTACGGGGGATTTTCGGAACTGCCAGGCAAAGTCGCTCTCGAGCGCCACGCGCAGACGCGACTTTTCGACCGGGGTACTGGTATTTGCGGGCGTCGTTTCCGTCATCAGTGTGCCGCCGTTCGGTCAACACGCAGACGCGGGTCGATCGCAAAATAGAGCAGGTCAACGATCAGGTTGATGCCGACGAACATCACAGAAATAAGCATCAGATACGCGGCCATGACCGGGATATCGACGAACTGGATTGCATTGATAAACAGCAGCCCCACCCCGGGCCACTGAAAGACCGTTTCTGTAATGATCGCGAAGGCAATAATTGATCCCAGCTGGAGACCGGTGACAGTGATGACGGGAACAAGCGTGTTTTTCAGCGCATGCCGGAAGTTCACAGCGCGTTCTTTCAGACCCCGCGCGCGCGCAAAGCGGATATAGTCCTGGCGCAGCACTTCAAGCATTTCGGAACGCACAAGCCGCATGATGAGCGTCATCTGATAGAGACCCAGAGTTATCGAGGGCAGGATCAGCGCCTGCAGGCCACTGCTGGTCAGAAACCCTGTACTCCAGCCGCCCAGATCGACGGTCTCACCGCGGCCGAAACTCGGCAGCCAGCCCAGTTCGACCGAGAACAGGTATATCAGCAGTATACCGATCAGAAATGTGGGGAGTGACACCCCGATCAGCGAAATGGACATGATCGCATTGGCGGTAAATCCGTTTCGACGGATCGCCGTGAAGACACCGAGAGCGATCCCGATCGAAATCGCAAGGAACCCGGAAACAGCGGCCAGTTCCAGCGTGGCGGGTGCGCGTTCCATCAGAATGTCCGATACGGGACGCCCCTGTCTGTAGCTGACCCCAAAATTACCCTGTGCCGCATTTGTCAGGAACTTGTAGTACTGAACTGGAAAGGGCTGATCGAGGCCAAGCGTTGTCCGCAGCCGTTCAATGTCCGCCTGTGTGCGTTCCTGTCCCAGCATATTGTCTACCGGGTCGCCGACAAACCGGAACATGGAAAATGCCACAAGCCCAACAACCAGCAGCACAATGGCAGACTGAAATACGCGTTGGATGACGTAGGCGAGCATGGAACCCTTTCCGGTGATCACACTGTTGTCGCAAGGCCACCCGTGAGGGTCAAGGGATGCTTCCCGGGATAATGTTGCAGCAGCCCCCTGTTTTCATTTTTTTGATCAGAAGTATTGCGCTGGAGTGCAAAAGAGTGCATATGCACCTAAAGGAGATACGACGTGCCACAGCGACCCTACCGTGAATGCCTGAACGCGCAGTTGCGCAGGTCTATGCGTGCCGTTGGCAAGGCATATGACGCGGCTTTGCGACCGGCTGGTATCAAATCGACGCAGTTCACCCTTCTTGCGGTTTTTGCCTATCACCCGGAGCTGTCTGTTACACGGCTGGCGGATATTATGGGGGTGGACCGCACTACCCTCACCCGCAATCTGCAGCCACTGCTCAGGCAGGGATGGCTTGAGACCGGTGGTGGCGACGATGGCCGTGTGCGTGTTGTCAGGATGACGACAGCAGGTACACAGAAGCTGGATGAAGCGGCGCCGCTGTGGGAGGATATCCAGGCCAGAACCTCAGACTTGCTGGGCAAAGACGGGCGCGAGGAACTGACACGCCGCCTCGCTCTGCTCGAACAGGACTGATTTTTTCAACTATAAGAGTGTATATACACGTAAATATCAGAACCCCGGAAAGGAACAAAAGATGGGAACCGAACAGATATTTCAGATGCAGTTCATCCTGAGCATGATCGTAACAGCAATGGTCGGAGTCTGGTGGGTGCGCCCCTGGCTGGCGCGCACAGATTTTCATGACGGGCTGTTCTTGCTGACTGTGCCCCACGCACTGCGCCACCTTGGGATGGTGTTTCTTGTGCCCGCGGTTGTGCATGCAGATATGCCACAGGATTTTGCACTGGAGGCCGGTTACGGAGACCTCGCGGCTGGCATCATTGCGCTGATTGCTTTGCCTGCGCTGCACTACCGCCTGGCTGTCGCGCTGCCGCTGGTGTGGCTGTTCAATATTGTCGGTACGGTCGATCTGCTGAACGCACTGCCGCAGACCAACGCGATACCCTTTTTCCGGTCGGCCTGGTACATTCCCACATTCATCGTGCCGGTTCTGCTGGTAACCCACGCACTGATGTTTGTCGCACTGATCGAGCGGCTGCGCGGCGTGGGCGCCGGCAGGAAACCCGCTCTTTGATCAACGAGAAGGCTTCACCCGCTTCGGCGGGTGAAGCTTCAGTTCACTGTAACCCAGCGCAGAATAAAGAAGTTGTCCGGGCGTTGTGTCAGCTCAATACCTGCACTGGCACCCCAGACCAGTGGCTGCACATAGAGCGGAACATAGGCGACCTCATCCTGAAGAATTTTCGTGGTTTCATCCAGCATGGCCTGGCGTTTTGCGTCATCGATTTCAGACTGGATCATCGGCAGCAATTCGTCGACGCGGGCGTTTGAGAAGCCGCCAAAGTTCCAGGATCCGAGCTTTTTCTCCTCATCTGGTGTCGACGCGAGAAAGCGGACAGGGTGCTCTGCATCAAAAGTGCCAGGGGACCAGCCGAGAAGGTACATGTCATAGTTATCTGCCCGCAGTTCAGGCCAGTAGTTCTGAACAGGCATGGCATCGAGCTGTGCGGTGATACCGACCTGCGCCAGCATGCCTGTGATCGCCTGGCAGACGGACTCGTCGTTCAGGTACCGGTCGTTCGGGCACTTGAGGCCGAAGGAAAAGCCATCTGCATACCCTGCCTCGGCCAGAAGCGCGCGCGCCTTTTCCGGGTCAAAGGCAGGACGTTCAGCGAGTGACGGGCTGAACCCGCGCATGGCCGGGCTGACCAGCTGGCTTGCCGGCTCTGCACTGCCGCGCATGATCGTCTGCAGGATCGCCGGTACGTTCACCGCATGAGCCACCGCCTGCCGGACACGCACGTCCGCGAACGGGTTGGCATCTGATGTTTCTGACGAGTACTTCAGGGTGTCGGCTTCATGCGGAAATCCGAGCATGATGACGCGCGCCTCAATGCCCTGGATCACCTGGACATCCGGGTTTGCGGCAAGGCGGGCAGCATCCTGGATCGGCACAGGGTTGATCAGATCAATATCACCCGACAACAGAGCTGCAACGGCAGTCGCCGGGTTCTGAATTGGTGTGAATTCGGCGCGGGTTATATTGTGCTCTGCTGTGTCCCACCACCCACCGAAGGGCTCCAGTACTGTGCGCAGGCCCGGCTCGCGCGTTGTGACGCGGAAGGCGCCGGTGCCGTTGGCATTCAGCGTAGCATAGTTGCCATTGTCCTTGTCCGGACGTGCCGCATCGTTGGATTCAGCCCAGCCCTGATCAACGATCATCCAGTTAGCAATGCTGTCAGGAAAGATCGGGTTCGGCGCTGTGGTCATGATATCAACCGTGTAGTCGTCCACGATTTTGACCTCTGAGACCGGCGCAAACCAGCTGCGGGTGTCAGATACCTCATCCGAGGCGCGCTGGTATGAGAAAAGCACATCGGATGCATCAAATGTACTGCCATCGTGAAAGGTCACACCCTCGCGCAGCGTGAACCGCCAGCCTTCGCCGTTGCCGATCGGCTCCCACGACGTGGCAAGCGCAGGTTCGACTGTCATGTCTTTGCCACGGCGGACAAGACCTTCGTAAACGTTGTTCAGAAAGCCCAGAACCGGTGCCGAGTTCACGGCGTGCGGATCAAGCGTCTGGGGATCTGTCGTTGCGGCCCAGCTGAAGTCTTCGGCCAGCACACCCTGTGACAACAGGGCTGAAAAAGCGGCGGCGGTGAGTGCATAACGCATAGGATGTCCTTTCGCTGAAAACCACTGGTGTAATCCGGCGGCGCGCCCCTGCCGGGGCGCATTCTCTTCAGTCAGACCGGCGACAATGCCGCCGGCCCGCTTGACTGCGATCGTCTGCGCAGCAGATCAGGTGCTGCGCAGAGCGGATCAGTTCATTCTGAAGTACTTGATCTTGGGTGAATCTTCCGCTTCGACAACTGTATCGACACCGGATTTCATGCCCCAGTTCAGCACCTGGTGGTGGAGCGGGATATAGAGCTTTTCGTCCTGAACAACCTGCCAGATGGCAGCGATGTCCGCATCGCGCGCTTCAAGATCGGTGTTCGACGCCAGTCCCTGGATCTTGGCATTCAGATCATCGTTGGTGTAGCGCGTGGCGTTCCATGAACCATACTTGTCATCCCGACCGTGGACCAGGAAGTTGAAGATGTACTCAGAATCGTAGGTCGGCACCCCCCAACCCAGCATGTAGAAATCCGTCTCCAGATTGCTGAGCAGCGGGAAATGCTGGGCCTTGGGTTTGGCATCAAGGTTCACCGTAATTCCGATCTGGGCCAGCATACCAACAGAGGCCTGGCAGATCGCCTCGTCATTGACATAGCGGTCGTTCGGACAATCCAGCTGGATCGAGAAACCGTCTGCATATCCGGCTTCGGCCATCAGTTCCCTGGCGCGCTCCAGATCGGTGCTGGAGGATGCGTCCATGTCTGCGTCCCAGCCGTTCACGAAGGGTGGAGCGATCATCCCGGCAGGTGCCGATTGCCCGCGCATCACTACCTGCTTGATGGCGTCGCGGTTGATCGCGAGGTTCATCGCCTCACGCACACGTACATCCGCCAGCGGGTTAGCACCCTCGACATTGTCGTTTTTCAGGTCGGCATCCCCGGAATTCATTCCAAAGAAAATCACACGGTTCTGCGGTGCAGTCCGCACATCCAGACCGTCTTCAGCCGCCACACGTCCAAGGTCCTGCACCGGAACGTCCTGGATGAAATCAACTTCGCCTGAGAGCAGCGCGGCGACCCGCGTCGCGGCGTTCTGGATCGGCGTATAGATGATCTCGGTCACCTCAAGTGGAAACTCTCCGATACCCCAGTAATTCTCGTTGGCGACAAGAACGGTTTTTACATCCGGTTCGCGGCTGACCAGTTTGTAAGGGCCTGTACCGTTTGCGTTTTTCGCCGCAAAGGTATCTTCGCCGCCCTCATAGTCCTGGACTTTTACGGCGTTGTTGGCCTCGGCCCAGGTCTTGTCCATGATGAACATGTTGGTCAGGTTGTTCGGCATGATCGGGTTCGGACCATCGGTCACAATCTCGATGGTATAGGCGTCAGGCGCGCGGACCTCCACGACTGAGGCCAGAAGCTCTTTGTAATCAGAATCAGCCGTCATTGCCCGTTCAAGGCTGAACTTCACATCCTCGGAATCGAACGCCGATCCGTCATGATATGTCACGCCCTCACGCAGCGTGAACACCCACACATTCGGGTCTGCCTCGGAAGGCCCCCATTCGGTCGCGAGCGACGCGACAAGCGCACCGGAATGGTCCCGCATCACGAGAGTTTCCATGATCTGGTGAGCCAGAGCAGAGGTCGGACCTTCGTTCTGTGCATGCGGATCAAGGGTCAGGGCATCGCCGGCCCGTGCCCAGCGAAGCGTTTCGGCACTCGCCAGCGTGGCGGTCGTCGACAGCAGAACGGCCGCCGTAATTACGGAGGTTGCAAGTTTCATCGGAGTCTCCCCAGTATTTGTTTTTCTGAACGTAATGTTTGGCACAGCGGACGGTTTGGCAAGCCCCTGACACAACTTTACGTTGGCATCCTCCAACAATACTGCCTGCTTTTCAGGCAGCGCCGGGTACGCGGATCATCCTGCTGCCTTCTTCAAAGCCGTTCATCGGCAACGACCAGACACTGCCCGGCCAGCGCAGTTCCATCTGCTGCAGGCGCGGACGGTAAACGGCCGTATACAACGTGCCAAAGCCCGCACTGAAGGCGGTGGAATAGAGAGGTGGTTTCAGAAACGCACCGATGAATTTGTCCTCCGGGTCGCGGTGCAGCGTCAGGCGCTGCAACAGAAATCTCTCGCGTTCAACGGTTGCCGTAAACCGGGCATGGCTCACCCATTCCACATTTTCCTGATGGTTCGTTGCGACAGCGGCATGGGTAATGACGGTCTGCCGGTCCGGGGCCATCATCGCGGTCAGATATTGCCGCTTTTTGTCCAGTACGGTGACATTATAGCTCATATGTGTGGGAATGCGCGCGAGCGCCGCGCCGGCTTGTTCGGCCGTCTCGCAGGTCTGCAGGACATATCGCAGGATCAGCGGAACACCAAACCCTTCGCCCACGACACGCCGGCCACCGAAGGTCAGTGAGATGGCCAGACCTGCGTCATTCATGCCATCGACCATACCAAACAGCCCGTCCGAGGTTCCCAGCACCCTGCGACCCTGCCAGTTGGTGTGCAGCACGAGGCTGTCAAAAGCGTTGGGGTTATAGTCGTAATTGCGCACAATAACCGGTTCTTTGCCGGTCCAGATCGCCTGACTGCATCCTGCCAGGTAAGGCGGTGGACAGTAAAACGACAGAAAGCGCGCCGCGTGATCGCCACCCCCTGCCAGTTCGCACAACTCCTCCCAGAGCGGCACGATTTCCGGCATATGCTCTTTCAGCGCCCGGCGCGATTCCGCATAGGTCGGGCGGGTTGTCTCACCCTCCTTCAGCCACCAGCGCTGATAATCAGGCCAGTATTCGGCGAAAAGCCCGGACCATTTTGGCCCGGGCGTCTCTTCGGTAAAGGCACGCCACAGCATCGGGTGCGCTGTCCTTTCGGATCAGAGGATTTTGAAAGCAGGATCCGCCAGCGCGGGCCCCGCCTCTGCCTGTGGCAGCGGTTTGGCCGCCACACATTGCTTGATGCCGTGGATCCACTTTTTCGCCCGGTCATTCAACTGGAAACTCTTGGTCATTGAACGACCCCGCGTCACAAGGATACCGATGTCTGCACCTTCATAACGATAGTCACCCGGCCCCAGAATACGCAGGAAGAATGCCTCATTCTCCGATTCTACTGCACGGCGGTGATAGTCGAAGCGGTCATAGACCACCCGCCCGTCCTCAAGCATTTTGTAGATGCCTGTTTCCGGCGCGGCTGTGCAGATGTCCACCGTGTCGTCCGTATGTTTGATCACCATCTGCGACCAGCTGTCGATATTGGCGCTGTCGGCCCAGCGGGCGTTGAGCTCATCCACATCCAGATTGAATTTCTTCTTTGAGAACTCCAGCAGGTGGAACAGAAACAGCGGCGCGTCCGCATGGGCAAAGGCTGCATGATTGGTCATGGATGACGCACCGGTGATGCGGGGGTTCAGTTCGCCCAGCCAGATATCGCCGGTTTTCTTGTCGATCAGGAAATCGAGCTCAAAATACCCGCGATACCCCTCCTTGCGCAGCTGTTCCCCGAATTTGAACGTCAGATCCCGCGCTTTCTCACGCACTTTGGGTGGAAACGCCGTCGCCAGCATCTCGTTACCACACCAGCCGCCACGATAAGGCGTCAGCTCTTTGAAACCGACCAGCTCGGTCATCAGCGGGCCAACAATCGTGCCTTCGGACGTGGCACAGGCCTCGATCGCCGAGCCGCGACAATCGATCCGCTTCATGATCTTGATCTCGCCCTCGCCAATGATCTCGTGCTCGTGACGGCGGAAGTCGGCCTCGGATTTGATAAAGAACGTTGTATGCCCGCTGTCGCCAAAGGCGGACTGCAGCACCAGATCGTGCCCGATCCCGGCCTTGTCACAGGTCTTTTTCAGATCCTCATAGGATTTGACCTCCGCAAGCACATTCGGCACCGACGGCACACCGGCTTTGTTCCCGATGCGGACGGTTTCGATCTTGTTGTCCATATTAGTGCGCAGCTTGGCTTTGGGGAACCAGACCGACCCGCCGAGTTCTTTTGCCAAACGCTCCGTTTCCTCGTCAAACATGAGGAATACGAACTTAGGTTTGCCGCCGCGACGCTTGATAAAGTCGATGACCTCTTTGTGCTGCAGCAGGTAGTTGTTGATGTCTTCGATAGACTGGAATTCCGCATGCGGCTGCTCGGAGGGGCAAAAGACGTTCGGGTGCCGGCCATCGTAACAGTCTATGTAGCATATATACTTGAAATTCTTCACCCATTCGTCGATGCCGAGCAGGTTGAAATTCGTGGCGGAAACAAAATAAACCGGGTCTTCATTGCGGTGAAAATACCGGCGGATTTCCGAGATGTTTTTCAGAACCGTCGTAGACATGAATTGCTGTCCTCTCTGTTGATTTTATTCTGCCGCAGGGGCAATTTCCGGCGCATCTGCGCGCGCTTTCACAATTTCTCCGAGCGCTTCATCGGTGAAGACCCGCAGGCCCAGATCGGGCCGGTAGCCGTGGATTTCGGTCACATCCAGCGCCAGCATAAACGCGAGGATTTCTTTGCTGATCACCTGACCGGGCACCAGGATGGGAAACCCTGGCGGGTATGGGATGATAAAGCTGGCAGAAACCACGGTCTGCCCGGCTTCAAGCGCTTCTTTCAGTGACCCGTTGATGTCCAGGTAGTCACATTTGTTTTCATCATAGGCCAGAAAGAATGCAGACCGGATATCGCCTTCGCCGGTCGTCGGACACACACGGAACGCTTCATGGAAGCGGCTGAAATCCGGCAAAGGTGGCAGATCTTCCATCAGCGCCTTGACCCGCCGCTCAAACGACAGACGCTCCATCTTGCTGGCGTCATCAATCCGTTCGTCCAGCGATTTCGCAATCTCTACCAGCACCTCGATCAGATAGGCGACCGATGACCGCGTCGTACCGATGTTGGTCATGAAAAGAACGGTATTCCGGGACGTTTTGTTGATCTGGATCCCGTATTTGTCCATCAGGATGTCTGTCTTGAACGTGTCGCCATCCCAGCCGGTCCCGCCAACTGCAAGCGTTACGCGCGTCGCATCCAGCACAAAGTCATCCTGCTCCCAGCTGTCCCACATGTCGGTCCAGCCCTGTTCGGCGTCATAATAACTTGTGATGCCAGACTGGCGGAATTCATCCGGGATCATGTCGCCTGCTGTCAGCACGCGGAAATACTTTTTGAGCAGCGGATGGGTCATGATCGCGCGGCGCATCGACAGCGCGGCCTCGATCTGGCGTTGCACGAATTCATAGCCTTCCAGCTCGACCTGGCGGCGTCCCACATCCAGGCTTGCGATGATCTGATAGTTCGGCGAGGTCGAGGTATGGGTCATATAGGCTTCGTGAAACGCCTGCTCGACCTCTCCTTTGAAATCCTGATCGTTTACGTGGATCATCGAGCCCTGCCGCAGAGACGTCAGGGTTTTATGCGTCGACTGCGTGGCATAGGCCCTGACCCGCGCGCCCGGCGGCGGGATCAGCCGGGTTTCCAGCAGTTTTTCGTCATCCGCGTCTTCCAGCGTGCTCTGCTGAGCCTCGTACATCCGCTTGTGCGCATCGGTGCGGAATCTCGCCCGCAGCGTATTGGCTGCTGTCATTGCCGTGCGCTGCCGGTAAGTAGGGTTGAACCGTGCAAAGGCAAACCACGCCTCGTCCCACAGGAAAATGAGGTCCGGTTTGATCGCCAGACACTCTTCCATGACCCGCTCTACGTTATAGACAAGCCCGTCAAAGGTGCAGTTGGTCAGCAGCAGCATCCGCACTTTGTGCAGTTTGCCCTGCGCCTTCAGTTTGAGCAGCTGGTGCTTGATCTCACGCAGCGGCACAGCGCCATACATTGAATATTCGTTCAGCGGATAGCTGTCGAGATAGCACACCTGCGCCCCGGCCAGCACCATTCCATAGTGATGAGACTTGTGACAGTCGCGGTCCACAAGGACGATATCGCCTGGTCTTACAAGGGCTTGCACGACGATCTTGTTGCAGGTTGATGTGCCGTTCGTTGCAAAGAAAGTCTGTTTTGAGCCAAAGGCGCGGGCGGCCAGTTCCTGGGCCTCTTTGATGGGCCCGTGCGGCTCCAGCAGACTGTCGAGCCCGCCGGATGTCGCCGATGTTTCCGCCAGGAAAATATTCGGGCCGTAAAACGCACCCATGTCCTGGATCCAGTGGCTGCGGCTGATCGATTTGCCCCGGCTGATTGGCATCGCGTGAAAGACACCGGTGGGCTGTCTTGAATACTCGACCAGCGCTGTAAAGAACGGGGTTTTGTTGCGCGCCTGGACACCTCGCAGGATGTTCAGATGCAGCTCCATAAAGTCTTCCTGATTGTAGAAGACGCGCCGGCAGATCCCCAGATCGAGCCCCGCGATATCCTCAACCGACCGCTCTGTAACGAGATAGGCATCAAGCTCCGGGCGGACCTTTGCAACAAGGCGGCAGAGTTCGGGCCCGTAGTTGTCGGGCTCCATATTGTCGATCTCTTCCTGGCCCCCTGCCCGGTTGAGAAAGCGCTGGACGATCTGCTGGTCCATGCGTGACTTGAGCACCAGTCCGGGGCGGACAACGATCGCCTGGATATTGTGGTTGAAGAGCACCGCAACCAGCGCGTCCTCGAGGCTGGGCACGACCAGCGCCTCGTAGATGAACGGATCTTCAGGGCGGCGCATCTGCGTGACGTTGCTGCGCAGCCAGCGCTCCTGATGCTCATTGACGTTGTCTACGATCAGCACTTCGAAATAGGGCTTGGCGAGCGCACGTGCCTCGGGCGACTGCATCGCCTCGTCATCAAGCTCATCACTGTCCAGACTTTCGCGCTCAAGCGGAATGTGACGGCGCCGGTATGCGCCGGTTGTCAGTGCGCGTGTGACCCTGCCCACGGCAAACGCCAGCTCTTCATGGTTTCCATGTTCAAACTGGCGCCGCATGTAGTCAAAGGCGGACATGCCCGGGAAAGCCCAGTATGGCTCAATCACAGAGAGGTTGTTGAACAGCTCTTCGATTTTCTTCGTTAAGGCCGTGCTCTGCCGCGCATTTGTTGCGCGGGTCAGCGCGCCGGTTGCCTCGCGCAACGCGCTCCAGCGGTCAGAGCGGAGTTGAATAGCCGAAGAATAGTCATTGATCGCTTGCATCTGTGTTCCCCGTTGCGCGGGCCTCCCTGATGCAGCAGCAGGCGGATTCCACCACCCTTTTCCGCTGCGGGATTACCCGCTTGTTTGTTGCTTTTCGTCATCCGCAACCGGGCTGAGCGTTACGGCCCTGCGGTCGTCCTCCTGTGCACCCGGCAAATTCGCCGGTTCCAGCCCTGCGCCCTTGTAGGCCGGAGCCTCCTGTTTATTTTCCCCCGGAACGTCGACATGAATGCCCGCCCGCGTGCCCTGCTGCGGTATCTCCAGTGGGCCCAACGTTTTGAGAAACGCATCGGTTCCACTGTTTCTGTCATAGACCGAAAAGTCCACCGACCGGTCCCGGAAACTCTTGAGCACCTGGCCCAGGCCTTTCATGCCTGTTTCGCGCTGCCGGCGCACCGCGCTCAGATCCACCTCGATCGGGAACATGTCTTCCTGACCGGCGGACTGGTGAAGAACATGCGCCGAGGGGTCCACTACCAGCGAACGTCCGACACCGCCGGCCCCAAGGCCGTTGACGTCGATCACATAACACTGGAACTGTGCTGCGGTCGCGCGCGCAATGGCCAGTTCTGCGTCCCGGTCGGTCGTCCCCGTCAGCACGGGGTGCAGCAGAACCTCGACGCCCTGGGCCGTCAGCTGCCGTGTCGTTTCAGGAAACCAGATGTCATAGCAGATCGACAGACCAAAGCGCCCGACGTCCGGCACATCGAACACACAGAAGTCCTCGCCTGCCGCAATACCGGTCTCATATGGCCGGAACGGGAACATCTTGGCATAGCGCCGGATAATCTCGCCCTCGGGGTTGATGACCACGGATGTGTTATAGACAAGCCCGGTTTCGGGATCACGCAGGAACATCGACCCCGGAATCAGCCAGACCCGGTGTTTGCGGGCTGCGGTGCAGAACTGGTCCAGAGCCTCATTCTCGGGGGGCTGGGCAAACCGGTCCAGCGGACCATAGGGCGCCAGCTCGGAAAACAGTACCATCTGTGTCCATGGAAAGCGCGCCATGAGAACATCGAGGCGCTGGATCATGCCTTCTACGTTGGACTGCAGTGCGTTGACGTACATCTGCACGCCCGCGATGGCGAATGGGGTCATCGGTGGTTTCTCCGTCGGGACCAGGGTTGCACTGCAACCGCTGTGTGGGTGTTCAGACTGACTGCCTTACGCCCATCCAGGCCAGGAGAAAACACGCGATCCGCATCCGACGCCGGATATTCCGCGTTATTTTCCCGATATGTGCGGATAATGGTCACAGCGCACCTCTGCCGGTGGCCTGAGTCGGGAGCAGAGTGGTTAGTAAATTAAACACCAGCGACGACGCCTTTCTGTACTCCGTGACAACAGACCTGCGGTATCGACTGCGATTCCGCCTGCCGCCCGGTCGGAAAACGCGTTGCATCGCTCCGTTTCAGGCCGTTATGCAGAGGGTAAGCAGGTTCTCATGACAGTGCAAGTCCCGAGGAAGTTGTGTCCACGACAGAGTTTTCTTGCGCGTCGTCACCATATGCCGGATCATCCCCGTACGTTTAATATTTCTGCAATACCCGGGTCCTGCATCGCGGCAGCCGCGCCCGGGGCTTCAGGATTTCAAAAGCCGGAGTACCCATGACAGACCCAGGTTCCATGACCCGATTTGCACCATTCGCCGGGGTTGTCGCCCTGAGCGTAATCTGTCTCGTTCTGGCACTTGCCTGGACCTGGTGGATGCTGATCCCTCTGGCCTTTTTCGTGTGGCTGTCGGTTCTGGGTGTCCACGACGTCCGCCAGACCGGGCACTCCATCCTGCGCAACTATCCGGTGCTGGGACATATGCGGTTTCTTTTTGAGGGGATACGCCCGGAAATCCGCCAGTATCTGATCGAAAGCGACCAGGACGAAGAGCCTTTCAGCCGCGACGCCCGCAGTCTCGTCTATCAGCGCGCAAAAGGTCAGGAGGACAAAAGACCTTTCGGCACGCGCATGCGGGTCTATGACGCCGGCTATGCCTGGGTCACCCATTCTGTCGCCCCTGTGGAAATCGAGAACACGGATTTTCGCGTGCAGATCGGCGGCAGGGACTGCAAACAGCCCTACAGCGCATCTGTCCTGAATATCTCGGCTATGAGTTTCGGGTCCCTGTCCGGCAATGCGATCCACGCGCTGAACACCGGCGCGAAGCTGGGTGGGTTCGCACATGACACTGGCGAAGGGTCCGTCAGCCGGTATCACAGAGAAGGCGGCGGCGATCTGATTTATCAGGTGGCGTCCGGGTATTTTGGCGCACGTGCCGCAGACGGCACCTTTGATCCGGACAAGTTCCGTGCCACGGCCACCCAGAAACAGATCAGGATGATCGAACTCAAGCTCAGCCAGGGCGCGAAACCCGGTCACGGTGGCATGCTGCCGGCATCAAAAATCACGCCTGAGATTGCCGAAGCGCGCGGCATACCTATGGGTGAGGACTGCGTTTCACCTGCGGCGCATTCCGCGTTTTCCACGCCGGTGGAGATGATGCAGTTTATCGGCCGGATGCGCGACCTTTCAGACGGAAAACCGGTGGGATTCAAACTGTGTATCGGGCACCGGCGCGAATTTATGTGTATGGTCAAGGCGATGCTCGAGACGGGAATTGTACCGGACTTTATTGTCGTCGATGGCACCGAAGGCGGGACAGGTGCGGCGCCGGTGGAGTTTTCCAATCACATCGGAATGCCCCTCGTCGAAGGCCTGACCTTTGTACACAACACACTGCGTGGTGCGGGCCTGCGCGATCAGGTAAAAATCGGCGCAGCGGGCAAAGTGGTTTCATCTTTTGACATCGCCCGGTGCCTGGCGCTGGGGGCAGACTGGTGCAACTCGGCAAGGGGTTTCATGTTTGCTATTGGCTGTATCCAGGCACAGGCCTGCCATACCAACCACTGCCCCGTTGGCGTTGCGACCCAGGATCCGATGCGGTCGCGGGCGCTTGATGTCGGATCAAAATCCGAACGCGTGGCACGGTTTCATGCAAACACGCTCAAGGCGCTGGGTGAAATGACCGGCGCAGCGGGGCTCAGGCACCCTGGCGAATTCATGCCCCAACACCTCATGGTCCGTCTGGGCGACAAGGAGATGGCCGAGGGCAATGAGGCTTATCCGTATCTGCCAGAGGGATTTCTGCTCACCGACAAAGGTGACGACCCCGTGCTGGCAGACTACCGAAAGCGCTGGCGCCGCGCCGATCCGGCCAGTTTCGCGCCGCCGCCCTGCTGATAAAAAAAGGGGCGCCTGACCGGCGCCCCTCTGTTTCGGTAGTGGCGACCGGATCAGCCTGCGGTTTCTGCAACCGCATCGGCCAGAGCCGCCTCAAAGATCGCAAGACCTTCCTCGATGATCTCGTCCGAAGCTGTCAGCGGAACCATAATGCGCAGCGCATTTCCGTGCATGCCACACGACAGCAGGATCAACCCGCGTTTCAGCGCATGCGCACAGACAGATTTTACCAGACCCGGGTCCGGCTGCGCCGTGTCAAAGTCAGTGACAAACTCAACAGCCAGCATGGCCCCCAGACCGCGGATATCCCACATGCGGTAGGGCGCCGTACGCGCACCGATTTCGGCAAAACGCGTTCGGAAATGAGCGCCGAGCTCCAGCGAACGGGCCAGCAGCCCTTCGGTTTCCAGAGCCTCAATAGCCGCAAGTGCCGCGGCGCAGGCCACAGGGTTGCCGCCATAGGTGCCGCCCAGACCACCCGGATCCATTGCATCCATAATGTCTGCCCGGCCGATGACGCCTGCAATCGGATAGCCACCGGCCATCGATTTTGCCACAGTGATCAGATCCGGCACGACGCCCGAATGCTCGATCGCGAACATCGTTCCAGTGCGGCCGAAACCCGCCTGAATTTCATCTGCAATCAGCAGAATACCATGTTCATCACAGATCGCCCGCAACGCGCGCAGCATTTCAAACGGTACGGGTGTGTACCCGCCTTCGCCAAGAACAGGTTCGATGATGATTGCCGCAACGCGATCGGGTTGTGCATCTGTCAGGAACAGATTTTTCAGGCCCGTTATGGCATCTTCAACCGTAATCCCGTCACGTGCCGATGGGAATGGCGCGCGGAATACATCGGCCGGGAACGGACCAACATCCTTTTTGTACGGGCTGATTTTGCCGGTCATGCCGAGCGTCAGAAGCGTGCGCCCGTGATATCCGCCGGTGAATGCGATGACCCCGGGGCGCCCTGTTGCGGCCCGCGCGATTTTAACGGCATTTTCGACAGCCTCTGCACCGGTCGTAACCAGGAGCGACTTTTTCGCGTGCCCGCCGGGCGCCAGGGCATTCAGCTTTTCGGCCAGCGCCACATAGGTTTCGTATGGGACCACCTGGAACGAAGTATGGGTAAACCGGTCCTCCTGGGCTTTTGCCGCAGCAACCACAGCCGGATGGCGGTGTCCGGTATTCAGAACAGCGATACCACCGGCAAAGTCGATATAACGATTACCCTCAACGTCCCACAGCTCTGTATTTTCGGCCCGGTCGGCAAATATCGGGGCGGCAGAGGCAACGCCGCGCGGCACAGCAGCTTCACGACGTGCGAGCAGATCGGCATTTGTCGGGCTCTCGGGTGAAGTTGCAACAACCTCGATCCGGGGTTTTTTCGCGGCGCGGGACTTGCGCGGCTTTTTAGCGGGGGTCTTTGCAGTCGTGGCCATTGGCGCATCCTTTGGTTTCTGGGTGTTTAAAATATCGATACTCCGTTTAATTTAGTTGTCAATCGTCAACTGACCGGCTGCGCGGGCTCTGGCCTGCCGGTCCTGCAGAATTGGTGTGACAAGCCTGCGCCCGGCAGATATTCATTGCCGCACGGTCAGTGCCTGGGCGCTGTAAACAGAGGGTTTTATCGATGGACATCGGGCATCGACTCAGGGCTATCCGCAAACAGCGCGGTCTGTCCCAGCGAGAGCTGGCTGCCCGGGCGGGACTGACAAACGGCACTATTTCTCTCATTGAAAAGAACCGCACCAGTCCGTCAGTCGCCTCTCTGAAAAGTCTGCTGGATGCGATTCCCATCTCGATGGCGGAATTTTTCGCGACGATTGAGGATAATGGTCAGAGCAAGTATTTTTATCGGGCTGATGAGTTTACCGAGCTGGCACCGGGCGACACAGACGAGGCGGGCCCCCGGCTTTTGTCTTTAAGAATGTTGGGTCACACGCAGGACACCGCGCTTCAGGTGCTGCACGAGCGCTATGAGCCCGGCGCGGATACCGGGCCGGAACTTCTCAGCCATGAGGCAGAGGAGGCCGGTGTGGTGATCCGCGGAACCATTGAGATCACAGTGGACGGCGAGGTCAGCACGCTGGGCCCGGGCGACGGCTATCAGTTCAACAGCCGCCTGCCCCACCGGTTCCGGAACAATGGCAAAGAAGTCTGCGAGATCATAAGCGCCTGCACACCGCCAAGTTTCTGAGAATGGCTCAGTCGTCGTCGCTCTGCTCGGAATTACGCCGGCGGGTCGTCAGAAAAACAAAAAGTGCGACCACCGTCAGAAAAGCGAGCCCGTAAAGAAACGGAACTTCGGCCATATCACGGTCTCCTTTTACTGTTGCGTTCACATACCCAACGCAAAGGCAGCGCGAGAGTTCCGCGCTGTACAAGGCTTACCGCAGCAAGGTTAATAATCCCGTACAACCAGTTCCCGGTGTCGGACCGGAAAACTCAGCTCCAGAACGTGCGTGTTGTCCTCGAAGGAAACCTCGACATGCCCGTTGAGCTGTCGCGCAAACGCGTTGATCAGCTGTGACCCGAGGCCCGTGCCTTCGGAACCGTGTGCGCCCGACGTACTGTTGGCAATACGGAACAGAGCCGTGTCACTGTCCGTGTGCTTCAGCGAGACCGCCAGGCGTGCGCGTTCGCCGGCCTCGGGTGATCCGATGTACTTGAGCGCGTTGGTCACAGCCTCGGACACCAGCAGCGTCAGAGGTGCCGCGTCATCTGCATCCATGTGAACGGTGTCAAATTCCTGGGTCACCTCGACCCCTGATCCGGCAGGCAGACCAACCACCAGCAACTGGCTCACAATCTCGCGCAACAGCTGACCGGCATCGGCTCTGTCAAGCGCGTCGCTCTGATAAAGGTTCTTGTGCACCGTTGCGAGGCTGAGAATGCGGTCCTGCAGACGCCGTAGTACGTTGCGTGCATCTTCGGACTGAGCGCGGCGTATCTGCAGGTTCATGATCGATGAAATGAGCTGAAGATTGTTTTTTACCCGGTGGTGAACTTCTTTCAGCAGAATATTCTTGTCGCGGATGTTGTCCTCGAGCGCGGCCTCGTCGCGGATAATTGACTCAGCCATCGTGACAAACGTGCTCTGTATTTCCTGAAGTTCCAGCGGAACGTTGTCGCCCATCGTTTTGCGTGGCAGGGCCCGGTTGAATGCGAACAGCCGCATCTGACGCCCCAGCTTGCTGATATGGCGCACGGCCAGCCGGTTAAGCGACCAGAACGCAACCACCAGGCTTGAAAGCCACATCAGCACCGGCAGAAACAGGCTGAGGCGTCCGGTCTGATTGGCGCTTTGCAACACATCGTCGCGTTGCCAGATACTCATGGAATATGCGACGCCGGGAATGATTGGTACAACCGCATAGACACTTTTTGTACCGTTCTGGTTCACATCCGAGAAAACAGTCGGTTTCTCGCCCACCAGGGCCGCGAGGCTCCGGTTGCGCGGCAGGTTCAGGGCCGATGACTTCGCGCCCTGATCCGACAGAAACACCTCGCCGGAAGCATTGAAAATCACCAGATCAAACGGCGAAAGCGGCACGGGGGGGCCAACCGCACGCGCAATCCGCGACCGCGGAACGGACAGCGTTATATACCCGACGAACCGGTCGTTGGTATAAAACGGCTCCAGCAGCACAATGACCGGCTCACCGGAAAGCGGACCCGTCTCATGCCGGGTGATTGTTCGCGCAGGCGCATCCGGCAGCGCCTCAAAGACCGGGTCACCTCTGAAATCGTATCCCGCGCCTGAAGAAGAACACATCATCACCCCATCAGCTGCCAGCAGCCCTACCAGTGAGAACTGGGGCGCGACCTGCTGATATCGCTGTAAGAACCGGTTGCAGGTATCCGGATCGTCAATGGCAACCCGGATCACTGACGCGAGAGCTTCGGCAGTGCCAAAGGCCTGCTGAATGGTTGTGCGTTCCGGACCGGACGATTGCTCTGTAAGGCCCAGAAGAGACAGCTCTGCACTGCGCTCGGCCTGCCGTGCGATTTCCTGCGTCTGCACAATAGCAATGAGGCCGAACGGCAGCAGTGCCAGGGTCAGGAACAGCAATATTCGGAATGCGAGCCCGCGGAAGAAATTCTCGCTCAGGAAACCACCGGTCATCGTCAGAAAGAAGCGGCCTTTGACGCGGAGAGCACCGACAGCGTTGCCTCATCCGTCAGCTCAAGCCTGTCATCGTCATCCAGGTGCATCAGTTCTGCCAGCCTCTGTCTTGCCCGGTTGGTCCGGCTTTTGATGGTCCCTACCGCTACACCGCACATTTCTGCGGCGTCCTCATAGGAAAACCCGGACGCTCCCACCAGCAGCAGCGCCTCGCGCTGTTCATCGCTGAGCTGCGCAAAAGCATCCCGGAAATCTGTCATCTGCAGGCGCCCGTCATGCGCCGGTTTTTCTGCAAGCGCATCCGTGTGCACACCGTCCACATCCGCCACCTCGCGCCGTGCCTTGCGCCGGGAGGAGTAATAAGTGTTGCGCAGAATTGTGAACAGCCAGGCGCGCATGTTGGTGCCCTGCTCAAACTTGTCGATGTTTGTCCACGCTTTGACGACAGTGTCCTGAACCATATCGTCGGCCGTCGCACCATTGCGTGTCAGGCTGATCGCAAAGGCGCGCATGGCCGGCAGATGTTCTACCAGCTCGTCCCGGGGGTCTGGGCTGCTCATTTCTGAGTGCCTTTTGCCTGATCCTGTTCCTTGAGCGCTTTGAGCAGATCGGTAAACCGGTCTGGCACACCTTCTTCGAGTGCCTCGTCATATACACGCCTTAGATTTTCATCGATGACGCTTTCGCGTTTACGGCTGGGGCCTGTCCGGGTCATATACGGGTGACTTTCCTCGAATGTGAATCGCGAGAGTGCATTTTGTCTGGAACAAAACACGCAACCAGGCGTTTGGTTCCAGGAAATATTGAAAAAAGGATCTCCTGGCATGACGGATGCTGCTGTACCCTCTGATATCAGCGACCAACTGGGGCAGATTTTACCCTACCTGCGACGCTTTGCGCGCGCAATGACCGGAAGCCAGAGCAGCGGGGACCGCTTTGCGGCGGCAGCGCTCGAAGCCATTCTCGCAGATCGGTCTGTCCTGAGCGGGCTTGATGTTAAGACAGGCGTGTTCCGTGTTCTCTACCGGATCTGGGCCTCGGCAGGTGCGCCGGTAGAAACCGGTGAAAACGGCCTGAAAGCACGTGCGCAGAAACACCTCGCACGGCTGACGGAGGACAGCCGCGAGGCGCTCCTGCTGCATACCATCGAGGGGTTTGGCTTTGGCGAGATCGCGCAGATCATCGACGTAACACAGTCCGAAGCCGAGGAACTGGTCAGTATCGCCCGGCGCGAAATGGCGGACGTGGTGTCCGGATCCGTAATGATCATCGAGGATGAAGCCATCATCGCGATGGATCTTGAAAGCATCGTTTCTGACATGGGTCACCGGGTCACCGGCGTCGCACGCACACGCGACGAGGCAAAATCCCTGGGCGCTCAGGAAACACCCGATCTGATCCTTGCCGACATCCAGCTGGCAGATAACTCGTCGGGCATAGACGCGGTCAACGATCTGATCGGCAGTCTGGGCGAGCGGCCGGTGATTTTCATCACAGCCTTCCCGGAACGTCTGCTGACAGGTGACAAACACGAACCTGCTTTTCTGATCTCAAAACCATATACCGAAGATCAGGTCGTCTCGGCGGTCAGTCAGGCCATGTTCTTCTCGAGCACGGAAACGCTGCACTCCTGAGACCTTGCAGGATATCTGTGCGGTCCGGTCCGGTCCGGGCCGCACCATCATTTATCCACAATTAAGCCTGTTTCTGGTGATTAACCATTTCTTCAGGGCTGCCCGCCAGGGTGGTGGTGCAGAGGGTTATTACCATGGCAGCAGCACGTATCAGAAGGTTTTTCCGGCGTATCCTGTCCGTAACCGCGCTTGCGACGGTCGCAACGGTACTGCCTGCTGTCTCTTCGGTTCCCGCCCACAAAGTGGAATATCAGAGCGCTCCGGTCATCGGGGCAGCGCAGGTTCCGGGCGAAAACGCGCACAATCGTTTCATAACTATTCGCATCGACGGACAGAACCACCGGCTGCGTACAGCCGATGCCGGAACACTGCTCGAACCGGGCAGCGTCGCCTGTGTCTCGAAACGTACACTTATGCGGGATCACCGGATAATCTATTCATTGCAGCCCCGCGGGAACTGCGGACGGACATAGAAAGGCCCCGCCCGCAGGCGAGGCCAGTCAGCCATCAGATCAGCTTTTGGATACAGATCGCAGCATCCACGCGGCTTTCTCGTGGAAGGTCGCCCTTGCAACCGCGAGATCTTCCGTGACCGGGTCACCATGTTCACCGGCGATGCGGATAAGCGCATGCAGACGGTGTGCCACCCGTTCATGATCTGCTGCCAGATCCTGGCACATATCTCCGGCTGACTGTTCCTCTTCGTTGTCCTGAATGACCGAATTCGACACGATAGAATTCATAGACGCCGGCGCCAGCTGACCCAGCGAGCGGATGCGTTCCGCGATCTCGTCGGCTGCCTTGAACATGTCTTCGTATTGCTCTTCGGTCAGATTGTGCACCGCAAAAAACATCGGACCTTCGACATTCCAGTGCACAGCATGCGTTTTGAAAACGAGCCGGTACGTGTCGGCAAGCATATTCTCCAGGCCCTGCGCCATCGCCTCGGTGTCACGGACACCAGTGCTTATTTCGCTTGTGCCGGGCACAACGTTCAGTGCGCTTGTCATATCGTTCTCCTTCTTTCTGCTTCACCGGACCAACCCGGTCGGGGCCGCCAGGGTTCCGCATAATTCAAAGAAAACGCGCGCTATTCTGTCACATCGGCCGGAACCGCCTCTGATCCGGGCAGGTTACGGCGCAGTTCCAGCTCTGCGTTGAGCGCAGCACCCAACAGCACCAGAAACGTGCTGATCCAGAGCCAGACCAGCATCGCAACAACCGCACCAATCGAGCCATAGACCTCGTTGTAGTTTCCAAAATGCGAGACATAGAAGGAAAAAGCGACAGAGACCGCGGCCCACGACATGACCGAGAACACTGCGCCCGGAGTGACCCAGCCTATCGGAATACCGGACCGGTTCGGGCCGAACCGGTACAAAAGCCCGATACCGGCAAATATCACCGTTATCGCAATCGTCCAGCGCAGCACCTCCAGCGCGATACCCGCAACCGTACCCAGTGGAAGAAAGGCAAGGACAACGGGCACGACAACCACCATCAGAAGCGCCGTAACACCCACCAGAACCAGGCTCACCGTAAGAAAGAGCGCCCGCAGGTAATGCCGCCACGTCGCTCTGCCCTGCATACCGTAAACGGCGTTGAGCCCCTGCATCACGGCACCGACACCCGCGCGCGCAGACCAGAGCGCAAGAAACAGCGACACGCCGCCTGCCCACCCCAGGGTGTCAGAACTGGCACTCACGAGTCCGACAATCTGCGTGTTCAGGATCTGATAGACATCCGCAGGCATCAGGCCGCTGAACCGTTCGAGCTGAACAATAACAACCGCCGGATCCGCAATAAGGCTCAGCACAGCAATCAGCGCCGCAAGAGCAGGAAAGAGCGAGAGCATCGAAAAAAACGCGACCCCGGCCGCGATGAGGCCGAGGTTGTTCCTGCCGATCTGGCGAAATGCCGCCACAGCTGCTGTGCGGTAAGTTGCGAGGGGATAGATCAGCGGCGCAATCATATCAGATACAGGCGGCCGCAGCGCGCGGCCCGCAAAAGAACCGGACAAGGAAGCCTGCAATCGGCAAAAGAAGAACCAGAAGGGTCCAGATTACGATGCTCCCCGTCGTGGTGGTTGATCCGATGACAGACATGATAGCCCAAACATCAGGGCCGAGAAGAACAAAGCTGCCAATACCTGCACATTCCATCCTGTTTCTCCGTTTCTCCGGTCTGCATCCTGTCGAGCACCGCGGTTATCCGGGCCGTCACCTGATGCGCGGCTCTTAACTGTCGGGAAGTTCGTCGCGGACCTGACCCCACGCCATAAGGCTGAAAATCGCTGTGCCGCCGATGATATTGCCTGCAAGCACCGGCAGGAAAAAGCCGGTCAGCGCCTGGACAGCTGGCAACTCGCCCATCAGCATCAGAACCGCCATCTCAACCGACCCGGCGACGATGTGCGTAAAGTCTCCCGCTGCGATCAGCCAGGTAAACGCAAGAATGAGCAGAAACCCCTGACCATCCGCCTGTGGCAGCATCCAGACCAGCAGCGCCACGATCAGGCCCGCCGGAATGGCGCGCCAGAAGCCTGTTGACGCGCCCATACCGGTGGCATGATGCGACAGGTCAACGACCGATACCATAATGTCGGCCGGAAGAGCCGGTGTGAAAACGAACAGTGATGCCACCGCGAAGGCACCAATGACGTTGGCGGCCAGCACAATGGCCCAGAGGCGCATCATGGACGCGAAACTGCCCCAGCTGCGGGACACCATAACCGGCAGAACCGTTGTAATCGTGTTTTCGGTGAAAAGCTGCATGCGGCCGAGAATCACCGCCATGAATCCGAGAGAATAACCCATATTTTCAATCAGATAAGACGACGGTGCATCGGGCAGATACGTGCGGAATATCGCCTCGCCCAGTACAGAGAGACTGATCAGAACACCTGCGGCAATTCCCGACCAGACAAGCGACCGCCAGGGCCGCGCCATCTCTTCCTCGCCATCACGCCGGATGATCTCCCAGATAAGTTTCGGCGCAATCGGGCTCGCCTCCTGCACCGTATTTTCATCTGCTTTTTCTTCGTCCCGTTCGGTCATTGCGGTCGTCATCAGTCACTCCTTTTGCGTCGCGCAGGTCGCGACGCTGTCAGGCACCAACGTGCCAGGGTCAAAAAGAGTTCCGGAACTGGCTGAAACAACACGCGCTCAGGCGCTGTCGCCCGTGGACTGAACACCTGCATACAGGCCTTTTGCCGGCTCATCCCCTGCAGGTTTCAAAGACCGCATATTCCTGTGCACTGCCCGACAGATCACCGGAAAGATGCACACTCTTTCAGGAAGATGATCGTCTGCAGCGGGCTTCCTGACCTGCCCGCCCTTGCCTTTCCGCACCGGTCCTCCAAAACTGCGGGAATGACCACACCTCTTGCCAGCGCCATCGCCGCCCGCCGCGATGATCTCATTGATCTGACACAGCGCCTGATCCGCATTCCCACGCTCAACCCGCCGGGCCGGGATTATCGCCTGATCTGCGAATTTCTCGACGCGCGCCTGAAGAAGAGCGGCTTTGAGACTGAACTGCTGCGCGCAACCGGCACGCCGGGCGACAGCGACAGGTACCCCCGCTGGAACATCGTTGCGCGCAGGTCGGGCAGGCGTCCGGGGGACTGCGTGCATTTCAACAGCCACACCGACGTTGTAGAGGTCGGCCGGGGCTGGACCTTTGATCCGTTTGGCGGCGAGGTATCGCAGGGCCGGATTTACGGGCGGGGCGCCTGCGATATGAAGGGGGGACTGGCGGCCTCCATCATCGCAGCAGAGGCGTTCATTGAGGTGCATCCTGATTTCAGCGGGCACATCGAGATCTCGGGTACGGCAGATGAGGAATCCGGCGGTTATGGCGGCGTCGCCTGGCTGGCGGAACAGGGGTATTTTGATCCCGCACGCGTCCAGCACGTGCTGATCCCTGAACCGCTGAACAAGGACCGGATCTGTCTTGGTCACCGCGGCGGCTGGTGGGCCGAAATCGAGACAAAGGGTGAGATTGCGCATGGTTCCATGCCCTTTCTCGGCGATTGCGCTGTCCGGCATATGGGTGCGGTTCTGTCCGAGTTTGAGAACAAGCTCTTTCCGGCAATGGCCAGCCGGCATACCGATATGCCGGTCGTGCCCGAAGGCGCGCGCCAGTCGACGATGAACATCAACTCGGTGCACGGCGGCCAGCCCGAGCAGGACCCGGATTTTACCGGCCTGCCGGCGCATTGTGTCCCGGACAGCTGCCGGATCGTTATCGATCGCCGCTTTCTGGTAGAGGAAACGCTGGATCAGGTACGCGAAGAGGTCACTGCCCTGCTCGAAGGCCTGAAGGCCACGCGCGCAAAGTTCGACTATGAGCTGACAGAGCTGAATGCCGTGCTGCCAAGCATGACAGACCGGGATGCACCTGTTGTGCAGACCGTCGCGCAGGCCATTGAGGATGTCATGGGCAGGCCACCGGAATATGTGGCCTCACCCGGTACATACGATCAGAAGCACATTGACCGTATCGGACGGCTCAGGAACTGCATCGCTTACGGACCCGGTATCCTTGAGCTGGCGCACAAACCCGATGAATGGGTTGGAATAGACGATATGATCGACAGCGCCTGCGTCATGGGCCGGACACTGGAAACCCTGCTGACCGGATAAAGCAGGTTTTTCAGCGCACTCTTACACTGATACTCTCGCCGGCGACCTTGATGGTCTCACGACCCTTTTTGCGGGCGGTGAACACGATTTCCACCGCGGGCGTCCAGCCGCCGCAGGTCCGGCTTTTTGTAACCCCCCACCTGCCGTTGCTGAGCACGCCAAGTTTGGTGTCGCGGGTGCGGTTCTTGTCGACATTAGCCGGGCGCTTGCCGCATTCGCCTCTGTAACCGTGCACAATCATGGACTCGCCGACCTTCATATCGACGGATTTATGAAAGGGAATCCGGTTGTCGGAATCTGCGAGCGCAACCGTACCGAAAAGAACAAAAACTGCGAAAATCCAGCGAAACATAGCAAAACCTCTGAAAAATGTGCCGTAACTATAGCCGGGCATCGTAACCTTTCAAAGAAAAGTCAGCCGCTGAACACCGGGACGTCGATATTGTCGATCAGCCGCACACCTGCCAGCCAGGCCGCCGCGAAAAGCCGGGCGGGCTCGGCGGGCCTTTCGAGCAACCGCAGATCCGCGCATGAGCGGAGCTCAAAATAATCGACGCCGGTAAACCCGGCTGCCTCCAGTCCTGCGATGGCCCGGCTCTGCAGCGCCTGAAACGCGGCACCCTGCCCAAGCTCCCGGACGACCGCTTCCATTTCCATGGCAAGACGGGGCGCTTTTGTCCGCGCCCTGTCGCTCAGCAGCAGGTTGCGGGACGACATTGCCAGACCGTCTTCCTCGCGGATTGTCGGACACCCGATCACGTCGACGGGAATATCCAGGTCCCGCGCCATCCGCCGGACGACCATCAGTTGCTGGAAATCCTTTTCACCGAAAAAGGCTTTGTCCGCAGCGGTCTGCGTGAAAAGTTTGGCGACCACAGTGGCGACACCGTCGAAATGACCGGGACGGTGCGCGCCACACAGAACATCCGTCATACCACCAACAGACACATTTGTCGCAAAGCCTTCAGGGTAAATCTGATCCACTTCCGGCACATAAAGCGCATCGACAGCAAAACGTTCAAGCTTGCGCGCATCTTCCGCCTCAGTGCGTGGATAATTATCGAGATCAGACGACTGATTGAACTGTTTCGGGTTCACAAAAATAGTCACGATCACGCGGTCGCAGGCAGCCTTTGCTGCTGCCACGAGGCTCAGATGACCATCATGCAAAGCGCCCATTGTCGGAACGACACCGATCGTCTCACCGCTCATGTGCCAGCTGCGGGTCGCAGCGCGCAGCGCGGTCAGGGTTCGCAGGACCGGCGTTGTCACCGGGCTGACCCTTTTGCCGGCGCTTCGTCTGCAAAAACATGTTCAGGTCCGGGGAAACGGCGCATCCGGACGTCATCAGCATAAGCGGCAATGGCAGCCTCGCCCGCCTCGCCCAGGTGCGCATAGCGTCTGACGAATTTCGCTTTGAACGCAGTGAAAAGCCCCAGCATGTCATCAACGACCAGGATCTGTCCGTCGCAACCGACCGAAGCGCCGATGCCTATGGTCGGGATGTCCACCTCTGAGGTGACCCTGTCGGCAAGCGTTTGCGTGACCTTCTCGAGGACCACGGCAAAGGCACCGGCTGCGGCGATCGCCCGGGCGTCCGCCATGATGGCTTCGGCCTGCGGCCCGCGACCCTGCACTGTGTAGCCGCCCAGCGTGTTGATCGACTGTGGTGTCAGCCCGATATGGGCCATGACCGGAATGCCCCGGTGCACCAGGAATTCGATCGTCGGCGCCATATGCCGGCCGCCCTCAAGTTTTACAGCGCCCGCGCCGGTTTCGCGCATCAGACGCGCAGCACTTGCAAAGGCCTGTTCCGGGCTTTCCTCATAGCTGCCGAACGGCATGTCGATGACCATCATCGCAGCACTCAGACCCCGCGCGACGGCACGGCCGTGCATGATCATCATGTCCATTGTGACCTCCAGCGTCGAAGGCAGGCCGTGCAGCACCATACCCACGCTGTCGCCCACCAGAACAAAGTCACAGTGGGCGTCCATCATCTGTGCCATGGGCGTCGTATAGGCAGTCAGGCTGACCAGTGGCGTGCCGCCCTTGCGGGCTCTGATATCTGTTGGCATCGGCGCCTTTTTGCGGGCAGTTGCACTCATCATCCGGTCTCCGTCCGTCCCGTTCCGCGCGGGGGATACCACGGATGCGCCGGGAATCCACGCCTGACCACACAAACCTGCCCTTGATTGACGTGATGTTTGTTGGAACACTGAAAGCTGTCACAGCAAATGGGGGACCCACATGCAGATGTTTCAACGCGGCCTTATCAGCCTTGCTCTAGCGACCGCAGCTTTCAGCGCCCAGGCACAGACCGACATCACCGTCGCCCTGCAGCTGGAACCCCCGCATCTCGATCCGACTTCTGCTGCTGCCGGCGCGATCGATTCCGTCCTGTATTCCAACGTATTTGAGGGCCTCACCCGCTTTATGGCAGATGGCTCGGTTGTACCGGGCCTCGCGAAATCCTGGGAAATTTCTGACGACGGTCTGACATATACATTTGCACTGCAGGAGGGTGTCACCTTCCACGATGGCAGCACCATGGACGCCGACGATGTCAAATTCTCGCTGGACCGGATTCTGGCCGAAGACAGCGCCAATGCCCAAAAGGCCCTTTATGCGGCGATCTCATCTGTCGAGGTTGTCGATCCCCTGACCGTCCGGCTGACGCTGTCGGAACCCAACGGGAATATGCTGTTCAATCTTGCCTGGGGTGATGCGGTCATCGTAGCGCCCGAGTCCATCGACAACATTAAACAACAACCTGTCGGCACCGGGGCATTCCGTTTCGTGGAGTGGGTACAGTCAGATCGTATCGAGCTGGTGCGCAATGACGACTACTGGGGTACCCCCGCCGTTCTTGAAGCCGCGACATTCAAATTCATCTCGGACCCGACCGCTGCCTTTGCCGCTGTCATGGCCGAGGACGTGGACTATTTCTCTGCCTTTCCCGCACCCGAAAATCTGCCCCAGTTTGAGGCGGATCCGCGCTTTCAGGTGCTTGTCGGCTCGACCGAAGGCGAGACAATCCTGAGCACCAACAACAAGATGCCGCCCCTTGATAACCCTCTGGTGCGGCAGGCCGTGGCCCATGCAATCGACCGTCAGGCAATCATTGATGGTGCAATGTTTGGCTATGGCACACCGATCGGCACACATTTTGCCCCGCACAATCCCGCTTATGTCGACCTGACGGAACAATCAGCGTACGACCCTGAAAAGGCAAAGGCGCTGTTGGCCGAAGCGGGCTTTGCTGACGGTTTTGAGACGACCCTGTATCTGCCGCCGCCGTCCTATGCGCGACGGGGTGGAGAGATCATTGCTGCACAGCTGGCCCAGGTTGGTATTACGGCTGAAATCAACAACGTGGAATGGGCCCAGTGGCTTGAATCCGTCTTCCGGGGCAAGAATTTCGGCCTGACAATCGTCAGCCACACCGAACCGATGGACATCGGTATCTATGCAAACCCTGACTATTACTTTCAGTATGATAACCCCGGCTTTCAGACACTGATTGCCGATCTGAACAGCACAACCGATCCCGACACGCGGACCCGGATGATGCAGGACGCCCAGAAGATGATCGCTGATGACTACGTAAACGGTTATCTTTTCCAGCTGGCAAACACCTCTGTTGCCCGGGCCGAACTGCAGGGTCTGTGGGCCAATGCACCGACTCAGGCGACCGATCTGACAGCCGTAAGCTGGTCAGAATGACAGACGCAGGCGTATGGAAATGTTAATGTTCTGCACAGGATAGCGATAACATGGGACGCTCCTGCTCAATAATCGCGCAGGTTGACTGTGTTGACTGAAAAACAGGCGGAATCGCCCGACTTCGGGTGACTCCTTCTACCTCAGGGTGTATTGTCGGTACATGGCAATACTCTTTTCCCGGAGGAGGAAGGAATGGACGATCTCGAAGTGCGCATGATCAGACTCCAGAAACAGGTTGAGAAGGCTGATGCAACAGAACGTCTGCGTCTGCAGCCGCAGGTGGCGCGCGTGGTTGCGACCATGACATCGCGCGGTCGCGCGGTACCGGCCCACATGCGGCGCATTAACCACACGCTGATGGAAGAAGCCCAGGACGACATGTTCGACAACATGCCGGTCTAACGGGCACACCCGACACAACACAGAACGGTTGGGGCCAGATCCAGCCGTTTCACGCCGATAAACTCACCACATTCATCACACCACCCGAACGCGCCGCTGGCCAGACGCTCCAGCGCTGTGGTAATGGCGCGGGCGCGGTTATCCCGACGCCCCTGCATCGCCAGAGCCATCGCCTGACCCTGCAGGGCGTCCATACGGGAAAGCCGACCCACGCTTTGCTGGTCGAGCATCACCGGGCGGCGGTCCGCACCGGTCTGGTCGCCCGCCTGGGAAATCGCGCGCAGCTCATCGTGCAGACGCGCTTCATATCTTGTGCGGCACTGCTGTTCAGAAAGTTCTGTGGTCATCCGGCCAGCATTGACACGGATCGGCTCCGCGTCAATGCAGACGCTGTCGCAGAACAGCGACCCGGTCCCGTATCTCCTGTCGTACCGGCCCTTCCCGGGGTGAATCGCGCAGGGTGGTAAACCAGTGCTCGGGTGGGTTTTTGCCCCGCCGGTTGCCTTCAAAGGACAACCCGCGCAATACCTCTTCGGCCTCCCGCGGCAGGCGGTCAGGCACCTCGTGCCCGTTCAGTGTCGCCCAGACACCCGACCACAGCCGACCGACAGACCAGGGGTTATAGCCCCCGCCGCCCAGTACCAGAAAGCGCGGTGCCATGCCCATCAGCGCCGCGACCACCTCCCAGTGTGCATTGTTACTGAGTGAAAGATGCGCAAGAGGGTCCTCTTCGACGCCGTCGGCACCACAGAGCAGAACAACCGCATCCGGCCTGAAGGCAGCGACCCCGGGCAGGATCAGTTCGTAGCGGATGAAAGCCATCTCGCTGTCATTCAGCCCCCGCGGTACCGGCAGGTTGAGCGCCGATCCGCCGGCATCATCTTCGAGCGGGCCCGTCCGCGGCCAGAGGCGCTCTTCGTGCACCGATATCATCAGACAGTCGGGATCTCCGTGAAAGCCCGCGGCGACGCCATCACAGTGATGTGCGTCGATATCCACATAAGCAATCCGCTGCGCTCCGTTGCGCCGCAGACTGATCATCGCCAGCACAGGATCATTGAGATAACAGAAGCCATTGGCACGGTCCGGCATCCCGTGGTGCGTGCCACCCGGCGGATTGTAAATGATGCCCCCGTTCCTCAGCAATTCACCGGCCAGCAATGACCCTCCGGCGGCGGTCGCAGGCCTGCGGAAAATCTCCGGGTAAACCGGGTTGGTAACCGAGCCGATGTCATGTCGGCGGGTATCCTCGGGGGTGGCCTGCTGGGTCGCTTCCACGCGTTGCAGCGCCTGCAGGTACTCAGGCGTATGCCAGACCTCCAGCGCCTTCTGACGGGCGCGCGGTGCCGTGATGAACTGTTCCCGTGGCAGCCATCCAAGCGCCCGGGACAGATCCATAACCGTTGAAACCCGCGGCACCCTCAGCGGATGCCAGCGGCCGTAACTGGAGTGGCGGAATATTTCTGCGCCGATAAAGCGGGGACTGTCCATGCCCGAGAGATAACGCCAGTAGCGGCGGCAACAACCCCTCTGGACCAGGCAGAGGCTGCAGCCTAACCTGTCGGCAATGCTGCGCTATTTCATCAAACGCACCGGATCGCTGGTCCTCAGCCTCGCAGTCGCGTCGCTGATTATTTTTACGGTCATCGAGATAGCACCGGGTGATCCCGCATCCTTCATGCTCGGCCTGAACGCCCAGCCCGAAACCCTGGCCGCACTGCGCAGTGAACTGGGCCTCGATGTCCCCAAAGTCCAGCGGTACCTTGCATGGACTGGTGGCATGCTGACCGGCGATTTCGGCACTTCCTACACCTACCGCACACCCGTCTCGCAGATGGTTGCAGACCGTATCGGCGTGTCACTGCCGCTGGCGCTCTATGCGCTGGCACTGGCAATCGTGATCGCCATTCCCGCCGGTGTTTTCGCCGCCGGCCGACACGGGCGGGTGGCGGACACCGGGGTGATGGGCGCAACCCAGCTTGGCGTTGCCGTCCCGAATTTCTGGTTTGCCATGATGCTGGTGCTGGTCTTTGCCATCCAGTGGCGGTGGTTTCCCGCAGGCGGGTTTCCCGGCTGGGACAAGGGGCTGGGTGCCGCGGTTCACGCGCTGACACTGCCAGCCATTGCTCTCGCCCTGCCCCAGGCCGCGATCCTGACGCGGGTGATGCGGTCGTCTCTGCTGGAGGTCATGGGCGAGGATTTCATGCGTACCGCCCGCGCCAAGGGTCTCAGCCGCCGCCAGACCATCTGGCGCCATGGTCTGCGCAATGCCTTTATTCCGGTGCTGACCATCATTGGTCTGCAGTTCTCATTTCTGTTCGCTGGCACCATCATTATCGAACAGGTTTTCTATCTGCCCGGGCTGGGTCGCCTGATTTTTCAGTCCATATCAGCGCGTGACCTGATCGTTGTCGAAAGCGTTGTGATGCTGGTGGTTTTTGCGGTGATCATGATCAACTTTATCGTCGATCTGGCCTATGCTGCTGTAGATCCGCGTCTGAGGTCGCGCACATGAACCGTCAGCTGGTATCCGGGCTTTGCCTGTCAGGCTTTTTCATCCTGCTGGCTGTTTTATCCCTGGTCTGGACCCCTTTTGATCACACCGCTCTGAACATCCCCGACAAGCTGAAGCCTCCGGGGGGGGTACATCTGCTGGGGACTGACCATCTGGGCCGGGATATCCTCAGCATGGTGATGGTCGGTGCGCGTACCTCGGTCGCGGTTGCGCTTCTGGCACTTGCGATCGGGCTTATCCTTGGCGTGCCGCTTGGCCTTGCAGCCGCCGCCAGACGTGGCAGCTGGCTGGACGAATTTATCATGCGTGGCAATGACATCGTCTTTGCCTTTCCGCTTCTGGTCATGGCGATCCTGATCACAGCTGTTTTCGGTCCTTCTGCCGTGAATGCCATCATCGCATTCGGGATTTTCAACATCCCCGTCTTTGCGCGGGTGACGCGCGGGGCCGCACTGCCCCTATGGGAGCGGGAATTCATTCTTGCCGCCCAGGTCGCGGGCAAAGGCACAGCGCGCATCTCGGTCGAGCACATTCTGCCGAATGTTTCGAACATGCTCATCGTTCAGGGCACAATTCAGTTCGCTCTGGGGATCCAGGTCGAGGCCGCGCTGTCGTTTGTGGGTCTTGGTGTCCAGCCCCCCACCCCGTCACTGGGCCGTATGCTCGCCGATGCACAGACACTGGTGACGCTGGCCCCGCATCTGGCGATCGTCCCCGGCGTCGCCATCATCCTGATCGTCCTGGGGCTGAATCTTGCCGGCGACGGGCTGCGCGACCAGCTCGACCCAAGGCTGCGGAGGCTGCGCACATGAGCCTTCTGCAGATCCGTGACCTGACGGTTCGTATCGGTGACACCCTGGTGCTCGACCGGATTTCCCTGCAGGTCGCACCCGGTGAAATCCTCGCGCTGACCGGAGAAAGCGGTTCTGGCAAATCCATGACAGCGCTCGCAGTGATGCAGCTTCTGCCGCAGGGCGCCGGGATATCCGGTGAGATCACACTCAGCGGTGAAAAGCTGACAGGCATGGACGAGGCCGCATTGTGCAGACTGCGCGGGCGCGACATCGGCATGGTATTTCAGGAACCGATGACAGCGCTGAACCCGGTGCAGACAATCGGCGCACAGGTCGCGGAAAGCATCCGCCTGCATGAAGGCACAGGTCCTGCCGAAGCAGCCCGCCGCGCCGCCCACCTGCTGGACCGTGTGGGCCTGCCCGCGGAAAAATTCCCGCTGACACGATATCCGCACGAGCTCTCGGGCGGCCAGCGCCAGCGCGTAGTCATTGCCATGGCGATTGCCCTGCGTCCGAAACTGCTGATTGCGGACGAACCGACAACAGCACTGGACGTCACAACACAGGCGCAGATTCTGGACCTCCTGAAAGGGCTGGCCCGTGAATACGATACCGGGCTGATCATGATCACACATGACCTCGCAGTTGTGTCTCAGATAGCAGACCGCATTGCAGTGATGAAGGACGGCCAGATTGTGGAAACTGCCCCGACGCCGCAGCTGCTGGCTGAACGAAAACACCCCTATACCCGGATGCTTTTTGCTGCGTCGGCCCACCGCGTCAGCCTGCCCGACGTGCCCCCCGGGCCCCCTCTGCTGCGCATCAGCGAGGTGTCCCGCAGCTATGCCGGTGCGCGGCAGGGCCTGTTTGCGCGGGCGGCCCCTACACGTGCAGTGAGGAACGTCAGCCTCGACATTCGACGGGGCGAACGGGTTGGTCTCGTTGGCGAAAGCGGCTGCGGGAAATCGACACTCACCCGCGCAATCCTCGGTCTCGACCGGGTGGACAGCGGCACCATAACACTGGACGGCACCCCGGTTTTGCATGATGGCCGGCCGGACCGCGCGATCCGGCGGCGACTGCAGGTTGTGTTTCAGGATCCCTTTGGCAGTTTCAACCCACGTCACACGGTAGGCCGGCTGATTACCGAACCCTGTTTTCTGCAGGAAACCCAGATGAGTGCGGCCCGCAGGCGTGAGGCGACCGCTGCTGCACTGACAGATGTCGGGCTGCAGCCCGGGGACGCAGAGCGCTATATCCACGAGTTTTCCGGCGGCCAGCGCCAGCGCATCGCCATCGCGCGCGCCCTGATCCTGCGACCCGATCTGATCATCTTTGATGAGGCCGTCTCGGCGCTTGATGTATCAGTGCGCGCCCGAATTCTGGATCTGCTGGCGGACCTGTGCCGGACTTATGAGCTGACCTGGCTTTTTATCTCGCATGACCTCAGCGTTGTCCGCACGGTGGCTGACCGCGTTCTGGTCATGCAGGCAGGCGAAATAGTCGAACAGGGGCCCACAGAAACCGTATTCAGAAACCCTTCGCATTCCTGTACAAAAGAACTGCTCGCTGCGGCCCCGGTACTGAACCTGCCCCCAGCAGAAAGTGAATTGCGTGTCTGAGATTACCCTGAAGACCATCAGCGCCGAAAATGACTTTGAGGATGTACTGGATCTTGCGGAGCGCGCACGCGATTATGTGCTTCTGGAGGTAGGGCACGCGCCGGACCGCACCTATGTACAGCAGTTTTTTGAAGCGACCCCACCGGATCTTGGCCCGGAATGTCTGATGCATTTTGCTGTCATGCAGGACAGCGCGATTGCCGGTGTGATCTGTATCGCCGATGGGTACGAGTTTCCTGAGGACTGGTGGCTTGGACTTGTGCTGCTCGATCCGGCGTACCGCGGACGTGGGATCGGAAAACAGGCGCTGGACCTGATAAAAGCACGGGCCGCTGCTGCGGGGCGGCAGGCCGTGAAGCTGGCGGTACTGGATACGAACATCCGCGCCAAGATGTTCTGGGCACGAGAGGGTTTTGACCTGCACAGACTGGCGCCGGCAACCCCGGACAGCGACGGCCACGACCGGATCGTGCTGTCGTTCCGGATCGACACAGAGGAGGTCGGCCATGAGACTGACAGGTAAAACGGCAATCGTGACAGGCGGCGCGTCGGGTTTCGGCGCCGGGATTGTACGGAAATTCACCTCAGAGGGTGCGCGTGTCATGATCGCCGACATCAACGGCGGAGCCGCAGCCGGCCTGGCCGACCAGATGGGTGATCACGCGCTGGCCTGCGAGGTCGATGTCGCCGATGGTGCGTCGGTCAGCACGATGGCAGACCAGGCCATCGGCGCCTGGGAGCATGTGGACATTCTGGTCAATAATGCCGGTGTCACGCACCTGCCCGGGCCGCTTGAGGACATTACCGAGGAAGATTTCGACCGGGTGACCGCTGTGAACATGAAATCGGTCTACCTGACAGCGCGCGCGCTGATACCCCACATGAAATCGCGTGGTGCCGGAGCTGTTCTGAACATCGCCTCAACCGCCGGCCTGTCGCCACGTCCACGCCTGAACTGGTACAACGCTTCCAAGGGCTGGATGATCACCGCGACGAAAACCATGGCCGTGGAACTGGCCCCTGACGGGGTACGGGTGAACGCGCTCTGCCCGGTGGCTGGCGAGACACCTTTGCTCAGGTCATTTATGGGCGAGGACACACCCGAAATGCGCGCAAAGTTTCTGTCAACGATACCCATCGGGCGTTTTTCGACACCGCAGGACATGGGCAATGCTGCGTGCTTTCTGTGCTCGGACGAGGCCACGATGATCACCGGAACAGCGCTCGAAGTCGACGGAGGACGCTGTATATGAAGACCATCAACCTGCAGGAAAAACTGGGGCAGTTTACCAGCCACTGGGATCCGCATGTAATCGCCGACTACAATGACAACGAGGTCATGGTTGTGCGGTTTCAGGGCGAGTTCCCCTTTCATCTGCATGAAAACACGGACGATTTCTTTCTCGTGCTTGAGGGGGAGATGGTGATGGATCTGGAGGACAGCGCGCATCCCGTCCGCGCCGGAGAGCTGTTTATCGTGCCAAAGGGTGTCACTCACCGGCCCCGTGCGGATGCCGAATGCAAGGTGCTGCTGATCGAACCCAGGGGCGAGCCGAACACCGGCGATCCGGCGACAGCCGCCGCCAAACCCCGTATCTGAGGGCGCGCGGATGCAACCGGGTGCACGCAATCTGATCACCGATGTCTCCGGCCTCTGCGTCGGAAACGCACAGGACGATGCCCTGAAATCAGGCGTCACCGTTCTGACCGCTGATGCGCCCTTCTGTGCCTCTGTTCATGTGATGGGCGGCGCGCCGGGCACGCGGGAAACGGATCTGCTGGCACCGGACAAATCCGTGGCAGACATAGACGCGCTGGTTCTATCGGGGGGCTCCGCCTTTGGGCTGGATGCCTGCCAGGGCGTGGTCAGCGGGCTGCGCGCGGCAGGCCGGGGTTTCAGTGTGGGCCCGGCCCGCGTGCCAATTGTGCCTGGTGCGATCCTGTTTGATCTGCTGAATGGCGGCAGTAAGGAATGGCAAACCAACCCCTATCCGGACCTCGGCCGCAAAGCTTTTGACGCCTGCGGCGCTGATTTCGACGTGGGAACAACAGGTGCCGGAACCGGTGCCACCTCCGCCACGCTCAAAGGCGGACTGGGCTCGGCCTCTCTGGTGCTCGACAACGGGATCACAGTCGGCGCGCTCGTCGCGGCCAACCCGATGGGGGCCGTTACAACGCCGGGCGACCGGTTCTTCTATGCAGCACCCTTTGAGATTGGTCAGGAATTCGGCGGGCTGGGTACGGACAGTGCCAGCGGCCTGGGTCGTGATCTGCCCGGTCTGTCACTTGCCGCGTTCCGCGAACATGCCAATACGACGATTGCGATCGTCGCCACCGATGCCTCGCTGAACAAGGCAGACTGCGAACGGGTCGCGATTGCCGCGCATGACGGGATTGGCCGTGCCGTTGTGCCGGCACATACGCCATCAGATGGCGATCTGGTGTTTGCCGTTTCCACCGGTGCACAACCACTCCGGCAACCAACGCAGGATCTGGCCATGATCGGCCATGCGGCCTCCCTGTGCCTGTCACGCGCAATTGCCCGCGCCGTGTTTGAGGCGACGCCAGCAACCGGCGATCTGCTGCCGTGCTGGCGGGACAAAAACGCCTAGCCGCGCTGGCTGTTCAGATCGACAACTTTGGCATCGCGCCCCAGTGTACGCAGCACCGTTTCGGTGATCCCGCGCGCATCCAGACCGGCATCCCGGTACATCTCGTCAGGCGACGCCTGATCAATGAAACGGTCCGGCAGGCACATCGTCCGCACGCGGCAGCCATGATCCAGCAGGCTCTGATCCGCCATCGCCTGCAGCACCATTGCCCCGAAACCACCCAAACCGCCCTGTTCGACGGTGATCAGGGCATCATGCGACCGTGCGAGGCGTGCAATCAGTTCCATATCCAGCGGTTTGGCGAACCGCGCATCCGCGACGGACGCGCTGATGCCACTGGCCTGCAGTTCGGTGGCCGCAGCCTCGCACTCCGCCAGATGGGTCCCAAGTGACAGGAGGGCCACATCGCCCATACCTTCGCGGATCATCCGCCCCTTGCCGATCTCCAGAACCTGGCCGCGCTCAGGGAGTTCTGCCCCCGTGCCATTGCCGCGCGGATACCGGAACGCAATCGGCCCGTCATCATAGGCAACCGCCGTTGCCACCATGTGTTTCAGCTCGGCCTCATCCGCCGCCGCCATCACAACCATGCCCGGCAACGCACCCAGATACCCGATGTCAAAGGCCCCGGCATGGGTCGCGCCATCCGCACCGACAAGGCCCGCCCGGTCAATGGCAAACCGAACCGGCAGACCCTGAAGCGCCACGTCATGAACCACCTGATCGTAGCCGCGTTGCAGGAATGTCGAATAGATCGCACAGAAAGGCTTGAGGCCCGCCGCCGCCATCCCGGCAGCAAAGGTCACCCCGTGCTGCTCGGCGATGCCCACATCGAAAACGCGCGCCGGAAAACGTCTGGCCATGCGGTCAACGCCCGTACCACCCGGCATGGCCGCAGTGATCGCAACAACTGACGGGTCGCGCGCTGCCTCTTCGGTCAGCGCGTCGCCGAAGACGGCCGTATAGGATGGCGCATTGGCCCGCGCCTTGGCCTGGACGCCGGTGCCGACGTCGAATTTGCTGACCCCGTGGTATTTGTCTGCCGAGCCTTCGGCAGGGGCATAGCCCTTTCCTTTGACCGTGCAGCAGTGGATCAGAACCGGCCCGGTCGCGCGCGCTTTGGCAGCCCGCAGTACGCTGAGCAGCTGGCCCATATCATGCCCGTCGATGGGGCCGACATAATCAAATCCCAGTTCTTCAAAGAAGGTGCCACGGCTTTCCAGTCCGGTGACCAGTTCGCGCGCCCGGCGGGCACCCTCGCGGACCGGCCGCGGCGCCAGCTGTTCCATGCCCTCGGCCATGGCCACCAGCCCACCGAACGGCCCTGCCCTGCCAAGATCAGACAGGCTGGACAGATAGGACGACATCGCTCCCACAGGCGGCGCAATGCTCATCTCGTTGTCATTCAGGATCACGAACATCCGCCGGCCCTCGGCGCCCGCATTGTTCAGCGCTTCATAGGCCATGCCGGCGCTGATCGACCCGTCGCCGATGACGGCGACCGCGTCACCTGTAGGCTGGCCCATGTCCCGCCCGACGGTAAAGCCCAGAGCGGCGGAAATAGATGTGCTGGAATGGGCCGCGCCAAAGGGGTCGTAGTCGGATTCGCTGCGTTTGGTGAAGCCACTGATGCCCCCGCCCTGGCGCAGGGTGTGCATCCGGTCGCGCCGGCCGGTCAGGATTTTATGCGGATAACACTGGTGACCCACGTCCCAGATCAGCTTGTCGCGCGGTGTGTCGAACACCGCATGGATCGCCACAGTCAGTTCCACGACACCCAGTGATGAGCCAAGATGCCCGCCGGTCCGGCTGACGGCTGCAACCACTTCGGAGCGCAGCTCATCCGCCACGTCACGCAGTTCTCTGCCGGTCATGTTTCGCAGGTCGGCGGGTCCTGCAACCCGGTCCAGTGTTGGCGTATCAGGGTTAGTCATGCGCACGTCTCCTTTGGTCAGCTGCGGGTGGCCTTTGCCGGGGCCATTCTCCCGCCGCTCTGAAAAAAGGGGCCGCACCGGACAAAGCCGCTGCGACCCCAGGTTCCTGTAGCCAACAGGAAGGGAACCGGGGTGTTGAGACCCCGTGCCCGGATCAGGGAAGCCACTGATCCGTGCCTGGCTCAAGCGTGGGCGGGCCGGGAGGGGCCGCCCGACCGCTCATTCGTAAACCGGCGCCTCGCTGGTCGCGAGCTCGGGCCAGTCGGCAATCACATTGATGCCCTGCAACGGGCGCTGATAGCCTTTGTGACAGGTTTTGCACGCCGCTTTGGGTGCATCACCATAGATCGGACCCAGACGGTCGTCGGGGTACTCCGCTTCGAGCGGGATGAGGTATTCCTGGTTCAGTTCGATAACCATCTGACGGCCCAGCAGCGCAGTGGCCCATTGGGGCGTATGCTGTTCGGGGTCATAGAAAGCGCGGCTGGAGTGACAGAAAACACAGTTCACACCGAGGCTGTTCGCAAAGTAGTTCATCAGCGAATAGGTCTGTTCCGTCTTCTGGATCGAAGCCACATCCTCGTCATTGGGCACGCCCTCGACGCGGCTTTCCAGGTCATGCACGTTCACCGGTTCATAATCGGTCAGGTACACCTCGAGCGCGTTCGATGGCAGTGAGGTCGACTGGCTGAGCGACGTGGCACGGTTCTGCACCGACGCCCATCCGCCTGCCGCCTCGTTGACGGGGTTGATGTTGAACCAGATCTCAGATGGCACGTTCTCGCCGCGGTGGCAGGTGTAGCAGTTCACACCAACCTCCTCGACTGCATTGACGTGGCCCGACCAGTTCTCGTTGATGTTCTGCGTCATCTGGATCATCCGGCGCGAAACAACCTTGGTGTACAGGTCATCCGATCCATAGGTTTCCAGATCGCCGTCACCGTGGCAGTAGGCACACCCCTCTTCGGGCGAAACCCACTGGGTCATGGCAGTCATCAACCGGTTGAAGTTGTCTTCGGTCAGATCGCCAAGCACCTGAACATTCTCGTAGATGTCCTTTGCAAGATCCTCTCCACCTTCGGGCACATAGGGCTCTTCGGTGTAGTAGTCCTCGATCGTGGGATCGGGCGCCAGCCGGGCCACGTTAAACTCGGGCACCGACATGCCGGTACCCCGTGGGCCGGTCTGCATGCTTGCTGTCTGGGCCGGGTTGCCAAAGCTCACCACCATGATGGCTGCAAAGACAGCCCCGCCAAGAACGCCAACCAGGATCGCCGGGCCGAACACATTTGTCGGGTTGTCCTGGTTCCATTTGTCAAACCACTTGGGCAGCATGATCAGTTCTCCTTCCCGATAAAGGCTTCGTAGGAGCCGTAGTCGGCGTATCCGTAGGAGCCGTCATACATCGGCGCGAAATTGTGCTCCTGCGCCCAGATGAACCAGTTGTCGACAACCGTGCCGGTCAGCAGGATCCCGATACCGCCCGTGATGGGGGTCAGAACCGCAAACCACCAGGCCCAGCGGTGGATACCTTCCATCGTGGCGTTAAAGCCCATGGTCCAGCGCCAGAAGAGAGCCGCACGTTCCGTGGCTGTTCCGCGGTCATAGATCTGCTCCAGCTCGCGGTCGCCGCCATAGCGGGTGACCGCCAGAATGGTGCCGCCGTGCATGCAGAAGAGCAGAACAGAGCCATAAAGGAACACGATCGAGAGACAGTGGAACGGGTTGTAATAGAGGTTGCCGTAGCGGATCGAAAAGGCCGTCGTCCAGTCGAGGTGCGGGAAGATACCGTAAGGTACGGCCTCGCTCCAGGACCCCATCAGAACGGGGCGGAAAAGACCCAGCACCAGGAACAGCCACACCGCAGCTGCAAAACCCCAGAAGATGTGCTTACCCATCTTGTGCTGTTGCGCCAGCAGGTACGCCCGGAGCAGCCATGTCATCACAGAGACCAGCAGGAAGAAGCTGGCAATGATGTACCAGCCCCCCTCATCGAGTGGCGGCATCGACAGCCCGTATTCCGGCGAGGGCGGCTCAAGCGCCAGCCAGAACAGCTGCCGCAGGAACTGCGGGATCGAGTAGCCGACCTGTGCCAGCATGTTAAAGCCGACGATCACAAACCAGGCGATACCTGTGGCAAAGGCAACAAGCGTCGTCCAGCCGACATAGTATGGCCCGAGCTGGGCATTGCCGAAGAGGCCGACGAGGGTGTTGAAGCGCGGCTTGCCGACCCGCTCCTCCATCATGTTGTTGCCCTGGTCGTCCATGCCCATTTCGGGTTTGCCCTGGACCTGCACCTGCGTGAAAATATTCTGATAGTCAGGGAACATCATGATCACATCCCTCCCGCTGCAATGGGTTCGCCCCAGATCGGCAGATCAAGCCACCAGTTCCACCATTCCGGCCAGCCGGCCGTCCAGACGGGTCCCGAGATCACGATACAGACCGCCGAGAAGAACACCGCATTGATCGCCAGCAGGTATCCCACGCGGTGGATGCCCAGAGTGCCGACCGAATAGCCGATGAAATCGCGAAAGAACGTATCTTCGTGGTCCGGTGTCTTGGCCTCCTCACCCTTCTCCGGGTTACAGGCCGACAGGATCAGACCGCCGTGCAGCGCCAGCGCCAGTGTAGTGGTGAAAAAGAGCGTCACCGCCAGCATGTGCGCCGGGTTGTAGTGGAAATGCAGATAGGCGTAGCCGGTGTTGCTCACCCAGTCGAGGTGGCTGAAAATGCCATAGGGAAAGCCGTGCCCCCAGGCGCCCATCAGCAGCGGCCGGAAAATCACCAGCGTAACATAGGCCAGGATCGCAAAGGAAAAACCGAACGGAACGTGATATCCCATCCCGAGCTTGCGGCAGATTTCCACCTCGCGCAGCGCCCAGCTGATAAAGGCGCCCGTCGCACAGAAGGTGATGATCTGCCACAGACCGCCCTCCATCAGCGGTGCCATCCCCAGCCCATAGCTGAGATCAGGTGGCGCGATATTGATCAGCCAGGGGTTGAATGTGCCCTGCTGTGATGCGCCCCAGAAAATCAGGATGGTGCCCAGAAGGGCAAAAAAGGCCGTCGTGACCCCGAAGAAGCCCACATAGAAAGGGCCCACCCAGAAGTCGAACAGATCGCCGCCGATCAGCGTCCCTCCGCGGACGCGATATTTTCTTTCGAAGCTGAGCAAAGCCATCTTCATTCTCCGCGTGTGTGCGGCGCGCCTTGTCATGTCGGGGCCGGTGTGCAGCGCTCTACCCCATCAGAGCAGAGGCCCGGATCGGGTCCGGGGCGCACGCCGGTCCGCTGTCAGGCGGAGGCCGTCGTGTTATTGCGTCATCTTGTTGTTCGCTGCGGGCAGTCGGCGCACATTTGCCCGCCCGCAGCATTCTCTGGGTACTTTCGCACCGGTTCAGACAGTCCCTTGCCGGACACTGCCGTTACTGAGCAGACTGAGCTGCCAGTTCGAACCAGTTGAAGTGTTCTGTGCTCAGCAGGACGAGGTGAATCATCGCTGCCAGCAGAAAGAGGAAAACGCCCTGTGCGACAAACACACGACGCGGATCGAAGATGAGCCAGATCTTGTAGAACTTTGCCATTTCCTATTCCCCTTAAAACCACGGACGCCAGATGAACGTTGCCAGGTGAGCGACAACGGCTACGGCTGAAAACAGCCAGAGCCCGCTCATATAGACAGCGTGCAATTCTTGCGCCTGCTCGTCGGTTAGACCTGTGAAAGACAGGTTATTATCAGCCATAAAAATTCCTCCGGAACGATATGCTGACGCCGCGTTCCCCGCGGCCGGGTCCTTTGGGGACATGTCCCCTCGGGGTCTCTGGGGTCCTGTTACCAGGTCCCCAGTCAGTGTTCCCGGCAGGCGCACACACACCAGGAATTCGGGTCGCACTGCGGAACGGGCCCCCGCTTATGTGCGAAAAACGGTTCACAGTCCGGCAGAGAAAATCATCGGTGTGATGATCTGTGCCTGGGTCCAGGCGCGTGCCATCGGCCCCTTGTCGGTAAAGCTGCGCGACCGCAGGGCCTGCATCGCCCAGGTGAGCGTCGCCAGCGGCAGGGTCGCAACAAAGATGATCGCAAAGTAGACGGTGAATTCGACACTGTGCCTGCGTCGCGACGTCTCGCGGGGGGCCTCCTGGCTGCCTGCGGTCTCCATCATGTCAGATGTCATGTCACTCATGTCTGATCCTCCCGATCAATGCCGGCTGATGCCGGGTCCAGCGCGCGCACGGTGTCGAGCACCACGCGTTCGTCTCCGGCGGCCAGTGCCGCCGCCTCTGCCGCGTCGCGCAATGTCTTGGCGGCGGAAATACGTGTCAGAATGGGATGCGTCTCGACAATGCGGTCCAGCATCGCCTGGGCATCCGGATCCCAGGGGAAATCCCGCCGCAGCGGTGTCAGCGTGGCATCCGTGGCGTCCATCTCCGTACCCAGCGGCAGAATATGGAACAGCGCATCAAACAGCCCGTTGCAGATTTCCTGAATAAGGTACGTCGCCCCGGCATAGCCCATAAACGGCGTGCCCGTGTGCCGGCGGATCGCCGCCCCTGGAAAGCTCGCAGGGATGAACGCAGGGCTTGGCCCATGTCCACCCTTCAGCTCGGCAAGGTACATTTTTTCGTTGATCGACCCCATCACGATCAGAGGCCGCCTCTGCCCCATGAGGGCGCGCACCTCTTCGTTGTTGGTTTTCTTGCCCGCCGTCCGCGCCACCGCAAAGGCACAGGGCAGACCCATGTCGTCCTCAAGAAACAGACGGATGCCGCGTGCATAGGTTTCATTGGCCACAATGGCGAAACTCGCCGTGGCAAAGAAATCCTGCGTCACCGACCGCCACAGATCCCAGACCGGCTTGATCGTGGAATGCTTCTCGCGGGTGATAAAAGGTTCGGGGTCGAGGCCCACCAGGTTCCCCAGTGCGCGCAGGAACCTGGTCGTGCTCTCGACCCCTATCGGGGCTTGTAGATACGGCTTGGCAAGAAGCTCGCTCAACCCGCGCCCGAACTCGCGGTACATGCAGATGTTCACATCCGCATTTACCAGATCTCTCATTTCAGCCACATGCGCGCCCAGAGGCATCACCATGTTGACCTCGCAGCCGATCCCTTCGACCAGCCTGCGGATCTCGGCCAGATCAGATGGCATGTTGAACGTGCCATACATCGGGCCGAGAATGTTAACGCGAGGACGCGCACCTTCCTCGCGTTTCTTCTCGGGCGGCATCCGACCCTTGGTCATACCGAACTCGGTAAAAATCCAGGTCATCGCCCGATCCGCCGCTTCCCACTGATCCTCATCAATGGTGCGCGGCAGGAATCTCTGAATGTTTGTGCCCTGTGGCGTTACACCACCGCCGATCATCTCGGCAATTGAACCGGTGACCACCACAGCGGGCAGCGCCGGATCCAGGGTATCCCAGGCGCGCTTCATGGACTCTTCGGTCCCCGCACCCATCTCACCTTCGCCCAGACCGGTCACAACAATCGGCAATTCGTGCGGCGGCAGCGCATCGGTATAATGCAGCACAGAAGTCACCGGCAGGTTCTCGCAGCCCACAGGTCCGTCAATGACAACCTGCAGACCCTTAACAGCACAAAAAGCGTAAACTGCGCCCCAATAGCCGCCCGCGCGATCATGGTCGGTGATCAGCATGCGCGCCCTCCCACACCTTCACCCTTCCGGAAATACTCCGGGTGAGCGCGCAGCGCGAGGGCAGAGCCCTCAGACGCGGGACTGCGCCGTGCGTGCTTATGATCATAAGCGCGCATTAAATCATCTGTGCGGCCTTAGCCGCCCTCGCCTGTTTGTCCAGCTTCTTCTGATGCTGGGCGCGGAAATCCGGGCGCAGGTTCGGCGCGCCTTCCCAGACACCCGACGTGTCTTCGTGTCCGACGCCTTCGAAAAATTCTTTCATCCGGTCCATGCGGCCTTTGTTGGCGATGGCCGCATTGATCACCTCGGCCAGCGATCCTGCACCTGCCACACCCATCAGGGGACGCGCGGAAATCAGGTTGGTGAAATAGAGACCCGGAATGCCAAGCTCCTTGGCTTTCTGCACTACGGGCGTCGTGCCTATGGCCAGATCAGGCCGGATCGCTTCCATCGCCGCACAGTCATCTTCGAGCGAGGCGCGGTATTTCACTGTCGTGCCCTTCGCCTCAAGCCAGGCGGCATCATCTGCCGACCAGGGCGAGTTTGCACAGGCCGTACCAACGTAAGGGACCTTTGCGCCGCTTTCGATCAGCAGGCGTGCCACCAGAAGCTCTGACCCCTCATAACCCGAAAGCGTAATCGTTCCGTTGATCGGGGTCGCCGCCAGCGCTCCCTGAATGGCGGGCAGCACGGCATTCTCGGCAGCTGCAATCTGTTCAGCAGAAACACCATAGGTTTCGCCAATAGCCTTCAGCCAGGCAGCCGTCCCGTCATAGCCAACCGGTGCCGAGCCAACGACAGGTCGCCCGGCCGCTTTGAATTCCCGCACAGTGTCCACATAGAACGGATGGATAGCAGCCACGACAGAACAGTCGAGCGCTGCATAAAGCTCGCGCCACTCACGGCAGGGCAGCACAGGACCCGCAGCCAGGCCCATCGGCGCCAGCATCTGCCCGATCATCATCGGGTCCGCCGGGAACATCTCGCCCAGCAGCGCCACGGTGGGCCGCGTCGATTTCCCGCCCACAGGTGCCGCCACAGGCCCGGCCTCAACCTCGGCACGGGCGTATTTCAGCATGGCTCCGGCCAGAACGTCCTTGGCCTCGGCATGGGTGGGGACACCAAAGCCCGGTACATCGATACCGACAATGCGGACGCCGTTGATCTCATCCGGCAGCAACCGCAGCGGCACACCGCTCGCCGTCGGCACACAGAGGTTCGTCACGACTATCGCGTCATAGCGGTCCGGGTCGGCCAGTTCATGCACGGAATCGCGGATGTCTTCATAGAGTTTGCCCGTCACCAGGCTCTCAGAGTTGAACGGCACATACCCGACCGACCGCCGCGCGCCGTAGAAATGCGACACGAAGGTCAGACCATAGACACAGCAGGCAGACCCGCTCAGGATCGTTGCCACCCGTTTCATCCGCAGACCGACGCGCAGCGACCCGAATGCCGGGCACATGGATTGCGGCTTGTCATGTGGTCCTACCGGATAGTCTTCGCGGAACTTGTCCAGCAGCTCGGACTGGCCGGCGGCACGTGCAGCCTCTGCCATGTCCGCACCGGAATGGCAGCCCATCGCATCGGCAGGCTCCTGCCCTGTCACACGTGACACGTCGCCATGCGGATGGCCCTTGATGACCTCCACCTCGGATGCATCGTCATATGTGACTTCTGATTTCACGTGTCTTCTTTCCGCTGCGGCGCGCTCAGACTGCTGATCTCGTTCAGCAGCTTTCTTGTTTTCTCGATAGCGTTGTGGCCGTTTTCACTGACCTGCATGGACTGCTGGCCCAGCCAGTGGCTGCGCTCGATCAGCTGCTTTGCGGCCGCAAACAGTTCAGGCTTCGTCATAAACAACTTCCAGCGATGGTTTCGGTGCCGCGTTCTTGCCGCGCATGTCTTCGTCGGTTGCCGGCTCCAGGACAAAATCGCCACCCGTTTCCGAGGCATCAAAAAGCCCCAGCAACCCGTCCTGATCCAGCGGGTTCGGACGCATCGGCGGTGCCTCGGCAACGTTGTCACCCAGCTCTGCGAACAGGCTGCCCCAGGGGGACTGCGCCGTGCCGACAATCTGATAGTTTGCGGATTTCTTGCGCAGGTCATCGTCCTGCGGGATCGCAGCCAGGATCGGGATATCCACCGCTTCGGCAAAAGCCGCTGCCTCGCCGGAGCCATCATCCTTATTGATCACCAGACCGGCAACACCAACGTTGCCACCAAGCTTGCGGAAATACTCAACGGCCGAGCAGACGTTGTTTGCCACGTACAGAGACTGCAGATCGTTCGAAGCGACCAGAATAACTTTCTGCGCCATATCGCGGGCAATCGGCAGACCAAAGCCACCGCAGACGACATCACCGAGGAAATCGAGCAGAACATAGTCAAAGTCCCAGTCATGGAACCCCAGCTTTTCCAGCAGCTCAAATCCGTGGATGATCCCGCGTCCACCACAGCCACGGCCCACTTCGGGACCGCCCAGCTCCATCGCGAACACACCACCGCGCTTGAAACAGACGTCACCGATCTTCACCTCTTCGCCCGCCAGCTTCTTGCGGGTCGAGGTCTCGATGATCGTCGGGCAGGCCTTGCCACCGAACAGCAGCGACGTTGTATCGGATTTCGGATCACAGCCGATCAGCAGAACGCGCTTGCCCTGCTCGGCCATCATGTGACTTAGATTGGCCAGCGTGAAAGATTTCCCGATACCGCCTTTGCCGTAAATCGCGATGATCTGGGTTTTGGACGTCGGCTCGGACTGCGGCACTTCCAGCGTCGCTTCGCCCGCCTCGTCTTTCAGGCGCGCGTCATAGTCCTTAAGGTTAGGGACTTCATCCTTCATGCCGCGTCCTTCCAGTTGAGTATCATTTTCAGGCAGGACGGATCAGAGAACGCCCGCTTGTATGCCGCCGGCGCATCCGCAGCACGGCTCGTATGTGTGATCAGCCCTTCAAGGCTCAGCGCGCCGCTTTCGACCAGCGCACGTGTTGCCGCGAGATCGTCGTGCGTCCACTCGGCCGCCACGCGGAACCTGGCCTCTTTCATAAAGGCAGGTGGAAAGGCAAAGCTGATCGGATCTGTGTAGAAACCGGCGAGAACGATCTCGCCCCCTTTGCCCACGCGGGCCACCAGCTCGTTGAGCACCTCAACACTGCCGGAGGCATCATAGACAGACATGTAGTCGCGGCGCGGATCATCCGCCGGATCAATGACCTCATAGCCCTGCGCGCCGCTGCGACGGTCGGGATCAGTTTCCCAGACCATCGGCGCAGGGGCGCCCGCTGCAATCGTCAAACGGGCCAGCAGACGACCCAGCACACCGTGACCCACAATGAGGTCCGGCACAGATTTGTTCAGACCGGCCATCGCGTGGCGCGCTGTTGCGGCCAGCGCCAGAAGCGCACCGGCTGCACCCAGCGTCGAATCGATTCGCGTCACACGGTCGGGCGCTGTGACAACACGCGCTGCGGCGCCGCCGAAAAGGCCGAAGGCACCGTCGTAACAGTTTGCGCCAGGGACAAAGACGCGGTCCCCGACCCGGTAGCCCGAAGTTGCAGAAGCTTCGACGACCTCGCCGACCGCCTCATAGCCCGGCACCAGCGGATACCCCATACCGGGAAATGGCGGCATCTGCCCCGACCAGAAGAGTTTTTCCGTGCCGGTCGAAATGCCGGAATGCGAGATATCAACCACCAGATCATCCGCCCCGGGCGTTGTCAGCGCCAGGCAGTCAACATCCAGATCGCGTGGACCTTTCAGGAGGACGGCGGTGGTTTCCAATGTTCTCTCCGTTGTCTTTTCCGGACGACCTGATCTGAATCAAAGACTCACGAACGGCCCCGTTCTTATTTGTCAGTTTAGACTTACATAACAGACTGTCAATTAAAATGGACACATCGATGTGATCAGTCGGCCGGCCGGACCGCCGTCAGTGTCCGGGTGACATAGGCCCGTGCCGGAGCGGGGCTCTGAATACCGGCGAACCCCGCCGCTTCGCAGAGCGCGCGGATTTCGCCGGGCGTCCGTGTGCGGCCGGTCTGCATCGCCAGTGTGTAAAAGGCGAAGTAAACATCACCTGCCCGGTCCGGCGCAGTATTACCGCCCATTGGTTCGGAAATGATCAGGCGGCCCCCGGGCGGCAGCGCCGCAAAAACTGCGCGCAACAGGGCCTCGACCGTTTCATCCGCATGATCGTACAGCACCCGTATCAGCGAGATCGCATCCGCGCCCCGTGGCAGCGGATCATCCCGGAAGGAACCCGGGTGGAGTGTGACCCGGCCTGTCAGCCCAGCCGCGTCAAAGCGGGCAACGGCTCCCGGTGTGACCTGCGGCAGATCAAACAGAGCGAGATGCAGGTCCGGCCAGGCAGCGCCCGCAGCTTCGAGAAACGCGCCGGTTCCGCCACCGATATCGAGAAGCCGCGTCACACCTTTCAGCGAGACCGCCCGCAGCGTGTCCTCGGCCACCAGCCGCTGGCTCTGCGCCATCAGGTCGGAATAGGTCTCGGCAACACCGGGATCAATCTCACCCCGCGCACCGAATACATAAGGCCAGAATTCTGAAAGCTCGGTCTGGTCCGGTCCGCGCAGCAGGGCAACCGGATCGGCGAGGTCTGCATAGAATGCTTTGTGGTGGCGTATCATCGCCTCAAGCCCCGGCACACCCATCAGTGCCGCACCTTTGCGCGCCAGATGGTATCGCCCGGACCGGTCGCGGCGCAGCAGTTTCAGCGCGGATGCCGCACGCAGCAGGATTTCCAGCCGGTCCGCCGGAACATCTGTCGCGGTGCTCAGGCGTGTGGCGGTCAGCGGGCCACCACGCAGACGCCGCAGCAGATCAAGCTCGACCACGGCCATCAGGACCTGACTCTGGACGAACCCCTGCACGATATCAAACAGAACCGCTCCGTCACGGCGCGCCTGGCCACGTGTCAGCGGAAAGCGGCTCGCCCAGCTCTGGAAGCCGGGCTTTGCCACGAGCCGGTTGAGCCAGCCCCCGCGCCAGCCCGGAAGCTGCGCGCTGAGATCAGACATTTCCCGAACGGGCCGTCGCTGCAGCGGGAGCGACCGGGGTCAGCCTCTCGGCATACATCCGCACCATTTCGGCAAGCTGTGCTTCGCCAGGGCAGGACGGGATCGACGCGATCGCTCCGCCAAGAATATCACGCAGACGCGAAATCGCGCCCTGTACCCCCAGCAGCGTCACCGCATTGGGACGGCCGTGCAGATCATCCTGACCGGCTGGCTTGCCCAGCGTCTCCGCATCATAGAGCGCGTCGCGCAGGTCGTCAGCGACCTGAAACGCCTCCCCGATCCGGGCGCCCAGCTCGAACCAGGGTTCCGCCTCCTGACCGGCCGAGATCGCGCCCATCTGCGTCGCCGCAATAAAGAGCGCGCCGGTTTTGGCCTGGTGATAGGCGGACAGGTCAATCTCCGCCTCGCTTTCCCAGCCCTGGCCCGCACAGATGCCGCCCGGCATGCCGGTGCGCTGTGCCAGCGTCATAATGAGCTGTGCCACACGGTCCGGGGCGACCCCGGACTGGCGCGCAAGAATTTCAAAGGCAAGCACGATCAGACTGTCACCGGTGAGAACAGCCAGCGGCTCGGAATAGGCTTTGTGCACCGAGGGTTTACCCCGCCGGATATCCGCGTCATCGAAACAGGGCAGATCATCATGCACGAGGCTGGCGCAGTGAATCAGTTCCAGTGCCGATGCTGCCGCATCTGAAACCGCGGGCCGGTCATCGCCACAGGCCATCGCAACGGACATGCATATCGTGGGCCGGATGCGCGCACCACCGGGTTCGGTCGCATACCCCAGTGCAGATGCCAGCCGGGGCGGTACGGCCCCCCTGCCCTGACCCACGGCAACTGACTGTGCGATTGCCGCCTCGATCCGCGCCTTCATGCCCATCGGAAACTCCTTTTGGCCCAAAGTGTCATTTTATTACGACACTAAAGTGTAAATCATACTGGACAGTTTGCTTCAGTGAGTCAACAATCCCCTATGCATATCCAAACCGCCCCTCTGCTGCCCGACCGCCCAAGGGTGATCGTGATCGGCGCCGGTATCGCCGGGCTGGCGACGGCCCTGCGCCTGGCAACCAGCGGGATGGCCGTGACCCTGCTGGAACGGCACGGGCATGCGGGTGGTAAAATACGGACGCTGCCAAGTGCAGCGGGCCCGGTGGATGCCGGGCCGACCGTCCTGACCATGCGCCACGTTTTTGATGAGCTTTTCGCCTGTGCCGGCGCGCAGCTCGAAGATCATGTGACCCTGTTCCGCCAGACTACACTCGCCCGGCACTTCTGGCCGGATGGCAGCACGCTGGATCTTTTCGATGACGCAGAGACCAGCGCCGAGGCCATCTCCGATTTCGCTGGCCCCGCATCAGCCGATGAATTCCGCAGGTTCAATGCCCGCACCGCCCGGCTGTTTGACGCCTTTGACGCACCGATGATGCAGGCCCCCGCGCCGCGCATGGCAGACCTGGTGCCGCATGTATTGCGCCAGCCTTCGCTGATCCGGGACATGGCGCCATTGTCGAGCCTGCGCAGCGTTCTTGCCCGCCAGTTCTCGGACCCGCGTCTTGCACAGCTTTTCGGGCGCTATGCGACCTATGTCGGCGGTGCGCCACATCTCAGCCCCGCGATCCTGTCGCTGATCTGGCAGGCAGAGGCGGCAGGTGTCTGGGTTGTCGGCGGCGGCATGCACCGCCTGGCCCAGGCCATCGCCGGTCTCGCCGAGCGCCACGGCGTCGACATCCGCCTCAACACCCATGTGCAGGAAATTCGCCTGACAGACGGTCGTGCAACCGGCGTGGTTCTGGAAAACGGCACCACTCTTGAGGCCGGTGCCGTTGTCTATGCAGGCGATCCCCGCTCGCTGGCCGTGGGCAGTCTTGGCCCCGCCCTGACCGGCGTGGCGCCGCAGACGGCGCGTCTGCCACGATCCTTCTCCGCGCGCGTGCACAGTTTCGCCGCCACACCGGGTGGCCGTCCGCTGCAACACCACAATGTCTTTTTCGACGCGGACCCGGACGCGGAATTCCACGACCTTATGGCGGGACGCATCCCGCGCACCCCTACGCTGTACCTCTGCGCCGAAGACCGCGGCCAGAACACTCAACCCCCGCAGGTGGAACGCTTTGAGATCATCGCGAATGCCACTGCCACCGACACAAAGACGACCCCAGAGGACCTGGACCAATGGCATCATCAGATCATGCAGAAGATGGCGGATATGGGCGTGACTTTCAGTCCACTGCCACCAGTGACAGCAATCACGACGCCCCGGATGTTCGCAAACCTGTTTCCGGACACGCAGGGCGCGCTTTACGGACAGACACCGCACGGGATGACCGCCGCACTGAAACGGCCAACCGCGCGGACATCTGTCCCGGGACTCTGGCTGGCGGGGGGCGGCACGCACCCGGGTGCCGGTGTGCCGATGGCGACACTCTCCGCCCGGCACGCGGCCGAGGCGATCTCAGGCGACCGAACTTTGACATCCCTGTCGGCCCGGACGGCTATGCATGGTGGTACGTCGACGGCCTGAGCGACTGTGGCACACGCGCAGTCTCGGTGATCGGGTTCATCGGTTCCGTCTTCTCGCCGTGGTACCGCTGGTCAGGACGCAGGAACCCGCAGAACCACGTCTGCATCAATGTCGCGACCTACGGACCCGGCGGACGGTTCACCATGACCGACCGGGGCGAAAGTGCACTGCGCCAGACCAGCAGCCGGTTCGAGGTCGGCCCCTCGATGATGCGCTGGGAAAACGGGCAGCTGGTCATCGACATCGACGAGGTCTCCGGCCCACCCATTATCAGCCGCATCCGCGGGACCATCACCGTCACGCCCTCGGCAGTAACTTCTGTGGAACTGCCGCTGACTCCGGATGGCGCGCATATCTGGCGGCCCTTCGCACCCTGTTCGCGCATCGACGTCAACATCGACCGACCCGGCTGGCAATGGCAGGGCGAGGGCTACTTTGATGCCAACTTCGGCACCCGCGCACTGGAGGATGACTTCAGCTACTGGACCTGGGGCCGCTACCCCACCTCGCGGGGCGCTACCTGTTTTTACGACGCCACCCGGCTGGACGGATCCGAGCTGGCAGCAGGGTTCCGGTTTGGCCATGACGGCCAGGCCTATCCGATCCCCCTGCCCCCCAAAACGCGCCTGCGCCGCAGCCTCTGGGCCGTGGCACGCGAAACCCGCGCCGACGCAGGCGCGCGCGCAAGACAGACACTGAATATGCTGGATGCGCCCTTCTATTCCCGCTCGGCCGTGGAAACTGTACTGGACGGAGAAACGACCGTAGGCGTGCATGAAGCGCTGGACCTCAGACGTTTCCGCTCGCCGCTCATCAAACCGATGCTGGCTGTTCGCGTACCGCGTCGCAAGCGCTGGCACTACGACTGAGATCCCCGGCTTTGGCGCGGATCCGCCGGCTCAGGAGCCGTCCGGGGCATGGCGGCGTGCGGCACCAAAACGGTTTTTCAGAGACTGATAGGATCCGAGCAGGATGAGCGCGTAGCAAACCAGCTCGCTGCCTTCCTGCACGACAGACTTGATGACATCGGGATGCGCACCGCCGGGGACATGATCCCAGAGCTGACCGCTGCCAAACAGGCGGCTGAACAGTATCAGCTGGAAAAACCCGACCAGCACAATCCAGAACGGCCCGGTGTCCGCATGCGCCCGGAACGGCCCTGCGACCGTAGTGCGGTTGAGAAAAAACAGCAGCCCGCCCGCCAGCGCCGTGGCACAGGCCGGCCAGAACCAGAAGCCGTGGGTGATCATATCCAGAACACCGTCGTTTTCACGGATGAACATACAGGAAAAGAGCGTGGCAATAAGTACCAGATACCCACGTTGCGCCGGATATGACCAGGCTCCGGCGGCAAAGAAAGCCCCCGCCACACCGATCATCAGAACCTGCGCAATCTGAACCAGCGATGCCTCGCCCATTGTGCTCTGCAACAACAGGACATCCGCATAGATAATGCCGCTGGTCGCCAGGAACGTAATGATGACGGCAAGGATACCGCGCATGGTATGCGCTTCAGGTTCGGAAATATTCATCGTGCGAAAAGACTGTGTTATTTGCTGAAGACACCATTAAAAAGTTTGCTGCAGGATAGGCAAGAGCCTGAGGCCAATTGTTATGAGCTCTTCGGGTAAAGATCTGCTCTCCACCGCCCGCCGTGACTTCTGACGGACCTGCGATCGTTATGGACCGGCAGGTGGCGGGTTACGTGCGGCTTCCGGGTTCAGCCACCACACGCCCGCATTCAGCGCCGAGGCGATCGTGACCCAGACCAGATAGGGCACAAACAGCAGACCGGCGATCCTGTCCACCTGCCACAGTGCAAGCATCCCGCAGAGTACCACCAGCCACAGAAAGCCCACAACAGCCATCCCGAGCCGGATGTTGCGCAGGCCAAAGAACACCGGCGTCCAAAGCCCGTTGAACGCAATCTGCAGTGCCCAGAAAGCCAGCGCAAGTCCCGAGCCTTCGAGCATCGCCACCCGCGCACCGGCTGTCGCGATACAGACGTAAAGCACCATCCACGTCACCGGAAAAACCCAGTCGGGCGGTGTGAACCACGGCTTGTTCAGACCGCGGTACCAGGGTCCGGGCGGGAACAGCCCACCCGTAACGCCTGCCCCGAGGCAGGCCGCAAAGAAAACACAGAAAAGCAGCCAGAACATCCCGGTCACGTCAGGCCGGTGCGGCGGCTGGTTAAACGTGCACGCTCCTGCCTGCTGTGGCTTTCCAGTGTGCTCAGCACCGAGATCAGCGCGTCACTGCGCGAAGTTTCCCGCTCGCCCCGGGCTGCGGCATCCACCAGGAACTGCACTTCCGGCAGCGGTCTTGCATAGAGCACCGGCGAGAGCGGCATAACCATGCCTACACCGGTCAGCAGCAGCGACTGACCGAGCCAGCCGATCTTCTGCACCCTCGATGTCCGTGCCCGCGCCGACAGGGAATCATATTCCATCTGCTGCAGCTGTCCGCCGATCCCGGCATAGATGAACCGCGCGGCATAAATGCCCGGACGGCAACGGCGCGGCAGTGCGCCGACCCCTGCCTCGGATCGCATGTAGAGGCGATTGGCCTGCATCACCAGCCGGCGCACCATCATGCGCACCGCCTTGGTGGGACGCGGATCATCACAGAACGCCTCCGGGTCGATACCCGCCTCATCAAGCCATTCCAGCGGCAGATAGATACGCCGCTCCAGCGCATCCTCGCCGACATCCCGGGCGATGTTGGTCAGCTGCATCGCCACGCCCAGATCGCAGGCACGCGCCAGCGCATCGGCGTCACGTACCCTCATCAGCACGCACATCATCGCACCCACGGCCGACGCCACGCGGGCAGAATAGTCCATCACGCCGGACAGGGTCTCGTAACGTCGCGCCTCCGCATCCCATGCCAGTCCTTCAAGCAGGGCATCCGGCAGCGCGCGCGGCATCTCGAACTGCTCAACCATGGCGGCAAAGGCGCGGTCTGTCGGTGCGTTCTCCGGTCGCCCGGCATAAACCGCATCCAGCCGGTCGCGCAGCCGCAGAACCGATCCGACCTTGTCAGCCTTCAGATCCACCTCGTCATCGGCAAGCCGGCAGAAAGCATAGAGCGCCAGTGCCGGGTCGCGTACCTGTGCAGGCAACAGCTTTGACGCCGCATGAAATGACAGCGAGCCATGCCGGATCGCCTCGCGGCAGTGCTCCATGTCCTCAGGGGCAATCCCGCTCTGCGCTGACCGGCGGTTCATCGCGATACCCCCTGCGGGTCCGGTACCAGCCGGTCCAGGACTTCGGCGGTCGAAATCACACCAGGCACACCCGCGCCCGGATGCGTACCGGCACCCACCAGGTAAAGACCCTTTGCCTCTTCGGACACGTTGTGCGGCCGGAACCACGCGCTTTGCAGAATCCGCGGCTCTATCGAGAACCCGGCACCAAAGGGGCTCAGATACCGGTCACGGAAGGTCTCTGGCGTGAAAATCACCTCGGTGCTGATCCGGTCGCGCAGACCCGGCATCATCTGGTCTTCGAGCACTTTCAGCATCTTTTCACGATACTTCGGCTCCTCGACACTCCAGTCCACACCGTTGTCGTGGCCCAGATGCGGCACGGGGCTCAGCACATAGAACGAATCGTCGCCCTCCGGCGCTACCGACGGATCAGTGACAGAGGGCCGGTGAATATAGAGGCTCATATCATCGCAGAGCTTGCCGCGGATGAAAATATCACGGAGCAGACCGGTGTAACGCGGCCCGTTCAGAATGGTGTGATGCCCCACATCCGGCCAGTCATGCCGCGTGCCCTTCGTCCCGAAATACCAGACAAAAAGCGACATGGAATAACGGGTACGGGCCAGCCGTTTCGGCGTCCAGCGGCGGCGTTTGTGACTGCGCAGGAGGTGATTGTAGGTGTGCCCGGAATCGGCATTCGAGACCACGATGTCCGCGCCCATCTCAAGCCCGCTGCCCAGCCGCACACCGGTTACAGCACCATCATGCACCACAATCTCATCGACTTCGGTGTCCATGAGCAGCGTACCGCCCTGCTCTTCGATCACGTCAGCCATCGCGCGTGCCATACCGGCCAGGCCGCCCATCGCGTAATGAACCCCGAATTCCTTTTCCAGATAGGCCACGAGGATATACATCGACGTCACATGCAGCGGATCGCCTCCGATGAACAGCGGATGAAAACTCAGCGCCATGCGCAGCTTTTCATCTTTCACGCGTGATGCGGCATGGGCATAGACAGAGCGGTCCGCGCGCAGCCGAGCAAAGGTCGGCAGCACTTTGATCAGCTCCCAGAGCTGGTGCATCGACCGCCGCCCCAGGTCCTCGAACCCGAACCAGTACCGCCGCGCGCTGTCCTCCAGAAACCGGTCAAAGCCTGCGACATCCCCCGGCGACAGGCGGGCCACTTCGGCGCGCATTCTGTCGGTATCCTGAGAAGCCGTGAATTTTGTCCCGTCAGGCCAGCGGATCTCGTAAAACGGGTCCAGAGGTTTCAGCGTCACATCTGCATCAAAGTCGCGTCCGCAGGCCGCCCAGAGCTCCCGGTAAAGCTGCGGGACTGTCACGATCGTGGGTCCCAGATCAAACCGGTGCCCGTCCTGCCAGATCGCAGATCCGCGCCCGCCCGGAACATCCAGCCTGTCGATAACGGTAACGCGGTATCCCCGCGCGCCAAGACGCATCGCCGCCGCAAGACCACCAAGACCTGCGCCGATCACTATCGCGCGGTCCTTGCGACCGGCCCCGGTGCCGGCAGATTCGATGGGGTCAACACGTGTCATTATTCAGGTACACTAAATGTGTCCAGTTTGATTTACAATTGTGTTCTTCCCATTTGCGCGATTGCGTGTCAGACTTAGTTGACAGTTTTGAGTACAGCGCGCGCTATGAAAGACACTCCGATCGTCACACTGAGCTTTTTCCGCTTTGCCGGACCGGTTGCGCGCGCCTGGGCGCTCGGCATGATGGGCGCGGCGCGCTTTGCCCTGCCCCGCGTCCCAGATATCGGCTTCTGGAAGCTCTGCGGCTCAGGGACTGGCGAGGGCTTTACACCGGTTCCCAACACGGCGGTTTACGCCATACTCGCCAGCTGGCCCGACGCTGAAACCGCGCGGCGCCAGACAGAAACAGCGGGCATTTTCCAAAGGTACCGCGCAAAGGCCGGGGAATGCTGGACAGTCATTCTTGAAACCAGCACGTCACGCGGGCAGTGGTCCGGACAGGAGCCCTTTTCTCCGACCGGCCGCGCACCGGACGGGCCTCTGGCTGCGCTGACACGCGCGACGATCCGCCCCTCCATCGCAATGAAATTCTGGCAGCGTGTCCCCGACATCAGCCGGATGATCGGTGCCGACCGCAACGTCGCCTTCAAGATCGGTATCGGTGAGGTGCCGCTTTTCCATCAGGTGACTTTTTCCATCTGGCCCGACAGCGCCAGCATGGCCGCTTTCGCCCGCACCAATGGCCCGCATGCCGCCGCCATCCGGGCGGTGCGTGACGGCAACTGGTTTTCCGAAGAACTCTATGCCCGCTTCGCCATCCTCGGCGACACCGGCACCTGGGGCGGCACAAGCCCCCTCAAACACCTGGAACTGCCCGCATGAAGACCCCCTTCCCTTTTTCGGCCATTGTTGGCCAGCACGAGATGAAACAGGCGATGATCCTCACAGCCGTCGATCCGGGCATCGGCGGCGTGCTTGTCTTTGGGGATCGCGGAACCGGCAAATCGACAGCCGTGCGCGCGCTGGCCGCCCTGCTGCCGCCGATCCGCGCCGTCGAAAGCTGCCCTGTCAACGCGCCAAAGGTCGCTGATTGCCCCGACTGGGCCGAATTAGGCTCGAAAAAGCTGGTGACACGGCCGACCCCGGTAATTGATCTGCCGCTCGGCGCAACCGAGGACCGTGTCGTCGGCGCTCTGGACATCGAACGCGCGCTGACACGTGGGGAAAAGGCTTTTGAACCCGGCCTGCTGGCCCGTGCAAACCGCGGATATCTCTACATCGACGAGGTCAATCTGCTGGAGGATCACATCGTCGATCTGCTGCTTGATGTGGCCCAGTCCGGCGAAAACGTGGTCGAGCGCGAAGGCCTGTCGATCCGCCACCCCGCGCGGTTTGTTCTGGTTGGTTCCGGCAACCCCGAAGAAGGCGAGCTGCGCCCGCAGCTGCTGGACCGTTTTGGTCTGTCGGTCGAGGTCCGTTCGCCGAACGATGCCGCCGAACGCGTCGAGGTGATCCGCAGGCGGGATGCGTTCGAGACCGACCCCGAAGGTTTCATGCAGACGTGGATGCCCCGCGATGAAGAGGTCCGCGACACCATCCTGAAAGCGCGGCGGAAACTGCCAAAGATCCAGACCCCGGATGCGATTCTGACGGATTGCGCCGAACTGTGCATTGCACTTGGCTCGGACGGGCTGCGGGGCGAGCTGACACTGCTGCGCACAGCGCGGGCGCTGGCCGCCTGGCAGGGCGCGCGCAAGCTCAGACGCGAACACCTGCGCGAAATCGCACCCTCCGCCCTGTCGCACCGGCTGCGGCGCGATCCGCTGGACGAGGCAGGGTCAGGCGCACGGGTCAGGCGCATCGTTGACGAAGTGCTGGGGTGAGCGTCCCATCCGACAGCTGGCAGCGCGCCGCCCTTGGCCTCAGCCTGCTGCTCTTTGACCCCCGACACCTGGGCGGGGCACATATCCGCATGCGTGCCGGCCCGGCGCGCGACCGCGTGCTGGCCAGCATCAGGCCAATGAACCTGCGTCGCATACATCCCGGGATCACCGACGAGCAGCTGTTTGGTGGCATTGACCTCGCGCAGACCCTTGAGGCCGGGCAAGTTGTTGAAAATTCAGGATTTTTTCAAAGCAAAGTCAATGCTTTACTGACTATGGCGGAACGCTGCCCTGCGGGACTGGCGGCACGCCTGGCGCAACAGCTGGACCGGGATGCGGGTCATTGCATCCTCGCACTGGACGAGGGGGCAGAACCCGACGAAACACTGCCTGCCGCCCTCGCAGAGCGGCTGCCGCTGTTCATTTCGCCGGACGGCCGGATGCCCGCTGACTGGGGCCTTGTCCCCGCGGGGACAGATACACGCGAACCTGCCAGCGTAACAGCCTCTCCAGAGGTCGGCGAGACCCTGACATTACTGGCAGCACATTTCGGGATCGACAGCCTGCGCGTCCCTCTGGCCGCACTCAGGGTGGCGCGGGTCCATGCCGGTTTCAACGGCCGCGCAGAAGTAACGGCCGCCGATGTCGAAGTCGCCGCCGCACTGGTTTTTCCCCACCGTGCAACCCGTCTGCCCGAAGAGCCCGGCGACACATCAGAGCCCCCTCCCCCGCCACCACCGGACCAGGACGAAGACACAGGCGGCGATCAGGGCGAGACCAGCACTCTGCCCGACGGTGACATCCTGGTCGATGCGGTGCGGGCGCTGTTGCCGGCTGACCTGCTGGCCGGGCTTGTCCCCGCGGGGACAGCTGCCCGCTCGGGCGGTGCGGGTGCCGGTAAAAAACGAAAAGGGAACCGGCGCGGGCGCCCCCTGCCCTCGCGCCCCGGCAGGCTGGACGGCACGTCCCGCATCGACCTTGTGGCGACGCTCCGCGCTGCCGCGCCCTGGCAACCCCTGCGCCGCAAAGCGCAACCCGACCAGTCCGGGCTGCTGATCCGACCTGCCGATATCCGCCTGAAGCGCTACGAAGAACAATCCGACCGTCTGCTGATCTTTACCGTGGATGCATCGGGTTCCGCCGCCATGTCGCGCCTGAATGAAGCAAAAGGTGCGGTTGAAATGCTGCTGGCGCAGGCCTATGCCGCCAGGGACCATGTCGCGCTGATTGCCTTTCGCGGAACCGGTGCCGAGCTTTTGCTGCCCCCGACCCGCTCCCTTGTCCAGACCAAGCGCCGTCTCGCCAGTCTGCCGGGTGGCGGCGGCACGCCTCTGGCGGCTGGTCTGGAGCAGGCCGCGACGCTGGCCACCCAGAGCCGCGCCCGTGGTCTGACACCAACTGTGGTTATTCTGACAGACGGGCGCGCGAATGTTGCACTCGACGGCACGCCGGACCGCGCAACCGCCGCACAGGATGCAGACCGGTTTGCAGACGTCCTCCGTGCCGAGGGCGTCAGCGCCCTGGTCATCGACATGTCTGCCCGCCCACAGGAGGCCCTCAGAGAGCTCTCAGCGCGCCTGGGCGCACCGTACCTCGCACTGCCCCGTGCGGACGCTCAGCGCCTCTCCGGCGCTGTGAGCGCCGCTCTGGGCGGCTGAGCCGATGAACTGGCCGCCGCCACCTGACTGGCCGCATGCGGATTGCTCCCGCCAGGTCCTGTCGCGGCCGCACCGGTGGCACGTCCAGGAGACCGGTTCCGGCCCGCTTGTCCTGATGCTGCACGGTGCCGGTGGCAGCACCCACAGTTACCGCGACCTGATCCCGCGTCTCTCCGGGGCTTTCCGTGTCGTGGCCATTGATCTGCCTGGTCAGGGCTATACGCAACTGGGCGCACGCCATCGCTGCGGACTGGACGCGATGGCCGACGATGTGACCGCGCTCTGCGACCACGAGGGATGGCAGCCCAATGCTGTCATCGGACATTCAGCCGGTGGGGCGCTGGCGCTGCGACTGTCATCGCAGCTTGTGTCCCCGCGGGGACAGCCGCCGCAGGTTGTCGGGATCAATGCCGCGCTGGATACCTTTCAGGGTCTCGCCGGCGTGCTTTTTCCGGTCCTGGCCAGGATGCTGGCGGCCGTTCCCTTCACGGCACAGGTCTTCTCGGCAACCTCTGGCACGCCCTCGCGCGTCAAGGCTCTGATACGCGGTACAGGCTCTGAATTAGACTCTGTTGGCCTTGATCTGTACCGCCGGCTGGTGGCTGACAGGAACCATGCAGACGCCACATTGCTGATGATGGCGCAATGGGAGCTGGACGAATTACTGCAGGCCCTGCCCGAGATCACCGCACGAACACTGCTGATCGCGGGTGCGCGGGACAAAACGGTTCCCTCTCGGGTGTCGCAGAAAGCCGCAGAACGGATGCCGGACGCACAGTTTGTGCAGCTTGAGAATGTCGGCCATCTGGCGCACGAGGAAGACCCTGACACTGTTGCCAGGCTCATCCTTGATCATCTGGGCGTCTGATCTTTCAGGCTGTCCAGAAAGGCCCTTGCGGCAAGCTCAAGACGGCGCGGATCGACCGTGCCGAAGTCGTGGTCAAGCAGCACTTCGAATTTACCCGCAGACGCAGTACAGCGCGCCACACCCTCTGGCCGGTTCAGCTTGATGGTCGTGCGGGCGGACGACCTTGGCGCGACAGCCGTGCCAGGCCCTGGCTTTGCCTTTGAGGCGCCAGTCACAGCCCCACGCAGCAGGCTGACCTCGGTGGCGGCATCCCTGCCGGGCTGACTGTTCAGAACGGCACGGACCTGACCCGCGAACCGGGGGCCGGCCTCAAGCAGTTTTACCAGACTGAGGCCTGTGGCGCGTGGAATGGCCTCGGGATGCTTCAGGTCATCGCCCAGTGCCGCCAGAAGCCGTACAAAATGACCGATGTAGTTGCGCTTCTGGCGCCCGGCAGACGCATAAAGCGTCTCGATCGCATCCGTGACCGTGTGCCCGCCACGTTCTGCATATGACATGGCCAGCTGCGCCATCTCGGCAAAGGAAATATCGCGTCGCACCAGATTCTCATCGACCATGCGCCGGTAAAGGTGGTCGAGTTGCGCGCCACGCGCCTGCAGTGATGCAGGAATACGCGCATATTTTGCATCACCGGTCTCGGCATGCAGTTCGCGCCATGCGCTGAGACGCCTGAACCCCTGGATCAGCTCATATCCGCCCTCAACCTCCTCGACGTGGATCGGGTTCGACAGACCCACCGCACGGATCGACGCCTTGAGTTCTTCGAGTTCCGGATCCCGCCCGGCAACCCGGTCACGCACAAGCTTTGACGCGCTGATCTGTGCGGGATCTACCAGACCGACAATCTGCCCGTTTTTCCTCAGCGCCACATACTCGTGGGCAAGGCGGTCATTCTCGGCACGGATTTCTGCCTCGGCACTCTGCCGTGCGCTCAGGGCCTCGGCGTTTTCGGTGATGGCCGCCGCCATCGGGCCGCGCCGTGACGCGGCACTGTCGTCTGTCCCCGCGGGGACAGATGTCTCGTCAAAGTCGATGTCAAAGACACGCCGCTTACTCATTGCTCATCCTCCAGCTGGTCCCACGCTGTGCACAGGTGGGTTCGGAATTCTGCATAGGCCTGGTCGAAAGAGGTGCGGGCGCGCCGCCAGGTTTCCCGGGTCATATCGCGGTAGTCGATCTCGTAGATTGACGACAGGAACCGCCCCGACTGTTCCACCGCGCGGGTCATTTCGATGGGATGCTCGGCCACTCTATCTCCCCAGACTTTGACAAAGGCCTGCTGCATCGCGCGGTGCAGATCGTTGTTCGGTTCAAAACGCGTCAGCAGGAACCGCAGGTCCAGAAACGCCTTGGGCAGGTTCATCGTCCCCGCGGGGACAAGCCCGGAAAACCGGCTGAGGTCCTCCAGCGCTTCGGCCAGCTGACCGATAAAGGAGGTCGTCGAATCATATTCCCAGTAGCCGGGGCCGGAGGGAATATAGAGCATGTCCGCGGCAAAGACCGCGTTCATCGACTGATAGCCGATGGCCGGCGGGCAGTCGAAGAGCACCAGGTCATAGGCGTCCGCGGGCAGCTGATCGAGAAAGCGCGACACGGCGGCAAAGAATGACCATTCGGGATTGAGGTGCCGGTACTGTGCAGAGGCAAATTCCACAAAGGCCGCATTGGCACAGGACGGCACGATGTCGATTGTGGGCCAGTTGGTGGGTTTGATGAAGTCCGTGGTACGCAGATCCGCCAGCCCCATGTCGGTGATGCTGGAAGGCAGGCGGCGATGGGGCAGGGCGGCGCCGCTTTCGGCGCCCTGCGCGCTGCGGTTCATGCGTTCGGTTTCGGCGGCGAGGTCACGGGCCATGATGCCCCAGACGGTGTATTCTTCGGCCACATCCGACAGGCCCATCGAATGGCTGAGCGTTGCCTGCGGATCAAAATCCACACAGAGCACCCGGTAGCCATCAAGGGCGGCGGCATGGGCGAAATGCAGCGCCACGGTGGACTTGCCCGCGCCGCCCTTGAAATTGGCAATAGCGGCGCGCATCGCGCGTTTTCCGGCGGGCCGGTGGGGCATCAGCGATTTGCGGTTCACTTTCAGCCGGCGGCGCAGCTCGTTGATCTCTTCGAGGCTGTACCAGTGCTGTCGACCATCCGCCTCGACCGTGCCCTGGGGCAGGGTGGGATCAGCGGCCAGCCGCCCGCGCATCGTCGACTGGTTCACGCGAAAGATCAGCTCTGCCACCTCCCAGCTGGAGAACCGGCGCAGGGTCTTTTCGTTTTGCGGGCTGTAGGTCTGCTGGCGGATAAATCCCTGCATACGGAGGGACTGTGCCTGCAGATGTGCGAGGTCTTTGTGCGTAAACATGCGCGGCCTGTCTGCTGTTACTGTCCCCGCGGGGACGCTAATTCTTGTTTTTTCCAGATTTACGCGGATTTGGCGAAAAATGCAAAAGGGAATATCGTAAAACGATGCACCGGCATCTGGGTGCAGAAACAGCAGGCAGGGCAGGGGTTTCAGTCGGAAAGTGATTCCCGGATGCGCATTGTGTGAAGGGCGAACAGGCCAGGGGAGAGACCTGGATATTGGGGGACACCGGATCACCTCCTGCTGCTGATTGGGGGACAAAAGACTTTGATTGGGGGACAGCCTGTATGTCCCCCAATACCTTTTAACCAGATTCTTTTCGTTTTGATCGGGGTCACAACCCGCGGTTTGTGAGCAAAGTCTTGACAGAATCGCTTCTTCGGACGCAAATCAGACATCGATTGCGAAAAACGGCGAGATCAGGCATGATCTGGCAAAGAGGCTGGCCAATCAGCCCGTATCCCGAGGCAGCACGGTCCGCTCAAGGAACCATGCATCACTGAAAATGAGGGCAGTATATGCTTTCCCGGAGACCTGTGGGTCGTGGGGCATCTGCACGCAAGTATGATCTTCTGACAGCGATGGGCGCTTATGCGCTGTCGCAGGGAAAGCATGATCAGCGGCGCGTGCTGAGGCTGATGACCCTGATCACTGCACGATACAACTGGGCCCGCGATGAACTCGCCGTGGGCCAGCGGGAAATTGCCCGTCTGTGGTCTGTGGACGAACGAACCGTCAAACGCGAGATGTCGCTGTTGCGCGCGCGCGGATGGTTGTGTGTGCGCCGTCAGGGCGCACGGGGCAGGGTGACCGAATACGGTCTGGGCACAGAAAAGATCCTTGCCGATACAGCACCGGCCTGGGGCACCGTGGGCCCGGACTTTGAGCTGCGTATGGCGCAGCCGGAAACGCCTGCGGTTGTCGCGCTGCCCGTGCGGGGCGATGTGCCCGCGCCGGACGTCTCGGGGGGCACGGAATGGGCGCTGGCGCGCGCGGTCCTGCACGGCGAGGACCCGGGCACCTATGCGTCCTGGATCGCCGCGCTGGAACGGACCGAGAGGGCAGGGGGGCGGCTGACGCTCCGGGCGCCGTCGCGGTTTCATGCGGCATATGTTCAGACCCACCTGGAGCGGCGCGTGCTGAAGGCCTGCCGGGATGTGGATGGTGATGTGTCCGAGATAAGGATTGTCACCTGATGTCTCTGCTTGTTCTGACACTGCCCGCTCTGGTCTGGGGCCTGGCACTGGTCTGGATGGCGGGCTGGCTGGTGTCCGCGGTGCGCAGCCGGCCTCGGGCTGCGCGCATACCGGCGGGTCTGGCGCTGGTGCAGCTTGCAGCAGCGGCTGGTGCGCTGGTGCTGACGTCGGTTGATCAGACGGGCCGGGCGGCCTGCATGACAGGTGCCGTGGGTATGGCTGCAAATGCCGGGTTGTTTCTGATCGGTGTGGCGGCTCTGGTTCTGCTGCTGTTATTCGCCCGGCCCAGGCTTGAGGCCATGGGCGGAACCACCATCCTGATTGCGGTAATTCTGACCAGCTGGCTTGCGGCACTGGTGCACATGCGCTCGGCACTGTTCTGTTCTTTGTGAATGCGGGTAAGGCCCGGAAAAAAGGGCGGCCCCTGAGGACCGCCCGTTTGTGTCAGCATGATATGCGTTCAGGCTTTTCTGCGGGTTTTCCGCGCGGCGAGTCCGCCAACAGCAGCCAGAAGCATCAGCCCGGTCGCCGGAAGTGGTACAGAGCCATATTCGACAGTTACCGAACGTATCTTGAACGAGTCGTCCCATTGCGGCGCGCCAATACCGAACACAGACGCCCTGGCCGCGTCAGCGCCCAGATCTACGCTGCCCGCGACATCTGAAACGAACAGAAACTCCAGCGGTTCGCCTGCAAAGAGGTCGAAGTCGTCATAGAGCGTCTCGGTGCCATAGACACTGCGGGTCGAGCAGCGCAGACGGCCCCAGCGCCAGCGGCAAACGCGTTCTGTACCGATAACTTCACCGGTGCGGATGGTTTTCGAGCTGAAGGACCCGAACTCGATCTCCCTGAGCGTAACGTCTTCGCCAAAACTCAGCTTGATCAGATCGTTGTAGATATAGCCGTCAGCGCGGTGATCATCCGTGCAGCCATGGCGCCCGGCGGAACTGCAGGCCCCGAGACCATAGCCTTTCCACTGGCCCAGCCAGATACGCGAACCGACAGTTTTTGTGTCGCTGTCGTACCGGTGTGCTGTGACATCGGCAGAAACCTGTTCGTCCTCAGACAGGAAATCTGCTCCCCACGTCCAGCCTTTTGTCGCCGGATCTGTGAAGTCGATTTTTGTCGTCGCAGCCGAGACTGCGGATACGCTCAGGGCGGTCAGGACCGCCGCGATCGTCATGATTTTCATTTTGCTTCACCCCTGGTACCAGTGCGGGGGCGGTCAGCCCTGTATCCCGCAACAGATCATTAAACACCGGCCGGTCCGGCGCTGCACAGATCACAACAGCCGGAGTTCCCCCCGAACGGCAGGCAGATAATCGCAATTCGCGGGGCGGCTTTCAAACACTTTGACAAAAACATGTCCAAAAATCTGTGTTTGGGAACAGTCAGAATAAGACCTGCGAATTGTTTCGCACAGGGCTACAAATTTTCCCGTTCTGCATGAAATCGTTCCGGTGCAAACAATCCTGGCGCATCAGTGCTGTTGCCAGGTGGCCACGCCGGACGTGCAGTTGCCTCAGCCAGAAAGAACAGAGGGCCAGTTTGCATCGCCGGCCCGTATCCGCGCATCCTGGTCACGCTCCCATCTGCGCTGGAAGCGTCGCGAGTAATTCAGGAACAGGCGGCCGTCCACGATCTTCCAGGCTTCCGGTACGGTCGAGGCGGTATAGCCCTCGCTGACGGCCCATGCGCAGTAGCCGCCGTACTGAGGGGCCCAGGCTTCGGGGTTGGCGGCAAAGGTGTCGCGGTTGGCAGCAGAGGCGAAGCGCCATGTCGCGCCTTTCCAGCTGTGTGTAAAGGCTGCCGTACCGCGGACGGGTTTTCCATCGGTGAAATAGGCGACAGCATCCGAGCCGTCGATCGCGACACCTCTGCGGTCCATGTAGACTGGTGGCGTTGCGGCCAGCACCCGGGTCGCGGTTGCGGTCGCGGCGGCGACCGGCAGGCCGGCCGAGGTGATCAGGAAGGCGCGGCGTGACAGGGGCATAAGGTCTCTCCTCAGGATCGCGGTTTTACCGAATCTGGCACCGGGTCTGAAAATCGCAAGCCATCACACGCGGACGTGAGTGCCTGTCACTGGCGATAGTCGCGGTGACAGGCCCTGCAACCTGCTGCCAGCGCGCTCATGGCAGGGCCCAGGTCAGCGGGGTCTGTTATTGTCTGCGCCAGACCGGCAGACAGTGTCTCGAGCTCTGCAGACAGCCGGGTGAAGTCGTCATAGCGTTCCCAGATCACCGGCAGTGCTTCGGACTTCGCGTCGGTCTCGGGCGCCTGAAAGAGGGCAGGGACGGCTGCTGCGTGTTCGGCAATCCCCGCGGCTGCGGCGCGCGCGGCGGCTGCGTCAAAAGGTTGTTGGCCTTTGGTCATTCTGCCCAGGGTCTCCAGATGCCCGGCAATGAGGGTCATCCCGTGCATACGCGCCATAACAGCGGGGTTTGTGACCCCCTGGTGGGCCAGCGCGCCTGTCCCGGCGATCAGCACGGCGATGAGGGTCAGAACGGTTCGTCGCATGGGGCAGTCCGGATGTTCAGGTTACAAAAAAAAGGCCACCGCCCGGGGGGGCAGCGGCCTGTTGTTCAGATCGGACGCCGATCAGCTCTGTGGGCCGACGGACGCCAGATAGGCCGCGACATCTTCGCCGCCCTTTTTCAGTTTGAATGCCATTTTGGACTTGGCTTTGCTGTCATCAAGGAAGGCGCGCAGGAAGGCGCGGGGGTCCTTGGTGTATTCCGCCAGATTTGCTTCGTCCCAGACAAGGCCGGCTTCGCCTGCGGCGACCAGATCGTCACCATAGCGGAAATCAGCTGTCCCCGCTGTACGACCAATCACACCGTAAAGATTGGGGCCGGTTTTACCGCCCTTGACGATGGTTTCGCCGGCATCGGATTCGATCATGTGGCAGGCTTTGCATTTGTTGAACTCTTTCTCGCCGGCGGCGGCGTCGCCTGTCGAGTGGCCGTCCGCGAAAGCGGGCGCTGCGAAGCTCAGCGCGATCAGTGCTGCAAAAGTGCGTGTCATCGGTATCTCCTACGTTTGTTGAGATACAAACTAGGAGATACTGACGAGAGTCAACAGTCACAATTGAGCGATTATGCCACCGCGTGGGAAATCGCGCACTGCTTCCACAGTTCCTTGAGCGCGCGCACCAGATGTTCGATGTCATCGATGCTGTGCAGGGGCGACGGCGTAAAGCGCAGGCGCTCGGTGCCTTTGGGCACTGTGGGATAGTTGATGGGCTGCACATAGATGCCGTACTGCTGCATCAGATAGTCCGCGATCATGCGGCATTTGACCGGGTCCTTGATCATCACCGGGATGATATGGCTGGGGTTTTCCAGATGCGGGATACCTTCCTGGTCGAGGCGTTTGCGCAGATAGGCGACGCGCTCGCGCTGCAGTCTGCGCTCGGACGAGGAGCTCTTGAGGTGCCGGATCGAGGTCTGGGCCGCCGCGGCCACAGCCGGGGGCAGGGCGGTTGTAAAGATAAACCCGGAGGCAAAGGAGCGGATAAAGTCGCAGAGCGCCTCAGAGCCTGTGATATAGCCGCCCATGACGCCATAGGCCTTGCCCAGGGTGCCCTCGATCAGGGTGATGCGGTCGGCAAGCCCCTCGCGCTCGGACACACCGCCGCCACGCGGGCCATAGAGGCCCACCGCGTGCACCTCATCGAGGTAGGTCAGCGCGCCGTGTTTCTCGGCAACCTCAACGATCTCCTGCATCGGGCAGATGTCGCCGTCCATGGAATAGACACTCTCAAAAGCCACGATCTTGGGGGCGTTCGCGGGCAGGGCAGAGAGTTTGCGGTCCAGATCCTCGGGGTCGTTGTGCTTCCACAGCACCTTGTTCGCGCGCGAATGGCGGATACCTTCGATCATCGAGGCGTGGTTCAGCTCATCAGACAGGATGACAGCGTCAGGGATGCGGCTGCCAAGAGTGCTCAGCGCTGCCCAGTTGGACACATAGCCCGAGGTAAAGAGCAGTGCGCTTTCCTTGCCATGCAGGTCGGCCAGTTCGGCCTCGAGCAGTTTGTGATTGTGGTTCGTGCCGGAGATGTTCCGCGTCCCGCCCGCACCGGCGCCACAGTTGTCGATGGTGTCTTTCATCGCACCGATCACATCCGGGTGCTGGCCCATGCCCAGATAGTCATTCGAACACCAGACCGTCACCTGGTCGGGGCTGTCATCATCGTGGCATTTCGCCCGGGGGAAGGCGCCTGCCTTGCGTTCCAGTTCGGCAAATATCCGGTAGTTGCCGTCGTCTTTCAGTGCGTCCAGTTGTGTTTGGAACAGTGCATCAAAGTCCATGATGTCCCCCTTCTGTTTTCCCTGTAGGTATCGTGTCTTGCGGTTTGTTAAATTCAGACGGACCGGCGGCCGGGATCATCCAGCGCCAGAGTTTTTCGTCCGGAATAGGCAGAACCATCATCCAGTGCTCAAAGAGTGCGAGTGCTGTAATGGCCGTCAGTAAAGTAAATCCTGTCGCAGCGCCCGGTGCCGTTGTCGCGGCGATCCGTTCCAGCCAGCATGCGGCGGCAAAAGTCAGGGCTGTGACCGAGACCGGGAACAGCCAGTTCATTGCGCGGTGGCGGAAGTGGCTGGGCAGATGCGAGAGCGCGCCCGGCAGAAAGTCGACGTTTATCTTCGGCACGCCCAGAAACAGGTTCAGCTTGGCCGAAATGCGGGCAAAGAAAAGCACCGCAAAGGTCCAGAGGCCAAAGGGGTTCACGTGATCCCAGCCCACAAGGAACATGGCAATCAGGGCACCGACCAGCAGCATTTCGTGATAGGCCAGCGTGCCCCAGGCGCGGATGAAACGTTCCCATTCGGGCACACCCTCAGGCAGCGGGCTGGCGTTGGGGCCTGTGATGATGCCGGTCAGAAAGGCCAGTTCGATCCAGCCCCAGATTGCCAGTGCCGAGACGAAAGCCACATAGATGCTCAGCGTGTCGCTGGTCCACAGTGTGATCCAGAAGCCCGCGACCCCTGCTGCCAGAAACGGCAGACCAAAGAGCACGGCGCGGCGTCTTGCACGCGCGCCCTGCCGGTCTGCAGACCTGACCACCCACAGGATCGCACCGGTGGAAAACCACCAGGCGAAGAGGGCGAAGAGGGCAGGGGTCCAGAGGCTCATCAGTACGCAGGCTCCATCCGGGTCTGTGCCGGTACGCGGTGCTTTTTCGCCGGGATCGTGAACAGCGCGACAAATGCGGCGGCGGCGCGCGCCTGAGCGCCGATTTTACGCATGAACTGACCGTTCTCTGTGGCCACTGCCAGATCGGCATTTGCCTTTTGCAGCTTTTCAAGCTGCCGCTGCCAGCGCGGATGGTCGATGTCCAGCGTGATCGGGAAGATCTGTTCGCTGAGCTTGCTGGTCTTGGTAAAGACCTCGTGCGCGTACCAGTCCGGATCCACGCCGAGCGCTTTGTGGAACGTCGGGCGCTGGTGGTCGCGGACGTACATCGTGGCATAGACCGCTGTGAGGAAAAACTTGATCCACCAGACATTGTGCCCGGATGTCAGTTTCGGGTCCGTTTTCATCAGCAGGGCAAAGGCCTCGCCGTGGCTGAACTCGTCGTTGCACCACTCTTCGAACCACTTGAAGATCGGGTGGAAGCGGTGTTCGGGGTTTTCCTGCAGGTGCCGGAAGATCGTGATGTAGCGCGCATAGCCGATTTTTTCGGACAGGTAGGTCGCGTAGTAGATGAACTTGGGCCTGAAGTAGGTGTATTTCTTCTTCTGCGTCAGAAACCCGAGGTTCACGCGCAGCCCGGCCTCGCGCAGGGCGTCATTGATAAAGCCTGCGTGCCTCGCTTCGTCCCGCGCCATGAGCTGAAAGAGCTGCGTGATGTCATCGTTGTTGCCGCGGCGCTTCATCTCTTTGTAGAGCACGCAGCCCGAAAACTCGGCCGTGCAGGAGCTGATGAGAAAGTCGATAAACTCCTTTTTCAGCTGCGGCTCCATGCCGTCCCAGTCGACGTGGTCCCAGTCTTCATTCTTTTTGAAGTGGCCCTTGTTGGGATCTGCGACCATCTGTGCGATCAGCCCGTCCCATTCGTCGCGCACCGGAGAGACATCTATCGCGTCCAGCTCGTCGAAATCGGTGGTGTAGAAACGTGGCGTCAGCAGCGTGTTCGCCATTGCCGTTTCCGTGGCGAAATCATCGTCATATTTCGCCTGCTCTTCCTGAATGGCGAGCCCTTCCTCGACCGTGGTCGCATCGGCGGTGTGCTTGCCTTCGTACTTTTCGGGTGTGTTCTGGACGTTCACAGCGTGACCTCCTCTGAGAAGGAAAACTCGCAGAGTTCCATGATCTCGAAATCGCCCGTCAGCCGGGTCCAGAGCCGTTCGAGTTTGCTGGCGCGGATGATCGTGGCCTCGCGGTCTTCAGAGACGATCTCTCCGAAGGGCGCCATGATCTCCGGCCCGTGGACCTGGACCTCGTCGCCGGGGTAGATCACGGCGCCGTTGTTGAACCGCACATGCGCGTGCAGGCTTTCGAATTTATGACTGATCTCAACCGTGCAGGGGGCACGTTCGATGTCCTTTGTCAGTAGTCCCATGGTGGCTTCCTCCAATGGTTCAGGGTTGGCCCAGCAGCCTGGCGAAGGTGCGGGTGTTGGATGCGCCAAAGCCCATAAGCTCGGCGGACCATCCGGTGACGGGGTCGTTCAGGGAAAGGCGGTTGCCTTCGCGCAGCTGCAGCAGCACGGGTGCAGTGGTATCAGCCCCTGACTTGCCGCGTTCGCGCGCGATCACGCGTTCGATGCCGGCGACAAAGCCGCCTTTGTCAGCAGGAAAATCCGCCAGCACTGTGCCGGTTGCATCCAGCACACGGGCGGCACCGGAGGCATCGCCCGACAGATAGATGGCGCGTTCGGCCAGCAGTTTGCCGGCAGGCGGCTGGCTGTCCGGTTCGCGCCCGGCAAAGGTTGCGATGCTGACGATCAGAAGGATCAGCCCCACGAGGCCGAACATGACCCGTACAAGGATCAGGGGCACCAGCTCTTCGGGCTTTGCATGGATACGGGGCTGTGTCCGGGTGCTCATGGTCTTACTCCGCTGCCACTGTTGCAGGTGCAGGAGCGCTTCTGGTCACGACGGGTACAGAAACCCGGGCCTCGGCGGCCTCGCCCAGCAGGCGCGCAACCTTTTCGGCCTCGGGGATGCAGCGCAGCGCGGGCTGCGCGCGCCGGATGCACCAGGGGCGTGCATGCGGCCAGCAGGTCAGATAGCTCAGGCGCGTCTCGCCCAGGGTCTCCAGCGCGATCGTTCCCGTTCCGCCCCGGCGCAGATCCAGCATCGCGTTGCTCACCTGTTTGTAGGGCAGGTTCAGCGTGATGGTCAGCGCGGCCCCGATCCGCATGACCACCCGTGCGTCTGTCACGGTGTAGACCGTGGCACGGGCCTGGGCCACCGCCACGAGGGTCAGCAGACCGCAGACGACGAAACCCAGCATCAGATAGGGAACCATCGCTCCGATGGCATGACCGACCGGCAGAATGTCCAGCACAGAGATGAACCGCCAGAGTGCCAGCAGAACAAAGTATCCCGCGACCCAGCGCACGCCGAGAGCTTCCCGGGCCAGCGCCCACCAGTCCGGGCGGCCCTGCCAGAGAATTTCTTCCCCTGCAGGCGGTTTCTCGGGGAGCCCCTCAACGGGCTCGATCTCAAAGTCGTCATGAGACATGGCGAGTATCTCCTCTGGCTGTGGTCTGTGGCAGGCGCGGCATACCACCGGTGCCGGACCCCTGCGGGCCCGTACCGGGTGAGTGGTATGACGCAGAAGGCATCACCGCCTCAGATCTTCGGGTCCGCGCGGTTGCCGGCATAGAGCTTGCCGCCACCGTAGTAGCCCGAGATCTTGTCCTCTTCGAGAAGCGTGACCTGGCGCGGGCTCGCGATTGTCGGGATGGTCGCGAAATGCTTGCCGTGCAGCGCGTGCACGTTGACCCGGTCAGACCAGATGCGGGCAAAGGTCAGCGGCATCAGACGTGTGCCCGAGCCCCATTTGCTGTCCAGTTCCATTTCCAGATAGCGCACCATCTGTTCCGGTTCGTCGATCCACATGTCGGTGATCTTGCCGACGATTTCACCGTCACCTGCGATCACCGGCAGCCCGCGCGGATCGCGGCCTGCGGCAACGCGGAACCCTTCGGCACCGGACATCGGGACGATTTTCGGGTGACCGTGGCCGTCCAGCTCCGGTGCGTCGCGGCGCGGCGCCCAGGACGCGGGGCCAACACCGTCGAGCATCGGGTCACCGGTGGGCTCCAGCGGGTAGCCGTTGCCGGGGCCGGACCGTTTGAGTGCAATATCTGCCCGTTCGGGCGTCTGGCCACTGGGCACGGTCACTTCTCCGCGGCCATGGGGCAGTTTGAACGTCTTGTCCGACGGCAGTGGCCACATGCCGGGGTTCGATGACGGATTGCCCTCATCGTCCTCGAGCGGGTAGCCCTCCCGCATGTTCTCCCGCTGGATGTAAATGATCAGCGCTGCAAAAAATATGTAGAAAAGCCAGAGCGTTACGCTCGCCAGATCTACTTCGCCAAAGAATGTTCCAGTCATATGGTTTCCTCCTGAAACGGGGTCATGTTGGGAAATCGGCCAGGCCCATCGGGCGCTGTCCGGCTTCCATCGGGGAGTAAGGACCGCTTTGGCGCACGAGCGGTCCGAGGATCACGAGAGTGACAAACAAAAGGCCGATCTCGGTGTGGTAAACGAATGAATAGCCGGTGGCGGGGCTGTTCAGCGCCTCGCCCAGCTGGCCGGTTGTGGCCGCATGCCCGACCCAGTCGCGCAGCCCGCCGCCAAGGGCAATTGAGACGCCCGCGGCGGTCGCCTGTGCAGCACCCCAGGCCCCAAGTGCCAGCCCGCGGCCCGCTGTCCCGGTTGCGGGCATGGTCATCGCAGCCGTCAGCGTCGACACCGCGAAAAGTCCGCCGCCAAAGCCGATAAGGCCCGCGCCGGCGAAGAAAAGCACCTCTGAGCCCATGGGCGCAGCAAAGATCACCAGTGAAAAGGCCCAGATACCGGCAAGAATGCCGCCACCGGCGAGGCGGAAAGAGTTCGAACCGCGCGCAAGACGCGCGCCAGCGAGGCCAAAGCCTGTCAGTGCGCCGATGGCCCAGAGTGCGGTCAGCAGCGTGGTCGCAGACACAGACAGGCCGAGGATTTCGCCGCCATAAGGTTCGAGCAGCACGTCCTGCATGTTGAACGCCATTGTTCCCACAAAAACGCACACAAGCAGGCGTCCGGCCTGCCCACCGTTCATAAAATCAGACCACGCATCCGCAAACTTCGGACGGGGTGCTGCGCGTTCGGCTTTGCTCATCGGGCGGACGTGTTCCTGCTTCCACAGGGCCACGAGATTGAGCGCGATGCCGACCACGGCCGCGCCCTGGATCACCCGGATGAGTTTGAGCGACGTGAAATCGCGCAGCAGCAGGCCGACGATTACCGCAGACAGGCCCATGCCAAGCAGGAACATCACATAGAGCAACGCCACCACGCGCGGGCGGGTTTCGTCGTCGGCCCGGTCCGATGCGAGTGCCAGCCCGGCGGTCTGCGTCATATGCAGCCCAAGGCCCGTCATCAGAAAGGCCAGAGCCGCCAGAACTTCGCCTGCAAAGGGGATCTCATGCACTACATCACCGCCCAGCACCAGCAGCGCAAAGGGCATGACGGCAAGGCCGCCGAACTGCCAGAGCGAGCCGAACCAGATGTAGGGCACCCGTTTCCAGCCGATGGCCGATTTATGCGTATCGGACCGGAAACCGAGCAGCGCACGGAAAGGTGCGATCAGCACCGGCAGCGCGATCATCAGCGCCACGATCATCGCAGGTACGGACAGCTCGACGATCATGACCCGGTTCAGCGTGCCAAGCAGCATGACCGATGCCATTCCAACAGAGACCTGAAAGAGCGAGAGCCGCAGCAACTGGTCCATCGGCAGCCCGTCGCTGGCTGCGTCGGCGAATGGCATCGCCTTGAGGGACATATGCTGCAGCCGTGCCTTCATGCGCGCAGCTCCATCGCTTCTGAAATGTAGAAACCGGATGTCACGCGATCGACAGGGCGCAGCATGCCGTTCACACCCTGCGCGCGCGCGGCCTGAGCCAGCGGCTGGTGCGCATGGGGGATCATCACCGGGCTGCGGTCGCTGCGCGGAAAGAGTTTGCCGGCATACCACATCGCCATCAGCAGGCGGGTGCGCGGTGCCACGGTAAAGGCGATGGTGCGCGATGTGCGCTTTTCCAGTGCGGCCAGCGCGCGGCCGATATCGTCGGCGGTGTAGTAGATCAGGCTGTCCATGGCGATCACGTGGTCAAACCGACCCAGTGCCGGGCGCAGCATGTCGCCGGATGCAAAGCTGACCCGTTTGCGCAGGTCGGCGGGCAGCCGTTGTTCTGCGATCTCGACCAGCTGGGGCGAGATATCGATGGCCAGCACATCCGCGCCGCGTTTTGCCAGCTCGATGGTCATCTGACCGGCACCGCATCCCGCGTCGAGCACCCGCGCTCCGCTCAGATCGGCAGGCAGACGGCTGAGCAGCAGCGCGCGCATCCGGTCACGGCCTTCGCGCACGGTCTGGCGGATTTTTGAGACCGGCGCGTCCGATGTCAGCCGTTCCCAGGTGCGGGTGGCCGTACGGTCAAAATAGGTCTCAACCCTTTCCAGAGTCGCGTCATATCCCGGCGCCGGCTTTCTGCCCGTTGCCGGGATATTTCCCGCATCCGCAAAGGTTACGTCATCGCGCATCAGTCAAATCCAAGCAGTTCAAATATTTCGCGGTCCGGCAGCGGGGCAGGGGCCAGGGGCTCGGTCCCGTTCCACAGGGTTTCTGCCAGGCGGATGTATTCCTTGCGCACCTGGACGATCTCTTCATCATCGGGCATCTCAAAAAGGGTTTTCTTCTTGAGACGCGACCGGCGGATGGCATCAAGATCGGGCATATGTGCAATGCGGTTAAAGCCCACGGTTTTGCAATAGCGGTCCACCTCGTCTGTCTCGCGCGACCGGTTGGCCACACAGCCCGCCAGCCGCACCTTGTAGTTGGCCGATTTGGCCTGCACGGCGGCGATGATCCGGTTCATCGCATAGATGCTGTCGAAATCATTGGCCGTGACGATCAGGGCGCGGTCCGCGTGCTGCAGGGGGGCCGCAAAGCCACCGCAGACCACATCGCCCAGCACGTCAAAGATCACCACATCGGTGTCCTCCAGCAAGTGGTGCTGTTTCAGCAACTTGACCGTCTGGCCAACCACATAGCCTCCACAGCCGGTGCCGGCAGGCGGCCCACCGGCCTCAACGCATTTAACGCCGTTGAAGCCCTCGAAAACAAAGTCATCGGCGCGCAGCTCTTCGGGGTGGAAATCCACCTCCTTGAGAATGTCGATCACTGTTGGCTGCAGTGTCCCGGTCAGCGTGAACGTACTGTCATGTTTGGGATCACAGCCGATCTGCAGAACGCGTTTGCCCAGCATGGAAAAGGCAGCAGAGAGGTTTGATGACGTCGTCGATTTGCCGATCCCGCCTTTGCCGTAGACCGAAAAGACCTTGGCGCCTTCGATTTTGGCGCTGTCATCCTGATGGACCTGAACGGAGCCTTCGCCGTCCTGTCCCCGCAGAGAGGGGGGTGTTCTGTCGAGTGGGCTCATGTTGGTTTCCTTTCAAAGGGGGCGCGCACCCCCGCTTCTTCTGGCTTAAAATATCCCCGCCGGATGTTCCCGCAGGCAAAAGATGGCGCAGGGATCATTGTGCAGCGATCCCTTCGAGCTGATCCTCAAGCGCATCGGCAGCATCCTGAAGAGCTGCCAGCGTTTCTGCGTCCGGGGACCAGTAGTTTCTGTCGTGTGCTTCCAGCAGGCGGTTTGCCATCCGGCTGGACGCCGTGGGGTTCAGGTCTGCCAGCCGCTGGCGCATCTCGGCGTCCAGCACAAACGTCTCGGAAATCCGCTGGTACACCCAGGGGTCGACCTGCCCGGTGGTCGCCGACCAGCCGAGTGTATTGGTCACATGCGCCTCGATCTGGCGCACACCTTCGGATCCGTGTTTCAGCAGACCTTCGTAGAACCTGGGGTTCAGGCTGCGCGCGCGGGTCTCAAGCGCGACCTGATCGCGCAGCGTGCGGACCTTGCCCGCGCCGCGGGTCTGATCGCCGATATAGACCGCCGCCTCGGTGCCTTTTGCCCGTTTGACCGCGCGGGCGATGCCGCCCAGGGTGTCAAAGTAGTGATCTACCGTTGTCACACCCAGCTCGACCGATTCAAGGTTCTGATAGGCGACGTCGACCTCTGCCAGCTGTGCCTGCAACAGATCTGCATTGGCTGATGCCTTGCCGTCCGTGCCGTAGGCGAAACTCTTGCGGGCCTCATAGGCATCCGCCAGTTCGTCCTCATCCCCGAAGGCCGAACTGTCCACGAGCTGGTTCACATTCGAGCCATATGCCCCTTCGGCGTTGGAAAAGACGCGCAATGCGGCCTCTTCGAGCGTGCAGCCGGACTTTTCCATATAGGCCAGCGCATGGGCGCGGATGAAATTCTGTTCCAGCGGTTCGTCGGCCGCAGCACAGTTCAGGGCGGCTTCTGCCAGCATCCGGGTCTGCAGCGGCAGCAGATCGCGGAAAATGCCCGACAGCGTCATGATCACATCAATCCGGGGTCGGCCCAGTTCCTCGAGCGGCACCAGATCAGCGCCTGCGAGCCGGCCGAAACTGTCAAACCGGGGTGTGCAGCCCATCAGGGCGAGCGCCTGACCAATCGGCCCGCCGTCGGATTTGATGTTGTCGCTGCCCCAGAGCACCAGTGCGACGGTCCGGGGCAGAGTATCATGGGTATCAAGCAGCAGTTGCGCCTGTTTTGCGCCATCCTGGCAGGCGAAGGCGGTGGGCATACGGAACGGATCAAAGGCATGGATGTTGCGCCCGGTGGGCAGAACATCAGGTGACCGGATGAGGTCACCGCCGGGCACAGGCGAGATATAGTGCCCCCCGAGCGCGCGACAGATCGCGTCCAGCTCGGTTTCTTCCTGCAGCAGGCGGTCGACCCGGGCGCGTGTGTCGTCGTCGGCATCCTGCATGATGCTGATGTATTCGGCGCGCGCCGCATCGCTGATTTTTTCGCCGATGATGTGCAGCCCGTCGGGGATCAGCGCATCCTCTGTCTCCAGCAGCTTCAGCCAGAGCGCATCGGGTGGCGTGCCGGCCATGTCTACGGCCCCGGCCTGATCGGCGATCAGGGTTTCCAGCTCCTGGCGCTCATAGGCACCGGGATCAAGCGCGCGCCAGCGGGTCAGGCTGTCCTTGAGTTCGGACAGGCCCTTGTAGAGGCCGGACTGGGCCAGGGGTGGCGTCATGTGCGTCACCGTCACCGCGCCCGAGCGCCGTTTGGCCAGTGTCGCTTCGGACGGATTGTTGGAGGCATAGAGATAAACGTTCGGCATCTCACCGATCAGGCGGTCGGGCCAGTCCCGTGCGCCGAGGCCGGCCTGTTTGCCGGGCATGAATTCCAGCGCACCGTGCATGCCAAAATGGAGGATCACGTCCGCCTTCAGGGTGTTCCTCAGCCAGAGGTAAAACGTGACAAAGGCGTGGGTCGGGGCAAAGCCTTTTTCAAACAGCAACCGCATCGGGTCGCCCTCGTAGCCAAAGGCAGGCTGCACGCCGACAAAGACATTGCCAAAGTGCTGGCCCAGCACGAAAACACCGCGGCCGTCCGACTGGATGCGCCCGGGCGCCGGCCCCCAGACGGCTTCTACCGCGGCCAGCGGGGGCGTTGTACGGACAATCGTGTCGGCGCTGACGTGATCCGCGACATTGGCCTCCTGACCGAATTGCGCGGCATTGCCCTCTAGCACTGCGGCGCGCAACTCGTCCACTGATCCGGGCACGTCTACCGAGTAACCATCGGATTTCAAACGGTTTAACGTGTTGAAGAGGCTCTGGAAAACGTTCAGATACGCCGCCGTTCCAACCGCACCTGCATTTGGCGGAAAGCCGAAAAGTACGATGCCGACTTTACGGTCAGCACGTTCTCCGCGCCGCAGGGTGGCCAGCCGCACTGTTTTCTCCACCAGGCTGTCGATCCGCTCGGGGCAGGGGGCCATGGCTTTGGCATCGGACTGGTTCGCGCATTGATGAGAGCAGCCCTGGCATCCGCTTTCGCCGTGACGACCGGCAAAAACCGTCGGATTGGTTGCGCCGTCCAGTTCAGGCAGCGCGATCAGCATGGTTGTCTCGATCGGACCGAGGCCCTGCGCGCTTGCGGACCACTGATCGAGGGTCTGGAATTCCAGCGGATGGGCCGCAACATAGGGAACATCCAGGCCTTCCAGCACCTCGATGGCCGAGGCGTTGTCATTGTAGGCTGGTCCACCGACCAGCGAGAACCCGGTCAGCGACACCATCGCGTCGATATGCACGGCATCCGCATCGCGGAAATATGCGTCGATCGCCGGGCGGCCGTCCAGTCCGCCGGCAAAAGCTGCCAGAACACGGATACCGCGGGCCTCGAATGCCCGTATGACAGCATCATAATGCGCAGTGTCTGACGACAGCACATAGGACCGCATCATCAGCAGCCCGACAGTCAGGGTGGCGCCGTCCGGCACAGGCAGAACCGAGGGATCAGTGGTAATCCGACCGGGCAGGTCCGGATGATAGAGCCCCGCATCGGGATATTCGACAGGTGCTGCGGCTTCGGGCGCGGCTCCCCAGCTGGTGCCGGTGGCATAGCGGTTCACCAGAAAACGGATCATCGCCTCGACATTATCGTCAGACCCGCCCAGCCAGTATTGCATGGTCAGGAACCAGGCGCGCAGATCCTGGCTCTTGCCGGGAATGAACCTCAGAATCTTTGGCAGACGGCGCAGCAGGGCCATCTTGTCCGCACCCGAGGAACTGGACGGTTTCGAGGAACCCCGCAGTTTTTTCATCAGCCTGCGGGCACCGGATTCGGGCGCCTGCATGTCCAGACTGCCCATCCGTGTCAGTTTTACGATCGACGCATCGGCGATAATGCCGATCATGGCATCGCAGTTATCCCGGCGTGCTGTAAGGCTGGGCAGAATGCGCGAGATATGCTCTTCCAGAAAAAGCAGGTTCGCAACGATGATGTCACCCGTTTCGACCGCTTCGCGGGCCGCTTCAAAAGCGCCGGGCGTCTCACCCCATTCAGCGGCGGCGTGAACGGAAATAGACAGTCCCGGATAATCCAGGCTCAGCCTGTCCATCGCCCGCAGTGCCGGTCCGGCCGCGTGACTGTCCAGCGTCAGGATCACCACGCGATAGCCGGGCAGGCGGCCCGCTCTTATGCCGCTGTCATCGCGCATAATGGGCCTTTGCTTCGTAAAGCGTGTCTATGCTGATCTCGGCAACACCGCGTTCGCTTGCAAACGTTTCGGTGTTGCGCCGCGCCTTGCCACGCACGAAAAAGGGTATCTTGCGCAGCTCGCGTTCTGCATCCTCCAGCCAGATAACATCGCCGCCGGCATGCTCTTTGTTCTGGTCCGGATTATTCCGTGGCGAAGGCGCTGCCAGAGGCACTGTCGTCCCGGGTGTTTCCGGCTTCGGCGCATGCCCGCCGTGATGCGATGGCCCTGCTGCATCGTGGAACTCGAAATCATCACGGAACATGTGCAGCAGGTGTTCCTCGAGCCCCATGACCAGCGGATGCACCCAGGTATCAAAGAGCACATTCGCGCCCTCGATCCCCATCTGCGGGGAATAGCGTGCCGGGAAATCCTGAACATGCACCGGGGCCGAGATGACCGCGCAGGGAATGCCCAGGCGTTTGCCGATGTGCCGTTCCATCTGCGTACCGAGGATCATTTCCGGCTGCAGCGTTTCGATAACCCGCTCAACTTCCAGATAGTCGTCGGTGATGGTGGCCTCGATGCCAAAGTCCCGTGCCAGAGCGCGCACGCCGCGGGCCATTTCGCGGTTGTAACAGCCCATCCCCACAACTTCGAAACCCATTTCGTCGCGGGCCACGCGTGCGGCGGCCATGACATGGGTGCCGTCGCCGAAAATAAAGACGCGTTTGCCGGTCAGATAGGTGCTGTCCACGGATCTGGAGTACCAGGGCAGGCGCAACCGCTCTTCATCCAGACGTGGCTCCAGCCCCGTAATCCCGGCAACCTCATGCACGAAGTCGCGTGTCGCCCCGACGCCGATCGGCACGGTTTTCGTCCAGGGCTGGTCCAGCTCGCGTTCCATCCAGCGTGCGGCGGTTTCGGCCGTTTCGGGGTACATCAGGACGTTGAAATGGGCGGCACCCATGCGGGCAATATCAGCGGGAGAAGCCGTCATGGGAGCCACCACATTAACGCTGATGCCCATATCGGACAGCAGCGAGGTGATTTCCGTAATGTCGTCTCTGTGGCGAAAACCGAGCGCGGTCGGACCAATCAGATTGCATGAGATCTGTGCCGTGCGTTCCATGGGCCGGGCCAGCGTGCGCACGATCTGAAAAAAGGTTTCATCCGCGCCATAGTTCTCTTTGCGCTGGTAGCTGGGGAGTTCCAGCGGGATCACCGGCACGGGGATATCCATCGTTTCGGACATGCCGCCGGGGTCATCCTGGATCAGCTCGGCGGTGCAGGAGGCGCCAACGATCATCGCTTCGGGCCGGAAGCGCTCATAGGCGTCCTGCAGAGAGGTTTTGAAAAGGTTCGCGGTGTCAGATCCCAGATCGCGGGCCTGGAACGTGGTATAGGTAACCGGCGGGCGGTGGTTGCGACGCTCAATCATCGTGAAAAGCAGATCGGCGTATGTGTCGCCCTGCGGGGCGTGCAGCACATAGTGCATGTCTTTCATGCCGGTTGCGACACGCATAGCGCCGACATGGGGCGGGCCTTCGTATGTCCAGACGGTGAGCTTCATGGCACGCGCCGGATTTGAGTATTTCTGGAAGGGTGAAGCTTCATGGGGTGGCCTCCAGCTCCAGAAGCTCTGCGCGGCGGATCGGACGCGAGAAGAGGCCCGCGAGATCGCCCGCCTGTTCGTAGAAATGCACCGGCGTGAAGACCAGTTCGATGGCCCATTTCGTCGCGAGACCTTCGGCCTCCAGCGGGTTGGCCAGGCCAAGGCCACAGACCGTCAGGTCAGGGCGGGCTTCGCGGCAGCGGTCCAGCTGCAGATCGACGTCCTGGCCCTCTGACAGGGTGGGCCCCTGCGCCAGCATGTCGAGGTCCGGACCGACGATGCCCTTGTGAATGAAGGGAGCGCCGACTTCGATGGCCCGCATGCCGCATTCACGGGTCAGAAAACGTGCAAGCGGGATTTCAAGCTGGCTGTCGGGAAAGAAGAAAACGGATTTGTCACGCAGGCTTTCGGAGGCCTGTGCAATCGCTTTGCGCGCCCGGGCGCGGGGCGCTGCCGTGACGCGGTCAAAGGTTTCGACGTCTACACCGAATTCCTGTGCGATTGTGCGCAACCAGGCCGTTGTGCCTTCCTCACCAAAGGGGAAGGGGGCGGCCAGATGACGGGCACCGCGCCGTTCAAGTGCTGCGTGGGTGTCACCGAGGAAAGGCTGGGTCAGGGCAAAGACGGTGTTGTCACCTACCCCGAGGTCCGTATCAGCGCGCGGTGCCGGGAGCACCCGGATCGGGCCGACGCCCATGTCTGTCAGCAGCGATACCGCCTGTTCCTCGACCACGTCGGGCAGCGCGCCCACAAGCAGCAGTTGCCGTTCATCTGTTTTCGGCAGAACCGGCACCATCGAGGCAAGGCAGGCGTCTTCGCCCTGTGTAAAAGTAGTTTCGATGCCGGAGCCGGAAAAGTTCAGCACCCGGACCGACGGTGCGTATTTCTCGGTCATACGCTCGGCAGCGCGGGACAGATCCAGCTTGATGACCTCCGACGGGCAGGAGCCCACCAGAAACAGCTGCCGGATGTCAGTCCGCCGGGCCAGAAGCTGGTCGACGACCTTGTCGAGCTCGGCCTGTGCATCTGCAAGGCCGGCGAGATCGGTCTCCTCGAGGATTGCCGTACCGAAACGTGGTTCGGCGAAAATCATCACGCCGGCGGCGGACTGCAGAAGGTGCGCGCAGGTGCGGCTGCCGATCACGAGAAAGAATGCATCCTGCATTTTGCGGTGCAGCCAGATGATTCCCGTCAGTCCGCAGAAAACCTCGCGTTGCCCGCGCTGCTTGAGAATCGGCTCGTCGCGGCATCCACCGGTTGCGCTGATGCGGGGCAGGTCGTTCATGCGGTCACCTCCGGGCGGCCCTCAGAGAGGGCAGAGGCCTGCAGACGGGCGGCCCGCAGCTTGAGCAGAAACTGGACGGCGTTGACCACGTATGCCGCATAGGCCGCAAGAGCCACGGTCATCTGTGTCTGCGCATCCATTGCGCCCGAAAACAGACCCCAGAGATAGAGCGTGTGCAGCGCGATGACGGCAAAGGAAAACACATCTTCCCAGAAGAAGGCAGGTGCGAAAAGGTACTGACCAAAAACGATTTTTTCCCAGATCGCGCCGGTGACCATTATGACGTAGAGCGCCAGTGTTTTAAGCAGGATCGAGACAGTTGCCGCGGCATAGCCCTCGCCGGTGGAAAGATAGCGGAGAACAAGGACAAGAGAGACAAGAAAGATGACGAACTGCAGGGGTGCCAGAATGCCCTGGATTGTGGTCCAGACCGTTGCATCACGGCGCGCGCGTTCCTCGGGCGAATAGAGGCCCGGCGGGACGCTGTGTCGTGACTTGTCCGTGTGCATCCGGTGGTGACCTTTTCTGCCGGCGGTTACCCGGAAAGGTGCGACTTTTGAAGAAAAGTGTCAACTATAACTTACACAGGTCGGATTCGCGCATGACAGGCTTTCATGACAGTTTTTTAAGCTGAAATTAACGAATTTGGCCAAAATATAAGGAAAGGAAAGATATCGCGTCGGGGAATCTGCCCGTTTCTCCGCAAATATGTCAATTTGATTTGACATTTCGGGGTGAAGGGCAGACGCTTGACGCGCAAAGCGAGTCCGGGAAGAGGATGCCCGGAATACACTGGGAAAAGCCATGTCGACGGAAGATCATACTGACCCGCGTGGCGCCCTGCGCAACCGACCGGTTCATGTCGACGCGCTCGCGACGCGGGTAATATCGGTGCTGAGTGACAGGCAGGCTGTGTCCGTAGACGGCCTGCGCCGCTTTGTCCTGGATCATCTGACCCGTGCGGTGCTGAACCCCGGTATGTACCGCGCTGACGATCTGCTGGAAGAGCTGCGCGGCCACCGGGTTACCAAAGACGACATTATAGACAATTATGTACCCTGTGTGGCGCGTGAGATGGGCTATGCCTGGTCTGCGGACGAGATTTCATTTGCCCAGGTGACTGTTGCGACACTGCGGCTGCAGGCCCTTGTCGGGGAAGCATCGCGGACGATGCATTTCGATCACAAGACAGACCAGGGACGATTGCATGTGCTCGTTCTGGTGCCGCCGGGCGAGCAGCATTTTCTGGGGGCCAGCGTGCTTGACGCACAGCTGCACCGGATGGGCTGTGAGGTCAGCAGTTCCTATGATGAGGATGCGGGATCCCTGACATTCCGGCTGATGCAGGATCCACCCGACCTGATTTTGATTACATGTGCCAGAACCGAAACACTTGAAAGTGTGCGCCGTACGGTGCAGACCATCAGGAGCGCTGTTGGAGATGACGTCGTCATTGCCATGGGTGGCGCAGTGAACGGCGACAACAGAGAACTGAGAGAAAAGACGGGCGTGGACATTGTGACAAGGCGCGTAGCAGAGGCTGTCTCCCATTGCACAGCTAAACCTGCTGCCTCACTGCGTTTATGACTTCGGGTGGCAAGACCTTCTGGAGCAGCGGCGCAGTCCCACTCATAGAACCGGAATTCCTGAGCAGCATCATTGGTGCGGCCTCTGATATTGCGCTTGTCGTTTCTGCCGAAGGCATCATCCTGTCGGTGGTTCTGAATTCTCACAGCGAGTCCTTTGGCAATCTCAAACACTGGGAGGGGCGGCCGATCGTGAAGTTTCTCACGGTGGATTCCGTTCCGAAGTTTGAGCAGGCGCACAATATTTATCTGGACGGTGAAGTCCCCTCGAAACCGCTGGAACTGAACCACAGCGACAATGCCGTCTGGCAGTATCCGGTGCGCTATACATTCCACCGGTTTGGTCACGAGAACGCCGTACTGCTTCTTGGCCGGGACCTGCGGCCGATTGCTGAGACCCAGCAACAGCTGGTCCAGGCGCAGATCGCGCTGGAGCAGGGTTATGAGGCCCGCCGTGAATTTGACGCCCGCTACCGGGTTCTGATGTCCAACACGTCGCAGGCGGTGGCTTTTGTTTCTGTTCTGACCGGGCGGATAGAAGATGCCAATGACGCAGCCGCGGCTGTGCTGGGGCTGAGTACCGACGCGCTGCGGGGCAGTGCGTTTGCACAGCATTTTGCAGACCGGTCCAGTGTCGAGCTGACCGAGGCGCTGATGAATGCCACCCTTGCGGACGAGGGCGGGCAGGTGACGCTGAAGGCGACACGCACCAGTCAGCAGGTTGTGCTGCAGCCGGTTGTGTTCCGGGCAGCGGGACAGAGGATACTGATGTGCCGCATGAGCACCGGCGGCGATGCAGCGAAACCGGCCGAGGCGGGGGCGGAGCAGATGATTTCGCTGTTCCGCACGGGTGTTGACGCGATGCTCTTTATGTCGCCCAAGGGTGTGCTGCTGTCTGTGAACGAGAGTTTCCTCGATCTGGTCGGTGCGCCGCACATGTCGGATGTGATCGGGCGCAGCTTTGCGGATTTCCTCGGGCGTGGACAGATCGATCTTGGCGTACTGACGGACCAGCCACAGCGGTCCGGGCAGATGCGTTTCTATGCGACACGTCTGGTAAATGACCTCGGCGCGCGTGTTGCGGTCGAAATTTCGGCAACACAGCTTGATGACCCCGAAAACCCGGTTGTGGGCTGTATCATCCGTGATGTCAGCCGGACCGAAGCCTCGCGCAGCGGCAGCAGTGGTGCTGCACCGGGTCAGATGCCGCCCGAACCCGCGCGCAAGGTCATGGACCTGGTCGGGTCCGCCTCGCTCAAGGATATTGTGGCCGAAACCACGGATGTTGTTGAGAAGATGTGCATCGAGACCGCGGTGGAGCTGACCAACAACAACCGCGTTGCCGCGGCCGAGATGCTGGGCCTGTCGCGCCAGAGCCTCTATGTAAAGCTGCGCAAGTACGGCCTGCTCGCCAAAAACAGCTGAAGCTGCCGGTTTACCGCTCTTGCACCGACTCAATGTGTCAGTCATAGTTGACACATGTCTGTCAGTCAGGTCATACAGTCGCGCCGTTTTCCTGAACCCGCCGCAGCACTGCGTCTGATCAAACCGATCACGTGGTTCCCGCCTATGTGGGCGTATCTGTGCGGTGTTGTTTCATCAGGTGTGTCGCCGTCAGGGCAGTGGGGTCTGGTCTTTCTGGGCGTGCTTCTGGCCGGTCCGGTTGTCTGCGGGATGAGCCAGGCCGCGAACGACTGGTGCGACCGGCACGTGGACGCCATCAACGAACCCGACCGTCCGATCCCGTCAGGCCGGATACCCGGACGCTGGGGTCTTTGGATTGCACTTGCCATGTCTGTGCTGTCGCTGTTTGTCGGCTGGCAGCTGGGCCCCTGGGGCTTTGGCGCAACCGTTCTGGGTGTGCTTGCCGCGTGGGCCTATTCTGCCGAACCGGTGCGCCTGAAAAGGTCTGGCTGGTGGGGGCCGGGCCTTGTTGGGCTCAGCTATGAAACACTGCCATGGTTTACCGGTGCAGCTGTGCTGAGTGCCGGTGCACCTGCTTTGCCGGTTGTCGTGGTGGCACTGCTCTACGGCATCGGCGCGCACGGGATCATGACACTCAACGATTTCAAGGCACTTGAGGGCGACCGCCAGACAGGTGTCAATTCACTGCCTGTTACGCTGGGACCTGACCGCGCGGCGCGTGTCGCCTGTGCGGTGATGGCAGCCCCGCAACTGGTCGTGGTGGCCCTGTTGTTCGCCTGGGGGCGTCCGCTCTATGCCATCGGCGTTGCGCTGGTGCTGCTGGTGCAGTTCTGGGCGATGACGGTGATGTTCCGCGACCCGAAAGGCAAAGCACCCTGGTATAACGGAACAGGCGTGCTTCTTTATATCATCGGCATGATGATCACCGCCGTTGCCATACGGGGGCTGACATGACGCCGCTTGGATGGGCAGGAATTGCGCGTCTTGGCCTGGTGCAGATGGCACTGGGATCGGTCGTGGTTCTGACCACCGCGACAATGAACCGGGTTATGGTGGTAGAGCTGGCGCTGCCGGCCATTCTGCCGGGCCTCCTGGTCTCTCTTTATTACGGCACTCAGTTCCTGCGCCCCCGGTTCGGGCATGGCGCGGATCAGGGTGGTCGCCGTACGCCATGGATTCTGTGCGGTGTCGTGTTGCTGGCGCTTGGCGCGATCTGTGCGGCTCTGTCGGTTGGTCTGATGGAGCGGTCGGCCTGGCTGGGGATTGCGGCTGCGGTGCCGTCCTTTCTGCTGATCGGTCTTGGCATCGGCTCTGCCGGAACCAACCTGCTGGCCCTGCTGGCAGCGCGTGTTGACGAGAAACGTCAGGCGCCGGCTGGCAGCCTCGTCTGGATCATGATGATTTTCGGCCTTGCGGCGACCGGCATTACAGCGGGTATCCTGCTGGATCCCTACAGCCACAGCCGGCTGGTGGCAGTGACGACAGGCGTATCAGCGGTGGCGCTGATGCTGACATTCGTCGGGGTCTGGGGCCAGGAAGGGCAGGGAGCAACAGCACCCGCCCGGGACCGGGCCGCGTTTGCCGAAGTAGCGCGGGAGTTCTGGGCGACCCCCCGCATGCGCAATTTCACGCTTTTCGTCTTCGCCTCCATGCTGGCCTACAACCTGCAGGACCTGATCCTCGAGCCCTATGCAGGCCATGTCTTTGGCCTGACCGTCGGTCAGAGCACACAGCTTGGTGGCATGCACCACGCCGGTGCCCTGTCGGGTATGCTGCTCGTGCTGCTCTCCGGAACACTGCTCAGTCGCTGGGTGCATGTGCCGATCCGCATCTGGGTTGTCGGCGGCTGTGTCCTGTCAGGTGTCGCGCTGACAGGCCTGGCCTGGGGCGGAGGACGCGCGCCGGACTGGCCGTTGGGGCCCAATATTTTCCTGCTGGGTCTGGCCAACGGTGCATTTGCCGTGGCGGCCATTGGCGCAATGATGCGGTTGTCGCGTGAAGGCAATGATGGCCGCGAAGGCCTGCGCATGGGTCTGTTCGGCGCAGCTCAGGCCATCGCCTTCGGGGCAGGGTCCTTCATCGGCACGGCCATGGTCGACACGATGCGCCACGTCACCAGCAATGATGCAACCGCTTACGGCGTGGTCTTTACCTTTGAGGGCCTCGTCTTTCTGATTGCCGCCGCTCTTGCGTTGCGGCTGACCTCACCGGGCGCCACCACTGAGGGTCGCGCCGCAATGATGCCGGGAGAATGATATGCAGTATGATGTAGTCGTCGTAGGTGGCGGCCCGTCCGGGGCGACCGCAGCACTGGACCTTGTGAATTCCGGTCATCGGGTTGCGCTGCTTGACAGAGAGGGCCGGATCAAACCCTGTGGTGGGGCCATACCTCCGCGGCTGATGCAGGATTTTGGTATCACCGATGACCAGTTGCTGGCCAAAGTGAATACCGCACGCATGATCTCGCCCACCGGGCGGATGGTGGATATCCCCATCGAAAACGGTTTCGTGGGAATGGTGGACCGCAAGGATTTTGACCCGTTTCTGCGCGCCCGCGCCGCAGAGGCCGGCGCCGATTATTTCACCGGTACCTTTGTGCGCATCAAACGCCCGGAGGGAACGCCGGTGGTGGTCTATCGCGACAAGGCCACGCAGGAAGAGCGTGAGCTGCCCTGCAAACTGGTAATCGGTGCGGATGGTGCCAAATCCCGTGTAGGTCTGGCCGAAGTAAAGGACGCGGACAAGGTACCGCTGGTTTTTGCCTATCACGAGATCATCAAAGCACCGCCAAAGTCCGAAATCTATGACCCGAAGCGCTGTGACGTGATCTATGACGGATCTATTTCACCGGATTTCTACGGCTGGGTTTTCCCGCATGGTGACAGCGCCAGTGTCGGCATGGGCACAGAGCTGTCGTCGGTTAACCTCAAGCAGGCGACGGCCGCTCTGCGCGAAGCCTCCGGTCTTACAGACTGCGAGACAATCCGCAAAGAGGGCGCGCCCATTCCGCTGCGACCGCTGGACCGCTGGGACAACGGGAAAGATGTCCTGCTGGCCGGGGATGCGGCGGGCGTGGTTGCGCCGTCTTCGGGCGAAGGGATCTATTACGCAATGGTCGGTGGACGTGTGGCGGCCACAGCCTGTGCTGCGACCCTGGCCTCGGGCCGGGTAAAGGACCTGCGGCTTGCACGGCAGTTGTTCATGCGCGAGCACAAAATGGTTTTCCGTGTGCTTGGGTCGATGCAGAACGCCTATTACCGCAGTGATGAGAGACGCGAACGCTTTGTATCGCTGTGTCACGACATCGACGTGCAGCGGCTGACATTCGAGGCGTACATGAACAAGAAGCTGGTGCGCGCCCGGCCCATGGCGCATCTGAAAATCGGGATCAAGAACCTTGCGCATCTGACCGGGCTTGTGGCAACGACGCGCGTATGACGATCATGATCCCGGCCTGGGTGAACGGCACGCTGACGCCTGTTGAAAAGCTGGAAGCGCACGTCAAAGGGCTGCGCCACAAGGCCGTTTCGGTTTTCGTGCTGAAGGGCGATGCGGTGCTGATGCAGCAGCGCGCCATGTGCAAATATCATACGCCGGGGTTGTGGACGAACACCTGCTGCACACACCCGCAATGGGATGAGGCGCCGCTCGACTGTGCGAACCGGCGACTGGACGACGAACTGGGCATCACAGGTCTTGCGCCGGAGCACCGGCATCATCTGGAGTATCGCGCGGAAGTGGGGGGCGGGCTGACGGAGCATGAAGTGGTCGATGTCTACGTTGCAGAGGCCGACGAGAGTCTGGTTATCAAGCCCAGCCCCGAAGAAGTTATGGCCGTGGAATGGGTCCGTTTCCCCGACCTGATCCAGGATGCACAGCAGCGACCCGAACGCTACACCCCCTGGTTGCGGATTTATCTGCGCGATCATGCGGGCACGATATTCGGTGCCCTCGCGGAGGATGTGCGCGGTTAACCAGAGCATTGTCTGAAAGGCTGGAGCAAGACGACTCTGCGCCGGTTAATGACGGCATGGGTCAATTCCAGATCAGACTACTGATGTCAGCTTGAAGGGAAGAAGTCTCAGTTCTGTAGATCACACTGCGGCGAGGTACTCATCCCAGTCTCGTATATAGTCGCTCTCGTCATATTTCTCTGAGGCCAGTACCATGCAGACCGCGCCCGATGAGAAATTGTCGAGATACCGCCACATCATCGGGCAGACATAGATGCCATAGTAAGATCTGTTCAGATGAAATCTGCGTTCGTTCGTCCCGTCTTTGAGAAGCAGATCAAAGCTGCCGGACATGCAGATGACGAACTGATGCAGGTTCCGGTGTGCGTGTTCTCCGCGATCGGAACCGCCCGGGACGTCATACAGGTAGTAGACCCGCTTTATATCAAACGGGATATGGTTGCCCGCTTCAACAAAAGTAAGGTTGCCGCGTTGATCTGTAATCCTGGGCAGGTCGATTTGGCGACAGTCAGAAAGGGGCATGTCAAGGTCACTCAGTTAGCTGACAAAACCATATTTGAATGCCGCCGTCGTCACAAGGCAGCAAGTTGTTTCCAGGGCCTGTCAAAGTCAGGATAAACCGGTGTAAACAGGGATGCATCGCCTGCCTGCGAAACCTGAATCTTTTGGAGAATCCATCCTATGCCACCGGTTCCCTTTCTGGATCTGAAAGAAGGATATCTGGAACTCAAACCAGACATTGATGCGGCTGTTTCACGAGTTGTGGAAAGCGGGTGGTACATCCTGGGGCCGGAGGTCGAAGAGTTTGAAAAGCGGTACGCGGAATTCTGCGAGGCGAAGCACTGCGTGACTGTCGCGAATGGCCTGGATGCCCTTGTACTGAGCCTGCGCGCACTGAATATCGGGCCAGGTGATGAAGTGATTGTGCCTGCCAATACATTCATCGCTACCTGGCTTGCTGTGTCGGCTGTGGGTGCGGCGCCCGTTCCTGTTGAGCCCGATCCGCGGACCTGTAACATTGACCCGGCACTTATCGGTGCGGCAGTCACGACACGGACGCGGGCCATTATTGCGGTGCATCTTTACGGTCAGCCGGCTGACATTGATCCGATTCTCGCAATGGGTCAGAAACACGGGCTGGCCATTGTCGAAGACGCTGCACAGGCCCACGGTGCCGTATACCGGAACCGGCAGATCGGCGCTCACAGTGATGCGGTGTGCTGGAGTTTTTATCCGGGCAAGAACCTTGGTGCCATGGGTGACGGTGGCGGCGTTACAACGAACCGCGACGACGTTGCTGATCGTCTGCGCGTTTTGCGCAACTATGGTTCGCGTGAAAAATACATTAACGAAGTCCAGGGTCCGAACAGTCGTCTGGATCCTGTTCAGGCTGCAGTGCTGAGTGTGAAACTGGACCACCTGAAAAAGTGGAATGCACGTCGCCGCGTCCTGGCCAGACGTTATCTTGATGGTCTGACAGGTGTTGGCCTGCCTTATGTGCCCAACTGGGCGGACCCGGTCTGGCATCTGTTCGTTATCCGCCACCCCAAGCGGGATCAGCTGCAGTCAGAGCTTACGGAACTCGGCGTCGGTACCGCAATCCACTATCCTGTGCCGCCTCATTTGCAGCAAGCCTACGCGGATCAGGGGTTCAGCAAAGGCGATTTTCCTCTTTCGGAGAATATGGCCGGGGACATGTTGAGCCTGCCGATCGGCCCGCAACTGACACACGCGGATCAGGACGTTGTCATTGATGCCGTAAACCGGATTGCCGCCAGAATCTGAATCTTTGCACCAGACTGGCCCTCGTACCCGGAAATGTCTTTGTGACACAGTCGGTTCGGCAAAACTGTGATCTTTTCTTTCTTGGAAAGTACAAGGTGATTAGATGCCTGTTATTGCGTCGAATTCTCTCGCTTTGGTCATTCGCCATCTTTCCAGATATTCAGTTTTTGTTGACGGTGATCATGGACCAGCCGGGTAAAGCCGTCAGGTGCCGACACCGGTCTCAGAGTGACGGCTGCTGAGGTCAGCGCCGTTTCGCCGGAAAGTTAAACGTCACCAATGATGGATGTCCTGTTGTTCTTTGGAATGGTCCGGGATTTGTCCGCTGGAGGCGCGCCCACGTTGCACGGCGCAGAAAAGAGCTGTTTTGGCCGGACAGGAAGAGACTGAGGGGCGCATGGGTTTCAAAAGACGTGGCAGGATGACGATGTTGGCCCTGGAAGATTTCGAAGCTTTAAGAAGGTTTTTTTCTCGCCCTCTGCAGTTGCTTTGGCATGCTTTCAAAGTGGTTTGGACGCGGAATAACCGACGGTTTTTCGGATGACAGCATGTTGCGCAAGAGTTAGTTTTCTGCAGTGCATTAAGGTTTCCGGCCTGGGTTTTTGCGGAAGCCCGGAGCCTTCTTGATGCGCTGAGTGCTCCATCCTGAGAAGGTAGAACAACCGCATGGCAAAACAGACGTCACTGGCGGCATTGAATGACGAAACGGATGTGCCGTCTGTCGCAGTACTGGTTCTGACTTATAACCAGGAAGACTTTATCCAACCCTGCCTGGAGAGTCTGGTCGCACTGAACTATGCAGCGCTGAAAATCTGGGTACTCGATGATGGATCAACAGATGCAACAGCCGCCAGGGCGCGGGAATTTGCAAGGACTGCTCCAAAGGAAATTCATCTGATCGAACAGGATAACAGCGGTGGTCACATTTCTGGCAATCTGCAAACGCTTCTGGAGTCCTCAGAAGGGGAGTACATCCTGTTTATGTCCGGGGACGATATGCTGGGTCCGGCTTTTCCATTGGAGAAAACAGTTCGGGCGTTGGAAGGTGATCCCCGGATTGCACTTATGCTCGCGCGGGCTGTTCCCTTTGCCGCTGACCCCACAATGCGGATGCAGAACATTTACCGACCCGACCTGCTGCAGCTTCTGAACGCAGGAGACGCGCGCCAGTTACTGGAACAACACCTCTATGTTCAGGTGTCGCGACTGAACCTGCAGGGAATGGTTGTGCGCCGGACTGTTACAGAACGCATGGGTGGGTTTGATACCGACTTGATTGCCGATGACTATGCATTCTTTATGCGTGTTTTCGGGGAAATGGTTTCGACGGGCATGCGGTTCTGTTTTGATCCTGATGCTCTGTGGCTGTACCGCTTACATGGTGCCAACGTGCACAGGGTCACACGCCGGCAGTTCACACTGGTCGCAGAAGTGGTCGCAAAGTATGTCCCGGCTGACAGATGGCGCGCTTTCAGATGGGATACGATGGGGATGGATAGTCTGCAAGACTGGGAATGGGCACGGCAGAAGACTGCGGAATTGTTTGGCGCCGAACACGCACCCCAAATCACCCGGAGATTTGCAAATGCATCGATAAAGGCGGCGCGCCGGCGCAGGGACAGGAACGCTTTACTGGCGTTTGCGTCAATGAACTATCTTACATTCAGGCAACGCGCGCATGCGGCAGTTTCGCTGGTTCCCGCGTGGTTTGGTTGAGCGGGGCCACGTTGTGCCGACCGTGGTATGTGCATTGAAATTATCCGATGATTCAGGGATACGTCGTCGTCCCCAGATGTACAGGTAAAGGCGCGAAATGATATCATCGTGGAAAATCAGGCGTGAATTCAAGCGTTTGATGCGTAGTGTGATCAATTTTCCGGAAGGGCTGCTCACATGGTTCTTTGGCGCCCGATACTATGATGTGGTTTTGTCAGGAAGCGTCCGGCAGGAACCCGGCGCGCAACCGGCGAGCCCGCGTCGGGCCGTATATCTGATTTTTCCATCGGAAGGTGTACTTGCGTCCCATGAGCGGAGCCTGCGTTATCTGACTGAAAAGGGCGTCGCCACAACGGTGGTTTCCAACGTCCCTCTGTCCTCAGATGACAAGAAGCGCATTCTGAACCTGTGTCATCATTATATCGAGCGCCCGAATTTCGGATATGATTTTGGGGGTTATCGTGAAGGCGTTCTGTCGCTTGGTGCTGACATTCCTGCGCTTGAGCAACTCATTTTGCTGAACGACTCTACGTGGTTTCCTATTCAGGATACCACCGACTGGCTGGAGGATGTCGAAGCTCTGGGTGTGGATTTCGCGGCTGCCGCATCCAACTATGGTTTGCCCAGACCAGAGCCTGAGGCATTTGCGGATATCGAGTTTGACTATCGCGTGGATCACCCGAATTTCCACTATTGTTCTTTTGCGCTGAGTTTTTCGAACAAAATGCTCGGCCATCCGGGTTTCCTGAATTTCTGGAAGCGTTTTCCTTTGAGCAACAGCAAAAAGCGGACCGTGCGTCGTGGAGAGATCGGTCTGACCCAGTGGGCGCTGAAAAACGGGTTTTCGCATGGTGCCACATTTGATGTCGGGCGAATGAAGCAGAAGCTGACCCAGCTGGACGACATCCGGTTGCGCCGCATTGCCAGCATGCTGATCATTATGGATGACCGCAGAATGCGAGAGGTTCAGCAGCGCGTCGACGTAATTCTGCCCGATCTGCCCAGGGACGACGTTATAAGTTTCATTTTGACCGCCGCCGCCCGCAAGGGTGTCAGCTATGCCACCGCAGAATTTAACATCTTTGACTGTGGGTTTCCATTTCTCAAGAAATCTCCACTTTGGCTTGACCCCGATACATCCAGGAAAACGCTTGAAATACTGAGAAGACTGACCACACCCGCTTCTGAAGAAGCTCTGAACGAAGCGCAGACAACAGTCAGACGCCGCTTGGCGTCCACAACCGTCCGCGACCCCGGGTGAGTGTATGAAAGGAAATGCTTGCTGAACGAGCTGAACTGGAACCTGTACTGAATTCAAGATCGCATAATCCCTTCGCGCCTGTCACGTTCAGGTCAGGTTTGAATGCCGGCTGTTCGGCCGTTTGACGCAGAAAAACCCGAAGCGGTGAAACAGAATCTCCGGAACCGGTTTTTTGCGAAGTTGCAGCACCCTGTGCACCAGTTTTTATAGTCCCCACGGCAAAAAACACCGTGTTACCCGATAGCGAAAGCCAGGTCCGTGATGCTCAGCCTATTGTGAAAACCATCGCCCAAGTTCGCCAACTTGATGGTTGTTGGCCCGTAAGCGGGACGTTATCTGGGGACGACTGCCAGGACTCCAGCCAACTTTATGTACTCTGATATTTCCCTTCCGGTAACTTGTGAGTCCGGTGAAAGCGTTGTGCGTTTGCTGGCAGGCACTGACAATGCGGTGGATGAAAAAACCATTTTAAGGGAAGAAGCCGGAATTGCGCATGACCCTGCCGGGAAGAAAAACGACGGCCATTGTGCTAGCCTCTGTCAGAACGTTTTGAGCTCCGGAGCGGTCAGATTTGACGAAAAGTGGCTGTCGGCCCGCTTTCCGATCGTCAGTATTATGGCTGGATTTATGATGCTAAATATACCAACAGAATGCGCGACCAACGCGGACAGGGCTTGGGTTATTATCTCAGAAGGATACGCATGAATTTTCGCCGAAGCCTGATGAAAAGGCTGATCCGTCTGACATTCAGGGAAGGTTTGCTGAAAAACAGCGCGTCCGGAGCATTGAGGCTCTTGGGCTATACGACCGTCGATGCTGCTCCTTATCAAAACGGCGCGTCGGTGCAACTGCCGGCGATTACGGGCGTCTCTGTTTCGCAGGTTACGGCGCCACAGGAACTCGGGGCTGAGCAAAAGATCATCCGTGAAGAACTGCCCCCGATCAGCCCATTGATCTTTTCCGATGTAGTGGTGCGTTCTGACAGTTCTGTCTTATGCCAGGACGGGTATGGGTTGATGCCTTCACTGGCATTTAAAAACAAACACCGTGTTTCCTGGGAAAACGGGCGAAGTTGTGCCTTTGATGCCGATGGCCGTCTTGTTTTCGAAAACCGACCACAAGAACAGATTGTCAGAGGGATCTGCGGTTTCGCTGAGGCGTCATATAACTGGTATCACTGGCTGATTGAAATTTTGCCAATGATCATGGTGGCCGGGGATCTTGGTGCCGAGTATGCAGACTGGCCGCTACTGGTGCCTGAAGAAGCCTTCGGTAACGCGACATTTCGCGAAACTCTGGATCTCTTCCGAGGAAACAGGGAAGTTGTGGCGCTGCGAAAAACTCATCAATACCGGATCGGAGAATTGCTTTTTTGTCCACCACCCGTCTTCGGCCCGTTCAACATGCAACGCGGGCATTGGCCGGAGCCATCAGATTACAGCCAGAACCTGGAAGTGATGAAGTCTTTTCGCTCCGCGGTACTGGAAAAACTGGCAGTAACAGCGCGACAGGACGGGCCAAGGCGTGTCTTTCTCGCGCGTCCTTCCGATGTACGTCAGTATAATCAGGATGACATCATTGCCGCTGCCAGGAAAAAAGACTTTCACATTGTCTATCTTGAAAAGCTCAGTTTTCGCGAGCAGGTTCAGATACTGCATGATGCCGATATTGTGGTCGGACCCTCAGGCGCGGCCTGGGCGGGCTCGCTTTTCATGCGCCCCGGGACAAAAGGTCTGATCTGGGTACACAGGGAATACATGGGGGGCAGTTTTTTCTCGAACCTGACATGTGCATCTGGAAGCCAGCTTACGTATTTGCCAGTTGATTCCAGTGACAAGATTTCTGGCACGCGTGATACCGCAAAAACGGCTTACACACTTCCCGTGGACTCTTTTGTCGCGCACGTAGACGCACTTACAGGGTGAGTTTTCTCCTGCAGAATCAGATATTTAATCCTTTAATCGCCGTTCGAACAGGTCTGGTCAACCTGACATGTATGCTTTTTCATGTTTCGCACGATCACGCATGAATTGTGTTTTGCTGTACTCAAAGAAAACATCCTGTTCGTTGCTTCCGGTTTTTCTGGCTCCGAAACGATCATGAAACGCCAAAGTTCGTTGATTGTCGGCGCGGACGTCAAATCTGGAAATACTTAGCCCAAGGTGCTCAAAACCTATCCTGTAAATCAGCACCGCACTCTCAAGTGCAGCTTTTGCCGGCTTGTTCTCGTCCAGGATCCAGCTGCCCCAGGTAAACTGTTTATTTTCAATGTTGTAGAGGCGTACTAACCCACAAGGAGTTGCGTCAGAGCACCGCTCAATCACATAGTAGTACTCAGTGCCCAGAGCTTCGCGGGTCTTATAACGCTCAATCCACGCACGCTGATCTTCTGCAGTGCCGGACACTGTGGAAAGAAAAGTGTTGTATCTGGGGTTAACGCGTAACGAGTGAATGTAAGTGGCGTCAGAGGGCATAGCCAAACGCAAGGACAGGCGCGAGCCGTCAATTCTGTCCAGACCGGTTGCTGTCATTGGAAAAGCTCAGGTAGTGGCAAAGTGTTTATTCCCGTCTTTGATTTAGTCATTCGCTCGTATGCTTCTGACTCCAGAACCATGCAATCAACCCTAGCAGATAAGTCACCCGGATACTGCCACATCATTGAGCGGAGCCAGAATGAACAGTAAGAGCGGTTCAGAGTGAACCGTCGTTCAGATGACCCACTTTTCAGAAATAATTCAAGGTTTCCAGACAGGAGACAACGAACGGGTTCAGGTTTTTATGCGCATATTCGACCCGGTCAGCCCCCCGGTACATCTGAGAGAAAGTGGCTACCACATTCTGTGAGGTTCAGTTCTGGGCACCGGACGTCATGGGGTGCACTGAATGGCTGTCAAAAACCGCCGGGGGATCGCGCTTCTGGAGAGAGCCCGGAAGCTGTCGCAAAGCCTGGCGATCGTCAGCCTTGCAGAGTGTTTGCAAAGGTGGGTATTTCCGGGTGGAGTTGTCACAGATTTCGTGACCATCGACATGATGAAATCGAAAATGCAGCTGTGTTCGGGTCGCCAGTCAACAATCAGACCAGCTCAACATCTGGCGTGCCCTGGGTGTTGATGTCAGCATTTCGCACATAGGCTCAAAATACGTATTCACGCAGGTCCAGTCGAACGGAAGGCCCAGAAGACCGGAATGAAGCGCAAACGAATTCGGGTGAATCGTCCTGTCGGCCTCCGGAGAGAGTGACCACCACTGGCGCAGTTCAAAACCGTTTTCAACCATTTCAGATATAAGGCCGGCAGCGTCGTTGACGCGCAGATTCAGCGTCAGAGTAGGGGTCCTGAAGTCATGATAGAGGTTCAGACCATAGCCTTGCGCCACACTGCTGGCCTGTTCTTTTGCCTGCATAATTGTCTGCACATTGGTCTCGAAGTCATCAAGACTGCTGAGGCCGACGGCAGCGTTGAACTCGGACATTTTCGCATTGAACGATCGCTCCCATTTTTGCGACCTTTTGGTATCAATTCCAAAGTTCGTGAGTTTCTCTATGTGATCCGGGATGTTGTTCCCGAAAACGCAGAATCCACCTTCGCCTGCGCTCAGTAACTTCGTTGCATGCAGCGAAAACACTACGATCACATTGGGCGGTATGTTGCTCAGCTTTTGCCTGTTGTAGAGCAGGGCGGGAAGGCAGGCCGCTGCGTCAATAATGACAGGGCATGGAACGCTGGCTGCAAAATCAAACAGCCTTTCGAGGCTGCTCGTACCGAATGTTGCGGTCAGGTAAACTAAATCCTGAGGGGCAGGACAGTCGTCTATCACAGGCAAAAGAGCTTCGTCGAGATCATACCACAGGCATTCCCGATCCAGCATTTTTGCGACTGAAAACGTCGCAAAAAAGGAAAATACCGGGAAAAACCCACGGCACCGCGGGCCGTTTTCGCTGGAAACCACTTCGCAGGCCGCCGACAAGAGGGCTGTTGCATTTGATCCCAGGCATGTCGATTCAACCGGCACAGATAGCTGTTCTGCCAGTCGTTTCTGTAAAAGCCGACTGCAGGGTCCAAAATTTGAATATGTCTGAGCGGCGTCAGCCGTTTCAAGATATTTGGTTATATTGGGCAGCGATACCCGGGGGCACCGTAGTAAATGCACCATCAGCTGACCTTCGTTCCTGACGTGGAAATCCTGTTCCATATGCGGAGAGACCGCCTTCTGAGCTTCCTTGTGGCAAACCGAAGTTTGTTGGCTGGCGTGAACGCCCGGAAAACTTTGTAGTTCAGTGCACTGTTGGCACGGTTTTTTTCCTGCTCAGTCAGAGAATTCCAGACGCCACCAGAATGCACTCGGTACGTGGACATAACGTCTTCGGAAACGAAGATTTTGCCGTCCCGCAGCATTATCCAGTTATATATCACATCTCCCACGGCCCACGACTGGTCTCGAAAGAGCGGTGGCATCACGGCCTGATGAATGTTGCGGTAGAGGTAAGTTGAAGCATGAGAATAGAGCACAACAGAGCCCCACAGGTCGATCAGATCTGACGTTGAATAAATGCCAGCCGGCAAACCTTTCTCGACATGCTCCCGACCTGTGGCATCTTCCAGAATGTTGTATCGATGACAGGCTGCTACGCACTCCGGATGCGCCTCCAGGGCGGCGACCTGTTTTGCAAACTTGGTCGGGTCGGTAATATAGTCGTCTGAGTCGATCCTGTAGTAATAGCGTGCTTGCATGAAAGGCTTCAGAGCCGCATCAAGTTCGATGATCGCCCTTTTTCCCAGGCCGGTATTGGCCGTGGTGGAAAGAAAGTGAATGCTGGCGTCGGGATGCGCACGTTTTATCTCCGCGACAGTTTCCTTCGATCGGTCAGTCGAAAAATCGTCGACAACTACGATATCGACCGGGAAGTCGACTTTCTGCGCGAGTATGCTTTCGAGACATTTTGGAATGAAATGGCAGCGATTGTAGTTGTTGACGATACAAGTCAGGCTTTTCGCTTGTGGCATCAGGTCAACTGCTCTCTGCTTTTTCCGTGAAACCCCTCATCGGGACGGCGGGCGCGGCGTCAGTTTTCAACGCAAAGGTGTTCCCACGCATGCCGTTTCGTCCATCGGTATGCTATGTGTTTGGAACGGTCAAGTCATGCCGGAATGCCTGAAGCATTGTGTGAAATGGGTCATTCGGGGGTGCGCAGCATTCTGCTCAACCTCGCAGCGGAAACAACTTTGGCTTGTAAGGAACGCGTTGCCTTGTGGGGTCGTGACCTGTATGCCGGAACCCGGTTAGAAGGACTGATCAGACTATGAGAGTACTTATTTTCGGAGCGACCGGAAACTGTGGGCGGTACTGCGCAAAACGGTTTCTGGACAACGGCTGGACTGTTTTTGGGGTTGGTCGTTCAGATTTTTCTCTGTCACATCCGAAGATGACATTTGTCCGCGGCGACATCAGAGACAAAACGCTGTATGAACTGCTGCCGCGCGATGTTGATCTGGTGATCAATTTTGCCGGTGTTCAGCCCAGCATCCTGCCAACGTCAGAAAAGACCGATCTTGACGCGACCTTGCAGTCCTATGTTGATGTGAACATCTCAGGTGTTTTCAATGTTCTGGAATTTGTCAGAACGAACCAGATTCCGGCGTATGTCTACACGACCTCTCATCGCGACTACGAAGAGTACTGGCGCAATGACAGATTTCTGGAAAACGATCTTCCGCCAGCGATCAACTACAGCGGCGATCACGTTATGTATGCGATCACGAAGACCAGTGCCAAGATGATCGGTGATTATTATGGAAATGCCTTCGGTGTAAGGGTCTTCAATCTGCGACTGCCCATGATTTTTCTGATCCCGGAAACGCCCTTTTATCTGAGCCACGGCAAACCGGCCATGATGCCATTTCTTCAGATTATTCGTGAAGCGATGGCAGGGCGACCACTGCAGATCTGGGGCGACAAGGATATGGTCCGGGATTACGTTCACATTGATAATCTGATGTCCCTGATTGAGCTGTGTTACGAGAGCGATCTAAATGGTGGAACGTTCAATGTTGGCACCGGCGAAGCTGTGACTACGGAAAATTTTGTACGCAGCATCGGCACTGTATTTTCGCCGGACCCGAACAACGTCGTCTATGAATATTTTCCGGATAAAAGAACTTACAAGTGCGCTATCTACAACGTCGACGAACAGAAAGAGAAACTTGGGTACGAACCTGTTTTGCTGGACGGCATGCTGAGGCGCCTTAAGCAGGCGCTGGAAGACGGCGACTGTGTCCGCAAATGGGGATGGTAACTGAGATGTCTCTGTGAGCAAGCTTTGGCCCGAGGGTGCTGGAAGGCTTGGGATTATGCAGCCCTACTTTTTTCCTTATGCGCAGCAACTCCGCCATATTGCGCAATGCGACAGATGGATAGTTTTCGACACTCCGAAGTTCTCGCGTAAGTCCTACGTCACCCGAAACAGAATCCTGAACAAGCAGTCGGGCTGGAGCTACATCAATGTGCCAGTCGCCAAAGGCGCATCCCGTGGCAGTATCAAGGATGCCGGGTTAGGGTCGGTCGGCTGGCGCGCAGATCTTTTGGATGCCCTCAGAATCTATGAGCACTCCGCTCCTTACTACAGAGTAACGATTGAATTTGTTCAGACCTGTATTGCGGATGATCATGAAACGATAGCGGATCTGAACACTTTCTGTCTGTCATCTCTGTGTGTACTTCTGAATATCGATACGAGGATTGACGTTCTGTCGCAAATGCCCGTGGAGTTGCCTGATGCAATGGCTCCGGGTGAATGGGCCTGCCACATCAGCAAAGAGATAGGGGCCCGTATTTACTCCAACGCTCCGGGCGGACGCTCTTTGTTTGATCCTGAAGTCTATCGCCGTGCAGGTATCGAACTTGAATTTTACGAGCCCTGTGAACTTTTGTATGAGACGCCCGGGTTTGAATTTGTACCGGATTTGTCGGTGATTGACACACTTATGTGGATCGGACCCGGGGCACTCGGTGAGTGGTGTAAAACGTAAGGGAAACAGATGCGAGTCCTACTTCACTTTGGCTTTCCGAAAGCCATGTCGTCCACGCTGCAGTTCGGATTGTTTCAGCCGTTGCACGAGCAGGGGCTGGTCAATCTCAAAACCTGGCGCCTTAACGACCCGGCTGAGCACCTGGACCTGAGACCGAGCAGCAGATTGTTCAACCGTCAGGATATACTGCCACACTCTCTCGAGTTCAAAGAAGGCATGCTCAACATCCTGAGTGATGAGAGCTTTACTGCACCCTACAAGCTCAGACGCAATAATTACGGTGATGATATTGAGGATCCGTCCAACTTTCCGCGTGCAGTGAAAGAGCAGATTGAGGCGGTATATGGAGAGGGTATCGAGTTCATTCCTTTGATTGTGATCCGAAATCAGGCTGATCTGATTTTTTCGCAATACGTCGAAGAATATAATCTGAAAAAATATAAAAACGTGGACCTGCTGTTTGATGAGGCAGGCAACATTGACCCCAGTGGCTTCGAAATTTATCGCTTCTATACCTACATTCAGATTCTTGAAAACGTCTTTGGGGCTGGCGTACCCAGAGTATTCCTTTTCGAAGAGTGGCGGAGTGATCTTAGCGCTGCAAGTAAGGCGATGGCGGATTTACTGGGGGCAGACCTGGAAGGGGTGCGACAGAACCTGGAGGGCAGTCATTTCAACAAGAAAAAGAAGTCGGCTGAGGGTTATTTTGCCAAGGATGAAAAGACTTTCATACCGAACCTGAATTCTGAACAAAAAAACGAGATTCTTGAGGCGTTCGATGAGGACAACAGGAAGCTTCAGGCGTATCTAGGTACAGGGTACGACCTTTCGTCACTTGGATATTTCGGGTTCAGATGAGACAGCAGTATCCGCCGTGTATCCTGATCGGTGACGTCACCCGGCAGTTCGTCAATATCTGCCGCAGCCTGCGGTTCTCGACGCATTGCACATTCCTGATAGCGTCGGAGAGGGCACCATTCGATACATCTGGTCATGTCCACATGAGTTGGTGTTGCCTCGACAGTCTTACGGATGCGACCTTTCCCGCGGATGAACCGGTACTCGTCATCTTTTGCCTCGGCGGAGAGGTAGTAATCGAACACTTTGATGATCCGGTAAATCTGGGTGGATATCTGAGTGAGTGTGTGTGGGACCTTAAAAACCGACAGCCTTTGCAGACTGCCAGTCGTAAAAACCCAGCTGTGCCAGTCGATCAATCCGGATCCCTGGGCGCCATCGTTGCCCGCTGTATCAGTACACACCTTGCAGGGTCGGGCGAAGCGTGGCGCGCCGATGTTGTATTGATGCTGGACTATGAAGGCGTACCCCGGTTTCTGGGAGGCATGTGGGCTGGTATCGATGGCAGCCGAACGTCTCTGAATCTGTTTTCGCCAGAGTTGCATTCCGATATTCAAAGCGCGGAATTTGGAGCTTTGCGGTTCGTCGGTTCAGAAAACAGCATTTTTTCATTGTCCATAACTGATGACGGATCGGGCGGGAAACCCGATGTGTCCCTTCTGGCCTGTCATAACAGTGACAGCTGGACGATGCTGCGGGCGGTAGGCATAAACATACCTTTGATTATCGTGCAGAATTTTCTGCGTCGAAAGGTTGTTACGCACTATTTTGTGTCGCCGAGGGATGTCACCTGGTGTCGGCAAGACGATTTTCCCAGGTATGGGTTTGATTTTGACCATGCCTATTTTGATCTGGATGAAACACTGACCTGGCTTGGCGGGCCGCTTGTTGACGGGATTAGTGCGCTGCGGAAGCTGTACAGTGCCGGCGTATCTTTGACTCTCATTACCCGACACACAAAGCCCATCGCCGATACGTTGGCGTCTATTGGTGTTGATCCAACCTACTTCCGAAAAATCATTCCAGTAAAGAAGACCCAACTAAAGTCTTCATACATCGGTAAGCGATCGATTTTTATCGACAACGAATTCGCCGAGCGTCATGATGTCCGGAAGAACTGTGAGATCCCGGTTCTGGATGTAGATCAGCTCGATTTTCTGCCGCAGCTTTCTGCATCGGTTTAACTGCGCAATCACGAAGTATCGGGGCCATGGTGGCCTGGAAACTGCTTTACCTGCAATACAGAACGATTTCTCCTCCAAACCCGGTCGTGCAGTCCAGATAGAATTCGTAGTCATTACGAATTGAGTGAATCAGTGTGGGAATTGCCAGCAAGTCATCCCACTTGTGGTACGCGCTGATTGCCAGTTTCGGTTTGAAATTGCGAATTGTATCTGACGCACCTGTCAGTGCAGGGATTTCGGCTCCTTCGATATCCATTTTGATGAAATTGACAGTTTCCAGGTTCCGGTTCGAAACGAAAGTGTCAATCCTGCATGTTTTGACGGTTGTTGCACCTTTCTGATCAGACAAATAGGCGCCCGGACCAGGATTGGCGACGCTCAGAAGTTCATCATTAACGTCGGTCAGTGCAAGAAAGACAGGTTCAACATTTACGCCAGGATTCAGAGCGACCTGCTCTTTCAAGACCGTCAGGCCATCTTCCAGAATGTCGAAGGCAAATACCTTTCCGGCTTTTCCATCACTGGCCTTGGCGGCCAGATATGTGGTGGTGTCGCCCCAGCCTACGCCCCCGTCTATTACAATATCACCCGGGCAAACACTGATGTGAACATCACCGTGATTATATTCGTATAACCGACCTGCAAGATGATTGTTTACTACCGTTGGTGCGGTAAAAAGCTCGATCGACGGAGAGTCGAATTTGACTTTTTTCAGTTTCCAGCCATAGATCAGCCGTTCCCCGGTCGCATTCAGAATACTGTCAGATGCTTTTTCATAAGTCTCTACGAATTCGTTGGTAAAGGTGCTCAGACGCATATTCTCCGGGCCAACAATCTTCATATAGATCAGCTCAGCGAAAAGCGTTTTCGAGGCTTCATTGCTCATCAGATCGTATGTGCTAGCAAAACTGGCGTATCGGATACGCAGCAAATCCTCAAAGCCCTGAGGATCCCTGTCTTGAATGTTACTGCCTCTCAGTTTCCTCAGAGCGTATCGTACTGTCCGGGCCAGACGCTTTATCATCGGTTTTTTTTCGTTGTGGACAGGCTCTTCAGCAAGAGCCTCACTATCGTCGAGCAAGTGACGTTTGTCCCGACCCCAGCTGAAATAATCCTCGGGCACATCCCAGACCGTTCTGGTTGCATAAAGATCATGCATTTGCTTCAGTCTGTCTTCGAATCCACTCACTTCGGGCTCCTCGCGCTATCGTTGAGATGGTTCCCCATCGGTACCAAAGGCTTTGTGAAAGCACCACCTGCAAATAGCCGGGCTCTGGGTGACAAAAGGGGCAGGGCCTGCTGGACCAACCGCACGAGAAACACTGCCATTTTCGATAACCTCCACGTGTTCCATTCCTGCGAAAGCGAGGAATGGTTTCCAATCTGTCTGGAAGCCGTTTTTGAGTGTTGCTGTATTCAATGTCGCGCTGTCCGCCGGAGTGTTTTGCAATCCAGTCCGGCTCATCGCAGGGGCGTTGGCACAGATCGCTGGTCTTCTGTTGCAGGAACATTTGTCCTGCACCAGCGCGTATGACTATCTGTTACTGTGAATCTTGACATTCATTCATGCGGCGCTGCAGTGCTGAACTGACGGTCGTACAGCGACCGGAACACGCCATTCTGAGACAGCAATTCGCCCTGAGTACCCTGTTCAATCGCTTCTCCGTCTTTAATAACCACGATTTTGTCGGCGCTCAGGATCGTTGAAAGCCTGTGTGCGATCACGATGGTAGTGCGACCTTTGGACAGGGTCTGCAGGGCCTCGGTCACAAGGTGTTCGGATTCTGAGTCCAGCGCGCTTGTTGCCTCATCCATGATCAGAACAGGGCTGTCTCGCAGAATAGCCCGCGCGATTGCGATCCGCTGCCGTTGGCCGCCAGACAGGTTTCCGCCGTTTTCACCGACGTCAGTATCATATTTTTCAGGCATTTTCTGAATAAAATCATGGGCATTTGCCGCTTTGGCCGCCGCATATATCTCTTCATCAGATGCGTCTTCGCGACCCAGGGCGATATTCTGTCTGAGTGTGCCATCGAACAGGAAAGTCTCCTGTCCTACAAAGCCGATCTTATCGCGCAGGGACCCGAAAGTCGTCTCGCGGATATCCAGCCCGTCTATCTCAATGGCTCCTTTTTCGGGATCATACAGCCTGAGGATGAGATTGATTATTGTGGATTTACCGCCTCCTGAAGGGCCCACCAGTGCAGTTGTTTTCCCTGCCTCGAAAGTGACGGTCAGGCCGCGCAGCAGCGGTTCTTTGTCGGTGTAACGGAAATCGACAGCCCTGAATTCTATCTGGCCAGCCCCGTCCGGCAAAGGCCGCGCGTTCGGGGATTCTCTTACGGAGATCGGAGTATCGAGGATCTGATACATGAAGCTTACGCCGACAAGCCCCGCCTCGATGCTCACACGCATGCGGGCAAGACGTTTTGCGGGTTCGTAGGCCATCAGCAAGGCGGTAATAAAGGACATCAGCTCGCCAGGTGATGTAGCATTGCTTCCGAAAACGCCCACTGCGCTGAGCGCAACAATGCCGGCGATAGCAAAACCCGACAGTGTCTCCATCAGAGGGCTTGTGGCCCCGTTCAATCGGGCCATTGCATTCGAGCGGTCCTCCACTTTGGAGATCGCTGAATTCATTCTTTCGGCCATATGTTTTTCAAGGGCAAAAGCTTTTACGACGCGAATGCCGGAGGATGTCTCCTGGATGACCTTTATGATTTCTGCGGACGACATCATGTTTGCTTCGACGATGCCACGAACCCGTTTCAGGATGAGGCGAACGCCAAGGATGGCCACCGGGCCGAAGATCAAAGAGAAAAGCGAAAGGGTAGGCTGCTGGTATACCATCACGATGATCAGCCCGATCAGTGTCAGCAGATCACGCACAAAGCCCATGATCAGGGTATCAATGACAGCCCGTGCTGCCTGAGCGGAGCTCGTTACCCGCATCAGAATGTTTGATGAATCCAGCGAATTGAAAAATGACACGCCGTGCTCGAGCAGCCGGTCGTAGAGATTGCGTTGCTGGTTGGCGACAATCCGGTTGCCGGCGCGGCTGAGGAAAACCACTTGTGTGTAGGTTGCAGCACCTTTCAGAGTGAAGATCGTCGCGACACCGGCTGCAACCGCCAGAACTCTGCCACGATCCCCGGACTGGACAAGAGAGTCGATTATGTCCTTCATGATCCAGGCCGTAAGTGCGGTTGTGATCGCGATGACAATCATTGCGGCCATTGCGATACCGTAGTTGAGCGCCTGAAATTTCAGGTTCTCACGCAGCAGTCGTCGCAGCATGTCAGAATTGATATTACCCTGAAAACGGTCGATCATTTGGACAGCGCCCTGATACAGAAGAACCTCCTACGTAGGCAGGATAACGTTGCCTGTAAAGTACAGCAGGAAACGGCGCAGCGTACACATGTTCCCAGTACCGAACGCCGGCCATGAGTCAGTGCGCCGATACACCGTCGTAATTGTCGCGGAACCACCGGTGACCCGGATCCTGACAGAAGCAAGCTTCAGGCTTGCCTGTTGTCAGCTTTTGGATGACATCTTTTGTGTGTTGCCGAAATCGAGCTTGAGGAACACCACGGACTGCAGACTATCGAAATAATTTTATAATAGGGATTATGTAAATAAATTTCAGTGCACTGACGCCTGAGACGGCGATGTTTCAGCGCTTGCAGTTATCCGC
>NZ_CANLXG010000004.1 GCF_947495025.1 uncultured Roseobacter sp. | reverse complement strand
CTTGCCGTGGTCAACGTGACCAATCGTGCCGATGTTTACGTGCGGTTTCGTCCGTTCAAACTTTGCCTTTGCCATGAGTGTGGCGCCCTTTTTTCTGAGGGGTCACGTCCGCGACCCTGTCGTTCACATGGCGCGGCATGTATTGGCATCTGACAGGAAAATCAAGCACGACGTGCACTTCACTCAGCGCTCCGCAGGTTCTTCCTCCTCGCCGGTGTCAACGACGGCATTTTCAGTAAACCACCCGTATTCGGCATTCTGGGCGACGAGGTAGTTTTCGATGGCTTTGGCCACACTGCGGGACATTTCCTCGAGCTGCTGATCACCTGACTTGAGCAGGCCCGAGCCGAAGACGTTCTGTCCGGAAAGCTCCTCAAGCACAGTGATCTGCTCAGGCTCGGTATTGAGCTTTGCTCCTTTGGCGTCATCCCAGACAGTCAGCTGCACAATCATCGCCGATTTTGGCGAAAGAAGCACCGGAATGCCCGGCTGTGCCAGAACATAGGCTTCAACACTGAGGCCAAAATGATAGTCCTTCGGGCCGTCGTACCGGTCAAACCTCTCGGCAATGGCGGACTGGATAGAAGCCGTCAGTTCATCCACCGGCACTTCCCTGCTGGCAGGGCCCTTGGCGACCTTCGGCGCGACCACCACGTTGTGGCCCAGGCTGAAGTCGCCCAGCAGAACCGCCGGATCGTTCAGATCCGAACTGTTTACACACGCTGAAAGCGCAACCGCGCCCAGCATCCAGACTGCTTTTCTGAACATGAACTGCCCTCAATTTCCTGCCTGCACAAGTGCTAGCGCATGGTATCGCCCAGCGCAATGCGTCCGGGCGCCGCCGGGCGGTGGACCGCCCCGCTCTGCGTTCTACGTTCCGGGTCCAGAGAGGAACAGCGGCAGATGCCCCGGGACGGCGGAGACAACAGCACAGAATTGCCTGTACGCGCACGGTTGCCGACGGAACCTGTCGGCGTGCTCGGCAGCTTTGCGCGGATGCAGGAAAATCTTCTGAGTATCATTCCACAGGCAGCCACCGAGCAGAAGATCCTGTCCGGCCGGACGGGAACACGCTGGCATATGGTGATGCATCCGCCTGCCCTGCGGGAGATTTTGCTGGAACGCGTCGCTGACTACCCCAAGTCGGTTGTGACGCGAAATCTGCTGAGACCTGCGGTGGGCGACTCGCTTTTTGTTGCCGAAGGCGCGCACTGGCGATGGCAGAGACGCGCAGCGGCACCGGCGTTCTCGCACCGTAACATCGCATCGCTGGGGCCTGTCATGACCGGGGCCGCAACCCGCAGCGCAGATCGTATCGCATCTCAGAAACACCGGGCTGTCAATCTGCTGGACGAGATGACGACGGCAACCTTTGATGTGATTTCCGAAGTCACATTCTCGACGGACGGTAGTTTTGAGCGCGCATCAGTGCACAGAGCAATCGAGGCCTACACTGAAAAAGCAGGCCGCGTTTCGCTGCTTGACGTGCTGGGCGCGCCCGACTGGGTACCGCGTCCGGGGCGCGTCGCGGCAACGCGCTCCATGCAAAAGATGAAAGCGGATGCCGATGCCGCAATCGAAGCACGCCTGCGCAGGGGGCCGTCGGCCACACCTGACCTGCTCGATCTGATGCGTGAAGCCGAAGACCCGCGCACCGGTCGCCGAATGAGCACATCAGAGCTGCGCGACAATCTGCTGACCTTTATCGTAGCAGGCCACGAAACAACGGCCCTCACACTCGCCTGGGCACTGTATCTCTGCACCTTTGATCAGAATGTCCAGGACGCGGCCCGACACGAGATACACAGCGTCGTTGGTCAGCGCGCGGCAGAGGCTGGTGATCTGGAAAACCTGGGCCTGGTCAGGCGGATAATCGAAGAGACCCTGCGACTGTATCCACCGGCAGGCATCGTCTCGCGTACAGCGCAGAAACAGGACACGCTGGCCGGCGCGCCTGTAGAGCCGGGTGATACGGTAATGATCCCGATCTATGCGCTGGGTCGGCACCGTACGCTGTGGCAGGATCCGGACTCATTCCGGCCTCAGCGGTTCGCAGACCGCCAGTCGATCGACCGCTATGCATGGCTGCCGTTCGGAGATGGTCCGCGCATCTGCATCGGCGCCTCATTTGCTCTGCAGGAAGCGATGATCATACTGGCTACTCTGCTCGGCCGGTTCCGTTTCACGAGGGTCCCCGGGCGCGATCCTGCGCCGGTGATGATCCTGACCCTGCGCCCGGATGGCGGCGTCTGGCTGACGGCCGAACCTGTCTGACCCGCACCCCGGACCGTTCAGGTAAAACGGTTGTCTCTGGGAAAGCCGCGCGGGGCCATACGACCGGCACTGGCGCGCTTGCCTGTCCACTCCGCCAGTTCAGTCTCGGTCCGGGTGCGCCCTGCCGGATCCAGCCAGCTGAGACCTTCCTCCCGGGCAAACGTAATGGCGTCAGACAGGCCTCCGTCTTTGTATTTCTGCAGCCGCACACCTTTGCCACGTCCCATTTCGGGCAGTTCATCAAGGCCAAAGACCAGCACTTTGCGGTTTTCACCGACCACGGCTACGCTGTCTCCTGTGACGGGTTTGCAGACCATGGCCCGGGTTTCTCCGCGCACGTTCAGTACCTGTTTGCCGCTCCGGGTCTGGGCGACCACGTCGTTCTCGGGCACTACGAATCCATCTCCGGCACCAGAGGCGACCAGCAGTTTGCGATCGGGTCTGTGCGTCAGTATCGTGACGATATCCGCCTCGTTCGGCAGATCCACCATCAGGCGCAGCGGCTCACCCATGCCCCGCCCGCCGGGCAGGTTGGACGCCGAAACGGTGTAAAAGCGACCGTTGGATCCGAATACCAGCAGTCTGTCCGTGGTTTCGGCATGGAAAATGAAGCGTGGGCCATCGCCATCTTTGAATTTGAGCTCGCGGGTCAGATCGATGTGACCTGTCATTGCCCGGACCCAGCCCATCTGCGAACAGACGACTGTGATCGGCTCGCGATCAATCATCGCTTCAATAGGCACATCCTCAACTTCGCCTGCCTCGGCAAAGGTTGTACGGCGCGCACCACCTTCCCAGTCGCGGCCAAACTGCTTTTTGGTCTCGCGCAGCTGGGCCGCGATGCTGTCCCATTGCAGGGAGGGGTTTTCCAGCAGATCCTCAAGGCCTGCGCGCTCTTCCATCAGGGCTTCCTGTTCGCGCAGCAGTTCCATCTCCTCAAGACGGCGCAGCGACCGAAGGCGCATGTTCAGAATAGCTTCTGCCTGAACCTCGCTCAGCTCGCCCTCGCCGGGAGCAGGCGAAACGTAATCCGCCTCGTCCCGCGCCCGGACATGGGTCCTGCCCCAGTCCTCGCGCATCAGGGCCGCCTTGGGATCATCATCATACCGGATAATGTCGATCACCCGGTCGAGGTTCAGAAAGGCAATGACAAAGCCCTCAAGTACCTCAAGACGGTGATCGATTTTCTCCATCCGGTGTGTCGATCGCCGGATCAGAACTTCCTGACGGTGATCAAGAAATGCGCGCAGCACTTCCTTCATGGAGCAGACTTTTGGCGTCACCCCATCGATCAGAACGTTCATATTGAGCGAGAACCGCACTTCCAGATCAGAGGACCGGTACAGCATGCCCATGAGCACTTCGGGATCCACATTCTTGGACCGCGGCTCCAGGATCATCCGTATATCGTCGGCGCTCTCGTCACGTACATCGGCCAGAATCGGGATTTTCTTGGTCTGGATAACTTCTGCGATTTTTTCGATCAGCTTGGATTTCTGAACCTGATAGGGGATCTCGGTAACGACAATCTGCCACTGCCCGCGACCCAGATCCTCAACCTCCCAGCGACACCGCAGACGGAAAGAACCGCGCCCGGTCCGGTAGGCCGCAGCAATATTCTCAGCCGGTTCGACGATCACTCCGCCGGTCGGAAAATCAGGCCCCGGCACGTAGTTCAGCAGCGTATCATCGCGCGCATCAGGTGTTCTGATCAGGTGAATACAGGCATCGCAAAGCTCTGCAGTGTTATGTGGCGGAATATTGGTCGCCATGCCCACCGCGATACCGGACGCCCCATTGGCCAGCAGATTCGGAAACTGTGCGGGCAGTACCGCCGGTTCGGTCAGCGTGCCGTCATAGTTTTCGCGGAAATCGACAGCGTTTTCGTTGAGGCCTTCGAGCATCGCCTCGGCGACGGCCGTCATCCGCGCTTCGGTATAGCGGCTGGCTGCCGGGTTATCCCCGTCGATGTTACCGAAATTACCCTGACCGTCGACCAGCGGATAACGTACGTTGAAATCCTGGGCCAGCCGCGCCATCGCATCATAGATCGCAGCGTCACCATGCGGGTGATAGTTGCCCATCACGTCACCGGAAATCTTAGCTGATTTCCGGAACCCACCCGTGGAAGACAGACGTAACTCCCGCATTGCAAAGAGAATTCTGCGGTGCACCGGCTTCAGCCCATCACGGGCATCCGGCAAAGCACGGTGCATAATAGTGCTCAGCGCATAGGTTAGATACCGGTCGCCAAGCGCGCGGCGCAGTGGTTCCGAAAGGTCTCTGGAGTCCGGTTCAGGTGTTTCAGTATCGTCAGCCATTGCCCTTGTGTAACGAGCCGTCAGAAGGCCTACAAGCCGCATATCGCAACGGTCGTTACATGCCTGCAACACAGCGGCACTGATGTTTTTTTCCCGAAATTCCCACTCCCTCAAAAAAAACCGTTCTGTTAGGAACCCTCACGGTCCGGGATGTGTTAATATCACATGCCGAAGGGAGTGGGATGTTACTTATGAAGTTGTTTATTGTTCTGGTACTTGGATTTCTGACACTTGGCTTTTACGAGCTGAGCGGGGGGGCGGATTTTGATCCGGTCGCTGCCCGCGATGCCGCCGTTCTGGACCGCCTGCAGGAAATGTCTGACAACGCACCCGGCCCGGTTACCGTGGCAGAACTTCCTGCGAAACCCGTTCCGGCGCCTGCGCTTGCAAGGCAACAGGACGACGGCGTAACTGTCACGCGGGCCGCCCTGAACCTGACATCCTTTGAGGATGTTGTCACAGAGGCCGTTCCGGCAACTGCTGCTGTTATCGCGCCGGCCGAGCAAAAACTGAATACTGCGTCCGCCGAGGCCTCAGTGACGCCTGTAGTTGCGCGCGGTATCTCACTGGAAGCGCCGGAAATCACGGCAGATGGCGATGGCACTGTGCCCAGTCTGATCTTTCCCGGAAACACATCTGCGTCGACAGACGTGAGTGCAACGCCGGATGTGCGTACCGTCGCTGGCGACCTGGTGAATGTGCGGGGGGGGCCGGGCACCAGCTACAAGGTGGTGAACCAGCTGAAACGTGACGCGATGGTCGAGATCATTGCCGAGAATGGCGCCGGCTGGGTACAGCTGCGTCCCGTGGACGGCAGCCCGGCAGGGTGGATGGCGGATTTTCTGCTGAACGACTGACATCATTGCACTGCCCTTCGGGAACGGGCATTCCCTGCCCACAGCCGGAGGGACCGCCATGCCAAAATCGATTCTTATTACCGGATGCTCGTCGGGCATTGGATATGCGGCGGCGGTCGGTCTGCGTAACGACGGATGGCGGGTCTTTGCCTCCTGCAGACAGCAGCGGGACTGCGACCGGCTGAAGGCGGAGGGCTTTGAAAGTCCGCGCATTGATTACACGGACACCGCTTCCATAAGAACCGGTCTCGGGAAAGTTCTGGAGGCGACGGGCGGCACCCTTGATGCACTGTTCAACAACGGCGCGCATGGCACACCAGGCGCTGTCGAAGACTTGCCCACAGATGCGCTGCGCGCAATTTTCGAGGCGAACTTCTTTGGCTGGCACGAGCTCACCCGCGCTCTGATGCCGGTTATGCGCCGCCAGGGGCATGGCAGGATCATTCAGTGCTCGTCAGTTCTCGGGTTTATTACACTGCCCTGGCGTGGCGCATACAACGCAACGAAATTCGCACTCGAGGGCCTGACGGATACAATGCGTATCGAAATGCGGGATACGGATATTCATTTCGTGCTGATCGAACCGGGGCCGGTCACCTCGAAAATCCGTGAAAACTCGATTCCACACTTCGAACGCTGGATCGACTGGCAGAATGCGGCGCGGCGTGATGATTATGAACACAAGCTGCGCAAGCGGCTTTATCACAGCAGCGGACCTGACAGATTTGAACTGCCTCCCGAAGCCGTGGTCGACAAACTGCGTCACGCGCTGACGGCACCCCGTCCGAGGCCACGATACTATGTGACCACGCCGACCTATATCATGGGCGCCCTGCGCCGTATCCTGCCGACCCGCGCACTGGACTGGGTCCTGTCACGCACCTGATCCCGCGCTTCTGGGTCGCACCGGCCTCGCTTTTCCTGACGCGCCCCCTACATGACTTCCGAACAAGAAAAGGACATCTGCCGTGGATCCGCTTTTTATACTCGTCGTTATCGCCTGTCTTGCCGTCGTCGTCATTCTGATGTTCGGGCTGGGCGGATTTGCAGGCGGTGGAAAATTCAACCGCGAGAATTCCAACAAGCTGATGCGCTGGCGTATCGGGGCTCAGTTCATCGCTGTGCTACTCATCCTCGTCTATGTTTACTTCCGCAACTGAGGAGACTGACCGGCAATGGTCGTTCTGAACAAAATCTACACCAAAACCGGCGACGCCGGCGAAACTGCACTGGGAAACGGGGCACGCGTGGCGAAACACTCGTTGCGGGTTACGGCATATGGCACCTCAGACGAGCTGAACTCCTTTGTCGGGGTTGCTCGCCTCGAAGCCACCGGCGATCTGGACGACGCCCTGAGCCGAATTCAGAACGACCTTTTCGATATCGGTGCCGATCTCTGCCGGCCGGATATGGAACTGGACGCGCAGGCTGAATACCCGCCTCTGCGCGTCGTCGACGCCCAGGTGGAGCGTCTGGAGAACGAAATAGACGCAATGAATGCGGACCTTGAGGCGCTGCGCAGTTTTATTCTGCCTGGCGGTTCGGCCCTTGCTGCGCATCTGCATGTCTGCCGGACAGTTTCCCGTCGCGCCGAGCGCCTGTGTGTGGAACTGGCGACGATGGAGGCAATCAACCCGTCGGCAGTTAAGTATCTTAACCGGCTCAGTGACTGGTTTTTTGTCGCAGCCCGGACAGCGAATAACGGCGGCCGGGACGACGTGCTCTGGGTGCCCGGCGCTAACCGCTGACACCCTGCAGAGGGCGTAGCGGATCGGAAACTTTTGCTCTGAAACCTGAATTTCGCAAAGAACGCGGCGTTCCTGTGCCGGATCGCGACGATTTTGCACTGTTTCCGCTGCTCCGTGGCAGGTAAACCACCGTTCAGAAAACGAGGAACTCGCACGGGGGTGTGAGTCGCAACCAAGGAGAGATGCGCCAATGAAGGTTCTGGTACCTGTCAAACGCGTGATCGACTACAACGTCAAAGTGCGCGTCAAAGCGGACGGTTCGGGTGTCGATCTTGCCAATGTGAAAATGTCGATGAACCCTTTCGACGAAATTTCAGTCGAGCAGGCGATCCGCCTCAAAGAAGCCGGTCAGGCTGACGAAGTCGTGGTTGTTTCTGTCGGCGTCAAGCAAAGCCAGGAAACGCTTCGCACGGCACTGGCAATGGGCGCTGACCGCGCCATTCTGGTGATCGCGGCAGACGATGTGCACAACGACATCGAACCGCTGGCTGTTGCCAAGATCCTTAAAGCTATCGTTGACGAAGAGCAGCCCGGACTTGTGCTCTGCGGCAAACAGGCCATCGATAACGACATGAACGCAACCGGCCAGATGCTGGCAGCGCTGATGGGCTGGTCGCAGGCGACATTCGCGTCAGAAGTTGCTGTTGAAGGTGACAAAGCGGTTGTGACGCGTGAAGTGGATGGCGGTCTGCAGACGATCAAAGTCAGCATGCCGACCGTTGTTACCGTAGACCTGCGCCTTAACGAGCCGCGCTACGCATCCCTGCCGAACATTATGAAAGCCAAGAAGAAGCCGCTGGATGAAAAGACGGCTGCTGACTATGGCGTTGATGTCACGCCGCGCCTCGAAGTGGTGAAAACTGTCGAACCCGAAGCGCGCGCAGCGGGTATCAAAGTGGCCTCAGTCGATGAACTGGTGGCGAAACTCAAAGAAGCGGGGGCTGTGTAATGGCTGTTCTTCTCCTTGCAGAAATTAACGACGGTGAACTCGCGATGGACGCCACCGCCAAGGCGGTGACCGCGGCGCAGGCCCTGGGCGATGTAACCGTTCTGGCCACCGGTGCCACCTGCGCCGACGCAGCGGCTGAAGCCGCAACAATCCAGGGCGTTGCAAAGGTGCTCTGCGCCGAAGACGCGCTGTATGGCAAACGCCTGGCCGAGCCGGTTGCGGACCTGATCGTTTCCCTGTCCGGGGATTATTCGCACATCGTGGCTCCGGCGACGACCGATGCGAAAAACATCATGCCACGCGTTGCCGCGCTGCTGGACGTGATGGTCATTTCCGACGCCACTGCGGTTGTCGACGCAGACACGTTTGAACGCCCGATATATGCGGGCAACGCGATGCAGACCGTGAAATCTGCAGACGCAAAGAAGGTCGTGACCTTCCGTGGGTCGACCTTTGACGCGGCGGCGACAGGTGGCTCTGCTGCAGTCGAAAGCATCGGCGCTGCAGGAAACCCGGGCCTCAGCGAATGGGTTGAGGACAAAGTGGCTGCATCTGACCGCCCCGAGCTGACATCAGCAGGCGTCGTTGTGTCCGGCGGTCGCGGCGTTGGCTCTGAAGACGACTTTGCGCTGATCGAAAAGCTGGCGGACAAACTGGGGGCCGCTGTTGGCGCATCCCGCGCAGCAGTTGACTCCGGCTATGCCCCCAACGACTGGCAGGTTGGTCAGACCGGTAAGGTCGTCGCGCCCGATCTGTACGTCGCAGTTGGCATTTCGGGCGCTATCCAGCACCTGGCCGGTATGAAGGACAGCAAGATCATCGTGGCCATCAACAAGGACGAAGAAGCACCGATTTTCCAGGTTGCGGACTATGGGCTTGTTGCTGACCTGTTCTCGGCTGTGCCGGAGCTGATCGAAAAAGTCTGAGTACATTCCGTAAAAGTACAAAGGCCGCTCGGTTCCGGGCGGCCTTTTTGTTGGTCAGACGAGATCCTGCAACACCGGATGCAATGTGCGGGCGACCTCACCATGGGCCTGCGGTCCCAGCATTTCCCGCGCGGCAACCGCTTCCAGCTCACTGAAGACCATGCCGGCCGTTCCGGAGGCAACCGCTTCGGGTGTTGCCACGACTTCAACCAGCCCTGCAATTTCGGGGCGCAGTTCTTCGAGCATTTCACGGGTCACAAACAACGGGTCACGCGTACGCACTGAAACGTTTGCACTGTCTTCTTCTGTCAGCGCCGCATGATCCGCAACCCACACCAGAACCACCGGCCCGCTGATCTTGCGGAGCAACAGACGCATCCGCGCCAGCCACGCCGCCTGAACTTCTGCACGAACGACGGAAAAACGATCATCGCTGGTTTCCTGCAAGCAGCTCAGCATGTGCCGGTTAAAGTGGAACTCGGCAAAGTCCACTTCGGGATACACCATTTTGAGCAGCGGCGACGCGGTGACAAACCGGTCGTTACGCCGTGGATGCACCGAATAGAAACGGTTCGACAGATTTTGTGCGCCCACGACCTGGATCACTGTCAGGCTGGAACCACAGGCTGCGTCGATCAGCGAGCCGTCATTCAGAAACACATCAATTCCTGCGTTTGGCACGCCGAAGTTCACGCAATTGACACCGAGACTGCTTTCAACGAGCGCCGGAAACGGTGCCTTTATGAACTTGCCATATGTCTCTGTACCACCAAGAAACGCCACATAGGGCGCGTCCAGCCGCCGCTTTGGCCCGCGGAACAACAGCCTCGAATTGCCATAACAACAGGGCGCATAATCAAGCGCACCTGTGCTCATCACATCATAGGTCATAACCCACCTTTTAAATCACCCGCGACGTGTATGCCCCGCGAAACCTACGAAATCCTTAAAGTGCAATTTTGACCCAAATTATTCATGCGCCGCAGCCTTGCGGGTGCCCCCGCCCCGGTCTTACAGTGCGCAGAACAACCAGGGGCGTCGCGCATGGAAATCAGATCAGTTGGAATTGTCGGTGCCGGCCAGATGGGAAATGGCATTGCCCATGTCATGGCGCTCGCTGGCTATGATGTGATGCTGAATGACATCAGCCAGGAAGCCCTCGATTCTGCTGTCACCCTGATGACCGGCAACATGGATCGTCAGGTCGGGCGCGGGAAAATTACGCCCGAAGAACAGGCATCTGCGCTGGCCAGAATACGACCTACTACGACGCTCAGCGAGCTTGGCCAGACAGATCTGATTATTGAGGCAGCGACCGAGCGCGAAACGGTGAAACAGGCCATTTTCGAGGATCTGGTTCCACATCTGCTGCCACATACGATCCTCACATCGAACACCTCGTCAATTTCGATCACACGTCTGGCCAGCCGGACGGACCGACCGGAAAAGTTCATGGGCTTCCACTTTATGAACCCGGTGCCTGTCATGCAGCTTGTCGAACTGATCCGTGGAATCGCGACAGATGAAGCAACGTTCAGCGCCTGTCGCACCGTTGTTGAGCGGCTGAATAAAACGGCCGCCTCAGCAGAAGATTTCCCGGCGTTTATCGTCAACCGGATCCTGATGCCAATGATCAACGAAGCCGTATACACACTTTACGAAGGCGTTGGCAGCGTTCAGTCGATCGACAGTTCCCTGCGACTTGGGGCCAACCACCCGATGGGGCCACTGGAACTTGCCGATTTCATCGGACTGGACACCTGCCTTGCCATTATGAATGTGCTGCACGACGGGCTGGCCGATACCAAGTACCGGCCCTGTCCGTTGCTCACCAAATACGTCGAAGCGGGCTGGCTGGGCCGGAAAACGCAGCGGGGGTTTTACGATTACCGCGGCGAGACGCCTGTACCAACGCGCTGACCGTCAGTCTCGCAACGACAGTGTGTGCTCGCGCAGCCAGGCCATGAACCCGCGTGGGTCATCGGCCCATTTGTCCACAGTTTCCCTGTCCAGCGGCTCGCCCACCACCGGTGCCTGCGGTTTGTTGAACGCATGTACCACCTCATGCAGCAGCAGTCCCTGCCGCAGCATTGGTGAGATTTTGTTGGCGATCTGATAGGCGCGCGAATTTTGTCCGGGAAACCGGATCGGTACAACAGTAGCACCTGAACGCCGGATCAGTTTTGCTGTAAATACATTCCATTCAGCCTCAACGGCCGGTCCGAACCAGGTTTCCGATGCGGCAACAGATCCCGAAGGGAACAGCGCCACAACGCCACCGTCCGCCAGATGCGACATCGCTTTTGCCCGCATTTCCACACCCTTGCGCTGTGCGTCGGTATCGTGCGGGAAGGGCACAGGGATCATGTAGGACCCGGCAACCTCATCGATGGCTGTGAGGAGAGAGCGCGTCAGAATGCGATAATCTGAACGCACACGCCCGATGAGATCAGCAAAAATCATACCGTCGATCATGCCGTGCGGATGATTTGAAACCACAATGACCGGGCCTTCTTTGGGGAAGCGGTCCAGCTGGTATTGCGGCGTCTGCAGTTCAATGCCCATCACGTCCAGCGCGGCCCGCCAGAACGCCTGGCCGGAGGGTGCGCCGCGACGTTCAAACTCGCGGACTTTGCGCAAGATGGTCAGTTTGCCGGTCATCGCTTCCATGACCTTGATCACCGCAGACTGAAACGGGTCTTCAAAGGTTGAGGCGTATGACAGGCTGCGGCGGTCGTACTTTGAAAAGTCCGCCTGCGCGGGCTTTTCTGCCTGACTGATCTCTTGTGAGCTGTCTGTCACGGACAGGCCCCCGGTTTGTTACTGGCGGTACAAGGCGCGATCAGGCCTCTTCACCGAATTTGTCAGACACCAGTTCTTTCAGCGCTTTTGACAGCGCTTCAGCCTCCGGGCCCGTCGTTTCAATGTCAATAAAGGTTCCCCGTGAAGCTGCCAACATCAAAAGACCCATTATACTGTCGCCTGATGCTGTCATGCCATCACGTGAGACCTCCGCACTGGCGTCGAATTTCTCGACAACCTCGACCAGTTTTGCCGATGCCCGGGCATGCAGCCCCTTCTCATTCTCAATTTTGACGGTACATCGGGTCATGTGCAAACGGGCCCCTTATTCAACACTGATGTTCTGGCTGTCGATATACTTTTTGCCGGCCTCCAGCGCCGCGCGGACGGCATCCGGCACGGCTTTGCGGCGGCTTTTGGCCAGTTTGATCAGCATCGGCAGATTGGCTCCGTAGAGGATGCGCCGGTTACCCGGCTTGCAGGCCAGCAGGCTGAGATTGGACGGCGACCCACCATAAAGATCGGTCACCACGACCACGCCGCCGCCTGTGTCCACTTCGTCCGCTGCCGCGCAGATTTCACGCTCTTTGGATTGCCTGTCATGATCCGCGTGAATTGCAATCACACGCACACCGGTCTGCTTGCCGACCACATGTTCGATCGCCGCGAGATACTCCGCTGCGAGCCCGCCATGTGCGACTATCACAATACCGATCAAAGGTTCAGGCCTCATCATTTTTTCTGCGCAGATCGAGTTCGCGGTGCCTAATTGACACCTGCCAGCCTTCCTCTGCAAGGCGCAATGCGAGCCTTTCAGCCACTGTCACTGAACGGTGCTGGCCACCTGTACACCCAAAGGCGATTGCCAGGTGAGACTTTCCCTCATCACGATAAGCAGGCAGCAAAAATTCCCCGAGGTCCTCCACTTTCTTAATAAAGTCGGCAAACCGGACATCCCGGCTGACGTATTCTGCCACCCTGTTGTCGCGCCCGTCGAGGCTGCGCAGGTCTTTTTCCCAGTAGGGATTCGTCAGGAACCGGCAGTCAAAGACGATATCGACACTGCGAGGCAGGCCGCGTTTATAGGAAAACGACTGCACCGACACGCTCAGGCGGTGTTCGCCGTCTGGCGCAAACCAGTTCTCGGTCTCCGCGCGCAGCTGATGCACATTCAGGTCAGAGGTATCGATCAGAACATCCGCCCGCGCCCGGAGCGGAAGCAGTATGTCTATTTCTCGCTGGATCCCCGCCGCTGGCCGGTCGTCCGGAGACAGCGGGTGGCGGCGGCGTGTCTCGGAATACCGTCGCAGCAGAACATCCGGATGACAATCGAGATACAACAACTCGGGGGCAACGCCAGGCGTCACGGCCAGACTGCCCAGCGTGTCAATAATGCGGGTTGTGGAAAAATCGCGGTTGCGGGGGTCTATCCCCAACGCCATCGGTTTGTCGTTTTCCGGACCGGCAAGCAGCGCATCAAGCAGACGCAGTGGCAGGTTATCTATTGCTTCGTACCCTGCATCCTCCAGCACTTTGAGCGCGCTTGATCTGCCGGCTCCGGAGGGGCCGGTGACAAAGATGATGCGTCGCGCCTGAGGTCCGTCGGCCGTCATTTCTACTCCTGTGCAGCCCACCTGAGATATTGCAGAATTGCTGCAGGGAAATGGCTGGCATCGATTTTGTGAAGACAGGGCACTGCCCGACCAAGAATGTCGAATGTCCGGGCCGCCGGAAGACGGGCGACGGCCACGTGATCAAGATCGACCACCAGCGCGACAGGTACCGGGCCACTTGGTTCGGCATTCAGAATGCCTGCGCCCCGCGCTTCAATAAGACCCGAAATAGCCGCCGGACAGGAGGCGACGATACTTTCGCCGTCGCATTCGACCAGCGTGCGGTCGTCGGCCACAAGCTGTGCGCCGTGTGCCATAAGCTGAAGTGCGAGTGCCGATTTACCGGAGCCGGATGCTCCGGTTATCAGAACGGCGCGGCCGTCCACCGCCACAGTGCTCGCATGCAGGGTTTGCGAACTGGCTCCAGCGCTGGTGGTCGGTGCCGGTTTCAACGGTCAGATCGGCAGGCCCACGACAAAGCGTGCGCCCAGCGGATCAGAAGTGATATCTGCTTCAGTCGGGCGGATATTTTCCGCCCAGATAACACCGCCGTGCGCCTCAACAATCTGTTTGGATATGGCCAGCCCCAGACCGGAGTTGTTGCCGAAATGTTCATCCGGCCGCTGTGAGTAGAAGCGTTTGAAAATTTTTGACAGTGCCTGGTCGGGAATGCCCGGGCCGGTGTCTTCCACCACAATAAGCACGCGGTTTTCCTTTTTGCGGGCCCAGATGCGGATCGCATCTCCGTCTTCGCAGAAGGAAATCGCGTTGGTGATAAGATTGACAAATACCTGTGCCAGACGTGCTTCAAGACCGTAAACCATGATCGGTGTGTCCGGCAGGTCAGTGATGAAATCGATCCCGCGCGTTCGTGCATCATCGCCAAGATACTGCCCAAGGTTAGTCAGTGTCCCCAGGACGTCGAAAGGCTCTTCTTCTTCTTTAACCAGTTCACTGTCGAGACGCGACGCATTGGAGATATCACTGACCAGCCGATCAAGACGGCGCACATCGTGATCGATCACATCCAGGAGTTTTTCCCTCTGATCATCACGCTTTACCATACGCAGTGTGCCCACCGCAGATCTGAGTGAAGCCAGTGGGTTCTTGATCTCATGCGCAACATCAGCCGCGAACTGTTCGTTGCCATCGATGCGATTGTAGAGTGCTGATATCATTCCACGCAATGCACCACTGAGCCGGCCGATTTCATCCGGACGCGCCGTCAGATCCGGAATCCGGATCCTGCCGGGGTTCATTTTCCGGGCGTTTTTGTCCCGCCCGAGTTCAGCTGCGGCGGCAAGGTCCGCGAGAGGGTTTGCGATGGTGGATGCGAGCACAAGGCTCAGACCGATAGACACAACAGTCGCGATAACAAACATCTGCAGTACACGCTCGCGCTCGGTGCGTACAAGCTTGTCAATTTCTCCGGCGGCTGTTGCCACGGCCACAACACCCACTGGCTGGCCGTTCTGAAAGACGGGGGTCGCGACGGTGAACAGAACGCCACCCGCCACATCAAGACCGTTCCGGATCTGAGTTCCGTCGCGCAGAGTCTCACTGACAATGGGCCTGATCTTGTCCTTCAGCGGTGTGATGGTCACATTTTCAGGCTCGCTGAACGGCTCGGACACAGCAGTCCAGAGCCAGCTCAGTAAGTCAGTGAGGAACGTTTTTCCGCCGATACCGCCGGCGATCTCATCCGCTGCAAGCTTGCCTTCGATATTTGCGACCAGTTGTTCGCCGGGGTCAAAGACAAAAACTTCGATACCGCTGCGCAGATCCAGACCGGCCAGAGTGTCGGCAACGTCAATGCCGTCTCCGGTCGCAAGGCTCACCGGGGCACCGGACGGCAACCGGGCCTCGACCACATCCGCAATCAGTTCAGCTTCGGAAACCAGGGACGCGGCACGCTGCAGTGCAAGGCTGTCGCGCGACGAGTTCAGATAAAGAATGCCCGCAACGAGTATGTTGAGGGCAATCAGGTTGAACGTGATAATCTTGCGCGTCAGTGGCGAGGTGCGCAGAGACATCAGGCCCCGACGCTCCCTGCTCGCGCGCATCTCATTGCCGGCCGCACTTTCAGGTGCGACCCAGTCTTCACCGAGGACGAGGTCCTCGTCCCTCGGCTGAGGGGGCGTCATATCCCGCACGAAAGTCCTTTCGGCCAGGGCCACGGTTACTTATTCTTCGTTATACCTGTAACCGATCCCGTAGAGTGTCTCAATCGCGGAGAACTCGTCATCTGCCGTCCGCATCTTTTTGCGCAGGCGCTTGATGTGGCTGTCGATTGTGCGGTCATCGACATAGACCTGATCGTCATAGGCAACGTCCATCAGCTGGTCGCGGGATTTCACAAAACCAGGACGCTGCGCGAGAGCCTGAAGAAGAAGGAATTCTGTGACCGTCAGTGAGACGTCCTTGCCTTTCCAGCTGACCGCATGGCGCAGCGGGTCCATCCGCAGGTCGCCACGTTCCATCACTTTGGTTTCTTCACTGTCCGCGACGACATCACCGGCAACGGCATCCTGGCGACGCAGCAACGCGCGGATACGCTCAACGAGCAGACGCTGCGAGAACGGCTTTTTGACATAGTCGTCAGCGCCCATGCGCAAACCAAGAACCTCGTCGATCTCGTCATCTTTCGAGGTCAGGAAGATTACCGGCATCGCCGTTTTCTGGCGCAGACGCTGCAGCAGATCCATACCATCCATCCGGGGCATCTTGATATCAAGCACTGCCATATCCGGCAGTTTCTTGTTGAATGCGTCCAGCGCGGCCTGACCGTCGTTATAGGTTTCAACCTCGAAACCTTCGGCCTCGAGCGTCATCGAAACGGACGTCAGGATATTCCTGTCGTCGTCTACCAGTGCGATTTTAGACATTACCTGTATCCTTGTACTGCTCGTTTGTTGGGTTTTTGGCAATAATCACCATTTTTCACCCGATCGAATCAATCGTTAACTGCGAATCAGTGCAGCACCTGGGCGCAATTGGGGCATAATTTGGTTACGGATGGCTAAATTGCCGCACATTGTTGACGGCTTCGTTAAAATGATAGCGCCCACATAAACCATGCTGACGTCATCCTCCGACAAAGTTTGCAATGGTGGCGCTAACTCCCTGAAAGCGTCCTGTTCAGGACATAAAACGGCATGTTAAGAGGCCGCGTGGGTGTGGATAAATCATTCGCACGGTTTCAGTTTCTTGCCGCTGACGGTGGCGCATCAGGAGAAAACGTAATGACACATGGGCGCGTGAACCCGGACTTCAGACTGGAAGATCAGGGAATAAAGGGCCTTGGAGACGTTTATTACAACCTGATGGAACCGGACCTGATCGAAAACGCGCTGGCCCGCGGTGAAGGCCGGCTGGGTAAGGGCGGAACATTTCTTGTCACGACCGGGAAATTTACGGGCCGGTCTCCAAAAGACAAACATGTGGTCAGAACTGACAGCGTCGCGGAAACGATCTGGTGGGAAAACAATGCCGCGATGTCGCCCGAGGGCTTTGATGCTCTGCATGCGGACATGCTGAAACACATGGAAGGCCGGGACTATTTTGTGCAGGACCTTGTTGGTGGTGCGGATCCCAAACACGCCATTAACGTACGTATGATAACTGAACTGGCATGGCACGGGCTGTTTATCCGCCACATGCTGCGCCGCCCCGATCTTGAGGACATTGACGAATTCACCGCGGATTTCACCGTTATCAACTGCCCCAGCTTTAAGGCCGATCCGCAAAAACACAACTGCAGGTCTGAAACCGTCATCGCGATGAACTTTGACAAGAAACTCATTCTGATCGGCGGTACGGAATATGCAGGCGAAAACAAGAAATCCGTCTTTACCCTGCTGAACTACCTTCTGCCTGAAAAAGGTGTCATGCCGATGCACTGCTCGGCAAATCATGCGAATGGAAACCCGGTAGATGCTGCTGTTTTCTTTGGTCTGTCAGGTACGGGCAAAACAACGCTTTCGGCGGATCCGTCACGCACCCTGATCGGAGATGATGAACACGGCTGGTCGGATACCGGCACCTTCAATTTTGAGGGTGGATGCTATGCCAAAACGATCAACCTCAGCGCCGAGGCTGAGCCGGAGATCTACGCGACAACGGAAAAGTTCGGTACCGTCATCGAAAATATGATCTACGATGAACGCACCCGAGAACTTGATTTTGAAGACGACAGCCTGACAGCGAATATGCGCTGCGCCTACCCCCTGCATTACATCTCGAATGCATCCGAGGTCGCACGCGGCGGGCACCCGAAAAACATCATCATGCTGACCTGCGATGCCTTTGGTGTACTCCCGCCCATATCGCGGCTCACACCTGCACAGGCAATGTATCACTTCCTGTCCGGCTTTACGTCCAAGGTCGCCGGTACCGAGCGTGGCGTCACAGAGCCGGAGCCCACCTTTTCAACCTGCTTTGGCGCACCCTTCATGCCACGTCGTCCGGAAGTCTACGGGAACCTGCTGCGCGAAAAGATTGCGACGCATGGCGCCACCTGCTGGCTTGTGAATACCGGCTGGACCGGCGGTGCGTATGGTACAGGCAGCCGCATGCCGATCAAAGCCACGCGTGGCCTGCTGACTGCGGCTCTTGATGGATCGCTCGCGGACGCCGAATTCCGCAAGGATCCGAATTTTGGTTTCTCTGTTCCTGTCGACGTAAAAGGTGTGCCCAGTATCCTGCTGGATCCGCGCCGGACATGGGACAACCCCGAGGCCTACGACCGTCAGGCCGCAAAACTGGTAAAGATGTTTTCGGATAACTTCGCGCAGTATCTGCCATTCATTGACGACGACGTGCGGGCCGCAGCGATCAGCTGATATCCTGCCGCGGAAAAAGGGCGCCCGCCGCAGCCATCTGACGGCGGGCGCTTTTGTGTTTCAGGCCGCCATATCAAGAATATCTGACAGGGGCATGTCCAGCAGAAAACGGATATCGTCACGTCCCACGTAAACAAGATACCCTTCGAGCGGGTTTTCATTATTCTTAATGTACCAGCGTAATGCGCTTGGCTCCATATGCATGTATCCGTGTCGTGCGGGGAAGCCCTTGAAGACGACCGTGCGTTCCATAAAGCCGAAAATGTAGTCGGGATCATACATCTGCAGGCCCAGAAGGAACGCATACCGCCCCAGGATGTACGAAAGGCCCGTGCCACGGTACTGCCCCGGCGTGCCTCCCATCCAGAATTCTCCGTGGTAGCAGACCTGTCCTTTGATGCGCTGAGCACCCGGACCAGCCCTGTAACGGGACCGTTTCATGTCCAGATCCATGCCGGATGGGGGGTAATCAACAAAGCGATGACGCAGATAATCGGACAAATACCCGCCATGCAGGTCGACACAGCGCATTGCCTGGGTGTGCATGATTGTTCCATTACCATCCCGTCCCGCAATCCAGAAGGAATTTGCAGGAGTCATAGGCTGGAGATCCGGGTTCAGAGGCGCACCCAGAGTATGGCCTGGCCGCGCCTCTGCAAGTATCTCGCGATACTCGTCAAAGTCGTGACCGACCTGTAATTCGATACCGTGCTCATTCAGCAGACTTGAACTGCTGGCCAGGAACCTTGTTCCGTCCTGAAAGGTGTGCAGGGTCATTAGGGCTTCTCCTCTGATGGCATTACCATCACAGGTTAACCTAATTTATTATTGCCTGCTCGTATTTTACGCATGACGAATCAAACACCACCTGTGAATCCAGCGGTGCCAGATCCAGGACTTCGGGACCAAGCCCGGGGATATTGATTTCGCGTGAGCGGTCCAGCACCGCAATCAGCGCGAAACTCCCGTCCGGAAAAGCGCCTCCCAGCAACAGTCGGTGATAGGCTGTCGGCACAAGGTCTCCGCCCGGCATACGCGGGACCTGTGTAAATATCTGATCTAAGCGACATCCTCCTGTTGTTTTAACGTCTTTGTAAGGCAGATCGAGCATCAGGGCGAAATCCTGCCCTCCCGGAAACTGACCGATCGGACGGCCAATACTGCTCCGGGCGTTCGTCCAGCCGAACCAGATCGAGTAAAATGACTTTTCGCCCATTTCCACACAGATCCAGCCCGTCGGCGATTCTCTGTAGACCATCAGATACGGGCGAATGTGCGCCATATTTTCGTGCTCAATATGGCCGCCGCTCATGCCCCACGCCCGAAAGGCTTCGCGGAACAGAATATTTTCCGGCTGCCAGATTACATCGATTCGCTGCTGGTGCTGATGAAAACTCCAGCCGTTTGGCTGACTGTGAGAAAGCGACAGAAGGCCGCTGAGATGGTTCATGTCGCCACTCAGCCATGCGTTCCCGCGGGCCAGAATCTCCTGCGCTGCGGGCAGCGCCTGCTCTCCTGCCTCTGTCAGACGGTACTGACGATCCTCGATCGCAAAGAGCTCAACGCCCTTGGCTTCCTCGAGCAAAGCGATGTGACGACGCACAGTCTGACGCGTGCTGCCCAGCTCCCGAACCGCATGGCTGAGGTTCAGAGTTCTCGCCAGAGTAGTAAACGACCGGATCATCTCATGCAAAAGGCTATGAGATTCTACGGCCTTTCTGGTGACCGGGGCAGACTCGGTTGGCTTCATAATTTCGTTCATTGATCATAATGGTAAATAAATCATCCACCAATGCAACATTTTTCACCCATCGACTGAACATTTTTAATCAAAAAAAATTAAAAGGTAGTCAGTTGATCGAGTCGCCGTTTCCCGCGATGAGAGTAGTCAGTCTCAACCAGAGGTGTTAAAAAGTATGTCCCATCCTGTAGATGTTCATGTCGGAAGAAAACTGAAACAGATCCGCACGATCCGTCGTCTGTCCCAGACAGACGTGGCGCGTGAACTGAGTCTGTCCTTCCAGCAAATTCAGAAATATGAAATCGGCTCTAACCGTATCGCCGCCAGCCGGCTGTATGAACTGTCGAGAATTCTTGACGTTCCGACCTCATATTTCTTTGAAGGCCTCGACGCTTCGGAAGAAGCCGAAAAAGGTCGCGATCCCAGCATGGAGATCGTGACAGCGCTCGCCGCGATCCGCGACGACACCATCAAATCCCGGATCGTTACGTTCATAGAGGACGTTTCCGGCGTGACTGTTGCCCGTCAGGGATAAGGGGAGAATCAGCTCTGCAGCTGGTTCCTGATTACGAGTGAGAAGCCGATGTACCGCGTCAGAATGGCCGGTAGATCGGTTTTTTTTCGTCTGCAGCAAGGAATCGGTCACGGCGCTTTGTTGCAACGCAGCGACGCCGCCTGTACCGCAGCGTAATTTTCATACAAATTGCCGCATCTCATTGTATTTTTGTTGCGCTGCAACTGCAAACTGCCTAGACCTCTTTCCGACCGGAAAAGGATGTTTCAGATGGCCCACGATGGACAAAACCCTGCGACGCAAACAGAGGTGCTGCTTGCTGATCTGCTGAAACTGACTGCAGGTGCTCTGCCCGCGGCAGACAGCATCCTCGCAACCGCCCGCAGCAGTGTGAAGGCACTCGTTGCGCCCGATGGTCGCGTTTCCGGCGCGCTTGTCGAGGAGCACCAGACCGCAGCCCACGGCCTTGCGTGGCTCGCAACCTATGTCCAGTCTCTTCATCAGATGCAGAAGTGGGCCGAAAACCTGCATTCGAGCGGTCGGTTCGGCGAGACCGAACAGCTGATACACCAGATCGCGTTCGGAGAGTATCTCTGGCAGATCTATGGCGGCATACAGATGAACCAGGGTGAAATCCTGCGCCTGCAGGATCTGGGTCTTGGCCAGCAGGATATGCGGGCCATGATGGAGCCTTCAGTGATGACCCTGACCCAGCACGGCAATACCCAGGCGGCGCGTACGCGTCTGGTGGCGCTGATGCAGGAGCATTCGGCAAACATCACGGTCGGCACATCTGGCCTGGATGACGAACTGGAAATGATCCGCGAACAGTTCCGCCGCTATGCCGTCGAGAAAGTAGAACCCTTTGCCCATGACTGGCACCTCAAAGATGAACTCATTCCGATGGAGGTCATCGACGAGCTGGCGGAAATGGGCGTCTTCGGTCTGACGATTCCCGAGGAATATGGCGGGTTCGGCCTTTCGAAAGCGTCAATGTGCGTTGTCTCAGAAGAGCTGTCCCGCGGTTATATTGGTGTCGGGTCTCTCGGGACACGTTCCGAGATTGCAGCGGAGCTGATCATTGCCGGCGGTACCGAGGCCCAGAAAGAAAAATGGCTGCCGCGGCTTGCCTCGGCGGAAACTCTGCCCACAGCCGTGTTTACCGAACCCAATACCGGGTCGGACCTTGGCAGCCTGCGCACCCGTGCTGTCAAAGATGGCGACGACTACAGGATCACCGGCAACAAAACGTGGATTACCCACGCTACGCGCACTCAGATCATGACGCTGCTGGCGCGCACCGACCCGGAGACTACAGACTACAAAGGTCTTTCGATGTTCATTGCCGAAAAGACGCCCGGCGATGACGAAAACCCGTTCCCGACCGAAGGCATGACCGGCGGAGAGATCGAGGTGCTGGGCTATCGCGGCATGAAGGAATACGAGCTGGCATTCGACAACTTTTTTGTCAAAGGCGAAAATCTGCTGGGCGGCGAAGAAGGTAAGGGTTTCAAACAACTCATGGAAACCTTTGAATCGGCGCGGATCCAGACAGCGGCCCGTGCCATCGGTGTCGCACAGTCCGCGCTCGACATCGCGATGCAATATGCGCAGGACCGCAAGCAATTCGGCAAATCACTGATCGAATTCCCGAGGGTTTCGGGCAAGCTGGCCATGATGGCCGTCGAAATCATGATCGCGCGCCAGCTGACCTACTTCTCGGCCTTTGAAAAAGACGAGGGGCGCCGCTGCGATGTCGAAGCTGGCATGGCAAAGCTGCTGGGCGCGCGCGTTGCCTGGGCTGCCGCTGACAATGGTCTGCAGATTCACGGTGGTAACGGCTTTGCGCTTGAATACAAAATCAGCCGGGTTCTGTGCGATGCACGTATCCTGAATATCTTTGAGGGTGCTGCAGAAATTCAGGCACAGGTTATCGCGCGCCGTATCCTGAGCTGACGCGGAAAGAGCGCCCACCCACACATGTTTTCAGGTGCTGCGCTGTTGCTGCAGCGCATCAAATTTACGCTGCGTTGCGGCGAAACGTCCCGTATTGCGCGAATGGCCGCGCATCAGCTTGCAGAAGTTACGGCCGCTTCTTAAGGCTGGGGTATGAAACGCACCCGCCTGAACCGTCAGTCCTGGATAGATGCCGGCCTCAAGGCTCTGGTGGCTGAGGGGCCGAACGCGCTGGCAGCAGAACCGCTTGCGCGCCAGCTTGGGACGACCAAAGGCTCGTTTTACTGGCATTTCAGGGATGTCCCGGATTTTCAGAAAGCCGTTGTCAAAGACTGGCAGAGCCGGGCGTTTGCAGATGTCGTCGACGCGCTGGCCGAAGACGGGAATGCCGAGCAGCGCCTGAGACGGTTCGGCAAGCGTGTTCTGGCAGACAAACAGGACCCTGCCATGCGCGCCTGGGCCCGGACAGACAAAACTGTGGCCCGTGCGTTGTCACAGGTCGACACGGAACGACTGACCTATCTTGGCAATCTTCTGCGCCAGCTCGGGATAACGAACCCGGAGTTCGCGCAAAGCGCCCTTGCGGCTCTGATCGGACTGCCTCAGATTGGCGGCAAAACACGCCCCGCCCATGCGTTCGATACGCTGGCGGATCTGGTTGTCGCGCTCCAATGACACTGCGCACCGGGATTCTGACATGCTGTTGCGTACTTCTGGCGACGGCAGCCTGCCGCAAAGACGAAACCGTCGCGGCTTACGGCGGATCTGACCGTATCTGGCAACTGACAGAAATCGACGGAGATGCTTTTGCCGCGGAAGCAACGCTGACGTTCCCGGAAACCGGCAAAATCGCGGGTACCGCTCCGTGTAACAGCTACAGCGCGGCAATGACCGTGCCTTATCCCTGGTTCGGGGCGGGCCCGATTGCAGCGACCCGCCGGGCATGTCCCGCGCTGGAAGCCGAAACCATCTTTTTTAAAACCCTGGGCGAGATGACCCTGTCGGAAGTTCTGGGCGATACCCTGGTCCTGTCGACGCCGGAAGGCCGCAGCATGATCTTCATATCCGGCGGCTGAACACGTCGACAAATCTTGCACGCGCTTCGGGCAGTGGTCTGTCCCCCAGATCGCGCGCCAGATGGGATGTCAGAAAGTACCCGGTCGTTACAAAGCTGTCAGCGATTTCCTGATCCTCTGCGTCCCCCAGTCCACGCAGGACATCCGGCAGAGGCAGCAAACGATCCGCCCATTCTCCTGCCGCACCGCGTGACACCGCACGGCCGGATTTCGGCGAGACATAGGCCAGGTCTTCCCGGGTTCCGGTCACAGCACAACGCTCCAGTTCCAGCGCATAGCCCATCTCGTGCAACAGACGGACTTCCCATCGCAGATAGGCCAACGGCCATAAAGCAGGCTGGTCCAGCAGATCGAGCAGTTGTTCTGTCTGCCGGTAGAGCCCCGCATGCGGTTCGCGTTCCGGCAGGCAGAACCCCAGCAGGGCTGTAACCGCGTTCAGTCCGGCCAGAGCCAGCCGGTCGCCCAGCGCCTGAGCGGCCCTGCTGCGCACCGGTTCGACCTGAAAACTGCCAATATGATCTTCGAGGCGTGCGCGCCACAACAGATCCAGCTGTGCACCGGGCTGCAGATGCGGCGCAATTTTCCGGCTGGTTCCACCGCGGACGACACCGGCATGACGGCCATGGTCGGGTGTAAAAACCTCGATAATCGCAGAGGTTTCGCCGTGACGGCGCGTATTCAGCAGAATGCCCTGATCCCGCCATTCCATCAGCTCAGCCCGGGCTGGTCCAGCAGATGGCGACCCTGCCGGTCTTCGACTTCGATGACCCAGATATCCGGATCAAAACCGCGCTGCCGTTCGATCGCAGCGTCCAGATCGCTTTCCGCGCCCGTGGCAAGTTCCGACCAGATCTGCCTGTCCTCAAGCAGGTCCCATGTCCTGTGAAACAGTCGGCCCTCACCATCCAGAGTGTTCATTTTTACAAGGACCGTTCCTGCCGTATCATCACCGTGGGCAACGACAAAAGCGGGAATATCCGCGCCACGCAGGCGTGCGAGATAAGCGTCAACCCAGAACCGTGCGGTGAGGCGCGCCATTACCGGAATGCCTCAGCAATGCACAAAACGCGCTCAGTTATTCCCATCCCTGAACTCCAGTCCCATCTCGGAATAACGCTCAGCCTCTTCCAGCCAGTTGGGCCGCACCTTGACCTGCAGAAAAAGATGCACCCGGCGCCCCAGAAACTCTTCAAGTTCTTCGCGCGCCGCTTTGGAAACAGCTTTTATCGTCTCGCCTTTGTGCCCCAGAACGATCCCCTTGTGACCGTCGCGGACAACATAGACCAACTGGTCAATCCGGGCCGAGCCGTCTTTGCGCTCTTCCCACTTTTCGGTTTCTACCGTCAGCTGGTACGGCAGTTCCTGGTGCAGGCGGAGTGTCAGCTTTTCGCGGGTCATCTCGGCCGCAATCATGCGCACAGGCAGATCGGCAATCTGGTCCTCGGGGTAAAGAAACGGGCCTTCGGGTACTTCGGTCGCCAGCCACTGGCGCAGATCATCCACCCCGTGCCCGCGCTCTGCAGAGATCATGAAAGTGCCTGCAAAACTGTACCGCTCGTTCAGATCCTGGCTGAGCGCCAGAAGTGTCTCGGCCGCCACCCTGTCGATCTTGTTGATTGCCAGAGCGACCGTGCGTCCCTCGCCGATATCGCTCAACCCTTCAAGGATGCGCTCCACACCCTCGGTCACGCCACGATGCGCCTCGACCATCAGCACGACGATATCGGCATCGGCGGCACCGCCCCACGCAGCAGCAACCATCGCCCGGTCCAGCCGGCGCCGTGGCTGGAAAAGTCCCGGCGTGTCAACGAAAACGATCTGGCTGTCGCCCTGCATCGCCACACCTCTGATCCGTGCCCGGGTCGTCTGAACCTTGTGGGTTACAATCGATACCTTGGCACCAACCATACGGTTAAGCAGCGTAGACTTTCCCGCGTTGGGCTCACCGATCAGTGCAACAAAACCTGCCCGCGTGCTCATCCTGATTTCTCCAGTTCGGCGAGTAGCGCCGCAGCGGCGGCCTGTTCTGCCTGCCGTTTGGATCCGGCACAAGCGGCCTGTTCGGCCCCGTTCTCGAGGCTGGCGGAAATTGTAAACCGGGGCGCGTGATCCGGCCCGGTCCGTGCAGTTTCAGTATAGAGGGGGGGGCGCAGGCCCCGGGCCTGTGCCCACTCCTGCAAAGCAGTTTTTGCATCCCGTGCATCTTTATCCACGTCGTGCACGCGAGCGCCCCAGAGCCTCAGAATCGTCTCCTTGGCCACACCAAAGCCGCCATCAAGATACACCGCCGCTATCACTGCCTCTATGCCGTCGCCCAGGAGCGCCTGCTTGCGACGCCCGCCAGACAACATCTCAGACCGCCCCAGACGCAGTACTGCACCGAGGTCGATATCGCGCGCGACGTCGGCGCAGGTCTCTTTTCGCACAAGCGCATTGAAACGCGGCGCGAGCTGCCCTTCGGTCGCACCCGGGTCAAGTGCCAGCAACGCCTCGGCCATGACCAGCCCGAGCACCCTGTCCCCCAGAAATTCAAGGCGCTGGTTGTCGTCGCGGGTCGCAGAGGACATGGAAGCATGCGTGATCGCCTGCGCCAGGAGTTCCGGCCGGGTAAACGCATAGCCCAACCGGTCCTGAAAGGCCCTGAGTTCGGCGGAGAGTTTCACTCTACAGCCTTAAAGAAACGGTCCCCACGCCAGGTCCAGAAGAACAGCATGGACCGGCCACCCGAAGAGAAGACAATGCGGTCCGCGCGACCAATCAGATTTTCGTAAGGCACAAATCCCACGCCCTGCACCTGTTGTGCAAGCCGGCTGTCTGCTGAGTTGTCACGGTTGTCGCCCATAAAGAAATAGTGGCCTTCGGGCACAGTGTAGATGCCTGTCCGGTCAGACGACTGCGGGCCGATGTCCAGCACCGTGTAGCGGGAGCCGTCGGGGAGTGTCTCGATGGCGCGGGTCTTGAGACAGGCACCGCCGTCACCGACCGGACCATTCGAACAGCGCGGGCGCCGGCCTTCCGGTCCCTGCGGTTCCATGACCTCTTCAAAGGTACCGGCAGGTTCCTGTGGCAACACTTCTCCGTTCAGAACGACCAGACCATCCTGCAACTGTATTTTGTCACCCGGCAGACCAATCAGGCGCTTGATGTAGTCGCGTCCGGACACGGGATGGCGGAACACAACAACATCACCGCGCTCCGGGTCGCCACCCAGGATCCGCGAATTGTCACCGTCCAGAAAACCGCAGATGTCTCTGGCGTCTATATCCACGCCAAACCGCGGCATATAGAGGCTGGGGCAGGAGGCGTAGGAGTATCCGTAAGCCATCTTGTTCACAAAGAGAAAATCGCCCACCAGCAGCGTCTCTTTCATCGATCCGGACGGAATCCAGAACGGCTGAAAAAACAGGGTCCGGAACACACCTGCAATCAGCAGCGCGTAGACAATGGTTTTCACCGTCTCAACAAAGGCGTTCTGCGGTTTTTTCTCTTTGGCGGCCATGTGGCGGATTCCTGACTGGTTTGGGTCGTAATGCGCAGGCAGACCCGGCAAGTCAAGGCGATCACCGGTCACACCTGTGTATCAGGCAGTGCGGGGCCGCGCCTCGATCACAACAAATGCCTGGGCCCATGGGTGATCGTCCGTCAGGGTGACATGGATAACCGCTTCATGCCCTTCAGGCGTCATTTCGGCCAGCCTGTCGGCCGCCCAACCTGTCACCTGCATTACCGGCTGGCCTGTCCGCAGGTTGCTCACTGCCATGTCTTTCCAGGAAATCCCCATGGCGAGGCCGGTGCCCAGCGCTTTGGAACACGCCTCCTTGGCGGCCCAGCGTTTCGCATAGGTGCCGGCCACATCCTTGCGGCGCTCAGCCTTGCGCTGCTCCGTTTCCGTGAAGACCCGGTTTTTGAAGCGGTCGCCGAAGCGGTTCAGTGTGCCCTGAATCCGGTCGATATTCGCCAGATCTGTTCCAATACCGAGGATCATACCCTGCCCTTTCCCTGTCTGCGCCCTTGTAGCGTGCAGCGACAGAAGTGAGAACAGCGATCACGAAACAGGCGAAACACGGCATGTTCAGACAAACCGCGCAGTCAGTATCCTCAGGCCGGCCAGTCCGAAAAGAACACCGAACGCGACATCGAAAATGCGACGGGCGCGGGCATATCCACGCGCAACGGGCCCCCAGGAAAATACCAGCGCGTATCCCAGAAAAACAACACAGGAACACGCAAAAAGAGATGCGAACAGGCTCCAGACATCCCACGGAGCGGCCTGTGGTGGCAGCGCAATCGCGTAGATCGCGCCCCATCCCAGCACGGCCTTGGGATTTGTCAGGTGCAGAAGCATGCCCCGCCGGAAAAGGTGAGCGCGCCGCACCTCGGGGCTGGTCAGCGAACCGCCGCGCCAGGCTGACCGCAATGAACGCAGAGCCAGCCAGAACAGGTAACCCGCACCCAGATAGCGCAGCACCTCAATGAGCCAGACATTTGCCATCATCACCGCCGAAAACCCCATCGCAGCAGCGATCCCCCAGGAGGCAGACCCTGCGAGGATACCAAACGCAATCGTCAGTCCGGCCAGCCGGCCCTGCTGCATTGATGTTCCGGAAATCGCGAGGGTCGCGGGCCCGGGACTGCCGCCGGCAATCATCCAGCCGATCAGCACAAGAGATAACGGAATGAGCGTTTCCGCCGTTTCCATGAGGCAAATACCTCTCAACCTTAGGGAGTGTGGCGATCCAGCACCAGTTTCAATCCTGTTTCGTAGCTGAAGCGTACAGCAATACAGGCAACAATCGCCAGAGCGATCAGTGCGACAGCGAAATTCATCGGTTCGATCTGGCCCAGCGCGGCCACATGGGCCGGTGAAAAAATGCGGAAAAATGCGTAAATCGCGTCGAGAATGAGCACAGCCATAGCGGTCATGCTGAGCGCGGCCAGCCAGATTGCATCGCGCTGAGGCCTTTTTTTATTGCCTTTTGCAAAGCTCTGACCCTCGAGAAGGGCCGCGAACACAAGGCAGGCAAAGGGTGCAGGCGCAAGGCTGACGGAAAGACCGGTACTGACAAAAAGAAGCTGGGCGATCGCGGCGGTCGCAACCAGCGACAGAAACATCGTGAGACAGAATCGAATAGGACGGAACATAGTGAAAACCTTAAAGAAAATAACCCTTCACGCAACCTAGGGGAGAAATGTGTCAACTTCTGGGCAAAAGTTGCCACATTCTCGCCACAAAGCGGAAATCCGCCAGGCGCTCTCGGGATGCGGGAAATATACGCGGTCAGGAGGAGCTTTCAGGGGTCAGCTGCGCGCATCGTCCATAAGTTTTCGCATCTGCGAAATGGCCGGCCCAAGGCCCAGAAAAATGCTCTCGCCGATCAGGAAATGACCTATGTTGAGCTCCATAACCTCCGGGAAGGCTGCCACGGGTGAAACTGTGTCATATGTCAGCCCGTGGCCGGCATGGACCTCAAGCCCGAGACTGTGCGCAAAGGACGACATTTCGCGCAGCGCCTCGAGCTCGCGGTCGCGGGTTTTCGTATCGCCCTCGGCATGCGCATCACAATAAGCCCCGGTATGCAGTTCGATCACCTGAGCGCCGATCCGGTGTGCCGCTTCTATCTGACGCTTGTCGGCGGCAATGAAAATAGAGACCCGGCACCCGGCGTCCCGCAACGGTGCGATAAAGTGCGCCAGCCGGTTCTCCTCGCGCGCGACTTCGAGTCCACCCTCGGTGGTGCGTTCCTCGCGTTTTTCCGGGACAATACAGACCGCGTGCGGACGATGGCGCAGAGCGATCTGCTGCATTTCATCCGTGGCGGCCATTTCAAAGTTGAGCGGTACCGTCAGCACGTCCATCAGACCCTCGATGTCGGCATCCGAGATGTGCCGGCGGTCTTCGCGCAGGTGGGCGGTAATGCCGTCCGCCCCCGCTTCTTCTGCAATTCTTGCGGCCCGCAGCGGGTCGGGATAGGCGCCGCCGCGTGCGTTGCGCACCGTCGCCACGTGATCAATGTTTACGCCAAGGCGCAGTTTTCCAGCAAAAGACATACGTCCCCCTTTTTATTCCCCGGCTGAATGATGTTCCGCTTTGCGCTTGGCGTCCGCTTTTGCTGCGGCTTTGGCTTTAAGCGCGTCAAACTTGGCTTTGATAGCGCCTTTGCGACGCTTCTGATACGCCCTTATGAGCGGAACAGACAAATAATAACACAGGGTCGCAAAGAAGATACCCGGAAGAATACCGCCCACCATGTAGGGAAAGAAAATTTCGTCATAAAAGACATGCCACCCGCTCCAGTCAGCTGTGTCCTCGGTAAACATCGCTTTGAAGTTGTCCTTCAGATCAGCGCCGGCATCGACAAATTTTCCGCCAAAGGACCGCGGAACTGCCTCATCCATCGTATCGCCGAGGAGCCAGTGCCCGGTCGAAAGCGCAGCCACGCCGATCGGCACATAGGTCAGAGGGTTCCCGAAGAAGGTGGCCATCAGCGAGGCGATGACATTGCCGCGCATGACTGTCGCCAGACCAGCAGCAATAAAGAAGTGGAAACCGTAGAATGGTGTGAAAGAAGCAAATACACCGGCCCAGATACCGCGCGCGATCCGCTCGGGGCTGTCCGGCAGGCGCCGCATACGGTGCTTTACATAGTGAAACGCCCGTGCCCAGCCGCCACGCGGCCACAGAAACTCAAGCAGGGCACGCGGCCAGCTTTTGGGATCTCTGCGTTTAAAGACCAAGCGGAAGCTTCCTCATTTCAGCGATTGCGCGGCGACCATGACAGATCATCGTGTAAATATGACTACCAGATGACCGCGATGCGACATCAGGCGGGTGATTCTGTTTGGGTCTGCGACATATTGCGCGTCCGCGACACAGCGGCGACATCACTTTCGGCCTCCAGCGTCAGCATCAGCGAGTGCAGATGCGCCACATCCCGAAGCTCCACATAGATCAGCAGGCGGAAAAAGTCAGGTTTGCGGTCGACAAACTGCAGATCAGAAATATTGGCACGGGTCTCTCCGATCAGCGTACAGATACGCCCCAGAGTACCGGTGTCGTTGTTCAGCGTAACCTCAAGCGTGGCACCATACACCGCCGGATGGCTGCCCTCGTGCCAGCGCAGGTCAAGCCAGCGCTCGGGCTGGTCTTCGTAAGCGCCAAGGCGTTCGCAGTCGATGGCATGCACCACAACACCGCGGCCCTTGAACGTGATCCCGACAATACGTTCCCCCGGAAGCGGCTGACAACAGAAGGCACGGTCGAAAGACTGGTCGGGTGAAAGGCCGATAACAGCGCGGCTTGCGTCAACCTTTTCGCCTTTTTTGGGCGTCAGGTCCGGATAGACCGCCTGTACCGCTTCGCGGCCGGTGATTTCCGCGCTTCCCAGCCGCGCCAGCAGGTCATCCCGGTTTTTGAGGCGCATGTTCCGTGCCGCTGTGGCGAGTGCCTTGTCTGTCGCCTTGCGCCCTACATGCTCAAACGCAGAGCGTGCCAGCTCGCGTCCGAGTTTTACAAACCGTGCGCGGTCTTCCTCGCGCAGCGACTTTCGGATCGCAGCGCGGGCCTTGCCGGTGGTTGCAATATCCAGCCAGGTTGCCTGAGGGCTCTGACCTTCTGCCGTGATGATGTCTACCGACTGACCGTTTTTGAGCCGCGTCCAGAGCGGCACCCGCATGTGGTCGACCTTTGCACCGACGCAGGCCATGCCGATACGGGTGTGGATCGCAAAGGCAAAATCAATCGGCGTCGCACCACGGGGCAGCTTGACGACCTCTCCTTTGGGGGTGAAACAGAAGACCTGGTCCGAATACATTTCCAGCTTGACCGCTTCCAGGAAATCCTGGTGGTCTTCTTCGGCATCAAACTGTTCGGTCAGGGTCGTGATCCACTTTGCCGGATCTACCGCAAAGGGGTTCTGACTGCGGACGCCGTCACGATAGGACCAGTGCGCAGCCACGCCGGTTTCGGCCACGTCATGCATCTGGCCGGTGCGTATCTGCACCTCAACCCGCTTGCCGTCGCGCCCGGACACGGTGGTGTGAATGGAACGGTACCCGTTGGATTTGGGCTGGCTGATATAATCCTTGAACCGTCCGGGCACCGCACGCCAGCGCTGGTGAATAGCACCAAGTGTCCGGTAACAGTCTTCCTCACTCGCGGTGATGATACGAAATCCGTAGATGTCCGACAGCCGGGAAAAAGTCTGTTCCTTTTCCTGCATCTTGCGCCAGATGGAATACGGCTTTTTCGCCCGGCCGAACACCTCGGCCTCAACGCCCGCCTTGTCCAGTTCCAGCCGCATGTCGCCGGTGATCCGCTGGATCACATCGCCGGTTTCGCGCTGCAGGTTAATAAAACGGCGGATGATGCTGGCACGCCCTTCCGGATTGAGCACCCGGAACGCAAGGTCCTCGAGTTCCTCACGCATCCACTGCATCCCCATGCGCCCCGCCAGAGGCGCAAAGATGTCCATGGTTTCCCGGGCTTTCTGGGCCTGCTTTTCGGGGCGCATCGCTTTGATCGTGCGCATATTGTGCAGACGGTCACCCAGTTTCACCAGAATGACGCGCAGGTCCTTGGACATTGCCATGAACAGTTTGCGGAAATTCTCGGCCTGTTTGGTTTCAGTCGAATTAAGCTGAAGGTTCGTCAGTTTGGTGACACCGTCGACCAGTTCAGCAACTTCCTTGCCAAACCTTGTTTCGACCTCGGAATAAGATGCTTTGGTGTCTTCGATCGTATCGTGCAGCAGCGCTGTTATGATCGTCGCATCGTCAAGCTGCTGTTCTGTCAGGATTGCTGCAACAGCGACCGGATGTGTGAAGTAGGGCTCGCCGGAATGCCGGTACTGACCGTCATGCATGTCGCGACCATATTCATAGGCCGCGCGGATCAGGTCAGCGTTGGTACGGGGATTGTATTTGGCAACAAGCGCAATCAGATCGTCAGCGGTGATGTCCGGGACTTCGACGGTGATTGCCATGCCATGTTTTCCTCAGGCAGGCGGAGGACTGTGTCAGCCCTGCCCCTGTGCCGCCATCAGCTGGCGGAGCAGCATCTCTTCGGACATGCTGTCTTCTTCCGGTTTGTCCTGCTCGGCCCCCATCAGAAGCGCCATTGCATCTTCTTCCGGCTCATCAACCTCGATCTGGTTCTGATTGCTCTCGATCAGACGTTCGCGCAGCTCTTCAGCGCTCTGGGTCTCGTCGGCGATCTCACGCAGCGAGACAACAGGGTTCTTGTCGTTGTCGCGGTTTACCGTAATGGCCGCACCCGAGGAAATCTCACGCGCGCGGTGAGCGGCCAGCATAACCAGTTCAAAACGGTTCGGGACTTTATCGACGCAATCTTCAACGGTGACGCGGGCCATGAGATTCTCCGTGCGGAAAAAGGGTATCAGAAGTGCGCTATTTAGGGTGGATCACACAGGTTTACAAGCACCTATTGCAGGATCCGGACCTCATCGCGCTGGCTTTGCGGCAGCGCATCAAGCATTGCGGCCACGCTCTGTCCCAGTACCGGATGGACCCAGTCAGAAGCCACATCCGCCAGCGGAACGAGCACAAAAGCACGCTCCTGCAGCCGGGGGTGCGGCAGGATCAGGGTATCCGGCGCGGTCGACATCTGAGCCTCCAGGCCCAGTTCCCGCCACGTTTTGTGGGTTTGAGCGTCCGGCAGGACGACATCGCCCACGGCGATCAGGTCAAGATCGAGCGTTCTCGGCGCCCACCGTTCCCTGCGGACGCGGCCGAGGCCGGCTTCGGTTCTGTGGAGCAATGCGAGGAAGTCCGCAGGTGCCAGGTCTGTCTCCACTGCAAGGGCAGCGTTCACAAAATCAGGCCCGTTTCCCGGCGGGAATGCGGGAGTCCTGTAGAACCTGCTGACGGCGCGAATCACCGTTCTGTCCGTTTGGACAGCGCGTATACCCATTCGGATAGTTTCCGCAGCGTCACCTGATACCGAAGGATAGTTTGACCCTACGGCGACCAGGGCAACTGACCGGAATTGAGGCAGCTTTCCGCCTGTTTTTAAGGTTTTGCGCCCTTGCGACACCAGGAAAATCCCCTATTTTGCCCCTCAAACGGACCGCACAATAATTACGCCAAAAGGTTCAGAGTACCAGCGTCCGGTACCATCGGAAGGACTGACCATGTTTTACAAGGACGAGCGTCTTGCTCTGTTCATAGACGGCTCGAACCTTTACGCCGCAGCCAAAGCGCTCGGGTTCGACATTGATTACAAACTGCTTCGACAGGAGTTTATGCGCCGCGGCAAACTGCTCCGCGCGTTTTATTATACGGCCCTTCTGGAGAATGACGAGTATTCGCCGATCCGCCCGCTTGTCGACTGGCTGAACTACAATGGTTTCACCATGGTGACCAAGCCCGCGCGCGAATACACCGACAGCATGGGGCGTCGTAAGGTCAAGGGCAACATGGACATCGAACTGACCGTTGACGCGATGGAACTCGCGCCGCGTGTCGATCACATTGTTCTGTTCTCCGGTGACGGCGATTTCCGCCCGCTCGTGGAAAGCCTTCAGCGCTCGGGCGTGCGGGTCTCTGTTGTCTCGACCATCCGGAGCCAGCCACCGATGATTTCCGATGAACTGCGCCGCCAGGCGGACAACTTCATCGAACTCGACGAACTCAAGGATGTTATTGGTCGTCCGCCGCGGGATTTCGCCGAAGCCAGCAACGGCTGATCTGGCGACAGAACAACGCACCACTGGACGCTGCGCGGTCAAAGGCTTAACTCTGGGGACGGCAACCGGAGACAGTCATGACCAGACCGCCCCTTACCCTCTATCTTGCGGCCCCGCGTGGGTTCTGCGCGGGCGTTGACCGTGCCATCAAGATTGTCGAGATGGCGCTCGAAAAGTGGGGTGCGCCAGTCTATGTGCGGCACGAGATCGTGCACAACAAATTCGTTGTGGACGGGCTGCGCGAGAAAGGCGCCATTTTCGTTGAAGAGCTGTCTGAATGCCCCGACGACCGACCGGTGATCTTTTCAGCTCATGGTGTTCCGAAATCGGTTCCCCGGGCCGCACAGGCGCGCGAAATGGTCTATGTCGATGCCACCTGCCCGCTCGTAAGCAAGGTACATATCGAAGCACAGCGCCACGCGGACAACGGCCTGCAGATGGTCATGATCGGCCACGCCGGACACCCTGAAACCGTGGGCACCATGGGGCAGCTTCCCGAGGGTGAGGTGCTTCTTGTCGAAACGCCCGGAGATGTCGCGGGTCTCAGCGTGCGCGATCCCGAGCGGCTGGCCTATGTCACGCAGACCACACTGAGCGTAGATGACACCGCCGATGTGGTCGCGGCCCTCCAGGAAAGATTCCCGGCCATCGTCGGCCCGCACAAAGAAGATATCTGCTATGCCACGACGAACCGCCAGGAGGCGGTCAAGGCGATGGCGCCGAAATGCGACGCGATGCTGGTTGTGGGCGCCCCGAACTCGTCAAATTCCAGACGCCTTGTCGAGGTTGGTGCGCGTGCCGGGTGCGAATATGCGCAGCTGGTGCAGCGATCCACGGATATCGACTGGCGCGCCCTCGAAGGGATCCGCTCGGTCGGGATCACTGCGGGTGCCTCCGCACCCGAGGTTCTGATCAATGAAGTGATCGATGCGTTCTGTGATCGCTATGATGTAACCCGCGAACTTGTTGAAACCGCTGTGGAAAACGTGGAGTTCAAAGTCCCGCGTGTCCTGCGCGAACCGGCGTGAAACGGCGATGGACCTGATTTTCATCCACGGTCATCCGGCAGTCGGCAAACGCACAATCGCTCACAGGCTGGCTGACTTTCTGCCAGCCAGGGTTCTTGAAAACCACGACAGTATTGATCTCGCAAAAACCGTTCTGGACTTTGGCGCACCCGGCTTCTGGAATCTTGTCGGAGAGCTGCGGATATCCCTGCTGCGCGCGGCGGCCCGGTCTGAAAACGCCTTTATTGTAACGACCGCCTGCTATGTACACCCAGAGGATCTGCCGGTCCTGACCGAATGGGAATCGGTTCTGGCCAAAGAAAAAGGCAGCCTTGTGCCCGTATATCTGCATTGTGCGACAGAACTGCTGTTTGAGAGGGTAAGCGCCCCGGACAGGCTGGCACGCGGCAAGCTGACATCGCATGAGGGTCTGCAAAGCCACCTGGACCGCAATGACTATTGCGCTGTTCCCCGTCCGGATGTCATCAGCATCGATACCGGCGCGCACGCGCCCGCCGATGCCGCAGAGCTGATCCGGTCACAGATCCTCAAACGGGCGTCCACCCCGAACGGAACGGCGGCAGGCGGCTCCCGGATCCTGACAGAAACCTGAACCGCAGGCACAACAGAACCATTATGAACCGCATCCCCACAGCCCCTCTCCTGCTCGGCCTCGCCGGCCTTATCCCGTTTGTCTGGGGCGCGCTGACGTACCTCAGCGATCCCCTGGCGCAATGGGGTCTGTCAAACCTGGGCTCACGCTTTATCGGCCCTTACGTTCAGCTTTTCTATGGCTCTGTGATCCTTTCTTTTATGTCCGGCGTACTCTGGGGCTTTGCGACAAAGGCCAGCGGGACACAGGCGGCGATCGGATACGCGCTGTCGGTCATTCCTGCGCTCTGGGCATTTTTCATGACCGGTGGCGGGCCGGTCACTGCGGGCCTCAACCTGATGTTTGGTTTTGCAGGTTTGCTGATCCTCGACTTTGCCTTTTCCCGCTGGAGATTGACCCCGGCATGGTGGATGAACCTGCGGGTCCTGCTGACAACAATTGTTCTTGCCTGTCTTGCTGTCGGAGTATTCCTGTGAGTGATGAACAGACCCTGAGTGTCTATGCCGAAAAGGCAGTTGAATACGCGGGCATGACCAACAATGCCAATGACAGTGATCCGCTGCTCTCAGCCTTTATCCGTGACATACCTTCGGGCGGTCGTGTTCTGGATCTGGGGTGCGGGCCGGGGGCTTCGGCTGCGGTCATGGCGCGCGCGGGGCTAGAGGCACATGCCTGGGACCCGGTGGCGGAAATGGTCGCTCTGGCGGCAGAACAAAGCGGTGTTATCGCCCGCCAGGCCGGGTTCAATACGCTCACTGAAACCGACACTTTTGATGGTATCTGGGCCAACTTTTCGCTGTTGCACGCAGCACGCGATGAGATGCCCGGACATCTGGCGCGCATCGCGACGGCACTGAAACCGGGAGGCCGGTTTCACATCGCGCTGAAATCAGGCGCGGGCAGCAAACGAGACAGTATCGGCCGGCTTTACACCTATTACACTGACACGGAACTGACAGGTCTGCTGGAAGCCGCCGGCATGACAGTAACCAGGCGCGCAGAAGGCATTGGCAAGGGCCTTGACGGCACAGATGCCGCGTGGATAAGCCTCGCTGCACATGCCTGAACTTTTTGCATACACAGACGGTGCCTGTTCGGGCAATCCGGGTCCTGGCGGCTGGGGTGCATTGTTACGCGCAATGGACGGGGACAAGGTGGTCAAAGAGCGTGAACTCAAGGGCGGAGAGCCGCAGACCACGAACAACCGGATGGAGCTGATGGCGGCCATCAGCGCGCTCGAAAGCCTGAGCCGGACGAGCACCATCACCATCGTGACAGACAGCAATTACGTCAAAAACGGTATTACCGGCTGGATACACGGCTGGAAAAAGAACGGCTGGAAGAACGCAGCAAAGAAACCCGTTGCCAACGCTGAACTCTGGCAGCGTCTCGATGCGGCCAACCAGCAGCACAATGTGACCTGGAAATGGGTCAAGGGCCACGCGGGGCATGCACAAAACGAACGTGCGGACGAACTGGCGCGCGCCGGCATGGCTCCTTACAAGAAATGACCCTGCTGGCGCTGCTCGATTATGCTTCGGTATTTGTCTTTGCCCTGACCGGTGCGCTGGTGGCAAGCCGGCAACAGCTTGATGTTGTCGGGTTTGCTTTTGTTGCCTGCCTGACAGCAGTTGGCGGCGGCACACTGCGGGACGTGCTGCTCGACCGAAACCCGATTTTCTGGATTGCCCAGCCGGGATACATCGCCGTGGCCTGTGCTGCAGCGGTGCTTGTCTATCTGACGGCCCATCTGTTTGAGAGCCGGCTCAGAACACTGATATGGCTGGACAGCTTTGCGCTGGCCGTAGCCGTGCCCGCCGGCATGGGGGTGGCGCTGTCCCTCGGTCAGCCGCCGCTGGTTGTGGTGTTGATGGGTACGATCACGGGGTGCATGGGGGGTCTGCTGCGTGATGTTGTACTGAACGACGTGCCGGTCGTGCTGCGTCAGGGCGAGCTTTATGTAACAGCGGCCTTTGCAGGGGCGACCGCAGGTACCGTGGCGCGTCCTTTCTTTCCCGATGCGATTATTCCGCTGCTCATCTGCGCAGCTGTGACCTGGGCGCTGCGCGCTGGCTCTCTTGCATTCGGATGGCGTCTGCCGGTGTACAGGTCCACACCGCCGCGCAGCTGATCTATTGCTGTTTGACCGAACTGACCCAGCTGCGCAGAAACGTATCCCGCCGCATCCGGTCCAGAAAAACCAGCAGCCCCGGCCCCAGACGGATCGGCCTCAGAACCCGTTCGTCCGTGCCGGACGCGTCCAGGCTGACCGGTGGCAGTCCGGTCAGTGCCGCCAGATCCGGTCGTTCTGCCATGGCTGCCAGAAAATCAATCATCTGGCCGGCCTCTTCGACCGCATCTGCGCCCGCCGGGATCAGCGCCGAGCGCAGCATGACCGATACGAAATCCTCCATCTCAACAACGCGGATACCGGGCGTATCGCGCAACCGCGCACGGGCGTAGGAGCCCAGTACGTTGTATGCCAGCGCAAGCTCGCCGCTGGCGACATCACTGATCATCTCGCCCGAGCAGCAGTACAGCCTGGTATCAAGCCGCCCCATCACCTCGGTCAGCCGCCAGTAGCTTTCGGTATTCCGGGAATCCTGCGTGGCAAACAGATAGCCCAGGCCGGAAACGCGCACATCATAGGTGCCGATACGCCTGCGGAAAATATCCGGGTGGTCCCGCAGCAGTTCTATCAGCGCAGCACGGTTCTGCGGCAGAGGCAGATCACCAAAGAGCCGGTTATTCACGACGATCACCGCCGGTTCCTGTGTGAACCCAAAGACCATATCGCGCCAGCTGGCCCAGTCCGGCAGACGGGCGGTGGCCTCTGAACGGTACGCCAGGGCCAGTCCGTCATTTGCCAGTTTTGTCTGCAGATCCATTGCCGAGGAAATCACCAGATCATAAGCAGCCCCCTCGTCCAGAATGGCACTCATCACGGCAGTGCTGCCCGCGACATCGTATGTTATCGAGATCGCCGGATGTTCGGTCTGGAACGCACGGATGATCGGATCGAAAACACTCTGATCAGCTGTCGACAGGATACGCAGCTGCGACTCACCAGCCGGATAGCTGTGGCTTTCCTCAATTTCAAAAGCCATGACGCGGGCGGCCTGCAATATCAGCAGCAGGGCAAGACAAGCGTGACGCATGCACCGGCTCCTTCCGGGTTGGGGGCGATTTCGAGCGTACCGCCATGGGCGCGGGCTACGTCTGATACGATGGTCAGACCCAGGCCGGACCCGACGACATCACCAACATTGGATCCGCGCGAGAAACGGTCGGGCAGACGCATGATATCCGCCGCTTCAAACCCCCTGCCCTGATCGCAGAAGGTCATCCGACATGTGCCGGTACCTTCCATCGAGACCCTGATGTCTGTTTCGGCCGGTGAGTATTTGATGGCATTGTCCAGAATGTTGCGTACTGCGTTCTGCAGCAGGATCGGGTCGCCCTCGATGCGGAGTGGCGCGTCCGGCAATTCAAGATGAATGGCAATATCACGCAGTCCGGCGGTAGGCCCCAGGCGGTCCACGACGTCACGCAACAGGTCAGCGGGATCCACTTTCTCAGTCTCAAGGTGATCGGAACGCAGGGTGACCATCGCATGGTCCAGCAACTGCCCCGCCGAGCGCGAGCTTTCGTCGACAGCGCGGATCATCTGACGCAGCGCCTGGCGGTTTTCGGGTTTCTCCATCTGCAGGTGCACCACCTCAGCCTGGGTGCGGACAGTGGCCAGTGGTGTACGCACGCGGTGCGCTGCTTCAACGATCAGATCTTCGGACCGGCCGAGAGCCGCACCAAGCCGTGACATAAAACTGTTCAGGCCACCAACGAGGGGCGCAAGCTCCGCCGGCGCCTCGGCACTGACCGGGCGCAGATCCTTGGGACCCCGCCGCGCCATAGCATCGGCAAGACGACTGAGAGGGCGCAGCGCGTTCTGAGCAGCAAAAGCGCTGAGTGCCGTTGCCACAAGGAAAAACGCAACGCCAACCGCTGTGGCCGTTGTCGTGATCCGCGAAGAGATTGCCTCGAGCCCAAGGCGGGTCTGCGCAACCACGACCTGAACAAAACGCGGCTGGTTCGCCGCAGTCAGCGTCCGCGTCACAACAACCGCACGCAGACTGTCGCCACGGTATGAATAGGTGTCGAACACCGGCGCGCGCGACCCGCTGCGCCCCTGAGGCAGCGGCAGGTCGTCATAGCCGGTGAGCGTCTCGCCATCCACGATCACATGGTAGAAAACGCGGTCTTCTGAAACAGTACCGAGCATGGAAAGCGCCGAATAGGGGATCTCAACCCGCACAGCCCCGCTCTCTGAATACAGCGCATCGGCGATTGAGGTGGCAGAGGCCGCGAGGATATTATCCTGCGTCTGTTCAGTGGCGTTGCCCGCAACCCCGCGCACGGCCAGAAAAAACGCCACCGACAACAGTGCCGCAACAAGCGCAAGCTGCAGTACAAGACGCCGGCGTATGGAAGGGGCGCCCGTTTTCATTCGCGTCGCACCATCCTGTAGCCCATACCGCGCACCGTTTCGATGGTCGCGTCAGAAGCCGACAGCCGGCGCCGGAGCCTGCCTACATAGACTTCAATCGCATTCTCGGAGACCTCCTCTGAGAACGAGAACAGCCTGTCCATCAGGTGCGACTTGGAAAATATCTGACCTGGCGCTGCAAAGAAAACTTCCAGCAGCCGAGTCTCGCGATTGCGCAGCTGTGTGCTCTCACCACCTGCTGAAATGACCCCGCTGGTCGAATCGAATGTCAGCCCGGCAAACTCGCGACTGTTGTCCGCAGCCCCGCCATGGCGACGCAACACGGCCCGCACACGCGCTTCAAGCTCGGTAAAGTCGAAAGGCTTGGTGATATAGTCATCCGCCCCCAGATCCAGCAGACCCACGCGGTCCGACACCTCGGAACGCGCCGTCAGCACGATGACAGGCGTCGGGTTGTCTGCGCTGCGGTGACGTCGCAGGAAAGTGCGGCCATCGCCATCAGGTAGCATAATATCCAGTAAAATCAGATCATAACCGACTGTCTGCGTCGCCAGCTCCGCATCCTCCAGGCTGGCCGCGTGATCGACCGCATGGCCGCCCAGCACAAAGCGCCCGGACAGCGCCCGGGCCAGATCAGCATTGTCCTCTACGAGCAGAAATCTCATGGCCGGGTTGTGTTCTTCATGCGTGACAGGTTGGTGTCAGGTTCCTACAGTCTTGTGACTACACAAGCGGGTGGAGGCCCGCCTGTCAAATGGGAGGAACCAATGACAAAACGTCTCGCAGGGGCGCTCATCACGAGTGCCGTTCTCACTTTTGGTGCCGCCGGCGCTTCGACAGCTGCCGAATGTATCGCACCAGCAAACCCCGGCGGCGGCTGGGATTTCACCTGCCGTCAGATCGGCAAAATCATGTATGATATCGGTGCCGTGGACAAACCCGTTCAGGTGACCAATATGCCTGGCGCAGGCGGTGGTCTGGCCTTCGGCAATGTCGTCAACGAACGCAGCGATGATGCAGACCTTATTGTCGCCGCATCCACGGCAACAACCACGCGTCTGGCACAGAATGCCTATGCCGGTATGACCGCCGACCAGGTGCGCTTTGTGGGCGCCATCGGTGCTGATCCAGGCGTCATCGTTGTGGCTGCGGACAGCGAATATCAGTCGCTTGGCGACCTCGTTGAGGCGATCAAGGCGGATCCGGGATCTGTTGCCTTTGCCGGCGGCTCCGCAGTGGGTGGCTTTGACCACATGAAACCACTGATGGTGCTGAAAGAGGGTGGTTTCACTGACATCACCAAAGTGAAATACATCGGTGTCGACGGCGGCGCGGATGCAATCACACAGACCGTAGGTGGTTTCACCCAGGCGATGACAGGCGATATGTCCGAAGTCGTAAGTTTCCTTGCGAACGGCGACATCCGCGTCATTGCAGTGCTGACCGACGAGCGGGTGCCGGGCTTTGAGGACATCCCCACAGCCAAAGAGCAGGGTTATGACGTGGTCGCCGTGAACTGGCGTGGTCTGTACGTACCCAAAGACATCTCTGACGCGCAGTTCGACGAGTGGGCAGGCAAGCTCCAGCAGGTCGCTGACAGCCCTGAGTGGGCACAGGCGATGGCTGACAATGGTCTCGCGCCTTTCACCAAGGTGGGCGGCGACTTCCAGTCCTATATTGATGGTCTGGTCGCAGACATCGCAGGACTTTCGAAAGAGCTGGGAGTCACTCAGTAATGGCATCAGACCGCATTTTCGGTCTGATCACTCTGATCACGGCAGTCGCGTATATCGCGGCTGCCACTCAGATTCAGACGAACTTCTTCTCGGGCGAATTTCTGCCGAAACTGTTCCCGCTGATGATCGGTGCGGTTGCAGCGCTGTGTTCGTTGTCGATTATTTTCAAACCCGATCCTGACCCCGCTTGGCCGCAGCCGCCAACCTGGGTTTCAATGGCCATCGCTGTTGTTGTGCTGGCGTTTTATGCTGTGCTGCTGACGCCGCTGGGGTTCATCCTGCCGACAGTCTTTGCCGCAGGCATCCTGAGTTACCAGATTTCCCCGCGGATCAAACCCGCGATCCTGTCCGGCATTGGCCTGTCACTGGGCCTGTTTGTCCTGTTCAAATATGCGCTGGGCCTGGGCAACATTGTCGCCTACCGCATTCCGACCGCAGCCAAGCTATGGGACGCAATCGCCATTCTCATTCCGTTCGTCGGGGGACACTGACATGGATATTCTTGCAAACCTTGCCATCGGCTTTGGTGTCGCTCTGTCGCCCTATACCCTTTTTCTGGCGGTCTGCGGCTGCTTTCTGGGCACCATTATCGGCGCGCTGCCGGGCCTCGGCCCCTCAAACGGGGTGGCCATTCTGATCCCCATTACATTCACTCTCGGCCTTGATGCGACGTCAGCGCTGGTGCTGATGACCTCGGTCTACTACGGCGCAATGTATGGTGGCCGGATTTCCTCTATTCTGCTCAACATTCCCGGTGACGAACCGGCCCTGATGACGACGCTCGATGGTTACCCGATGGCCAAAGCGGGGCGGGCGGGCGATGCGCTTGTACTCTCGGGCGTTGCGTCCTTTGTCGGCGCGCTGCTGGCCACCATCGGCCTGATGCTTCTTGCGCCATCTCTGGCGCGGGTTGCGTTTCTCTTTGGCCCGGCGGAATACTTTGCGCTGTACCTGCTGGCCTTCTGTACGCTTGGTGGCATGGCGTCCAACAACCAGGCCAAGGCCGCGCTGGCCGCCTGCATCGGTCTTGGTATTGCCATGATCGGCGTCGACAGTTCCTCGGGCCTGCCCCGCCTGACCGGTGGCAACCTGCACCTTTACGATGGCATTGATTTCCTGGTTGCGATCGTTGGCCTTTTCGCCATCGCCGAGATTTTCTTTTTCATTGAGAGCCACGGAAAAGGATCCTCCATCGGGGTTAAGCTCGGCAAGGTTACAATCCCCTGGAAAGATATCATGGCCACCAGATGGACCATGCTGCGCGCCTCGGGCGTCGGGTTTATCGCCGGTATTCTGCCCGGTGCAGGTGCATCACTTGGCTCGTTTCTGGCTTATATGACCGAGAAATCCATTGCCGGGCCCAAAGGTGGCTTTGGTACAGGCGTGCCCAAAGGCATCGCGGCACCAGAAGCAGGCAATAACTCGGCCGCCGGCGGCGCACTTGTTCCGATGCTGACACTGGGCGTGCCAGGGTCTGGCACCACCGCAGTTCTGCTGGCGTTGCTGATGACGCTGAACATCACACCGGGTCCCACGCTCTTTTCCGAACGGCCGGAGGTGGTCTGGGGCCTTATCGCTTCACTGCTGATCGCAAACTTCGTTCTGCTGGCGATGAATGTGCCAATGGTGAAGATTTTTGTGAAAATTCTCATGGTGCCGGCCTGGGTTCTGTTGCCCGGGGTAACAATGATCTCGTTTGTTGGCATCTATTCCCTCTCGGGCAGCTATTTTGATCTGCTTCTCATGATCGGTTTCGGCGTTCTTGGGTACTTCCTGCGTAAACTGGATGTGCCGACCGTGCCGGTCATTCTGGGCATTCTGCTCGGCGGCAAAATGGAAGACGCACTGCGCCGCGCCATGACGCTGTCGGATGGCGATCCGATGTATCTCTTCTCGTCACCGATCGCCATCGGGTTCTGGATTGCAGCAATTGCAGGCTTTGTTGCACCGATGTTCCTGCGCGGCGTTCTGAAGAAACCGGAAAAGCACCCGACGGACGGACCCGTCGACTGATGGTAAAAGTCCTTGTTCCTTCTGGTGCACTGGGTCTGAACTATGATCAGGAGGCCCTGCAGCGTGGCATCGCAGCAGGGCCCGACATCATAGCAATTGATGGCGGCTCCACAGACAGCGGGCCGTCCTATCTTGGGCGCGGCGTTTCAAAATACGCGCGATCCTCGACCAAAATCGAGTGGGCGGGCCTGATGAAGGCCCGGGCCGAAGCTGGTGTGCCTCTGGTTATCGGTACGGCTGGAACATGTGGCGCGGACAGCGCGGTTGACTGGATGCTCGACATCACACGCGAGATCGCCGCCGAGCAGGGTAACCCGCTTCGGATTGCTGTACTGCGCAGCGGGCAGGATCCGGAGGCTGTTGCCTCTGAATGGGAGGCAAACCAGATCACGCCACTTGGCAATGCACCGGATATTGATGCCGGTACCATTCGCTCCTGCTCCAACATTGTTGCCCTTGCAGGTGCTGAGCAGATCGCTGCAGCTCTGGAAACAGGTGCGGATATTGTCATCGCGGGCCGGACAACTGATACTGCAATCCTTGCCGCGCTCCCGTTGATGAAAGGCTGTCACGCGGGCGGCGCATGGCACGGCGCGAAAATAGGGGAATGTGGTGCGCTGTGTGCAACAAACCCGCAGTCCGGCGTGATCATGATCGATTTTGACGATGCCGGTTTCACCGTCACTCCTCTGGCGGATGGCGCGCATGCCTCTCCGCACACTGTGTCGGCGCATATGCTGTATGAGAACTCTGACCCCTTTATCCTCTTTGAACCGGGTGGCCACCTTGATGTGACAGATGCCGAATATACCAGCATTGATGCAAGGTCTGTGCGGGTAACCGGCTCTGAATGGGTGCCGTCGGATGACTATACGGTCAAGCTGGAAGGCGCGCGTGCTGTGGGCTACCGGAGTGTCGCCATCGCCCTGCTGCGCGATCAGCACTATGTGCAGAATGCACCCGCATGGGCAGAGGATATCGTCGCAAAATGCAGTGCCAAAGTCATGGACCGGATGGAGCTGAGCGCGGACGCATTCACACTTGAACTGCGTCTGATCGGTCATTCCGCCAGCTTTGGCAAACTGGAAAAACGTAAAGCTGATCCGGTGGAAATCGGCGTTGTGGCCATCATCACCGCGCCAACCGAAGCTCAGGCCGGCGAGATCGGCAAAATGCTGAATCCTTATCTGCTGCACCATCCACTGACGCAGGAAGAGGAGCAGCCAACCTTTGCCTTTCTCTTCTCGCCGCCTGAAATGGCGCACGGCGTAGTATACGAGTTTGCAATGAACCATGTGCTGCATCTGGCTGATCCGATGAGTGCTTTCCGGCTGGAGGTCATCGACATTGGCTGAACTCCGCTCTCTCGTCACCAAGGTACGCAGCAAAAACGCCGGCCCGTTCTGGCTGACCATCGATATTTTCTGCGGCTCAGCCGAGAGCTTTGCCCGCGTACGGAACGGGCTGAGCGTCGCTCAGATTGCAGCCGTTTTTGACGCCGACTCTCAGACGGTTAAACGGTTCGATATCGAAAACCTGCATGTTGTAAAGTTCAGCCTGCCCCGCCCGGCTGTTCAGGGCGCGGTCAACGACCGGGACATGCACGGCGCGTCCTGGGCCGCACTTATCGGGGAACTTGATATCTGATCCTGCGGAATCGCCCGCAGGACGTCTTGCCGAAACCTGTTTCGTCACGTGCTATGGCAGAAACCGCTTTTACGTCAGCCGGCGCGACGGTAAGCACAGCCTGCAAACACCCGGAGACAGCCCCTATGAAACGCTCTGAAATCAATACGATTTTGCAGGAAGCCGATGCCTTCATCAGGTCTTTCGGCTACCGGATGCCTGCATTCGCCTACTGGTCGCCCGACGAAATGCTCCGCCGCAGAGACGATATCCGGGGCATTACGACTGCAAGGCTGGGATGGGACATCACCGACTATGGTGCGGGCGATTTCGACAATATGGGTTTGTTCCTCTTCACCACCCGTAACGGCTCACTGGCTGAACTGCAGGCGGGCGGCGGGATGTGCTATGCCGAAAAAATCATGATTTCGCGCCATAACCAGATTTCACCGATGCACCGTCATGTTCTCAAGACAGAGGACATCATCAACCGCGGCGGCGCCACACTGGCTATTGAAATGTTTGAAAGTGCGCCCGACGGCAGCATTGACCGCGATGCCCCGGTGCCTGTGGCCTGCGACGGCATGCTGCGGACACTTGCACCGGGCGATGTGCTGAAACTTGCCCCTGGCGAGAGCGTGACATTGCGACCTGGCAACTGGCACAAGTTCTGGGGCGAAGGCGGCGATGTCCTGATCGGCGAGGTATCAGCTGTCAACGATGACCTCACCGACAATATCTTTGAACAGGAAATCGGTCGCTTCGCCGATATTGATGAAGACACAGGCCCGGTGCACCTGCTGGTTTCGGACTATGAGGCCTGGGGGCTTATCGATCAGAGCTGAACTGCGCAGGCCTGACGGTCAGGCGGCGAGCGCCGAAGACCGTGAAGCCACAATTTCCTGCAGAACCTCTTCGCATTCCGGGTCCTCCGCCGCGAGATGCAGGGTTGCGCGCAGCATGCCCGCCTTGGAGCCGCAGTCGAAACGCTGGCCCGAAAAACGAAACCCTGCCAGGCCGACCCTCTGCGCGCCGCGGGCAATGGCATCTGTAAGCTGGATTTCTCCTCCGGCGCCCGGGGTCTGCGCAGACAGATCATCAAAGACTGATCCGTCCAGAATGTAACGTCCGACCACGGCATCGCGGGAAGGTGCTTTGTCAGGATCCGGTTTCTCGACCATTCCGTCCGCACGCAGCACGCGTCCTTCCTGATCACACACTGACAGAATGCCGTATTTGCGGGTCTCTCTGGCGGCCACCTGCATGGTTGCCACAAGGTGACCTGCGGGAACGTTTCGATAGGCTTCGATCATTTCGCCGATGCAACCCTCGCCGAGTATCAGATCGTCGGGCAGGATAACGGCGACCGGTCCCGGCAAAACATGATCGCGCGCGCAGGCAACGGCATGGCCCAGTCCGAGCGGTTCATTCTGCATGGCGAAGACCACCTCGTCGGACCCGACAGGGAAAGACGCTTCTTTGAGTTCAGCCGCGAGTTCGGGCTTTCCCCTTGCGCGCAGCTCGGACCTCAGGCGCACGTCATCCATAACGTGGCGTTCGATGGCGGCCTTTGAGGGGTGGCTCACAAATACCATCCTCTCGATGCCGGCTGCCTGTGCTTCGTCGATGGCGTACTGGATAAGAGGCGTGTCGAGAACCGGTAACAGTTCCTTTGGAGTTGCTTTGGTGGCGGGCAGAAAGCGGGTGCCCAGGCCGGCAACTGGGAAAATAGCGGTACGGACGGCGGATGACTTCATGACAGATAACTCCCAAACTCGTGCTGCGTTGCGGCATGATATAAGAGCCGATCCCAAAAAGTCAAAAATCGACATCAATTTGTCGCTTTTGGATTACTTCTTGCTTAATCGGCGCGCATCAGCGCACATTTTTTGATCAAATTGACCGTCAGCCTGCGACGAAACGGAGCAATTTGACCTATCTTTTGCAGTCGCGGCATTGAAATGAAACTCTTCGGATACATCTTTTGCGACATCAACAGCCTGTTTGCGACACAACCAGTTTTTCGGCCGCCGGATGCGGTCCTGATAACAGCGAGGGATCAATGAAGCACGAACCGGTATCCGGATCACCCTGCCCCTTTCCGGCGCGTCAGTACCGGCGCGCCGCTGTCGTTGGTGCCGGATCGTGGGGCACCGCTCTGGCCGCGACGCTGGCGCGGGCCGGTGTTCGCACATGTATCTGGGGCCGTAACAGCGGTGCCGTGGACAATATCAACCGGTATCATGAAAACGCAGACTATCTTCCCGGCGTGGATCTCCCGCCTGCGCTGCGAGCCGCACGCCGACTTTCTGATGCGCTTGCCGGGGCCGAGGTGATCCTGATTGTTGTGCCCTCCCGCAGTGTTCGCAGCGTCGCCCGCCAGGTTGCCGAGCACGCCGCCCCGGGCGTGCCGGTCGCGATATGTGCCAAGGGTATTGAAGCAGAAACCGGCTTGCTGATGACACAGGTCGCCGAAGAGGAACTCGGCCACCGGCCGATCGGCTGCGTGTCGGGCCCAACTTTCGCGCGGGAGACCGCACTTGGACATCCGACTGCGGCCACTGTGGCGTTTCCATTCACATACGCGGACCGGTTGCGCCCCGACGAAAGCCCGGCTGCACGGCTGGCTGTTTCGCTGACGACCGAAAGCTTCCGCGCCTATGTCTCGGACGACCTGATCGGGGTCGAGATAGGCGGTGCGGTAAAGAACGTGATCGCCATAGCCTGCGGCATGATGACAGGCGCGGGTTTTGCTGAAAACACGCGTGCTGCTCTTATCACCCGCGGGCTGGACGAGATGAAAGTTCTGACCGAAGCGCTCGGCGGGCGTCGCGAAACGGTCACAGGTCTTTCCGGCATCGGGGACCTGTCTCTGACCTGCTCCAGCACGACGTCGCGCAATATGGCGCTTGGGCAGCAACTGGGCGAGGGCGTCCCGCGCGATTGCTGTTTTGACGGGCGCCCTGTGGTCGTCGAGGGTGAATTCAATGCGCGCTCCGTCACCGATCTGGCACGCCGCCTCGGTGTGTCTATGCCTATTTGTGAAACGGTGCGGGACATCCTGCACGAGGGCGCCGATCTGGGAATGGCATTTGCCAGCCTGTGGGCGCGCCCGATCGAAGCAGAGCCGCGTGCAATGGACGTCGCGTTCAGCCACCCCGCCTCTGATCAGGACATCACAACACTTGCAGAAAGGATATCATGACCCGTCACGAAACCTTCACCATGCCCGATATTGCACAAAAGGATCTGGTGCTTGCCACAGATCTCGACGGAACCTTCCTTGGCGGCACCGAAGAAGACCGCGAGCGCTTCTACGCGTGGATCGACGGCAACCGCCATCGAATCGGACTGATTTTTGTCACTGGTCGCGACCCGGGTTTCATCAGTGATCTGACGCGCAACAAGGGTGTGCCGCGTCCGGATTTTGTTGTCGGGGATGTCGGAACGACAGTTGCCCGTGTTGGTCATGATCATGTGCTGGACCCGATCGAAGAGCTGGAAGAAGAGATTGCAGCAGCCTGGGGTGACGCCGGGCTGCGCGTGCAGGCTGCCCTGTCGGGAGCGCCCGGCCTGCGCCTGCAGTCTGCCGCCTTTCGCTACCGCGTGAGCTATGACATGGATCCGGGGCAGTTTAACCCTTCGACCGTGGCCACGGTCGAGGGCATGGGCCTGGACACACTGATTTCTGACAACCGTTATTTCGACGTTCTGCCACGTGGCGTCAGCAAAGGTCCGACCCTGCTGCGCCTGCTGGCATATCTGGGGATCAGAAACGAACGGACGCTGGTTGCCGGCGACACCCTGAACGATCTGTCGATGCTTGCACTTGGCCTCCCGGCCGTAGCCGTCGGCAATTCCGAAGACGCGCTGTTGCGCGAACTGAACGATCTCGACCACGTCCACAAAGCGCAGGCGCACGGCGTCTCCGGCATCGCCGAGGCCATTGTGGCGCGCAGGATGTTCCCTGCCAGCTGAGGAGAACAGCATGTCGTCTGACCTGATCATCGTGTACCACCGGCAGCCTTACGAGGAAGTCGAGGAGAACGGCAGAACTGTTCTGCGCGAAAACAAGAGCCCGAACGGGATTGTCCCCACGCTCAAAAGCTTTTTCGGCGGTGTGCAGCATGGCGCATGGATCGCCTGGAAACTGGCCGATGATCCGGAAAACCCTGATTTCGAGCCGCGGATCGAGATCAACGACGCCTATGGTCAGTATTCGGTGTCGCGGCTGCCGCTGTCGGCGGAACAGGTGCGGGAATACTATCATGTGACCTCGAAAGAGGCATTCTGGCCGATCCTCCACAATTTCAAGGAACGCTATAATTACGACCCTGTAGACTGGCCGAATTTTCAGGCCGTTAACCGACGCTTTGCCGAAGCCGCAGCGGAGGAAGCCGCGCCGGGCGCGCTGGTCTGGGTACACGATTATAATCTTTGGCTGGTGCCCGGATACCTGCGTGAGCTGCGCCCGGATGTACGTATCGCTTTCTTTCATCACACACCTTTTCCGTCGGTGGACATGTTCAATGTTCTGCCCTGGCGCAAGGAGATCATGGCCAGTCTGCTGGCCTGTGATGATGTGGGCTTTCACGTACCACGGTATGCGGCAAACTTTGTATCAGTTGCGCGCAGCCTTTTCGATGTCGAGGTCACCGAGCGCGAACGTGTGCCTGACAAATGGATTTCCGAGGGAACGGCACTGACCGAGCGCATCATGCCGACCGAGGTAAGTTTCGAAAATCAGCGCGTCTCAGTCAGTGTCACGCCTGTCGGTGTCGATACGGATTTTATCGACCAGCGGGCGCGGTCGGATGAAGCCCAGGCTCAGGCCGCGCGGCTGCGTGCTGATCTGGGCGACACCCGCCTGATCCTGTCAGTCGGGCGCACGGATTACACCAAAGGAGGCCTGGAACAGCTCAGTTGCTTTGAACGGATTCTGGAGAACAATCCGGAACTGCGCGGCAAGATCCGCCTCATGCATGTCTCTGTGTCTGCGGCCAGTGGAATGACCGCTTATGAAAACGTCCAGAGCGATATCGAACAGACCGCCGGTCGGATCAATGGCCGTTTCGGCACCCTGGACTGGCAGCCGGTAGCGCTGATTTCACGCGCGATCCCTTTTGCCGATCTCGTGGCCTACTACCAGGTCGCCGATGTTGCCTGGATCACACCTCTGGCAGACGGCATGAACCTCGTTTGCAAAGAGTTTGTTGCTTCCCGTATCGACGGCGACGGCGCTCTGGTGCTGTCTGAATTTGCGGGGGCCGCCGTAGAGCTGGGTGATGCGATTGTCGCGAACCCGTTTTCAAACAAATCGATGGACAGAGCCATTCTTTCTGCACTGGATATGCCCGCTGAAGAGCGGCGCAGGCGTATGGCGTCGCTCAGAAAAGCCGTGCTGGAAAACGATGTACGTCAATGGACGCCCGGGACACTGTCGCTCGACCCCGGCTGGACGGTGGCTGCGGAGTAATCTGCGCGCAAGGGGTCCGGCATTGCACCAGAGCAGCCCATCGCCGATAGTTGCAGCCAACTGCATCTTCACAGGGCATCCACATGCATCCCCGCTCAACCATCGTGCAGCAGCCAACCCCTCTGGAACACGCCGGACGGTTGTCTGATCATCTGGGCATCGAACTCTGGATCAAACGTGATGATCTCGCCGGGCCATGCTTTGGCGGTAACAAAGCGCGACAGCTTGAGTACTATTTTGGTGCGGCTGTCAGTGCCGGGGCCGACACGGTTCTGATCACCGGGGCTGTGCAATCCAACTTTGTGCGGCTGACAGCTGCAGTCGCCGCCGCGCTTGGCATGCAGGCAATTGTGCAGCTGGAAGACCGTGTTCCGGGCAAGCCGGAAGCCTACCGCACTGCAGGTAATGTCCTGCTGTGCGAAATGCTCGGGGCTGAGATTATGACCTTCCCCGAGGGTGAGGACGAAGAGGGAGCAGACGCCGCACTGCATGAGAGGGCAAAAGTCCTGCGCTCTGAAGGGCGCACACCCTACATCATTCATCTCTCAGAAGGGCATCCACCGCTTGGCGCACTCGGCTATGTGGATTGCGCCCGGGAGATACTGGATCAGGACGACGGATTTGATGTTTTCGTTGTCGCCTCCGGCAGCGGGTCCACGCACAGCGGTCTTCTGGCAGGCCTGCGCGGCAACGGGTCAAAAGCAAGGGTGATCGGCAGTTGCGTCCGCCGACCGGCCCGGGATCAGACATCGCGCATCAGGCGCATCGTTGCGCGTCTGGCAGACCTGTGGGACGGCGCCTCAGGCATCGTGCCGGACGACATCGTTTTGTGGGACGGCGCACTGGCACCAGGCTATGGCCAGGTCGGCAAGCCCACCGCCGATGCCATGCTGCTCGCAGCACACTACAGCGGCCTGATCCTTGATCCCGTTTATACGGCCAAATCCTTTGCCGCTGTTTCCGCGCTTGCAGCAACCGGTGACATCCGGAAAGGCGCGCGGGTCTGTTACATACACACTGGCGGGCTGGGCGCGATCGGTGCCTACAGCGACACGATCCGGGAGGCGCTGTCTCACTCCTGAGAAACTGGCTGCTTGCTGCCACGTGCACCCATGCCAGCCGCCCGGATGATCGCTCCGACCTGCATCAGCTGATCCGCCAGAGGATTTGTTTTGCGCCAGACCATACCGATGGTGCGCGACGGGCGTGGATGCGGGAACCTTGCGATGGCAACATCGGCAGAACGGGTTTCCAGATCAACGGCCATCTCGGGGATCAGCGTAACCCCCATGCCCGCGCCAACCATCTGCACCAGTGTTGACAGCGAACTGCCCTCCATCAGGGCACCCGGTCGGGTCTCGCCGAACTCGCAGAAGGACAATGCCTGGTCGCGGAAACAGTGCCCCTCCTCCAGCAACAGCAACCGCATGGCCTGCAGTGCAATTGGGCTGGGTACAGGTTTATCGGCGTCCTGTGACATCCGCACCAGCACGAAATCTTCCTCAAACAGGGCAAACTCTGTGAGAGCCGGCTCCGAAATCGGCAGTGCAACAACGGCAAGATCTATGCGCCCATCCTGCAGATCGCCGATCAGGGAATGGGTGACGGCCTCCCGGAGATTAAGGTCAACACCGGGAAAGCGCCCGGCCAGATCAGCGATGATCGTGGGCAGGAAATACGGGGCCACGGTCGGGATGATGCCCAGCCTCAGACGTCCAGACAGCGGCCCCTGCGCGGCACGCACCAGATCGTCCAGTTCTTCGACGGTGAGCAGAATCTGCCGGGCTTTCTCCAGCAGACCAAGTCCGATCGGCGTCAGGCGGATCTCCCGCCTGCCTCGTTCGACCAGGGGCGTCCCGAACATCGCCTCCAGTTCCTTGATCTGCTGCGACAGCGCCGGCTGCGAAATAGAGCAGGCATCTGCAGCGCGTCCAAAGTGCTGATGGCGCGCAAGCGCTTCAAAATAGCGGAGCTGTTTCAGCGTGAGTCCAATCATAAGTTGAGCTTATCACAATCTTCAGGATATCCAATTGGAGTTAATGATAGCGGCTTGTTAGAATGATTCTCAACAGAGCGTCTGTGCTCTGCGGATTCACCTCAAGGGAGAGACTTCATGGACGGCAACAACATCGATCCGGCCGGCGGCTGCCCCGTCATGCACGGCGGGAACACCGGGACCGACAACAGCGTCACAAAATGGTGGCCGAAATCGCTCAACCTGGACATCCTGCATCAGCACGGCGCCCGCACCAACCCGATGGACCCTGACTATGACCACCGCACGGCCGTCAAGTCGCTCGACTATCAGGCGGTCAAGGCAGACGTCCAGGCGCTGATGACGGATGATCAGGAATGGTGGCCCGCTGACTGGGGTCACTATGGTGGCCTGATGATCCGCCTCGCCTGGCACTCCGCCGGTTCATATCGCATGGGCGACGGTCGCGGAGGTGCAGGCTCGGGCAATATCCGCTTTGCGCCGCTGAACTCGTGGCCGGACAACGCCAGCCTCGACAAAGCCCGCCGCCTGCTGTGGCCGGTCAAGAAAAAGTACGGCAATGCTCTGAGTTGGGCAGACCTGATCATCCTGGCCGGCAATATGGCCTACGAATCCATGGGTCTGAAAACATTTGGCTTCGGGTTTGGCCGTGAAGACATCTGGGGGCCGGAAACGGACGTAAACTGGGGCGCCGAAAACGAATGGCTGGCACCGTCGGAAAACCGCTATGGCGATCTGGACGATACCTCGACACTCTACAACCCGCTCGCTGCTGTGCACATGGGGCTGATCTATGTGAACCCCGAAGGTGTGAACGGCAATCCTGATCCGGCGCGTACCGCACTGCATGTGCGCGAAACCTTTGCCCGGATGGCGATGGATGATGAAGAAACAGCTGCGCTGACATGCGGTGGCCACACAGTTGGTAAGGCGCATGGCGGCGGAGATCATGCCAATATCGGCGCAGAACCCGAAGGCTGCCCCGTACATTCCCAGGGTTTTGGCTGGAGCAACCCGGGCCATGGCGGCAAGGCGACCAATGCCTTTACCTCCGGGATTGAAGGCGCCTGGACCAAACACCCGACGCAGTGGGATATGGGCTATTTTGACTACCTCTTCGGGTATGAATGGGAACTGACCAAATCCCCCGCCGGTGCAAACCAGTGGAAACCTGTGGATATGCCCGAAGACGAGATGCCGGTAGATCCGAGCGATCCGTCCGTGCGCCGTATGCCGATGATGACAGATGCGGACATGGCGATGAAAGTCGACCCGGTCTACAACGAAATCTGCCAGAAATTCCGTGCGGACCCTGCGTATTTCGCCGAGACATTCGGGCGTGCATGGTTCAAGCTGACCCACCGCGACATGGGCCCCAAAGCCAACTATTACGGGCCCGACGTCCCTGCCGAAGATCTGATCTGGCAAGATCCCATCCCCGCAGGCGCGACGGATTACGACTTGGATGCTGTGAAGGCAAAAATCTCGGCCAGCGGTCTGTCCGCGGCGGAGATGATTGCCACAGCCTGGGACAGCGCCCGCACATACCGTGGCTCGGACAAACGTGGTGGTGCCAACGGCGCGCGCATTCGTCTTGCCCCGCAGAAAGACTGGGCGGCAAACGAGCCGGAGCGTCTGGCCAAGGTCCTTGGCATTCTGGAACCCATCGCGGCGGAAAGCGGTGCCTCTGTCGCGGACGTGATCGTACTTGCGGGCAACGTTGGCCTCGAGCAGTCGATCAGCGCTGCCGGTTTCAGCCTGGAGGTGCCTTTCGCGCCAGGGCGCGGTGACGCCACCGACGCACAGACCGACGCTGCAAGCTTTGACGTGCTGGAGCCGCTGGCCTGTGGTTTCCGTAACTGGCAAAAAGAGCAGTACGCTGTGGCACCCGAAGAGCTGATGCTCGACAAAGCACAGCTGCTGGGACTGACGGCCGCGGAAATGACGGTTCTGGTCGGTGGCATGCGGGTGCTGGGCGTCAACCATGGCGGCACGAAGCATGGTGTACTCACAGACCGGGAAGGTCAGCTGACGAATGATTTCTTTGTCAACCTGACGGATATGGCCAACACCTGGGATCCGGTGGACAACGGCACCTATGAAATTCGTGACCGTGCCAGCGGAACCGTCAAATGGACGGCGACAAGCGCTGATCTTGTGTTCGGATCCAACTCGATCCTGCGGGCCTATGCAGAAGTCTATGCACAGGACGACAACGGTGCGAAGTTCGTACGCGACTTTGTGGCAGCCTGGACAAAGGTCATGAATGCAGACCGGTTCGATCTGGTCGCCTGATCCGACAATTGTCCGGGCGGCGACGCTGCCCGGACGCACCCCGCACTGACCGTCAGGGCAGAGCACATAGCGCGCCACGTCACTGCGACGGGCGCGTTATTCGTTCTACGGCCCGGACCCGGTGGACGGAAAGAGCGCAAGCGCCCGGTCCTGTGTGCCGCCTGAAACATCACTCCCGCTGGATGAAAACCGGCTTCTGTGATAGTGTTTCGATGCGCGTCAGGGCGCATCCGATCCGCGGGGAGGGCCAGGCCCATCTGACGACCAGAACCAGAACCCATCACTGACCTTCTTTCAGGTCCGGGGGCGCGGATACCGGACGACAGAAAGGAGGCCACTATGCCCACCCTTCCGGCACGCCCGTCGCTTGAGTATCTGAAAAAACAGGCGAAACGACTTCTCAGAGCCGCAAAATCCAACAACCCGACTGCACTGGCGAAGATCGGACCCTATTTTGGCGATCCCTCGCAGATATCGCTCCAGCAGGCGCAACTGGTTATCGCCCGTGACCACGGGTTCTCCAGCTGGACACGTCTGAAACGACACATCCAGTCCGGCGCATGGAGCGAGGAGACGACAGAGCAGCGTGCCAACCGTTTTCTCGATCTGGCCTGCATTCATTACGCGCCGGATCCCGGAAACCGCAGTTCAGCGGAATTTGAACAGGCAGAGGCGCTGCTCAGAACCCATCCGGAAATCGCCCGTTACAGCCTGCATGCTGCCGCTGCTGCCGGCGATACCGCGGCGGTACGGGACCTGCTGGCGCAGAAACCGGAGACAGTGGACCACAGGGGCGGCCCGTTTCACTGGACGCCTCTGATGTATGCGGCTTACGCCCGTCTGCCCGGCACGTCGTCTTTTCCCGCGGGCAAAGCTCTGCTGGATGCCGGTGCCGACCCGAACGCGCATTTCATGTCGTTCGGCACCTATCGTTTCGCTGCGCTGACCGGCGTTTTCGGTGACGGCGAAGGTGGCGTGGTACGCCAGCCGCCGCACCCCGACATGGTCCCCTTTGCCCGCGCTCTGCTGGAGGCAGGCGCAAACCCGAATGACAGCCAGGGCGCTTACAACCGCTGTTTCAGCCCCGACAACACACACCTTGAACTGATGCTGGAATACGGGCTGAAGGACAGCGATCCGACAGACTGGTGGCTGACTGCGCCCGACCGCGATCCGGCCGATCACCGCACAATGCATTTTCAGCTGATCATTGCTCTGCGCTGGGGGTTTGCTGACCGTGCCCGGCTGCTGATCGAACATGGCGTGGATATCGACACACCAGACAACAATTACTATCCGACTTATACCGTGGGCTATACGCCCTATCAGGTGGCGCTCCTGCGGGGTATGCCGGAGATTGCGGAACTGATCCGAGCAAAAGGCGGGCGGGCCGACCCGCTGGGCAGTACCGACGCGTTCCGGGCCGCCTGTATGCGCGGCGACAGTGACGAAGCGCGGGCACTTGCACCGGACGCCATGGGTGCAGACCCCGAGACGGATCAGGAACTGCTGCGGGAGGCTGCAGGCAACGGAAACCTTGCCGCGGTGCAGACAATGATCGGGCTTGGCTTCGGGCTCAGTCCACGTGGCACCCGTACGCCACTGCATGCAGCAGCCTATAAGGGGCACACTGACGTTTTGCTGGCCCTCATTCGCGCGGGCGCAGACACCACGCTGCGCGATCCCGACTATGACACGCCACCCCTGGTGCACGCGATGCACAATTTTCAGACCGAGGCGACGGAAATCCTTATGGGCTGTCCAATGGATATTTTTGCCGCTGCTGCTCTGGGCCGCGCCGACCTTGTTGAGGCGGCGTTGTCAGATGACAAAAACCTTGCGAATGCACGCTTCAGAACTGTACGGACCGGCCCGCAGAAAAAGCACGGGCGGGACTGGGCGACACCCCTGCTTTTCGCAGCGCTGAACGGCAGAAAGGATGTGGTACATCTGCTGCTTGCCCATGGGGCCGAGGTTAGTGTTGCTGATGATGCAGGCCGCCGGATCGCGGACTATGCCGCTGACGCAGGACACCATGACATTGCGGCGTTGCTCAGGACAGACTGAGAACAGGTGTTGATCGGGGAGTTTTCCCGGCGACAGCGTGCAATCCGGATCTGCGAAATCCCCGCCTGAATGAAAAACGCCGCCGGCAAAACCGGCGGCGCTGCATTATTCAGAGATCACAGGTCTCAGCTGTCTTTACGACGCTTGCGACGTGCCAGGAAGCCGAAACCACCCAGACCAGCAGCCAGAAGCGGCAAGGACGCAGGTACCGGGATTACCGGCGTGCCGTCTGTCACTGTGAAGCGGTCTGCTTCGCGTGCAACGATGCCGCCATCAACTTTGGCAACTGTGTCAAAGGAGTAGAAGCCTGCCTCAAGCGCAGTGAAGGTAACGTCATAAAGGAAGGTTTCCGTATCCGAACGCTCGTACGAACCGGTCGCTGTGTCGCCTGAGCAGACACCGCCCGCTGCGTCGACGCAAACGGCGCTGACATCAATGCCGGGAAGTCCGGCACCCATATCTGTCACCTGAACGGTTGAATACGATGCAAAAATGCTGCCGATACCGGCAGAAATTGCATCTGCGAGGTCTCCGGCGTCTGTACCGCCATCAAAAACCGTACCGCCGACGCTTTCAACATCGTTCCGGAAACCGCTTCCGCCAAAATTGATCCCGATCAGATCAACATCTTCGGCGGCCAGCGCTGCAATCACGGCGGCATCGTCAGTGATATCTTCTTTCCACGTGGAATCGCCCAGTGCGACAATCACGCGTTTGGATCCCGGACGCCAGGTCAGTTCCCCGGCGGCAAGCGCCACCGCATCATTGCCGCGCTCAGGGCCGTCACCTCCGAAATCAGGATCGTTGAGCGTAATGTCCGCGATTCCCGAAATGTCACCGACGGTGATATCCTGGTTTATGACAGAGCCAGGCGCCGCGATCAGGTCACCCGGGGAACTGCAGCCATTGCCAAACCTTGTGAAGACGCACGGATCTCCGACCAGGCCTGCGTTTTCACCAAAGGCACCAACGCCAACGGCAAAATCAAACGATCCCAGATCGGCGGCAATTGCAGCAGCCGCGGCTTTTGCCGAATTGATAGCGCCACCCATGGATCCGGACGTATCGAAAAGGAAGTGAACATCCAGCAGCGCGCCCGTGGGCTTTGCTTCGTCGATAACCACCGTTTTCCTGATGGTTACTGATTCGCCAACTTCCAGCGTCGCGCTGTATGTGTCCGGAGCGATGCTGTCTGCGAAAGCGACAGAGCTGAGCCCTGAGAGCAGCAGCCCGACACCTGCACACATGGTTGTATTGCGGTTTATCATAATATTTCCCCACTTATAAAAGGGCGCTCGCATGGAACGCGTACGACAAAAAACTCCGGTGTACCCCGACAACTCGTAAGGCTCACTGCGACGGAAAATGAAAATTAAATTCCGCCGCGGACTCACCCGTTCCTATTTTATGCACGGGATTGTGAATTTGCCTAATTTTTTCTTAATTTTGACAAATTTTCTTTTGCTTTCAATAATAAAGCCGTCGGGGTTGTCTGCCGAATCGGCTGCCGCAAGAGGATATTCTGAGTTAAACACGCCATTTTTCTGAGGCTAAAGCGTCTGTTTTTCAGGCGAAAAACTGCCCCGACAGAGCCATGGTAGACCGACAGCAGAGCTTGGTTTATCATTTAGATTTTGAGGTAAAGAGGGAGCGTTCGATGTTGTTGAACAGATTTTTCCTGCAGGCCATTTTAGCGGCCACAATTGCAACCGGACCGGTGTCGGCGTCGACGCTCGAACTTCCGGATTTCGGGTCTTCGTCCGATACGGCTCTGTCAGGTACTGAACGCGGCCCGGCCTATCCTCACCTCAAATCAAACCCGAACCTCAGCCCTGCTGACGAGAACTCGCTGGCCAGGGGCAGTGCGGCGCTTGAAAAAGGTCAGTTTTCCGAAGCCCGTGACGCCGCTTTGCGGGTCACGCTGTCCAGCCCCGAGGCTCCCGAAGGCTGGCATCTGCTGGGGCTTGCCGATGCCGCCGATGGCAGGCTGGAAGACGCACTGACCGCGCTGGACAAGGCAGCTTCGCTCTACGACCAGAATGCCGATCCGCTCGTGATCAAGGGGGACCTGCTGCTTGAAGCCGGGCGTCCCGTCGAGGCGCGCGCGGCATATGAGGCCGCACAGCGCCGCGATTCCGGTAACTGGCGCGCCGGCGAGGGGCTGGCGCAGCTGGCATTCGCAGACGGCCGCCCCGAAGAAGCTCAGGCTTTGCTTGAAGGCGCAGTCGACGCGACCCCGCCAGAAGCCTATGCACCACGTCTTTCGCTGGCGCAGTTTCTCGTCGACCGTGGCAAAACGGACGAAGCCGAGTCCCTTTTTGTCCGCTTTACCGAAGCAGCACCGGATGTCGCTGAAGGGTGGTCGACCCTGGGGCGTATTCGCCTGCGCAACGGGAATCCGGCAGCCGCAGCAGAGGCCTTTGAGATGGGCGACAAGGCCGCCGGTGGTAACGTAAACCTTCGTTTTCTGCGTGCCGATGCGCAGGCGCGCGCCGGTCAGCCCGGTGCAGCGGCGGAAACGTTGCAATCCGCCCTGAAGCTGGATCCTGCATCTGTACGTGTGCATGTAGCGCTGGCGCAGCTCGCCGCGAGTGACGGGCAGGCCGACGCTGCCATCGGTCATTATGAAGATGCGGTCAGATCGGCTTCTGAGGAGCAGATAGGCACCCGTGTTGCGCTGGCACGGCTCTATCTGAGTACTGGCAGATTCGATCAGGTGCACGATCTGCTTGCCCCCTGGGCGGACCAGCAGGACGCCGCAGGCGATGCCGTGGATCCGATCCTCGCACGGGCTGACTGGGGTCTGGGACAGGTTGAGAACGCACGGTCAAGGTTCGCAGCGTTTCTCGGTCGCGCAACCACATCTGCGCCCTATCTGTCGACCGCCGATTTTCTGCTGGGCCAGGGAGATGTGGCAGGTGCCGACGACGTGCTGCGAAAGGCGAAAGCGGCGTTTGATGACGAGGCTTCCAACGTCGCCCTTGCCAGACTGGTCGGGGCAAAGGGGCAGTATGAGGACGCTTTACAGCTCTTTGACGCCGTGCTGGAAAACAACCCGCAGTCCGGGGAGGCGCTGAAAGGTGCCAGTCAGGCCGCCGCGCGTCTGGGACTTTCCGAGACTGCCAGGCAGCGCGCCGAAGCGCGTGCGTCACTTCCGGACGCCGGAGCCGAAGACTTTGTCTGGCTGGGTATAATGGCAGAGGCGGACGACTCCGATGAGATGGCCGCAGAGGCCTATGAACGCGCGCTCGCTCTGTCTCCCGGAAACTGGGTTGCGAATAATAACCTCTCTCTGCTCACGCTCGAAACTGACCCCGGGCGCGCTCTTGTGCTGGCCCGCGCGTCATCTGCCGTCGCGGGCGAGGTAGTGGCAGTGCGCAAGACGCTTGGCCGCGCGCTGCTGGCGACCGGAAATCTTGAAGAAGCCCGGGCACTGTATCTCTCGCTTGCAGACTCCGAACCTGACGACCCGGGCGTTGCTCTGGGCCTGGGCAGAACATTAATTGCGCAGGGAGAAAACGCTGCGGGTCGTGAAGAGCTCCAGCGGGTTCTGTCTCTTGATCCTGAAGGCGGGGACGCCGCCGCAGCGCGTGAGTTTCTCTCACAGAGTAACTGAGCCGGTGCGTACGGGCCGGCCAGCAGCCTTCATGGCACCGCCGCGCCTGAAATCTCGCGCGCTGGTTATCGTCACTGCGAAGACCGGTGAATATGGCGATCCCTGAAGGACTCGAACCCTCAACCTGCTGATTAGAAGTCAGCTGCTCTATCCAGTTGAGCTAAGGGACCGCTGATCCCGTTCATGCCGCAGGCAGCGGCGGCGCGCAAGCCTCAGATCCGGCGGGTCATAAAAATGCTCAGCGGGTCCGCGGTATAGTCACCAAACGGACTGCAGGTGCTGAACCCTTCGGAGGTGTAGAGCGATCGGGCGGCTGAATGCTCGGGACCGGCTCCTGTTTCAAGCCACACGAACTGAATGCCTTCGCTCCGGGCATGCGCGATCAGTCCCCGCAACAACTGGCGCGCCAGCCCCCTGCCGCGGTGTTCCGCCGCGGTATGCATCGACTTCAGTTCGACGTCATCATCGCCAAACCGCCGCAGCGCACCGACAGCCACTGCTGCAGAGTTGTCGCGGATCGCAAACAGGATCATTTCCGGCGAGCAAAGCGCATCAGCGGGCAGAACATGACAGCTTTCAGGAGGTGACTGGGACCGCATCAGCTGGAAATGCCGTTCCAGAAGAGCAGCGACATCAGCGTCCCGCGCATCAACACGGACCACGGCGGGCGGTATCAGTGGGTCCATGCCCCACGGCGTCCGGTTGCAAAATTTTCGCCATATCCGCCGGGCCGGATGTTTGCACGGCGTTTTTTCGGCTCCAGGACATCCGCCGGAATGTCATTGTCACGGGCGTACTCAACGGCCTCTTCTCTGGTCCGGAACCGCATCCGCACCTGGCTTTGAGTATCATCAGAAGAAGTCCAGCCCATCAGAGGATCAACCTCACGTGAGGATGCGGGTGCATACTCAAGAACCCATGCATGGGTTTTGGCCATGCCCGAGGACATAGCTGTTTTTGCAGGCTGATAGATTCGTGCGCGCATCTGCTGGCTCCCGGGTTGGCTCCGGTCAGGTTATCAGAGATTTCGCGTTGCCAGGCAAGACGGCATTTTGTCCTCTGGTGTGCAACTGCGCAGGGTTTTCCCGAAACCTGAGCGACGGATATGAATTTTAACCATTCGCTAACCATGAATCACCAATATCTCCGGGTGCTTGCAGGCAGGAAGGAGACCGCAGTGACCAGCCAGAAACACGGATTTTCCGAAGAAGCCATGCGTGGTCTGGAGGATCTTGACCGCCGTATCCCTGCCTGGGCTGAAACGCGTTCGTTGCAACCGGGCGAATTTGCCACGCGTGGCGGCGGCCCCTCACCCCACTACGTCGGCCACAGGCAGCGGCTGAGAACGCGTTTTCTCTCCGGTGGACATGCGGCCATGCCCGAATACGAGCTTCTGGAACTGCTTCTTTGCAACGCCATTGAGCGGATTGACGTTAAACCGCTGGCCAAGAAGCTGCTGGAAACCTTTGGTGACCTCAACGGAGTCGTTGCCGCCTCTGAGCACCGGTTGCTGCAGGTCAGGGGCACAACCCGCAAGGTCTACTTCCAGCTGCGTCTTGTTGAGGCCTTTGCCCAGCGTATGGCTCAGGCGCGTGTACTGCAACGCTGTGTTCTGTCGTGCTGGGATGACCTGATCGATTATTGCCGCACCTCTATGGCGCATCGCGACACAGAGCAGTTCCGCATCCTCTTTCTGGACAACAAAAACGTTGTGATTGCCGACGAAGAACAGGCCCGCGGCACAATCAACCACGTACCTGTCTATCCGCGTGAGGTGGTCAAACGCGCGCTGGAACTGAATGCAGCCGCGCTGATCCTTGTCCACAACCATCCTTCCGGCGACCCTTCACCCAGTGACTCCGATGTTACAATGACGGACGCCATCGTGCGTGCCTGCGAGGCAATCGATGCGCGCGTGCATGACCACGTGATTATCGGCAAAAACAGCGAGGCATCGTTCCGGTCACTCGGACTTCTCTGACGCGCTCCGTTATCGAAAACCCTGTTTGCGCATTCCGCAACCTTTGGTAGCGTGACATGAACAGGAGAGCCGAGATGCACCGAACAGCGCGCTTCCCGCGCCAGCAACGAACCGGGCCGGCGCACGGGGGGGCTTTCCGGCCCGGTCCCGGAACCACGATGCAGGCCCGCGCCAACACAAGCCCCACCGTGCAGCGTCTGGCAACTTTGGCGCTGCGGGGCGCACAGGTCGTGCAGCTTAAACGCCTCGACGAGAAACTGAATGACGGCGACAAGAAAGTTGCGATTGTCGGTGAGACTCACGGTGCAGTAGATCCAACGAAAGAAACACAGGTTTTCGCAGGCCGCGGCATAGAACTCAGGTACGAGGCCGATGACATTGCAGTCCACGATGGAGTCCAGGACGCAGACGCCCCAAGGGTGACGCCGGATCACGCTGGCTGGCGGCTGATGTTCATCGCCACGACAGCCGCAGAATTCATCAAGGACCTCGAAAACAAGGTCTACGCCAATGATGGCAGCTACACGGTCAGTGCACAGGACAAAACCAATGCCAACGCAGTGTTCCCGCGGCTGACAGGAGAGGCGAAAAATGTCAGAAAACTGCTCCGGGCCGCACAGAGCGATGCAGGCCAGCCCGAAATTCATCTGACGCTCGAAATACTGGATGAACTGATGGCGGCCCGGTCTGCCTTTCGTGCGGCGTGGAAGGCCGCTGGGAACGCGCCTAAAACACTGACGCCTGACCTTATCCGGACACCGCTGCGCAGCATTGTAGACGTGATCGGCCGAATGGAAGAGCAGATGGGTTCCGTGCAGGGCGTATCGATCATGCCGTCCAGCGACTACAGCCTCGTCCGGGCCAGCCATATGTACCGTGTCGCTTCCGGGCTCGCAGCAACCCGCAGTAATCTGATCTACAAGGTCGGCGACAGCCACGTTACCGAAATCCGTCAGATCATCGATACCGTCTCACCGGACGTAGAACTGCTGGACGCCGGGCAGTACGTCAGAGAACTTTTTGATCTGCTCGATGTGGTCAGCCCGCAAACCAGAGACAACCGGGCGGGTGGCGACGCTTACTGACAATTCCTGTCAGTAATGCTCCCCTGCCCCCTTGAACCCCTGACAATTCATGACACCTTGGCAGTAGCTCCCGGGGAATTTGCAAATGTCTTACGCCCACACCGATGGCTCAGAAGCCGTTCTTTCCAATCCTGCGCCAGATGTGCGCGCCCGACCCAAACTGGAGGGCGGCCGGAAATTCGTGCTTGCGACGGATTTCGAACCTGCAGGCGACCAGCCCACCGCCATCGCTGAACTGGCCGAGGGCGTGACTTCGGGCGAGCGGGACCAGGTCCTGCTGGGCGCCACAGGCACCGGCAAAACCTTCACCATGGCCAAGGTTATCGAGGAAACCCAGCGCCCGGCGATCATACTCGCGCCCAACAAAACGCTGGCGGCGCAATTGTACGGCGAATTCAAAGGGTTCTTTCCGGATAACGCTGTCGAGTATTTTGTCAGCTACTACGATTATTACCAGCCCGAAGCCTATGTGGCGCGGTCGGACACCTACATCGAGAAAGAAAGCCAGATCAACGAACAGATCGACCGGATGCGGCACTCGGCAACCCGTGCGCTCCTGGAGCGTGATGACGTGATCATCGTGGCCTCGGTCTCCTGCATCTACGGCATCGGCTCGGTTGAGACCTATGGCGCAATGACCCAGGACCTGAAAACCGGCCAGATGTACGACCAGCGCCAGGTCATGGCCGATCTGGTAGCGCAGCAATACCGTCGAAACGACCAGGCGTTCCAGCGCGGCTCCTTCCGCGTGCGGGGAGACAGCCTCGAGATCTTTCCCGCCCACCTTGAGGACCGCGCCTGGAAACTCTCCTTCTTTGGCGAAGAGCTGGAATCCATCACGGAATTCGACCCCCTGACCGGCGAGAAAACCGATACTTTCGACCAGATCCGCGTCTACGCCAACAGCCACTATGTGACGCCCAAACCGACCATGCAGCAGGCCATAATCGGCATCAAAAAAGAGCTGAAAATCCGCCTCGACCAACTGGTGAGCGAGGGTAAACTGCTTGAAGCGCAGCGTCTGGAGCAGCGCACGAACTTCGATCTGGAAATGCTCGAAGCCACCGGCGTCTGTAACGGGATCGAGAATTATTCACGCTATCTGACCGGGCGCGCGCCCGGAGAACCGCCGCCCACGCTCTTCGAATTCATTCCCGACCATGCCATTGTTTTCGCCGACGAATCCCACGTCTCAGTCCCGCAGATCGGTGGCATGTACAAAGGCGACTACCGGCGCAAGTTCACGCTGGCCGAACACGGGTTCCGCCTGCCCTCATGCATGGACAACCGCCCCCTCAAGTTCGAGGAATGGGATGCCATGCGCCCGCAGTCTGTCTTTGTTTCCGCCACGCCTGCGTCGTGGGAGATCGAACAGACTGGCGGCGTTTTCACAGAACAGATCATCCGTCCCACCGGACTTATTGACCCCGAGATCGAAATCCGGCCGGTTGAAATGCAGGTTGACGATCTGCTGGATGAGGTCCGCAAGGTCGCCGCCGACGGCTACCGTACGCTCGTCACAACCCTCACCAAACGTATGGCCGAGGATCTGACCGAATACATGCACGAACAGGGCATCCGCGTGCGCTATATGCACTCGGACATCGACACCATCGAACGCATCGAAATCCTGCGCGATCTGCGGCTCGGCGCTTTTGACGTACTGATCGGGATCAACCTGCTGCGCGAGGGTCTCGATATCCCTGAATGCGGGCTCGTGGCCATTCTGGACGCCGACAAAGAAGGCTTTCTGCGCTCGGAAACCTCGCTCATCCAGACGGTCGGCCGGGCCGCGCGGAACGCCGATGGTCGCGTGATCATGTACGCGGACCGCATCACCGGCTCGATGGAGCGCGCGATGGGTGAAACCAACCGGCGGCGTGCCAAACAACTGGCCTATAATGAGGAACACGGGATCACGCCGCAGACCGTGAAAAAGAACGTCGAGGATATTCTGGCCGGTCTCTACAAGGGCGACGTGGACATGAACCGCGTGACGGCCACGGTCGACAATCCGCTCGCCGGCGGCAACCTGCAGGCCGTGCTCGACGGGCTGCGCACGGACATGCGCAAGGCTGCCGAGAACCTGGAGTTCGAGGAAGCCGCTCGCCTGCGCGATGAAGTCAAACGACTGGAAGCGGTCGATCTGGCGATTGCTGACGACCCGATGGCACGGCAGTACGCGGTTGAAAAGGCCGTGGACGACGCCCAGAAAGCCTCAGGCCGCAGCACCATGGGCCGCGGCGGGATGCGCGGTGGGGTGAAGCGGAAGAAGCGGGGGCGTTAGGTTGACAAACAGACCCGCGATTCCGAGAAAAACCAAACATCGCATCTTATACGAAAGCGCTCATGCTTGCGCCATTTGTCAAAAATCAAATGTTCAAATACATCATATCAACGAAAATCGAGCAAACAACGATCCATCAAATTTGGTGGTCCTGTGTCAAGAGCATCACGGAGAGGCACATACCAAACGTAAACTGTCTTTGACACTTACGGCGGCTCGCATCCAGGAGTACAAAAAATCTTGGGAAACCGAAGTGCGACTAAGACGAGAAGCAACTGCTACCGTATCTCACCAGAGAAGCGTTTCCGACGAGTTTATGGCTACAGGAATATCATGGGGTTACATAAACCATAGGCGCGTCGCCGGAATGATCAGTGAAGACGTTCTGTCCAGAGTTGACAAACGGATGTTTGCTGAGTGCCTTACACGGAACCTCATCGATCAGAACGGAATCATAGTTTCTAGGCCATTTGAAGCTGAACCATCGTCTTACTTAGGAGCTTCTATATACGACAGGTTCGATTTTGGTGACGACCATCGTGTCCACACGTTATACTCAGGTATCGTCGATATTCTTGCACATGATTGTTCGGCTATTCACATTGACGATTACAGCTTCACCAAGGCTTGGATAAGTGATCTTTTGCGACCGGGCACTTTTATTTTCTTGAACCGTGGTCACTATTTCAGAGACGTAACCATCACAAAAGACAATATCGTTCGGCTTGCCTACGTCAAAAAGAGGAAAGTCAAGTTTGAGTACATTATAGAAACTCGCGATATGTTCGGAACTTCGTCAATGACAGTTTCATTCAAAGGCCGCAGATCTGCAGCGGCGCTTCTAATGGTGAAATCCATCAACGTAGCGGACAATGTCTCCGTAGATTGTACTCCAATTGCGCTCGGAGCTGGGCAGTGGACTAGCGCTCGACCCTAGGGTGGCGCGAAGCGCCCTCCCTGGGGGAGGGTCGGGCGCGGGCTTTGCAGAGCAAAGCCTCTGGTGGATTTCCAGTACACGCCGGCTACCTCCACCCCATGCGCACACTCATCGCCCTCACCCTGCTCACCTCTCCCGCCGCCGCCTGGGAGTTCACGCCCGGTCTGCCCTGCATCCTGACCCACAGCACGCCGCAGGCGGAGATCGAGCTGACCTTTGACCCGACCCAGCCGCTTTATACCGTGACCATCCGCCAGGACCGGCCCTTTGACAGCGCACCTGTGTTCGCCATGCGGTTCGACGGCGATCTGCCGATCAGCATTGCCACCGACCGGCACATGCCATCCCGCGACGGGCGCAGCGTCACCGTCAGCGACCGCGGCTTCGGAAATGTCCTGAACGGGTTGCAGTACAACGACACGGCCACGGCCATCCTGGGTGCGGCCGAGGTCGCCTTTCCGCTCGCAGGTGCTGCAGAACCGGTCGCGGCCTTCCGCGCCTGCCGGCCCGAGGCCGGTGTCTGAGCGATCAGAAGTCGAAGATCTCTTCCAGCAGCCCCAGACCGCGCTTTTTCTTTTTGTAACCGCCTTGCTTGTAGCCGCCCTGATACTTGCCGGGTGCCGGGCGTGGCGGTGCCGCATGACCCGTCTGCGCGTCGCTGCGGTCGATAATCTTGTCCAGCTCGCCACGGTCCAGCCAGACACCCCGGCAGCGCGGACAGTAATCGATCTCGACGCCGCTGCGTTCGGCGATCACAAGGGTTTCTCCGTCGACGGGGCAATGCATGGCTGTTTCTCCTCCTGGTTTCACCCCTTTGAGATAGGGCGCGGACCCGCGTTTTTCACCAGCACGTTCCATAAAATTCAAAACATCCCGGTAACCATTTCTTAACGCTCGTTAACCATGTTGGCGGGCGGAAAGGATTACGATGCGCATTGCCGTTCTGGCCCTGATCTTCTGCCTCGCGGGCGGGCAAACGGCCCTGGCCGGCGCGTGGCTGCGCGAAGAGGGAAAGGGCTTTGCCTCAGTTTCCGCCTCAACCACCCAGGACCGCGATTTCTCGGGCAGTCTTTATCTGGAATACGGGCTGACGCCCGAGCGCACACTGGGCGCAGATATCAGCTTTGGGCTGGACCGTACCGGCCAGCAAAACGGTTCGGGCGTGATTTTTGTCCGTTTTCCCATCGGTCCCACAGATCAGACCCACCGTTTTGCAGGGCACGTCGGACTGGGCGGGCGATATACAAACGGCGTTTTCTCGGCAGCGGTTGAGGCTGGGCTCAGCTGGGGCCGTGGGGTGCAGTGGCGCGACAACTGGGGCTGGGCCGCGGTGGATGCAAGTATCAACCTGCCGCAGGCGCCCGCGGAAAACCGGATCAAGCTCGACGGCACCTTCGGTATGGGTTTCACACCTTCGGTCAAGGCTATGATTCAGATGTTCAACACGCTGGAAAACGGGCAGGTCTTTTCGGATATCGCACCATCTTTGCTCATTCAGCCGCGTGGCGGACCCTATACGATCCAGATCGGCGCAGAGTTTCAGGTCGCGGGGGGCAGCGACAGGACGCTCAAAATCGGGCTGTGGCGCGATTTCTGACGCTCAGGCATTCATTTCCGAGCTGTCGAGGATCTGGACACCATTGATGCGCCAGCCCTCAGCCGTTTCCAGCATCCGGTAGTCCAGAATATGCACCGTACCTTTTTCGTCCGTGATCATCACCCGCTGCCAGAACGCGCCACTCTCCTCGCGCAGTTCCAGAAACCGGAACTCGGAGAACCGCCAGACCATGGGATAGCCCTGCGTGACCATGCGCTGGAAATTCTGCGGCGACTGGAACAGACGCTGCAGGTTCGGGCTGGCAAAGGTAAAGGCGCGGTCAAAGTCATCCGCCTGAAACGCCTGCAACTGCCGGTCAATTGTGGCCTCGATGTCCGCAGGTTCGGCCTGAGCCGCACAGGTCATAATAAGGCTGGCGATGACCGCAAAGATCCCTGAACGCATGGCATGTCTCCCCTGATACACGTCTCAGGGTAAGTCACGGCGGGCGCGCGGCAAGTGTTTCAGGCGTCTTTTACCAGCTCACCGGCCAGCGCAGCATCAATCAGCGCCACCGTCTCGTCTACCCCATAGAGCGCGATAAAGCCGCCGAACCGGGGGCCCTGGCTCGCGCCCAGCAGCACCTCATAGAGGGCCGTGAACCAGCCGCGCAGCGGATCGAAACGCTCGCGCCCGCAGGCATAGACAATGGATTGCAACGCTTCGTCATCGGCCGGGCCATCGTAGGCCACCAGCTGATCACGCAGATCCTGCAGCGCCTCGCGCTCGGTATCATCGGGCAGCCTGTATACTTTTCCGGGCTTCACGAAATCGTTGAAATAGCGCACGGCAAAACCCGCCGCTGCATCCATATCCGGATTGTTTTCCGGATTGGTTTCAGGAGCATAGCGCTTAATAAAACCCCAAAGCTGCGACTTGTCTTCTGCCGCCGACACGCTTGCGAGGTTCAGCAGCATCGAGAAAGGCACAACCATATTTGATGTCGGCACATCGCCGGAATGAATATGCCAGACCGGATTGTTCAACCGTTGAACTATATCCTGGGTCGCAAAGGCGCGCAGCTGCTGGTGGTATTCATCCACCGCCTTCGGGATCACGTCAAAATACATCCGCTTGGCGGTTTTTGGCTTTTGGAACATGAAGTACGACAGGCTCTCGGTGCTGGCATAGCTGAGCCACTGATCGATCGAAATTCCGTTGCCGGACGATTTGGAAATCTTCTGTCCGTTTTCATCAAGAAACAGCTCATAGCTGAAATGCTCAGGCTTTTTGCCGCCCAGAATCTCGCAGATCCGGTCGTAAATCGCGGTGTTGGTGGCGTGCTCCTTGCCGTACATCTCGAAATCAACGCCCAGCGCCGCCCAGCGCGCGCCGAAATCAGGCTTCCACTGCAGTTTTACGTTCCCGCCTGTGACCGGCAGCGTCCATTCGCGCCCGTCCTCATCATCAAAAGTGATTGTGTAGTCGACCGCATCGACGTTTTTCATCGGCACATAAAGCACCCGGCCGGTTTCCGGATGGATCGGCAGGAAAATGGAATAAGTCTGCTGACGCTCCTCTCGCAGGGACTTCAGCATCACCTTCATCACGTCATCGTAACGCTCGACCGCGCGTTTCAGCACCTCATCGAACTGACCGGAGCGGTAAAACTCGCGCGCGGAATAGAACTCATAGTCAAACCCGAAAGTGTCCAGAAACCGGCGCAGCATGGCGTTGTTGTGATGGCCAAAGCTCTCATGGGTGCCGAAAGGGTCCGGCACGTCCGTCAGCGGCTTGTGCATATGCTCTGCCAGCATTTCCTGCTGGGGCACATTGCCCGGCACCTTGCGCATCCCGTCCAGATCGTCCGAAAAACAGATCAGTTTCGTGGGAATGTCCGAAATCTGTTCGAACGCGCGACGCACCATGGTTGTGCGCAGCACCTCGCCAAAGGTGCCGATATGCGGCAGACCACTGGGGCCGTAGCCAGTTGAGAAGAGCACATAGCCCTTTTCAGGCGGCGCCTTGGCATAGCGTTTGAGCACCCGGCGTGCTTCCTCAAAAGGCCATGCTTTGCTGGTCATCGCGGCGTCACGGGTCTCAGACATCATCCACTCCGGGGTTTTGCCCCGCGCCCCATGCGCAGGGTTTTGCCCGTCCCTATTGCCTTGGCCCGGTGGCGTCAATAAATTGGCTGCATTCCTGACCAGTGAAAGCAAACCCCCGTGCCCGACAGCCCAGCCCACGCGTTTAACGCGCAAGACAGTCTTGTTGCCCTGATGATCGCCGTCTCCGCCTCTGATGCGGATATCCGCACGGCGGAACTGGTCAAGATCGAGGCGGCGGTACAGATGCTGCCGATCTTTGCTGAATACGATCCCGACCGTATGAGCGTCGTCAGCCAGGTTGTCTTTGATCTCTTCGAGCAGGAAGACGGGCTGGACGCGCTTTTCGGCCTGATCCGCGAAGCCCTGCCCGAGCGCCTCTTCGAAACCGCTTATGCGCTGGCCTGCGACGTGGCCGCCGCCGACGGAACCCTGGGCGAGGCAGAACTGCGCCTGCTGGAAGAAATCCGCTATGAGCTGTCTCTCGACCGTCTGCATGCCGCGGCCATCGAACGCGGTGCCCGCGCGCGGCATCTGACCTGACGGGCCAGAACAGGATCAGTTGTTGGCCGATACCGTTCGTTCGTTAAACGCCGAGCCCCAGCGCATGATCAGTCGCCGCTGAAGGCGGCGCGACCGGTTTGCCCAGGTCCGCCCGCCGGGAGGGCGTTCTCGCTGGTCCTGGGTCAGACTGGCGCGGATGTCTTCGTCTGCTGAAAAAATCGCGAAAACCAGCTCGCGCCCTCCCGTCGCTGTGGCATAGCCTGCAAGGCCGGAGACGAAGTTGAGCGTACCTGTCTTGGCATCGGCTTTAACCGGATGGTTGTTCGTTGTGCGCCCTGCGGCGTCCAGCAGCTTCACAGGCTTCAGAAGCGGGCGCAGCAGCTCTGCATGGCCCAATGCACTCAACCCGCGCACCATATCAACGGCACTGATCCTGCTTGCACTGCCAAGCCCCGAATGATCTGCAAAGGCAGGTCCCACCATTCCCAGGTTTTCCTGCGCCCACCGGTTCATCTCGCGCGCAGAGGCCGCGAGTGTCGGCACCTGTCCGGCCCGCGCATAGGTCGCCGCCAGACCAACCATTTCTGCGCTGAGGTTGGTGGAAAACTTCAGCATGCCCTGCAGTACTTCGCTGAGCGGAGCACTTTCCACAGCAGCCACTTCTTTCGCCGGTGGAAGAATGCTGATCACCGCAGGTGGCTTGAGAACAATTCCGTTTGAACGAGCGAGTGTTGCAAACACCTCGCCCGCATAGAGCCCAGGCCGACGCACCGGCAGCCAGCGTGCACCTTCGCGCCCCAGTGCGCCCCGCGCCACGGTCCAGTTGTCGCGCCCGTCCGCGTCCCGATAGGTGTAAACCGGCTGACCACGATCCGCGATCGACATGCGCGCGATATCCACATCAGGCCGGTACTTACCCGTCCGGGCATCCATTGTGATCGTGTAATCGCCCGATACCCGTTTCCACTCGAAATGAACCCGGTTGAAGTTCAGTGCAATGCCAGAAACCGCCGGGTTATACCCCACGTGGTCCGGTTGGCCCGGGTCGATTGCGCGTACCGAAAGCACTGGTCCTTCGTGGACCACAAATCCACCGCGGACCTCACGGATACCTGCCTCTTTTAGGCGGGCGGCCAGCAGCGCAAGATCACGGGTGTCCAGGGTCGGATCACATCCGCCTGCAAGGATCAGATTGCCGTCGAGAATCCCATCGGTGACCGGGCCGGTCGCCATCAGGCGCGTGCGGAAGCGGTGGCTAGCGCCAAGAACGTCCAGAGCATAGAGCGCGGTAATCGCCTTGGTCACGCTGGCCGGTGCAATGGGCATATCCTTGCCCCGCGCCTCGAGCACCTCGCCCGTAGTTGCATCTGCCACAGCGAACACCACATCCCCGCTGATACCGGCTTCGCGCACAAGAACGTCCGCTTCTGGCAGGCGGGGGCCGCCCCGCAACACCGGCCGGGGTGACGTCAGAAGCCCCTGTCCCAATACGGGTGCCGCGAGGCTCGCGGCAGCGCCTGCCAGCAGTCCGCGGCGCGTCAGGTTATGGATTGCCTTACGGTTCATCTGGCCGAGTTAACCCCAGGCAGCACGCCGGCACAACCGTCTGTGACATCACAAAGGAGAACATGAAAAAGCCAGAGCCGGGGTCAGGCGGTCCAGTCTCCGGCAGCGCGGATCTCGGACGAAGAGTGCGACACCATCGGCACATTTACAAAACACCATGCGGGGGCATCCGTCTGCGCCAGCATATGGCTCGCCCGCCCGGCAATCCGGTAATTTCTGAACCGCCTGGCTGCGTGACTCATGCGCGCAGAAATCCGGTCACCGGGCCGGGCCAGAACGCCCACAGGGACATTGTGCATGATCCATTCCCAGTCCTGCCAGTGATGCAGCTGCGCGAGGTTGTCTGCTCCCATGAGCCAGACAAAGCGGACACCCGGGAAGCGTTCCTGCAGCGCGCGGATGGTCCGTGCTGTGTAGCGCGTACCCAGACGTGCTTCGATATCTGTGACCGTCACCCGCGGGTGCTGCATCAGGTCGCGCGCGCGTTCCATACGCTGCACCAGCGGTGCTGGACCGCGCTTCTTGAGCGGATTTCCAGGGCTCACCAGCCACCAGACGCGGGACAGACCGAAACGTTTCATGGCCTCGCGGGTGATATGCACGTGGCCGTCATGTGCTGGGTCAAATGACCCGCCCAGCAGGCCGATCACCTCTCCCTGTCGCGCTATGGGAAACCGCTCGCCCGTCATCTGCCTCTGCCACCACCGTCGGTTTGCGCCGTTGAACGTTGCCGGCCACGCATTGTCAATGCCCGGAGTCCTGAAGCGGTGCAACGCTGTCACCGACTGTCAGACGGCCGGGCGTCAGTACCCGCGCGCACATTCCACCAAGCCCGCGCACTGCAGAATAGCCCCCCGGGCCAAAGGCCTCTTCCATCCGGCTGCAGGGCGCACAGATACCTGTCATTTCCAGCTCCGCGCCGCCAATCCGCAGGCGCCGCCCTCTGAGAGCAGCCAGATTGAGGCCCGACACAACGAGATTCCGCCGCAGAACTGAAGCAGCCACCGGGCCAGTTCCCAGCATCGAACCGATCACAGCCAGATGTTCAGCCTGGATCAGCGTCACAGCGCGTTTCTCTGATGACCCGTGATCACCTTCCAGACCACGCGGACCGGTACTGACGGAAGCCACGGTGCTCATCTCAGCGCGTCGCGCCGTACGCAGCAGAATGGCCTCAAGCCGCCCGGGCTGCGCGTGCCGCCGGATCATCTCCTGCATCTGCACGTCTCAGCGCTCCGAGCCGCTGATAAATGTATCCACAAGGTCTGGCAGACGCTCCAGCGGATAGTTGGGATGCAGCTGCCAGAACCCGTCGTCTCCCCGTTCAAGCGGGCGCAGCGTCCCTCCCGGAAAGGCCCGCGTGCGCAGTGCAAGCACAATATCGGACAGCACAGCAGGGTTGCTTCTGAAATAGGAGTGCCCCCGGCCGCTGATGTTCTCTACCCTTATGAAATGCACCAGTTCAGATTTGCCCAGCCGCTGAATGTTCTCGGGTGACAACACATCAGACGTGGCAGATCCCAGCCGCGGCACGTTGGTCAGAATGGACGACAGGCGCAGCGCTGCGTCCGCCGGGTTGATATAGATGTTGATCTGTTCAAATGCTTCAGAAAAGCGCTCAGCCTGCAACCGCTGGCGCACCACGCCGGTGTCCAGATCAGCCGCCGCGAGGATCAGCGTGCCGGTTTTCATCGACGTTTTCGGTGGCTTACCCCGGCCCCGGTGATAAATCACCAGTTCGCGCAGCGCTTTGGCCATGACATCCGTTCCGCGTGAATGCGCAACGATATCAATGTCCTCTACTTCGGGCATCTCTGCGAGCAGCCTCAGGAACTCCTTGGCGTGAAAAACGCTGAAATCCCCGGCTTCGCGGTCGCGGAAATACCCAAGAGGGCCGCCATTTCCGGCAGGCCAGGCAAATGCAACAGGGATGCTGCCCCGTCCCACATAGTGCCAGATGTTTGCAAGCGACGTGATGGACCGGTCAAAATCGTTGCGCACACCATGAGTGAATACCAGAATCCGCCGGTTTCCGGTGCGGGCGATTTCTTTTCGGATGGCCTCCTGAAAAGCCACGCCCCGGCTGTCGTAGTCGGCTTTCTCCGCCGGATCAAAGATAAGCTCTCCTTCGGTCCGCGACGTGGCCAGAGGAACTGCGCGAAAGCGCACAATTTCCTCGACTGACTCCACACTCAGATCAGACAGGTTGCGCCTGCCATCAACGTGGGTACGCGCCACAAGATCCGGCCAGTCGCTGGCACCAAAGCGTACCTGCGCGGCGCCAAAGGCCATGGCTTCCGACCGCTCAGACCCATACGTCAGACCACCTGTCCCCGTTTTTTCAGGGGCCCGGTCAGTCACATAGAAAATGCGCGGGGTCACAGTGCGCAAGACTACGGGAACGCTGTTTGTCGGATAGTTGGTACCGGTGGAGTAGATATTGGGTGGCGGCGCCAGGACTGCGTTCTCAATGCCACAGGCAGCCAGCGCTAAAGTCAGGCCAGCAAGCTGCAGTTTCAGATGTTTCATGGGCACTCCCTGTTACGACCCGCCACAGCGCTAACATGGGAACTTGGTTTTTCAAAATCACAACCAGACCTGGCTTATACTCGCGCCGGACGTCAGGGGGAAACAGGTCCGACTTCGTCAGGGGGTTCAGACACCGTGTCGGCAGGGGGGGCAACCTGCAGCGCTTCATCAAGTTCCGGCACCAGGTCGAAAACCGGGAAGGTGTCGGAGGCTGCGGACCAGTCTATGTCCACCGCGCCCGCCCACTCTACGTCGGGCCCATCCAGCCACTCCTGCGACATAATGCGATGAACATCGGCCTCCAGCCCCTGGTAATCGACCGCCGGCACCTCCAGGGGAACGCCACCGGGACGATCGAGCGTGATATAGACCGGGTCACAGAAATAGCCGGTCGGTTCAACAGGCTGGACAGATTTCACCCACCGCTTCCAGACGTCATCCACGATGACCGTGCGGTTTGAGGCATCGTCCTCCGCCATAGCGGCTGTGATCCCCTGGCGTGTACGTTCGTACCAGGGGGGATCCGGTGTGAACGACCCACCCCCGCCAAGCCCACCTACGGGTTCATCCGACCAGTGCGCCGGCGGTACGATGCCGGACGGTAACTCTGTGGATAAGCGCCCGAAAGCCTCTGCGATCACGTCCTGTGTCAGCAGTCCGGAAAGGTCTTTCAGCCGGGCTTCGGTCAGGCTGCTCCCGGCAAAGCTGAACGGTTCATGAAATTCCGCATCCGGTCCGGGTATCGGGTTCTCAAAATCCACACCGGCAAGGTTGGAGAGCGTAAAACAGGTTTCAAGAACGACGTTTTCACGAAGCTTTGCGATCGTCAGATTGCTTTCGAGAAAAGTGCTTCTGGTCAGATCCGCACCCGTGAAATCCGCATCCGTGAACTGGGCGGCACCTGTCCGCAGCCCATAGAGGTCAGACCCGGTAAACCGAGCACCCGACAGATCGGACCGGATCACCACGCCGCCTTCGAGAATACTCCTGAAAAATTCCGCCCGCACCAGCTCCGAGCCCAGAAACAGGACATCGCCCAGATCCGCATAGTCCAGCCTCGCGTGCGACAGATCGCTTTCGAGAACCCGCGAGGAATACACATTGCCAAACTCCATACCGGCAAAGGAAAAGTCAGACCTGATGATCCCGAGGCCGGACAGGTCGGCCCCCTGCAACGAGGCATGCCGCAGAATAACAGTATCAAAAGTACTGCCCCGGAAATTTACGCCAGAAAGGTTCGCGCCCTGCATCTGCGCGCCGGTCAGATCCGCACCACGCAGGCTGGCACCCGGCAGAAAGGCGTTGGTCAGGTCAGCCCCGCGCAGATCCCTGCCCGAAAGATCGGGCGCTTCCAGAGCGTCAAGCCGGTTCTGCCACTGTTGCTCAATCTCGGAAATGCGTGCCCTGTCAGTATCCTCGCTGAGACCTGCCGATGACACCCAGAGCTCAAAGGGCTGCCAGTCAGCCGGTCGCCTGGTCAGTTCTGCCTCGCGCAGATCGGCCTGCGCCAGCGGAACCTGGAAACCTTCGGGCACGCCTAGCGAGGCAAGAAGGCCGCCTTTGGTCCTTTCCCAGGACACCAGCACGCAGGTAACAAGAACAATGGCTGCAACCACAAAGAAGCGACGCCCGATACCAGCCAGAGACTGCCGCGACACGCCCCGCATCCGTCCCTCAGCAGACCGCAGCGACAACAATCCGACAACTGCAGCCGCCCAGAGGCAAACAGCGGCTACGACTGTCATCGGAAAATCATGCAGCGGCATGCCCCTGATCCAGATCACCAGCAGCACAAACAGCCCGAACGCCCAGCCCAGAGCGAGCGCGATACTCACAATGCTCGTGCCCAGCACGCTCGGGGCCATGGACCCGTCCGCCCGCGTCCGGCCCCGGTACCAGATGGCTGCAAGCGCAAAGATCGTCGGCGCCACTTGGTCACTCAGCGGCATTTCTCCAGAACCACTAGTGGGCGCGGCCTCGCCGATATGATCCCACAATGGCATCAGAAAGATATGCAGATAGACATAGATCGCCGCGATCAGCACAGGCGCGGCCAGAAAAAAAGCAGCGGGGTTCACATCGACGCTTACGACAGGCAGGGTCGTTGCCGCGCCAAAAGCAAAAAAATCGGCGTCTTTGTGACCCATAAGAGTGATGCCCACAAAAACCAGTGCCAGCAACAGCCCGATCCAGATACTGCGCAGATGCAACGACAACTCGTTGATTTTCGCGATCCGCTGTTCGTTGTCCATGTCCGTCTCCTGCTGATCCGGGCGCCGGCCGGCGACACCCCGCAGGATTTCGGACTACGCGGTATTAAGCAAGCTTTTGTGTGCTGTCCTGCCAGTCGTGCCTGGTCCTGAAACCCCGGTCGGGCACATCACTGACTGTTATAGAAATCCGACTGTCCGTCGTAGTAACTCGCGTCGGCCTGATGGTTGTCATACTGCTGCCGGTAGTACTCCTGATCGTTCAGCTGACGCTCGTATTCCACATGCTCCTGCTCGATAAATGCGTCGTGATCAGCACAGGCATCGCAGATGCCAGCCTGTGCCGCAGCACCGCAGCGTGCGCATTCGCCCGCCCCTGTGATCACCTGCCCCGCCGGCATGACCGACCCGCTGGCCCGCGCGGCCATGCCCGTCGGATTACCCTCTTCGGCACTGGCGGCCTGCAGCTGGGCGTAAACCACTTTCATGCTTTCCCACACGGTCAGCAGCTGGCCCAGGTATACTTTGTTACCTTCGACAAAAACCGCTTCAACCATATCCGGAAGCCAGGCACTCAGCCCTCGTTTTTCGCCTCTGATGTAGGCTTCGGTCGCGTCAATCTGGCTCTGTACATAAGCGATGAAGCCGTCTGAAAACGCATCCCGCCAGTGGGCCCGCATCAGCCTGCGCCGCTCGCCCTCCGGCAGGATCAGCACTGAACTCAGCATTTCCTGATAGGTCATCGATGTCGCCCCCCCTGAACACACGCAAAAGGAGCATACAGCGGTTTTGCCGGTTTGCGTATCTTTGTGTTGAGAGAACTCTCACTGCCATCAGACATGCCCGTCGACGGATGACCGCAGTGCCGGTCAGGCCGACACCTCTGCCTCTGCCCGCGAAATCAATGCCTGCTGTGCATTGCGCCGGGGAAGCTCAGAATTCAGTTCCCAGAAAAATAACCGCCAGCGGCACCGGTGAAACAGCCAGAATGATCGTCAGAAGGGTCGGGATCGGATTAAAAATTCCGCTGAGCCCTGCGATCATCATAATTCCGCCGCCACCGCCAATAATTGAATTCCCCGGCATGTTCACGGCGACCGCCAGCGCGATGTAACGGTACCGCATGGCGAAATGGAAAACGCGTTTTGACTGACCTTCCAGAAGCATCGCGACACGCTCTTCCTGCGACAACGGCCCCGCGCGGGCAACCAGCGCGGCCGCGCGCTGCATCCTGAAGACCTGCAACAGCCGCTCCAGTGCGCTGACCGGCAGGAAACGTCCTATTGTGAAGGCCAGCATCATGGCCGCAACGGTGCAGACGTAGATCAGAGGCGCTATCGGTGCTCCGAAGCCGGCGAGCAGCGCCAGGCCTATCTCGGCTCCTGGCACGAACGGCATTGCAAGAAACCCGATATAGGCCACCGCACCGATCATGATTGCCCTGTGAACGTGTTGTTCGTTGTCAGGCCGGATCTGCAGGTCCAGTGCTTCCCGGATCAGATGCACGCCCCACGTGGCCAGCACAATCAACGCGATCAGCGCGCCGGTCTTTACGATAACGCCGGCCAGGGCCGGAGCCCGCGAGTTCACACTCATGTCCCTAACCTGATACCGCCCCGGTCGCTGTTGCGGTGCCTGCGGCACGGACAGGGATCTGGTTGGTCCAGTACCAGCGGCGGGTCGTCCACGTCGCATCGACAACCACGTTCTCGCCTGTCACCGTGCCATACCAGACGACAGTATGGGGGGCATCCGGGCAAATCGTGGTGGTCGTAAAGTGGATCACTCCGTCGATGTTCCTGGTCTGGTATTCAGACCAGCCAAAGTTGCAGTACTCCTCACAATCGGTCGACTGGAACCTGCCATCGCGAAAGATAATGTCGTCTTCAAGCTCTGCACCGCTGGACAGATCACGACCCGATATCCGGAATGTCATACCATCCAGCGCACCCGTCGCAGCCCAGTCACCTTCGGGCACGGTGAGATCGGGAAGGTCGTCGTTCATGACAACAAGGGTTGCCGCACCAGTGCCGAGCGTGGCGGCGGCAATCGCCGCGATCTGCAGAATCTGAGGCATTTTATGCTCCGGTTACTTTCTGAAATACTAGGTGGTTTGAAAAAATCAGGCTGGTAGTGTTTCCGGCACCATCCGCTCCATGATGTATGCGGCTGCCGATGCCCCGTCCAGTGGCGAGACGACTTTTGCATGTTCCTGCGCGGCCTGCCTGAAGGACGGATTGCCGAGCGCCCGGACTGCCGCTTCTTTCAGTGCCGCTGCATCGGCATCACCCGGAAGCGCAATACCGACACCCATCTTCTCCACCAATGCTGCATTTGGCGCCTGATCATGCGGAAACCCGGGGATCACCACCATGGGCACGCCGTGTTTAAAGGCACGCATCATGGTGCCGTGCCCGCCGTGGGTGACGCAAAGAGCGGCGTGCGCAAGAATGGCATTATGGTCGGCATATCGTACGACATGCGCATTTTCAGGGATCTTCAGAGCGGCCGGGTCAATGGCCATGCTTGTGGTCATTACCACGTGGGCATCAACACCGCCAAGCGCATCCAGTGCAGTCTGTACTTTTTCCGGAGCCCCCAGTTCGGTAGTGGTATAGCTGACCAGCACCAGCGGTGTCGGATCGTCTGCCGCCCAGGGCAGATCAATCGGCTGTGCAGGTGTTTCATTATCCAGCACGGGTCCCACATGGGTGACATGATCCCAGCCCGGCAGGGGTGCGTCGTCGAAAGCTTCGACCGAAGTGACGATCATGCGCGTTTGCGCTTTCCAGAGCGTTTGCATGTCCGGCAGTGGGTCAAAGCCTGCAGCAGCACGCAACTGACCGAGTTTGGTCATTATGCCCTGCCATTCATCAAGCTGGCGCCAGATAAAGGTGTGGCAGAATACGGATGTCGGCAGGCCAAAGGACGGCGCAATGTCCAGCGCCGCCGGAAACATGGCGTCGACCATGATCGCGTCAGGCATTTCTGTCGCGACAATCTCTTTTATTTCGTCTGCGACGTCTGGTGATGTGAGTGAACAGGCTACGCGCGTCATCGGCCCCATATCAGGGTAGTTGTCGACCTGGGTGTATGCGTTGCTGAAACCAATGGCGCGGAATCCTTCGGCCCTGATGCGGCTGATTGTGTCGGGTTTGGTCGCAAAAACAACCTCATGCCCGCGTTTGCGCAAGGCGCTTGCGACGCCAAGGCTGGGGGGCAGATTCCCGCCGCTTGAATGGCTGAGCCAAAGGAATTTAGTCATCAATTCTTCTCCTGAATAAGGGATCTGAGAGTAAAAGCTACTGTCGCGACGGAGTCTTCGAGGCTGAGCGCCTCGTCCCGGCGCAAAATTTTCCAAACATAGATGTCGGTTGCGGCAAGCAACGCGTGAAAGAGGATCTGACGCTCTTTGACCGGTTTCTTTTCAATGCGGGGGCCAAAGAGATCAGTCACCAGTCCTTTGTGGAAATCGCGTCCGACATCGAGGGCTTGCTGAAATTGCGGTGAGCGGTGCTCGTCAGCAAGAAGGCGGATTACCAGATCACCGATCTTGTCGTAGATTTTGAACATCTCCAACATGCAGCGTTCGATGTCATCTGCTGCGATATTGGCAAAGGCGGAAAAATCAACAGCATCGGGTGCTTCGGTTTCAAGTGTGGCAACCGTCAGGCCATCCTTGCTCCCGAAGGCGCGCAGGATGGTCTGCACGCTGACACCGGCGGCCTGCGCAACATCCTCCAGCCGGAACTCATCATTGGTTGCGTCAGCCAGAACCTTTGCTGCACATTTCAGGATTTTCCTGCGACGTTCGGCCGCCTGGGCCTGGCGTTTTGAGTTGTCATATGCGCGGGTAGCCAATTTCATGTAAATTAAGTTCACACGAAAATTTATTCATGTCAACGAAAGTTACATGAAATGTTTTTTCGTCGTCCGGACAAGCGCACGGGTAAGTTGCCGGGCAGTGCATCCATAGGCCCCTTTCTGTTTGATATTTGATGGCCAAAGCTCTGTTCCCTGCACTTGCAGCGGTCGAAAATTCTGGCTGGGAGAGACCAGCGTCCATGTGAAAGACGGCGACGTTTCAGACGAATGCAGCAGATGAAAAACCATCTTGCGAATCGGCAGACAATTCACTGGTTTCTCTCAGGCAAAGTCTCGTGGGAAGTCTCGCATCGTGCCAGAAACCGCGGTTTCACAGCCAGTCAGAAAATCGATGCGACGGGCCCGAAGCGGGCGCCCGGTGGTTTCAGCCACGATTGCACCCCGCTGAACAGCCTGAAAGATTGTCCGAGCAGAGCAAAGTCGCCCTTCGCTGCATGTACGTCAGCGACCGCGCCGAAAAGGGAAGAAAAAGCACAACAGAGCGGAACAGTACCAGCACGCAGGGCCTGTGCACGAGGTCAGCCTGCCTCCTTTTCTGACCTTCTTATCATCCGGACCATTGCGGGGGCGATTGATCCCAGCATGATAGGCAAAAGCTCAAGGCGCAGATAGCCATAATACCAGATCCAGCTGGAAAGCGATAAGGTCTGCCGAAAGTATTCGCTTATCAGAAGGGCGATGAGGCTGGCACCAAGGATGCCAAAACGCGCCAGCTTTAACTCGTCCTTTGAAAAGGCTGTGTCGCCGTTCTCACCTGGAAACAGATGAGCTTTCTTCAGCAACAGCCCGGCAGACTGCTCCGCAGCCGTCATTACGCACCATGCACTCGGAAGCAGCTGAAAGTACAGAAAATCTCCGGTGAACAAAGTCAGACCCGCAGCCAGCGGTAATATCAACAGCCGCAAATCCGCGCTTTTCCAGATTTTGCCGCTGTAAATCTCAAAGCAACGAAGGATCAGCCATATGACCAACGCGACGAAGACCGCCGAAAGAAAGCCAGTATAGAAATAGGCGAAAATCACCGGCACTGGCCGCAGCAACAGACTTGCCAGGGCAAGAAGGCAGCCGCGGCGTGCTGGCTCAGGGTTTCCATCGTCACTCCGGTGGCCGGATCCGGACATGCGCCCGACAAAAACCAGACCGCCCAGGATGAAAAACAGAACGACAGGGATAACGAGATAAATCATTTTTTTGGGATCTTGCTTTGCCTGACTGAGCGCCCCCAAACCTTACTGGCACATCCGGGACATTGCCACTTGGATCGCAAAGCAGAGATTCTGAGCGACCCGGAACTGCCTTTGACCGGCTCCCAGCGGGTATCAAAATTGCACCCGGACGTCCGGGCGCTTCGTGGATTGCTCCCCCGCCCGCCTCCCGGTATCACAGGGCAAAACCAGATACCCCGCACCAGGAGCACCCCATGGCCGCTTATCAGTATGTTTATCACATGTCCGGCGTCTCAAAGACCTACCCCGGTGGCAAAAAATGCTTTGAGAACATCCACCTGAATTTTCTGCCCGGGGTGAAAATCGGCGTGGTGGGTGTCAACGGCGCGGGTAAATCCACGCTGATGAAGATTATGGCCGGTCTCGACACCGATTTTCAGGGCGAGGCCTGGCACGCCGAGGGTGCCACTGTCGGATACCTGCCGCAGGAACCGAAACTCGACCCCACGCTGACCGTGCGCGAAAACGTCATGCTGGCCGTCGCCGACAAAAAGGCGATCCTCGACCGCTACAACGAACTGGCGATGAACTACTCGGACGAGACCGCCGACGAGATGGCACAGCTCCAGGACAAAATCGACGCCGAAAACCTCTGGGATCTCGACAGCCAGATCGACGTCTCGCTCGAGGCGCTGCGCTGCCCGCCCGACGATGCCGATGTCACGCAGCTTTCAGGCGGTGAGGCCCGCCGCGTTGCCCTCTGCAAACTGCTGATCGAAGCGCCTGACATGCTGCTGCTCGACGAGCCGACCAACCACCTTGACGCGGAAACCATCGCCTGGCTGCAACAGCATCTCATCGACTACAAGGGCACGATCCTGATCGTCACCCACGACCGCTACTTCCTCGATGACATCACCGGCTGGATCCTCGAACTCGACCGCGGCCGCGGCATTCCCTACGAAGGCAACTATTCCGCCTGGCTGGAGCAAAAGGCCAAACGCCTCGAACAGGAAGCCCGCGAGGACAAGAGCCGCCAGAAAACCCTCGAACGCGAGCTGGAATGGATGCGCCAGGGCGCCAAGGCGCGCCAGGCCAAATCCAAGGCCCGCATCAACGCTTACAACGACATGGCCGAACAGTCCGAGCGCGAAAAACTGACCCGCGCGCAGATCGTCATCCCCACCGGCCAGCGTCTGGGTTCCAAGGTGATTGAGGTATCGGGGCTCAGCAAAGCCATGGGCGACAAGCTGCTGGTCGAAGGGCTCGACTTCTCCCTGCCCCCCGGCGGCATCGTCGGCGTCATCGGCCCCAACGGTGCGGGTAAATCCACCCTGTTCAAAATGCTCACGGGCCAGGAACAGCCCGACGCGGGCACCATCGAAATGGGCGACACGGTGGATCTGTCCTATGTCGACCAGTCCCGCGATGATCTGGGCGCCGATGAAACCGTTTGGGAAGCCATCTCGGGCGGGGCCGAACTCATTCAGCTGGGCGACGCCGAGGTCAACTCCCGCGCCTATTGCTCGTCCTTCAACTTCAAAGGCGGCGACCAGCAGAAAAAGGTCGGCCTGCTGTCGGGGGGTGAACGTAACCGCGTGCACATGGCGCGCCTGCTGAAATCAGGCGGCAACGTGCTGCTGCTGGACGAACCGACCAACGATCTGGACGTCGAAACCCTCCGCGCGCTGGAAGACGCCCTGGTGGACTTCGCCGGCTGCGCCGTGGTCATCAGCCACGACCGGTTTTTCCTGGACCGCATCTGCACGCACATCCTGGCCTTTGAAGGCGAAGCACATGTGGAATGGTTCGAGGGCAACTTCGAGGACTACGAAGAGGATAAGAAACGGAGACTGGGGGACGTCGAACCGACCCGGATGAAGCATAAGAAGTTTGTCAGGTAAAATAGGTCTGGACTAGCGTTCCCCAGATTTCCGGTGCTCATTTGTCAGCAGGTTTCCATACCTTGCGGCCAACACCGCGTTTTCTGCGATAGATCTGCATTGGTTGAATTGCGAGGAAGCAAAGATAGCAGCCGCAAATTCGTTAGTATCATCGACAGATACAATTCGCGGCGGTTTGATGGCGAGTTTTGAAAACAGACAAATTCTGTACAGTGCTGGCGCAGCATGCAGCAGATTGATAGAAAACCCTCTTGGCACTAGCGACGCAAAAGATCGCGGATTTCCATGCAAATAGTCGTTTCTCAGGCCGTACAAATGACGGTAGGTTTTTTCCAACAGGTCAACCGATTTTCGGGTATTGCGTAGTTTGACCGAATACTTCTTCGAGCGAATTCTCTTTGGTTGTGCCGGTTCGTATCCGTCCAATAGCCTCAGGACATCCTTTAGTGCCACATTGCCTTTGCCAGGATGTGCAAGTATTTCGAACGCGCTGATCCATAACGCAATAAGCCTGCCATGGTCTGTGTCCGTTTGAGCGTATTGAAAAGGCACCCGCCCTGCTTCGTATGCCATTTCAAGAGAGCGAAAAATCGGAACGTGCGTTTTGATCTGCTGTTTTTTGACAAATGTATTCGACCAAATTTCCAAGAGGCGATCGGAAAGCAAATCAATCCCGCCTGCGTTGCTCAAGAAGCGATGCGGCAACTGCGGAGAAGACTGACCATTGAACTTTTTGACTTCGTGAAAGCCCTTCAGAGCACCAGAACTGATGACCAGATTTTTGAGGTCTTTTCCAAGCATCCATGGATAACAGTCAAAACTGTCAGTCCACATCGGATGTGTATGCGGCGAACCGTTTTTCAACATAAGGCATCTACCATACGTCGCCAGCGGCACCGCGATTGAGTTCCGAAAAGCGAGAAATGCCTGGCTGTTTTGGTGGCGCTCTTTAACAGCTTGATTGAATAAAACAAAAGACGGCCGAACCCTTTCTCCAAATGAGTCCGAAAACCTCCCAGTAAATTCCTTCAACTCGGGGAAACCATCCAGAAGAGGTGCAATGTTCGGATGACTGACAGAGGAAATTGAACCGTATCGATTGCCTAATTCCCCTTCGATTTCGATGTTTGGTAGAATTGCGACAGGAGACCATTCCAGACTAGTTGTGTCGGTCATGCTATTTTCCTCCAGTTCTCACTTTCAACTGTCGCGTATTAGCGTCCTTAGCGCCAGACCGCGGGGCGTTTGCTCAGCACACAGCCAATTCAAACCCTCCACACGCCGTCTCATTCCCGCTCCACCGCCACGTTACAATCAACAATCCCGGCGCTCATGCGGCATTGTTTCCATTCCTCACCACCCCACCGTGAACTCACCCTCGAAACACACCCCAAAGGTCAGCCCACTGCACGAAAAACGTGCACAATTTCATCGTATTGCAGCATGTTTACCAATTACAGACAGTCCGGTTGTACCCCTGCGCGGAATGTGAAAATAAGGTTAAAAGACAATTAAAAAGGGGAAGAAGTACTATGAGAATTACAACAACACTTATGGCCGGTGCATTGTTTGCCGTGTCCTCCATCGGCGCATCGGCTGCGACGCTGGACATCGACCTGGGCGATGCAACAGCCGGCGCAAACGGTGCCGGCACCGCCACAGTGCGGGAGCTCGACTTCATCGGGTTCAGCCTGGATACACCCGAGGGATTTTTCCTGGATTCCATCGCCATCACCTTTACCAGCAACGTCGGCAGCAACCTGGACGAAACATTCGGCCTTTATGCTGACGGCACGCTGATTGCGCGCACGCCGAACTTCCCGCTCAACAGAAGCGGCAAATCGGCGACACTGACCTTTGATGGTCTGCCGCAGACAAACGCGCTGGGCAACGGCGACTATGTGCTTGCTTTCGGCGGCGCCAAGTCCGACTTCACACCGGCCCTTGCTGATGCGACCTCCTCGGCAAACTTCCGGGATGGCCGCTATACGGTTACCATCGAAACCGATCTGGATCCCGTTCCGCTGCCTGCGGGCGGCCTGCTGGTGCTCAGTGGTCTTGGTGCTCTGGCTGTTGCACGCCGGAAAAAACGCACGGCCTGAGCCGAACCAGTCCGGGATACGACAGGACGGCGGGCCAGTGCCCGCCGTTTTTCTTTTGCGCATGGGCGTGATCCCTGTCGCGGTGCGCATACCGCATGCAAACGGTTCAGTGAGCCCGTGCGCCCCGGCCGCGCAAGGCCGTCAGAGCAGCGCCCCCACCCACAGCCCTACCCCGAAAACCGTGTGAGCGATCAACCCCAGAACCCTTACCCTGGTCGGATCCGGCGTGCGGGACGCCGCCATACCAAGCCCCAGCCCCGGCTGCAGCAGGAACCATCCGAAACCCAGCATCAGGATCGAAAACAGCCACGCCGGAAACAGCGTCGGTGCGGCCAGCCACGCCGGCCCCATCAACACAGCCAGCGCCACGCCATAGACCAGACCGACGCCATAGTGAAAAGCCCAGCCCAGCGGACGTTCCCCCGACACCTGTTCTGCTGCGCCGATATCTTTGTGAAAAACCAGGCCACGCGGCAGATTGGCCACCCAGCGTCCGACCATGGCCCAGTTTGTTACCGGCAGCCCCGCGACCCGGTTCAGCAGCAAAGCCCAGAGATCCAGAGCAACCGTTGCCACCAGCCCCATCACCAGTCCGCTCACCACCAGGTCCTGCACGCCACGTCTCCTCGTTCTCCCCGCGCACACTGGCACCATTGATACCGCAAAACCAGTGCCACCTCTTGATTTATGAACGCGACAGCGACAAGCTGAATGCATGATTTCACGACGCCTTTTCCTTGCCGCCGTTCCCCTCACTCTCGCCGGCTGTACCATGCGCGATGTGCCTGCGTCCGCGCGCACGACCGTTATTCTCGTCCGCCACGCGGACCGCGCGGGCGACATTCTGAACGAGACCGGCCGACGGCGCGCTGCCGCCCTTCCCGCACTGCTTGCTGAATACCCGCTTGATGCGATTTACAGCCCCGATATTGGCCGCAACCTGGAAACGGCAGAACCCCTGTCACAGGCAACGGGTCTGCCCGTAACGATCATTCCCAAGGAAAACGCCGGTGCGCAGATGACGTCAGACCACCCGGACGGCACGGTGATATGGGTCGGCAACAAAGGCAATCTGCGGACAATCTGGGAAGAGCTTGGCGGGCCCGGAACGGCGCCGCAGGAGTATGGCGAAGTCGCGGTTCTGGAGCTTCTGGAAAACGGTGCCCGGCGGGCGACGAGGCTGATTGTCGATCCGGTCTGAACGGCGGATAACAGTTTCGTAACCGGCGACAATCGGGGGAATTCCAACAGTCTTTTCCCGTTACGAAAACACAGTATCCCCAATAGATTGCATTTTAACGATGGGCGTCAGATTTCCTTGACCGGCGGCCATCAACTTGCCACATATTCGCCAGATTTTATGAGGGTTCCAGTAATGATACGTTCTGCACTTCTTGCCGCCGCCGTCGCGGCTATGGCTTCCTCCGCAGGAGCGGCCACCATCGTCATGAACGGCGATTTTGAAACTGTTGACGACCGGGCCGGTCTGACGGTTGGCGGCTCCGACGGCGATGCGCTGAACTCTCTCAGTGGCAGTACCGGCAGGGCGTCATGGGACGTCTATGATACTCTGCCAGGTGGCTGGGCCAACGCACCCGAGCGCGGCAACGGCATTGAGGTTCAGACCAATGGCACGCTGCGCGGTGTCACGGCACATTCCGGCTCGCACTACATCGAACTGGACAGCGAGCGCGGCGACGGTGTCGGTCCGAACAGCAACATGTCTCAGGCAATCTCGCTGACAGCCGGCACCTACGATCTCAGGTTCTGGTATATGAAGCGCCCTGGTGGCTCCAGCGCCGCGTCCAACAGGATCGCTGTCAACATCTGGGACTCACTGCTTGACCGGAACCCTTTGTTTGACGAGCTGCTGATCCACCCCAGCACGCTGAGCGGCCGTGTTGAGAACGGCTGGACGGAAATTGTTCACCGTTTCACGGTAACCGAAGACTATGACAACGCTCTGCTGCTTTTTGCTGCCCGTGGCCGTCAGGACGAACTGGGTGGTCTGATCGACACTGTTTCGATCTCCGCAGTTCCGCTGCCGGCGGGTGTTCTGCTGTTGCTCAGCGGTGTTGCCGGTATGGGTGCCATGCGCCGCCGGAAGAAAAGCTGATCTGACCTGGTCACGATCCTGGAAAAGGCGCCCTTAGCGGCGCCTTTTTTTGTCGCTCGAAAAAAAGCGGGCCGGCAAAATAACCGACCCGCAAGATGTTCAGTCAGACGCAGGAAGAGATACGTCAGACCGTCGTCAGAGTACGTCCTCTCTTTGAGTCACCAGGCACAAAGAGCTCGGATGTGGGAGTATTCACATCCATGGACACATACAGTTAACCACAATGCTGACATGTCTTCTGTAACCCAGGTCACATATCTTTCGAATTTTACAAAATGCCCCACCCTTCAGGGCTCTGTTTTCAAACAGAATCTTTTTTCAAGAACCTTGACGGGGCATTGTTCTTCGTCAACTTTGGCGGCGCCGTCAGAAACCAGCCACATTTCCGCCACGCTCCGACAGTCCTCTGAGGTCTCTCTCCAATGCGGATCAAAGGTGACATATGGCAACAATGGCAGCTCTCCTCGGCGGTGTTCTCGGCTTCTTTTCCTTCGTCTGGATGCTCGTCTTTTCCGATGCCGGATTTGGTGCGGCTTTGCAGACATATCTGATGGTCGGCATGGGCACGACCCTGTCACTGATCTGCCTCGGCCTGATGGCACCCAGAAGCGCTGAAGAGCCGCGTCACAACCGCCTGCAGCCTGCTCCCGCACAGACAACAGGGACAAACAGGATCCCTGCAGAATAAATACTGTCACGCTGTCAGAACGGAAAACGCCGCACAATCGCGCGGCGTTTTCTACATAATGAATGAAACGTTTTCGTTCAGAGCAGAACGCGCCAGACGAGCAGGCTGGGAACAATCATTGCAAACAGAATGCAGAACAGTTTCGCTCCGTGGCTGACACGCCCGAAAACACCGTTGCCCAGCGCGCCCTCGCCATAGCCCACAGCACTGGAAATGACGGCATAGCCCCGCGCTGACTCTCTGACCTTCCCGGCCTCGATGGACTCCAACGCACGCCGGTTGACCCGCGCCTGGCGTTCTTTCTCAGTCAGCTGGCTCTCCAGATTTTCCATGTTGCTCATAATCTTCCTCAAACTCCCTTGGCTGGGAGTCCACATGGGGTCAGATTGCTTAAAGTCCAGTGCAGATCGCGCAAAAAAGGGCCGGTACAGTGACCGGCCCTCTTCAATATCGGCGCAAACTGCTCAGTTCAGTGCTTTGTCAGTGATTGCGTGTGTCCATGCGCCTTCTGGCGCTTTGGAAATCACCGGATCCGATCCCCCCGACAGCAGCGAGGCAACTGTGCGTTCATAGTCCGCCGGATCAAGCGCACCGTTGCTGCCCGCAGTCAGCTTGGCAATCTCGCCCATCATGCGTTTCTGGTGCTTTTCGGTCTGTGCACCGCTGGCGTCGTTGTCGAGCACAATCTCAGCCGCCTCATCAGGGTTGGCTTCAGCGTACTTCCACCCTTTCATGGAGGCACGCACAAAACGGACCATTTTGTCCTCAAACGCCGGGTCAGCCAGGTTTTCCTCGAGCGCATAGAGACCATCTTCCAGTGTCGCAACACCCTGGTCCTCATACTTGAAAACGGTCAGATCGTCGGGCGTAAGCCCCGCGTCAATCACCTGCCAGTACTCGTTGTAGGTCATCGTCGAAACACAGGCGGCCTGTCCCTGCAGCAGCGGATCAACGTTGAAGCCCTGCTTGAGAACGGTGACGCCTCCATCACTGCCGTCCGTCGCAATACCAAGTTTGCTCATCCAGCTGAGAAACGGAAACTCGTTGCCAAAGAACCAGACACCCAGCGTTTTGTCCGCGAAATCGTCTGTGCTGGTCACACCCGCATCCTTGCGGCAGGTCAGCATCATGCCCGAGGACTTGAATGGTTGCGCGATGTTGACCATGCCAAGGCCCTTTTCGCGTGCGGCCAGTGCGGCTGGCATCCATTCCACGGTCACATCAGCACCGCCACCGGCCAGCACCTGCGTGGGCGCAATATCCGGCCCGCCGGGCTTGATAGTGACGTTCAGGTCTTCTTCGTCATAGAACCCCTTGTCCAGCGCCACATAGTAGCCCGCAAACTGCGCCTGGGTGACCCACTTGAGCTGCAGCGTCAGATCGTCTGCGGCCTGCGCCGCAACGCCCCAGAGCCCCAGCGCCGCCGCTGCGGTCATGCTTGTTATGGTTTTCATTATACTCTCCTTTGTTGGTCGTTTTGTTTTTGGTTTTGTCAGTGTCGCTGGGACGGATGCCAGAAAGTCACAACGCGCTCTGCCAGCGCGATAATGCCATAAAACGCCGATCCGGCAATCGCCGCGACCACAATCTCCGCCCACACCAGATCAAGCGCAAGCTGCCCCACAGATGTGGAGATCCTGAACCCCATCCCGCGGATGGGCGAGCCGAAAAATTCAGCAACAATCGCGCCGATCAATGCCAGCGTGCTTCCGATTTTCAGCCCGTTGAAGATGAACGGCATCGCCGCCGGCAGTCTCAGTTTCAGCAGCGTAGTCCAGTAGCCTGCAGCATAGGTGCGCATCAGATCACGCTGCATGGCGGAGCTGTCACTCAGGCCCTGCACGGTGTTCACCAGCATCGGAAAGAACACCATCACCACGACCACCGCCGCCTTGGACTGCCAGTCAAACCCGAACCACATTACCAGAATGGGCGCCATCCCGATCACCGGCAGTGCGGCCACAAAGTTGCCCACCGGCAGCAGGCCGCGCCGCAGAAAATCGAAGCGGTCCACAAGGATCGCCATCAGAAACGCCGACCCACAGCCGATGACATAACCGCTCAGCGCGCCCTTGATTACCGTCTGCACGAAATCCTCCCACAGGATCGCGGTTGACGCCGCAAAGGTCACCGCAATTGCGGAAGGCGCGGGCAGCAGCACCGGACTGATACCCAACCCGCGCACGATACCTTCCCAGATCGCGATCAGTGTCAGACCAAAGAGAAACGGTACCGCCAGTGACGTCGCCCGTGTCCGGGGCAAAGCCGCCAGGCGCGTGTTCGCCCACCAGCCCAGCGCCCAGGCACCAAAGGCAAAGACCAGCCAGCCCATCACGCCATCCCCATACGGCGCAGTGTGACCCGCTGTATCAGCCCGATGATCCCCACCAGCAGCGCCGCCAGCGCTGCTGCCATCAGCAGGGCCGACCAGATCTGGATCGTCTGTCCGTAGTAACTGCCCGCCAGTAACCGCGCGCCCAGCCCCGCCACGGCACCGGTCGGCAGCTCGCCCACAATCGCCCCCACCAGTGAGGCCGCCATGGCAATCTTCAGCGAGGTAAAAAGGTAAGGCATCGACGACGGCAGCCGCAGCCGCCAGAACGTCTGGGACGCGCTCGCATTCCACGTCCGCATCTGATCAAGCTGCATTGCATCCGGACTGCGCAGACCTTTCACCATGCCCACAACCACCGGGAAAAACGACAGATACATCGAAATCATCGCCTTGGGCAGCAGCCCCGAAATACCCACAGCGTTCAGCACCACAATAATCATCGGCGCAATCGCCAGAATGGGGATCGTCTGACTGGCAATCACCCAGGGCATGACGCTCATATCCATCGTGCGGTTATATACAATGCCCACGGCCAGCGCGATCCCCAGCCCGGTGCCCAGACCAAACCCCAGCAGCGTCGCACTCAGCGTCACCCAGGAATGATAAATCAGCGACCGCTTGGAGGTGATCTTCTTCTCCACCGTGGTTTTCCAGATTTCGGCCCCCACCTGATGCGGCGCGGGCAGCTTCGGCTTCTCCTGGCTCCAGGTGTCCGCCACCAGCGTCTGCGTGGTCAGCACCTCGCCTGATCGCGTCGCCTTGTCATAAGCCCAGGGCGCGTTCAGCCAGATCGCCGCCGCATACCAGAGCAGAAAGATGCCCAGAACTACGGTCAAAACGGGAATTACGCTACGCATACGAACTTCCCCTCTGCAACAGCCAGGGGGCAACAAAGGCCCAGACCAGAAAAAAAAAGCGCCACTATCCGTACGATGCCAGAAGCGTCCGCGCATGGCTTCGCGGGTATCTCCCGACACCGTAGGCGCCGATAGTCGCCGAGCATTGCAAGGGTCACAACACCTGCCGGTGACCCGGCCGGGCCAGCCAAAGAGGAGACCATCCGTCCGATCACCCGCACTCCTCCCGCTTCACCCTTCGGAAAATACTCCTCCCGGAGGGCCGGGTGACTCCAAACGCGCGCTCAGTCATCAATATGCCCCGCCCGCAACCCTTCGCGAACCCGGTGCGCCACTTCCAGAAATTCCGTGCTGTCGCGAATGTCCAGCGGCCGGTCTTTTGGCAGCGGGCTCTCAATCACATCTGTGATCCGCCCCGGGCGCGGGCTCATCACGACGATCTTCGTGCTCAGATACACGGCCTCCGGAATCGAATGGGTCACAAAGGCAATCGTCTTTTCAGTGCGCGCCCAGAGCTGGAGCAACTGCTCGTTCAGGTGATCCCGCACGATCTCATCCAGAGCTCCAAAAGGCTCATCCATCAGAAGAATATCCGCATCAAAAGACAGCGCGCGCGCGATCGACGCCCGCTGCTGCATGCCGCCCGACAGCTGCCACGGGAATTTCTTCTCAAACCCGGAAAGTTCTACCAGTTCCAGAACCCGCGCCACCCGCGCATCCATATCCGCACGGTCATACCCCATGATCTCCAGCGGCAGCCGGATGTTCCCGCCAATGGTCCGCCACGGGTAGAGCCCCGCCGCCTGAAACACATAGCCGTAGGCCCGCGCCATACGCGCTTTTTCGGGCGAGACACCATTGACGGTGATCGTCCCGCCGGTCGGGTGCTCCAGATCCGCCATACAACGCAGAAAGGTCGTCTTGCCACAGCCCGACGGCCCGATGAAACTGACAAACTCGCCCTTGCCGACCTCCAGACTGACGTCTTTTAATGCATGCACCGGCCCGTCATTGGTCTGAAACGTCAGGTCCAGGTTGCTGGCGCTGATCACACTCGAATTGCTCACAAACTTACGTCCCCCACTGCGCGCTCAAACGCGCAGGCCCTTTATTCATTTCTGCCCTCAGATTCCCGCCGGAATGTTCAGCGGGTCGCGCTGGATCATTTTCGGTGCATTCAGCGCTTTCCATTTGCTGAGCGCTTTGGCCGCCGACGAAAACGCCGGTCGCGGGATGAACCTTCCGCGCCCCGGGTTGGGCTGCGAATTCTGCCCCCAGGCCCAGATTACCTCACCCCGGTTCAGCGTGTAGCGGCTCTGTGCCTTCACCTCAAAGCCTTCAAAGACGTTGTAATCCAGCACCGAATGATGGTTCGCGGGGCTGATCGTCTTGGTGATCTTCGGGTCCCACACCACGATATCTGCATCCGCCCCTTCCACCAGCGCACCCTTGCGCGGATAGATATTCAGGATCTTCGCCACATTGGTCGATGTCGCCGCGACAAATTCGTTCGGTGTCAGACGCCCGGTCTCCACTCCTTCGGTCCAGAGCACCGCCAGACGTTCTTCCAGCCCGTTGGACCCATTTGGAATGATCCGGAAATCGTCCCGGCCCGCGCGCTTCTGCTCCGTATTGAAGGCCGCGTGATCTGTTGCCACAACCTGCAGCGATCCCGCCTGCAGGCCGGCCCAGAGACTGTCCTGGTGATCCTTGCTGCGGAACGGCGGCGACATCACCCGCCGCGCGGCGTGATCCCAGTCCTTGTTGAAATACTCACTCTCGTCCAGCGTCAGAAACTGGATGAGCGGCTCGCCATAGACCCGCATCCCCTTCTGACGCGCCCGCCGGATCGCCTCATGCGCCTGTTCGCAGGACACATGCACAATATAGAGCGGTGTGCCCGCGGCATCAGCAATGGTTATCGCCCGGTTGGCGGCTTCACCTTCAACCTCGGGCGGCCGGGAATAGGCATGTCCCTCAGGCCCTGTGATCCCCTCGTTGAAATATTTCTCCTGCAGGGCCGCCACCAGATCACCGTTCTCCGCATGCACCATCGGCAGCGCACCCAGCTCCGCACAGCGCTGGAAGGAGGCAAACATCTCGTCATCCTCTACCATCAGCGCGCCCTTGTAGGCCATGAAGTGCTTGAACGAGTTCACGCCCATGTCCACGGCGTCCTTCATCTCGTTGAAGACAGTTTCATTCCAGCCGGTGATCGCCATGTGATAGCCGACATCCGAACAGATCTGCGGCGCGGACTTGCGGTGCCACTCATTGATCGCATTTTTGATCGACCCATCGGCCCCCGGCAGACAGAAATCGACGACCATCGTGGTCCCGCCCGCAGCCGCAGCCCATGTCCCGCTTTCAAAGGTTTCTGCCGCCGTCGTCCCCATGAACGGCATCTCCAGATGCGTATGCGGATCAATGCCGCCCGGGATCACATAAGCCCCTTCTGCATCAATATATTCATCGCCCGAGAGATTCTCGCCGATCTGGCTGATGGTTTCACCTTCGATCAGCACATCCGCTTTCCATGTCCGGTCCGCGGTGCAGACCATGCCACCCTTGATCACTTTGGTCATCCGTCAGTCCTCCTCATAATCCTGCAGTTCCTGCTGCGTCATCGGACGCACCACCCAACGCGCGCCTGCACCAGGCCGCTCGGCCATCCACCCAACCTGCAGATCCGCCATTTCCAGCCCATCGACAAATGCCTCAAACCCACATCCCGCGCACAGTGAATGCAACTTGTTCACATCGTCATGCTCTTCGTCTTCTTCGCCACAGATGAAGTCCCAGGTACCGTCCGGCGCGTGAGCCACGAGGTTGACGGGACGCTTCCGCTCCAGCACGTGCGTGCAGGCAATGCCAAAGGCGGCTCCGTGGTCATGAGACATTGCGGTATCATCCTGTTCTGTCGTCATACCGATCCAAAGCATCCCAGTGCTGATCCGTGCACGCCAATATCCAGCGGCCCGAAGTCGCTCTCGACGCAGAGCGAAAAGTATCCCGCAACGGGCATATAAATCACCCTGTAATCTCCGTCTCCCCGAGTCACAGACCAGCATTTCTGCGTCATACCACCCGAAAAATTCACCGTGACCTCTCTGGGCTTTCGCAGGACCTGCCGCATCTCATCCGCAGACCGTCTCAGCACCGCATCGTTTCCCGCTTCTGCTTCTGCGAGTTCCGCTTCAATCAGCTCGGATATCCGCTCCGCCACCGAAAGCCCGGACCTGATCAACCAACAATCTCCGCTGTTTCCACCACAGCATGCAACAGAACATCCGCTCCGGCCATGGCCCATTCTTTTGAAATCTCTTCTGCCTCGTTGTGGCTCAGACCGTCCACACACGGGCACATAACCATCGCGGTCGGCGCCACCCGGTTGATCCAGCATGCATCATGTCCCGCACCGGAAATCAGGTTCATATGACTGTAACCCAGGCGATCCGCCGCATTCCGCACAGCGGACACACACTCCTCATCGAAAGCTACCGGATCAAAACCACCGACCTTCTCAAATTCAACGCCCAGCCCCATCTCATCACAGATCTTCTGCGCCTCGATGTGCAAACGGGCTTCCATGTCCTCAATCACACTCAGATCCGGAGAGCGGAAGTCGACGGTAAAGACAACCTTGCCCGGGATCACATTGCGTGAGTTCGGATAGACATCAATATGGCCGGCAGCGCCCACGGCATGTGGTTTATGCGACCATGCAATCTCATCGACTTTCTCCAGGATCCGCGCCATGCCGAGGCCCGCGTTTTTGCGCATCGGCATAGGCGTCGATCCGGTATGGCTGTCTTTGCCCGTCACAGTCACCTGGGTCCATGACAGCCCCTGACCATGCGTCACGACGCCGATGTCCCTGCCTTCGGCTTCGAGGATCGGGCCCTGTTCAATATGCAGCTCAAAAAAGGCGCGCATTTTCCGGGCGCCGACTTCCTCCTCGCCGCGCCACCCGATGCGTTTCAGTTCATCACCGAATGTTTTTCCCTCTGCGTCTTCGCGCGCATAGGCCCAGTCCTGCGTATGAATGCCGGCAAAGACACCCGACGACAGCATCGCCGGTGCATAGCGCGTGCCTTCTTCGTTCGTGAAATTCGTCACCACGATCGGATGTTTCGTCCGTATGTTCAGATCGTTCAGCGTACGGATGATCTCTAGCCCGCCAAGAACACCCAGAACTCCATCGTATTTGCCGCCCGTCGGTTGTGTATCGAGGTGGCTGCCGACATAGACCGGCAGAGCGTCCGGGTCAGTTCCCTCGCGGCGGGCAAACATATTGCCCATCTGATCCAGACCCATCTCGCAACCGGCCGCCTCGCACCAGCTCTGAAACAGCGCGCGGCCTTCGCCGTCCTCGTCTGTCAGCGTCTGGCGGTTGTTTCCTCCGGCGACCCCGGGCCCGATCTGTGCCATCTCCATGAGACTGTCCCAGAGCCTGTCGGGATTGATCTTGAGGTTCTGACCTGGCGCGGGCATGGCTGGATCCTTCCTGAGGGTTGTTCTGGCCGGCTGCAAATTTTACCATTTGGTAAAGGCACGATTGCGGCTGGGATGGATCAAGTCAAGACTTCCTTTTGGCCTTCGATGCTGTGATGCTGACGACACCGGGACGGCTGCCCCTTTTTGCGGCGATCCCTGAAAAGGAGGCCGCGTTGGACGGTACGACTGACAAAAAACCAAGCCGGATTCAGATGCGCAACCGGCGTCTTATTCTGGACGCAGCGCTGGAAGTTTTTTCCCAGCACGGCTATCGCGGTGCCACGCTGGATCAGATCGCCGAAGGCGCGGGGTTAAGCAAACCCAACATTCTTTACTATTTCGAGGGCAAGGAAGAGATCCATATCACCCTGCTGAACCAGTTAATGGAAACATGGCTTGATCCTTTGGTAACCCTTGATCCGGATGGCGATCCGCTGACAGAAATTCTGAACTATGTGCACCGGAAACTCGATATGGCGCATGAGTTCCCGCGCGAAAGCCGCCTCTTTGCAGGCGAGATCCTGCAGGGCGCACCTCGCATGGCACCGCACCTGCAGGCCGGATTACAACCGCTTTTCGATGAAAAATGCGCTGTGATCGGGGCGTGGATGGACGCAGGCCACCTGACGCGTGCTGATCCGCGACACCTGATCTTTTCGATCTGGGCCACTACGCAGCATTATGCGGATTTTGCAGCTCAGGTACAGGTTCTGCTGCGCGAGGACCCGGCGTCGCAGGCGGGTGCACGGGAATACCTGACGGCACTGTTTACCAGACTGCTCAAACCCTGACGGAAATTAACCACTATTTCGTTTAGGCGCCGTTCATTAACTTCTCCGTAATATTCACCCCGCTTTAATGATTTGAGGTGGTGGGCATGCATGAAAAGCGATGATCGGAGTAAGAAATGACAGCAGTTTCCCTGATTAATCCCTACGCGCCGCAGCCTGCTCAGGGCACCGGTCCCGAGGGCATGAGCGCGCTCGCATCGGCCCAGCCTGTGTCGCAGTCCGGAGCCGGGCGCGAAACAGGCACCTCGTCAGATCAGGCAGGATATGGCGCAGGCAGCAATACCGGCACGGGCGGCGCATACCTCGACTCTCTGCTTGCGCGCCGGCGGGATGAGAACCAGCCCTCGGATGCGACACCGGAATCCGTTGTGGAAGCTCAGACAAAAACAGATGCCGCAGCTGCATTCCTCGACCGTCAGGCCCGCCAGCAGACCGAGGCGCGCGCCGCTGAGGAAGCCCGCGCAGCAGACCGCGCGGCGGCGCGTGCCGACGCGGCGCAGGAAGAGGCAGCAGCCGCTGCGGAACCTGAATACGTGATGCCCAACCCGCTGCCTACAGCGCCCATTCTGGAGCGCGATCAGCCCTGATGGCACGCCTACTCGGCAGCGTTTGATGCCGGGTTGTTGGGATGCGTCGTCCAGTTGGCATAATCCGCCTCAACCGTCCGCCCCGTTCTGGGGTCGACGGCACCGGGTGTCATGGCCTCCATGGTGATGCAGTCCTCGACCGGGCAGACGTTGACGCACAGATTACAGGCCACGCATTCCTCGTCGATGACGGTAAAGGTGCGGTCGTCTGACATTGCAATCGCCTGGTGGGATGTGTCCTCGCAGGCCGCAAAGCAGCGGCCGCAGGAAATACACAGATCCTGGTCGATTTTCGCCTTGGCGACATAATTTAGGTTGAGGTACTGCCAGTCTGTCACGTTCGGCACGGCACGACCGACAATCTCGTCAATCGAGGTCATTCCCTTGCTGTCCATGTAATCGCTCAGGCCGGAAATCATCTCCTGCACGATCTTAAAGCCATAGGTCATCGCGGCGGTACACACCTGCACATTCCCTGCGCCAAGCGCCATGAATTCCGCCGCATCGCGCCAGGTGGTAACCCCGCCGATGCCCGAAATCGGCAGCCCGCGCAAACCGGGGTCACGTGCAATCTCCGAGACCATGGACATCGCAATTGGCTTGACCGCAGGCCCGCAATAGCCGCCGTGTGATCCTTTCCCGTCGATGGAAGGTTCCGGCGACATCGTGTCCAGATTTACCGAAGTAATCGAATTGATCGTATTGATCAGGCTGACCGCATCCGCCCCGCCCGCGTGGGCGGCCGCTGCCGGTTTTCGAATGTCGGTGATATTGGGTGTGAGCTTTACGATCACCGGCTTTGAATAGTATTGTTTGCACCAGCGCGTGACCATTTCGATGTATTCCGGCACCTGGCCCACCGCTGCGCCCATGCCCCGTTCGCTCATCCCGTGCGGGCATCCGAAATTCAGCTCGATACCGTCCGCTCCGGTCTCCTCGACAAGGGGCAGAATTGCTTTCCAGGCACCTTCCTCGCAGGGCACCATCAAAGAGACAATGACCGCCCGGTCAGGATAATCAGCTTTGACGCGTGTGATCTCTTCAAGGTTCGTATAGAGGTCGCGGTCGGTGATCAGTTCGATGTTGTTCAGACCCAGCAGGCGCCGGTCAGCACCATAAATCGCGCCGTATCGCGGGCCGTTCACGTTTACGACCGGCGGACCTTCGGAACCCAGCGTTTTCCAGACAACACCACCCCAGCCGGCCTCAAAGGCGCGACGCACGTTGTATTCCTTATCGGTCGGCGGTGCCGAAGCGAGCCAGAACGGGTTGGGGGATCTGATCCCGATGAAATCGCTTGTCAGGTCAGCCATTTTTGTCCTCCGTCAGTCCGGCACTCAGGCCATCAGTGTTGCGTGAATGTCCATTGCGGCGTCGCGTCCTTCGGCAACCGCTGTTACCGTCAGATCGTCGCCGCCCGCGGCGCAGTCACCACCGGCCCAGACACCATCGACTGAAGTCCGGCCCCGCGCATCGACGCCGATCTTGCGACCGTCCAGCGCAGGCAGCGCGTCGCCCTGTAGTGTCTGACCAATCGCACGGAACACCTGATCCGCAGCAAGACGCAGGGTCTCGCCGGTGGGCGCCATGGCATCGTCGACATAGTCAAACTCGATCTCGCGTACGGCCCCGTTGCCGTGAACGGCCTTTGGCACCGCATGGGTAACAATCCGCACGCCCTTGCTGGCGGCCAGATCCTGTTCAAAAACGCTGGCATTCATCCGGTCGCGGCCACGTCGATAAACCAGCGTGACATTCAGAGCGCCGAGCAGTCTGGCCTGCACAGCGGCGTCCACCGCTGTCATGCCGCCGCCAATGACCACTACGTCGCGGCCCACAGGTACGCTGGCGACATCCCCGGCCTGTCGCAGGTCAGCAATAAAATCCACCGCATCCAGCACACCATCCCTGTCGTCTCCGTCGACGCCCAGAGCATTGACACCGCCAAGCCCCATACCCAGGAAAACCGCGTCGTATTCCGCGCGCAGCTGTTCCAGCGTGATGTCCCGTCCCAGCGCCTGCCCGCTGCGGATCTCGATACCACCGATCTGCAGCAGCCAGTCGACTTCCGACTGCGCATAACCGTCTACAGTTTTATAGGTCGCAATACCGTATTCGTTCAGCCCGCCCGGTCTGGACCTTGCATCGAAAACCACCACATCGTGTCCGTGCATGGCCAGCCGGTGCGCACAGGACAGTCCCGCAGGACCCGCTCCCACCACGGCCACTGTTTTACCAGTGACCGCAGCACGGGAGAACGGATGCACACCCTGCGCCTGAAGGTGATCTGTGGCGTAGCGTTGCAGCTGTCCGATAAGAACCGGTTTGCCCTCTGCCGCTTCGCGCACACAGGCCTCTTCACAGAGCTGTTCGGTCGGACAGACACGGGCACACATGCCACCCATGATGTTCTGGCTCAGTATGGTTTTGGCCGCAGCGTCCGGCGTGCCGGTCGCAATCTGGCGGATAAAGAGCGGAATATCGATGTCCGTGGGGCAGGCCGTGATACAGGGGGCATCATGGCAGAAATAACATCTGTCGGCCGCGACAAGAGCCTCGTGAGGATCAAGGGCAGGATGCAGGTCCGAAAACCCGGTGTTATAGTCTGCGGCATCCAGTCTGCCGGCAACGATACCTGGCGTGAAAGCGTTCTGTGACATAAACGGTCCCTGCTGAGCTGTCTTTCCGAAAACGCTCTCACGGAATCATTTTTTTATCAACTGGTAAAAATTAATTTGCCCCTTTCCACCGTAAAGATGATGAAAATTCGGACAATGCCCGGTGCGCGGGAAATTGCCTGGCACGCGCCGGATGAGGCTTTTACATTAATTTCACTTGATTTTATTGCCTCACGCACCGATATAACCCGCGCGACGAGAAAACTTTCGACCACTGCTCCCTACGGCTCAGTTCTTCGATCTTATTCCACCGGGCCACGCTGCCGCATTCCGCGGGCAGGGATACTAAGGGAGACACGGAACATGGCTACTGGCACCGTGAAATGGTTCAATTCAACCAAAGGCTACGGCTTTATCGCACCTGATGGTGGCGGCAAGGACGTTTTTGTGCACATCTCTGCAGTTGAACGTGCAGGCCTGACAGGTCTGGCAGACAACCAGAAAGTGACTTTCGACATCGAAGCAGGCCGTGATGGTCGCGAAAGTGCCGGAAACCTTGCGCTGGCGTAAGCCACCCGAGAGACCACTAGAACCGTACGGGCGCCTCAAGCGCCCGTTTTTTTATGCGCCACCACCGTTTGCCTTTATGGCGAGTTCCAGCACCGCCGGTCCCATCGCATCAACGATGCGTGCGACACCTGCGGCATTTGGGTGTATGCCGTCAGGCTGCATGAACTGCCGTACCGACGCAGGATCACCACCTTCGACCGAGAGTCCCTCAAAGAACGCCGGAAAATAGAGCGTCCCGCGGGCAGCGGACAGTTCGGGATAGATCGCGTCAAAAGCCTCCTTATAGGCTGGCCCGAAGTTGCCTGGTGCCTGCATCCCCACCAGCAGCACTTCGACCCCGGCGGCCTGTGCGGCTTCAAGAATACCGTCAAGGTTCGAACGGCTCACCGCCGGGTCAACACCGCGCAGCAGGTCGTTGCCACCCAGCGCCACAATCATCCCATCCACTTCGGGCGTCAGGGTCCATGCCGCGCGCGCAAGCCCGCCTGCGGTTGTATCACCCGAGACGCCCGCGTTGATCAGGCGCACGTCCGTGTCCTGCGCATCAAGCCAGCGTTGCAGCTGCGGCACAAAACCATCCTGTTCCGGCAAGCCATAGCCCTGGGTAAGACTGTCACCCAGAGCTGCGATCACGACTTCTTCTGCCTGGGCGGTCCACGCCCAGAGCAATGTAATCAGAACCATCACCTTGCGCATCTTGATCCAGTCTCCATATGCCACACGTATACCGCCCAGAGGTAGCGAATGAATGGCTGATCCGGTTTTCTCTCTTAAAGATGCGGCTTTGTCGCTGGATGGCAATGCGGGCCGCGTTGATATCCTGCACGGCATCAGTCTTGACGTTCACAAAAGCGAGAGCCTGGGACTCGTCGGACCGTCGGGTTCCGGAAAATCCTCACTGCTCATGCTGATGGGCGGCCTTGAACGCGCCACCGGCGGCAGCGTCGAAGCGCTGGGACACGACCTGACCCATATGTCTGAGGACGCCCTGGCGCGTTTCCGGCGCAGTCATATGGGCGTGGTGTTCCAGTCGTTTCACCTTATTCCGACCATGACCGCACTTGAGAACGTTGCCACACCGCTGGAGCTTGCAGGCGACCGTGACGCTTTTGACAAAGCCGCGGCAGAGCTGAAGCATGTTGGCCTGGCACACCGGGCCGATCATTATCCGGCCCAGATGTCCGGCGGAGAACAACAGCGCGTGGCGCTTGCAAGGGCCGCAGCGCCGCGGCCGGCAATTCTGCTGGCGGATGAGCCCACCGGCAATCTTGATGGCGCAAATGGTGCTGCCATCATCGACATGCTGTTTGATCTGCGCGACCGTCACGGCGCCACGCTGGTACTGGTGACGCACGCCGGTGATCTGGCAGAGCGATGTGACCGGGTCATACGCCTGGCGGACGGTCGGATTGCCCGTATGGACAGGGCGGCGGAATGAGCCTTGCTCAGGCGGCAGTCTTTGCGCGCAGAGAGTTGCGTGGCGGCCTGAAGGGGTTCCGCATTCTGCTCGCATGCCTGGCACTCGGCGTGGCGGCCATTGCTGCGGTCGGCACAGTACGCGCAAGCATCGAGGCGGGTCTTGCACGGGAGGGCGCAGCTTTGCTGGGCGGTGATGCGGAGCTGGATTTCACCTATCGTTTCGCGACCGCGACCGAACGTACATGGATGAACAACGTGGCCACCAGGGTCTCGGAGATCGCGGATTTCCGGTCCATGGCAGTGGTCGGGGACGAACGCGGTCTCACACAGATCAAAGCGGTAGACGATGCCTACCCGCTGGTGGGCGCTGTTACGCTCTCTCCCGATATTCCGCTGAAGGATGCTCTGGCTGCACACAATGGACTGCCCGGTGCAGTGATGGAACGTGTTCTGGCCGACCGCCTGGGACTATCTACAGGAGATGTCTTTGCGCTTGGTACGCAGGACTTTGTGCTGACGGCTCTGCTGGAACGGGAACCCGACAGCGCGGCAGGCGGTTTCGCTCTGGGTCCGCGCACCATTGTGCGCACCGACAGCCTTGAAAATTCGTCCCTGCTCGCTCCCGGAACTCTTTTTTCCACAAAGTACCGCCTGATCCTTCCCGAGGGCGCCAACCTTCCGGCGCTGGAGTCAGACGCGCGCGCGCGGTTTGAGGATACCGGCATGCGCTGGACCGATGCACGCAATGGCGCGCCGGGCGTATCAGAATTCGTCGATCGCCTTGGTGCCTTTCTGATCCTGGTTGGCCTTTCCGGGCTTGCCGTTGGTGGCGTCGGTGTCAGTTCAGCTGTGAGGGCATATCTGGCGGGCAAAACAGCGGTGATCGCCACCCTGCGCACGCTCGGTGCGGAACGGCGTCTGATCTTCATGACGTATTTTATTCAGATCGGGGTGCTGTCGATCGCCGGTGTTCTGATCGGGGTTGGTCTGGGCGCGCTGGCACCGCTTTTTCTGGCACCGCTGATCGAAGCCCGCCTGCCGCTGCCTGCCTCTTTCGCGATTTACCCGGGTCCGCTGGCCGAAGCCGCACTTTACGGTCTGCTGACGGCATTTCTGTTCACGCTCTGGCCACTGGCACGGACCGACGATATCCGTGCCGCGACTTTGTTTCGCGACGCGCTGGCAGGGGGGCGGATGCTGCCTGCACCCCGCTATCTGCTGATGACAGCCCTGGCTCTTGCGGCGCTGCTGGGGTTTGCCGGTTTCTTTTCAGGCACATGGTGGCTGACACTCTGGACCGCCGGGGGAATTGCCGGCGCGCTGGCACTGCTCGCGGGGGCCGCCGTTCTGATCCGGGTTGCATCGCGCCGCGGCGCACGGCTGAGCCGCGGCCGGCCAGTGCTCCGCTGGGCGCTTGCGGCGATCTCAAGCCCGCGTGAGGGCGCGGCACCTGTGGTCCTTTCTCTGGGGCTGGGGCTTTCCGTGCTTGCTGCAGTCGGTCAGATCGACGGCAACCTGCGCAACGCCATCACCGGCAATCTCCCGGATGTGGCACCAAGTTACTTTTTCGTCGACATCCAGAAAGACCAGATGGAAGGCTACAGTAAACGCCTGGCGGATGATCCTGCAGTCAGCCGGGTACAGTCCGCCCCGATGCTGCGCGGTATCATCACCCGCATCAATGACCGGCCTGCGGCAGAAATCGCCGGCGACCACTGGGTGTTGCAGGGCGACCGCGGCGTAACGTATTCGGGTCCGATGCCAGAGGGCACCCGCCTGACCGAAGGTACATGGTGGGAACCGGATTACACAGGTCCACCGCTCATCAGTTTTGCGGCCGAAGAAGCCGGGGAAATGGGCCTGGCGATTGGCGATACCCTTACGATCAACATTCTCGGCCGCGACATTACCGGCACAGTCGCAAGCTTTCGGGAGGTTGATTTCTCAACCGCCGGGATCGGTTTCATCCTCGCAATGAACCCTTCTGCCCTGGCCGGAGCACCTCACAGCTTTATCTCGACGGTCTATGCTGAGGAAGAGGCCGAGGCACGCATCCTCCGCGATCTGGCCAGCAGCTATCCAAACATCACTGCCATCCGTGTCCGCGATGCCATAGACCGTGTGGCCGATGTGCTGTCGGGTCTGGCTGCGGCGACTTCGTACGGTGCCGCGGCAACGTTGCTGACGGGCTTTCTGGTCCTGATCGGTGCTGCCGCAGCAGGTACACAAGCACGCGTGTTCGAGGCCGCCGTGCTGCGTACACTTGGCGCTGACCGCCGACGCATCCTGTCCAGTTTTGCCCTGCGCTCTGTAATTCTTGGCCTGTCCGCCGGCGTCGTCGCACTGGCGGCGGGGATCACCGGTGGGTGGGCTGTCAGCCGCTTTATTCTCGACACCGACTACACTGTCATCTGGTCGTCAGCCCTGGCCATCGTTGCTGGTGGCATTATCGCAACTCTTGTCGCCGGACTTGCATTTGCATCCGGCCCGATAAGTGTCAGGCCAGCACAGGTTCTGCGCGCGAGGGAATGATTTGGTTTTCGTAGCACCGGCGGGGATATCTGCCGCCGGCGCGCCCGTTTCAGCTGGCCTGAAATGTCTTTGAGAAGGCCGGAAAGGCCGGGGGCAGAGCCCCCTTTTATTCCGCTGCCTCGGCGTAGTCTTCCATCGGAGGGCAGGTGCACACCAGATGGCGGTCGCCGTATACGTTATCCACCCGGTTTACAGGCGGCCAGTACTTGTCGACCCTGAAGGCACCGGGAGGGAAACAGCCCTGGTCGCGGGTGTAAGGCCGGTCCCAGTCACTCACCAGATCCTCAACCGTGTGCGGTGCATTTTTCAGCGGATTGTTTACCGCATCAATACGTCCGGCCTCGATCTCTGCAATCTCTGCGCGGATCGCCAGCATTGCGTCACAGAACCGGTCCAGCTCGGCACAGGTTTCACTCTCGGTCGGCTCCACCATCAGCGTTCCGGCGACCGGCCAGCTCATGGTTGGCGCATGAAATCCGCAGTCAATCAGACGTTTGGCGATGTCCTCGACGGTCACACCCGCGCTTTGCTCGAACGGGCGTACATCGATGATACATTCATGTGCCACACGCCCGGTGGGTCCTTTGTAAAGAACATCAAACGCTCCCTCGAGACGCCGCGCGATGTAGTTGGCGTTCAGGATTGCCACCCGCGTCGCCTGCGTCAGACCCTCACCGCCCATCATCAGGCAGTAGGCCCAGCTGATCGGCAACAGCGACGGCGATCCGTAAGGCGCCGCTGACACCGGCCCTTCTCCGCCGCCCGTTTCCTCATGCCCCGGCAGGTGCGCCACAAGGTGCTCTTTGACGCCGATCGGCCCCATGCCGGGGCCGCCGCCGCCATGTGGTATGCAGAATGTCTTGTGCAGATTCAGGTGGCTCACATCACCCCCGAGGTCACCGGGTCGAGAGAGGCCCACCATGGCATTCATGTTCGCGCCGTCGATATAGACCTGACCACCGTGCTCATGCGTGACCCGGGTCACCTCGGTCACGGTTTCCTCAAACACACCGTGGGTCGACGGATACGTGATCATGCAGCCCGCAAGATTCTCGCTGTGCTGTTCTGCTTTGATCCGAAAATCGTCCAGATCAATGTCGCCGTTTTCCGCAGACTTCACCGGCACAACCTTCCAGCCGACCATCTGTGCTGATGCCGGGTTGGTGCCATGGGCACTCATCGGAATGAGGCAGATGTTCCGGTGGCCCTGATCGTTGCTGCGGTGGTATGCAGCAATCGTCAGCAGGCCTGCATATTCTCCCTGCGCGCCTGAGTTGGGTTGCATCGAAATTGCATCATAGCCGGTAATATCACAGAGTTTTGCGCTCAGATCGGCAATCAGCTCCGCATATCCTTCGGCCTGATCAGCGGGCGCAAAAGGATGCAGCAGCGAAAACTCCCGCCAGCTCACCGGCATCATCTCGGCAGCAGAATTCAGCTTCATTGTACAGGATCCCAGCGGGATCATCGCACGGTCCAGCGCCAGATCCCGGTCGGCCAGACGACGCATATAGCGCATCATTTCTGTCTCTGCCCGGTTCATGTGGAAAATCGGGTGCGTCAGGTAGTCAGACGTGCGCAGCATCTCTTCGGGAAAGCGGTAATCCGGTTTGAAGTCCCTGTCCTGCTTTACAATCCCGAACGCGCGCCAGACCGCCTCAATTGTGTCCGGGCGGCAGCGCTCGTGCATGCTGATGCCCACACGGGTCTCTCCTACGCGGCGCAGATTGATACCCTCGTCCACCGCGGATTTCATGACTGCCGCCTGCAATGGTCCGACATCCACTGTAATCGTATCAAAAAAGGCCTGAGGGTCGACGCGGAACCCCGCCTCTTCGAGCCCGCGCGCCAGGCGCACTGTTTTACGGTGGATACGCTGCGCAATCGCCCGCAGTCCTTCAGGCCCGTGAAATACCGCGTACATCGAGGCCATGACCGCCAGCAGCGCCTGGGCCGTACAGACATTCGATGTCGCTTTTTCCCGCCGGATATGCTGTTCGCGGGTCTGCAGCGACAGCCGGTAGGCACGGTGCCCGTGACTGTCCACAGACACGCCGACGATCCGCCCCGGCATAGCCCGCTTGATCGCATCGCGGCAGGCCATATAGGCCGCATGCGGTCCGCCATACCCTTCGGGCACCCCAAAGCGCTGGGTTGATCCAACCGCGATATCGGCGCCCATTGCCCCCGGTTCCTTGAGCAGGGTCAGCGCGAGCGGATCTGCAGATACGATCCCGATTGCCTGATGTTCATGCAGCGCAGTCATCAGATCGGTGAAATCATGCACGTGCCCATAGGTGCCGGGGTACTGGAAAATCGCACCAAATACTGCCGAGGCATCCATCTTCGACGGGTTGCCGACAATTACTTCGATGCCCAGGGGGGTCGCGCGGGTTTTAATCACTGCGATGTTCTGCGGGTGGCAGTCGCGATCCACGAAAAAAGCCTTTGCCCTGGATTTTGCCGTGCGCATGGCCATTGTCATTGCTTCGGCACAGGCCGTTGACTCGTCCAGCAAGGAGGCGTTTGCCACATCCAGACCTGTCAGATCAGTGATCATGGTCTGGAAATTCAGCAGTGCTTCAAGCCGCCCCTGGCTGATCTCGGGCTGGTATGGCGTGTAGGCCGTGTACCAGGCCGGATTTTCCAGAATATTCCGCTGGATCGCCGGTGGCGTGACTGTCCCGTGATATCCCTGACCGATCAGCGAAGTCAGCACCCTGTTCTTGCTGGCCGTCCGGCGCATGTGCTCCAGCACCTCACGCTCGGATTTTGCTTTCCCGAAATCGAGCGGTTGTTTCTGGCGGATTGCTGCCGGCACTGTATCCTCAATCAGCGCTTCCAGACTTTCTGCCCCCACAACCTTCAGCATCCCGGCCATTTCTTCCGGTGACGGGCCGATGTGCCGGCGGTTGGCAAAATCATAGGGCAGATACTCAGTTGGTTTATACACCATCGGTCGCAATCCTTTCGCGCACGTCAGTTTCTTCTGGTGGACATTTCCCGGCCGGAGGCTTCCCCGACCGGCCAGAAAGCTTATTCGATGAATTTCCTGTAGGCGGCCTCATCCATGAAGCCGTCCATCTGTGACGCGTCGGTGATCTTCATTCTGAAGAACCACGCCTCGCCCTGCGGGTCTTCGTTGACCATGCCGGGATTGTCGGTCAGCGCCTCGTTCACTTCGGTGATCTCGCCATCTACCGGGGCCAGAATATCACTGGCGGCCTTGACGGATTCGATCACGACAACCTCGTCATCCTTGCTCACCGTGGTCCCCTCATCGGGCAGTTCCACAAACACCACATCGCCCAGCTGTTCAGCCGCATGGATCGTGATCCCCACGACCATTTCCCCGTCTTCCTCACGCAGCCATTCGTGCTCTTCCGTGAATTTCATATTGTCTTCTCCTGTCAGTTATCTTTTGAAATTTGCCGCCACAAAAGGCAGGTCTGCGATGCGCACCGGCAGCCGCTTGCCACGTACCTCTCCCCAGAGCGCCGTGCCCGTGACCGCATGCGTGCTCTGAACATGACCCATAGCCACCGGACCACCCACAGTGGGGCCGAACCCGCCTGATGTGACGCGTCCTACGACCGCGCCGTCTGTTTCTGCGTCAAAAATCTGCACGCCTTCGCGCATCGGTGCCCGGCCTTGCGGCAGGAGCCCCACACGAAGGGTGTCGGTCCCGTTGGCCAGGCGTTCCAGAACAGTCTCTGCCCCGGGGAAACCTCCTTCGCGCGCGCCGCCTGCCCTGCGCGCCTTCTGGATGGCCCAGCGCAGACCTGCTGAAACCGGATCCGTTCCGCTGTCGATGTCATTGCCATAAAGGCACAGCCCCGCCTCCAGCCGCAGACTGTCCCGCGCGCCCAGACCGATGGGCATCACATCCTCCTGTTCCAGCAACAGTCGCGCAAGTGCATCGGCCTGATCTGCCGGAACCGAAATCTCGAACCCGTCCTCACCGGTATAGCCGGACCGGGACGCCCAGACCGCAATCCCGCCCAGCGTCAGGTCCGCCACGTCCATAAAACGCATTGCGCCGGCACGTGCATCCAGGCCGGCCAGCACATCGCCGGCCGCCGGACCCTGCAGTGCCAGCAGCGCCCGGTCTTCCAGAACGTCAATGGAAACGCCTTTCAGATTAGCCCGCATATGGTCAATATCGGCCGCTTTGCAGGCCGCATTGACGACCACCAGCAGATCCTGGCCCCGGCGGGCAAACATCAGATCATCCTCGATCCCGCCTGCTTCATTTGTGAAAAATCCGTACCGCTGGCGTCCGTCACCAAGACCAAGCACATCCACTGGCACAAGCGCCTCGAAGGCGAGCGCAACCGCTTCCCAGGAAGCCCCGGACAGAATCACCTGTCCCATGTGACTGACATCGAAAAGACCTGCCCGCGCGCGGGTGTGCAGATGCTCGCCCATCACACCCACACCATATTGCACGGGCATCTCATAGCCCGCAAAGGGCACCATCTTTGCCCCAAGTTCCACATGCAGTGCATGCAGCGGTGTCCTGGCCAGTTCGCCCATAAGGCTTCTCCCCGTTTCCGGCCGGATATTGCTTGCTGAAACACACCGGCATTCCCGGCACAGCTTACCGCTGTGCGCTGAATGCCCCCTCTGTCACGCGGCCTGAGATCGTTATCCCTTCGGCGGATGCAAGCGCATCACTCTCCAGAGTTCGTCTTCTGCACGGTCCCTTGGGCCTGAGAGTTTCCGGGGCGGTTGCTCCTTCGGCACCGGGTCGGACCCGGTTCTCCCGTGCAGATGCCGCAAACGTAAGCCGGTGTATACGCTTCGGTCAAGCGCTCTTGTGATCACTTCTGCTTAATGGTTCAGTGTGCCCGATTACACGCGAGAGGCACGGATGAGCGATCCCCATTTCTTTGGCTACGGCAGTCTTGTGAACACAAAAACACACAGCTACCCGGGCGCTCTGCCTGCCCGGCTGAATGGCTGGCGACGGGCCTGGGTGGCTACCCCGCGGTTCGGCGTTGTGCTGCTCACGGGCGTGCCAGCTGCGGGTCACAGCATTGACGGCGTCATCGCCGCCGTTCCCGACGCAGACTGGGCAGCGCTGGACGCGCGCGAAGCGGGCTATAACCGCATCAGCGCAGGCCGGAGCATCGACCACGATCACCCGGCCGAACCGGACATCGCGGTCTATGCGGTCCAGAAGGAAAACATGCTGCAAAGCAACAGCCACGTTATACTGCTCAGCTATCTGGACGTGGTCGTGCAGGGGTATGATGAGATTTACGGCGAGGATGGCGTCGCACGCTTCTTTGACACAACAGACGGCTGGAACACACCCATCGTGAATGACCGCGCCTCACCGGTCTACCCGCGCGCGCAGGTGCTGACCGACCGCCAGGCAGCGCTGGTGGATGACCACCTCAGCGCGCTATCGGCGCAGGTGAAGCAACGACATGAGACGGCCCTGGCGTCCGAATTCTGAACGCGCCGCCTTTGCCGCGGCGACATCCGCGGACGGATCGCGCATAACCCGGACCGCCAGGACCCAGGCCAGAATACCAAAAACCACGCCCGCCAGCGCCTGACCGATCAGTACTCCTGCAGCACCCATACCGGCCGATCCCAGCCAGACCAGCGGGACCATACCAACCGTATTGCGACCCCAGTTCAGAAAGGTCGACCAGAACGGATGGCCAAGATTGTTAAAGGCCGCATTGGCAACAAAGAGCACGCCGTTAAAGAAAAACAGCAGCGAGAGCGGGCCGCAAAAAAGATACACAAGCTCGCGCGTGATGCCAGTGGCGGAAAAAAGATCCGCGATCGGCGCCCGCAACGCAAAGAGAAGCGCAGAGACGCAGATAACGACGATGCCCGAAAACTGTATCGCGGCCCGGAAACCGCCGCGCACACGCCCGAAGTCGCGCGCGCCGAAATTCTGCCCCAGGATCGGACCCACCGCACCGGACAAGGCAAAAATCACCGCAAAAGCCAGCATGCTCAGCCGCCCGGTTATGGCCATACCCGCCACCGCCGCCTCGCCATATGTCGCCATCGCACGGGTCACGATGGCCTGTCCGACCGGCGTGGCAAGCTGCGTGAGGATTGCGGGGACCCCGATTGCCGCAAACGGCACCATGTCCCTCAGCATCGGGCCCGGACGCGGGACACTGATCCCGCCATAGTGGCGCATGATCGGAACCATCGCCGCCCATGCCATAACGATGCGCGCCGCAACCGACGCCAGCGCCGCGCCCGTCAGATCAAGACCAAGCCCGAAAATCAGGATGGGATCCAGCACGGCGTTGGCAACACCACCCCAGATCGTGGCCATCATCGATCGCCGCGCATCGCCATGCGCGCGAAGGATCGTCCCGGCCATCATCCCGATCACCAGAAGCGGCAGACTGGGAACAATGATCTGCAGATATCCTACAGCAAGGTCCGCGATCTCCGCCTCTGCCCCCAGCAGTGTCACGAGGAAGTCCAGCTGCAGCCACACCGGTACAGCAAAGAGACCACTCAGCAAGGTACCCGCTACCAGCGTGTTTGTACGGCGCTGTCCGGCAAGCCCGCCGTCGCCCTGCCCCAGTGCACGGGCCACCAGCGCGCCCGCAGCAATCGACAGGCCGATACCGAATGATGTCGTGAAAAACAGTATAGTTGCAGCATATCCAACAGCTGCAGCCAGCTCTGCCTTTCCCAGCATCGCAATAAATATCATGTCTATGAAATCGACAGCGAAAATCGCCAGCAGACCCAGTGACGCCGTCAGCGACATCACTGTTACATGCCCGAAAAGGTTTCCTGTGAGGAATTTTGCCTGTGCTTCCGCCATGCCGCAGCCTCAGCGCAGCAACGGATCAGGTCAACCCCGGGCTTTGACAACCTGCAAAAGAGGCATCAGCGCTGACATATCCGGACCGTGGGCCTGACCGGTCAGGGCCTTGCGCAGCGGCATAAAGAGGCCGCGTCCTTTGCGGCCCGTCGCTTCTTTCACAGAGGCTGTCCATGTGCCCCATGTGTCACCGTCAAACGGCCCCTCGGGCAGCAGTGCCATGGCCTCGGCAACAAAAGCAGCATCCTCGTCATCGATCACAGGCTCTGCACCGTCACGCATCATCACCCACCACGGACCCAGATCGTCCAGCGTCGTGATGTTCTCGCGTGTGACAGCCCAGAACTGCTCTGCCATGTCGTCCGGCACGCCTGCGTCTGTGACAGCCCCTGCAACATCTTCCAGTGACAGGCCCGCCAGATAGCGCGCGGTCAGCGGGAAGAGATCGTTCACATCGAATTTCGTCGGTGCCGAGCCGAACCGCTCAATGTCAAACCCGTCAATCAGGCCGGACATCTCAGTCTGCAGTTCAACCGGATCGCTGGACCCCAGCCGCGCCATCAGGCTCAGCAGCGCTGCGGGCTGCACCCCCTGCTCACGCAGGTCGCGCAGAGCCAGCGTTCCGAGGCGTTTGCTCAGTGCTTCGCCCTGCGAGCCGGTCAGAAGCGAATGGTGCGCAAAAGCGGGCACGTTTCCGCCAAGCGCTCCAATGATCTGGATCTGTGTCGCCGTGTTGGTCACATGATCAGAGCCGCGCACCACATTCGTCACACCCATTTCAGTATCATCGACGACACTGGCCAGTGTATAGAGAATCTGCCCGTCACCCCGGATCAGAACCGGGTCCGACACCGATGCCGCGTCAATCGAAATATCGCCCAGGATGCCGTCGTTCCATTCGATGCGTTCCTGATCCAGCCTGAACCGCCAGACGCCATTGCCGCGCTCGGCGCGCTGCGCGTCTTTCTCCGCGTCCGTCAACGCCAGAGCGGCGCGGTCATAGACCGGCGGTTTTCCCATATTGAGCTGCTTTTTGCGTTTCAGATCGAGTTCGGTCGGTGTCTCAAACGCTTCGTAAAAGCGGCCCATATCGCGCAGCTGATCTGCCGCCGCGTGGTAACGGTCCAGCCGCTCAGACTGACGCTCTGTCCGGTCCCAGTGCAGGCCCAGCCATTCCAGATCGCGTTTGATCCCGTCGACATATTCCTCTTTCGAGCGCTCCGGATCGGTGTCGTCAATCCGCAGGATAAATGTCCCGCCTGCCTTGCGCGCGATGAGGTAGTTCATCAGCGCCGTGCGCAGGTTGCCGATATGGATATAGCCGGTGGGCGACGGGGCAAAACGGGTGGTTGTCATGGTGGTCTCCTGTTGGCGCGGTGTTGTCACAGGGGGGGGCGTTTGTCCAGCACATGCACAGGCGCCGCAGGGCGGGTGCGCGCGGAAATGTGATGGGCAAAAACCCGTGACGGACTGGTCTGACTGTGACCAGGCGCTACTTTCGCGTGTGAACATATAACAGGGAGACCTCCAATGACCCAGTCACCGTCCTTCTCACGCCGTGCCGCACTTGCCGGCGCCGCTGCTCTGCCACTGGCAGCCGCAACCGCCGGTGTCAGCCGGGCTGCTGCCCCGATCCTCGGCACCAGCATGGCGCCGTTCCAGCGTCTCAAGGTCGGAGAATTCGATGTCACGACCCTGCTCGCCGGCTCCCGCGCGGTTGAAGGTCCGCAGAACATCTTTGGCATGAACGTCGATGCCGACACGTTCAACGCGGTTTCGGCAGAAAACAATCTGCCCGTCGATGCGGCCCAGTTCTTCTTTACACCCACCGTGGTGAACACCGGATCCGAACTGGTGCTTTTTGACACCGGTCTGTCGGGCGCAGGTACGGGCGCGGCACTTGAGGCTGCGGGCTATACCGCGGATCAGGTGGATGTGGTGGTCATTACGCACATGCACGGCGACCATATCGGCGGCATGACCCTTGAGGACGGCAGCCTGACCTATCCCAATGCACGTTATGTTACCGGCCGGGCGGAATACGACGCATGGGCTAAGCAGGACAACGACAACTTCAAAGCAAAGATCCAGCCCTTTGCAGAGCAGTTCACCTTTCTGGAAGACGGCGGCGACGTGGCCTCTGGTCTGACAGCCATGGCAGCCTTTGGTCATACGCCCGGGCACATGGTCTATATGGTCGAAAACGGCGGGACACAGCTGGTGCTGGGCGCGGATTTTGCCAACCATTATGTCTGGTCGCTGGGGTATCCCGACTGGGAAGTGAAATTCGACATGGATAAGGCTGCTGCGGCCGCCACACGCCGACGCATTCTTGATATGCTGGCTGCCGACAAGACAGCGTTTGTAGGGTATCACATGCCCTGGCCCGGCGTCGGCTATGTGGAAACCCGCGATGACGGCTTCCGCTATGTGCCGCACAGCTACCAGCTGATGCTGTAAATCATGGTGTGGTGGGGGGGCTCGTCAGAGCCGCCCCACCTCCCGGAACTGCTCCCAGGCAAATCGCACGAATTCCGTCCGGAACGAATGCCCGCCTTCAAACAGACAGAACTTCATCATATCGCCGGCAGAGTTGTCCGCCTCGTCACACATCAGATCGCCGTATTGTGTGGGCCCGCTGAAATCACCGTATTCGCCATAGCCCTGGTACATCGCCAGCGCCTCGTCCACCTCACCCTGTTTGGTGGGGCCAATAGCGCGGCCTTCCAGTGGAACGGTCCGGTCACTGTCTCCATGAATGTGAATGATACTGGCGACCGGGCCACTGCAGGCGTCAGGTGGTTCCAGCCAGAAAGTACCTGAAATCGGGGCAAAACCGGCAAAACGGTCGCTTCGGGAACAGGCGAGATTCCACACCAGCATGCCGCCCGCGCTGAACCCGGTGACCATGATCCGTGTGTCATCTATCTCAAAGCGCTGCGCCGCATCGTCGAGCACCGCATCCACATATGCGAACTCTGAGGCGCCATCATTGTCCATGTCACGCGGATGGTTAGGCAGCATCCAGCTGCCGCCGTCTGCGTTCAGCGCAATCAGTGCCGCACCGAGGTCAGACGCCATACGACGCAGGGACCCGTTACGCATAACCCCTGCGGCCGACCCGCGATAACCATGCGCAAAGACCACGACCGGCACCGGTTCGTCGCCGGCCTGGGTTTCAGGCATGACCAGGCGATAGCTGCGCTCGCCGACCATGCAATCCGTTTCCTGTCCACAGGCATGTGCGCCCGCAGATACAAGGCAAAGTCCGGCGACGGCGGCAGAAAATCGGTACATAGACACTCCTGGAAGCGGGTTTTTCAGCAACCTGGAACGGTAGCGCGCTGTCGCCAACTCACAATCCCGTGCTCAGGACGGATCGCGCCAGCGATTGACGACAGGATAACGCCGGTCGAGCCAGAAAGCCCCTTTGGTCAGCCGTGCGCCAGGCGCAGACTGAAACCGTTTATATTCAGATATATAGATCAGATGTTCGACCTTTTTCGCGGTATCGCGGTCAAAGCCCGCCGCCACACAATCCTCGATTGAACCGGCCCGGTCTACGAGAATTTCCAGCATTGCATCCAGATCCGGGTAATCAGGCAGGCTGTCACTGTCTTTCTGATCCTCACGCAGCTCAGCCGAGGGCGGCTTGTCGATGATCTGTTGCGGAATCACAGCCCCCGCAGGGCCCATCATCCAGTCACGGTGGTTTGCATTGCGCCAGCGGCAGGTCTCGAACACACGCGTTTTATAGAGGTCCTTGATAGGGTTATAGCCGCCCGCCATATCGCCGTAGATCGTGGCATAGCCCACCGCGACCTCGGATTTATTGCCGGTGGTCAGCAGCATTTCGCCGAATTTGTTCGACATCGCCATCAGCAGCAGACCGCGCAGGCGTGACTGGATGTTTTCCTCTGTCAGGTCTGCGTTGCGGCCCTCAAAGAGCGGCGCCAGCGTCCTTGTGATGGCCTCGCGACCTTCCGAGATGGGCACGTAGTCATAGTGGCAGCCCAGCGCTCTGGCGAGTGCCTCTGCATCGTCCAGTGAGCTCTGGCTCGTAAATTCCGACGGCAGCATCACGCAGCGCACGTTTTCCGGACCCAGCGCATCTGCGGCGATGGTCGCGACAATGGCGGAATCAATCCCACCCGACAGCCCCAGCAGTACCTTTTTGAACCCCGTTTTGCGCATATAATCGCGCAGGGACAGGACCATAACGCGGTAGTCCTGTTCCCACGCATCCGGGTGCGCAGTCTTTTCGCCGTCGACAATCCGCCAGCCCTCCGGCGTGCGTTCCAGATCAACATGGGCGATATCTGCGTCAAACACCGGCATCTTGAATGCCAGCTGTCCACCGGGGTTCAGACCAAAGCTGCCCCCGTCAAACACCTGATCGTCCTGACCGCCAACCATATTGAGGTAAATGAGAGGCAGCTCTGTCTCAACCACACGGGCCACCATGTGATTGAGCCGCGTATCGAATTTACCCCGGTAATAGGGTGAACCGTTTGGCACCAGCAGGAACTCTGCGCCCGTCTCGGCCAGAGTTTCCGCCACATCTTCGTGCCATGCATCCTCGCAGATCGGGCTGCCCACGCGACTGTTGCCCACCGAATACGGCCCACCCAGAGGGCCTGCATCAAAAATACGCACTTCATCAAACACTGTCTCATTCGGCAGGTGATGCTTCAGCACCGTCGAGGCGATACGCCCATCTTTGAGAATGTGATAGGCGTTGTAGAGCTTTGTGCCCTCGACCCAGGGGGCGCCTATGGCCAGCGCCGGTCCGTCGGCGCAATCTGCCGCCAGCGCGTTCAGATGTGTGGTCACATCCAGCTGGAAGGCCCGGCGCATTACGAGGTCCTGCGCATTGTATCCGGCCAGAAACATCTCGGGCAGTGCCACCAGATCAGCACCGGCCTCTCTGCCCTTTTCCCAGGCCCCCCGCGCGCGCCGGGCGTTGCCGGCCAGGTCCCCGACGGTCGGGTTCAGCTGCCCCAGTGTGATGCGAAAACGATCTGCCATAACGCCCGGCCTCTCTGCCTCTTTGAGCGTCATGTAGCAGATCAGGCCCCGGTGAAAAGCCCTCGTGCCGCCGATGCAGCAAAAGGGCGTTGCGACCGACCGGCCCAGCGATTAGGTTCAGAGCCGGGACGCGCGGGGGTGCAGCCCCGCCATAAAACAACGCACTGAGGTGAGCCATGACACTGCGCAGACTGATCCTTTGCCTTGCTCTGATACCACTGCCCGCGCTTGCGCAGGACGGTGAAGTCCAGACCAAACAATACGATGACGGTGGCGTCTATGAAGGTACCTTCCGCGGCGGCGTCCAGCACGGTACCGGCACCTACAAGCTGCCGAACGGCTATGAGTACACCGGTCAGTGGATCGACGGAGAGATCAAAGGCGAGGGTGTTGCGCGCTTTCCCAACGGATCAGTCTACGAGGGTACCTTTGCCAAGGGTAAACCCGAGGGCTTTGGCCGGATCACATTCGCCGACGGCGGCACGTACGAAGGCCAGTGGGCCGGCGGTGCGATCACCGGTGAGGGCATAGCGCTCTATGCCAACGGTGTCCGCTACGAAGGCAGTTTTCAGGATGCGCGTCACCATGGAAAAGGCACCATGCAGAGCCCCGGAGGCTATGAATACAGCGGTGACTGGGTTGATGGCGTCAAACAGGGCACGGGCAAAATCACCTATCCGGACGGGGCGGTTTACGAAGGGCAGATCGCCGACGGCAAGCGCGAAGGACAGGGCACGCTGACCATGCCTGACGGTCTGGTTTACGTCGGCCTATGGCGCGACGGACAGATCGACGGCTCCGGACGCCTGACCCAGGCAAATGGCGATGTCTATGAAGGCCAGCTGGTCTCGGGCCGCCGCGAAGGTGTGGGCAAGGTCATCTATGCCAACGGCGACGTCTACGAAGGCGAGTTCGAGGGCGATCTGCGAAATGGCCAGGGAACCTTCACCGCCCAGGACGGCTATACCTACACAGGCTCCTGGGTGGCGGGCAAAATCGAAGGCGAGGGCCGCGTGACCTACCCGGACGGTTCCGTATACGCCGGGCTTTTTTCTGACGGACTGGCCGACGGCGAAGGCACGATCACGTATCCGGATGGCTCGACATATGCCGGTGCGTGGAAGGCAGGCGTAATCGAAGGGTTCGGCAAGGCCACCTACACCAACGGTGTAGTCTACGAAGGTAACTTCCGGGATGCACGCAACCACGGTCAGGGTGTCATGACCTATGCCGACGGGTACCGCTACGACGGGGAATGGCTGGACGGTCAGCGCCACGGGCAGGGAACGGCCACGTACCCCGACGGCACCGTTTACACCGGTGGCTTTCAGAACGGCCAGCGCCACGGCGAGGGAAAAATCACCATGACCAGCGGCTTTACCTATGATGGTCAGTGGGTCGAGGGTGAAATCGAAGGCAAGGGTGTAGCCACCTATGAAAACGGCGATGTCTACGAAGGCACCTTCAGGTCGGGCAAACGCCAAGGCACGGGCACCATGCGCTACGCCACCGGCGAAGAAGCTTCCGGTACGTGGGAAAACGGCGCGCTGAGCGAAGGCGGCTGACCGGTCACACCCGGTGTTGCTTTTCCAGAAAACCGGCCAGAATATCAAAGACCAGCCTGATCCGGCGACTGGTGTGCAGTTCCCGGTGCGTGACAAGCCATGTCGGAAAGGTGACAGGATCCATTTCGGGCAGGACCGGTACGACTTCGGGGGTCATAGCACCTACGTCTTCTGACATGATCGTGACGCCAAAGCCCTGCCGCACCAGCTCCCACGCGACAATACCGCTGGCAGATCCGTAACGGAAGTTGCGGCGCTTCAGTTCGAGGCCGATCCCCTTCATGTGCGCGATCATCTGGTCTGTATCAGTAAAGCTGATGAAACGATGCTGCGCGAGCGCCTCCAGCGTGGCCGGAGTGCCATGTCGCTTGAGATACTCCGGGGTCGCATAAAACCGTGCGGTCGACGTACGGACCTTTTTTGCAATCAGGTCCGGCTGTTCGGGGCGCACGTGCCGCACGGCGATGTCCGCCTCGCGCCGGATCAGATCGCGCACCTCATTCGAGGCGACAAGGTCAATCTCCAGTTGCGGCGCCAGCGCCTCTATCTGTTTCAGTGCCCGCGGCAACAGATAGGCCGAGAAGATGTCGCTTGCGGTAATCCGTACGAGCCCTTCGACCGCCTGCGACTGGCCGGAAGCTGAAAGCGCAACCCGGTTGGCAGCCGCCTCCATTGCGCGCACATGCTCCACAAGGTCAAGGCCCGCGCGGGTCAGCGCCAGACTGCGCCCGCTGCGCTCGAACAGAAGCACGCCGAGATCCTGCTCAAGGGCCGATATCTGCCTTCCCACGGTTGGTTGCGCCAGACCCAGCAACCGCGCAGCACCGGAAAGCGACCCCGCATCCACCGCCGCCAGAAACGCGCGACTTTGGGTCCAGTCAAAACTGTTAGTGGGCTGATCCATACAGATATGCATATCACCCCGACACTTTCAGGCAATTCCTTTCACTATCTGCATATGTCATTTTCTGATCAGGTAAGGAGACATGCTATGAACCCCACAGCTTTCTGGGACAGAATCGCCCCTAAATATGCGCGCCAGCCAATCCGCGACATGAAGTCCTATGAATACACGCTGGGGCGCACCCGCAGTTATCTGGGCTCTGGCGACAGGGTCCTTGAACTGGGTTGCGGCACCGGTTCGACGGCGATCCGGCTGGCGGATGGTGTGGCGCGGTACACGGCCACAGACGTCTCGGCTGGTATGATTGCCGAGGCGCGGATCAAACAGACACCTGACAATCTGGAACTGCTGACAGCCGGCTGGTCAGAGCCCCGCCTGCTGGACCGTGAATATGACGCGGTACTGGCTCTTAACCTGCTGCATCTGCTGCGTGACATGCCTTCCGTCCTGCGGCGGGTGCACAGCCTTCTTGAGCCCGGTGGCCTGTTCATTTCCAAGACAACGGTGGCGCCGGCGCGGCCTCCGCTGTGGTTCCCTCTGCTGCGTATCGGCCTGCCGCTTCTGCACCTGACCGGGCGCGTCCCTTTCGTTGCATTCCGCACGATCGGGGAACATGACGCGATGATCACAGCAGCAGGCTTTCAGATCGTGGAAACCTTTGACGGTAGCGGGGCCGTTCCGTCCCGCTATGTGGTTGCGCGCAAAACCTGAGCAGATTGGGTGCAGCAGGGTGGTGGAGCAGGCCTGTGCGGCTCTGCGATCCCAGAGAGGTCAGCGCCACAACCGACGTCACAGATCATGCCGGTCAGCGTGAGAGTATGAAGCGCTAGACCTGCTCGCCCGCATCCAGACGGTCCAGAAATTCGCTGGCCTCGCGCAAAACTGTTTCCCGTCGCGCCGCATCCATCCGGTCCCAGGTCCTGTACATGTTTCCCATGCGCGGATTGCCCTCGAACCGGTCCCGGTGGCGGTCAAGAAAATGCCAGTAAAGCAGATTGAAGGGACAGGCCCCCTCACCCGTCTTTTTGCTGACCGAATAGTCGCAGTTCTTACAGTAATCCGACATACGGTTGATATAGGCGCCGCTGGACACATAGGGCTTGGAGGCGATCACACCGCCATCTGCAAACTGGCTCATTCCGACGGTGTTGGGTGCTTCGACCCATTCAAAGGCATCGGCATAAACGGCCAGATACCATTCGTGCAGTTCGGTCGGGCTGACCCCGGCCAGCAGGCCGAAATTCCCTGTCACCATAAGGCGTTGGATGTGATGGGCGTAGGCTTCTGCGCGCGTCTGCTCCACCGCTTTTGACAGACAGTTCATATCTGTCTTTCCGCCCCAGTAGAGCGCCGGCAACGCCCGGTCATGCCCCAGACCATTGCGCGCGGGATAGTCCGGCCCCTCGAGGAAATAGATGCCCCGCACATACTCCCGCCAGCCGATGATCTGGCGGATAAAACCTTCGGCGGCGTTGATCGGCACATCGCCAGCCTTCCAGGCCTCTGCCGCTGCCTCGCAGACCTCCAGCGGATCCAGCAACCCGATGTTCAGATAAGGGGAAATCACCGCGTGATACAGAAACCTGTTATCGTTCAGCATCGCATCCTGAAAATCACCGAACTTCGGCAGAGCGTTTTTTATAAAATGTGCCAGAGCCCGGCGCGCCTCGCCCCGGGTGGTGGCAAAGTGAAAGGGTCGCAGGTCACCAAAATGATCACCAAACCGCGCCTCTACGAGCTCCAGCACATCTTCTGTGACCTCGTCGGGTGTAAACTGCATCGGTCCTGAGAAATCGACCTCATCGGGCGCTGGTTTCCGGTTATCGTGATCATAGTTCCATTTGTCTCCTGCAGGCTTTTCACCCTCCATCAGCAGGCCGGTTTTACGCCGCATATCGCGATAGAAATACTCCATCCGCAGTTGCTTGCGCCCTTCCGCCCAGGTTTCAAAATCACTGTGTGACGCGATGAATCTGGTGTCCTGCAGGATCCGCACCCTGAGCGGCGCGTGTTTCAGTGCGGAAATCAGCCGCCACTCTCCTGGCTCCGTGGCAAGTACTTCATCTGCACCGGTCTGTTCTGCCCGGCGAAGCAACTCACCCACGATGGATCCGGCGTTGTCGGTATCATCCAGTTCCGCATAGGCGACCTTCCAGCCATCCTCCCGCAGGGCAGCAGCGAACTTGCGCATGGCGGCAAAAACCAGCGCGATTTTCCTGGGGTGGTGCCGGACATAGGAAGCTTCATCGGCAACCTCGGCCATGACGACCGTATCGCTGCCCCGGTCCGCTTCCTGCAGCGCGCTCAGGTTTTGCGACAACTGGTCGCCAAGAACCAGAACAAGGCGGCTCACCAGGGCACCTCTTTTCCGGCCCAGTCGAAAAACCGGCCTGTATCCTCCGGGCTCAGGCCCTCCATCACACGGATCAGGTTGTCCGCGGCCTCATCCGCAGCCACAGCGGGGTGCCGGCCAAGGTATTTTTCTGTGAAGGGCGTGGCCACCGTACCGGGATGCAGTGCGATACAGATGCTGTGTCTGTGGCTTCGCGACAGTTCGATGGCGGCCGTGTGCACAATCTGATTTACCGCCGCCTTTGCGCTCCGGTAGCTGATCCACCCGCCCATGCGGTTGTCGCCGACAGACCCCACGCGCGCCGACAGGACGGCCACCATGGCCACACGGTCACGGGGCAGCAGGTCAGCCGCGTGGCGCAGCACCAGTGCCGGGCCGACCGCGTTCAGAGCGAACTGATCCATCATGGCACGCGATGTCACCGATTTGATGGATTTTTCCGGCGCGGCCTTGTTGATCTCCAGTGCGCCGGTTGCCACAAACACAAGATCAAAAGGCCCCTGCTGTGCCCCCACCAGAGTGGCAACAGAAGCCTCGTCCGTCACATCCAGCCCGTCGGCAGAGCGGGACAGTGTCACCACTTCGTCGCCCCGTGCGCGCAATGCATTCGTCATTGCGGCGCCTATGCCGCCCGACGCACCAATCATAAGAATTCGTCTCATACCCGGCCACCTAGCCGCCCGGCACAGCGGTTCAAGTCACAGCGCAAAGAGGCCGCGAAAAGCCTCTTTCCATTTACGGAGCCTGCGGTATAACTGCCGTGATGACGAAAGCTGCTGAACATATGTTCTCCGCGCGCACCCTGTCCGCCGCTGCAGCACTGCTGCTAACGCGCCTCTGAGCGTGCCCTTCGGCGCGCCCGCTCAGAGGGATCGCCCGCGCGCCAGGACACACAGCAGACAATGAAAGAATTCCGATATGACAGATAAAGCCGGACAGGACCGCGTCCTCATTTTTGACACCACATTGCGCGATGGCGAACAAAGCCCCGGTGCGACCATGACCCATGCCGAAAAGCTGGAAATTGCCGGGCTGCTGGATGAAATGGGCGTCGATATTATCGAGGCCGGATTTCCGATCGCTTCTGAGGGCGATTTTGCCGCCGTGAGCGAGATCGCAAAGCTGGCAAAAAACAGCGTCATCTGCGGACTGGCCCGTGCACAACCGGGTGATATTGACCGTTGCTGGGACGCCGTCAGGCACGCAGCAAAGCCCCGTATCCACACATTTATCGGCACCTCGCCGCTGCACCGGGCGATCCCTAATCTGGATATGGATCAGATGGCGGAACGCATCGAGCAGACGGTGACCCACGCCCGTAACCTGTGTGAAAACGTGCAGTGGTCGCCGATGGACGCCACCCGGACCGAGGATGATTACCTGTGCCGCGTGGTCGAGATCGCGATCAAATGCGGGGCCACCACAATCAATATCCCGGACACCGTTGGATATACGGCACCGCGGGAGTCTGCCGGACTGATCCGCATGCTGCTTGAGCGCGTGCCCGGTGCCGACACCATCACCTTTGCAACGCATTGTCACAATGACCTCGGCATGGCGACAGCCAACAGTCTGGCAGCAGTTGAAGCAGGCGCACGGCAGATCGAGTGCACGATCAACGGGCTGGGTGAGCGGGCGGGGAACACAGCGCTCGAGGAAGTCGTCATGGCCATGAAAGTGCGCAATGACATCATGCCGTACCAGACCAGCGTTGACGCGACAAAACTCATGAATATCTCGCGCCGTGTGGCCACCGTGTCGGGATTTCCGGTTCAGTTCAACAAAGCGATTGTCGGCAAGAACGCTTTTGCACACGAAAGCGGCATCCACCAGGACGGGATGCTCAAGAACGCTGAAACCTTCGAGATCATGCGTCCCGAGGATGTGGGCCTGACTGAAACCAACATCGTCATGGGCAAACACTCCGGTCGCGCGGCGCTGCGTTCCAAGCTGGAGAACCTCGGGTTTGAGCTGGGGGACAACCAGCTCAAGGACGTCTTTGTGCGGTTCAAGGAACTGGCAGACCGGAAAAAGGAAATCTATGACGATGACCTGATTGCCCTGATGCGCACCTCGTCTGACCCTGAAAACGACCGGATCCAGCTGAAATCCCTGCGCGTGGTCTGCGGCACAGACGGCCCCCAGCAAGCGGATATGACGCTCGTGATTGATGGCGCTGAAAAGTCGACGACCCAGACCGGCGATGGCCCTGTTGACGCCTCGTTCAACGCGATCAAGGCGCTGGTTGAACACAGCGCACGCCTGCAGCTTTACCAGGTGCAGGCCGTGACCGAAGGCACGGACGCTCAGGCAACGGTTTCGGTACGTATGGAAGAAGAAGGCCGGATCGTCACCGGCCAGTCGGCCCATACAGACACCGTCGTTGCTTCGGCCCTTGCCTATATCCACGCGCTGAACCGCCTGCTGGTACGGCGCGAAAAGGGTGGAAAAGACCGCCGCGAAATCAGCTACAAAGACGTCAGCTGACCCACTAAATCAGCGCCCGGACCGGTCTGCGACCGGCCCGGGGGGCCTGCTCGATTGTTGCGCGCTGCGATACAATCGCAACGTAATGGCAAGATGATGCCCGGATCATCGTTAACGCCCCTTTCACCATAGCGCGCCTAAGCATATAACACTGGGCAACCGGGCCTTTCAGGGCACGGATCAACGGCATTCGGGCAGGGTTTATACCTCATGGCAATATTCGACAGTTTTCGCGGTCTGTTTTCATCAGACATGGCGATTGACCTCGGGACAGCGAACACGCTGGTCTACGTGAAAGGCAAGGGCGTGGTTCTGTCAGAACCATCAGTTGTTGCCTACCATATAAAAGACGGCGTCAAGAAAGTGCTCGCCGTTGGCGAAGACGCGAAACTGATGCTGGGAAGGACGCCAGGCAGTATCGAAGCGATCCGCCCGATGCGTGAAGGGGTGATCGCCGATTTTGATACCGCCGAAGAGATGATCAAGCATTTTATCCGCAAAGTGCACAAACGCTCGACCTTTTTTGGCAAGCCCAAGATCATCGTCTGTGTGCCCCATGGTGCCACACCTGTCGAGAAACGCGCCATCCGTCAGTCGGTCATGAGCGCCGGTGCCCGCCGCGCCGGGCTGATTGCCGAGCCCATCGCGGCCGCCATTGGTGCCGGCATGCCGATCACCGACCCCACGGGGAACATGGTTGTCGACATCGGCGGTGGTACGACCGAGGTCGCGGTCCTGTCTCTGGGTGATATCGTCTATGCCCGCTCGGTCCGCGTCGGTGGCGACCGGATGGACGAGGCGATCATCAGTTATCTGCGCCGGCAGCAGAACCTTCTGGTCGGGGAAACCACGGCTGAGCGGATCAAGACCTCTATTGGCACGGCGCGCATGCCCGATGACGGCCGTGGCACGTCAATGCAGATCCGTGGACGTGACCTGCTGAACGGTGTTCCCAAAGAAATCGAAGTTACCCAGGCGCAGATCGCCGAAGCGCTGGCAGAGCCGGTCCAGCAGATCTGCGAGGCTGTGATGACGGCCCTTGAAACGACACCGCCTGATCTGGCCGCCGATATCGTTGACCGCGGGGTGATGCTGACCGGTGGCGGTGCCCTGCTGGGCGATCTTGATCTGGCGCTGCGCGAACAGACCGGTCTTGCGGTGTCAATCGCAGATGAGTCGCTCAACTGTGTGGCGCTTGGCACGGGCAAAGCGCTCGAATACGAAAAACAACTGCGTCACGCGATCGACTACGAAAGCTGAGCAGAGATCATAAACGACGTACCCCGACTGCGGCAGGACTGCCCTGCCTGACCCGGGGCAGGAGACCCGCCGCTGATGGCCAGAGACAGATCTCAGACCAGCGACTTCACCGGCCCCCTGCGCCGGTTGCTGATTGCCGTGCTGGTGCTGTGCCTGCTGGGTATTTTTCTGTTGTGGCGGATCGACAGTCCGCGGGTCGAACGGTTCCGCGCGCAGATCACTGACCGGTTTGTACCGGGTCTGGACTGGGCGATGGCGCCGGTGACAGGTGCTGTCAGCCTGTTGCGTGACTTTCAGAGCTATCAGCAACTGGCCGAGCAGAACCAGGAACTGCGCTCGGAGCTGCGACGGATGCAGGCCTGGAAAGAGGCTGCTGTACAGCTGGAACAGGAAAACGCCCGTCTGCTGGATCTCAACAACGTGCGTCTGGACCCGCGCCTGACTGTTATTTCGGGCGTTGTACTCGCCGACAGCGGCTCGCCGTTCCGCCAGTCCGTCCTGCTGAACGTCGGCGCACGTGACGGGATTATCGAAGGGTGGGCAACAATGGACGGGATCGGCGTCGTCGGGCGGATTTCCGGTGTTGGTCAGAACACATCCCGGGTGATCCTGCTGACAGATGCTTCCAGCCGCATTCCCGCATCCATCCAGCCCTCTGGTCAGAGAACCATTGTTGCCGGGGATAACACCGCGGCACCGCTGATCGATTTTCTGGAAAACCCTGATCAGGTCCGCCCGGGTGACAGGGTCGTCAGTTCCGGCGACGGCGGTGTATTTCCCTCCGGCCTTCTGATCGGCCAGGTCGCGGCGGACCCGGGTGGTCAGCTGCGGGTGCGTCTTGCCGCCGACTACGAGCGGCTCGAGTTTCTGCGCGTCCTGCGCCACCATGGCACGGAGCCCATCGATGACAATCCGCAGATCATCGGCCCGCAACTGCCGGTGATCGTGACCGAGGAGGCGATCCAGTGAATGACGCCCCTGTAACGCGGCTTTGGAGCATGCGGATTTCGTTCGCCTTTCTGGTCTGTGTAATTCTTTTCTTCCAGCTGCTGCCTCTCAGCACGACACCCTCCCGCTGGGCTGGTCCCGACCTGCTGCTGGCTTTTGCCTGCGCATGGGCGGTCAGGCGTCCTGAATATGTCCCGGCATCTGCGCTGGCGGGTCTGTTTCTGCTGGCGGATCTTCTGCTGCAGCGCCCGCCGGGTCTCTGGGCGTTACTGGCTCTGCTGGGCTGCGAAAACCTCAAGTCCCGGGCCCGGGCAGTACGGGATGGAACTTTTGTCGGCGAATGGCTCACCGTTTGTCTGATCCTCACCGGTATCAGCATCGCCTACAGGCTGGCGCTTATGATCACGCTGCTTGATCCACCCCCGTTCGCACTGTCATTCTCGCAGTTGCTGATGACGCTGCTGTGCTATCCTTTTGTTGCGGGCATCACCCATGCCCTGATGGGCGTACGCAAATCAGCTCCGGGCGAACCTGACAGCGGCAGAGGTGGTCTGCGATGACCTGCCTGTCAATTTGCGGAGGAACGACATGAAAAAGACAAGGGCGGAAAATGATATCAGCCACCGCAGGTTGTCCCGCCGGGCTGCACTTCTGGGCGGTGCCCAGCTGCTGTTTGTCGGCGGGCTCGCGGCGCGGATGCAGTACCTGCAGGTCGATCAGGCGGATCAGTTCCGCCTTCTTGCTGAGGAAAACAGGATCAACATCCGGCTTATACCACCATCCCGGGGTGAGGTTTTTGACCGCAACGGCCTGAGCCTTGCGCGCAATGCCCCCTCTTACCGGATTGTCATCGTCCGCGAAGATGCAGGTGATGTGGACGCAGTGCTCAACCGGCTGTCCCAGATCATCAGCCTTGATCAGGAAACCATCACGCGCGTCAAGGACGAGATGCGTCGTTCGGCTCCCTTCCTGCCGGTGACAATCGCCTCGGACGTCACATGGGACGACATCAGTCGGGTCTCCGTGAACGCCCCTGCCCTTCCGGGTATCACCCCAGAGGTAGGTCTGAGCCGCGTTTACCCCCAGGGGTCCGATTTCGCGCATGTCCTGGGCTATGTCGGCCCGGTTTCAGACTACGATCTGTCCAAAATCGAAGACCCGGAGCCGGTGCTCATGATCCCGCGGTTTCAGATCGGCAAAGTGGGCGTTGAAACCAAGCTGGAACCCCTTTTAAGAGGCAAAGCAGGTGCCAAACGTGTTGAAGTAAACGCAACCGGGCGGGTCATGAGAGAACTGGACCGCAGAGAAGGCATCCCCGGTTCTGACCTCCAGCTGACCATTGATGCAAAGCTCCAGGGATACGTGCAGGCACGCCTTGATGGTGAAAGTGCAAGTGCTGTGGTCATGGACTGCGACACCGGGGACCTTGTGGCCTGCTCATCCGCACCGACGTTCGATCCGAACCTGTTTGTGCGCGGGATCTCGTCAAAAGACTACAGCGAACTGACCGCGAACAAGTATCGCCCGCTGGCCAGTAAAACCGTGCAGGGTGTGTATCCGCCGGGCTCGACATTCAAAATGATCACCGCCATGGCCGCTCTCGAAGACGGCCTGATCGGTCCGGATGACACCGCTTATTGCCCCGGACATCTGGAAGTGTCCGGACGCCGCTTTCACTGCTGGAAACGTGCAGGTCATGGCTGGGTCGATCTGGAAACATCCCTGAAACGGTCCTGCGACGTGTATTACTACGACCTCGCCGTAAAGGTCGGTATCGAACGCATTTCTGATATGGCGCGCAAATTCGGTCTGGGCATCAAGCACGACGTGCCGATGTCAGCCGTGGCCAAGGGCCTGGCACCCAATATGGAGTGGAAAGCCCAGACCTACGGCCAGAGCTGGCGGGTTGGAGATACCGTGAATGTCTCTATCGGGCAGGGTTTCATGCTGGCGTCCCCGATGCAGCTCGCCGTTATGACCGCACGGATTGCCACCGGGCGGTCTGTCGAGCCGCGGCTGATCAAATCCATTGACGGTGTGGAGGAACCTGTCCGCGGCGGCGAACCCATGGGGCTGAACGAAAACAACCTGCGGAAAATGCGCAAGGCGATGTTTGAGGTGGTCAATGACCGTCGGGGAACAGCCTATGGCTCACGCATTATCGAGGAAGAGATGCGCATGGCCGGCAAGACCGGCACCAGCCAGGTCCGTAATATTACCGCCGCAGAACGCCGCGCGGGCGTTATCCGCAATGAGGATCTGCCGTGGGAACGCCGGGACCACGCGCTGTTTGTAAACTTCGCGCCTTATGACAACCCAAGGTATGCGGTGGCAGTGATCGTGGAACACGGCGGTGGTGGCTCAAAGGCAGCTGCCCCGATCGCGCGTGACATCACTCTGCAGGCACTTTACGGCGGGCCGCCCCCGGTGGAGGCCTATCCTGCCAAGGACCGTGAACGCATTACAGAACAGCAGGAACGGTTGCGGGATGCACAGCCCCAGGTATCAGTACCCGGGAAGGATCAGGCATGAGTTATCTTGAGTATGCCGTCAAAACTGCACCAACCGGTTTTCGCAAGATTTTCCACCTGAACTGGGCGGTTGCTCTGTTGCTGGCCTCAGTGGCAGGCGTCGGGTTCCTCATGCTCTATTCCGTGGCAGGCGGATCGTTTACCCCCTGGGCAGAGCCGCAGATGAAGCGTTTTGTTGTCGGGTTCGTGATGATGATCATGGTTGCCATGATCCCGATTTGGTTCTGGCGCAGCCTCTCGGGCCTCGCCTATCTCGGCACCCTCGTTCTGCTGGTTGCCGTCGAGCTTTTTGGCACAGTTGGTATGGGTGCACAGCGCTGGATTGATCTGGGATTTATGCGCCTGCAGCCATCAGAGCTGATGAAAATAACGCTCGTGATGTTACTTGCCGCCTATTACGACTGGTTGCCGGCCAGGCGTACTTCGCACCCGTTCTGGGTGCTCATTCCGGTCATTCTGATTATCATTCCCGTGCTCCTTGTTCTGCGGCAGCCTGATCTCGGGACGTCGATCCTGTTGCTGGCAGCAGGGGGCGGTCTGATGTTCCTGGCAGGTGTGCACTGGGCCTATTTCGGGGCGGTTATCGCCAGTGGCATTGGTCTGGTGACAGCGGTATTTCAGTCGCGTGGTACGACCTGGCAGCTGCTCAAGGATTACCAGTACCGGCGCATCGACACATTTCTGGATCCGAGTTCCGACCCGCTGGGGGCGGGATATCACATTACGCAATCCAAGATTGCGCTGGGCTCCGGCGGCTGGACGGGCCGTGGCTTCATGCAGGGCACGCAAAGCCGGCTCAACTTTCTTCCTGAAAAACATACCGACTTTATCTTCACCACTCTGGCCGAGGAATTCGGGTTCGTCGGTGGCCTGTCACTGCTTGGCCTTTATGCGCTGATTATCCTTTTCTGTGTCTGGTCGGCACTGACCAACAAAGACCGGTTTTCATCATTGCTGACACTGGGTATCGCGCTCAACTTCTTCCTGTTTTTCGCGGTCAATATGTCCATGGTGATGGGCCTTGCACCTGTCGTCGGTGTGCCACTGCCGCTCGTCAGCTTCGGCGGCTCTGCCATGCTGGTGCTGCTGCTCGCCTTTGGCCTGATGCAGAGTGCCCACGTCCACCGCCCAAGATAGGAACCGTCATGCCGATCAACGTGCTTTTTGCGGCCACGCCGGAACGGTGGGCCACATATGAACCTGCACTGCGCAGAGCCTTCGGGGGTGCAGGGCTCAATGTCTATCTGGCACAGGAAATTCCGGCTGATGACGTCGATTATATCGTTTATGCGCCAAACTCCGAACTGCAGGACTTCACGCCCTACACCCGTACAAAGGCGGTTCTGAACCTCTGGGCCGGTGTCGAGGCGATTGTGGGCAACACGACGCTGACACAGCCGCTGGCGCGCATGGTTGACCCCGGTATGACCCGCTCGATGACCGAATGGGTGACGGGACACGTTCTGCGGCACCACCTTGGCATGGACAGACACATCCTCGACCAGAGCGGCGACTGGACGCCGGTGGTACCCCCACTGGCAGAGGAACGCCGTGTCTGTGTTCTGGGTCTCGGAGAGCTGGGAACTTCTGTCGCGCGCACCCTGCAGTCGCTGCGGTTCAGCGTCTCCGGATGGAGCCGCAGCCCGAAAGACGTCGCCGGTATAAACACCTTTCACGGCGATGCCGGGCTGGACGATGCGCTGCGCCAGGCCGAAATACTGGTGCTGCTTCTGCCCGACACACCTGCCACGCACAACACCCTTGATGCCCGGCGTCTGGCGCTGATGCCACGCGGTGCATTCGTCATTAACCCCGGGCGGGGACCGCTGATTGATGACGATGCCCTGCTGGCAGCCCTCGACAGCGGGCAGATCGCGCATGCAACACTCGACGTGTTCCGCGTCGAACCGCTTCCTGCGGATCACCCCTACTGGGCGCATCCGCGTGTCACGGTGACACCACATATCGCCGCAGAAACGCGCGCAAAAACAGCCTCGGAAGTCATCGCAGAAAACATTCGTCGCGGTGAGGCCGGCGAGCCTTTTCTTTATCTTGTGGACCGGTCGCTGGGATACTGATCTGCTCGCTATCCGGTGGCCAGCCCTCGACCTTTGAGCAGTGCCTCCACGCCTGGCAGACGCCCCCGGAACGCCGTATAAAGCTCCGCCGCATCCCGGCTGCCGCCGGCAGACAGGATATGCTTTTCAAGTGAGGCAGCTTTTTCTGCATCGAAAGCAGACCCGGCCTCTTCAAAAGCGGCGAAGGCATCTGCATCCATGACCTCGGACCACATGTAACTGTAGTATCCGCTGCTGTATCCATCGCCGGCAAAGACATGCGCGAAATGCGGCGTGGCGTGCCGCATGGTGATGGCCGGGGGCATGCCGAGATCATCCAGAATCTCGCGCTGTTTCTGCATCGGATCAGCCGGTGCCGATCCGTCGTGAAATTCCAGATCGACAAGGGCCGAAGCAACATATTCCACCGTCTGAAACCCCATGTCGAAGTTCGCAGCGCCCAGAACTTTTTCGAGCATTTCCGCGGGCATCGGTTCGCCGGTTTCCGCATGTGTTGCGTATTCTCTCAGCACTTCGGGCACCTCTAGCCAGTGCTCGTAAAGCTGACTGGGCAGTTCGACAAAGTCACGCGCAACAGATGTGCCCGACACGCTTTCATAGGTCACATCAGACAGCATCTGATGCAGCGCATGGCCGAACTCATGAAACAACGTGCGCGCGTCGTCATAGGACAGCAGCGCCGGGTCGCCTTTGGCAAAATTGCACACATTTATGACGACGGGCCTCTGAACGTCCGGAAAGCGCGCCTGCGAGCGCATCGCCGAACACCAGGCCCCCGACCGTTTTGAACCGCGGGCGAAGTAATCGCCGATGAAAACGGCAATATGTTTTCCGTTCCGTGTCACATCCCAAGCGCGACAGTCGGGGTGATAGAGCGGGACATCAAGTGCCCTGAATTCAAGACCAAAGAGCCGCGACGCGCAGGCAAAAGAGGCTTCGATCATTCTGTCCAGCTGGAAATACGGCTTCAGCGCAGCTTCATCCAGGTCGTGCTCGGCGGACCTGCGTTTTTCTGCGTAATACCGCCAGTCCCAGGGCGCGAGGGCATCGTTGATCCCGTCCGCCTGCATCATGGCGGTCAGTATCTGTGCATCCGCCTCGGCCTGCGCCCGCGCAGGTGCCCAGACCTGCATCAGCAGATCGCGCACAGCATCAGGCGTTTTGGCCATCTCTGTTTCAAGCTTATAGGCCGCGAAACTCTCGTATCCCAGTAACCGGGCACGCTCTTCGCGCAGGCGCAGAATTTCGGCAGCGATTGCGCGGTTATCTGTATCACCACCATTTGCACCGCGCGCAGCCCAGGCCTGAAAAGCTTTCTTCCGCAGGTCTCGCCGGGGTGAAAACTGCAGGAACGGTACGATCAGTGACCGCGACAGCGTCACAACCGGGCCATCCGATCCCTTTTCGACGCCCGCAGCCCGGGCCGCGTCCACAACAAACCCCGGCAGACCGTCGAGATCGTCCTCCTCCAGCGGCATGAACCACTCCCGCTCATCGGCGAGCAGGTTCTGCGTGAAGCCGGTGCCCAGCACCGCAAGACGCGCCTTGATCTCTTTCATGCGCTCGTCCGCCTGACCGGTCAGTGCTGCACCCGCGCGCACGAACCCACGATGCGTCAGCATCAGCACCCGGGCCTGCTCATCCGTCAGCTCAAGGGTATCGCGCTGCTCCCAGACAGCAGCGACACGGGCAAACAGCCGCTTGTTTCCGGAGATTTCGGAGAAGTGCGCGGATAACATCGGCGAGAATTTTCGCTGCAGCTCCTCGCGTGCCGGGTTGCTGTCCGCACCGGCCACCGTAAAGAAAACCGACAGCACACGGTCCAGATCCCGACCTGCTGCTTCCAGTGCTTCAATCGTATTGGCGAAATCCGGGGCTTTCGGCGCATCTGCGATGGCGTCCGTTTCGGCTTTGTGAGCAGCCAGAGCCTTTTCCAGAGCTGGCTCGAAATCGGCGTCGCTGATCTGATCAAAGGGCGCAATCTGAAACGGTGTTGACCATTCCTGGAGCAGGGCATTGGGCATCGGCATTCTCCTTTGGAGTGTAAGCTAAGTCCCGCGGGCCTCCCCGACAACCGGCAGACGGGAAATGTTCGCAGCGATCAGGCGTGACCACAGACCGGGCAATCAGGCCGCCGCTTCACAACAATCTGACGGCTCTCGCCGTAAAGCGCATCATAGATCAGCATCTGACCGCGCAGCGGCGTTCCCGCGCCCGTGATCAGCTTGATGGCTTCGACCGCCATCATCGACCCGATCACGCCCGGCAAGGGACCGATCACGCCGGCCTCGGCGCAGGATGGCGCAAGCTCCGGCGCAGGTGCCTCGTCGAAAATGCAGCGATAACAGGGGGCGTCACGGCCGGGATCAAACACGCTGAGCTGGCCTTCCCACTGGCTGAGCGCACCCGACACCAGCGGGATGCCCGCGGCAACGGCTGTTTCGTTCACCAGATAGCGCGTCTGGAAATTATCCGTGCCGTCCAGCACAAGATCATATTCTGCAAAAAGTTCCGCCGCGATGTCCGCTGTCAGCCGCCGGTGGTAGGGCCGCACCGTGACAAAGGGGTTCTGTGCCTGCATTTCGCCCTGGGCTGAAAACACCTTGGGCGTGCCGATTGATGCATCCTTGTGGATCACCTGGCGCTGAAGATTGGCATTTTCGACAAGGTCATCATCGACAACGCCAATGGTGCCAACACCCGCGGCCGCCAGGTACTGCAGAGCGGGTGCTCCAAGGCCGCCCGCACCGATGATCAGCACACGCGCCTCTTTAAGCTGCTTTTGGCCCGGCCCACCGATCTCTCGCAGTACGATGTGCCGCGCATACCTGTTCAGCTCTGTTTCACTGAACAGCGGCGCGGGGCCATTGGCCTGCCCTTTTTCCTGTTTGGTAACCTCTGCGCGGCTCCGCAGACGGCGCAAGACCTGCCGGTAGGCAAAGGAAATTATGGCGAAGCCACCAACGATCAGCCACAGCGCGGGGCTTTCACCAGTTGCCATCCTGAGCGGATGCCCGTCGGGCAGGACAAGGTGAAGCGCCAGAACGGCAACATAGAGTAACCCGATCATACTGGCGCGCGCTGATTTCGGCGCACCCATCAGATGGCCGATCCCCCAGAGGACCGCGGCCAGTAAAAGAACCAGAACCATCAGCTTCCTCCGGTCGAGCCGAAACCGCCGGCACCCCGCGCAGTTTCAGAAAGCGTATCGGTGACCGCAAACGTTGCCTGCACGACCGGCGCGACAACCATCTGTGCGATGCGCATGCCATGCGTGATTTCCACCGCAGCCTCGCCTGCGTTCATCACAATAACGCCCAGTTCTCCACGATAATCACTGTCGATGGTACCAGGGCTGTTCGGCAGGGTGAGACCGTGGCGCAGCGCCAGCCCAGACCGGGCGCGCACCTGTACTTCGAACCCCGCAGGGATTTCCATGCGAAGTCCGGTCGGAATGAGCTTGCGCGCGCCCGGTTCCAGCGCGACAGCCCCCTGCGGCAGGCAGGCCCGCAGGTCTGCACCCGCAGCACCCGGTGTTTCATAGGCTGGCAGTCCAAGCGCTGCAGCTTCCTGAGAGGCGAACGTGATCCTGATCTCTGTCACCGAATGCCCCTTCAAGAGCCCGCAACCAGCGCAGAAACGATGCGATCTGCCAGCCGCCCGGCAACTGCATTCTTGTCCATTCGCGGCCAGCTTTCCACACCGGCTTCGTCAATCACCGTGACCGCGTTTTCCTGTCCGCCCATGATCCCGGTCCCCGGCGACACGTCGTTGGCCACGATCCAGTCACATCCTTTTCTCAGGCGCTTGGCAGCCGCGTTTTTCAGCACGTCGTCCGTCTCTGCAGCAAAACCGATCACGAGGCCCGGCCGATTTTTTTCCAGCGCAGACGTCTCACGCAGAATGTCAGGGTTCTCAGCGAATTCCAGAACCGGCACTCCGCCACTGGATTTTTTCAGTTTGGTGTCGCTGGCCTGTGCCATGCGCCAGTCAGCTACAGCAGCCGCGAAAATGGCGGCGTCCGCGGGAAGCGCCGACGCGACCGCTTTCTGCATTTCCAGGGCTGTAGTGACCCGGATGACTCTGGCACCTTCGGGTGGTGGCACATCCGCCGGGCCGGTCACGAAAGTAACCGAAGCGCCCCGCATCACAAGCGCCTGTGCAATTGCTGTCCCCTGCGCCCCGGACGAGCGGTTCGCGATGTAGCGTACCGGATCAATCGGCTCGTGCGTCGGACCGGATGTGACAAGTATGTGCTTTCCGGTCAGAGGACCCTCTGTGAGATGGCCGGCAATCGCCGCCACAATGTCCAGAGGTTCCGCCATCCGTCCGGGTCCGTATTCACCGCAGGCCATATCGCCTTCTTCCGGGCCGACAACTGAAACACCGTCAGCACGCAGTTGCGCAACGTTGCGCCGGGTCGCGGCGTGTTCCCACATACGGACATTCATCGCAGGTGCAATCATCACCGGCGTATCCGTCGCCAGCAAAAGGGTTGTCGCCAGATCGTCGGCAAGCCCGCCCGCCATCCGGGCCATCAGGTTGGCCGTCGCCGGTGCCACGACAACCAGATCAGCGACCCTGCTGAGCTGAATATGCCCCATTTCGGCCTCGTCGGTGAGATCAAAGAGGTCACGATAAACCCGTGTGCCCGCAAGAGCCGACACCGACAGCGGGGTGACAAACTGCTCTGCTGCCTCAGTGACAACCGGTGTTACGGTCGCGCCCCGTTCGCGCAGGCGTCGGATCAGGTCCAGCGATTTGAACGCCGCGATACCACCACCGACGATCAGCAGAATGTGTTTCCCGGCCAGCATAAGACGCCTGTTCATGATTTCTGTCTGCGCGACCTTAAAACGGCAGACACGGGACCACCAGCCCTGCGTCCGTTATTGAAACGCGGTACAGGGATCGTCCCGTTCAACCGCAGGAGCTGTCGTGATCCGGTCAAAGGTCCCCGCGGGTGGCGGCGATCCCTCCTCGCCCTGACCCAGCACCAGGATGGCGGCGGCGGGCTTTACCCGCTGCAGATAAACGGCCATGCCCCGGTCACGACGTGCGTGACCATTGCCGGTAATGACCACCACCGGGCCGCCGGTCAACTCCAGCGCCCGTACCGTCTGCTGAGCAAGGCGCGCGTCCCGCAGGCGCTGGAAGTCTACCATAAAGGGCAGCAGTTCTTCGGGAAGCGCATCGCAGTGTGCTGCCATCTGATCCGCTTCGCGTGCCGACTGTTCGAACTCCGGCAGGGGATCATTCAGACCATATGCGCCGGCGCCGATACCAAAGGCAAATGCGATGCCCTTTTCGCGCACCAGCCGCGCTTCAGCCCGCGGTACACCGGCTCCAAATATACGGGCATCCGGTGCTGCGGCAAAAATCGGATAGTACATCGAGAACGGTGGCCAGCCTGAGTTCTGCCAGTCGAACATATTTTCCAGGGTTGTGGCGTCTGCGCCGGGAACATGGCGCGCGGCCTGCTCCCGGGTGAGCATTTCGAAGACGATCGCACCGGGTGCAACCTCGGCTACGATTTCAGCCTGTCTTTCATGGTGATGTGGGTTGTCATGATACTCCCCGATGACAATGACATCGCCGACAAATGAGCCCGCTGCCAGAGGCAACGGGCTGATCAGAAAAAGCAGAAGGTTTCTGAAAAACCTCATGCGAGGAAGTGGAACACTTCTTTTGACTGACCTTCGAGTGATTTGCGCATCTTGCCGAATGCAGCAGCCTCGAGCTGACGTACCCGTTCTTTGCTGAGTTTCAGCTCCTGACCAAGGCTTTCGAGTGTCCGGGGCGATTCACGCAGTTTGCGTTCGCGGACAATGAAACGCTCACGATCGTTGAGATCGTTCATCGCCTGCAACAACCAGGCGCGCAGTTGTTCAGTGTCATGCGCGTGTTCGACCGTTTCGGCTGCCTGAACACTGTCATCTTCAAGGGCGTCAATCCACTCGCGGCCTTCATCCTCGGTGGATTGTGTGGCGTTCAGCGAATAGTCAGAGCCGGACAGCCGGCCTTCCATCATCTCAACATCGTGCAGCGGCACGCCGATCTCGGTCGAGATCATCTGACGCAGCTGATGACGGTCCAGCGTTTCGCCGGCGGCGGCGCTTTCGCGCTCTAGCCGGGCCTGAACACGCCGCATGTTGAAGAACAGCGATTTCTGCGAAGACGTTGAACCGGTGCGGACCATGGACCAGTTCCGCATCACATAGTCCTGAATGGATGCCTTGATCCACCAGACAGCATAGGTGGAGAATCTGACGCCGCGATCCGGATCGAACTTGTCAGCGGCTTTCATAAGCCCGAGACCTGCTTCCTGAATCAGGTCGTTCATCGGCGCGCCGTAGCGTTTGAACTTGGATGCCATTGAGATGGCGAGCCGCATGTAGGCTGTGATCAGTCTGTGCAGCGACGCCTCGCAGCGCTCATCGCGCCAGGCGTACGCCAGTCGGAGTTCCGTTTCCGCGTCGAGCAGTTCTGCTTTCATCGCCCTGCGCGAAAGTGACATATCTCTTGCCGAGTCCAAAGCCATAGCGACATCTCCCAGTCAGATGAAGCACACCTTGCCGTGTACAATTGATATAGATACGCACCATACATGCGATTGGTTCACCGCAAAGGTTTATAAAATGTTGCCAAAACTGAGTTTCGTTCTAGGCGGCGCCGCATCCGGCAAGTCGGTATGGGCAGAAAACCTTTTGTTAACCAGTGGTTTAGAACCTGTTTACCTTGCCACATCCCGGATTTTTGATGACGAAATAAAAATGCGGGTGGACGCTCATAAATCGCGCAGATGTGAAGACTGGCGCAATTTTGAGCAAGATATTTACCCGGGGCAGGCACTTTCCACGCTGCGGGAGACTCAGGCAGTCCTGATTGACTGCGCAACCATGTGGCTCACGAACGTCCTTCTGGATGAAATGGACATCGCCGCTGAAAAGGCCCGCCTGCTGGACGATATCAGGATCTGCGCGGCACCGGTTGTGATCGTATCCAATGAGGTCGGGCACGGAATTGTTCCTGACAACGCGCTGGCCCGACAGTTTCGCGAGGAACAGGGCCGGCTGAACATCGCTCTGGCAGAAGCATCTGATCTGGCCGTTTTGGTCACAGCAGGTCTGCCGCAGGTTCTGAAAGGATCTTTGCCGTGACCACCTGGCACTGGGTACGCCATGGCCCCACGCATCAGAAAGCTTTCGTTGGTTGGCGTGATGTCCCCGCTGATCTGTCGGACACTGCACAGATTGCCAGGCTGCGTGCGCATCTGCCCGCAGAGGCTCTGCTTGTATCTTCAGATCTGGTGCGGGCGACTGCCACGGCCGATGCGGTTTCCGGAGACGGCCACCGCCGTTTGCCACACGAACCTGATCTTCGTGAAATACACTTTGGCGCCTGGGACGGTATGCACTTCAGCGATGTCGCCGCCCGCGATCCCGAGCTGAGCCGGTTGTTCTGGGAGCAGCCCGGTGATATCAGCGCCCCGGAAGGTGAAAGCTGGAACCGTACATCCCTGCGCGTTGAAAAAGTCGTGCAACGCATCAGTGCAGAATTTCCGGGCAAGCACATCATAGCGGTCGCGCATTTCGGTGTCATTCTGACCCAGTTGCAAAGAGCGCTGCAGGTCGCGCCCTACGATACTCTGGCGCAGCCGATCGACAATCTGTCTGTTACCAGTATTACCCGCGAGGGCGGTAACGGGATTGCAGGTGTTATCAATCACCTTCCGTGATCGCATTCCTCACAATTGACCATTTGCCGTCGCCTGTGTGCACGCGCTAGCGTCGCGGCATGACATATGACCTTTACATCGGCGACCGTACTTTTTCCAGCTGGTCCCTCCGTGGCTGGCTGATGTTTGAAAAATTTGGTCTTTCTTTCAACACGCATGACATTGGCCTCTATGGGGGCACAATGGCAGAGGACCTTGCGCCTTTTGCACCGGCAAGGCTGGTTCCAATGGTGAGAACTCCCGAGGGCGACGTGATCGGCGAGACGATCGCCATGGCGGAGACACTGGCGGAAAGGCACCCTGATGCAGGACACTGGCCAAAGGACGCGCGCCAGCGCACCCGGGCCCGCTGGCTCTGCGCAGAGATGGCCAGTGGGTTCGGCGCGTTGCGCCGGGACTGCCCGATGCAGCTGGAGCATGTGTACGGGGGGTTTCGCGTCCCCGAAGGCGTCCGCGCGGACCTTGACCGCATCGAGACCCTCTGGGCCTGGGCGCGCAACTCTCAGGATATCGCCTGCGACTGGCTGTTTGGCGACTACAGTCTGGCCGATGTTTTTTACGCGCCGGTCGCGGCACGGATCATCGGATACGACCTGCCTGTGTCTGCTGCGTCGCGATCCTACTGCATGCAGGTAATCTCCGATCCGGCCTTTAAGGCATGGCGGGCTGAAGGTCTGAAACAGACTTATGACCCATCCCCGTATCCGATGAGCCTGCCGACCGTTCCCTGGCCGGAATAACGCTGGCGTTAACGCTTCGGTAACAGTGGTGGCGGTAGCGTTAACCACGAATTACCGGTTGCGGGGGCCTCATGATCAGTCACACTCATTCCGTGGCGTTTCGCGGTGTGGACGCGTGTCTTGTGCAGGTGCAGTGCTCCCTGACGCCGGGCCTGCCGGGGTTCAGCATTGTCGGACTGCCGGACAAGGCCGTGTCCGAGGCACGGGACCGTGTTCGCTCTGCGCTGGCGAGTATGGCGATCGCATTTCCCGCAAAGAAGATAACGATCAATCTCAGCCCTGCGGACCTTCCCAAAGAGGGGAGTCATTTTGATCTGCCAATTGCGCTGTCGCTGTTGTCTGCCATGGAAATCGTGCCGGCAGATGCCCCGCGCACGGTGATTGCTCTCGGCGAGATGTCGCTGGATGGGACACTCGTTCCCGTCTCAGGCAGTCTGCCCGCCGCCGTTACCGCGTCTGAGACAGAAATGACGCTGCTTTGCCCGTCGGATTGCGGACGTGAAGCTGCATGGGTCAGCGGAGCCGAGGTGATCGCGCCAAAAACGCTTGGTGACGTTGTCCGGCATTTCAACGGCCAGGTTCCTGTTGCTCCGTCGTTGCCCGGCGAAGTCCTGCAGGCACAGACAGGCATTGATCTGCGCGATGTCAAAGGACAGGAACGGGCAAAACGTGCGCTTGAAATCGCCGCCGCCGGCCGTCACCATCTGCTGTTCGTTGGCCCGCCGGGATCCGGCAAATCCATGCTTTCACAACGCCTCCACAGTATCCTGCCCCCCCTGACACCGCATGAAGCGCTCGAGACCTCGATGATCCACTCTGTGGCGGGCCTTCTTGATGCCGGTGGTATTTCGCGGACCCGCCCATTCCGCGATCCACACCATACGTCTTCGATGGCAGCAATCATCGGCGGCGGTCGCGTCGCGCGCCCGGGCGAGGTGTCTCTGGCACACAACGGCGTGCTGTTTATGGACGAGTTCCCCGAATTTCAGCGCAACGTGCTGGAGACCCTGCGCCAGCCACTCGAAACCGGAGAAGTTATGATCTCGCGGGCAAACGCACATATCAGGTATCCCTGCCGCTTCATGCTCATTGCTGCCGCCAATCCCTGTCGATGCGGTTTTATGACCGACCCGGCGCGGGCCTGCGCGCGGGTGCCGGACTGCGGTACTGACTATCTCGGACGTATATCGGGCCCCCTGATGGACCGTTTCGATCTGCGCGTCGAAGTTCCCCCGGTCAGCTACACGGACCTTAATCTGCCAGAGGCCGGTGACAGCTCTGAAACCGTGGCAGCCCGGGTCGCATCAGCGCAGGCGGTACAACACAAACGCTACGAAGACCGGCCTGACATGCACACCAATGCCGATGCCGCAGGCGAGGCTCTTGAAGAAATTGCAGCACCGGACAGTGAAGGCCGTGATCTGCTGGTGCGCGTGGCGGAAAAATTCAGCCTGACCGCTCGTGGCTATCACCGGGTTATGCGCGTCGCGCGGACGATCGCCGACCTTGATGGCTCAGCAGATGTCCGGCAGCCGCATATCGCAGAAGCCGTCAGTTTCCGGCTGGTCGCCGGGCCACGCGCGTGACGCTCAGGCGCTCGCGCGCTTTTCGATGGCCTGCCAGATTTTCTCGGCAATATTCACGCCGTCAAAGCGTTCCAGCTCCTGGATCCCGGTCGGCGACGTCACATTGATTTCGGTCAGGTAATCCCCGATCACATCAATGCCGACAAACACCTGACCCTTCTCTTTCAGAAGCGGCCCTATGGCGGCACAGATTTCGAGATCGCGCTCGGACAAACCGATCTTTTCCGGTCGCCCGCCCACGTGCATGTTAGACCGTGTTTCGCCCGCAGCAGGCACACGGTTTATCGCACCAACCGGTTCACCATCCACCAGAATGACCCGTTTGTCTCCGTTGGACACATCCGGCAGGAATTTCTGAACAATCAGCGGTTCGCGCGAAAATCCTGTAAACAGTTCGTGCAGCGAGGTCAGATTGCGGTCTGCCGCATCCAGACGGAACACACCCGCGCCGCCGTTGCCATAGAGCGGCTTCAGTATGACATCGCCATGTCTGGCCTTGAATGCTTTGATTGTGGCGAGGTCTCTGGCAATTGTCGTCGGCGGTGTCAGATCCGGAAAATCAAGAACCAGCAGTTTTTCGGGATAGTTGCGCACCCAGAACGGGTCATTCACGACCAGCGTGCCCGGTGCCAGCCGGTCCAGCAGATGGGTCGACGTAATATAGTGCATGTCAAACGGCGGATCCTGGCGCAGCCAGACAACGTCGAAATCAACCAGGTCAACTTCTTTCTCAGGTCCAAGCGTTGCGTGCTCTCCCTGTACCCGCTGCACCTGCAGATCATGCCCGCGGGCGGTTATTCTGCCTTCCTGATAGGCAAGATGATCCGGTGTGTAGAAAAACAGGATGTGGCCCCGGGCCTGCGCCTCCTCAGCCAGCCGGAATGAGCTGTCTGCGTTGATATCCACATCCCCGATCGGGTCCATCTGAAAGGCGATTTTCATGGCCGCTCCCTGTGTTGACACCCACTAAATGGGCCAGGAAACCGGGCAGTGCAATGGCCCGCGGCGAAAACCTCAGCCTGCCGCAAAGGCATTTGGCAATACACGCAGACCGCCCCGGCCATCCACCAGTGCCGCATCAAATCGCATCTCCGTGAGCAGCCCCCGTGGCTCCCCGGCCGCGAACTCCTGCGCTGCTGCCGTAATTCGTGCCATCTGACGGGCCCCGATCCGAAGGGCGGCAGTGTCAAAGCAACGGCTCTTTTTGACTTCAGTAAAAACCAGCGCACCGTTGCGGCGAAAAATCAGATCAACCTCACCCGCCACGCCCCGCCAGCGTTCAGCTGCCAGTTCATAGCCACGCGCGAGATAGGCCCGACTGACGATCTCCTCGGCGGCAAGACCCGCCTGGAAACTGGTCTGGCCCCGGACGCGCCTGGCATTGGTGACTGGCATAATTACTCCCTGGTCAGGACAAGTGCCATCTGGTAAATCTGACGCCTTGCCATGTTGTGGGCCCTGGCAACCATATCGACGGCATCGCGCACAGACATCTTCTCCAGCGCCTCTTTCAGGTCCTGTTCTATCCCGGAAGTACTAACAGGTTGCGAACGCGCCCGATCGATCAGCACCACGATTTCGCCTCTGACCTTTTCGTCGGCCAGTGCGCCGGCAAGTTCTCCAAGAGTTCCGCGGCGCACTTCTTCAAATTTCTTTGTCAGCTCGCGGCAGACTGCCGCCGACCGCTCCGCGCCCAGCACCGCTGAGGCATCCGCGAGCATCGCCGCCAGACGCTTTGGCGACTCGTAAAATGCCAGTGTACCCGGTATGTCCCTGACGGCTTCAAGCGCCGAGCGCCGCGCTGCAGAAGCATTCGGCAGAAAACCGGCAAAAAAGAATGCATCTGTGGGCAGCCCAGCCAGAACAAGGGCCGTCAGAACTGCGGACGGGCCCGGTGCCGAGGTGACGGTCAGTCCCGCGGCTGCGGCATCCCGCGCGAGACCAAACCCCGGGTCTGCGATCAGGGGCATTCCTGCCTCTGACGCATATGCGACAGATCTGCCCGACCGGACAGTCTCCAGCAGTTCTTCTGTTGCCCCGCCTCTGCTGTGATCATGCAGCGCCACAATCCGCCGGCCGTTCAGCGGAACCCCGTGAATATCCATCAGCTTACGCAGGCTGCGCGTATCCTCAGCTGCCAGCACGTCTGCTGATGCCAGGACATCAAGCGCCCGGAGGGTGATGTCCCGGGCCGTCCCGATCGGAACACCAACGAACCATACTCCGGCGGCGAGAGGCACCTTTTGGAAATTCAAAGCTGGACCCGCCTTTCGTGACGTCTATGATTGCCGAAAATCTGCGCAGAATGCGCAAAAACCGGAGTATCGCTTATGTTTGCCGTTTTCCCCGCCGCCCGCAAGCTTCTGACCTGGCTTGTCTGGCCCCTGGCCGCGCTGGCTCTGGCAGCCTGTGAACCTGTTCCCGGTGGATTCGGAACCGGCGCGTCGATCAACCCTTCCAAACCGGTACCGGTTGCTCTGCTTGTGCCTGCAGGTTCCGGCAATGTCACGAATGATATTCTCGCGCAAAGCCTTGAAAACGCGGCGCGGCTCGCAATGCGTGACCTTAACGGCGTACAGATCGACCTGCGCGTTTATCCGACAGCTGCGGATGCGACCACTGCCGCCGGTGCCGCGCGGCAGGCGGTGGATGACGGCGCCAAGATTATCCTCGGACCCGTATTTGCAGGGCCTGCGAATGCTGTGGGCGTCGCAGTGGCCGGCGACAACGTCAACGTCCTGGCGTTTTCCAACAATGCAGCCATTGCGGGCGGCAATGTGTTCGTGCTGGGTCAGACCTTTCAGAACACGGCAAACCGCATGACGGCCTTCGCGCGCGCGCAGGGGAAAAGCCGGTTTGTAACCGTGCACGGGCAGGACTCCGCCGGTACGCAGGGCCGCGATGCCATCCAGCGCGCTGTGACCAGCCAGGGTGCTGCGGTAACGGGCACAGTCAGCTATGCATTGTCCCAGCAGGACGTAATTGCAGCGATTCCGAACATCAAAAGCACGGTTCAGTCGACCGGCGCGGATGCGATCTTTATGACTACCGATACAGCGACCGCGCTGCCGCTGTTGTCACAGCTTCTGCCCGAGGCCGGGGTATCAAGTGCAACCGCACAGTTCATCGGCCTGACCCGCTGGGATATCCCGCCGCAGACCCTGAGCCTGCCGGGCGTTCAGGGAGGCTGGTTTGCGGTTCCTGATCCGGGCGCCACATCCCTGTTCAGCGGTCAGTATCAGTCTGCCTACGGGGCGGCCCCGCACCCGATCGGTGGGCTGGCCTTTGACGGGATTGCCGCCATCGGTGCTCTGGTAAGCCAGGGCAACAGCGACGCCCTGACCCGCGCAGCGCTGACCCAGGGCGCAGGATACCGGGGCGCCAGCGGCATCTTCCGGCTGCTGCCCGACGGCACAAATCAGCGCGGTCTGGCCGTCGCCACGATTACCAATGCCCAGGTGGAAATTCTCAGCCCTGCCCCGCAGAGTTTCGGCGGCGCGGGTTTGTAAGGCACAGACATGACCCTGACCGAACCACAGGAAATACCTGTGGAGACACCAGACCTGATCTGTCCGCAGGAGGCAGTGTTTGATCGCGCCGGGGTGACGGCACGGCTTCGGGAAGCTTTTGAGGCCGAACTCTCGGCTGCTGAAACACGCAACGTGACCGTAACTGTTCTCCGGGAAGCACAGACTTCCGGCCGGCGCGCGATTGCCGCGGCCTTTGCGGAAAATCCCTTTGATGCCCGTCCGATGACGCGCGCTTACACGTTCCTGACGGATGAACTGGTGCGCACCGTACTTTGGGTGGCCACCGACGTTCTGCACCGTCGCCCGAATCCGACGGCAGGTGAGCATCTGTCTCTGATCGCAGTGGGCGGATATGGCCGGGGCGAAATGGCGCCCTTTTCGGACGTTGATCTGTTGTTTCTGACACCCTACAAAATGACCCCCTGGGCCGAGAGTGTCATTGAAACGATGCTGTATATGCTCTGGGACCTGAAGCTTAAGGTCGGCCACGCAAGTCGCACTGTCAGAGAATGCCTGCGGCTGGGCGCGGAAGATTTCACAATCCGTACAGCACTGCTGGAACAACGGTATCTGGCTGGTGACAAAGCCCTTGCTGACAAGCTCGCGGAAAAGCTCCGTGCCGATCTTTTCACCGGATCAGAACGCGCTTTTATCGAAGCAAAACTGGCGGAACGCGAAACGCGGCACAAGAAACACGGCCAGCGTTATGTGGTGGAGCCGAATGTCAAGGAAGGCAAGGGCGGCCTGCGCGACCTGCAGTCCCTGTACTGGATTGCGAAATATGTTCATGGCGTCAAGGACACGGCCGAACTGGTCCGTCTGGGCGTGTTTACTGCCGAGGAATTCAGTAATTTCGTTTCGGCCGAAAACTTTCTCTGGGCCGTGCGCGGTCACCTTCACCTGCTCAGCGGACGCCCGACCGAACAGCTGACTTTTGACATGCAGGCCCAGGTCGCGGAGGCCATGGGGTACGAAGACACCTCGGGCCGGCGCGGTGTCGAGGTCTTTATGCAAGCGTTTTTCAGGCATGCCACTGAAGTCGGTGACCTGACCCGCATTTTCCTGACCAAGATGGAAGCAGATCACGTCAAGGCAGATCCGCTGCTCGAACGGATCTTCAGGCGGCGTCCGCGCACACGCCCGGGATATGTTGTTGTGCACAACCGGCTCGCGATCAGGGACGATGAGGCGTTTCTATCCGACAAACTGAACCTGTTGCGGATTTTCGAGGAAGGTCTGCGGACCGGCATGCTGATCCACCCCGACGCAATGCGGCTGGTCAAAGCCAACCTGGATCTGATTGATGATGACATGCGGAACGCACCCGAGGCGCGACGCATCTTCTTTGATCTTCTGCTCAAACACGGCAACCCTGAACGCGCGCTGCGGCGTATGAACGAACTGGGCGTCCTGGGTACGTTTATTCCGGAGTTCGAGTTCATCGTCGCAATGATGCAGTTCAACATGTACCACTCCTACACCGTCGACGAACATATCATTCAGTGCGTCACAACACTGAGCCAGATAGAACGTGGTGAGCTGGAAGAAGACCTGCCCGTTGCCTCCTCCATCCTCAAGGACGGGGTGAACCGCAAGGTGCTCTACACAGCGCTTCTGCTGCACGATATCGCCAAGGGGCGCCCCGAAGACCATTCGATACTCGGCGCGCAGATGGCGCGCAAAATTGCGCCCAGGCTGGGGCTGAGCAAGACGGACACAGATACAGTCGAATGGCTGGTCCGGTATCACCTGCTGATGTCTGATATGGCGCAGAAACGCGACATTGCAGACCCGCGTACTGTCCGCGAATTTGCCAAAGCGGTACAGACGGTAAAACGCCTCGACCTGCTCTGTGTTCTGACGGTCTGCGACATCCGTGGTGTCGGGCCCAATACCTGGAACAACTGGAAAGCTGTGCTGATCCGCGCACTCTACCGCCAGACACGCAAAGCGCTTGAAACCGGCCTCGAGGATCTCAACCGCGAGAACCGCGGTGCAGAGGCCAAACGCGCTCTGCGTGAGGCACTCAGCGACTGGCCGCGCAAGGATCTGCAGACGGAAACCGGCCGCCACTATGACCCGTACTGGCAGGGTCTGCACGTCACCGCACACGCCACCTTTGCCGAGATGCTGCGCGACATCAAAGAAGATGAGATCAGGATTGATCTTCACCCGGATGAAGACCGTGATGCGACACGCGCCTGTTTTGTGATGGCGGATCATCCGGGCATCTTTACCCGCCTCGCCGGTGCCCTCGCGCTGGTCGGCGCCAATGTTGTCGATGCCCGCAGCTACACGACCAAAGACGGGTTTGTCACAGACGCCTACTGGATTCAGGACGCAGACGGTAACCCATATGACGCCTCGCGCCTGCCTCGTCTGCGGCGCATGATCGAGCGTACGCTGCACGGCGAAGTCGTTGCGCGCGACGCCCTCAAGGACCGCGACAAGGTCAAGAAACGCGAGCGTGCTTTCCGGGTGCCGACGCATATCACATTCGACAACGAAGGCTCCGAGATCTACACGATCATCGAGGTGGACACCCGCGACCGTCCCGGCCTGCTTTATGACCTGGCCCGGACGCTGGCGGCCTCAAACGTCTATATCGCCAATGCGGTGATCGCGACCTATGGCGAACAGGTGGTCGACACCTTCTATGTCAAGGATATGTTCGGCCTGAAGTACCACTCTGAAAGCAAGCAGCGCAGCCTTGAGAAGCGGCTTCGTGCGGCGATCGAAGAAGGCGTCGAAAGGGCGAAGAGTTGAAGCCCATCCGCCTGATGTCCGGCTTTTTCACTGTAGGTGGCTGGACGCTGATGTCGCGCGTACTGGGGTTTATCCGTGACGCGATGATCCTCGCCTATCTGGGCACCGGGCCGCTTTACCAGGCGTATGTGGTGGCCTTCAGACTGCCAAATATGTTCCGCCGGTTTTTCGCCGAAGGTGCATTCAACATGGCCTTTGTCCCGATGTTCTCGAAGAAAGTCGAGGGCGGGGACGATCCCGACGGGTTCGCGTCAGACGCCTTTGCCGGGCTTACCACAGTTCTGATCGCGCTGACGCTTGTGGCAATGGCCGCAATGCCCTGGCTGATCTATGGAATTGCCTCTGGTTTTGCAGGGCAGGAAGAGTTTGACCTGTCTGTCGAATTCGGGCGCATAGCTTTTCCCTATGTGCTCTTTATCTCACTTGCCGCACTGCTGTCGGGCATGCTGAACGCCTCTGGCCGTTTTGCGGCTGCGGCAGCCGCACCTGTGCTGCTCAACGTCCTGCTGATCGCTGCCATGGCTGTCGCCGCGACAACCGGCGGGGATATTGCCCGCGCGCTGATCTGGGGCATTCCGGTTGCAGGCGTCGCCCAGTTCGGACTGCTCTGGATCGCGGTGCGCCGCGCCGGATTCCGTCTCAGCATAAGGCGACCCCGTCTCACACCGCAGATGCGCAACCTGGTGCGCGTTGCCATCCCCGCGGCCCTCGCCGGAGGAGTTGTTCAGATCAACCTGCTGGTCGGTCAGCAGGTCGCCAGCTATTTCGACAAGGCCGTCGGCTGGCTTTTTGCCGCTGACCGTCTCTACCAGCTGCCCCTGGGGGTGGTTGGTATCGCGGTGGGCGTTGTTCTGTTGCCGGATCTGTCGCGCAAACTTCAGTCAAAAGACGACACAGGTGCGCGGATCGCGCTCAGCCGGGCGGGCGAGATTTCTCTGGCTCTGACAATCCCTGCCGCCTTTGCCCTGATTGTGATCCCCTTCCCGCTTGTGTCAGTTCTTTTCGAGCGCGGCGCTGCCACAACCGATGACAGCGCCGCTATCGCCAGCGCCGTGGCGATCTATGGCCTTGGCCTGCCGGCCTTTGTGCTGCAGAAAATCCTTCAACCGCTTTACTTTGCGCGCGAAGACACCCGGAGACCTTTTCATTACGCGGTCGTCTCGATGGTGATCAATGCCGTTCTTGCAATAGGTCTCGCGCCGGTGATCGGCTGGCTGGCGCCCGCGATCGCCACCACCGTTGCAGCATGGATCATGGTGCTGCTTTTGCAGACCGGCGCGCGCCAGTATGGCGAAGTTGCCCGCTTTGACGACAGGTTCCGCCAGCGGATCTGGCGGATGGTTGTGGCATCGGTGGTGATGGCGGCAGCGCTCTGGGTATCAGCAGCCGCGCTCAACCCGTTCCTTGGCCTGGCATGGTGGAGGGCACTGGCGCTTGCAGTTCTGATCGGCATCGGGATGCTTGTTTACTTTGGATCGGGACAGCTTTTCGGGGCTTTCAGGCTGTCCGAGTTCCGGGCCGCTCTGCGCCGCGGCTGATCAGTCCCGCCTGAGCGCGCGGATCAGCCGGGTCATTCCACCCGGCACCAGAAGCGCCGAGGCGACAAAGCCAAACGCAAAACCCGCAAGGTCAGCAACCCATTCGGTGGATGGCCCAAAAAACACACCCCAGATGAGCTGGAGCCCCATGAGCATTGCGATCAGGGAAAACGCGCGCATCTGCTGCTCCCCCGCAAGGCTGAGTTTCAGCCACATAACAAAGGAGTATCCGCCGATCAGGCCATAGACCGCAGGAAATCCGCCAACGATCCATGCAGGATCATTCAGCAGGAGCCCGTAAACCAGCGCGCCGAAGAAAGCGCCTCCGAAAAACAGAACGACCACTGCCAGCTGCCCCAGCGTTTCGCCCACCATTTTGCCCAGCGCCAGCGTCAGCACGACAGCAAAGAGCGCCGCCGTGAAGCCGGAATGCACAAAACTGTAGGTCACAAACCGCTGCAGATGTTCAGGAGGCCACCGCCCGTTGCGCACCATCCAGTCAAAGATGTCGCCCGAAAAGGCAAAACGCTGAACGAATTCCAGCCGCCAGCCGACCGCCTCTGGTCCGCCGAGCATACCTGAGGCTCCCAGTGAAAAAAGTGCCTCAGGGATCGCCATGGCGAGAAACAGCACCACCACAACGGGCGGCAGCGGGTTCACCGGCGGGGCTTCGCGATAATCATCCATCTGTGCGGCATTCCTTGACGATGCTGTGCCCCATGGGTAAGCCACGCCAACGCGTAACGCCAGCCAGGAATGGAGCTACAGAATGACCAGCCCGCAATTCACTCCGCGTGTCTTTTCCGGCATCCAGCCGTCGGGCGGTCTGACGCTGGGCAACTATCTCGGTGCGATCAAACGCTTTGTGCAGATGCAGGACGAAGGCATGGAAACGATCTACTGCATGGTCGACCTGCACGCCGTAACCGTCTGGCAGAACCCTGCGGATCTGGCGCGCAACACACGTGAACTGGCTGCAGGTTTCATTGCGTCAGGTCTGACACCCGAGAAATCCATTCTGATCAATCAGAGCCAGGTACCCGAACATGCACAGCTGGGCTGGGTCTTTTCCTGTGTGGCCCGCATGGGCTGGATGCAGCGCATGACACAGTTCAAGGATAAAGCGGGCAAGAATGCCCAGAACGTATCCCTGGGGCTGTTCGGCTATCCCGCTCTGATGGCGGCAGATATCCTGATCTATCACGCGACGCACGTTCCTGTAGGCGAGGATCAGAAACAGCACCTGGAGCTGACGCGCGATATCGCGACCAAGTTCAACCATGACTATGGTGTTGATTTCTTTCCGATCACAGAGCCGGTGATTGAAGGTGCTGCGACGCGGGTCATGAGCCTGCGCGACGGCTCCAAGAAAATGTCCAAATCTGATCCGTCAGACGCCAGCCGCATCAATATGACGGATGATGCTGATACGATTGCAAAGAAAATCCGCAAAGCAAAAACGGATCCCGACGCCCTGCCCTCCGAAGTCGAGGGTCTTGCCGACCGGCCCGAGGCGCGCAATCTGGTGAATATCTACGCCGCGCTGAACGAACAGACCGTGGAACAGACGCTTGCCGAGGTCGGCGGACAGCAGTTCGGGACCTTCAAGCCGCTGCTTGCCGAGCTGGCCGTTTCCAGATTGTCCCCGATTTCAGGCGAGATGGCGCGACTGATGGCTGACCCGGCAGAGATCGACCGTATTCTGGCACGCGGCGCGGAACAGGCGCGCGAGATCACCGCGCCGGTCCTGGCGCGGACCTACGAGATTATGGGCATGGTGCGTTAAGCCTTGCGCAGGCTGCGCAGCAGAAACGCGAACCCGATCGGCCGGGCGTCTTGCTGCCAGGCATGCATCTGAACAGCATCTGACGCGAGGATGCGGTCGCGCGCGTCCGCAATCACCAGCAGGCCTGCTGTAAAGAACGCAGCGCTGAACGAGAACAGGCCATTTGCAGCGGTCATATAGAGGCCGGACAGAAACGGCCGGGTATCCGGTGTGAAAAGCCCGGAAAAGAAAAGGCTCAGTGAGAACGCAATCCCAGCACCGCTGACAATCAGAACAATCCAGATACGCTTCATCCCCCGTACAGGGCGCAGCACCTGAACAGGGTTGTCCCGGTTCTGGCCGTAGTGGAGCCAGATTCCTGCGCCCGCACCGATCAGGCCTGAGACGACGATAAAGAAGAAGGCTGTCCACAGCACGGCGACACAAAGCACAAGCGCCACGCTCAAAGAGACCCAGCCAGTGTGCTTTGAATGGGTGACCGACTGCATCAGATTGGACAAAGCCGGAATATTTGCGAAACGTGGCATTTCCTTACCCCCTCAGAACAAAGGATAAAATATCACACCAGGCGCATTTTGTCTCACTGATCTCCCGCATAAGGCGAAAATCTGCCGAAAGACTGTTTGCGCCTGCGCACAGATTATGCGCAGCGGTGGGGCTGGCAATGGGTCCCGGCAGCCAATATCTCCTTTCAAGCTTTGCTGAAAAGGAGACCGGTATGGCCCAGCAACCACACCCAAGCGTCGGGCATGTTCACCTTAAAGTGGCGGACCTTGAACGGGCAATTAAGTTCTACCGGGACATTCTCGGATTCGAACTGACACAGCGTTTCGGCGACGAGGCGGCCTTTCTGGGCGCTGGCGGGTATCACCACCACATCGGTCTGAATACATGGCACAGCAAGAATGGCGCAGCCCCGGCGCAGGGAACAACCGGTCTGTATCACAGCGCATTCCTCTACCCGGACCGCGCCGCTCTCGGGGCCGTCATCAGGCGCGTTCTTGACGCTGGTTATGTTCTGGATGGCGCGGCAGATCACGGCGTCAGCGAAGCGGTCTATCTGCGTGATCCGGACGGGAACGGGGTCGAGCTTTACCGTGACCGTGCGCCCGCCGACTGGCCCCGCGGCGCAGATGGCACTCTGGCGATGGTCAACGTCCGTCTCGATGTCGATGCCATTATCCGCGAAGGTTCCTGAATTCGGTCCCGCGCCGATGGACAAATCAGGACCCATAAGTCAGTTTCGCGATAACATCTGCGCGGGAGAAAAGCTGTGACAACCGGGTTCTATCACGACGAGCGCTGCTTCTGGCATGCGGGCGGAAACTACGCTTTCACAATACCGCTCGGTGGCTATGTGCAACCGCTCGCAGCGGGCGGATTGCCCGAAAACCCCGAAACCAAACGCCGCCTGAAAAACCTGATGGATGTCACCGGCATCACCGCCGATCTGGAGATGCGCAGTGCTCCGGAGGCCACGCGCGAAGATCTGCTGCGGGTTCATCCGGCGCACTATCTGGACGCTTTCAGGGAAATGTCAGACGCGGGGGGCGGGGAAATAGGCCGGGCCACGCCTTTCGCGCGCGGTGGTTATGAAATCGCGGCGCTGTCCGCCGGGCTGGCGAAAACCGCTCTGGAAGACGTGCTCACCGGTTCGGTGACAAACGCCTACTCGCTGTCGCGCCCCCCCGGACATCACTGCCTTCCTGACTTTCCCAACGGCTTTTGCCTGCTGGCCAACATCGCAATCGCGATTGAATCCGCCCGGGCCAGAGGACTGGCGCAGCGTTTTGTTGTGCTGGACTGGGATGTGCACCACGGCAATGGCACAGAAGCTATTTTCTATGACCGGGATGACGTGCTGACTCTGTCACTGCACCAGGAAGGCAACTATCCACTGGATACCGGTGCCGTGACCGACAGAGGCCGGGGCGCGGGTACCGGCTGTAACGTCAATCTGCCACTGCCGGCCGGTGCGGGGCACAGTGCCTACCTGCACGCGATGGACACAGTCATACTGCCGCAGATCGAAGCCTTCCGCCCCGACGTCATCATTGTCGCCTGCGGATTCGACGCCTCGGCCATTGATCCGCTGGCACGGATGCTGGCAACTGCCGAGACCTTCCGCCAGATGACACTGCGCGTCCGGCAGGCCGCCGAGGAGCTTTGCAGCGGGCGTCTGGTACTGGTCCACGAAGGCGGGTATTCAGAGGTCTATGTCCCGTTTTGCGGTCACGCGACCCTCGAAGCGCTGTCGGGCAGCAGTAAATCAGCGCCTGATCCCATGGCACATGCCCTGAATATCCGTCAGCCCGGACCGCGCTTTGACGCTTTTCTCAAAGCAGAAATTGACTATCTCGCAAGTCAGCTGTGACATCACGGAGTCTCAAGATGCCCGCACCCAATTCCGGCGCAACCGCCTTTCTGCAAACACGGCGGTCGCGTCCCGCCAAAACGCTTCAGTTACCTGCGCCGGGCCCCGAGGAACTGACGCCTCTGTTGCAGGCCGCAGCGCGCACACCGGACCATGGCAAACTTGAACCCTGGCGGTTCATAGTGATCGAACAGTCCGCTATGGCCAGGCTGGCAGACGTGGTCAGTGCACGGGGAGCAGCAATGGGAATGGACGCGGAGCAGATCGCAAAAGGCAGGAACCAGTTCGATCAGGGCTTGCTGGCAGTTGCTGTCATCGAGGTACAGAAACCCTCAGAAAAGATCCCGGCGCTGGAGCAGACATATTCAGCTGGTGCGGTCTGTCTCTCGCTGCTGAATGCAGCTCTGGCGGCCGGCTGGGGCGCGAACTGGTTGTCCGGGTGGCCCAGCCATGACCGTGGCTTCATGACCGACGCACTTGGCCTTGAAGCAAACGAACGTATTGCCGGTTTTGTACATATTGCGACGGAAACAACAGCGCCGCCGGAACGCCCGCGTCCGGATATGGCAGCAATTACAACATGGGTGTCCGCGTGATACTCGATGCGTTCTTCCGGTCGCTTGGGCAACTTTCTGACCCGCGATTTCGCCGGGTTTTTCTGACCGGAATCGCACTGACCCTTCTGCTGCTCATCGGCGCTTCGGCCGGATTCGTCTGGCTGATCGGGTGGGTCGTGGGGGATCAGACAACCCTGCCGCTTGTTGGCGAGGTCCGCTGGCTGAACGATCTGGCCAGCTGGGGCTCTGCAATTCTGCTGGCGCTGCTTTCGGTTTTTCTGATGGTCCCCGTCGCATCGGCCATCACCTCTATGTTTCTCGAAACGGTGGCTCAGGCCGTCGAGGACGAGCACTATCCACAGCTGGGGCCGGCCCAGAGTGTGCCTTTCGGAGACGCGCTGCGGGATACCATTAATTTTCTGGGTGTGCTGCTGGCCGCAAACCTCGTGGCGCTGGTGCTCTATGTGATCTTTGCGCCGTTTGCACCGTTCATTTTCTGGGGGCTGAACGGGTTCCTGCTGGGACGCGAGTATTTTACCCTTGCAGCAATGCGCAGGGTCGGGCGCAAAAGGGCGCGGGAACTGCGCAGCAGGTTCCGGATCCGGATCTGGATCGCAGGTATTCTGATGGCCGTGCCTCTGTCAGTCCCGTTGCTGAACCTGCTGATCCCGATCCTCGGGGCTGCAACCTTTACCCATCTGTTCCATCAGCTGGCGCCTCAGGCCCCATATGACCGTACCAGTCCAGATCCCTGACGGAAATCACCTCTGACAGGATAATTCCGGCGATTACCGCCCAGAGCACCAGGCTGATTGCCGTCGTGATCTTTGCCTTTTTACCGATGTTGTGCACTTCCGGCGCGCCTGCGTGCGTGCCGGGCACGATCTCGCCAAGATCGCCCTGAGTTTTGACCCGGATCGGCAGGATAATCAGAAAGGTCATCGACCAGATGACCGCAAAAAGTACCAGCGCGGATGTAATTCCCATACTCAGTCCTCAGACCTGCTCGAGTTCAACGAGGCAGCCGTTAAAGTCTTTCGGATGCAGAAACAGCACCGGCTTGCCGTGGGCGCCGGTTTTAGGCTCGCCTGTGCCCAGCACCCGCGCACCGGTTTCCAGCAGATGGTCGCGCGCCTGCAGAATGTCATCCACCTCATAACAGATGTGGTGAATACCACCGGCGGGGTTCTTTTCCAGAAACCCCTGGATGGGACTGTTTTCTCCCAGCGGGTAGAGAAGCTCGATCTTGGTATTGGGCAGCTCGATGAAAACAACTGTCACACCGTGGTCGTGCTCATCCTGTGGCGCGCCCACTTTTGCGCCCAGTGCATTTCGGTACTGATCCGCTGCGGCCTCAAGATCTGGCACTGCAATGGCGACGTGGTTCAGGCGACCAATCATATTTCCGGCTCCGGTGATGTTTGCTGTTGCGTATATGCTGCGCAGGCGGGCGCTGTGCAAGTGACGCACCGCCGCAGTCAGAGCCAGGAGCTTAAATTAACCGGCTGTTAGCCAAGTATCGCCATGCTGAGTCGCATCACGAGTCACCCGCCTGGAGATAACGATGGACGAGACAGACCCTTTTGCGCCGGTAATCCCGGCGCCGACTGCCCTGCGACCGCTTCTTGGGCTTACTGTTCTGGTTATCGAAGACAGCCGTTTTGCCTGCGAGGCGATGCGCCTTCTTTGTCTGCGCAGCGGCGCACGGATCAGACGTGCGGACTGCCTGAAATCCGCGCGCAGGCACCTGCAGGTGTACCGCCCGTCTGTGGTAATCGTTGATATCGGTCTGCCCGATGGTAACGGCCTTGACCTGATTGCTGAACTGTCTCAGAGCGATCCACGCGTTGACGTCGTGCTTGGTACGTCCGGCGATCCGGACGGCGAGGCATTGTGTATTGCCGCTGGTGCGGATGATTTTCTCGCCAAACCTATTACATCGCTGTCGGTGTTCCAGCAGTCTGTTTTGTCCAATCTTCCGCCAGACCGGCAGCCTGCTGGTCTGCGCGAGCTGCCGGACGATCAGATCAGCCCTGATATCATGGCTTTTCAGGACGACATGGCACATATCGCGGGTGTTCTGGACGAGCAGTCTGATGAAACAACCCTCGATTATGTCGCGCAGTTTCTGGGTGGGGTTGCCCGTTCCGCCAGTGACGACGGGCTGGAAGCCGCAGCAGCGGCAATCGCGGCGAAACGCGCGGCGGGTCAGTCAGCAAAGAATGAAGCGGCAAGGCTCTCCCATCTGATCCAGGAACGTCTGACGCGCAAACTGGCCATCTGAGCGGCGGGGGTTACCCGACCAAAGCAGGGTCTGAGCTGACACGCACCGGTCTGGTCAGCGTGCCAAGGTCAGTAATCTGGCGCCCCGCACCATCAAAGTTATCCGGCGACAGCCACGCCTGAAACGCCTGTTCAAGCCGCGGCCACTCGCTGTCGATAGCAGCAAACCAGGCCGTATCCCGATTGCACCCTTTGACAATCGTGGCCTGGCGAAAAACGCCCTCGTAGCTGAAACCCAGCCTCTGGGCCGCCCGGCGGGAGGGCAGGTTGAGCGCGTTACACTTCCATTCATAGCGCCGGTATCCGTTCTCGAACGCCCATTTCATCAACAGGTACATCGCTTCGGTCGCCGCCCGGGTGCGCTGCAGCGCGGGACTGTAATTGATGTTCCCGACTTCAATCGACCCGTTGGCAGGATCAATACGCAGATAGCTCGCAACACCTTCCCAGTTGCCGGTTGCTTCATTGCGGATTGCATAAAAGAGGTGGCCTGAATGCGCGACAGTCTCTCTCAACCAGTTCTGATAGCCGCCAAAATCGGGGAATGGCCCGTAGGGCAGGTAATCCCACACAGCATCGGCACTGTGAAATGCTCTGAACAGATCTGTTGCGTGAGCCGCCGGATCCAGCGCTTCGAGTGTCACGTAGTGACCGGACAAGGGCGCGCCGGCTGGTGCAGGCGGCTGTCTCCAGTCCGGCACAGGTGCGCCGAACTGCGGGCTTTGTCCATCAGGGATCATACTGCGCCTCCGGTGCCTGCTCCGGCAGTTTTCAGTCCTGCGGGATGACGCGCAGTCCCAGTTCCATCAGCTGGTCGCTCATAGGCTCCGAGGGGGCAGACATCATCAGGTCTTCGGCCCTCTGGTTCATCGGGAAGAGGATAACCTCACGGATATTGCTCTCCTCGGCCAGCAGCATCACGATGCGGTCGATACCGGCGGCACATCCACCATGCGGCGGTGCGCCATACTGGAACGCGTTGACCATACCGCCAAAACGCTTGCGCACTTCTTCCTCGCCATAACCGGCGATCTCAAAGGCCTTGAACATTATCTCCGGACGGTGGTTCCGGATGGCACCCGAGACCAGCTCATATCCGTTGCACGCCAGGTCATACTGATAGCCACGCACGGCAAGAGGGTCACCCTCCAATGCCTCCATGCCACCCTGCGGCATAGAAAACGGATTGTGCTCAAAATCGATCCTGCCGGTCTCTTCGTCTTTTTCATAAATCGGGAAATCGACGATCCAGGCAAAGGCAAAACGGTCCTTGTCTGTCAGCCCCAGCTCGGCACCGATGACATTGCGCGCCTTGCCTGCAACAGCTTCAAAGGTTTTAGGCCTGCCACCGAGGAAAAATGCCGCGTCGCCGACACCAAGCCCCAGCTGCTGACGGATCGCCTCGGTGCGTTCCGGGCCAATGTTCTTGGCAAGCGGCCCGGCGGCCTCCATGCCCTCTCCCTGGTCGCGCCAGAAAATATAACCCATGCCCGGCAGTCCTTCTTTCTGAGCAAAGGCGTTCATGCGGTCACAGAATTTACGGCTACCACCTGTTGGCGCCGGGATTGCGCGGATTTCAGTACCTTCCTGCTCCAGCAGTTTCGCAAAAATGGCAAAACCGGAGCCGGCAAAATGTTCGGACACCACCTGCATTCTGATCGGGTTGCGCAGGTCCGGTTTGTCCGAACCATACCACAGCGCTGCGTCCTTATACGAAATCTGCGGCCATTCCTGATCGACGGATTTCCCGCCGCCAAATTCCTCAAAGACGCCGGTAAGAACCGGCTGGATCGCATCAAACACGTCCTGCTGCGTGACAAAGCTCATTTCGAGGTCAAGCTGATAGAAGTCGGTCGGTGAGCGGTCGGCGCGGGGGTCTTCGTCCCGGAAACAGGGTGCAATCTGGAAATAGCGGTCAAACCCGGAAACCATCAACAGCTGTTTGAATTGCTGCGGTGCCTGGGGCAGCGCATAGAATTTGCCCGGATGCAGCCGGCTCGGCACGAGAAAATCGCGCGCGCCTTCAGGGCTTGAAGCGGTGATGATCGGCGTCTGATATTCGCGGAAGCCTCCGTCCCACATGCGTTTGCGGATTGATGCAACCACATCTGAGCGCAGGGCCATGTTCTTCTGCATCTTCTCGCGTCGCAGATCGAGATAGCGATACCGCAGACGGGTTTCTTCGGGGTATTCCTGGTCCCCGAAGACCTGAAGCGGCAACTCCCCGGCGGGGCCCAGCACTTCGATGTCACGGACAAAAACCTCAACCGCACCTGTCGGAATCTTGTCGTTCACGAGAGAGGCGTCCCGCGCTTTGACCTCACCATCGATGCGGATGCACCATTCTGCGCGTACCTTCTCAACCTCGGCAAAAACCGGGCTGTCCGGGTCGCAAAGCACCTGGGTGACACCGTAGTGGTCGCGCAGATCGATGAACAGGACCCCGCCATGATCACGGACACGATGCACCCAGCCGGACAGACGGACAGTTTGCCCGACGTTTTCAACGGTCAGATCAGCACAGGAGTGGCTGCGATAGGCGTGCATATTGTATCCCTCCGGGGGTCAGATTTCCGGCCAGATACACTCGCTCGCGGCCAGGAAGTCAAGGTGATCTGCGGCGTCACAGCCGAATAATCGGCAGGCGTCCCGCCCTGTTCAGACTAGAGCGATCCCGCGCGCAGACACGGGTCAGTTTGCCGCTCCGGTAGACCTTACAGCTATAGCGGCGCAGCAGCTCAGGTTCTCTGCGGTACACCTCCTACAGTCGTAAGTAGCTTGATCGAAGCCTCAACTCTCCGGCTTGAAGAACCTTGGTGCCACGTCTGGTTATGAAACGGTATCGAAACCACGGGGAAATCCCGCGAGACGCCGGGGTCATCTTTGCGAAACAGGTTCTGTCTGCCGGTCGGCCTCGGGCACGTCCAGCGTCGACCAGGTATCATCACGCGGTGGCGGCGGTGGCGTTTCGCAGGAGCGACGGTGAATATTCACTTTGGCGATGAAATTGGCAGAAATCGGCGCGGTCACGAAAAGAAAGCCCATTATCAGCAGTTCATGCAGCGATCCGCCCTCGAACGTAAAAGCGTGAATAACAGAGGCAAGCAGCAGCGCACCAACGCCGACAGTACCGACCTTTGTCGGGGCGTGAAGCCGGGTCATGGGGTCGTTGAACTTCAGCAGGCCAATGGATCCGACGAGCGTGAAGCCTGCCCCGATCAGCAGACACAGGGCCGCAGCCCAGGTTCCTATCAGTTCAAGTGTCATTCGATGATGTCCCCCCGGAGTACAAAACGGGTATAGGCGACGGTGGACACGAAACCGAGCATTGCAATGATCAGTGAGACCTCAAAATAGATGCCCGTGCCCTGTGAAATACCCAGCAGCACAATGAGGCCGATGGCATTCACAACCATCGTATCCAGCGCCAGAATGCGGTCGCCGGTCTCTGGCCCGATGACAAGTCGCACCATGGCCAGGATCTGACCGATCACAACGGCGACAAATGCCACGATAATTGCGATGTCGAGAAGATCAGCAGCAAAGCTCATTCGAAAATCTCCTTCAGGCGTCGCTGGTAGCGGGTATTGATGTCTCTGCAGACGGCATCAGGGTCATCGGTGTGCAGCACGTGGACCAGCAGACTGTGCCCTTCGTTCGACAGGTCTGCAGAAACAGTTCCCGGCGTCAGAGTGATGGTGCCTGCCAGCAGCGTAATTGCCTCGGGCTGGCGCAGTTCCAGCGGAATAACGATCCACGCAGGTTTCAGTTTCGAATTCGGCACCGTCAGGACGATCCACGCAACCTGAACGTTGGCGACAAGGATGTCCCAGATCACAACGATGCTGTAGCGGATCATCCGGCCCATGTGAAAACCCCGAGGGGACTCCGGCCACCAGATCGACGTCATCAGAGGTATGATAACACCGAGGATCAGACCAAAAACGACCATTCCGGCGGATACGTCGTTTTGCAGAAGTGTCCAGACAATCGCGAGAAGGACTGTCAGCAACGGATGCGGCAGTAGCCAGCTGAAAGCTTTGCCTAACATGTCAGTGCGCCTCCTCTTCCTTGGGTTTACTCAGTTTTCCCGGAGTCTCGAGCACGGTCGAGATATAAGCATCCGGGCTGAACAGGTCAGCCGCGATGCCGGATGTGTAACGATGCACCGGCCCGGCAAACACCGTGTGGGCCACCAGCAACGCCAGCAGTCCACCCACGGCCGCGTATGACATTATAGCAGGCCTAGCAGGCTCCGGTGCTTCCGGGTCCCGCTCGATACTGCGGCATTTCCAGAAAACCACGCTGCCGGCGCGGGCAAAACCAACGACGCTGATAAGACTGGAAATCAGAATAACCGCCCAGATCCACGCCATCTGCCCGTTGTCAAAGGCCGCATCCATGACAAGAAGCTTGCCCAGAAAGCCTGATAACGGTGGCAGACCTGCCATCGCAATGGCAGCCGCAAAAAACAGCATCGCAGTCACTGTACCGCCCGCAACCGGCGGCTGGGGCGTCAGATAAAGGTCGCGCCGCCCGGTTCGAACCAGATCAGAGATCAGAAAAAGTGCAGCGGCGGCCAGCGTCGAGTGGACAATATAGTACAGCGCAGCAGCTATGCTGACGGGTGTGAAAAGCGAAATCGAGATCATCACCATACCCATTGAACCAATCACCGAGAAGGCGACCAGACGGTTCAGTTCGCGCGCCGCGAGAACGCCAACCATACCGATGGCCAGCGAGATCAGTGCCGCAGGGAGAAGCCATGTGTCGTGAAGCCCCGCAGTGACCTCAAGATCAGGATGGAAGACGATCGTATAGACGCGGATGATCGCGTAGGCCCCGACCTTTGTCATAATGGCAAACAGGGCCGCTACCGGCGCAGGCGCTTCTGCGTAGCTGGAGGGCAGCCAGAAATGCAGCGGAACAAGCGCGGCTTTGATGGCAAAGACCAGCAGCAACAGCACCGCGGCGACACGGATACCGACCGTTTCAGCCGGATCAATCAAGGCCACCCTTTCGGCCAGATCAGCCATGTTCAGCGTACCGGTTTCGGCATAGATCGAGCCCAGCGCGAACAGGAAAAGGGTGGAACCCAGCAGATTGAACAGAACGTACTGCACGCCGGCGCGCAGTCTTTCGTTTCCACCGGAGTGGATCATCAGGCCGTAGGAGGCAATCAGCAGAACTTCGAAGAAGACGAACAGGTTGAACAGGTCGCCGGTCAGAAAGGCCCCCATGATGCCCATGAGCTGGAACTGATAAAGCGCGTGAAAATGACGTCCGCGGTCATCCCAGCCTGAGCCTATGGCATAGAGCAGGACAAAGAGCGCAAGGGCGGATGTCAGCAGCACCATCATCGTCGACAGTTTGTCACCGACCAGCACGATACCAAAAGGAGCGGCCCAGTCCCCAAGCTGATAGAGCGTGACTGTTCCGTCAGATGCCTGCCATGCGAGGCCTGCGGAAATAACGATCAGTGCCAGAACACCGACCACCGAAAAGACACGCTGAATGCCCAGATGATAGCGGGCCGCCAGTACGATAAATGGTGCCAGCAGAGCAGGCAGAACTACGGGGGCAACAATCCAGTGAATCATGTGGCGTCCCTCCCGTCGGAGCCGGCGGATCCGGCAGGATCGTCCACATGGTCATCATCCGACCCCAGATAGGCCCCGAGCGCGATCATCACCACAACGGCCGTCATACCAAACGAAATCACGATGGCCGTCAGAACCAGCGCCTGCGGCAGCGGGTCCGTATAGGTTTCAACGCCCTTTTGCAGGATGGGTGGCGCGCCCACGGTCAGGCGGCCGGATGCAAAGAGAAAGACGTTCACGGCATAGGTCAGCAGCGAAATGCCCAGGATCACCGGGAAGGTCCGCAGCCGCAGCATCAGATAGATGCCTCCTGCGGTCAGAACACCGATTGCGGATGCAACGAGAAATTCCATGTTACGCCCTCCCCTCTGCAGTGTCCGGATCGTCACGGGACGGGTCGATGTCCATAGGATGTTCGCTGTCGCGCACATGCGCCCGGCGGGCAAGCCGCGAAAAGCTCTCAAGCGACAGCATCACAGCACCAACCACGGCAAGGAACACACCAAGATCAAAGAGCGCCGCAGTGGCCAGCTCGAACTCCTGGAACGGAGGGATACGTACATAAGTGAAGTCCGAAGTAAGGAATGGTTTTGCAACAAACCAGGAGCCGATGCCGGTGAGGCCCGCGATCAGGACCCCCGCACCGATGACCCCGTGATACGGGTATTTCAGCCGCGCAGATGTCCAGCTGAACCCGCTGGCCATATACTGCATCACAACAGCAATCGACACGACCAGCCCCGCGATGAAACCGCCACCGGGCTCGTTGTGGCCCCGCAGGAAAATGTAGAAACCGACCATCAGCACGACAGGCATGATCACGCGGGTGAGCACCACCATCATTGTCGGGTGCATGTCTCCGGCCAGCGGCTTGTCGGGTTTGCGGTTCAGCAGTCTTGCGCGCACCGGTCCCGAAAGCAGTGTTTCGGTCAGGGCATAGATCAGCAGCGCCGCGATCCCCAGCACGATAATTTCACCATAGGTATCGAACCCACGGAAATCCACGAGGATCACGTTTACAACGTTGGTGCCGCCACCACCTTTGTAGGAGTTCGCGAGATGGAATTCCGAAATCGGCGTCGTGATGGCATCACGCATCAGGTAATGGAAAGACAGCGCCATAGTCGCCAGACCGCCCGCGAGCGCGACCACCGCGTCTCTGGTCCTACGCAGCACATCACTCTCGACAGGTGTGTGGTTCGGCAGGAAATTCAGCGCCAGCAGCAGCAGGATGATTGTTACTACCTCGACGGTAATCTGTGTCATCGCAAGATCCGGGGCGCTGAAGAAAACAAACCCGACCGAGACCATCAGACCGGCAATCCCGATGAGGATAAGTGACAGCAGACGGTTGCGGTGCTGGAACACCAGAGCAGATGTCGCCGCCACCAGCATGACCCAGCCCGCGATCGGGACCGGACCGGCAGGCTGCATTTCGCGTGTCGCTGCGCCGACGGTTCCTGTTGTCCAGGCAAAGTAACCGGCCGCAATAACCGTGACAGCCATGATCGCGCCGTAGCGCGAAAAGGCGCCGTTGTGCAGGCGGTGTGTGAAACCCTGCGCAGCAGCGACAACAGAGGCGATAAGCGCCTCGAATATCGTTTTTGCCTCAGGTCGCGGCGCTGCGTCCCAGAACCGCAGGGCAGGCCGGAAAGCCGCCAGCAGGAGCAGGCCACCGGCGACAGCCGCCATTGACATAAAGAGCGCCGGAACCAGTCCGTGCCAGATTTTGAAGTATGCCTTTGGCACAGCGGCAGCATCGCCAAGGACAGAGGCGGTCACCATTTTCACAAAAGGCTCCGCCAGGAACGGCGCGACGCCGATCACAACAACCAGAACGACGAGGATTGCAGGGGGCAGCCACATGCCGGGGCCCGGATCATGAGGCGTGGCCGGGTAATCGTTCCGCTTTGGCCCAAGGAAGGTATGAGCAATCAGGCGGAACGAGTATGCCGCCGAAAAGAGGGAGCCGACAACCGCAAGGGCCGGCACCAGCCAGTGAGATCCGAACAGCACAGTGTGATGCGCTTCTTCGAGCATCATTTCCTTGGACAGGAAACCGTTGAGCAAGGGGATACCGGCCATCGACAAGGCTGCGATGGTGGCGATTACAAATGTGATCGGCATCAGGTGACGCAGACCGCCCAGCCGTCGGATGTCGCGCGTGTGCGCCTCGTGATCCACAATACCGGCGGACATGAAGAGGGCCGCCTTGAAGGTCGCGTGATTCAGGATGTGAAAGACAGCCGCCATAGCGCCAAAGGCTGTGCCGGTCCCCAGCAACATCGTGATCAGACCCAGGTGGCTGACCGTTGAAAATGCAAGCAGTGCTTTGAGGTCGTGCTTGAAGACAGCAATCACAGCGCCGAGAACCATGGTCACCAGACCCGCCGTGGTCACGATCCCAAACCATTCCGGTGTTCCCGACAGGACAGGCCACATGCGGGCCATCAGGAAGATACCGGCCTTAACCATTGTAGCAGAGTGCAGGTAGGCGGAAACCGGTGTCGGGGCCGCCATCGCGTGCGGCAGCCAGAAGTGAAACGGGAACTGTGCAGACTTTGTAAAGCAGCCCAGTAGGATGAGCAGCAGGGCCGGAAGATAAAGCGGGCTTTCCTGGATCAACTCGCGGTTCTGCAGGATAACGCTCAGATCATAACTGCCGGCAATCTGGCCCAGAATCAGCATACCGCCAACCATGGCAAGGCCACCCATACCCGTCACTGTGAGCGCCATGCGCGCGCCCTGACGACCCTCGGGCAGGTGTTTCCAGTACCCGATCAGCAGGAAGGACGACAAAGACGTCAGTTCCCAGAAAACCAGCAGCAACAGTATGTTGTCACTCAGGACGATCCCCACCATTGCGCCCTGAAAGAGCAGCAGATAGGTGAAAAACTCGCCCATATTGTCCTCGCGGGACAGATAAAAGCGGCCGTATGTGATGATCAGCAATCCGATCCCGAGGATCAGCAGTGCGAAAAAGAACCCCAGGCCGTCGAGCATAAGCGTGAAATTCATGCCAAGTGCAGGCAGCCAGTCAACGCCGGCCTGGACAACTTCTCCCGAAAACACAGCGGGCGCATTGGTCAGCAGACCGATAAACGCAGCGAGCGAAACGGTAAACGTGATGCCGGCACAGGCCTGGCGCCCGGCTGAATTCATCAGTCCCGGGAGCAGTGCTCCGAGGAATGGCAGGGCGACGATAAGGAAGAGGGACACGCGAACTCCTGATCTGCAGGCCAAAAAAGTTCGTCTTTAAATGTGCCACTTTACGCCCGATCTCAAGGGAAACCGACAAATTTTGTCATGTTTTACACCGAATCTCCGGAACAAACCGTGACTCGGTCAGATAACCCCCGCCCGGCACCGCGCGGAGACCGCCTGCAGAACAGGACGGTCAGCCGCCGGAACGAAGCGCCGCATCCCGGATCTGACTGAGCGTACGTCCGGGGGTCAGTGCCTCAGCGGATACCCGCAGGTCCAGCACCGCGCCGGTTTCTGACGCCAGTGCGCGCTCGAAAGCGTCGGCAAAGGCTTCGGTGCTGTGCACGGTTTCACCATGAAAACCATAGGACCGTGCCAGAGCAGCGAAGTCCGGGTTCTCCAGCGTCGTGCCGGAAACACGCTCCGGGTAATGTGCTTCCTGGTGCATGCGTATCGTGCCGTAGACACCGTTGTTCAGGATCAGAATAATCGGCTGCGCGCCCGCCTGTGCGGCGGTTCCGAGTTCCTGGCATGTCATCTGGAAATCACCGTCCCCGGCAAAGCAGACAACAGTGCGTCCCGGATCTGCGACCTTTGCCGCAATTGCCGCCGGAACACCAAAGCCCATCGCGCCGGACTGGGGCGCTAGCAGACGCTGACCGGGCCCGAACAGAAAGAACTTGCCCGGCCAGGCCGCAAAATTGCCCGCACCATTTGTAAGAACGGCATCCTGTGGCAAGTGATCACGCAGGTATGCCATGATTGCTACCATATCGACCGGTCCCGGCTGGGCCGGCGCACTGAATGTCGCCTCATAACCCGCGCGCGCGCTTGCCCGCCAGGCCCTGTCCGAGCGTTCGGCGACCTGTTCGAGCAGGGCCGCACAGAAAGCATTGGGGCCTGCGTGCACGGCTATGTCAGGAATGTACACCTTGCCCAGCTCTGCATCCGAGCTGTGCACATGAAACAATGACTGCGCAGGCTCGGGTACGGTCATCAGCTCAAAGGCACCGGTGGTCATCTCGCCCATACGGATGTTGATGGCCAGAATGGCGTCGCTTTCCCGGATCAGGGCCTGTGTCGTCGGATGCATGCCGACACCGGCCTCACCGGCATAACAGGGGCTGTGATTGTCGAACTGATCGTGAAACCGGAAGGCGGCGACAACCGGTACGTCGGATCTGTGGGCAAGGTCCTGCAATGCCTCGCGGCCCTGTGCTGTCCAGCCCTGCCCACCGGTGATGATCAGTGGCCTCTCTGCCGCATCCAGTCGCGCCGCAATCTGAGCAACAGCGCCGGCAGAGGGAGCGGGTTCGGCGATTACAGCGGGTTTGCTGAGGGCCGCGACGCCGGACATTGCCGACAATACGTCCTCGGGCAGAGCGACGACGACGGGACCAGGCCTGCCGGAGAGCGCTGTTGTCCACGCGCGCGACACGTATTCGGGGATGCGTGTCACATCCGGAATTTCGGTTGCCCATTTTGCCACGGGTCCGAAAAACGCACGGTAGTCGATTTCCTGAAAGGCCTCTCGGTCTTTCATGTCCGCGCCTACCTGCCCGATAAACAGCAGCATCGGCACACTGTCCTGCATTGCTGTGTGCACACCGATCGAGGCATTCGTGGCGCCGGGTCCGCGGGTCACAAAACAGATACCGGGTTTTCCGGTCAGCTTGCCATATGCCGCTGCCATGAAGGCGGCGCCGCCTTCCTGCCGGCACAGGGTAAAATCAAAGACGCCGGCAGTATCATGCATCGCATCCAGGGCGGCGAGGTAGCTTTCGCCGGGCACGCCGAAACTGTGCCGCGCGCCAAGAGCTTTCAGGCATTCGATCAGTATCTGTCCACCGTGTCTGTGCGTCATATCCATGTCCGATGCTGTGCGCTTTTCAGCGCGACTTAACCACTCGTATGCAAGAGCGTCGAGGCCAAAATTAAATGTGAACGCGGCACTGGCGCGGTCGGGTTTTTACCCGGCAAGCTGCGAGAAGGTCTTGCGCCAGGCTTCTGCCAGAACCGGGAGTGCCACAAGTTGCGCCGCTGTCTGTTTCGGCACGCGCCGCGACAGAAGAGCAACCGATACTTCGTGCAGTGACCACTCGGGATGCGGGCGGTCTGTCAGTGACATCTCGTCACCAGGCGCCAGCCTGCCTGCCTCAAGAACACGGTAATACCAGCCGGTACGGGCAGTCTTGCGGAACCGGTATGCCATGGTCGGCTGACCGGTGTATTCACAGAGCTTCCAGCAGGGCTCGCGCCCCTGACTGATCTGAACGAGTGCCGTCCCAAGGCGGAACACGTCACCGATACACAAGTCAGTTTCGGTTATCCCGGTCGTCGAGATGTTTTCTCCGAAAGCCGCAGGTGTGGCATCTCCGGGCAAAAGTCCCTCTTCGCGCCATGTTACATAGTGATCAGCGGCATAGTGGTGCAGTGCCTTGTCAGCGCCGCCATGGACCGTCAGGTCAGCCTGAGCATCGGTCTCGATGCCCGAAGGCCCGATGATCTGAGGACCATCGGCAGCGGTTTTATGTATCGCCGACGGCGCTTTGTCCGGCCAGTGTCTCTCAATGCGGCCCGTAAATACGCCCTCTACGGTACAGCGGATTTCGTCGGAGGTCATAGCAGTTCCAGTCACTCGTTTCCCGCGCAGTTCGGGTGCCGGTCAGCATCGGACAGGCGACGCAGGCATGCAACAGCCTGCGGGGGAAATTTCTGAGACGCGCGGGCTACAATGCCAGATCTTCAAGCATCTGATCCCGGCTGTACCGGGATTTTTCAGCGCGCCTGCGTACGCGCCCCCCTTCAATCATGACAAACCTGTCGCCAATGTCATAGGCGAAATCTGCATTCTGCTCGACCAGAACGATGGCCATGTCTCCACGATCCCGCAGCAGGCGCAGACAGGCACCAATCTGCTGGATAACATTGGGCTGAATGCCTTCAGTCGGTTCATCCAGCAACAGAACCCCAGGGCGCGTGATCAGAGCCCTCGCGATTGCCAGCTGCTGTTGCTGACCTCCGGAGAGATCGCCACCACGCCGGGTGCGCATGTCGCTGAGTACCGGAAAGAGTTCAAAGATATCCTCATCAATGGTGCGTGCGTCCCTGGGCAGCAGCGCAAATCCTGTTTCGAGATTTTCCAGGACGGTCATCATCGGGAAAATCTCGCGACCCTGCGGCACATAGGCAATGCCAGCGCGGGCTGAGCGGACGGCACTGCCTGAGCCGACAGAAACACCTGACGCATGGACCTTTCCCCCGGAAAACGGATGGCGGCCTGCCACTGCCTTGAGCAGGCTTGTCTTGCCAACACCATTGTTACCCATCACTGCCGTGATCTGGCCGGTTGGCGCATCAAGTGTCACGTCATAGAGGATCTGGCTCTGCCCGTAGTGAAGACTGAGATCATTTACTTCAAGCATGGGCCCGCCCCAGATAAACATCGATCACAGACTGGTTCGACGTGACATGATCCAGGCTGCCCTCGGCAAGCACGGACCCTTCGTGCAGGACCGTCACCTTGCACTCCAGCCGGCGCACAAATTCCATGTCGTGTTCAACCACCACAACAGAGCAGGTCTGTGCCGCCTTTTTCAAAATATCGGTCGTCTTTTCTCGCTCTTCGACGGTCATTCCCGCAGCCGGTTCATCCACCAGCAGAAGGCGCGGGTCCTGCGCGAGTAACATGCCAATCTCCAGCCATTGTTTCTGGCCGTGGCTCAGTTCGCCGGCGACGCGGGTCAGTGCATCTGCAAGGCCGGTTTCTTCAGCGATCTTTTCGATCCTGGCGCCATTTCGGGCGGTGCGCCTGTGCATCAGAACCGCCATAGGGCTGCGCGGGTTCTTCAGCGCCATCGCGAGGTTCTGTCGCACCGTCTGGGCCTCAAACACTGTGGGCTTCTGGAACTTGCGCCCGATGCCCTGCATAGCGATGTCGCTCTCGGACATGCCCAGCAGCGAAATGTTCCTTTCGCCCCAGATCACCCGGCCCTCATCTGGTCGGGTCTTGCCCGTGACGATGTCCATAAACGTCGTTTTGCCTGCGCCATTGGGCCCGATAATCGCACGCAGCCCGGTTTCCTCAAACTGCACGGACAGGTTGTTGATTGCCCGGAACCCGTCAAAACTGACGGTCAGGCCGGACACTTCGAGAAGCGTGGAGTTCATGGTTTTCTCACAAGATAGTCAAACAGGCCGCCAATTCCCTTGGGGAAAAAGAGCGTGACCGCAACAAACGACAGACCAAGCAGCACCAGCCACCAGTCCGTCCACTGGATGGTGTAAAAGCCCAGGTTGATCGCTGGCGCACCACCGCCGGTGAACCAGCTGGACAAAAGCGACACAAAGGCCGCACCGATCACAGCACCGTAGAGCCGGCCACGTCCGCCGATAGCAACCCAGACAGCAAGGTAGATCGATGCAATTGGTGCGATTTCGCCAGGATTGATGATACCGGCCTGCGGATAGTAGAGCGCTCCGGCGATGCCCGATACGACCGCTGTTACCGTGAAGATGAAGAGTTTATAGCTTTCAACACGGTATCCCAGAAACCGCACACGCGCCTCGTTGTCGCGGATCCCCTTGATCACACTGCCCATCTTGCCCGATACGGCCCAGGCAAAAAATACATATCCCGCAGCAAGAGCAAAAGCGGACGCCCAGAAGAAGACCAGCGATACCGCCGACTGGGGCGCAGTTTCGAAACCCGGGATATTCTGAAGACCGGACAGACCGTTGTTCCCGCGCAGACCGGAATCGTTCTGGAACAGGTAGAGCGACAGCGCGAGCGTCATCGCCTGTGTCAGTATTGACAGATAGACGCCCGTCACGCGGGACCGGAACGCAAGCCAGCCAAAGACCAGCGCCAGCAGACCAGGCACAAGAACGATCATCAGTAACTGAAGATAGAGGTTGTCGGCAAAGGCCCAGATTGCAGGAAATTCTGAACTGCCGACGACGCCAAAAATCTGGTTGCCAATGGCATCCGAGATTTCCTGCTGCGTCGGCGGGATGACCTGTGATCCAAAGCTCTCCAGCACGATCGATTCCGTGCGGGCGTACATCAGCCACATGCCGATGGCGTATCCACCGATCCCAAAAAACGCAAAATGCCCGAGGCTGAGAATGCCGCAATACCCCCAGACAACATCCATCGCGATCGCGATGAGGCAGAGGCAGAGTGTTTTCCCAAGTGTTTTGACGAAGGACGTCGGGATAAGACCCGTTCCGACCCATTCCGAAAGTACTGTGACCACCAGGGTAAACAGGCCCAGCGCAGCAAGGAACCAGAGCACTGACGGGTTTTCTGCAATGAACGTTTTGCGCATGGTCTCAGTCCGCTGCAGCCCGGCCCTTGAGGGCGACAATCCCCCTCGGCCGGAACTGAATGAAAAGGATAATGAAGAGGATCATATAGGTCTGGGCTGCGAGCGTGTTCGACGGGTTCAGCCACTCGATGCCCTTTTGCAGAAAGCCGATCATCGACGCACCCGCAAGCGTGCCCCAGACGTTACCCACGCCGCCGACGACCACCGTCATGAATGACTGCACGATGTAGTCCGCGCCCATTTCAGAGGTCACCTTGGCATAAAGCCCGATGGCCACCCCCGCGATGCCGGCGATGCCGGATCCCAGCCCGAAGGTCAGCATGTTTATGCGGTCAGGGTTGATGCCCATGCTCGCGGCCATCCCCGGGTTCTGGGTGACCGCACGTACCTCAAGCCCAAGTCGGGTGCGTTTGAGGATAAAAAGGATGAGCGCCAGAAACATCAGCGCGAGAACGAAGATTGCGATGCGGATATAGCTGATCTGGATCACATCTGAGATGATCCATGCCCCGTCCAGCCATCCTGGCGATGTCAGAGGGCGCGCCTGAGTGCCAAAAATGTTTTTGGCCAGCTGCTGCAGCGCGATGGAAATACCAAAAGTCGCCAGCAGCGTTTCCAGCGGACGGTGATAGAGGTGGCGGATCACCAGACGCTCCATTGTCACGCCCGCTCCGAAGGTTACCGCAAAGGCAAGCGGCAGCGCGATGATGATCGACAGGGTGTAATCCGGCACAAAAAGCTGCACGACATACCCGGTATAAGCGCCCATCATGATGAATTCGCCATGGGCCATGTTGATGACCCCCATAACACCAAAGGTGATGGCAAGCCCGATTGCCGCAAGGAAATATATTGACGCAAGCGACAGAGCGTCCAGCCCGAGGTCGGCGGCCTGTTCCCAGCTGACGCGCTGTGTCACTGTGGCCAGTGCGTCAGCTGCGGCGGCAGTGACAGCCGGGTCTTTCTCGTCGTAAACCTCAAAGAACACATGCGCAGCGAGCGCGGCATCACGGTCCGCGACTGTTATCAGCGGTGGTACCAGACCATCTGCTGCAAGCTGTTCATACGCTTTGTGCCGCGCATCTGTGGTGTTCAGCCGGGCTGTGGGAACACCGCCGACAGCGCCGCCGGAAACATTCTGCTCAAGCGCCGATCTGATCGCGGCCTCCGTTACCACCGGTGGCGCCAGACCCTCTTCGACCAGCTTCTCGTAAAAGGCATCAGGCGCGCCAGCTGGGTCGATTACCCTGGCAATGTTTGCATCCGGCAACTCTGAGGCAACACCTTCCTCTGTGCTCAGAATACTGTTCAGTACGCCGCGGGCCTCGACGCTCGTATCTTCTGCCAGACTGTTGATTGCCGCGATACGGTCCCGGGATGTGTCAGCAAACCGGGCCGACATGAAAACCACGAGCTGCTCTTTCTGAGCGCGCAGCGCAGGGTCTGTTTCGGTTCCGACAGATGCCTGCAGTGGTGCCAGCTGTGCGGCCTCAGGACGACGTGAGATTGCCTCGAGCGCGCTCTGACGCCGCACCGGGTCAGGGTCCGAAAGCTGAAACTGTACGAGTGCGGTGCCGATTGTGCGCCGAACGCCGCCATTCGGTCTGATCTGGTCATAACCGTCTTTCGGAACGGCGGCGATGTCGCCAGTGTCGACATCGCGGATTTCGAGCGTGTCTCCATCAGGCACCGCGAACACAAACTGTCCGTCAGGTGACTGCCAGACATTCTTGGCCGACCATTCTTCAAGAAAGACCGGCACCTGAGGCAGGCCGGAGGTAACGAGGTCATCGAGCAGAGCGCCGACACTGCGGCGGGACGGCTTGGCGACTTCCTCTGCGTGGATCTGCAGAATGTCCTGCAGTTCGCCCGCCTGGACCTGCGGCAGCGCACCACAAATGAATGCGGTGACAAGAAGGAAACGACGCATAAATCCGGACTTTCGGGTGGTTCAGGAAGGTTTACTGTGAGGGATGCGGGGCCGCCTTTGCAGCCCCGCAGGAAGACGTCAGTAGTTGGACGTCAGCTGAACACAGGTCTTGGTTTCAGTGTTGTACATACCGCAGCCCAGTTCTTTCCAGTCGGACGTCAGAACCTTGGAAGCCGGCAGGAAGTCTGTCCAGGCATCACCCGGAACCTCACCCGTCTTGGAAATGATGTCGAACTGACCTTCGGCAGTGATCTCGCCGATCAGCACCGGTTTCGCCAGGTGGTGGTTTGGCAGCATCACGGCTGTACCGCCCGTCAGGTTCGGGAATTCCTGACCATACATGGCAGAACGAACTGCATCCACATCCGTCGTGCCCGCTGCGGTCGCGGCGTTCACCCACATGTTGAACCCGATGTAGTGGGCCTCCATCGGATCGTTCGTCACGCGGTCAGCGCCGGCAAACTCTTTCCATGCTTCGATGAACTCGGCATTGGCTTCTGTTTCTGCCGACTGGAAATAGTTCCAGGCTGCCAGGTGACCGACCAGGTTGGAAGTGTCGAGACCAGAAAGCTCCTCTTCACCAACCGAGAATGCAACCACCGGAATATCGTCCGCCGAGACGCCCGCCGCTGCCAGTTCTTTGTAAAAGCCGATGTTCGCATCGCCGTTAATGGTCGAGATCACGCCGACCTGTTTGCCGTCCTCTCCGAGGGCGACAACATCAGCTACAATCGTGGCCCAGTCAGAATGACCGAAGGGTGTGTAGTTCACAAAGATATCGTCGGAAGCGATGCCATTGTCCTGAAGGTACTGCTCGAGGATGTTGTTTGTCGTACGCGGGTAGACATAATCTGTGCCCAGCAGCGCGAATTTTTCGACACCAAGCTCTTCGAGAAAGTAGTCAACTGCCGGAATAGCCTGCTGATTGGGGGCCGCGCCCGTGTAGAAGACATTGCGCGAGCTTTCCTCGCCTTCATACTGCACCGGATAAAAAAGCAGACCGTTCAGCTCTTCGATAACCGGCAGGACCGATTTGCGGGACACAGAGGTCCAGTTGCCGAAAATAACGTCGACTTCATGCACGGTCAGCAACTCGCGCGCCTTTTCCGCAAAGAGCGGCCAGTCAGACGCCGGGTCGACGACCACGGCTTCGATTTCACAGCCCAGAACACCGCCGGCAGCGTTCTGTTTTTCGATAAGCATGAGCATTGTGTCTTTGAGCGTGGTCTCGGAAATCGCCATCGTCCCCGAGAGAGAGTGCAGAACACCGACCTTGACCGGATCCGCACATTCGGCAGCGGCAAGACCCGTGGACGCAAGCACTGCGGCCGTAACGTAAGAAGTAAATTTCAGTGATTGAGCCATCTGGAAAACAGTCCCTGTAAGAGCTGCGCACGGGGGTCGAAATCACTTCGCACTATTGTCCCCGCTCCAACTGGTATAGTTAGAACCCGCAGCAGTTTTGTTGCAGTCGCGCGGTGGTCAGCATCTGCCAGGATCGTCCATCGCGCGGCATCTCAGCGCCCCGAAGAGCGCCGCCAGTTGGACCCAGCGATCAGAAATTGGCTACAGATTGCACTCCAGATTTTCCGGATCGGCCGATTTTGCTGAATTCCGCGCCGATTTTCGCAGCATCTGCCTAAAAATTACCCGACCCCGGTTTGCTGAATGCTCGGCAACAGTTTTCCAGGCCGGATTTAACTGACGTCCGGGGTGCCGCGCCGGATCGCCGCCGCGCGATGCCGGCGATGGCGTCAGACTGAGCAGCAGGCTGCACAGACGAAACCATGGATGCGCGAAGCAATTGACCCGCCGCATCCTGTCTGACAGTCCGGTGTGGAGCGTGACATGAACGAAATAGCAAGGAGCCAAAAATGAGCGTTTTCGATGAAGATCTTTTTCTGCAGGGCCTTGAGCAACGCAAATCGACGCTGGGCGCCGAATATGTTGAACGAAATCTGGCAGCGGCTGACGATTTCACCCGTCCGTTTCAGGAGGCAATGACAGCCTGGTGCTGGGGGTTTGGCTGGGGCGACGACACGCTCGATGCCAAAACACGCTCTATGCTGAACCTGTCGATGATCGGCGCCCTGGGAAAGATGCACGAATGGGAACTGCACTGCCGCGGCGCTGTCAGCAACGGCGTGAGCAAAGAAGAAGTCCGCGCCATCATCCATGTGATCGCGATCTATTGTGGCGTGCCGCAGGGCCTGGAGTGTTTTCGGGTGGCAAAGAAGGTATTTGACGAAAGCTGACCGCCCGCTCCGGGGACACGGGCAGCCCCTTTTCAGACGAGTTCTGCGTCCGTCATGATCTCCACCAGAGCAGGACCGTTTACATCCAGAGCGCGTCGGATCGCTTCTTCGATTTCGCCGGTTTCAGTGACCTTTTCGCCGTGGCCACCACAGAGCCTGGCGAATGCCGCAAAGGACGGGTTCTGCAGGTCGGTCTCCCAGACCGGCCATTCGCCGGAACGCTGTTCCTTGGATATCTTACCAAGCTCGCCGTTGTGCAGAAGGATATGCGTAATATCCATGCCGTACTTCACAGCTGTGGTGAACTCCATCGGGTACTGACCAAAACCACCGTCGCCTGAAATTGAAATCACCTTGCGTCCGCGCAGACTGTCGATGTCCTGCGTAGCAGCCCAGGCCCCCATCGCAGCGGGAAGACCAAAGCCGATGGAGCCCAGATACCCCGACATCAGCACACGCTGTGAGCCCTTTGTCTCCAGATACCGGCCGAAGGAATAGGTGTTGTTCCCCACATCCACCGCAAAAATCGTATCATCGGGCACAAGGCGGCCCAGCGCTTCAAAAATCGCAAAAGAGTGGATGCCGTTACCATGTTCTTCAGCGAGCCTTCGCGTTTTCTCGTCCCGCCAGATCTGCCAGCGTTCTTCAAGTTCGGCAACCTGATCCACAGCATCCGTATGCCTGATGATCGCAGGCGCGGCGACATCACAGAAGGCACCTATCTCACCCCAGACCGGCACTTTGACCGGGTTGAATTTGCCCAGCTGCATGCGGTCATAGTCGACCTGGATGATATCCTTTTTCGGCGCAATTCCGGTGTGATTCGAGAAACTGGCTCCAAAGGCGATCAGTACGTCGGCCTCGTTCATGAACCAGCTTGCGATCGGCGTACCGGAACGGCCAAGCACACCTGCACCCAGAGGGTGGCTGTCCGGCACAAGTCCCTTGGCCTTGAAGGTTGTGACTACCGGCGCGCCGATTTTCTCAGCCAGCGCGATGATCTGGTCGCGCGCGCTGTACGCACCATGACCGACGACGATCAGAGGTCTTTTCGCACTGTTGAGCAGCGCGACAGCAGCGTCGGTATCCTCCTGCGAGGGCGTGATGCGGGTGCTGCCCACGCGCCCTTCGGGCCCGCCCGCCGGCTGATCAGACGGCAGTGTCTGCATGTCGTCCGGGAAGATCAGATGTGCCACATCCTGGTTCACAACTGCATTCTTGCACGCAAGCGACATCAGTTCGGCATGGTTGGACGTACTGAGTGCTGTCTGGGAAAATTTCGACACCGCCTGAAAGGCTGACGCAAGATCGATGTCCTGGAACGCGCCGGGGCCAAAGACCTGGGTCTGCACCTGACCGGTCAGTGCCAGTACAGGTGCGCGGTCAACCTTGGCGTCCCACAGGCCTGTGATCAGGTTCGTAGCACCCGGCCCTGCGATGGTCAGGCAGGCCGCAGGTTTGCCGGTAAGCTTGCCATAGGCCGATGCCGCGAAAGCCGCGGCACCCTCGTGGCGTATGCCGTAGTATTTCAGTTTTTTGTCCACGACCGCGAGACGGATAGCGTCGGCCAGACCGAGGTTCGAATGGCCCACCATACCGAACACCGACTGCACGCCCCAGTTCACCATTGTTTCGGTCATCACATCCGTTGTGGTCCGCACGTGCGGCGGCTCGGCCTCGAGCCCTACGAAAATCTCGCCATCACGGATGTCGAGCGGATACATCTGCTGGCCTGTATCCTCGTGCCCACCGGGGGGCTTGCCCGTGAGGGGGTCAAAATCCCAGCCGTGCCAGGGGCACCGGATCCAGCATTTATCGTCAACACCTTTTTCAATAGACCCTTCACCCAGCGGTCCGCGCTGGTGGGGACAATGGTTGTTCATCGCGGCCCACTGGCCATCAAAGTGCACAAGACAGATCGACGTCGTACGGGCTGTGACGGTTTTAATCCGGCCTTCGGGCAGATCTTCAATATGACCTACAGAGATCCAGTCCAGGTTTTCAGTCGTCATAATCACTCTCCTTATGCCACGCCGCCAAAGGCCACACCCGAGATGTCAGCCATGTCCCGTTTCCAGGTCGTCAGGTCATCTGCGTTGAATCCGTTGAGATGGTCATGCCCGCAGGCACGCGCCATCACCTGCATCAGCTCAACACTTGCCTCAAAGAAATTGGCCAGCTGTCGCGCTGATTTTTCGACCACCAGGCGATTGACCAGATGGGGTTTCTGTGTGGCGATACCTACCGGGCAGTTATTGGTATGACAGGCCCGCATCGCAAGGCATCCGATGGCCTGCATGGCAGAGTTGGACACCGCAACAGCGTCCGCCCCGAGCGCCAGCGCTTTGATAAAGTCAGCGGGTTTGCGCAGCCCGCCGGTAATCACAAGCGACACGTCCCGACGTTCCAGGCGATCCAGATGATGGCGTGCGCGTGCGAGCGCCGGTATCGTCGGAACGGAAATGTTGTCGCGGAAGATCACCGGTGCGGCACCAGTTCCACCACCACGCCCATCGAGGATGATGTAGTCGACGCCAACGGCAAGTGCTGCATCAATGTCCCGCTCGATATGCTGGGCAGAGAGTTTGTATCCGATCGGGATACCGCCCGTACGGTCGCGCACCTCGTCAGCAAAGGCCCTGATCTGGCCGACATCGGTCCAGTCGGGGAACCGCGACGGTGATATTGCGGATGTTCCCGGCTCCAGATCACGCACTTCAGCAATCTTGCCCTGCACTTTTTCGCCCGGCAGATGTCCGCCGGTCCCGGTTTTGGCTCCCTGCCCGCCTTTGAAATGAAATGCCTGAACCTTGTCGAGCTTGTCCCAGCTGAAGCCGAAACGCCCGGATGCAAGCTCGTAAAAATAGCGGCTGTTGGCTTCCTGCTCTTCGGGCAGCATACCCCCCTCGCCCGAACAGATGCCTGTGCCGGCTATTTCGGCACCGCGGGCCAGCGCGATTTTAGCCGGTTCAGATAGTGCCCCGAAGCTCATGTCGGATACGAAAAGCGGGATATCCAGCTTCAGGGGTTTTTGCGCATTCGGGCCAATCACCACGTCGGTTCCGACGGGTTCGTCGTCCAGCAGCGGCGCGCGGTGCAGCTGCGCTGTGAGCAACTGGATGTCGTCCCAGTCCGGCAATTCGGTCCGCGGCACACCCATGGATTCCACGACACCATGATGCCCGGTTTTCGACAGGCCAGACTTTGCATAGGTCTGGATCAGCCCGTTGTACGGCTCTTCGTCGATACCGTGGCTGGGGTCTGCGTACAGCCCCAGATATGCATCGCGATTGTAAGGTTGCGGATTTTTGTAGCCCCATTCGCTGATCTCGTCAGCATCAACACAGATGTCATCACCTTCGACCCAGGAGGTAAATTTCGGCAGCTTTTCGTCATTGGCATAAGCTGAAACACCGCTGTCCAGTCTGTAGTCCCAGTTGTGAACGCCACAGATCAGGTCATTGCCCCGCACGTGTCCGTCCGACATCAGTGCGCCGCGATGCAGGCATCGCCCATAAAAAACGGAGATATTTTCGTCAAATCTCACCACGACGAGGTCGACTTCCCCGACCAGTGCGTATTCCGGTTTCCGGTCGGCAAGCTCACTGAGCCTGTAGATGGACGTCTTCTTCATGTGATTCCTTTCATTCCGGACATTCTGTGTCTGCCGCGCTTCTTCCCGGCCTTCATCCCCACCATAAGCACGGCGTGCCTGTGGTGTCAGACAAACCGTTGCATGGCTGACAGTGCCTCCCGGTCTGACTGTGCCCCGGAAAGACCGCGCATTGCCAATCACAATATCAGCACGGGGATATCCGTTCGATCCTGCAACGCTCAGGAATCAGCCGATAAAACCGGCCCTGAACCACCTGACCGGACAATTCACTAGAAAAAATTGAAAGTCCGGATGATAATCAACGTATAGTTGACCCATTTCAGAGTGATTTTCATGGCCAGTTTTTCATACCGCCTTCAGGAATTTCTGTTCCGCATCATCGAGGAAATTCCGCCTCTCGCCTCTTTCGTAAATAAATGGGCGATCAATCGCGTCGTCAAACGCGCCCGTTTCCGCCCGCACCCCCTGAGCACGCGCCACGATTATGTGTCCTGGGCAGGGCTCACGGACCGCCGCTGGAGCGGGCGCCATCTGCCGCCCTCAGAACGTGTGGACATGCCCGACCCTGAAGCGCTTGCCGATCTGTTCAGGCGCCGTGACGGGCACCAGCGGATGTGTCCGAAATCGACATGCCTTTTCCCGGCCTTTGCTCAGTACCTGACCGACGGATTTATCCGAACCGAAACAGAGGACCTGACCGCCGGGGGCGAAACCGTTAAAACCCGGCTGAAACGCAATACGTCAAACCACGAGATTGACCTTTGCCCGCTCTATGGCAGAACCGAAGATCAGACCGACGCTCTGCGGCTCAGATCCAACAGGAAGGGCAGCAGGGGGCGGATGCGGACGCAGACGATCAACGGTGAGGATTACGCACCATTTCTCTACAAAGACGGGAAAGTAGATCCTGATTTTGCCGTGCTTGATCATCCGCTCGGCGAAAGCAAAATCGACGATGAAAAGCGCGCCAGGCTCTTTGCTTTTGGCGGAGACCGGGCCAATTCGGTTCCCCAGACAGCAATGATGAACACCCTTTTCCTGCGCGAACACAATCGCCTTGCCGGCGAAATAGAAACTGAGAACCCTGACTGGGATGACGACCGTGTCTTTGAGACAGCACGCAATACGGTGATTGTTCTGTTCATCAAGATTGTGGTCGAGGACTACATCAATCACATCTCGCCCATGCCGTTCAACCTGCGCGCAGATCCTGCGGCCGCCTGGAATGCTGTCTGGAACAAACCAAACTGGATCACCACCGAATTCAGCCTGCTTTACCGCTGGCATGCTCTTATCCCCGACCAGATACGCTGGGGCGGAAAAATGCAGCCGGTGGGGTCCACATTTATGAACAACAGTCTGCTCATCGACGGCGGATTGGGCGGCGCATTCGCTGATATCAGCGCGACACAGGCCGCAGAACTGGGGCCGAGAAACACGGCAGAACCGCTGCTTCACATTGAAGTGTCGTCCATTGAGCAGGACCGTTTCTGTCAGCTGGCCGGGTTTTCCGACTACTGTGACTACCTCGGGCAGAACCGGCCCTTTTCGTTTGAAAGCATTTCCTCTGACCCGGAGGTCGCCGGAATGCTGCGCAAATTCTACAGGAACACGCGGGATGTCGATTTTCACGTTGGGCTTTTCTGCGAGGACAGGGTCAAAAACAGCCCTCTGCCAAACGTCATTCTGATTTTTGTCGCGCTTGATGCATTCAGCCAGGCACTGACGAATCCCCTGCTGTCGAAACACGTGTTCAAACCCTCGACTTTTTCCGGTCCGGGCTGGAAAGCGATCCAGAACACCAGCACGATCCGCGAGGTTCTTGCGCGGAATGTGACCACTGAACTGGGCGATACATTCGTTGGTTTCACGCGCCGGGAATGGCAACCCGAATAAGGTTCTGACACCAGCGAACACTTCGCGAAAGGTCCATGAAAACATAATGATCTGCCGCCTTTGGTTGAAATCCGGAGACGGCTTCGCTTTGTGCAGAAACACCTCCAGACGGCGATCAGGCAATCGGGTACGGAGCAACCGGATCGGAGAAAGCCGCATTTTCCCTTGCCGAAACCGGTTTCGGAACTCACCCTGATTCCAGGGAGGACAGTGTTTTGCGGACAGCAGCGGATCAGTCGGTGCAGAATACCGGTGCAAACCGGGTGACGATTTCTGACGTTTCCGATGCGCTTGGCCTGACGAAATCAACAGTGTCCCGAGCACTCAACGACTACCCGGATATTGCGGAAGGCACCCGCCTGAGGGTGCGGCGCATGGCCGAAAAAATGGGGTACAATCCGCTCAGCTTTGCGCAGGCGATCCGCACCGGTCTGACCCGGTCGGTCGGACTTGTGATCCAGATGGCGGACCACGACGCACACCGCCCGTTCCTTGCAGAATTCCTGGCAGGGGTATCGCAGGGTGCGAGCGCCGAGGGCTGGACGCTGACCCTGGCTGCGGCCAACGATCCGGACCACACACTCGAGACTTTTTCGTCGATGATCCGGGATCGCAAAGTGGACGGATTTATCATTCCCCGCACACTGGTGCACGATGACCGCATCGAGCTTCTCCGCCGCAAACGCATTCCCTTTGTTCTGTTCGGCCGGACAGCCGATCCCACAGACTGCGCCTGGTTCGATCTGCTGGGCGAGGATGCGATGCAGGACGCAGTGCGCAGACTGGCCGCTCTGGGACACAGTCGCATCGGCTTTATCAATGGCGGCCTGCAATACAATTATGCGGCCTTGCGCCGTGACGGTTTTTTGCTGGGCATGCAGGAGGCAGGTCTGGAGGCAGACGCGCATCTGATGGGCGATGACGCCGTGACAATTGCCGAAGGTCGCCTCGAAGCGCTGCGGATGCTTCGGCTGCCCGCGCCGCCGACGGCGATCGTCTGTGCTGTCGATATGGCCGCTCTGGGTGTGTACCGGGCAGCGGCAGAATGCGGCCTCGTGATCGGTTCCGACCTGTCGACGCTGTCGTATGACGGAACACCCGATGGCGCTCATGCGACGCCTCCGCTCAGCACATATGCCGTCAATTTCACCAGGTCGGGCAGCACGCTCAGCAGCCTGCTGATCCGCAGAATACGGGGCGAGGACCCGCAGGATCTGCGCGAAACCGAACAGGCGGTCTTTCTGGATCGCGGATCCGCAGGCCCGCCTGCACTCACATCCGGCGAAATTGCCGGGCGCGTGGCACAACACGCCGCTTAAACAGAACTTCAATGGGAGGAAGACAATGAAACTCAACCACAAATCCACACTGCTGGCCGGCGTGGCGATGGCACTTTGCCTGTCGTCGGTCGCTGCCAACGCAGAATCCATCCGCTTCTGGACAACCGAAGAGCAGCCCGAGCGTCTGGCGCGGCAGGAACAGATGGCGTCTGATTTTGCAGCCGCCACCGGACACACCGTAGAGGTTATCCCGGTCACGGAATCTGATCTTGGTACGCGGGCGACTGCTGCTTTCGCAGCCGGCGACCTTCCGGATGTGATCTATCACCCGCTGCAGTATGCACTTCCATGGGCAGACGCGGGTATTCTGGACACGGACGCGGCCACTGACGTGATCGAAGCTCTTGGCGAAGACACCTTCGCGCCGGGTGCTCTCGGCATGGCTGCAAATGCAGACGGCTACGCCTCTGTTCCGGTGGATGGCTGGACGCAGATGCTGGTCTATCGCGCCGACAAGTTCGAGGAAGCAGGACTCGAACCACCAACCACCTACGCCAATGTCCTTGCAGCGGTCGAGGCACTGCACAACCCGCCATCGATGTATGGCTTTGTCGCAGCAACCAAGATCGACGAGAATTTCATGTCACAGGTGCTGGAACACGTTTTCCTTGCCAATGGCGTCTCGCCGGTCGGGCCCGACGGGATCGAACCGCTGGATGAGGCGGCCACCATTGAGGTACTGGAGTTCTACAAGGCAATCGCAAAAGCCTCTCCTCCCGGGGATCTCTACTGGGATCAGTCCCGGACGCTGTATTTCTCAGGCAATGCGGCAATGATCATCTGGTCACCGTTTATCCTCGATGAACTGGCCGGACTGCGCGACAGTGCACCACCCACAATAAATGATGACCCGACTTCGCGCGATCTTGCAGCGGCGACTGGCATCGTTACAAACTTTGCCGGTCCGTCCAACCCGGACGGCGCTGCCTGGGGTGACATCCGCTATTTCGGGATCACATCAGACGCCTCTACGGATGCAGCAATGGAATTCGTGCAGTATTCAATGAATGAGGGCTACGGTCAGACGCTGGCCATCGCGCCGGAAGGCAAATTCCCGGTGCGGCGCGGAACGGCGGAGAACCCGGGCCAGTTCTCTGACCTGTGGGCCACACTGGATGTGGGTGTAGACCGCAAAGCGCCGCTCGGCGACCTGTATGACCAGGCGATGATCGATGAGATCGTTGGCGGTCTGGACGTAGCACAACGCTGGGGCGTCTCGGACGGTCAGCTCGCAGTGGCCTCCAAGATCATCAACAGCCAGGTGATCAACCGCCTCGTACGGGAATTCATTGACGGCGAACGGGACGCAGCGGCCACCGTCGCAGAGCTGAACACGGCGATTGCCAGCGTACAGTAAGACCAGCGCACCGCCGGAGGCGGCGCCTGCCGCCGCCTCCTCTTGCCTTATCTGATTTCAGGATGAACCATGACTGATGCTGTTCCACCGAAGGGCACGGGCCCCCTCGCGCGGCTGGAAGCGCGGCTGGCCTGGGGCCTGCTGGCACCCACGATCACCGCTGTCGCACTGGTCGTTGTGTTGCCCCTGCTCGCAATTTTCTGGATATCGGTAAAGCCGGTTTCCCTGTCTGATCTGCGCGCCCCGGAGATGGTCGTGCGCGAGGATATCCGTGGCGATTTTGAAGCCGCCGGAGATCAGGCCAATATCCGTTACCGCCTGCGCAATTCATCTCAGGAACAACCCATTACCGGCGTAGGTATTGCGGATGTCATCCCGGAGGGCCTTGTCGTCGGCACGCTTGACGAGCGCTGTGTGCTCGAAGGGCGCGATCTGAGGTGTGATCTTGGCGACTGGGAGGGTGGTCAGCGCGAGCGCCTTATGATCCCGGTGACGGTTGAACAGGCCTATCTCGACAACGGCCTGCGCCCCCAGGACAGTCCGGTTGCCATCAGTGGCAAAAGCTCCAACATTCTGACCAACGCGACCTTTACCTTTAACAACTTCGCCCGTGTTTTTGACGGGGACGAATTCTGGGAGGTGCTCTGGGTCACGCTTTTCTATACCGTGTTCGGCACCATAGGCGCGCTGCTCTTTGGCCTTTTCGCAGCACTTCTGCTGAACAAGTCCTTCCGCGGACAGGGCATCCTGCGCGGTCTGTATCTTTTTCCCTACGTCTCGCCGGTGATCGCCGTGGCATTTGCCTGGATCATTCTGTTTGACCCGTTTTCAGGTTCGGCAAACGCGTTGCTGGTACAGATGGGTGTGACGCAGCAGTCGATCAATTTCTTCGGAGAGCGACCGCTGGCGCTGATCATGGTCACCGTCTTTGAAATCTGGCGGTACTTCCCGCTGTCCTTCCTTTTCATCCTGGCACGCATGCAGAGCATTGACACGGATATGTACGAGGCCGCCGATATGGATGGCGCATCGCCGTTCCAGCAGTTCTGGGCGCTGTCGGTGCCGCAGTTGCTGGGTATTCTCAGTGTGTTGTTCCTGTTGCGGTTCATCTGGACCTTCAACAAATTCGACGACATTTTCCTGCTGACCGGCGGCAACGCCGGCACGCGAACACTGACTGTGAATGTCTACGAACAGGCATTTGCCATCTCCAATATCGGCGCAGGTGCGGCGGTTGCCGTGGTTATCTTTGGCTGCCTGCTGCTCTTCTCTGTCTTCTTCTTCAGATTTATCAGCCGGGAGGAAGGGCTATGAGCATGCTCCGTTATGGGTATATCACCGCGCCTGTGCTCGGTGTGCTGTGGCTGTTTATCATCGCCACGACTGTCGCCGTCGCTATGAGTTTTTCAACGGGCTCTGCCTTCCGGCCGTCGGGCACCGGCGCAATGGTCTGGGGTATTCTGACCGGTTTCGCCTGCATCCGCGGAAAGTCGTGGCAACCAGCCGTCGCCGCGCTCGCGGTCACCGCGGCGACCCTGGCCGGTTTCGGCCCCATCGTAATCGGCGAAAACGTCTCCGGGTTCTCAGCCGTTCTGGGGGCGTTCGCCACTGCCGGATTTTCAGCTCTGGGGCTGTGGATCATGCTCGAGGATGTCGAGACCGGCGCAATAAACCGGCATGTTTTTGAAGCCTCGGTGATCCGCTTTCTTACTGGCTTTGGGTACATCTTTTTCACAGCAATCGTGCTGATCCCATTTTATGTGATGGTTCTGACAAGCCTGAAAAATCAGTCTGAGATGATCCAGAACCCACTGGATTTTTCTATCGAGCTTTCCCGTGGCGCGGAACTGTTCCGGTCCTACGAAGAACTGTTCAGCCAGTTCAACTTTGGTACATATCTGCTGAATTCTTTCGTGATCTCGGTACTGACAGTAATTATCACGCTGCTTTTCGCGATCCCCGGTGCCTATGCGGTTGCAAGACTGCGCTTTAAGGGGCGCGCGGCGTTCTCGCGGTCGATCCTGCTGATCTATATGGTGCCCATGATCGTTCTTGCGCTGCCTATCTACATCGCCTTTTCGATGACGGGCCTGCGTAACTCGATTGCAGGGATCATCATGATCTATCCGGTGACCACGATTCCTGTGGCTCTTTATATGCTGCAGGGCTACTTCCGGGGGCTGCCCGGCGAGGTCGAGGAGGCGGGTCTCATGGACGGCCTCAACCGTCTCCAGGTCATCTGGAAAATAACGCTGCCGCTCTCTCTGCCCGCAATGGCATCGGTATCACTCTATGTCTTCATGATCGCCTGGAACGAGTTCCTGCTGGCTTTCATGCTGCTGGATGATCCGAGCAAATTCACCCTGACCCGTGGCATTGCATCGCTGAATTCTTCGGAAATCCCGCGCCAGCACCTGATGGCCGGTTCGGTGATCGCGACCGTTCCGATCATGGCAATTTTCCTGGGACTGGAACGTTTCATGACAAAGGGCCTTACGGCCGGCTCGGTGAAAGGATGACACATGCACCTGACAATAACGCTGCTGCCCCGTTGCAGCGCGCCGGCACGAGGACCGAGCAATGACTGATCTGACAGAACGCGCACGAAACATTCTCCGCCAGAACGACAAAGGCGGTTACACGCTGCCCACACATGGCCTGTATCCCTATCAGTGGAACTGGGACAGTGCCTTTGCCGCGTGGGGGTTTTCGACCTTCGATCCTGCACGCGGTTGGCAGGAGCTGGAAACTCTGGTTGCCGGCCAGTGGGAAGACGGCATGATCCCCCACATTCTCTTTCACAGACCCGACCCGGGCTATTACCCGGGACCGGATGTCTGGAAGGGTCGCGGCCCGATCCCCTCTTCGGGCATCAGTCAGCCGCCGGTCGCGGCCTCCTTCATGGCAAAAATGCTGGCCGCCGATCCGACAGGCGAGGCCCGGGCCCGCGCCATCTGGCCAAAGCTGAAGGAGTGGCACCGCTGGTTCATGACGTGGCGCCTCGATCAGGGTGCTGTCTGCGTCACCCATCCCTGGGAGGCCGGACGTGACAATGCGCCGGACTGGGACAACGCCATGCGTGCTATCGACCCGAGTGATGTGGGTACCTACACGCGTCGCGATACAAGCCATGTCGATCCGGCCATGCGCCCGACCAAATACGACTACGACCGTTACATAAAGCTGGTGCAGATCGGCGTATCGGTCAACTGGGACCAGGCACGGCTTCTGGAGCTCAACCCCTTTCGGGTCGCTGACCCTACGATGACCTTCACGCTCCTGCGTGCCCAGCGCGATCTGGAAACCATGGGCCGTCGCTTCGGACAGGATGTCTCGGAAGTCGAAGAATGGATCCGGACGCTGGAAGAAGGCGCACAGTCGCTCTGGAACGACGAAACCGGCAGCTATGACAGCCGCGATGTGCACACAGGGCTGTTCAACGGAGTGCTGAGCAATGCCTCGTCGTTGTGCTGGTATGCCGGTATTGACGACGACCGCGCACGCCCCGCGCTTGAAAGGATGCTTGGCGCTGCCGAATACGGCCTTGCAAGCTTTGATCCGAAGGCCGAAGGGTTCGAGCCGCTGCGCTACTGGCGCGGACCGACATGGCCCATCATGAATTATCTGGTCGGCTCCGGCCTTGAGGAACAGGGCCATCATGACCTGGCGCACCGCATCCGTCAGGACACCGCCCGGTTGATGGAGCAACACGGTTTTGCCGAATACTACGACCCGCTCACCGGTGCACCTGCTGGTGGAGGGTCCTTTACCTGGACAGCTGCTGTCTGGCTTGGATGGGCCGGCCAGTCTCCGGAAACATGTCAGGGGGCCGCATAATGTCTTCAATTGCACTGAAAACCGTCGAGAAATGGTATGGTGAGGTTCAGGTCATCAAAGGTGTTGATCTGGAAATCGAAGAAGGCGAGTTCATTATTTTCGTTGGCCCCTCGGGCTGTGGGAAGTCCACGCTGCTGCGCATGATCGCCGGGCTCGAGGAGACATCGCGCGGGCAGATTATCATTGCCGGCCGCGACGCCACGGCAGAGCCCCCCAACAAACGCGGCCTTGCGATGGTGTTCCAGAGCTATGCGCTCTATCCGCATATGTCCGTGCGGGACAATGTGGGTTTTCCTCTGAAATCGGCGGGCCTGCCTGCCGCTGAAATCGAGGAAAAAGTGGATGAGGCAGCACGTGTGCTCAAGCTCGACGCGTACCTCGACCGGCGACCAAAGGACCTTTCGGGCGGCCAGCGTCAGCGCGTCGCCATCGGGCGTTCAATCGTTCGTGACCCCACTGCCTTCCTGTTCGACGAACCTCTTTCGAACCTCGATGCCGCGCTGCGTGTTGAGATGCGGTATGAGATCGCAAAACTTCACCAGACACTCAGGTCCACAATGATCTATGTCACCCACGACCAGGTAGAGGCGATGACACTCGCCGACCGGATCGTGGTTCTGGATGGTGGCAGGATCGCACAGGTCGGATCACCGCGGGAACTTTATGAAAATCCCGCGAACCTCTTTGTGGCTCAGTTCATCGGCTCGCCGAGAATGAATGTTTTTCCAGCGTCCTGCACCACTGGTGTTGCACAGCCCGGCAGAGCCGAGCAGGTGGGTATCAGACCAGAGCACATCACGGTGACCGGTGCCGGTACCGGCAACATCGACGGAACAGTTGACGTGCTGGAATATCTTGGCGCGGACACTTTTGTCGTGATGGACTGCGGTAGTGCGGGCCGGATCACTGTGCGTATCGCGGGCGATACAGAACTTGCGCCGGGGGATGTCTGTGGCCTTTCCTTTGAGGATGGCAGAACGCATTTCTTTGATGCAGAAGGCCTGGCGGTCGCGTCAGCCGGCTGAAGCCGGCATTGTCGGAAGAAGGATCCGGGAGCACGCTACCGGTCGGCGCTCACCGTGGCGCTGCCGGATCTCTGGCAGGCGGCGGTACTTGAAACAGCCGGCCTGCGGCGGTTAGCATCGCTTCGCGGTACATCCGGAAGCGCCGCTTTTCATGAGGCCTCACGATGACCGCAGATATTGTCATTCTGAATGCCGCGCTCATCACTTTTGACGAAGGTGCCGCAGGTGCAGACGCCCTCGCGATTACTGACGGGCTCATATCCGCCGTTGGCAGGAGTTCTGACATCGCGGCCCTGGCAGGAACCGGAACAAAAGTCGTCGACGCCAGAGGTGCGACCGTTCTGCCCGGATTTATTGACAGCCATGTCCATCTGTTTGGCGGATCGGTCGAGCTCAGCTGTCTGAACCTGTACGGCGTTTCGGGCCTTGATGCCATGAAAGCCGCCATCAGACCCTATGCAGGTGCCAATCCGGATGACGCGCTGGTTTTCTGCGTGATGGCCGATTACGACATCGTCAGCAGCAACCGGACCCCGACGCGTCATGACCTCGACCAGGTACTGCAAGACAGACCACTGGCGATGTTCGCCCCGGATCACCACACGGTATGGGCCAATACGGCTGCTCTTGAGGCGGCGGGTTTACTGGAAGGTGGCAGCGTCGAACCCGGCTCCGAGATTGTTTTGGGATCCGACGGGCTCGCGAGCGGTGAACTGCTTGAACCCGGGGCCTACGGTCCGGTGCTCGGAATGACGCGCCACGAGGGCCGCGAAATGCTGGGGCTGACGACGGGAAAGGACCCCGTTCCCCCACCAACCCCGGCCCAGCGGGAGATGGACAAAGATGCCATTGCCCGGGGTCTTTTGCATTGCGCCGCGCAGGGAATTACCAGCCTGCATCTGATGGATGGCAATACCTACCAGCTGGAACTGCTTTCCGAACTGGACCATGAGGGCAGACTGGCGTGTCGTTGCGAGGTCCCGTTCCATTTCAAAGGAACAGATCCGCTCGAACGGCTGGCATCAGAGGCGCCTGCCATGCGGGCCCGGTTTCAGGGGGACAGGATACGCTGCAACCACGTCAAAATGTTTATCGACGGCGTGATGGAAAGCGGCACGGCCCTGATGCTGGAGCCCTATCCGGGTAAACTCGGCGCCGGCGGTAACACCGGTGACGAAGTTTTCACCCAGGACCACTTTGTCAGCGCCTGTACCCTTGCCGACCGGCTGGGTTTTCAGATTGCTGTGCATGCGGTCGGGGATGCCGGCATCAGGCGAACCATCGATGCATACGAGGCGGCCCGCAGGACAAACGGGCGACGCGACAGCAGGCATCGGATCGAACATCTGGAGGTTATGCACCCGGATGATATCCCCAGGCTCGCAAAGCTTGACATTGTGGCCTCAATTCAGCCCGGCCATGCGCCAACAGGACACATCTTTCCACCTGACGCGGCCGGGCAGTATCTGCACCCGCATCAGCTGCCCGGTGCCTTTGCCTGGCAGGATATCCGGCGGTCCGGTGCGCCGGTTATTTTCTCGACCGACTGGCCTGTGATGCCGGTGGATGTCATGCCGAATATCAGAGCCGCAATTGACCCGCTGTCCCCGGGACCTGAATGGCGAGACCAGACGCAAAGCCTGATGGATACGCTTGCGAGTTATACATGCAACAATGCCTGGGCCGAATTCCGCGAGGATCGCAAAGGGCGCCTGCGGCCAGGCATGATGGCCGATATTGCTGTCATGAGCCACGATCTGACCTCACTGGCGCCGGAGCATATCACTGACGCTTCGGCCGTACTGACGATCTGCGACGGCAAAATAACCTATGAGTGTGACAAAACCTGACAGCTGGCGAATTCAGACATCGAAAAAGACAGTCTCGTCAGGACCCTGCAGGCGGATAGTATGCCTGAACCCGCCACTTACGGACCTGGCAACAAGCGTTCCGGCCCGGTCACCGGCAATCTTGAAAACCTCGTCCCGGGCATTGGTCTCTGGCGCATCGTCAAAATAAATCCGTGTCATCAGACCCAGGTTGATGCCGCGCGCCACGATCCATACCAGGATATGTGGTGCCTGAGACCCGATGGCGCCAGGTCTGAGAGTTTCGAACGTTGCAACGCCTGTCGCTGCGTCAGTCGCCGCGCGGCCCCAGTTGCAGAAGCCCCGCGTGACCCCAAAGCTTCCCTCCGGACCCGCCTGCCAGATCTCGATCATCGCATCGCACACAGGCGCGCCAGCGCCATCAAGAACGCCGACCTCCAGTGATATGACGGGGTCGGCACAGACGGTCTGCACCATTTCTGAGCCGGGGTCCGTGTCGCCGTACATGCCCTGAATACCCGCGACACCCGGCATGCACCCGATGTGCACATAGGGCCCGGCAGTCTGCGAGGGGGATTCTCTGAACTCCGTCACTCAAAGACCCTCCCTGCGGTTTTCAAACACGGTCGCCTGCCGCCCGCGCAACACAATATCGAAACGATATGCCCGGATATCCATCGGGACAGTGGCACCCGGGTCAAACCGGGCAACCAGACGGTCGATAGCCGCCTCTGACGGGATCGACTGTACAATCGGGCAGAGCGCAATATGCGGATCACCCTCGAAATACATCTGGGTAATCAGTCGCTGGGCAAAGCCGTCCCCGAAAACAGAAAAATGAATATGCGCCGGACGCCAGTCATTCCCCCCGTTGGGCCAGGGGTAAGGTCCGGGCTGCACTGACCGGAACAAATACTTCCCTTCCGCATCCGTGATGCACCGCCCGCACCCGCCGAAATTGGGGTCAAGCGGCGCCAGATACCCGTCGGATCTGTGCCTGTAACGTCCACCGGCATTCGCCTGCCATATCTCGATCAGTTTCCCCGGCAGCGCGCGGCCGTTTTCATCCAGCAGCCTGCCATGAACAATAATGCGCGGCCCCAACGCAGTTTCCCCGGGCTGCGCAAAGTTGATCAGAAGATCATGGTCTTCAGGACCTGGCATATCCTGCCCGAACGCAGGTCCTGTCATCTCGGTTTCTGTCGGGGCGTAGTGCAGCAGTTTGTGGTGCGGTGACCGCAGCCGGCTGGACCGGTAGTCCGGCGCAAGAGCGGGCGGATGCCAGTCGGGATCACGGCGCCTGAAGGGTATGTCAGTCATCACTCTCCATCTCCCTGAATACCTCTTTGGCCAGTCTGATAGCGTGGTTTGCACGTGGCACACCGGCATAAACGGCAACATGCTGGAATACCTGTTCGATGTCCGTCCGGCTTGCCCCGGTGGCCCGGGTTGCGCGGATATGCATGGGGATTTCGTCAAAATTTCCCAGTGCTGCAAGAAGCGCAAGAGTGATCATTGACCGTTCCCGACGGGATATTGCGTTACTGGCCCAGACTGTACCCCATGCACCTTCTGTGATCAGCGTCTGAAAAGATCTGTCGAACGCTGTGGCTGCTGCACCTGCGCGGTCGACATGCGCATCCCCCAGAACAGCGCGGCGCACCAGCGCACCGGCGGCTTCCCGCGGCAAATCCAACGCCGCAATCGCACTGATTTTCCCCGCGAGTTCGGACGCTTCTTCAAAAGGCAGGCAGATTGCCCCGTCGCCGATGGATATGCACGTGCTGGCAGGAAGAGCCGCTCTGAGCGCGCGCAGCCGCTCTGCGCCTTTACTCCCGCAATCTGTGCCCGAAATGAACGTTACCGGAACCGCCAGCTGCGACCCGAGTTCCGCAAGTGACACCTTACTGCAAGCAGCTTGCAGTCTGACCGCATCGCGACCGGAACCACGCTCGAGCATGTGCCGGAACAGTGAGGCCTGATTGGGGTGCGCATCGCGGAACGCTTCCGAAAGATACCGATTAACTCTCTGAGAGGCAGGCGCAGCAGCATCGGACCTCATGATCACAGCTTCATCTGCAGATACCTCAGGTCCCATTGCAAGATGCGGATCAACGAGAACCAGATGGTGGACAAGATCGGGGCGCGACTGGGCCAGCATTGCCGCAACAACACCTCCTTCTGCCGCGCCAACCAGGGTGGCTGCACCAGTGTCCAGATGCGCCATCAGACCGGCCAGATCGGCGGCCAGATCACCTGCCATGACGTCCTCTGACAGTGTCCCGCTGAGCCCCTGCCCCCGCAGATCGAACGTCAGCGTTCCCAGCCCACGGTCGAGCGCTGTAATCACGTGGTCCCAATATCCCTGATCAAACCCGGCAGGACTGATGAAAACAACTGTGCCCGCCGAAGAAGGCCGGTGGCGGAAGGCGATCAGCTGATCGCGCAGGGTTATCGCGTCCATCGCATCACTCCAGCGGCAGGCCAACATAGTTCTCCGCTATTGTACGCGAAGCGGCCTCCGAACTGCACAGGTAATCAAACTCGGCCCGCTGCATCCGTTTTTCAAATTCCGAATTCTGTGGAAACTGATGCATCAGGGTCGACAGCTGCCAGGAAAACCGTTCGACCTTCCACACACGTTTAAGAACCGTTTCTGAATAGGTATCGATCCAGTGGTCATTGCCGGTCCGGTAGTGCTCTGTCAGAGCGCGCGACAGGATTCGCACATCCGCCACGGCAAGGTTCAGGCCCTTGGCGCCGGTTGGTGGTACAATATGCGCAGCGTCACCGGCCAGAAAAAGGTTTCCATACCGCATCGGTTCGGCAACGAACGACCTCAGCAGCGCAATGCTTTTTTCGAACGACGGCCCGGTCTGCAGCCCCCTGGCAGCGTCAGGCCCGAGCCTGATTTCGAATTCTTCCCAGAAACGATCGTCTGACCAGTCCCCGGGGCGGTCATCTGCACCGCACTGGACATAGTACCTGCTGCGCGTTTCCGACCGCATTGAAGCGAGAGCAAAGCCGCGTGCGTGGTTGGCATAAATCAGTTCTTCACTGACCGGTGGCCTGTCGACCAGAATGCCAAGCCAGCCAAAGGGATAGACACGTTCGAAAGTTTTCAGCACGTCAGCGGGTATGGACCGGCGCGACACCCCTTGAAAACCATCACAGCCCGCAACATAGTCACAGGTCACCCGCAAGGCCTGCCCGTCGATCAGAAAGCTGACAGATGGCTTGGTCGAAAGCAGGTTTTCCGGCTGTACGTTCTGCGCATTGAAGAAGAACTGTTGTCCCTGCGCATGCCTCCGGGAGAACAGATCTTTTGTGACCTCAGTCTGCCCGTAAACTGTGACCGGTTTTCCGGTGAGCGCACGCAGGTCAATCCGGTGCCTGTCCCCGTCAAAAGCCAGCTCAAATCCATAGTGTTGCAGTCCCTCGCGGTTCAGTCGGTCGGCTACACCCGCTTCCTGCAACGCCTCAACCGTTCCCTGTTCCAGAACACCGGCGCGTATCCGCCCCTCAATGTGTACCTGATCCCGCCGGTCAATCAGAACCGTATCGATCCCTTCGTTTGACAGAAGCTGCGACAGCAAGAGCCCGCCAGGCCCTGAACCGATAATGCAGACGGACGTTTTCACTGTCTTCACCATCAAACGCCCTCCCTTTCTGGCAGAGCGTCATCCTAAGTCTTCGGATGCGCAATGAAATGGACTTTGAGAGCAGTCTCTTGCACTATTCAGTCAGAGTCAGATTTACATCAAAGACCACCGGGCCATGCAGATCTCTGTACCAAACTATGATTTATACGGAAACCTTCTCGCAGGGAGCTACAACGACCCTGTTCACCACGAGCGTATAAGAGAACGCAGCCGCAATCATGATTGGACAATCCGACTTCACAGGCATCGGCGGCTGGCTCAGGTTTTCGTGTTTGAAACACCCGGGGTCGCGATCAGTCTGGAGAACACCGACTTTCTGACAAGATCACCGGCTGCCCTGCTGGTCGCACCCGGGATCGCGCATGGCTTCCGGTTCCCCGAGAATACCGAAGGCGATGTGCTTACATTCACAATGGCTGCGCTGGACGCTGACACACAGTCGCGGATCATGGCTCTGTCGGGCAGTGGTGCTGTTCTAACTGAACAGACCGGCGCGCCCGGTTTTGCTGATATCCGAACAACAGCCGCGCAACTTCGCAGGACGTTCGCCGGAGTGTCCGTCAACCGGGACGCGATGCTGTGTACTCTGGCGCGCCTTATGGTTCTCTGTTTCCGGTCCGGCGAAAAAAAACAGAACTCTGGTTCGCGCCCTTTGGAAAGCCCCGAAACCACGTTGCATGAAAAACAGGCGCAGGCATTCTGCGACGCGGTCGAAGCGCATTTCGGCGATGCCCTTTCAGTCAGTGACTACGCGCGCCTCACGGGAGTTTCCCCGGCACATCTGACCCGTGTGTGCAAAAGGCTTCTTGGCATCACGCCAAATGAGCTTGTGCGCCAGCGACGGATGGTAGAAGCACGCCGACTGCTGGAATTTACCCGTCATTCTGTCGCCGAAATCGCCGCACGCTCGGGATTTCAGGACCCCGCATTTTTCAGCAGGACCTTCCGGCAGCAAAACGGCCAGTCCCCGGGTTCTTTCCGGGCGGAGAAAGACAGTGACTGAGATGCAGGAGTGCAGAAATCCTGCGGGTGCAAGGGCGTTTTTCGGGGGTGTTCAGCGCATGACAAACGGGTCGGGTATCGGGTCATCGCTGGTCCGGAGCCAGACTGCCTTTACCCTGGTATAATCCAGTGCGGCCTGCAGCCCGCCTTCCCGCCCGTGACCGCTCAGTCCATGGCCGCCAAAGGGGGCGATCGGGCTCACCGCACGATAGGTGTTAACCCAGACAATACCGGCTTTGATATTGCGGATCATTCTGTGCGCCCGGGTCAGGTCTTTGGTGAAAACCCCAGACGCGAGCCCGTATGCCGTATTATTGGCCAGCGTGACGGCCTCCGCTTCTGAAGAAAACTGCACAACGGAAAGCACCGGGCCAAAGAACTCTTCGGTGAGGCACGGCGCCTGTGGCGCATCACTGCAATCCAGAATCGTTGGCGGGAAGTAATAACCATTGCCGCCGCGCGGTGTGCCTCCCGTGACGACCCGGGCACCCGCCGCGCATGACCGTGCAACCAGGTCAGCGGCCCGATCGACCTGCGCCTTCGTGCACAAAGGGCCCACTTCGGTTGCCATGTCATCCGGCCTGCCGATCACTATGGCTTCGGCCTTTTCCTTAAGGCGCGCCAGAAAAGCATCAAAGATGCTGTCCTGGATAACAAGGCGCGAACCCGCGACACAGCTCTGTCCCGATGCCGCAAAAATGCCGGATACCTGCGCATTTACCGCACTTTCGAGATCTGCATCGGCGAAAACGATGAAAGGCGACTTGCCACCCAGTTCCAGAGAGGTCGACGCAAGGTTTTCTGCCGAGTTCCGCACGATATGCCGCGCCGTTTCCGGCCCGCCGGTAAACGCAACATGATCAACATCCGGGTGGCTGCTAAGGACGGCACCACATTCCGGGCCGAACCCTGTAACAATGTTGAGCACCCCTGGCGGAAAACCGGCCTGATCAAATATCCTGGCAAACTCCAGCAATGGCGCCGGGCCTTCCTCGGATGCTTTCAGGACCACTGTGCAGCCTGCGGCCAGTGCCGGTCCGATTTTGACCGCGGACAGGAACAGTTGCGAGTTCCAGGGCACAACAGCAGCAACGACGCCCACCGGTTCACGGCGGAGCCAGACTTCCATATCAGGCTTGTCAATCGGCAGGTGCGCCCCTTCGATCTTGTCGGCCAGCCCCGCGTAATAACGATAATATTCAGCCACATAGGCTATCTGAGCGGAGGTCTCTCTGATGATTTTTCCGGTGTCCCGGGTTTCCAGCTCCGCCAGTTTCTGCGCGTTTTCCGCAACGAGATCTGCCATACGGGCAATGCGTTTGCCCCGTTCAGAGGCCGTCATCCCGGCCCATTCAGGAGAGAAGAAAGCGGCCTTTGCAGCAGCCACCGCAGCATTGACATCATCGCGCCGCGCTTCCGGCATCTGCGCCCAGGCGATACCTGTCGCAGGGTCCGCACTGTCAAACCGCGCGCTGCCGTCGGAAAATCCCCCGCCGATGTACTGCTGAAACTGCTGCATGTCCGCTCCTTCAGGCAAAAGCCGGCATCACGTCCGAGATAAACCGCTCCAGCGACGCTTTCTTGCGCTCATAGCTCATACCACTGTCGATCCAGAAGGAATATTCGTCATAACCCATTGCCTCATACGTGCGGATCCGCGTGATGGCATCATCCGGCGTCGCAATGACATTGTCCCGCAACATCGCTTCGGGTGAATAAAACGGATGGGCGGCGATCTCTGCATCCGACAGTGGTGCGATGAGCCCCTGCGACACGGCTCTTTCGTTTTTGAACCAGGCGCCAAAATAGCAATAGAACCGATTGATTTCCTCTGCCGCGAGCCGGGCGTCTGCGGCATCAGCGGCGATATAGGTATGATTGAGCAGCATGATCTGGGGCCGCGGCACCTCAGGGAATTTCCGGCACGACGCCTCGAACGTCTGCATCAGGCGCGCAATCTCGTCGTCGCCCTGCCACAGGGGCGTCACCTGCACATGACACCCATTTGAAATGGCAAACTCGTGGCTGTTCGGATCGCGTGCAGCCACCCAGACCGGCGGCCCGCCTTCCTGCACCGGCCGTGGCGAGGAAGTGGTCTGCGGGAAGCTGTGGTAAGTGCCGTCAAGCGCATGATCACCACGCCAGAGACCCTGTATGGCCGGGATCAGCTCGCGCATGCGCAACCCGGCATCCCATGCATCCATACCCGGCACCATCCGCTCGTACTCGTAATTATACGCGCCCCGCGCGATCCCGAGATCCAGCCGTCCGTCCGTAATCATGTCGGCCATTGCGGCCTCGCCAGCCAATCTTATCGGATGCCAGAACGGGGCGATTATTGTTCCCGTACCCAGGCGTACGTTTTTGGTCTGATGGGCCAGGTCGACTAGATTGAGAAACGGGTTCGGTGCGATGGTAAAGTCCATGCCGTGGTGCTCACCCGTCCAGACCGCATGCATTCCACCGTCGTCCGCGATCTTTGCCAGATTGACAAAATCGTCATAGAGCGCGCGCTGGTCCTGTTCGGGCGAAATTCTTTCCATATGAACGAACAATGAGAACCGCATCTGCTCAGTCTCCCTGCAATACCGGGCGTACTTGGCCCCTGTTCTGATTTCCGAAATAGATGCCGAACTGCCCCAGTTCCATTTCCTGCGAGAGCCTTTCCAGCATGGAAAGGACTGCCGGATCAGATATGTCGTCCAGCGCAGCAGGACTCAGAGGTACAAATGTGCCGCGTGACGGCACCCCGGCGTCCGCCTGACAGAGAAACGAAATGTGCTGACGGCGTCTGCCGGTGTCCTCAAAAACCGAATAAACAAAACCAGGCTCAGCGGGCACGTCGGTTCCAGCAATCAGCGCTGTCAGAGCAGCGGACGCACCATCTGTCTTTACTGCGGCTTCGGGCAGGCCTGATCCTCCGTCACCACTGTCTACAAGCAGCACGTGTCCGTCCCGGATGATGATCGCCGAAACGACAAGGTCGGTGCCGGATGTCAGCAGGTCCGCCCCGGTTGATGGTGTCACATAGGCGCCCCGCACATATCCCAGACCCGGCGCGGGTGTACTGTCGAACGCTTGCACCTCACCGACCAGGATCACATGGTCGCCAGCGTCCACCTGCTGGTGCATGCTGCAGTCAAACCACGCGCATACACCTTCCAGCACCGGCCCACCGTTTGGCCCTCTGCGCCATTTCACCGTTGCGAAACGGTCCTCAACGGGGCGGGCAAATGTATTCGAGACTTCCGTCTGATCTTCGGCCAGGACGTTGACCGCAAAATTCGCTGCTGCGGTCAGCACGTCATAGTTGCCGGAGGTTTTTGCGAGGCACACAAGCAAAAGCGGGGGTTCAAGCGACACAGACGTAAATGAATTTGCTGTGAAACCCACAGGTTTCTGGTGGTCATCCATTGCCGTCACCACAGTGACACCAGTCATGAAACTGCCAAATGCCGACCGTAGCGCTCTCGGATCGATACCGGTCATACCGCGGCCTCCGTTTCCGCGGTGCGGTCAAGCCAGTCTGTCAGATGCGCATTCACGGCATCTGGTGCGGTCAGGTTAATCATGTGCCGGTGCCCCCTGATGACACATACCTCACCCTTCGCCACGATGTTGGCCATCTGTCGTGACATCGCCGGTGTGGAATTCGGGTCCATATCGCCTGTCATCGCCAGAAAAGGGCAGGAAATACTGCCAAACCTGTCGGCATATGTGGCGTCACCACGCGCGAAAGCGCTGTAGGCCGTCGCATAACCGCGCGGGTTTACGTCACTGAGCCAGCCAGCCACGCGCTCCCGCGCAGCGATCTCTGACGGGCTTGCTCCAAACCAGCGCTGCAGCGGCGTATCCACATCAATGTCGCCGGCAGCAATCCGATCAGCCCGCGCCGTTACCGCATCCCTTGCCTCCGCACCGCGGCGGAAAACGCCGTTGAGCAGTGCGACCCGGCGGGTCATGTCCGGAAACTGCACGGCAAATCCCGCCGCAATCAGCGCTCCCATGGAATGACCAACGATACTGACCGGGCCGCTCCGGGTCTGCCGGACGACCTGACGACACCAGTCCACAAAACCAGGCAGGTCGCTGCCCTTTGGCAACGCGTCGCTGCCGCCATGCCCGGGCATGTCAACTGCAATAACACGGTAACGTCGCCGCAACGCGTCTATCTGCGGCTGCCATGCGGCGGACTGCAGGCCAACGCCGTGTATCAGGAGAATTGTGTCGCCGGCGCCCGCTTCGCGCAGCGAAACCCGAAGCCCGCTTTCAGACAGCGGCAGGATTGTCTGCGTCATGACCCAGCTCCTTCAGGTCCTGATACCGGTCACCAATGCGGTGGTGCGGCCTGCCGCCGATGGAGGCGCCCAGCGCAATCAGTATCTCATCTGCCGCCGGTGCATCCGCTACCGATGTCTGAATGGTCAGGTAGTGTGAGCGGCGTCCACCGTCGTGCTTGTCCATCAGCGGGATCATAAGCGGCGCGTTGGCCGGACCGCGTGTGTTGCAGAAGGAAAGATAGGACCTGGCACCCACGGCATTGCGGTAATGGTTGCCGAAATGCAGCGTGTGTATCAGAGCAGAAGCGTGCTCTACCTCGCCGTTCAGTCCGACGACTGCTGATTTTCCATAACCCTCGACCCTGTCACCGCCACCTGCCGCATCGAGGATCATTTCGGTGAGCAACGCGCCGAGACCGGGTGCACAATCGCGGATTTCAGGTGACAGATCTTCGACGAAACCCTTTCCGGACCACGGGTTGCTGATCACCGCCATCGCAGCAATCAGCCGCAGCGGCACAGTCGCTGGCCGCCCGCCCTCGATCAGGGTGTTTTCAACATGAAGGAGCGTCTTTCGGATTTCGGCAGGCATATGGCTTTCCGGGTCAGGAATACTGAGCCGTAACTATGGTATACCATAATACCGTATGTCAATAATCCTTGTTTGCTTCCGGGTGCGCTGGTAAACACGGGCATGGCCGCACCAAAGACCGCACTTCGCAAAATCGAACAGGCCCCTCAGACACTGCGGGACATCGTACAGGCACGCATGCGGGAAGCCATTATCGACGGACACTTTGCACCGGGGGAGCGGCTGGTCGAGCGACCTCTGTGCGACCAGCTTGGCGTCAGCCGTACTGTCATTCGCGAGACAATCCGTTTCCTCGAAGCGGAAGGCCTGGTCGAAATCCTGCCGAACCGCGGGCCTGTTGTTGCAACGCTGAGCTGGGATCAGGCACAGCAGATCTATGACATCCGACGCCAGCTGGAAGGGTCAGCGGCAGCCGCCTGTGCACGCAACAGAAACGAACGTATTGCACGGGATCTGACCAATGCTCTGCACGTGCTCGAAGACACCCTGCACGACACCGAATGGTCCCGGCTGCTCCAGGCAACAACGCGGTTCTATCAGATCATTTTCGAAGCAGCAGGGCATACGATCGCCTGGGAAGTGGTACAGAGACTTAACGGACGGATCAGCAGGTTGCGTGCCCTGACAATTGCAGCAAAGGACAGATCCAGGCCAGGGATAGAGCACATGCGCAGCATCCACGCAGCTATCCTGAGCGGATCACCGGAAGACGCCCGGGCTGCTGTCGAGGAGCACATCAGTGATGCCGGGCGCACAGCGCAGCCGTTTCTGGACACACAGAAAGGTGAGACCGCAGATGGCTAAAGGCTACTGGATTGCACATGTCACGATAACCGATGCGGAACGCTATGCCGGTTATCAGCACCATGCACCAAAAGCTTTTGCAGAGTACGGCGCACGGTTTGTCGCCCGGGGCGGGGATTCTACCACGCTCGAAGGCGATCCATGGCAAAGACATGTGATCATTGAATTTGACAGTAAGGAGCGCGCACTTGCCTGTTATGCATCACAGGCGTACCAGATGGCACGCCAGCAGCGCGAGGGTGCCTGCCATGCATCCGTGACAATCACAGAGGGTCTGTCAGACAGCGGATAGGCGCCCGGGTGCATCAGATTGAGCAGTGCCCGAATGAAGGCGGGCCAGGAACAAGTTCACCTGCGCTGCCGCGCATCGGCACTGATTGCAATCAGGCTGAACAAGTGCCGGCTGGGCGCATACAGTCTTTTCCACAAGACGATGCAACCGGATTGTGCCACTCCGTGCTGAACCTATGCCTGTATCGGCCTGCCAGTGTTTGGCGGACTCCCTGCGGCGCGTGGAGAGTGCGCCAGAAGATCAGACAGGAAACGCGCTGCATCAGGGAAAACGATGGTATCTGCATCATAGCGACGCACAATTCTGTCACGGGCAGCCGAGCCCAGGCTGCGAGCAAGATCCCTGTCGTCCAGCAGGCGCACAACCCAATCGGCCACTTCTCCGGTATTATACGGATCCACCAGCAACCCTTCGGTTTCATGCGTCATGAATTCTTCTACCGGTGCTGACCGTGCAGCAATCAGAGGAGCCCCGCAGGACATCGCCTCGACAAATGACCACGACAGAACGAATGGCGCCGAGAGGTAAAGGTGCGCGTCGGATGCGCGCAGATACCGGATCATATCAGAGCGCGAAACCAGCCCGGTGAAATGCAGGCGTGTCAGGTCGAGATCCAGCGTTGCAAGCATGCGCTCTTTCCACGAGGCGCCGTCAGGTTTGGGACCATAGGCAACCCGGTCATCAGCGATGATGACGACATGCACGTCCGGGCGGGCTCTGTGAAGTCGTTCAGCGGCCTTCATCACTTCCGGGAAACCGCGTGTCGGTTCCATGCCGCGGGCAATGTACGTTACCACGCTGGCATCCGGCGGAATTCCATGCATCTGCAAAAAGTCCGGATCACGTGGTCCGGGGCAATGTGTTTTTGTATCAAAACCATCGCTCAGTACGGTGATGTGGTCCCGCACTTTTTCAGGAAACCGCGACGCCTGATAGCGCGTCGGGCAGATTGTGGCGTCGGCTGCACTGAAATCCAGCCAGAAGGGCGCATTCCGCGAGCGTGCTCTGGCACTTTCCTCTACGGGGTGCTGCGCGGTAAAATAGGGCGTGCCGTCCGCATGTGGAAAACTGTAATACCATTCGGCATACTGAACATATTGCGTCTCGGGCCAGACGTCCTTGATGAAAAACCCAACGCCCCAGCCGGAATGCGCCACGACGACATCAGGGATGTACCCCTGCTCGCGCAGCGCAATCGCGGCGCGCACCATCCCCTGACCGGCGATTACAGCCCGCTCTGTACCTGTCAGATAATGATGGGTACTGGCTGATGGCTCCCGGTGTTCGCGAAACGGTACAATCCGCATCTGGTCGGAGCGGGCTCCTTTGCGTGCGGTAGCGAAAGTGACATCCCATCCCTGACCGGCAAGCCAGTTCGCCAGACGGCCGAACTGAGCCGGGAAATTCTTATGGACGAAAAGGATTTTCACGGCCTGACAGCTCTCTGCAGAAATCTTCAGCGCCCGAAAAGAACGCTCTTTTCCGGAGTTAGCGCCTAAAGATTTACCTGAAGTTATCAGAACACAGTGGCCGGATTGCCGGCGCTGACCCTGATATGAATGGGTTTTTAGTTAATTTTACCACCTGTTAAGAACTATCGCCTTTAGTGCGCGCGCTGCGGCGGATTTTGCCGCGCATGGTGAGTGGAAAAGTGTAATGAGTAGTGGTCCGGCAAAGCCTGGCGCCAGCACGCAGGCGCGTGCAGCGGCAGAACAGAAGTCCAAGACTGAAAAAGAATCCGGCACGTTGCAGAACAACGGCTCGACCGGTGGCGCAGATGCGCAGGTCGGCGCTGCCGGGGCGGCCTTTCTTGGTGCGCTTTCCGTTTTTGACGAAAGTGCCGCCGCGACACATGTCCCGGATCAGGTTCAGGACGGCGAACCCGCTGCAGGCAACCCGCCCCAGGACAGATCCGTTGACACACCCGGACAAAGCACCTCTCCGGCACAGGCGACGCCTCCCCGGAGTGCCACGCCTGACAACACCGGTTCAACAGCCGACCCGCAGACCGCTGCCTCGCTCGACCTGCCGGGCACCCCTCCACTGCAGTCTGGAAATGCGCAAGCTTCCCGGACAGATCGGCAACAGGATGAAGCTTCCAGACCACCACAGCCAGCACCGGAAGCCCGGCAGGGCCAGCGAACCGACGACACTGCCCTGTCAGACAGCACTGCCCCGACACAGGCAAATACAGAGGATGCGCCTGAAACAGCCTCTGACAGAACATTCGTGATAGAAGACGGTTTCGGAGATGACACGATTACCGGCAGCGAAATCGAACCAGATTTTGACCGGATCGATCTTTCCGGCCTGTCCGGACCGGTGACCGTTACCTACACTGGCGATGAGGCCGGCACGATCACAGACGGCACTGCCACGATTACCTTCAGCGGCATTGAGCACCTTGACCTGTCAGACGCGGCTGATGTGGTGACCGGATCTGCAGACAGCGCAGGCATCCGGCTCACCGCAGGCGGCGGCGATGACACGGCAACCGGCGGATCCGGACAGGATGCCCTGTCCGGCGAACAGGGGAATGACCTGCTCAGCGGTGGTGCTGGCAATGACACGATAAGCGGTGGAACCGGAGACGATCTGCTGGCCGGACAGAGCGGTGACGATCTGATCGAAGGCGGTGGCGGCACCGATACCATCACCTTCTCCGGCAACCGGAGTGACTACACTATCACACGTGACGGCGATGCGATTACAGTCGTGGATAATCGTCCGGGTAGCCCCGACGGTACCGATACAGTGTCCGGAACAGAGGTGTTCCGTTTCGCCGACGGCGACGTCGCCGCGGGGCATATCGACAATCAGGCGCCCACCGATATCACAATGACCGGCGGCACGGTTCGCGAGACGATCGCAGACGGCGGCACGATTGCCGCCGCTTATGATCCCTCAGGCGACACTGTTGCGTTCCTGTCGACTGTGGATTCCAACGCTGGAGACAATCACAGTTACAGCCTCGTGTCTGACCCTTCCGGCAAATTCGAAGTCGTCGGCAACGAAATACGGGTGCGGGCAGGCCAGGAAATTGACTTTGAGACAGACAGTTCCTTTGACCTGACAGTACGGACTTTTGATCAGGCCGGCGACGTTTTCGAAGAAGTCCTGACCATCAGCACAGAGGATTTTCAGGGAACCTACACGGCCGGAAATACCGGAGAAGCCCTTACCGGCACTTCTGAGGAAAATTCGCTGACCGGCGGCGGCGGCGCGGACACAATTCTGGGCGGCGTGTCAGATGACAGTATCACCGGCGGCGCAGGAGACGACAGTATCACCGGCGGCGCGGGCGACGATGCTCTGTCCGGTGGCGAAGGCAGCGACACTTTTGTTGTCCGGGACAACGTCGGCGCTGACACAATCACCGGCGGCGAGAGCGGCTCGGACAATGACGCAATCGATGCCTCTGGTCTGAGCGGTCCTGTGACAGTTACCTATTCTGGCGACGAAGCGGGTGATCTGTCCGACGGACGGGACACAGTCACTTTTAAAGAAACGGAAACACTGATCCTTTCTGATTTTGCGGATGTTGTTGACGGATCTGCGGACAACAGCGGGCTGAATATTTCAGCTGGCGCAGGCGACGACAGCGTCATCGGCGGTGATGCGGCCGATGCCGTGGATGGGGGTGCTGGCAACGACACCATTTCCGGCGACTGGGGTGACGATACGATCGACGGCGGTACCGGCAGCGACAGGCTGATCGGTGGCGGCGGCAATGATCTTATCGACGGCGGCGATGATAATGACAGGCTGGAAGGTCAGGCCGGGAACGATACACTGCGCGGTGGCACCGGAAACGACACGCTCTTTGGCGGGTCTGACAGCGACCTGCTGTCCGGCGGCGAAGGGGATGACAGCCTCGACGGCAGCTTTGGCAACGATACGATGACCGGAGGCGCCGGTAACGACACACTGTCCAGCTGGACAGGGGCAGCTGAGATGTCCGGCGGTGACGGGTCAGACAAGTTCCGTGTCTTCGACGGATTCAACGGCACCGTGATTGATGGCGGCGAAGGCGGAGCAGACAACGACATCATTGATATATCCGGGAATTCCGGGCCCGTCACTGTCAGCTTTACAGGTGACGAAGCGGGCAAGATCACAGACGGCAATGACACCCTGACCTTCACCGGCATAGAACAGATCAACCTGACGCCGGGCGACGACGTCGTTACGGGCGCTGGTCTGTCGGGTGCTGCGATTGCGGTGAATGCCGGCGCGGGCAACGACACGATTGACGGCTCGGACGGGAATGACCGCATTGCCGGCGGCACAGGCGACGACCTGCTGAACGGCCACGACGGTGACAACACGCTGCTGGGCGGTGACGGCAGTGATACGCTTTATGCAGGATCCGGCAACGACAGCCTGGACGGTGGTGCGGGAGACGATTTCCTCTACGTGGAAGGTACGGACGGCAGCAGTACGATCGACGGTGGCACAGGGCGTGACACGCTGGACTTTGGCGGCGGCGCAGGCGGTTCAACCGTTGTATTTTCCGCAGATGACGAGGGCAGCTTTGCCACCGACGCCGGGGCTGCAGGACGTTTTTCCGGCATTGACGATATCGATGGCACCGCGGGCGACGATTCCATTGATGCCCGCGCCGACGACAACGGGGGCAGCTATCTCACAGGAGCAGGCGAAGACACGGTCCGCACGGGCGATGGCGCGGATTCTGTTGATGCCGGAACGGGCGATGATCTGATCGAAACCGGTGCCGGCAACGACACGGTAATCGCCGGTGACGGCGCAGACACGCTTTCCGGTGGTGCAGGAGCAGACCTCCTGTCCGGCGGCGCAGACGCGGATACATTCATTCTCGAAGACGGATTTGGAAACGACACGATAACCGGCGGTGAAAGTGGGTCAGATGATGATATCATCGACGCATCCGCGATGTCCGGCCCGGTGACAGTCACCTACACCGGCGACGAAGCCGGCGAAATAACAGATGGTACGGACACGCTCACTTTCTCCGGTATCGAGCGTGTTGTCCTGACCGACCACGCAGACCAGCTGGACGCACGCGCGGACAACACAGGGGTAACCGTTTCCGCAGGCGACGGGAACGACACCATCTATGGGTCTGATCAGGAAGACCTGATCAATTCTGGTGCGGGCGACGACGTGGTCTATACCGGGCAGGACGATGACACCGTCGACACCGGCGAGGGCTCGGACACAGTCTTCCTCGACGCGACCGACCGCGGAAATTCCAATGTGCTGACGGACAGCGGCACCAGCGGCACAGACCGGATAGTGCTTGATGGCGCTGGCGGCACCTATTCAATTCAGGGCACATTCTCTGCGGCTGATGGGTTTGAGATCATTGATGGCAGTGGTGCTTCCGGCGAAAGCCTGGAGACCAAGGACGCCAGGGCTGACTTCGATTTCTCGGACATTACACTCATTGGCGTTGACGAAATCTCGGGAACCGGTGCCGCGGACACGATCACCGGCTCTGCCGGTGACGACAATATTGACGGTGAGAACGGAAATGATCTGCTGTCCGGCGGAGCGGGAAACGATACGATTTCGGGTGCATCCGGGAATGACACTATCCGTGGAGACACCGGCAACGATACCCTCCGGGGCGGAGACGGAAACGATTCCATCACCGGTGGGCAAGGTGACGACTTCCTCGATGGTGATGCAGGTAATGACACCCTGCTGGGCGGCGGCGGTGACGATCTGTTTGAAGCCCATTCAGGCGATGACGTGGTCGATGGCGGCGACGGCAACGGTGACCGGATCTACTATAACGGCGAGATGTCCGGGTACGACATCAGCTATGATGCAGACAGTGACACCTTCACAATCACCGACCTGAACAGCGGGAATGGGGATGACGGCAGCGACACAGTCACGGGCGTCGAGGCATTTTCTTTTGGCGGGACGACATACACTGCCGCGGAGCTGGCCTCGTTCGCGACGAACGTTGCGCCGACGGATATCTCTTTTGCCTCCGGCGGCTCTGTCAGAGAAACAGTCAGCGACGGTGGCTCAATTGCCGCGGCCTATGACCCGTCCGGTTCGACGGTTGCAACCCTGTCCGCCGCGGATTCGCCCGGCAACACACACACATTCACGCTGATTTCCGATCCATCCGGCCGGTTTGAGATTTCCGGTAACGAAATCCGTATGCGGAGTGACCAGAGTGCCGATTTCGAGACAGACACAACGTTCGATCTGACCATTCGCGCCACGGATCAGTGGGGCGCATCATACGACGAAGTGCTGACACTTACCGTTGAAGATTTCGAAGGCAGCTATACTGCAGGAAACAGTGGCGAAGCCGTCAACGGCACTTCCGAAGAAGATGTCATCAGCGGCGGGTCTGGCAACGATACGATCAGTGGCGGTGATGGTGCTGACACCATTCATGGCCGCGAAGGCAACGACAGGCTGCTTGGAGATGCAGGCGATGACGTTATCCATGCCGGGGACGGCGACGACCTGATCCGGGGCGGCAGTGGTGCCGACACTCTTGACGGCGGCGGTGACGCGGATCGTTTTGTTGTTGAAGATGGTTTTGGCAACGACTCGATCACGGGTGGCGAAACCACAGGCAGTGGGAACGATCAGGACGTTATTGACCTGTCCGCTGTCACCGGGCCGGTAACGGCAATCTACAGCGGGGATGAGGCAGGCACGATTACCGATGGCACCGACACAATCACCTTCTCAGAGGTCGAGCAACTGATCCTGACAGAGCAGGCGGATATACTGGACGCCACGAGTGACGGTGCCGGGACTGCCGTGGACGGGGGTGCCGGAGACGACACGCTTCGTGCCGGGTCTGGCAGCGACTCACTGGATGGCGGTGCGGGCAACGACTCACTGACCGGTGGTGCAGGAGCCGACACGCTGACCGGTGGTGCGGGAGATGACGTGATTGATGGCGGCCCCGGCGCCAGCGGGCCGGCGCCTGTCATCCGAATGGATTTCTCCGATAACGGATCGGGTACTGCTGCTGACAGCAGCGGTAACGGTCATGATGGCATCTACCAGGGCAATGCAGTTTCCGGCGGCAGTGGATGGAATGGCACGGGGTCGGCGCTCGTTCTGGATGGCAGCGGGGACTACGTCGAAATTCCCGACAGCGGTGACTTCGATCTCGCAGAAGGATCCATCTCAATCCGGTTCAATGCGGACAACCTTGACAGCCGGGGGACCCTCTTCTCCCGCGACAGCCGTTACTTTGATGACGGCGGCCATCTTGACGCGGAAATCGGTACAGATGGCAGCGTCCGGGTGCGGCTGCAGAGTGACAGCGACAGTTATTATGTGACTTCCGGTGCGGGCGTGGTCAGCCCGGGAGAGTGGCACCATGTTGCGGTGACCTTCGGTCCCGATGGCCTGCACCTATACGTGGACGGAACCGAGGTCGACAGCGACAGCTACACCGGTGGCCTGACCGGAAATGACGAACCCTGGACACTTGGGGCGAGCCAGATCACCTCAGGTGACGGGACGGCTGACAACCTGCAGGACTATTTCACCGGTCAGCTGGATGACTTTGTCGTCTATGGAGAGCAGATTGATGCCTCGGGCATAGCTTCGCTGGGGACAGGCGGCAACGGTGGCACCGATACCGTGGTGTACAGCGGTGATATTGCTGGTTTCACGATCGTTTATGACGATGCGACCGATACTTTCTCGGTCACAGACACAAACACTTCTGACGGGTTGGATGAAGGCACCGACACCATCACAGGTGTCGAAAACTTTGTGTTCGGCGGTACCGCGTACTCGCATGACGAAATGGTTGGAATTGCTGGCGGGGGCAATTCGGCACCAGCGGAGCCCGCCGTGGCCAGTGGTGGAGAGGTCGCGGAAAACAGCGCCGGCGGGACCGTGGCAGCAACGCTGTCTTCGACGGACCCGGACGGCGATCCGGTCAGCTATGCGATCACTGATGCAAACGGCAACCCTGTTGCCGACACCCGGTTTGAAATCTCCGGCAATGAGATCCGGGTCAGGTCCGGTGCCGATCTCGACTTTGAAAGCGCAGACAGCCACACCGTCTATGTCGTGGCAAGCGACGGTGATGCGACTTCTGCGCCGCAGGCCATTACGATCACTGTATCAGACATTGCTGAAGCCCTGAACATCGGGAGCGGCGTCAGTTTCAGCGATGCAGGTGTAGCCGAAACCAGCGTGACCTCTGGCGGCGGGAACGACACGATTTCGGGTAATGCCGGGCACGACAATATCGACGCTGGCGATGGGAACAACGTCATCAGCACCGGATCGGGCGATGACACGATCGCGGCGGGTTCAGGCCACGACACAATTGCCGCCGGCGACGGGGCCAATCAGGTAGATAGCGGAGCAGGCAACGACAGCATCACTTCGGGTGATGGCAACGACAACATTACCGCAGCAAGCGGCGATAATCTGATCGCGTCGGGCGAGGGAAACGACACTGTTGTAACCGGGGCTGGCAGGGATTCAATTGATGCCGGAAGCGGCATGAATTCTGTGTCTGCAGGTGACGGGAACGACACCATCACATCCGGCAGCGGAGCGGACTCGATTGATGCCGGTACCGGAGACGATTCAGTTTCCTCCGGGGACGGAAACGATACCGTTGTTTCCGGCGGTGGCCGGAACACAGTCAATGCGGGCGAAGGCGCAAACTATGTCGCTACAGGGGACGGAAACGACAGTATTTCCTCCGGCAGTGGCAGCGACACTATCCAGTCAGGTGGCGGAAACGATACCGTCAATTCTGGCGGCGGAAGCGACTATGTCGCCGCTGGTAACGGCGACAACGTCGTTAACGCCGGCAATGGTGCTAACTGGGTCACAGCCGGCACGGGCGATGACAGGATCACAACCGGCTCAGGCAGCGATACGATCCAGTCCGGGAGCGGCAATGACTCGCTCATATCCGGTGATGGAAACGACTATATCAGCGCGGGTGATGGCGCCGACACCATCGACAGCGGATCCGGTGCCGACACCATTTATGCCGGCAGTGGGAGCGACAGCATTGTCACAGGTGCCGGCAATGATTTTATCTCGGCAAGCAGCGGAAACGACACTGTTATTTCCGGCGCAGACAATGACAGCATCTACGGCGGCACAGGCAACGATGTCATTCAGGCCGGAGACGGAAACGACCTGATCCAGGGCCAGTGGGGTAATGACACCATTGACGCAGGTGGTGGCGATGACCGCATCCAGATATCGGAGTCCGCTGACAGCGACAGTATCGCGGGCGGCAGCGGCATGGACACACTCGATTTTGTCGGATGGGCAGGAACAGACATCGCTTTCACCGGAGATGGATCAGGTACCTATGCCTATACAGACGGTGGTGGCTCAAACGGCACCTTTACCGGGATAGAGGCGATTGAGGCCAGCAGATATGACGACACGGTCGATCTGACGGGCCATGATTCAGGTGCTGTGGTTTCGGGATACGGCGGGGACGATGAGATCATCGGCGGTGGTGGCGACGACCTACTTTCCGGCGGTTCAGGAGACGACGCGTTCTATATTGCTGCAATGCAGGGCAACGACACCATTGACGGAGGTGCCGGCGCTTCATGGACGGATACGCTCCACCTGGACGGCATGGGCGGCGGTGGCGCGAATATCAGCGGAAACACTGTTGATGGCGACGGATGGACGCTGATGCTGGACGGTGGTCACACGGTCACATCGCTCAACAGTGGCGTACTTGAGATGTCCAGCGATGCATCAGGGGTCGTCTCGTTTGATGACGGAGGCAGCGTCTCCTTCACGGACCTTGAACGCATCACGTGGTGAACTGTCTGACTTAGCTCAATTTTAAGGTCTCCGGACTACAAAACCGTTTCTGGAGCGGTGCAATGAGCGAATTGTCAGTACTGAAATCTGTGACCTGGGATCCCGCGATCCTTGCAGCCTCGCTGGTGGCGAACCTGCTTTCACTCGCGGTGCCCCTGGCAATGCTGCAGATTTATGATCGGGTGATCCCGAACCAGGCCCATGAGACGCTTATTGTCCTCGCTCTCATGGTCGCTGCCGCTCTTGTCGTAGATGCGGCGCTGCGCCTTTCGCGGGCTCGTCTGCTGGCTTACTTTTCCGCGCGGTTTGAAGAGCGCGCCTACGGGCATGCCTTCTGGTCGCTGATTATGGAAGATCCTGCACACAGACGTCGCGTTGACAGCGGTACGCTTGTTACGCGCCTGTCGTCGATTGACCGCCTGCGCAGCCAGCGTGCGGACGGTGCCGCCGCTGCCATGCTGGATCTGCCCTTTGCAGCGCTTTTCCTGATCGTAATGGCCATCCTGTCGCCCTTCGTCGCTCTGACAGTCACAGTGACCCTGATGCTGACTTTTATCGTGCTGGCAATTCTCCGCCACAGGATCGATGGCGACCGGCAGAACCGCCTCGAGACCGAAGCGCGCCGCTACAGTTTTTTCAGCGAGGTGCTGGAAGGCATCCGATCTGTACGCGCCCTTCAGATCGGCGATCTTATGAACCGACGGCAGGAGCGCCTTTTGGCACGTTCCGCCGGCCACACGCGCGACATGACACGCGGCATTCACATGGCACAGGGTCTGACCGCTGCGGTTGGGAACCTCGTCCCGCTGATCACTGCTGCGACTGCAGGCTATCTGGTGGTCAATGGTCAGGCCAGCATCGGCGTTCTTGCAGCCGTCGTTGTACTGAGCGGCCGCATCGTCCAGCCTGTTCTTAGATTCGAGGGCTACCTTTCCAGCCTCGAAAGTACACGGCAGAGCTCTGCGGACTTCCACGCCCTGACCGGGCTGCCCCAGCGTTCCGGTGGCCTCCTGCCACTGCCTGCAATCAGATCAGTGGCGCTGCGGAATGTTTCGACCAAGCCGGATCCGCAGACCGGCGCCGTCCTTTCCGGAATTAACCTGACCCTTCGGCCGGGTCACTGTGTTCTGCTGCGCAGCGACAACCCGGGAAGTATTTCTGCAGGCGTAAGACTGTTCCTGGGCGAGCAGGATCTTGCAGACGGAACCATTGAGGTGAACGATCGACCCCTTGAAAACTTCAGACTGGAAGACAGGCAGGAGCGGATCCGGCTTTTGTCCGAAGACGCTCAGCTGCTGGAAGGCAGTCTGCTTGACAACATCTGCGCTTTCCGTCCCGAAAAGTATCGCACTGACGCACTGCGCCTCGCACAGATCCTGGGATTGCAGAAGATAATGCGGCACAGCCCGCGTGGGGTCATGACCCAGGTGCGCGCGGACAACGATGGCCTGCCTCAGTCCGCTCAGCGGATCGCATCAAACATCTGCGGGCTTGTGACCTCACCAGACCTGATCGTTTTTCACACAGCAAACTCAGGCCTCGACCACGACACTGACCAGAAGATGCTTGGCTGGCTCCGGGACCACGCGAGCCAGCATATTCTGATCCTGGTGACCAACCGCCCGTCTTACATGTCACTGGCAACCCATACACTCGATCTGCCTGCGAACCGCAAACCGGTTCTGGCTGAGGTCTGATGCGATGGAGCCGCTCAGACTGACACCGGACCAGAGAATTCCCCGGCCGAAGAGATCGGAAAAGGCTGCCCAATGGCATCTTGACCGCATTCTGGATGGTCTTGTTGCAGGGAATATTTCAGGTCAGCCAATGAGCGGCCCGGACGCCCATCTCCTGGTAAAGCTTCTGGAAAAGCTGGGTTGGCAACCGGACGCGGGCCAGCTGGCGGCCGCTGTTCCGTATCTTGCAGCCGAGCTTAACAGCGCCGTATTGCGCACAATTCTGAGAAATCTTGGCTTTAGCTGCCGCATAAGGAAGCTGCCGCCGGACAGAATAATCCGTCAGAAATGTCCGGGCGTCCTGGCAGACAACGAAGACAGACTGTGGATGGTCGGACGCGCGGAAGTCTCGGGATACCAGGCAGTCCGGCATTTGTCCGGAAGTGCAGATACAGACACCCGCCCCCTCGACGCCCGCACACGCTATGATTTTATAGACTTCGCACCGGACACCGAGACCCTGTCCGGTGCGGGCGCCTCACAACAAAACAGTTTTATCCCGGAAACCTTCGCCCGCTTCGGCCCGGACCTTCGCCTCGTTCTTCTCCTGACACTGATCAGCGGAATGCTGACGGTGGCGTTCTCGATCATGGTAATTTTCCTGTTCGACCTCGTCGTGACAGGCCAGCAGCCGCGTGTCATTGCCGCGGTCCTTCTCGCTGCCGGAGGCCTTTTCGTTTTCGACCTCGTCTTCCGTGCACTGAAGGCCAGATTGCTGGGACATGTTTCCGGACGGTTCGAATATCTGATCGGCAGCGCACTCTTTGCGAAACTGCTGAAACTCCCGCGTCGGATGATCGATCAGGCTCCGATCAGCGAACAGACCGTCCGGCTTCGGGAACTTGAAGGGCTGCGGGATGTCTTTTCGGGTCCCTTTGCGATCGTGGCACTGGAACTGCCAGTTACGCTGATGCTCCTTGCTGCAATCGCTTTCCTCTCACCAGCGCTTGCACTCGTCATACTTGGTTTGATCGCAGTTTTCTTTGTGTCGAGCCTTGCCCTGGTTCCTGCGCTGGCAAGGCGTGCAGCAAGCCTGTCAGCAGCTCGTAACCGACTGACAAAACGCCAGATGGAACTGATCCGCAAACGGGAAGTCATTGCGCGAAATGGCCTTGCCTGGCCCTGGATTGAATCCAGCCACCGCGCATTGAACAGCGTCGTTCTCGCCAGATACCGGCTTGCCAGAACCGCTTCACATCTGGAAGCGCTTTCATACGTTTTTGTACCGCTTACTGCCAGCAGCGTCATTTTTCTTGGTGCAGAACGCGTGATCGCAGGCGCGCTGAGCGGCGGGGAACTGGTTGCGGTGACGATGCTGGCCTGGCGTGCACTTGCACCATTGCAACAAGGCCTGCTGATCCTGCCTGGCACCCGGGATCTCGTACGCCTTTTCCGGCAGATCGACATGATGATGCGGTTTGAGGAAGACGAAGGTGCTTCAGATACAGGAGCCCGTCCACAACAGGATCAGCGTCTCATAGCCGCGAACCTCTTTTTGCGCGGTCCACATGCGCACATCCCCACGCTCGCAGGGGTTTCGCTGGAGATCCCCAAAGGGACGTTCGTGTCCGTGGTCGGATCTTCGGGATCCGGAAAATCCGCGCTCCTGGGCGTACTGGCCGGGCAGATCCAACCCCAGGCCGGAAGCGTCCGGCTTGGAAACACCGGTCTGACGGAGATGTCCAATCGCTCGCTGGGACGGCAGATCATGTTTATTCCGCAACGTCCGATGCTGATATACGGCACACTTGCGCAGAACCTGCGCTTTATCGATCCGTTAATCCCGGAAGAACAAATCAGCGCGGTTCTCGATGAAGTCGGGCTCACCCGGCTCATAGCAAGACTGCCAGATGGCATTCACACCCGGATTGATCCAAGCGTTGATTCTTCGGCACTTACGGGTGGCGTCCGCACCGCCATCGCCGTTGCCCAGGCTCTCCTGATGAAACCTGCCGTGCTTCTGCTCGACGAACCCTCCGAGGATGTCGATCCGGAAACCGACCGCGCCATCGAAACTGCCCTGAAACGGCGCCGGGACATGACATGTCTTGTAGTCACGCACCGGCCAAGCCTGATCCGCTCTTCCGATGCGGTCCTTCAGATTGCAGAAGGTCGAACCCGCTTCCAGTTACTGGACCAGACAAGAAAGCAAGCCTCATGAACAGCCATGCTTCACCCGAACAGACCCCTTCGTCACACTACAGAACCGTGCACGCGCCAACCGTCCCGGCCCCGGACCTGACAACGCATTCAGCCCTTGATGAAGTGCGGGACAGCGGCGCAGCGCGTCTGACTGTTGCGGCCTGCAGTGCCAGTGTTGCCTTTGCTCTGGTGTGGGCTGCCCAGGTGATCGTTGAAGAAAAAGTAACGGGGACAGGCACAATAGAAACCCGTGGACAGGTAGAACGGATTGAGCATCCCGACGGTGGCGTCGTGGAAACCCTGGTTGCAAGTGATAATGCGATTATTGATGCGGGAGAAATTCTGCTGCGCTTTGACACCAGCCATCTGGAGCGCGAGTCGCTGGCTCTCGCGGCACGTATAGATACGCTCGAAAACGAAGCTGAGCGTGTTCGTTTCCTTTTGCGTACAGATGGACACGACCTGCCAGCTGATCGCATTACCGGCGATGCTGGCTCCGAGGCATTCTGGGCTGAACAGGTTTTCCTGATCGCGCAGCTGGATAGAATCCAGTCTGAAGATACACGCATTGCAGCACAGATCCGCAGCGCGGTCGCCCGCGCGCGCATCATTCGCGAAGAACAGGAAATTGTCGAAAAACAGCTCGTCCGTTTCAACCGTTTTTCGCAGAACGGTACGGTTCGCCTGATTGATCGTGAACGTCTGGAACGAGAGGCCCTGCAGCTCAGGCGCAGTATTGAGGAGACGGAAGCCCGACGTATCGATCTGGAAGCAACGCGCAGAGAGAATGCCCTGCACAGGGGCGAGCTGCTCGCGCAGCGACGCCGTGATGCCGCTGTCCGGTGGACAAAAATCAATGAAGAGCTGGTCTCGCTCCGTCAGGCAGCAGCCGATGCCGATGCGCGTATCAGGCGTGCAGAAGTGCGTTCCGCAATCGGCGGACAGATCAGCAGGCTAGAAGTACTGCGATCAAAAGAAGTGGTGGCGCCGGGCGATATCATAGCCGAAATCGTGCCGCCTGACGTCGAATATCGGGCAGTCGTTGACATCTCAGCCGATCGGATCGGCGCAATTCGTGAGGGTATGGATGTTCGCCTGAAAGTGACGAGCTATGATTTCACCCGCTTTGGAGCAATAGAGGCACAGGTCACCGAAGTTTCACCGACGAGTTTTGTCACGGGCAATGGCGATGTCGTGTACCGCGTGACAGTCAATCTTCCCGATACGGTCCCGACTGGCAATGATTCAGTTGCCGTACGCCCGGGCATGACGGTAACCGCGGATATTCTCACAGGTGAGCGATCTGTCTTGAGTTATCTTCTGCACCCGGTTCGCAGGATCCAGGACCAGTCCCTGTCAGAGACGTAAACGGGATCTGACGGACTACGCCGGCCGGGAACGGACCCGCCGGTACCTGATCAGCCAATACTGGAAAAGATATGTGTAATGGTGTGCCTCTGGTCAGGCTCTGCCCGAAAATTCCGGTTTTTTGGTTCATATGGTCTCCGTAACCGGCTTTTTGCCGTCTGATAAATCCGGGAAGACCCAGTGATCTGGAATGTGACGCCACTGTCGGAAAACCCGGGTCGATGCCCCGTGTTGGCGCCGCGCATAAAATCTGCGTTCGGCTGGTGTCACTGAAACGTGCGCGCATCGCGTGTCAGTTTTCGGGATAGTCCGGGGTACAGGGCAAAATCCAGCGGACCTGCAGGACGTCAGCCCGCTTGATAGTTTCGGGACAATCCTCGTCTGTTCTGCGACACCACCAGAGACAGACAGGGTGGCGTCGACAAAACCGGTCATGGACTGGGACACCAGCCGGCGGGTCACGCTCGGAGACTCGCCCGTGAGCAGGAATGACCCCGTTGGTTTCGCCAGAGGCCCTCCGGTTGCGGAAACCGATCCGGCGGGCGACTGATCCCGGCGTTTGCCTGTGGCTGACCCCCGTAGTCTGCGTGGCTGGATCCACAAGTAGCCCTGTTGCCTGCATTTCGGTTTCCGCGGTTGTCGGGAAATGGCCGGTCATAACCGCGCCTCTGCTGTGTGCTGGAAAAGACCAAACCGCAGTGCGCGCGTTCGCGCCCGTTGTGCGAGCACAAGAACAGTCAGCCCGAGCAGCAAACTGTCTGCCACAGGCGCTGCCAGCCAGATCCCAGCCTCTCCGATCGACAAAGCGAGTATGAAGGTCAGCGGGATCGCAAACAGATATGGCTTGGACAGCCCGAGCACTGCGGCCCGGCCGGCGTCACCAATTGCCTGAAAGTGCATTGCGACCATCATCAGCGGACCGGACAGAAAAAATGTGGCTGAGATTACAGGCAGAATGCGCGCGACTTCGGCAACGACACCCGGGTCTTCCACAAAGGACGCTCCGATCTCTTCAGCAAAGACGGTCACGCCAAGCTGAACCAGGAGACTATAGATCAGCGCGGCCAGGACAGCCGTCTGCAGGCTCGCATCGCTTCGGTGAATTTTGCCCGCGCCGTAATTATTGCCGGTAATGGTCTGCATGGCATGCGCCAGACCCAGAAGCGGCAGGAAAGCAAAAGTGATAACCCGCGTAACGATCCCATACGCAGAAACGGTCGCGTCGTAATTCTGAGCGCCCACCCACTGCAGAGCTGCAATGATCGCGGCGGAGCCGAGCGCGAAACCAACGAAATTCAGGCTTTGTGGTGCTCCGAGCGCAAGCATCGCACCCCAGCGCCTGACCGGGGACTGCCGCCAGATCGCTGACGGACGCAGCTCCGTGTTACCACAGGTGCGAAAGGCAAGAATGATGATCAGTGCAAAAGCCTGTGCGAGGGCAGTACCATAAGCGGATCCCGCCACCCCCATCGCAAAGATGCCGATCAACACGTAATTGAAAGCAATGTTGGTCAGCGACACCAAAAGGCTCATCGCGGCCATGAAACCGACCAGTCCCTCATTGCGCAGGGCGTCGGAATTGACCGACAGGACGAATACCAGCGGCGCTGCAAAGACGGTGATCCGCAGATAAACCAGTCCCGCCTCCGCAAGGTTTTCAGATCCTCCTGCGGCCAGCATAGCAACAGGTTTTCCGGCAATCACAAACAGAAGAATCAGGAGGAGACCCAGGCCTGCAGCCAGACCATGCGCACCGGAAAAGACCGCGCGGGCTTCGTTTACGCGCCGTGCGCCCAGATGGCGCGCGAGCAGACTGGACATTCCGGACGCCACCAGCGTCGCAAGTGACACAATAACCATGTAAAGTGGGAACATCAGTGTGACCGCCGCCAGAGCTTCCGGTCCTGCAAAGTGTCCTAGAAAGAGCGCATCAGCCACGGCGAGAAAACCATTCATGCCCATGACGAAAATGATTGGCAGTGCAGTTTTCGCGTAGATCCGGCCAAGCGGCTCGTTGGAAAATTTGTTTGTCTGGGACGACATGACCCCGTAATCCTTCTGACAGATGTCGCGCATGGATTGGACGGGGCCCGCATTGCGATCCGCGCAACAATTGCCGAGGATGACGCATTAGTGATCTGGCCAGAGCTTCACCGTGACGAAGTGTCGGCGGGCGGCAGGCGTCTGGTGCCTGAGCGCTGGGTAGGCCCCGGAACCGTTGCTGTCAAGCGTGGTGGCCTGTGGGCCGGGTGTGTCGTGTGATGAAAGGCTGCGCCTTGCGATCAGCGTTGCCGCGAGGCCAGCACATGGCACGACCCGGACGTCGCAAAACGCAGTGTTCCTGAGAACTGAAATGACTTGGGCCGGATCGAGGAACCTGCCCGTACCGCGCAACGTCATGCTTTTTTGAACGAGCCACTCCGTCGGTCTGCGAGCAGGTACCCCGGCGCAGAATGTCAGGCAAAGCGCTCCATCGGGCCGCAAAACTCGGATCAGTTCATGCAGAGCGCGCTCGGGATGGGGAACAGTCTCAAGTGCCCACGCACAGGTGACAACATCAAATGTTTCATCTGCAAACGGCATCGCTTCCAGCCGGTTGCGCCGCTGGCAAACAGGGATGTCCCTGCAATGCGCAAGCATCGCTTCTGATGGATCAAGCAGAGTGATCTGGCGGGGTGAGGTGCCTTCCGACAGCAACGTGCGGGCAAAATGCCCCGTCCCGCAGCCCACATCAAGCAGCTGAGAGTGCGGCGTCATTGCCATGCGCACCGCCGCCTCCAGAGCAGCCTGTGCTTCACCGCCTGCAAACCGAAGCCAGCGCCGGTGCAGCACGTCATAGAACGGTGCAAGATGGTCATAGACACGGATCATCTTATCCTCTGATGGCGTCGAACGAGCCATGATCCTATGCCTCGCGGTCCACTGCCGCACTCATCAACGCGGCACGTGCAACCCGTCGCGAGGATGACGCAACAATGGCCAGCATGCTCAGAATCTGAGCCAGGGGGCGCAGCGTGTCGTCTGGATCGCTGAATGGGCAGGAAGACTTAGTCACTGTCAGGCTGAAGTCCGCGACGAAGGAGAGTGGTCGCGCAACGCGTCTTTCCGGGACCTGCAAGAACAGGATCCTGCCGAATGGCACACGGATCGGAAACTCGCCCACGCGGGCCATTTCTTCAGCTAAAACATGTATTTGCTCGTTTCCATCCGGCAGCACCTCAGGGGCATCTTCCTGACAGATTGGCACAGTTCGTGAAACATGCTGCTGATCAGAACAAGGAACCAAAGGGATGGACAGGAGAATTGGTTCATCAGGGTGCCGCACAGGCGGGTATCTTTCATCTTGCAAATGGGCATCGCGCGGTGTGTGGTCCGCACTGACCCGGACGCGATTGCCGGGCCAGATCGAATTCAGGCGGTGGCATGCGACCCGCTCCGTGACTTCAGTGAGAGTTGGTGAATGGCAATCTGCGCAATCAGCAAGTTCGCGAACCAGGCCGAGACCATCAGAACATCGCGCTCAAGACCACTCGGTTCATGTTTGAAAATGAGCAGAAAGGTCAGGCCAAAAAAAGCCTGTGTCGATGCGCCCTGCCCGATCGCATAAGCGCGGATCATGGCCGCAGCGTGGACATGCCTTTGTCCTGCCCTCGCCGCGCCTGTGCCCCACGCAATCAGGCAAAGCATCGTTGTCCCCAGCAGGATACGTGCAACATACAAAAGCGGCCCCTGTAACTCCGGCGGAAAAGTGAAGACGGTTGTCATCCAAAGGCCCGTAGCGGCGCTGAGGCTGCCCGATAGGGCGACCACATATCCCAGTTTTCTGTGCAACGGTCGCCTGTTATGTCGGAGCCCCGGCAGAAACTGAAGCGCCCCGACAATACAGAAAACTATGCTGCTCAGGATATGCAGGACAATTGCAAACGGCGCCGTAACCGCGCGAGGATTAAGCGGAGCGATAGACCCGACTCCCGCCAATTCTGCAACCCTGAAAAGGCCGCCGAAAGTAGCAACAAAAGAATAGAACAGGACGGCCGCCAGAAACGCCTTTTCTTTTCGGGACAGGGTCATGACGGTTTTCCTTTTCTCGGGCTTATGGACGGTGCCGGTGCGCCGACGCAAACGGCGACGCCTGCGCGCAACGGCGTACGGGATGCGCCCCGGGAGTCCGCAGGCGCGGGATGACGCAACAAGGAGCTCACGGTTGATCCGCTTTCATGAGTGTCATTTTGCGCACTTGTTTCGCCAACTACGTCTGAGTCCGATACGACACCAACGACGTGTTACACGGATCGGGGGAAAGCTCCGGCCCAGGTACAGAAAAGCTTCAGACGCCGCAGCGGACCTCGCGCCGGGGATTTTTTGCGCAGCCGGGGCGGCACCAAAGCAGCCAACAAACTGCCTGAGATCAGACGGCGACAAAGTAACTTTCGTGGGGCGACTGCGAACATGACTGCCGTCTGAAAGATCGCGACGCCCCGAACCCTCTGACCTGTCCGACACCCAGGCGACATTCGGAGGTCGTCGGGCACGATGCAATCCGGCATGGTTTTTGACGCAGCCTGCGAGGCAGCCCATCCGAAAGCCGCGGACGATATCAGCGAAATACCTGTTCGATCGCCTGTAGAGAAGCGTCAGTTCTTCATGGTCACAGCCTTTGGCCACGCTGGCCCATGAGTCTGAAGTACACTGCATTTTCACGATTTTTGCCTTCGAAGCAGAAGTCAGTTTCAGGGGACAAGACGCGTTGTTCGTGGCCCTGACCTTCTTATCTCTATACACTGACGAATGATCGATTGCCTAAAAGCTGATAGCAACTATACACTGATGTATGAACTGGGATGCGATTTCTTTCGACTGGAACCACGTACGCGCCTTTCTCGCAACCGCTGAGGAAGGCACATTCAGCGCTGCTGCACGCGCTTTGAAGACGAGCCAGCCCACGATCGGGCGCCAGATTTCAGAGCTGGAAAACCGGCTGGGCGTGACGCTTCTGGAACGCAGCATTAAGGGACCGAAACTCACAGACGCTGGCGAAAAGCTGCTCCATCACGTGCGCGGTATGAGTGATGCGGCCGCAATGATCTCGATGGCCGCCGTCGGCCAATCCAAAGAAGTAGCCGGAGCCGTCCGGATTACTGCGGCTGACATGTTGGCTGTGCAGCTCTTGCCGCAAATTCTGGTCCCCTTGCGCGAAAAAGCACCCGGCATTCGGCCGGAACTTATGTCTTCAAACACTATCAAAGATCTTCTGCAGCGTGAGGCGGATATTGCAGTACGACACGTGCGACCTGATCAGCCGGAATTGATCGCGCGGCACGTCGGCGATCTTAAAACCCATCTCTATGCATCGCGCGCTTATCTCGATCAGAAGGGGCGCCCAAAGACACCCCGAGATATCGCAGACTATTCGTTTGTGGGTGTTCCCGACGGAACAGATGTAGTCGCAACCCTGCGCGACCTTGGAATTCCACTGACTCAGGCCAATTTCGTTGTTACAAGCGATTCCGGCGTTGTCATTTCCGGATGTGTCAAGGCAGGTTACGGCCTCTCGCTTCTTCCAGCCGCCCTCTGCGACCCTGAGCCGGAACTCGAACGTGTTCTGCCTGAGATTCCAACGCCTCAGTTTCCGATCTGGCTTGTTACACATCGCGAGTTGCAAACGAGCAGGCGTATCAGGATTGTCTTTGACCAGCTTGCCCATGGGCTGAGCCGGGCCGCCAGGACAATTTAGGCGTGGCGGCTCACTACGCTGTCTGACCACCTGTTTCTGGAGTTTATCGGGCTGTCAGCATATCCTGCGCTTAAGGAAGTTTCAGTATTTCTGCGATGTTCAGCGATGCTTCCGGCTATTGCCGTGCGGAAAAATCGGCGTTTGCGTGTCACGTATTGCTTCCGGACACAGATTTGGATCACTGGCCATGATATGGGACACACCGTCGTCGATAGCCTCGAGACGGACATTTCCCCGATACAAACCTGAAACAGTGACAGTCGCGACATCAGAGAATATTGGAAGCTTTAACGCTTAAATAGCAGGCCTTCAGGTCTGCCGGTCTCAGAGGTTGGTCTGGCAGCTGTACGCCCGCGAAGTAGACGGGACGATGCAGAGAACATGAATGCACGTTGATATATTGTTCGGACAATGCTGGTGCGCCGCGACCGTTGCGACACACAAAACGGGCAAAGATGCATTCGAATAAGATGTTCATGCTCTGTGAAAATTTGTGGTCGAAAGCTCTTTATATGGCCATGGACCAGCTTTGATTCCGGGTACAAGAACTCGATTTCCCTCAAAAGTGCACCTGACACTGCGTTTGCTTTCGGGGGAGTCTGAATTGAAGTTTCGGGGGGCAGGTCAAAAGCCTTCAAACACAGAAGGCACTATAGATTTGGGAGCCGTTGAGAGAGCGATCTTTCAGTGGCGAAACATTACCACCCAAAGAAGAAGCTCGCAGAGATGCCGCTCTGGACGCAAAGCACGAAATAGAAGACTGATTTTTGAACTTGGTGCAGTCATCCAAGTTCAGCGAGACGATGATCCTCATTTAAAGCTGCCCGATGCCATTTGAGTCATTCATCATTGAACATTTTTGAGTCAGAGCAACCGGACGAGCTGACCATAAATGGTTGCGCTTTACGCCCCACGCGTATCGCATTTCGGCAAATTGTTGTGCCCCTGCCAAAGTCCGCTTTGGGCTGGCACCGACCATCCAATGCGTCCACCGATATTGGCGAAATGCGCGATGGGCAAAAATCCAATCGCTGCACCGCCGCAAGGCAACTCTGAGCCCAGCCTTCCCGATGCTGCGTACCGCATCAATGCCCGCTCTCTGGGGAAGGCTGAAATCCCTGATATAGAGGCACGAACCCGTCGTGGTTATTTGCAAAAACTCAAGAGTTCAGCCATAGAGATCGAGTAGAAATGAGGGTTGAAGGCTTGACTTGCCGAACATCTCAACACTGCCAGTGCGAACTGGAGATGGTTTTTGGAACGTAAGCTGGCGGCGATCTTAGCTGCCGACATTGTCGGCTATTCGCGCATGATGGGCCAAGATGAAGCGGGCACAGTCGAAGCAGTTAGAAGGCTCCGATTGGAAACACTCGATCCTGTTATCGCTGAATACGGCGGTGCCATTCTGAAATCTATGGGCGACGGCTGGCTGGTGGAATTTCCAAGCGTAGCAGGTGCTGTAAATGCGGCCATGCAAATTCAAGATCGAGTATCCAGTCACCCATCAATTTCTGTTCGGCTTGGCGTGAATATCGGGGATATCACGAAAACAGATGAGGATTTTTACGGCGATGGGGTCAATATTGCCTCAAGACTGGAAGGCATTGCACCCAACGGGGGCTTACTGATCTCTGATGCGGTCTACGCCAGTCTGGACGGCACATTGTCGCCATCCTTTGAGGGTCTGGGCCCGTGTTCACTCAAGAATATATCGCGTGATGTTCAGGTATGGGGCCGCACCTTATCCAGGGAGATGATCCACAGGGCCGAGGGAAAAGTGCAACGCAGATCATCGGCGTTTCCGCTTCTCACAGTTATGCCGATAAGGACGAACCAAATTGATCCGCAGGTTAATGAGATTGCAAACTCATTGACGGCAGACTTTGTCACCTTCTTCGGTGGTATTGCGTGGCTGAATACCCAGGTCAGCGAAGAGCCTTCGAGTGACTCATATGTTTTGAGGACAACCTTGCGGGCACAGGGTCAGCGGATCAGGCTAGAGATCAGGCTATCTGACTATCAAGGTGCAACCGTGTGGAGCGAAAAGTCCGATGGCGACATCGAAGATGCGTTTGACTGGCAAGACCGGATGTTGGAACATATTTCGGGCAACGCTGCTGACTTGATCCTTGAAGCGGAAACACTCGCCCTCTCATCTGTGCCGGATGACAAATTACTTCCCGAACAATGCCTGTTGATGGGCGTCATGGCATGGAAGACTTTTTCAAATGAATCTTTTGAATTGGCGACGCAATTTCAGGCCCGCGCGATTGGATTGAGACCCGACATGGCAGATGCCTATGCCGAAGCTATCATCGTCACATGTGCGGCTCACACCATGGGGCCCAGCCCGCTGATGCAGGATTATATGCAGTCGATGCCGCAATGGGTAGAAGCTGCAAGACCACTGGCAAGCGGCCATGCAATGCTGACATTGGCAATCGGGGTGGCAGATTATTTGTCAAATCGCCGGATCGCACCGCTAAACCAAACAGTTTCGCTTGTTCTGCGCCTCGCCCCTTTTGACGCAAGGCTGCTGAGCTTTTGTGGTTGGGCACACCTTTGGTCGGGAGACGCGCAAACCGCACTGGATTGCTTTGAAAAGAGCATCCGATACGGAAAACTGAGCCCGTTTGTTGTGGCGTCGCATGGTGGTGCGGCGACTGCATTGGTTCAATTGGAGCAGCCATTGCTAGCGATTCAGCACTGCGATACTGCCTTTAAGTTGGCGGACTCTTACCCAACGCTCTACTCAGCGAAGAGCGCTGCGCTCGTACTAGTAGGGAAGGTTGAGGCGGCGCGAGAGGTCATGGCACAGTATCGGAACCTCCTTCCAAACCGAACATTGCGGGAGTGGAAGGCGACCAATGATTATGGACAGTCGGAAGGCGGCGAATTGTATTTTGACGCTTTGCGGAAAGCCGGCCTCCCCGAGGGTTAACTGGCCATAACCGCGAACAGACGCTTGATTGTGAAGGCTGCCGAAGATGTGCGTGCTGCTCAGATGCTCAACTAAATGGCAGCGTTTGCGCACTGTTCCAGACACAGTTCGGGCCCACAAAACTGTTTTGCCGCCCTCCCCAAAGCAGCCGTTGGCGCAGCCGCAGCGAATTCACACTTTGTCCGCGATGCAGTCATCGGGCCACCCATTGATTTCGCAGGCGCGGCGAATGTCGGCTATGCGGGCTGCAACCGCAGCATCTTGACTGAGAGGTGAAGGTCCGGTTTGGGCCGTGAATGGCGGTCGTCACGACGACACAGAGCAGGGATGCCGCGCCGCATCTGAGGTCCGGAAGGAGCGCAA
>NZ_CANLXG010000003.1 GCF_947495025.1 uncultured Roseobacter sp. | reverse complement strand
CGAACCCGAACCCGAACCCGAACCCGAACCCGAACCCGAACCCGAACCCGAACCCGAACCCGAACCCGAACCCGAACTGGTGGTTCTGCCGCTCAATCCGGCGCCGGTTGCGGCGGCGCTTGCCGAAAATCCGCCCGGGGAACCAGCCAGAAAATCCGGTGTTTTCGGACGGCTGCTGGGACGCAGTGCACCGGCCACCGTTGTCCGCCGTGTTCTGGACGACGCAATGCTGGAACAACTCGAAGAACTGCTGATTACGGCCGATATGGGGGTGGATACCGCCCTGCGTGTGGTTGCCAATATGGCCGAAGGCAATCTGGGCCGAAAACTCTCCGTCCAGGAGATCAAAGAACTGATGGCGACGGAAATCGCCCGCATCATGGAGCCGGTGGCGCGTCCGCTGCCACTCTACCCGACAAAACCCCAGGTCGTGCTGGTGGTTGGCGTAAACGGCTCGGGCAAGACCACGACAATCGGCAAGCTCGCCAGCCAGTTTCGCGCCGCGGGCAAAAAAGTCGTGATCGCCGCGGGCGACACTTTCCGGGCTGCTGCCGTTGAGCAGCTGCAGGTCTGGGGCGAGCGTGCCGGTGTGCCGGTGCTTACCGCTCCCGAAGGTTCGGACCCGGCAAGCCTCGCCTTTGACGCCATGGGCAAGGCCCAGGCCGATGGTGCGGATCTGCTTCTCATTGACACCGCGGGCCGTCTGCAGAACCGCAGTGATCTGATGGAGGAACTGGCAAAAATCGTGCGCGTGATCCGGAAAAAGGACGAATCCGCGCCGCATAACACCTTGCTGGTGCTTGATGCGACAACAGGACAGAACGCGCTGAACCAGGTAAAGGTGTTCCGCGATATCTCGGATGTTTCCGGCCTGGTCATGACCAAGCTGGATGGCACGGCCAAAGGTGGCGTGCTTGTGGCCCTGGCGGATAAGTTCGGCCTGCCCATCCACGCCATCGGCGTCGGGGAACAGATCGATGACCTTGATGCATTCGACCCCCAGGATTTCGCCGATGCTCTGATGGGCGTGCGGCAGGAATGAATACTGTCGCCCCCGTGCGCCCTTTCTTCTGGCTGGATATGTTCCCGGGGGTCCGGGCGGCGCGCTCTCCGGGACACACGACTTGACCGACTGGCTGATCTCCATCGAGGGAACTGAAACCGGCCACAGCGTGGCCCTTGTTCTTGCGGTGATGGCGGCGTTTCTGCATGCGGTTTTCGGTGCACTTCAGAAAGGCCGCTATGATCCCTGGCTGACCCGGGGGGCTATTGATTTTTCCTACATGACCATGGCCGCACCCTTCGCGCTCTTTGTGGTGCCCTGGCCCGAGCCCCATATGTGGCCGATCTTTGCGGCGGTCTGGGTGATCCACGTGATCTACAAACTGCTGCAGGCCTGGGCCTACACCAAAGGGGCTTATACGGTGGTCTATCCGGTCGTTCGGGGCACAGGCCCGCTGTTCACAGTGATCGGAGCCTATGTGATCTTTGGTGAGACCTTTACCGGGACGCAGTGGTTCGGCGTTGCTGTACTTCTGGCAGGAATCTTTGGCCTCGCGGTTTACAACATGATGTTTCTGGAGACCGAGCGGGATACGTTGCGCGCGGCCCTCGGGCTGGCGGTTATCACAGGGCTCTTTGTGGCGCTCTACACGACCTATGACGCTTACGGGATACGGGCGACGGCCAACCCTTTTACGTTTCTGGCGTGGTTTTTCATGATCGACGGCTTTCTGATGCCAGTCATCGCCGGGCGGCGCTGGCTGCGCATGCCGGACCGGCCTGCGCCCGGACCGCTGATGCTGCGCGGCGTTTTCGGCGGGCTGGTGGCCTTCTGCAGTTTCGGAGCGGTGATGATGGCGACCCGTCTGGACAAGGTTGGCGAAGCGGCGGTGCTGCGCGAAACCTCTACGGTGTTTGCCGCCGTCATTGGCTGGATCTTCCTCAAAGAAACGGTCGGGCCTCGCCGTATTGCCCTGATGGCATTGATTGCGCTGGGCGCTGTGATAGTTGAGATGGGCGGATAACAATGCAGGAAAGCAATGTGGAAAAGCAGATAAACCCGATTGTGAAACAGGTGCTCGAACTGGGGCCGACAGTCCTGTTCTTCCTGATCTACCTGCGCATCCGTGATGACGTTTTCACCTATAACGGGACGGAATACACAGGCTTTATCGTGGCGGCACTTGTGTTTGTGCCCATTCTGCTGGTCGCGATGGGCATCCTGTGGATGCTGACCGGCAAACTCAGCAGAATGCAGATATTTACGGCCTTTATGGTGATCTTCTTTGGGGGTCTCACCGCCTGGTTCAACGATGAACGTTTTTTCAAAATGAAAACGACAATCGTTTACACGCTATTTGCTGTTCTGCTGGGCATCGGGTTGTTGCGCGGCCAGTCCTGGCTTGCGGCTATCATGAACGAAATGATGCCCATGCAGCACGAAGGCTGGATGATTCTGACGCGCAGGCTCTGCGCGCTGTTTGCAGGGCTCGCTGTGGCCAACGAAGTGGTCTGGCGGACCATGTCAACGGACGCATGGGTCAAGATCGAAACCTTTGCCTTTCCCGTCGTTCTGATGGTTTTTCTGGTCTGGCAGACCATGGCGCTTCAGGAGTATCTGATCACCGATGAGCCCTCGGATGAGGCTTAACCCTCTCTGACGTCGGCCAGCGCCTCGACCATCGGTTCAGGGATCTGATCCACCCGCACGGCATCGCGCCCCATGGAGCGGGCGACTTTGGCTGCAAGATCCAGAGATATCGCCGCCTCCAGGGCCAGCTTAAATCTGGATGACCGCTCGCATTTCCGGTGCAGGTCGTCAAATGACCATTCCAGGACTTCGGCGCCTTCTTCCAGCCAGGACGTAGCAGAGCTGGGGACGCCCGTCAGAAAGGCGACTTCTCCGATAAATATACCCGGCGTCAGTACGAAAGCCTGATCGCCTTTGCGGACAAGCACAGACCCGTCTATCACGTAATACAGCTTTCTGCCCCGCCGGTCCTCGACGGTCACCCGGGTGTCTTCCGGGACCGTGTATCTTTTTGCCAGCCGCAGAAGCGCACGGAAATCTCCCGGCGGCAGCTGCGGGAACGTTTCATAAATGTCCGCATGAGCGCGTGGAATGGCCAGCCGCGAATTGCGCGCGAGAAGGCTGGACAGACCTGCAATGTTCGCAAGGCCGATCATCAGGCTGACATAGATCGCCTCCCACAGGGGCGTATCCGCAATAATCGCATAGTACAGGACGTAGATGCCGGTGCCGCCCAGCACGAAAAGACGCAGAACGATCTGATTGGTGATGACGAGACCGGCCACATAAAACGCGCCCGCCAGATAAACCAGATTTTCCGGTGTGAACACACTCTGAATCATGCAAACCCGTATTCTTATTCGCCAACAGGCGCGACTTTTGGGCAAAACATGCGATGATGCAAAGAAAATCGAGACACAGAGTATTATTAACCTCTGTGAGAGAGGTTCAGGTCCGTCTGAACAGAGAATTCTGCGCGTCCCGGTCCTTGCGGAAATCGGCCCTTTTTTCGGCGAAAAGCGCGCGTCCTGCCTGTACACCGGGCCTCGCTGTTACGGTTTCCAGCCAGCGCGCCATGTTTGGCTTGTCGTCCAGCGTCTGCTGCTGACCCTCCCACAGCGAGGCCCAGCCCCAGACCGACATATCCGCGATCGAATAAAAGTCGCCCGCGATGTATTCGTTGTTGGCCAGTCGCCGGTCGAGAACACCATAAAGACGCGCGGTTTCAGACCGGTACCGGTCTTTGGCGTATGGAAGGTCGTTCGGCGGGTCCATCGCGGGCGCATATTTCAAAAAGTGATGGGCCTGGCCTGCCATCGGACCAAGGCCGCCCATCTGCCACATCAGCCATTCTGTCACGGCGATCTTTTCGCGCGGTGTGCTGCCGCCGAAGCGTCCGGTTTTCTCTGCGAGGTATTGCAGAATGGCACCGGATTCAAAGATGGATACGGGCATGCCGTCCGGACCATCGTGATCAACGATCGCCGGCATCCGGTTGTTGGGTGCGATTTTCAGAAAATCCGGCTCGAACTGGTCACCAGCACCGATGTTGATGAGGTGTGTCTCGTAGTCGAGCTCCATTTCCTCAAGGGCCACAGATATTTTCCATCCGTTTGGTGTCGGCCAGAAATAGAGGTCAATAGGCGTGCTCATTGCGTTTTTCCTGCGCTGGTGATCCCGCCATGATGCGTTTTTTAACCAGCAGGGCAAGCCACCGTGCGCGCATCAGCTGATGAGGTGCGCTCACAACTGCGCGAAGACCGGACCAGCGGGGGGCCGGCGCCGCAGGAAGTATGGCGGCAAGGCTTCGCGCGCCAGGCGCGCCAGGGTCGCGCAACAGGCGGCTGTAAAAATCCATGATCCCGCCGCGCCGGTAGGTTGACCAGTGGCAGACGTGATGGCCCGACCGCTCAATCGGAATGTTGAGCCGCGCAAGTGCTGTCAGTGTCGCTGCACAGTCGATCTGCAGCGTTGTGACATTCGGTGCCGCGACGCCCTGGCCGATGGTTATGTCGCCGGACAGTGAGGCAGGGACAAGACGTTCAAAGGCCAGATCAAAGAGATCGTTTTCCCGACTGGTGATGTTGAAAACCTCAACGGCCCGCCCGGCGGGTGTGTCGAGCAGAGCGCTGGCCCGGCTGGCATAGCTGGCACCGGCCAGCAGGATCATTCGGCGCAGCCCGCCCGGGCGCAGGTGGGCCAGAGCGGACAGCGCCGTTTCGACGCCCATGGAGTGCGCGATCACGTGTATGGGCCGGTGGGGGTTCAGCCTGTTCAGCTGGCTGATGATGTCTGCCAGGCTCTTGCCCAGTTGTGTCGCGCGTTGATGGACAGCGCGCAGAGGGCCTCGGGCGTGCCAGCCGAAAGCGATGCCAAGGCCCTCGTCGGCGTTTCCCCGGCCAAAACCCAGCGCAGCGGGCCAGCTGTCGGCACGGTTGCCGAAAATCTTTCTGTGGGGGCAGTGCGCCGGCAGGGCGGGATCGTATTTGTACCCATGGACCATGATGATCACAGGGCCGGCCCTACAGGCCGCTTCGGTCAGTTTGTCCCTTACGGACACATCTGCGTCATGCAGCGCAAGCCCTTCGGGCGTCGCGTTGATCCGGAGCAGCGGCATGGCATGCCCTCTCTGCTATATGTTGTGGCTGAGGTATTGCCCATACATACGACGGCTGCGTGAACGAAGTGTTACAGCACCGTGACGGTGTTGACGGCAGAGTGGCTCTGTTCTATCGGTCGGATGTGGCGATTTGTTACCGGATTGCGGGCCACGTTAAACATCCCGCTAAAAGGTCACCGATGAGGAAACCCCGTCGCGCTGACCGTGACAGGGGTTTTTTTATGCCCGGAAGGGTCGGAAAGAGAAGAATACGATGACAGATCTGAACAAGCGCACCCGCGCGGTGCATGCAGGCACCCGCCGCAGCCAGTATGGAGAGGTGTCAGAGGCGATATTCCTGACCCAGGGGTTCGTATATGACAGTGCCGAACAGGCCGAGGCGCGGTTTCTGAAATCCGGCCCGGATGAATTCATCTATGCCCGTTATGGAAACCCCACGGTTGCAATGTTCGAAGAGCGGATCGCGGCTCTTGAAGGGGCAGAGGATGCCTTCGCAACAGCTTCGGGTATGGCGGCGGTTTCAGGTGCGCTGATGTCATTGCTGCGTGCGGGTGATCATGTTGTTTCCGCCCGTGCCCTGTTCGGGTCCTGTCTTTATGTGCTTGAGGAAGTACTGACCCGCTACGGCGTTGAGGTAACTTTTGTGGATGGAACGGATCTCGCCCAATGGGAGGCCGCGATCCGCCAGGACACCACGGCAGTGTTCTTTGAATCGATTTCCAATCCGACATTGCAGGTTGTTGATATTGCCGGTGTTTCAGCGCTGGCCCATGCGCGCGGCGCGCAGGTTGTCGTCGATAACGTGTTTGCCACGCCTGTCTGGTCGGATGCGATTGCGCAGGGCGCTGATGTGGTGATCTACTCGGCAACCAAACATATTGATGGCCAGGGCCGGGCGCTTGGCGGTGTCATCCTCGGGACGCAGGAATTCATCCGCAAGACTGTTGAGCCCTACATGAAACATACGGGCGGCTCGATGAGCCCGTTTACAGCCTGGGTAATGCTCAAGGGCCTTGAAACACTCGATCTCCGGGTGCGCGCGCAGACGGCAAATGCCACTGCGATCGCCGAAGCGCTGCACAAGCATGAGAAACTCGCGCGCGTGATCTATCCGGGGCTGGTGGATCACCCGCAGCACGCGCTCGTGCAGCGTCAGATGGGGCCCGGTGGCACAGTGTTGTCTGTTGATCTGAAGGACGGCAAGGAAGCGGCTTTCCGGTTTCTCAATGCAATCCGGATTGGCGTCATTTCCAATAATCTCGGAGATGCCAAAACGATTATGACACATCCCGCCACAACCACGCATCAGCGCCTGCCGCAGGATCAGAAAGATGCGCTTGGCATCACGCATGGCCTGGTGCGGATCAGTGTGGGTATTGAGCACCAGGACGATCTCGTCGCGGACATTATGGCGGCCCTTGACGCCGCCTGATCGCCGCTTTGCGTCAGATTTGACGAAACTGCCGGAAATTTCCCCTTGCGCGATATCGCGCCGGGGAAAGTGATCCCGTGTCGTCCGAATGACGTATAAGTGAGTAAGATTGGCAAGCGGGCATCGACGCCCTAAGTGTAGTGCCAGACGTTGTCACAAGGGACATAGCGATGAATATCCACACACCCGTCGTCGACACCACTCCGGACCGCGATGAGGCCCAGGCGGCTCTGAAAGTGTTGCGCCAGTGGGCGAGAGGCGCAAGCACAACCGAAATTCTGGAACTCGACCCGTCGGTTGCGCGCCTCGTGCCGGGGTCAGATACTGTGGATTACCCTGCTTTTTCCCGCGATTACCCGGAAGGTTTCGCGGTTGATGACGGCTATAAGTCCACGCTGCCGGATCTCCAGAATGGTCCGTCCAGCCTGATCCGTGGCGCAAGGCAGCAGATTCAGCACGTGGGCATATCGAACTTTCGGTTGCCGATCCGCTTTCACACGCGTGATGCGGGTGATCTGACGCTTGAGGCATCTGTTACGGGTACTGTCAGCCTTGAGGCCGACAAAAAGGGCATCAATATGTCCCGGATCATGCGCAGTTTTTATAAACATGCGGAGGAGACCTTCAGCTTTGAGGTCATCGAGGCGGCGCTGGATGACTACATCACCGATCTGGAGAGCTTTGACGCCCGGATCCAGATGCGGTTCAGCTTCCCGATGAAAGTCGGGAGCCTGCGCTCCGGTCTGTCAGGCTATCAGTACTATGACATCGCGCTGGAACTGGTGGAGCAGGACGGCGTGCGCAAGAAAATCATGCACCTCGATTATGTCTATTCCTCCACCTGCCCCTGTTCGCTGGAGCTGTCAGAACACGCCCGGGCCACGCGCGGCCAGCTGGCCACCCCGCATTCGCAGCGGTCTGTGGCGCGTGTATCCGTTGAGATCGACACTGACGCGGGCTGTCTGTGGTTCGAAGACCTGATCGATGCCTGTCGCCGGGCTGTGCCCACCGAAACTCAGGTCATGGTAAAACGTGAAGACGAACAGGCGTTTGCCGAACTGAATGCGGCCAACCCGATTTTCGTCGAGGATGCGGCCCGTCTTTTCTGTGAGCAACTGCAGTCTGACGTGCGTGTCGGGGATTTCCGCGTTGTTGCCAGCCACCAGGAAAGCCTGCACAGCCATGACGCTGTAAGCGTGCTGGTGGAGGGCGACACCTTTGCAGCAGAGAGCATTGACCCCAAGCTGTTCAACACGCTCTTCCACGTCGGCTGAACCCGCTTCAGTTATGCACTGATCGCAAGGCGCGTCTGTAAAGGCGCGCCTTTTAACGTATTTTTAACGCCGCGCTGCGGCATTGACCTGGCGGCTATGCACAGATTGCAATTCTAATCGGGGTGCCGGCGCATATATACAGGCGGTAACACAACACCCCGAAAGGTAAGAGGTTCACAATGGCCTTCCACGACACTCACGCCATCGCCCCCCGCGATATCCTGCACTCCGTTTACAACGGCATCGTCAGTTTCTTCAGCAGCCTCGGCCATTCGGTCGTCATGGCATCCGAAGCACGCCGCCGCCTCGAAGTCGTTGAAAATCTGCAGGCGCGTTCCGACCAGGAACTCGCAGCGCTTGGTCTGAAACGCGAAGATATCGTGCGTCACGTATTCAACGACCTGTATTACAGCTGAGACAGTCCGCCGGCGCGACGTGACGCCTGGCCGGGTGGTGCTTGACACTGGTCCGGCCAGCGGCCAACCCTACGATCATGCTGGACCTGCGCCCTGTCGGATATGTCATCGGTTTGCTCGTGGCCGTACTGGGTGTGGCCATGATCCTGCCCATGCTTGTGGACATCGCCGAAGAGCGCGGCCACTGGCCTGTTTTTGCCCAGTCCGCACTGATCACAACGCTCGCCGGTGGCATGATCGCCGGCGCCTGCGCCAAGGGCGTCAAAGAGGGTCTGACCATTCAGCAGACCTTTCTGCTGACCACCTTTGTCTGGATTGCCCTGCCACTTTTCGGTGCACTGCCCTTTATGCTGGGCGAAACCGAAGCGCGTTTTGTTGACGCGTTCTTTGAGGCGATGTCGGGTCTGACGACCACCGGTTCCACCGTGTTTTCGGGCCTTGAGGAGATGCCCAAAGGTATTCTGCTGTGGCGCGGTATCATGCAGTGGCTGGGCGGTATCGGCATCATCGTTGTGGCTATGGTGTTCCTGCCCGAACTGCGCGTCGGTGGCATGCAGATCTTTAAGTCTGAGGGCTTTGATACCATGGGGAAAATCCTGCCCCGTGCGGGTCAGATAGCCAGCCAGATTTCCTCCATCTATCTCGGGCTCACAATGGCCTGTGCGCTGGTCTACCTGGGCCTCGGCATGGGGGCATTTGATGCGACTGTGCACGCGCTGACGACCGTGTCGACCGGCGGATTTGCCAACTATGACGCCTCTTTCGGCGCCTTTTCCGGACCACATGAATATGCGGCTGCGCTGTTCATGATCCTCGCCGCCCTGCCGTTTGTGCGGTATGTTCAGTTGATCAATGGTCAGTCGTCACCGCTGCTGCGTGACAGTCAGGTGCTGACGTTTCTGGCCACTATCTGTGTTCTGCTGGTCATCATGTCAGCCGTTCTGGTACAGACCAACCCCCAGTACTGGGGCGACTCGATCCGCCAGGCGCTGTTTAATCTGACGTCGATCCTGACAGGCACAGGCTATGCCTCTGTTGATTATATGGGCTGGGGTCCGTTTCTTGTCTCGATGTTCTTTTTTGTCGGACTGATCGGAGGCTGTGCGGGCTCCACGACCTGTTCGATCAAAATCTTCCGCTACCAGCTGCTCTTTGCTTCAGTGAAAATGCAGCTGCGCAAGATCCGTTCACCAAATGGCGTGTTCGTTGTCCGCTATGACCGTCGTCGCGTTGACGAGGAAGTGCTGAGCTCGGTGATGTCCTTTTTCATGTTTTTTGTCGTGACACTGGGCCTGCTGGCCGTGGCACTGAGCCTGACGGGGCTGGATTTCATAACCTCCGTTTCCGGCGCGGCGACTGCGCTGTCAAATGTCGGCCCGGGTCTGGGAGACCAGATTGGCCCGGCGGGTAATTTCGGCGGGCTGAACGATACCGCAAAGTGGTTGCTTTCTGCGGCAATGCTGCTGGGGCGGCTCGAGCTTCTGGCGGTTTACGCCATTCTGACCGTGAATTTCTGGAGAAACTGACATGCAAAGACCGTTGGGCGCACAGATATCCCATATGCTCAGGGATCGCGGTGTTGAGGTGATTTTCGGCATACCCGGCGTGCACAATCAGGAAATGTACCGCGGGATCGAAGAGGCGGGCATCACCCATGTGCTGGCGCGCCACGAGCAGGGCGCGGGATTCATGGCCGATGGCTACGCGCGTGCGACCGGCAATCCGGGGGTGGCCTATGTGATTACAGGGCCGGGGGTCTGCAACGTCATGACCCCTATGGGGCAGGCTTACTCGGATTCTGTGCCGCTTCTGGTGATTTCATCCTGTCTGGACGAAACGGCGGCAACGCGTGGCCAGCTGCACCAGATGAAAGATCAGCGCATCGCGGCTGCCACCGTCTGCGACTGGTCTGAAGAGGCACGTACAGCAGAGGCGGCCTACGCGCTCATTGATCGCGCGCTGGGCGAATTTGCGCTGCAGCGACCCCGCTCCAAGCACATCCAGGTTCCTATTGGCGCGCTGGAAGCGCTGGCTGCGCCGGCACCTGCTGCCGGCAACACAGTCGCGCCATGGACCATTCCACCCGAGGCGTCACTCGCCGGATTCCTGTCGGCCCGGAAACCTCTTTTTGTCTTTGGCGGTGGCGCGGTAAGGGCAGGGTACGCAGCACGCGGGGTTCTCAGGCGTCTGGGTGCTGCCTCTTTCAGCACCTACGCCGGTCGGGGTGTCGTTTCCCCAGACGATCCGCTGTCTTACGGCAGTATGCTGGCGCGCCCGGACAGTGCGCGGATCATCGCAGAAGCGGATCTTGTCATCGCGGTCGGCACAGAGCTTGCAGAAACGGATCTGTGGCGCCGCGAACTGGGCGCGACCGGGGACTTCGTCCAGGTGGACATTGATCCCGCCGGTTTTGCACAGCCCGGGGCACTGAACATATGTTGCGACGCGCATGTCTTTCTGGAGTGGCTGTCAGAGCATGCGGCGGATCACACGCCGGATACTGACTGGTCAGCGGCGGATGTCGCCGCAACCCGCGCACGGTGGCGGTCCGAAATCGCGGCAGAACGCCCCGGTATTCTGCCTGTCTGCGATGCACTGCGTGCCGTGCTTCCGGAGGATGTCATGATCTATTCGGATATGACCCAGTTTGCCTATGCCGCCAAAGAAGTCTGGGATATGGACCGCCCGGGTCAGTGGCATCATCCCTACGGGTTCGGTACACTGGGCTATGCCACACCCGCGGCCATTGGAGGCGCGATCGGGCGCAAAGGTCAGCCGACCATGGCGATTATCGGTGACTATGGTTTCCACTACACGATGCAGGAACTGGGTGTTGCAGTGGAGCTGGGGCTGAACCTGCCCGTCCTGCTCTGGGACAATGGCAAACTCGGCGAGATCGAGGACAGTATGGTGCGCGCCCAGATTGCCCCCAATGCGGTCGTGGCGCACAACCCTGACTTCTGCAAACTGGCAGAAGCCTTCGGTGCGAGGTCAGCGGTACCAGCCGATCTCGCGGCTCTGCAACAGGCTGTGCTTGCCGCATTCGAGGCGGATGGCCCGACGCTCATCTATGTCACGCCGCAGATTGCGGCATAACAGAGTTTACTCCCAGCAGCTGACCAGAACGGTCATATCAACGCCACGTGTGGCAATGTCTTCCGGGGCCAGCGCATCTGCGCGCGCACTGTATGTCACGTCGATTCCGGCCCGGGTCGCAAAGTCAGACAGTGCCGACGGGCTGAGCGAAAACTGCACGTCATCGGGGAGCTGACGGTTGCTGTCCGGGCGCGGCAGCAGCATACCGAAAACATTGCCACTGGCGTCCATGACCGGACCACCCTCGTCGCCGGTCAGAGCCGGTATCGTCAGACGGTTGAGTGTTGGTTCCCCGGCCAGACCTCCCAGATCGGCAAGCGAACCAAAGGTAACCGATGGGGCGTTCAGCGTGCCCTCGTACGAATATCCGGCAACCGCAATTTCCGAGCTCAGCTGCGGGGGGACAGGGCTGAAGTTTGCCACATGCAGGGGCGCAAGCGCTTCACCTGGTGTGATCAGGGCGATGCCACGGTCCGCATCGACGAGGCTGAGTTCCGCATCGAGGTCGCCGTCAAGCGTGATACGCGCGCAGTTCTCGACGACATCGGAGGTTGTCATGACAGCACCACGCTGCGTGACAAAGAACCCTGAACGCGATGCGCGCGGTTTGCGTACCGCGAGACCCGATACCAGATCAGCGTCCTGCGACAATGTGGTGCCGGTGGCCGGGTCCATCACGCCGGGCAGGCGGGTCAGGCTCCGGTTCATCTCGGTGATCAGCCGGGCACGCCGGACTTCGTCATCCGCAGGCCAGATCAGCGTGAAACCCTTGATCTCGCCACTTTGCAGACTGACACGCGTTTCGCTCACGATACGGTCATTTCGCCCGACAAGGCTGAAACTGTCCCGCGCGAGAGCGCGATCTCCCTGCAGAGGTACGATGCTCAGGGTCTGCATCACCGCGTAAAGCCCGGCTAGCGTATCCCTGTCACCCGGCTGGCTGATCAGCAGTACAACCGGACCACCTTCGTCGCGGGCGCGGTAGTGGGCGAAGGGTGCCTCATAGCGGTCAAACCGGACAACAGACGTAGGCAGGCGTACCGCAATGCCAGCCGTAGCATCACGTACAGTCTGCATGCCCAGGCCATCCAGAATGGCGTTATACTGGGCCATGAGCTTTGCGCGCTGACGAGTTGTCAGAACGCCCGTGTCGGGCACATCGTTGGCTCGTTGCCAGGCTGCCATGCTGGCGCGGGTCCCGCGCCCAAAGGCACCATCAATGCCGCCGCTGTAGTACCCGCCATCCTGCAGGGCAATCTGCAGCTCCCGGCGTTCCTCACGGGTCAGCGCGCGCTCGCTGCGCAGGGCATCTGCCCGGGTCTCGGGGTCCGGTGTGCCCGCCTCCTCCTGAGCCTGTTGCGGTGCTTCGGGAACCACGATCGCAGGCTCTGCGGGCGGTGCCGCCGGTGTTTCTGTTGTGGTCTGTAGGGAGGTCCCTGCTGTATCTCCGGTCTGCGCGCCCTGTACCGGCCAGAACTGTCCGCGATACGCACCATTCTGCGCGATATAGCTGTCGCGTGGGATCAGGCCATCGCGGCGGTAGACCTGCAGCACCTGTTCGGCATCTTCCCGCGTGTAAGGGCCAAGCGCGATCGCAAACCAGCCCCGCCCCATGTCAAACCCGGCAACGTCCTCGAGCGCACGGGCAAATTCCGCGGCCTGGTCAACAGCCTCTGCGAGGCTGGGCCGGGCAGCGATCTGAACCCAGACAACATCCTGTGAGCCCTGTGCCTGTGCCGTCTGCAACGGCGCAAGAACTAGAACAGCCAGAACAATAACATACCGCAACATTTTCCGCTTACTCCTGCGCCCCGGTTACGGGCGACACATAATCAGGAATTCAGCCCTTTGACCATAACACATTGATCGGTTTATCCCCGCTGGTGCAATTGACGCCCGCATCCAGCGGACGTAGGTAAGGCGCGCAGGAAATCCCCCGGGGCAAAAGCCATGTCAGAGACTGTTGATCGTCCGAAATCGTTTCAGGAGATAATCCTGAGACTGCAGAATTACTGGGCCGCCAGAGGCTGCGCGGTATTGCAGCCCTATGACATGGAAGTTGGTGCAGGGACCTTCCACCCGGCGACGACGCTGCGCAGCCTGGGCACACAGCCCTGGGCGGCCGCCTATGTACAGCCTTCGCGCCGTCCGACAGACGGGCGGTATGGCGACAGTCCGAACCGCTGGCAGCATTACTATCAGTACCAGGTGATCATCAAACCCAGCCCGCCGGACCTGCAGGAGCTGTATCTGGGCTCGCTTGAGGCTATCGGGATCGATATGGCGCTGCATGACATACGCTTTGTCGAGGATGACTGGGAAAGCCCCACGCTGGGCGCCTGGGGTCTGGGCTGGGAAGTGTGGTGCGACGGCATGGAGGTCAGCCAGTTCACCTATTTCCAGCAAGTTGGCGGACATGACTGTCACCCGGTTTCCGGTGAGCTGACCTATGGTCTGGAACGCCTCGCCATGTATATTCTGGGCTTTGACGATGGCAACGAGATGCCGTTCAACGATCCGCAATGCCAGATCCCGCTGACCTACGGTGATGTTTTCCGCGAAGCCGAGGCGCAGTATGCGCGGTGGAATTTTGACGTGGCCGACACGGACGTGCTGCTGCAGCACTTTATCGATGCCGAAGCGGAGTGTGCACGGGTGCTGGACGCACCGGCTGATGACCCGAAAACCGGACGACGGATTGTCATGGCACTGCCGGCTTATGATCAGGCGATCAAGGCCAGCCATATTTTCAATCTGCTGGACGCGCGTGGTGTGATTTCCGTCACTGAACGCCAGGCCTATATCGGCCGGGTGCGTGCGCTGACCAAACGCTGCGCCGATGCCTTTGTGCAGACACAGGCCGGGGGCTGGACCCCGGAGACGGGCGCATGAACGGTAAAATTGTCGGGACGGTCATTATGGTCAGTGCTCTGGTCGCGGGTGCGGCGCTCTATTATCTGCAGGTTTACGGGTTTTACGAAGAGGCCTCTGCAGAGGTTCAGGAAGTGCGCCTGATGTCGCTGACAGCACAGGAGCCTGTCGCGATTCTGGCTGAAGAAATTCAGGCGATTGATGCAGACAGTTCGCCTATCCGTTTCCGGGCCTGTTTTCGGACACCTTCCAGCCTTGCAATGCTGACGGAAACCTATGTCGGCCTGGACCGCGCCGTACCGCGTAATGCGCCGGACTGGTTTGACTGCTTTGATGCGCCCGCCATCGCTGCCGAACTGCAGGCAGGCACGGCGCTGGCTTTTCTGGGTGAAAAGAACGTGGCCTTTGGCGTCGACCGGATCGTTGCCATCACCGGGGACGGTCGCGGCTATATCTGGCACGAACTGAATGACTGCGGCGAAAAGGCCTATGACGGCACAATCGTCGGCGAAGAATGCCCCAAACCGGATGCGAACTGATGCCTGATCTGCTGATTGAACTCTTCTCCGAGGAAATTCCCGCACGGATGCAGACCCGCGCCGGCGAGGATCTGAAAAAACTGATCACCGACGGACTGGTGGATGCTGGTCTGACCTACAGCTCGGCGGCTGCCTTCACGACGCCGCGCCGTCTGACGCTGGCTGTCGGTGGTCTGCTCGCCGAAAGCCCGACCACGACCGAAGAACGCAAGGGCCCGCGTGCGGATGCGCCGGAAAAGGCGATCGAGGGATTTCTGCGCGGTGCCGGTCTGCAGCGCGATGATCTGGAAGAACGTGACACACCCAAAGGACCGGTACTTTTTGCAAAGATCACCAGACAAGGTCGCCCGGCCGCGGCGATCGTGGCAGAGGTTCTTGAAAAGACGATCCGCAATTTTCCCTGGCCCAAATCCATGCGCTGGGGCAATGGAACCCTGCGCTGGGTGCGTCCGCTTCATGCCATCCTGTGCATCGTGAACGACGAAGCAGGTGCAGAGACTGTGCCGCTGAATGTGGACGGGATCATCTCTGGCGATGTAACGGCAGGGCATCGTTTCATGGCGCCGGCGCGGTTCCCGGTCACCTCTTTTGACGATTACACCGACAAGCTCAGGCGCGCGTATGTCGTGCTGGACCCGGCCGAACGTGCCGATGCTATCTGGAATGACGCCACCAACCAGGCCTTTGCAGGCGGCCTGGAGGTTGTTGAGGACAAGGGGCTGCTGGCAGAGGTCGCGGGCCTGGTGGAATGGCCGGTTGTTCTGATGGGGCGTATCGGCGCGGATTTCCTCGATCTGCCGCCCGAAGTGCTGCAGACGTCCATGAAAGAGCACCAGAAGTTCTTTTCCGTGCGCAACCCAAAAACCGGGCGTATCGAACGGTTCATCACCGTCGCCAACCGCGAAACGGCGGACAACGGGGCGACCATTCTGGCAGGTTACGAAAAGGTGCTCTCTGCGCGTCTGGCGGATGCCAAGTTCTTCTGGGAGAACGATCTGCGTGTTGCCAAAGGCGATATGTCTGTCTGGCTTGATGCGCTGGAGAACGTGACCTTTCACAACAAACTGGGCACCCAGGCCGGGCTGGTCGGTCGCATGGCCGCGCTGGCGCGGGAACTGGCGCCCATTGTCGGTGCTGATCCGGATGCCGCCGAAGAAGCCGCGCGTCTGGCCAAGGCGGATCTCAGCTCGGAAATGATCTATGAGTTTCCCGAGCTGCAGGGGTTGATGGGGCGCTATTATATCGAGGCATCCGGCCGGTCTGCAGAGATCGCTGCCGCCGCCGAGGAACACTATGCGCCGCTGGGTCCGTCAGACGAAGTACCGACCGCCCCGGTGTCCGTTGCCGTGTCGCTGGCAGAGAAGATCGACAAGCTGGCGGGTTTCTGGGCAATTGATGAAAAACCCACCGGGTCCAAGGATCCGTTTGCGCTGCGGCGCGCAGCGCTGGGGATCATCCGGATTGTGCTTGAAAATGACCTGAGCCTCGCTCTGGCGGACACATCTGCCAAAGGCGCAGAAGCACTGGTTACAGCTGGCATTGCCGAAGCTGTAGACACTGTTGACCTTATGTCTTTCATCCACGACCGCCTCAAAGTCTATCTGCGCGACCAGGGTGTGCGCCATGATGTGATTGACGCCTGTATCGCCATGGAGGGCAGCGACGATCTGGCGCTGCTGGTCAGACGCGCGCGGGCCTTGTCGGAGGTGCTGGGCACGGATGACGGCGAGAACATGATCCAGGCCTTTAAACGCGCCAACAATATCCTGACCCAGGCCGAAGAGGCGGATGGCGTCGAGTATTCCTATGGCGCGGATATAAAGTTCGCCGAAACGGATGAGGAACGCGCGCTTTTCGCGGCGCTTGATGCCGCAGAAGCCGCAATTGCACCTGCTGTGCAGGCCCGGGATTTTCCTGCAGCCATGTCAGCCATGGCTGCCCTGCGCGCACCGGTCGATGCATTTTTTACCGCTGTGCAGGTGAACGCAGACAATGCAACCGTACGTCGTAACAGGCTGAATCTGCTCAGCCGGATTACCCGTATCTGCAGTTCTGTCGCTGACCTGACCCGGATAGAGGGTTAAAAAACAACCTCCTGCGCGCGATGACGCGTGCAGGGGTACTTGTCACGTAAACTTTACACCCTATGCTGCACCTCGGAGAAAAAGGTGCCGCAGTGCAGAATAACCCGCATACAACGCTCGTAACGCCAAAGGCGCCGATCGCGACGGATACCCACGGGGGGCGCGCGAAGTGTCTGCAGCGCCTCGTGCGTCTTGATCTGCCGGTGCCCCGGACGGTCGCGCTGTCTTTTGAGGCCGTTCAGCGTATCGCGCGGGGCGAAATGCCTGATATCTCAGCCATCGTTTCGCAGTTTCCCGATGGCGCGCTGTTGTGCGTGCGGCCCTCGTCCGAGGACCCTGACTGGGGTGGTCCGGGCGCTGTGCTGAACATCGGGATGAACGCTGACCGGCAGGCTGATCTGACTGAACGTCTGGGTGCTGAGGCCGCCGAGGCGATATTCATGCGGTTCGTCCAGTCCTATGCAGTAGACGTTGCCCGGCTGGACCCCGACATGTTTGATGATGTCCGGCCCGACAGTGCCGTGGGGTTGCAGGATTCGCTTTATGCCTATGAGGCAGAATATGAGGAACCCTTTCCGGCCGATCCGGCGGAGCAGCTCACCGCGGTGCTCAAGTCCATGGCGCGGGCATGGGATGGCACAACCGCCAGGCTGCTGCGCCAGGCCAAAGGTGCGCCGGCAGATGCGGGACTGGGCCTGGTGGTACAGGAAATGGCGCTGGGTCTGGGGACGGGCGAGTGCGGATCGGGCGTTCTGCAGCTCGTGAACAGCGATACCGGTCTGCCACAGATCACCGGGCGATATCTCAGTCAGAGCCAGGGTCGGGATGCTCTCGAAGGCGACGCAGGAGCTGTTTTCCTGAGCCGCGACCCACGGGGGGCATCGCTCGAAGAACTGGTGCCCGATGTTTTTGCGAGGCTTTGCAAACACGCGTCACTGATGCGCGAGCGTCTGCGCGAGGAAATGCAGCTGGAGTTCGTTCTCGAGAACGGTGCGCTTCACATTCTTGATGGTGTGCGGGTTGCACGATCCAGTCAGGCCGCTGTGCGCATTGCGGTCCGTCTGGCCGAGGACGGCATCATTTCGAGGGCAGAGGCGCTGATGCGTGTTCAGCCGCGGACGCTGACAGAATTGCTGCACCGGCAGGTCAGCCCAACGGCACGTCGTGACGTTATCGGTCGGGGCATTGCCGCGAGCCCGGGTGCGGCCACTGGTCAGATCGTTTTCAGCGCGGCCGAAGCGCAGGCAAGCGCGTCCCGGGGCGAGCCCTGCATCCTGGTGCGCCGGGAAACCTCGCCGGAAGATATCCGTGGCATGCATGCCGCCGTGGGGGTTCTGACCGAACGCGGTGGCATAACCAGCCATGCGGCGGTAATCGGGCGTGGTATTGGTCTGCCCTGCGTGGTTGGTGCATCAAGCATGCGGTTCAATCGCAGCAAGAAGCAGCTGGTCACCGAAGGTGGCAGGGTATTCGAAAGCGGCGAGGTCATCACGCTGGATGGCACCAGCGGTGAAGTCCTGGCAGGCGCTCCTGAAATGCGCGAAGCCGCGCTCGACGAAAGTTTCCAGCGCCTGATGGACTGGGCGGATGAGCTGCGTGACATTGATATCCGGGCGAATGCCGATACACCGGCTGATGCGCAGACGGCGCGGAATTTCAATGCGCAGGGCATCGGACTGTGCCGCACAGAACATATGTTTTTTGAAACCGGGCGCCTGACGGTCATGCGCGAGATGATCTTTGCAGAGACCTCGCAGGACCGGCGTGCTGTGCTTGAACGCCTTTTGCCCATGCAACGGGCCGATTTCACACAGTTGTTCCGCATTATGCAGGGCAAGCCGGTTTGCATAAGGTTGTTTGACCCGCCGCTGCACGAATTTCTGCCGACGGACAGGGTTGGGCAACGTGAACTGGCCGAGGCGCTCGATCTGCCTCTGTCGGACGTCACGAGGCGCATCAGTGCGATGTCGGAATACAACCCGATGCTGGGTCTCCGCGGTGTCAGGCTTGGCGTCACCGTTCCTGAAATCTACGAGATGCAGGCCCGTGCGATTTTCGAGGCGGCACTGGATGCGGCCGTGGATGGCGTCGCGGTGGTGCCTGAAATCATGATCCCACTGGTGTCTGCGCGCCGCGAAGTGGAGCTGGTCAAAACTGCCATCGATGCCGTGGCGTCGGCTGTCCGGTCAGAGCGTGACCAGGACTTTGATTTCCGGCTGGGTGTCATGGTGGAAACACCGCGCGCCGCATTGCGCACGGCTGACATCGCTCCCTATTGCGCGTTTCTCAGCTTTGGAACCAACGATCTGACGCAGATGACTTATGGGTTGTCCCGGGATGACGCAGGCCGTTTCATGTCTGATTACGTTCAGCAAGGGGTGTTTCCTGAGGACCCGTTCCACGTTCTGGATGTTGAGGGTGTTGGTGAACTGCTCAAGATTGGGGCAGGAAGAGGGCGGGAAGCACAGCCGGACATCACCTTGTCTGTCTGCGGTGAGCATGGCGGTAACCCCGAATCAATCTCCTTCTGCCGGGATGCCGGATTCGACTATGTGTCCTGTTCCCCGTTCCGAGTCCCCGTAGCGCGACTAGCTGCCGCACAACTGGCAATTTCGGACAAAATATTGTAGTTAGAGCTATATTTTGATCAACATGTTGTGTTTCAATGCCGCGTTTTTTTGGCAGAACCGGCATTCGTTAACCACAAATCCGGCCGTAAACTTTACGTCAACCTTTAATCCGGTTAGAGCACCGCGCAGAGTTAAAGGTGGGGGACGCAGTCATGCGTGCAATCTGCAAGACAGCTTTTACGTTTTTTTTGGGCATTAACATTGGTTTTTTTGCGGCAAACCCCGGGATTTCCAGCCCGGGACGCGGCGGCAGTTCTGAAACAGCATCTCTGCAGGAGGTGACAGAGACGCGCATGCGCGACACGCGCCTCGAGACGGCGCGGCCGGTCAATGTGGAGTTTTCACGCAGCTGGGTGGATTCTCAGCCCGAAGCCGTGGGCGGCGATGAGCTTCAGTGTCTCGCCGAAGCTCTGTATTTCGAAGCGCGTGGTGAAACAGTGAAGGGCCAGTTTGCCGTGGCAGAGGTAATTCTGAACCGGGTCAGGTCCGAACGCTTTCCCTCCTCGGCCTGTGGTGTCATCCATCAGGGCACAGGCAAAAAGTATCAGTGCCAGTTCACGTACACATGTGACGGCCACAAGGAAGTGATCCGTGAACCGCGCGCGTATGAACGCGTGTCCAAGGTTGCGCGTATCGCCCTGGACGGCCTTGCGCCCAAGCTGACCAAAGGCGCGACGCATTACCACACAACAGCGGTGAACCCGCGCTGGTCGCGCGTTTACACGAAAACGGCGGCGATCGGAGATCACATTTTCTATCGGCACACCTGGCAGACAGCGAGCAACTGACGTTTTCCCGCCATAGCGCGCCGGTGCCGGGCCTGATAAAGCGGCTCTATGGTCTATGACGGGCCGGGGCGTGTTTGAGGGAAAGGCCGCACGATGAGTTCTGAGATCCGACTGGCGTTTGCACATCCGGCGGAACGCGCCGAAGCGACCGCAACAGATGGCCCGTTCGACCGTATTTCTCTGCGCGACCACATTGTCGACGTAGAGATTGGTGCATTCCAGGCGGAGCGGGGCGTCACCCAGCGGATCTGCTTCAACGTTGTGGTCGAGGTCCGCCCGCTTACCGGTCCGATTGACGATGATGTTGATCGCATTCTGAGCTACGACAAAGTGACCGAGGCGATTGCGGGCGAGTTGGCCGATGAGCGTCTGAACCTGCTCGAAACACTCGCCGAACGAGTTGCCGAGCGTATTCTGCTCGAGCCGCAGGCGGAACGCGCCTTTGTGCGCATTGAAAAGCTGGATCGCGGACCGGGCGCGCTGGGTGTAGAGATTGTCCGTGCGAAAGGGCAGGTGGATGGCGATCGCAGCGCTGCCACCGAAACACTTGACCCGGAGCTTGTGTACCTCGGTAACGCGGCTGTTGCATCGCCACTGCTGACAGGCTGGATCGACCGGCTCACGGCTCAGGGCCGGCCGCTGATTTTCTGCGTTGGCGCTCCGGATGCGCCGGCGCCGCAGACCGGACACCGCATGGCGCAGCGGCGTATAGACCTGCTCGCCATTGAACAGAATGCATGGGTTCTGGCGTCGCGCGATGACCGGTGCGTTGTGGTTTCTACCCGCACCGAACTGGACTGGGCTATGCGCAATGGTCAGACCTGCGTGTGGGCGCCGTCCAAGATTGTCCTCGATGCCGTTGACGGCCCTTCTGCGCAACCCCGTGATGCTGTTGCTCTTGCGGCATGGTTCGCATCGACTTTCAACGCGCGCGAGATGCTTGTAATCGGTGCCGGATTACCGGACCAGGCGTCGGTGCCGCTGCGCCATATGTCGGCAGAACGGGTGGACATCTGAGCGGTGGCAGCCGTTTTCCGCCCCATCCCCCAGACCGACCCGGCACGGCCGGCCGATGCTCTGACGGTTGCCGCAGGGTGGTCCTGGTTTACCCACGTCGAAGCCCTGGAGCGCGGTCGGCAGCCTGAAATCCTGCCCGCGACCGAAGTGCCGGCTGATATCCTGGAGACACTGACCAGAGACCGGCCGGATATTGCAGGGATGTCGTTTGACCGCCCCCGCATCATGGGCATTCTCAATATCACCCCCGACAGTTTTTCTGACGGCGGCCAGAATTTCCCGCCCGAAGCGGCCATCCACACGGCACAGACTATGGCGGCTGCAGACATTCTGGATATCGGCGGCGAATCCACCCGACCGGGCGCTGTGACCATTCCGGAACAAGAAGAGACTGACCGTACGCTACCGGTGATCCACGGCCTCCGCGAGGCTGGTATTTCCCAACCGATTTCAATTGATACCCGCAAGGCCGCCGTAGCCGCGGCAGCCCTTGGTGCCGGTGCTGATCTCGTTAATGACGTTTCGGGATTCACGTTTGACAGGGCGCTTGCACCTTTGTGTGCGGAGCGGGAAGCACCGGTCTGCGTCATGCATGCACAGGGCGATCCGGCTACAATGCAGCAGAGCCCCCAATACGAAGATGTCGTGCTGGATGTTTTTGATTTCCTGCAGCGGCAGATTGCGCACCTGAGTGCCGCGGGCATCCCACGACACAGGATCATCGCAGACCCCGGAATTGGCTTTGGGAAATCAGAGGATCACAACCTTGCCCTGCTGGCGCGGTTGTCTGTGTTTCACGGTCTGGGTGTCCCACTGCTGCTTGGCGCATCGCGCAAACGGTTCATAGGCCGGATCGGCCAGGCTTCCGAACCGTCGGACCGGATGCCCGGATCGATCGCAGTGGCGCTCGCGGCATTGAAACATGGGACACAAATTGTGCGTGTTCACGACGTCCCGCAAACCGCTCAGGCCATTGCACTCTGGCGGGCAACCGTGGCAGGACATGCTCATGGATAAGCTTTTTGGTACCGACGGCGTGCGCGGCACTGCCAACACGCATCCCATGACCGCCGAGATGGCACTGCGCATCGGCGCGTCCGTGGGGCGCTACTTCAGCCGCGATTCTTCTTCTGTTCACCGTGTGGTGATCGGCAAGGATACGCGCTTGTCCGGGTATATGTTCGAGAACGCGCTGACGGCCGGCCTGACATCAACCGGTATGAATGTTCTGCTGCTCGGTCCGGTGCCCACACCGGCTGTCGGGTTGCTCACGCGGTCCATGCGCGCCGATCTCGGAGTTATGATCTCGGCCAGCCATAATCCGGCGCAGGACAATGGGATCAAGTTTTTCGGGCCTGACGGGTTCAAGCTGTCCGACCAGGTTGAGGCGGAAATAGAAGCACTGATTGCCGAAGGGGTAAGTGCGGCGCCGGCTGATGGGATCGGACGGGCCAAACGGATTGATGACGGAAGATTCCGTTATATCGAGCGGGTCAAAACCTCATTTCCGCGTCAGATGCGGCTGGATGGCCTCAAGGTTGTGGTTGATTGCGCCAATGGTGCGGCGTATCGGGTTGCCCCGGAAGCGCTCTGGGAACTGGGCGCAACGGTCATTCCTGTGGGTGTTGCTCCCAACGGGAAAAATATCAATGAAGGCTGCGGGTCCACCAGCCCTCAGATGGCAGCTGAAACCGTGATTGCACATGGTGCCGACGTCGGTATTTGTCTTGATGGGGATGCGGACCGCGTCATTCTGCTCGACGAACAGGGCAGGGTGGGAGACGGCGATCAGTTCATGGCGCTTATGGCGTCTCGCTGGGCGGGTGAGGGCCGGCTCGCGAACGGCGCGCTGGTAGCGACCGTGATGTCGAACCTGGGACTGGAAAAATTTCTGGAAAACAAGGGACTGCGCCTGGAGCGCACGGGGGTCGGCGACCGCTATGTGGTAGAGCGCATGCGGCAGGGCGGTTTCAACCTGGGCGGCGAGCAATCCGGCCATATCGTCATGACAGACTATGCCACGACGGGCGACGGGCTGATGGCCGGGCTGCAGTTTCTGGCCGAAATGGTGTCCTCGGGCAAACCGGCGAGCGAGCTGCTGCACAGTTTTGATCCGGTTCCTCAGTTACTGAAGAATGTACGGTTTGCCACGGGTCAGACCCCGCTCGAAGATGAAAGTGTGCGCGACGCAATCCGCGCTTCGGAGGAAGATCTGGTTGGTCAGGGTCGTTTGCTGATCCGCAAATCAGGAACAGAGCCTTTGATCCGCGTGATGGCGGAGCACGAAAACCCGACTGTTATGGAAGCGGCGGTTGATCGTGTTGTTGAAGCCGTGGCTGATGCGGTGAGCACGCCCTAGGCCTTGCCAAAAAGCCTGCGAAACGCGCCATACTGGCTCAGTCCGAGCCCGCTCAGGATCAGGATCATTGCAAGTAACAGCGATGGTGGCAACGGTTCCGCAAGCAGGAGTGCGCCCAGCACAACCGACCACACAGGCACCTGGTAGTTGGTCAGTGACATGAAAACCGGACCGGCAGTGCGTACAACCAGCACACGGAGCAGGTTGGCCGCCGCCGTTGGGATCAACCCCAGCATTGCGATCACAAAGAGCGTTTTCTGATCGGGCAGCGGCGGCAACCCCTCGTTCACCAGAGCCACCGGCACCGTGATGGCGGCACCGACAAGCAGCAGAACGGTCGACAGCCCGATTGTGTCAACGGGTGGCAGGCGCCGCATGAGGATGCCGGAAACCGCGTAACAGCTTGCCGCTCCGATGCATGCAGCGCGCCCGAAGGGCTCCAGCGTGGCGCCGGTGGTCTCAAACGCCTGACCGCCGATCAGAACGCAGACACCCAGAAAGCCAATGAGAAACCCGACAGCTTTGCGCGGCGTGATCCTTTCCCCAGGTACGAGGAAATGAGCGAGCGGCAGCACGATAAGCGCCACTGATGCCATGGAAACCCCGGCAAATCCGGATGTAACAAACTGTTGTCCCCAGGCCAGCAGCATAAATGGAATGGCAGAACTCAGCGCGCCGATAGCAAGGGTGCCGGTCCAGACAGAACGCACAGGGGGCGTGTCAAACAGCCGGAAGCCGCGTGCGCCCCAGACTGCTGTCATCAGAGTGGCGGCAAAAACAATGCGCCCGGCGGCGAGCCAGAAAGGTGTCATACCTTCGAGGGCAATTTCGGTGACCAGAAAGGTACCACCCCAGGTAAAGCCGAGGATTGCAACCATGAGCCAGCTGCGCGCTGTGATCTGCGGGGTCCCGGTCAAAGGACATGCTTCCCGCGGGAACTTCCGGGCACCGCAGAGTGTTGTCCCAGTATACACAGAGGAGACTGACCCATGGACTTTACATATCTGATTGTCATTCTGGCGCTCGTCACAATGCTGGCAGTGATCGTCTTTGCTCTGGTGAGCAAGGCAAAGGTCGAAAACCGGCTGGCTGATGAGGACAGCCCGAAATCCACACTGGCCGCTGACAAGGCCTCAGACGGCAAACCGGTTGACGTCTGAGGTAATCGGCCCGGCGTCATGGCCGGGCCGTCAAGGCATCAGTTCTTGGCTTTGTCGACCATTTTACCTGCCGAAATCCAGGGCATCATACCGCGGAGTTTTTCGCCGGTTTCTTCGATCTGGTGCTCGTCGTTGATGCGACGCGTGCCTTTGAAGAACGGCTGGCCGACGGCGTTTTCCTGCATGAAGTCACGCACGAACTTGCCGGTCTGGATGTCGGTCAGGATCGCTTTCATCCGTGCCTTTGTCTCGTCATAGGGCAGGACGCGCGGACCGGAGACGTATTCGCCGTATTCCGCGGTGTTCGAGATCGAGTAGTTCATATTTGCGATGCCGCCTTCGTAGATCAGGTCCACGATCAGCTTCACCTCGTGAAGACATTCAAAATAGGCCATTTCGGGCGCATAACCCGCTTCGACCAGCGTCTCGAAACCCATGCGGATCAGTTCAACCAGACCGCCGCAGAGAACCGCCTGCTCACCGAAGAGGTCGGTTTCACATTCTTCGCGGAAGTTCGTTTCAATGATGCCGGAACGACCACCACCGATTGCCGAGCAATAGGAAAGGCCGATTTCCAGCGCTCGGCCGGAGCTGTCTTTGTCAACGGCAACGAGGCATGGCACGCCGCCGCCTTTCGTGTATTCACCACGTACGGTATGGCCCGGACCTTTCGGTGCCATCATTACGACGTCGATGCCCTCTTTGGGCTCGATGAGGCCAAAGTGCACGTTCAGACCATGTGCGAATGCAATCGCAGCGCCTTCGCGGATGTTGTCGTGAACGTATTTCTTGTATGTTTCGGCCTGCAGTTCATCGGGCATTGTGAACATGATCAGGTCCGCCCAGGCTGCGGCCTCGGCGATGCCCATAACGGTCAGGCCTTCGCCTTCGGCTTTTGCGGCAGAGGGTGAGCCTTCGCGCAGTGCCACCGCGAGGTTCTTTGCACCGCTGTCGCGCAGGTTCAGCGCATGGGCATGTCCCTGCGAGCCGTACCCCAGAATGGCGACTTTCATGTCTTTGATCAGGTTCACATCGCAATCGCGATCGTAATAAACGCGCATTTTGGCGCTCCTTTTTTCCCTATTTGAATTCTGAGGCGAACTTAAAGCGTGTTTGCCCGGATCGCACCGTTGAATTCGCAGAAAAAACAGCGCAATAAGGAATAATCATTCACTAGATTTGGAATTTTTGACAAAATCATGCTCGATGACCTTGATCGGCGCATTCTGCGCCACTGGCAATCTGATCCTGCACTGAACCCTGCGGAGCTTTGCGAGCGCTGCGGTATCTCGGCAGGTAAGACAGCGCGGCGCATCGCGCGTATGCAGGACGATGGGGTGGTGACCGGCGTCGGGATGGTTATCGACTGGTCCGCGCTGGGCTACAGCGTAGAGGTGTCGCTGCGAATTACCCTGGACAAAACTATCGCGCGGGCGTTTGACGATTTTATTGCCGCGGCGCGCGACGTGCCGGAAGTCACAGAAATTCAGACCTTCCTCGGCCGGGTGGATGTGCGACTGAACATCATCGCCCGTAACATGGCGCATTATCAGGACATTTACCGCAGCCAGGTTCTCACACTGCCTCATATCGCCGATATCGAGGCGCTGATGCTGGTGGCACGGATCAAAGCAGAAGAGGCATTGCCGCTGTGACTGACCTTGATGAAACTGACCGTGCGCTCATCCGTGCCCTGTCCCGCGACGCAACACAGAGTGCGGGTGCGCTGGGCCGCCGTTTTGGCCTGTCGCAGCCGGCAGCATGGAGACGGATCCGAAAGCTGGAGCAGGCCGGTGTCCTGCGGGGCAGGCAGCTGCGTCTGAACGCTGAAAGTCTGGGGTTCGGAGTCACAGTTTTTCTTGGTGTCAAACTTGCCACAAAGGGGCGCGTCAGCCTCGACGATTTCGAACGTGCGGTGACGGCGATCCCCGAGGTGCAGCGGGTCGAACATGTTCTGGGGCTCTATGATTATCGCCTGCGTGTTGTCGCGCGCGACCTGTCTGATTTTGAGCGCGTTCTGCGGCGACGGATTATGACCTTGCCCGGCGTTGGAGATGTAGAGGCCAATGTCCTTCTGAGTGAGGAGCGCCGACCAGGACCGCTTGGCCTGTAACGGAAACGGATGTGCCCGATCGGGTTCATCTGTGTGCCGCAGGTTGTCCAGTATACAAAAGTAGACTTTGCCAACCGGCCGGTGAAGGGATACCCCTTGGCCATCAAGAGGGAGATCTCAGAATGGCAGCGCTGCTCGATACAATTGATCCTGAAGGTCTGGAGGAATTTTCGGTCGTCTTTACAGATCGGTCGCTCAATTCCATGAGCGCTGCTTTCCAGCAGGTCATGAACGACATCTCCCGCATGCTAAAAGAGGTTTATGCGGCCGACGCCGTTGCCATTATCCCCGGAGGCGGTACCTACGGGATGGAGGCCGTCGCGCGACAGTTCGCCCGTGGTGCCGAGGTGCTGGTCGTGCGCAATGGCTGGTTCTCCTATCGCTGGAGCCAGATTTTCGAGACCGGCGGCCTGACCGCGAACACAACCGTGCTCAAGGCGCGTCAGACCGGCAATACCAGCCCGTCACCGTTTTCGCCGGCCCCGATCGAAGAAGTAACCGCCGCGATCGCGGCGCAGAAACCTGATGTTGTTTTTGCCCCGCATGTGGAAACCAGTGCCGGTGTGATCCTGCCAGATGACTATATTGCCGCGATGGCACAGGCCGCGCACGACGCGGGTGCACTGATGGTACTGGATTGTATCGCTTCTGGTTGCGCCTGGGTGAATATGCGCAGGCTGGGTGTGGATGTGCTGATATCGGCTCCGCAAAAAGGCTGGTCTGCGTCGCCCTGCGCGGGCCTGGTCATGATGTCTGATCGCGCGGTGCAGAGGTTGGGTGAAACTCAGTCCGACAGCTTTGCAATTGATCTGGGCAAGTGGCACAGCATCATGCAGGCCTATGAAAACGGCGGGCACGCGTATCATGCAACCATGCCAACGGACGCGTTGCGCGCGTTTCGCGACACGATGGTGGAAACCGAAGAATACGGTTTTGAACGCCTGAAAGAAGCGCAGTGGAAACTTGGCGATGCAGTGCGCGGAATGCTGGCGGCGAAAGGTATCGTGTCTGTTGCAGCGGAGGGATACGGCGCGCCCGGCGTGGTGGTCAGCTATACCTCTGACCCGGATATCCAGAACGGCAGCAAATTCGCCGCGCAAGGTATGCAGATTGCTGCCGGGGTTCCTTTGCAATGTGACGAGCCGGCTGATTTCCGCACGTTCCGCCTGGGTCTCTTCGGGCTGGACAAACTCTATGACGTCGACGGCACGCTGGCACGGCTGAGCCGCGTGCTGGATCAGGTCATCTGACGCCAAGGCCCATCTGCATCAGTGTTTTGCGCACCGGTGCAATCGCATAAAGCGCCTGCAGGCCCGCGGCACGCGCATCCCGCAGCACCGGTGTGTGCACCTGGCTTGCACGGTTCAGCAGGTCTATTCCTGTAACGCGCAGGGAAATGTCCGGGAAACGCGCTTTGTGGTATGCGTCGAGCATGGTCTGATCGCCCAGCGTTTCCGGGCGTGCACTGGCAAGTTCCAGAAGCGTCGCCGTGTCTGCCAGGCTCATATTCAGACCCTGAGCACCAATTGGCGGCACGACATGCGCGGCTTCGGCGATCAGCGCAATGCGTTCGGCGCTCAGCCGGTCAGCTTTCTGGCTGATGATGGGCCAGATTGTTCTGTGCGAGGCAAGTGTCAGCGGCCCGAAAAGGTGGCAGCTGCGTGCGCTCATGGCAGCTTCGAACGTTTCAGTGTCCATTCCGAACCGCTCCTGCGCAAGCGGTCCGTCGTCCATCCACACAACTGCCGAAGAGGGTCGTCCCTCGAAGTCGGGCAGTGGAACAAGTGTAAAGGGCCCGCCCGTCCGGTGGATTTCGGTCGAGACGTTCTCGTGCGGGATCGGGTGTGTGACGGCGAAAGCCAGAGCTTTCTGGCCATAGCGGCTGGTGCTGACACCAATCCCGGCAGCCTCACGCACCGGAGAATGCCGCCCGTCTGCTGCAATGACCAGACGTGCACGCAGACGGCTGCCATCGCTGAGGGTGACGCGCGCTTCCTGTGCGCGGGTGAAAACAGATTGTGTCGCTGTTCCGGGGCGGAAGTCTATGTTCCCCAGGGTATTGAGACGTTCAGACAGCTCGCGCCGTAAAAGCCAGTTGGGGAAGTTCCAGCCAAAAGGCTGTTCAGAGATATCTGCCGCCCGAAAGTCGCGTGTCATCCGCGCCTCCGGCTCTTCTCCGCCGGCGTCGACGATGCGCATGATGTCGAGCGGTGCGGCGTGGGGCGCCAGGGCATCCCATAACCCGGCAGCTTCGAGGACCCGGCGCGCCGGTTGCAGCATCGCTGTGGATCGCATGTCCGCGCCTGTATCGTCCCGGCTTGTAATCGGCGGAGCGGGATCGACGCAGACGACACTGAAACCGGCGGTGCCAAAGGCGGCAGCCGCGGTCATTCCGGCGATCCCGCCGCCCGAAATCAGGATGTCACAGGTGTTGTCTGTCATTTCGCCTCTGTGTGTAGCGGGTACCGTAGTTCCCGCAGAACGCCTTGGCCAGACGGGTCAGCCCCAGGTGATCATCAGCAGAAGGATAAAGATCACCGGCACCAGCGCCAGAGCCGGCAGGTAAAGACCCGGCAGCCCGAAAATCAGCGCCGAGGACATCCAGCTGCTGAAAAACAATATCAGCGCAAACCATATGTTGCTTTCGTCGCCAAAAGTGACATCGCGGGCAACCCAGCCGATGACGGGAATTGCGAAAAGCAGGCGTTGCCAGAGCGGCAGGGCAGGCAGATGTGAGGCAAGAGCCATGTCGAAAGCACTCCAGTTGAATATGATCCATAAATGGGGTGCAGATGACTTCGGAACAGGTGCGCTATTGTCGCACGGGCCTGTCAGCTCAGCGCGGTCAGGAAACTGTTCAGATCGTCCGTATGAAAATGGATATGTTCGCCGGGCGCGCGTTCTGCGGCCACATGCACCGTACGCATGCCCATCGCATGGGGGGCTTTAAGATTGCGTGAATCATCCTCGAACATTGCTGCCTTTCCGGGCTCGAGACCGTCTTTGCCAAAGACTGTTTCAAAGGCCTTTACCTCGGGTTTTGGCAGGTAGGCTGCGTGCTCAACACCGTAAACGGCATCAAAAACACCTGCAAGGCCGCGCGCCTCCAGCACCCGTTCGGCATAAGGCGCGCAGCCATTCGTATAAACGATCCTGCGCCCTGGCAGATCTCTGATAAGACGGGCCAGATCCGGGTCCGGCTGCAGGCTGTCCATCGGGATGTCGTGAACGTCTTCCAGATAAGGGTCCGGGTCCACGTCGTGTTCCCGCATCAGCCCGGCAAGCGTCGTGCCGTGTATCGCCCAGTAATGCCTGCGGAGCCGGTCGGCCTCGGCCTGGTCAACGGACAGTGTATCCATGACCCACCGCGTCATCCGCACCTCGATCAGGTCAAAAAGACGCGCAGACGGTGGGTAAAGGGTGTGGTCCAGATCGAAAACCCAGGTACGGACATGTGAAAAAGCATTCTTTGGCATGGAACTGAGATACATCGGTCAGCGGTTTGTGCAAGACCCCGCAGGGTTGCCTGTCGGGCCCGCAGATCGTTAAGGTGGGTAAACACTTTGGAAAGAGATACTTATGGCATTGCAGAAACCCCCTCAGACCGATGCCTATTCCATGATACTCGAGGCGATTGATCTGGGCGTTTACCGCCCCGGTGACAGACTGGTCGAGAGCGAACTGGCCGAGCGTTTCGGCGTATCCCGTACGCCGGTGCGCGAGGCACTGCAGCGGCTGGAGACGCAGTCGTTACTGGCACGTGACGGCCGCAGCCTGATCGTGGCGTCACTGGATCATAACCAGATGGCCGAACTTTATGTCGTTCGCCGTGAACTGGAGGGACTCGCTGCGCGGCTGGCAGCACAGCACGCCACCGGCGAGGAAGTGCGTATTCTCAGAGAGATGGTCGAAGAGGACAACGCTCTGACCGAGAACCCTGCGGCGCTGTCGCGCGCAAACAGGCGGTTTCACAAACAGATCCATCTGGCCTCCCACAACCGCTATCTCGTGCAGCAGCTCGATCTGGTACACCGCACGATGGCTCTGATGGCGACGACGTCGCTGGCCGCACAGGGGCGCGGCGCCATAGCTCAGTCTGAACACGACAAGATCGTCCGGGCGATAGAGGCCCGGAATGCCGATGCGGCCGATGAGGCATTGCGCGAGCATATCTCGGTTGCTTTCATGACCCGTCTCAAGCAGGACGCCGCACAGCGTCAGGACGAAAGCTGACCCCGGGCGTCAGGCGCTGCGGGGCATGTCGTGACACCATGCTGGGTCTTGTCCCAGTAAAATGGCGCCCGGATCAATTCCCACAGGGCTTTATAGGCGGCAAGCGTGCCGAGCGCGAAATAAACACCCATGGTTGGCACGAAGGGGATCAGATGCCTGCGTGGTTTGTCTGCCGTTGCGATCACCCCTGCAGCGAGCGTCAGGACCGCAGAGAGAATGAAAAGTGCGATCATGGCCGTGACGGTTGTCTGACCCAGTATGCCTGAAATGGGGTGTCCCAGTCCCGCGAGAATGAACCAGAAAGACCAGAGCACCGGGGCCAGGGCAAACTGCGTTACAGTGGCAAAAAAGAGGGTTTGTACGCCGAAAAAACGTGCAGGGCCCAGATCACGCCAGAGCTGGCGTACATCGCGCATATGCACACAGTAAGTGATCAGGAAGCCCTTCAGCCAGCGTGACCGTTGCCGGATCCAGGGCCAGGCGCGGCTGGTCGCTTCTTCATGTGTTACTGTGGGCAGCAGTTCTGTCATATAGCCGTGGCGTGCCAGGCGCAGACCAAGATCAGCGTCTTCGGTGACATTATGCGCGTCCCAGCCGCCAAGGTCTTCCAGCGCGCGTCTGCGGAAAAACAGTGTCGTGCCGCCGAGGGGTACAACAAGACCCATACGGGCAATGCCCGGCAGGAACACCCGCCACCAGCTTGCGTATTCGATAGAAAAGCAGCGTGTCAGCCAGTTTGTGCGGGAATTGTAGTAGTCGAGAACCCCCTGGATACAGGCGGTTTCCGGTGGTGCCTGTTGAAAGCGGGTGACCACTTTTTCGATCTGGTCGGCCTCGGGCCAGTCTTCTGCATCCCAGACGCCGATGATGGAGCCACGGCAGAAATCCAGCGCGTAGTTCAGTGCGCGGGGCTTTGTTGTCAGGTTTCCCGCTTCGGGTACCTCTATTACCCGCATCCATTCGGGCAGGGTGGTCCGGGCGATCGTCTCACGCGTCAGAGTGTCACTGGCCTCGAGCACCAGAACCACTTCGAGCAAGGACTTGGGGTAGGTCAGGCGTGACAGGCGGCTGATCAGCTGGCTGGCAATCTCGCGCTCCCGCAGCAAAGGCACCAGAACGGATACACGTGGCATGCGGAAGTGTTTTTCACCCGCGTTGACAAAGGGCAGTGCGCCAATGCCAAGCTTCCGCGTTTCCCCAGCGATACGCAGGGCAGCACCCGCACGCGGGCCTGAAAGCAACGTCAGTTCAGGACCGGTTTGCGGGGTGTGTGCTGCAGGCTTCAGGCGGTTCAGGACATCTGACGGCCTGACCGCTGCCAGCTTCGCGGGCAAAGCCGCTGGCGTCACATGTGCGATCAGGGCGGCGAGTTTCAGAACTGTCGTCATCAGGAGGGTGACTGTTGCAATCAGGGTCAGGACAGTGATCAGATACGCCGGTATAAAGACAGCCATCGCAGTGCAGACACCGAGGATCGCCGCAGACCAGCGCAACCGTGCCCTGCGCGAGTCTTCCCAGCCGCGGCAGCTTTCGCGTGCGGGAACGCGCTGCGCCGCCTCCGCTGCAAGTTCTGATCCGTAAAGCCGGCTGATCTGCGACTGAATGCGGGCCTCTTCGGCGATAACCGGAACCAGATTCTTCCCACGGGGGCCAAGTGCCTGTCTGAGCTGCGAAAACGCGTCCGGACTGCTGGTCGCAATGCAGATCTCGTTTCCGTCCTCGCGCCACGGCACAACGCCATAGCGCAGACACAGAGCAGCGGGCAGATGCCGTGCCATCTGAAGCGCGGGTGGTTCATACAGCGGGTCAGCCGCCTGATCTGTACAGGCCTGAACTGCCAGTGCACCCAGCACATCCCGTTTGGAAACCAGACCTTCGGCCACCATAATATCGCCAAGGGGCGCATCGATGCGTTCCTGCAAAGCCAGGGCATGCCGGAGATCGTCCTGTGCAATTTTGCCATCGTCCAGCAGCAGCGCGCCAATGGGCGTACGCGACGCACCTGTCAGTGCGCGCTTTGGCTTTGCCAGACGCAGGTCAAAGTCGTTCATCAGCCAGCCCTGTTCAGGGAAATACCGGCAGAGACTGTCAGATCATAGTTAATGATCTGTTAAGGTTGGATTATTCTACCTGAGCGAGTGTTGATCAGGCGGCGCGCTCGGCCATGGCGCGGGCAAAACGCTCGAACAGATAATAGCTGTCCTGCGGTCCCGGGCTGGCTTCCGGGTGATGCTGAACTGACCAGACCGGGCGGCCATCCACGCGGATACCACAGTTTGATCCGTCAAAAAGCGAGGTATGGGTTTCGACTACGCCATCGGGCAGGGTTTGCGCATCCACGGCGAACCCGTGGTTCATGGAGGTGATTTCCACCTTGCCGGTGTCGTGATCTTTGACCGGATGGTTCGCGCCATGATGGCCGTGGTTCATTTTGATGGTCTGGGCGCCCAGAGCCAGCGCCAGCATCTGATGGCCGAGGCAGATACCAAAGACCGGCAGATCGGTATCATCCAGCACCTGACGGATCATTGGTACGGCATAGGTTCCGGTTGCTGCCGGGTCACCTGGTCCGTTGGACAGAAACACGCCGTCCGGATTGTGTGCCATAACCTCGTCAAAGCTGGCAGTTGCGGGCAGGACGGTTACGTCACATCCCGCGCTTGCGAGACAGCGCAGAATGTTGCGCTTGGCCCCGTAATCCAGCGCCACAACGCGGTGTCTTGGATCTTCCTGCGGGCTGTACCCGTCGGGCCATGCCCACCGCATCTCATTCCAGCGGTATGACTGGGCGCATGTAACCTCCCTGGCGAGGTCAAGGCCTTCGAGCCCCGAGAAATCCCGGGCGGCTGCGACGAGCGCCTCGACGTCAAAGTTTCCATCCGGATTATGCGCCAGTGCAACATGCGGCGCGCCGGACTGCCGGATCGCCCGGGTCAGACGGCGCGTGTCCACACCGCCCAGGGCAATCCGTCCGCGCGCAGCGAGCCATTTGTCGAGATCCTGTACCGACCGCCAGCTGGAGGGATCGGTCGGCATCCATTTTACGACCATACCTGCCGCCACCGGATCGCCCGTTTCGTCGTCCTCGGGATTGACGCCGACATTGCCGATATGCGGGAAGGTAAAGGTCACGATCTGCCCCGCATAGGACGGGTCGGTCATGATTTCCTGATAGCCCGTCATCGCGGTATTGAAGCAGAGTTCTGCCACGGTCTGGCCGGTCGCGCCAAAACCCATTCCGTAAAACAGCGTCCCGTCGGCAAGTGCCAGACAAGCGGTAGGGCGGTCGGGCGCAGCGGAAAGCATGGGCGGTCCTTTCGGCAAAAGGCTGGGGCAAAATCTGGCGGAAACTAGTCCCGGCGCACGGCACGGTCAAGGGCGTTTAGGGCAACGGGACGTGCAATCTGACGTCGCGGCGTTTCGTGCGCCGGTGGTTGCAGCGGCAGGTGCCTTTGGATAAGGTCCGGCGCCTGAGCATAGCCACGTTCTGTGGCCTCACCGGAAGGACAGATCAATGGACCTGCGCACCAGGATTTCCGCCGCTCTCAAGCAGGCGATGAAAGACAAGGCGGCGGATCGCCTGTCAACGTTGCGGCTGATCAACGCCGCGATCAAAGACAAGGACATTGCGGCGCGTGCCGAAGGCAATGACGACGGCGTGGGAAACGAAGAAGTACTTGCCATTCTTGGTAAGATGGCCAAGCAGCGAACGGAAAGTGCGCGTGCATACGAGGAGGGCGGCAGGCTCGACCTCGCGGAGCGCGAGCGCGGCGAGATGACCGTGATCGAGGAGTTTCTCCCGCGGCAGCTGTCCGAAGAAGAAGCCGCAGCCGCTGTCGACGCAGCTGTGGCCGAACTCGGTGCAGACAGCATCCGGGACATGGGCAAGGTAATGGGTGTTCTCAAAGGCCGCTACACTGGTCAGATGGATTTTGGCAAAATAGGCCCGATGCTCAAGGATCGCCTCAGCTGACCCCTGCCCGGGACGCTGGCACCGGCCCTGATCCGGGGCTCTGGGGTTTTGATGTGCAGGTGGAGCCACTTCCCGGCGGCGCCCGGAATGCCGTCTGGCGCAGTCTGCCGGGAACACATCCTTCCGTTGTATTCAAGACAACACGCAGGTGTGCCGGCGGCCTCGCGTGGCTGGGGCCGGTTCAGGCGCAGGCACGTATTGCTGGATTTGAGGTTCCGGAGCTGATCAGAAGCACAAACGGGCACCTCTCGGAAAGAGGCTGGACGTGCGAACCATTCATCGAGGGCGAACTTGCTGCACCCGAAGAAATGGTGCGACTTGCCCCTCTGATGGCCCGCTTTCATCTTCTGACGCAGGGCCTTTCGCAGCGTCCCGGTTTTGCTTCTGCGGAAGCGCTGATTGATGCGTACACGGGCGGTGACGTCGATCTGCTTGCCATGCCACCGGGGCTGGTGAGGGCCTGTCGGGCGGCGTGGCGCGCAACAGCGGGTGGTGAGGCAGGTATCATCCATGGCGATCTGAACCCGCGTAATGTCATTCGTACGCCGCGCGGAACTTATGCGCTGCTGGACTGGGACGAGGCACGTTACGACTGGCTGTTATTTGACAGGACGCCCGTGGAAGGAGTGGGGCCGAGCGGCAAAACGGCTCTCGCCATCGCGGCGTGGGAGGTCGCATGCTGCTGGCAGATCGAACCGCAAAGGGCGCGTGCTCTGGCAGCGCGTTATTTTCAAGAGTGAAGCGTCAGCGCGTCCAGGCGCGCTGCAACTCCTCGTAAAGTGAGATCCGCTCTTCTTCGCTCAGAAATGATCCGATCTCGACTTCGCGCCCCATGCCGCTGAGCGTGACATACTGTGGAACGGGCCCGTCCTTTTCGTACTTTGTGATCGTGGTCCAGTACCGGTTGCAGTCCCAGGCGTGAACCTCGCCGCCGGGTTCTGTTCTGATCAGTTGTGCGTCTTTCTCGCCGAGTGTCAGAACTTCTTTTATCTGGCGCGCCCGGTGATTGCGCTGCAGAGCAAAATAGATACCCCATACGGCAGCAAGCAGGAAAGGCAGCAGACCCCACAGGATAGGGGACCCCAGCAGCGGCAGCGTGGGGATACAGATCAGTGTAAACGTTGACAGCACAAAGGCGGCCATACCTCGGGCAGGCAGAGAGTTGTGCGGCCACAGATGCAGTGTCTGGGGCGTCTGGCCTGGTTCAGATGTCCATTGATACGGCATCACCGGAAGTCCGTCTGTTTGATGACCCTAATATGACAATGCCCGCCCGTGAGCTCAATGCGGCAGCATCTCGCAGCCGCGGGTCCGGGTTCTCCGGCAAAACCGCTCAGGGGCTGAACAGACGCTGCAGGGTTGCCTGGTCCGGCAGACCGCTCTCGGTGACGCCGGCATCACGCTGGAACGCCCTGAGACCTGCAACCGGATCGTCGTTGTCCGCCGGGGAAAACCCACGCTCAACCAGCTTCTGGCGAATACGTTCGAGTGTCTCAGGATGAACCATAATGACCTGCTGCCCGTTCGACACCGTCACCGGTGTCCCACCTTCTGCCAGCGCGTCTGGTTCCAGGAACGCTGTCAGCTGGTCAAGGGCGTTCAGCAAACGGTCTTCGGGGCGCGAATCGCAGTAAGCGCGCAGCTGGGCGACGACATATTCTATTGATTGCCAGGGCGTGAGATCAAACACACCAGGCGTGAGTTTTGCGTGTGCGGCAAGCCAGCCTTCTGAGAATGCAGCGATCGCAAAGAGCGTCTCGCTTCCAGGTTCGGCCGCCGAAACAGCTCTGCATTCCAGGGATGCAGGATAGCCTGCTGCATACCTTCCGCTGCTGTCAGCTGCCGAAAGAGGTGAGGCCAGCGCGGCGGCGAGCGCCGCGCCGGTTACTGTTCTGCGCATCAGGCCCGCTTGCGGCGCATCAGGCCAAGACCCGCGATACCGCTCAGCAGCATCAGAGCCGGCAGCGGCAGCGGTACGGCCGACATGTCAGGACCTGCGTCCGGGTCGAAAAATTCGACTGTTGGTGTCTGCGTCAGAAACACACTGCCAGAGACGCCGGCGCCCGGAATGATGCCTGTAAGGAAGGCCAGCGGGTCTGTCGGATCAACGAGAAGTTCGGGATTGATGCCCCGCAGTTCCACACTGGTAACACCGGAGATCACCGGCTGGCCATCTGCGGGCACAACGTCAGCGAAAACCAGACGCTCGCCGGTGTTGATGTCGACAGAATACTCGACACCGTCAGCGGTAAAGACAACAGTATAGCCGTCGGGATCCATAACATCGCCGAATTCCGGCGCTTCGATGCCGGCTATTTCATAGCGGTTTCCGTCACCGTCTTCGATTGTGTAGACATACCCCGTCGCGACATCCGGGTCGATCCAGATCGGTTCAAGCAGCCCATCGCTTTCCGGCAGAGTGACAGCAAAAGTGTACGTTGGCGTGCCTTCTTCATCCACCACGGTTTCGACCGGCAGGAGAGGTGCATCCTCCAGCCCGGTCGGAACGGTGTTCAGCGACCCTGAAACACCGGAAAGCGTGCCCTGGATCTGGTATTTCCCCAGCTGGGTCACATTCCCTTCTGCATCCGGTGCGCTGACACTGAGTTCCTCATACTCGAATATCCGGGTAAAGGTATCATCGGCCAGAGCTGTAAACAGGGCGTTTCCGTCCTCGCCCAGGTCGTCAAACCAGTTTTGCTGCCCCTCATTGAGGTTGGCAAAAAAGAAACCGATACTGATCTCTTCAGCACCTTCTGACCCGGTGTCGCTGGCGCCGAATGCAATGACATCACCTGTCTGGTCATCTGTCAGGCTTATGCCGTCGCCGGCCCCCATTGCGGTGTAGTTGAAAAGTCCTTCGACGATCTCAATCGGCTCGCCTCCATCGTCGCGCAGCACTGCGTCGATCGGTGTGAAGAACAGTTGTGTCTCAGTCGGGTCGTCCCCGTCACCTGTGCCGATGACCGCGCTTGTGTCAAAGGCATCAAGGTCGAGGTTCACAGTGAAAGTGACCGAAGCAAACGGGTTGAGGTCCTGGGGCAGAACCCATGCATTGTCGCCTCCGTCTTCCTCAGATTCAAAAGTGGCTCCACCGTTGAGATTGTCATTCTGGAAGATTTCCTGGAGTTCTGCGTCGACGGCAGCCTGCAGCGCGGCGAGGTCTTCCGGAGACACATCGTCGTTATAGATCGCGCCGTCTCCCGGGAACAGAAACCCGGACGCATCATCATCACTGAAGTTATCGTCTGGCAGAAAACGGAACTGGAGGTTGTCGTAGGTCAGCTGCAACTGGATTGTTTCGGCAGCTGCGCTCGTTGCGGTCAACGCAGTTGCGCACAGCAGCAATGGTAGTTTTTTCATGAAATCGTATCCCTGGTATTTATGTCAAAATCTTATTTTTGACTTCTGCAGGTATCAAGGAAAAGTCGGCCAGGGGGCACAAAAAATACTTGTGGTTGAGAGGGTTATGTACAATTTATTTTGGCCTGCAATATTGTGCCCTGAATGGAAACAGTGATCAGGTTTCACCGGTGCAGGCCTGTCATCTGGCAACAAGAAAAAAGGCCCCGGCAAAACAACCGGGGCCTTTGTTTTCTGCAGACAGGACCGCGTCAGTGCGCGTGTTTGTTGTCCCAGTCTTCCTGTTTCGGCAGGATCTCGAATGTGTGCTCCGGCGGTGGGCTGGGCAGGGTCCACTCAAGTGTGTCTGCGTATTCATTCCACGGGTTGCTCTCTTTCGCTTCCTTACCCTTGCGGATGGCATAGAACATGATGCCAAAGAAGAAGAGGAAAGATGCAAAGCTCAGAAACGCACCGAGGCTTGACCACCAGTTCCAGTATGCAAAGGCATCCGGGTAGTCGATATAGCGGCGTGGCATACCCTGACGGCCCAGGAAGTGTTGTGGGAAGAAGGTCAGGTTTGCACCGATGAAGAACGTCCAGAAGTGCAGCTTGCCGGCCCACTCAGGATACATACGTCCTGTCATCTTGGGGAAGTAGAAGTAAATACCCGCAAAGATCGCAAAGACGGCACCGAGGCTCATCACGTAGTGGAAGTGTGCCACCACATAGTACGTGTCGTGGTAATAGCGGTCCACGGCAGCCTGGCTGAGCACGATACCTGTCACACCACCGACGGTGAAGAGGAACAGGAAGCCAAAAGCCCAGAGCATAGGTGTTTTGAATTCTACGGAACCGCCCCACATAGTGGCAATCCAGCTGAAGATCTTGACGCCCGTTGGCACCGCAATGACCATAGTCGCCAGCATAAAGTAGGCCTGCTGATTGAGGCTCATGCCGACGGTGTACATGTGGTGCGCCCAGACAACGAAGCCCAGAGCGCCGATTGCGATCAGTGCCCAGACCATCGGCAGGTAGCCGAATACCGGTTTGCGCGAGAAGGTCGCGATAACGTGGCTGATGATGCCAAACCCGGGCAGGATCACAATGTACACCTCGGGGTGTCCGAAGAACCACAGAATATGCTGGTACAGGATCGGATCACCGCCACCGGCGGGGTCAAAGAACGTGAAGCCAAAGTTGCGGTCCATCAGAAGCATGGTGATCGCACCCGCCAGCACCGGCAGGGACAGCAGGATCAGCCAGCTTGTCACAAAAATCGACCACGAGAACAGCGGCACCTTGAACAGGGTCATACCCGGTGCACGCATGTTCAGGAACGTGGTGATCATGTTGATCGCGCCCAGGATCGAGGATGCACCGGACACGTGCACGGCGAAAATTGCGAGGTCCATGGAGAACCCGCCTTCATTGGTCGACAATGGCGGATAAAGCACCCAGCCCACACCTGATCCGGCCTGGTCATTGCCACCCGGTGCCAGCACCGAGCAAACCGCGAGGGACGTACCGGCGACATAGAGCCAGAACGAAAGGTTGTTCATCCTCGGAAACGCCATATCCGGCGCGCCGATCTGCAAAGGCATGAAATAGTTGCCAAATCCGCCGAAAAGCGCCGGGATCACGACAAAGAACATCATGAGGATGCCATGGCCGGTAATCAGCACGTTCCAGAGGTGACCGTTGGGTGTACAGGCCGCATCGCTGGCCATCAGCCGTGCGCCTTCAAGACACATGTACTGTACGCCGGGCTCCATCAGCTCAAGGCGCATGTAAACGGTGAAGGCCACCGAAATGAAACCGGCGAAGGCCGAGACGATCAGATAGAGAATACCGATGTCTTTGTGGTTTGTGGACATGAACCAGCGCGTAAAGAAGCTGCGCTCGTCATGGTGATCATGGCCGTGGATGGCTGCGTCTGCCATGCTCTTGCCTCCTGATAGTGAGTTATACCGGCACAGCGGTTCCCGGGCTGCGCGGAGATTCCCGTCGTTTCTAGAGGGAGTTGGCGACAGGGGCAATGATCGTATTGACGCAGCCGGGAAATTTATCAGCTGCTGAACACACTGCGCGGGCCCAGGTGGAAATCTGCTCAAATGTTTATGAAGCTGCGGGTTCGTTCACGGCCTGTTAACACCCGACCGTCATGATCGCATCGTAAACAGTTTCCGCGCGCCCCCGCGGTCCAGGAAAGCAGCACTCATGGCCACCGCCTCAGTTTCTGATCAGATCAGCCCCGTTTCGCCGGTCAGCGCAGACAGCCCGGATTTCCTGCGCAGAATGGCGACACTGGTGCCGGGCATCATATACATTTTCAACCATCAGACGATGAGCAATGAGTATTCGAACCGTTCGATTGCTGAATTGCTGGGCTACAGCCAGCAGGAAGCGATTGATATGGGAGATGCGCTGATGAGCACTCTTATGCATCCCGAGGAGTTGCCACGGATTGCCAATTATCTGGAGTTACTGTCGCAGAGCGAAGACGGTATTCAACATGTGATCGAATACCGCGCGCTCAACAAATCCGGGGAACTGGTCTGGCTGCGCAGTATTGATGCCGTGTTCGACCGGGACGTTGACGGATCCCTTCTGCGTCACATCGGCATCGCGATGGATATTACTGCGCAGAAGAAGGCAGCAGAGCGTTTGCGGAGTACAAACCGTGAGCTTGAACAGCTGACCTACGTCGCCACTCACGATCTGAAGGGGCCGGTCACGAATATGGCCACGCTTCTGGAAAGCATTGCACATCGGTGTGATGATCTGCCGGCGACATATTCCGAAACGCTGGATCTGATGCGCGAGGTCTGTGATCAGGCAACACAGAAGCTCCATATGCTGGTGCGCGTATCCGAGGCCAGTACCGGCCAGTTTCCGGCGCCACGGCCCGTAGATGTTTCGCATGCCTGCGCCACAGCCATAGAAAAACTGGAGCCGGTGATCCGGAATACGGGTGGCAAAATAAAGACGGATCTCAAAGTGGCCGAGGTCAGCTGTGTCCCCGACGCCTTATCTGAAATACTTGAGGATCTTGTGCGCAATGCTCTGATTTACTGTCCGGAGGGGCGCCGGCCTGAAATTCTGATCAGATCATTTGACAGGGACGGCGCGTCGTATGTTGAAGTGCATGACAACGGTGATGGGCTGGACCCTGAGCGGGATACGGAACGGGTATTCAGCCTTTTTCAGAGAGCGCATGCACACCCGCCGGGTGACGGCGTGTCTCTCTACGTCGCCAGACGTCTGATGGAACGCCTGGGAGGATCAGTTGAGTTATCCGGTTCCGCATCTGGTGGCGCTGTGTTCTCACTGGTCTTTCCTCACTGAAAAAGGTGTCGGATGTGCAGGAAAACAGAGTAGCAAAAATACTTCTCGTGGATGACGACCGCGTCACAAATCTGCTGAATGAAAGGCTCATCAGCAAGGCTGAGGTAGCTGATCGCATCGAGGTCGAGACGGATGGCGCCGCCGCGCTGGAGCACCTGCAGCGCGCGCACCGGTCTGAAATCGCCCCCCCGGATCTTATATTCCTCGACATTAATATGCCGCGGATGAGTGGGTTTGAGTTTCTTGAGGCTTACCGCGAATTACCGGAAATGCAGCGAAACCGCCACATGATCGTGATGCTGTCGACATCCGAGCTGCAGCGGGACTTTGCCAGGGCAGAAGCAGACCCAAACGTTTACAGGTTTGTGCCAAAGCCGCTCCAGAAAGAGCAGCTTGAGGCGCTGGTGTCCGAATGCAGGGCGCGCCGGTCAGAGTGAAGAAGAGATGCCGGGCCTATTTCGGCCTGTTCCTGTCAGTTCAGGCACCAGACCATCTACAGTGCGGTCACCGAAAGTGGTTTCAAACGTGTCACGCAATGAAACGTCCAGGTCATTCATCGTGACAGGAAGCCCCAGATCCGTAAGGCTTGTCACGCCATGCTCCTCAATGCCGCAGGGCACGATGCCGCTGAAATGCGAAAGATCCGTATCGACGTTGACCGAAAGTCCGTGGAAGCTGACCCATTTGCGCAGGCGGATACCGATTGCTGCAATTTTGTCCTCGACCAGCTGCCCCTGCCGGTCTTTCGGTTTATCAGGCCGCTCAACCCAGACGCCCACGCGACCGTCGCGGATATGTCCTGTGACGTTGAAGGTGTCGAGCGTTGCAATAACCCAGCGCTCAAGATCCTGAACGAATTTGCGCACGTCCCGCCCGCGCTCCCCCACGTCGAGCAACGTGTAAGCAACCCTTTGGCCGGGGCCATGGTACGTGTACTGACCGCCGCGCCTTGTATCAAAAACCGGAAAACGGTCGGGTTCCCGGAGATCGGTCTCGCGGGCTGATGTCCCGGCAGTATACAGTGCGGGATGTTCAACCAGCCAGATGCACTCCCGCGCGCGCCCGGCAGCGATTTCCGCGGCCCGGATTTCCATCCATGCCTCCGCTTCCCTGAAACCGGTCAGCCCGTCCGTTATCATCCATTCCACCATCCCGCAGGTTTAGACCGCGGTGTCGCCCGCTGCAATCACCGGAGCGACATGGCTGAAATTTCCGCAGAATGTCTCTTCACAACCGACCGGAGCCGCTGTAAAGACCTCTCACCATTCAGTGCGGATGTGGCGGAATGGTAGACGCGCAGCGTTGAGGTCGCTGTGGGGTAACACCCGTGGAAGTTCGAGTCTTCTCATCCGCACCACTTTGATACCTGAGCATGTCAGACTTCTCAGCGCACCCGGTAGAAAACCGGGGCCTGCGGTTGAATTTCGCGGCGTATCGTCAGCGGTTGTGTACCTCAACCAGACATCTCTGATGCAGATTGCTCATACAGTAATTGCATCGGCCAACCCTGCAACCTTGCCTGGAGGTTCGAAAACACTTTCTGCAATTGATTCTGGCGGTAACCGGCCGCAGAAATTGTCAAACTCCCCGGGACACACCTCATCGCGTCTGGGACTGCACCCGGACGCTGCTTGCCTTCTGTTCCAGACATCCGGGGACTGTTCAGTGCCGCCAGCCGTTTCACACTCAGTCCGCCCCCAGGTTCTCAGTTTCTCGTCGCTGTCAGCCCGTTGGGCGGAGGCGTTTGCAGTTCCACTCTGACAGCGTTTTGGAATTCTTGCCGGCTAATCCATTCACCGACGATGCCGTGAACCTTGTGGCCCCTGGCGGTGGTCACTGGGCGCAACGCAGCCATTCCCGCGTTTAGCGTATTTGATGAATGCAGCATCATCTGCGAAGGTCAGCTCAGTTCATGGCTTTCTGTCAACGCCATGCAAAACGATATCGAATCCTTCCTCTGCAGTTGGCGCGACGAAGTGTCTTGAGACTTGCCAGAACTGCTCCTCGGTTGCCGCAAACGGATGATGCCCCTGCGCATTACGTGCATGAAGGCGTGCGATGCATACTTCGTCGGGGACATCCAACACATGAAGTCTGTTTGCTGCTTTCGTCTTTTGCAGGATGCCGCGCATCCAGTCGCGTGAAGCAATCGTATTCGCCTGACAATCCAGAACGACCGACACCCCTGCATTCAGCAATGAGACAACATGAGGTCCCATGACTTTTCGAAACCTAGACATGCATCGCATGTAGTCTGAAACCGACAAAAGGTCTTCCGGATAGAGACCATCCAGCCATTCGTCTTCGGCCACAAGAACGGTTCCGGCCGAACGATGAAGCCGGGCAGCGAGGGAGGACTTTCCGGAAGCGATTTTGCCACACAGTAAATGCAGCGTTGGTATGGTTGAGGACATTTCAGCATCCAATTTCAGCATGTTGCAAGCCGTTGACGATCAGGCGGGCGTTATCCCCGCACTGATTGCAGATTCTGTAGAGTATTCAGTTCTGATCCCGACGACCAGAATTCCGGGCGAAGTATTTCGTGAAGCAGCGATGGAGTGTGGCATGCCTGGCGTATTAATTCAGAGCTGAGACAGAACAGTATTGATCCGCCATGGTTCTGCCCCGCAGGTCAAAGACAAAAGGCGCCGCACAGCTCATAACTGCTTTCCCGCCATAGTCATTGAGTGGAGTTCATCCTGGCAACAAACCTGTTTCCGGGTGCTGAGCGAAAAGAACTATCCGCTTCGGTAAGCCGACTCGATTGTGGCAGAAAAAGATTAACGCTGCGAGTAGTTGTAAACAAAAAGGTAAGGAGTCGCGCGACTGTTCTGGTATCTGAACCATAATGACACATTTCCGTCATTTTTCCCCATGCAATAAGGCATTTCGTAGACAAATTCTGCACAGTAAGGCACTAGTGTGGCGTTTAAATGGTAATGAGCGGCTGGCTGCCGGTGCCGCGGAGGGTAAAAGCATGAACTTGAGAACACTTCTGGCGACAACTTCGTTTGTTGTTTCTTCTTCTGTTTGGTCTGTCATGGCGACACAGCCAGCGATGGCTCAGCAGACAGGAGCGCTCCTGAACCAGTGCTCAATCAGTGAAACGAGCAGTGCAGTCGATGGTCTTTCGATCGCTGATCTGTGTGGATGCGAGACAATCACATCCGGTTTCATCGACTACATTCAGCAACACCCAAACTATGTCGATATTCTGGTCGGTACCGGCGAAAACTGCCCTGGCCTTGCGCTGTTGCTGTCCGATGATCCTACCGGAAGCATTTCACCTACAGATACCGAGCCTGGGGATGAACCAGATCCGGCCAGCGAGCGGGAATTCCAGAGCGGCGACGGTGCTGATGGCGGTGACGGTGCTGATGGCGGCGACGGTGCCGATGGCGGCGACGGTGCTGATGGCGGTGACGGTGCTGATGGCGGCGACGGTGCTGATGGCGGCGACGGTGCCGATGGTGGCGACGGTGCCGATGGCGGCGACGGTGCCGATGGCGGCGACGGTGCTGATGGCGGCGACGGTGCTGATGGCGGCGACGGTGCTGATGGTGGCGACGGCGCAGATGGCGGCGACGGTGCTGATGGCGGCGACGGTGCTGATGGCGGCGGTGACGGCGGCGGTGACGGCGGCGGTGACGGCGGCGGTGACGGCGGCGGTGATGGCGGCGGTGACGGCGGCGGTGACGGCGGCGGTGATGGCGGCGGTGATGGCGGCGGTGACGGCGGCGGTGATGGCGGCGGTGATGGCGGCGGTGACGGCGGCGGTGATGGCGGCGGTGGCGGCTTCGGCGGTGGCAACGGCGGCGGCGGCGGTGGAGACGATAACGGCTCTGGCGGCGGCAGCGGTGGCAATGGATCCAACGGCGGGAGCGGTTGATCCGCCCGGGCACCGGTCAAAACATCAGGCGTATCAGCCGGGTGATAAAACGAAAGCAGCCGCGATACCCATCGCGGCTGTTTCTTTTTCACATCTCTTCAGTGTGCCGGTCAGGCCTTGATCAGAAGACCAACCCACGAGCCGGCCTTGTCAGGGCTCTGCATCCGCAGAAAAGTATAGCGCGTTTCTTTCCACGGTTTTATCCGATCGGTCAGGTTGTCCAGGACGTAATCGCCTGTGTCAGCGCGCAAAACCAGAACAGCGTGACTGTTCCCGCGTCTGTCCAGCACCGTTGTCAGCAAAAGACGTTCCGGAGCGATGCCCGCACGGATCAGCTCTTTTTTCTTGAGCAACGCGAAATCTTCGCAGTCGCCACGGCGCGACAGCGGCAGTGTCCAGTAGTCGGCCTTTCGATACTGGGAGAGGTCCGCAACTTCGCTGATCTGCCTGTTTACACGCCTGTTGACCTTCTGAACGGTCTTCAGATCTTTCTGTGTCAGCGCCTGGGTCGAGCCGGAATGCGCACAGGCCCAGTCATATTTGCTGCACAGGCCGCGCGCCCCGCTCGGCGGCGCAATCATCATTTTGGCCCGCAGAAACGGGTCGCTGCCTGAAGCCTGTGCGCTCTGCGGTGCATACAACGCGCCCGCTGCCAGCGCGAGTGCAAGCACTGCCCCGGTTACAAAGCTGCGTCGATCCCCACCGATACTGTTCCTGTGTGTCTTACAGAATACATGAGCCATCTGAAAAAGCCTCAAACTGTTACAGTTCCGATCAGCCTCTTCCGGGTGAAACACTCGACACCGAAACGTCTGATCTGAGCCTGTTATGAGCGCTGAGCTTGGCGAACGTAGGGCTCAAATCAGGCGCTGAGGTAACTATTCGTTAAAAACCTGACCCAATGGACGCTGGTCTGCAGCGCAATTGTGGCAGCATTTTTGCGCTGCTGAGTGCTGCGGATTGTCAGGTTATCAGGCAAAATTGTCCCGTTTTGCAGTTAACAAAGCGCTAACAGCCGGCTGACCAGACCGCGTTTGCCGCACAGCGGGCGAAAAAGTGGCGGCAATCTGCCGACACGTCGTGGTCACATTTCTGATGATTCAGCGTCGGTTTTGGTGGGACCTTCCCGGGACCCGATTCCACCTGTCGTCTGACGGATCACAGACTGCTCAGCAACGAGAGCCATACCCAGACCGTCAGAATAGACGCCGCAGTCGCGATCAGAACTGAAGAGGCGGCGACGCGTCTGGCACGTCCGTACATATTCGCAAAGATATATGCGTTGAACCCCGGAGCCATCGCAGCGGTCAGAACGCCCGACCGGAAGGCGTCGCGCGGCACATCCTGGGCGGTGCCGAATGCCCAGACCAGTGCGGGATGTACCAGAAGAGCAATGCCGCAGACCATGGCAATCGCGCGCAGATCGCCTTCGGGGCGGTACTGGAACAGAACGCCGCCAAGGGCAAAGAGCGCTGCGGGAAGGGCCGCGCGCACAATCAGTGACAGCGCATCATCGACGACGCCGGGCACTGTCAGGCCAGACAGGTTCACCACAAAACCCAGGCCAATCGCCAGAACGAGCGCGTTGCGGAACATCGCTCTGGCAACAGAACGGGCCATCACAACGGGAGACTGCCCTCTGTTTCGGGTGATTTCCATGACGGTGATGCCAAGCCCGTAGCAGAATGGCGAATGCAATGCGACGATGGCGAAATTCCCGGTCAGTGCGTCAGCCCCGTATGCTCGTTCGGTGATCGGCAGCCCCAGCAGAACCGAGTTTGAGAACAGGCAACAAAACCCGATGGCAACGCAGTCTTCCCATTCCCGTCTGAAAAACAGCCTGGCACCGAGCATGCCAAGAAAGAAGCAGATGCCCGCTCCGGCATAAAACGATGTGAGCAGCCCCGGATCAAAGGAAGCCGACAGATCCATGTGGGCAATGGCCTGAAACAGCATACAGGGGATGGCAAAGTTCTGGGTGAACCGCATGACCCCGTCGATGCCTTCGACCGGGAACAGGTTGCGCCAGACCGCCGTATAGCCGAACCCGATGACAAGAAATACAGGGAGAATGACGTCCAGAAGCGTTTGCATCGGTGGCCCTTGCGCCGGACTTATCTGCCGACAGGAAATGAGCGCCCCGCGTGGTTCAGGGCGTGTCGAAAGTCAGCTGCAGACCGTCAAAGGCCGGCTGAATATGTTCAGGCGTTTCTGCCAGAAGTGTCTCATAGTCGAGATCAATGTGCATGTTTGTCAGGACAGCCTGTTTTGGCTGCACACGCTCTATCCATCCCAGCGTGCGTTCCAGATGAGCATGCGTCGGATGTGGTTCGCGGCGCAGTGCATCCACAATCCAGCAGTCAAGATTGTCGAGGTGGTGCCACTGATCATCCGGTATTTCGGCGACATCCGGCAGATATGCGACGTCACTAATGCGAAAGCCCAGTGCATCCATCCCGCCGTGCGCAACCCTGAAAGGGGTGAAGCGGATCGTGCCGCCTGCACCTGTGACCTCAACATCGCCCTCGATCAGGTTCATGTCCAGAATTGGCGGATAGGTGGAGCCCTTGGGCTGAACAAAGGCATAATCGAAGCGGTTCATCAGGGCGTCGCGTGTAGGTGCATCAGCCCATACAGGCAGGCGGGCCCGCATATTGAAGACGATCATGCGCAGATCATCGATCCCGTGCACATGGTCAGCGTGTGCGTGTGTATAAATCACGGCATCCAGCCTGCCTGTGCCTGTACCCAGCAGCTGGTCGCGCAGATCCGGGGATGTGTCGATCAGTACGGTGGTCGTACCGTCCGGGCCGGTTCGCTCGATGAGCAAAGAACAGCGGCGTCTGCGGTTTTTCGGGTTTTCGGGGTCGCAGCTGCCCCAGTGTCCGCCCAGTCGCGGCACCCCGCCCGAGGAACCGCAGCCAAGAATTGTAAAGGTGGTCCGGACCATTACGCGGCGGCCTTCCAGTTGCAGGCCTTTGTGAACAGACGCTCAAAGTTGGCTTCTGTCTGTGCAGCGAATTCAGGGTAATGCATGCCCATGGTTTCGGCCCCACGGCGCGCGGTATGCGCGGTATAGGCCGGTTCGTTGCGTTTGCCGCGATAAGGTGGGGGCGCCAGGTAGGGGGCGTCCGTTTCAACCAGAATCCGGTCGGCCGGCGCGGATGCAAAAATCGCGCGCAGCTCTTCCGATTTCGGAAAGGCAGTAATGCCGGACATCGAAAGGTAAAAGCCCAGGTCCAGTGCAGCACGCGCAAGCTCTGCTGAAGAGGAAAAGCAGTGCATCACGCAGGTATAGGCACCATTGGCGTATTCTTCGCTCAGAATACGCGCCATATCCGTGTCGGCGTCGCGGGCGTGGATAATGAGGGGCAGGCCGGTTTCGCGTGCGGCGTCGATATGAACACGCAGCGAGGTTTTCTGAATACCGGCGCTCTCAGCAGTATAATGATAGTCGAGCCCCGTTTCGCCGATACCGACAAACTTGGGATGCGCTGCCAGCGCAATCAGCTCATCTGTTGACGCCATTGGCTCTTCGGCGGCGCTCATCGGGTGGGTACCGGCCGCGTAGAACACCGGATCATGCGCTTCGGCAATGGCGCGTACCTGTGGCTCGTTGCGCAGTCTGGTGCATATTGTCACCATACGGGCGACACCTGCCTCTGCCGCACTTTCAATGACCTCCGGCAACCTGCCGTCAAAGTCAGGAAAGTCCAGATGGCAGTGGCTGTCGGTGATCCGGGGTGTGTCCGTCATGCCTGTCGTTGTGTCCGGGCCGGACCCTCAGATCAGGGGCTGGCGGTTTGGCTTACTTTGATCAGGGTATCCAGGATCAGAGCGGCGGGGTCAAGGTTCACCGCACGCCCGTGACGGGCCCGCGCCCCGGTTTCCTGTGCCGTTGTGGCCCAGGCGCGGCCCATATGCGCTGATGGCGCAAGCCGCATCAGAATTTCGCCTTCACCCGGTACGACCTCGGGGGTGGGCGGATGGCCCATGGCACCCGTCAGAGCAAGCCGCGAGAGCAGCAGGTCCAGCAGCTCAAACAACAGGTCGCGCTTTGCCTCGCCGCCGCGGGCGGCCGCCGCTTCGGCCAGTTTGACCGCGCGGCCCCGGTCGAACTGGGGGACAGTCTTCAGAATCGTCAGCAGTTCCGCGTAAAGTCTCAGCCCGTCCAGCAGCGACAGCCGGAGTGCAGCACCCACAGAGCCACCCGAGAGCGCCGCCAGTGCTGCGGCGTCGGGGCTGTCATCTGCCCCGGCCTGAGCCAGAGCGAGAGCCATGTCTTCCGGCGAGAGGTTCCCCAGCCTCAGGGTCCGGCAGCGAGAGCGGATCGTAGGCAGCAGTCGGGACGGCTGATGACTGATCAGCAGGAGCGTTGCACGCTCCGGAGGTTCTTCCAGCATCTTGAGCAGCGCATTGGCGGCAGATGTATTCAGCTCATCGGCTGCATCAACAATGACGACACGCCGGCCGCCATCTGCCGCGGACAGCTGAAAGAAACCAGCAAGTGCCCGGATGTCATCAACGACAATCTCTTCCCGCATACGGTCAGTTTTCGGGTTGGCCGTGCGGGTGATGACTTTGAGGCCCGGCTCGGCACCCGCGGCAATCCTTCTGGAAACGGGGTGCCCGGGGTCGATATCAAGTGTTTCAGGTGGAGGAGGTGCACCGAACAGACCGTCCTCTTCCACGGGCGGTGTCGCAAGAAGAAACCGTGCAACTGCCCATGCCAGCGTTGCCTTGCCGACACCGCGCGGGCCGGTCAGCAACCAGCCATGGTGCAGCCGGCCTGAGGAAAAAGCGTCAAGAAAAGAACTGACAGCAGCATCCTGACCGAACAGCTGTGCGGTATCCCGGGGATGCGGTGCGCCCTCGATCTGATCCGGCGCTGTCATGCCAGTGCCTTGTCCACAGTCGCCCTGATGTCGCCGGCAACGGTGTCAATATCGCGCGCGCCGTCAATAACGTGAAAACGATCGCGGAATTCATCCGCCAGTGCCAGAAATCCTGCACGCATTCTCGCCTGCAGATCCTCGCCAAAAGCCTCGAAACGTTCATCGGCAGTCTGCCTTGAGAGTGCCCGGGACAGACCAGTGGCCGGGTCCATGTCGATCAGAATTGTCAGATCCGGTTCGCGGCCGATCATCAGCCTGTGCAACTTGTCCACGACCGGGCGAAGGTCTCCGCGTGACACGCCCTGATACATACGCGTGCTGTCGGCAAACCGGTCACACAAAACTACTTTCCCCTGAGCGAGAGCGGGTTCGATCAGCCGCTCCATGTGGTCGCGCCGGGCCGCTGTGAATAGCAGGATTTCGGTTTCCGCAGACCAACGGTCCGGATCCCCCTGCAGCACGAGCGCGCGGATTTCCTCGGCCCCCGGCGATCCGCCGGGTTCGCGGGTGACCACGACGTCCTGCCCCTGCGCGCGCAGGTGCTCGGCAAGCCGGTTGATCTGGGTGGATTTACCCGAGCCGTCGATACCTTCAAATGTAATAAAGCAGCCGGACCCGCGCGGGGGAGTTGTCACGTCGCGTCCCCGGGCCCCTGAACGAGACGGTTGATCAGCAGCAGAGCAGCAGTGCTCATACGGCTGACAAAACCCCCGGGACCGATATCACGGTCTGCCACGAGAGGGATGCGCTTTTCCGGCAGTCCTTCTGGTGTGAACACGAGCTCAGCCAGCTGCTGGCCCTTTGTTACCGGGGCCTCCACGGGGCCGGTGAACACGACCTCTGCCTCCAGCTCGGATGCTGCCAGAGCCGGCATCAGCACGCTGACGTCTTCGGCGGCGACCAGGCCAACTTTCGGCTCACTGCCCATCCAGACCTCTGCTTCGGCAAATTTCTCGCCCTCGCTGATCATCGGTCGCATGGCAAACTGACGGAATGCCCAGTTCACAATGGCCTGTGATTCCTGTGCCCTCGCGGCGCTGGATTCGATACCGGAAACCACAAAAATCACTCTGCGGTCGCCCTGTTTGGCCGACCCCGCCAGCCCGTAGCCTGCTTCCTGCGTGTGACCTGTCTTCAGACCGTCTGCGCCGATGTTCATGGTCAGGAGCGGATTACGGTTCAGCCTGTTACTGGGTACCCGGTTGTCAAATTCAAATTCGGTCTCAGCGAACAGAGGGTAGAATTCCGGAAAATCCTCGATCAGGCGATGAGACAGCAGACCCAGATCGCGCATCGACATCAGGTGCCCAGGCGCTGGCCATCCGTTGGAGTTGGTGAATGTCGAATTTGTCATGCCCAGCTGTTGCGCGCGCTGTGTCATAAGCCGGGCAAACCCATACTCGGTGCCGTCAGGCGAGAGTGCTTCGGCAATGACCACGCAGGCATCATTTCCGGACAGAACGATAATACCCCGGATCAGATCTTCGACGCTTACCGTTTCCCCGGATTGCAGAAACATGCTCGATCCGCCGTATGACTGCGCATGTTCGGACACGGGCAGCATTTCGTTCAGGTCGAGGCCACCATCTGACTTGCCGCGGCGGATCGCCTCGAAGGCCATGTAGAGCGTCATCAGCTTGGACATGGATGCAGGCGGCAGTGGCACGTCTGCATTCTTGGCCAGAAGCACGGTGCCCGTTGTCTGGTCAATGACATAGGCTTCCCGCGCCTGGGTCTCAAAGGCCGCAGCCTGAAGAGGGGCGAGAAGCAGCGAAATAATCAGAGGGGCAAGACGGATCACGGTGATGTCTCCTGCTTGGGCTCAGTTTGATACAGCGAAGGCGTCTGCAAAACCGGCGGCTTTTACCTTCTCCAGCATGCTGTTGCGTTCGGTCTCAGACCCGGCCGGACCAACGACAACACGCCAGAGGCTCTTGTCATCACGTTTCAGTTCACTGGCGCGTGCGGACAGGCCTGCGTCGGTCAGCTGTTTTACGGCGCGGTTGGCGTTTTCCTCGGAACTGAGGGTCGCTGCCTGGAGGTAGGGCCGGCTCAGTGATGATGCAGGAAGCGTGGATTCGGGCAGTGCTGAACTTGTGACCGGTGCCGCTGCGGCAGTTGTGGCGACTGTCTGTGGTGGGGATGCGCCGGTACCGGTACCCGCACCGGCATCAGCCTCGCCAAGCGCAGCTGTTGCAATCGCGATCGGATCGGCAGAACCTGCTGCCCTGTCGGTCTGTGCGGCGCTGGTGATCTCTTCGGCAGTCAGTGTCGATGCCGCGGTCGCGGTTGACGCAACTTCCGAACCGACATCGTCTTCGGCTGCAGTCTCAGGCTCGGCAGGCGCAGGTTGTTCCACAACCTCGCGGCGCAGGGCTGTCACATCAAGTTCGGTCGGCGCACCGGCCAGAATATCAAGAGCGCTGGCCGCATCCGATGAAAGCTGCAGGCGCGGACCAGGAATATCACGTTCGCGGCGGAACAGGGCGCCGACCACAAACTGTCCGTTATCCACATTCCTGATTATGACCCTTTCGGGTGCTTCCGCATCAGGATGGGCAACCCAGACACCGCCAAGCGAGGGGCGGCCATCCCAGAGGCCCTGTTCTCTTGCTGCGAAAACTTCCGGAGCTTCCACGTCTTTTTCTGTGGTCTCGCCGCCGGCTGCTGCAGCGGCAGAAGTTTCCGACGGTGGACCGGTCAGGTTTTCAAGGCTGAAGGCGCCTGTCTCGTCGCATGCAGCCAGCGCCAGCACTGCCACCAACGCTGTGGCAGCCCGACAGGCGGGTGAAAATAATCCGGACACGCAACTGATCGTCATTCGGGTCGTCCTTGCCTGTGTGCCGCTGTGCGGCGGATCTGCTGTGCCCTTGTTCCGGGCCTTTGCGCGTACACTAGCCCGAGTCAGGCGGCGTGGAAAGGTTTTGCGCAGCGTCCAGGCAATAATCCTCTTCGAAAACCATCGTAAACAGGTACTTCTGCCCGCGTATCAGGGCATAATTTCGAATTGGTGCTTTCTCACCTCTTGCACTGACCGGTCTCATCAGCGAAAAGCGCGTGACCAGCCGGTCCGGAGGAGTGGCAGAGTGGTCGAATGCACCGGTCTTGAAAACCGGCGTGCGTGAAAGCGTACCGTGGGTTCGAATCCCACCTCCTCCGCCATATGTTCTGCAAAAAATTTTCAAAAATAATTGGTCCTAATGCGGTGATTTTGCCCGCGAAAACATCGCCATTCATGCAGCGACCTGCCGGGGATCTGGCATACCGGGTGCTCCGGACCTGAACTGTTCTTCAGAAAAGCTGAGAAGGGGAACCCGCGAGAAGTCTGCGGGCTATTGTGCAGAAACTCACGCTATGGTCTGTAGCACGTCCTGAATGGCGAAAGAGAGCTCAGTTTCTGTGCCGTTGCAAGAAAACTGACGGTCGTTACGAAACCGTTTTTTGAAAGATCCTCTTGCGCCGTTTCTTTCATTCTCAACGCCGTTTCATAAACAAAGAAGCTTTCCAAAAAAAATTTCTCAGGAAGTCATGATACGACATACCTGACCTCTTCAGGATACAGGCCGATCCCGAAGGACACTTCGACGACTTTCAGTAGTTGCCGAAATCAGACCGGGCTGTGCCTGGGGTTTTTGACATGGCGCGCCGCAGGTGCCGAAAATCGAGCCACCCGTGCCGGACCTTTGGGCATCAAAGCCATCTCAGAAGCCGGAACACGGCAAACAGAGCGATGCCAATCGCCAGCGATGCGAGCGAAAGCGCCCAGAACGCGTAGTGTACTTCCAATCCAGGCATTCCGGCGACGTTGACCCCAAACAATCCAGTGAGAAATCCGAGAGGTAAAAATATCGCCGCTACCACGGACAGCACATAGCTGTTTTTGTTCAACGCGTTTGACTGAGCGGCCTCGATGTGGTCGCTCAGGACGTTGAGGCGGTCTCTGCAGGCATCCAGCTCTTCGAGGGCCCGCCGCGTCCGGTTTGCTGTTTCTCTCAGTTGCTCGAGGTTGTCTTCATTCAGAATGTCGGTCTGCGCTTCAGACAGGATATCCAGAGCCTCGCGTTGTGGTGCGATATACCGTCTGAGCTTGATGATTGTTTGCCTCAGTCGGGCTACGTCACTGCCTGATGAGGCACCTTCGCTCAAAACCGCGTCTTCGAGGCTGTCTGTCGCCTCTTCCAGTTCAAGCGACACCGTTTCGATGCGCTTCGCCAGGCCCTGTGCAAGACTTGCGACGAAGTGCCCGGCACTCTCCGGCGCATCACCCTGCTCCAGCCTTTGGCGCATTGCCTCCACCGCGAATATCTGTCGTGCACGTGTCGAAACAATCAACTGCGGTGTTATCCACAGACGCAGGGAGACCATATCCTCAGGTGATGCGCCCGGGTTCAGGTTCACGCCACGCAGATTGAGGATGATACCCTCTTCCATGACCTCGCAACGCGGTCGTGTTTCCGACTGCATCAAGGTGCCGGTGGCGAGAGAAGAAAGCCTTGTTCCCAGCCAGTCTCGCAAACCCGGTTCTGCCAGATCATAGTGAAGCCATCGATATCCGTCTGTTGGAGAATTCGCTGTGACGTCTGATACAGGCCCCGCACGTTCATCCCGGACATCGAATGCGCAGATTGTGTTTGGAATGCTCATTTGAAACGTCTTTCTGTTTTTCAGCGCTCGGCTTTTGCAGTTATCCAACATTCCGGTGTGGTTGTGCAATTCACTGCAGGGCGCTAGATGTTTGATCTTCCACCGCAGGCTGGAGACTGTTTATGCGCTTGGCTTTCTTTGCGTTCGCTTTTTTTACGACTGTCTTCTCAGGGATGGTTTTTGCCCAGGAGGCTGATCCCGCCGCTGAAGCGCAGCAGCTCATCGATCTACTGGAAGATGACAGCGCACGAGAGGCTTTGATCGCGAGTCTCAGGGAGGTTGCCACAGCAACTGAAGCAGTTCCCGAAGCAGAGGAAGGGGTGTCGTTCGGACGTCAAATCGCACGACTGACTTCAGGTTTTGTAGAAACCGCTGCCGGGTCATTTGCGTCTGCGCTGGCAGGTATTACGTCAGTGACGTCAACGTTAGGCAGTTTGGACGCTGACCAGCTCGCCGCGCTGGCTGATGCACTGATTGCCCTTGCTGTTGTCTTCATTGCCACGACCATCAGCTATATCGTCCTGCGCTATTTTGCGAAGAGGGTTTCCCGGAGCATGGGAGCACGCGCTCACGACTGGGACTTTCTGCGCACTCTGGCTGTCGCAATAGCCACAACGCTGATGGACGCCTTTGTGGTCATTCTTGCCTGGGGTTTCGGGTATCTGGCAGCACTTTATCTTCACGGTGATCCCGGATCGATGGGTGTCCGGCAGTCGCTTTATCTCAATGCGTTCCTGCTTGTGGGACTGGCCAAAGTGCTCTTTCGCGCGGTCCTGTCGCCCAGCACGGATGAGCTGCGCTTCGTTGCCATTTCAGACGCGGCATCGAAACATATGTCGTTCTGGTTGGGAAGCATTGCAACAGTCATCGGCTACGGGCAGCTTCTGGTCGTTCCGATCGTTAACCGGCAGGCCTCGTTCAGCGCGGGACGGGGCATATCGACCCTTCTCGCGTTTGTCGCAATCATCATGGCACTCACGCTTGTCCTGAGAAGCAGGAGAGACGTTGCAGTCTGGTTTCTTGGCGAAAATCCGGATGAGAAACCCAGTGTTATTCGTTTTGCTGCCCGGAACTGGTATGTTCCGGTTGTCCTTTATCTGCTGGGCCTCGCCATCATTGTCGCAGCCCGTCCGGACGGACTGATATGGCCGGTGCTTCTGACAACGGGGCAGGTGATTGCAGTGATTACACTTGGATTGCTCGCTTCGGGAGGGCTTTCCAGATTTGGCAGTCGTGGGCTGCGCGTGCCGGAGGTGGTCAGCAGCCGCATGCCTTCGCTGGAGGGCCGGGTTAACGCGCTTTTTGTACGTATCCTGGGTATTGTAAGAGCAATCATCTCAATTTTCGTAGTGGGGTTTGCCCTGGATTTTGCAGGTGCCATTGACTTCAGTGGCCTCTTGCAGAGCGATTTTGGCAAGTGGGTTGTTGGCAAAAGTGTCAGCGTCGGTTTGATCCTGCTTTTTGGCTTTCTGGCATGGCTTACCCTGGTGTCATGGGTGGATTACCGGCTGAACCCCGAATATGGGTCCATGCCTACCTCAAGAGAGAAAACACTGCTGACCCTGTTGCGAAACGCGGCCACCATTGTTCTGATGGTGATCATCTCAATGTTTGCTCTTGCTGAGATGGGCATCGATATTGCGCCGCTCATCGCTTCTGCAGGTGTTCTGGGGCTGGCGATTGGTTTTGGTGCCCAAAAGCTCGTCCAGGACATTATCACTGGCGTGTTCATCCAGTTCGAAAACGCGATAAACGTAGGAGACGTGGTTACTCTGGGCAGTACCACCGGAACTGCGGAAAAACTCACGATCAGGTCAATCACACTACGGGACGTGAATGGGACTGTGCATCTGATTCCGTTCTCTTCGGTTGATATGGTGTCCAATTATGTAAAGGACTTCTCGTACTATGTTTGTGACCTCGGTATCGCCTACCGCGAAAACATAGACGACGGGCGTGAAGCCATGCTGGAGGCGTTTGAACAGTTGCGCGAAGGGGAAAATGGCGAATTCATCGAGGGCGATCTGGAATGGTTCGGGGTCCAGGCCCTTGGTGACAGCGCCGTCGTATTGCGCGCACGCATCAGATGCGTGCCTGGCAAACAATGGGGCGTTGGGCGCGCGTACAATGAACTGTGCAAAAAAGTTCTCGATGCGCGAGGCATCGAAATCCCCTATCCGCACCAGACAATCTATTTCGGCGAACACAAGGATGGGTCGGCACCTGCGCTTCATCTCAAAGATGAGCGGAATACATAAACGACATTTTTTGATCTGGCTGACCTGCCGGAAACAGATTTTGGCGCAACTGCCGCACAGGCTTACTTTGTCTGGCAAACCTCAGGTTCGGTCGACGCCCAATTCTGTGCCTGCAGCGATATTTTTTGTCTGCGAGGCCGCAATACAGCGCGTTGGACGCTCGGCCAGGCGCGCAATGCGTGGCCCACGTTTGCTGGCACTGACGAGGGGCTGTATTTTTTCTTGCGGTCAAGAATGGCCGCAGGGCGCTTCTCCGACAAAGATGCGCTCAGCGTCGCGCCGCGCGAGTTCTGACATTCAGGGTCTGGCAATCGATCGTAGCAGACCGCATCTGCTTCCTGCAGACGCTGAACGCCACGCAGTGTAATCCGGTCTTTCGATCCGGACGGGCGCCGACGCGGCTGACACTGCCACCGCTGTCTGCGGTGAATTCGCCCCGTCTTGATGCCTTCAGCGACCACAGCGCGATTGCGGCGGTTCCTGTGATCGTGGCGATTGCGAAATCGTCCATGTCTGGCCCAGACCACAGTGCGTCGGGGTCGAAAGGTGTATGGACCTCATGTAAACGCCGCTTTCCGAACCGCCAAAGCCATCTCCAGAGGACAGGCCGTCATCCGAACCTGTCCAGCGGAGGTCAGCAAAGTTCGCGAACAGCAGGTTCACCCCTCTTACTGTTTGCGACTGTGAACGTCTGCTGTGCGGCCAAAGTGAGTTTTCACTGCGGCCGCGCCAATGGCTGCTGTCGATGAAGCCGATTGAAAACTGGCGTTGCCCAGCGTGTTATCTGGCGCGTTTCGGCCTAGTCTTCGCCAACAAGGTCCTCAGTCCAGTGCCCGGTCACGCAGTCGATAAAGTCTCTTACTGCCGGGCTTGGAACCACAGTCCGATGCCAGACTGCATACACCGGAAGATCACTCATACGAGTGTCTGACAAACAGCGGATCAGCTCTCCGGTCACAAGATTTTTCGCTACAAAATGCGTAGGCGGCGAAGATAAACCCGCCCCATTGAGTGTAAAATCCACCATAGCCTCGATACTGTTAACGCAGAGGTTACCTGACTGTTCGATTTGAAATTTGGTTCCTTTCTCATCGATGAGCGTTCGGCTTTTCTCCAAACCGGCGAACCTGATCCATGGGACGCCCTTCAGGTCTGCGGGCCTTCTGAATGGTCCATATGCTGCTTCGAAAACCGGGCTCGCAACCAAAGTGCGAGGCATGTCCCAGATGTGCTTACATAGGAGGCTTGAATCTCGGAGCCGTCCAATCCGCAAAGCCACATCTATGCCTTCGGCAACCAAATCTGTTTCCCGGTTATCATAGGTGAGTTCAAGGCTGAGGTCAGGGTTCTTCTTTGAAAACCGGGTAATTCGCTCTGAAATGACAGAGTGAGATAACGCGGTTGTAAGGGTGATCCGCAAAACACCGGACAATCCACTTTCGGACGGACGGGCTCCCGCAAACCCGGTTTCAGCGGCATTGAGCATTGCTTCGGCCGAGTTGAAGAGTAACTCCCCACTGGATGTCAGAGTGAACCGACGGGTTGAGCGATAAAGCAAGGGGGTGCCAATGGCATCTTCCAGAACGCGTATGTGGTAGCTCACCGCCGAAGGCGTCATGTTCAGGCGTTCTGCTGCGCCACGAAACTGACCAGCCCGGACAACTTCGGCAAAAACGGCGATAGATTTGAGATGCTCAATCATTATGAAACACAGCTTCATTATATTTTAAAATAGGTCAAATTGATTGTTGTACTTCCCAAAGTTACATACCGGTCGGGAAGGAATTTTTATGGAACAAGCTATATCGATGGCGCTCTTCGCGTTGACAATGTCGATCTCGCCGGGACCCGTAAACCTCATCACGCTCTCGACGGGTCTGAACCATGGCGTGCGCAGTGCAGCAGGGTTTGTAACCGGCGCAACAATCGGGTTTACGTTGCTGCTGTTCTTGATCGGGGTTGGCCTGTCCGTAATCGAAGAGCAGTTTGGAGGGGTCATCGACGCACTGACCTTCTTCGGCGCGTCATTGATCGTATATTTCGGATACAAACTACTGACATCTGACGGCGCGCTGGAAAGGAGCGAGCAACCCAAACCAAACTTCTGGCAGGGCGCTGCCCTGCAATGGCTCAATCCCAAAGCGTGGGGGGCCTGCATCGCAGCAGTTGGTCTTTTTGAACTCGATCAGAGTCGTTCCGCACTCTATTTCTTTGTGTTTCTCTATTGTGTTATTTGCTTCTTCGGCATCGGGAGCTGGTCGGTATTCGGTAGTCAGATCGAACGCTTTCTCAGCACATCCGAGCGGAGAATGCTGTTCAATCGCACACTTGGAGCTGTCCTCGTACTGTTGGCTGCCTTTCTCCTGTATCAGCAGTTCCTGAGGTGATCCTCCCAGACTGGCGGCAATCAACAACCTGCGAACAGGCATCCGATGAAAAGGGTCAGCCCGTTTCATCTTGTATGGCATACGAGACATAGCCTCCCTTCGGGCCCCGGCTCAGCCCGTCAGCCGCCAGAAGCGCCACGGCAGAATGGCGGCCGCGACCGTCAGTCCGATCATGTAACCGATCCATACGCCGGGTGCGCCCATATCAAGCACAAAACCCAGAAGGTAACTGGCTGGCAAAGCGAGCGGCCAGTATGCCGCCAGTGTGATAACGGTTGGCAGGTTCATGTCTGACATCCCGCGCAGTGCCCCAAGCGCCGTTCCCTGAATGCCATCGGCAACCTGCAGTACCGCAACAATGACAAAAAGCGTCACGGCCAGATCGATGACAGCCGGATCATTGGACATGCTTTCGGCCAGGATACGCCCCGTGGCGACAAAAAAAGCTGCAGCCAGAAGCTGCCAGAGGGTGACGATCAGAAAAGAGGCCTTCAGGATCGGACGCAGTCTGTGCCGGTTGCCCGCACCAACTGCCAGACCAACCCGGATTGAGGCCGCACCGGCCATACCCAGCGGGATCATATAGGCCAGACCGCCGATTGCGTTGACGATCTGATGAGCGGCCAGCGCTTCGGCGCCAAGCCATCCGATCATCAGGCCGACAATGGCATATGCGCCGCCCTCACCGGCATATCCCAGACACAGGGGCAAGGCTTCTCTGCACTGTTTCCGGATGTCAGACCACGGCACTGATACGGCCTGCCGGAAGGCCGCAAGGTCAGGTGACCGGATGAGCACCAGCCAGGCGGCGAGCAGCGATATGCTCTGTGACAGTATGCTGGCAAGCCCGGCCCCCAGAATTCCAAGATCGAGGACGTGAATAAGTGCATAATTCGCGGGCACGTTGATCAGAACGCCGAGATAGGAAAGACCAACGGCCGTCCAGGGTCTGTCAACCGCGTCAAACAACGCCTTGAGACCAAAGAACAGCGTGAAGGGCACAATCCAGACCGCCATGGATACCCAGTACGGCGGCAGGATGGCCAGAACATCACGGGGTTGTCCGAGTGGGCCGAGAAGCGGGTAGAGCGCGATCATCAACAGTGCGCCAGCCGTGCCGCCGAGCAGACAGAGCATCAGGCCACCCCGCAACACCGTCGCAACCCGGGCGGGGTCCCCGGCACCTTCAGCCTGACTGATCTGGACCGAGATGACGGTCACCACGCCCCACAGAGCAGAAATCATGATGATCAGTACGGCTGTTGTAACGCCGGCTGCAGCCAGCGGCACGGTCCCCAGCGGTGAGATCATGGCAGTGTCAACCACACCGATAAGAAGGGCCGCCGCGAGGCCCACAATCAAAGGCACGGCAAGCCGCAGAAGGGGCCAGATTTCAGCGCGTGTGGACGCTGCAGGAGTAAAAGAAATGTAAGTCATGGTTCACCTGCCGGACGTTCAACCGGCGAAAAAATCGCGTGGTTCAGCTCTGCGCTGAATGTTCAGGCGGCACTCAGGCCTGCGACGGGAAAACCATGGATCCGGTCCTTCTCGGGACAGTTTCGATGATCGTGGTGTAGTCGAATAACGTTTCATGGTCCAGCCGTGACTTTGCTCAACAGTGGTTTCTGAAACGACAATGCGGGCACCAGATGGATCATCGTTGAAGAGGTCAGGCCTGGCGAGGCAGCCTGGGGCTGAATCACCGGTGGAAACCACCTCTGAAGCGGCCCGGTCACTGTAAAGACACCTGGACAGGAAATTGTGCACCGGTTTTCAGGGACGAATTCATCGTGGAAGGCGATGCGGGGCGCAGACACGATCAGAAAAGCAGGGTTTGCGAAGAAACTGGTTCCGGCGAGAAGAATTGTCGGTTCCTGACGCGCAAAATACCGGGAGCGGGTGCACCGTCAGAAAAGCACCGTACAATCATCGCATCTGACCGGGTCCGGATTGTTATCCGGATGCGGGAGCAGAATGAAGAATTCCTGGCCCAACGTCTGGCTCAACAACGCGAATTACAATCGGACAATCGCCAAAAAGGTCCTGTTACTGCGTATCCGCTGGCCATCAACTTGTCGGGTGCGGGAACGCAATCTGACCCTGCCTTGCCCCCGGAGATATCGGGTCCGGAAGACGGATGATGTGTCATGACCAATTCATGGCTGACGCCCGGTTGCCGGTCGGGTCTGCAAAGTTTTTCTTGAGTATCAAGCCTGCCGCAGCCCAGACTGAACTCACCTGACTGATGGACGCCGGGGCCAGATGAAACTTTCAGTAACCGACAGGGCGGTTCTTGCGGGCGAAACCGGCTCGACCGGAGAGCGTATGGCACTTGAGCTGGTGACAAAAGCTGCAGCGATGCTCGGTGCTGACAGGTTGATCCGCATTCATTCCGGTCATATCGACGGATGCCTTTTCCACGGCAATGCCGGGGTCACTTACTGTGAAAAACTTGTGTCCGGCGGGGCACAGGTGCGCGTGCCTGCCACCACAAATGTCGGTGCGCTGAACCTGTTACGCCCCGATCAGTGCAGACTGTCGTCTGCGGCGCGAAAGATGGCTTTCCGCCTTATGGTCGCACATGAAAAACTCGGTTGCCGCCCGAGCTGGACCTGTGCACCGTATCAGGCCGGAGCACGACCGGAAGCCGGACAGCAGATTGCCTGGGGTGAATCCAATGCCGTTGCTTTTGCCAATACCGTTCTTGGCGCCCGGACCAACAGGTATGGCGATTTTCTCGACATTGCCTGCGCCATATCCGGAAAGGCGCCCTTTTACGGGCTGCACATTGCCGAAAACCGATACGCCCGGCTGGTTCTGGATACGTCATTGCTGCCTGCCGCAGTCACGCAGGACAGTGCATTTTATCCGGTGCTGGGGTCTTTGATCGGCAGGCTGGCGGGCGAAACAGTCTGTGCTGTTACCGGGCTGCCGCGGGACGCGGACGAAGACAAACTCAAGGCTCTTTGCGCCGCTGCCGCGTCAACCGGCGCTGTGGCCCTCGTGCATCTGGTTGGCGTCACACCCGAGGCCCCGGATCTGGATACAGCGCTTGGCGGGAATGAGCCCGAGGCAACCGTGACGATCACAGCTGAGATGATGGCAGATGTGCGGCGCAACCTGAGTATGGTTTCTGACGGCCCGATCGACTGCGTCGCCGTTGGCAGTCCGCATTTCAGCGAAGCCGAATGCCGGAGCGTCCTGGCCCTCGCCGGCGGACGCAGTTTTGCTGTTCCTTTTTATATCTGTATGGGCCGGCATACGCTGAAGGCGCTGGGTGCGGACGGTACGGATCTTGCGCTCGTCAGCCTTGGCGTGGAAATCGTGACCGATACCTGTGTTGTCGTCACGCCGGTACTTCCCGCAAAGCCCGGTGTCATGATGACCAATTCCGCCAAATTTGCACACTACGCCATGGGGAACACAGGCCATCTGCCGGTTTTCGGAACACTTGCCGAATGCGTCGCCAGTGCACAGCAGGGGCACGTCAGAAGACCGGGGCAGGGTGACAGATGACCCGCTCAATGCACATACTCTGCGCGGGCTCTGCGGTGGCCGGGGTGCTCCGGCTGACCGAACCGCTGAGTTTCTGGGGTGGGATCGATCCGGCGACGGCGCTGATTACGCTGGCCGGGCACCCACAGCAGGGGGAATCTGTGGCGGGCAAGGCCCTGATCGTGCCCGGTCTGGTCGGATCGAGCAGCTCATCTGCTGTTATGCTGGAACTGATCAGTGCAGGAATAGCGCCTGCAGCGCTTCTCCTGGGCGCGCGGGACGCGATACTGCCGATCGGCGTGGTTGTTGCTGGTCAGATGGGCCTGCCCACGCTCCCGGTTCTGGTGGTGGCTGATCCGCCCTGGCAGACAGGCGACAGAATTTCCATCGGCCTGAACGGGCAGATAGCCCGGATCTGACCGCGGTTTCGAACTTATTTTTTCAGCTCTTTTTCGAGTTTCTCAAGAAGCCGCCCGGTGCCGGCGCGGGTTTCGCGGTCAAATACGCCCGCGCCCGCCCGCTGTACCCGGCGCAGATGCTCGGCTGCCTTGCTCAGATTACTGCGCAGGTATCGCAGTTTTTTACCGTCAAACCGCCGGTATTTGCGCTGTTCGTCGATCCCGAAGCAACGCATGATATTGGCGGCCACGGGGTCTGACGGAATTTTGGCGCGTCCCATTCTTCGGTCGAGTACGGCTTCAAGATCGTCCCGTGCTTTTTCAAGAACAGCAGAGCCTCCAAGAGCAAAGAAGGTCCCGACATCTTCGCGCATCAATATGGTCTCGACCTCGATCTCTTCGTCCGGCGAATGGGGGCGGGCGATAAATACGGGCAGGACGTTTGATGCGGTAACAGCCTCTTTGTCATTGAACGGGTCAGCGTCGCCGGTGTTGATGAAAAACGTGCCGGAAACCTGGACCGTGTAGTGACCGGGTTCGGCAAAACTGAACCCGTCCGCCCCGAATGTCAGGTTGATGTTCTCGCTGTGGGACGCACCCGGCGCCAGCACGCGCACCTGGGTGGTCTCATCTTCCCGGCTGTCTGCCAGATTGCTCAGATCGAAACAGCGTGACACGATCGGGTGAAAATGCAGCGCACGGCTGTCTGCTGTGGCGCCCCGGCCGGACTTTTCAATCCGGACACCCAGAAAACCGCCCTTAGGATCGAGCAGGCGTTTCTGAAGGGGGACGGGCTCCGTGCCGGTGTTGGTAACACGGATTTCCAGAAAGACCTGTTGTCCGAACCTGAATGCTCCCATTCCACTGTCCGGGTCAGGTGGCAGAAGCTCGAGGCGGAGCCCGCCAACGGGCGCATCTGATGCGTAAGGAGTATAGCCCCGCGACGCGCGACTCCAGTAATCTGCCGAATGAAACGGGTCGCCACCGGGGATAATCTGGTTACGCGGTGCATGACGCAGGAATTCCAGTTCATCGGCATCAAATGCAAAGGCGAAACGGTCCCAGTACCCGTCCTCGCGCCCGCCGCCCTGGTATTGCCAGGGGTAGTTCATGAAAGATGTCGAATCTGCATGGCCCACATCGGGCCCGAACCGGTGTGACAGATTCAGCCCGTGCCCGATTTCATGAACCGCTGTCTGTATGACTTTTCTGTCCGGCGCATCTGTGACCCATTCTCTGATCTCGCGTTCAAACACTGCCGACCCCTGGCGTGGCAGCTGTGCAGAAGTGTCAAACATCACCCCCAGAAGACGCTCCCGTTTGGGGCGGCCAAGCCACAGGAGTTGTTGTCGCCACGCGGGACCGGTCAGGCCGGCATCCGCCAGATCAGTCATCAGCGTATGCAGTTCGGACTGTCCCCAGCCTTCCTTCTGCTCGGGGATCCTGTTGCGTATGCCTGTATCCACAACGTCAAACCCCGCATCCTGCAGGGCGGTACGCCATGTCACACGGCGGTGTCCGAAGTTCCAGGACGGCGGGGGCTGCGTCCCGTCTTCCTTCTCCATTTCTATTCCGATCCGGCGCAGATACTGTGACTGCCATTCGGCCGTCATTTCGAACACCATATGCGCGGGCAGTCCTGCGAGCACATCGTCGATCCGCAGCGCGATAACGACGGTGTCCTGCGCGAGCGATGGCCGCAGCCAGACAACGCCGCGTGCGGTGCGTTTGTCGCGGGAACAGAAGTCCGCAGGCCAGCCGACCGCGCGGCCTGGCTCTGGTGTGATACCGGGCGTTGTGCGGAAGGAAGCGAGATAGTCCTCTCCGCCGAACCGCGTCCCCATCAGATCGCCCGAGATGACACCTGAACCGCCAAAATCAACCCGCAGTTCGAGCACAAGTCTGGAATTGCCGCCCGCATAACGACCATCGGCGACTGGCGGCATCCGGGCAGGCAGAGGAACTGCCGCCCGGTCCGGAGCGCCGGGCAGGATATCCAGAGGTGCGCCCCATCCGCCACCCGATGCGCCATCCGGCACGCCGTCGTCGTCATCCGGTTCCGGGTTGACCACAATAATGCTCAGCGTGCTGCCGTCACCGCCACCGCTGACACTGTCGGGTACGCCCTCGGATGGCTCAGTTCCACCACCACCGACGCGGATGATACTGCTGCGTTTTTTGCGTCTGCTTTTTGGTGTCGTCAGCGAAGGGGTACCGGCGGTGCTGATGATACTCTGCGTCCGCGGATCCCCGACCTCGGCACTGACAGGATTTCCCTCGTCATCGAGTTCGATTGTGATCTGCATGGGACGGGTCCGTGGCGTTTTCATTCTGACCTCCTGTCGGTGCAACTGGCCGGTCCGGTTTGTCTGTCACAACCGGCGTCCGGTTCATGCCTTATCCGTCGTGCACGATTTTCAGATTGCAGGACATGCTGTCGCCATCGAGATTGTGATTGACAGATTCATAGGCGATAGCCACCGGCTTCTGCAGCACCCGTTCGAATTTCAGCGCGTTCCCCTGCAGCCCGACAAAGGACACGCCGTCTGTTTCGTTGGCTGCACCATCCGCGTTGGCACTGGTTTCGAGTGCGCGCACAAGGCTTTCCAGGCTGGAAGAGGATGCATCTTCACCAAGCGTAATGTTCAGATCCACATTTCCGGGCACAGGGAGCGTGGTTTCGGGCGTATCACCTGCCGGAACACCATTGAGGCGGCTGGCCGCGAGCCGCGCGATCTGCGCGCTGCTGTAGCGATAGTCAATCTGCCGGGTCTGGATGGTGCGTGTCACGATCTGGAACTGGCACCGTCTTGTCGGATCGCACATGTCTTCAGGGATATCCGGCCGGCCGGCTGCAATGCCTTCTGCCAGGGCGACGGCGTTCTGCGCATGGGGGCAGATATTCGCGACATATTCTTTCTGCACGGCTGAAAACGATCTCACAGCACCCAGCGGGACACCAAAGGCGCGGGTGTCCTTAAAGTCGATATTCACGCTTTCGTTGCGTCCGAATGAGAGACCAAAGGAGCTGAGAAAACCGAAACTGCCCAGAGCGCCACCGGAGGACGCGGACCCCGTAATCGTCGGGAAGGTGACCAGCGGCAGCGTCGTGCGCGCACCATTGTTCAGCGTGACGACGCCGGAACTGAAATCTGCCTGGCTGGGTTTCAGGTCAAAACTGCCGTTGTTTGATGTCGTGTCAGTATTGGTGAAATTGATGCGCGATTTCAGGTAATCGTTGGCTTCTTTCCGCATCGCCTGGACGGTGCCCATCCAGACCTGAACAGTCTGGGTGGCGTCATTTGGTGCGGACGGGTTTGTCGACACAAAGAACACATCGCCCACCTGCAGTTCTTCGCGCGGGGGATAGACAGGGGTGAGGCCCAGTTCGCGAACGGCCTCGAAGTATTCGACCTGGAGGTCTTTCTGTGGCAGGGCCGAGCAGGCCAGCAGGACGAAAAGCCCTGCAAAAGCTCCGAACTTCCTTAAATTACCGGACCGCATAGCGTTCTCCCACCTCAGTTGCCTGTTATTCAAAGCCGCACTGGATCGCATCCCCTGCTGACCGAAGGACGTCGTGGCGCGTAATTCCCTGAAAAGAAGAAGGGCGTCTCGAAAACTGTTCTGTCCACTGCTGGTCTGTCAGGTTCAGACAGGCATAGGTTACCGACGTGCCCTTGTGCCGCGATTCCGCAAAGGGTGCAGGATCCTCACCGCCGCAGAAAGCGCCGGTCCCGGCGGTCGGCAAAGAACACGAGATGTTGCCGTGGCACTGTTTTGCCATCGCGGCGCGTACGTCACAGGACCCGCCGTTTGCGGGACCGGACAGCCGGCCATAACGCGCAGAAATGATGAATACACCCGGTTTCTGCGTTTTGTCGCCGGGCACTACCGCATCAATTGTCGCCCGCAGATCAGTCAGTTTCGCGATATCACTCAGCCGCAGCACCTTTGTGATTTCTGCGGGCGGTTTCAGCAGTTCGTCCATCAGGGCAACGCGGTTGTCGAGTGCGGAATAAAAAAGATTGCGGTCGATGCTTTCCAGAACTTTCCGGAGACTGGTCAGTGCCGGAATTGCGGCCGTCCCGTTCGCAACAGGTCCGCTGAGTTCGATCATCCCCGCAAGTGTTGTGGCACGCGCGGCAATACTGTCCTGAATGCTCAGCAGATCGAGCTGGCCGATCACGCTTTCCAGTGTCCTGACTTTGGATCGGGTGCCATCGCTGACAAATGCCACACCGTTTGCAGTATGCGCGAGGACCGTATCAGCCAGCATGCCAAGGAACTGATCCCTGCGCGCGTCCTCATAGTCAAATACCGCGGCCCGAAGGTCCGCGACGGCGTCAGAGATACCTTCGTTGTCCAGATTGCCACGAATTGCCGCTGCTGTCTGGTTCAGTGAGGTACTGACTTCCTCTGCAGTCGGGTTAAGGGCGGTGTCGATCCGTGCAGAAAGCTGCACCAGAGACTGCCGCAGAGCCGCATCCGCTTCGCCCGCCTCCTCCAGCCCGGCGGCAACCTTGTTCAGTTGCTCAATCAGCTCCTTGTGAGGCGAGGTCTGAGCCGATGTTTCCGTTGCAGCAAACCAGAATAAAAATACCGAAACCAGATGAAAAAAGGTCTGCCCGAATTTGTTGAAATAAGGCATCGTTATTCTCCAATAGATGGAATTCAGCGCAAATAGTTAACCTGTGTCAACAATTTTACAGAGTTTCAGGGCCAGCTCCTGGCGGAGTGTGATTCGTCTGCACCAGCTTTATGAGCCTGTTCAGACGGGCATTGCGCGCGCATGACAGGTGGTGCAAACGGACGTGCTGACCCGCCGCGCAGGTTCTGCGCGGGCCGGTTGTTTCGCAGATGCTGGCGCAATATCAGTCAGATTAGCGTTATAACCGCGCGTTGTCGGGCAGGGAAAATACTGTGCCGTTGCCAGAACCAGATGAACTGGGACAGGCGCACATCCGGTTTTTTCTCTTCGCTCCAGTGAAGGTCCGAAAAGGTCCTGTACTGCGCCTGTTTGTGGACGGTTGTCTGAAAGTCTGAAACCTTTTCAATTGGCGTTATGTTATAAGGCGCGGACCAGCGATCAGGCTTTACCTCCATGAAACAGATGCAAAGCCGGTTCTGCCGAATGCCCTGTGCCACAGGTGCTGTGCCGGGTACAATTTTGCCGGGGTGGCGAATGTCCGTTGGCGCCGGCATCTGAAGGTTGCCGGGACGGCGCACAAGAAGTTCAATTGCCAAAAGGTGCTAAATGTATTCTAACGTCGGCGACAAACAATAATAAACGCAGGCCGATGTTCGATCAATCTGACGAAGCTAAAAACGCGGCCGGCAAGACGCACGCGCCAGAGTGGGTTAAAATCCTTTCACGTTACCGAAAGCCCGACGCGTCCCGCAGCGCGCTCGAGCTTGCAGTAACGGCGGGGCCGTTTCTGCTGCTGTGGGCGCTCGCCTGGTGGTCTTTATCAGTCAGTGCCTGGCTGGCGATTGCGATTTCTTTTCTCAATGCCGCTTTCCTGGTCCGGCTTTTCGCGATCCAGCATGATTGCGGGCATGGGTCTTTTTTCGAGAACAAGACGCTCAGTGACTGGATCGGGCGGGTCATCGGTGTCCTGACGCTTACGCCTTACGACGTCTGGCGGCGGTCCCATGCTATGCATCACGGCTCTTCGGGCAATCTTGGTCGGCGCGGTATGGGCGATATCCACACGCTGACCGTGCGCGAATATCAGGAACGGACGCCGTTCGGGCGTCTGATGTACCGGCTTTACCGCAACCCGATCGTGCTTTTCTGCCTGGGACCGGGGTACCTGTTTTTCATCCAGAACCGGCTACCCCTGGGGTTCATGGACAAAGTCGGTTTCTGGGTCAGCGCTCTGTGCACAAATGCTGCGATCTTCGCTGCGCTGGGCGTGATGTTTTATTTTGGCGGGGCCATGCCGATCCTGCTCATCTTCCTGCCCACCACGCTGCTGGCGGCAACCGCGGGTGTCTGGCTGTTCTACGTGCAGCACCAGTTCGAGACGACCCACTGGGATGCGGACGAAGACTGGCAACTGCATGATGCGGCGCTGGAGGGGAGTTCACATTACGTGCTGCCGCGGGTGCTGCAGTGGCTGAGCGCGAACATTGGCATCCATCATGTTCATCACGTGAACAGCCGCATTCCGTTTTATCGGCTGCCCGAAGTGCTGCGCGATCATGAAGAACTGGTGGATATCAACCGCATGACCATCCGGGAAAGCCTCCGGAATGCACGGTTGCATCTGTGGGACGAGGAGTCCCGGCGCCTTTTGTCATTTGCCCAGGCACGCGCAATCCGCAACTGACGCCGGAGTGCCGCGGATAACAGTCCAGGTCAACCCGCTGACTTAATTTCTTGCAGAAAGCTGCTGTCAGTCCGGGCTGCATAGAGCATCTGAAGATCAGTTGGCTCTGGCTGCGCACCGGCCCGCGTCAGGAGCGCATGGACCTGGCCCCGGTGATGGGTCTGGTGATTTACCATGTGCGCGAAATTAAAGCCAAAACTGGTCTCCGCCGGCTCTGAACCTCTGACCCAGGCTACCGGTCTTATGATATCCTCTTCCGTCAGGCCGTCGGCCAGTGCGACAATCTCGTCATCCAGCGCGACCCGTTCTCTCATGAACTCTCGCCAGTGACGGGGGTTTCCGGTGTAGGGATGGCCGTCTCCGATCTGCCTGGCTGTGTCGTCATCGCCCCGCAAACGCGCAAGCCAGACGCGATCATCCCAGAGGATGTGGTTCAGCGTTTCAGCGACAGACCGGAAAAAAACCCCTCCATCCTGCCAGCGCGCCTGGTCCGACAATCCGTTTGCAGCCTTCAGCAACGAGCGGTTCTGCCAGCGGTTGTAGCGTGCCATCGTTCTGGCAAATTCTGGTGTAATCATTCTCGCGCCCCGGCAATTCTGCGGTGCAGTGTATCAGGTATGCCCCGATCCGTCATTCGCCGAGAAGCTGGTTATCTGCGCTGCACCTTCAGCCCCCGAGTTCGTCAGCAAGGTGATTTCCCGACAGGTTTGCCCGACCTGCACGGTCGGAGGCCAGAACGTGTTTTACTCTTGCTGCGTTCGGTTGCGCGGGTCAGAATTTCTGCACTGTTTCGAAGCGGGCGGCGTGATGCTCCCAGCCTCATGGCCGCTTTTCCGGGGTACCTGCAGGCCGGATGATGTGTTGATCCGGCGCGGGTCTTCCTGTTTGTTCGCTACGTATCCTGAAGAAAGGGACAAAACCATGGCCAGGCCCAGGGTCGCTCTGCTTGGCGCAATACTTGAATCCAACCGCTTTGCTCCGCCCGCTGAGAAAGAAGATTTCACATCGCTGACATGGCTGGCAGGCGAGGATCTGATGGCCGAGGCCAGGTCCGGTGCGCCGAAGTTGGCGACAGAATTTGCGGCTTTTGTCCGTGCCATGGATGCGACGGGAGACTGGACGCCGGTGCCCTGCCTGCTGGCGGCAAGTCATCCCGCGGGACCTGTGCGCGCTGCGGTAATCGAAGAGATTATTGCGACATGCGAAGAGATGCTGCGCGCTGCTGAACCGGTGGACGCTGTCTACATCTGCAATCACGGAGCCATGGTCGCCGAACACGATGATGATCCTGACGGTTTGCTGATGTCGCGCATTCGCGCCGTTGCAGGCCCGGACGTTCCGGTGATTGCGACACTCGATCTTCACGCGAATATCTCCGGGCGTATGGTCAGTTCCTGTGATCTGATTGTGGGCTATCGTACAAATCCTCATGTCGACCAGATCGAGCGTGGCGAGGAAGCCGCCTTTTCGCTCCGGCGCATTCTGGCGACAGGCATTCGACCGGCAGTCGCGCATGCAAAGCTGCCGCTTGTTCCCGCCTCGGTCACTCTTCTGAGTGCTGAACACCCTTATGGAACGCTGATCGACCATGGCCAGCGCAGACAGGCTGAGTACCGCAGCGACATCCTGAATGTCTCTGTTTTCGGCAATTTCCTGTTTTCGGACACACCCGACAACGGCCTGAGTATTGTCGTAACAGCACGCGAAGACAGGCAGTGCGCCGAAGCTCTGGTAACAGAACTGGCGGAAATGGCCTGGTCCTTGCGTAAGGACTTCGTGCGTCAGCTGACATCTGTGAATGACGCCGTGACACTGGCCTGTGAAGACAGGCGAAAGCCCGTAATTTTGTCAGATGCCGGGGACAATCCCGGCGGCGGCGGAAGCGGTCGCACCACCGAGCTGCTTGCGGCGCTGTACCGGGCAGATGTGTCTGATTGCCTGATCGGGTCGTTCTGCGATCCTGAACTTGCCCGCGAGGCCCATAGCGCAGGCGTCGGCAACCGCTTCAGAGCGCGCTTTAACCGGTCATGCGATACGTCGGTGCCCTGGGCAAGATGGGATGCGCCGTTTGATGCGGATGCCGAAGTCCTGGCACTGCACACCGGCGATGTGGTCGGGGAAAGGGGCATGACAGCCGGTCGAAAACTGGTGCTGGGACCATCTGCGGCACTTCGCATTGGGGGCATCACGGTTGTGGTGATCACCGACAGAACGCAAACCGCTGATCCGGTTTTCTTCCACATGTTCGGCCTCGATATCGCTGCGGCGCGAACGGTTGTTGTCAAATCGCGGGGTCACTTTCGCGCCGGGTTCTCCGGCTGGTTTGCGCCTGCGCAGGTTTATGAGATCGACACGGCAGGTCTGACATCGCCGGTTCACGACCGCTGGCCCTTCGCGCATCTGCCGCGCCCGAATTTCCCGATGGACGAGGATACAGAATGGCCGGCCGATCCGTCGGTCTAGACCGGCTCGGAGTATCTGTCGCCCGGTGTCGTCAGTTTGACGAACCGCATGAACTGACGCGCGAGCTGGGATGGCGGCCGTCCGGAAGGCAGGACAAAGCTCGTGTCGTAAAAAACGGCGGCATCAAAGGGTCGGACCACGATACCTTCAAGGCCGGAAGACAACAGTGGAAACGGATTGATGAGCGTCACGCCCAGACCTTCGCGCACGAGTTCGAGCGCGGCCATGTTTGTCGCAGTCTCCGCGACCTGTCTGGGGTGAACGCCGGCGCGGGCAAAGATCTGCTCGGTGATTGCCCGGGTGCCCAGCCTGCGCAGAAATTCAACCAGTGCAACACCTTCGAGATCCTGTGGCGTCACCACCCGCTTTTCGGAGAGCGGGTGGTCTGTCGGCATGGCACAGACAACCTGACTGCGGCGCCACGGCACCAGATGTACGCCGGACCGCTGTATCATTGCGCTGGTCAGCCCCAGATCGTATCGAAGGTCGAGGATACCGGCCACGAGCACGTCCGTTGCCTGAATATCCAGCTGGAGTTTCGTGCCCGGGTTCTTTTTCAGAAAACTCGCAACCCTTGAGATCACAAAGTGATGGGCCAGTGTCGGCGGTACGATCAGCCGCAGGGGTTCGTCATCGGGTGTGGCCCATTCCGCGCCTTCGATGTCCGCCAGCGTTTCAAATATAGGGTCGAGCTTTTCATTCAGCCGCAGTGCTTCATCGGTTGGCTCTATTCGTCCGGAGCGGCGCAGGAAAAGTGACCGTCCTACCCTGGCCTCCAGTTGCGACAGAGACCGGCTGACAGCCGACTGAGAAATCCCGAGCCGCCGGGCTGCGCCGATTGTGGTGCCTGCTGTGATGACGGCGCGCAGGGATTCAAACTCCCGCAGTCTGTGCCGGTGTTCCGTCATGGTGCAGCTAATTTCCTTTCACAACGTCCGAGGCAATTGCAATTACCTGGGTTGATCTATGCCAATATGCATAGCAATCGGTATTGGCAATGATTTTTGCGGTAGATAGCATTTTACCATAAGGCGCAGAACCGGCGAGAGATTCGGCAGTTCGCAGGCGCCATGCAAACAGGGAGTCTTTTTTGATGAGGAAACTCACAGCTGCGACAGCGGTCGCTGCCGGCATTCTGGCTTTTGGAGCCGGTGCCGCTTTGGCCGAGAAACTGACAATCGGTCTTGCGTCCGAGCCGACGTCTTTGGACCCGCATTTCCATAACCTTGGTCCGAACAATGCAATGTCGGTGCATATTTTTGACCGCCTTATCGCGCAGGACGAAAAGCAGCGCCTGTCGCCGGGCCTTGCCGTGTCCTGGAAACCGGTCGACGATCTGACGTGGGAATTCAAGCTGCGTGAAGGTGTCAAATTCCACGATGGGAGTGATTTCACGGCCGACGATGTGGTCTGCACGATGGAGCGCGCACCCGATGTTCCGAACTCACCGTCGGGATATGGCACCTATCTCAAGGGTAAAGAAGTCATCAAGATTGATGACTACACAGTGCACTTCAAGACCGAAGCGCCTTACCCGCTGATGGGCAATGACATCTCAACGATCCCGGTGATTTCGGAACTGGGCTGCAATTCCGCAACCGAGGATTTCAATGCCGGCACTGCCGCTGTCGGGACAGGCCCGTTCAAATTCCAGAGCTACACACCGGGCGAAAGCATCGTTCTGGTGCGCAACGATGATTACTGGGGTGACGTACCTGCCTGGTCCGAGGTTGAATTTCGCCCGATCACATCCGGCCCGAGCCGGGTAGCGTCTCTTCTTGCCGGCGACGTCGATATGATCTCGGGTGTTCCGACAACCGATATTGCGACCCTCGAGGGCAATGCCGACATCCAGCTCAGCCAGGGTGTATCGAACCGCGTGATCTATCTGCACATGGACCAGTTCCGCGAAAACTCACCATTTGTCAAAGCCAACGGGGGCGGTGACATCAAGAACCCGCTGATGGATGTCCGCGTCCGCAAGGCGATCAGCATGGCCATCAGCCGTGACGCCATCGTGGACCGGGTCATGGAAGGTGTGGCGCTACCCGCAGGTCAGCTTCTGCCCGAAGGGTTCTTTGGCGTATCGGACAAACTCGATGTCGTCGCCTATGATCCGGAAGGCGCAAAGGCGCTTCTGGCAGAGGCCGGCTATCCTGACGGGTTCGAACTGACAATCCATGGGCCGAATGACCGCTACATCAACGATGCCAAGATCGCCGAGGCGATCGCCCAGATGCTGACGCGCGTTGGTATCAGGACTGCGGTCGAGACGATGCCCCGTTCGGTCTATTTCGGGCGCGCGTCCAAGGGGTCACCCGAGGGTCTGCCTGAATTCAGCTTCATTCTTGTCGGCTGGGGTGCCGGATCCGGCGAGGCGTCTTCGCCGCTGAAGTCGCTGATCCACACCTATGACAAGGATGCCGGTTTTGGCTCATCGAACCGCGGTCGCCATTCGGATCCTGAGACCGATGCGCTGATCGAGGAGGCTCTGCGCACGGTGGATGACGAGAAACGTCAGGACCTTCTGGCACAGGCGACGGAGCGGGCAATCGAGAACGTTGCGATCATTCCGACGCACTTTCAGGTCAATACCTGGGCTGCACGCAAAGGCCTGAGCTATGTTGCGCGTACCGACGAGTACACACTCGCGACAGGCGTCGTGAAAGAGTAACCACATGGCGCCCGGGCCGCCTGTGTGGCGGCCCGGAAACTTATCCCGTGGAATGATCCAATGACCGTTTTCATCATCCGCAGACTTCTGCAGGCCCTGCTGGTCGTCTTCATGATGTCGGTGATCGTTTTTTTCGGGGTCAATATTGTTGGCGATCCGGTCTATATGCTGGTGAGCCCGGATGCAGATCAGGCAGACATTGAGGCCGCGATCAGCAGGCTTGGTCTCGACCGGCCGATCCTCGAGCAGTACTGGCTGTTTCTGAAAGGTGCCGCGCAGGGAGATCTTGGAGACAGTTTCATCTTTGGCGAGCCCGCGCTCAGACTGATCCTGCACCATATGCCCGCCACCATGGAACTGGCGTTTTCGGCGCTCATTCTCGCGATTGTCATCGGTATCCCGCTGGGGCTTTACGCGGGGCTGTATCCCGAAAGCAGAATGGCCAAGGGTATCATGGCGGCGTCGATTTTCGGTTTTTCGCTCCCCACATTCTGGGTCGGGCTCATGCTTATCATGCTCTTTGCCGTCGAGCTTCGGTGGGTTCCGGCTACGGGCCGCGGTGATCTTGGCTCATTTCTTAGCATTCAGAGCAGCCTTTTTACCCTCGATGGGCTCAGCCACATCTTCCTGCCAGCCCTCAATCTGGCGCTGCTGAAGATATCGCTTGCGATCCGGCTCACCCGCGCGGGCGTGCGCGAAGCGATGGGCCTCGACTATGTGAAATATGCCCGCGCCAAAGGGCTTCCGATGCGGCGTATCATTCTCGTGCATGTAATGAAGAATATTATGATTCCGGTTGTCACAGTGATGGGCCTCGAATTTGGCAGCCTCATCGGGTTTTCGGTTGTGACAGAGACGATCTTTGCCTGGCCTGGCATGGGCAAGCTGCTGATTGACGCGATCCTGCAGCTCGACCGGCCTGTCGTCGTCGCTTATCTGATGATCATTGTACTCTTCTTTGTTCTGATCAATCTGATCGTGGACATCCTTTATTCCATCCTCGATCCAAGGGTCCGTTTGCAGGATCAGGGTGCATGAGCGACGTCACCACAGATAACGCGCTCTCCGCAGGCGAACCGCCGGTGGTCGAGACACCATTTCAGCGTTTTCGCGCCGAGTTTTTCGAAAGCAGGATCGCGACAGCGGCCCTGGGTGTTTTTGGGGCCATTGTACTGCTCGCCGTCCTTGCGCCCTGGATCACGCCGCAGAACCCTTACGATCTGGCGCAGGTCAGCGTCATGGACGGGCGCCTGCCACCGGGGTCGGAGGCCTTTGACGGATACACCATGTGGCTGGGGTCGGACGGTTCCGGACGCGACCTCTATTCGGCTATTCTGTACGGGTTGCGCATTTCCCTGACGGTCGGCCTTGCTTCGGGCGTGATTGCACTGCTGATTGGTATGGCCATCGGCCTGGTCGCGGCCTATGCGGGCGGGCGTATTGAGGCGATCATTATGCGTATCGTGGACCTGCAGCTGTCCTTTCCGGCGTCGCTGGTGGCCCTGATGATGGTTGCTGCCCTTGGAAAGGGAGTCGACAAGATCATCCTCGCGCTGGTGATTGCGCAGTGGGCCTACTATGCCAGAACGGTACGCGCCACGGCGCTGGTCGAGCGGGGCAAGGAATACGTCGAAGCGGCGCAGTGCCTCGGTATTTCGCGTTTCCGGATCGTGTTCCGCCATATCCTGCCCAACTGCATGGCGCCTCTGATCGTCGTGGGTACGGTCCAGACGGCAAGTGCAATATCGCTGGAGGCGACACTGTCGTTCCTGGGCGTTGGTCTGCCGCAGACCGAGCCGTCGATTGGTGTTCTGATCGCAAATGGCTTCGAATACATGCTGTCCGGGCGGTACTGGATTTCGGTATTCCCGGGTGTCGCGCTTTTGCTGACAGTGGTGTCGATCAACCTTGTTGGTGACCATCTGCGCGATGTTCTGAACCCGAGGCTTAAAAAATGAGCAGAGTTCTCGAAGTCAGCGGCCTCAAGACCCACTTCTTCACGCACGCAGGTGTGGTCAAGGCCGTGGATGGTGTGGATTTCACCGTTTCCAAAGGTGAGATCATGGGTCTGGTTGGCGAGTCCGGTTCGGGCAAATCGATCACCGGGTTTTCCATTCTTGGCCTGATCGATCCGCCGGGCCGCATCGTCGAAGGTTCGATCAGGTTCAACGGAGAGGAGATCGCAAACGCGAAAGAAGAGCGGCTGCAGAACCTGCGTGGCAACCGTATTTCGATGATATTCCAGGACCCGATGATGACGCTCAATCCGGTGCTGCGTGTGGACACGCAGATGATTGAGGCGATCCTCGCACATGAACCCGTTTCGAAGCAGACCGCGTGGGAGCGAAGCCGCGATGCGCTTGGCCTCGTTGGCATACCGTCGCCAGAGGAACGCCTGCGCGCCTATCCGCATCAGCTGTCGGGCGGAATGCGGCAGCGCGTGGCGATTGCGACCGCGTTCCTGAACAAGCCGGACCTGATCATCGCAGATGAGCCGACCACCGCGCTTGATGTGACGATACAGGCGCAGATTATCCACGAGGCGCAGAAACTGACAAAGAAGACCGGCACGGCGATGATCTGGATCACCCATGACCTTGCCGTCGTTGCCGGTCTCGCTGAGCGTATCTCGGTCATGTACGCAGGTCGTATCGTCGAACAGGGCGGTATCGACGATGTGATAGATCGTCCGCTCCATCCCTATACTGTTGGTCTGCTGGGGTCTGTGCCGACGGCGAACCGGCGTGGTCAGCGCCTGTTCCAGATTGAGGGGATGACGCCGAATATGCTCGCGCTTCCCGAAGGCTGCGCTTTCGGGCCGCGCTGCCATGCCCGCACCGATGCCTGTGGCCTTCAGCCATCCATCGAAGACATTGACGGACGAAGCCTGCGGTGTTTCAACCCGCAGCGCGCGGCGGAGGCCGTGACATGACGGAACCACTGGTCGAAATTCGCGGCGTCTCAAAACGCTTTACCAAACGGCTCGACGTGGCGGGCAAAATCGCGCAACGGCTGGGCGCCAACATCCGCGAAGAAACGGTGCACGCCGTCGACAACGTCAACCTGCAGGTCATGAAGGGTGAGGTTCTCGGGCTGGTAGGAGAATCCGGTTGTGGGAAATCCACCCTGGGCCGCGTTGTTGCGGGCATTCACGCGGCAAGTGACGGGCAGATGTTCTATGAGGGCAGGGATGTCGCCACGCTGACCGGTGTAGACAAACGCGCGGCCACGCTGGCCATCCAGATGATTTTTCAGGACCCGTTTGCCAGCCTGAACCCACGGATGCGGGTGGAGGACATCATCGGCGAAGCGCCCCGGATGCACGGTATCATCGCCAAGGCTGATATCCCGGACTATGTGGATGACGTGATGCGCAAGGTCGGCCTCGATCCGTCACTGAAAAAGCGTTACGCCCACCAGTTTTCGGGCGGGCAGCGCCAGAGGATCGGCATTGCACGAGCTCTTGCCGTAAGGCCGAAATTCCTGGTGTGCGACGAAGCGATCGCGGCACTTGATGTCTCGATCCAGGCACAGGTGATCAACCTTTTTATGGACCTGCGCGAGGAGCTTGGTCTGACGTACCTGTTCATCAGCCATGATCTGAGCGTGGTCGAACATATCGCTGACCGGGTTGCGATCATGTATCTGGGCCGCATCGTCGAGAGTGCGTCGACGGAAGAAATTTTCTCTGATCCGCGCCACCCCTACACCAGGGCACTTCTGGCCGAAGCGCCACGTCTTGACCAGCGCCGACGGGTGTTTGAGCCGATCAGGGGCGAAATTCCCTCGCCGCTCGATCCACCACCGGGCTGCACTTTTCACCCTCGCTGTCCTGTGGCCACGGCAGACTGCCGCGCAACCGTACCAGAGCTGAAACAAGGGCGCGGCGGGCGTGAAACCGCGTGCCTGCTGGAACACGGCGAGACTGTTTGATTCTTTGATAATGGAGACTTCCTTGAAAAACGCTGATCCAGTCTGGGAGCATGTCGACCGGCACCGCGAAGATTTCATCACGTTGTCGGATCGCGTCTTCGACACGCCTGAAACGCTCTATGCAGAGTTTGCATCCGTCGCAGAACATAAACGGATGCTGCAGGCGCAGGGGTTCAGCGTTACTGAAAACGCTGCCGGAATCCCGACGGCCGTCGTCGGTGAAGCCGGAGGTGAAGGCCCCGTTATTGCGATCCTTGGAGAGTTTGACGCGCTGCCATATCTCAGCCAGGCCCCCGGCGTGGCAGCACATCAGCCTCTTGAGGATGGCGGCAACGGTCATGGTTGCGGACACAATCTGCTGGGGGCTGCCGCCCTTCTTGCGGCTACTGCCGTCAAGGACTGGATGGCAGAAAACGGGATCAAAGGGCGCGTTCGTTATTATGGATGCCCGGCCGAAGAAGGCGGCGCGGCCAAAACCTACATGGTTCGGGAAGGACTGTTCGACGATGTGGATGCAGCCATTTCATGGCACCCGGCAACATTTACAGGTGTGAATGAGGCGCGGTCGCTGGCGAATACCCGCATCGACTTCACCTTTGAAGGCAAAGCGGCTCATGCCGCAGCGGCACCGGAACTGGGCCGGTCTGCTCTGGATGCGGTCGAACTGATGAATATCGGTGTCAACTACCTGCGCGAGCATATGCCGGACAATGCACGCGTGCATTACGCGTATCTCGATGCCGGCGGGGTTGCACCGAATGTGGTGCAGGCGAAAGCCACCGTGCGGCAGCTCGTCCGTGCCAGTTCCCTGCCTGAACTGGCTGACCTTGTCGCGCGGGTGCGCAACATCGCGGATGGCGCGGCACTGATGACTGGTACAAAGGTGACCAGCCGGGTCTTTTCCGGCGTTTCCAATCTGCTTGGAAACCGACCGCTCGAAGAAGCCATGCAGCACGAACTTGAAAAGCTTGGCCCGGTCGCCTTTGACGATGCCGACAGAGCATTTGCACGCGACATTCAGGCGACCCTCACGGCTGCGGACATCGATACAACCTTCAAGCGGATCGGCGCAAAGCCGGCAAAAGGTCTTGCGCTCTGCGATTTTATCACGCCGCTGGATCGTCTGAGCGACGGCGGCGAGGGATCAACGGACGTTGGCGACGTGAGCTGGGCAGTTCCCACTGTTCAGGCGCGGGTGGCCACATGCGCCATCGGCACGCCGTTTCACACCTGGCAGACCGTTGCACAGGGAAAGGCACCGGCCGCCCACAAGGGAATGATCTATGCGGCCAAGGTGATGGCCGCGACAGCGTGCCGGCTGGTGGAAGACCGATCCCTGATCGCGGCGGCACAGCAGACGCATCAGGACCATCTGGAAGAGACCCCTTATACCTGTCCGATCCCGGACGATGTGCGCCCGCCTGTGTGACAGACAGCCATGACACGTGACACCGCCCTTAACACTGCCACCCGGTACTTTGACACGGGTGGCTTTGTGCGTGATCTGCGTGAACTGGTCGCGCATGAAACCGAAAGCCAGACGCCTGACAAAGCCGCCAAACTTGCCGGATATCTTGAAGAGGCACTGATACCCCGCCTGACCAGCATCGGGTTTGCCTGCAGGATCCATCAGAACCCGGTGCAGCACGCCGGCCCGTTCCTGGTCGCTGAACGTATTGAAAGTGAAGCGCTGCCAACCATTCTGACATATGGTCATGGCGATGTAATCCGCGCACAGACCGAGCAGTGGCGCGATGGCCTTCATCCCTTTCGCCTGGTCGAGGAAGGAGACCGGCTCTACGGGCGCGGGACAGCCGACAACAAAGGGCAGCATCTGATCAATCTGGCGGCGCTGGAATCCGTCCTGCAGTCGCGCGGATCGCTGGGTTTCAACAGCCGCATCCTGATCGAGATGGGTGAGGAAATGGGCTCTCCCGGGCTGTCCGAGTTCTGTGCGCAGAACAAAGACATTCTCGCAGCAGATGTCCTTATCTCGTCGGACGGGCCGCGCCTTCGTTCGGATACGCCCACGATGTTCATGGGCGCACGCGGTGGCATTTCGTTCGATCTGATTGTGGACCTGCGGGAGGGTGCGCACCATTCCGGCAACTGGGGAGGGCTGCTTGCTGATCCGGCCATTATCCTTGCGCAGGCCCTGTCGACGGTTACCGACGCGCGGGGACAGATAAGGATACCGGAATGGCGAACCACCAGCCTGACCGGGGATATCCGCCTTGCATTGCGGGACCTGCCGCTTGCCGGTGACGGTGGACCGGAGATTGACGAAGACTGGGGTCAGGAGGATCTGACACCCGCCGAGCGGGTTTTCGGCTGGAACAGCTTTACGGTTCTTGCAATGAAAAGCGGGGTCCCCGAGGCGCCGGTGAATGCGATCTCCGGGCACGCCAGAGCCGCGTGTCAGCTGCGGTTTGTCGTGGGTACGGACCTGGACGACATTCTGCCCGCGCTGCGCAGGCATCTTGATGCGCAGGGTTTTGGCGTCGTTCAGATCGTCGCGCATGAACGCGCATTCTTTAACGCCACGCGGTTGCCGCCGGATCATCCGTGGGTGCAGTTCGTCGCGCAGTCGCTTGAGAACACGTCCGGCAAATCTCCGCATATTCTGCCCAATCTGGCGGGATCGTTGCCCAACGAAGTGTTTGCGGACATCCTTGGTCTTCCGACGGTCTGGGTGCCGCATTCTTATCGCGGCTGTTCGCAGCATGCGCCAAACGAGCATGTTCTGAAGCCGTTGTGTCGGGACGCGCTGCAGCTGATGACAGGGCTTTTCTGGGATATTGGTGACTCTGGCGGACCTGCTGTCCCGCGGGGAAAAAACTGAACCGCTACCGTCTCTGCGGCTGCGCCTGTACAGGAGCGGAAGGATGCGTGCGCCAGACAGGCGGCCGTTCCGGGTAAAAGCGCTTTCGGCCGGAAGCACATGGCGGAAGAGAAGCAGACATGTACGTTCAGGGACTGTTTCAGACTGTTTCCGCGAGTGTATCCATCGGCTGGTATGGGGCCGGTTGGGACCGGATGATGTCAGAGACGGCGTCTCTTGTGAAAGACATCGTGTCGCCAGACGGCCCGGTCTCGATCACTGACGATAACAGGGGCCGGTCGGCGGATATTGACGGCGACACAAGGGTCGGTGGCATCCCTGTGCTTCGCCCGGAAGGCGATGACGCCATCGAAATGCACGACGAATTCGGCCACCGGGAACAGTGCGGCACGGAACAGGCCTATTTGGTCTGCACCCTCGGGGAAAGTACCCACCTGACCCTCCACATGAACGATGCTGCGCGGTCTCTGACGATTTGTCTTGCCGCTGACGAAAGCATGCGCACGGGCCGTTCCGTATCCCTCATTGAGCCGGACCAGTAACCGCTTTGACCCTGACGAATGTGAAGAGGTCATTCGGCGATGTTCACGTGCTGAAAGACATCAGTATCAGGGTGGAGAACGGCGAATTTTGTCGTGTTCGTCAGGCCATCAGGCTGCGGAAAGTCCACACTGCTGGGGGTTACCGCACGGCCGTTCGGTAGGGATGCAGTTTCTCAGAGGGAAACGGTCCCCACGGAATCGCGAGCAGTACTGCTTCGATGCACAGGGCGTAAGGATTACCGCTCAGACCGATTTACGCTGGCACCCGCACTGATCACGACGATCCGGGAAAGCCTCGCCCTCACTATCATATCGGCTGCTGAACCGCGGCAGTAAAGCCCTCGGGACGGAAGCGGACCATAGCTTCCGGACCACGCGGGTCCAGATCATACAGCGCCGGACGCGACAACAGATACGCTCGCCACCGGCGCTCGGGGTGCGCGCTGATCCGAACACCGTGCTGACAGTGCATCTTTGGTGCAAGTTCAGCGATGCGCATGCCGGCGCCGCTGATGCTGTGGGCCGCGATCATCTTTCGGATCTTCAGATCGAGTGCTGTAGCCGTCATCCCTGACACTGGCTCCGGATGCTCAGAACCCGCAGGGGAGATTTCCTCGAAAACCGTACAACAGGCCCGGTAGGTCTGTGGCGCCTTTGCCTCACCAACGCCGATTACCGTTGCGCCGTGTTCCCGCAGTCTGGTGGCGAGGTGCCTGAAGTCGCCATCAGAACTGACAATTACAAAACAGCGTATGTTTCGGGACAGCATCAGCTCCATCGCATCCAGTGCCAGCAGAATATCAGCGGCATTTTTTCCCGTTCCTGCATGCAGCATCCGGTAGCCGGGCGCATCATGCCAGGCAGAGCAACGCTGCGCATCAGCATAGACCCGAACAACAGTGGGGTTTCCGTGCCGGGCGGCGATGGAAAGAATCTGACCTGCGTGCCTGCAGCTGATGTTATCGCCATCCACAAGCACTGATACGGACTGCGACATCAACATTTCCAGACCTTTACAGTTCGGGAAACACTGCAGGACGATTACGTCCAGAATTTGACAGCGCGGTGGGAATGCGATGGATGACGCGTCAGGCTGAATACCTGGCGCACCTTTTCCGCCGTCTCTGGTCGCACCAGAGACACGCAATTGCGGTCCTTCTTCCGGGCGGGCGCGGGAAGTGCCCGGATCCTGTTTTGCGGAAACCTGCGGTCTGGTGTCCTGCCGGGGGATGTAACCTGCGCACGGCAACCGTTTGTTTCTCCTGAAAATTCGCAGATGGCAGGATTTTCAGCCGACGTCATGCAGCAAGCGGGCGGGATGGCCGATTACGGTTGCCATAACTCTGTGTCCGGATAGAACTGCGACCAGGCAAACCAGAACGCCTCGTGGCTGCCGGGGTCTGATCCGTCCTGGCTCACAGCCCTTATTCCGCCGGCGTCCAGTTCCAGGCGCAGGTTCTCAAACACGATCTCATCTCCGCGTTTCAGCGTTATCAACGCCGCGCTGCGCTGGAAGGCAACGGGCTTGCCCGTCGCTGTGACAACGCCAATCACGTCTTCATGTACCGGCAGGCGGGGGTCGACATCTCCGACGGGAAAAATGGGTCCGTTGGCATCCCGACCGTTGCGGAAATCCGGATCACGGCCAAGTGCGTAACGTTCGAGCAAAACGGTGGTTTCCGGATGTTCCCGTTTCCATGTTCCCCAGTCAGTGGTGATGACGGTGGCCTGTTCGAGCTGCAGTCCTTTCTCGGCCAGAGGGCCGGTAACCGCATGGCCCAGAAACGTGTCAAAGACCGAGTAGGTGTTGATGTCATACATGACTTTGTTGGATCGGCTCAGCAACCCCGATGTCCGCAAAACCGGTCTCTCGGTCTCTGCCGGCATGCGGTCGGTAAAATAGGCCTGCGCCGCGCCGCACAGAGTGCAATACGGAATGCCAAGGTCACGACCGCCCAGTGTATCGTTGACCATTTCCCGGACTTCCATGATGCGTCTTGGATAGGCCCGGTGTTCGCCGTTTATCGAGATACCGAACACGACGTCGTCGTCCTTCAGCCAGGTTGCGTCTTCGGCGCTGCTGACGAGGGGATTATCAGCGGCAGGGATACAGTTGCATCCGTTATCCGTGGTGTCGTAGGGGCGGTCATCAATCAGAACGCCCCCCCACGAGACCAGCCGCCAGTCTATGTTGCCTTCAACAAAGATACGTTCCCAGCCAGGGACAATGCTGACAAAAATCGTACGTTTGTATTTCAGATAGTCTGGCGGCGCGGGAATATCCCAGGCAAGAAGGTGGTCTGTCACAACGCCCCAGCTGTTTTCGGGCCCGATCTCTTTGCCCAGGAGGCTGGCAGCGGCGTCTGTCAGTTCCCTGTTCAGCTGCCGCGACGGCACAAACCGCATCAGATCACTGATGATCCACACAAGGCGGGGATCCCCGGATGATGCGATTTCTGCAAGTGCAAGCCTTTGATTCTCGTCCCATGTCGAGAGCATAACACTGTCGATGAACGCGACGCGCAGCGCGAACTGCATCGCAGATTCGAGCGGGCCATCCGGTACGGCCGGAGGATTACCGAATTCCTCAATGACATACCCGGGGAGCGGCTTTGCCGGTTGCGCGTGCAGGAAACCACACCAGACCATGCTCAGCATGAAAACTGACGCTGCAACCAGGTTTTGGTGGCGCATTCTGCGGCCGGGTTGCTTTAATGAAACGTCCATATCAACGGTCTCCTGAAAACGTGCGGCGGGGTGGCGCACTCCTGCGCCGGAACAACATCCTTCGGACCAGGCGGTCCTTTGATGCACGGGAGGAAGGCTGGACCATCTGTGCGCCAATGCAAAATCACGTTTTCACCACGTTTCGTGATCAAATCGGATATCGGAGCAAGCCTGCCATCCAGCATGCCCCGGCCGGTATTCGGTCTGTCGCCGGTGGAATTTGCCACGACAGATCCCGGTGCATGACCAAACTGATACCGTGATTCAGGCACTCAGCCATTGTCCTGCGGCTGCACGACGACAATACGGCCTGACCTGTCCCGTGCTTTATTCCGGGTGGCGGGAGAGCGCTCAGGCGAGGTGGCTTTGGAGCAGATCAACGGATGTCTTCGTGCTCCTGTGGTGAGAACTGCAGCTTTTGCATATCCAGGCGTCTTTCAGGTTTTACCATGATCCGCGCATTCGCGCCGGACGCGCGATCGAGGCAAATTCGATCGAGCGTCGGCTCTGGCCCTCATCCATCCCCTTTTACCGAAGCGGGCAAGATACATTTTGACAGGAAGATGCGCCTGTCTGATCATCTTGTCCTGATCCGCAATCATACCGGAACGCATTGTCCGGTCAGTTAAGCGAAAACCCTTCCTTTGCCGTCGAATGGGCAGGCGGCGTCACGGACGCAGGCGCAGCTGCTGCAGGGCAATGGCGGACAAGGGCAGTATGACCCGGAATTTCCTGAAAGCCGTTCTGCGAATATGACCAAGCACCACGCTCAGTGTTGCAGGCCGGCGGAGCCACGATCACTTCGACGGCCTCAGATAGGCAGCGTGTCAGGCGGGCCGGACAGATCACGGATGCTGACGAACCGGGCCACAAGACGCACAGGAGCATCCAGGGTGTCCGGTCCTGCCAGCACCATTTTATTCCCGGCCTGGGTATCTGTGTAAGAAGTCTGCAGGACCCGTGCCGCAAGGCTTTCGGCTGTCAGGCTTGTCAGTATCGGTACCGGCCAGAGACGAAAATACAGCCGATTGCAGTGCAATTCCTGATGACAATGCACCACGGCTTTGTGAGGCGGCGTCATCGCATAAAAACGGCGTTTCGGTTTTCGTCCCGGAACGCCTTTGTTTTCAGGCGGGTCACGCAGGGGATGATCACGAAGCCTGTGAGTATTTCCAAAGGTTATGGGCCCCATTCAGAGCAAGAATTTCAAAGACCGGGGAGGCTCCGCACATGGTCAGGCAGCGGAGAGACCGGCATTCCGGTTCGATCGCCGCTGCAGATTTAATCTATACGGAGCTCAAAAATGCTATCCGAAATTCTTGCCAGCCTGCGCGCCAGACTGCTGACGACATCGTCACTGGCTCAGGAAACCGTTCGTGACGGACAGACCCTCACCAACGGCTTTTTTCAAAGTGTGGTGGTCGACAACACACCTGCGTTTATTCTCGACAATGACATTGCCCGGTTTCTGAACTTTGGCCAGGTCGAGACCAACAACGCCGATGCGGCGGTGTCGGTCGAGGGCGAAGACACGCAGGTCTTTAACTTCCGTTCGGGCGACATTGACGCCAATGGTGCCGTCGCAACCGGCATCGAAGTGACCGACGGCGCCAGTGCGGACATCCGTAACTTTGGCAGCATCGCCGGTGAACTGAACGGTGTCGAATTCAGCGGCGCGAACAGCTCGGGCACGCTTGATAACTTCCGCGGCGGCGTGATTTCCTCTGACAGCCGGGCGGTTGAGATCGAAGGCGAGGGCATAAGTGTCCGCAACTTTGGCGACATTGTCGGCACCGACGATCAGCGCAATGGCACGATTTACACCAACGCGACAGCCGAAGACGTCAGCATCTCGAACTTCTCGGGCGGCACGATCGACGCGGGCGACGGCAACAACGGTGCCGGTATCTCGCTGCAAGTCGGTGACGAGGCCGGTGATGTGGTTTCCAACTCCATCTTCAACGGCTTTGGAGCAACCATTCAGGGCCGTGGCCAGGCTGCCGCAAACACGGGCGGTGCCGGTGACGGCATCCGCATCGACGACGGCGCAGAGGGCGCTGTTTCCGACACAGACATCGTCAACAGCGGCCTGATCTCCTCCGAGAGCAATCAGGGCACGGCGGGCGGTATCCGCATCGCGGATGGCGTTGCTGCCGAGGGCCGCATTCTCAACACCTCGACCGGTACAATCGAGGGTGTTCGCAACGGCCTTTATATTGGGGAGGGCGAGCACGATCTGGACGTGCTGAACTTTGGTACGATCCAGTCCGGCAGCCGGGCGGTGAACATCGACGGCACTGGCGTTGACCTGACCAACGGTGGCGACATCCTGGGCACAAGTGATCAGCGCAACGGGACGGTCTATGCAGACGGGACGGCCGATGACTTCTCGGTCTCCAACCTGGCAAACGGCACAATCGATGCCGGCGAAGGCAACCAGGGCTCAGGCTTTGGTGCAGAGATCGGGGGGGCCGCGGATGGTGCCAACAGCTTCTCGCTGGAGAACGCCGGTCTGATCCAGGGCCGTGGCAATGCCGCCGCTGGCACAGGTCTTGCGGGCGACGGTGTGCGCATCGGCAATGTCGGCAATACAGGCACGACGGATGCCACCATCACGAACTCCGGCGCAATCCTGTCCGAAGGGGCCAATGGCACTGTTGCCGGTCTGCGCGTCGTCAATGGCGTGAACTTCCAGGGCACGCTGACCAATGCGGGCACCATCGCGGGTGTGCAGAACGGTGTATACTTTGGCACCGGTGATCACACGGGCGGTTCGTTCGTCAACTCCGGTATCGTGTCCTCAGACAGCCGTGCGCTGAACATCGATGGCTTTGGTCTCTCGGTCGAAAACTCCGGCGCCATTCTGGGCACCGGCGATCAGCGCAATGGCACCGTCTATGCCGATGGTACGGCGGACAACTACACGTTCACCAACACCGGGCTTGTGGATGCGGGAACCGGGAACAACGGTTCTGCCGTGGCACTGCAGACGGGTGATGTGGCAGGTGATGTCGTATCGGCGGCCATCTTTAACCAGGGTGTTTTCCAGGGGCGCGGCGACGCGGCCGAGGGCAACACAGTTGGTGACGGCCTGCGGCTCTTCAGCAACCAGGAAGGCGCGAACTTTGCCGGTCTGGTCCAGAACGAAGGCGTCATTGCCGGGTCTTCGGACAGTGATGCCGCCGCTGGTATCCGGATCGATGGTGGGCTGAACCTGCTGGGCGCGATTGTCAACGAGGGTGAGATCACCGGTACGGTGAATGCCATCGATGCGCGCGAAGCAGGTGATGTGACTTTCGTCAATGACGACGAGGGTGTTGTAAATGGTAATGTGTTACTTGGTGCCGGAGACGACATCGTTGTGGACCTCGGTCAGATCAACGGTGTTGTCGATGGCGGCGCGGGCGATGATGTTCTGATCGCAGGCAGCGGCGACAATGTACTCGTCGGTGGCCTGGGCAATGACTTCATCGAAGGCGGCGACGGTATTGACACGGCGGATTTCTCGGATCTGGACGTGGCGGTCAGGGTTGATCTGGGTGCAAACGGGAATGGTACGGCCACCCGTGACACAGGGTTCAATGTGTCAGTCAGGGATCAGGCTGTCAGCAATGGCGCGGCGTTCGTTGCGGCGGCTGAAGCAGGCAATCTCTACTTCAACGTCCACACAAGCGAGTTCCCGGGTGGTGAAATCCGCGGCCAGCTGACGATTGTCAGCGATACCGGGACAGGCCATGACCGGGTGATCGAGCTTGCCGGATCGCTGGATGCCAGCCAGGAGCCGGGGCCGACGTCCGACAGTGCGGCCACCGGCGAAGGGACCATCACGATCTCGTTCAATGAGGCAGGAGAGGTGTTCTATTCCTCCGAGCTGAGCGTTGTGGGTCTCAACGAAGCTGACCTGCAGACGCCCGTCCCCGGCGGGGCATCGGCCATCCACGTGCACAATGCACCGGCTGGCGTGAACGGCCCGATCCTGCAGGACACGCTGGTGGATGCCGGTGGTATCCTCGATGCGGGCGCGCCCACGGGCATCGTCGGCCCGGATGTCATCGACAACCAGATCGAGGTCGATGTGCTCAGCTCTATTGAGAACGTGATCGGCTCGGACGATGGCGATGTCATCCTCGGCTCGGACCAGTCCAACACCCTGCGCGGTGAAGACGGGGATGACCTGCTGAACGGCCAGGGCGGTGATGATCTGCTGCTGGGCGGTGAAGGAGCGGACACCTTCGTCTTCGAAGGGCTCTTTGGCACCGACACCATCGCTGACTTTGAAGTGGGTGTGGACCGGTTGGACTTCTCCGACTTTGGCCCGGACTTTGCAGACAGCCTGCAGGTCACCCAGGACGGAGACGACGCGGTGCTGAGCTTCTCCTCGGACGCCTCTGTGCGGCTTGAGGGGGTCAGCCAGGCAGACCTGCTCGACGACGACTTCGTCGCGTAACCGCAAAATCCCCGGGGTGGCGGCGCGTGTCGCCACCTCTTCACCCTGAAAAGAGATCACCCCCATGTTTCAGAAAAAATCCACTGTCACTTCCTCCTGGCGCGCGTTGCGCCCCGGATTTACCGCCATCGGGTTCTTCAGCCTGACTCTGAATGTCCTGATGCTCGCCGGACCGCTGTACATGCTGCAGGTCTATGACCGGGTCCTGACGAGCCAGAATGTCGATACACTTATCGCCCTCACTGTCCTTCTGGGCGGTGTCTTTGTGGTCACCGGCCTGCTCGATCTGATCCGGATGCGCATCCTTGCCCGCCTCGGCGCACGCTTTGAGCTGCAGGTCGGCGCGCCCATCCTGCAGGCCTCTGTGCGCCGCCGTGTGCAGGGCAAACCGCCCGCTGAAAACCCGGCGGCTGACGTGAACGGTCTGCGCGACTTTATCTCGGGCCCTGCGCTGATCGCCTTTTTTGATGCGCCCTGGATCCCGCTTTATCTCGGAGTGCTTTACCTCTTGCACCCCTACCTTGGCGCGCTTGGCCTTGCCGGTGCGCTGCTTCTCACACTTATGGCCCTGATCAACAACGCGCGCTCTTCGGACGTGATGCAGGATGCATCCCGCGCGCGCGCCCGGGCCGACAGTTTGTTCACCTCCAGTGAACAGAATGCAGAGCTCGTCCACGCGATGGGTATGACTGGTGATCTCGCCCGTCGCTGGACAGCTCTGCAACATGATGCGCATCACCTGAAATCCCGCGTGGCCGACCGGCTGGCCGGTTTCTCGGTGATGTCCAAAACCATCCGGATGGCGCTGCAATCCGGCATGCTGGGTCTCGGGGCCGCACTGGCCGTGGCCGGAGAGGCCACCGCAGGCGTGATGATCGCCGCGACCATCGTTCTGGCCCGTGCACTGGCGCCCATTGACCAGCTGATCGGCCAATGGCGGACGTTTCTGGCGGCCCGTGGTTCTTACAAAAGCCTGCGGGCCCTGTCAGAGACCTATCCTGCACCGGACAAGCGCCTGGCCATGCCACGCCCGCAGATTTCCCTGAACGCGGCGATTGCCCAGGCGGGACCGCCGCTCGCAAAGAACGCGACGATCGGCGGGATCGAGTTTGGTCTCTCTGCCGGCGACGTGGTGGCGGTCATCGGGCACAGCGGGTCGGGTAAGTCGACGCTTGCGCGCATGCTGGCGGGTATCTGGGTGCCGCAGCGCGGGGCGATCCGCCTTGATGGTACGCCCATGGACAAATGGGACCCCGAAGAGCTGGGGCGGCTGATCGGATATCTGCCGCAGGAGGTACAGCTCTTTGATGGCACAATCCGCGAAAATATCGCGCGGTTCTCGACCTCGATAGACGATGCCAGAGTTTTGGCTGCTGCCGTATCGGCGGATGTGCATGGTCTGATCAGCAGCCTGCCCGACGGGTATGCCACCGAGATCGGCAACGGTTTTCACCTGTCGGGCGGTCAGCGCCAGCGCATCGCACTGGCCCGCGCGCTTTACAATGACCCGTTTGTGCTGGTGCTGGACGAGCCCAACTCGGATCTTGACGGGCAGGGCGAGCTTGCCCTGCGCACTGCGATCCGTGCTGCCAGCGCGCGGGGTGCGATCACCTTTGTGATGACCCATCGCCCCAGCACGCTGGAGGCAGTCAATAAGGTGCTGACCCTGAACAAGGGCATGCAATCAGGCTTTGGCGACAAGGAAGACATCCTGCGCCCGCGTCAGCCGGGCCAGGTTGCCCCGTCAAAATCCCCACAACTCGCTGCGCGTTCTCCACAGCAGCCTATGGAACAAGGAGCGGCTCAATGACCCCCGCACTCTCCAACCCGTCCCTTCAAAGCACTCTGCGCCTCGAAGACTACAACCGCGTTCAGACAAAAACCGCCCGCACGGGTATCATGGGTTTTATTGTGCTTGGCGTGCTGACAGTCACCGGTTTCATCGGCGGATCTGTCTATTGGGCAACGGCCTCCAAACTCGACGGGGCGGTTGTTGCACATGCGTCTTTCGTGGTCGAAGGAAACCGCAAGACGGTCGAACATCTGGAAGGCGGGATCGTCAGAACCATTGCTGTGCGCGATGGTGATCTGGTCGAGGCTGGGCAGACCCTTCTGGAACTGGACAGCACCGATCTGGGCGTCGATCTGGATGTGATCAAAAGCCAGCTCGGCGATCTGATGGTGCGCCGCGCGCGCCTGCTGGCGCAGCTGGAAGGCCGTGACAGTTTTACCCACCAGGATGTGGCCGCGTCGCTGGGCGTGGCGATGGAGCCGTCCGACTGGGCCGAGGCTTACCGGACGCAAAAGCTGCTCTTTGATGTGGAACGGCGCTCGCGCAGGGCTGAAACCGCGCTGATGGCGCAAAGGGTGTCGAACCTTGAAGATCAGGTGAGCGGCCTGCAGGCGCAGCGCGCCTCCAACACGCGCCAGCTGGACATCACCCTGCAGGAAGTGGCGAACCTGCAGACCCTGCTCGACAAGGGCCTTGTCGCCGCCGCCCGTGTCAACTCCCGGCGGGTCGAGGCCGAGCGGCTCAACGGTGTTGATGCCACGCTCGCCACCCGGGAAATCCAGGCCCGCAACCAGATCAGCGAATTGCAGCTGGCCACCATCGGCACTCAGAGCCTGCGCGATGAGAGCGCCTCGACTGAGCTTGCCCAGGTCGAAGCCCTGCAGGCCACGCTCGTGCCGCAGTATCTCGGCGCGACCGAGCGGCTGAAGCGGGTGGCCATTACGGCCCCTGTGAACGGGCGCGTTGTGGGGATGACGGTGTTTACCGCGGGCGGCGTGGTCCGTCCGGGTGCGCCGATCATGGACATCGTGCCGGTGGATCAGCCGCTGATTGTCGAGGCGCGGGTAAGCCCGGCGGATATCGAAAAGCTGCACGTTGGGCAGGCATCGCGCGTGCGTCTGTCAGCCTTTGATCAGGGCGAGGTTCCCGAGGCCACGGGCCGGGTTGTCAGCCTCTCGGCGGACAGTCTGGAAGACGCGCGCACAGGCGAGTTCTATTATGTGGCGCGGGTGCGTCTGGATCAGGATCAGCCCGATCAGATCACAGAGCTGGACCTGGTGCCGGGCATGCCCGCGGACCTCTTTGTCAACACCGGCGAGCGCACAGCACTGAGCTATCTGGCCCAGCCGCTGAGCAATCGTCTGGCGCGCACGTTCATCGAATGAACATCACGTCACGCCTCGAAAGTAGGCGTGACGCCTTTGGGCGGGTTGCGCTGGATATAGGCCCCGATCTTTGCCAGCAGCGGTTTGCGCGGACAGTTCAGCCGCGACGCCGCCCCGAGGTTTCGCAGGTGGCCCGGTGCCTCAAACGGGACAAAGGACAGGGGCCAGTCATCGTGGCGGAACTGCTCAGCAGCGAGCGCAGACACGATTGTGCAGTCGTCTGAATGGCAGATATGCCGGCAGATCGTCTCGAACCGCAGCGCGGTCAGATCAAAGCGTTTGCTCGCACGGGATTGCCTGTCCGGTGTGGGCAGACGGGCCTCCAGCTCATAGCCAAAAGAGTGCGGCAGGCGGATGAAATCGTCAACCGGTACCTCTTCGGGACGGATTGACGTCAGAGTTTCCAGCGGATGCCCGCGCCGCATTGCCAGAAAAAGCGGTTCGGACCAGATCGAGGTGAAATCCAGTGTCGGGTTATGATTGAGCTGCGCCACGAGGGCTACATCAAGGGTGTGATCCTCGACCTGTTGCAACATGTTCTGAGGCAGATCCTCGATCATTGTCACCTGCATGGTCGGGAACAGATCGCTGAACAGCGTCGAGAAGTATTTTGTCAGATACGGGGCGAGTGTCGGGGTCAGACCAATCTGGAACGGCACCGCCTCGGGGTCGCGAAATTCGGTTGCAGCGTCCCTGATTTTCTGTGCACCGGTCAGCATGTCCCCGGCAATTGCGACAACACGCTGTCCAAAGGCTGAAAGCCGTGTTTCGCCGCTCATCCTGATGAAAAGGTCCATTCCCAGCTCTTTTTCAAGCTTTCTTATCTGGTTGGACAGAGCAGGCTGAGAAACATGACAGGCGCTCGCTGCGGCACTGAAATTCCCCAGCCTTGCAACTGCCATGACATATTCGAGGTCGCGCAAATTCATAGTGGTCCACCCGGTTTCCACCGATCAGTAGCAAAACCGGGCGTGAAGAATAAGTGTGCTCACGTTCTGTTTATGCGATGGCAGGTTCTGGCCCCTGGCGAAGATCCGTTTTCGGAAGTGACATCCGGCTGGAATCAGGCGGGCCACATGCCAATGCTTGCGTTCTGAAGCGTCGGTCCGCTTTTTCCTGAAACGGTGGCCCGGCCGTTCGTTTTCCACAACATCATACCCGATGCCGGCCGGATGAATGGCATCTTCTAAAACCGTTCGCCCCCGTTTGACGCTGCCGTTCGGGCCGGTGCTTCTGGCGCTGTGGATGCCCGTTCACTCCGGGTTGGCCGGGTGCACTGTGGCATCGGCATGAGGCATTGCATTCATATTGCGTGCCTGACGTACCTATCAGTCCTGGTGCGCCAGCTTCAGGAGCCTGCCTGCAAACCTGGCGACCTTGCCCCCCCCGGGCAGGCCCCCGAGGCAATCCAGTGTTTCCGCGCGTTCGGGTCTGGTGTTGCTGGCTATGTGGAGTTCATAGAGCAATTCCAGCATGCCACCCATGTCACGCGGGGTCTGCTCTGGCGCAAAGTTCAGCAGATGCGTGATAACATGGCGGCAGAAATCGCCGGCCCCGGCCTGTGCAACAGCAGAGAGCCCCTTTGTCCAGCGGCCGGTCGGTAGCGCACCAGTCATCAGAAACTGCGCCAGTGCATCTGAAAACTGCTTTGCATCCAGTTTACCGGTCAGGGCCAGTTCCGCGACCGCATCTGATGCGAGCGATGTTACGGACTTGTCCTGTGACGCCAGATAGTAGGCCAGGGTCGCATGTCCCAGAGGGCCAACTCTGACCCCCGGTCGCAGAAAAGGTTCCAGAAAACCCAGGCAATAATGGTCCGAAAGCTTCTGATCGGTGTCGAGCGAAAGGATCGCCTGCCGTAAAAATGGTTCCTGCCAGCCCGGGCGTACCAGCGATGCCCAGGCCACATCCTCGAACACCGTCCCACAAAATGTGCCGGCAAAACAATATTCCGGATCTGGCGGGTAAAACAGCGCGGGAATAGCGGCGCCTGGGTTTTTTCCGGCGATGTTTTCTACGGGAACAGCGATGCGCGGCCAGAAATACGACCCATCATCTGAATCTTCTCTCCATGCTTTTAAAACGGACACCGCAGGCGTGCCGCAATCCGGTAATTCTGTTTCGAAAAGACCACTGATACGCGGGTCCGCCCTGCCGGGCTGACGTGCCGCCCAGGCCGCCGCCCAAAGCGCCGCGTTGCTGCCAGGCTGCTCGTCTGCACCAAGTGCGTACATCACTGCGCGCCCGGTCTCTGTACGGTCGGAAAAATCTTGCAGTGCCTCTGCCCTGCTTTCAGGGGCAAGGCGCAACAGCGCGAGCTGCAGATCAGTGTTACCCGGCTCCAGCCCCTTGTCGCGCCAGATTTTCAGCCGGGACACAAGGTCGTCGGCTGAAATGTGGCCGGACGTATCAGATGGCAGAGACAACATCGGTACAGAATGGCCGGACATGACCTGTGCTAGTATTTCCGCGTTCCGGTCCATCAGCAGACGCCCGAATGTTCCGGGGATCAGCACCGGACGCTGCGCGTTCATCTCCCGCTGGTGCCACGGCATGTGCTGCAGAGTGCCCTCCGCAAGATCACATCCTGTCACAGCCAGTACCAGCCGTACCACGCTGTCATTCCTGTTTTCAAAGAACTGGCGCGCGCGCTTTTTCAGTGGCGACAGGGCATGGCTGTCTTTACGGAGTGCTGCTCCGAACCGTGCCAGACCATCCACTGCGCGCTCAACCGCAAAGGGGTCGCGGTGGTTTTCCAGGACTGACAGGAAAAGGGCCAGCGCATCTTCCGGGCCTGTTACAGGCGACACAACGGAGGCAGCGACAGCGTGTCTGACCGGTTTCAGATCATCGGGCTGCACCTGCTTCAGACCGGACAATGCCGCCATGCGCGCCCGGACCGAAGGAGCGGCGAGCGGGACAAACTCAGCAACAGCCGAACGTATGGAAACGTCCTGTGTCCCGCCGAGGGTTTCAATGAGGTCCAGCGCCTTGTCCTGCACGCCAGCGTCCTCACTGACGAGTGCAGATGTCGCAACGCCGGCCGCACGCAGCGACAGGGACGGATCACGTTTTGCCGCAGATGCCACCAGCCGCAACGCTGCAGTCACCGTACCTTTTGCGCGTGCCTGAAGGGCAGGTTCCAGAGCGTCCAGCAACGCGGCCGGCGAAATGGCCCGGGCTTTGTCGGCGATCTGCACCGCTTTGACTGCAAATGTAACCGTCGGCGGGACCGACGATGACAACAGCCTCAGATATCGTGGCGCTCTCTCCGCAATTTCCTCTGGCGCAGGCTTGAGCAAGCTGTGAAAGCGCGAATACCATCCGGCAACGAACTGGCCAAAGTCGCGGTCGAGGGCATCAAGCGAGGCGTCCAGCAACCTCCCGCGATCCAGTTTGCCGGTTTCTGCACAGTTCAGCAATCGATGAGCCCATGTGGATGAGGGTTGCAGGTATTTGTCGCATGCCGCGAGGCTGAATTCTCCACCCCCCTCAACTTCAAAGAACCGCCAGACATCGGTTGAGAAAAAGACATCCTCTTCGAGCTCACCATCGCTGCTCACATACCCCTGCGCATAATACCCCAGAATGAAGGCGTCACTGGTGGGTCGCGGGCAGAGCCCGGTTTCCCAGACAGGGGCCAAACGGGGAACAATGTGTGGATTGTGTTCGATCAGATCCGTCACCCATTCTTCGACCCAGTCGGGCTGGAGAACGCGTAATACTTCATCAATGCGCGGTTTTCCGGGCAGTTGCCACAGCCGGAGCGCTTTCAGGTCCGACAGAGTTGCCGTCGCAAGGACCGCGATCACGACAGCATCGTCATCTTTAACTTTGGGCCGGCCTGGTTCGTTGTGAAAAACCGAAATCGTGTCTTTAAACAACCGGATCACAGCTTTTGCATGTTTCCGGCGATCGGACCATGGCATCCCGGACATCAGGTTCAGGACACGGACGGCGCTTTCTGCACAGATGAACCCAAGCACCTCCTCTTCGGTCATGCTTGTCGCTCCAGATACATCTCAGTCGCCAGCACGTGCTTGCATGGTCCGCGTTGCCCGCCGTTTCTCGCAAACCAGGGGCAGGTGCAGCGCCATTTTTCACCATCGCGTCTTACACGGTGTGTAACGCCTCCGCTCGATATCTCGGCCAATTCGCCGGCGACCTGTACCGCACCGGTGGCCAGAAGTTTTTCTGCTGCCTCCAGCCTCGGATTAAGTGATGCGACACGGTCCGGATCAAAAGGCAGTACCCTATGAAAGAAGGTCTCAGCGCCCAGGTCAAAACCCACCAGCCCCATGGCAGCCAGTTCTGCAAGCGCCGCCCTGACAGCAGGTTCCGGCAGACCAGTTGCAGTGACCATCGCGGCCGGGTCGATCCTGTCCTGCCAGTGCAGCTGTGCACGAACAGCCGCTGTGGCGGTCCCGTCGGAAACCGCGATCTGACTGAGCAGGCCGCCATCGCCCGAAAAGCCCTGCCATGGATCAGCATTCAGAACCATGTTCAGGCGCTGTGAGCCAAAATCCAGCACCCACGCCGTTGCACCCGTTCCGGCGTTGATAAAAACATCAAGGGCGTCGAGCTTTGGAACCAGTGCCTCCAGCACGCGCAGGCGATGCGCGGCACGCAGCGGCACGGCACCAGCGCTTTCCCGCGCTGACAACCGTGCCAGGCCACCGGAAACCGATACCCAGTAAAGAGCGTTGTCTTTGCTGCGTGGCAGGCTGCGCAAAAATTTCTGTGCGGCAACGCGCGACAGGCGGAAGGCGGGGGTCATTCCGCTCATGACGATCTGTACTTCGGCAAATCCCCTGATCCATCGCAGCGGCAGCGGAACCTTTTTTTCCACAAGTGACTGGCCGCCATGAACGACTTCGACGGCATCTGACCCGACCCTGAGATCAAACACTGCATCCTTTCCGACAGTCGCCAGCGCACCGCGCAGCGGCGCGCCGAAATCCACATTCGTTGTACCGCTTTGCCGATGGCTGACATCCAGGGCCGCATCCCCGACATCCAGGCGCATGTAGGCGCTGCAACAGGCTGAGAACCCTTCAAAGCGGACAGCGCCGGGGCTGACAGTAACAACGGGGTCTGCTTCACGCAGAATGCGCGCCAGCATGGACGGGGGTATATAAAACCGTGACGCGACTGTTTCAGAAACCGCGCGCAGACACCGCGCTGTGACATCGGGGAAAAGTGCCCGCGCGGTCAGGAAACGGCGGGTCGCACATTCGGGCTGTGGCATGTCGCTGGACAATGCCAGCAATGGATTTTCAGCGGTGCCGCTGAGAGAGGAAGCTGCGGCATATGCATAGGTGTGCTCAATCGTGGGCATCGCGGGTCTTCCTGTCGGCTCTGGGTAACAGAGGGACTTATCCCACAGCCAATGTCCATCCCCTGAAAACCCGGCCAACAGGCAAACCGGCGAGGCCCCTGCTGGTTCGGAACCCGTCACAGGTGATGTCGTATCCCGACGAAAAATCGGTGTTATGCACTCAATCCTGACCGCATGATCCGCAGCCCTGTAGCCCGGCAATCGGGTCGCTCGGCGCATGCGTCGAAGGCAGGGCTGGTCCGGCTGGCCGGGCAAATACCTTTTGGGAATCGGATGCCTGCACGCGCCTGACGGCCAAGGCGGGGCGTTAGCCGCAGGCCCTGTGATCTTGCCGGAGGCAGAATTTGTGGCGATACTGCACGGCAATACGGGGGGATATGCTATGCGTTTTGCGACGCTGCAGGTATTCATTCTTGTTGCGCTCAGTCCGGTGGCCGCCGGAGCTGAAGTGTCCACAGCGGTCGAACGTGCCAGATCGGGCGCGTTTGAGGAATCCGGTGAGGTCCGGTGTTCTCAGGAGGTCGGGCAGTCACCGGGCACATGCGACGCGAATGTCGCCCGCAGCGGCGCATCGGCTGCGGTCGTCGTATCCTTCCCGAATGGCTTTGCGCGGACCCTGACTTTTTCGGATCGGGCATTTCTGCGGGGCAATCCGACGATGTCCGGCGTCGGGACTGATACGGACTGGCACCGGTCTGACGGTGTGTATCATATCCGTGTTGATGACCAGCGCTTCGAAATTCCCGAAACGCTGATCTTTAAAGATTAAGCCGCCCGGTCCCGCCGGGCGACCCGTCCCGGCCATCAGCCGCCAGGCGTGAGCTTGTAGATCGTACCTTCATCGATCGCCGTGTACAGGCTGCCATCCGGTCCCATAACGACCGACCGGAACCGTCCGGTGTCCATCGGCAACGTCATTTCGGTCACATCTTCAACGTCAGTGTTTTCGTCGTTGAACTGGATAACGTCGATACGCTGTCCGATCGGCGTGCCACCGAAACCGATACCCATGATGCCGACTACCATTGCCCCGTTCCAGTCGCCCCAGGCATCACCTTCAAGGAAGGCCGCCGACGACATGCCCTGTGACCAGCCGTTGTTGTTCCAGATCGGCGGCATGGCATCGGGGTAGGTGTCGAAATCCGTCATCGGCATCCAGGCAGCCCGTTCGTAACGGTTCATGCCGTCTTCCTGGTTCGGGCTGTAGCCACAGTAATCGTCCGGACAATCGCCACGCCCCGCCATGTTCGGCCGCGGATCCCACCCGGCGTTGCCGCCGTTTTCCAGGATGGTTATCTCGTCCGAGTGCCAGGGTCCGTGTTCTGCGGCAATTGCCTGTCCGGTCTCAGGGTGGAAAGCGATGCCCTGCACGTTCCGGTGCCCGTACGTAAAGATACGGCTGTCAAAGCCATCGGGCGGCGAATTGTCGGGATGCGCGTTGCCATCCGTATCGATCCTGATGATTTTCGAGCCCATCATCGTCGGGCTTTGCGGCACCTGACCATTGTGCGTATCACCCGTGGTCAGCCAGAGTGCACCATCCGCGCTGAACCGCACGCGTCCGCCGTTATGGGCGCCCGGTCCCCCGAACGGATGGTTGGATGCGGCCATTTTGTAGGGGACGTCGTCGATAATGTCCGTCCGGTCCGATACACCGGTGAAATCATCATTCACCGTAAACCGCATCAGCCGGTTTGTATGTGGGTCCGACATGTTCGATGTTGAATACACGTAGATACGACGGTTATCCGCAAAGTCCGGGTCAAAAGCGACGCCCATCATTCCGGCCTGTCCCTCGCAGAAAAGGTCAGACCCGTTTGAGGCATAGCCCGCTGTTTCTCCAACACCGTAAAGCGCGTTGATTGTGCCGTCCGGCATGCGCACAGAAAGGCCTTTGCATTTTTCGGTAAACAGCATCGTGCCATCATCGCGGAAGGCCATATCCCAGGGGTTCTCCAGCCCCTCAAGAACCGCTTCCGACTGAAGATTTGTTGTGTTCATCCCGCTCTGGGCGAGTGCTGGTGATGACAAAACCGCCGTTCCGGCGACAAGCGACGCAAAGACCGAGAGCGCCGGACTATTCATAGAACGAAACATAGTATCCTCCCTTGGATGTTGTCTCGCGCCACCCGGGGGTGATTACTCACTCTTGAAAACCGTGCAGCCCGAGGCACCCATCCTACGGCGCGGCATAATTCCCGGTCAACGGGAAATTTACCAAGGGTAAAGCTGCCTGAGATTGTTCAGAGATCAGTCGAACGCCGTGGCGACGTAGACTGCGAGGTTCGCAATATCTTCATCAGACAGCTTTTTGGCATGTTGGATCATCAGGATAGAATTCGGGCCGATTTTCTCACCGGCCCTGTATCTTTCAAGCATCTCTGCGATGTGTTCCGGCTCTTTGTCGGACAGTTTCGGATAGCTTGCAGCACCCTGTGCCTTGTTGCCGTGACACGCACGACAGGACTTACGGAAGATCTTCTCTGCTGACTCGAAATCGATGTCCTGCTCCATGATGACCGGATCGTCGGCTTTCACGGTTCCGGCGTCAGAAGAATCCCCGTCGGCCCGGGCGGCAAAGCCGGATATGATCAGGAAAACTGCCAGAACCTGAGATTTCAACATTGGCACACACTCCACTGCTCGTCTTTCAGGCACTGTTCTACGCGGTTTTGGCGACACATCCAACTTTCTCCGGACATCGGGCATTCAGAAGCGCCCACCGGAGGCAGGGGTCAAGGTTCGAAAGGCGGGATGCACAAACCGGGCGAATGGCACCGGAAGGGACGCAGCGTTAACCCCATGCTGGTCGATCAGGTCACCAGGCTATGCGTATGGTGCCGCTGACGACTGTCCGGGGCTGCAGGGGTTGTGCAAAAAACACGAAAGCGGCCCGCATCCGCCTCCCGGTGCGCCGATGGGGCCAGACCGGCATCCTGCACTCTGCTTCGTCAGAGCAGCAACCCCGCTTGTACAAGGGATCAGACAGTGCCGGAATGCTCCGTTTTCAGGTCAGAGCGCTTTTTGCCCGGTGACTGAACTGACAGAGACGGTCGGGTTTCCTGCGGCAGATCCTCGACGCGATTTTGATGAAATTCACTGCGGTTCCGGAGCAGATTTCAGAAAAGCCGGACGCCGTTAACTTTTTACTTTTGCCATGCCCATAACTGTGCAGACTGGACGCATTACACCAAAGGCAATTTGAAAAGCAGGAATAAGGATCAGTTTTGCGTACCAGCGGTTATCAGGATGCTGCGCCACCGGCAGTACTCATTTCGTCTTCCAATGATGTCAACACTGCACGGGAAATGCTGGACGCCCGGATTTCGCGCATTGCCACAAATCTTCGCATAGAGGTTGAGTCCTTTCTGTGGAAGGAAAGCACCAGAGACGGACTGTCACTGAGAAGCAGCGAGACAATTCAGAACCAGATCAACGAGCTTCTTGACGGGCGGATTGAGCTGACGTTTGTCATGTTTGGCGAACGAATTGGTCAGAGCCTCGGTCTGAACCCGCCGCCCGACGCGGCAGGTATTCTTGAGGAGTGGGAAGCGTATGGTCTGACCCATCCATGGCCCGATGATCAGGCCGACCGTAAGGCTGCGCTGGATGCCGGGAAATTTCCACTGACAGGGACAGTATACGAAATGTTTGTTGCCCTGGGGGTCGAACGCCGGGACCGCAAACTGAGGCTGAAAGTGGGTTATGTTGCTGACAAGCCTTTAAGACCGGAGACGAAACTGGGCGATATCTGTTTTAACGGGGGCCGGCTGGAACGTTCCCTTGAAGGCAACAGTGGTTCGGAGGAAAGAGACCGCGCAGAGCGCGAGTACAAACAGCAGACGCATGGTATCATCAATCTGTTTCAGGCGCTTATGCGGTCAGCAGTTCAGCTTGAACCGCATCGGTATGATACAGAAGAGGAAATGGCCGCCGCCTTTGGAGTTGTTGCAGAGGAAAGCCTGCGCCGCCGTGCTGTTGCCGAACACGGCGAGCAGGCGTTCAAACCTGACCTCAGTCATTTCTCGCTCGACGACATTATGAAACTGCCCGACCGCTGGGAGAAGCGGCAGGTCCTTCACGAGCGATTCACCGGTGATGGTGAGGCCGGTCGCGTGCTGCTTCTGACCGGGCCGAGCGGTTGTGGCAAGTCGTCGCTTCTGCAGAAGGGTCTGCTGGGGGAGCTGAAGGGTCAGCTTGCAAAAGCGGTCGCGGTTGCCGTAAGGCCCACCGATTTTTCACCGCGGACAGAAAAAACGCCGCTCCGCAAATTCTATGGCTTTTTGCTCGACGTGCTCGAAGAACGGGGTGTTGCCGGTCTTCAGAAGCTCCGCAGGGTGCCTGCGGGTTCAACCGATCAACAGCTGGATGCAGCAGCATCCGGCCTGTTGGATACGCTCGTCGCAGGTGGGCACAAACTGGTCCTTGGTGTCGACCAGTTTGAGGAGATTCTGGACTACGCATCGCTCGAAGGGGAGGAAGAGAAAAGCCGGCCGGGTTCATGGTGGCAGTTACTGCGGTTTATCGGACGCATTGCGCAGGGACCCGGCATCTGGGTTGCCGCGACGCTCGAGACGCAGAGAAAGGACCGGCTGGAAGAGATGGGTCTCAGAAAGGACGGTGTTCTTCTGTGGGACTCTGAGCATGTCGGGTTCGAGGTCGGCACCGTCAGACATTTTGTTCTGCATGTAGCAAGGGACAAAGGACTGCCGCTGGACATTTCTGTTGCCGAAGCCCTTCAGAGCATGGTTGAGGGGTTTGAAAAGCAAAAGGTGCAGAGCTCCGCGGGCCAGTCCCAGGCATCGTTCCTGCCATTGTTGTCTTTGTGGATGCACCGCCTGTTCTCGAGCTTCAGGGACCGCATCGTCGCACCGGGCGATGACGGGATCACCGGCGTTTTCGACACGTCGACAAAGCTGATAGAACCGCAGGATATCGTTGCACGCGGGCTGCAGTTTGATCTGCAGAACCTTGTCTCTGACCTGGTACAGGATGCCTGGAAGGAAGCCAGCCCGGAGCTGGCATCAGAACTGGCCGGGCTCGGAAAATTCAGAGTTACTGATTTTGACAGCTTCAGAGACCATATCTCCCGTTTGTCTGCTCAGAATTCTCAGATCAAAGCGCTGGTCGCGCACTGCAACACGCCGGCGGGGTTCGACAGCACCTCTTTTCTGGGTGCCCTTGTTGAAGATTTCGCCAGAACAATGCCCGGGGTTGAAGAAAACCCCAAAGAACTCTCAGAGGAAGCACTTCTTTCGCTCGGGCGGTTTTACAGCGGCCTTGTGAAATTTGATGGCTCTGCCAACAAACGCCTGATTGATATGCCCGGGAACAGCTCAGTCGATTCAATTCAGCGGCTCATAAACTCTCACCTGTCGCGCAGGCTGCTCGAGCCGGTCGGTGAGAACGGGGTGCGTCTGGTACATCAGGCTGTCATCGATAACTGGCTGCCCGGGCGGCTTTGGTTTGCGTCCAGGTCTGAACAGTTCGACCGGCGCAGGCGTCTGGAAAGCCTGTCCAGAGACAGGTCTGAGCTGGAAAAGCGGACCGCGGCCGCAGCAAAGGATCTGGTCGTTGATGCCCTGTATGTTCTGGATGGCATGCAGTCTGTCTGGGGCATCCGCAATCTGGGCGATCTGAAAGAAGAGGATCAGAGCACCATTGATTTCTGCTTTGAGATTCTCGCGTCTGAAACGGATGGGACGGAAGTCTTTGAAGTCGAGGAACAGGAACTCAGCCCGCTGAAGATTGCTGCAATTTATGGCCAGGCGGATCTGATCGATAAATGGCTGGACCGACTGCGCCCGAAAAGCCTGATGCAGCGTCTGCGTTCCTCGTTTGCCCCACGGGAAGATGTCGTGAACCGTTCCTACAGGCCCAAAGGCAGCACGCCTCTGATGAGCGCATCCTGGGCAAGTGAGCCAGCAGTCGAAGTGCTTCTGAAGCATGGCGCGAGGTTTAATCAGGAAGATAAAGCCGGATGGCATCCGGTGGCGGGCGCAATCCAGGCCGGTCAGGTTGGTATCGTTCAGAAACTGCTGCCGCTCTACGGCACAACCAATCCGGTTATCGGACCGAGTGGGTTCACTGCTGCTCATGAAGCGGCAAGAAGCACTCAGACTGGCCCGCTGGAGTATCTGGTGCAGAAGTTTGAAGCCCCGCTGCCGGCCTCGGACGAGGTCTATGCAATAACGCCTCTGCAGATCGCTGCGGCTGCGGGCCGGGTGGAACACATCGAAATGCTGATGCCGTTTGGTGGCGTGGCTGAGAGAGATGCCAGCGGCAATACGTGTATCGACAGAGCGGTACATGGTGATCACGGCGTATCTGTCCGGACCATTCTGGAAAGCGAACATCTGGACGACGGTGACAGGACGCTGCTTCTGACCGGCGCACAGCTCTCCGACGACAGGATATCACTGTCTCCGCTGGCGCTTGCGGCTGCACTGGCCGCGCCCAAAGCAATGGCGGTGCTGCTGGAGCACTGTCCGGATCCGACGGACGCGGCGCACAGTTCAGATGGAATGAACCTTGTAGAAGCGCTGCTCCATAAGCACAACGTGCCGTCAACGTCCGGCTCCGTGCAGGACAGGGTTATCGAATGCCTTAATCTGCTCCTGAATAATGACCGCATTCGTAAACTGCCGCTGCAAAGGGCGCTGGAGTTCACACAGTACATTCCGGCCGCGCGGAGGATCATTGAAAACAAGTTCATTCTTGAAGGAAACCTCGAAGGTGTTCCGCCACCTGTTCTGCTCAGTTTTGCGTGCAGCAAACGGCAGCGGGTCGCGCGCGCGGCACTGAGCAAAAGGCCGGACATTCTCGATTTCCTTTTCGAGGATGGCCGTACTGGCGCGCAGTTGCTTTTGCAGAATGCTGAACCGGGTGTACTGTCGCATGCCCTGCGCAAGAAAATTCTGCCGGGTGTCATGGACCCCGCGCTCTTCAGCCTCCAGGCGGCCCTGCGTATCCTGACTGCCTACAAAAAGGGTTCTGACGAGACAAACTGGGCAGACCAGGTCAAAGCCCCGTTGAAGGATCTGTTCATTGGTATCGACCGGACTGCGCTGCATGAACTGGTCCTGCGGTTTCTGGATGATCCGGAAACCGGAGAATTTGCCAGGCTGATTGAAATGGGCGGCAAGGATGGTGAGATCGCGCCATTTCTGCACCGTCTGGCCATTCGCAACGAAGAAGCCATATTCGCAGAAGTTCTTTTCGGGATGTCAGGCTCTGTCCCGCTCGACGCGTTCGGAAGGCGTCCTTCCGAACTGGCCCCGGATGCGTCACAGGCTGATTTTGCCGCTATTGAAAAGAAATACGAAGGCCAGAGGATTGTCCAATGACGCCATTTGAAGTCCCGATGTTTGAATCACCTTTCAGAAGATATTCAGCGGATGAAGCCGATCGCTTTGCGCGCAGAACAGGCTGGATTGATGACAAGGGCGTTTTTGATCCGGATGGTGGCATTATTCAGTCAAAAATGCTGGACTGGCTCAAAGACTGCGAACTTATTACGATGCAGTCCCCCGACTGGGGCGATGTCATGGGCGCGTGGGTGCTGAACAGTGCTACAAACAGACTGACCCGACTTGACGGCAGCTCTGGGCCTATTCATGCGACCAACGCCAAGGTTGGCATCCAGCTGAACAGCGAGAATGTAATCTCGTACCTCGGTTATTTCTGTACTTTTGTGCACGGTGATGAAGGTATGTTCGGTCTGGTCGGATCGGACAGTGAGAGTATTCTTCCGCCCGGTTGGCCCAAAGGGAAATATGCGGAATTTCTGAAACCCGCAAAGCTCGTTAAGGAAGGCGATGATGGGTTCCATGTCGAGGCATCGGTTTTTTACTCGGATGCTGTGTTCTGGTCCCACTTTCTGGTGAAGAGGGACGGTATGTGTGAAATGCTGGATGACGAACCACAGGCTGCTGAACTGGGTATGAAAATCCCGACCCGCCTGAAGTTCGAGGAAATTCCGGTGGAAGCTGCCGAAGAACCTGCACAACCCGACGCCTGAGCGGAGACTGATTGGCAGTCTGACCGGGCAGGCGCATGAAAGCGTTTTACATACTCCGGGCTTTCGACGCGCTCTTCGTCTGGCTGAAGCGATAGGCGCGGCCTGTACGCGTCAGGAGCGGTATTGCGAAAACCTGCAGGCAAAGAGGGCCGGCAGCCGCGCACAGCGGCGCCCTCATCAGATGTGCATATCACAGCGCTGTTGCGGATCTGCCTGCTGCACGGCTGCTCAATGGCATGCATCGGCTTTGTCGCAACAAATTCCATCCAGGCAACCGGACGCAGCGTCCTGAAGACTGCCGGCAGATCGCCAAAATTCGCTGTGACCGGGCGGGCGATGAAGCCGGCCCTGTTGGTGCCACCCGGTCTTTTTGAGCCGGTATTCCTGCCTGCCTGCAATGCTGCAGTGCGCAGGAACGTATCGGGGGACTGCCGGACGGTGGTAACAGGCCCAGCTGCACCGAAAATCACTGCAGGAGCAATCGCACGCCAAAGTGCTGCAGCAGGGGACCGGGTCGCCGAACCCGGTCATTTTGTGACAAAAAAATCACGGGCGGTGCGGGCGGAACGGATATGATCAAAAAAAATGTAAGCCGTTGTTCCCGGATATGAGACTTGGCGGATCGATTTTGCTAGTTCTCGCGAAAACACAGCTTCCGAAGAGATAGCAATGTCAACAGGCTTTATCGAGTATACCTCCCTGCGGAGGAAGTTCTTCACCTTTTGTATCAGTCTGGTTCTTCTTACCTTTCTGGTCTTCACTGCCTCTGCGCGGGCCCAGAATGTCGACTGGCTGCTGAACCTTGATGATACCGGGTTCGATCCGACGTCTGCCGGCAGCACAGCGCAATACAATCTGACAGTCACCAACAACGGATTTGGCCCGGCAGATGCGCCGGTAACCACACTGGACATCGAGGTTCCGCTCACAACGCAGCTGCTTGCGGCGTCAGGGACGATCACGGGGTGCGCGCCGCTGCCTGCAGCGGGCGGCACTACCGTAACCTGCGATGTTCCGGCGATCCCTGCGAACGGTGGAACCGTCAGTCTCCTGCTGGATCTCGAAGTGGCTCAGCAGGGTTCTGTTGTACTGACAGCCAGCGTTCCTGACGCCGGTGATACCGACCCTGTCAACAATACTGTGTCTGAAACGACCACTGTAACGCAGGGCGCTGATACGCGCATTGATGTCCAGGGGCCAGCCACGGCCGCGTCGGGCAGCACGGTGACCTATGACCTGGTGGTGACAAATGATGGCCCGGACGCAGTGTCGGATATTGTCGTTGATTTTCCGATACCTACAGGCCTCATCAACATATCTCCGCCACCCGGCTGCACACTTGGCGGCAGCACATACACCTGTACCATACCGGGGCCGGTTGCAGTGGGCGGTACCGCTCAGCTGAGTTTTGACGGACAGATCAGCGCGGCGGCGTCATCGACCGTGACGCCTGTCGCGAGTATCACCGGTGCCTCCATCCCGGATCCTGACACCGCCAACGGGACTGACAGCCTGGACACCACAATTACCGGCGGCAGCGATCTGGCGATGAACAAAAGCCGCAGCCCGTCCGGTTCGCTGCTTGTCGGTGACACCGCTGTCTTCACGCTGGCGCCATCCTACACCGGCGACAACCCGACCGGACTGACCGTTATCGATGTTGTGCCATCGAACTACTCAATCGACAGTGTCGTCCCTGCCAGTGGGTGGGACTGTACCATCAGCGGCCAGCAGGTGACCTGCACGCTGGTTGGCGGTTCGGGGCCGGGGGCGGACGTGGCGCTGCCAACGATTGCGATCAATACGACGGTTGTGTCCGTCGGTAATCCAGTGAACACGGCCGGTATAACGGCAACAGGTCCTTCTGATCCTGATCCGTCGAACAACTCGGACAGCGATGGCGGGGCGACAATCCAGGAGCCCACAGTCGATCTGGCCGCGATCAAGACGGGCCCGACACCATCGCTCGTCGTTGTCGGCAACCCCTACGACTTCGAGATCAGCGCGCGCAACGAGGGCACAGCCGACTTTTTCGGAACAGTTGTGCTGACGGATAATCTGCCTGCTGGCCTGCAGCTGACCGGTTTTTCCCTGAATGGCTGGACCTGTACACCAGCGCCGGTTGTCACTGGCCCCGCTGCGATCACCTGTCAGCGCGTTTATACGGCGGGCAGTCCGCTTGCTGCAGGCGCAACGACGCCCGCTGTTACGCTTCAGACAACTGTAACACAGACCGGTTCCATCTCGAATTCCGTGACGGTAAGCTCACCCGATCCGAACATTGCGGATCTGAATCCGGGCAACGACACAACAAGCACTTCTGTTTCAGGCAGTACGCCGGGTGCGTCGGCGGATATCGCAGTTGCCAAGACATCCAGCGCAGCGCCCGTCGCGGGGCAAACCCAGACTTTCACCTTCGTCATCAGCAACGCCGGCCCTCAGACGGCCACGAACGTCACATTCACCGACACGCTGACAAACCTCGTCAACAATGTCTCCGGTGGTGTGGGCAACGGACTGGTCAGTGTTTCCGCCCCCGGTGCGTCCTGTGCCTCGCCGTCGGCGGGTGGGCGCAGCATTGCGCTGACCTGTACGGGTCTGACCGTGCCGGTCTGTTCCGGCGCTGGCTGTCCCACTTTTGTGGTTGAAGTGACCCCTGGTGGTGACGGTGGCGCACGCAGCAACACGGCCGAGGTCATTTCAGAGGATATTGCCGACCCTGACCTGACCAACAATGAAAGCACAGTTGGTTTCACGGTTGACCCGCGCACGGACATGACCATTACCAAAGTCGCTTCGCCATCACCTGTCGGGGCAGGTCAGAACCTGACCTACGTGCTGACTGCACAGAACGAGAACAATGGCCTGAGTGCCGCAGACGACGTCGAAGTGACCGATACGCTGCCGCCTGACGTCACCTTTATTTCCGCCTCGCCCTCGGCGGGCGCGTGTTCGACAACACCGACACCCAACACAACAACGCTTGCGGGCAGCAACAACCTGATCGAATGCCAGCTCGGGACGATTGCCAACGGCGCGCAGCGCACCGTCACGGTCATTGTGCGGCCAAACCTCGCGACGCGGGGCAGTTCGATTGACAACGATGCCAGTGTGAGCACCAGCACAACCGAAACGGACACCGGTAACAACGATGCTGTGGCAACCGTTGCCGTGAACGACCCAAACCTTGATCTGCTGGTGAACAAGTCAGAGAGCGTTGACCCGGTCGCCGTGGGCGATGACACTGTCTACACCGTTCTTGTGCGTAACCTCGGACCCTCTGCTGCGGAAAATGTCGTGGTTACGGATCTGTTGCCGCCGACGGGTCTCAACTATCAGTCGCATACCATCAGTACGGGCGGCACCTGTCCGACCGCGCCGTCGCCGGGCGATCTCAACGGAACGCTGATCTGTAACTTTGCAATACTGCCGGCCGGTGACACAGGGACGATTACCGTCACAGCGCGTGGTGTGTCCAAGGGCACTGTGGGCAACCAGGTGTCCGTTACGTCGGACGAGGTTGCCGGCGGATTTGACAACAACACCGCCAACAACAGTCAGACCGAAAACACCACAGTACGGACGCGCGCAGATGTCGAGGTCACCAGCAAGGTCGCGACACCGGCCACGGTAGATCTGCTGGATGACTTTGTTTTCGTGATCACCGTGCGCAACAATGCGGGCGCGGGTCTGGCCGAGGCCGATGACGTAATTGTACGCGACAGCCTGCCATCAAACATGCGGCTGACCGGTGCGCCGACCATTCTGGTCACCGCGGGCACGTCGACACTCAGCAGCTGCACCGGCACCGCGGGCGGGAGCGCGTTTGAGTGTAATCTCGGGACCTTCAGCAGCGGCGCCGAGGCGCAGATTACCGTGCCGGTCGAGGTCACATCTGTGGCGTCACTGCCAGAGGCGGTCAGCAACACGGCGACCATCGAAACATCGTCGCTTGACGTCACACCGGGCAACAACACAAACAGCGGATCGGTCACAGTCAGCTCATCGTCATTGTCCGGGAATGTCTTCCGGGACTTCGATTCAAATGCTGCGATCAACGGGATCGACAGTGGGGTCGGGGGCGTGCCGCTGACGCTGACAGGGACCGACTTTGACGGCAACACTGTAACCCGTACTGTGACCACGGCCGCTGATGGCAGCTATTCCTTTGATTTTCTGCCCGCCGGGACCTACTCGATCACCCGGGGTGCGACGGGTGAGGACTTTCTGACCGATGGCACCAGCAGCGCGGGCTCTGCGGGCGGAACGACGGCCTCGCCGACCCAGACCACCGGTATCAGCCTGCCTGCAGGAACCGCCGCAACGGGTTACCTGTTCCCGGTGATCCCGCAGGCGCGGATCGGTATTGCCAAGGCGGTGCAGTCCGGCCCGACCGCAAATGCGGATGGTTCGTTCAGCGTGACGTTCCGCCTGCTGGTCGACAATCTCAGCCTTGAGGCGCTGAACAACATCGTGGTGACGGACCCCCTCGCAGGTGCCGCGCCCCGGTTCGGGATATTTTCTGCGCTGGGATCACCGGCCAGCGATCCGCTTGCGCGCGGCAATTACACCGTTCTTGCGGCGCCCTCCGGCACCTGTGGTGGCCTCCAGCCAGGGTTCAACGGCAGTGGCGCGCAGACAGTTGCAACCGGATTTACCCTGCCGGCCGGCAGCACCTGTACCATCGACGTCAGCCTGCGGGTTCAGCCGACTGTGCCGCAGCCACCCGTCCTTGCTTCAGGCGGCAGTTACGAAAACCAGGCCGCAGTTACGGGCGAGGGCGCGACCTCCGGACAGACCTCGGCCACCAACCCGCTGCTCAGCGACAGTTCGGACAATGGCACCAGCGCAGACCCGAACGGCAATGGTGATGCGACCGAGGCGGGCGAAAATGACCCAACCCCGGTTGCTCCTGCTTTTGCACCAGGCATTGCGCTGATCAAAACTGCTGATACCAGTGCGCTGTCCAGCCCGCCGGTCGCCGGAGAGACCATCACCTATAACTTTGAGGTCACAAACACCGGCGATGTCACGCTGTCCAACATTACGATCACAGACCCGCTGCCGGGTATCGTGCTGTCTGGCGGGCCGATACCGTCCCTGCTTCCGGGCGCGAATGATACCGGCACGTTCACCGCGACTTATGTTCTGACCCAGGATGACCTTGACAGGACCGAGGTGGAAAACCAGGCCACTGTGTCCGGCACTGATCCGTTCGATCAGGTCGTGACAGACCCCTCGGGAACAAATAATGGAAACGACACCCCGCTTGTCACACCGCTGGCATCAGATCCTGCTCTCGCCCTTGTAAAGATTGACGACGACAGCGGGATCGGAACACCAACAATGATCGGCGATGTGATCCTCTACAGCTTTGAGGTCACGAACACGGGTAATGTGACGCTGAACAATATCACACTTACTGATACACTGCCGGGTGTCGCACTCTCTGGCGGGCCGATCCCCAGCCTGGCGCCGGGCCTGACGGATACAACAACCTTCACCGGCAGCTACAGCGTTGTGCAGGCGGATCTGGACAATGGCCGCGTGGAAAACAGCGCGGTTGCAACAGGCACGCCAACCGCGGGCCCACCGCCCGGAACTGATATCTCGGGCACCACGATTTCCAACGACACACCAACAGTGACACTGATCAACCAGTCGGCGGCGATAACCCTCGTCAAATCCGTGGACGACAGCGCGTTTCTGACCACTGCGGCTGTACCGGGTGACACCCTGACCTACAGTTTTGAGGTGACAAACACGGGCCTGGAAACGCTGAATAATATCACCATCTCGGATCCGCTTCCGGGTCTGTCCATCACACCCGGCCCCATTGTCAGCCTTGCGCCGGGTGCAGTGGATAACACCACTTTCGTCGGGACCTATACGATCACCCCGGCGGACATCACGGCGGGCCAGATCGACAATATCGCGACAGTAACCGGGAACTACACGGATGGTTTCGGGGTCCCGCAGACAACCACGGATGACGACGACGCAACCGCAGTGCTGGTTCCTATTGATGCTGTCTCAGAAGTCTTTCCGCCCTTCACCGGGGACGGGGGAACAACAACGTCGATCCTGGCCTCTGACACAGTGCGCAATCAGCCGGCGACACTGACGAACGTCAATCTTTCAGTCGTATCTGAGGACCCGGGCGTAACGCTGGACCCGGCCACAGGTCTGATCACACTGGCGCCGGGCAATCCGGCGGGCACGTATGATGTCACCTACGAGATCTGTGACGCGCTGAATCCGACGATCTGTGACACGGCGGTTGAAACGGTGACCCAGGGATTGCTGCCGGCAATAGAAACGACAAAAACACAGACCGTTCTGGACAACGGAGATGGTGTGACGGGCGTGGGCGACACCATCAGCTACACCATTCTGGTGGAAAATACGGGCAATACAGTGCTCGAAAACGTGGCCCTGGTGGACACGCTCAGCACACTGGCGGGTCGAACCGTACCGCTTGGTACCGGACCGGTTTTTGACTCGGCCAGTCTTGGTTCTGTCGAGGGTGACCTGCTTATCGACGAAATTGCCACCTACACGGCGACTTACCTGCTGACAGTCGCAGATGTGACTGATGGCGGCATGAGCAACACGGTAACAGCGTCAGGGCTGACAGTGATCCCGGCTGGTGTGCCGGGTACGCCGACCACAATCGACGATGTTTCTGATGACGGGATCGACACAGATGGAAACACCACCGACGATCCGACGCAGCTGTCGATTGCGCCATCGCTTGCGGCGACCGGCCTGACACTGGAAAAGACCACCCCGCTGGGTGTCGTGACCCGCGGCGCCGTGGTGCCTTACACCATCACCATCCGTAACGAGAACCCGGTCGTTGGTGGTTCGTTCAACATCGTGGATGTGCTGCCGCCGGGGCTTTTGTATCTGCCGGACAGTGCGACGCTGAATGGCTCTCCGTTTACTGCGACGGTCATAGGTCGCACCGTGACATGGATCGGCGTGCCGGTGCCGCCGTTTACAACAGTGAACCTGACGCTGCGGGGCCGGGTTACTGATGGCGCGGGCCCGGGCGAGCTGGTCAATACCGCATCGGTGCGCAACCCGACGACCGGGGCGCTGATACCTCCCTTTGCGACGGCAACGATCCGCATTATGCCGGAAGCTGTATTTGACTGTGGCGATGTCATCGGCAAGGTTTTTGACGACAGAAACCGTGACGGGTATCAGAATCCGGCGGGCTCAACGCCTCAGAGCAGCGATACGCTGGCAGACACCGGTCGCCGCGAGGGAGAACCCGGTTTGCCCGACGTGCGTCTGGTGGGCGTTGACGGAACAACGATCATCACCGACCAGTACGGCCGCTATCATGTGCCGTGCGCCATGCTGCCAGAAGATCGCGGCTCGAACTTCATTCTCAAGCTGGATACGCGGACGCTGCCCACCGGCTTCCGGATGACCACTGAAAATCCGCGGGTTGTGCGTCTGACACCGGGTAAACTGACCGAGATGAACTTTGGCGCAGCACTCACGCGTCTGGTCCGGGTTGATCTGAACATGGCCGGTTTTGAGGTGACGGAAAACGGGCGTCTCGCGCTGTCGGCACCGCTGGCGAATGGCCTTGACGGGATGCTGCAACAGATTGCGGACACGCCGGTCCATCTGCGCATCGCTTTCCACCTGCCACAGTCGGCTGACCGTGTGCAGGAACGCGCAGCGCGCACCAGGATGCGGCTCGTTGAACGACATATCCGCAAGGCCTGGCGCGACATCGGGCAGGTCAAACTGACCATCGAGCGGACGCTTGTCCGTCGCAGTCAGTGAGGGGGCGTAACATGATCAGATCTCCCCTTATGCTTTCGGTTTCACGCGCGGCTCTTTTCAGCGCCGGGATGCTGGGTATGACCATTGTGTCTGCCGCACCGGTTCATGCTCAGGATACGCGGGACGATGACTGTTATGACGCTGTCGTTCCCCAGCCCGAAGACTGTTACCGCGCAAACGCGGGCCTCGTGGTGGCAATGCCCCCAGGTGAGAATACCGAAAAGATCGACACCTCGCCCGGTGGCAGCTTTGAGGAGCAGGGATTTTCGATCTCGATAGACAACGAAACCGTCGCCGGCGCGCCTGCGCCGGTCGACCCGCGCCGTCCTGCTGATATTGCAAACGCGCGCCGAAACGTTGACCTGAGGTTTGACGGGCTGAACGAACAGCGGCTGCTGAATGTGAGCACGTCAGATCTGCGCGCGGCTTACCGCGCCGGAGAACAGGTTCGTTTCCGCGCTTCCGCAAACTACCCTGCGTATATTGAACGGGCTGAGATCCGTATTGTTGATCTCAGCCAGCGCAGCAGGCCGACGGTTGCGCGTCTGCCGGTTGCCGCCAACGGCACGGTTAGCTGGACCATGCCGCAGGATGGCGCGTCGCAGCTTGCCTATGTGTTGCGTGTCTATGATGCGGCCGGGCGTTTTGACGAGACACAGCCGCTTGAACTGACCCGGACAACTGCCGCCTTTGATACGCATGAGACCGTGCGCGGTGAGAATATTGCGGCGGGCGAGGGGGAAGACAGAACGCGCCTGCGCAACATTCCGACAGGCGGCGGGCGGGTGACTGCATCCGGGCAGGTCGCTCCTGGAGCCCGGGTCATCATCCGCGGCGAAGAAGTGCCGGTGGACCCGTCGGGACGGTTTGTCACAACGCGTATTCTGCCCGCCGGATTTTACGAGGTGCCCATCGAGATCATCAAGAACGGCCGCAGCGAGACGATCGTCCGCAACGTGGAAATTCCCGAGCATGATTTCTTTGGGGTAGGGCTTGTCGACCTGACGTTTGGCAAAAGATTTGACGATGATCTTGCTGAAGGTGATCCGGAGTATGACGATACCTATGCCGAAGGCCGGATTGCGGGTTTCGTCAAAGGTACGACGGTCACCGGATATCGCTATACGGCGTCTGTGGACACCGGGAACGGCCCGCTGAACGAAGCCTTTGACCGCCTGGACGAAAAAGATCCGCGGCGTGTGATCTCGCGTCTGGATCCTGATGATGTGTACCCGACTTACGGAGACGACAGCTCATCCTACGATGACGCGCCGACCTCCGGACGGTTTTACCTGCGAGTCGAGCGCGACCGGACGCGGTTTACATTCGGCGACTTCAAGGCCGGCATCACGGGCACGGACCTGCTGTCTTCGACGAGGTCACTGTATGGCGCTGAAATCAGCCATGAATCGCTGGAAGTCACAGAGGACGGGAACGCGCGAACGAGCGTGAACGTCTATGCGGCATCACCGGAAACACTGCCTCAGAGGGATGTGCTGCGTGGCACCGGAGGATCGGTGTATTTCCTCAGCCGTCAGGACATCAATGGTGGATCCGAAACCCTTGCCGTTCAGGTAACGGACCCGGTCACAGGCAGAACAGTCAGCTCCCGTACCCTGACTGAGGGGGTGGATTACGAAATCGACTACATTCAGGGTGTGGTCATCCTGGCCGAACCCCTTTCTTCCTCGGCGTCTGATGGCTCGCTTGTCACCAGTGGCTCGTCGGGAGAGCTCAATGTCGATCTGGTTGCGCAGTACGAATACACACCGGTCGCCGGAACGCTGGATGGCGCATCCACCGGCGGTCGCGTCGAATACTGGGCTACCGACGATCTGCGCGTTGGTGTTACCAGCATGCGCGAGAACACCGGTACGGCAGATCAGAAGCTCGATGGCGTCGACCTGCGGTATGAACTGGGTGAGCAGAGCTATATCGAGGCCGAGATTGCCCAGACTGAAGGCCCGGGTTTTGGCCGGACCCTGTCTACCGACGGAGGGTTGTCCAATACCACTGTGGGAACCGGAAGCGGTGAAAAAGCGCGGGCCTACAGCCTTGATGCCTACCTCGACACCACCGAGATCGGCCTCGGAGTGCCCGGCAGTATCGACTTTTACTACGAGCGGAAACAGGCAGGCTTTTCGACACTCTCCGAAGACATCACCAGCGATCAGAGGCTCTGGGGTGTTACAGCCGATGCAGAGCTGAACGAGAGGTTGACCCTTGGTGTCGATTTCGAGGATTTCCAGAGCGATACCGGCGACGCGCGCACAGAGGCAGAAGTCAGACTGAGCTATAAGCTGGATGATAAATGGTCCGTTGATGCAGCCCTGGCGCATCTTGACCGGGACGCAGTCTCAAGTCCGTCAGACACAGGGCGGCGGACCGATGTGGCGCTTCGCCTTAACTATGAGCCGGATGAAGACCAGCTCTATTACGTGTACGGGCAGGGCACCATCGCCCGGTCTGGTCAGATTGACAGAAATGACCGCATCGGAGCCGGGCTTGAGCTTCAGCTGAGCGAAAAACTGTCTCTGGGTGCCGAAGTTTCCGGCGGCGACGGCGGTTTTGGCGCAAAGGCACGTCTTGGCTACAGCCCGACCGCGGACAATGAGATTTATCTGGGATATACGCTTGATCCGACCCGTACCGGTTTTCGCTCGGACACCCTGCTGGGGTCAGCAGAAGAAGAGTTCACAGTAGGCGCCCGGTACAAGGTTTCCGAAACTACGAAAATCTATGGTGAGAACAACTGGGACCTGTTCGGGAACCGCCGTTCGCTGACACGCGCCTATGGTGTCAACTATACGCCCGACGCGCGCTGGACCTTTTCCGGCGCGGTCGAGAGCGGCACGGTTCGGGATGATATTTCCGGTGACTTCGACAGGGATGCAGTTTCTTTTGGCGCGGCTTATGCGTTCGAGGATAAACGCGATGCGCGCCTGCGGCTGGAATACCGGACAGACGACGGGGTTGGGATTGAACAGGACCGTGACACCTGGGCTCTTTCGGGCGGATACTCGCACAAGCTGGACCGAGACTGGCGCTTTCTGCTGAACGTTGATGCGCTGATCTCGAGTTCGGATCAGTCCTCCTTCCGGGACGGAGAATACGTTGAGGCCAGTGTCGGGTATGCGTACCGGCCTGTTGATAACGAGCGGCTGAATATGCTGTTCCGGTATACCTATCTCAAGGACCTGCCGGGTGAAGATCAGGTTACGGCCAGTGGCTCTGCAGACGGCCCGTCACAACGAAGCCATGTTCTGTCAGTTGATGCAATATACGACATCAGCCCGCGCCTGAGTGTCGGCGGCAAATACGGGTACCGGATGTCCGAGATCGCGGACCGTGGCACAGATACCTTTGTAGACAATACCGCCCATCTGGCGATCCTGCGGTTTGACTGGCATGTGGTGCACAAATGGGATGCGCTTGCCGAAGCGCGTATGCTTGTCTCGGAAGACACAGACGTTGATGAGCACGGCTTTCTGCTGGGTGTCTATCGTCACGTGGGCAATAACGCAAAAATCGGTGTTGGGTATGAATGGGGGCGCGTCTCTGATGACCTTACAGATCTCGATTATGACAGCAGCGGAATTTTCGTGAACCTGGTCGCCAAGTTCTGAACGGAAGTGGCCGGGTTCATTTAACTGCCAGTTATCGTTGGCCACATGCCCTGAGGTCATTTCCCCTTTTGCAGGGTGAACTCGCAGTCTCTCCTTGTCCGCCAACTGCAAGATCATCCTTAAGTCGCATGTCCGGTTGTGATGCACGCCTGGTCAGGCTGGCCGCACTGCGGCATGACCGCAACGGGGGACAGGTGCGGTCTGGTCCGAACAGCCATGGTCGACAATCAGGCTGAAATGGGCACCCATGCACTTTTAACCGTTTCTACCTGAAACAGGCGTCGATAAGGGCCATACTGTCAATTCCGTCCTGAATTCCGGGAAGGTCAGCGCCAGAAGGCCGGCGCGTGATCCGGTTTGCCACACCGACGTAAATTTTCACGAAACCTTCATGATAGTCCTCCGGGTGACTCCGGGCGTTCGCGTCCGGTCAGCGGCATGATTTCCAGGGTCGGTACCCCCTCGGGTCGGAATCCGGCGTGGTTCGCCACCCCCGACCATCCCAGGGCGTATCTTCCGGCTCATCAGCGATACCCTTCTTCGCCGTCGGCGTGGAGCTTGGGGCCGCGTGCGGTGATCGGCTCCAGCGCATCCGCGACGTCTGTGTTGGGTGCCGCATGGACATCAGTGATGCGGGTCTCCGGACTGGCGGCCCAGGTCACGGCATTCACAAGCACTTTCTGAATATTGGGGTCATGGTACGTCGGATAGGCTTCGTGGCCGGGGCGGAAGTAGAAAATATTGCCCGCACCGCGCCGGTAGGTGAGCCCGGAGCGAAAGACTTCGCCGCCCTGAAACCAGCTGATAAAGACCGTCTCAAGAGGTTCGGGCACAGCGAAAGGTTCGCCATACATTTCTTCCTGCTCAAGTTCGAAATGATCGGGCAGTCCGCGCGCAATCGGGTGGTGCCGGGAAGTGACCCAGAGCCGCTCACGCTCGCCTGCCTCACGCCATGTCAGATTGCAGGGGGTGCCCATCAGCTTTTTGAATATCTTCGAGAAATGCGCCGAGTGCAGCACGATCAACCCCATGCCCGCACAGACCGCGTCGGCGACACGGTCCACAACCGCGTCGTCTACATCTCCGTGGGCGGCATGGCCCCACCACAAAAGCACATCCGTTCTGTCCAGCCGCGATTGTGGAAGGCCGTGCTCCGGCTCTTGCAGGGTGGCCGTCGTGGCATCGATTCCGCCGGTCCTGAGTGCGTCCGCAATGCAGTTGTGCATGCCATCGGGATATAGATCGGCGACGATACTGCTCTTCTTTTCATGGACGTTCTCGCCCCAGACAACTGCCTGGATCATCGTTTGAATTCCTTGATCTGTGTGTTGTCAGAGTGCATCGCGCGGGACGCCTGTGCTGTCCCGGATGATCAGCTCCGGATCAATGATGAGCGGCTCTCCCGCGCCCGGTTGACCCTCGAGTACAGCGATTAACTTGCGGGCCGCCAGTCTGCCCCATTCGCGGCGCGGAAGCCGGATCGAAGACAGACCGGGGTTGAAGACGGCCGAATAGGGCATGTCGTCATACCCAATTACGGATATGTCCCCGGGCACGCGCAGCCCCGCGCGGGCAAGACCGTGCAGAACGCCCGTAGCGGTCTCGTCATTGTGGACAAAGACCGCAGTTGGCAGGTTTCCCGAAGCTACCAGGGATCTTGCCGCATCCTGCCCGAATTCAATCGACAGATTACCCAGAATGCGACGTTCATCCTGCGGATCAATTTCTGCCTTGAGCAGAGCATCCCGGAACCCTAGATACCGTCGCTCGAAAGCCGGAATGTCAAGCGAGCCGCAGACCTGCACGATACTGGTATGACCCAGCCCGATAAGGTGTTCAGCTGCCAGACGCCCCCCGAGCTCGTCACCGGTGCGCACTGTCGGCAACTCCAGTTCGCGGTGCCCGCCACACGACACCAGCGGCGGTCCGGAATAAGTCCCGTTGTCGTCGCTGGGCAGCAGGTCTTCGGGTATGTTGAGCGTGTTGATGATCATCCCACCGGCCTGATTCATCAACAGCATGTCCGTGTAGGCTCTTTCGGTCTGCGTATCGCCTGAGGTGTCGCCGATCAGCACAACATAGCCTTGTTCGCGCGCTTCCTCCTCAATCCCTTTAAAGAACGAAGCAAAGAAAGCATTGGTAATGTCAGACACCAGAACCAGCAGTGTCTTGCTGCTGCCACGGCGCAATTCTGCAGCGGCCTGATTGGCGCGATAGCCCAGACGCTTCATGGCCTCGAACACTAGGTCACGCGTTTCGGGCTTTACATCATCGGGCCGCGACATGGCGCGCGATACCGTGGCGATGGATACCTCGGCTTCCCGGGCCACGTCTTTTACGGTCGGTTTTTTTGTGCTCATGGTCACCACATTCATCGGGTCACATCGTTATCGGGCGACCGTTCTGGTCAAACTTATGGATGAACTCGGGGCGCGGCTTCAAGTAAACCGTGTCCCCGACCTGCTGTTGGTGCTGACCGCTGAGGCTGACAGTAAGTGCGCCGGCGTCTTCTGCATGTACATACAGGACGGTGTCGTGCCCAAGACGCTCAACCAGCGCTACTTTGCCAGCCCATGCCCCGTCAGATGGGCCAACCTCAAAATGTTCCGGGCGCACACCCAATGTCGTGGCGCCGACGGCTGTTGCCTGTGGGCCCTTGATGAAGTTCATTTTTGGGGAGCCAATGAAACCCGCCACAAACTCGGATGCCGGATTATTGTACAAATCCATCGGGCTGCCGACCTGTTCAATACAGCCACCGTTCAGGACGACAATCCGGTCGGCCATGGTCATGGCCTCCACCTGATCGTGCGTGACGTAGATCATTGTCGTTTCCATACGTTGGTGCAGTTCGCTGATTTCGACCCGTGTTTCTGACCGCAATGCGGCGTCGAGGTTGGACAACGGTTCGTCCAGCAGAAATACCTTGGGTTTGCGTACGATGGCGCGGCCAATTGCGACACGCTGGCGTTGCCCGCCGGAAAGCTGGCCGGGCTTGCGGTCCAGATAGGGTCCAAGCTGCAGCGCATCTGCTGCTTCCTGCACTTTTTCTGCAATCTCAGCTTTCGATTTGCCTTCCAGGCTCAGTGAAAAGCCCATGTTTTCCGCGACTGTCATTTGCGGATAAAGCGCGTAGGACTGGAACACCATGGCGATGTCACGCTGCTTTGGCGACAGCTCGTTGGCGCGGGCATCGCCGATCAGCAACTCCCCTCCCGTGATCTCCTCCAGTCCGGCGATCATGCGCAGCAAAGTTGATTTGCCACAGCCTGATGGGCCGACGAAGACAATGAATTCGCCATCTGCAATGGACAGATTGATGTCGTGCAGTACCTCTGTCTGTCCATAAGCCTTCGACAGGTTCTTCAGTTCGACTCCAGCCATCGATACCTCCCTTAGCTCGCCACCAGCGGTGCGCGAATGATTTTCCGAATGTTCTCAAGCGAAGCTGTCTGCAGCCGGCGTTCCGGCCGTCCCGACTGAATAGCCCTGATATCGTGCAGGATCATGTCACCGATCGGGTGACGCCCGCCTTCGACAGCGGCGGCACGGTGTGGAGACCAGATCACGTTTTCAGCCTGGCGCATGGCATCGCGTTTGGACACCGGCTCGCGCGGGAACACATCGCTCGCAATCCGCAGGCGTCCGGCATCGGCGGCTTCGACCAGCGCTTCGAAATCTACCAGATGCGCGCGGCTGATAACCACCACAAGGGTGCCGCGCGGCATTTTCGCGATCAGCTCACGGGACACCAGATGATAGTTTTCTTCGGTGGGTGTTGCTGCAACGACGACGCAGCGGCAGGAGGTCAGCGTCTCTTCCAGATCGCAGAATTCCACATCATCGAGCGTTCCTGCCGCTTCGAGCCAGGGATCGAATGCTTTGATTTTCGGGGCGAACGGAGTGAGCAGGCGCGCCGCTTCCCGCGCAATTGATCCGTATCCTACAAAGCCGATGGTCTGTCCATAAAGTGAGAAGTCCGTGCCCATGTTATCATGCAGCCATCGCTCGGATCCCGCGCGGAACCTTTCGTGTTCATCCACGATGCCCCGCGCGCCCGCGAGGATCAGCCCAAGGGTCATTTCCGCAACCGAATACCGAAACCCCGGCGCGCAGGACAAAACCTCGATCCCGCGGTCAAAACAGGCCTGATAGTCGATACCGGTCTGGAACGTTCCGGCGACCTCGATCACGGCCCTGAGATTTCCGGCCATTCCAATCTGTTCACGGGTCAGCTCCGGTCTGGCGGCAATGATGAACTCGGCATCCGGCAGGCTCATTGCCAGATCATCTTTCGGCAGTGGCCAGTTTGCGCCGCCGACCACATCGCAGGTCTCCTTGAGCGCGCTGTAGGCTGCCGGGCGGAACAGTTCTTCCAGCTGGCGGAAATGCTGGTCCATTATCAGGATGCTTCTGGTCATTTGACTGCTCCCGCAGTCATGCCGCGGACAAAGCTGCGCTGGAAGACAAGGAACAACAGGACAACCGGGATCGCCATGATAACGGTCCCGCTGGACAGGCCCGTAACGTCGCGGGTCATTGTGCCCTGGAAGTTGAGCAGGCCGACAGACAAAGTGCGCATTTCTTCACGTGTCATAATGAGCAAACGCAACAGAAGATCATTCCAGCTCCAGAGGAATTCCAACAGCGCTGTCGTAACCACCGCTGGCGTGGCAATCGGCATCACCACACGTCGGTAAATCTGGAATTCGGTCGCGCCGTCAATGCGGGCGGCTTCGTGCAGGGCTTTCGGTACACCGGCGAAGTAAGAGGTGAACATGAACACAAAGACAGAAACGGCGAGGGCAAGATCCGCCAGGATAACGCCCAGATGTGTGTTCAGCAGACCCATTGACCGGACGATCTGAAAGAGCGGCAGGACGACAGCCGTTACAGGTATCATGAGGCCGAGTACGAAAAGGAGTTGCAGCAACATCTTGCCGCGGAATTCCATAAACACCATCGCATATGCCGCGAGCGACGCGATGGCGATCATGACAACTGCATCCACCGCAGAGATGATCAGAGTGTTGGCAAAGTAACGGCTGAAGCCACCCTCCGTCCAGACGCGCAGGTAGTGTTCGAAGGTCATGTCCCGTGGTGGATACCAGGCGGGGTTCACCAGTTCTGTCGTGGGCTTGAGCGATGTAAACACGGTCAGCACCAGCGGTGCGGCCATCAGTACGGCGATGACGCCGAGGATGAACAGAAGGATCCATTTGCGTGCCATCTTACTGGTCCTTCCTGTTCTGAAGCCGGAGGTAGATGATGGTGGCGATGCTGACGATCACCAGAAGGGCAACGCCAATCGCCGATCCGTAGCCGTAGTCGTTTTCCAGCGCGCCACGTTTGTACATGTAGGTCGAGAGGATTTCGCTGAACCGGATAGGACCGCCCTGCGTCGTGGCCCAGACGATGTCGAAGACCTTGAAAGACTGGGTAAGGGTCAGAATGAAAACCACGGCCGTCACCGGGCGCAACGCAGGCATCGTGACATAGCGGAACTGTTGTAACGGGGTCGCCCCGTCCACCCTGGACGCCTCGTAGAGGTCTTCGTCCACGGCCTGCAGGCCTGCAAGGAATATGATCACACTGAGCCCGATGGTTGACCAGCTGTGCGCGAACGCCAACGCATAGAGCACAACACTGGGATCACCCAGCCAGGGCCGGGCCAGAGCGCCAAGACCGATGCCGTCAAGAAGCTGGTTGATAACGCCGTTGGGCTGGTACATCCAGCGCCATATTGTGGCGACTGCCATGGGCGAAATGACCACAGGCAGAACGATGCAGGTCTGGATGAGCAGCCGCGCCTTCCAGACGCGCGCCAGCATCGCCGCGATGACCAGACCCAGCCCGACATTGATCACGAGGATAACACCTGACCAGACAAAGGTATTTCGGAAAGCCTCCCAGAAAACCCTGTCCGAAAACATCTTGCGGTAGTTTTCAAGGCCGATGTAGCTGCGTTCCGGGCTGATCCCGTCCCAGTCCGTGAACGAATACTCGATGACGGAAACTGTCGGATAGATCGCGAAGACGACATAGATCGACAGGGCGGGTAAGAGGAACAGAATGGGGTTCAACCGCTGCGCCAGTCTGGAATTCGGATCGAGCAACATGGCCTCTTCTCCACATGAAAATTGCCTGCGACACGCCACAGGTGGCGCCTGCACACTGGATTATCGTCGGGTGGCAGTTCCCGGGGGGGAGGGTTCCCGGGAACCGCAGCTGGCGGTGGATGCGCGCGATTACTCGTCTGCGATGCCGCCGGGCAGCATGATCTCTCCTGCTTCCTTGGCCTCGGCCCAGGCGCTCTGCATCTCTGCCGTGAACTCTTCAGGTGTCATGACATTCAGAAGCAGTCCCTGCAGACCGTCATAAGAGACGGTCGTCAGTCCACCCGGAGTGATGGTGTCAAGAAACGCCGGAACAGTGCCGTTGCCGGCGTGATCGTCAGACGTTTTCCAGATGTCCTGCGCAAGTGGCGACAGGTCGGCCTGCGCCAGAGCGTCCTCCAGGGGTCCGACAGGGATCGTACCCGCATTCAGCAATGCGACGCGTCCTTCGGTTTCCAGAAACATGCTGTTCAGAAAAGCGATGGCGTGTTCCTTCACTTCTGATCCTTCCCGGACGTACCAGCCGCTGCCGATTGAGTTGGTCGGGTGAATAGCCTGACCTTCTTCGAAAGGCGGTACCGCAAAGACACTGTAGTCGCTGATACGGTCCCCCGTCGCCTGGATGCCGCCACCGATGACCCATGGCCCGGTGAAAGTCATAGGCACGTCGCCTGCCCAGAAGCTGTCCATCAACTCGCCATAGCCAATTGCCACGGGCGTGGGCCCGAACCAGCCGGCCTGGCCCATCTGCTGCAGTTTTGCAGAAGCAGCGACGAATGGTGCATCGGTCCATTCCCCGTCCCCGAACAGGACGTTCTCGATGCCTTCCGGACCAGCGTAGCGGCCGAACATCATGGACTGCCAGTGGGACACCGGCCATTTGTCCGCTGCTGCGAGACCAATTGGCGTATCATATCCCGCGGCCTGCAGGGCAGAAACCACCGCTTCCATTTCTGCCCATGTGGTCGGCACTGAAACGCCGGCTTCGTCAAAGATTGCCTGATTGTAGAACATGCCAGTCGTTTCGACCTCATTCCCGAACGCCCAGAGTTTACCGTCGCTGGATGTCTGCACGATGATCCCTTCGGGGATCGTGTCCGCCCAGCCGTGCTCGCGGTATGCATCCGTCAGATCGGCAACAAGGCCGCCTGCGATGAGCGCCGCGGGCTGACCCGGACCTGTGCCAAAGGTAAAGAGATCCGGTCCTTCGCCTGCGGACAAAGCAGGGATAAGCGCTGGATTGAACAGATCAGACGAGTTCTTGACGACAGTAATTGTTGCGTCCGACTGGGACGCGTTAAATGCCTCGGCCAGTTCGTCGTAGATGGTCGTCTGCCCGGGCTCTCCCGCCACCCAGACGATGACTTCGCTTTGTGCCTGTGCGATTGCCGGCATGCACCAAAGCAGCCCGACTGCCGTGGCAGTGCCAAAAAAATTCCTCATCGTATCCTCCAGTCGATGTAGTAATCACTTTAAATGTATTCGTTTACATTATTTCTGTAAACGAATACATTTATGGGGAGCTAAGCTGCTCATTTGATTGGGATTCGGGTCTCGTTTCCGGTGGTAAAACTTTTTTCACAACTATGCGCGGCACACAGTTTTCGGACCGCATATGTGACTGTACTCCGGGTGATTCCTCCTGCGATTTGCAACTGGGGAGATCGCAGAAACAGGCAGGAAAACCTCCTCTTTTGGTGCGATCCTGCGATGCGCGGTTTAAGCTCAGTGGCGTGTTCTTCAGCGTGTTACGCACCCATGACAGGACACCCGACAATGGTGATCAGCAGCAGTCAGCTATCGCCTCTGCCCTGACGTTGGAGAACAATTGCGGCGCCGCGTCCGTCGGTATGTGGCGTGGACCGAAGAATGTGAATCTGGATCTGGCGTGTTTCAGTGAGGGCCTGCAGTCGCAGGACCTGGTTCTGGACAGTCGTGCCCCGGAACAATGCTTGCTCGGTTGCTTCGAACGCATTTACCCAGACCGTTGCGAGGTGACTGGCCGGTTTGAGGCTCATGTTCTGCACAGCGACCAAACAGCAAAAGTTGTCGAGAAAGATGCCGTCCCCACCTTATGGCATGTGGGAATAGACATACGGGACCAACCCGAGGTCTTTTTTTCTCAAGATACGCCAACGATTGTTCATCCGACCGAACTGCATTGCTTGTGATGCTAAAAAGCAGAGATGCGAAAATCAGCGGGCTTTTACATCTGTTGTGCGGGCGCGCCGCGCCGGTCTGTCACCTCTGATAGAGCAAGGTTTTTTTGCGCTTATGCATGCAGAGCAATCACGCTCACGATCAGTCCGCCGCTGAAGCAGCGTTACCCGGTCCATCCTCTCCCGGGTCCATCTGCTCACACCTCAGAGGCCTGAACCAGCGGCTGGATCACAGGTTTTGAAGCATGGATTATTGTGGTGGAAAACCGCGTGACCATGGACACAGTTATGCAAAATTTTCCGGATTTACCGGCGCCGGGCCATACACAGTTCACGAATTCTTATCAGCAGCGCGCTTAGAAAAATTTCCCGGATATGAGTTGGTTGCAGGTTCTCAATGTCAGAAGTAAGCGAGCTGTGGATAATCCTGTGCGGGTTGATCGTACTGGACCTGCAGTGTGGTTTCCTCTGTCTTGAGGCAGGTACCGTGCGGGCAAAAAATGCCGGGAATGTCGCCCTGAAGAACATCAGCGACATCTGCTGTGTTGCAACAGCCTATTGGGTTATTGGGTTTGGCCTTATGTTTGGTGCAAGCTATGCAGGCTTTTTCGGGACGTCTGGCTTTTTGCTGCCTCTGGATAACACCACGGGCGAACTGGCCTCGTTGTTTTTCTTCCAACTGGCATTTGCGGCGACTGCGGCAACCATTGTGTCAGGAGCAGTTGCTGAACGTGAACGCTATATTGGCTATGTCCTGTTCTCCATAGCGCTCGGTGCACTGGTTTATCCGGTCGTCGGGCACTGGGTCTGGAGCGGCAATATTCTTTCTGAAGAGGTCGGCTGGCTGCAAGAAGCGGGTTTTCATGATTTCGCCGGTGCTACGGTCGTTCACAGCGTAGGTGGCTGGGCCGCGCTTGTTGCGGTTTGTGTCGTTGGCCCCCGGCTGGGCCGGTTTTCGCATGTCGGTCGCCGGTTCGAGGGCAGCTCAACGGCAATGAAAGCCCTTGGTGCAGTATTTCTCTGGATAGGCTGGGGTGCGTTCAACGGGGGAAGCGCACAGTTTTTCGGGGAAGCGGTTGGTCCGATTATTGCCAGAACAACGATCGGGGCCGCCGGAGGTGGTGTCGCATCAATTGCTATCTGCCTCATCATCTACAGATACGCTCGTGTTGATGTCGTCATCAACGGGGTTCTCGCGGGCCTGGTGGCAGGTACGGCGGGCATCGATATTTACACGGCCAGCGATGCTTTTCTGGTCGGCGCATCCGGTGCTCTCGTTATGGTACTGGCAATGGAACTGCTGGAAGCACTGCATATCGACGATGTGGTGTCCGCCGTGCCGGTTCATCTCGGGGCAGGTATATGGGGAACCATGGCCGTTGCATTGTTTGGTGATGTGGCACTCCTGCCTGCAGAATCACGTGCGGAACAGCTTGGCATTCAGATGATGGGCATTCTGGCTATTGGGTTCTGGGTCGTTCTGACTCTTACCCCACTTGCAATCGCCCTGAAACATGCCGGATTGTTCCGTGCCTCCAGACGTGACGAAGTACGAGGCCTCAACCTTGCAGAAAATCACGAGCAAAATTCATTTTCTGATTTTGTTCATCAGATCAGGTCGCATTATCGTCAGGAGAAGCCGGGTAGAAGGCTCGCAGTTGAACGGTCCACCGAAAACGGCGCTCTGGCGATCAGTTTCAATAACGTTCTCGACAGGATTGAGAACGAAATTGCAGAGCAGGTCAGGCGGCTGAACACAGAACGCGAAATGCGCACACTTGCCGAAGATTCGTTCGCAGCTCTTCGCAAGGTTCAGGAAGAAAGCGCATGGGCCGCGAGGCACGACGCGCTTACCGGTCTGGGAAATCGCATCCTGCTTGATGAAGTCTCGCTTTCCGGGGACGTATCAGAAAACTGCAATCTCCTCGTTCTGGCGATTGACCTCGACCGGTTTAAGGACGTGAACGACACACATGGTCACGAGGCCGGAGACAGGGTTCTGGCGGTCACGGCAGATCGCCTGCGCGCGCACCTGAAACACGGAAGGGATTTTGCGTTTCGGATTGGCGGCGACGAATTCATTGTACTTGCAGACTTCGATGGTGATCTGGGTGATGCGCAGGTGTTCTGTGACAACCTCGTTGACCGGCTTTGCGAGCCGGTTGAATTCGGGACAACAGAACTCCGTGCCGGCGCATCGATCGGATTTGCCATAGCTGATCAGGATGAACAGAACATCGAAACCCGGAAACGCGCAGACATGGCGCTCTACGAAGCAAAGACCCATGGCAGGAACTGTGCCGTAGCCTACGCATCAACTATGGGTGCGATACATGAAGAACGTCTCGAAATGCTTGGAGATTTCAAACTCGCTTTCGAGAGGGAAGAGTTCTGCATCCATCTTCAGCCACAGGTATCCGCGAGGTCGCGCGCATTGCTTGGATGTGAAATTCTGGCTCGCTGGGATCATCCGAAACGGGGCCGGCTGTCTCCTGACGTATTCCTGCCACTGGCAAAAGAACTGGGTCTGACCGCTGAACTCGATTCCCGGATTTTAAAGCTGGCTCTGGCAACCTGGGCTGACATACAGGATGCCGGAATGGACCTGCCAAGTATCTCTGTCAATGTTTCTGCAGAACGTCTTTCTGATCCGTCTCTGATTTCAGACATAAATCAGGCGGGGCCGCTGCCCGGAGAACTGGCGATCGAAATTCTCGAGACGGCTTTCATGGACAATTTCAGCGAGGAACTCCGTGACCGTCTTTGGTCACTGAAAAATCACGCTGTGCGCATCGAAATTGACGATTTTGGTACCGGGCACGCCAGTATCGCCGGGATGCTCGAGCTGAAACCCGACAGGGTGAAAATAGACCGGGTCTTCGTACCCGGCATCGACAAAAACCGAGAACGGGCAAACTTTTTAAAGGGCATGATCGAGATGGTTCACAGCGTAGCCGCAGAGGTAACAGTTGAAGGGGTCGAAACGGAGTCCGAAGCCGCAGTCCTGGTCTCGGCAGGTGCAGATATTCTGCAGGGTTACCATTTTGGTCGTCCCATGCTTCCGCAGGACTTCATTTCCTGGGCCAGGTCCCGCGAAATCCGCAATGCGAAACCGGCGGGCTGAACACCACTTTTCTTCCAGTGGTCCGCCTGCAAACCGCTTAATCCAAAGTGAACTGAACCCACCAACATCCACCCGGGCGGGCGGTCCGTCCCGGGGAGTTCTGGTGATGGATCCGGTTGTCCAGGCCCTCTGCCGCCTGATGTCTCACCTCAGAAGCGGCGTCTGTATCCCGTGCACAGCCGAACAGGGGCCGCAACAATTCCGGTATCTGACGATAGTCCGGCCTGGTCAAGCTGCATTGCGGCTCCTCACTGCATCGGCGAGTCCGGAACCGGCCGTCCACGAGATTCGATGGAAGAGGGGCAGGGGGTGATACCGCACCGACTCTGATTGCAGCTACGAGCCGAACATGCACACACGACACTTTTTGCTGCGCCTGAGCGGAGCACGAAAAAATATACACATGCTCCGCTGTTCACGCTGCGTTGATGCGACAACCGGCCATTTATGAGCGCTGCGGCAAGGACATTTCGGCCCTTGCCGTGGTGTGCTCAAAGGACCGCGTTGTCCGCCTCGCTACAGGAACGGAAAGCCAAGCCGGCCAATGTGACGGAACGGGTTTGCTCCGTCGTGCGCGTGACAGCCGCAGTCCCGGTGCCGTCGATGCCGCAGCTGGCAACTACGCCCTCGTGGTCGGTTTCGGACCTGCCCGTCATGTCCGCCAGCCCAGCAGACGGCGTTCGGCCATACCGATGATCCCGCTGACCAGAACCCCCAGCAGGGACAGGATCACGACGCCCGCAAAGAGCCTTTCAAGATCATAAAGCGATCCGGCCTCAAGTATATAAGCCCCGATGCCGTATTCCGCCCCAAGCATTTCCGCGGCAACAAGCAGAATGATCGCAATGGCGAGACTGATGCGCAGGCCTGACAATATCCCCGGCATCGCGCCGGGCAGAACGATCTTGCGCACGATGGACCACCACGACAGGCCAAAGCTCTGCCCCATGCGGATCAGCGTGCGGTCCACATTGTCCACGGCGCCATAGGTGGCCACGACTGTCGGAGTGAAGGTGCCAAAGGCAATGAGCGCGTATTTGGAGCCTTCGCCGATGCCAAACCAGATCACAAACAGCGGCAGCAAAGCGATCTTGGGAATAGGAAAAATTGCAGCCACGAGTGGCACAAGTCCCGAGCGGACATATGAAAACAGGCCGATCAGGATGCCCACACTGATCCCGACGCTGGCCCCGATAATGGCACCCACTGTCAGGCGCGAAAGGCTGGGGCCAAGGTGTTTAAACAGCAGCCCGCTGTCATAAAGCTGGCGGAATGTCTCGAACACATCAGAAGGGCGCGGCAGGGACAGGGATGAAATCCAGCCCGCCCGCGTGCCCAATTCGATGAATAGTACAAGAGTTACAAATACAACGACACCGACCCAGCGGCGCGATTTCGGTGCGAAGCCGCCGCCGCGAAAGGCAACAGATTTTCCGCTGTCATCCATGAAGCAGCTCCGCATCTGCAGCGCGCGCTTCGTCGCGCATCAACTGCCACAGGTATTTTTGGGTTTTTTCCAGATCGGCATCCCCGAACTCGCGCGCGGCCAGAGGCTTGTCGATGTTGACTACTTCGCGGATCTGCCCCGGGCGACGTGACAGCACAACGACGCGGTGGCCCAGGCGCACGGCCTCAGCCAGATTGTGAGTGACGTAAACGGCGGTAAACGGCCTGCGCGTCCAAAGCTCTATCAGGTCATCCATCAGGAGCTCGCGCGTCTGGCTGTCGAGCGCGGAGAGCGGCTCATCCATCAGCATCACGGCGGGGTTTACAGCCAGAGCGCGCGCAATGGCGACGCGCTGTTTCATCCCGCCGGACAGCTGTTTTGGAAGGGCCTTGGCAAAGTCGGTCAGCTTTGTGCGCGCCAGCACGTCCGCAATGATCTCTTTCGCAACCGGGCCCTTGATGCCGTGATCTTCGAGCACAAGTGAGATATTGCCGGACACAGACCGCCACGGCAGCAGTGCGAAGTCCTGGAAGATGTAGGTCAGTGGGTTCAGGCAGCTTTTGGGAGGTTCGCCCAATTGCAGCACGCGGCCCTGCCTGGGCCGCTCCAACCCGCCGATAAAGCGCAGAAGTGTGGACTTTCCGCAACCCGATGGGCCGACGATACAAACAATCTGCCCGCTGGAAATATCCAGCGAAATGTCACGCATCACTTCAAAATCGTCGTAGGAATGGCCAATGCCGTCCAGTCGAATATCCATCAAGGACCTTTTATATGAGATGTGAGGGGCCAGCGCGCAGCCAGCCCCTCCATCAGAAGAAAATCAGGCCCCGATGATGTCCACGTAGGACGTATCCACCAGCTGGTCGATCGAGATACCAGCATCCACCAGACCTTCGGACTGGAACCAGGACAGCTGATCCCGGATCGATGCGATATTCAGTGCCGCACCCTTATTGATGCGCATCGTACCGTTGATGATGGACGGAGCCGCCTTGGCGCGTTCGCGGTCGGTGTAGACGTATTTGTGGATCAGATCTACCATCTCATCCTGATCCGCGGTTCCGTCGATCATTGCAGCCGCGTAATCATCGACACCTTTGGAGAAGCCGTTCAGGAAGCCTTCGGTCATGCCGCGCTCTTCAGCAGCATTTCTGGCGGAGGTAAAGACCGTCGTCACCTGATAGTCAGGGATATAGTCCGACACATTCGCAACCATGTGCCAGGCGCCTGCCGCGGCCAGCGGCTTGGCGATATGGGGCACAATGGACCACCCGTCGACCTGGCCGGATTTCATGGCGCCGATAATTGCGCCGACTTTCTGGAGCGGTGTAAAACTCAGGTCGATCCCTTCAGCGGTCGCCATTTTCGATCCCATGTAGTGGAACGACGAGCCTGCCTGCGTGATGGCGTATTTCCTGCCGTCAAGGTCTTTCAATGTCTTGATACCGGCCTGATAGGAGGCGTCTGAAATCAGGTATTTCTGACCGTCAATGCCAGCTTCTTCGCTCAACGCGCCGCCGATCACTTTGATCGCACCCTTCTCCGCAAGGTTAATCAACCCGCCAGAGACAGCGGTGACTGCATAGTCAACATCACCGGAGGCAATCGCGATCGCCATGGGCTGTGCCGCCTGAAAGAATTCAAATTCGACATCAAGACCAGCGTCTGCGAAATATCCGCGCTCAAAGCCCACAAAGTTACCCGAATGCGAGGTGAAGCGCAGCGCGCCCACCTTGATCTTTTTGTTTGCGGCCAATGCCGGTGCTGCCAGTCCTGAGGCAGCAACTGTTCCCCCCATCAGGGCCAGTGCCTTGCGGCGATTAAAAAGTGTCATGTTGTCCTCCCAGAAAGATCACTTGTCGTCGTTTAGTGCTGTAACTCCGCATCAACATCCTGCCGCAAAAGCCGTAATGCGGCGTCTTCGTTTCGAGCAAGCACGGCCTCAAGCAAGCCTTGCTGGCGCTGTTTCCGCGCCGCCCAGTCCAGCCGGCCTTCGCGCATCTTTGCCAATCTGAACCGGCGGCTTTGGTCGAAAAACTTTCGGTGCAAATCAATCAGACGCGGGCTGTCGCAGGCCTCAATCAAGGCATAGGAAAAGGCCCGGCAGGCTTCATCCCACCGCAATGCAGTCAGAGTATCCGGGCTTGAGACCGCCTCGGCTTCAGCCTTTTGTAAAGCGTGATGCGCGGCCATCACGCGGCCCTCCCAGGCCACATCACCCAGAGCAATGGAGCGGGACAGAGCCACCTTCTCAACTTCAAAGCGGACCATCTGAATGTCGCGCATATCGTCCTCGGTGGCAGAGGTCACGCGGAACCCACGCTGGGCTGTTGCTTCAACCAGGCCTTCGGTGGACAGAATTCTCAGTGTTTCGCGCATCGAATGGTTCGACCCGCCGTAGCGTGCGCGCAACTCTTCGATTTTCAGCTTTTGATCGGGCAGCAGAGTGCCGAACGCGATGTCGCGTCGTAAGGTCGAGGCCAACAGCTCAACAATCGTCCCGTCATCCGCTTTTTTACCTGAGAAAAGCAATTTTGTTCCGCAAAAATGAAAACATTGGATATTTTTAGGTGCGCGCACACTCTTTTGTCAACATGGGACGCTTTTGGGAGCCGGAAGTGGAAATTTTGCAAAGCACAACAGTTCTCACGCATCGGCCATCCATTGGATCGGGTCGCACCAGCCGGGCCGTGAATGAAGGGCTCAAATCTGGCCGCCAAGACCAGTCTTTTATGACCGCTCTGACGACCTGGACTGCGATTGAGCGACAGATGCACTGCAAGAGTAAGGGATTGCTGCGTAAGCACCAGCCGCAACTGCACGGGTCTTTTCGGTCCCGCGGACAGCCTGATCGCCGCCCGTTCGATTGTGGCGTCGCAGCGAATGTCTCTTTCGACGGGCGGCAACGCAGCGATACGAGCGCCTGGCCAGTGGCAGGAGAGGGACTGTGCCGAATTAACGGCTGACCTGTTCTGGTTCTCTGGATGTCATTTTTGGGCAGGCCACAATTCTCCGGATCAGCGCAAAACGGATACCGGAGAGACGGATGATGTCCCCGGATAAGTAAATTGCTTTGGCAGGGAATTTCGGCCAGCTTTTGCTTCACGGTAAAGACTGCACAAAGTCCGCTTCGGTGCCTGGTAGGTCGCCTCGCTCTGCTGGTCCTACCGTCTTGCAACTCCCAGTCTGAAGATTTTTGGGATTGGAACAGGAGGAATGGCGCCACGACTCCATTCTAGGGCGCAGGAACCGAAATGCCGTTCCTTGGCTTGCAAAGCTTTCGGCTGTGGGATGGTCGGACACGGATCATTGTCGATGGATTTATTCGCGCGGGATAGTTGTTTTTGATCGTGTCAATTTATCCACGAAACGACGTGGTCCTGAGCAAGCTGAACCGGCTTGGCCTGGCAAGTCATGCTTCTTGCGACGAACCGGTGCGAGATGGCGCGGAGTTCGCCGTCACGCCCGATCACGGGGATCTCCAGTGCCCGGAGCCCGATTTCAGAGCGTCGTCGCCAGGCTGCCCGTCTTTGCTGCCCTGGTCACTCCTTCTGCCTTCTCATCAGAGCTCAGGAACGCTTTTTCAATTCATGTGAAGAAGCTTCACCGCCGGATACTGGCAGACACCGCAGCGCGGCATCGGCTGTCCCGGGATGCAGAATGCCCAGATCAGGCAACGGGCGTCCTTCGAGGTCGTTTTCCAGGGCGCGGCAGCGGCGCCGGCGGCGCGGGGACAGATCTGAACCTCACCTGACTTGGGCAGGAATGATGATGTGCGCTAAATCTCAGCCAATTCCGGGTTTAGTTGCACCTCGATTCCGTGCACTGGAGGCAGGCCCCGGCCATGTCTTATTGAGGGCGGGGCGCTCCTGACACAGCGTTGGAACATGGATCCGGACGAGGAGTATCGTTTCGAAATGACGCCTTTGAATTCCGGCGTGCCCAAGGTCCTTGACTTCAGAGGTATCGAGCGCCGCGTTTGGCGGTGACTTTGTGAAAAGCTATGGATACGACGACGCCACCAGATACGTGCAGCGCGATTGTGAGACTACCGAGCTTTGCCTGAAGAACCCTCAATATGGAAACCGCACTGATCGATACAGACTGAGCTTTTCGTCAGTCAATGTGACTGCGGTCTCTGGTGCGCCGCCGGTCGAAGCGATTTGGACCTTCACTCTAAGGGCGTTCCTGCTGACGAATGTCGAATGTCGGATTTCCCGAGCACTTCATTCCTTTGGATCAGGAAATCTTACCCTGTTCGGAGGCATTCGCCCGACCAGATGAACTGTTCCCGAAGAAATGAGCTCAAGGGGGCGGGGGGCATGAGGACAACCCGGGCCTTGCACCGCTGTTGTCGCGACAGGTCGACACCATTATTTTTGTCGCCAATGCGTTTGCGCGCCTGAATGAAAAAGCCATCTCGACATGCGTGAAGAATGTGGACCTGATCGAAGCCTGGCCCGCCGACGTCGACGCAATACCGTACTGCACAAGCTTTATGATCGCTGCCGACATCGCCAGCTTTTTCTTCGATCGTGAGAAGCGGGCCCATAATGACAGTCTCTCGCTTCCTGAAAATGACTGCCGTTACGGTGCAAATCCGGCGCGTCCACTCAATGATCTGATCAGGGTCGCCAAATATCCGAGAGACGACAGGCTCAGCTGCAAGCGACATGACTTCCAGCCGTCCCGCGAGATGGTCGGTGTCCCTTTTTCCCCAAAGATTTGCATTGTTTATCCAGGGCTCGAACCAGATTGGATTCGCACGGTCATTGCTGCGGCGAAGGATCACGCCGGTAGAAAAGCGATCCTGCGCGCACTTAACGTCACTGCAAAGGATGACCCAGACGGTCGGGGCCTGTTGGATAAATCAGACGGGTTTCCTCATATCTGAAACTTTCTCGACCGCTCCGTTATTGCTCAAAACCGCAGGCCTGCGTCCTTTCGTGCTGGCAAACCTGACGTCCCGGGCCCTGGACACCCACCAGGATGCGATTAGAGAGTGCTTCCAGGAAAACTGCCTTGACCTTCCGTAAAGATCGAAACGGGGAATGCCCACCGCCGTACCGAGATTTGGGATCATAATCCGGTTGGGGCTGTCTGCAGAGCCATTCGCTCAGCCCCGGGCAGAGCCGGCGGTCCATCTGAGATTTGCAGTGCGTTGGACATTCTCAAACGAGAGGATGCAGCGAACGACCGGTTCCCGGGCTTGCCATTCTTCCTGACCTGTGGATGGCTACAGGCTAAAGGATTTTTGGAGAAAACAGAATGATCGACCCCACCGTGCTGCTGACCTATTCGTTGATTGTTCTGGGCTTTGTGTTCGTTCCCGGACCCGCAACTCTTCTGACGGTTGCACGAGCCACGACTTCTGGAACAAAAGCCGGTATTGCGACGGGTGCGGGTATCACGGCGGGTGACCTGCTCCACACAATCATGGCAGTGGTCGGAATCTCCGCCATTGTTGCGACGTCAGCCACTCTGTTTACAATCGTGAAATACCTCGGTGCGGCGTATCTGGTTTACCTTGGTTTGAGGGCGATATTCGCAAAGGCTTCGGTCGATCTTGGCCAGGGTCGTGTCCCTGTCACGGCAAATCAAGCTTTCAGACAGGCGATCCTTGCCGAAGTGCTTAACCCAAAGACCGCTCTGTTCTTCCTCGCTTTCCTGCCTCAGTTTGTTGTCCTGGAGAAAGGCTTCGTGGCCGCGCAGCTTACAGTTCTTGGGATCGTATTTGCGTTAATCGGCTTCGTCAGCACGATCGTCTACTCGGTAGCGGCCGGTGGTCTTGGCAATTTTCTGCGCCGCAATCCGACTGTTCTTAAGTGGCAGGGCAAGGTTGTTGGCTGCATTTACTGCGCACTGGGCGTGCGCCTCGCGCTGCAGGAGAGGTAGTTTACCTTTTCGGCATGGTAACGGACACGGCTCAACCGCCAATCATACGGTCTTGCAGCAGAGTTCGTTGCGAGCGATCTTCGTCCGGTTACTACCCGGAACTCAATGGATGCTCTGTTGTGATTTCATTGACACTGCTGTCTTGAGTACCTTACGACTGAACGCATGATGAAACCGGTTTCCGCATCGCAGGAATATTATCCTCCGCTTCAATAGCTGCGGGTACTTCATCATGTGTTTTCCGCTGCCCCTGACAGCGGTCAACGTTAACTCGACCTTGTGCCAGGCGGCATATTCAAAGGTCGAAAAATGAACAACAACAGCAGAAGTCAAAACCCCTCGGTCGGCATCGTGGGGTTTGGTGCATTCGGACAACTTGCAGCCCTTCATCTCGCCCCATATTTCGAAATAACGGCTTATGATCCGTCCCCGGACGTTACCATGGTTGCTAGGCAACTTGGGGTGCGCCTGTCTTCTCTGCACTCGGTATCGCAGGCCGACGTGATCCTCATTGCGGCACCAGTGCCTTCATTTGAGCAGGTGGTCGGCCAGATTGCGGTTGCTTGCAGACCCGGCGCGCTGGTTGTTGATGTTGGCTCAGTCAAGGTCGTTCCCACGGAAATCATGCGGCGTTTGCTGCCCAGTCACGCAGACATCGTGGCAACTCACCCATTGTTTGGCCCTCAGAGTGCGTCAGCAGGTATTGAGGGTCTGAAAATCGCACTCTGCCCCATTCGGGGACGACGACACGTGAGGCTTGCTGCATTTTTGCGCAAGGTTCTGGGGCTGGCTGTCATTATGACCACACCAGAAGAGCACGACCGGGAGGCAGCAGTTGTTCAGGGGCTCACCCATCTGATCGCCAAAGTACTTTTGAGAATGGGTCCGCTTCCAACGCGCATGACGACCAGGAGCTTTGACCTGTTATCTGAGGCTATTTCCATGGTGCAGCACGATGCGCCGGAAGTATTCGAAGCAATAGAGAAGGCCAATCCTTACGCGGAAAAAGTGCGACGACAGTTTTTTGATTTGGCTGCAGCTCTGAGCGTTGAGCTGGAAACAACACTGAAGATACCGCCACATAACGTAACCGAACGCTGATGAAACAGTGTCTATGTGCATCAAAGCCTGACAGACCATGATTTCAGGCGGTTGCAGATTTGGCCCGCGCTGCGAACGGCGGCCACGGCGATTGCAACAGCAGCATTCGGACAAAGAGCTGACGGTCCGATTGGGGTCGCCTGTCGAAACGACGCGCGTTCGTGGATTTCAAGAGCCTCCGCAACCGCGAGCGCATCTTCAGGGGCAGCACCAAGAGTTCCAGCGGTGCTGCCCGTCGTTGTGCAGCCCAAAAACAGCTGATCCGAGCGCAGATTGCACGTGTCCTCGAAATCACCTGTGCTCTTTTTTCGCTGCATCGAGTGTGTGCAATACGCACTGGCCTCCGGGCAGATCGACGTAGCGCAGCATATGACAATCTGTGCATTCTGTCGCACCAAGATGTGTGGGTACTTGCGAAACTGGTCGGGCCACAGACATTTGGATCCTGTCGTCAGATCGTCTTCCATCCACTCCCCGGGCGATGCACAGGTGCCTTCAGGTGTTTCAAACCGCACTGGTTTCTGGGTTTTCTTTGCAGGACGGAAGCCCGCTCTCTGATCCGGCCCGGCGCCCTGACATCACCCAGTTTCATCTTCAGCTGATCACTACCTCGGGGTTGTTGACGATTGCTATGTGAAACAGCGCCAGGTCGTGATGGTTTTCGGTCAGTTCTGGTGGAACGCTGATCGCACAGACATGCTTTGGTTTCAGTGGTCGCTTTGGGCCAACAGTTCGTCCCTTGTTCCCTGCAGGGCGAAGCGCTCTGACGGCAGACAGGACTGACATTTCCATGACCGATCCTCCGCTCCACCGTGCTTTCCCGCAACGACTGCCCGATTTTGACCCGGTCAGTCTGCAATAAGATGCTGCGCTGTCTCCGGGATATGCAAGGAGCCCGTAATCAGCCCTTCTTGACTGAGCCGAATGACTGCAATCTGTCCAGGTGCGAGACGTCAGGACAGGTTCAGACCAGATCAGCCATAAAGAAACAACGAATGGACGTGGACGGAGGATGCCTTTGTGGGGCTATCGCATATCTGTCTGTTGCAGACTCCGAAGGCTGCGTGATCTGCCACTGTCAGAATTGCCAGATCAATTCCGGCACAGCTTTCGGCCGGGTGGTTCATAGCCATGATCGCCGGGGGGCACTGGCCAGCGGAAGTCTCACGATATTCGAAACCATTGCCGAAAGTGGTCGGCGTCGGTGTCTGAGTTTCTGTGGTGATTGCGGGACGCGCATCTATGCACAAACACCCGACCAACCCGATGCGTTTTCCGAACTTCGGATCGACACGATACGCCAGCGGCAGCTGTTGACGCCGAAACAGCAGGTTTGGTGCCGGCCAGCACAACCGTGGCCGCTCGATCTGGCGGCTGTTCCGCGCAATAAAAATCAGGATCGTTGGATACTTAAATGCATTGAGGCTGCTCGAGCAGTATCGGTGGCTTCGTTCCACGGTGCCGTCATCCGCTCGGGCCCAGATGCTGCACCCTGTACTAATGACGGCCTTCGGCAGCGCAAACGATTGAACGCGACCGCAGTCGACTGACCGGAACGGGCCGCATTCAGCACCGATCTTGCGACAATGACCGAAGCAACAAAGCCGCAAACCTGCTTTAGACTTGCTTTTGTGTGGTGTTCCGGTGGACTCCACGACACTGTCAAAGCGGGAGGCAACGCATGTCACAGCAGCAAAACAACACTTCATTCTGTGCAAGCCCGGATCCGGACCCGAATTCGCCTGCTTTTGAAATGCCCGCCGGGGCATGCGACACGCATTTTCACGTTTTTCCCTCAGGGCACGAGCATCGTTATGTGCCGGATCGCAGCTATACACCTCCGCCTTTGGAAATCACGGATTTTGATCGCGTCGTGGGAGCTTTGGGAATTGAACGCGCGGTGGTTGTCCAGCCCAGTGTCTATGCCGAGGACAATACCGCGACACTGGAGGTATCCGGTGCTGATCCCGAGCGGCTTCGGGCGGTTGTCTCCGTCAGACCAGAGGTCACCGACGCCGAACTGGAGGCTTTTCACGCAGCTGGTGCGCGCGGCATTCGGGTGAACGTCGTCGATAGCGGCGGAATGACATTCCCCTCAATCAAGGACGCCCTGAAGTTTACCGAGCGGATTGCTGATATGGGATGGCACATAGAGTTTCTGGCCCATGTCGAAACGTTTGAAGACATTGACGTCGTCCTCGCCTCTTCGCGTGTACCAGTGGTATTTGGGCACCTAGGATATACCACGGCGACGAAGGGCCTGAACGATCCCGGGTACCAGCGTTTTCTGGCAGCGTTTGAAGAGGGGCAGGCATGGGTCAAGCTCACGGGATCCTACCGGATCAGTACGCTGGACCGGTTTCCCTATTCCGATGTTGCCGATATGGCCCGAGCACTGATTTCTGCCAATCCCGACCGCCTGATCTGGGGCTCAGACTGGCCACATGTGCGCCACAGGGGGATAATGCCGAATGATGGCTCACTGCTGGAACAACTCGCCGACTGGGGATGTGATCCAGCACTTCGCAGGAAAATACTCGTCGACAATCCGGCTGACCTGTACGGATTCCCGAGTGTGCCTTTGTGAACAGTCTGCCCGGCTTGAATGGCCGTTTGCGCAACACTGCGGTGGGACATGTGGGGCGTGTTGTTCACCCGGCAAGAACCGCGACCGCGACAATTGCCTGTGAAAGCAATGGCTCCTGACCGCTGTATTGCGGTGCGTTCACCTGATACCGCACCTCAGAGTTACAGAAAGATTTGATTGGACAAAACGTCCACCGGCGGGTGCATTCGAAGCACAGCAATCCGGGAGGGTGCCATGAACCGCATGACTGCAAAAGATTTCGATCAGGAACTGTTGGACCTGTATGACTTCTACGCGCACGGCAAGATCACTAAGCGCGAGTTTCTTGAGAAAGCGGGCAGGTTTGCCGTGGGCGGTGTAACAGCCATGGCGCTGCTGAACATGCTCAGCCCAAACTACGCCATGGCCCAGCAGGTGTCGTTCAATGATCCCGACATACACGCCGACTACATCACGTATCCATCCCCGAATGGAACAGGAGATGTTCGGGGGTATCTTGTGCGGCCCACCAGTTCCGAAGGGCGTTTGCCAGCGGTGTTGGTGATCCATGAAAATCGCGGACTGAACCCATATATCGAAGACGTGGCACGCCGTTTGGCAAAGGCCGGCTTCATGGCGCTTGCGCCGGACGGGTTGACCTCCGTCGGCGGATATCCCGGAAATGATGCGGATGGTCGCGAGTTGCAGCGGACAGTCGACCGGACCGCGCTCATGAATGACTTTTTCGCAGGTTTCGAGCACTTGCTTGCCCGCGACGACAGCACAGGCAAAGTGGGTGCCGTCGGGTTCTGTTACGGCGGTGGCGTCGTGGGTGCTATCTCGGTCGCGTATCCCGAACTGGCCGCCGGCGTTCCGTTTTACGGCCGCCAACCGGCATCAGCGGATGTTCCGAGGATCGAGGCACCACTGTTGGTGCAAATGGGCGAACTGGATGAACGCATCAATGCAGGCTGGCCAGCATTCGAAGCTGCTCTGAAGGCAAACGACAAGACCTATGAGGCCTACATCTACGAAGGGGCCAACCACGGCTTCCACAATGACAGCACGCCCAGATATGATGAAGCGCAGGCCGCACTTGCCTGGGAACGCACGCTGGGATGGTTCAACACCTATTTGACGTAGGTGGGCAATAACGTGGTCGACATGTTGCGATGGATATGGGTCTGGGCGTTTCTCTCGCTGGGCGTGGGCCAGGCAGTCGCACAGGACGTCGAAGTTGAGCTGGTTCTTCTGGCGGACGCCTCCGGTTCGATCAGCCAGGCTGAGATTGCATTTCAAAGAGAAGGTTACGCCAAGGCGATCACTGATCCCCGGGTGCTGTCTGCAATATCCAACTCGGCCTATGGCGCTATTGCGGTCACATACGTGGAATGGGCTGCAAACACTGCTGTCGTCGTCGACTGGATGAAGATTGATGGTCCCAAGAGCGCATCAGAATTTGCCGCTGCGCTCTCGGGTGCGGGACGCAGTGCCTTTGGCCGAAACGCTATCGGCGCTGCCCTCCTTGATGGCAAACGATTGATTGAAAACAATGCTTTTGACGGATGGCGCAAAGTCATCGACTTCTCCGGCGACAGCCCGAACAGCTTCTCTGGCCCGCCAATAGAAGCGGCAAGACAGGAGGTTGTCGCATCAGGGATAACGATCAATGCGTTGCCCATTCTGTGCCGTTTCTGCGATACGCCCGCGCGATATCCGGACCTTGGTGCAATATATAAAGACCTGATAATAGGCGGACGCGGCGCATTTGTCGTGACCGCAGAGAGCCAGGAAGACCTGGCCCAGGCGATCCGGCGCAAGCTTATTCTGGAGATTTCCGGAGGCTTTCCGAACACGGGCCTGGCGCAGACGTGCGTTGATTTGTGCTGACAGTGCGGCCCTCGTTCGAGGCTGGGCGTAGCGTATGTATGGCAGGCAAGTCTGGTGTTTCCATGACTGATCATCCGGTCCGCCATTCCCTCCCGGAACGACAATCCGATGTTGATCACGGCAGTTTGTCACAACACGCTGGAGTGCTGCCAATGGGGGCAGTGAGCAGGTTCTAACGGATGCTGTAATTTGTACGAACCACAGCTAGGCGTTGTCCCGCGCCTCCTTGTCGGATTTCGAGGTCGCAAAAATATGAGACCCGACCAACAGAATGGAGAGCGCAGCACCAGCTGCAATCACAACAGGTGATTTCCAGAGAATGAGGATTGCTGCCACGATGCGGAGCATCACTTCCCATTGCCTGAGAGTTGCCCGGTCAAAACGCGCCAATGCAGAGGCGATCAGATAGAGTGCAGCCAGCAGGCGGCAAAGGAGTATCGAAAGCGCGCCGATATCGGTCTGTTCCGAATACCCTTCCATAAGGATACGCCGCCCGGTCTCGTCCGTGATCGTGACCGCCTCTGGGATCAGCAACAGTTCCGGATACCACGCAAAGACGAAGGGGATCGTGAACATCACGACGCCGACCCGAACAGCCGATAAGGCTGTCCGCATTGGCTCGGTGCGGGTGATCGATGCCGCGGCAAAAGCTGCCACAGCGACCGGGGGTGTGATGGCCGAGGCGACGGCAAAATAAAACACAAACATATTGGCGGTGAAGAAACTGACTCCCAGCTGGGCAAGAAGCGGGCCAAGTAACAAAGCCACGTTTACATAGGCCGGAACCGTCGGCATCCCCATGCCGAGAAGGATCGCGCAGAGCATGGCACAAAGCAGTGCCAGCATCAGGTAAACGCCTCCCGTGATGGGGATCTCGAATCCGAAAAGGCTGAGCGACGTGACCTGGGCCAGCCAGGATGTAACGGCGCGGGTCAACTCGCCCGTCAGGCCGCTTTCATTGAGGAAGGCCGCGATGATCGACACCGCGAACAGGAGCAGGAACAGGCGCGAGATCAGAATGCCGCCCTCTCCGAGCGCGGCCAGAAGCTTGCCTGGTCTGGCGCGGGTTTCGGGGTCTATGAACATCAGCGGCACCAGGAGGGCGACGGCCCACCACCCAGCAGAAACTGCATCCCCGGCAGCATTCACAATCGTCTGCACCACCACCTGTGGCAGAAGTGAAGATATCCAACCCTGACTGATCGTGTCCTTATTGCCCAAAAGCAGGAACAGGATTGTCAGGATCGGCAGAAAGATGATCCAGAGGTTGCGCCAGTCCTGTCGCTGCATGATCAGGTCGTCCGGAATGTCCCGCATCGGTGCTACGTTTTCGCGACGGGCCTGGAACATGACCGCAAGGAAGATCGAAACAAAGAATGCTATTGCGGGTATGAAGGCCGCAGTGATCACCTTGGTGTAGGGTACAGCCGTCAGCGCCACCAGGACGAAGGCCGCAATGCCCATGACCGGCGGCATGATCTGCCCGCCCGAGGACGCTGCTGCCTCAACCCCGCCGGCAAATTGCGGAGAGAACCCGTTGCGCCGCATCATCGGAATAGTAAGCCGACCCGTGGACAGCACGTTTGTCACCGGGCCACCAGTTATGGTGCCAAACATCGCTGATGAGACGATGGCAGCATGCGCGGGACCGCCTCTGAGGTTGCGTGTCACCCGCACTGCCAGCTTGATCAGGGATGTGCCGCCCGCCGACGCGCCAAACAATGCGCCCAGCACCACATAGGGAAAGACCTGATTAATGATGATGTCCATGAAACGGCCCATGAACCCATCCGGCGTTATGAAAACATTCGTCGCCTTTTGAACCGCTGCCGCCATGGCATCGCCGCCATCGGCCCCCAATTTGGTCAGCAGGAAGTTATTGTCGCTCAGGCCGAACACCCAGACCAGCGCGGTGACAACAGTATAAAGCACCACCACGCTTGCCACGATGACCAGCGGCAGGCCCCAGACCCGGATATTGTATAGAAAAAAGAGCAGGATGATCGTGAAGAGCAGGGGCAGGCTCCAGACCCCAAGCCGGGCCTGACAGGCGGGTACCTCCGCCTCAAGGGTCAAGCCGGGAATCAAACCCGCGGACCGGTTGAGGGCGTCTTCGATCAGGCGCGCACGCTCGCCTGTGATCTGGTCGATCAAACAGACCGAGTCGATTTCGATCCAGTACCCCAAAGCCCCGAGAAGCGCCGCCATGACCAGACCGATGTCCAGGGCGGCCCCAAGCCACGCCCGTTTGGGGCGGGTCACGCGCCAGGTGCGATACAGGCTCGCATCCAGTGCGACTATGACCATCATCAGTACGAAGAGCGGCGGAAACAAATACTCGGTTGGAAAGCCCGAGATACGGAAGAACCGAATGCCGGTGACGTCGCGGGCCCAGTTCTGAAGTCCGGGTATCTCCGGCAGGGTGTTTACCATGCCGACCAGGACGAGCAGAAATGCGAGGAGCAGCGCGATGCGCTGCCCCTGTGATCTGGTGGTGGTCGTCTCGTTCATGACCTAACCCTGTTCTGACCAGCCGGAGACCTTAAGGTTTTACGCAATCCGCGATGCTGTGCCCTGCCTCTTCATAGGCGCGGACAGCGCCGGGATGCAGCTTCATTGTCACGGCACCGCACACGCCCTGACTTTTGCCGTCGATGTCGCCGAAGCTGAGGAAAAGGTAAGGGCCACGGGGCGAGCCGGTTTTGAAACGTTCCTGACCAGCAAGGTACGATTTGGTGATCTGATAGGCGAGGTCTTCGTCCATCGTGGCGGGCACGATCTGGGCAAATGCCAGGGCAAAGGTGTCAAACGTGTCATCATCGGTCACGATGGTAATATCGTTTCCGGCATAAGCCGCCCGAAATTCGTCAACCGGGATCGAGTAAGGCGCGTTGCCGGGCGCATTGACGATCTGTTGCCCCAGCTCGCTGTTCAGCAGGTCAGACGGCATATCGTAGATCGTTGTGCCACCCGCGGCAGCAATCGCAATCTGGCGCCCAGAGGGCAGACCTTCGGGAAGCGTCCAGCCATCGACTGCGCCACCGGTGATCGTCGAAACCGTGTCGGGCCAGGGTGTCTGGACGCCTTCATAGCCTTCGCCATCTTTGAGGCCGGACAAAAGCTGGATTGCCGCCCGACCCGTTGTCAAAGCGGCACCGCGAGGCGGGCCGTTGTAGATGCGCTTGCCTTCAATATCTTCGATCCCCTGAATGGAACCGCTGTTGTAATGACCGAACAATTGGGCAGAAGGGGCCGAGAAGAACAGTGCCCGGAGGTTGCCTGCAAGTTCCGCACCCTTTTCGGCACCAACGCCGGAATAGGGGCCAACGCCGCGCGACAGGAGGAAGGGCAGGATCAACGGCGCAGGCGCCATATCGAGCTGACCTTCTGCTACAGCCTGAACTGAGTTCGTCAGCGTGGCCCCTTCGGTGATCTGCATCGTCGCCACACCGTCCGCGTCCAGAATGGCGGCAAGCGTTGTGTCGATGTAATGTGGCGTTGACCCGGGCGAGGTGGTTTCCGCCGTCAGCGTTGTCTGAGCAAAAGCTGCAGCGGGCAACAGTGCCAGCACCGCCCCCGCGATGGATTTCTTGAACATTTTTTCCTCCCTGAACGGTGCGCGTGGTCGCACGGTATTCCCGCTTGTCATGGGTCTCCGGGAAAGATTTGCAAAAATTATGTGACTTGTCACGTAAAAAAAATACTGATCTTATTGTGGGCAGGAGGACACATGACAACAGTTCAGAATGATCGCGTTGATCGCTACAAGGCGCGGTGCCTCTCGCAGGAGCGTAACCTTTTTGGACGTTTGCAGGCGGCGGCGCTGGCCTCCCGCACGCAGGCCAAACGCTTGCTCACGACCGCAGGAAACCTCTCGATTACCGAATGGCGCGTTCTCTGGGATCTGGCCGAGGCCGGTCCTTTGACAGTGACAGAGATGGCTTCGATCCAACGAACCGATCACGCCCTGATCAGCCGCACCATCCCGGCCATGATTGACAAGGGCTATGTCGCAACCAGAACGGGCTCAACGGATCGCAGGACATCTCTGGTCGCGCTGACGGCCGCCGGGCGATCCGTTTTCGAGGACACATCCGTGATTATGTCACAGCGGCGGGCAGCCCTTAAAAACGCTTTCACCGAGGCTGAGCTGGACGTATTTCTCGGTCTGATCGACCGTTTCGAGCATTTTGTAGAAGACCGTAAATCAGCCGCTCCAGCTACGGAGAGAACAGCATGACCGACAGGCCCAACATATTGTGGATCATGGCAGATCAGCTTCGTTTTGACTATCTGAGTTGCTACGGCCATCCTCACCTGCACACGCCCCATATTGACGCGCTGGCTGAGCGCGGCGTGCGTTTCGATCGTGCCTATGTGCAATCGCCGGTGTGTGGCCCGTCGCGCATGTCCGCTTACACAGGGCGCTATGTCCGCAGCCACGGGTCAACCTGGAACGGCATGCCGCTTCGGGTCGGAGAACCCACGCTGGGCGATCACGTGCGCGAAGCCGGTGCCCGTGCTGTGCTCGTCGGAAAAACACATATGATCGCTGACAAAGAAGGTATGGCCTGGCTTGGCATAGATCCCAAAAGTGAAATCGGAGTGCATCGGTCGGAATGTGGCTTCGAGCCATTCGAGCGTGATGATGGCCTTCATCCCGACAGCGCTCGGCAGCAATGGTCTGCCTATGACGACTATCTCGTGGCCCATGGCTATGACAGCGACAACCCATGGGAAGACTTCGCCAATTCCGGCAAAGACCAGAACGGAGAGCTTCTGTCGGCCTGGCTGCTCAAGAATTCCCGCCTTCCCGCCAACATCCCCGAAGAGCATTCGGAAACCGCCTACATGACGGACCGGGCCATGGAATTCATGGAAGAGGCGATGCAGGACGGCCGTCCGTGGATGTGCCACCTCAGCTATATTAAGCCGCACTGGCCCTATATCGTTCCGGCCCCTTATCACGACATGTATGACGAGACGCATATTGTCGACCCCGTCCGGTCAGATGCCGAACGCGAAACCGACCATCCCTTGATGCGCGCCTATCTCGACGCCCGTGTCTGTCGCAGTTTCTCGCGTGATCATGTGCGCGAACACGTCATCCCCGCCTATATGGGCCTGATCAAACAGCTGGACGACAACCTCGGCCGGCTGTTCGCCTGGATGGATGAGAAGGGGCTCAGCGAGAACACAATCATTGCCTTTACTTCCGATCACGGTGACTACATGGGCGATCACTGGATGGGGGACAAAGATTTCTATCACGAGATGGCGGTGAAGGTGCCGCTGATCATCGCTGATCCCCGTCCCGAAGCCGATGCGAACCGTGGGATGGTGTCGGACGCGCTTGTCGAGATGATTGATCTCGCACCGACCTTCATGAATGCGCTTGGCTGTACGCCAAAACCCCACGTGATCGAGGGCCGCGATCTGACGCCACTTTTGCACGGGACCGAAGGGTTTTCCCGCCAGTTCGTCATCAGCGAGCATGATTATCACTGGTCCGAGATGGCAGCATCACTTGGCGTGCGACAGGAAAATGCCCACACGACCATGATCTTTGACGGCCGATGGAAATACATTTGCTGTGAAGGGTTCGCGCCGGTCCTCTTTGATATTGAAAAGGATCCTGACGAACTTGACGACCTCGGACGCTCCGACGCGCCGCAGCATGTCGAGGTGCGTTCGCGAATGGAAGCAGCCTTGCTCAGGTGGGCGACCCGTCACCACACGAGGATTACGGCCACACCTGCTGTTTTGGCACGCCAGAAAACAGCCGCGAAAGATGGAATTCTCATCGGGTTCTGGGATGCTCAGGAATACCAGAGTGCGACAGGGCAAGCCTTCAGTGACCTGAAGCCGTCCGGGAACAGGTGACTGTCCAGGCGCGCGTTTCCCGAAAATGAACACATTGGCCGGGCGGCAGTATCTCTTCGATTAAACCGGTGACACAACTGACCGGGAGCAGACACAAGCGACGATCAGCTCCGCCCACAGCTGCGTTTCGCCCTAAGGACAAAGCAGTATTCCTCGCGGCCGCAACTAGTTTCGCAGGAGTGCGTCGACTTCTGTCCAGAAAAGCTCTGGATGGCTTGCTGCGACCAGGTGGCCACCAACGGGCAGAACCTTCAGGTACACATTTTCATTTCCTGATGTGTACTCTTCCATCAGGTCGGGACTGGTAAACCCGTCGTCCGGACCGTGCAGAAAGAACGTTGGTACGCTGATCTTCGAGATCGCTTCACCGGGGTCAGAATAAACCATACGGAAATCTGACGCTATCCCAGTCATCGAGCTGGCATACATCGCCTGATACCAGTCAAAGGCTTCTCCTGCCCCTAAAACTCCGTTCAGAACTTCCAGATCTGTCGGGCTTTCTCTGAACAGCCGCCGCAGGACAAAACGTGTTGCTGCAGCATTGGAGAAGGTCGTTTTCTGGAACTGCCTTACCAGCGCATCATGTATGCCGGTGCGGTTGGAGAGCTTGCGAATGCCGCTGAAGAAACTGGCAGCATAGGTCCTTTCTTCGGGATTTTCCTGTGCCAGGTTCACCGAAACCGCCACAAGCCGGGAAATCAGGTCTGGGCAGCGCTGGGTCAGGTACATGCCCAGAAAGGACCCGCTCGAATGGCACAGTACGTCAATTGCACCGTTCCAGGTCAGACGAACAAACTCTTCAAGATCTTCGAGGGTCTGCTCTACCAGATTGCCTTCGTCAAAGCTGTTTGTTTTTGTCTGATCCTCCAGATACCCTTGGCGGACGGGGATAACGAGCCTGATACCGATGCGCTCAAGCTGTTCCTGCGCATTCAGCAACAGAAACGGAAACAAGACGCCATGAAGCAGAAGAAGCGGTTTTCCGTTTGCCGGCCCCATTTCCCAGACTCGCTGAAGGCGTCCATTGGGCAATCGCTGCGACAGCAGGCGGATTGAGCCATGAAGATGATCCATTGTGAATGCTTCAATGACCTTGTTTCCCGATGTCTCTGATTCACATAAGTAAATTACGTGGATCATCTGACTGATCATCATCCGCATCAGCTCAGACTGACTTGAGCAATGCAGTTTGTTCATCGCCCGCTTCAGGTGGCTCCGTTTTGTCTCCACCGATACCTCATCGACCTCGGCAGCGTGGGTCGGCCTGAGACCTGAAACAAGTTGGTAAACGCATCGTTTTTCAGCGGGCGTCAGCTTACCTGCACTGTTGAACAGGTCGAAAACTTCGCGGAACAGATTTTCGGTAATCAGAAGTGTTCGAAAGCCCGCTTTCGGTTTCGCGTTCTGCGTCGGGGGGGTGTATGGGATACACCAATGGAACCCACCGTTCAGATCTGACGGGGTCAGCATCCCGGCCTGTAGCCGGTGATTTTCAGCGTAGGTGACAATCTCTTGAACAACCGGCTCGGCTTCTGCTGAAAGAACGGACCGCGTCTCCATGGTTCCGACATCGCTCACACCTGCACGCAGGAATTTCCCATCACTGCGAAAATCACACCAGATTACGGCGCTCGAGATGGGACGGGCGCCGTCCTCATACCGGGCTATAACCTCGCGGCTGGCGGACAGAGCTACATCCGTTGGAACCAGAGAAAAAACATCTCGGACATTTTCTTCAAAAAAGGCATCGTTGGTTTTCATGGCCAGGCCCTGGGCTCTCGCTGCAATTTTGCAGTTCGCTCAGTACGAACTGCGTCCAGTCAGAAATGAAGTTATTGAATGAAAATACACCGCGTCTTCCTGACGGGGCAATCATTCCGGTCAAAGGGCAAGATGACAGATAAGCAATCGTGTCACTGAGACAAAAAAACGTCCCCAGGCTGCAAAAAAAGGCGCCCCGGATCAGCAGGCTGAACCGGTCGCATCCGCGAAAAGGCAATCCAGATCACGAATGCAACACTCCGGGTGACCCTGCAGGACCGGCATGTCACAAATGCGCAACCACCCCCGCATCCCTGGCCCCTTTAGGAACCGGCACGACGTCGGCGAAGCCCGACCATCCCGGCAAGGCCACCCAGCAAGAGCCACCCCGCCGCCGGAAGCGGAACCGCGCTCGGGTCCGGGCCGGGGTCGATGACTCTCGCGCGGCTATTAAGTGCGGCGATGTCATACACACGGGAAAAAATGCCCTCCGGCGCTATGCGCAACCCGGTTGTATATGCTTCGCCATCAGCATAGCCAAAATCAGACAGGTCCCAACCGTTGATCCCCCCTCCGAAACGCGAACCGCCTTCTCCTATGTTAAATGTTCCCAGCCCGACGCCCTGAACAGGAAGAGTCACACCGATTCTTTCCAAACGGAGACGTCCGTTATTGTTGTCCCCGAACGCTATCAAATCGATACCGGGACCGTTGAAAAGTTCGTTGTCGGTGAAGGAAAATGCGAGTGTTGCTTCTGGATTTCCACCGAGATTGAAATTCAGCTGGAACTCAGTTCCCAGGTCACCATCAGCAGCGGCGGAAGGCACACCAGCCCCGCCAACGCCGGTCGAAATTTCAGCTGCATCTGCAAAAGCGTTGTCGTCGAATGTGAACGACCCAATTGTCGTTGCCTGAGCCGCGCTGAAAAACAAGCAGGCGACCGTTGAAAGCAATAGCGTAGTTTTCATTGTCATAACTCCGTAAACCATGAACGGAGTGATCGTTAACGATTGCACACCCTTGCAAAACACCCATTTGGGTGATGCCGCGACGTTTCCGGGTCTGCCGCAGCCACAATGCTGCGTCTGCAGAGACCAACCGGTTCCGGCCATCGGTGCACTGACTGCCTTCGCGATGAAGGCAACGAGGAATCTGAATTCGAGCAACTGCATTTCTGCCCGGTCCGCAGTGCAGTCATTCGCGCAAGCCAGGATGCTGCGCTCTGTACCAGTGACGGCTTTCGGGACGTCGACGGATTAAACCCGCCCGCAATCACATATCCCGAACGGGCCGAATTGCACTGGCAGAAGTTTGCGGCGTCAGACGGTCATTCGATTGCTTCCGCTTGACGCCCGAATGGGTATGAAATAGTAGGTGAACGCACTGAGCGGGCGTTGTGTAGTGGTAAGACCTTAGCCTTCCAAGCTAATGACGCGGGTTCGATTCCCGCCGCCCGCTCCATGTAAAAAGCCGGTAAGGCCAACGCATAATCTCTCCCTTGTTCGCACCCGGAAAACCGCACTGGTCACGCGATGTGAAGCTGCTGCAGTCGTATTGATTTCCGGGGCACAGATATTCAGCACCGGGCCTGCGTTTACTATAGGCCACAATGTGGTGCGGTGAGACGCCGCTGACGGGGCAGGGCGACTTGACGCCCGTGCATGCTGCGGCCACAAAAGGGCACGGTACTGAAGGACAACAAATGGCCCGGCCAAACCCTCCCGCACCCGGCGTGCCGGGGCAGAGCGATGAACGCGAAAAATCCAAACGGCTTGGCGCACTCAGGGCTCTGATGCCGTTTCTGTGGCCGTACCGGCGTCTGATGGCTGCCGCGCTTCTGGCGCTCGTCGTCACGGCGATGCTGTCTCTGACGCTGCCCCTCGCTGTGCGCCGGGTTGTCGACAACTTTGACACCAAGAGCGCGCGTGATCTGGACCTTTATTTCGCTGCAGCGCTGGGCATTGCCGCGCTTCTCGCTGTTGGGACAGGCCTGCGGTATGCACTGGTTACGCGGCTGGGAGAACGGGTCGTCGCAGACATCCGCAAAGCTGTTTTTGACCGGGTGATCGGGATGAGTCCGGCGTTTTATGAAAAGACAATGACCGGCGAGGTTCTGAGCAGGATCACCACGGATACAACCCTGATCCTCTCGGTTATTGGTTCGTCGGTGTCAATTGCGCTGCGAAACCTGCTGATATTCGCCGGCGGACTGGTTCTGATGCTTCTGACATCGGCTAAACTGACCGGCCTGGTTCTGCTGCTTGTTCCGGCGGTGATTGTTCCGATCCTTGTGCTGGGTCGCCGCCTCCGTGTTCTGAGCCGCGAAAACCAGGACTGGATTGCCGCGTCATCCGGGAATGCCTCTGAGGCTCTGGGCGCGGTGCAGACGGTTCAGGCTTTCACGCATGAAGCCGCCAGCCGCACACAGTTTTCGGACATGACCGAGCAATCCTATGATGCGGCGCGGCGGCGTGTATTCACGCGGGCGGTGATGACCGTCATTGTGATCTTTCTGGTTTTTGCGGGCATTGTCGGGGTGCTCTGGATCGGCGCGCGCGATGTCCGGGCAGGGGAGATGACACAGGGCGCTCTGGTGCAGTTTGTGATATACGCAGTCATGGTCGCGGGCGGTGTCGCCGCGCTCTCTGAGATCTGGGGTGAACTGCAGCGTGCCGCCGGGGCGACGGAACGCCTGGTGGAGCTTTTGCAGACCGAAGACAGTGTGAGCGACAGCGCTTCGCCCCAGGTTCTGGCGCAACCGGTTCAGGGACGCATTGCCTTTGAGAATGTCACATTTGCATACCCTTCGCGGCCGGGCATCAACGCACTGGATGGTGTAACCCTTGAGATAGAGCCAGGGGAAACCGTCGCCTTCGTGGGGCCGTCTGGTGCAGGCAAAACCACTGTGATCCAGATGATCCTGCGCTTTTACGATCCCGCGTCCGGGCGCATTACCCTTGATGGCCAGGACCTCGCGGAGCTGCGTCGCGATGACTTCCGGAAGTCAGTTGCGCTTGTCCCGCAGGATCCGGTGATTTTTGCAGCCTCAGCGCGTGAAAATATCCGGTTTGGCCGGCCGGACGCAACGGATGCCGAGATTGATGCCGCAGCGCGGGCAGCGGCAGCACATGATTTTATCTCTGCGCTGCCTGATGGGTACGAAAGCTATCTGGGCGAGCGCGGTGTGATGCTGTCTGGCGGGCAGAAACAACGTATCGCCATTGCCCGGGCGATTCTGAGAGACGCGCCCGTTCTGCTGCTTGATGAGGCCACAAGCGCGCTGGATGCCGAGAGCGAGCGCGCGGTACAGGCTGCTGTTGATCGCCTGAGTGAAGGTCGTACGACGCTGATTGTGGCGCACCGTCTGGCAACCGTGAAAAAGGCGGACCGGATCGTTGTGATGGATCAGGGGTGCGTGGTTGCCACCGGGCCGCACGATCAGCTGGTCGCCGAAGATGGTCTTTACGCGCGCCTCGCGCGGCTTCAGTTCACTGACGGGATCGCGGCCGAATAGGTTCTGCTCTTTTTACGTGACGTCCCGGGGCATGAACGCTGCGTGCAATGGCTTGCAGAAACGGGGCAAAACCCGCATTTTGCCCGTCAGATAACAAAAACGCCTGAATGCGGGTGCTCTGGGAGGAGAGACTGATGAGTTTTGCCGGGATCACGGATCGCGATGCGATTCAGGATGAAATGCCGTGGACAGACCGCGATCTGCCCGTCACGCTTTTCGCTCAGCTGAGCCGTACAGCGGAAAAGTTTCCAAATCACAACGCGGTAAGTTACCAGATTTTCTCTGGTCCCAAAGACAAGGCGGAAACGCTGACGTGGTCTGCGCTGCTGGGCAAGACTGCGCAGGCAGCAAATCTTTTCCGTTCGCTTGGCGTTGGCGAGAATGACGTTGTCGCGTACATCCTGCCCAATGCGAACGAAACGGTGTTTGCGCTGCTGGGGGGCGCGGTTGCCGGGATCGTCAATCCGATCAACCCGCTGCTGGATGCAGAACAGATCGGTTCGATCCTGCGCGAAACCGGTGCAAAGGTTGTCGTCACCCTGAAACCATTCCCGAAAACCGACGTCGCAGACAAGGCGGCGGAGGCCGTAGCGCTGGCACCTGGGGTGGAGACGGTGCTCGAAGTCGACCTGTTGCGTTATCTGACCCCGCCCAAATCGTGGATCGTGCCGCTGATCCGTCCCAAACGCACTGTTCAGAACCAGGCAAAGTATCTTGATTTCATGGGCGAGCTGGCAAAACAGGCCACGACGCTCGGTTTTGAGGATAAACAGGAAGACCGCGTCGCCTGCTATTTCCACACCGGCGGCACGACTGGCATGCCAAAAGTGGCACAGCACCGCTATTCCGGTATGATCTACAACGGATGGCTGGGGTCAAAGCTGTTGTTTTCTGCCGATGATACAATCATCTGCCCGTTGCCGCTGTTTCATGTCTTTGCCTGCCACGTGATCCTGATGGCGGCGGTGACATCGGGGGCGCATGTGGTTTTCCCGACGCCGCAGGGCTATCGCGGTGAAGGCGTCATGGACAATTTCTGGAAGCTCGTTGAGCGCTGGAAGGTCACTTTTATCATTACTGTACCCACGGCCATTTCTGCCAAGATGCAGCGCCCGATCAATGCGGATGTGAGCACGGTCAAGACGGCGTTTTCGGGGTCCGCTCCACTGCCGCTTGAACTGTTCCGGCGCTTTGAAAAGGCGACCGGCGTTACTCTGGTCGAGGGATATGGTCTCACAGAGGCAACCTGTCTGGTATCCTGCAACCCGACGGATGGTGAAAAGAAGGTTGGCAGCATCGGTATTCCGCTGCCCTATTGCGACGTTCGTATTTACAAAGGTACCCCCGATGGTCCCGTCGAGGCTGACACGGATGAGATTGGCGAAATCTGTGTCGCTAATCCGGGCGTTTATGTCGGCAACACCTACACAGAAACCGACAAGAACGTGGACCTCTACTTCGGTGAATATCTGCGTACAGGTGATCTCGGGCGGGTCGATTCTGATGGCTATGTCTGGATCACGGGCAGAGCCAAGGATCTGATTATCCGTGGCGGTCACAACATTGATCCTGCCGAGATTGAGGAAGCACTGCTGCACCACGAGGCTGTGGCATTTGCAGGAGCCATCGGCCAGCCTGATGCGCATTCCGGCGAAGTGCCCTGTGCTTTCGTGGAACTGGTCGAAGGCGCACAGGTCAGCGAAGAGGAATTGCTGAATTTCTGCAAAGAACGCGTACACGAACGGGCTGCGCAGCCCAAACACATGACAATCATGTCCGAGCTGCCCAAAACGGCCGTGGGCAAGATCTTCAAACCAGATCTGCGCAAGAACGCGATCACCCGTGTTTATAACGGGGCGCTGGAAAAAGCGGGTGTGGCAGCGCGGGTCGTTTCTGTGAAGGACGACAAAAAGCGCGGTCTTGTTGCCCAGATCGAGCCCAACGGCGCCAGCGAAGATGCGATTGGCGCTGTCCTTGGCGATTTTGTACGGCCCTGGGAGCTGGCAGGCACAGCCGTCGCCGCCGGCTGATCAGGTCAGAAACGAACCGGCCCGCATGGTATCCGCCACGGGCGCACCGAGGCGGTGCAGGATTGTGGGGGCCAGCTGCAGCTGGTCCAGCACAACGTCGGGTGCGGGCCCTTCGGCGTCGCCAAAGTAATACAGCGCCGCTTCCTGCTGTAATGGTCCACGGCCACCATGGTGGCCGCGGTCGTCCTGACCGTGATCTGCGGTGACGATGATTTCATAGCCTGCCTCGCGCCAGCGACGGATGAAAGGTGCCAGCATTTCATCCATGACGAAACAGGCATGGTCCATCTCCTGGCACTCGTGGAAAAACCTGTGGCCCATGCTGTCCAGCGTACAGGTGTGCAGCATTCCGTAATCCAGTGAGAAACGCTCACAGAGGTTGGTGAGCGTGGCGAACAGATCGACGTCAGAAGGTGTCATCTGATTTTTCAGGTTATAGCCGGTCATCGTATGGAACCGGCCATGACAGATGGTATCGCTGTCAGGCTCATCGTATTCGATATCCCGGACCACATCGAACGGCGCACGGTTGAAGAACTCCGACCAGAAAGAATGCGCCACGGCACCGGTCACACCACCGACGGAACGCACCTGCGAGAATACATCCGGATGAGACAGCCGAAAGACATTCCCATTGCCTGTACAACCGTGTTCGGCGGGCATAACGCCCGTGTGGATAGAGGCATAACAGCTGGCGGAAATTGACGGGATAACCGACCGTATTTTCCACACGCGGGCCTCGCCGGTCTCTACCCAGCCTTCGAGGTTTCCGAACAGGCGGCGCCAGTTGCGCCAGGGAACCCCGTCCAGAATGATCAGCAGCAGTTGGTTGTTCATCGCGCAGGGCCCCCTTTTGACGTGTGTATCTGGCGGCAATGGTCGCAGGCGTGCAAGACGAAAAGCGTCGTTTTGCTGTGTCGCCTGCGACGGTGGAGTTACATACCTTAGCCGCCGGCCTGTCGGACGAGGATGCCGGAACACCAGGGGTGCGGATCAGAACACGGTATCGTGACCCGATGTTATAACAAGAGATTTGCCGCCCGTGATGCACGGGAGGCATTGTTGGCGCAGTCTGAAAGGCCGTGTCATGAGCAAATCACGCAAAAACCGCAAAGCCAGACAAAAGGTGCAGCAACCGGCGCAACCGGTTTCTGACAAGCCGACGCGGCGCGACGTTCTCAGGCTGGTGCGCAATGGCGCAGGGGCGGCGCTGGTGGTCGGTGGTGGCGGATACTTTGCGCTGGGATCATTCCGCGCCTACGCGGCGGAACATGACCTCAGCCGGATCGGGCAGGGCAAACCAGTCGTTGTCCAGGTCCATGACCCACAATGCCCGACATGTACTGCACTTCAGAAACAGGCGCGCAGGGCTTTGAAGAACTTTGGCGAATGCGATCTGGTGTATCTGGTTGCGGATATCAAAACGGACGAGGGCCAGAGATTTGCCGTGGAGCACAACGTGCCTCACGTCACACTTCTGTTCTTTGACGGAGACGGGCAACGTGTACAGACGCTGTCTGGTATGCACAGCAGCGATCAGCTCCTGCCGGTATTCCGATCGCACCAGGCGGTTTCCGGCTGATACATTACCAAAGCGTTAACATGCTGAAATTTCTGTTAATCTTTCGGTTCTGCGCTGCAGCTTTTGCGCGTGCGGCATAAGGCCAGGCAATTTCCCGCATAGATAGAAAATAGCATGACTTCCTTCCCGCGACTCGTACTACCGTAAGTTGGTACCCGGACTGAAGGAGGTGGTGTAATGAAATCGATTCTTGCGGCTTTTGCGGTGGCGCTGACCTGCGGATATGCGTCTGCGGCGACAATCAGTGTCTATACAGACCGGGCACTTTTTGAGGCCGCGCTGACAGGTGAGGTTGAGACCGAGGATTTCTCGGGTCCCGATGCTGATGTTCCCTTTGGAGCCAGTTCAGCAACCGTTGGCAAGCTGACAATCTCTGCTGACAGTAATGGTGCCGGTGTTTACAACCGTATTGATACGCCACCGATCTTCCCGGAAGTTGACGGCAACGGAACGACGGCGCTCAACATTTTCACGTTTGACGGGGCCAATGCGTCGATCGCGTTCGAAGATCCGGTATTTGCATTTGGGGCTGACTTCTACAATTTCAACGATGACTTCCTGCGTACGCAGATCGGTGTTCTTGGTGAACTGATCGATCCGCCCGCGACCGATGACAACACACTGACCTTCTTTGGCTTCTTGTCAGACACGGCCTTCGACCAGGTCGACTTTCTGGCGCTTGCCAATGATGTTTTTGGTGTCGACAACGTGACGACTGCGACAAGCCCGTCTCTTTCCGCAGTACCACTTCCGGCATCTTTCCCGATGCTGATTCTGGGGCTGGGTGGACTGCTCCTGATACAGCGCCGGCGGTTCTGAACTGCCACAAGGGAACGGAAAAGCCCCCGTGCCGCGGCGCGGGGGCTTTTTCTTTTACCCGGTCGCCGGCTCAGTTACCGGCGCTCTCCATCTTGCGGTTTGCGATGACCTCTTCCAGCCAGCCAAGCCGCATTTCCGGCACCGAGCTGAGCAAAAGGTCGGTGTAGTCGTCAAAAGGCGGGCTCAGGACCTGTGATTTGGGTCCGTAGCGGACGACTTCTCCCTGGTACATCACGGCGATACTGTCTGCGATGGCGCGCACCGTTGCCAGATCATGGGTGATAAAGAGATAGGCTACATCCTCGATCTTCTGCAGATCGAGCAGCAGTTTCAGGATACCATCCGCCACCAGCGGGTCCAGTGCTGATGTCACCTCGTCACAGATGATCAGCTTGGGCTTGGCCGCCAGTGCACGCGCGATGCAAACGCGCTGTTTCTGACCACCCGAGAGCTCTGCAGGGTACCGGTCCTGGAACCCGTCTCCCAGTTCGATCTCGTCCAGCAGTTCCTGAATGCGCTTCTGTTTCTCCGCTCCCCTGAGCCCGAAATAGAATTCCAGCGGCCTGCCGATGATGGTGCCAACGGTCTGGCGTGGGTTCATTGCCGTGTCCGCCATCTGGTAGATCATCTGCAGTTCGCGCAGGTCATCAATGGGCCGGGACGGCATATCCGGTGTCAGGGAGCGCCCGTCAAAGGTGATGCTGCCCGCAGAGGGGGGCAGCAGCCCGGTGATCACCCGTGCCAGCGTGGATTTGCCAGAGCCGGATTCGCCCACAACCGCCAGAGTCTGACCCCGGTGCAGCTCCACATTCACATCCTTCAGAACGTCGAAATCGGTGCCTTTGTAGCGGGCGGTGATGCCCTCGACCTTCAGCACCGGATCGGGCGAGGGCTGCTTTTCCTCGTGTTCGATGGAGCGTACGGATACCAGAGCGCGGGTGTACTCCTCGCGCGGCTGGTTGATGATCTGATCAACGGTGCCGTATTCCACCATATCGCCCATCCGCAGCACCATGATGTGGTCGCTGACCTGGGCCACAACCGCAAGGTCGTGGGTGATATAGAGGGCGGCAACACCGGTGTCGCGGATGGCTTCCTTGATGGCGGCCAGCACGTCGATCTGCGTTGTCACATCCAGCGCGGTCGTAGGCTCGTCAAAGACCACCAGATCAGGTTCAGGACAGAGTGCCAGCGCCGTCATGCAGCGCTGAAGCTGCCCGCCTGAAACCTGGTGCGGGTAACGCTGGCCGATGTTATCCGGATCAGGCAGCCCAAGTTTCGCAAAAAGCGTGACGGCGCGTTCTTCGGCCTCGGCTTTTGTGAATTTGTTCTGGAGAATGGCGGCCTCGGTGACCTGCTCCATGATCTTTTTGGCCGGGTTGAACGAAGCAGCAGCAGACTGGGACACATAGGTCACCTCTGCCCCGCGCAGACGACGTATGTCGCGGATGCCTGACTGCAGCACGTCGCGGCCATTGACCTCGACCGAGCCACCGGTGATTTCTACGCCGCCCCGGCCATAGGCCATGGAGGCAAGGCCAATGGTGGATTTACCCGCGCCGGATTCGCCGATGAGCCCCAGCACTTTGCCGGGTTCGAGATCAAAATCCACACCATGCACGATTTCGATATCGCGGGCTTTCTCGCCGGGTGGATAGATCGTTGCGCCGATCTTGAGGCCGCGGACTTTGAGAAGTGGTTCGGTCATCCCCGGCCTCCTTTGAGCGATGTGGTCCGGTTGAGGATCCAGTCTGCCACCAGATTGATCGAGATGCAGAGCACCGCGATGGCATAGGCAGGATAGAGGGCTGCCGAGATGCCGTAGTTGATGCCTTCCTTGTTCTCCTTCACGATACCGCCCCAGTCCGCCTGTGGCGGCTGCACGCCGAGACCCAGGAACGACAGGGTGGAGACAAAGAGCACCGCAAAGATGAACCGCAGCCCCATTTCAGCCACCAGCGGTGACAGAGCATTGGGCAGGATTTCCCGGAAGATGATCCAGGCGGTTTTCTCGCCCCGCAGGCGCGCAGCCTCGACATAGTCCATCACGGTGATATCGACCGCGACCGCGCGCGCCAGACGGTAGACACGGGTGCTGTCCAGCAGACCCATCAGAACGATCAGGATGGTGATGGTCGTCGGCATCACCGAGAGCACCACCAGCGCAAAGATCAGCGAGGGGATCGACATGATAAGATCGACAAAGCGCGAGATGGCCTGGTCAATCCAGCCACCTGAGACAGCCGCGAAAAACCCAAGCACCGAACCTGTGATAAAGCTCAGCGCTGTGGCGGCGGTGGCGATAAAGATGGTGGTCTGCCCGCCATAGATCATGCGGCTGAGCAGATCACGGCCAATGCTGTCGGTGCCGAGCCGGAACTGCTCTGACGGCGGCTCCCAGACATCGCCCACAACTTCGGCCATGCCGTAGGGCGCAATGAAGGGCGCAAAGATCGCCATGGCAAAGAACAGACAGGTGAAGAAAAGGCCCACGAGGGCTGCAATGGGTATTCTCATTTCGGATGCCTCAGCCTTGGATTTGCAAGGATCGACACGATGTCCGCGACGAGGTTCAGACCGATATAGACAGCCGCAAAGATCAGACCGCAGGCCTGCACCACGGGGATGTCCCGTTTGGCCACGTGATCAACGAGGTACTGCCCCATGCCCGGATAGGCAAAGACCACCTCGACCACCACGACACCCACCACAAGGTAGGCGAGGTTGATCATGACCACATTCACGATAGGCGCGATGGCGTTCGGAAAGGCGTGTTTGCGGATGATCCTGAGCATCGGCATGCCTTTGAGCTCGGCCGTTTCGATATAGGCCGACTGCATCACATTAAGGATCGCGGCACGGGTCATGCGCATCATATGTGCAAGCACCACGAGGGTCAGCACCATGACCGGGATGGCAATGGCGTTGAGTTTCTGGCCCAGCGTCATGCTGTCGTTGATAATGGCCACCGAAGAGAACCAGCCGAACTTGATGGAAATCCAGTAGATCAGAACGTAGCCGATCATAAATTCCGGGATCGAGATCGTGGTCAGCGTGACGCCGGAGATCAGTTTGTCGGGCCAGCGGTCCTTGTAGCGGACGGCGAGCAGGCCGAGGAAAATTGCCAGCGGGACAGAGATCAGAGCCGCCCAGAAAGCAAGAAAGAGTGTGTTGGCGAGGCGGGTGCCCAGGCTTTCGGCGATGTCGCGGCCATTGGTCAGCGCGGTGCCGAGATCGCCCTGGAGAATGCCTCCGAGCCAGGAGAAATATCGTGACAGGGCTGGTTCGTTCAGCCCGAGTTCGCGGCGCAGGTTTTCCAGCGCTTCGGGTGTTGCGGACTGGCCGAGGATCTGCTGAGCAACGTCGCCGGGCAGGATAGAGGTGCCGGCAAAGATGAGAACCGAGGCCGCGATGAGCAGCAGGAAGCCCAGCGCTAAGCGCTGGGCAACCAGTTTGAGGATCGGGTGCATCTGCTGGATCCGCGCCTTACGCGTCCGTCAGCCAGCACTTGATCGGGGCCTTGTTGTTCATCAGCGGGCCGTTGGGATCGTCTACCCAGCCGCCGACGTTCTGGGCAATCGCGCCCACAAAGTCGTTGAACATCGGCAGGATCAGGCCGCCTTCGTCACGCAGCATGACGGCCATTCTGGAGTAGATTTCCTTGCGCTTGACCTCGTCGATCTCGGCGCGGGCCTGGAGCAGCATGTCGTCGAATGCCGGTACCTTGAAGCGTGTGTCGTTCCAGTCTGCGGTCGACAGATAGGCTGTCGAATACATCTGGTCCTGCACAGGACGACCGCCCCAGTAGGACGCACAGAAGGGCTGTACGTTCCAAACTTCGGACCAGTAGCCGTCATTGGGTTCACGCTTGATTTCCAGCGGGATACCGGCGGCCTGTGCCGACTGCTGGAAGAGCGCTGCGGCATCCACCGCACCCGGGAAGGCACCGTCTGCGGTGCGCAGAATGATCGGCGAGCCGTCATGGCCGGATTTCTTGTAGTGCTCTGCCGCTTTGGCCGCATCGTAGTCGCGCTGCTCGATGGTGTTGTCAAAGAGCGGGTAGCCTGCGTTGATCGGGAAGTCGTTGCCGATGGAGCCGTAGCCGCGCAGGATTTTGTCGACCATTTCCTGACGGTTGATCGCGTATTTCAGCGCCAGACGCAGTTCGTTGCTGTCAAAGGGCGCTGTGTCCACATGCATGATAAAGACATAGTGGCCGCGACCGGCTGTGGATTTCACGCTGAGGCTGGGCGCGCGGTCCAGCAGGCTGGCCACTTTGGGATCAACGCGGTTGATCATATGCACCTGGCCCGACTGCAGGGCGGCTGTCCGCGCTGTGGCGTCGTTCAGCACCAGCTGTTCGGAGAATTCGGCAAAGCCGCGGTTGTCCGCATCCCAGTAGTCATCGCGACGTTTAAAGCCGTGGCGCACGCCGGGTTCATCAAATTCGATGGTGTAGGGGCCTGTGCCGATGCCTGCTGCCGGATCGTCCATGCCGCCGCCGGGCTGGATCATCAGGTGATAGTCGGCCATCAGATAGGGCAGGTCGGCGTTGCCGGTGCTGAGATCAACGATGAAGTTGTCGCCATCGACCTTCATGCTTTCGATACCGCGCATAATACCCAGAGCGCCCGACTGGCTGTCCTCGTTGGAGTGGCGCTGCATGGTCAGCATGACGTCTTCGGGTGTCATGTCCTTGCCGTTGGAGAAGGGGATGCCCTTGCGGATCTTAAAGACCCACTGCTTGGCATCAGACGAGCCTTCGACGCTCTCGGCCATCCGCATTTCCAGGTTGCCGTCGGCGCCGACGTCCACCAGCGTTTCACCCCAGTGGCGCAGGTTGTAGAGCGGTACCTCGGAGGCGGTCAGTGCCGGATCCTGAGTGTTCGTGCTTTCGCCGCCGGATGCGCCGAGCTTGATCGTACCGCCGCGGACGGGGCCTGCGGCTTTGGCCGCTGTGGCCAGCATCGAGTTGGCAACGGCCGCCGTCACGCCGAGTGCCGCAGCGCGGCCGACGAATTCGCGGCGTGTCATCAGGCCTTTGGTCACACGTTCACTGAGGTGTTTGAGTTGATCGTTCATTGGTTTCTCCCGGTTGGAACAGCGTTTGAGACGCATTTTTTCTTGGTTTTCGGTTATGGCAACAGGCTTGCGCATTTCTGAGCGTGTCGCAAGGCCTGTCATTTAATTATCATGAGTCCACTTTCACAGATGATCCCGTTCTGTCTGGTCCGTGTGATCCCGCGCGTAGATCAGTTCGTCATTCTCCCAGGCCTCCAGCCGCGCACGCAGATAGAAGGTGGTCGCATCGGACCACATCTCGCAGGTGGTCTCGGTCCGCAGGCGTATTTCGTCCCGCTCCAGTTCTTCGGTCCAGTGGCAGGCACCCCGGGCAGACAGCGGATCATCCGGATGAATACTCCATGTCTCGCGCGCAACCGATCCTGAAATGAGACCGTGATCGTTATCCCGGACCTTGCCAAAGTCATCTTCAATATGCAGGTGCACAAAGCCCGTAGCCATATCCGTTTCGCGCCGCCGGCTGCTGGCGGACTCACGCAGGGTCGTTGTCTCCCATGGCGCTGCCGCGTCTGGCTCGGGAAAGGTGTATTCAGCCTGTTTTGCCGTTTTTCGCACCGGAAGATGCAGCGCACCACCGGTCAGCGTAAGCTGAGTTTTCACCGGCGACGGCCAGACAAGAGGCCAGTATGCGGTGGAAACAGAAACCCGGAGCCTGTGTCCCGCGGGCACCCTGTATGCGATCTGATCCAGTTTCAGCTCGACGTCCACAATTTCTCCCGGTTGCATGGGCTCCGGGGCCGCCGAGCCATTGCGGTGGCTGAGATTCAGCACGCCATAGGTGATCCTTGTCACGGCACCGTCGGGATGCACATGGCCAAGCCGGACAGCGACCTGTGCCTGTGGTTCGTCGGATGCGACGGACAATCGTACAACAGGTCCTCCGAAGACGTCGGTGTCCCGTTCCAGCGGACCGCTGTCAAAGCAGACCGATCTGGTATCGTCGTCCCGCTGATCACCGGGCATCTCGGGACCGAGCCAGATTGCGCAGTATTCTCCGGCTTCTGCCCCACAATCCTGCGGAGAGCACACCGTCGCTGCAAGGCGGGCAGGGCCATCGGCCAGGCCGTCACGGGTAAAGTACAGTGAGCGATAGGGCAGATGGGCCGTTGCGCCATCCTGTTCCGCAACCCAGCGACCGGGGCGCTCTTCGTACCACCGCGCGGGGCGTACGCCGTCCATCAGATAAGCGCGATAATCTGGGTCATCGTCAACGCCGGTATCCTCGCCTTTCAGCCAGTGATCCCACCAGCGCAGCGCTTCCTGCAAAAAGCCGATGCGCGGTTCCGGAACAGCAAAATGCGGATACTTATGTACCCAGGGGCCAACGATCCCTTTGGCGCCGGGCAGGCTCTGGACCAGTTGTGGGACGGCGTTCTTATAGGCATCGCCCCAGCCGCCGATGGCCAGCACCTTAGCCTTGATTGCGCTGTAGTTCTCGATCACCGACCCATGCCGCCAGTAGGCGTCGCGGCGCTGATGTCGCAGCCAGACTGATGGCAGAAAGGGTTCGTTTTCAAGCCGCCGCAGCCACAGGTCCCGCCAGTTCTCACGCAGGGCCGGGTCGGGTGCGCGGGACGAATAGGCCCACATCGTGGCACCCCAGCCAAGGTTTTCGTTCAGCAGACAGCCCCCTTTGTAATGGATGTCGTCGGCGAACCTGTCCACCGTGGAACACAGCGTGATCACAGCTTTGAGCGGGTCCGGGGCCAGCGCCGCGACCTGCAGCCCGTTGAACCCGCCCCAGCTGATCCCCATCATACCGACCGTGCCGCTGCACCATTCCTGCTTTGCCAGCCAGTGTATGACCTCAACGGCATCGGCAAGCTCCTGTGGCGTGTACTCGTCCTCCATGATGCCTTCACTGTCGCCGTTGCCGCGCATGTCCACCCGGATGCAGGCATATCCACGTTGCGCAAACCACGGATGGGTCAGCGCGTCGCGCGCGCAGGTGCCGTCGCGCTTGCGATAGGGCAGGTATTCGAGGATCGCGGGAACCGGGCTGTCGCTGGCGTCTTTTGGTCGCCAGACCCTGGCAGAAAGCCGGCAGCCGTCGGATAGCGTGATGCCCATATCGGGCAGTTCTTCGATGTCGCGCAGAGTGTTGGCAGCAGTCATGACGCGACGGTCGCGCTGGTGACAGATTCTGTCAAGCCTCAGCGCTTTAACGCTATGACAAGGTCCATGACATTGGTTCCTGTGGGTCCGGTTTTCAGAAGCGCATCGCGCTCTGCGAGCCATGGCCCCGCATCCGCCCGGTCCAGCGCCTGCTGTCCGCTGGCGTCCCATGTCCGGCCACTCACCACAGCCCCGGCGGCATCTGTCGGTCCGTCTGTCCCGTCGGTGCCCGCAACAAGGACCTGCAGATCACCCATACCCGCGGTTTCGCGGGCAATAAGCAGCCCGAGGGCCTGGTTCCGGCCACCTTCACCGGGCGTTTCGGGCAGTACAACAGTAGGCTCCCCGCCAAAGAGATGCAGCCCCGGAGCACCATCGCGCAAACGCGCCGCGACCTGTTTTGCAACGGTATTCACGTCGTCGTAGAGCGTTTCGTCATTGGTTATCAGAGGTATATTCAGACGCGCCACCTCGGCGGCAACCGCCGCGCGTGCGATTGCGTTGCTGGCCACAATCCGGGGGGCAAATTCAAAAGGCACACCCTCCCGTGCATCCCCGATGCCGGAACCAATGACCGACAAAGCGTCACCCTCGACATCCGAAATGGCCAGAGTTGTCACCCGCGCGCCCCGGAAACTGTCCAGCAGCGCCCCGCCCTTGATCCGGCTGAGCTTTTTGCGTGCGGCGTTCATCGCGTGAATGTCCGCGCCCGAGGCAAGCATGTCGCGTGCGCGCGCACTCAGCCCGGCAAGGTCAAGCCCGTCCACCGGGTCTTCGGCCAGCGCCGAGGCACCACCCGAAACCAGCATCAGCAGATGGCTGTCCGGAGCCATAGCGGCCACTGTTTCACGTATTCTGCGTCCGGCGCGCAGTGAATTCTCATCAAGAACGGGATGCGCTGCCTCGATCACTTCGGCATGCCCGGGTGCACCATCTGCGTGTTGATATTTGGTAACGATCAGCATCGGCGCATCGCCGAAAAGCAGGGCCGCTGCGCGGGCCATGGCTGTCGCCGCTTTGCCGACGGCAATGATCTGATCCGGTGCGGGGCAGGGGGTTTCTTCCAGTGACTGGGTCACCGAAACATCGCCGCGCACCGCACGCACGCCAGCCTGAAAAAGCCTTTGAAGCAGATCGTCCTGTTGCATGCGGGGTTTGTGTCGCGATTTTCGGCGAATGGCAATGCTGATCAGGGGGTTTCAGTGTCCAGCCAGATGGTCACCGGCCCGTCGTTCACAAGACTGACCTGCATCTCTGCACCGAACCGGCCTGTTTCAGTCGCCACGCCAAGGTCGCGCAGATGGCCTGCGAAATCCAGATAAAGCTCTTCGGCCTCCGGCGGCCGCGCCGCGCCGGAAAAGCCCGGTCTGTTCCCCCGCGACGTGTCCGCGGCCAGGGTGAACTGGCTTACCACGAGAGCGGAGCCGCCGGTCTGGACCACTGAGAGGTTCATCTTGCCGTTTTCGTCGTGAAAGATGCGCAGCTTTGATATTTTCGCAGCCAGATTCCGGGCTGTTTCCGTGCTGTCACCAGGCATTGCGCACACCAGGATCAGAAGGCCCGGCCCGGTGCGCCCGACGACTTCGCCGCCGGTTTCAACCTGCGCATGGCGCACCCGTTGCAGCAGCGCTCTCACGTCTGCCAGTCCACGATATCAGCCAGTGCTGCGCGGTCGGTGCGGAAGCTGTTGGCGGGGTGGTGCGGGTCTGCGTATCCGAAGGAAATGGCACACAATACCATGCGGTCATCCGCTATCCCGAAATGGCTGCGCACAAATTCCGCGTAAAAGGCAACAGCCGCCTGCGGGATTGTGTCCACGCCACAGGCGCGGGCCGCCAGGGTGAATGCGGTGACAAATCCGCCGGTATCCATGGCGCCGTAAGGTCCGAGAGCCCGTGGACTGGTGACAATGGCCACATGCGGTGCGTCAAACAGATCATAATTCCGCAGCATCTGTTTTGCGGAACCGGTGCGGTCACCCTTTTCCACCCCAACGGCGTCGTAAAGCTGCCAGCCGCAGGTGCGCCGCCGGTCGCCGTAGACACCCGGATACCCCTCAGGGGCATCCAGATCCGGGGCAGGGGTGCCGGATGCGACTTCCGCTTTCAAAGCTGTGCGGAACCGGTCGGTGGCCGCGACCGAGGTCACAGAGATCTGCCAGGGCTGTGCATTGCACCAGGACGGCACCTGTCGGGCTGCATCAAGAATACGCTCGATGTCCTGCCGGGGCACCGGATCGGGGCGAAAGGCTCTGCAGGAATAGCGCTCGTCAAGAAGGGCGGAAAGCGTGTCGTAGCGTGTCATTGGTTAATCGCATAGATATAGGCCGCGCCCGCGGCCAGTACGGCTCCGGCGACAACGGCCAGCGCAATTTTGATGGCAGACCAGGGGCGTTCGCCCTGAACTCTGCCGGTGCGTCCGTTGACGACAAACCGGTACGTCTCCCCCCGGTACTTATAGGCCGCCAGCCAGACAGGCAGCAGTACGTGCTTGAAGGTCACGTCCCGAACAGTCGTATCGACATTGTGTATACGCTGACGATCGCCACCGATGTCAAAGCGGACGTCGCGCGCAATCGTAGCATCCATAAGGCCCCGCGCCTCGCGGAAGCCCTCTTCGAGGCTTACGGCATATCCTTCGGCGCGAAATCCGGCGAGGTACTCGGGAGTATAGGGCTCCAGCGCCGACAGGTCCCAGGGGGCCAGACCGTCCGTGAATTTCTTTGGCAGGCTGCGCGAGGCGAGCACCAGGACGTCGTCAAAAAACCGGGCCACGCGACCTGATGCGGGGCTCCAGCGGACGCGGGCCACACGCACCTGAGAGGTTTTTCCGTTCCGTGTGACCGTACGGGTTTCGTAATAGACCGTGCCCCGCTCGCCCGTGTAACGCGAGGCGGTGTCCGCATCAAAAGTCCAGTAGGGCACGTAGATGCCCTGCATCCGGCGCCCTTTGCGGGCATAGGCCTGCAGTCCGCCCGGCGCGAACCACAGACCGCCCAGCCAGTCACTCATGGCGGCGTGGGCTGCAGGTTCATCAAAGGCAAAGGGGAGGACCGCGCGCGGTTTTATGTGCCTGTGTGTTCCGGTATCTGCGACAACGGGTGTCGCGCAGAACGGGCATTCCGTGGCGTGCACTGCCGGATCAAATTCGACCTCTGCCGCGCAGTTCGGGCATCTGGAAACCCGGGTTTCCTCCATATCGGCCTGAGGCAGCGCATTGCCCAGGGCGTCCTGAAAATCCAGTTCGCGGATGGACGCCGCAGCCCAGGGACCGTGATCCAGTGCTTCGGTGTTGCCACAGTGGTCACAGCTCATCTGCCCGCCCGCCGGATCAAACCGAAGGTCCGCGCCGCAGGCGTCACAGGGGAAGTGGTGTTCGGCTTCGGGCACCGGGGGCGTGCCGCCTATGTGGGTATCGCTCACAGCCAGCCTCCTGGCAGCATGCGCCTTAACGCCCCGTCATTCAGAGCGCTGCTTCGCCAGAGATTAAAGATGCCATGCAACAACCCCGCGCCCAGCAGACCGATCAGAAGCTCCCGCGGTGCCGGACCGGGCAGTGTCAGGCCAAAACGGGCCGCCAGTACGGACACAGAACAGATGCCCAGAAACAGATACATGCCACGGTGCGCCCAGGGATGCACACGGCGCAGGGTCCCTGCAAGCGCAGGTCCTGGCCCGTTTAACAGGCCAAAGACCACCGCCAGGCTGCACATGGCCAGACCCGCGACACCAAAGAGCCACGACAGCACCGCGCTGCCGGTGCCCGCCGCAAGCAGGAGCATCAGCAGGATCAGCACGGACCAGTGCAGAAGTATGGTGGCGTTCCGCCGCATACCGGATCAGCCGGCAGGGGGCGGTGGGGGGGGCGGCAGCACCGTAAAGAGCTGCGCCAGCTCGGTGACATCTCCGGCCGCCAGCCAGCCGTCCTGGCCCGGTGTCCAGACCAGAGTTTCCCGTGTCAGCGATCCGTCGGTCGCCATACGTCCGAGGGCAGCTTTTGAATACGGGCCTTTGGTCTGACCGCTTTCCGCAATGTGCCAGACATGTTCTACGGGCGGCGGTGGCGGTGGAACTGCCGCCGGTGCGGCTGCACGTGCGCCCCACGGCCCCTGCTGCTGCGCTGCGGCCTGTCCGATCTGCATCCCCAGTCCCGCTCCGAGACCGGCCTGAATAGCTGCGGCGCCCGCACCATCCCGCCCAAGCGCCTCGGCTGCCTGAAACTGCATATATTCATTGAGATTGCCGATCACGCCCATGGAAGACCGCTTGTCCATCACTTCTTCAACTGCGGGCGGCAGAGATATGTTTTCTATATATAATTCCGGCATGGCAAGGCCATATTCCGCCAGTTGTGAGGCGATCTCACGTCCGACGAGCTGACCCAGCTCACGTGTGTTTGCGGCCATGTCCATGACCGGAATGCCCGCACGGGCCAGTGTGCGCGAAAACTCCTGTACGAGGATGTTGCGGATCTGAAAGCTGATCTCGTCCATGGTGAATTCGCCGTCTGTTCCAACGATCTCCACAAGAAATTTCGCGGGGTCCGCAACCTTGATGGAATAGGTCCCGAAGGCACGCAGGCGCACCGGCCCGAACTCGGGATCGCGGCAGATGATCGGATTTTTTGTACCCCACTTCAGATCGTTGAACCGGGTGGTGTTGACGAAATAGATTTCGGATTTGAAGGGGCTGCGGAAGCCATGATCCCAGTGCTGGAGGGTCGTCATCACCGGCATGTTGTTGGTTTCGAGCATATAGAGCCCGGGGGTGAATACATCTGCAAGTTGCCCTTCGTGTACAAATACGGCAGCCTGACCTTCGCGGACCGTCAGTTTGGCGCCGTATTTGATTTCGTGCCCCTCGCGTTCGAACCGCCAGACCATCGTGTCACGGGTGTTGTCCGTCCAGTGAATGACATCGATGAATTCTCCGGATAGAAAATCAAATATTCCCATTTAATCAGTCCTTTGTTTGTACCTTCTCATGTTTCACATGAGGTTTTCAGAGCGGCCCGGTTGTCAGTTCGCGTGCGATGATCCGGGTTATTGGTGCTGCCTGGTCTGCCGTCATACCCGGGGTCAGCCGGTCGTCGTAGAGCATGCGCAGGAGCAGTTCGTCATGGCCGGTCAGCAGTGCAAATTCGTCATCATCGTTGAAAATTGACGGCCTCGCGTCGCGGCTGTCATTGGCAAGGCCGAGCCCCTGAGCGAGTTCTTCGTGGATGCAGCTCTGGCGCAGAAGCCCTGGGTTTTCTGCTCTGATAAGCGCCACCGCTGCCGTGTAGGTGTTGGCCCCTGCGCCCGAAGCATAGGCGGCGACCGCGCAATAGGTGTCACGATTGAGGTTGCGCAATGCGTCCAGGCTCTGGGCTGTGATGCCGGGAATCTCTGCGGCGGCCATGTCGAGCGCCATGTCCCGGTCATCCTCTGAGGCAACAATCACGACGAAATTCGGCCGACCGAAAAAGCTGATCGGGTGCCCGGTGATGCTGGCCAGGCGGCGTGCATAGCTGCGGATTGCTTCGGTATCTCCGCTGGCCTGCGATGGTGGAAGGCCGGGCCCTGTGATCACTTTCATGCGCACCGGCGAACGCCACTTGCGCAGCGGGCTTTCTCCGCCACGCCCCTGCAGCGCGCTGGCGTATTCGTTGAAAAAGACGATCTGCTCGAAATTGCGCGCCAGCATGTCAGCGGTGTAGGGCGTGTCCGGCCCGCCACCGTCCGTTCGCAGCAGGCCCTGGTTCAGCTGAGCTGTCTGAACCTGTCCGAAGTAGCTGCGCAGGGCGGCACTTTTCTCGGATGTCGGGCGTATCTCGACAGGCGCGCCCTGTGGCGGGCGCGCCTTTGGGACAGCACTGGTGGCCAGCGGCACGTCACAGGCAGCCAGAGCCAGCAGAGCCAGCACCGCAGCACTTGTCTTCCACATGCCACGCAGCACAGCCGGTCAGCCCGGAACGGCAGTGCCGGCGTTATCACCCGTGCCGTCACCCCGCGCTTTGGCAGAGGCGAGGGTATCGCGCAAACGGGCTTCCATCTCCTGCAGCTCTGTTTCGGCGGCGGCACGGCGTGCCTTGCCTTCATCTGCAATCTGCAGGCTTTCCTCGATAGTGCCGATCAGATCGGCATTGGCCTGTTTGACCGCTTCAATGTCGAAGACGCCGCGCTCCATTTCCTCGCGGATGATCTTGTTGCTCTCGCGCAGGTTCTTCGCATTTGCGGTCAGCAGCTCGTTGGTCAGATCATTGGCGTCCCGTACGGCCGCCGCAGCCTCGGCAGAGCGCTGGATGGTCACAGCCTGAGCCAGCTGCGTCTCCCACAGGGGCACAGTGTTTACAAGCGTCGAATTGATCTTGGTAACAAGCGACTTGTCGTTTTCCTGAACGAGCCGGATCGAGGGCAGGGACTGCATCGTCACCTGACGCGTCAGTTTCAGATCGTGTACCCGGCGTTCCAGATCGTCCCGCGCCGCACGCAGATCACGCAGCTCCTGCGCAACCATTACCTGATCGCCCTCGGGTGCTGCATCTACTTCTGCCGCCTTCGCCGGGATGGTGGTTTCGTCCAGAACCCGCAGTTTTTCCTCACCCGCAGCGATGTAGAGCGCCAGCTCGTCGTAGAACTGCAGCGTCTTGTCGTACAGAATATCAAGTGATTTGATGTCCTTGAGCAGGGTGTGTTCGTGTTTGAGCAGATCGTCGGTGATCCGGTCGATCTGGTCCTGGACCTGCTCGAATTTGGCTGTGAACTGCGCAAAGGGCGCGGCTTTGCCCAGCAGTTTCTCCCAGAAACTGCGTTTACGGCGGACGTCCAGTTCAGAGACGGAAAAGCCACGGATGGTCGAGACGATGTTGCGCAGGCTGTCACCCGCCGGGCCCACATCCTTGTTGCGCACTCCGCCCAGCATCGCCTGGCTGATTTCCTGCAGTTCCACCTGTGCGCGGCTGCCGAAGGAAACGATGGAGTTGGTGTCTTCCATGTCAATCTCGGCCATGCGCCTGGTGATCTCGGCACCAACCGGCGCGTCTGCTTCTGCCAGAGGCACGATCGCCGTGGCCTCAGCAGGTTCGGGCAGCACAACGGCAGTCACTTCTTCGACCTCGGCCAGCGCGGCCTGGGCTTTTTCGCGTATCGTCTCAGACATTCCGGTTCCTCTCCTGTGCGGGCTGCGTCATTCCGTGCGCACCCCTTCGCGTTTAAGTCGGTCCCGCAGGACCTCAATCTCGACCGTAAGGTCGGTCTGGTCATCAAGCAGCAGCGTTTCTGTGCGTGCCGCAAAATTCTTTTCCATATCATCCAGCAGGACGAGGTAATCCGTTTTCGCCTGTACATCGCGCGAGCGTGCGTAGATGTCGGCAAATTTGGCAGAAGCGTCGCGCGCGCCCATCAGATAGACGCCGAGGTATTTCCGGGCCGCTGTCAGGTCGCGCGGATCGTCCTCAACCGTGGCGATAAGCCTGCGCGCGGCGGCCTGAAACTGCTCCATCCGCGCATTGACGTCGCGGTCCGCCGCGCGTTTCAGTGCATCATTCATTGCACGCAGGTGATCTTCGGCTTCGTCCACGACACGGGCTACGCGGTCCTGCTGGAAAGTATCTATCCCTTCCATGCCCTTATCGCTGAGCGGATCTGCGCCGAAAGCGGCAAAATGAAGCCCGGTGACCACGGCTCCGAACAGAACGGCGGCTGTAATGCCCGCCCCGTGACTGAAAGCGCCAAGCGCAATGCCGGCGCCCGCAAGGAGCGCGGCCAGTATTTTGCGCGGTACGGCAGGGCGGCGTGCGACCTTGCGGGCATGCCATGCCGCTTCGGCCTGCAGGCCACCGCGCAACAGCCAGGCACCCAGGCTCAGAACACCCGCTCCGGCAACACCGGTGGCCAGCCCCAGAGCACCGTTGAAAATCGCTGTAAACAGCAGAACGATTGCAGGCAGGAACATCAGATTTGCGCGGGCGCCTACAGGATCAACACGCGCGCCCGCATAGGCCCCCGGTCGGGACGGCGCGTTGTCAGTTTTGCCATCGGGGCTGTATTTTCCGCCGTATCTCTGCGCCATGCCGTCAGAGACCAGTCAGCAAGCCGGATGAAACACCCAGCATCACAAGCAAAAGCGCCACATAGGCCGTTTTCTGAAATGTTGTGGGCGTCATGGCTCTCCCTCGTCCCGGACACTCTGCGAATATATGCGCACATTTACAACCGCGCCAGTTTTCTGTCCGGATCAGGCGTCCGGGCCGTGTTTTCAGCGGTTTGTGCTTGCGCAGCAGGCGATGGCTTTAATGTGATGGCTGAAGAAACGGGACGGCAGGGGGAAAGCAGGCAGGTTTTTCACCTGCGCCTGTCAGCCGGGCCTTTTCCGGTCGCCCGGACCACCTTTGCGGCGCGGGCCGCGGCGCACCTGCGGTCGTCCTGCACCTTTTCCGCGCTGTGGGGTACGGGGTGCCGGCTTTTCCGGGGCGGCCTCAAGGCCAAGCTGATCGCGCACGATTTTCCGGCGCACTTCCTCGACCTCGCCCTGTTTCAGATCGCCAAGCTGAAAAGGGCCATAGCTGATGCGGATCAGCCGGTTCACAGACAGCCCGATTTCTGTCATGGCGCGGCGGATTTCACGGTTGCGACCCTCGCGCAGGCCAACGGTCAGCCAGGCATTTGCGCCCTGCTGGCGGTCGAGGCTGACGGTCATCGGCTGGAAATTTTCGCCATCGGCAGAAATTCCCCTGCGCAATGGCTCGAACGTCTCATCAGTGGGACGGCCGTTCACGCGCACGCGGTACCGGCGGAGCCATCCGGTCGAAGGCAGTTCCAGCCGCCTTTTGACCCCACCGTCATTGGTCAGAAGCAGCAGTCCTTCGGAATTCAGGTCGAGCCGGCCTATACTCATGACCCGCGGCATGTCCGCGGGCAGCTTGTCATAAATCGTGTCGCGGCCCTTTTCATCGTTGTCCGTACTCACCAGGCCGGTGGGTTTGTGATAGAGCCAGATGCGCGGCGGGTCGGGTTCGCCCACGTCTTTCCCGTCCACGGTAATCTTATCGGCAGCGGTGACGTTCAGGGCGGGCGAGGTGATCTTTTCGCCGTTGACGGTGACACGCCCGGCTTCAATCATACGCTCTGCTTCGCGGCGGCTGGCTACACCGGCACGGCTGAGGACTTTGGCGATGCGGTCGCCGGCGGGTGTATCGTCTGTGCTCATGGCGGCGGCATATCCTGTTTGCGGGTCTTGCGAAAGGGACGGCTTTGGGGGCATCACCGGGTATGAGTTTTACGTCGCATATGGAACAGGCCCTGTCAGAGGCGCGGGCGGCAGCAAAACGCGATGAGGTGCCGGTGGGCGCCGTCGTCGTGGATCCCCATGGCCGGGTTGTGGCTGCTGCGGGAAACCGGACGCGTGAACTGAATGATCCCACGGCACATGCCGAGGTGCTGGCCATCCGGGCGGCCTGCAGGGCGGCAGGCAGCGAACGGCTGACCGGACATGATCTTTACGTGACACTTGAACCCTGTCCGATGTGCGCCGCGGCCATATCGTCAGCGCGGATCGGGCGGCTCTATTATGGCGCGGATGATCCTAAATCGGGCGGGGTGGCGCATGGCGCGCGGGTTTTCACCCATCCGCAGTGTCACCATGTGCCGGAGATTTTTGACGGCATAGCAGCCGAAGAAGCTGAAGTGATGCTGCGTGCCTTTTTCCGCTACCGACGCTGACAGAAGGCCCGGCGGCCTGTCAGAGACTGATCGGCTGCAGGACTTCCGGTTCAATCACATTCACCCCGGGCAGCCCTTCGACGAGGTCAGCCGCGGACTGTTCAAGAAAATCAAACGTCCTGTAGTGGCAGGGGATTACGGTTTTGAAATCGAAGTACTTCTTTGCAGCCCAGGCCGCGCCCTTCATATCCATGGTGAAATGTCCGCCGGCGCTCAGAATGCCGATTTCCGGGCGGTAGTATTCGGCAATCCATCCCATGTCCGCCATTATGCCGGTGTCACCGGACAGATAGATCGTGCGCCCGTCGCCTTCGATGATAAACCCACACTCGCGCCCGACGGGCGCGCCGTCAGCCCCGGGCAGCGACGTGGAATGCATGGCCGGGACCATGCTGACGGCCACATTGCCCAGCATCACTTTGCCGCTCATGTTAAACCCGACGGTGCTCAGGCCTTCTGTCTGCTCAAAGTGGCCCATCAGGTCGTAGATGCCCACAGCAGGCGCCGAAAGTGATTTTGACAGCGCCACAAGGTCGGCGGTGTGATCGAAATGTCCGTGGGTGATCAGAATATGTGTCGCACCTGCCGTGGCGGCCTCGTGCTGGTCCTCTGTCAGCATCGGGTTGCCTGTCAGCCAGGGGTCCACCAGCAGAATCTGGTCTCCGATTTCGATCCGAAAACTTCCGTGTCCCATCCAGATGATATTCATTGAACCTCTCCGACGTTGCTTTAGGTGGCACAGTAACCGGGAAATCCGCCCAGAAAAGTCTTCATCGGGATATTTCCGTGCTCAAAAGGATTAAATTTGGAACTGACACGTCAGATTGATGCGTATTGCGAGCGGCTGGATCCCGGCTACTGGGCAGAGCCGGTGAATGCGGTGACAAATCTGGCCTTTATCATCGCCGCTCTGGTTATGGGACGCCGGACGCGCGGAAATATGATGGCGCAGGCGCTCTGTGTCGTGCTGTTTGCCATCGGCGTTGGCAGCTATCTGTTCCACACGCATGCTCAGGTCTGGTCGGCGCTGGCCGACGTCATCCCGATCGGCGTATTCATTCTGCTCTATCTTTTTGCGATCAATCGCGATGGCTGGGGACTGCGGGGCTGGCGGGCATTTGGACTCACGGCTCTATTTATTCCCTATGCAGGTCTGACCGTACCTGTGTTCGACCAGATACCCGGCCTTGGATCATCTGCAGGCTACGCGCCGGTGCCGCTGCTGATCCTGATTTACGCGGCGCTGCTGTACCGGCGGGCTCCGAAACTGGCCCGTGGCATGGCTGTCGGCGCGGTCATTCTGATTGTTTCGCTTACTTTCCGGACCATCGATGCGCCGCTCTGTGCTGCATTCCCGTTGGGTACACATTTTGCATGGCATCTGCTCAACGGGTTCATGCTGGGCTGGATGATCGCCGTTTACCATGCACACAGGCTTGGCAACAGCGCGGACGCGCGGTAAACGGCGGCAAGAGCAAAGAGGATGACGGAATGTCGATTGACGAGAGCACCGCTGCGCGTGTGGCCAAACTGGCCCGCATCCGGGTTGAGCCCGAAGCGCTGCCGGCACTGGCCGGGGAATTCAACACCATTCTGGGCTTTATCGAGCAACTGGGTGAAGTGGATGTGGACGGAATCGAGCCGATGACGTCTGTGACGCCGCAACGACTGAAGCGCCGCGTGGATGAAGTGCAGGACGGCAATCAGCAGGAAAAAATTCTCTCCAATGCGCCGGATGCGCGTGAGGGCTTCTTTGCTGTGCCGAAGGTGGTTGAATAATGACAAAGCTGAATGAACTGGGCCTGGCCGGGGCACGCGATGCGCTGCGTGCGGGCGAGACCACGTCACGCGAGCTTACCGAAGCCTGCCTGACAGCGATTGATGAGGCTGACGTCCTCAATGCATTTGTGCACAAGACGCCCGAGCTGGCGCTGGAGCGCGCGGCGGCTGCAGATCAGCGCCTTGCAGCCGGTGACGCGCCGGCAATGTGCGGGTTGCCGATCGGGATAAAGGATCTTTTCTGCACGAAGGGTGTGGCAAGCCAGGCCGGTTCGCGCATCCTTGAAGGCTTCCTGCCGGAATATGAAAGCACTGTCAGCCAGAACCTTGCAGACGCAGGCGCCGTTATGCTGGGCAAGCTCAACATGGACGAATTCGCCATGGGCTCGTCGAATGAAACTTCTGTCTATGGAAATGCGGTGAACCCGTGGCGGCGCGGAAACGATGATACCCCGCTGACCCCCGGCGGTTCGTCCGGCGGTTCTGCGGCTGCGGTCGCGGCCGACCTGTGTCTTGCCGCAACGGGTACCGATACCGGCGGTTCCATCCGCCAGCCCGCCGCCTTTACCGGCACAGTCGGCATCAAGCCGACCTATGGTCGCTGCTCGCGCTGGGGCATTGTCGCCTTTGCCTCTTCACTCGATCAGGCCGGTCCGATGACCAAATCGGTCCGTGATGCGGCGATCATGCTTGAGGCGATGTGCGGGCATGACCCCAAGGACAGCACATCCGCCGACCTGCCGGTGCCTGATTTCGAAGCGGCGCTGACCGGTGACATCCGTGGCAGGAAAATCGGCATCCCGAAGGAATACCGTATGGACGGTATGCCCGACGAGATCGAGGCTCTCTGGCAGGAGGGCATCGCAATGATGAAAGATGCGGGCGCCGAGATCGTCGATATTTCGCTGCCACATACAAAATACGCTTTGCCGGCTTACTATGTAATCGCCCCGGCGGAGGCGTCGTCGAACCTGGCACGCTATGACGGGGTGCGTTATGGCCACCGTGCGCGGCTGGAACAGGGCGACGGCATCACCGAGATGTATGAAAAAACCCGCGCCGAAGGGTTTGGCCCGGAAGTGCAGCGCCGCGTGATGATCGGGACCTATGTTCTCTCTGCGGGCTTCTATGATGCCTATTACAATCGCGCGCGCCGTGTCCGGACGCTCATCAAACGCGATTTCGAGCAGGTTTTCGATCAGGGCATCGACGCAATCCTGACACCGGCGACACCGTCTTCGGCTTTTGGCCTTGGCGAAATGACCGATGCCGATCCTGTCGCGATGTACCTCAATGACATCTTTACAGTGACGGTGAACCTGGCTGGCCTGCCGGGGGTTGCCGTTCCGACGGGGGTTGATCATCAGGGTCTGCCGCTGGGACTGCAGCTGATCGGGCAGCCATGGGCCGAAGCCGAACTGCTGTCGGCCGCCTGGCGCCTGGAACAGTCTGCGGGCTTTGTGGCAAAGCCCGGAAAATGGTGGTAGCCTGAAGGCAAATCAGAAACCCGGCAGGCTGTCTCATGCGTTTTCGTTTCGTCTTTGTTCCAATCGTGCTGGCGGGCCTTGTGGCCTGCGCACCGCAAATCCCTGACAGCGCCCGTGGCGTTGGTTTCGGTACGTCCTTTGAGGAACAGCAGGCGCGGGACGCAGCGCTTCAGGGCAGCCAGATACGTGTGTCTGAAACGGTGCGTGCGCCGATCGGTGGCACCGGCGCGCCGCCACCTGTGACGGGTGTCAGCCCCGTGCCCGGATCCGCCGAGGCAACTGCAGCAGAGACGACACGTATTCTCGCGCAGACCGGCGGAACCGCAGCCGCCGACAGTGCCGCACTGAACTCCGGTGTGGCACCGGTCCAGGCGAGCCCGTCAAACCCGGCACCGCTGGTCATAAACAACCCGGGTATTTCGGACGAAAACGATTTCGAGGCCGTCGCCGGTCGTCAGACCATAGAAAGTGATGCCGCCCGGATTGAACGCAACCGGGCACAGTACCAGGTGGTTGAGCCGGAAGCGCTCCCGGAGCGCAGCGGCAGCAGTCAGCCGAATGTCGTGGCCTTTGCGTTGCAGACCACCCATCCTGTCGGCGCGCGTGTCTATTCACGTGCCGGGCTGAACGGGGCCGCAAGGGCACAGCGCAACTGCGCAAAATACCCGTCGCCTGATCTGGCGCAGATCGATTTTCTGGAACGGGGCGGGCCCGCTCGCGACAGGCTGGGCCTCGATCCGGATGGAGATGGCTACGCCTGTGCATGGGACCCTACACCTTTCCGCAAGGCGTCTCAGGGCTGACGCGCCCGTGCGCCATCGCCGGTCCCCCAATTTCGGAGAGCGCAGGCAGGGCCTCAGGCCCACGATTGTTGTCATCCACTATACAGCCATGCAGGATGCCGCCGCCGCCGAAGAGCGCCTGTGTGATCCCGAGGCGGAGGTTTCTGCGCATTATCTGATTGACCGGTCGGGACAGGTAACGTGCCTGGTTGACGAGGAACACCGGGCCTGGCATGCCGGCGTTGGCGAATGGCGCGGTCTGGATGACATTAACTCACGTTCGATCGGTATTGAGCTCGACAATACCGGTGCGCAGCCTTTCCCCGAACCCCAGATGGTGGCGCTGGAGGAACTGCTCAGAAGGCTCATGGGCCGCTGGCAGATTGCCCCGGAAAATGTCATCGGGCATTCAGACATGGCACCCGGGCGCAAACACGACCCCGGTACACGGTTCGACTGGCAGCGACTTGCCGCGTACGGTCTGGCAGTGGAAACCCGCCGGGCAGGTCCACAGGCGCCGGACAGTGCTGCCTTTCGCAGCGCATTGGTACAGGCCGGATACACTGCGCCCTGCAGCGACGCAGACCTGCTTGCCGCCTTCAGACTGCGTCACAGACAGGGCGCTCTCGGCCCGCTCGATGAGGAAGATATGGCCCGTGCATCGGGCTGCGCGCCTGCATCAGAAAACTGATTGCGGAGGTCTGCCAGGTCCGCTTCTGCCGGCCGGGCCGGTGTTTCACTGCCTTGTTTTTCCGGTCTGGCAGAATTTACCGGCAGCGCAGCAACCTGTTTCTGATTGACCCCGTGAAAGGTCAGGCGTAGCCAGTCAGGCGCGCGGAAGGCCGGATGGCCGCGGCGCCGGCTTGCCGGTGTCGAGGAAAGTCCGGACTCCAAGAAGCAGCGGTGCCGGGTAACGCCCGGGCGGGGTAACCCGACGGAAAGCGCCACAGAAAACAGACCGCCAGGTGTCAGGTCGGGAAACCGAAACCGTCATCTGGTCAGGGTGAAACGGTGGGGTAAGAGCCCACCGCGTGCCTGGCAACAGGCGCGGCATGGCAAGCCCCACCGGGAGCAATGCCAAATAGGGATCGCGTGTCCGGGTGACCGGACGGGGCCGCTTTTGCTCTCGCAGATCCGGGTTGGCAGCTGTAGCTGTCCGGGCAACCGGGCAGTCAGAGGAATGGTCATCGAACCGGGGTTCGCTCCGGGGAACAGAATCCGGCTTACAGGCCTTCCGCGCGTCAGAAACAGAAAGGACTTCAGCGATGGATCTCAGGGGTAAACTTGCAGTTGTAACCGGCGGCAGCGACGGAATCGGCCGCCACATCTGCCTGAAACTTGCCGCCGCCGGCTGTGGCGTGGCGATCCTCGGGCGGAACGCTGACCGGCTTGCCACAGTCGAGGCAGAAACGCTTGCCGCAGGGGCGCCGAAGGCCGCCGGTCTGGTGTGCGACATGACTGACCCGTCCGCCATTGCCTCTGTTGCCGCAACACTCCCGACGCGGCTGGGAGCGCCTGACATCCTGGTGAACAACGCGGGCATCTGGCACAGGACCGGGCCGCTCGATACTATCCCGGAAGACATGGTCGAGCAGACGATCCGAACCAATCTGACCGGGACCATTCAGCTGACCCGCGCGCTTCTGCCCGACCTTCGAAAGCGCGACGAGGCAGCAGTGCTGAACGTCATATCCAAATCCGGTGTGGTCGCTCAGGCTGGCCAGTCGGTCTACACGGCCACCAAATACGGCATGCGTGGTTTCACCGATGTTCTTAAATCTGACGAGGCAGAAACGGGTGTGCGAATTGCCGGTCTCTATCAGTCGGGCACCAATACAGGCATGTTTGCCAAGGCCGGAGAAGATGTTCCCAATCACATTTTCACCGAACCCGATGATCTGGCAGACGTGGTTGTGTTTATGCTGTCCCGGCCACCAAAGCTGTGGATGCACGAGGTCCGCGTCGAATTGTAGGTAGGCAGATCAAACATTTTCAGCCTGATTTCTGATCAAGTTCGAAAAATATCGCTCAAAAAACAGGCTTTTTTATAAACGGCGTCAATTCGGGCAGCATCATCCAATTCTGCTGTTTTATTCGGCACCTCTTTGTTTCACCTCCTCTGCAAATCTGAATTGGGGAGGATCAGAATCATGAACGGAGCGGATACCGCCTGGATCATCGTGGCGACAGCACTGGTGCTGTTTATGACGTTGCCCGGCCTTGCGCTGTTTTACGGCGGACTTGTGAGGGCAAGAAATGTGCTCAGCGTCTTCATGCAGTGTTTTTCCATTGCCTGTCTGATGAGCATCCTGTGGCTGGCCGCGGGCTATTCCATCGCTTTCGGTGACGGGAATGCATTTTGGGGCGGACTTGGAAAGTCTTTCCTCAACGGGGTGGATGCGGACACTTTGTCGGGCACTATTCCGGAGGTCCTTTTCTTTGCCTTTCAGATGACCTTTGCGATCATTACGCCGGCACTCATTGTCGGCGCCTATGTGGAGCGCATCGGCTATGCCTTCGTTCTCATGTTTTCGGGCCTTTGGATGCTGATCTGTTATGCCCCGGTCGCGCACTGGATCTGGGGCGGTGGTCTGCTGGCCGGCGCGGAATGGTCGCTCTTCGCCGATGGCGTGAATGATTTTGCCGGGGGCATTGTGGTGCACCAGACCGCGGGTATTGCAGCACTTGTGCTGGCCGCCATGCTGGGGCCGCGCCGCAACAAAAACGTACCTCCCCACAATCCGGGAATGGTGATGATCGGGGCGGCGATGCTCTGGGTGGGCTGGTTTGGCTTTAACGGAGGCTCGCAGCTTGCAGCCGACGGTGGTGCGGCCATGGCGCTGACGGTGACCCATATTTCGGCCGCTACGGCATCGCTGACCTGGGCTGGCTGGGAAAAGATCCGCTATGGCAAAGCCTCGCTGGTGGGCATGGTCACCGGTACGATTGCCGGTCTGGCGTCCATCACGCCGGCATCTGGTTCGGTGGGCCCGGTTGAGGCGCTCTTGATCGGCGCGGTTGCAGGCATCATGTGTCAGGAGCTGTGCGGCGTGGTGAAAAACGTGCTGAATATCGATGACACGCTGGACGTTTTTGCAGTGCACGGTGTGGGCGGAATGTTCGGCATCATCATGCTGGCGGTCTTCGGGCATGCATCCTGGACAGCGCAGCTGGGGGGGCTGGCAGTGGTCGGAGCCTGGACGCTGGTGACAACGGTTGTGATCATCCTTGTGGTTCGCGCCGTGGTGCCTCTGCGGGTCTCTGAAGAAGACGAAACAAGCGGCCTCGATCTGACATCGCACGGCGAGCGGGCTTACGATATGTCGTCCTGACGGACGCAGAAACCAGAGCTGAAAGGGCCGGGGTGCAGAGTGCTCCGGCCTTTTATCGCAAAGGCATGGGAATTACATGTTCCGGCAGGCTTTTGCGGTTGACTCGGGGCGGCATCCGGGTAAAAGCCGGGCTTCAGGATTTCACGCCGCCCCTCACCGGAGCCGGGCAGCAGCAGGAGACTTAACATGGCCAAGCCAACCACGATCAAGATTCGTCTGAACTCCTCGGCGGGGACAGGCCATTTCTACGTCACAAAGAAAAACGCGCGTACCATGACCGAGAAAATGGTCGTACGTAAGTACGACCCCGTCGCGCGCAAGCACGTCGAATACAAAGAAGGCAAGATCAAGTAAGATCGCCTGACAGTTTTTACTGAAAGCCGCGCCGGAAACGGACGCGGCTTTTCTGTGTCCGGACCGGTTCAGAAGGGTTTGTCCGCCGGGACACCGTCGAGCGTGGTATAGCGACGGGTATCCGTTTTCCTGTCGTAGCGCATGATGCGGTCGAGCCCCGGATAGGTCACGGTGTCCTCTTGCGCGCGCGACCCGATTACAAGGTACCGCACGGGTCCCGACGTGTTGTTGATCAGGCAGTGGGCCACGGGGGTGCCGGCTTTCCAGCAGGCGGTGTCTCCGGGATAAAGGGTGTGTTCGGCATCGTTTTCCCGCAGGGTGACGTTTCCGCTCAGGATGTAGACCATTTCATCTTCCACGGCATGCCAGTGGTCATACGAGGACGAAGCGCCCGGTGCCAGTTCCTCAATGAAGGCACCGAACTGCGACAGCCCACCGCTGTCGCTCAGCAACTCTGCGGTATACTGACCAAGGGGGTCATCCGCTGCGCCGGTATCCTGTTGCGCCTGTCCGTTTCTGATGATCGTCATGCAGATCTCCCAAAGAAAAAGCCGGGCGCTTTCGCACCCGGCTCTTCTGTTTTCAGCATCAGCTGGCAGCTTATTCGCGGTTACCGAACAGCTGCAGCAGCATCATGAACATGTTGATGAAGTTCAGATACAGGCTCAGTGCGCCCATGATACCCGACTTCTGCAGCCACTCTTGGTCGCCGTGATGGGCGTGTGCCAGGTACGTGTTCTTGATGTTCTGCGTATCATACGCCGTCAGTCCGGCAAAGATCAGCACGCCGAGCGCCGAGATTGCAAACATGATCGCCGTCGAGCCGAGGAAAATGTTGACGATGGACGCAACAACAAGGCCGATGACGCCCATGATGAGGAAGCTGCCCCAGCCGGAAATATCTTTCTTGGTGGTGTAGCCCCACAGGGACAGGCCGGCAAAGGCGATCGATGTGATCAGGAAGATCTGAGCGATCGACATGCCCGTAAAGGCGACGAAAATCCAGGAGATCGACAGGCCCATCACGCCCGCGAAGGCGTAGAAGAACAGCTGTGCCGCCGCGGCCGAGAAGCGGTTGATCATCGCGCCGAACATAAAGACCATGCCCAGCGGCGCAAACATCACGATCCAGCCGAGGATGTTGGGTTGCAGCGTGATCGGATCACGGAACACCGCCATCAGCGAAGGCGCCGTGCCGACGGCCCACGCAACTGCGAAAGTGATCAGCATGCCTACGGACATTGTCGCGTAGACTTTGTTCATATGGGCGCGCAGTCCCTCATCAATCTGGGCGGCGCGGGATCCGGCCGCAGACCGGATTGTATTCACGTCAGCCATTTAAAGACCTCCAGTTAAACCAACAGGCGCGTCAGACCCTCTGCGCGCTCTCGGGTCAAATATCGGTGGCGAAGGTGTCTATTTCAAGGCTTTTCGGTCAGGAATGCGCCGGTTTGCGACGATTTGGTAAATAATCGGTAAACGTGTCGCAGATTGCCCACGCTTCAGCGCGATTTCCAGCTGTCGGGAACATCCCAGATGGTGAGCGCAGCTTCCTGCCGCGCCTGCCGCTCGGAAAGTCCCACGTCCGCGAGGCCCTCAGCATCAAGGCGCGCCAGGGCACGTCTTGACCGCCAGAGGCTGAACCGGGTCAGAAAAGATATGCTGCTGTTCCTGCGGGCTGCGGGGCGGGCACGTGTTTCGGTCATCGACATCAGAGCTTTCCTTTCGATCCTGTGATGTATTCGCTAATTCTCATCAGCGTTGTTGATTTATATGTCGCCTTGTGGTTCATTTGAAAAGAGAATGTTTGTTACATGAAGTATCAGGAAAATTGATATGAGAAATCTGGACATCACCACGCTGCGCTCATTTGTGGCCGTATCGGATGCTGGCGGCGTGACTCGCGCCGCGGGTTTTCTGCATCTGACGCAGTCAGCCGTGTCGATGCAGCTGAAGCGGCTGGAGGAGCTGCTGGGCCTTGAGTTGCTGGACAGGTCCGGGCGCACCATCGCTCTGACTGCTTCGGGTGAGCAACTGCTGGTCTATGCACGCCGCATGATCGCGCTCAATGACGAGGTGATCAGCCGTCTGACGGATCAGGCATATGAGGGGGAGATCGTGCTCGGCGTGCCGCACGATATTGTCTATCCCGCCATTCCGCAGGTGCTCAAACAGTTTCACGCAGCTTTTCCACGGGTCAAAGTGCAGCTGATATCGTCCTATACACGTGCGCTCAAAGAACAGTTCGGGCGCGGGGAATGTGATATGATCCTGACAACGGAAACACTGGTCGATCCCGGTGCTGAAACGATCTGCCGGAAGCCACTTCGCTGGATCGGCGCACCGGGAGGTGCAGCTTGGCGACAGCGGCCACTGAAGCTTGCGTTTGGCCGGCTGTGTACTTTCCGACCCCGCGTTGTGGAAGCGCTGGATGCTGCGGATATCTCATGGGATGTGATCGTGGAAACCGAGAGCGACCGCACGATTGAGGCGACGGTCAGTGCCGATCTTGCCATCCACACGATGATCGAAGGCACAGAACCGCCGCATCTTGAGCGGATAGAGCATGGCGGTTCCCTGCCCGAACTGCCGATGCAGATGATCAACCTTCTGGGTGCGCAGTCTGGCAAAGGCCTGGTGCATGACAGCCTCGCCGATCTGCTCCGCCGCGCTTTTGGTGGCGCAGACTCGCACCGTCTGCGATCTGTCGCCGGGTGATGCTTCCTGTCTGTAAGATTCGCAAAAACCGTTTGCCTTCTGTTTGTTGACGTAACGTCACGCCTGGGGAAGGTTACTATTGTACGTTGAACTCTCAGACTTATTTGCGCGCATTTGCAGACATATATCTGCAAATGCGCACATTACGTTAACCATCACGCTTATTTGCGCATCGCGGCGCTACAACTCATAAGTGTGCCGTGAAAAACGAAAAATCTGAATGATTGCGCGCAATTATCGCGTCTGAGGCCGGGTTTTGAGACATTATGGTTCATAACTCCGGGCATTTCGATCTCCGAAATCCCCGCAGACCAGCTTCACGCGGGCGGCCTGTCACGTCATTTTTATTGATCTGTGAGCCAATATCCATATTATTTTGGCAGTAATCAGTTTGTGGCGATCGATGTCACGGTTCAGGACTACATCGCCTCGCGCCCGGGGGTAACCGGGCTAGTTTAAGGAAATACAAATGGCACACTTAGTGGATGTCCATGTAGGGAAGAGAATTCGCCAGAGACGCTGGCTGGTTGGTATGACCCAGCAGAAGCTGGCGGAAGCCGTCGGAATCAAATTTCAGCAGATCCAGAAATACGAAACGGGCGCGAACCGTGTGAGTGCGTCCCGGCTCTGGGACATTGCGGATGCTCTGGAAGTTGACGTGGCCTTTTTCTTTGAAGGGCTCAAATCTGAAGCTGACGATGATGCGCAGGCCGATGCGATCCCGGCGGATATGATGGGCGACAAAGAAGCGATGGACCTTGTCCGGTCTTATTACGCAATTCCTGAAAACCAGCGCCGGCGTCTTTTTGAGCTTGCCCGTGTGCTGAGCGACGTCGCCTGATCCGCGCAAAACCGCGCCCGGGCTCTTGCACGGACGCGGCGCAGGTGGCACTCCTGTCGGCATGACAGTTAACGCCCGTGCCGCCTGCGATCCGGACACAATACATCAGATAGCTGACGAAATGGCCGACGCTGCGCGTGCGGCCATTCTTCCGTTTTTCCGAAACTCTCACATCGCGACCGACAACAAGCTGGATGGCGGTTACGACCCGGTAACGGAAGCAGACCGTGCGGCCGAGCGCGCGATGCGCGAAATCCTGTCGGTGAGGCGCCCGGATGACGGAGTCCTTGGTGAGGAATATGGAACGCAGGCCGGCACGACAGGTCTGACCTGGGTTCTGGATCCGATAGACGGGACGCGCGGCTTTGTCAGCGGCACGCCGACCTGGGGCGTTCTTATCGCCGTGTCTGATGATCAGGGCCCTTTTTTCGGCATTATTGATCAGCCCTACATCGGTGAGCGTTTCCGGGGCAGCAGCGCGGGTGCCGTCTGCGACGGTCCGCTGGGACGTCGTGACCTGAGCACCCGGTCTGGTACGGCACTTCGTGATGCGACGGTGTTCACAACCTTTCCGGAAGTCGGAAGCGCAGATGAACAGTCGGCATTCCATGCTGTCGCAGGCCAGGCAACACTGACGCGGTATGGTATGGACTGCTATGCTTATGCGCTTGTGGCAGGCGGGCATGCAGATCTGGTGATCGAAGCCGGACTGCAGCCCTATGATATTCAGGCGCCGATCGCGCTAGTGCAGGCAGCGGGGGGTGTTGTCACTGACTGGCAGGGTGGCCCTGCCCATATGGGGGGCAGGGCTGTGGCGGCGGCCAATGCAGAGATACATGCAGAGGCTCTGAGCATCCTGAGCAGGGTGCCTGCGTGAGCGAGCTGCTGATACGGGGCGCAGATTGTCTGCTGACAATGGACGACCAGCGACGCGAGCTTAGGGGCGCAGATGTTCTGGTACAGGACGGCGCAATTGCGGAAGTGGGTGTTGGTCTGCAGTCCGGAGTGCAGACCATCGATGCCGCGGGATGCGTTGTGACCCCAGGTCTGGTGAATACGCATCACCACCTTTATCAGACGCTGACGCGGGCTGTGCCTGGTGGTCAGGACGCGTTGCTCTTTGGCTGGCTGCAGACCCTTTATCCGATCTGGTCCGGGTTCACGCCGGAGCATTTCTTTACCTCGGCGCAGGTCGGCTTGTGCGAACTGGCGCTGTCGGGCTGTACTCTCAGCAGTGATCATCTGTACCTCTATCCCAACGGGGCGCGGCTCGAAGACACAATCCACGCCGCTGCGGACGTAGGTCTGCGGTTTCATCCGACCCGAGGTGCGATGAGCATCGGGGTTTCGCAGGGAGGGCTGCCACCAGATGATCTGGTGGAACGCGAGGCAGATATTCTCGAAGACTGTATCAGGGTGATTGACGCGTTTCATGACCCCTCAGCGGGATCAATGTGTCGCGTCGGTGTCGCGCCCTGTTCGCCCTTTTCCGTCAGCCGTGACCTGATGCGTGACGCGGCGCTGCTGGCGCGGGACAAGGGCGTTATGATGCACACGCATCTGGCTGAAAATGACGAGGACATTACCTATTCGCTGGAAACTTTCGGCTGCCGGCCCGGCCAGTATGCCGAGGAACTGGGGTGGGTGGGGCCGGATGTCTGGCATGCGCATTGCGTCAAGCTGGATGCCAGCGAACAGGCGCTCTTTGCCCGCACAAAAACAGGTGTCGCGCATTGTCCCTGTTCCAATTGCCGGCTCGGCAGTGGAATTGCACCGGTGCGGGCTATGCGCGACGTGGGTGTGCCGGTCGGGCTGGGCGTCGACGGATCAGCCAGCAATGACGCGGGAAATCTCGTGGCAGAGGCGCGACAGGCCATGTTGCTGCAGCGGGTGGCATCCGGTGCGGACGCCATGAGTGCACGTGAGGCACTGGAGATTGCAACGCGTGGGGGCGCGGATGTGCTCGGACGTGGTGACTGTGGTCGTATTGCTCCGGGCGCGCGGGCAGACATTGCCATCTGGGACGTCTCCGGCATTGAAGCGGCCGGAAGCTGGGATCCTGCTGCACTGTTGCTGGCAGGGCCTGTGACGGTCCGCGATCTGTTTGTCGAAGGCCGGGCGGTTGTTCGGGATGGCCAGATGCAGACGGTCGATCTGCAGTCCCTTGTCGCGCGTCAGAATACGCTGGCGCGGGCCCTTCGGGAGTCGTTGTAATGCGGGCTGTTCTTGCCGTTGCGGCTGTTCTGGTGCTCACGGGAACGGCCGGCGCGGATCCTGCAGCACTGCGGTCTGTGAATACATTTCGTGCCGAAAACGGACGGACGGCTCTGCAGTATTCTGCGATGCTGGAGACGGCGGCTCTGGCGCATGCCCGTGACATGATCGCGGAACAGTTCTTTGCGCACACAGGCAGTGACGGCTCGGGCGTCTCTGACAGAGTTACGCGCGCGGGTTACGCGTGGTGCGTGGTCGCAGAGAATATTGCGAAGGGACAGAATGATCTGGCTGAGGTCATGGCCGCCTGGGCGGGGTCAGAAGGGCACAGGCGCAATATGCTGTCGCGCGAGGTGACAGAATTCGCTCTCGTGCATGCAGCAGAAGACACCTGGGTTATGGTGCTTGCCCGCCCGGGTTGCTGATTGCAGCGGCTTGCCAGGGGGGCGTCCGTCTGCCGCCGATCCAGACATCCGCAATGGCACGATCATCACCCATCATGATTGTTGGAAAAACAGCTTCCCATATGTCGCCCGCGCGCGCGTGACGCTGTGCGATCGCAGGTGTGGATGCAAGATCGAGGATTGTCAGGTCCGCGGCCATACCGGGGGCAAGGCGTCCAATTTCATCGCCCATGTGCAGGCTGTCTGCAGAGCCGGCGGTCGCCAGCCACAGAAGCTGTGCGGCGTGAAGTGCCGTACCGCGCAACTGGCCGATTTCGTATGCCGCGGCCATTGTGCGCAGCATTGAAAACGATGAACCACCGCCTGTGTCGGTTGCAAGTCCCAGAGGAATGCGGCGCGCAGCAAGTCCTGCGACATCCATCAGACCCGATCCGATAAACGTGTTTGATGTGGGGCAGTGCACCAGCGCCGCACCTGTTTCCGCAAGGCGGTCCTTTTCCCGGGCTGTGAGATGGACGGCATGACCGAAAACAGCGCGACGTCCGAGCAGGCCGTGCGCTTCATAAGTGTCCAGATAGTCCCTGGCCTGTGGAAACAGTTCGGCGACCCAGGCGATCTCGCCGGGCTGTTCTGAAAGATGCGTCTGCATCAGGCAGTCCGGATTTTCGGCCCAGAGTGCGCCCATGGCAGCAAGCTGCTCGGGTGACGACGTGGGTGAAAACCGCGGCGTGATCGCATACCGCAGGCGGTCTTTTCCGTGCCAGCGCGCGAGCAGGGCGCTGCTGTCGTCATAGGCGGAACGGGCTGTGTCCCTCAGACCGTCCGGAGCATTCCGGTCCATACAGGTTTTGCCCGCGACAACAGCCATGCCACGCTGCAGCGCGGCCTCAAAAAAGGCGTCGACGCTTGCCGGATGGACGGTGGTGTATGAGCAGACGGTCGTGGTGCCGTGAGCCGTTATCAGATCGAGATAGCGTGCCGAGGTTTCACGGGCGAAATCAGGGTCGGCGAACCGCATTTCTTCGGGGAACGTATAGCTGTTGAGCCAGTCGATCAGCTGCTTGCCCCAGCTCGCGATCATCGCTGTCTGCGGATAGTGGGCATGTGCATCCACAAAGCCGGGGCAGATCAGTCTGTTCCCATAATCCGTGTGCTCCGCTGTCGGGTGAGCAGCTCTGAGTGCTTCGGCATCCCCAACGGCGAGGATCCGGCCGTTTTCTATCAGCACGGCGCCTGAAGTGTTGATGCGGACCACATCCTGCCACGGTGCGGTCATCGGGTTTCCGGTCGTCTCAAAGGTCGCGCCGGTGAGGAGGGTCTGCATGCTCATGGCGCAATACTAGGCACTTCGCGGGGGCGCCACAACGGGGCGCGCGCCCCCATTGTATCCCGTCCATGCCACCCTTATGGTCCGCACACAGACGGGGAGCACAGCGATGTCGGATCAGACGGATCAGATTGAGCCGGAGGCAGAAGAAGATGCCTATCTGCTCGGACCAAAGGCAATCGCGGCAATCCTCTATGCTGTCGATATTGAGGACAAGGACAAGCTCACAGAGCTGATGGAACCGCTGCACGCAGCGGACATTGCTGACCTTCTTGAACAGATCAACGCTTTTGACCGGACGCGTCTGATCCGGTTGTATGATCGTGAGTTTGACGGCGAAATACTGTCGGAACTCGACGAGGGCCTGCGCGAGGAAGTGATCTCCGTTCTTACGCCGCAGGTGCTCAATCAGGCCGTGCGCGATATGGACAGCGACGACGTCGTTGATCTGGTCGAAGACCTCGAGGACGATCAGCAGGAAGCCATTCTTGAGGCGCTCGAGGAATCCGACAGAGCGGCCGTGGAACAGGCGCTGAGCTATCCGGAGTACTCTGCCGGCCGTCTGATGCAGCGCGAAGTGGTCATGGCGCCCGAGCACTGGACCGTAGGTGACGCAATCGATTATCTGCGCGCGACGCCCGAGGATGATCTGCCGGCGCAGTTTTACCACATGGTCATCGTTGACCCCCGGCTGCATCCCGTGGGCAATGTGACGCTGGGCAAGATTATGCGGTCCAAACGCGAAACGAGGCTGATGGACCTGCGTGAAGAGACCTTTCAGGTGATCCCGGCCACGCAGGACGAGTCGGATGTGGCCTATGCGTTCAACCAGTACCACCTGATTTCGGCGCCGGTTGTGGACGAGGAAGAACGTCTGATCGGTATGATTACCATTGACGATGCCATGGTGGTGCTGGACGAAGAGCATGAGGAAGACATCCTGCGGCTTGCAGGTGTCGGCGATGGTTCGCTGTCAGACCGTGTTGTTGAAACAACCAAACAGCGGCTTCCCTGGCTGGCGGTCAATCTGGTCACGGCCATCGCGGCATCGCTGGTGATTGCGCAGTTCGAGGTCGCTCTGGCACAGATTGTCGCGCTGGCGGTGCTGATGCCCATCGTGGCCTCCATGGGCGGAAACGCGGGCACCCAGTCGCTGACCGTGGCTGTGCGTGCGATTGCGACCAAGGATCTTACCGGTGCCAACGTCTGGCGGGTTATCCGGCGAGAGGTGCTGGTCGGGCTGGTCAACGGCACAATTTTTGCCGTGGTTATGGGGATCGTTGGCTTTATCTGGTTCGGCTCTCCGGCGCTGGGGTACGTCCTGGCCGCGGCGATGGTGATCAATCTGGTCGTTGCGGGCCTCGCCGGTACGGTTATTCCGGTGATCCTTGACCGCATCGGCGTGGACCCGGCACTGGCATCGGGTGCCTTTGTCACAACGGTGACGGACGTTGTCGGCTTTTTCGCGTTCCTTGGTCTGGCGGTTATGGTGCTGCTGTGACAGCTGATCTTACGGCGCTCAAGGCGGCTGCGCGCAAGGATGGTTTTGCCCGCCGCAAGGCCGCGCATGCTGCAGACCGGGGTACGGGCGCGGGGCATTTGTCTGCGCTGCTGGCCGGTTACCGCGGTGTGCCGCTTTCGGGATACATGCCGATCCGTACCGAGATAAACCCACTTCCTGCGATGGAGGAGGCCTCCGCTCACGGACCTGTCGGGGTGCCTGTGATAACTGCTGCCGGTGCGCCGTTGCTGTTTGCCGGATGGGAGCCGGGGGTTGCGATGACCGCGGGCCCCTTTGGCGCGCAGGTCCCCGCTGATCCGGTTTATTTTGAGCCGGAGATTGTGATCGTGCCGCTTGTGGCCTTTGACGGGTCGGGCGGGCGCCTGGGCTATGGCGGCGGGTTCTATGACCGGACGCTTCAGATGCTGCGCGGACGCAGGGCGACACTGGCAGTCGGTTTTGCCTATGCTGCCCAAAAAACCGATAATCTGCCGCTGGAACCAACCGACCAGCCGCTTGATCTGATGGTGACGGACGAAGGCATCACCGACCTGCGCTGATCACCCGCTCTCAAATGCTGAAAAGGCGTCTTTCCAGTCCGGGTGCCACCGGGAAAGGGCAGGGCGGTTTTCAGCAATATCCCCGGCCGACCACAGCACGCGCCGGGCGTCCTTTGCCTCGGTCACATCGTTGTCCGGGCAGAGAACATAGAAATCCCCGTTTGCGACCCGCATGAACAGGTATTCCACGCATTCCTCGCTGGTCCAGGCCGCGGCGGGTTTTTCAGGCATGAAAGCTGCGATCATGCCGGTATAGGTAAATCCCGGCACAAAAAGATGAGTGCTGACAGGGCTGCCAGCTTCACGCAGCTCATGCGCCAGCTGTTCCGTCAGGACACGAACCGCGGCCTTGCTGACGTTATAGGCCGGGTTGCCCGGGGGCGTTGTGATGCCCTGTTTTGACCCGGTGTTGATGACCGTGGCAGGACGCCCGGCTTGCGTCATACGCGGCACAAAAGAATGCACACCGTTCAGGACGCCGTAGAAATTCACGTCGAAGATCTGGCGCCACTCATCCGGAGCGGTTGTGGTGCTGGTCGGGCGGGCCATGCCGGCGTTGTTCATCAGCACCGCGACAGGTCCTGTATCAAAGGCCCGGTCCGCGAGCGCTTCGACAGCGTCTGCATCGGCGACATCCACTTCGGCGGTCTGTACCTGTGCCCCGGCGGTGCGCAGGCTTTCTGCAGCATGGTTCAGGCTGTCCGTGTTGCGATCCGCGATCAGCAGATCAAAGCCGCGCGCTGCCAGCAGCTCTGCGGCGGCAAGTCCAACGCCACTGGCGCCACCGGTTATGACCGCAAGGCCGCCCAGTTTTTCGGTTTCTGTCCAGGTCATAGTGGTTCCCCGCTGGTGACGGCGCAGCCTGTCCGGCCAGCGCAACGTGATCTGTGAGGCATTCACGTTCGCATGGCCGCACTGCGATATGCAACAGGTGCGCCCCGCAGTCAGGCCTGCAATGGCGTGGCTGCGCTGTGCGGAGCAAATAATTTCGCGCTGGCACTTGCTCTGTCTGACGGGCCACCATAGGGCTGGGGTATGAAAATCCTGTTTCTTGGAGATGTCATGGGGCGTGCCGGACGGCGCGCAGTCACGGAAAACCTGTCGCGTCTGCGGACGGACTGGAAACTCGACTTTGTCGTCGTCAATGCCGAGAACGCGACATCGGGCATGGGGCTTTCCGGCTCACATGCGAAAACGCTGCTGGATGCGGGTGCGGATTGCCTGACCCTTGGCGATCATGCTTTTGATCAGAAGGATATGCTGCAGTTTATCGAGCAGGAACCGCGCGTCATCCGCCCGCTGAACTTTTCCAAAGCGGCCCCTGGCAAAGGTGCGGGGCTGTTCACTACCCGCTCGGGCCGCAAAGTACTCGTGGCACAGGCGCTGGGCCAGGTCTTTATGAAGCGCCCGTTTGATGATCCGTTTTCGGCACTGGAACCGGTTCTGAAAACCCATCCGCGCGGGGGAATGGCCCAGGCCGTTATCGTGGATTTCCATTGCGAGGCGACATCGGAAAAGATGGCGATGGGCCATTTCTGTGACGGGCGTGCAAGCCTGGTGGCGGGAACGCACACACATGTTCCTACGGCGGACGCGATGGTTCTGCCACGGGGCACGGGGTATATCACCGATGCGGGCATGTGCGGCGATTATCACTCTGTGATCGGCATGGAAAAGACCGAACCACTGCGTCGGTTTATCACCGGGATGCCAAAAGAGCGTTTCACCCCTGCCAACGGCGAGGCGACCCTTTCGGGCGTTTATATCGAAACCGATGACCGCACCGGCGTGACCACGCGGATCGCGATGATCCGAAAAGGTGGCATCCTCGAACCTGCCGCACCATGACAACGCTGACGCGCAGGGAGCTGTGGTATTTTACCGGTATGCTGGTGCTGATGGGGGCGGGCTGGGGCCTGACACAGCCGCTGACCAAAATCGCGGTTTCAACAGGCTACAGGCATTTCGGTCTCATCTTCTGGCAGCTGGCCATTGGTGCAGCCCTCATGGCCGTGATCGGTCTGATGCGCGGGACCCGTCTGCCGCGCGCGCGCCGGCAGCTCGGCATCTGCCTGATGGTGCTGGTGATCGGCACGGTTCTGCCGAATTCGACCTCATATCAGGCTGCCGTGCACCTTCCATCGGGTGTTTTGTCCCTGTTGCTCTCCATGGTGCCGATGTGGGCTTTTCCGATTGCGCTGGCGCTTGGTCTCGACCGTTTTTCTGTCCGGCGGCTGCTGGGTCTGGGATGCGGCCTGGCCGGTGTGCTGCTGATTGCGCTGCCCGGTGCCGAGGCGCTGAACCTGCCAGTGTTCTGGGTGATGATCGCTCTGATCAGCAGCCTGTGTTACGGGCTGGAAGGCAATCTGGTGGCAAAAACAGGCACCGCGGGCATGGACCCGTTTCAGGTGCTCTATGGCGCGTCTCTGATGGGCGCTGTCCTCATGCTGCCGGTCGCGGTTTTGTCAGGGCAATGGATCCCCCCCGCAGCAGCACTGACCATTGAAGGCCAGGCGCATGTCCTGGCGTCCGTCATTCATGTTCTGGTCTATGCAGGGTATGTCTGGCTCGTCGGGCGTGCCGGTGCGGTCTTTGCAGTGCAGGTCAGCTATCTGGTGACCGGATTTGGCGTTCTGTGGGCTAAAATGATCCTGGGCGAGGCCTATGCGCCCGGTATCTGGGCAGCCATGGCTCTGATGTTCGCAGGAATGTACATGGTGCAACCGCGACCCAGAGAGGCGCTTGCTGCATCCTGAGCAATCAGCGAGACTGGAGCGGTATGACCCAAAAGAACTGGACCAGCTGTCCGTGATTTCCCTGTTCGATGTTTCCCAGACAACAAGTGCCCTGCTGACCCTGCTGGTGGTGGCTGTCATGTTCACACTGTTCGTGCGGGAAACCTTTCCGACCGAGGTTGTGGCCATCGCGGGGGCGGCGCTGATGCTGGCCGTTGGTGTGCTACCTTATGACAACGCGCTTGCAGTTCTGAGCAACCCGGCACCCTGGACGATTGCTGCGATGTTTATCGTGATGGGTGCGCTGGTCCGCACCGGCGCACTGGACGTGCTGACGCGCCTTGCCGAGCGCTACGCCCGGACCCATCCGCGGTCGGCCGTTGCAGGGGTGATCCTGTCCGTTATGGGCGCATCCGCCATTATGAACAACACACCTGTGGTTGTTGTGATGATCCCGGTTGTCGTGCAGCTGAGCAAAACGCTGGGGACACGGGCATCCAAACTGCTGATCCCGCTGTCCTATGCAGCAATCATGGGTGGGTCGCTGACCCTGATCGGTACCTCGACCAACCTTCTCGTGGACGGTGTGGCGCGCGGCGAGGGGCTGCAGGCTTTCACCATTTTCGAAATCATGCCGGTGGGTCTTGTGGTCTGTGTCTGGGGACTGTTTTATCTCAGCGTGATCGCGCCACGTCTGCTACCGGAACGGGACAGCATGGCAAGTCTGTTGTCGGACCCGTCACAGAAAAAGTTTTTCACCGAAGTCGTCATTCCACCAGACAGCAACCTGATTGAGGAGGTCGCGCTTGAAGTACCGTTGTTCCGCCGCGAGGGCGTCCGTCTGGTCGATGTGATCCGGGGCGACGCGTCGCTGCGGCGCGATCTTCAGGGGGTGACGCTGGAGGTTGGTGACCGTGTGGTGCTGCGTACCAGGATGACCGAACTGCTGAGCCTGCAGAACAACCGCGAACTGCGCCCGGTCGACCAGGTGTCATCGGTCGAGACCACAACAGTCGAGGTGCTGATAACGCCGGGCTGCCGGATGATCGGTCGGATGCTGGGATCTCTGCGGTTGCGGCGGCGCTATGGTGTCTACACCCTGGCGGTGCACCGGCGGAACCAGAACATCGGCCGCCAGCTGGACGATCTGGTGGTGCGTGTCGGGGACACGCTGCTGCTCGAAGGAGCACCTGAGGATATCAGCCGCCTGGCTGCGGATATGGATATGGTCGACGTGGCACAACCGTCGGAACGGGCGTACCGGCGCAGCCATGCTCCGGTTGCCATCGCAGTGCTGGTGGGGATTGTAGGCCTCGCGGCGCTGAACGTGGCCCCGATCCTGTTGCTGGCCGTGCTGGCTGTGGCGCTGGTTCTGGTCAGCGGCTGTATTGATGCCGATGAAGCCTTCTCGTTCATTGACGGGCGACTTCTGGCGTTGATCTTTTCCATGCTTGCCGTGGGTGCAGCGCTGCAGAACTCCGGTGCGGTAGCACTCATTGTGGATGCTGTTTCGCCGTTTCTTGCCTCGCTGCCACCGGGCGCGGTGCTTCTGGCTGTTTTTGTAATGACGTCCACACTGACAGAGCTTGTGTCCAACAATGCGGTCGCTGTTATCATGACGCCGCTGGCCATCGGGCTGGCTCTGGCGCTGGGCCTTGACCCCAGGCCGCTTGTCGTCGCCGTGATGATCGCGGCCTCCTGTGCCTTTGCCACGCCGATAGGATACCAGACCAATACGCTGGTTTACGGACCAGGGGGGTACCGTTTCACTGATTTTATCCGCGTCGGCCTCCCGCTGAACCTGTCGACAGCGGTACTTGTCTCGCTCACAATCCCTTTAATCTGGCCCCTCTGAGGGTGCGCGAATGATCGGGGGGGCGCCAAAGACGTTGGTAACTCCATTGTCGTCGACGATTGACCAGCGGGAGACAACGAGATGATAGGTACCCGTTTCCCAGCCCCATTCGTCCCGCTGGACGCGGCGGCGCCATGCACCCTCGACACGAATGGGCCAGCGCACTCTGTCAGTGTCTGTCTGTGCGATGCCTTCTGCCCGCGCCGCGGTGCGGGCGCGTGACAACAGTGTTTTGAGATGGCGTTCAATGGGTGCGGCCTCCTTTGCGCGCCGTCCCGCGAAAAAGACATCCACGTCGTATTTTGAGTTCACAAATCCGCGGATAATCAGATCACCGCGGTCATTCCTCCGGGTCTGGGGCACCAGTTCCACAACCAGACTGCTGATCGCATTCTGAAACAGCCCTGCATCCTCGGAGGCCGGGGTTACTTCATGCGCTGGTCTTCGGTTCTGGTGCATTTCCGATCCGGAGCTGTGATCACGGCGCGCTGCCAGGCGCAGGGCCCGACATGCTTCCGACAATGACGTGTAGCATTGACCTGTTAATGAATTCTTGTTTCGGTCTGTAAAGCCGGCGTTTCAGCACGCGCGCCGGTGTTTTCTGGCCGGCTGCCGGTAAGAACTGTTCAGAACGCGAATGCGCTCTTATCAAACGTGGGTTTTCAGAGCGGCCAGAACAGCAGAATAGCCGGGATCGAAACCGCAACCACCAGAATTTCCAGAGGCAGGCCCATCCGCCAGTAGTCGCCGAAGCGATAGCCACCGGGACCGAGGATGAGTGTGTTGTTCTTGTGTCCGATCGGCGTGAGGAATGCGCTCGACGCGGCCACGGCCACTGCCATCAGGAAAGGATCCGGGGACACATCGAGGGTCAGGGCCATCTGGATGCCAACGGGTGCTGCAACGATGGTAGTCGCCGTGTTATTCAGAACGTCAGAAAGGGTCATCGTAACGATCATCAGCACAGTCAGAACGGCCCAGGCGGGCAGGCCGTCCGTCCACGCAACCAGTGCGCCGGCAATCAGCTCGGTACCGCCCGATGTTTCGAGGGCTGCCCCTAAAGGGATCATAGAGCCGAGCAGCACAACAACCGGCCAGTTTATGTGATCGTAAAGCTCTGCCAGCGGTACGATTTTCGCCAGCACATAGGCCACGACCACCAGACCAAGCGCGATCGGAAGGTATATCAAACCGGTACTCGCCGCGGCGACAGCGCCTGCGAACAGGCCGATGGCCAGCCAGACCTTGCGGTTTTCGGTCACCGCAAGCCCCCTGTCTGCCAGCGGCAGGACACCGAGCCATTCAGATACGTCCGCGCCTGTATCACGGGGCACCAGCAGAAGCAGGATATCGCCGGTCTGAATTGGCGTCTGACGCAGGTTCTTTGTCAGTCGTTTGCCCTGACGCGAGATACCCAGCAACACTGTGCGCTGCCGCCAGGCAAGCCCGATTGCCTGGGCCGTCTTGCCACGGATGCGTGCGTCTTCCGGCACCGCGACTTCGAGTATCTCCACACCGTCACCGTCCGCGCGTAACAGCTCTTCGCGCCGGGCGTCGGCAACAGCCAGATCGAGACTGGTGCGGAACTCATCCAGAGCGCTGGCCGTCGCCTCGATCACCAGCGCGTCGCCGGCCCGGATCACTGTGTTGCGTGCCTGCCCATACCTCCGCTTGCCGTCCCGGATCAGGCCGATTACTGCAACGTCCGCCTTTTCGGCAGCGCTTGTCAGTTCGGCCACGCGTTTTCCGATCTGTTTGTTGCCGTCGGGCACAGTGAGCTCAGAGATATACTGTGAAATATCAGTAGGTTCCGCGTCCGATCCGTCGCCCTGCGGGATCAGGCGCCAGCCGATGAGCGACACGAAAATCAGACCTGCAAGGGCCGCGGCACCACCCACCGGCGCAAAGTCAAACATTGCAAAGGGTTCGCCCAGGGCATCTCCGCGGATTGATGCGATAATGATGTTGGGCGGGGTGCCGATGAGGGTCGCCATGCCTCCGAGGATCGTCGCAAACGACAGCGGCATCAGGCTCAGGCCCGGAGCGCGCCCTGCTTTGCGGGCCGTCTGGATGTCAACGGGCATCAGCAGCGCGAGGGCGGCCACGTTGTTCATAAAGGCCGACAGCACACCACCTACGGCCCCCATCAGGGCGATATGCGCCCCAAGGCTGCGTGAAGCGTCCACCAGAGTGCGGGTGATCAGAAAAACCGCACCCGACCGGACCAGCCCGGCGGAAACCACCAGAACCAGAGCCACCACAATGGTCGCGGGGTGGCCGAAACCCGCAAATGCATCCGCCGTGGGAACCACCCCAAGGACTACCGCGACCATCAGCGCCGAGAACGCCACGATATCGTATCGGAACCGGCCCCAGAGCAGCAGTCCGAAAACCGCTCCGAAAAGGGCGAACAGGATGATCTGGTCCGTGGTCATGCGTGATTTTCCGGGCTCTTTGGGGGATCAGTCAGTCTGCTGCGTACCTGTACCGAACATCAGCAGACAGTTGTCCGGGTCCCGTACGTGAAATTCGCGCTGGTGGTATGGTTGATCAAACGGGGCCCGGACACGGGCTTTTCCAAGGCTGTTCAGACGGTTTCTCATGGAGGCATAGACGTCATTCACATCTTCGCAATCAAGATAAACCATCTGCGCGCCGATTTCGCAGTCGGGCGCAACCTCAAGCAGGCGCAGAGCGCCGCCGGAACAGCGCACAAAGGCATAGTTTTCATGCTGGAAACCACAACTGAACCCGAGGATGTCACAGTAAAACCGGAGCGCACCATCAAGATCATGGGTCATAATGAACGGCGTGATCTGATGGATACCTGACATGGGGCCGATCATACATGAAAAGAGAGGGCCGGGAAACGGAATTGCCCGTGTCCGCCTGGTCTTGCTCCTCCGGCGGCTCCTGGACTATACGGAGCGGGACCGGAAAACAGCGATGGATTGATCAATGGCAGGCCACTCAAAATGGGCAAACATCCAGCACCGTAAAGGCCGTCAGGACAAGGTGCGGGCAAAGCTTTTCTCCAAGCTGTCCAAGGAGATTACAATTGCCGCCAAAATGGGCGATCCTGACCCGGACAAAAATCCGCGTCTGCGCCTCGCTGTAAAGGAAGCAAAATCGCAGTCCATGCCCAAGGACAACATTGAACGCGCCATTACCAAGGCGACGGGTGGTGACGGCGAGGATTATGAGGAAATCCGGTACGAGGGTTATGGTCCGAATGGCGTGGCTGTCATTGTTGAGGCAATGACGGACAACCGAAACCGGACGGCGTCGACGGTGCGCTCTACGTTCACCAAGAACGGCGGCAATCTCGGTGAGACCGGCTCTGTCGGATTTATGTTCGACCGTAAGGGTGAGGTAAGCTATCCGGCCGACGCGGGCGACGCGGATACCGTGATGATGGCCGCGATCGAAGCGGGCGCCGAAGATGTCGAAAGTTCAGAAGACGGTCACGTTATCTGGTGTGCCGATACAGACCTGAACGATGTGGCAACCGCCCTTGAGGCCGCACTGGGGGAGAGTGAAAGCACCAAGCTGGTCTGGAAACCCACAACGACGACCGAAATGGATCTGGACGGGATGCAGAAGCTGATGCGTCTCATTGATGCGCTGGAAGATGACGATGACGTTCAGCGCGTGACGACAAACTTTGAAGCGACAGACGAAGTCATGGCGCAGCTCTGACAGCATAGCGGTGCCGTCCGGCCTCTGAATGAAAAAGCCACCCGGGATGCGCGGGTGGCTTTTTGTTTAACGGACGGGGCAGTGCTTCACCGTGTGTGCGGGCAGCTGTCGCCAGTGCTGAAAAAAGCCCGCGCGGTCTGAAAGAAACCGACCGGTGGTTCATCGCATACCGGGGTCGCCCGGTTCAGACGTTTCATCAGGTGCTTGAGATCGGTCAGTTTCTTGCGTGCGCCACGGCCTCCGGCCTGGCTCTGAACCGAAAGAATTTTCTTCTGTGTGTGCAGGGCAGACTCGATCAGTTCGATGTCCTTAGCGGTAAGATCGATATTGCGAAGATTTTCCAACATGGCCGAGCATCCTTTTTACACTTCCCATCATATGGGGATTAAAAGTGTATACGCCAATCAGGCATGTTCAGATTTCCGTGAATAAAATTTTAGCAATAACAGTCATGTGATGATTTGTTGCAGTCTGGTTGCCGTGGCGTCACGAATTGCGCGGTTCAGGGGTTTCAGGGCGGGTGCCATCTGGCGGCTGGCCTGCCAGTACAGCGGCACATCAAGCGGCATATCAGGCGCGAGTGGCAACAGATTGCCGCTTTGCAGATGAGAACGGACAAGAGGTTCGGGGTTCATCCCCCATCCAATACCGGCCAGCGCTGCATCGACGAACGCGTGCGTGGAAGCAATGCGGTGTGTTGGCGGTGAAAGCCGCTCGCCCGTTGCATGAGTGATCCAGCGGTGCTGGAGCCGGTCTTTGGCGTTGAATGCCATAAGGGGAGCAACACGCAGCGCTTCTCGCGTCAGTCCGTCCGGAAACCACCTGGTCATATATGCCGGACTGGCAGTCGCCACATAACGCATAGACCCAAGTTTTGTACTGTCGCACCCGGGCACTGGTCCCGGGTTGCCCGAGACAGCCGCGCTGACCTCGCCGCGCCTGAGCCAGTCGGCTGCGTGATCCTGATCGTCAATCACCAGGTCCCATATCACATCCGGAACCTTTGACAGCGCGGGTACCAGCCAGGTTGCCAGACTGTCCGCATTGACCGCGAGCCTGATCACCGGCTGTTCGGTGTCATTTCCTGACGCGCCGAGGTGCGCCGTGACCTGAGCCTCCAGCAGAGCCACGTTTTCAGCATGCCGCACGAGGACCATACCTGCCCGGGTCGCTTCACATGGCTGACTGCGCACAACCAGTGCTGTCCCTGCCTGTTCTTCCAGTGCCCTGATCCTCTGGGAGACCGCAGACGGCGTCACCCCCAGCCGGGCGGCGGCCAGGTCAAAGCTGCCGTGCCGTACAATTGCAGTGAGAGCCGTCAGCTGAGCAGGGTCATACCGCATAAGAATTACTTAATCTGATATCACTAAATTAATTTGAATAATGCGTTCTGCCTGCCTTAGTCAAGCTGACACCCGTTGCAAAGGCCTGCTGTGCTGACGAATTTTCTGCCCGGATACCTGCTGAGCGTGTCGCTGATTGTCGCGATCGGCGCTCAGAATGCTTTCGTCCTGCGCCAGGGATTGCGCCGGTCGCACGTGTTCTGGGTATGCCTGACCTGTGGCCTTTCCGATGCGCTGCTGATTACTGCCGGGGTTGCGGGATTTGGCACACTGTCGACCCGGGCACCGTGGCTGGAACCACTCATGCGGTATGGTGGCGCGGCGTTTCTGATCTGGTATGGCTGGCGCAATGCAGTGTCCGCATGGCGCGGGGGGCAGATGCTTGAGACCGGTGAGGGGCGGGGCGGGCAGTCGCTGCGGAGCACGCTTCTGACCCTGATCGCGCTGACCTGGCTCAATCCCCACGTCTACCTGGATACGGTTGTTCTGCTGGGGTCGATCTCTGCGCAATACGACAACCGGCTGCACTTTGGCGCCGGTGCGGTTGTCGGCAGCATCTCGTTCTTCTTTGCGCTGGGGTATGGCGCGCGCCTGCTCGCACCGCTCTTTGCGCGGCCGCGCAGCTGGCAGGTACTGGACGCGCTGATTGCGGCAACCATGTGGGCGATCGCTGCCGGCCTCATTCTGTCGTGACCCCTTGCGAACATGTGCCAAACCCTGTCTTTCTGGGGCATGGTCACAAGAACGCCTCATCGTCCGGTCATGGGTATCTTCTGGATGCTGGTCACCGGCCTTTGCTTTATCGCGGTTACGGCTCTGGTAAAGTACATCGGCCCGAGGCTGCCACCAGTCGAAATGGCCTTTCTGAGGTACCTGCTGGGCCTTGTTTTCCTGCTGCCGGTTATTGGTGCGCTGCGCGAGACACGGTTGTCTGCGAGGCAGTGGCGCCTGTTTACGCTCCGCGGGGCCATGCACGGCGTCGGCGTGATGCTGTGGTTTTATGCGATGGTGCGCATCCCGATCGCTGATGTGACAGCAATGAACTACCTGGCACCTGTGTATGTCACCATAGGCGCCGCACTTTTCCTGGGCGAGAAGCTGGCATTCCGCCGGATTGCCGCCGTGCTGGCCGCTCTGATCGGCGCGCTGATCATCCTGCGCCCGGGCTTTCGTGAGGTCAGCAGCGGGCACTTCGCAATGCTGGGGGCCGCGCTGGCCTTTGGCGGGTCATACCTGACCGCCAAGGTCATGGCGGATGAGGTGAAACCTTCTGTCGTGGTGGCCATGCTGTCGATCTTTGTCACGATTGTGCTGGCACCATTTGCGCTGATGGAGTGGGTCACGCCAACGCTGACAGATCTTGCACTGCTTTTTGCCGTCGCCTGTTTCGCTGTTGGTGGCCACTACACCATGACGCTGGCTTTTGCAGCTGCGCCTCTGACCGTCACGCAACCGGTAACTTTCACCCAACTGGTCTGGGCGGTTCTCCTTGGTTTTCTTGTGTTCGATGAGGCCGTGGATGTCTGGGTCGTCACAGGCGGCGTCGTAATCCTTGCCTCTGTCGTCTTCATTACCTGGCGCGAGGCTGCCGTGAAACGCCACGGAACGACACCGGTGGTGAACGCCACCAAGGTCTGACTTTTTATTGATTGACGAGTCAATCAAAAACGCTGTACCGCCGGAAGGGCATCTCCGGAGGATCAGATCGTGCCCAAAATCGGAATGGAACCCATTCGCCGCTCGGCACTGGTTGAGGCGACAATCGCCGAAATCGGTGCGCGCGGGTCGCTTGACGTCACTGTCGGCCAGATTGCGCGCCGCGCGGGCATGTCCACCGCACTTGCGCACCATTATTTCGGGGGCAAGAACCAGATTTTTCTGGCGGCTATGCAACAGATCCTGCGGGACTTCGGGGCAGAGGTACGCCGCGCTCTGAAGGCAGCAGAAACACCCCACGCCAGGGCTGTGGCGCTGATCGATGCCAGCTTTGCGCCGTCCTGTTTCGCGCCGGCCACGATCAGTGCCTGGATGACGCTTTACGCCCAGGCACAGACCAACCCGCAGACGCTGCGCCTGCTGCGGCTCTATCAGGCACGGCTTCAGTCAAATCTGATCCATGCCCTGCGCCCCCTGAGCGATGATCCCGTTGCGCATGCCGAAATGATCGGTGCGCTGATCGACGGCCTCTATCTGCGCGCAGCACTGTCGCGCTCAAAGAGTGCAGACGGGGCGCGTGCCGCCGCCCTCGCAGCGCTTGAAACGCTTATAGGGAGCGGGAAATGACAAAACCCAATATTCTTATCCTGATGGTCGACCAGCTGAACGGTACCCTGTTCCCGGACGGGCCGGCGGACTGGCTGCATGCGCCAAATCTGAAAAAGCTTGCCGCGAAATCCACACGGTTTCGCAACGCCTATACCGCCAGCCCACTCTGTGCGCCGGGGCGGGCCGCCTTCATGTCAGGCCAGCTGCCCTCTGCCACCGGCGTTTACGACAACGCCGCCGAGTTCTGCTCGTCGATCCCCACCTATGCACACCACCTGCGCCGCGCGGGGTATCAGACCTGTCTGAGCGGCAAGATGCACTTTGTCGGCCCTGACCAGCTGCACGGATTCGAGGAGCGGCTGACCACCGACATCTACCCGGCGGATTTCGGCTGGACGCCGGATTACCGCAAACCCGGCGAGCGCATCGACTGGTGGTATCACAACATGGGCTCAGTCACGGGGGCGGGCGTCGCCGAAATTTCCAACCAGATGGAATATGACGACGAGGTCGCCTTTAACGCGACACGCAAGCTCTATGACCTGTCGCGCGGGGCAGATGACCGTCCCTGGTGTCTTACCGTCAGCTTTACGCACCCGCATGATCCATACGTTGCGCGCAGGAAATACTGGGACCTCTACAATAACTGCGCACACCTTGAGCCGCAGGTGCCTGCGATCCCCTATGAGGAACAGGACAACCACTCCAGACGCATTTTCGATGCGAACGACTGGCGCAGTTTTGACATCACACGCGAAGATATCCGCCGGTCCCGGCAGGCCTATTTCGCCAATATCAGCTATCTGGACGACAAGATCGGAGAAATCCTTCAGACGCTGGAGGACACCCGTCAGGAGGCCATCATCCTGTTTGTCTCGGATCATGGCGATATGCTGGGCGAACGCGGGCTATGGTTCAAAATGTCGTTCTATGAGGGGTCGTCCCGTGTTCCGCTGATGATTTCAGCCCCCGCGATGGAACCAGGATTGCAGACGACGGCTGTTTCGAACATCGACGTCTGCCCTACCTTGTGTGACCTTGCCGGGGTCTCCATGGAAGAAGTGATGGAGTGGACCACAGGTGTGTCGCTTGTGCCCATGGGGCAGGGCAAAGAACGCACGGAACCGGTGGCAATCGAGTATGCCGCAGAGGCCTCTTACGCCCCGATGGTGTCACTGCGGTACGGACAATGGAAGTACAACCGCTGCACGCTTGATCCCGATCAGCTGTTTGACCTGGAAGCCGACCCGCATGAGCTGACAAACCTGGCAGAAGCGCCGGAGCACCAGGGCACGCTGCAGAGCCTGCGGGCAAAGGCAGAGGCGCGCTGGGATCTGGCGGCCTTTGACGCGGATGTGCGCAAGAGCCAGGCCAGACGCTGGGTCGTATGCGAAGCGCTGCGCCAGGGCGGTTACTATCCCTGGGACTATCAGCCCCTGCGGGATGCCTCAGAACAGTACATGCGCAATCACATGGATCTGAACGTACTTGAGGAAAGCAAACGCTTTCCGCGGGGCGAATGATCTTTCCGGAAAACTAACCGGTGACGGTCAGCGGCGCGGTGATCCGAAGGCGCGCTGACGCGCACGCCATTCTCAGGGCGCCTGTGGCGCGGCAAATTCAGAACGACGGAATGAAGATGGAAGCGGATTTTGTAATTGTTGGCGCCGGAAGTGCGGGTTGCGCCATGGCCTACCGGCTCAGCGAGGCCGGGGCCTCGGTGATAGTGATCGAGTTTGGCGGCACGGATGTGGGCCCGTTTATCCAGATGCCTGCAGCGCTGTCGTATCCGATGAACATGAAGCGATACGACTGGGGCTATCGGTCTGAGCCTGAGCCGCATCTGGGCGGACGGCGTCTGGCCTGTCCCCGTGGCAAGGTGGTCGGCGGCTCATCGAGCATCAACGGGATGGTCTATGTGCGCGGTCACGCCATGGATTTCGACCATTGGGCAGAGGAGGGTGCTGAAGGCTGGTCCTATGCCGATGTTCTTCCCTACTACCGGCGCATGGAAAACTGGCACGATGGCGGCCATGGGGGGGACCCTGCCTGGCGCGGCACGGATGGTCCACTGCACGTTACGCGGGGACCGCGCCGTAACCCGCTTTACCAGGCCTTTGTGGATGCAGGCGCCCAGGCCGGATATGAGGTCACAGAGGACTACAACGGTCATCAGCAGGAAGGCTTTGGCCCGATGGAGCAGACGGTCTGGAAAGGCCGGCGCTGGTCTGCAGCAAATGCCTATCTGCATCCGGCACTGCGGCGGCCGAATTGTACACTCGTCCGCGGTCTGGCTGAGAAGGTCGAAATCACTGACGGCCGCGCAACGGGTGTGCGTTTCCGGCGCGGCGGCCGGTCCGAGGTCATCCGCGCGCGCCGCGAGGTGGTTCTGGCGGCGTCTTCGATCAACTCTCCCAAACTGCTGATGCTGTCCGGTATTGGCCCCGCCGCGCATCTTGCAGAGCACGGGATTGACCTGATCGCTGACAGGCCGGGCGTGGGGCAGAACCTGCAGGACCATCTGGAAATGTACATTCAGATGGCGGCCAGTCAGCCGATCACCCTCTACAAACACTGGAACCTGGTGTCGAAGGCAGTGATCGGCGCGCAATGGCTTTTCACCAAAACCGGCATGGGGGCATCGAACCAGTTCGAAAGTGCAGCCTTCATCCGGTCCCGTGCGGGCATTCCCTATCCGGACATCCAGTACCATTTCCTGCCCATGGCCGTGCGATACGATGGTCAGGCTGCGGCGGAAGGACATGGATTTCAGGCTCATACCGGGCCGATGCGGTCTCCGTCGCGGGGCGCGGTGTCGCTCCGGTCGGCCGACCCCGCGGATGCACCACGTATTTTGTTCAATTATATGTCCACAGATCAGGACTGGGTCGATTTTCGCCGTTGCATCCGTCTGACCCGGGAAATTTTCGCGCAGGATGCTTTCCGGCCATTCGTGAAGCATGAAATCCAGCCAGGTGCAGCGGCCCGCACGGACGATGAACTGGACGATGTGATCCGGGAACATGCCGAGAGCGCCTATCACCCCTGCGGGACCTGTCGGATGGGACGCCCTGATGATCCGGGATCTGTTGTCGATCCCGAGGCGCGGGTTATTGGCGTTGACGCTCTGCGTGTTGCAGACAGCAGTATCTTTCCGCGGATCACGAACGGCAACCTCAATGCCCCGTCGATCATGACCGGTGAGAAGGTATCCGACCACCTGCTCGGACGGAACCCGCTGGCCCGCGCCAATGACATCCCCTGGGTGCATCCGGAATGGGAGCATGCGCAACGCTGAGACACGCGGTGCAGTGAGAACCGCTTAACCAGACCTGGTGAATACGGTTGTGGCCGCAGATGCCGCACCTCATATTGCCAGGGTGGGTAGAGTGGATCTTTTTGTACTCGCAACCGTCTTTGCGGTTGTGGTGAGCGGGGTGTCAGTCATGGCTGGCGTCAGCGGTACCGTACGTGTGATTGACGGCGATACCTTTGATGTGGGCGACACGCGTGTGCGCCTGCATGGCATCGACGCACCTGAACAGGATCAGACCTGTAAAACCGAACAGGGACAGCGCTGGGATTGTGGCGCATGGGTCAGTGAGACGGTTCGCGCGCGTTATGAGGGCAGGCAGACAACCTGCGAAGAAACGGACCGCGACAGATATGGCCGGATCGTCGCAATCTGTTTCACAGATGGTCAGGATATCGGAGAGGCGCTGGTTCACGATGGTCTGGCTTTCGCCTTTCGCCGCTATTCGATGGATTATGACCTGACAGAAAAGGGTGCTGCAGTGCGCGATGCCGGGCTTCATGCCAGCCGGGTCCAGTCGCCCTCGCAGTATCGCGAAACGCGCGCTGTCGGGCGTATTCCACCGGATCGCAGCTGCAGGATCAAAGGCAATATCTCATCCAAGGGCGAGCGCATTTTTCACGTGCCAGGCCAGCGCCACTACGAACGCACCGGTATCCGGCCGGAAAACGGCGAGCGCTGGTTCTGCACAGCTCAGGAGGCGGTCAGCGCCGGCTGGCGCGCCGCGCGCCGCTGATCTGATATCCAGCTGACAGCCGGTGGTGCCCGGCGCTGCGGAACCACGCGCCCGACCTGGTCCGCCCGGGCCGGCATTCAGCCGACCCGATAAGGCAGCACACCGCGTTGATTGGGATCGACGATCAGGGGACGCTCCAGTGGGGGAACCGCGCGCTGATGACAGTTTGTCCGTTCGCAGATCCGGCAGGAAATTCCGATGGGCTCGAATGCGGCATCGCGGCTGGTGTCCATGCCATCCGCATAGATCAGTTCATCCGCATGTTTGACCTCGCATCCCAGCGCTATGGCATACCGGCGCACCGGCGCGCCATACCGGCCGGCGTGTTTTGAGACATCGCGCGCCAGACTGATGTAACGCACACCGTCAGGTGTTTCCGCCAGCTGGCGCAGAAACTGCCCGGGCAGTTCAAACGCACGGTGTACGTTCCAGAGGGGGCAGGCGCCGCCAAAGCGTGCAAACTGAAGGCGCGTTGCGGAGTGGCGTTTGGTGATCGTCCCTGCCTGATCGACCCGCACAAAGAAAAAGGGAATGCCTTTGGCCCCCGGACGCTGCAGTGTCGACAGCCGGTGTGCGACCTGCTCGACCGACGCGCCGAAGTGTCCTGCAAGCACCTCCAGGTCGTGCCGGCATTCGCGCGCAACTTTCTGAAATTCGACATAGGGCATCAGCGCGGCCCCGGCGAAGTAGTTGGCCAGTCCGATTTTGGCGATGGCACGTGCCTCGCGGGAGTGGAATTTGGCCAGATCCAGCGTGGCCTCAAGCAGGGCGTCCTGTTTCACCAGTGCCACCTGTAACAACAGCTGAAAGGTCTGGCTTTCCGGTGGCGCCCGCTTCGACAGTGTCAGAACGCCGGTCTCCTCATCCAGATGTCTGAGCTGATCGGTGTCGGCAAATTCTACTGTGACGCCGCTGTTGCCCAGAGTTGCGACTGCTGCGACTCTGATATTGCGGTGGTGACCTTCCTTGCCGGTGAAATGCTCGGCTGCGCGGTCGACTGCATCAATGTAATTGTCGCAGTAATGAAAGAAATCCCGCACCTCTTCCCATGGGCTGGGCGTTGCCCGTGCGTCTTCGCGCCCCAGTGCCTCGTCAAGTGACGCAAGACGCTCCTGCATCTGCCTGTAGCTGCGGTGCAGTTCCAGAAATGCATGGGCAAAAGCCGGAGCATTGGAGGCCGCCAGCCGCAGGTCCGCGACCGGTGGCGGTGCATCGGCAAAAAGCGGGTCGGCGACGGCTTCGCGCATGTCACTGACCAGACGTTCGCTGTCACCCTCGCTGAGCTCAGTGACATCAAGTCCGAATTCCTGCGCCAGAGACAGAACAACCGTGGTCGACACCGGACGGTTGTTGTTTTCCATCTGATTCAGATACGGGAGCGAAACCCCCAGACGTGCTGCGAAATCCTTTTGCGTGTGCCCGATCCGGGTCCGGACTTCGCGCAGTTTCGCGCCGGCGTAAAGTTTCTGACTGGCCATAGGGGCAGGCTTTCGTTCCAGAGTTTGCAGCTTTGCAGATTCGCCCACGCTAGCTTTGCAAACCCACCTGGGCAAGGTCGCTCAACATGGTTAACGATGCACTAACGCCGCAGTGCTCAGGCGCTTTTTCCAAGCCGTCTTTCGCGGGCGTAAACCGCGAGGATGGAGGCAACAGCGGCCAGTGCTGTACCGGTCATGATAAACAGCAGTGGCAATGCCCCGGTTTCGGGCCCGAGCAAAGCACCTGCCAGTGCGCTCAGCGCGGCGCCTCCACCGATCATGATTGCGCCTCCGAGGCCGGATGCGGTGCCCGCAAGATGAGGCCGCACCGAGAGCAGACCTGCCGTCGCATTCGGGATTACCAGTCCGTTGCCCAGCCCTACGAACGTCATCAGGCCAAAGAAACTGAAAGCAGTGCCGTACCCGGCCAGAAATATACCCAAGGACAGAATTGTGCCACCTGCATTGATCAGGCATCCGATCAGAACGAGCCGGTTCAGGCCCACGCGCTGAGCCAGCATGCCTGTGAACATATTGCCGAAAAAGTACCCGATTGCAGGTGCGCCGAACAGGAATCCTACCCAGACCGGTGACAGGCCGAAAACGACCGAGCCAACAAAAGGACCCCCGCCGAGGTAGGCGAAGAATGCACCGGAGCAGAAGCCGGCGGCCAGTGAATATCCCCAGAAACGCGGCGATGTCAGAAGCTCAGGGTATTCGCCGAACTGCTCCAGCAGTGTTTTTCCACTTGCCTGTGCAGTTTCGCCCTGGTCTGCCCAGGCCAGCCAGAGCGTCAGAGACCCCATCAGCAACAGCGCCCAGAAATTGGCTTTCCAGCCAAAGTACTCATCCAGCACGCCTCCCAGCATCGGGCTGACCATGGGCACGATCGCCATGCCCATCGTAACGTATCCGATCATGGAGGCCGCGCGGTCCTGATCAAACATGTCACGCACTGCTGCGCGGCTCAGCACCATAGCGGTTGCCACGACAGCCTGGCACATCCGGAAAAACAGGAAAATCTCAACGGTGGGCGCAAAGATACATCCCAGCGTGGCCAGCAGAAAGACAGCGAGACCACCAAGGATGACAGGCCGTCGTCCGTACTTGTCCGAGATCGGACCGATAAACACCTGCAGAACGCCGCTCACGCCCAGATACAGGGCCACTGACAACTGCATGACGCCATAATCGGTCTGGAAATGCTCCGTCATCTTCGGAAGACTTGGCAGGAACATGTTCATGACAATTGCCGACATGCCCGCAAGCAGGATCAGTGTCGTAATGTGCGGAGGGGTCGTCCGGTCCAGAAACCGGATCACAGGCTCTTTCTGCATCACCGAAACCTAGGCACCGACTTCAATGATGTCCATGCATATCAGGTATGCACAGCCCGCATATTTACTGATTTGCAATTTGCACAAATAACAGTGGAAAGGATTTGCAAATATGCGACTTTTTCCTTCGATCACAATGTTCGCTCGTATATGGTGCCACCAGTCACAGCAAGGGGCAGGCTATGAAAGACATTCTGGGTCAACTCGAAGAGCGCCGCGAGACAGCGCGCCTCGGTGGTGGGCAAAAGCGCATTGATGCACAGCATGGACGTGGCAAGCTGACGGCGCGCGAGCGCGTCGATCTGTTGCTGGACGAAGGCAGCTTCGAAGAATTTGATATGTTCGTTACCCACCGCTGCACCGAGTTCGGCATGGAAAACCAGAAGCCGGCGGGCGACGGCGTGGTTGCGGGCTGGGGCACAATCAACGGGCGTCTTGTCTATGTGTTCAGTCAGGACTTTACCGTTCTGGGTGGGTCAGTGTCCGAAACCCATGCGCGCAAAATCTGCAAAATCATGGATATGGCTGTTCAGAACGGCGCCCCGATAATCGGAATCAACGACTCCGGCGGCGCACGTATCCAGGAGGGTGTGGACTCTCTGGCGGGGTATGGCGAGGTCTTCCAGCGCAACATTACCGCGTCCGGTGTTGTGCCGCAGATCAGCGTGATCATGGGGCCCTGTGCCGGCGGAGCGGTCTATTCGCCCGCCATGACAGACTTTATTTTTATGGTCAAAGACAGTTCCTATATGTTTGTGACTGGCCCTGATGTGGTGAAAACGGTGACCAACGAGCAGGTAACGGCCGAAGAGCTTGGTGGCGCGGGCACGCACACCCGAAAATCCTCCGTGGCGGATGCGGCTTTTGAAAACGATGTCGAGGCACTCGCCGAAGTGCGTCGCCTGGTCGATTTCCTGCCTGCCAACAACCGTGAAAAGCCACCTGTCCGTCCGTTTTTCGACTCACCTGACCGGATTGAACCATCCCTGGACACGCTTGTGCCGGAAAACCCCAATACGCCCTATGACATGAAAGAGCTGATCCTCAAGCTCGCGGATGAGGGCGATTTTTATGAAATCCAGGAAGAGTTCGCCAAAAATATTGTCACCGGGTTTATCCGTCTCGAAGGTCGTACAGTGGGTGTGGTTGCCAACCAGCCGATGGTGCTGGCTGGCTGTCTTGATATCGACAGTTCGCGCAAAGCCGCGCGTTTCGTCCGGTTCTGTGACGCCTTTGAAATTCCGATCCTGACACTGATCGACGTACCGGGCTTTCTGCCGGGTACCAGTCAGGAATACGGCGGCGTGATCAAACATGGTGCCAAACTGCTTTATGCTTATGGGGAAGCCACAGTTCCGATGGTCACTGTCATTACGCGCAAGGCATATGGTGGTGCCTATGTTGTGATGTCATCCAAGCACCTGCGCTCAGACTTCAACTATGCCTGGCCAACGGCCGAGATCGCGGTCATGGGGGCGAAAGGGGCGACGGAGATTATCCACCGCGCTGACCTGGGCGATGCTGACAGGATCGCCAAACACACGGCAGATTACGAAGAACGCTTTGCCAATCCTTTCGTCGCAGCAGAACGCGGTTTTGTGGACGAGGTGATCATGCCGCGCACCACCCGCAAGCGGATTGCGCGGGCCTTTGCGTCTCTGCGCAATAAGCAGACGCAGTTGCCGTGGAAAAAGCACGACAACATTCCGCTGTGACCGAATTTCACAACATATCAGACGCGCCGGAACATGTGGCGCCGTTTTCACATGCGGTCGAAGCGGACGGCTGGGTTATTCTGACCGGCCAGATGCCAACCGTGCCCGGCGCGCCAGACGCGGCCCTGCCCGAGGGTGTCGCGGCCCAGACGCAACAGGTGATGCAGAACCTCGAGACAGTTCTGCGCGGTCTCGGTCTTGATCTCAGTGACGTGGTGCAGTGCCGCTGTTTTCTGACGGAGTTCGGGCGGGACTACGCAGCCTTTAATGACACGTATAAGAGCTTTTTCCCTGCAGACCGCCTGCCCGCGCGCACCACAGTGGGTGTCACGGCGCTGGCCGTCGGGGCGCTGGTCGAGATCGATTGCGTGGCACGCCGGAGGCCGGTGTGACCAAGCTCTGGAAAAACCAGGCGTTCACAATTGCTCATGCCGATGAGGGACGGTTTGAGGGGGCAGGGCTGCGACCGTTCTTTGAATACCGGGATCTGGGAATTCGTGATGCTACCGGCGGCGCATATGGGGCGCACGTGATCCGCGCAGTTCCGGGTATGGAAAGTCCGGCGGCCTGGCACAGCCATGATTTGGATTTTCAGATGGTTTATGTCACCCGCGGCTGGGTTGTGTTTGAGTATGAAGACAGTGGCGAGCACGTGTTGCGGGAAGGGTCCTGCGTTCTGCAGCCGCCCGGGATCAGGCACCGTGAGGTACGGCATTCTGATGATCTTGAACTGATTGAGATCACCGCACCGGCCACCTTCGATACAAAAGATGAGGCTGCTCCGTGAGTGTTGCGCTGCAAAACCGGCCGGCCATTGCTGACAGCGTTTTGCGGATCGCCGGTGACCTGCCGTCCGGCCAGGCGGTGGAACTGTTTGAGGTGCTGATCGATCAGGTGGGCGATGACGCCTGGCTGCGTTTCAGGTTTCTGGCGCCTGCCATTGCGCGCGCCGGCGGTACCGTGACCTTTGCTCAGGCAGAGGCTGACTTTGAGCATCTGTGCACGAACGTCGCGTTGCCTTACATGGCCGAGCACCGGCTGACGGCTGATGTTGTGTCTGTCGCCATGCTTGACCAGCCGGCGCCTTTCGGTGCTACCGACGACAGCGTCACCCAGTATGTCGATGCTTTTCGTGTTTCATCAGGCACCTGTATCTGGGAGGATCCATGGTGAGGCACTCTGGTATTCCCGCTGATGTACGGCGCTGCGACTCTGTTGAGTCTTTCGGGTCACAAATCCGCTCAGTCCTTTTGCCCGCGTATCATTCACGGGTGCGTTGTTGTATCCTGGCGGGCGGGCGTGTGGGACATACGCCTGCAGTCAACAGCTGTGAGGGCCGGTTTCCGGCGCCGGGGCAGCAAAGCAAAAAAGACAGGAGACAGAGATGTCGAAGAGCATCAGAATACTGGCAGTCCTCTGCGCGGCGGCCTTCGTGGCGGCCTGCGCGCAGGAGCAGGAAGAATTCGTTGTGGTCGACCCTGAGCCGATCTCGACCGAGCCGACCTACACCGGCAAGTTCAAGTAAGAGCTCTGCGGGGCAGACCAGCAGGTCTGCTCCGAACCCGGTTTCAGCCTGCGGGGTGCCAGCGTGCTGAAACACAAGGGTTTTCCCGGCCGTCTGGCCGGCACCGATTATCAGTTCACCCTCAGACGTTTCAACCCGCGTGGCGTAACGCGGCTGGTATCGCGCGAGCGCTTCCGCGACCGGAAGCCTGCGGATCGTCGTGCGGATGCGGCGTTTTTTCAGGCCCTCTGGGAACATTTCGGCGATGCGCCGTTTGAGCGGGGTAATCTCGACGCAGGCCGGTTGTCCTGGCTGTTTGGCCGGGAGGTCATTCCGGCTGAGGATCCTTTTGATCCTGAAAGCTATGAAGCTTTGCTGGTCATTGATGTGTCCGTCGCGCGGGTGTCTTTTCCTGAAGTTTTCGGGGAGGGATCGGCATGATTTTGCCACCTGTTGCTGTCAACGGGCGGGTTATGGCTCATTGTGCGAAGCGGCCGTCGTACCGCTTGAGCGATTCAACCCCCGCGCGTATTGCTGATCCATCGGTCGCAGGCGAGTATCCCCGCAGCGCGGCCGTGTACAAACTTCGTACCCCTTCCCCTGGCGGACAGTACGGCGCTAAGCGCCATGTACTGTCCGCCTTTTTCGCGCCGGGGGAGCGGTGTCACAATCCCGTGTTGAGGGAACCCGAGCAGCGCTCCGGCGTTTATCTGTCGGAGCGAGAGATAAAAGGAGCACAATCATGCCCATCAGAACACTCATTCTTTCCATCGCGGCCTGCGTGTCGCTCGCGGCCTGCGGCCAGACCGTCGGTGACCAGGCCATCGGCGGTGGCGCTATCGGTGCAGGTGCGGCCGTTATCACCGGCGGCAGCGCGCTTCAGGGCGCAGCCATCGGCGCAGCGGGCAACGTTGCCTATTGCCAGCTCAATCCCGGCAAATGTTACTGACACCTCAGACCGGCTGAGACCAGATTCTGACAGGCCGCGTGTGGTTACCATGCGCGGCTTTCGCGTGTCCGCTTGCCGGGCACAGGCCAATTTCTCTGCACAATCGAAAAGGGACATCTGATGTTCAAAAAGATCCTGATTGCCAACCGGGGCGAAATCGCCTGCCGTGTTATCAAAACCGCCCGCAAGATGGGCATCACTACGGTTGCAGTCTATTCAGACGCCGACAAACAGGCGCTGCATGTGCAGATGGCAGACGAGGCGGTGCATATCGGCCCGCCGCCTGCCAATCAGTCCTATATTGTGATTGATCAGGTGATGCAGGCCATCAAGGACAGCGGGGCCGGGGCCGTTCATCCCGGATACGGTTTTCTGTCTGAGAACGCGAAATTCGCTGAGGCTCTGGATGCGGCGGGTGTCGCTTTTGTCGGGCCACCCAAGGGTGCCATCGAAAAGATGGGAGACAAGATTACCTCAAAGAAGATTGCCCAGGAGGCCGGCGTCTCGACGGTGCCCGGGTATATGGGGCTGATCGGAGACGCAGATGAAGCCGTAAAGATCTCGACCGAGATCGGCTATCCGGTGATGCTCAAGGCCTCCGCCGGCGGCGGCGGCAAGGGGATGCGGATCGCCTGGAATGACGAAGAAGCCCGCGAAGGGTTCCAGTCTTCCAAGAACGAAGCGGCGAATTCCTTTGGTGATGACCGGATCTTTATCGAAAAGTTTGTGACCCAGCCGCGTCACATTGAAATCCAGGTGCTCTGTGATGCGCATGGCAACGGCATTTATCTGGGCGAGCGGGAGTGCTCGATCCAGCGGCGGAACCAGAAGGTTGTCGAGGAAGCCCCGAGCCCTTTCCTTGATGAAGCAACCCGCAGGGCGATGGGCGAGCAGGCCGTCGCTCTGGCACAGGCGGTGGGATACACGTCTGCCGGAACGGTCGAGTTCATCGTGGATGGCGACAAGAACTTTTATTTTCTGGAGATGAACACGCGTCTGCAGGTGGAACACCCCGTAACCGAGCTGATCACAGGTGTTGACCTTGTCGAACAGATGATCCGCGTGGCCAACGGCGAAAAACTCTCGATCGGTCAGAAGGATGTCACCCTTACGGGCTGGGCCATTGAAAACCGGCTTTATGCCGAGGATCCCTACCGTGGCTTCCTGCCGTCGATCGGGCGTCTGACGCGCTATCGCCCTCCCTCAGAGGTCGCCGCAGGACCGTTGCTGGAAAAGGGCACATGGCAGGGAGATGCGCCTGCCGGTGACATGGCCGTGCGTAATGATACCGGCGTCTACGAAGGCGGTGAGATCAGCATGTATTACGACCCGATGATTGCCAAGCTCTGCACCTGGGCGCCGACCCGTGCTGAAGCCATTGAAAAGATGCGTGTGGCGCTCGACAGTTTTGAGGTCGAGGGCATTGGGCACAATCTGCCATTCCTGTCGGCGGTTATGGATCATCCGAAATTCGTCTCGGGCGATATGACCACGGCCTTTATTGCCGAGGAATATCCCGACGGTTTCGAAGGTGTGGAGCTACCCGAAAGAGAGTTGCGCCGCATTGCCGCCGCCTGCGCTGCGATGCACCGCGTGGCCGAAGTGCGCCGTGCCCGTGTATCGGGCCGCATGGACAATCATGAACGCACGGTTGGTGATGACTGGAACGTTCGACTGAGTGGCCAGTCCTTTGATGTGGTGATCGACGCAAAGTCTGATGGCTCGACGGTACGGTTTGCCGATGGCGGCGGGCTGAAGGTTTCCGGCGACTGGACACCGGGCGATCAGCTGGCAGAGATGACTGTTGATAACAGCCCGCTCGTGCTGAAAGTCGGCAAGATCAGTGGTGGCTTCCGGATCCGGACCCGGGGCGCTGACCTGAAAGTGCATGTCCGCACGCCCCGTCAGGCCGAGCTGGCACGCAAAATGCCCGAAAAGCTGCCACCCGATACGTCAAAGATGCTGCTTTGTCCGATGCCCGGTCTTGTTGTGTCCGTCAGCGTGGCTGTGGGCGACGAGGTTCAGGAGGGTCAGGCGCTCTGTACCATCGAGGCGATGAAAATGGAAAACATCCTGCGGGCCGAGCGCAAGGGCGTGGTGTCCAAAGTCAACGCGGGCGCTGGCGACAGCCTCGCCGTCGATGACGTGATCATGGAGTTTGAATAACCCGCAGTGCAGGGAAGTGCTTTCATAAGCCTGCCGGAGCCCCGGATCCCGGCGTGTCAGCGGATCTCTTCTTTGCGCGCGCGGATTTCACGCTGCCGCACTGGCATCTTGTCGATGCTGCGCGAGATTTCCCGCACATCCCATGGAAATGGTTTTCGCAGTTTGACGCCGCCATCCTTGCCCAGAATAGCCAGCATGAACCCGCGCGGGCGCAGTCTGATGCGGATATCCGAGCGCGCGGCAGGGTCTGTGTCGGTGATAACCACCACATCCCGCTCGCGCAGCGCATCCGGGCGGGCGCGCAGCAATTCCATCTGCTCGATGAAAGCAGGGTCGTTTTCCGTATCAGCGAATACGACCACAGGTCGGTTTTTCCACTGGAATTGGCTCAAATTGACCTCATCCATGGTGAAAAACAGGGGATTCTCTTCGGGATCCCCGTTTGCTGACAAAGGTCCTGCAAAGGCAAAAATGCCAGTGAGAACAAGGGGTAGTATTGCTTTCATCGTTCCTCCTGCTGTTCTCTATATAATCCTGCCTGTGCGCGTTGCGATGGGCAAGGGCGGCAATTTTCCCATTAAATCTGCAGCAAGGGTTTATCGGGTATGAATATGGCGGTTCCGACACATCTGCCGTTCCTTGCGGCCCTTGCACAGCTGGCAAAATCAACATGGACGTGACACTGCATCCGGGTGCACACCGCACCGCAACAACCGGTTTCCAGGACTACATGCGCCGCCATTGCGAGCCGCTGGCGCAAGCTGGTGTTGCATTCCGGGGACCGGGGCCTGCACGCCGGGAGCTGTCCGCGGGGCTGCTCCCATCGGAACAGCCGAAGCCCGCGCGGCAGGCGCCGGCGGCAGATCATATCCGTCAGATGCTGGACGAAGCCCGCGGCAGTGGGACATCGCATCTGGTCATAAGCGATCAGAACATGATGGGAAGTATCGCGCAGAATATAAGCGCCTGTGCGCTCTATCCTGATGTCGGAGAGCGGATTTCCAGGTGCGCGGAGGCCTTTGAAGGCCAGGTATCGGCGGTCATGCTGTCGGTGCGCAGCCTTGATCTGTGGTGGTGCTCTGTCCTGGCCGCTGGAATTGCGTGTGGTCAGCCCATGCCCGGACAGAATGACCTTCAGCGCATTGCGCAGTCTGTGCGGGGGTGGCGGGATGTGATCACCGATATTTCCCATGCCCTGCCGGGTGTACCGCTGCGTGTATTACCGGCCGAGCAGTTTGCGGGACGACCGGACGCGCTGCTTTCTGCAGGTGCACAGATTAATGCGCCACGCGAGACATGCCGTCAGTGGCTGAACCGCGCGCCGGCTCTGCCGGAACTGCGCAGAGCCCTGCAGGACAATGGTGCGAACACTGGTCAGCTTCCTTTTGGCATGGGGCGCTGGAACCCGTTCGACAATGAACAACACGCCGCACTGCGCGAGCTTTATGCGGATGATATTATGTGGCTGACCGCCGGTGCGGATGGTCTTGCCACGCTGACAGAGGACGACGCCCGGACAAGAGCTGCGCAAACGCAGCCGGCCGGGGCGAGGATGGAAGGACACACAGATGAGCACGAAAAAGGACGAATGGCGCGCCCTGGCTGAAGCCGAACTGCGCGGCCGGCCTGTTGAAGACCTGACATGGAAAACCCTCGAAGGCATCGAGGTGCAACCGGTCTATACCGAAGAAGACGTGGCCGGGCTTGAACATCTGGGTACCATCCCGGGTGCAGCGCCCTACACCCGTGGCGTAAAGGCGACCATGTATGCGGGCCGGCCCTGGACGATCCGGCAGTACGCCGGTTTCTCGACGGCAGAAGAAAGCAACGCTTTTTATCGTCAGGCGCTGGCAAATGGTCAGCAGGGTGTTTCCGTTGCCTTCGATCTGGCAACGCATCGCGGTTATGACAGCGATCACGAGCGCGTGGTCGGCGATGTGGGCAAAGCCGGCGTCGCCATCGACAGCATTGAGGATATGAAAATCCTCTTTGACGGGATCCCGCTGGACAAAGTGTCGGTGTCGATGACCATGAACGGTGCCGTTATTCCGATCCTCGCGAATTTCATTGTCGCAGGCGAAGAGCAGGGCCATGACCGCTCTGTGCTGTCGGGTACGATCCAGAACGACATCCTCAAGGAATTCATGGTGCGCAACACCTATGTCTATCCGCCGGAGCCATCGATGCGGATCATCGCCGACATCATTGAATATACGTCAAACGAGATGCCGAAATTCAATTCGATTTCGATCTCCGGGTATCACATGCAGGAGGCGGGCGCGAACCTGGTACAGGAGCTGGCCTTTACACTGGCGGACGGGCGCGAATATGTGCGCGCAGCCATTGAGCGCGGCATGGATGTGGACAAATTTGCCGGACGGCTGAGCTTTTTCTTTGCCATCGGCATGAATTTTTTCATGGAAGCCGCCAAACTGCGGGCCGCCCGGCTGCTCTGGAGCCGGATCATGTCCGAGTTCAGTCCGAAAAATCCCAGATCCTCGATGTTGCGGACCCATTGTCAGACATCGGGCGTCTCGCTGCAGGAACAGGACCCGTACAACAACGTTGTGCGTACCGCGTATGAGGCAATGAGCGCGGTGCTGGGCGGAACCCAGTCGCTCCACACCAATGCACTGGACGAAGCGATTGCCCTGCCGACAGAATTTTCGAGCCGGATTGCGCGGAATACGCAGCTTATTCTTCAGGAAGAGACCGGGGTGACCAATGTCGTCGATCCGCTGGCAGGGTCCTATTATGTCGAAAAGCTTACAGCCGATCTCGCAGAGGCAGCCTGGAAACTGATCGAAGAAGTTGAGGACATGGGCGGCATGACCAAAGCGGTCGCATCGGGAATGCCCAAGCTGAGGATTGAAGAGGCCGCGGCGACCCGTCAGGCGAATATTGACCGGGGCACTGAAGTGATCGTAGGGGTCAACAAATACCGTCGCGACAAGGAAGATCCGATCGACATTCTCGATATCGATAACGCTGCCGTTCGCAAGAGCCAGATTGCGCGTCTGGACCAGGTGCGCGGCACACGGGATGCCGCGGCCTGCGACGCGGCGCTGGAAGAACTGGGCCGCCGGGCTGCTGAAGGTGGAAACCTGCTGGAGGCTGCGGTGGAAGCAGCACGCGCAAGGGCAACAGTTGGAGAAATCAGCATGGCAATGGAAAAAGTATTCGGCCGCCACCGTGCCGAGGTCAAAACACTGGCCGGTGTTTACGGTGCGGCATACGAAGGTGATGAAGGGTTCGCCGCCATCCAGAAGTCCGTTGAGGATTTCGCTCAGGAAGAGGGCCGACGACCCCGTATGCTGGTGGTCAAAATGGGCCAGGATGGTCATGACAGGGGCGCCAAGGTCATTGCGACGGCTTTTGCTGACATTGGTTTTGACGTTGACGTCGGACCGCTCTTTCAGACACCGGAAGAAGCCGCACAGGATGCGGTCGACAACGACGTGCATGTGATCGGGATCAGCAGTCAGGCCGCCGGCCACAAAACCCTTGCACCGCAGCTCGTCAAAGCACTGGAGGCCGCCGGTGCCGGAGATATTCTCGTGATCTGCGGGGGTGTCATTCCGCAGCAGGATTATCAGTTCCTCTACGATGCAGGCGTTAAAGCGATCTTTGGTCCCGGCACCAACATCCCCGAGGCAGCACAGGACATCCTGCGGCTGATCCGGGACGCCAGATCCTGAGGCGCGCCTGTGCTGCTTGACCATCTTGCCGTGTCCGGTCTCACTCTCGAAGAGGCCACGGCGCATGTCGAAGAGGCGCTGGGCGTGCGCATGCAGCCCGGTGGGCAGCATGATGTGTTTTTCACACACAACACGCTTCTGGGGCTTGAGGACGGTCTCTACCTCGAGGCCATCGCAACGAACCCCGCCGCACCTGCACCCGACCGCCCCAGATGGTTTGATCTGGACCGTTTTTCGGGATCGGCGCGTCTGACAAACTGGATCTGCCGATGCGACGATATGAGAGCCGGGCTGGATGCGCTGTCGTTTGACCCCGGCGCACCGGTGAAACTGAAAAGAGGCGATCTTCGCTGGACAATGGCCGTGCCTGCTGACGGTCGTCTGCCTTTTGACAATTGTGCGCCGGCACTGATCGAGTGGCAGACACCGGTTCACCCGGCGCAACGGCTGAAACCGGTTGGTGTGCGGTTGCGGCGCCTTACGATACAGCATCCCAGTGCAGATGACCTGGCCGCAGCCCTCGCACCGCACCTGGACGATGACCGCATTGCATTTCAGGTCGGATCTGTTGGGCTGTATGCTGATTTTGCCACCCCCGGTGGCGCCAGAACACTGGCCTCATGATCAGGTCGCCGCAACCGGGTGATGCGCCAGATATTGCGGCGCTGTGGAACCACATGATCCGCGAAACGCTCAACACGTTCACGACCGAGCAAAAGACAACCGGGGAAATACAGCAGATCTGTGCCGCGCGACAGGGCGCATTCCTGGTGGCCGAAAAGGATGGCGGTTTTGCAGGCTTTATGACCTTTGGTCCGTTCCGGTCCGGCCCTGGTTATGTTGCGACTGTTGAACACACGATCCTTGTGGTTCCGACAGCCGCAGGAACCGGTATCGCCAGAGAACTTCTGATCGCGGGCGAAAGCGCCGCTGCCCGGCAGGGTGCGCATGCGATGGTTGCCGGGATCAGTGCGACCAATCACAGGGCAATCGCCTTTCACAGCCGTGAAGGGTATTCCGAGGTCGCCCGGATGCCGGAAGTTGGTCGGAAAAACGATGTCTGGCTGGATCTTGTGCTGATGCAGAAAATTCTCGCCGCGTAACGTTGACGGCCTGACATACCCTGGCGCAGCAGATAAGATGCGCCTCATGTCGATCTGGTCCCGCATCACTGACGCACTCTCAGCACTGACAGCCGGCGAGGGGCTGTCTGCTGTTTTCGACCGTCTGCGCAGTCCGCCCGAGCGGTCGGTGGCTTTTGCGATTGCCGTTATCGCGCTGGGGGCCAAAATGGCCAAGGCCGACGGGCATGTCACGCGGGACGAAGTGACGGCATTCCGCGAGGTCTTCCATATCGCGTCGCGCGATGAACAGGGGGCTGCGCGTGTTTTCAATCTGGCCCGGCAGGACGTCGCAGGGTTCGAGGATTATGCCGCGCGGATCAGCGCAATGTTCAGCGCCGAGCCGGACACGCTCCGGGACCTGCTGGAAGGGCTTTTCCACATTGCCATGGCCGACGGGTTCTACCATCCCAACGAGAACGCATTCCTGGAACGGGTAACCGAAATTTTCGGTCTGCCCGAGACCGAATTCAATGCGCTGAGAATGCGTTTTGTCCCAGACGCACCGCTGGATCCCTATACGGTTCTGGGCGTCGCACCGGGAACATCCAAGGAAGAAATACGCAGGGCCTGGCGGCGACTGGTACGGGAGAACCATCCCGACGCGATGATTGCGCGCGGTGTTCCCGAAGAGGCCGTGCAACTGGCGCAAAAAAGGATGGCGGACATCAATCTGGCCTGGGAAGAAATCGAAGGCCGCGGCTGATGCGCGTCGCCACCTATAATGTTGAATGGTTCAACACTCTTTTTAATGATGACAATCAACTGGTGCCCGACGGCGACTGGTCCGCGCGCTACAAGGTGACCCGGGGTGCACAGGCAGATGCTCTGGGTAAAGTTTTCCGCGCGATGGATGCCGATGCCGTGATGGTTATCGAGGCACCCGATACGGGCGGGCGGCGAAATGCGGTTGCCGCGCTGGAAAATTTTGCGGCACATTATGAGCTCAGGACCTGCGAGGCGCTGACCGGATTTTCGAACGATACGCGCCAGGAAATCGCGTTGCTTTATGATCCGCAGATGCTGCAGGTCCGTCACGCGCCCCGCGCCGGCACAGATGCAGTTCCCCGGTTTGACGGTGTTTTCGGCATTGATCTTGACGTGGATGCGACGCGGGACAATGTACGTTTTTCCAAACCGCCGCTGGAACTGGATGTCGTGACCCGCGCCGGGACGGCCATCCATATGATCGGCGCGCACCTGAAATCAAAAGCGCCACATGGTGCCAGGAGCGATGCGGATGTGATGCGCATGGCCATTGCCAACCGCCGCAAGCAACTCGCGCAGGCGATCTGGCTGCGCGCCAGAGTTGACCAGGTGCTGGACGGTGGAGTCCCGCTTGTGGTTATGGGCGATCTCAACGATGGTCCCGGCCTTGATGAATTCGAAGGTCTGTTCGGTCGCTCTTCTGTCGAAATTGTTCTGGGGCAGGACGGAGGACTGCCGCTTTTTGACCCACACGCGGCCCAGGCGTTGTCTCAGCGTTTCGGTGCCCGGCCTACCACGTCAAGGTTCTGGATCAAAAAGGAAAAAAGGTACCTTCAGGCACTGCTGGATTATATCATGGTGTCCGGCAGCCTGCGTGATAACGCGCCTGTCTGGCGCATATGGCATCCACTGGACGATCCTGAGTGCTGGGCCGACCCCAAACTGCGCGAGGCACTGGTTACGGCCTCTGACCATTTTCCGGTGACGCTTGATCTGGACATCTGACATCGGAGAATCGCGGCAGATGCTGTATGCTGGCGCTATGTCACAGATGAATGCGATCATTTTCGCCGCTGCGCTGACGGCGCTCCCGGCACAGGCAGAAGAACAGGGACCGCCCTCAATGATGGAGCGGGGTCTGCAACAGTTTCTGGAAGGTCTGTTGCTGGAGGCGGAACCTGCTCTCGAAGGGCTTTCAGATTTCATGGCACAGATGGGCCCCGCGCTGACTGATCTGATGCGGCAGGTCGAGGACTGGTCTGTCTATGAAGCCCCCGAAATTCTGGACAATGGCGATATCATCATCCGGCGCAAACCGGCGGCTCCGGAAATCCCGAAGCCGGAGGATGACGAAACCATGCCTCCGTCGATCGACCTCTAGCGCTTCCGCCTGATTTCCACAGATGCCTGAAGCGATGCGGCCAGTGACATCAGGCGCGCTTCTGCGACCTCGCCGAAAAGGGGCACCATGTCTTCGGTCAGGCGCAGTTCCAGCAGTCTCTTTTTGGGGTACCACCGCAGCGTTCCCCGTTCGGCATCCTGGGTCATCCACAGCATGGCGCCAAAGCGCATGGCCTTGCCCAGAATCTCGGCATCCAGCCGCGTTTTCTCGTCGATCAGCTCATAGAGGTTCTCAAACCGCGTGCCTTCGCGTTTATTGGAATAGCGGTGCAGCAGTGCGAGCCCCAGAAATACCCGCTCGGAGTGCTTCAGGCCACCCAGATTGGCGCGGGTCGCGTTGTCAAAACAGGTCTCTGCACGGTAATCGGGATGGGCACGCCAGCTAACATCGTGCAACAGGCACGCAGCTTTGATCAGTCTGCGGCGCGCCTCCGGAACATTGCGGAAAAGCGGATGGATAAAGGCGTAGAGCAGTTTGCCGAAACCGGGCATCCGCGCATCCTTGGCTTCGGCGAACCGGCAGGCTTCGATCAGCGGATCACGGTCGCGCAACCGCTGCGGCATCTGCTCGTACAGCATGCCTTCGCGGATACCATAGCTGGACAGTGCGATGTCCTTGGGGCGAAACGTGCGCACCAGCCGCTTGAGAACCTCAGCCGCCAGAGGCACAAGGCTCATCCGCGCAGAGGAAATACCGCAGGCACTGCGCAGTTCGGACAGATCGGCGCTTTGTATATATTTTACGGTTGCGGTTACGCTGCGGGCGGTCATCCGGTACTCATGCAGAACGTGCAGCGGATACCCGCGCCGGTGCATGTCGATCCGCGCAATCGCCCGCCAGGAACCACCCACAAGGAACAACCGGTCACGCTGGTCGCCCATGACGTCGCGCATTTTTTCCAGGGTCTCGCGAATGTGTCGTTCGCGCCCTTTGCGTCCGCCGGAGATATCCCGCAGTTTCAGCGGCCCCAGCGAAGATGTCATCCGTTTGCCGACGCGGCCACCGCTGATTTCGGCCAGTTCCATCGACGAGCCGCCGATATCGCACACAAGGCCATAAGACCCCGGCCAGCCCAGCAGGACGCCCTGAGCTGAAAGACGGGCTTCTTCTTCCCCGTCGATCACCCAGATCCGCAGGCCGGTCTCGCGTCTGACTTCTTCGCAGAAGTCCGCACCGTCGCTGGCATCCCGCACTGCCGCCGTGGCCACAACCGTCAGCGCAGGCAGTCCCATGCCCTGCGCCAGGTGCTGGAACCTGCGCAGCGCACTGAGCGCACGCAGGCGGCCTTCGGGGTTCAGAACACCGGATTCAGACAGGCCCGCGCCAAGCGCACACATTATCTTCTCGTTGTAGAAATAGGCAGGTGACCGGGCGGCGCCATCGAAAACCACGAGGCGCACCGAGTTTGATCCGACGTCAACAACACCAACACGCGAGAGTGCGCGGGCGCTCGGATCCTCAAAAAGCGGACGGCCGAAAAGCCCCGCGTCCGGGTGTGCCGCATCCTGCGCGACGGGGGCGGGGGTATCCGGGTGCTGATTCATAGAGTGTCCGCAGCTTCGCCGACACCCTGTGCAAAATCGTGGCCTGGGTCAATGCGGTGCTGACGGGACGCGGCAAAAAGCCTGTCAGTCTTCGGTATGTGTCAGTTTGGGAACATCTGATGCGCCGGCCGACCCCCGCCCGGAAAGCGAGGGGTTTTCCATAAAAAACCGGTGACAGTTAAAGGCAAAGGTTCCCTCCTGCAGGGGGGGGCGGATAAAGGTACCATCCGGGTTCATGACCCAGCTCTGTGCGACATCTGCCAGATTGGCCGCCATGATCTGGCCAACAATCTGCGCTTTGACCGTAGCATTGTCGATCTCGACAAGCGTTTCAACGCGGCGGTTCAGATTGCGTCCCATCCAGTCCGCAGAAGAGATAAATACGCGCGCTTTTTTATGTGGCAGGCCCGCGCCGTTGCCAAAACACACGATGCGTGAATGCTCGAGGAACCGGCCGACGATAGACTTTACGCGGATGTTTTCGCTCAGACCGCTGATGCCCGGTCGCAGACCACAGATGCCCCGGATTACCAGGCTTATGCTGACGCCGGCCTGGCTGGCAGCATAGAGCGCATCGATTACTTCGCTGTCGATGAGCGAGTTCATCTTGGCCCAGATGACGGCTGGCTTTCCGACCCGCGCGTGCTCTGCTTCGGCTGCTATCAGTTCAAGCAGGCGCGTTTTCAGCGATATCGGCGAGATCGCGAGGTTGTCCAGCTGTTCAGGCTGGGCGTATCCGGAAAGGTAATTGAACACTTTCGTGGCGTCACGGCCAAGGCGTGTGTCGCAGGTGAAAAAGGACAGATCGGTATAAACCCGTGCGGTGATCGGGTGGTAATTGCCTGTGCCATAGTGCGTGTAGGTAATCAGCTGATTGCCTTCGCGACGCACCACAGTCGAGATCTTTGCGTGGGTTTTCAGATCAAGAAAACCATAGACCACATGTGCGCCCGCGCGTTCAAGGCGCCGGGACTGGCGTATATTGGCGGCCTCGTCAAAGCGTGCTTTGAGCTCTACCAGTGCCGTGACCGATTTGCCCTCTTCGGCGGCTTCACAGAGCGCTTCGACGATCGGGCTGTCGCGTGAAGTTCTGTACAGCGTCTGCTTGATGGCAACGACCTTGGGGTCGCGCGCTGCCTGTTGCAGAAAGCGCACAACCATATCGAAGGTCTCATAGGGGTGATGCAGCAGCATATCCTTGTTGCGGATCGCGGCGAGCATGTCCCCGTCAAAGTCAGTGACCCGCTCCGGTACCCGCGGCGTAAAGCTGGGCCACAGAAGGTCCGGGCGGCTGTCGAGCACCAGTTCGCTGAGATCTGCCGACCCGATCATGCCATCAATCTCGATGACTTCCTCGGCGCCAACGCCAAGCTCTTCCATGATCACGGCCTTGAGTTTCGTGGGAGCACCCGCAGAGTGGGTCAGCCGCACGACCTCGCCACGGCGCCGGCGTTTCAGAGCTACCTCGAACTCGCGCACAAGGTCCTCGGCCTCTTCCTCGACTTCAAGATCGCTGTCCCGCAGCACCCGGAATTCAAAGTGATCCATCAGGCGATAACCCGGGAACAGCCCCTGAACATTCATCACCAGCAGTTCTTCCAGCGGCAGAAAACGGTGGTGCCCCTCTGGTGCGGGAAGTGCGATAAAGCGGTCGATCTGGGCCGGAATTGGCAGAAGCGCCTGCAGGGGCCGCTTGTCAGAAATCCGTTCAAGCTGCAGCGCCAGCGCATAGCCTGTGTTGGGGATAAACGGAAAAGGGTGGGCGGGGTCAATCGCCAGAGGTGACAGAACGGCAAAGACCTGTGTCAGGAACACGTCCTCAAGGTAAACCCTTTCCTCGTCAGACAGATCACCGTTGCGCAGAACGGAGATATTCTGTTCTTCCATTTCCGTCAGCAGCGTTACCAGGACTTTCTGCTGTGTTTCCATCAGGCTGCGGGCATTCTGGTCAATCAGCACCAGTTGCTCTGCCGGGGTCAGACCGTCGGCGCCCGGCGTCGTATTTCCCGCATGGGCAAGTTCCCTCAGACCTGCGACGCGGACGGTGTAGAATTCATCCAGGTTATTGGCTGAAATCGACAGAAAACGCAGGCGTTCGAGCAACGGAACCCTGGGGTTCTCTGCCTCTTCGACCACGCGCCAGTTGAACCCGAGCCAGCTGAGTTCGCGATTGAAGAACCGCGCTTTGCTGCATGGGTCAAGCTCCGGAACGGATACGGGTGCGGGGAAATCAGCTGACAGAAAATCGGCGTGGGTCATGCGGGCCTTGTGCGTGAAATGTGTAACGTCACAGTGACAGGTTTCAGCCGGAGGGACCACCTTTGTCCAGTAACGTGGCTGCAAGTCCGCGTGTAACAGCGCATTTGCGGGCAAGTGATGCGGCATCCAGCGCTGCGACTATTTCCCTGGCACCGGCAAAGGACCGATCAATGCGGCGGACCAGATAGGAGATGACCTCAGGTTTCGGAGAAAGCTGGCGGTCGGAAAAAAGCTTTGCCAGCAGCGCGGCCAGCAGCGCGTCATCAGGTGGCTCCAGCTGCGCCACAGTGGTGCCTGCCAGGCGACTGGCGAGATCGGGCAGGTCAATTCCCCAGTGCGCAGGTGCGCCGCAGCCTGTCAGGAGCAGGCTGTTGCCCTCTGCAAGCACCATGTTGTGCAGATGAAACAGTGCGGTCTGTTCGGCAGAATTGCCGGAGAGCAGATGAACATCCTCGACGGCAATATGTCCTGTGGCCAGTAACGGTACATCTGCTGCGGCAAGGTCCTGGGCCGCGACGACCTGCGCGCCGGACAGTCCGGCCCAGACCTGGGTCAGATGCGTCTTTCCCGATCCCTCCGGTCCGGAGAGCAGCAGCTTGCGCCCGGACCAGCCCTGCCAGCCTTCGATCATTGCGATGGCGACAGCGTTTGAGGGCGCCACCAGAAAGTCCGCGCGTCCCAGCGCCGGTACACCGGGCAGGTCAAATCCGAGCTGTTCGGCCATGTCAGCTGTCGTCCTGTCCGGATCTGCCGCGGTAAAGCAGGGAACTCTGGTATTTTTCGACACCAAACCGCGTAATGACACCCAGGGCTGCCGCAACCGGAACCGCGACCAGCATGCCGACAAAACCAAAGAGCGCGCCAAAGACGGAAAGGGCAAAGATCAGCCACACCGGATGCAGACCCACCGAGCTGCCCACCAGTTTCGGAGTCAGAACGTTGCCTTCGATCACCTGACCGATCACAAATATACCGCCAACCAGTCCGATGCTGACCCAGTCGCCCCAGAACTGAAAGAGCGCGAGACCGATGGCCAGCGCACCGCCGATGAGAGCGCCGAGGTAAGGAATGAAGGTCACAAGCCCGGCCACGAACCCGACTACCAGGCCGAACTGCAGCCCGACAAGCATGAGAGCCACGGCGTAGTAAGTCCCGAGGATCAGGCAAACGGTACCCATGCCGCGGATGAATGCCGCCAGTGTACTGTCGATGTCACTGGCAAGCCGGCGGATTACCGGTGCATGATCACGCGGCAAAAGCTGGTCAATGCGCGCGACCATCCGGTCCCAGTCCAGCAGCAGATATACAGAGACAACCGGCACCACGACCAACAGAACCACGACGTTCAGCAGGGACGCAGCAGAGGTCAGCGCGGTTTCCAGCAACTGCGCCCCGCGGCTTTCGATTGTTGCGGCAACGCTGTTGATCGATTGCCGCACGGTCGAACCCTCGTCCAGCAGTGTCGGGAACCGTTCGGTGAGCCAGGCTGTGAAGGTCCGGGCAAATTCCGGCGCCACCTCGAAAAGCTGCAGTGCCTGGCTGACCAGCGTAGGAACGATCAGCAGGGCCATAACGACAAAGATCAGCACACCGGCGATGGTGATTACGGCTGTGGCGGCAACGCGGCTCAGTCCGACCCGTTCGAGACGGTCAGCGACCGGATCCAGAAAATAGGCAATCGCGCCACCGAGGACAAAAGGCAGCAGCACGTGGCCCAGAAACCAGAGCAGGATGAAAAAGACCGCCGCAACGGTACTCCACCATATCACCTGTTCTCTTACGGGCAGGGCCATTTCTGTCTCCGATCTGTTCAGGGTTCCACATTGCCCAACATCGCCGCCACTTCAAGGGTGCCGGGTGAAAAACCGCTCAGCGCTGCGCCGATTGTCCGATTGCGGGGGCGCACAGATTGGCATAGTCAGGTCCGGAGATTTCTGACCAGAGGACCCGGTACCATGCGCCTGACCCGCTATTTCCTGCCTGTACTGCGTGAAAATCCTGCGGAGGCGCAGATCGTAAGCCATCGTCTGATGCTGCGTGCAGGAATGATCAAACAGAATGCCGCCGGGATTTATTCGTGGCTGCCGCTTGGGTTCCGGGTTCTGCGCAAGATCGAGAACATCGTCCACGAGGAACAGCAGCGCGCAGGGCATATTCCGATGCTGATGCCTACGCTGCAGCCTGCCGATCTGTGGCGCGAAAGCGGGCGGTATGATGCCTATGGCCCCGAAATGCTGCGCATCCGCGACCGCCAGGACCGGGACATGCTCTATGGCCCTACAAACGAAGAGATGATCACCGACATCTTCCGGTCTCATGTGGGCAGCTATAAGGATCTGCCGCTGACGCTCTATCATATCCAGTGGAAATTCCGCGACGAGATGCGCCCCCGGTTTGGTGTCATGCGGGGCCGCGAATTCTACATGAAAGACGGGTACAATTTTGACCTGACCAAAGAGGATGCGCTGCATGCCTATAACCGCCATCTGGTGAGCTATCTGCGTACCTACGAGCGGATGGGTCTGCAGGCCATTCCGATGCGTGCCGACAGCGGCCCGATTGGCGGGGATGATACGCATGAATTTCTTGTCCTGGCGGAAACCGGCGAGTCGGAGGTGTTCTATGACAGCGCCGTAACTGATCTGACTTTTGGTGACCGCGAGATCAATTTCGACGATGTGGACCAGTGCCAGTCGATCATGCAGGAGTTCACCAATCTCTACGCACGGACCGACGAGACCCACGACGAAGCGCTCTTCAGCGCCATTCCCGAAGAGCGGCGGCGCACGGCGCGTGGTATCGAGGTTGGACAGATTTTCTATTTCGGGACCAAGTATTCCGAGGCGATGGGAGCGACCGTGCAGGGCCCGGACGGTAAGGCCACGCCGGTGCATATGGGCAGTCACGGGATCGGGGTGAGCCGTCTTCTGGGCGCAATTATTGAGGCCAGCCACGATGACAAGGGTATCATCTGGCCCGAAGGCGTTACACCGTTCCATTGCGGGATCGTGAACCTGAAACAGGGTGATGCCGAGGCGGATGGTGCCTGTGATGCGCTTTATGCGTCGCTCAAAGCGCTCGGGCTCGACCCGCTCTATGATGACCGCGACGAGCGCGCCGGTGGCAAATTCGCAACCATGGATCTGATCGGACTGCCCTGGCGGATCACCGTTGGGCCACGCGGTCTGAAAAACGGTGTGGTCGAGCTGACCAGCCGCCGCACCGGCGAGAGCGAAGAGCTGCCGCCTGAAGAAGCCGTGAAAACGGTGGCCGGTATCTACAGTGGTCACAGCGCGCCGGGCGAGCACGTGGAGATGATGGCGCAGCGATCGTTCCACACCTATATCTGACGCTTTGCGACACCGCCGGTGTCTGGTATGATGCCGCCGATGCCTCCTGGGGGAGAGCAGGAGCAGGGTATGATCCTTCGCGCAGCCATCTTCGCAGTCAGCCTCAGCGGTGCGCTGGGCGCGGCCCAGTTTCCCGCGTTCTCGCAACAGTATCTTCAGCGACTGGGCGGCGCGGTTGACGCGCTGGATCAGGTCGTAGCCGATTTTGATGCGTCTGCTGCGGCTCTGGGTCTGACGCGGGATGCGGCTCTTGCGCAGATGACCGGTTCCGCCTTTGTTGAGGCCCGGCGCGTGGACATGCAGCGCACGTTTGAGCGTCATGCCGCGCTCAGTGCGGATCTTGTGGTTCTGAGCGGCCATGGCCCCTTTATGCGCGCCTATCATGCTGCCCGCCTGACGGATGCAGAAGTGGCGCGCGGTGCCTGGTCAGCCTTCCGGCCATCACTGCCACTGACCCCGGCGACGGCGCTGTTTGCCATGGCAGGTTTCCTTTTGAGCTGGGCGGTATTGCGCCTTTTGTTTATGCTCCTGCCGGGCTGGCCGCGGCGGCGGGTGCAACAGTCTGCTTGACCCGCCCGGGTCAAAGCCCCACGTTGCGCGGAAATACGCCCTGCAGGACAACCGATGGCACGAACCACAGCCCCTTTTGCCGCCTTTGAATGGATGATTGCCTGGCGTTATCTGCGCGCGCGCCGTGCCGAAGGTGGCGTCAGCACGATGACCTGGATCAGCCTGATCGGTATTACGCTCGCCGTTTTTGCCCTGATCGCAACACTTGCTGTGCGGTCGGGTTTCCGGGCCGAATTCGTCGGCACGATCCTTGGAGCAAATGCGCACGTCACGGTGTATTCGCTGGGTGAAGTCACCGCCGCTGGCCGGATCGACCGGAGCATTTCAGAGTACGAAGCCCTCGCAGAACGCCTGAGCCAGGTCCCCGGTGTCACACGTGCGGCACCGCTGATCCGCGCGCAGGTCATGGGTGCCGGACAGGGCAGTAATGCAGGCATTGATCTTTACGGCATCAGCGGAGACGACCTGCGGACCCTGCCGGGTATCGCAGATGCGGAAATGTCGCTGGGCGATATCAACAGCTTTGAAAGCGGAATTGCTCTGGCTTCGGGCGTGGCCCGGGAACTCGGTGTCGGGATCGGTGACCGGATCCGGCTGATCTCGCCGGATGGCGTAAAGACCGCTTTCGGCACATCGCCGCGCATCAATGCCTACGACGTAACCTACATCTTCTCTGCGGGGCGGTATGACATTGATCGTGTGCGCGCGTATCTGCCTTTTGAGGAGGCGCAGATATTCTTCAACCGCGAGGGGCGCGCTGACGAAATCGAGGTGATGGTCGAAGACCCCGAGAACGTCGACGGGCTGTCTCCGGCGTTGCTGGAGGCTGCGGGCGTCCGGGCGCAGGTCTGGACCTGGCGCGATGCGTCGGGCGGGTTTCTGCGGGCGCTCGAAGTCGAGGACAATGTGATGTTCATCATCCTGTCCATCCTGGTACTGATTGCGGCAATGAACATCGTCTCGGGCCTGATAATGCTGGTCAAAAACAAGGGTCGGGATATCGGCATCCTGCGCACGATGGGTCTGACCGAGGGTTCGGTGCTGCGGATATTCTTCATCTGTGGTGCAGCGACCGGTGTGCTGGGCACGCTGATGGGCGTGATCCTCGGCTCTCTTTTCGCAATTTTCATTGATCCGATTTTTTCTTTTGTGAACGTGATGATGGGCGGCGGCGTCTGGGATCCGTCTATCCGCGGCATCTATGCACTGCCCGCAGAGCTGCACCTCGGGGATGTTTTGTCTGCGGTTGCCCTGTCTCTCGGCCTGTCCTTTGTGGTCACCCTCTTTCCAGCGCGACGTGCCGCGCGCATGAACCCCGTCGAGGCGCTTCGGTATGAGTGATCCGGTGCTGGAGCTGCAGGGCATCGCCAAAGCGTACAACCCAGGCGAACCGGGCGAGGTCAGCGTGCTGCGTGGCGTCGATCTGACCGTGTCGCGCGGAGAGGTTGTTGCACTGGTTGCGCCGTCCGGTGCAGGTAAATCCACCTTGCTGCATATTGCCGGCCTGCTTGATACGCCGGACACCGGTATTGTGCGGATTGCCGGTGAAGAAATGAGCGGGCTGGGTGACGGTCGCCGTACCGCCGTTCGCCGTTCGGATGTCGGGTTTATCTATCAGTTTCACCACCTGCTGCCCGAATTCTCCGCGCTGGAGAACGTGGTTCTGCCACAGCTGGCGAATGGGGTCGCGCGCGCGCACGCAGATATCCGGGCAACGGGCCTGCTTGAATCGGTTGGGTTGGCGTCACGCGCTTCGCACCGGCCTGCCGCCCTGTCCGGTGGCGAGCAACAGCGCGTTGCCTTTTGCCGGGCGCTGGCCAACAGCCCTGCGCTCCTGCTTGCAGACGAACCGACGGGCAACCTGGATCCGGAAACCTCGGATCAGGTGTTCGAAGCCTTGATGCAGCTGGTGCGGGACACAGGACTGGCGGCCGTGATTGCGACACACAACCCTGACCTCGCCGTCAGGATGGATCGTCAGATCAGGCTCGGAAACGGCCTGCTTGTCTGACTGGCACCTGCTGCCGTGTTGCGCTTGACCTTGGCGCCTGCCTGGGCGCAATCTGCGCGCAACCGGGGAGAAAATCATGCCATTAACCGATATCACCACGATTGAAGCGGTGACCGCAGAGGCATTGCGCAAGCACGGTGCCCAACCATTTGCTGCGACCGAAGTTGCGCGGGCGGTTGCGGCTGCAGAGGCGCATGGCAACCGTATCTGCGGGCTGTATTACGTCGAAAGCTATTGTCTGCAGCTTCTGAGTGGCCGGGTAGATGGCGCCGCGGTTCCGGTTGTTACGGCACCGCGTCCTGCCACACTGCACGTCAACGCAGGATACGGTTTTGCACAACCGGCATTTGCACATGGTCTGACGCCAGCACTTGATGCCGCGAGGCAGTTCGGAACAGCTACGCTGGCAATCGGCCATGCGCATACCTGTACGTCCCTTGGGTATTTCACCGAGCAGATTGCACGCGCCGGTATGATCGGCATCGGTTTCACCAATGCGTCACCCATTGTTGCGCCACCGGGTGGGCGCAGTCGTGTGATCGGCACAAATCCGATTGCTTTTTCGGTGCCAGACGGTGAGGGCGGCCTTGCGATGCAGTTTGATCAGTCAACGACGACGGTCGCACTTGGCAAAATCACAATGGCAAAGGCCGCCGGACAGTCCATTCCGGAAGGCTGGGCGCTGGATGCCGAAGGCCGGCCTACGACGGATCCGGATGCGGCTCTGCAGGGATCTCTCGTTCCGATGGGTGGGTACAAGGGCTGGGGCTTCGGTCTGATGGCCGAAATCCTCGCGGCCGGTATGACCGGTTCTGTGCTGTCCCGGGACGTCAGACCACTCAAAGCTCCCACGGGTGCGCCGCACGATCTTGGCCAGTTCTACATCCTGATGGATCCCGATGTATCGCCGGACTTCGGTACCCGGATGAACGCTCTTGTCGCAGCGGTCGGAGAAGACGAGGGAGGACGCATTCCGGGTCAGTTCCGCACAGCCGCCGAGCGGGTCGAAGTTGCAGACAGTGTCTGGGCGCAGATCGAAGAGCTTGCCTGCGGGCCTAAACCTTCTGCGTGACAAAGACACCCGCTGCCATCAGGGCGATGCCGGCGGCCCGTGTCAGGTCCAGCGGGGCGACCCGCGCGCCAAAGAGGCCAAAATGGTCAATAGCGGCAGCACTGACGAGCTGACCGAGCAGAACGAAAAACACCGCGTTGCCGACGCCGAAAACCGGGGCAATCCAGGTAATGCTGAGAACATAAAACGCGATCAGCACGCCTGCGAGCAGGAGATATCTGGGGGCCTGGGTGACTTTGGAAAGAGCCTGCGGACCGGTTGTGATCATGACCGCGAGGCAAGACAGAAACGCGATTGTGAACAGAACCGTCGCTGCCGCAGCCGGGGATCCGATGCGTTGACCAAGCGCTGCGTTCAGTGCGGCCAGCATCGGGATGCCTACGCCGGCCAGTGTCATAATGATTGCGTATTGGGCCATGGAGCGATCCTTTTAACCTGACATTAATCCGAGCATGACCTCCTGCTATGACAGCGGCAAGGCCGTTTTCCACGGCTGGCCCGACAAAGGAGGAATTCATTTGCGCCGTCTGACTTTTCCGGTTCCGGGACTGATACTGGTCCTCGCGGCCTGTGGGCCGGGAGAGCGCGATCTCGAACGCGAGGGCGCAGCGCTCTTTGCGGCCAGTTGCGCTCTGTGTCATGGCGGTGATGCCCGCGGCGGTGGCGGCGCCGGGGTGCGCGGGCTCAGCAAGACACCGGCCGATCTGACCGTACTGTCGCGCAGCGCGGGCGGGGAATTCCCTGATGCCCGTGTGCTCGGTATACTCGAGGCCTATGCCACAGGCGAACAGGACGGGCGGGCCATGACACCGCTGGTCGCACTGGAAGACCCACGCCGCGCACGTCTGCCGGGCGTCGCGCGGGTACCGCGGGCGCAGGCCGCGATCCTGGCCTGGCTGCGGTCTGTGCAGGTCCCCTGATCAGCTGCAGATGCCTTCGATTTCAACCCCCTCCCAGGGCAGGCCGACCGCATAGGGGCGCGACTGTGGCAGTGGCGCAACCGGCATGGCCTGTGAAATCAGTGCATGCAGGCGCTGCGTGCGGGCCGCGCCGGGGTCCAGCGCGCGACAGCAGACAAATTCTTCCATAATCGCCCCCTGCTGCTCATATCCGAAATCCGCGAAACGGGGTTCTTTACTGAGATCAAAGAGGTAGGGGTCGCTGGCGCCGCCATGCTCAAAAGCAGCCCGCAGCGGGGTATATCCGGTGTCCTGGCGATTCTGCCACTGCCAGACGTGGGTCAGTTCATGCGCAAAGAGCATCGCCGCAATCAGCCCGATGCGGTCCGGATAGTCGGGCAGATAGTCATCGAGGTACCAGTCTTTGTCGAACAGCACGCGGTTGTAAAACGCCACAGCCGCAGGTTTGGACGTAACGACCTCCTCTGTGATGGGCGGCAGGATGCGCTCGCGGCACGTGGTCCGGGGGCGTGCGGCACGCCGGAAAGTCACCGCTCGCGTGGGCGCACCGTCCACAAGGCGGACGCGATCCACATCAAGGGTATCGCCGTGAATGGTGCGGGCGAAAGCCACCTCTGTTTCTGTCAGGGGGCGGCCGCAGGCGGTCAGAACAATCAGACTGGCAATGACAAATAATCGCATGCCCCATCAGTGCAGAAAGCCCGCCCGGCAATCAAGCAGTGCCTGCAGCCGTCACGTGGTTTTCATCTTGGAGTAATGGCTGCTTGATCCGGATCAAGGCGCGCGCCCTCAGGGCATGCCATGCTGATAGCGGATGGATAAGGAGCTGATCATGAATAATTTTACAGCTGTTCTGAGTGGTCTGGTGCTGATCGGCGGCGCTGCTTTGGCACAGGACGCCGTGATCGGGGCCGAGATCTATGCACGCCACTGCGCCACCTGTCATGGCGAAGAGGCGCGGGGCAACGGCCCGATGGCGCCGGCGCTGGTGCTGCAGCCGCCGGACCTGACGGGGCTGACAGCGCGGCATGACGGTGTGTTGCCGGTCGAGCGTATTATCATGCGTATCGACGGGCGCGATCCGCTGGTGAGCCACGGCTCGCCCATGCCGGTCTATGGCGAATTTTTCGAGGGCACTGATGTGATCCTGAAAACTGAGACCGGGCAGCCGGTGCTGACCTCGCAGCCGGTGGCGGACCTGCTGGAATACCTGCGCGGGCTGCAGGAATAGCGTCAGACTGTGCGCGACCGGTACCGGCGCACGATGTTTCAGGGCACTCCCGACGGCGTGAAATATCGTGACGGTGCGGGGGGTGTTTGTGTCAGTCTGCAGGGGCCACATGGGGGTCAGATCGCAGGGCAGAACGCGCTGCGGCACTGACCGCACCCCGCCGGGGTGCCTGGAAAGGAGCGCCGATATGGCCCGTGTAGTTGTACCGACTGTGATTGGATTTCTGGCCCTGATGGGTGTCTGGATCGCCTTTGAGGCTGTTCATATGATGGCGATGTGAGACGCCTTTGGGCGCCCCTTGCCCCCCGTGGATGATGTGCCATGGGTGGTGAGGGACGAGCACGGGCGTGCTTCCGCAGATGTGGTGCGTTCGCTCAGGTAACGCCACGGACGTAGCGGTTTCTTAGCGGAACTGATGGAAAGGGCAGCGTGTTAGCCCGGGAAGGAGGCCGTCTTGCAATCGTTCCAGTGGAACGTTTGAGGCCGGAGCGATGCGGCAGCATCAGGGGGGCACGCAGTGCGCCCTCCCAAGGGGGAAGGTTTCAGGGCTGAACGGGCGGAGCCCTGTACAGGCGCAATAAGGATACATTGCAACAGTTGGGACGGGCTGCGCCTGACCTCGGGCCGGAGGGCGTCTTGCAAACGCTCCAGTGGAGCGTTTGAGCCCGGAGGGGTTCGCAGAAACGAGGGGGCATAGAATGCGCCCTCCCCGTGGGGGAGGTCGGGCGCGGCCCGAGGCGGGGCCTCGGGCGGAATTGTAAACAAACGTTTAGCGCTGTGTTCGGTCAAATGGGCGGAAGCGCAACGCGCTTCGCTGCATGCTAGTCTCAGAATTGAATGTTGGAGTAGTCGTTTATGTCAAACATCCGTTGTATTCCAATCGTCAGAGGATTTGTTCTTTCCTTCATCGGGGGTGTTTCTTTCGGCCTCGTCTGCCAAGTTCTGTTTTGACTCGCTGCTGCCAGTTTGGTGATTTTCGAATAGCTCACCTTTCCAATAGCGATCCCAGAGTTCGTCGGCGTTTACAATATTTGAAACTGCGGCTCCGGCGATAAAGAACAAAATATGTCCTATTTGACTTAGTGCTAAGCGAGGATTGTTTTGCTGAATCGCGAGCTCGGCGACTTGCTCAAGGGCTGGGTTGATGGGCGCTACGCTTTTCGGTAGCGAATTTAGATTGGCGGCCTTTTCAATTTTTCTTGTGAATTGTTTTGCTTGTTTCTTTGTAATATCGGCCTCAGCCAATATTCGCAGCGCCTGTTTTCTGAAATCATATCTTCCGTCTTCAAGTGCCGCTAAACTCCCGCACTTGGGGCAACTAGCTGCATTGCCGTGCATGATTGTATTCGCGTCTGCCGGAGACGGGAAGGTTAAGCCGCAGATGACTGGGCCGCAATTCGGACAAAAACCCGGTACTTGGTAGGGTCCCCCTCCTCCAAAGTAGCTTCTTGACATGTACGTCGGCACCAGCTAACCCCTTGAATAGATGTTATTTAAACATCCAGCTCCTCCACAAACTTCGCGTTCTCCTGGATGTACTGATACCGCAGCTCGGGCTTTTTCCCCATCAGGCGCTCGACCAGATCGCCGGTCTCGCCTGGCATATCCTCGTCAATCGACACGCGGATCAGTTTGCGGGTCGCTGGGTCCATGGTGGTCTCTTTGAGGTCCTTGGCGTCCATTTCCCCCAGACCCTTGAAGCGGGAGACGTCAATTTTGCCTTTGCCGCCCAGACCTTTTTCCAGCCAGGCGTCCTTTTCAGCCTCATCGAGGCAATAGACCCGTTTCGCCCCCTGCGTCAGCCGGAAAAGCGGTGGGCAGGCAAGATAGAGGTGGCCCGCGTCAATCAGCGGGCGCATCTGGGTAAAGAAAAACGTCATCAGCAGCGAGGCGATATGCGCGCCGTCCACATCCGCGTCAGTCATGATGATGATCTTGTCATAGCGGAGATCATCGAGGTTGAATTTGGTGCCCATGCCACACCCCAGCGCCTCGCAGAGATCCGAGATTTCGGCGTTTGAACCCAGTTTGGACGAGGCCGCCCCCAGCACGTTGAGGATCTTACCCTTGAGCGGCAGCAGGGCCTGGGTTTTGCGGTCGCGCGCGCCCTTGCCGGAGCCACCCGCACTGTCGCCCTCGACGATAAAAAGCTCGGTGCCCGCGCGGTCCTTGGACGTGCAGTCTGTCAGTTTGCCGGGCAGGCGCAGCTTTTTGGTGGCTGATTTGCGGGCGGTTTCCTTTTCCTGACGGCGGCGCAGGCGTTCTTCGGCGCGCAGGACCAGGAAATCGAGGATGGCGCCGGCGGATTTCGTATCCGCCGCCAGCCAGTTGTCAAAGTGGTCGCGCACGGCCCCTTCGGTCATTTTCTGCGCGGCCTCGGTAGAAAGGCGGTCCTTGGTCTGGCCCACAAAGGCCGGGTCAGCGATGAAGCAGGAAACCAGCGCGCAGCCGCCCGAGATCAGGTCCTCGCGGGTGATCTGGGCGGCCTTTCTGTTGTTGCTGAGCTCGCCATAAGCCTTGATGCCTTTGAGGATCGCGGCCCAGAAGCCGGCCACATGGGTGCCGCCTTCGGGCGTGGGCACGGTGTTACAGTAAGACTGGATGAAACCGTCGCGGGAAGGGGTCCAGTTGATGGCCCATTCCACCTTGCCCGCCTCGCCGAATTTCTCTTTGAAATCAACCGTTCCGGCAAAGGGATTATCGGCGTAGGTCGTGGCGGTTCCAAGGGTCTCGCGCAGGTAATCCGAGAGGCCGCCGGGGAAGTGAAAGGTGGCCTCTGTCGGGGTTTCGCCGTCGTTGATCGCGGATTTCCAGCGGATTTCGACGCCCGAGAAGAGGTAGGCCTTGGAGCGGATGCTCTTGAAGAGGCGCGCGGGCTTGAAGCGGTGCGAGCCGAAGATCTGCTCGTCGGCGTGAAAGGTGACGGTGGTGCCGCGGCGGTTGGGTGCCGTGCCCACTTTCTCCACGGGTCCCAGCGGTACGCCGCGCGAGAAGCGCTGTTCAAAGACTTCCTTGTTGCGGGCGACCTGGACGACCATGCTGTCCGACAGGGCATTGACCACCGAGGCGCCGACACCGTGCAGACCGCCCGAGGTTTCGTATGCTTTGCCCGAAAACTTGCCGCCTGCGTGGAGCGTGCAGAGGATCACCTCGAGCGCAGACTTGTCGGGGAATTTCGGGTGCGGGTCGATCGGGATGCCGCGGCCGTTGTCGCGGATGGTCACGGCGTAGTCGTCGTGCAGCTCGACCTCGATGCGGTTGGCATGGCCCGCGACGGCCTCGTCCATGGAATTGTCGAGTACTTCTGCCACCAGATGGTGCAGCGCGCGTTCATCGGTGCCGCCAATGTACATGCCGGGGCGTTTACGGACAGGCTCCAGCCCCTCCAGCACTTCGATAGAGGAGGCATCATAGTCTTCTGGTGCGGTGCCGGTCAGCAGATCATTGGGCATAAGCTCGAGCCTCTTTTGGTGATTGCGCCAAGTATGGCAGAGGGGCAGGGGCGGGGAAAGCCCCGGACCCTTTCCTTATGCGTCAATTGCGGGTCAGATGCGCGGGAAAATGGTTAACGAAAAGGCAGACGGATGACCTGGATCACAACGGTGCCCTTTGAGGCGGCGACGGGGCGGCTGAGACAGCTCTATGAGCGGATCAGGGGGCCGGGCGATAATGTCGACAACATTATGATGGCGCATTCCCTGAGACCGCATACGATGGAAGGGCACATGACCCTCTATAAATACGTTCTGCACCATTCGGGTAATACTGTACCCAAGTGGTTTCTGGAGGCGCTGGGGGTCTGGGTGTCGCATCTGAACAAGTGCGATTACTGCGAGCGGCATCATTTCGCTGGGATGCGGCGGCTGATTGGCGATCATGCACGTTCCGATGCGATCCAGACGGCAATCCGGCTGGGGGCCGTCGGTGCCATGCCCCTGAGTGCGGCGGAGCAGGCAGCAATGCGCTATGCCCGCAAACTGAATGAAACACCCGGAGACATGCGCAGGGCGGATGTCCTTGCGTTGCGGGCAAGCGGCTGGGACGACGGGCAGATTCTCGAGATCAATCAGGTGGTGGCTTATTTTGCCTATGCCAACCGCACGGTTCTGGGGCTGGGCTGCTCGACAGAAGGCGATATTATCGGGCTGAGCCCGGGCAATTCAGAGGATCCTGATGACTGGGGGCATACCTAGGCGTCCCCGTTTGTTTCCGGCCAGCGCCAGGCTATGGCCCCGAGATAATTGCCGCTGCCACAGGCCACAACAGTGGTGCGGCGCGGCCCCCAGCCGTCTTCCCGGCGGATGCGCGGCTCAGCGCTGCGCGTCCGCGCCAGACAGCGCAGTCCGGTCAGCGTAATCACCAGAAATTCCCCCTGACCGGCGCGGGGGATTGTGTCGATTGTCTGCCACCCGTTTTCCAGGGCCTCTGAAAGAAGAGAGAAGGGGTCCACCCGCCGTTTACTGATTGTGTCTTTCACGTCGTGTACCCCGTCTGACTGTGCCGGCAACAGGCTGGCAATCAGCAGAACGGCAGCAATTCTGGGGGAGTTCTGCCGGAATGTCCATGCGGCGCAGTCACGATGCCGTGCGGTCAGGAAAAAGCCGTGAAACTGCGCCCGGGTGTCAGGACAGGGCCTACTCGCCCTCAGCAAGGGTTTCGAACCGCAGACCGCGTGCGGTTCTGTCGGGAAAGCCAGTCCAGTAAGTATGGTCATCCGTCGGCAGAGCTTCTTCGTCCAGCGCCGTTACCCCGTCGTCAGACACAGGGATCAGATCAAAATACGGCCGCCGGGAGACATCGCCGCGCAGATGCAGGTCAAAGAACGCAGTGGCAAAGTGCTGGGCAATGTTGTTCATGCGCACTGTGTCCCAGACCGGGTCGGCATAATGCTCAAATGGCACGAAATCGAGAGTGTCCACAGGCTCCCGGCTTTCTTTGGGTGCCGGGATCGGGGCGGCTGCATTATGGTTTGCGTGATTGAAGGTCAGCAGATGTCGTTCCGTGCCGCGCGCTTCTTCGAAAATCGTCCGGATGGCGCCATAGACCGAAACATCATCCGATCCGCCCGCCATGATAAGTGTCGGTTTTTCCAGTCCCGCCAGTGTGTTGGCATCCCAGAAACCTGCATTGCGGCCCCAGGGACCAATAACGATGAGTGCCCTGACCCGGGGGTCGATCAGCGCGGCATGGCTTTCGCTGCCTGACAGGTGCTGTGCCAGCAGGCCGTTGGGCGTACCCCAGCTGTATTCAGTCGAGGCCTGCGTCACGCCCGCACCGCCGAACACCAGCGCGCCGTACCCGCCCATGGAGTAACCGATCACACCTACAACAGAAGTGTCTGTTATCGCGCCCAGGTTGCTCTCGAGTGCCGCCATCTGATCTATGACAAAGCGCTGGTCGATCGGGCGGTTGAGCAGGGTAGAGCCAAAGGCGGCCTGATCGGAATAGGTGCTGTCCCGGTGATCGATGGCGACAGTAATATAGCCTTTGGAAGCGAGGTTCTCGCCAAGATGCGACATCAGATACCGGTTGCCGGGATAGCCGTGGCTGATCACGATCAGCGGATAGCTTCCATCGGCGACCGGTTCCGCGTCACGTGCCGCACGGCCGGTCAGAGTCACCGGTGTCTGACCGTCCCGCAGAACAGTATCATAAGACCCGCCCGGCTGGGTGCCTTCGACCGCAGGGTACCAGACCTCTACTGTCAGTTCACGGTCATAAAGTGGCACGTCGTCGCCGGTTACAGCCAGCACGTCAATCTGGCCGGGATTCACAAACCGCAGTGTCTGCACGCCGATCGGAAAAGTACCATAGGGGGCCAGTTCGGGGGCGTCTGGACGGACCTCGTCAACCGGATTTGCCAACACCTGACCTGCGGCCAGAAGGGCCAGGGCTGCAACAAAGCTGGTGCGGCTCATCTTGGTATCCTCGCTTGTGCCACCGGGTGGCACCGAAATTCTACCGCAGATTGACAGGTTCTGGCCACAGATCAAGCACTTATGCGGCCGGCCTCGCCGGAAACGCGAGGCCGGCCTGTGGTACGCCGTCCGGGACCAGGCCCGGTGACGCCCGCCGGAGATTTTTTGCGACGGGCAGCGCGCCCCCTTTTCCTTGTCCGCTGTCAGGCGTAAGGCAGGGCATGGCCAGACAGATGACATACCCTGATCACAGCCGGGCGGTGCTGCGGCTGGGCCTGCCGTTGGTGGGTGGGCATCTGGCTCAGATGGCTATCAGCGTGACCGATACGGTCATGCTTGGATGGTACGGTATTGAGGCGCTTGCGGCGGTGACGCTGGGCTCGACGTTCTTTTTTACCCTGTTCATTTTCGGCTCAGGGTTTGCCTGGGCAGTGATGCCGCTGGTGGCGTCGTTTGTCGCAGAAGACGATCAGACGCAGGTGCGCCGCGCGACGCGTATGGGGCTGTGGCTGAGCATCGGGTTTGCACTTCTGGCTCTTCCGCTGATGATCACAGCTGAACAGTTGCTGCTCTGGACCGGTCAGAGCGCAGGTGTTGCCGCCGACGCAGGCGCCTATCTGCGCATCGCGGGCCTGGGTGTTTTCCCTGCTCTGCTGGTCATGGTGCTCAAATCCTACCTCGCGGCGCTTGAGCGTACGCAGATTGTGCTCTGGATTACAGTGCTGAGCGCCGTGGCGAATGGTGTGGCGAACTATGCCCTGATTTTCGGAAACTGGGGCGCACCTGAACTGGGGATCGCGGGGGCTGCGATCGCATCTGTACTCAGCCATCTGGTGTCACTGGCCGGCGTAGTTATCTATGTGCAGATCGCGTTGCCGGAGCACGCGCTTTTCAGAAGGTTCTGGAAAGCAGATCCTCAGATGATGGGCCGGGTTTTCCGGCTGGGCTGGCCCATCGGGCTGACAAACCTGTCAGAGACCGGGTTGTTCGCGGCTTCTGCGACAATGATGGGCTGGATCGGAACCGTTCCGCTTGCGGCACATGGCATTGCGGTGCAGCTGTCGGCTGTCACGTTTATGCTGCACGTGGGGCTGAGTAACGTGGCCACGATCCGGGCGGGCAACGCGCTCGGTCGGCGCGACCCCGCGCATATGCGGCGCGGTGCTCTGACGGTGACTGCGCTGTCCCTGATCACGGCGTCACTGACGATTGTGATCTTTCTGACCCTGCCCGAACCGCTTTTGTCGCTGTTTATGCAGCGTGACGAACCGCAGCGTGATGCAATCCTGCAGATCGGGACACTGCTGCTGATTACAGCTGCATTTTTCCAGCTGGTGGACGGGGCGCAGGTGATCGCGCTGGGGCTTCTGCGGGGCATTCAGGACACACGAGTGCCCATGATCCTGGCGGCAGTAAGTTACTGGTTGCTCGGTATCCCCTGTTCCTACCTTTTCGGATTTTACTTTGGCTGGGGCGGTGTCGGCGTCTGGCTGGGGCTTGTAGCGGGCCTCGGAATGGCAGCTGTGCTGCTTTCCCTCCGCTTCTGGAGATTTGCGCTGCCCCGGTTCCGCGAAGAAACAGACCGTCCATAATCCTCTTGACGCCCCGGCAGCACGGCCACAGTCTCATTCCGGACCTTAGGGAGGGACCGATGCAGAAAGACGGCTATGATAACCGGATAACGACAGCGTCGGCACGGGCTGCAGAGGCTTACGCGCATGCCACCAGCGTGATGCTGGCGGGGCAGTCGGGCATGGTTGAGGCTTTTGACGCGGTCACCCGGGAGGACCCGGGCTTTGCACTGGGCTGGATGGGGCTGGGACGGGCGCATCACGCCCTCGGGCAGGGCGCGGCGGCGCTTGCAGCTCTGGAGCGCGCTGAGGCGCTGAGCAGTGGGACAACAGACCGGGAAGCAAGCCATATCAACGCCTTCGGGCTTCTGCTGCGGGGACAGGGGCCGCAGGCATACCGGGCCATCAGGGCGCATACTGATGCCTGGCCGCGGGACGCGCTTGTGGCGCAGACGTGTTCGTCGGTGTTCGGGCTGATCGGTTTTTCCGGCAAGCCCGGTCGCGAGGCAGAAATTCTGGCCTTTACCGCCGGATTATTGCCGCACTATGGCGCTGACTGGTGGATGACCAGCCAGTATGCTTTTGCCCTCTGCGAAACCGGAAACATCGAAAAGGCCGACCAGATGATCGACCGGTCGCTGGCACAGAAGCCGGAAAATGCACACGGCGTGCACGTCCGCAGCCACATCTGGTACGAGGCCGGTGCGACAGATCAGGGGCTGACTTATCTGAACAGTTGGCTGCAAGGTTATGAAAACGATGGAATTCTCTATTCTCATCTCTACTGGCACGCCGCGCTCTGGTCGCTGGCGCAGGGTGATACAGAGGGCATGTGGACACGGGTGGATGCAGCTGTCGCTCCGGCGAGCGGATCTGCCAGTCCGGCGATCAATATCCTGACGGATACGGTGTCGATCCTTCATCGCGCAACGCTGGCCGGCGTGGCGGTTGATGACGGGCGATGGCAGGCTGTCAGTGCCTATGCCCGTCAGGCGTTTCCTGCCACCGGCAATGCATTTGTGGATGTCCACGCAGCGCTCGCGCATGCGATGGCAGGCGACGCGCCAGCCCTTGAGCAGATTATCACTGCTCCTGCCGGTCCGGCGGCGGATCTGGTGCCTGATCTGGCGGCAGGTTACCGGTCCATGGCTGCCGGGGACTGGTCCGAAGCCTCGGGCTCCATGATGCGGGCAATGGCAGATCTGGCCCGCATAGGTGGTAGCCGGGCACAGCGTGATATGGTCGAACAGAGCCTTCTGACCTGCCTCGTTCGCGCTGGCCGCGCACAGGAGGCCCGCGACATCGCAGCCCTGCGCAGACCCCTGCTTTCCTCAAGTATCCCTGCCTGATGTATCACATGAGGTACGCGGTGCAGCCCGTTGAATTTAAATGCTGTCGGGGCGCCATCCAGTCACTGTGGTGAGCAGTTCCCCGAGCACAGCGCGTAACCGTTCTGCCTTACCTTCGTCATATGTCCACGGTGGATTTTCCGAGGCGAGATACGCGCTCTGGGCGATTTCCATCTGAACAGCATGCACGCGCCGGGCAGGATTGCCATAGCGGCGGGTGGTCCAGCCTCCTTTGAACCGGCCGTCCACCACCACGGTGTAGTGACCATGTGCGCGGCACAACGCTTCTATGCGCGCGGTCAGCTTTTTGTCGCAGGATGCGCCGCTGGCCGTGCCAATGTTGAAGTCGGGCAGCAGACCGGTGAACAGCTTTGGGATATGTGATCGGATCGAATGACAGTCCCAGAGCACGGCAAAGCCATACTGCGACTGTACCCGCGCAATCTGCAGACTGAGGGCTGCGTGATAGGGCACATGATAGGCGGACCTGAGTGTCGCCATTTCGCGCGGTGTGGGCGGATCGTCCCAGATCCGCTGACCGTCGAAATCCGTCAGCGGCACGAGGCCGGTGTTGTGCTGCCCCGGATAAAGGGGCTGGCCGGAGGGATCGCGGTTGGCATCAGAAACGTACCGGTGAAAATTGGCCCGCACCGTTGTCGCGCCCGGTGCCAGACCACTGTAGAGCCGGTCGACGTGCCAGTCGGTATCACGCAGGGCCTGCCCGTTCGGGTTCAGTCGCCTGCGATAGATTTCGGGCACCACCGAGCAACTGTGTGGAAACGCCAGGATCAGCGGGCTGTCTCCGGGTGTGACATCTACCGGCAAGGCGCGTGCTCCTGTGTTCTGTTGTTGCGGTGGTGCGGGGCGTCAGGTGTCTTTTTTGGTTGTGTCGATATTCATCACAGAAAGAGCGCTCTGACCGAGATCAAATTTGGCAAAGGGGCCACCGTGGCACATCTGGCCGGGATCCGAGAGATCGGCAGGCGGTTCCTTTGCAAGTATTTCCGCAGCAAACTGTTCTGCGTTGTCTTTGGGCCGGTAGCCGAGAAAGGATGCCCGCGCATTGTCCACGGGGCGGCGGTCATTGTCCGATACGCCATAAATGACGGCAAAGCCTGTCGACGGTGTATCCACAGCGCGGGTTACCAGCTGGATCAGGTCGTCATAACTCAGCCAGGAGCCAAGCGCCCGGGCATTGCCAACCGTGGTGCAGCTGAGAATACGCAGATGGACAGACTCCATCCCGCGTTTGTCCCAGTACATACGTCCCAGATCCTCGGTGAAGCATTTGGCGAGCCCGTAAAAGGTATCGGGCCGGTGCGGCACTTCCGTATCGATGCATTCTGCCTTTGGATACATGCCGACCGCGTGGATGGACGAGGCATAGACAATCCTGCGGACACCGGTCTGATAGCCGGCTTCCCAGATGTTGTAGGAGCCGACAAAATTGGGGCCGAGCATCTCTTCGAAAGGTTTTTCGTCCACGATGGCACCAAAATGCACAACCATATCCGCACCCTCAACCACGGCGGCAATCTGGTCATAAGAGGCGAGATCAGCTTTTACGTAGGTCTCTCCGGGATACAGCGTGCCGATTTCGTCGGCGATGTCCGTGCTGACCAGGGTGTCGCACATAGCCGCCAGCGGCTCGCGCAGGTAAGAGCCGAGCCGGCCTGCGGCACCTGTTAGGACGATTTTCATGTGATACTCCTGTTCATTTATCAGATCACCGCTTTTTCCAGGAATTTTTCTCCTGCGAGTATGCGGCCTGCGCCAAAGGCCGAAAGGTCGATGCTGCTGTATGCACCGTTTGTGATCAGTTCGGCCAGCCCCCGGCCAAGTGCCGGTGCCTGTTGCAGACCGTGGCCGGAAAAGCCATTCAGGAACATAAAGTTGCTGACTTCCGGAGAAGCCCCGACAATTGCGTTCTGGTCGAGCGTGTTAAAGTCGTAGTGGCCGACCCACATATTGATCACCCGCACCCGCTCGAAAGCCGGAACGCGGGTGGCGATGATGGGCCAGAATTTCTCCTCCCACAGACCGTGATCGGCCACGAAGTCGTCCTGATCAACGGCCGGATCCTCATCCGCATGACCGCCCGCCATGTAATACCGCCCGTCGGTGCGGAAATGCACGCCCGAGGGATCGATCGTCAGTGGCAGATCCTTTTCCAGCGGTTCAGCTGCGTCAAAAATATAGGTGTAGCGTTTGCGTGGCTCGACCGGGACCTGGATACCTGCCATTTCGGCGACCCTGACACCGCGTGTCCCAGCGGCATTCACCAGAACGCCGCAGCTGATCACAGCCCCGGATTTCAGGGTGACACTGTCGATACGGCCTGCATTCTTTTGCAGCGATACGACCTCGTCATGGATATATTCGACGCCGTTGCGGGCACCCATCCGCCGGAACCAGTCGAACATGGTACCACCGTCGAAATAACCTTCGTCCACGGCGTTGTAGTTGCCGCCAACGATGTCATCGAGCTGGTAGAATGGCCAGGCTGCCGCGATCTCATCGCGGGTCATGAACTGCGTGGCGGCGCCGAGACCGGCCTGGATATTCTGGCTTTCCTGCAGGGTCTCTGCAAAGGCGGGCGTGTCGGCGAGATAAAGGTAGCCGAAACAGTGCATTGCCAGTTCCGGCACATCCGGATCGCCCCCCATATAGTCGCGGAAGTTGCGCACAAATTCTGCACAGAAACGCGAAATCGCGATGTTCACAGGATTGGAAAACTGCTGGCGCATACAGCTGTTGGTATGGCTCGTGGCCGCATTCTCATAAGTCGGATCACGCTCAACCACCAGGATACGGCCGCTGAACCCGGGTGTCTGGCTGAGCCACCACGACACGGAGGCACCGTACATACCCCCCCCGACGATCACCACGTCATAACTTTTGTTCTGTGCCGTCATATATTCCTGCCTGCGTTTTGAGACGGTTTCAGGAACACCCGATTGGGCGCCAGGTCAAGCGTTGTGATGCCTCAGCGGGCAAAAGGGGTATCCAGTGCGCGGGCGACCAGTTCCAGCCGGTCCTGACCATAGAACATGTCGCCATCCACAAAGTATGTGGGCGATCCGAACACTCCCGCAGCGATGGCAGCTCTGGTGTTTTCTGCGTGTTCGGCCTGAACAGCGTCCGACATGGCTGCGGCCATCAGGTCGCGTCCATTCATCCCAAGACCCTCGGCGAGTGCAGTGAGCGTGTCAGGATCGGCCATATCCGCGTCATCTTTCCAGTGCGCCTGGAGGATGGCACGTGAGAGCGCCCCGGCATCGCCTCCGGCATTCTGTGCGGCAATGATAATCCCGTTCCCCGGTGCAAGCGGGTTGTCGTGATATGTCGGCCGGCGTCCGGTGATCGCCAGGTTGCGGTATTCAGCCCAGCGGGCGATTTCGCGCCCAAAGAAATAGGCGCGGTGGGCGGTGCTGCGTTCCCGGAAAGGCGTGCTGCCGGCAGCCTGCATCACCGGGTCCAGGTCAAACGGCCGGTGTATGATCCGGGCCTGTTTTTCTGCGGCGATCTCTTCGAGCCTCCAGGCGCCGAAGTAGGCAAAAACGGAATGGCAGCTGTAGAAATAGTCAATGGTCTTCATAACGCTCACCTTTCTGAGCCAGGGCACGGGCGTCTCGCGCCAGCATTTCGATAATTGCTCGCCAGCGGTGGCTGTCGCCTGGGTTGGAGGCATTGCCCTCAAGGCCGCGCCGGTAGACGCCCTGCAGGATCGCAAGCAGGCGGAAATAAGAGAAGACGAGGTAGAAAGCCCAGTTGCGGGGCCGGTCAATCCCCCGCCGTTCGCAGTAACTTGCCACGTATTCGTCCTCATCCGGCAGGCCCGCGTCGTGACGGTCGACACTGCCGAGGCCACGGAAATCGCCCTCATAGGGCAGGCGCCAGTGCATGGACTGATACGCCAGGTCCGCCAGTGGATGCCCCAGGGTGCTCAGTTCCCAGTCGAGCACTGCCGCGATTTCCTCGCGGTCCGGGTGAAAGATAATGTTATCAATACGGTAATCGCCGTGCACGATGCTGTTTTCGCCATCATCCGGCACCATGTGATCATCCAGCCAGGCCATCAGCCAGTCGGCATCAGGCAGTGGGTCAGTGGCGCTGTCGCGATACTGCCGGGACCAGCGTGCGACCTGGCGTTCGAAATAGTTGCCCGGCCTGCCGAAGTCGGAAAGGCCCACTGCACCGGGGTCGACACGGTGCAGCCGCGCCAGGGTCGCGTTCATGGCATTATAGATACGACGTCGCGCGCCGCGTTCCTGATCGGGCAGGGCCGGGTCCCAGAAGATCCGCCCCTCAATCAGCTCCATCACCATAAACTGCGTGCCCAGCGGGCTTTCTTCGCCAGAGAGAAAGAACACCTTTGGCACGGGTACTCCTGTCCTGGCCAGTGCCTGCATGACCCGGTATTCCCGGTCGACTGCATGCGCCGATTTCAGCAGTTTGCCGGGCGGTTTGGCGCGCAGTACATAAGCTTCTGACCCGCTGAGCACCCTGTATGTCGGATTGGACTGACCGTCAGAGAATTTTGTAATGTCATCGAGGGTGGAGAATCCCCCGACGTTTTCCTGCAGGCAGCGTTCCAGATCAGACCGGTCAAAACTGTGCATCGTGTTTTCCCTTCCGGCCCATGGACAAGTCCGTGCGATCTAAGCAAGTCTGGCGGCGCGGGGAAAGCCCCGTCATGCGCGCGGGAGGAAATGCAGTGGATATGAACTTTAGGATGCGACCGGAAAACCGGGCTCTGCTGGAACGCGTGGCACAGATGATCCGCGATGAGGTGATGCCGCTGGAGGCAGAATACCATGCCGAGGTCGGCACGGGCGACCGCTGGGCATATACCGCCCGGCAGTCTGAAATTCTGGAGGGGCTGAAAGCGAAAGCAAAGGCAGAGGGTCTTTGGAACTTCTGGCTGACAGATTCCGAACGTGGTTTCGGGCTCAGTACAGTTGAATACGCCTATTTTGCCGAAGAAATGGGGAAAACACCTCTGGCCGCGGAGGTGTTCAACTGCTCAGCCCCGGACACCGGCAACATGGAAGTTTTTGAGCGTTATGGCACGCCGGAGATGAAAGAGCGCTGGCTTGCGCGACTGCTCGAAGGAGAAATCCGGTCTGCCTATCTGATGACAGAGCCCGACGTGGCGAGTTCTGACGCCACGAACATTGCGATGTCCTGTGTGCGGGACGGAGACGATTACGTGCTGAACGGCGAAAAATACTGGGCAAGTGGTGCGGGTGATCCGCGCTGTGCGGTGTACATTGTGATGGTGCAGACCGGCGACGATGACGCGCCCAAACACCAGCGTCATTCAATGATTGTCGTCGACGCAAAAACGCCGGGTATTGAGATCCTGCGTCCGATGCTGGTGTTTGGGCATGATGATGCACCACACGGACACATGCACATCAGGTTTACAGATGTGCGTGTTCCCGCAAAGGACTTGCTGCTGGGCGAGGGGCGCGGATTTGAAATTGCCCAGGGGCGTCTTGGGCCAGGCCGTATTCACCACTGCATGCGCTCTGTCGGTCAGGCCGAGGCGGCGCTTGAACTGATGTGCCGGCGCTCGCTTCAGAAAGAGGCTTTTGGCAAGCCGCTGGTGCATCTGGGCGCGAATTTCGACATTATCGCCGAGGCCCGGATGGAGATCGAGATGGCGCGGATGCTGTGCCTGAAAGCCGCCTGGATGATGGATCAGGGCGATGCTCGCGCTGCGGCCCCCTGGATCAGCCAGATCAAGGTGGTCGCGCCACGCATGGCGCTCAAAGTCATTGATGAGGCGATGCAGATGCACGGCGGGCAGGGGATCAGTCAGGACACGCCGCTGGCCATGGCGTGGACCTGGCAACGCGCGCTGCGGTTCGCAGACGGACCGGATGCGGTACACCGTCGCCAGGTGGCCCGTGCCGAGTTGCGCAGATACACGCAGCAGAAGATCTGACCATGCTGGTTGTTTGACAGCGGCGCAGGTGGTGCCCTAAATGCCGCCTGTCCCGGGGGGAGCAGCGATGAACCGCAAAAAGATCGAAAAAATGATCACCAGAACAGCTTTGCGCGATAAAACCGCGTTTGAGGCGCTTTACGATGCGACCAGTGCGAAACTTTTCGCGGTTTGCCTGCGTGTCCTGAATGACAAGGCCGCGGCCGAGGACGCGATGCAGGACGCCTATGTGAAAATCTGGAACAACGCAGGGCGCTACAGGGCGAACGGGCTGAGCCCGATGACCTGGCTGATTACCATTGCCCGTAACACGGCGATTGACCGGCTGCGCGCGCGCAGGGCCGGACACATGGACCTCGATATTGTGGAAACTGTGCTGGCAGCACCCGGGCCGACGCCGGAACAGGCCGCCGTTGCCGCCTCAGAAGCGAAGAAACTTGTAAAGTGCCTCGACGGGCTCGAGCAGAACAAAGGTGAAGCGGTGCGCGGGGCCTATATTGACGGACAGAGCTATGCGGATCTGGCCGCGCGTTTTGACGTGCCTCTGAATACCATGCGGACGTGGCTCCGCCGGGGTCTGATCGCGCTTCGGGAGTGCATGTCCGCATGACTGACACACCCGATACGCCGCAGGATGAGATGGGCCCGCACAATGAGGATATGCAGTTCATCGCTGCCGAATATGCGCTGGGTCTGACACCGCCCGAAGATGCCGGAATGGTTCAGGAATCGCTGCGTTCTGATCCGGCCTTTATTGCAGCCGTGGCGCAGTGGCAGGAAAGGTTCGCTGTTCTTGTCGACGACATCAAACCGGTCCGGCCGCCGCGCCGGGCACGTAAGCGCCTGAAGCACAGGCTTTTTGGGGCCGAGCGCCGACCATTGCTTCAGCGTGCCGGCACGTGGCAGCTGATCAGTTTTGCAGCCCTTGCCGTGGCTGCCTGGATCAGCCTGAATGATCTGACGGTTGATGTGGGACCGGATATTCCGTCCTTTGCAGCCCAGCTGGAGAACGCCGATGAGGGTCTGACGATCCTGGCTGTCTACGACCCGTCACGCGGCGGCATTGTCGTCAGTCGCACAGCCGGAGGCGCGCGCGATGGCCGTGTCCTGGAAATCTGGGCCATGGCCGAGGGCGCCGAACCGGTTTCTCTGGGCGTGTTGCCGGACACGCTTCAGGTCTGGGTGCAGATACCCGACGAACTGGCGCTTCAGGCGGCCTCTCTGACGCTGGCCGTTTCAGATGAACCGCCCGGCGGCTCTCCTACCGGAGCACCTTCGGGAGACATTCTGGCCGCCTCCGCCGTTTCCGGGCTGTAAAATTCCCGAGCATTGTGAAACTTTCTATCCCGGCATTTCGTTACTCTGAATGACCGGGCGCAGAGGAAGACTGTGGCTCGGGTTAAAGAGTGTTGCGGTTTAAAGTAACCGGGCAGGCGATGCATGCGGCATTTGCCTGTCCGCCCCACCTGGATCGCAGGAAATTGTCACTTATTGTCAATAATGTTGGCGATTGCAGTCGATTGAACTCCCCGGATGGGCGGGTTTACGAAAGCTTATCTGCTGCCTTCTCTGCCCGGTCTCGCCATAAATGCGCCCTTTCCGTGCATCGATGTGTCGTTTTCTGAATTGAGATCAGACGTGTTTCGCTTCACAGTTCTGCCATGCGCACTCCTGTCATCGACAACCTGCAATATGCCCGTTTCTCACCCCGGATTTTCGCGCAGATGCGCGAGGGCGGCGTTGATGCGGTGCATGTAACCATCGCCTATCACGAGAGCTTTCGCGAGATGGTGCTGAACCTCGAGCAGTGGAACCGCTGGTTCGAGACGCACCCTGATCTGATCTTCAGGGGCACCACTGCGGCTGATGTCGTGCATGCACAGGAAACGAACCGGACCGCGATCTTTTTCGGTTTCCAGAATCCCAGCCCGATCGAAGATGATATCGGGCTGGTAGAAATCTGCCATCAGCTGGGTGTGCGTTTCATGCAGCTGACGTACAACAATCAGTCGCTGCTGGCGACAGGGTGTTACGAAGACGACGATACCGGTCTGACGCGCATGGGGCGACAGGTGGTGAAAGAGATGAACCGTGTGGGCATGGTCGTCGACATGTCCCACTCCGCTGAACGCTCCACGCTGGAGGCCATCGAGCACTCGACGCGACCGATTGCAATTACTCATGCCAATCCGCACTGGTGGCACGCGGCATTGCGCAACAAGTCCGACGCAGTTCTTCGCGCGCTGACGGGGTCAGGTGGAATGCTGGGTTTTTCGGTATATCCACATCATCTGGCCGGTGGCACCGGCTGCACGCTGGAAAGTTTCTGTGGCATGATTGCAGAGGCAGCCGAACGGTATGGCGCGCGGCATCTGGGGATCGGCACCGACCTGTGCCAGGATCAGCCTGACAGTGTTGTCGAGTGGATGCGGGTGGGGCGCTGGTCAAAGGTGATTGACTATGGTGAAGGCTCGGCCACAAATGCCGGGTTCCCGCCGATGCCGTCCTGGTTCGCGGACAACCGTGATTTCGGCAATATCCGCAATGGTTTGCTGGCTGTCGGGCTGTCCGAAGACGATGTAAATGGCATTATGGGTGGCAACTGGCATCGGTTTTACTCCGAAAGCTTTGGTCCGGCATGAGAGACTTTCCTGATATCCCGCAGGTACCGCTGCGCCCGCCCGGCAAAGTGATGCGGCTGAGCCGTATGGGTTCAATGTTTCCGACGCGCCTTTCGTTTCTGCGCACGCTGATCCGCCGGTTGTCTGACGAGCAGGCCCGGTTGACGCGGCCGGTCTGGAACATCTGTGCACAGGGGTTCGGACACGCGGTTTATTCCATCGATCTGGGCGGACACCGGTATTCGCTCGTCGCTGTTTCGAATGATCTGCCGGCAGATGCGCGCACCGACAGAGTGATCGCAACCGCCTGGGACACGGCCTATGTGCTCTATGACGGGGTGCCCGATACAGCAGAGATTGCGCGCATCTGTGACGCAGCTCCGAAACAGGAGGCCGCACGGTTCACGGAGCGTGACCTTGTGCTCAGCCGCGCCAACAAATCTGTGCGCCTGTTTGGCCATGTCGTTGACCGGCTGAGGTCGGGAAAACAGCCCGACGAGGCGCTGGTACGCAATACCGGCTATCTGATGCGTACCACGGCAGTTTACGGGAATGGAAAGTTCGGGATCGCCGACCGGGCGCTTTATGATGAGCGCCCCGGTCTTGATGGTCCCTTCATGGCAGAGATGCTGACGGTCTGGATGATCAGACATTTTACGCATGACCTGGTGGAACACATTGGGGGAGCCAGGCTCGACAGACATTTGCGGCGGCACCTGGGGATTGGCAACTCCACCGGCCTGGGAATGGCTCCGTTTCTCGTCAATCACCCCGTGTTGCTGAACAACTGGGTCATGGCGCGTGAGACGGCGCTTGCGCGCGCACGCGCCGTGACTGCGCCGGATACTGCTGTGCGCGACAGGCTGTGTGATCTTGCCCGGCGGGCAGGGCGCCATCTGGCTGAATGGCAGGTTCCCGACGCAGAGCACCAGGGGCGGATAGACCGGCTGCAACGCGACTGGCAGGGCCGGATGGCGCAGATTCTGAACCTGTCACAGACCGCTGATGCGCCGGGCGAAGCGCTTGTCGCACTCTGTGAGAGCGGCAGTGAGGATCTGCAGGAGCTGATGGCTGCTCTGGTCATTGAGCCATTCGGAGATCTGGTTGACGGGCTGAGCGACTGCATGAGCGATCCATTCGGCGCAATGGTGGTACCATTCTCCGGTACCGCCGCACTGCGCACAGCCATCGACAGGGAATTTGGCTGGGCGCTTGGGGTCGATTATGCAGGCAGGGAGAACTGCGGGCAGTTCTGGTATGTCAGTGCGGCCAAGCAGGAACCGCGGCTGGGACTGCGTTTTGAAGAGCAGGGTGCTCAGAAGGAAAGCCCACTGGATATAGCGCGCCGTATCAGTGCATTGCGTGGCGATCTTGAGACAAAGGATGAACCTGTTTCTGCCTTTCTGGGTCGGCACCCAGAGCATGCTCTGGCAGCGTTGCGTGTCGCCCTGGGCGGGCGCTACCCCTATGCAGAGATACAGGACAACCTGATTGCGGAAACCTGCCTGCCAATAGACATGTTGCGCTGCAAGCTGTCGTTTTTTGGCGCGTCAAAGTTTGATCCGAAGTCTGACCGCTGGACGCGTATCACGCTGTGTCAGGGGGCTCCACTGGCAGACGAGCTCGGACCCGGTGCTGACGACTGGTGGTTGCCGGTCTTTGCCGGGTGAGCTGGTCGGCGTCAGAGATCGCGGCGCTGGCAACCAAAGCTGCGCGCGGTGCGGGTGCGCCCGCAGGCCAGGCCGCGCGGTTCGGGGAGGCCGCTGCTTTCTGCCTGATGACCGGCGGCGCACCGGCCGCGCTGGAGGCAGCGCTGGCGGCAGTGCCGGCTGGCGGCCCGGTGCTGGATCTGCCCGCAGCGCTGGACGGCATAATTGCCCGGCAGGGGGGTGAGCTCAGAAGTGACGCCCCCGCCATCCTGATCAGGGCATATGTCGCCGTTTTGCCGTTTGCGGCAGATGCCACAGAAACGGGGCATGGTCGCTGGAAAATAATGGTCGATCTGACCCGCCCGTCACCGCGCCCCACGCCGCGCCGGATATCGGGGTGCGATGGGCTGATCGCCTGCATGTCGGAACTTGCGGCCCGGACTTTTGTCCCGGAGAGCGAGGCATCAAGAGCAGCGGGTGCCGGTGCGGGGCTCAACGACAACGACTGACCTGCTGGGGGTCAGGCGCCGAAGGGGTCCGTCGGATAGGTCACATGGCGCAGATACAGACCTTCGGGCGGGCTGACCGGGCCACAGGCCGCTCGGTCGCAGGCTTCCAGCGCGCCGCGCACCTGATCAGAGTGCCACGCACCGTTCCCGACCCGTTCCAGCGTTCCGACGAAACTGCGGACCTGATTGTGCAGAAAGGACCGCGCGCGCACATCGAAATGCACCTCGGGGCCAAAGGGGGTCTCAACCGCGGCAACATCGAGCCGGTCCAGTGTTTTCACCGGGCTGTCCGCCTGGCAGATGCTGGAGCGAAACGTGGTGAAATCATGCCGCCCGATCAGATGCGCGGCACCTGCGCGCATGGCGTCGACGTCCAGCTCATGCCTGACCTGCCACACCAGCCCGGCCTGATGCGTCGCCGGTGCGCGGCGCATCAGAACGCGAAAAAGATACTGTCGCCCGGTCGCGGAAAACCGGGCGTGCCAGTCATCGGCGACCCGCGCACAGGCCGTGACCGCCACCGGAGCTGGTTTGAGATGGTAGTTCAGAGCCTCTGACAGGCGAAACGGATCCCAGTCGCGGGCCATGTCGCAATGGGCGACCTGTCCAAGCGCGTGCACGCCCGCATCTGTGCGGCCGGCTGCAGCAATTGTAAAAGGTCCGGGCTCCAGGCAGGCCAGCGCGGTTTCAACGGCTTCCTGCACCGTGGCCGGTCCTTTCTGGCGCTGCCAGCCGGCAAAGGGTTTGCCGTGGTATTCGATTTTCAGCGCGTAGCGGGGCATGGCGAGGCCCCTAACGCGCCGCAGCGGCTGCGTCAAATGCCTTTGCGGGCTGGCGTGTGCCAGGCTGGGCGCCTATGTAGGGGGCAGTAAACAGAGCAGAGGCAGTCGGGCTTTGGTGATCTCCACACTCGCCGATACGGTCCTGCGCCAGGTTGAAACGGTGCAGGATACGGTCAGCGAAACGCTGTTTGAACCGGTCGTGCGGATAGGCGTGACCGGGCTGGCGCGTGCAGGAAAAACAGTTTTTATCACGTCGCTGGTGGCCAATCTGCTGGAGCGCGGACGCATGCCACATCTGGTTGCGGCATCTGAGGGCCGCATCGAGGCCGCCTTTTTGCAGCCGCAGCCTGACGATACCGTGCCACGGTTTGAATATGAAAGTCATCTGAGCAACCTGACAGCGCGCGAGCCGCGCTGGCCGGACAGCACGCGCGCGGTTTCCGAGCTGCGCCTGTCGCTGCGGGTGCGGCGGGGCGGCATGCTGGCGGGGCTGCAGGGGCCACGCACGCTGCACGTGGACATTGTGGATTACCCCGGCGAGTGGCTTCTGGATCTGGCATTGCTCGACAAGAGCTATGAGGACTGGTCAGCAGCAGCACTCGCACGGATGTCGACACGACCCGGGGCTGATGCGTGGACGAAAGTGCTGGGCGCTACCGATCCGGAAGCGGCGCTGGATGAAACCCATGCGCAGGCGCTGGCAGCCGCGTTTACCGAATGCCTGACCGCCTCGCGGGATGCCGGGTTTTACGACTGTACGCCGGGGCGTTTTCTGTTGCCTGGTGATCTCGCAGGTTCGCCGGTGCTGACCTTTGCGCCGCTGCCCGGATCTGGCACTGCGCCGCGCGGCTCGCTGCGGCGCGAAATGGCCCGCCGGTTTGAAGCGTACAAAAAATCTGTCGTGCGTCCTTTCTTTCAGGAACATTTCGCGCGGATAGACCGCCAGGTGGTGCTGGTGGATGCGCTGGGGGCCATCCACCGTGGTCCGCAGGCAGTCGAGGACATGCGCGGGGCAATGACCGACATCCTGGGGGCGTTCCGACCGGGCAGAAATGCCTTTCTGACCCGGTTATTCCAGGGGCGGCGGGTCGAAAAAATTCTGTTTGCAGCAACCAAGGCAGATCACCTGCATCACAGCCAGCACGGGCGGCTGACGGGGATAATGCGGGCGCTGGTGCGTGAAGCCTCTGAACGGGCCCGCTTTGCCGGAGCGTCTACCGAGGCGATGGCAATCGCATCGCTGAGGGCGACCACAGAAGACACCATGACGCATGATGGCGCGGAAATCGGTGTTGTCCGGGGACGGCTGCTGGAGACGGGAAAGCTCGCGGCTTTTTATCCGGGCGCTCTGCCCGAAGATCCGGGCCAACTGCTGACACCGGCGCGGGAGGGCGCGCAAAAGTGGCTCGATGCGGACTATCGTGTGATGAATTTCGCACCCCAGCCGCTTACTTTGCGCTCTGCCGGCGGGCCGCCACATATCCGGCTTGATCACGCGGCCCAATTCCTTTTAGGGGATAGGCTATGACTGAACTGCACATAACGGATGCACGCAGCCTGGATGCGGGGGCCATCGGGGACATTCTGTCAAAGACGAATGACCAGATGCCCTGGCTGCCGCGCGTGCACACTGCGGCGGAAGAGATCCGCTATGCCGGCGATATGATCGAGGCAGGCTGGGTGCGCGTCGCAAAAAAAGACGGGCGCGTGGTGGGTTTCATCGCCCGCTGGGAAGCGGATGTGCATGCGCTTTATGTGCTGCCCGACGCGCAGGACGAAGGTGTGGGCACGGCGCTGCTGGAGGATGCCAAATCCACCTGCGCGCAACTGAGCCTGTGGAGTTATGCCGCCAACACCGGTGCCACGCGGTTTTACGGGCTGCGCGGTTTTATCCAGACCGACCGGACGGACGGCAGCACCAATGATGCCGGCCTGCCGGATATCCGGTTTGAGTGGTCGCGGGACCAGCGCTGATGGCGCGCGGTCCGGTTCTGATTGATCTCGAAGACGAACAGACTGAGGCGTCGGTTGCGGATGCACCGCCCGTACCCGACGTGGCCGGGGCGCTGCCACAGGGACAGGCTATGCAGGTCGCCACCCGTATTGCAGCCCGACCGCCCTCGCGGCTGGGGCGCTGGTTTCTGGGACTGGCGGCGGCTCTGGTCGGGGCATTTGCCTCACTTGCGGCATGGGATGTGGTCAACGGACTGATTGAACGTAATGCTGTGCTGGGATGGGGTCTTGCCGGGCTCGCCGGTGCCTTTCTGTCTGTTCTGCTGCTGGTGGTGCTCCGGGAACTGGCGGCGATCGGGCGGCTGGGCCGGATTGACGGTCTGAGGCGGGCAGCGGATACGGCCCATGCCAGTCAGGACCTGAAAGCGGCAGGCAAGGTCACACAACAGCTGGTTGCGCTTTACAAAGGCCGCGAAGAGACCCGGTGGGGCCGGGAACGTTTTGCAGATCTTGCAGGTGATCAGCTGGATGCTGACGCTTTGCTGCGCGTCGCTGAAACGGAAATTTTGATGCCACTGGATGCCGTGGCCTCCCGTGAGGTCGAAGCGGCGGCCCGTCAGGTGGCGACAGTTACGGCGCTTGTCCCACTGGCTCTGGCGGATGTTGTTGCAGCTCTGGCGGCAAATCTTCGGATGATCCGGCGTATTGCCGAAATCTACGGCGGCCGGGCAGGGGTGCTGGGCAGCTGGCGGCTTGCGCGCGCTGTGACCGCGCACCTTGTTGCAACGGGTGCTGTTGCGGTGGGCGACGATATGCTGGAATCGGTGCTGGGCGGATCGCTGCTTGGCAGACTTTCCCGTCGCTTTGGCGAAGGCGTTGTGAATGGTGCGCTGACGGCCCGGGTGGGGGTTGCTGCAATGGAAGTCTGCCGTCCTCTGCCGTTTGGCACTGGAAAGCGGCCGAAAGTGCGCGATATCATCAGAAACAGTCTGAGCGGTCTCTTTGGGTCTGGAAAAACCTGAGCGGGTTGCTCTTCGCGGTGAGGAGTGACCCATGGAAAGTTTTGCTGCCGATCTGAAGACAATGGTGCGCACGCCGCTTGAGGCCGCGCATGTCACGATGATGCGGCGTGTCGGCACAGTGATAAAGTTCAGCGCGGGTGAGATGGTCCAGGAGCCGGGCCATGCGACCGAACTATTTCACTTTGTACTGCAGGGAGAGGTCGAAGCGGTCGACCCGCGGACGATGACGCGGATGGGGAGTGCGACGCTGGGCCCGTCACAGTTTTTCGGAGATCTGCAGTTCCTCTCCGGCGGTGTGTCTCTGGCAGGCGCGCGGGCGGTTGTGGACAGCGAATTGCTGTGTGTGCCGCGCGATGCGATGCTGCAGCTGATGTCGGATGTGCCGGAGATGAGCGACATAATCGTGACGGTTCTGGCCGCGCGACGACAGCGCGCGCTGCGCGAATCTGACAGCGTGCTGACGCTGATTGGACCGGAGATCAGCCGCGACATACGACAGGTCGCCGGTTTCGCTGCGCGCAACCGCATTCCCTATCGCGAGATTGCCGCAGATTCTGACGAGGCCATGGAGCTTGCCGCGCAATGCGGGATCGACCGCGCGCATCCGGGTGTTCTCTTTGGCAGAGAGCGCAAGATTGACCCACCCACGCCACGCGCCGTGGCCGAAGCACTGGGTATGGACCTCAGGCTGGGCGAAGCCGGAACGTTTGACGTGCTGATCGTAGGTGGTGGTCCCGCAGGTGTCGCCTCGGCCGTCTATGCCGGTGCAGAGGGCCTGCGCGCGCTGGTGCTGGAGGACCTGGCGATTGGCGGGCAGGCTGGCACGTCGAGCCGGATTGAGAATTACATGGGTTTCCCTACTGGTATTTCGGGTGGCGATCTTGTCGGACGCGGAGAAGTGCAGGCGATGAAATTCGGCACGCGTTTCTCGGTGCCGCGGCGGGTCGAGGCATTGCACCAGTGTGCCGAGAAGTATTTCCATGTGACACTGGATGATGGCCAGGAAGTATCTGCGAAAGCGCTGATCGTTGCTACCGGTGTTCAGTATCGCCGGATGCCGCTCGAGGGTCTGGAGCGGCTGGAGAACGCGGGCGTTTACTATGCAGCGACAGAGGTCGAGGCGCGCTGGTGCCGCGACAGCGAGGTTGCCGTGATCGGCGGCGGGAACTCTGCCGGGCAGGCGGCCATGTTTCTGGCGCGCACAACACGACATGTGCATGTGCTGGTGCGTGGCGACGGGCTGGCCAGTTCGATGTCGGATTATCTGCTGCAGAGGCTCGAAACACATCCGCGGATCACCATTCACACGCGCACCGAGGTCTGTGCACTGCACGGAGAAGAGCAGCTGGAGGCGGTGACGATCCGTGACAAAAATTCCGGGCAGAACTGGGATCTTCGGACCTCATCGCTTTTTGTGATGGTGGGTGCTGCACCCAATACCGGCTGGCTGTCGGGACTGGTCGACCTGGATGCAAGCGGGTTTGTCTGCACCGGGGCCGAATGTGGTGGGCGGTCCCAGTACGAAACGTCGCTGCCCGGGGTGTTTGCCGTGGGCGATGTGCGGGCCGGGTCGGTAAAGCGGGTGGCGTCCGCAGTGGGCGAGGGATCGGTCGTGATGTCAGAAGTCTGGGCCCACGTGAACCGGTGACGCGGCTGCGCCCCCGGTGCGGACCGGCCTTTCCCCCGGCGTACGTCCGGTGAGAAGAAGCGCTGTCTTTGGTCTTGTCGATTTTGACACGCCTGCCTATAAGGCCGCATGTTTTCGTCATGCACGATCATCATACGAATTATTTCCCCGGCGCTCTGATCCATGAGACGCCGGGCCAGGGTGCTGAGTTGCTCGCGCCGACCTGCTATTTTTCCGTGAACACCACCGATCCGAAGGACGCCCGAAATGTGCGCCGATACGCCTCAGTCTCCCGACTATAAATCCACTCTGAACCTTCCCCGCACCGATTTTCCGATGCGCGCTGGCCTGCCCCGGCGCGAACCCGGCTGGCTGGAACGCTGGGAAGAGATGGGGGTCTATGACCGCCTGCGCGAAAAGGAAGGCCGTGCGCCCTTTACGCTGCACGATGGCCCGCCCTATGCCAACGGCCATCTGCACATCGGACACGCGCTGAACAAAACCATCAAGGATATGATCGTGCGCTCGCACCAGATGATGGGATTTGATGCGCGCTATATTCCTGGCTGGGACTGCCACGGTCTGCCGATCGAGTGGAAAATCGAGGAACAGTACCGCAAGAAGGGCAAGAACAAAGACGAAGTTCCGATCAACGAGTTCCGCGGCGAATGCCGCCAGTTCGCAGCAGGCTGGGTCGACATCCAGCGTGAGGAATTCAAACGTCTGGGCGTTACCGGCAACTGGGCTGATCCTTATCTGACGATGAACTATCATGCCGAGCGCGTGATCGCCGAGGAATTCATGAAGTTCCTGATGAACGGAACCCTCTATCAGGGGTCAAAACCGGTGATGTGGTCGCCGGTGGAGCAGACGGCGCTGGCCGAAGCCGAGGTGGAATACCACGACAAGGAGAGTTTCACCGTCTGGGTGAAGTTCCGTGTCGTGGGTACCGGTGATGCCACGCTGGACAGCGCGCAGGTGGTGATCTGGACAACGACGCCATGGACCATGCCGTCCAACAAGGCTGTGGTTTACGGCGAGAACATCTCCTATGGGCTGTACGAGATCACGGGTCGCCCTGAAGAATGCTGGGCGCGCATTGGTGAGCGCTATATCCTGGCGGACGCCCTTGCTGCCGATGTTCTGGGCCGCGCGCGCCTGGATGAGACGATGTACAGGCGTCTTTGCGATATCACCAATGAAGATCTGGAGAAGATCAGTCTGCAGCACCCACTTGCCGGCGCAGAAGGTGGCGAGGGCGAATGGGATGATATCCGTGATTTCCGGGCCGCAGAATTTGTAACCGATACCGAAGGCACAGGCTTTGTTCACTGTGCGCCTAGCCACGGTATGGAGGAATATGAACTCTACCGCGAGCTGGGCATGCTGCAGCAGGTGATCACGTACAACGTCAACGACGACGGCCGTTTCCGTGATGATCTGCCGTTTTTCGGGGGAAAGGCGATCCTGAAGCCCAACGGCAAAGAGGGCAACGCCAACGCCGCTGTCATCGACAAGCTGGTCGAGGTCGGCGGGTTGCTGGCGCGCGGCAAGATCAGGCACAGCTATCCGCATTCATGGCGGTCCAAAGCGCCGGTGATCTATCGCAATACGCCTCAGTGGTTCGCTGCTATCGACAAGCCGGTAGGGGATGGACAGGACATGCATGGCACCACAATCCGGGAGCGTGCCCTGACCGAGATCGACAACGTAAAGTGGACACCGCAATCGGGCCGTAACCGCCTGCATTCGATGATGGAAGTACGCCCCGACTGGGTACTGTCGCGTCAGCGCGCCTGGGGTGTACCCCTGACCTGCTTCACGAAAAACGGGGCGCTGCCCACGGACGATGACTATCTGCTGCGCAACCCTGAGGTAAATGCGCGGATCACTGAGGCTTTTGAAGCCGAAGGGGCGGATGCCTGGTACGAGGAAGGCGCCAAAGACCGGTTCCTTGGCGGTATCGTGAACCCGGACGACTACACCCAGGTGATGGATATTCTGGATGTCTGGTTTGATTCAGGCTCTACCCACGCCTTTACCCTCCGTGACCGTGCGGACGGCACCGAGGACGGTATCGCGGATGTCTATATGGAAGGTACCGACCAGCACCGCGGCTGGTTCCATTCTTCGCTTCTGCAGTCTGTGGGCACCACAGGCCGCGCGCCTTACCGAAACGTGGTCACGCATGGAATGACGCTCGACGAAAAGGGCTTCAAGATGTCGAAGTCGATCGGCAACACGATCGTGCCGGAAGAGGTGATCAAACAGTATGGTGCGGATATTCTGCGGCTCTGGGTGGCCCAGACGGATTACACGCTTGATCAGCGGATCGGGCCGGAAATCCTGAAGGGAACAGCCGACAGCTATCGCCGTCTGCGCAACACGATGCGTTATATGCTGGGGTCGCTGTCCGACTTTTCTCAGGCGGATCGCGTGGAGCCGGCGGATATGCCGGAACTGGAGCAGTGGGTACTGCACCGTCTGGCAGAGCTGGATAAGACCGTTCGTGACGGATATGCGCGGTTTGACTTTCAGGGTGTCTGGCAGGCGGTCTTTACCTTTGCCACCGTGGATCTGTCGGCATTCTACTTCGATATCCGCAAGGACGCGCTTTACTGCGACGGCGATACCGTCCAGCGGCGCGCCGCGCGCACTGTGCTCGATCTGCTGTTTCACCGCCTGACCACATGGCTGGCGCCGATCATGGTGTTCACGATGGAAGAAGTCTGGCTGGAGCGGCTCCCGGGCGATGACAGCTCGGTGCACCTGGTGGATTTCCCCGAAACGCCGGGCACCTGGCTCAATCCGGATCTGGCCACAAAATGGTCCGGCGTGCGGTCCGTACGCCGTGTCGTGACCGCCGCGCTGGAGATTGAGCGAACGAACAAGGTCATCGGCGCCTCGCTTGAGGCGGCTCCCACAGTTTTTGTGGCCGATGATGCGCTGCGTGCGACGGTTTCGGCTCTGCCATTCGGTGATATCTGTATTACGTCACAGATCACCGTCAGCGGTGAAGCAACCCCGTCGGATGCTTTCACTTTGCCCGAAGTGCCAGGCGTGGCTGTGGCATTTGCCCGCGCCGAAGGTGAAAAATGTGCGCGTTGCTGGAAGGTGCTGCCCGACGTCGGCAGTCACAGCCACGCGGGCGTCTGCGGGCGATGTGACGAGGCTCTGGCATGAACAGCAGGAGCGAGGTCTATGGCACTGCGCAGCGTGCTATTTCAGATCTGAAAGCCGCCGTTCACTTCGTTCTGACTGACGCAGAAAACAAAGGTCAGGACGGTCTCAGAAATGTGGATGTCGGAAAGGCACTCGGTATTTACATGGGTCATGTGGAACATGTCGGGCATATTTCCCGTACACTGCTTGCTATGATGGAAGCTGAGGGCGTTGCAGAGCAGGACGAGAATGGCAAAATGTGGAGGCTGAAGCGGCATCCGGAATGAGTGCCTGCCCGCATCGTCGGTTCTATTTGGTTGCGGCTGCCCGATAGGCGCGCCAGTGGTCCGCAAGATCCGCGTGCCTGCCGATCAGCCAGGATCTGACTTCTCCTGCCTTGTAGCCGTCCGCGTCGCGTACGGAATACCCCTCTCCCTTGTGCAGGCCCGCGCGGATATCGAGGTAAACGTGCCGGCCGTTAGAAGCTGCAATCTTAGTGCTCCAGTAGCTGCCATCGCTGAAACGGATGTGCTCGAAGAACGGGCCATTGCTCAGCCAGCCTGATGTGTAGCTGGTGACGGAAATCGCATCGTCGTCCTCGCGTTGCGCGACCGCACCGGCCCGTGCACGCAGCTGCACCAGGCGCTGAACCGCAGCACTGGACTGTGCCCGTACCGACATTTTCCGGAGCGAAACACCTGGTGCTGCCCGGCTTGCAGTGGGCGAATGGCGCGGTCTCCGGCTGGCGGGTGCAGATTTTCTGAGCTGGGTCACGGTGGTCGTCCTGTATCCTTTGATACCACTTTAGCGCGCAATTCTGAACGGCGCTACACCTTGAGTACCAGACCCGTTCTGCTGCGTGCCCTCAGCCGCCGTCGACCTGCCGCTGATAGTCGTCTGCATCAAACCAGCCCTTTGAGGCCAGAACCTGCATGTCTGGCCCAAGGTCCCATTCCTCCCAGCCACCAACCTTGCAGTGATTGCCGGTTTCCGCGTGGTGCCCTTCGAGCGTCCAGAGATAGATCATATGATCGCCACCCGCGCGGATGCCGTCGCAGGTCAGATGCAGATCAGGGAATTCAGCGTGAAACCCCGCGGCCATGGCTTCCAGTGCGGTCCGGCCTTTGTGAGGATCTCCGCGGTTGATCACAATGCTCGCCTCCGGGGCAAAATGACCGGCAACCCGGGCTGCGTCCTTTGAATTCCACGCGGCTGTATAGGCGGCTGCCTTTTCTTCCGGCGTCATGTGAAATCTCCTTTTTTTAAATGCCGGGTCAGAGTGACGGCTTGCGATTGCGAAATCCAGACAAATCAGACCGATGGTTCAATGCACAGGTTTCGGGTTGAACGGACAACGTTTCCCGGCCAGCATCAGTGCATGGGCCAAATCACTGTGGATACGCAATTCGGATCGCTGGTGCTCACCGAGGTCGGTGGCGAGATCACCCGCCTGACATGGGGCAGGGCAGAAGAGGAGACGGCCTCAGAGGTTCTGACTGAAGCGGCCCGTCAGTTGCGCGCCTATGATGCGGGTCATCTGGAAGAATTCGACCTGCCACTGCGCGTGGGCGGATCAGAGTTTCAGCAGGCCGTCTGCACTGAAATGCGCGCAATCCCCTTTGGCGAAACCGTGACCTATGGCGATATCGCCAGACGGTTGTCAGCGCCTGCGCAGGCGGTCGGGGGTGCCTGTGGCGGGAACCCGATTGCGATCATCATTCCCTGTCACCGGGTGATGGGCGCAAAAGGCCTGACGGGTTTTTCAGGGGCGGGCGGTGTGGAGACAAAGGTCGCATTGCTGCGCCATGAGCGGGCAGGCGGATTTCTGATCTGACGCGGCTCAGATGTCGCGGGCCGGAATGATCTGCTGTGCGATGCCGGCAAACGTCAGATAGACGCTGGAGATGACCAGACCCCAGTGTGCCCAGCTTTCAGGGTGAAAATCGACCCAGGCGGCCCAGCCGGCAAAAAAGGTCCAGGCAATGGCCATGGGCAGCGTGATCAGCCGCCAGCGCTCGGTCCGGACCGGGTGCACAAATTTCAGCGGCAGGAACATTGCCACGGCCAGCGCGCTGACCAGCGCCAGGCTGACCCAGAAATTCGGTTCAAGCGCAAAGATAACCAGCACCAGCATATTCCAGCATCCCGGAAAGCCTGAAAACGAATTATCCTTTGTTTTCATGCGCGTGTCGGCGAAATACATTGCGCTGGCAAAGGTTATGATGATGATCGCAAACCAGCCCGTCCAGCCGTCCATCAGTCCCGATTTGAAAAGGGCGAAGGCCGGGATGAAAACGTAGGTCAGATAGTCAATGATCAGGTCCAGCAGCACGCCGTCAAATTCCGGCGCATTTACCTTTACATGGTATTTACGGGCCAGAGGTCCGTCGATCCCGTCCACGAAAAAGGCTACGACGAGCCAGAGGAACATCAGGTCCCATTTCTCGTCGACGGCGGCCAGCATGGCCAGCATTGCGAAAACAGCACCCGTTGCCGTCAGCAGATGTACGCACAGGGCGCGGAACCTCACAGTCATGCACGCTTCTTGCCGCAAGCGCGCAGGGGATGCAAAACAAAAAGGCCCGCAGCGCTGTGCCGCGGGCCTTCGGTGATCTGCTCCGGAGGGCTCAGTTGCTGATGCGGACGTCCTCGACCGGATAGGCCAGATAGTCCTGATCTTCCCAGGCGGTATGGCAGTCATGGCAGAAGGCCTGCTTGAATTTCATCGGCTTGCCGTTTGGCTGAAGCCCGCCATAAACCCAGTCGTTCGTTTCAGGTGCTTCGCCGGCGGCAACCTTGGTCATGATAAAGAGCGGACCCGGGCGCGCGGTCTTTTTCTTTTTGGAGAACGTGACACTCTCTTTGGCGAGTACTGAACCAACCGGCATCACGACACCTTCTTCCTCGAATTTCAGGTACTGTTCTGCGGCAATATCATTGGCGAATGTCAGCAGAGCGCGTTTGCTGTGCGCCCCCTGAACGGCGGGTGCCGTCGCGGTGACAGCCCAGGTCCGGTATACCGAGCCGACTTCATCGCCCTCTTTTGCATAACCTTCGGCCATCTTGTCCTTGACGCAGTCATAGAGCGCTTCGACTTCTGATTGCTCCAGATCAAAGGGATCCTCGGCGTTGTAGGCGCAATCGGCTGCAGAGGCGCTGCCTGCCAGTGCGGCGAAACATGTGGCTGCCAGAATGGTTGCTGTGTATTTCATGATTTTGTCCCTGTGGTCGCGGTTGTATGCAATTGTATGCTGCGTGGAACTTTTGCACGGACTGTCCTGAAAACGGGCATCACCTTTTGACACGAAGCTGTGAGGCTTTCAGGACCGCGGGTGAGTACGGTCGTAAACTTCCATCAGTCTGGCGGTGTCAACGGCGGTGTAGGCCTGAGTGGTGGACAGTGACGCGTGCCCGAGCAGTTCCTGGATGGCGCGCAGGTCACCACCAGCGTTCAGAAGGTGTGTCGCAAAGCTGTGCCGCATCGCGTGAGGCGTGGCACTGGATGGCAGGCCCAGCTGCATCCGCGCGCGTGCCATAACTTTCTGGATTGCTCCCGCAGACAATGCGCCGCCCCGGACACCGCGAAAGAGCGCCGTGTCCGGATCCTGCGTCCAGGGACAGACCCTGACATAAGCATCAACGGCTGCGCGGGCCGCAGGCAGTACGGGGACCAGCCGTTCTTTGCCGCCTTTGCCGGTGATCCGCAGGCTGTCGGGCAGGGGGGCGTCCGCGCCTTTCAGCGACAGGGCCTCGGAGATCCGGAGGCCGCATCCCCAGAGCAGGGTCACCACGGCCACGTCCCGTGCCGCTACCCAGGGAGTACCTGACTGAAGCTCAATGGCGTCGATCAGGCTCCGCGCTGCATCCTCGGCCAGCGGTCGCGGAAGTTTGTTGCGGAATTTGGGCGCCCGGACAGACAGAACCGCTGTGGGCTCAAACCCCTCTCGCTCGGCAAGCCAGCGGTAAAACACCTTCACCGCGGACAATTTGCGTGCCAGAGACCGCGGGCTGACGCCCGAGGACCGGGAATGCGCCATCCAGGACCGCATGTCGGTCAATGACACCGAGGCCAGCGCGCGCAGTCCCTGGGGCTCGGCTTTATGCGCCGTGATAAAGCTGAGAAATTCGACTACATCTCCGCGATAGGCGGTCAGTGTATTTTCGGCCGCCCCTTTCAGGGCCTGCTGGTGGGTCAGCCAGGTTTCCAGCGCGTCGCGTGCTGCCGGGCTGATCAGGGTCATGACAGCCAGCGTCGCATGATCCGTTCAAAGACACCCGCAAAGAACAACAGCAGATCGGTGCCCTGCTGCGGACCGAACATATGCGGATCCTCGGCACCCAGCACCAGCATACCAGGCAACCGGCCCGGTCCGAAATCAAGCTTGAGGCAGGCCTCTGAGCGGATATATCCATCTTTGTCGCCATAGAGCCCACCGGGATCGCCCTGTATCTGGCGCAGGGTCACCTGACGGGTGCTGCCGGTGCGTCCCTGTGACAGATAACCGGCGATGAAGCCCGGTTCGGAAAGGCTCAGTATATCGCCCAGTTGATCGAGGTCCGGAACCTCATCGGCGTGATCCGTTTCCAGTACCAGGCGCACCAGATCAACGCGCAGGATTTCGGCAACCTCGCCACCGAGGTCCCTGAGGAAGTCCTCAAAACCCGTCGGATCCAGCATCCGAAGAATGGCGCGGTGTATCTGGTTGGTCCCTGCAAGGTTCTCATAGGCAGCGGCAATCACCGAACGGTGTGTGTCCTCAAGCCGGTCGAGCCGGGCTTCCAGGCGTTCCATGGCGATGCCGCGCATGTCGATGATGTTGGCACCCATGGCCTTTTCATTGGCCGTAACCAGTGCGCTCATCACGTCCTTGTCGTCCAGAATGACGTCTGGTTGCGAGATAATGGCCGCACGCAGTGCGTCCTCGATCTTTGGTTTGGTTGTCATCTGCTGCCCGGTTTTTTGTTTTGTCGGCTTATAGCACGCGGCATAAAAAAAATCTGCCACGAATTCAGAGAATTTCGCCATGGCAGATTTTCTGTGGCAAGTCTGCGCCGCGTGAACGGCGCAGCAGTTCAGAGAATATTCTGGCCGGTTTTTGCCCAGTCCGCCATGAACTGCTCGAGGCCTTTGTCCGTCAGCGGGTGCGTGGCCAGCTTGCGGATCACCTCGGGCGGAGCGGTCATCACGTCTGCGCCAATCAGGGCTGCTTCCTGCACATGGTTGACCGAGCGGATCGACGCCGCAAGGATTTCTGTCTCAAATCCATAGTTGTCATAGATCGTACGGATGTCCTGGATCAGGTCCATCCCATCGAGATTGATGTCATCGAGCCGTCCGATAAAGGGGCTGATGAAAGACGCGCCGGCTTTGGCGGCCAGCAGCGCCTGATTGGCCGAGAAACACAGGGTGACGTTGACCATTTTGCCTTCGCCGGACAGGACCTTGCAGGCTTTGAGACCGTCCCATGTCAGAGGCAGCTTCACAGTGATGTTTTCGGCAATTTCTGCCAGTTTGCGGCCCTCGGCGATCATTGCATCGGCTTCCAGTGCCACGACCTCGGCGCTGACGGGGCCGGTGACGATGTCGCAGATCTCTTTCGTGACCTCCAGAATGTCGCGACCGGATTTGAGGATAAGCGAAGGGTTGGTTGTGACGCCGTCTACCATGCCCAGATCGTTGAGTTCGCTGATGGCCTGCGTGTCGGCGGTGTCGACAAAGAATTTCATCGGGTGCTCCCTTTGGTCTCAGATGTGAACGCTAACATGTTTCGTCTTGTGCTTGGCTTTACCGCATGATCTGCCATGCTTAAACCCGAAAATGCCATTTCAGCCGGAGCCTGCACGGTGAGCCTGCCTGAATTCTATGACCAGGGCGCACTTGTGGCCGTTCTGACAACCCAGCCGCTGGGGCGGGCGCTCGACTATCGTGCGCCCGAGGGCGGATGTCGTCCGGGGGCCTATGTCGAAGTGCCGCTCGGGCCACGCAAGGTTCTGGGTGTTGTCTGGGGGCCGGGCCAGGGGGATTACGACCTTTCAAAAATCAGATCGGTCAGCCGTGTGCTGGATGCGGCGCCAATGCGGGATGAGATGCGCGTTTTTCTCGAGCGTGCCGCAGAATACACGCTGACGCCGATGCCGGCGATGCTGCGGCTGGCGACGCGCGCACCCGGCCTTGGTGATCCGCCATCGATGCGCCGGGTTTACCGGCGTGGCGCGGCGGAACCCGACAAGATGACCGCTGCACGCCGCAAGGTTCTGGGGGCGCTGGCGGAATATGGTGATCTGTCCTTTACACTGCGGGAGCTGGCGGAGATGGCCGGGGTCGGCACATCGGTTGTCAAAGGCCTGGTCCGCCAGGGCGCCGTTCTGGAAGAGGACAGCCCCCGCGATCTGCCGTTTGCCCGTCTGAACCCCGAGTTGCCGGGCAAAGATCTGACAGATGATCAGCAGGCGGGTGCCACGCAGCTCGCCGAAGCCGTCAGATCGGAAAAATACGGAACCACATTGTTGCGCGGTGTGACAGGGTCGGGCAAAACAGAGGTCTATCTGGAAGCCGTTGCCGCCGCCCTGCGGGCCGGACGTCAGGCGCTGGTGTTGTTGCCGGAAATCGCTCTGACGGCAGAATTTCTGACCCGTGTTGAGGAACGTTTCGGGGCACGGCCGGCCGAGTGGCACTCGGGTGCCACCATGACAGAGCGCCGCCGTATCTGGCGCATGGTAAGCGAAGGGCAGGCGCAGCTGGTGATCGGTGCACGTTCGGCGCTGTTTTTGCCCTATCAGAACCTTGGCCTGGTCGTCGTCGATGAAGAACATGATACCTCTTACAAGCAGGAAGAGGGGGTTCTGTACAATGCCCGTGACATGGCGGTGCTGCGGGCGTCGATCTGTGACGCGCATGTTGTGCTGGCCTCAGCCACGCCCTCGCTTGAGACCTGGGCCAACGCCGAAGCAGGCAAATACACCCGGCTGGACCTGCCATCGCGGTTCGGTCCAGCAGTGATGCCGGAGATGCGGGCGATTGATATGCGCGCCGAAACGCTGCCGTCGAACCGCTGGGTATCGGATACACTCCGTCAGGCGGTTGAGCGGCGACTGGAGCGGGGCGAGCAGGCGATGCTGTTTATCAACCGCCGCGGCTATGCACCGATTACGCTTTGCCGTGCCTGCGGGCACCAGATCGGATGCGACCATTGTGATGCCCGCATGGTCGAACACCGGTTTCTGAAACGTCTGGTCTGCCATCAGTGCGGCGAGACAAAACCGATGCCTGATGCGTGTCCGTCGTGCGAGGTTGAGGGGCGGCTGGCGCCGGTGGGGCCGGGCGTTGAACGTCTGGGAGAGGAGGCAACGGCGCTGTTCCCCGAGGCGCGGATTGCCACGCTGAGCTCAGATATGTACGGAACCGCGCGCGCGCTGAAAGACGAAATCAGTGCAATTGCCGAGGGTGCTGCGGACATCATCATCGGCACCCAGCTGGTGGCCAAGGGCCATAATTTTCCTTCGCTGACACTGGTGGGGGTAATTGACGCGGACCTCGGACTTCAGGGCTCTGATCTGCGTGCGGCTGAACGCACCTTTCAGCTGATGCGTCAGGTGGCGGGCCGGGCAGGCAGGGCAGAGGCACCGGGAACCGCACTTTTGCAGACCTACCAGCCGGAGCATCCTGTGATCCGCGCGATCCTTGGCGGCGAGGAGGAGCGCTTCTGGTCTGCCGAAGCGCGCGAGCGTGAAGCAGCGGGTGTCCCACCCTATGGACGTATGGCAGGCATCATCCTCAGCGGCACGGACGTGGCGCAGGTATTTGATGCCGGTAACCTTCTCGCGCGGCAGGACAGGTCGCTGCGCGCAATCGGAGCGCAGGTTTTCGGTCCGGCACCTGCGCCCATCGCCCGCGTCCGGGGTCGCCACAGAGTCCGGCTGCTGGTCAAGGCGGAAAAATCAGCGCCACTGCAGCAGGCGCTGAGCAGCTGGATTGCGCAGCTGCGGCTGCGGGGAGATCTGCGGGTTGCCGTGGATATTGACCCGCAGAGCTTCTACTGAAGGGCTGGCCTTTCCCGGTTGCGGAAAAAGAAACCGGTCCGCGCAACGCGGTAATTCCGGCGCCCGGGCAGGACTGGCAGAGCTCATGTGCGCTCAGACACAGATTTGTGGCTCGCCAAGGCCGGTGCAAAGAGCATAGAGAGAGACATGGCCCGTTTCGTCCGCCTTGAAGATGCAAAAGACCTGCCGCTCTGGCGCCGGCCGGTTGCTTTGCTGTTCCTGATGTCTCTGGCGATGCCCATAGCCTTCAACACGTGGTCTGCGCTGCTCAACAATTTTGTCATCGAAGCGGCGGACTTTGACGGTGGCGATATTGGGTTGCTGCATACCGTGCGGGAGATACCGGGGTTTTTCGCGGTGGGTGTCATTGCGATCATCATTTTCATGCGCGAGCAGGTACTCGGGCTGATCTCGCTGGTGCTGCTGGGGGCCGCAACGGCTGTAACCGCGTGGTTTCCGTCGATGGCGGGAATTCTGACCATCACAATGCTCAGTTCCGTCGGTTTTCATTATTATGAGACGGTCAACCAGTCGCTGCAGCTGCAATGGCTCAGCAAAAAAGAAGCGCCGCGTGTTCTCGGCTGGCTGCTGGCCGCCGGATCTGCGGCGACACTGGTGGCGTATCTGGCAATCATGGCGCTCTGGGACTCGCTGGGGCTGACATACAATACAGTCTACATGATCGGTGGTGGCGTTACGGTTCTGATCGCGGTTTTCGCGATGGCGGCGTATCCGCAGTTCGAAGCCCCAAATCCGCAGATCAAAAGAATGGTCCTGCGGCGGCGGTACTGGCTCTACTATGCGCTGCAGTTCATGTCGGGGGCGCGCCGGCAAATCTTTGTCGTTTTCGCGGGCTTCATGATGGTCGAGAAATTCGGTTACGAAGTGCATGAAATCACCACGCTTTATCTGATCAATCTTGTGGTCAATATCGCCGTTGCCCCGCTGCTGGGCCGCGCGGTCGGATACTTTGGTGAGCGGCGCACGCTGGGGTTTGAGTATATCGGGCTTGTCACTGTGTTTTTGTGCTATGGCGGCGTTTATTACCTTGGCTGGGGTGTTGTCGTAGCGGCGACACTTTACGTCATCGACCATATTTTCTTTGGTCTCGCACTGGCGCTGAAAACGTACTTTCAGAAAATCGCAGATCCGGGCGACATCGCTCCAACGGCGGCGGTCGCCTTTACCATCAATCACATTGCTGCGGTTTTCCTGCCGGTGCTGCTGGGACTGTTGTGGCTGGCCTCTCCTGCTGCCGTCTTCTTCCTTGCCGCAGGTATGGCCGGCGTTTCCTTTGTGCTGGCAATGATGATTCCGCGCCACCCCGAGAAAGGGAATGAGACCATTTTTGCCCGCTACGTCGCCGCACCCGCGGAATGAGTGAGGGGCGGTTTCTGACCGGATCGACCATGGGTCATGTGGTGCGGATGACGGCGACAGGGGCCTTCGGCATCACCTTCGTATTCCTCGTGGACGCGGCGAACCTCTTCTGGATTGCCCGGCTCGGCGATCCGACGCTTGTCGCGGCCATCGGGTTTGCTTTTGCCATTCAGTTCTTTTCGGTTTCCTCCGGTGTCGGGCTGATGATTGCCGCGACGGCAATGGTGTCGCGCAGCATTGGTGCGGGACAACGGCAGGAGGCGCGTGTTCAGGCGGGGGCAGCGATGGTCATGGCCGTGACGTTTCAGGCCATTGTTGCCATGCTGATTGTCGTGTTCCGGCATGACCTGGTTGCCATGGCCGGGGCAACGGGCGAGACCGCCAGGCTTGCGGCACGGTATCTCGCAATCACGATCCCCTCGCTCCTGCCGATGGCCATCGGGCTGATCTGCTCCGGTGTGCTGCGTGCCGACGGACATGGCGCGCGGGCCATGTATATCACGCTGATCTCGGGCGCCTTGCTGATGAGCACGGATCCGGTGCTGATCTTCTGGCTTGGCTGGGGCCTTGACGGGGCGGCGATCGGCCTCGTGGCGTTTCGGTTTGCCTTGCTGGTGCTTGGGCTCTGGTTCGCTGCGCGACAGTTCGACCTGATCGCACTGCCGGATGCGTCTTCGGTGCGCCGGGTGCTGCCGGTTTATGTGGCTGTTGCGCTGCCGGCAGTCGCCACCCAGATGGCGACCCCTGTGGGCAACTACCTGCTGACAATGGTGATTGCGCCCTTCGGCGATGATGCGGTTGCGGCCTGGGCAGTGGTCGGTCGTCTGACTGTTGTCGCTTTTGGCGGCATTTTTGCGCTTGCAGCGTCCATCGGAGGCATATTCGGGCAGAACTTCGGCGCGGGTCAGTATGACCGCCTGCGCAGCACCTATCGCGATGCGCTGATCTTCTGCGCGCTTTATACCCTGACCGCCTGGGCACTGCTGTTTGCCGCGACGCCTCTGGTGATCGACTGGTTTGATCTGGCAGGGCAGGGCGCTGTTGTACTGCGGGCCTTCACGCATGCGGGCGTTGGTGCGTTCCTCTTTCTGGGCGCGTTGTTTGTATCCAATGCGGCGTTCAATGCGCTGGGCAGGCCATTGCGTTCGACTGCCCTGAACTGGATCAAGGAAGGTGTCGTCACTCTGCCGGTTGCACTGCTGCTGGCAGGCCTCGTCGGAGCGCCCGGTGTCATTTACGGGCAGGCGCTGGCCGGTGTGCTTGTCGGGACCTTTGCAGCGGTCTGGGGCTGGCGGTTTGTCTGTGGCCTGAGAGACGTGCCGACGGTCGTGCTTGACGCCGCCCCGATACGGCCCTACGCGAACCCGGACAGATACCGGAGACGATAATGCCCACATACACAGCGCTCACCACACTGCCCGGAAAGGCCGCGGCCGAAAAGCTGGGTGAGGCCATGGAGAACCTGATCCCCGAACCAACGGGTGTCGGTGTTTTCGAGCTTGAGGATGGTTCGGGCCTCTGGGAGGTCGGTGGTTATTTCACGCAAAGCCCGGATGAAACAGCGCTGATGCTGCTGGCGACGGCGCTGGGTGCGAACGCCTTCGTCGTATCTGAACTGCCGGAAACGGACTGGGTCGCCCATGTGCGCCGCGAACTGGCGCCGGTGGAGGCAGGGCGCTTCTTTGTTTACGGCAGCCATGATGCCGAAAAGGTGCCGGACGGGGTGGAGCCTCTGCTGATTGAGGCGGCAATGGCTTTTGGCACAGGACATCATGGAACGACGCTGGGCTGTCTGCGCGCGCTGGACCGCCTGTCAGAGGGCGGTTTTACCGGCCACAACGTTGCCGATATCGGGTGCGGTACTGCCGTACTGGCCATGGCCGCGGCGCGGATATGGCCCGAAACAGTGCTGGCCAGCGATATTGATGAGGTCGCCGTCGAAGTGGCGCGCAGCAATGCTGCTGCCAACGGGCTGGCCGACAGAATCCGCTGTGTCGAGGCGGCGGGTTTCGATCATCCGGAACTGAAGGGGGCAGCGCCCTTTGACCTGGTGTTCGCAAACATCCTCAAGGGCCCGCTGTTGGCTCTGGCACCTGATATGGCGATGCACCTGAAAACAGGGGGATACGCGATTCTGTCCGGAATTCTGAATGAGCAGGCTGACGAGGTCATCGATGTTTATTCACAGGCCGGGATCAATCTGGTGCACCGCGAAGAGATTGTTGACTGGACAACGCTTACCCTCGGTAGAATCGCGCCATAATTGCCTGATTTTGGCCACATTCGGCCGTTTTGCCTTGATCCGGACACATTCCATTAGCATCTTGTTAACGATCCGGTGGGGGCCTGATCGTCAGGAGAGTGTAGTGTCGGATTCATACGCTCAGTTTGAAAAACGCATTAACGCCGTTGCGGACAAGCACGCACGGCTCGCCGGTGGCTACACGGCACAGGTTGGCAACGACGGGCTCATCACGCTTGTGCCCGCGCGCAGGCGCACCTACACCCGCCTTCGGGTTTTTGCCGCCATTGTGTTCGGGTTCTTCCTGTTTAAGTCGCTTGCGATCACGCTGACCGGTCCGCTGGCCTATGCCGGGCGCATAGAGGCCATGGCGGCAGGTACGCAGTTTGAACAGATCGGTGCGTGGATTATGCAGATTGGCCCGGTCTCCGAGTTTCTTTCTCTGGCGATGATCCGGCTTTTCTCCTGACAGAACTGAACGTGGGGGTTTGTACGGGATGCGGCCCTGGTCGTTCCCGGTTGTGTGCGCGGGTGTCTGCAACAGCGCCCGATTGGTAAAAAAGCCGCTCCTTCCTGCCGGAAGGGGCGGCTTTTCTGTTCGTGGTTCTGATCCGGTTGCGGACCAGAGTAAGATCAGCGGATCAGGGTATTCTGAGCTACGCCGTCGATGTCGGCGCGGCTCAGGCCGATGTCTTCGAGTTCACGGTCGGTGAGGCCGGACAGCGCATTGCGTGTCACGCGGGAATCGTTCCACGCGATAACAGCTGCAACGGCAGCGTTGATCATGCTGAAGAAACGGCTTGCGATCGTGGCGGAGCCGTAGTGGGTGCGGGATGTGTCAAAAGTAGCCATGTGAGCCGTCCTTTAATCTGAATGTTGACCGGTCATGCCGGTGTGTTGTGAGGGGCAGATAGGACCTGCCCGTTTTTTCGGCAAGATGTGAAAACGCATGGTCGCTATGCAATTTCTGCATGGGTCAGTTGTTGGTTAACTACACGTAAACAAATGGAAAATCAGGCCCGGGAAAAACGTCGCAAACAGACGGTTTTCCGGCGTTTCTGGTCCGAAATCAGCATATCTTCAGCGACCGACCTTCTTTTTGTCGGAAAAGGCTGCCTGATAATGAAGCGCTTTGCGGATGTTCGCGTTTCGTGCTAATGCATAAAAAACGAATTAAACAGGCTGGGCAGCGCTTATGACACGGGTGATCGGTATCGATCCGGGGCTCCGGAACCTCGGGTGGGGGATCATTGATGTGTCGGGCAGCCGACTCACCCATGTCGCCAACGGTGTCTGCCAGTCAACTGGCGCTGATCTGGCGATGCGCCTTCTTTCTCTGTACGAACAGCTGACACTTGTTGTCGCGCAATGGGCGCCGCAGGCAGCAGCCGTCGAGCAGACGTTTGTAAACAAGGATGGCGCAGGTACGCTCAAACTGGGTCAGGCGCGGGGCATAGCCATGCTTGTCCCTGCGCAGGCCGGCCTGGCCGTTGGCGAATATGCCCCCAACAGTGTGAAAAAGACGGTCGTCGGCGTGGGGCATGCTGACAAGGCGCAGGTGCTGCATATGGTGCAGATGCAACTGCCCGGTGCCCGGATCGCCGGCCCGGATGCAGCTGACGCCCTCGCGATTGCCATCTGTCACGCGCACCATGCCCGTGCGCCCGGCGTGGAGACCGCCATTGCGCGGGCCCGCGCATGATCGGCAGAATTGCCGGCCGCATCGATTATCGCGCCGCCGATCACGTCCTGATCGACGTGCGCGGTGTGGGATATCTTGTGTACTGCTCCGAACGGACCCTGGCCGCCCTGCCGGGCGCGGGCGGGCACACGGCACTTTTCACGGATCTGGTGGTGCGCGAGGACCTGTTGCAGCTGTTCGGGTTCACGACGCTGGTGGAAAAGGAATGGCACCGGCTCCTGACCTCCGTCCAGGGTGTCGGCGCAAAGGCGTCTCTGGCCATTCTGGGCACGCTGGGGCCGGACGGGGTCAGCCGCGCCATCGCACTGGGCGACTGGAATGCGGTCAAAGCGGCAAAAGGTGTTGGGCCAAAAATTGCGCAGCGCGTCGTGCTTGATCTCAAGGACAAGGCGCCGGCGGTGATGGCCATGGGAGGCACGGTTGCCGCAACATCCGGCACAGAACCGGAAGTAGTGATCGAGCCTGCAGAACCGGTTGTCGCGGCACAGGTACAGGAACACAATGCATCGGCGCAGGCCGAAGCCCTCTCTGCTCTTGGAAATCTGGGATACGCGCCGGGTGATGCCGCCGGCGCAGTGGCTCAGGCCGCAGGCGCTGATCCTGATGCGGGAACGCCCGATCTGATCCGTGCTGCGTTGAAACTTCTGGCACCCAAAGGGTAGAGTGCTGTGACACGCCCCGGGACACCCGATGACAGATATTGACCCCACCGTACGGCCAGAGCCGCTGCCCGAGGACCATGACCGCGCCCTGCGTCCGCAGATGCTGGATGAATTTGTCGGGCAGGCAGAGGCACGGGCCAATCTGAAGGTGTTCATCCAGTCCGCCCGGCAGCGCGAAGAAGCGATGGATCATACGCTCTTTCACGGGCCGCCGGGGCTGGGAAAAACGACGCTTGCGCAGATCATGGCACGCGAGCTTGGCGTAAACTTCCGCATGACGTCCGGGCCGGTGCTGGCCCGAGCCGGCGACCTGGCGGCGATCCTGACCAATCTCGAAGCCCGCGATGTACTTTTCATCGATGAAATTCACCGGCTGAACCCGGCTGTCGAGGAAGTGCTCTACCCGGCGCTTGAGGATTTTGAGCTTGATCTGGTGATCGGCGAGGGGCCGGCCGCGCGCACAGTCCGCATTGAACTGCAGCCCTTTACGCTCGTGGGGGCCACAACGCGGATGGGTCTGCTGACGACCCCTTTGCGGGATCGTTTCGGCATCCCGACCCGCCTGCAGTTCTATACCGAGGACGAGCTTTTTGTGATCGTCGAACGCAATGCCCGCAAACTGGGCGCCCCAGCGGATGAGGCGGGTGCGCGCGAGATAGCCCGCCGCGCGCGGGGTACGCCACGGATCGCCGGGCGTCTGCTGCGCCGGGTGGTGGATTTCGCTGTGGTGGAAGGCGACGGTCGGGTGACCCGGGCGCTGGCAGATATGGCGCTGACGCGGCTGGGGGTGGATAATATCGGCCTCGATGGTGCCGACCGGCGGTATCTGCAGCTGATCGCCGAAAACTATGCTGGCGGGCCTGTGGGGATCGAGACGCTGAGTGCAGCGCTGAGCGAGAGCCGGGACGCGCTGGAAGAAGTTATTGAGCCCTTTCTGCTGCAACAGGGGCTGATCCAGCGGACGCCACGCGGGCGGATGCTGGCGCAGAAAGGCTGGAGCCATCTGGGGCTTGCGCCACCAAAGCCGCAGTCCGATCTGTTTGGTGGCTGAGCGGGCGGCGCGCTGCCTTTGGCGGGGAATTTTTGGACCAGAAGAAACGGATGATGAGGACAGAAGAAACCGAAGCGCTTTTTACGCGCAGTGATGGCAGCTATGCTTTCGCCCGCTGGGGGCGGCCGGTGGCGCCGGTGGTGTTCGGTGTTACCGATGAGACGCTGAGCGTCGTCAAAGGCGCGCTCGAGGCGGTGATGGCACTCTGCGGGCACCAGATGGCCGAGACAGATCCCGAGCTGGGCAGCAATATGATGATCTTCTTTTTCCGGGAGTGGGATGAGCTGCCGGAAGTGCCTGGCCTCGATCGGCTGATCCATGATCTGGGGCCTCTGGTCGCGCGGCTGAAAGAGGCCGATGCCAATCAGTACCGGGTTTTCCATTTTGACGCCGCCGGCGCGATCAAAGCCTGTTTCGTGTTTCTGCGCATGGATGAAAACCTGGGGGCGGTGCCGGCAGAGACCCTGGCGCTGAGCCAGATCGTGCAGTCTGTTCTTCTGTGGTCGGATACGGCGTTCAGAAAAACGTCACCGCTGGCTGTTTCCGGCGACCGTACGATCCTGCGGCCCGCGATTGCAGCATTGCTGCGCGCGGCATACGATCCGGTGATGCCAGCCGTGGCAAATGACCCGTCGCACGCGCTGCGCCTGAGCGCGCGCCTGCAGGCCCCACGGCAGGCGTGCTGATATGCACCGGTTTCCGATACGTGTGTATTATGAAGACACCGATATGGCGGGCATCGTCTATTACGCAAACTACCTGCGTTTTATTGAACGGGCGCGCAGTGACTGGGTGCGTGAGATCGGAATAGATCAGCTGGAGATGAAGGCGGATGGCATCGTATTTGCAGTGCGCCGGGTCGAGGCGGATTATATCGCTTCAGCGCATTTTGACGATCAGCTTGAAGTCGTCACAACGATGACCCAGCTGACGCCCGCGCGGATGGTCATGTCGCAGAAGGTCCTGCGGGGCGCGGACATGATATTTGCAGCTGAAGTAACAATCGTTTGTATCGGTCCGGGCGGCAGGCCGGCCAGATTGCCAGCAAAACTCCGCCAGTTGCCTCTTCACCCGTCCACATGACGCCATAGTGATGGCAATCCGGCTTGCGCTGGGCTACACTCATCGCCAATCAAGGTCGGGAAAACCCGGCAACGCACCGGAACGGGCAAAGAGCAGGCACATGGAAGCAGAAACGCTGGCACTGGCGCATGAGATTGATTTCTCATTTTTCGGGTTGTTCGCCCGCGCCACTTTAATCGTAAAAATCGTGATGATCATGCTGATCGTGGCCTCTTTCTGGTCCTGGTCGATTATCGTTATGAAGCTGATGGTGTACCGCAAGGCGCGGGCCGAGGCGGCGGCTTTTGACAGGGCGTTCTGGTCCGGTGAGCCGCTGGATGGCCTCTTTGAGCAGATCGGCCCGGCACCATCGGGCAGTTCGGAAAAGATTTTCGCCGCGGGGATGACCGAATGGCAGCGCTCGCACCGCGAGGACGGCGGGCTGATTGCCGGCGCGACGGCGCGGATCGACCGGTCCATGGATGTGGCGATCAACAAAGAGGCGGACTATCTGCGCAATGGTCTGACGGTGCTTGCGACGGTCGGTTCCTCGACGCCTTTCATCGGCCTGTTTGGAACCGTGATCGGCATCATGAACGCCTTTATCGAAATTGCAGAGCAGCAGAATACAAATCTGGCCGTTGTGGCTCCGGGCATTGCCGAGGCTTTGCTGGCGACGGGGCTTGGCCTGCTGGCTGCGATCCCGGCAGTGATTTTCTATAACAAACTGAGCGCGGATGCAGACCGTATCCTGCATGGCTACGAATCCTTTGCGGATGAGTTCGCCACGATCCTCTCTCGTCAGCTGGACGGCTGAGCCATGGGGGCAGGGGTCATCCAGAAATCCGACGGAGGTGGTGGCAAACGGCGGCGGCGCACGACCCGTGCCCAGCCGATGGCAGAAATCAATGTCACACCCTTTGTGGACGTCATGCTGGTGCTGCTGATCATCTTTATGGTGGCCGCCCCGCTGCTGACGGTGGGGGTGCCGGTGGAACTGCCGAAGACCGCGGCAGGTGCGCTGCCGACCGATCAGGAAGAACCGCTTACGGTCACCGTGACGGCAGATGGCGCCATTCAGATCCAGACGACCGAAACCGCGCCGGGAGAGCTGGTGCCAAAGCTCCGCGCAATTTTTGCCGAGCGGACCTCGGACCGGGTCTTTCTGCGCGCAGATGGTGCTGTGCCTTACAGCCGGGTCATGGAAGTCATGGGCGCTCTGAATGCCGGTGGCTTTTCCAACATCGGTCTGGTCACAGATATCGGCGGGCCGACACTGGATGGCCGTGATGCGCCCGCAGGGGCGGATCAGTAGGCCGCGGCGGTGCATACCGGGCATTATATCTCCGGCGCGGGGCACCTTGTGTTGCTGGGCTGGCTCGCTTTTGGCGATGTCTTCGCCGCAGAGCCTCTGCCCTTTGAGATGACCGAGGTGGCGGTCATTTCCGGTGCGGAATACGCCGCACTTCTTGCCGCAAACGTGCCACCGCAGTCGGTAACGGACGTGGCCCAGCCTTCCAGTCCGGAGATTACGCCGGATGCGCCGGAAGTAGAGGTTGCACCGGATACGGAAACGGAGCTGCGCCAGCCTGAAGCTGCTGAAACACCTCAGACCGAAACACCTCCCGACGTGTCACAGATCACCCCGCCGCCACCCCGGGCGGACGTCAGTGATGAGGCACCTGTGCTGCCGCAGCCACCGGCCGATATCGCTGTGGATGCTCCCGATATTGCGGATGTCGCAGTGCCGCAGGCGGCAGACCGTGTGGCGCCCGAAGCCGTGGCACAGCCCGATCCCGAAGCACTGCCTGACCCCGTAGAGCAGGATGCAGTGGCGCAGGACGATACCGGTTCGGAGCAGCAGGAACCGGCTGATGCTACGGCACCGGAGGCCGCCGCGACAGAAATCGTGACCGAAGCGGAAAAACCTGCCACGACGATGACGACCTCGCTGCGCCCGCCTGCGCGCCCTCAGGCCCCGCCGGCACCGCAGCCTGCCGCTGCGCCCGCACCCGAAGCACCTGCTGCGCAGGATGCACCACGTGACGCGCTGGCGGATGCCATTGCCGAAGCGTCGAGCGCGCCGGCGACACCCAGCGGTCCGCCGCTGTCGTCGGGCGAAAAAGAGGCGCTGCGCGTCGCGGTTTCAAACTGCTGGAATGTGGGTTCGCTGTCGACCGATGCCTTGGGCACCACAGTCGTCGTGACCGTGTCGATGACACAGGATGGCAGGCCCGTGAACAGTTCGATCCGCATGGCCTCCAGTTCCGGCGGAAACGACACGGCAGCACGACAGGCATTTGAGGCCGCCCGCCGCGCGATTATCCGTTGCGGCGCACGCGGATTTGATCTGCCCGCTGAAAAGTATGGACAGTGGCAGGAAATTGAGATGACGTTCAATCCCGAAAGGATGCGTGTCAAATGAGAGTACTGGTAAATCTCCTTTTTGGTCTGCTCATCGCCATCACTGGCCCTGTTACGGTCGTTATGGCGCAGGGCAACGGGCCGCTTCGGATTGAGATCACCGAAGGTGTGATCGAACCGCTGCCCTTTGCGCTGCCGGTTTTTGAGGCTGAAAATGCAGAGGCGGGTGCGCTCTCTGCACAGATCAGCCAGGTCATCGCCGCCGACCTGAGCGGCACAGGTCTTTTTCGACAGATATCCCCCGATGCATTCATCAGCACGGTCAGCAGTTTTGCGGCGCCGGTGCAGTATGCCGACTGGAAAGCAATCAATGCGCAGGCGCTGATTACCGGGGCTGCGTCGGTCCAGGGCAACCAGCTGAATGTGAAATTCAGGCTTTATGATGTTTTCTCCGGCGCCGAGCTTGGATCGGGCCTGCAGTTTTCAGGCACACCTGATGGCTGGCGGCGTATCGCACACAAGGTGGCAGATGCGGTCTACAGCCGCATTACCGGCGAGGGCGGATACTTTGACAGCCGTGTGGTCTATGTCGCTGAAACCGGTCCCAAGGACGCCCGGCAGAAACGTCTGGCGGTCATGGATTACGATGGCGCGAATGTTCAGTACCTGACCGGGAATGATGACATCGTACTTGCGCCGCGCTTTTCGCCCGACGGGCGGCGTGTGCTCTATACCAGTTATGAAACCGGGTTTCCGCGGATTTATGTTCTGGATATCGCGTCTGTCCAGCGCCGCTCACTGGAAAGCCAGGAAGGCACGATGAGCTTTGCACCACGGTTTGCGCCCGACGGCGACCGGATCGTGTTTTCGCTCAGTCAGGGTGGCAACACGGACATCTACGCGATGAGCCTTGCAGGGGGGCAGGCAGTGCGTCTGACGTCCTCGCCCTCCATTGAGACAGCGCCGAGCTTCTCGCCGGATGGTAGCCAGATTGTCTTTGAAAGCGACCGGTCCGGGTCGCAACAGCTCTATATCATGCCGGCCACCGGCGGCGAGGCGCGGCGGATATCCTTTGGTCCGGGACGGTATGGCACGCCTGTGTGGTCGCCACGCGGTGATCTGGTGGCCTTCACCAAACAGAACAGTGGCCGTTTTCACATTGGTGTTATGCGCACGGACGGCTCTGAAGAGCGCCTTCTGACGGCGTCGTTCCTTGATGAGGGCCCGACATGGGCGCCCAATGGCCGTGTCATCATGTTTACCCGTGAAACGCAGGGGGCCAGCGGCCGTTCGTCGCTGTATTCTGTCGACATCACCGGTCGAAACCTGCGCCCTGTGAATACGCCTGAAGGCGGCTCTGATCCGTCATGGTCACCATTGCAGGAGTAGGCCAGCAGGCCGTTCCCAATCCGCACGACCTGTGGTAAGAATTAACAAAATAATAAGACCCTTTTGGAAACCCGAGGCAGAGAGCATGAAACTTACAGGAAAAATCGTTCTTCTCGTCGCAGGCCTTGCGCTTGCGGCCTGTACCAACCCGGGCCGTTTCGGCAATGATGCCGGCGGCGGCGCAGGCGGCGGGGGCATCGGCAGCGGCGCGATTGTGCCGGGCAGTGCGAATGATCCGACCTCCACAGCCTATTTCAACCAGACGGTCGGCGACCGGGTTCTTTTTGCTGTGGATCAGTCTGATGTTACAGCAGAAGGCCAGGCGGTGCTCAACGGCCAGGCGACATGGCTGCTCTCCAACACCGATTTCACAGCTGTGATCGAAGGTCACGCTGATGAGCAGGGCACGCGGGAATACAACGTCGCTCTGGGCGCACGACGCGCAAATGCGGTACGGGAATACCTTATTTCCCGCGGTGTTGCGGGCAACCGTCTGCGGACGGTCAGCTATGGCAAGGAGCGCCCTATCGAAATCTGCAGCAATGAAGCCTGCTATGCCAAAAACCGCCGCGCGGTGACCGTGCTGGCCGGTGGTCTGTCGGGATAAAGCCATGCGCAGGTTCGCGGCGATTGCTCTTTGTGTGTGCCTGCTCCCCACGTGGGGTGCGGCGCAGGATAATGCCGAAACGCTGGCTGATATCCGCCAGGAGCTGACGGTGCTGTTTGTTGAGATGCAGAAGTTACGGCGCGAGTTGTCCACGACCGGCGCACCGACTGTGCAGACCGGTGGCGAAACGGTTCTGGAACGCGTTGCTGTGATCGAGCGCGAAATGCAGCGCCTGACATCAAAGACAGAAGAGCTGGAATTCCGGATCAACCGTATTGTTGAGGACGGCACGAACCGCATTGGCGATCTGGAGTTCCGCCTTGTAGAGCTTGAGGGCGGCGACATCGCATCGCTTGGCGAAACGAGCACTCTTGGTGGCGACACCGGGGGCGGACAGGCTGTAACGGGTGGCGGGTCGGCGGCACCGGTTACGGACCCGGGCACCGGGACGCAACTCGCGGTTGGCGAAGAAGATGATTTCAAAAGTGCCCAGCAGGCTCTTGCGGATGGCAACTATCAGGCAGCCGCAGACCAGTTCGCAGCTTTCAGCCAGAACTATCCTGGCGGGCCACTGGCCGCAGGCGCCGATCTGGGCCGCGGCGAAGCGCTCGATGCGCTGGGCAACACCCGGGAAGCGGCACGCGCTTATCTGTCAAGTTTTGGCGCAGCACCCACCGGGCCACTTGCCGCTCAGGCCCTGTTCCGCCTTGGCCGGTCCCTGGGGCAGCTGGAACAGACCTCCGAGGCCTGTGTGACACTCGGCGAGGTCCCGATCCGTTTCCCGGAAGATCCGGCAGCGGGCGAAGCGCAGGCCGAAATGCAGAGACTTGGCTGCGGATAACCGCGTGCACGCGGCGCTTATCTCAAAACTGACGAATGGCTTGCGGGCCGGACCGGGCGGCCCGCTTGGTGTTGCTGTGTCGGGGGGCAGCGATTCAGTTGCCCTGTTGCATCTGCTGGCCGGTCACGCACCGGTACGTGATGCCGGTCTGTCTTGTGTAACCGTCGATCATGGGCTGCGTCCAGAGGCGGCGGAAGAGGCCGCTTTTGTCTCGCAGTTGTGCAGCGGACTGGGCATTGCGCATCAGACGCTGCAGTGGCGCGGGTGGGACGGAAAGGGCAACACACAGGATGCCGCCCGCCAGGCGCGGTACGGGCTGATTGCCGGATGGGCAGGCCAGCGGGGTATCACGGCAGTGGCGCTGGGGCATACGCAGGATGATCAGGCAGAGACGGTTCTGATGCGCCTGGCGCGGGGTGCCGGGGTGGACGGTCTCTCGGCGATGGCCCCGCGGCGGGACGCCCACGGCATTTCCTGGCTGCGCCCGCTTCTGGACGCCGGTCGTCAGGAACTGCGCAATTACCTGACAGGCCAGGGCATCGCCTGGAAAGACGATCCCGGAAACGAAAACCCGGATTATGAACGAATCCGTGCCCGTACTGCTTTGCAGGATTTTGCACCGCTCGGTATCGACGCAAAACGACTTGCGATGATCGCGGGGCATATGGCTGATGCCCGCGAGGTCCTGCAACAACACATGCTGAGCGTCGCGGATTCTCTGATTGCGGTTGATGGCGGGGCCGTGCGCCTGCCGTGGGAGGCTTTTTCGGAACTGCCCGCCGAGACCAAGAGGCGGCTGATCACCGGGGTCATGCGGTGGATGAACGGCGGGGGCTATGCGCCGCGGCACAGCGCTGTGGCGGCATTTCTCTCGTCTTTGCAGGATGCGGGCGCTGGTACCGCCGCCGGAACCCAGGGGCTGGTGCGACGTGATGTCCTGTGGATGTTTCGCGAGTACGCTGTCGTTCGGGACCTCAGGGGCGCACCAGGCATGGTCTGGGACCATCGATGGACACTGACAGGTCCGGCCCCCCCAAGCGGCGCCTGCGTGGGTGCTCTTGGACCGGAGGGCCTTAAAACCTGCGAAAACTGGCGCGATACCGGCATGCCGCGCGCCGCGCTGCTGGCTACACCGGCAGTCAGAACCGGTGAAACGCTGGTGGCAGCGCCTGTTGCACAGACCGTAAGCAACTGGGAAACAGGGCCCGAATGCACAAAAGCTGCCCTGCTTTCGGCACTTTTATCGCATTGAAGATAGCGGATGAGTGTCTATCTTTACCTCAACCGACTATGATACGAGATGCGCAATCAGCGCAGCATTAGGAGATTTTCCTTGGGAAACGCACGCAACTTCGCATTCTGGATCGTTCTGTTCTTACTGATCCTTGCGCTGTTTAACCTCTTCAGCGGCCCTGGCAGCACGCTGCAAAGCCGCGAAATCAGCTATTCCGAGTTCGTCAATGCGGTCGAATCGGGCCAGGTCAGCAATGTTACGCTGGACGGTGAACAGGTCCGTTTCCGCCAGTCTGATGGCACGGACTATGTCGCGATCAAACCTGCGGATGCAGAAATTACACAGCTGCTGATCGAAAACGAAGTTGCGGTCCGCGCAGAACAGCAACAGCAGTCGGGTTTCCAGACCTTCCTGATGTCTTTGCTGCCTTTCCTGCTGCTGATCGGCGTCTGGGTCTATTTCATGAACCGGATGCAGGGTGGTGGCAAAGGTGGTGCGATGGGCTTTGGCAAGTCCAAGGCAAAAATGCTGACCGAAAAGCATGGCCGCGTGACCTTTGACGATGTCGCCGGCATCGACGAGGCCAAGGAAGAGCTGGAAGAAATCGTCGAGTTTCTCCGCAACCCGCAGAAGTTCAGCCGCCTGGGTGGTAAAATTCCAAAAGGCGCGCTGCTTGAGGGCCCTCCGGGTACCGGTAAAACGCTGCTTGCCCGTGCCATTGCCGGTGAAGCAGGTGTACCGTTCTTCACCATTTCCGGCTCAGATTTTGTTGAGATGTTCGTTGGTGTCGGTGCGAGCCGCGTCCGCGATATGTTCGAGCAGGCGAAAAAGAACGCACCCTGTATTGTCTTTATCGACGAGATTGATGCCGTCGGTCGCCATCGTGGTGCCGGTTACGGCGGCGGTAACGATGAACGCGAACAGACGCTCAACCAGCTCCTGGTCGAGATGGACGGTTTTGAGGCCAATGAGGGTGTTATCATCATTGCCGCGACCAACCGTAAGGACGTTCTTGATCCCGCGCTTCTGCGCCCGGGACGTTTTGACCGTCAGGTGACCGTGGGCAACCCGGACATCAAAGGCCGCGAGAAGATTCTGGGTGTGCATGCCCGCAAGACGCCTCTGGGTCCGGATGTGGATCTGCGCATCATTGCGCGGGGTACGCCTGGCTTTTCCGGTGCAGACCTTGCCAACCTGGTGAACGAAGCGGCACTGGGTGCTGCGCGCGTAGGCAGGCGCTTTGTGTCGATGATCGATTTTGAAAGCGCAAAGGACAAGATCATGATGGGGGCAGAGCGCCGATCCATGGTGATGACCGATGCGCAGAAGGAAATGACAGCATACCATGAGGCCGGCCATGCACTGGTGGGTATGCTTCTGCCCAAATGTGACCCTGTCTACAAGGCGACCATCATTCCCCGTGGCGGAGCACTTGGTATGGTGATGAGCCTGCCGGAGATGGACCGTCTGAACATGTTCAAGGACGAGTGCCACCAGCGTCTTGCGATGACCATGGCGGGCAAGGCGGCCGAGATCTTTAAGTATGGGCCGGAGGCTGTTTCAAACGGCCCTGCGGGCGACATCATGCAGGCGTCGGGCCTTGCCCGGGCGATGGTTCTTCAGTGGGGGATGTCTGACAAGGTCGGTAACATCGACTATTCAGAGGCCGCGCAGGGGTATCAGGGCAACACTGCCGGCTTCTCGGTTTCGGCGAATACCAAAGAACTGATCGAGGAAGAGGTCCAGAAGTTCATCCAGGACGGTTATGAGTGGGCGCTGAAACTCATTCAGGAGAACGAAGAGAAGTTCGAGCGTCTGGCCCAGGGCCTTCTGGAATATGAGACACTGACGGGTGATGAGATCCAGCGCGTCATGGATGGCCAGCCACCAGTGCCGCCGGCGGATGAAGACGACAAGCCGGACAGCGGTTCCGCGCCAAGCCTGACGGGTATTCCCAAGGCAAAATCAAAGAGCCGTAAGACCCCGCCGTCTGATGACGGTCTGGAGCCGGAACCGTCGACCTGATCAATGGTGCTGAACGGCAGCTAACATATTGTCATGGGGCCCCGCGGTTGCGGGGCCTTTTCTTTTGCGCATACGCATTGCAGGCTGGCGGAAACTTGTTTGTTCCACGGAGACCACCATGCCCGCGCTGAAACCAACCGACTTTTCCGCAACAGTGACATGGCTGGGTCGGGTGACGGATCAGGAAACCGACCTGCGTTCCGAAACGCTGGACTCAGCCGCCCTCAGCTTTGACGGGATCGAGGGAGAGATGCACGGGGGGCCAACCCGCCCTTCGTGTTCGCGTACGCTCGCTCAACACCCGAGAGGCACGACCATCCGCAATGTGCGCCAGCTGACAATCCTGTCCCGCGAAGAACTGGACCAGATCGCGGCAGAAGCAGGTCAGAAGGTCATCGCACCGGAGCTGCTCGGCGCGTCGATGGTCATCGAAGGCATCCCGGACTTCACCCTTGTTCCACCATCCTCGCGCCTGCAGCTGCCTGACGGTGCCTGCCTGGTGATCGATATGGAAAACCGCCCCTGTACCTATCTCGGGCGCGACATCGCCAAAGACCACCCGGAGTTTGGCCCAAAGTTCAAACCGGCCGCCCGTAACCGCCGTGGCGTGACCGCCTGGGTCGAGCGGGAGGGCCGTGTGAGCGTAGGGGACCGCATGACACTGCACATCCCGGACCAGCCTGTCTGGGCGCACCTGGACGCCGCCCGTCGGTAGCATTCGTTTCCGAAAAGAAACGATCATCGCCTTTGCCGACGCAACCGACAGCGGAAATGTCGGAAATACCCCCTGTCGGGTCAGGCATGCCTGTGTATGCAGAGAGCAGCAACACTGCCCGACGCGGGCGACCTCAGGGGGATTCTTCCATGGCCTACAAATCCGATATCGAAATAGCGCGCGCCGCGTCCAAGCAGCCCATCCAGGAGATCGGGGCGAAGCTGGGTATCGGCAGCGATGATCTGCTGCCCTATGGCCATGACAAGGCCAAGGTGAGCCAGAAGTTCATCAACTCGGTTCAGGGCAATACAGATGGTAAGCTGATCCTTGTGACGGCCATTAACCCGACACCGGCTGGTGAGGGCAAGACCACAACGACCGTCGGTCTGGGCGATGGCCTGAATCGGATCGGTAAAAAGGCAGCTGTCTGTATACGGGAAGCATCGCTCGGTCCCAACTTTGGTATGAAAGGCGGCGCAGCAGGGGGAGGCTATGCCCAGGTCGTGCCAATGGAAGAGATGAACCTGCATTTCACAGGCGACTTTCATGCGATCACCTCTGCGCACTCGCTGCTGAGCGCGATGATCGACAACCACATCTACTGGGGCAACGCGCTGGAGATTGACACACGCCGCGTTGTCTGGCGCCGCGTGGTTGACATGAACGACCGGGCGCTGCGCCAGATCACAGCATCGCTGGGCGGTGTGGCCAACGGTTTCCCGCGGGAAGCGGGCTTTGATATCACGGTGGCATCCGAGGTCATGGCGATCCTGTGCCTGTCCAAAGACCTCAGCGATCTGCAGAAACGTCTGGGCGATATGATCGTGGCCTATCGCCGTGACCGCTCGCCGGTGTTCGCGCGCGACATCAAAGCGGACGGTGCCATGACCGTGCTCCTGAAAGATGCAATGCAGCCGAACCTGGTGCAGACACTGGAAAATAACCCTGCCTTTGTACATGGCGGTCCGTTCGCAAACATCGCACATGGTTGTAACTCCGTCATCGCGACGACAACGGCTCTGAAACTGGCGGACTATGTGGTGACAGAAGCGGGTTTTGGTGCTGACCTCGGCGCCGAAAAATTCCTCAACATCAAATGCCGCAAAGCGGGCCTTGCACCGTCCTGTGTCGTCGTTGTGGCCACCGTGCGTGCAATGAAGATGAACGGCGGTGTCGCCAAGGCCGATCTGGGTGCCGAAAACGTCGACGCGGTCAGGAATGGCTGCGCGAACCTCGGTCGCCATATCGAAAACGTGAAATCCTTTGGTGTGCCTGTTGTTGTCGCCATCAACCACTTTGTGACCGACACAGATGCCGAGGTTCAGGCGGTCAAAGATTACGTTGCCGGCCAGGGCGCCGAAGCGGTTCTGTCACGCCACTGGGAGCTGGGCTCTGAGGGGTCTGCGGATCTGGCCACCAAGGTCGTTGAAACCATTGAAAAGGGCGAAGCGGATTTTGCGCCGATCTACCCGGACGACATGAGCCTTGCGGACAAGATCAACACCATTGCGACGAAAATCTACCGCGCGGACAGTGCGCAGATGGATCAGAAAATCCTCAACCAGCTGAAGGACTGGGAGGATCAGGGCTATGGCAGTCTGCCGGTCTGTATGGCCAAGACGCAGTACAGCTTTACGACCGACCCGAACGAGCGCGGTGCGCCCACAGGTTTTGATATCCCTGTACGCGAAGTGCGTCTGAGTGCCGGTGCGGGCTTTGTGGTGGCGATCTGCGGTGAGATCATGACCATGCCTGGCCTGCCGCGCGTCCCGTCCGCGGAAAGCATCCGCCTGAATGCAGACGGCGAGGTCGAGGGATTGTTCTGATCGCAGCGCCTCACGAGACAGTGTTCAGAGGACAGCAGGCTTGCCCTCTGAGCAAAGCAGCCGCAAGCTGATCACATGATTTGAAAAAGGACATCATCATGACCAGACTGATCGCTGCTCTCTTTGCCATTGTCTTTGCAGGCGCGGTTTCCGCCGAAGACCGTTATGTTGGATACTACTATCCGGAAGTTACCTCTGAGGAGACTTTTGACCGGGTGATCCGTGCCAGCCAGGGTGCCGGTAAGGCCGTGCGCGTTGACTTTGTGAATGTGCTGACCACGGCACAGCTTGAGGCGCCGGAAAGCCCGCGATTTGTGTTCTTTGCCAAAGGTGAAGACGCCGCGACGCTGATCCTGACGGCGTTGGATGATGACGTTTTTTCAACGCTTTATCGTGCGCGGGCCCTGATGGCGCAGCTGACGGTATCGGTGCGCAGAGGCGGTTTTTTCCGTCAGGAAGAACTTCAGTATGTCGCTACGTTCTACGACCTGCTGCAGCTGATGCAGTTTGACGAACTGCTGATCACAGATGGTGAAACCTGGACCCACAGGGTCACCTTTTCAAGATAACAGGAAGACACAGATGACAGCTACGACCATAGACGGAAAAGCCTTTGCAGCACAGGTGCGCGGAAAGGTTGCGGAGCATGTGACCCGCCTGAAAGCGGATCACGGTATCACGCCGGGTCTGGCTGTCGTACTTGTCGGAGAGGATCCGGCAAGCCAGGTCTATGTGCGTTCAAAAGGTAAAATGACCGTCGAAGCCGGCATGAAATCTGTCGAACACAGACTGGATGCCGACACGTCCGAAGCCGACCTTCTGGCGGTTGTCGACCAGCTGAACAACGACCCGGAAATCCACGGTATTCTTGTCCAGCTGCCATTGCCGGGGCATCTCAACGAGGATCTGGTGATCAACTCCATCAACCCCGAAAAAGACGTGGACGGGTTCCATATTTCCAACGTGGGGCTGCTGGGCACCGGACAGAAGAGCATGGTGCCCTGCACGCCGCTGGGCTGTCTGATGATGCTGCGCGCGCACCACGGCTCTCTTTCCGGAATGGACGCGGTGGTCATCGGGCGCAGTAACATTGTTGGCAAACCGATGGCGCAACTGTTGCTGGGTGACAGCTGCACTGTAACCATTGCACACAGTCGCACCAAAGACCTGGCTGACGTTGTGCAGCGTGCAGATATCGTGGTAGCCGCCGTGGGCCGTCCGGAAATGGTACCAGGCGACTGGATCAAACCGGGTGCTACCGTCATCGACGTGGGCATCAACCGTCTTGACGCGCCGGAACGGGGCGAGGGCAAAACCCGCCTCGTCGGCGATGTGCACTATGAAAGCTGTGCAGAGGTCGCCGGTGCAATCACGCCTGTTCCGGGCGGTGTCGGACCGATGACGATTGCCTGTCTGCTGGCGAATACGGTGACCGCATGTTGCCGCGCCAACGGTCTGGCCGAGCCGGAAGGTCTGACGGCCTGAACTACGGCGGTTTCAGGCCAGAACAGGTACCATCGTGCCCTGCAGGACGGCGATCAGTACCGCGTCATCACCCGTGACCGCATGCACCTCGGAGCTGACGACCACAAGCCGCCGGCCAGGTTTAATCACCCGGCCGGTCGCACGCAGATAATCACCGCGGGCGGGAGCCAGCAGGTTGATCTTTATCTCAGCGGTGACCACTTCCTGTTCCGGCGGCATCGTCGTGAGGGCGGCATAGCCCGCCGCGCTGTCGCCGATCGAGAATGTCAGCCCGGCGTGGCCAAAGCCCTGTTGTTGCTGACTGCCTGGCAGAATAGGCGCCCGGATAACGACCCGTCCGTGTCCAACTTCCTCAAGCGTGGCGCCCAGCGTGGCCATCATGGACTGCGCGCCAAAGCTGGCTGAAATGCGATCGTTTTCCGGGTCTGTCATGCGGTTGGCTCCCGTCCTGGCATGGGCATGGGCACGCGCAGAGGCTGCGGGCCGGTGAGAACGGCGAAAGTGCCGGGCTGCATAAGATCGGCAAGAGCAGCGTCACGCGCGTGCAGGCCACCTGTGTACGTACCATAGGCAGGCATGATCATACGTCTGTCGTCGAACAGAAAAGCCGGACGTGTTACCCGGCGTCCCCGCGTCTGCACAGATGCTTTAGGGTGGTAATGTCCGGAGATTTCGCCGTGTGTGCCGGTCTGCGCGATGTGCCTGAAAGTCAGTGGCCCAAGGGTCAGATCCTGCAGGTGCGTGCCACCGAACTCAACCGGACCCGGGTCATGGTTCCCTTCGATCCAGATCCACCGGCGACCGGCCTGCAGTCTGGTGATCCACAGGCGTTCGTCGTCAGGCATTGCATCAGCGGCGGCCAGATCGTCGAAGCTGTCGCCAAGGCAGACCACCTGACGCGCATTGGCAAAGGCGAGGTCTTCGCCGAGACGGGTGAGCGTATCCCGCGTCTCATAGGGGGGGAGCGACTGGCCGCCGCGGCGCGCGACGCGTTCTGACTTACCAAGATGCAGGTCTGATACGCACAGCAGCGCCTGATCCGGCCACCAGAGCGCCCCTGATCCAAGCGCCTTCAGCGCAGCACCGGAAAAGGAGATGTCGTGATAGTTCATGCTTTGTTCATGCCGCAGTTAAAGCTGTTGCGCAAGCTGTCAGTAGCCCATCCGCCATTTGGGTTTATCCGCGGGTGGCGGCGTGATCTGTGCGAGCCCTGAACTCTCCATCAGACGTTCTGCTTCCTCGGCGAGAAGGCGTTCCTCTGCGGCGCCCCTGACCGGCACCCGACCCATCTCGAGGAACAAGGGTGCAGCCAGCGGGCTGACCCGGTCCAGTTCCCTGTGGTCGATGCGACCTGCAACCCGTTCGGCCATTTCCTCGATCCGGCCAAAATCGACAAGGCCCCGCAATGCTTCCTGGCGCGTGATGTCGAGCAGCAGGTGTTCCGGATCATATTTCTGGAGCGTGTCATACAGAATGTCGGAGCTGAACGTCGCCTGTCGCCCGTTTTTACGCGCCGATGGCGTATTGCGCTGGATCAGACCCGCAATTGTAGCACTTGCTCTGAATGTGCGTTTCATCACCGCATTACCCGCAAGCCAGGTCTCAAGCCCGTCCTGCAGCGTGTTCAGCTCAAACAGCGGGGCCGGGTCGGTTACACGGTCCAGGCCCCAGATCAGTGTGGCATAATCCGTGGCGACAAAGCCCAGCGGGTTCAGGCCCGCGTCCTCCATACGTTTTGTCAGCAGCAGACCCAGGGTTTGCTGGCCGTTGCGCCCGGCAAACCCATAGACAACCGTTTGTTCGCGCCCGTCATGGGCAAAGCTTTCTATCAGCAGACGTCCGGGGGCGGGAAGGGCGCTGACCTGCCGCTGCAAAGCCAGCCAGTCCGCTGTGTGCGCGGGCAGGTCCGGCCAGTCCTGCTGCTGGAACATGTCAATCACGCGCGCGCTCAGTTGTGTGGAGGTTGCGAACTTTGTGCCGGCAAATGTGGCGACCTTTGGCTTTTTTGCAGCATTGCGGCTGACCTCGACCGTCATTTCGCGCAGGCCTTCGTACCGCACGATCTGCCCGCCGATCAGGAAGGTGTCGCCCGGTGTCAGGGAGGCGGCAAACCCTTCCTCGATCTCTCCCAGTGGTTTTCCGCCCCGGCTGCGCCGCAAACGCACCTTGAGCGTGTCTGTGTCCTGGATGGTGCCGATGTTCATGCGGATCTGCCGGGCGGCGCGCGGGTCGCGTAGCTGCCATGTCCCGTCGGCGTTCTGCAACAGCCTCTGCCACTGGTCATAGACCCGCAGTGCATAGCCGCCGGTGGCACAGAAATCGAGACACCTGTCGAACGCGTCCCGTGTCAGATCTGCATATGCCCCGACCGAGGTGACCTCATCAAAAAGGTCGGATGCGCTGAACGGCCCCGCACAGGCGGTAATAAGGATGTGCTGGCAGAGCACGTCACGCGGCCCCGGACCACGTGGCTCGCCGTCCAGGGCGCCTTCGCGCACCGCATCAAGAGCTGCAACACATTCGACAACCTCAAAACGGTTGGCAGGGACCAGCAGCGCTTTTGAAGGGGCGTTATAGCGGTGATTGGCACGGCCGATCCGCTGGACCAGGCGTTTGACGTTTTTGGGAGCGCCAATCTGGATCACCAGATCCACGTCGCCCCAGTCAATGCCAAGATCCAGACTGCCGGTGCAGACAATGGCGCGCAGATCACCGCGGACCATTGCCGCCTCGACTTTTTCGCGTTGCTGGCGGTCAAGCGAGCCGTGATGGATGCCGATCGGCAACCCATCATCGTTGGCAAGCCACAGATTGTGGAAGAAAATTTCAGCCTGTGCGCGGGTATTGTGAAAAATCAGTGTCGTCTTGTGCCTGCGAACTTCTTCCAGGACCGCCGGGATCGAATAGGCCGCGTTTCCGCCTGCCCAGGGCGGGGCTTCATCCGTGGTCAGCATGGCGATGTCCGGCGCGGGGCCGGGATCTGCCAGCAGGATCTCGCAGGGGTCCGGATGACGGGCGAGCATCCTGGCGATGGCCTGCGGATCATCGACCGTGGCCGACAGCCCGACGCGGCGCAGATCCGGGCACAGGCGCTGCAGGCGCCCCAGTGCGAGCATCAACTGGTCGCCGCGCTTGGACTCTGCCAGAGCGTGAATTTCATCCACCACGACGCGCTTAAGCCCGGCAAACATCCTTGGCGCGTCCTCGTAACTTGTGAGCAGTGCCAGACTTTCGGGGGTCGTCAGCAGAATGTGCGGCGGGTCTGCGCGCTGGCGTTTTTTCCGGCTCGCGGGCGTGTCTCCGGTGCGGTCCTCAATGCGGATCGGTAACCCCAGCTCGGTCACCGGCGTGGTCAGGTTGCGTTTGATATCAGCTGCGAGTGCCTTGAGCGGAGAAATGTAAAGCGTGTGCAGCCCCTCGTGCGGGGTTGCGGACAGATCGGTGAGCGTGGGCAGAAAACCCGCGAGGGTCTTGCCGCCACCGGTCGGCGCAATCAGCAGCAGCGCAGGGTCGTCTGCACGTTCGAGCATTGCCATCTGGTGGGGGTGAACTGTCCAGCCACGTTTGCTGAACCAGTTTCTGAATGTATCGGGGAGCAGGTGCATGAGGCGGACGATAGCGCATGCCGGGTTGGGGACCAGCCCCGAAAGCGCCCGGAGTGTATCGGCCTGAAGGGTTCAGCCGCGTGGTCTGAGTGTCCGGATGGTGTCGCGGACACATCGGGGCAGGGCGGTGTTGGCGCCGGCTGGCGCGGCATCAAGCGCACTTTCGATGTCTTTCACAAGAATCCCGATGGTGTTTTCCGCATCCATGCCGTCGTTGAAGAATTCTATGTCTGTGCCACCCGAAGCGAACCAGTTCTGACCGGAAGACGTATGTATGAGGGCCAGAAGGCGTTCAGGGTCAAGGCCGCTTTTCTCTGCCCAGTCGAGCACCAGACGCGTCATGGCGGTGCTGGAGGCCGCGAGCAGGTTGTTGAGTACCTTCGCCTGCATACCGGCACCAAAGGCACCCATAACGTGAATGGCTGATCCCATCGCATTCAGCATCGGACGGACCGCGTCGATTTCAGCTGTATCCCCACCCAGCATGAATGTCAGGCGCGCTTCCTCAGCTGCGATCTGAGCGCCGGACATGGGCGCATCAACCAAAGTGACATGCGATGGGATCAGGTCGCGCAAGCCGGCCACATAAACCGGGCTGAGAGTGGAGCAGATCAGGATGCGTTCAAGGCCCGGAACGGCAGCAAAGGCCTGCTCTCCAAAAAGAACGTTGTGGGTCTGCGGAATATCCCTGACGACGGTGATCAGTGTCTTCAGACCTCTGGAAAACTCCGCCGCGCTGGTTGTGGTTCCGGGCAGTGCAAGTGGTCGGATGTCAAAGCCGCGCGCGTCAAAACCCGACGCCCGCAGGGCGGTCAGCATCGGACCGCCCATCCGGCCGCATCCGGCGACCCCGATCATTTCACGATGTGTTCGTCCTTGACGAACATGTTGGCCCATGCCCGATCCACCAGATCGGGGGACATCTGGTAGGGGATCCCTTCGAATTCGCAGATGGAAATCATCTGATCGATCAGGAAGATCGGCTGGTAGTTGGCATAGACGTTGTCGATTTCCGGGTAGCGTACTTTGAGAAGGTGAACCAGCGTCGCCTCATCAAGCGGCATTTTCCGTTTTTTGGCGACCATTGCGAAAATCTTCAGGAAGTTTTCCTGGCTTGGCCCGTCGATCTTGATCTTGAAAAAGATCCGGCGCAGGGCGGCCTGGTCAAAGATCTCGTTCGGGTGGAAGTTGGTCGAGAAAATTACCAGCGTATCAAAAGGAACTTCAAATTTCTCACCGGACTGCAGCGCCAGGATGTCTTTGCTCTCTTCGAGCGGGACGATCCAGCGGTTAACGATGCTTTGCGGAGGCTCTTTCTGGCGCCCAAGGTCATCGACGATAAAGATACCGCCGGTAGATTTCAGCTGAAGCGGGGCCTGATAGGTCCGGGCTGTCGGGTTATAGACCAGGTCGAGCATGTCGAGAGACAGTTCACCACCGGTGATTACAGTCGGTCGCTCGCACTTTACATAGCGCATGTCATAAGGTGTTGCACGGCGCAGGGAGTTGGGGTTGTCAGCCAGCTCTTCGGCGGCCGAATGCACGATCGGGTCATAGACAGTGATCACCTGACCCGCGTATTCGATCGCGCGCGGGACATATACCTTGTCCCCCAGTGCATCGCGGATACCATTTGAAATCGAAGACTTACCGTTTCCTGGCGGGCCGTACATCAGGATCGACCGTCCCGCTGAGACAGCAGGCCCCAGATGGCCCAGCAGACTGTCGGGCAGAACGAGGTGGCCCATGGCCCCGGTCAGCTGGTCACGGGTGACCTGCAGGTTGCGCACCGACTGCCGCTTGACCTGTTCACGGTACACATCCAGCGGTACCGGCATTGCCCCGAAATATTCTGACTGTGCCAGCGCATCGAGCGCACGCGCCTTGCCCTGTTCTGTCAGCTGATAGCCCATCTCATTGCCGTTGTTGGCGTTGAGCGTTCCCGTTGCCTCGAGAAGCCGCTGGGTGCGGGCCATGTCCACCAGTTCCTGGGTCACAGGGATCGGCAGGCAGATCGCTTTGCTGAGATCACTGACCATGTCGATGTTTTTGCGGAACATCGTTTTGAGCACAATGTCACGCATCATCACGGTCGGCAGGCGCATTTCGTCCAGCGTCCGGGGGGGCGGTGGCGACATTACATTCGCGGTCTGCATATTCATCTGTGTCATCCCTCGCGTCAGGCCATTCCCCGGCGGGAACCGGGCGTTACACTGTCACCTAAAGGGAAAAAATGGCTTAATTCAGGCACCATTGAGTGCGGCGAGGCACAAGTAGAGGGCAAGCGTGGGGCCAAGAGCGAGCCCCATTGGAAAGCGCTTTCCTGTCTCCCAGCTGTCCCAGTCAGGTGCCAGGCGTCGCAGCGGTGTTGCGCGTGCGATGCGATGTGTACACCAGGCCGCGAGGAGCATTGCCGCGAAAAGCGCCAGGACCAGCCGAAGGTCACCGAGGGCCACGTAGGGGGCGGATGCCGCGATAAATTTGGCGTCGCCTGCACCCATAGCGCCTGCGGCGTTCAGTACAATGCCAAGCACCAGCATGATCGCCAGTTGCCCCAGCTGCCAGCCGTACTGGGGCAGATCTGCCATCACAAAGGGACCCAGCACCACAAAAATGCCTGTGAGCACCATCACCGCCTTGTTGGTGATTTTCATGCGGGCAAGATCCGTCCACGCCACGTAGAGGCAGACAGGCACAACAAATGGCAGGAACCACCATGCAGCAAAGGATGACAGTGCCATCTTATCAGCCGGAGGCGGTCTTGTTATCCAGAGCCTCAAGGGCGCGTACCGCGGGCTCGAAATACTGCGGATGGGTGTCTATCGCATCGCGCAGCAGGCCTTTGCCCGTGGTCACATCGCCGCGTTTTATCGCTGACAGGCCCATCGTGTGCAGCAGCTGCGCCCGTTCGATCTGTGTCATCGGAATGACCGGCAGGCTGTAATCACCGCGCGCGCCGCGGGCGAGCACCAGATTGTTTTTTGCCGTAAAGAGCGTGTCATCCTGGCGGATCGCTTCACCAAACAGACGTTCAGCATCACGCAGATCTCCGCGTGTCAGCTTGGAATAGCCCCAGTTATTCAGCACGTTAGCTGGTGTTGTGGTCAGACCGGTTGCGATTTCGTAAAAACTGTCAGCCCGGTCCCATTCTTCGTTGCTGTCGGCAACCATCGCCTCGAGCCGGTATCGGCCAAAGGTTTCATGGGTTGGCGGTATCGTGTCGAGAACCGTTTCGGCTGTTGCCCAGTCGCCGGAGCGGATCAGGCTGTCAGCCCGGTTAACGCTGTCTTCCGGCACAGTGTCCGGGTGTTCTGTGACCAGCTTCCATGCGCCCGCAGCTTCGGTATACCGTTTGGCGCGCACATAGGAAACCGCAAGCCCGCGGCGGATATCGATCCGGTCGGGGTTTTCCCTGATGGTGCGGCTGAAATACGCGACGGCCTCGTTGGGGTCAGCCACCGTCAGCATTACGTCGGAAAGATCGGTTTCGTCGATTACGTTGACGTCCTGAAAGGCCCGCTCAACTGTTTCATCACCGGTAGGTGCACATGCAGCTACGGCAATAACGCCCGCCAGAGTGGCGGACAGATATACTGGTCGGCGCATTTTTGCGTCCTTTTCCTGCTCTTGCCTCGGTCATGGTGTCGACTGGATGGTGAATTCGCTTCTGCCCTGTCGCACCAATGTGTAGTCATTATTATTTGCCTGTGGATTATTTGTAGCAGAAATTTCCGAATTTGCGAGTGCTAAGCGCAGATTGTCCCGGATTGCGGCACTTTCGCCATTGTCCAGCGCAAAGGCTCTTCGGAAAAACTGTTCGGCTTCGGCGGTCTTTCCCGCTTCCATCAGCACAACACCAAGGTTGTTGAGGTCAGAGGGCTGGGCGTCCTCACGCTCCGCTGCGCGCCGCAGAAGCGTTTCAGCCTGTGCCAGACGCCCAAGCCCGAGATTGGCTGTGCCGAGACCGGACAGGATTTCGGTGTCGATGCCACCGCGGTCCAGTGCCGCGCGGTTAAAGGATTTTATTGCCAGTTCATACTGACCGGCCGCAAGCAGCCTGTTGCCCACCTCAACACCGTCAACAGCATCAGCCGAGTAGTCAACGCCTGGCGCGAAAACCGGATCCTCAGGTGCGGAAAAGCCGCCCGTGGTACAGGCGGCAAGTCCGAGGCTTGCGGTGACAATGGCGGCGGACGCAACGGCCCGCCAGAGCCTTGGGTTCATCAGTTGACGCCCATATTCCCCAGTTGCGTGATGCCGTGTACCGAGGGCCCGACCAGAATGATCAGAAGTGGCGGCACGGTCAGCATCATAGTGGCAAGGGTCATCTTTGTTGGCAACTTGTTTGCGGCTTCTTCGGCACGCATCACGCGCTTGTCACGCATCTCCGCTGCGTAGACCCGCAGAGCTTCGGCGATGGAGGTACCAAAGGTTGCGGACTGGATCAGCACGGTGACAAAGGACGAAACATCCTGCACTCCGCAGCGCTCGCCCATATCGTTCAGCACGGTGGTCTTGTCCTTGCCCGCCTTCATCTCGTACGCGACCACGTCAAACTCCTGGGCCAGCGCCGGGTAGGATGCATGCAGTTCGCGGGCCACCCGGACAATACACTGATCCAGCGACTGGCCGGCTTCGACGCAGACGAGCATCATGTCGAGGCTGTCCGGGAAACCACGAGTGATTTCCTCCTTGCGGGTCTCCACGCGGCGCGTCACCCAGTAGGTCGGAATATAATAGCCAATGGCGCCGGGGATGATCGTATAGACCATCATCTTCTGGGTGCTGAAACCTTCGCCTCCGCCCAGCAGATTAAGGTACACAAACGCGAGGATGAGTCCCAGAATACCAAGGGCGAACTGTGCAAAGTGGAAGAAACGCACCGCGTCCTTGCTCTGATATCCCGCCTGGCGCAGCTGCAGCTGTTTCTTGCTGAGCTCTGCGACATCCTTGGGCTCAAGAAACGAAGCGAATTTCTGCAGCTGTTCGTTGCGTTCGCCCTGGCGCAGGCGCTTTTCGGGCGCCTTGTCAGAATTCGGATTCTGCACAGACCGTTTGAGCTTTTCCATCGGGTCTTCGGGTTGTGACAGCATCATCGCAACGGTGATAACCACCATGACCAGACCGACAGTGCCGAGCAGGATCATCGGTCCCAGCGGGCCGAGAATGTCGATGATCTTCTCGTTCAGAGTAGCAAACATTTCCATCGTTCCGGCTCCTTACACCTTGATGTCGGTCAGTACGCGCATGACCAGCAGGTTGACGGCGAGGAAAATCCCCACAAAGAAACAGGCCGGAATGAACAGTGCATGATCCCGGACCTCGTCATAGTAGTGCGGGTCGGTCACGTTGATCACGATCAGCGCCACGATAGGGAAGGCGGAAAGGAACTTGCCGGACCATTTGGCCTCGGCCGTGATCGCCTTTACGCGTCTGAAAAGGCGGAAGCGCGCCCGGATTACCTTGGCCAGACCGGCCAGGATTTCCGCAAGGTTACCACCGGAAGTCTGCTGGATGGTCACAGCCACCGCCAGAAAGCGCAGATCCTGCATATCGAGGCGTTCCGCCATTTCCTTGAGGGCATCACCGACATCCCGGCCATAAGCAGCTTCATCGGCGATCATGCCGAATTCCGAGGCCAGAGGATCCTGAATTTCCTTGGAAACGATCTGGATCGCGGACGAGAACGGGTGACCCACACGCAGTGAGCGCACCATCAGTTCCACTGCGTCAGGCAGCTGCTCCTCGATCATGCCAAGGCGTTTGTTCGCCTTGCTGGATACCCAGAAAAAAACAGCACCCACACCGATCCCCACGGCCATGACGATCCGCACGGGCAACGATGTTGCCGTGCCGACGGTCAGCCCCAGGAAAGCGACGACCGCAAGACCGGCCATGATCACGATGAGCTGTTGCGGGGTAAAGGCAATCGCAGCTTTCTGCGCCTTTTCGCCCAGCATGGAGTAGAGCGGAATGGAACGGCTCTTCATGTGCTGCTGCATTTCCTTGCGCAGCTTTTCGAGCACTTCTTCGCGGCCCGCGCCTTTGTCGAGCATCTCCAGCCGGCGATTCACCCGACTGTTGAGCGAGATGGATTTCCCGAAGGTTACGAGATAGAGACCTTCGACGAGTACAAGTACGCCGATAAAGATCAAGCCATAAATAATTGGTTCTGCAGACATTTTCCTGATCCTTATTCGGCAGCAACAGGTTCATAGATGGTCGGCGGCAGATCATAGCCCCACATGCGGAAGCGTTCGGCATAGGCAGAACGCACACCCGTGGCAGTGAAATGGCCAATGATTTTGTTGTCAGGTGTGAGGCCCACACGCTGATACCGGAAGATCTCCTGCATAGAGATCACCTCTCCTTCCATGCCTGTCACTTCTGTGATCGAGGTCATGCGACGCGACCCGTCCTGCAGACGCGAGGCCTGCACGATCAGGTTCACAGCAGATGAGATCTGCGAGCGTACCGCTTTCAGCGGCATCTCAATCCCTGCCATGGCAATCATATTCTCCAGACGGGAGACACCATCGCGGGCAGAGTTGGCGTGAATTGTGGTCATCGAACCGTCGTGACCGGTGTTCATGGCCTGGAGCATGTCGATCACTTCCTCGCCACGGGTCTCGCCCACGATGATCCGGTCAGGCCGCATCCGCAGGGCGTTCTTCAGACAATCGCGGGGAGAGACCTCGCCTTTGCCCTCAACATTGGGCGGGCGGCTTTCCATCCGTCCGACATGGGTCTGTTGCAGCTGGAGTTCCGCGGTATCCTCGATCGTCAGGATGCGCTCGGAGTTGTCGATAAAGGAACTCAGCGCGTTGAGCGTTGTCGTTTTACCCGAACCGGTACCGCCAGAGACGATAATGTTAAGTCGTGTGGCCACAGCAGCTTGCAGATATGCAGCCATCTCTTCGGTAAAAGCGCCAAAACTGACCAGATCATCAATACCCAGCTTGTCCTTTTTGAACTTCCGGATTGATACCAGCGATCCGTCAACCGCAACGGGCGGGACCATTGCGTTGAAACGCGAGCCATCCTTGAGCCGGGCGTCAACATACGGGTTTGATTCATCAACGCGGCGACCCACAGCGGAAACGATCTTGTCGATGATCCGGAGCAGGTGGCGTTCGTCCTTAAAATTGATGTCGGTAAGTTCCAGCTTGCCTTCGCGTTCCACAAAAATCTGTTGCGGGCCGTTAACCAGAATATCGTTGACCGTCTCATCCTTGAGAAGCGTTTCCAACGGGCCAAGACCCGTCACTTCGTCGTAGAGTTCGGATGTCAGTGTCTGACGGTCCTCGCGGTTCAGAACAATGCTGCGTTCTTCAAGGAATTCGCTGGCAATGGCGCTGATTTCCTGGCGCAGATCCTGTTCGGTCGCGTGTTCCAGTGCCGATAGGTTCAGGTTTTCCAGCAACACGCGGTGCAGGTCGAGTTTGATCTCGCCCATCCGTTCCTTGCGCTTGCGTTCCTTGTCTGCGGGCGCGACCTGGGCCGGAGCGGCCTGAGGCGCCTTTCGCGTGATCGCGGGCGCCGTCGTTGCAGCCTGAGATGCAGGCACGATATTGGTTACCTTGTCGTCCGGATTTACCTGACTTGCCGGAGCTGCCGCAGAGGGCTTTTTGTACTTAGAAAACATGCGCGTATTCCTTTAAAGGATCAGGCTGCCTGAACATCGGCAGATCCCAGTTCGAGGATTGAGATGGCCAGTTTGGAAATTTCTTTGCGCAGCGGGTTCTTGGGCGCTGAGCTTGCAAGTGGCATGCCATGGTCGGCTGCCTGAACAATCGGGCTTCCACCATCCGGCATCAGCAGGTCGATCGAGATGCCCAGCGATTCTGCCATACGCTTGACGCGGCTTTTGCCGGAAAGATCGGTGAATTTTGGTGCGCGGTTCATGACGTAGCGCAGCTTTTCAATGGGAAGGTCCTCGGACTGGAGCGCGCGCTTGAAACGTAACGTGTTCTGCGCAGAGCGCATGTCCATTTCGATGGAGGCAAAATAGACGTGTGCGGCGTTGAGAACCGCCTCGGTCCATGTGACCAGTGTCGACGGCATATCAATGACCACATAGTCAAAGTGCCGGCGTGCCATTGTCAGGATACGGTTGATATCGTCAGAGGACATCAGGTCGAGCGGCAGCATGTCCGTCGGCGCGGTAAGCACCTGGAGCTTGTCCTGGAATGTCAGCAGTGACTGCCCAAAGATTTCGTCGTCCATTCCTTCGGTGTCGGAAAGCATATCATATACGACTTCGCGGCGGGGCAGGTCGAGATAGGTGGCAACCGCACCATACTGAAGATCGAGGTCCAGCAGACATACGCTTGGCCCGTCTTCTTTCTGCGCTGTGGCCAGCTCCCAGGCAAGATTTACGCCCAGTGTGGTTGCGCCGGTGCCGCCGGCCAGGCCGTGCACGACGATCACCGCGCCTTCCTTGTGGTTGTCGGATTTAAGGGCATGTGTCGCGCCGGCGGCGGCCAGCTCTTCGGCCGCCCGGACGCGTTCAATCGCTTCGGCCAGTTCATTTTCGGGCAGCGGATAGGGGACAAACTCATCCGCGCCCTGACGCAGGAGCGAATGCAGCGACGCAGGCGTCACATCCTCTGCGATCAGAATAACTTTGATATTGCGTGCTTTGGCCTGGGTGATGATTTCCCCCATGAGCGGGAGGTTATCCTCGTCCGTCTCGTCCATTGCGAGGGCAATAAATTCAAGAGCCTGCGCTTCGGGCTGTCCGAAAAACGCCAGAGCCTCGGCAAACCCCAGGTCGCCCCAGTTTTCACCCAGCGCCATTTCCATGTCTTCGATCAGAAGATCGAAGTTCTGTACATCCCGGCTGACCGTGCAGGCCACGATAAGCGATGTATCGGGTTGTGGCATTGTACTGCTCATTGCCTTGTCGTCCTCTTCATTCCAAGGGCCGGCAGAGCAACGGAGAGGGGGCAAAATCAGCCCACCCACTGGTCTCTGCGACAGCCCGACCTGGTGAAATCACCGGGCATACGTGTCCCATTGAGACTAAAGTCGCAGGCAATCTGGGCGAGATTAGGGCTTAATCCGCCCAATTGTTGGGTATCAGGAGACAATGGCCCTTCTGGGCGGGGTTTTGTGAAGATGAGTGCGACCGGGTACCGGACCGTCCACAAAAAAAGGGCGGACCGTAAAGGTCCGCCCCCGACGTGCGATATACGAGGTAGTTACTGGGCCGCCTGGGCCTCTTCGGTGGTGCCTTTCTGTGTCGCACTGGCAATGTACTCACGGTAGTTGATGAGGGCATACTTGCCATCAAGCTGACCGCTGCAGTGCACCCGGTAAACGGGTGTTGCCGGTGTGCTGGACGGATCGAGAACCACAAGCGGATCCCTTGCCGCGCCACCGTACTTGCCGCCACCTGAGGATTTACAGGTCTGAACAAGCTGGTTGTGCAGGGTCGCGTTACCGAAATTTCCGCCGTTCAGCTCGCTGCCAACCGGTTCGTCAGAGCAGGCCGCTACGGCCACGAGGCTCAGACCCAGGAGAACAGTGCGTGTTTTCTGAATGCTGATTGTCATCTGATCACTCCATCACGTAGCCGTAGGAACCGCTGAAGTCCTGCTTGGCGACTTCACCCGCGGCACCTCTGGTCGGTGCGTTGGCGTTCTGAACGACCTGACCATTCAGGAACAGATCCTTCTCACTTGGCGGACGGATCCGGTCTGTCGGCAGGGCCAGGGCCTCGCCGCGTGTCGGTGTTACCAGATGGGCGGTTACAATGATCACCAGTTCCGTCTGGCTGCGCTGATACTCGGATGAGCGGAAGAGGGCACCCAGCACCGGTACATCACCCAGCCACGGAACCTGGCTGTTTGCGTCGGTAAAGTCGTCCTGCAGAAGTCCGGCAATGGCAAAGCTCTCGCCGTCGCGCATCTCGACAGTGGTCTGTGTCTCGCGACGGGTAAAGGCATCAATTTCAATGCCACCGCCCAGCGATACACCGTTCGCTGTGTCCAGCGAGGACACGGCCGCGGAGAGCTGAAGGTTGATCAGGTCGCCGTCAACAACACGCGGCACAAAGTTGAGTTCGATACCAAAGGGTTTGAAATCAACACTGATTGTGTCGCTGTCCTGTGCCACCGGCACCGGATACTCACCGCCAGCAAGGAAGTTTGCTTCCTGACCGGACAGGGCAACAAGATTGGGTTCTGCGAGGAACCGCACAGCACCCTTACGCTCGAGTGCCTCAAGCAGCAGGCCGACCTGTGTGGAGCCAAGGTTGAAGCCGAAAGTGACCGCACCCTGGGATTCACCACCGGTCGGTACAACACCGCCGATGATACCCGCAACACCACCAGCCAGAAGACCGGAACCGGTTGCTGCCTGATTTGGGTTGCTGCCACCGTCGTTCACAGCAAGCGATGCACTCAGTGATTTCGAAACAGACCGGTTCATTTCGGCAAAACGAACTTTCAGCATGACCTGCTGAACACCGCCCACTGACATGAGGTTTGATACCCGCTCAGGCGCATAGCGTGCGGCAAGTTCGAGAGCCCGTGACAGTTTCTGCGCGCTGGAGACCGTACCGGACAGAACAATGCCGTCGTTCGCGGTGCGGACTTCGATGCGCTCGCCTGGCAGGATCTGCTGCAGACGCTCTTTGAACTCGGTGACATCCGGGGCGACCCGGACCTCTACGTTTGTAATCAGCTGACCGGCTGCATCAAGCAGGGTCAGCGTCGTCATTCCGGGCGATTTGCCCAGAACGTATATGCTGCGGTCCGACAAAGACGAGATGTCAGCAATACCGGGGTTGGCAATGCTGAGTTCGGCAAAGGGGATTTCGCTTTCAACCACAACCGCGCGGTTCATTGGCACGTTAAGAGTAGAATTGGTCTCTTTCGCCACCACACGGAGCGTTTCAGCATTAGCGGTCGCCGGCACAGTAAATGCCAGCGGGCTAACACTGATCGTCAGCCCCAGAAGGGCCGCTTTCAATATTCCATACATTTTCATGTGACCTGCCCTTGTATGATCACGCCTCGTTTCCGGGTCTTTATCGCCCGCGTGGGTATAACTGTGCGCGCATTTTGATTTTTTTTCAATAATCAACGGGTTCTGTATGTCTCTTTATGTGGGTAATTTACAACAGGCCAAAAAGAAACGGGCGCCGCACTGGTGTGCGGCGCCCGTTTAAGTACTTGGATTTGCTTTAGTTTGTGCAGGGAATCTGGATCGAAACCACTTCTGCGCCGCGACGGGTACGGATCGAGCATACCTTGGGTGCGGGGGCTGCAACCTTGGGTGCTGCCACTGTCAGACCCAGCAGTGAAACCTGGTCGACTTCGATTTCCGACACTTCGGTGTCGTCGCCGGCACCGACAAGCGACAGCGACAGGTTACCTGTCGATTGCGCCTGCGCGAGGGCAGCCACCTGTTCGGGCGTCGCCTGAACGGTCACAGTGCGGGCGATGCGGGCACCGCCGCGCAGTTCGTCATCGATCTGGTCGACGGCAATCAGCCGGACCTTGGTTTCGATCAGGCGGGTGATCTCTTCGCGACCGCCGCCAACATCCACAGAGCCTGTCCAGTATACGTCAACTTTGTCGCCCGGACGCAGAAAGCCCGAAACACCGCTGGCAACGTCAACACGGATCGCAAAGGCGCGCATGCCTTTTTCGAGACGAGTGGTCAGGCCGATATCTTCGCCCGGCTCGGTGATCTTGACCTTCATCAGAGCTTCGCCTGGTTCCATGGCCCGCACGATCAGCCTCGGCTCTTCAACCCCTTCGGGGAAAAGAACGTTCACGTCCGTGAATGAGCCTTTCGGAATTGCATTCGTCGGCCAGCGCACGCTGCGCACGTCTGACTTTTTGAGCACGTCACCGTAGCTCAGCTTATTCTTGGCCACATAGACTATGCTTGTAGGCACAATCTGCCGCTGCTTGTCTCTGGCAGCTGCCAGCTCGGCCTGATACTGACCGATGTAGCCCTTTGCCATGTACACAGCACCACCAGCTAGCCCAAGGCCGGCAAGAAGTACTAAACCGAAAATCAATCGCATTGTGTTACCTCGTCATTCCTATTCGCCCTTGCCGCGTGGCAGGTGTGAAGATTCCTGATCTGTTTCTGACGTCCGATTGTGGCAATTTCAGGATCAGCGCATGTCCAGGACGGGGCGTTTTGCCTGATCAGGCAACAATCGGGGCTGGTGGATAATCAGGTCCTGGCACTGCAGCACCGGGCGGGGCACATAAAAAAGCGGCACATCCCTGTGCCGCTCTGCATTCTCATAGTCTGACGCAGTCCGGATCACCCCGGTTCGTAATCCGTCAGATATTCCTCAGTTTTTTCGGTCAGGCCCGCAGACCCGCCTCTCAGTTCTACAACCAGCGCAACGGAAAGTCCCACTACGGCGGCAGTCAGAACAACCCAGTCAACAGTTACAGCCCCGGCCTCGTCCTTCTTGAATTTTCTCAATGCTTTAAACATTGTATGACGCTTTCTGTTCTAATTTGGTCGGGCAAAAAAAGGGCCGCCTTCTGCGTGCAGAACGCGGCCCTGTTTGGTCAGGTCAGACCGAAAACCGTTGTCCAGTCAGACCAGTGTCTGATCAGTCAGTTACAGCGCCTGCGTCGCCGCCACCAGCGTCGCCACCAGCGTCGCCGCCTGCGTCACCCTGAATGGTGCCGCCAGCCGCCAGGCCAGGGTCCTGCTCTTCAAGGAAAGAACCGGTGTTCTCTGTCAGGTTTGTCGCACCATCTTCGATGGACTGATAGGCAGCGATCGCCAGACCCACAACTGCGGCTGTCAGAACAACCCAGTCAACTGTCACGGCACCGTCTTCGTCTTTGCGGAAGTTTTTGATAAATTTCATCATGGCATGTCCCTCCAAAGGATCATTGAGATTTTACTGTTTAAACCGCGCCGTCCTCGTGACCGTTTCTCTCATGTGGTCTGTCCGACTTGGTATGCAGCTATAAAGCCCAGGGATTGGGGCATGAATTTGACCGCAAATGTGACTTTTGCATCCGTCCGGCAAAAAATTAGCAGGAAAATTATAACATCATGAAAATAAACAATTTAATTTTTTGTTAGCTTGTTCCAGGGGGCCTTTACGCTCCCGAATGTGGCGAAATCGCCGCGATACCGGCCCGGATTCTCTGGTTTAATGATCATATCTCTGCGAGAGTGTCTGCAAAGAATACGGTAAAACAACCGCCGGGCAGTACTTATGAAATATATGATCCTATGCAGCCTTGCGGCTGCCGTTCTTGCGGGAGCACCCGTTGCCGCCGAAGGGCCGGCACCTTTTCCTGAATTCGAGGCAAAACGGGTTGGCGTGCCCAAAGCGGGTGCGCGCCGCATCACAGTGCAGATAGATCCGGCCGAACAGTTCTTTGCGCCGCCACCACCGCCGATACCCGAGGGAGAGCCCGTACCAAGGGCGCAGGAGCCTGTGGGCGCCTACAGCTGGTTCTGGGACCGGGTGTCGCCTGAGATTTTCGCGGCCGGTCCAGGTCGTCTGGAAATGGCGATGAATATCATTGAGGGTACGGGCGGTGTTCCCCAACCCCGTTTGCAGCATCTTCAGGCCATCGCGCGTTCCAATGGTATCGACATTCTCAAGTCCACGGTAGGGACGCAGGTATCGCCGGCTCTGGTGCTTGCCCTGATCTCCGTGGAATCGTCCGGGCGCACGGATGCAGAGAGCCATGCGGGGGCGCAGGGGCTGATGCAGTTGATGCCGGCCACAGCAGAGCGTTTTGGCGTCAAAGACCGACTGGTGCCCTCACAGAACATCGAAGGTGGGGTCAGATACCTTGACTGGCTGATGTCTGAATTCGGCGGGGATCCGATTCTGGTCCTGGCCGGGTATAATGCGGGGGAGGGGGCGGTGCGCAAACACGCCGGTGTCCCACCCTACGCAGAAACCCGGAATTACGTGCCGAAAGTGCTGGCGGCATTTCAGGTTGCCAGAGGGTTATGTCTTACACCGCCCGAGCTCGTGTCTGACGGCTGTGTCTTTGCCGGGCTGAACTGAGATCAGACGTTAAAGGCATCTGCCCATTCCGGATGACGCCGCCGCTGCGCATTCACAAAAGGACAGAGTGGCACGATCCGGAAACCTTCTGCCCGCGCATCTTCCACAAGCCTTGTCACCAGCGCCAGCCCGGCGCCGGTGCCCCGTAGTTCGTCCGGTACTCCTGTGTGGTCGGCGATGACCGTTTGCGGCGACAGTACCGAATAGGTCAGGTCAGCCTCGTGACCGTCAGATATCAGCACATAACGGCCTTTGCTGCCGTCCTGTTTACGGGTGATGTCGAAATCAGACAATCGTTGCCAGTGTCGCCGCGCGCAGTTCTTCTTCTGATACCCCCTCGGCGGTCTCAACGATCCGGAGGCCGCCTTCGACCACATCCAGCACACCAAGGTTGGTGATAATGCGGTCCACGACGCCTTTGCCGGTCAGGGGCAGGGTGCATTCGGGCAGTACCTTGCTGTCACCGTGCTTGTTCGTGTGGTCCATCACCACGACCACACGGCCAACGCCTGCGACGAGGTCCATCGCACCTCCCATGCCCTTGACCAGCTTGCCGGGGATCATCCAGTTGGCGAGGTCACCATTCTCGGCCACTTCCATGGCGCCCAGAATGGCCATGGCAATCTTGCCGCCGCGGATCATGCCAAAGCTCTGAGCAGAATCAAAATAGGCCGTCTGGGGCAGTTCCGTGATCGTCTGCTTGCCTGCATTGATCAGGTCGGCGTCTTCTGTGCCTTCGACCGGGAAGGGGCCCATGCCCAGCATGCCGTTTTCGGACTGCAGGGTAACTTCGATCCCTTCGGGGATGTAGTTGCTGACCAGTGTCGGAATACCGATCCCGAGATTGACATACCAGCCGTCTTCAAGTTCCTGGGCGGCACGCGCCGCCATCTGATTGCGATCCCAGGGCATTACGGGTCCTATTCTGAAAGAGATGCGCCTGCCGGCACGTCAATTGTGACAAAGCTTCCTGCAGCACCGCGGCCCAGCTGAAGCGTTCCTTCAAGGCCTTCGATCAGGCCGTTGATGATGCGCCCGCCAACGGTCGTGTCGGACGGCCACTGCATATCACGCGGGATACCGGTGCCGTCGTCTGACACAGTCACACGCAGTCCACCTGCGCTGAGCTGGGACATGCGTATGTCCACAAGCCCCATGTCCAGCCTGTCAAACGCATGCTGAAACGAATTTGTCAGCAGTTCGGACACTACCAGCCCGACACGTGTCGCCACTTCGATCGGCACTTCTGACTGTTCAATATGCATGTTCATGCGCACACCGGAACGCCCCATCGTGTGGGCGATGGCACAGGCGAGACGGGAAATGAAACTGCCCATCTGAATGGTGCCGCGGTTGGACTGTGTGTCTGACAGCTTCATTTCTTCGTAAAGAAGCTGCAGTGTTTCGATCCGGCGGCTGAGTGCTGCGAAATCATCCGGGACCGAGGTGGCGCCCGATTGCTGGCGGATCATGCTGATGATCATAGACAGATCTGACTGTACCCGGTTCTGCACTTCCATCAGCTGGTCATTTACGGCGTCTGCGTCGGGATTGCGCTCGCCGCGACGCAGCTCTTTCTGGATGCCGATAAAGTACTGAGTGGTTCCATCTGCATCAACGATCGGAGATACAACCAGTCTGTTGATAAACGGGGCACCATTTGCGCGGTAATTCAGGATGTCCACTGACACGGTGTCTTCGGCCTCAATGCCCGCCCGCAGCATATCTACTGCGGCCTTGTCCGTATCTTCGCCCTGCAGAAAGCGGCAGTTGCGGCCGATTACGGCACTTCGGGCGTATCCGGATACCCGCGTGAACGCGTCATTGACATAGACGATCGGGTTGTCTTCGAGATTTGGATTAGTGATGATCATCGAGACCTGCGCCCGCGAGAAGCCCTCAAAGCCACGGTCGTCGAACGCCAGGTCCTCATCGGCGTCATTGGATCTGTAAATCGTGTCTGCCATGTCAGCTACCCGTCTCAGGCTGCCCGCGTTGTACGTTGTTCGATGCGCTTTTCATGTTCGCCCTGGATCAGGCGGTGCACGTAGATACCGGGCAGGTGTATTGCATCGGGATCAAGTGAACCGGTGGGCACTATTTCCTCGACCTCAGCAACACAGACCCTGCCGCACATCGCAGCCGGTGGATTGAAGTTTCTGGCTGTTTTACGGAACACCAGGTTGCCGGTGGCATCCGCTTTCCAGGCTTTGACGATGCTGAGATCCGCGAAAATACCGCGTTCCAGAATATAGGTCTCGCCGTCGAAGTCCTTGTGTTCCTTGCCCTCGGCGATCACGGTCCCTACGCCGGTCTTCGTATAGAAACCCGGAATGCCACAGCCGGCTGCGCGCATCCGCTCGGCCAGCGTGCCCTGCGGGTTAAACTCCAGCTCAAGCTCGCCCGATAGGTACTGGCGCATAAACTCCGCGTTCTCGCCAACGTAGGAGCTGATCATCTTTTTAACCTGCCGCGTCTGCAGCAGAATACCGATGCCAAAGTCGTCCACGCCCGCATTGTTGGAGGCAAACGTCAGGTCCTTGGTGCCTGCATCGCGGATCGCCGCCAGCAGCAGTTCGGGAATGCCGCACAGACCAAACCCGCCGGCGGCAATCGTCATACCGTCGTGCAATACTCCATCCAGCGCCTCCGACGCTGATCCGTACACTTTCTTCATCTTGCTTCCTTAAGTCCGGGTGGCTGGCCCGATTTGTGCAGTGATGTTGATCCGCTGTCAATTATAACTGACAGGTTCAACTCTGAGTATAGCCGAGGGCACGCGGGGCGCAAAGCTCTTTCGGGCAGTGGCCCGCCGCGCGGGTCTTATCCCGGTGTCACCCGGCCTTTTTGGCAGTCGTTTTTTTCGCAGCGGCTTTCTTTTTCGGTGCAGCTTTTCGGCGGCGCGTGCCCTTTTTGGCGGCCTTTTCGTCGATCAGCAGAACCGCCTGTTCGATGGTGACAGAATCGGGCTCACTGTCTTTGGGCAGCGTTGCATTCACCTTGTCCCACTTCACGTAAGGGCCGTATTTGCCTTCCATGATGCTGATCTGGCCGCCCTGGTCGGGATGTTCGCCCAGATCGCGCAGGGTTTTTGCCGGTGCACCGCGCCCACCCCGGCTGGCAACCTTTTCCGCCAGCAGCTGCACCGCGCGGTTCATGCCAACGGTCCAGACTTCATCAATGCTTTCAAGGTTTGCATTGGTGCCGCCGCGTTCGGACGTTGATGCCGCGTGTTTGATGTAAGGACCATACCGTCCGATATTCGCCCAGACCGGCACGCCATCTTCAGGGTGGGGGCCGATTTCGCGCGGCAGTGACAGCAGCTGGACGGCCTGCGGCAGGTCGACCTGCTCTGGCGGCCAGTCCTTGGGGATCGACTGGCGCGGTGGCTTTTTGTCTTCTTCGGTAACCTCGCCGCGCTGGACGTAGGGGCCAAAACGACCTTTGAACGCATAAATTTTATCCCCGGCGTCCTCGCCCAGAACCTTACCTTCGGGCGGAATTCCGCTGTCGTCTTCCTCGCCGGGCGGGCCAAATGCGCGGGTATACCGGCATTCAGGGTAGTTCGAGCATCCGATGAACGCACCACCGGACCGCGCGGTGCGCATCGACAACCGGCCTGCACCGCAGTTGGGGCACAGACGCGGGTCAGTGCCTTCTTCATTGGGCGGAAAGAGGTGCGGCTCAAGCACTTCGTTGATCTTTTCCAGCACCTCCGTAATGCGCAGATCAGATGTTTCGGCAATGGCTGCTGAAAAATCGCGCCAGAAGCGGGTGAGCACTTCTTTATAATCCGCGTCCCCGGCACTGACATTGTCAAGCTGGTCCTCGAGATCAGCCGTAAAGCCGTAGCCCACATATTTGCGGAAGTAATTTTCAAGGAAAGCCGTCACCAGGCGCCCTTTGTCCTCTGGGATCAGCCGGTTCTTGTCCTTGCGGACATATTCGCGGTCCTGGATGGTGGTGACGATACTGGCATAGGTCGAAGGGCGCCCGATCCCCAGTTCTTCCATACGCTTGACCAGCGTCGCTTCGGTATAGCGGGGTGGCGGCTGAGTGAAATGCTGCTCGGGCGTGACCGCGCGCTTTTCCATGCGGTCACCTTCGTCGATCTGAGGCAGGCGCTTGTCATCCTCATCGACCACATCGTCGCGGCCTTCCTCGTAGACGCGCAGGAACCCGTCAAAAAGAACAACCTGACCGGTGGCCCGCAGAACGACCTGCCCGTCATCGCTTCCGACGTCGACGGTTGTACGTTCCATACGTGCAGCTTCCATCTGGCAGGCCAGGGTGCGCTTCCAGATCAGATCATAGAGCCTGCGCTGATCAGCGTCGGACGTCTTGAGATCTGTCGCTTTGACCATCATGTCCGTTGGCCGCACACATTCGTGCGCTTCCTGGGCGTTTTTGGCCTTGTTTTTATACATGCGCGGGGAAGACGGCACATATTCTGCACCATAAAGCCTTTTGATGGCGTCACGGGCTGCAGTCACAGCTTCGGGCGCCATGTCGATGCCATCGGTCCGCATGTAGGTAATGTAGCCCGCTTCATACAGCCGCTGTGCCGTGCTCATGGTCTGACGGGCACCCATGCCGAATTTGCGGCTGGCTTCCTGTTGCAGGGTCGACGTCATGAACGGGGCCGCAGGATTGCGGTTGGCAGGTTTCGCCTCCACAGAACGGACCGTCATATCGCGGCTGCTGATCGCCTGGACTGCCATTTCAGCCTGGGTTTCGTTCTCGATGTCGAACCGTTCGAGCTTTTTGCCGGCAAGAACCGTCAGCCTTGCCTCAAATTCCTGACCACGCGGTGTCGCAAGCAGGGCTTTGACGGACCAGTACTCGCGGTTGCGAAAGGCCTCGATTTCCATTTCGCGTTCGACGATGAGACGCAGTGTCACTGACTGCACACGCCCGGCGGATTTTGCCCCCGGCAGTTTGCGCCACAGCACCGGTGAGAGGTTGAAGCCGACCAGATAGTCCAGCGCCCGGCGGGCCAGATAGGCCTCTACCAGCGGCATATCGACCTCGCGCGGATTTTCCATCGCTTCGGTCACGGCCTTTTTGGTGATCTGGTTGAAAACCACGCGGCTGACGGGCGTATCTTTCTTGATGGACTTGCGTTTGGTCAGCGCTTCCTGCAGGTGCCAGCTGATGGCCTCTCCCTCGCGGTCGGGGTCAGTGGCGAGGATCAGGGCGTTGTCGTCTTTCAGCGCATCGGCGATGGCCTTGACGTGTTTTTTGCTGTCGGACGCCACTTCCCAGAGCATGTCAAACCCGTTTTCCGGATCGACAGAGCCGTCTTTCGGCGGCAGGTCCCGGACGTGTCCGTAGGACGCAAGAACGGTGTAGTCTTTCCCGAGATACGAGTTGATCGTTTTTGCTTTTGCAGGAGATTCAACGACAACTACCGGCATGAAACGGGATACCTCTGGGCAAAATTTTTCAGGTTCTATGGCCACCTCAGAGGTGGTGTGCAAGTGAATATTGTCAATCGGTGAAATTAAACCAGGCGCCTGACAGTCGTGTTATCCGCGTTGTTGCCGGGCCTTTCTGATCCGGTTTCATTACTGTTGTGCAGGTCATTATCCGCAACAGAAACTGTGGTTCTGCGCCTGTGCGCCCGCGTCCTTCGGGAGCAGGTCGCGCAGGCGGCACCGGAAGGTCATTACCGGAAAAAACGCCGTTTTATTTCTCGCGTACCAGCAGGCCTCCGGACTGACGGCTTATCCGCCCATCAAGTTCAAGTTCGAGCAGGACGGGTGCTGCGTCGCTCGTTCCGACTGCGAGATCCCGGATCAGCTGATCTTCGGCGATAGGCGACGGGCTGAGCCGGTCAAGAATTTGCTGGTGCAGAGCTGCAACCCGGCGCAAAGGCGTTTCTTTTGCTGGTTCCGGAGGGCTCTTTTTGCCGGCGGTATCCCGCGGGGCCACATCCGTTTCTTTGCCCGACCCGATCGGCGCCAGAGCCTCGGTCACATCGCTGGCAGAGCGGACAAGTATCGCGCCGTCCCGGATCAGCTGGTTACACCCCGCCGCGCGCGCGTCAAAAGGATTGCCTGGCACTGCCAGTACATCGCGGCCCTGATCCAGTGCATCGCGTGCAGTAATCAGGCTTCCGGATTTGGCTGCGGCTTCTACAACGATTGTGGCCCGGCTCAGTCCTGAAATGATGCGATTGCGCGCGGGGAAATGACGGGCAACCGGCCTGAGACCCATCGGCTGCTCAGACAGGAGCAGGCCAGTGCCCGCAATGTCATGGGCAAGCGCGCTGTTCTCTGCGGGGTAAACAGTGTCCACCCCACCTGCCAGCACCGCGATTGTGCCGGTGCTCAGTGCGGCACGGTGCGCGGCGGTGTCAATGCCGCGTGCGAGGCCGGAAACCACAGTATACCCATCCTGCCCGAGATCCCGCGCCAGCGCCGTGGCCATACGGACACCAAGAGAGGAGGCATTTCGTGCACCGACAAGCGAAATCATTGGACGGAGGAGCAGTCCGGGATCACCCAGCGCCCACAGAAAGGGCGGGGCGTCAGCAATTTCGTCCAGTGCGGAAGGATAGGCCGGGGTACCCTGCATAATGAGCCGGGCACCTGCGTCCCGTGCAGCGTTCAGCTCGGCCTGAACAACCGCTTCGGGGCATATCTCGTAATTCTGAACGCCGGCGGCACGCGCCACCTCAGGCAGCGCGGCCAGCGCGTTCTGCGCAGTGCCGTGTTCAGTCAGCAGTCGTTTGTACGTCGTTACGCCAACCCGGCGGGAGCGCAAGAGACGGAGCCGGGAGAACTGTTCGTCTTCCGAGGTGGGTGGGAGTGGGGGGTGAGTGGAAGAAGGAAACAAATCCCTGTCAGTCATCCTCGGCTCCGTCTGTTGCGGAAACAGAATTAAGCGGACTTGGTTAACAACCTGTGAAGATCGGCGATAATCTGCCTCGCTATTTATGGGGATGCCAGGATCAGGATGCAGGTCTCAGGAAGCCGATCCACCGACAGTGAGGCCACCGATCATAAGCGTGGGCTGGCCGACACCCACAGGCACCCACTGGCCCGCCTTGCCGCAATTGCCCATCCCCGGGTCGAGGGCCATGTCATTGCCGATACCGCGGATGTGCTTCAGCGCGGTCGCACCATCTCCGATCAGTGTGGCGCCTTTTACGGGCGCGCCGGGTCTGCCGTTTTCCACGCGGTAGGCTTCGGTGCAGGAAAAGACGAATTTGCCGTTTGTGATATCAACCTGGCCGCCGCCGAAGCCAACCGCATATATACCGTCCTTCAGGTCCGCGAGAATATCGGCCGGCTCTGAATCACCGCCCAGCATGTAGGTGTTGGTCATACGTGGCATCGGCGCGTGCGCATAGCTTTCGCGACGTCCGTTGCCCGTGGGTGCCACGCCCATCAGGCGCGCATTCTGGCGGTCCTGCATGTAACCGACCAGAACGCCGTCTTCGATCAGGGTATTCCTGCCGGATGGCGTGCCCTCATCATCTATTGTGATCGAGCCCCGTCGGTCCGGGATTGTTCCGTCATCCAGCACGGTGACTCCGCGACTGGCGATCTGCTGGCCCATCAGACCGGCGAAGGCAGAGGAACCCTTGCGGTTGAAATCACCTTCCAGCCCGTGACCGATGGCCTCGTGCAGCAGGATTCCGGGCCATCCGGGGCCAAGTACAACATCCATGACACCGGCCGGGGCAGGGACAGCGCCCAGGTTCACGACTGCAATGCGCAGGGCCTCACGTGCCTTGGCCTGCCAGTCCGCCGGATCCAGCAACCCGTCCAGTCCCACGCGTCCGCCGCCGCCTGCGGATCCGGCTTCCCGGCGGCCGTTTTCCTCGACGATGACTGACACGTTTACCCTGGTCATCGGACGGGTGTCCCGGAAAGACTGTCCATCAGGCCGCAGAATTTCGATTTCCTGAATGCTTGCCGCAATGTTGGCAGAGACCTGGACGACACGCGGGTCCAGATCGCGGGCAAAGGCGTCAATCTCGCGCAGTGTCTCAACTTTGACCGGGAATGCGGCGCCTGCAATTGGGTCATCGTCGGTGTAAAGGCGCTCGTTGGTTGCGACGGGGGCATCTGCCCATGTGCCGCCACCCTCGCCAACGGCGAGCCGGGCCGTCTCCGCGGCACGTTTCAGGGCCGCCGCCGAGATGTCGGTCGAATGGGCGTATCCTGCAACCTCGCCGCGCACAGCGCGCAGCCCAAACCCCTGACCTGCGTCGTAGTTTGCATTGCGCAGCCGCCCGTCATCAAAAACGAGTGATTCTGAGCGGCGTCTTTCAAAGAACAACTCTCCGTCATCTGCGCCGGCCGTGGCGTCGCGCAGGATGTTCAGAGCCTCCTCGCGGTCCAGCAACTGGTCGAAAGGGGAGAACGGGGCTTCGGTCATTTGGGTAATCCTCTGGATCGGGCACAGAAATCGGCGTTCAGCGTCTGTTTGACGCAAGCATGACACTTTATCTCAGTTACAGAATATGATTGTAAGGTGCGTGAAAACAACGGAGGAGCAGGTGCATAAGCCTGATCTTCCCGACAATGCGCAACAATGATCCACCGATCACCCAGAGATCAGGACAAAAAATGAAGAACCTCCTCACTTTTTCCGGCCTTGCAGCCGGGCTCTCAGCGACGGCCGTTCAGGCACAGGACAATCTCGAGATCATCGGGCGTCCTGTCGACGGCGAGACCGGCTTTCAGCCGGCGGTCACAGAACTTGCGCGCGACATCCACACGCTCGACTGGATGATTCTCGTGATCATCACTGTGATCACGCTGTTTGTCACAGCTCTGATCGCCTGGGTCGCGATCCGCTACAATGCGAAGCGGAACCCGGAGCCTGCGACTTTCACGCACCACACCCCGGTTGAGGTGGCATGGACAGTCGTTCCGATCGTCATTCTGGTGTTTATCGGCGCGTTCTCGCTGCCCGTCCTGTTCAAGCAGCAGGAGATCCCCGAAGCTGACCTGACCATCAAGGTAACAGGATATCAGTGGTACTGGGACTATGAATACGTGGACGAAGGCTTTGAGTTCTCGTCGTACATGATCGGTTCGCCGGCCACGGGGGGTGACAACTCCAAATCACCTGAAACCATCGCGATGCTGGAAGAAGCCGGTTATTCCGAAGAAGAGTTCCTGCTGGCTACTGACACATCAGTCGTTGTTCCTGTGAACAAGACGGTCGTCATGCAGGTCACCGCAGGTGATGTGATCCACTCGTGGACCATCCCCGCCTTTGGTGTAAAGCAGGACGCTGTTCCAGGCCGCCTTGCCGAGCTGTGGTTCAAAGCCGAACAGGAAGGCATTTACTTTGGTCAGTGCTCTGAACTTTGCGGTCTGAACCACGCGTACATGCCCATTACCGTCAAAGTGGTTTCGGAGGAGGCCTATGCGGCCTGGCTTGAAGAGGCCCGGGAAGAATATGCCGGCATCCCGCAGACACGGGTTCTGGCATCCAGATGATCGCGCAGGGCGGCACCCGGTGCCGCCCGTGACACGCGCTGGCTGAGGCAAGGTTATGTCCGACGTAAGTTACAACACGCCGACAGGTGAATATGAAACGCAACTGGGCGACTATTTCGCGCTGCTCAAGCCGCGTGTCATGTCACTCGTTGTGTTCACTGCTCTTGTTGGCCTGCTCGCAGCACCAGTCCCGGTCCACCCGGTTATCGCGTTCTGTTCGATCCTTTTTGTTGCAATCGGTGCCGGAGCCTCCGGCGCGCTGAACATGTGGTGGGACGCTGACATCGACAGTGTGATGCGGCGCACTGCAAAACGCCCGATCCCGTCAGGCCGCGTGCCCGCAGGTGAGGCGCTTTCGCTGGGGCTCGCGCTGTCGGGCCTGTCGGTTATGATGCTTGCGCTGTCGGCAAACCTGCTGGCCGCCGGACTGCTGGCCTTCACGATCTTCTTTTACGCTGTCGTCTATTCCATGTGGCTGAAACGCTCGACGCCTCAGAACATCGTTATCGGTGGCGCGGCAGGGGCCTTTCCGCCGGTAATTGGCTGGGTGATCGCAACGGGCAGCTTCTCCGTTGAGGCCTGGCTGATGTTCGCGTTGATTTTCATGTGGACCCCGCCGCACTTCTGGGCGCTGGCGCTGTTCATGAAGTCCGACTACGACGATGCAAACGTACCTATGCTGACCGTCACGCACGGCCGCAGATCAACGCGGCTGCACATCATCGCCTACACCGTGCTTCTGGCCGTTCTGGCCGTCGGAACAGGTGTTACGGCAATTGGTGGCCCGCTCTATCTGGCAGTGGCCATTGTACTGAACATTATGTTCCTCAAGGGTGCAGTGGATATCTGGCGCCGGCCCGAAGAGGCCGCGATCGCTGATGACTACCGCGTCGAGAAAAAATTCTTTCGCCTCTCGCTCTGGTATCTGTTCGCGCACTTCGGTGCGATCCTCGCCGAAGCAGCCCTGCGTCCATTTGGTCTGGGAGGCTGGTAACTCATGTCGCTGAGACAGGAACACGAAATCCATACGCGCCGCAAAGGGCGCAACGTCGGTGTTGGCCTCATGCTGGCCGGCTTTGTTGTGCTTGTGCTCGCCCTGACCTTTACCAAGGTGACAAGCGGCGATTTTGAACTTCCCAAAGCAGAGGAATTACGCTGATGGCCCTGACCGGTCCTGCCAGAACAGTTGCCCAGACGGTGGGCGTTGTCGTGCTCATGGGTGGCCTGGCCTGGGCGTCGGTGCCGTTCTATGACTGGTTCTGTCGTGTGACAGGCTTCGGGGGCGTCACAGGCGTGTCGGACGTCGCACCCGAAGACGTGCTCGACCAGACGATCAAAGTGCGTTTTGACGGGTCACTCAACAATTACATGGCCTGGGAATTCAAACCTGTCGTGCGCGAAATGGAAGTCCGCATCGGCGAAACCGGCCTGGCCTTTTACGAGGCCTATAACCCCACAGACCGGCCGATCGCGGGATCGGCCAGCTATAACGTCACGCCCTATCAGGCTGGCGGTTTCTTCAACAAGATCCAGTGTTTCTGTTTTGAAGAGCAAGTGCTGCAACCCGGAGAACGGGTCCAGATGCCTGTCACATTCTATGTTGACCCGGAAATCGTTGATGACCGCGATGGTAAGCATATCCACACGATCACGCTGTCATATACATTCTATGAAATTGACCTTCCCGAAGGCTATGCTTCGGTGGAGGATGCCACGACCAACTCAGACACAAGTCTGAACTGACCAACATAAGGTAAGGGACGCAACCATGGCCCATGAAAAGAATCACGACTATCACATTCTGAACCCCTCTATCTGGCCGTTCCTGGGCGCGCTGGCCGGGTTCGTCATGCTCTTCGGCGCTGTGCTGTGGATGCAGGACATCACGCCCTTCCTCTTCTGGGGTGGCTTTGTCGCGGTGCTCTACGTGATGTTTGGCTGGTGGTCTGAGGTCGTCACTGAAAGCAAGATCGGTGATCACACACCGGTGGTGCGCATCGGTCTGCGGTATGGCTTCATCCTGTTCATCATGTCCGAAGTAATGTTCTTTGCCGCATGGTTCTGGGCCTTCTTCAAGGATGGCATCTATCCGATGAGCGAATACATGGGCACCGAATATGTGCGCCCGGAAATCTATCATGTAGACGCCTTTCACCTGCCGCTGATCAACACGCTGGTACTGCTGCTTTCGGGCTGCGCTGTCACCTGGGCGCACCACGCGCTGGTCCATGGCGGGCCGCGCAAGGACCTTATCAACGGTCTGGGCATTGCGGTGGTTCTGGGCGTGCTCTTCACGTTCCTGCAGGGCTATGAATACAGCTACCTGCTCTACAAGGGCTGGGAATTCGGTGGTGATACGTTCTTCTCCGCATTCTTTATGGCGACGGGTTTCCACGGCGCGCACGTGATCATCGGCACCATCTTCCTGGCAGTGTGCTGGGTCCGGGCGATGAAGGGCCACTTTACCGAAGAAAAGCATGTGGGCTTTGAGGCCGCGGCCTGGTACTGGCACTTTGTTGACGTTGTGTGGCTGTTCCTCTTCTTTGCCGTCTACATCTGGGGCGTGGCACAGATGCCTGGCGCGCACTGATCGCGAACAAAATCACTGAGACCAAAGCGCGCGGCCTCCGCGCGTTTTTCTTTGGACCGGAGTGGTCATGGGAAGACTGGCTTTTTTCATCATCTTCGGCCTCGGCGGCGCGGCAATCCTGATCAGCCTGGGTGTCTGGCAGGTACAGCGCCTGAGCTGGAAAGAAGGTCTGCTCGCAGAGATCGAACTGCGGATTGCGGCAGACCCCGTGCCCCTGCCGGCAATGCCCGATCCGGCGCGGGATGCCTATCTGCCTGTGGAGGCGACAGGCAGTCTGGGGGCAGGATACATCAGGGTGCTGGTGTCTCAGAAAGGTGCCGGCGCAGGTTACCGGATTATCCGGCCGATGCTGCGCGATGATGGCAACATCCTTGTTGACATGGGATTTGTCCGTGTGGCTGACGCGGATGCGCTCAGGTTTGAAGAGGGCCCGCCGCTGACAATAACCGGCAATCTCCAGTGGCCGCAGGAAACCGACAGCTACACTCCCGACCCTGACATCGCCGGTAACATCTGGTTTGCCCGTGACGTGGACGCGATGGCAGAGGAGCTTGGCACGCGCCCGGTTCTGATTGTGCGCCGCGACCCGCCAGATGTGCCGGGACCTGTCATGCCTTTTCCGGTAGACACGGGCGAAATTCCGAACGACCACTTGCAATATGCGGTCACCTGGTTCTCTCTGGCCGCGATCTGGTCTGTGATGACGTTCTTCTTCCTGCGCCGCGGTACCGCGGCCAACAAAAGCTGAAAAAGATGCGATACATATCTACCCGCGGAACCGCGCCCGTTCTGAATTTTGAAGAGGCGATGCTCACAGGCCTTGCGCGGGATGGCGGTCTGTATGTTCCCGAGACGATTCCCGCGATGAGCCGCGACGATATCGCGGCGCTGGCCGGACTGAGCTATGAAGAGACAGCTTACCGTGTGATGCGCCCCTTTGTGGGCGACGTGTTCACGGATACCGAATTCCGCGAGATCATCGGACGTGCCTATGACGGCTTTGGCCATGCCGCCCGCGCGCCCCTGAAACAGCTGGCACCCGACCACTTCCTGCTGGAGCTTTTCCACGGCCCGACGCTTGCCTTCAAAGATTTCGCCATGCAGCTGATCGGCCAGATGTTCCAGACTGCGCTGGGCCGCAAGGGAGAACGCGTCACCATTGTCGGGGCCACCTCGGGAGATACAGGTTCGGCTGCGATCGAGGCCTTCCGCGGGCTGGACAATGTCGATGTGTTCGTAATGTACCCCCACGGCCGCATATCTGAGGTCCAGCGCCGCCAGATGACGACGCCACAGGAATCCAACGTTCATGCACTTGCCGTAGACGGCGATTTTGATGACTGCCAGGCCCGCCTGAAGGATATGTTCAATGATTTTGAATTCCGTGATGGCGTCCGCCTGGCGGGCGTGAATTCGATCAACTGGGGCCGCGTACTGGCGCAGATCGTCTATTATTTTTCTTCAGCGGTCTCCCTTGGCGCACCGCACCGCCCGGTGAGCTTTACGGTACCTACCGGCAACTTCGGGGATATCTTTGCAGGCTATATTGCCAGGCGTATGGGTCTGCCGGTTGACCGGCTGGTAGTCGCCACCAATCAGAACGACATTCTGCACCGCTGTCTGAGCGGGCAGGGGTATCACAAGGGAGAAACCGTTCCGTCGATCAGTCCATCGATGGATATTCAGGTGAGTTCCAACTTTGAACGCGCTCTGTTCGATGCCTACGACAGAGAGGCCCCCGCGATTGTCCGGCTGATGGATGAGCTTAAGGATGGCGGGTTCGATGTCAGCCAGGGTGCAATGCAGGTGCTGCAGTCACATTACCAGTCCGGGCGTGCGTCTGAGGCAGAAACCTCGGCCACGATTGCGGCCGAGCTTGCCGCCAGTGGCGAGTTGCTCTGCCCGCATTCTGCGGTCGGTGTGAAGGTCGCCGCAGAGGCACGAATTTCGGGTACGCCGATGATCACGCTGGCTACGGCGCATCCCGCAAAGTTCCCGGCAGCGGTCGAGAAAGCCTCGGGCGTTCACCCGCCCTTGCCTGCCCGTATGGCTGACCTGTATGAACGCTCCGAACGGGTGAGCAGGGTGCCCAACGATCTGGGCGCGCTGAAAGAACACATCAGGGAGAACCTGTCCGCGTGACATTGCAACAGCACCAGCTGCCGAATGGCTTTCGTATTGTAACCGAGCAAATGCCGGGGCTAGAATCTGCCTCTGTGGGCGTCTGGGTCACCGCCGGTGCACGGAACGAAGCACCGCACCAGAACGGCATTGCGCATTTTCTTGAGCATATGGCTTTCAAGGGCACCAAAAGGCGCACGGCGCTGCAGATTGCAGAAACGATAGAGGACGCAGGGGGGTACATCAACGCCTATACCAGTCGTGAAGTGACCGCCTATTACGCACGTGTGCTGCGCAATGACGTAGGCCTTGCGCTGGATGTGATTGCGGACATTCTGCTGAACCCCACGCTGGAGCCTTCGGAGATCGAGGTGGAACGCGGCGTGATCCTGCAGGAGATCGGCCAGACGCTGGATACGCCGGACGACGTGATCTTTGACTGGCTGCAGGAAGAGGCCTATCCGGATCACCCGATGGGGCGCACCATTCTGGGCCCGGCAGAACGTGTTTCAGCGTTCAGTCGCGAAGACCTTCAGGCGTTTATTACAGACCACTACGGCCCGGGCCAGATGATCCTTGCGGCGGCTGGTGCCGTCGATCATGACGAAATTATCAGGCTGGCGGAAGACCTCTTCGGTGGTATGCAGGCAAAGGCCCCGGCTGCTCCCTCGGTTGCGCAGTTTGCGGGCGGCGAGCGGCGCAGGTCCCGCGACCTTGAACAGGCACATTTTGCACTGGCTTTTGAAAGCCCGGGCTATCGCGAAGACGCGATCTATACGGCGCAGATCTACGCTTCTGCTCTGGGCGGCGGCATGTCGAGCCGGCTGTTTCAGGAGATCCGCGAGAACCGCGGCCTGTGTTATTCAATTTTTGCGCAGGCCGGCGCCTATGCCGATACCGGCATGACCACGATTTATGCCGGCACCAGTGCAGCTCAGCTGCCAGAGCTTGCCACAATCACAATCGACGAGATGAAACGCGCCGCCGGGGACATGTCGCCGGCGGAAGTTGCACGCGCGCGCGCTCAGATGAAGGCGGGCCTGCTGATGGGGCTTGAAAGCCCGTCGAACCGCGCGGAACGTCTGGCGCGTCTTGTCCAGATCTGGGGACGGGTACCGCCGCTGGAAGAGACCGTTGCGATGATAGATGCCGTAACCACAGGCGATGTGCGCGAATTTGCCGAGAAGATGGCGACAGGGGCTCTCGCGGCCCTTGCCCTCTACGGACCTGTTGACGCCGCACCGACGCTCGAGGAACTGCAGGCTCGTCGGGCCGCCTGATGCTGCGCGGATTTCGCAAACTGCGGATTGAAACAGAGCGCATGACTCTGCGGCCGCCGATCCATTCGGATTTCAGACCATGGTCCAAGCTTCGTGCGCAGAGCGTTGACTATCTGACGCCGTGGGAGCCGGCATGGGCGGACGATCACCTCTCGCGAAAAGCTTTTACCAACCGTGTTTACTGGGCGCAGCGATCCGTATCCGGCGGGACCGCGCTGCCGCTTTTTCTGATCCGCAGGTCAGATGAGGCTCTGCTTGGGGCCATCACACTTGATAATATACGACGCGGTCCGGCACAGTCTGGCACGCTGGGCTACTGGACGGGAGAGCCCTTTGCACGGCGTGGGTTTATGCGCGAGGCGATCACCGCTGTGGTACATCATGCATTCACGCGGCTTGATCTCAGCAGGATCGAGGCAGCCTGCCTGCCGGAAAATGCCGCTTCGCGTGGCCTGCTGGAGACGTCCGGCTTCAAATATGAAGGCGTGGCGCAGAGCTATCTGCAGATCAATGACCGGTGGCGGACGCATGTACTGTACGCGGCATTGCGCAGCGACCGGCGTGGTAAGGTCCCGCAGGCCGAACGCGCCTGATCCGGCGGAGCGGCTGCGCCGCATTTCCTTTCCCTGGATTTTCCGGCGGAAAATCGCCTGAGCCGCAGGCAGAACGCTCAGATTTCTGCGTGGTTTCTGTGCGATGGTTGCAGGATCAGTCGCCACCAGGCGTCTCTTTGCTGAAAAACCGGCACAGCGCGCTATACTTCTGGAAAGAGGGAGGTGCATGCGATGCTGCGAATTCTGACCACTATGATGCTGCTGTCCTGTGCGACGACAATACAGGCGCAGGTCAGTGAGCGGACGCCGAGCCATTGTATCGCGCTTGCCGAAAAGACACCGGGTATTGAATACATCGTGCCTGCAGCGCTGGGGCCGGTGGATGAGGAAACCGTACGGATTCACTACATCACCCACGCCAGTTTTCTGGTGCGCAGCCATGGTGGCCTGAATATGGTCACCGATTACACCGGATACACCGGCACGCTGCCACTGATACCGGACGTGGTCACGATGAACCACGCACATGATACGCACTGGACGGCCTTTCCGGATCCGGCCATTCCGCACGTATTGCCCGGGTGGGGTGAGTTCGGACAAGGGATCGACCATCGCCTTGACCTGGGCGAGGTGCTGATACGCAACGTATCGACGGACATCCGGTCACAGTTTTCCGGGATCGAAAAAGAGGGAAATTCGATTTTCATCTTTGAGCTGGCCGGTCTGTGCGTCGGCCATCTGGGGCATCTGCATCACGAACCGGATGCGGAGCAATACGCGGCAATCGGGCGGCTGGATATCGTAATGGCGCCTGTCGACGGCGGGTTTACGCTGGATCTGCCGACGATGACGCGTGTGCTCAAGCGTCTGCGCTCTTCGGTGGTCATCCCGATGCACTGGTTCTCTCTTTTTGCGCTGGACGAATTTCTGGCAGGCATGTCTGACGAGTTCGCCGTCGTCGAGGTTGGCGGGCCCTCCCTCGAGATGTCGCTGGACCGCCTGCCGTCGCGACCCACGATTATGGTGCTGCGACCGGCTTTCCTGAGCGAACCCTAGAGCGCTCTTGCATCCTGTGCTGTGGCAGGGGATCAAGGGCCATGACACTGAATTCTGCCGATACCGCATTTGAAAATCTGCTGGCCACGCTCTTGCCCGAGCAGGTTCTGAGGCGTTCCGAGCCCCGTTACCTTGAAGAGCCGCGCGGCACATTTACCGGGCGCGAGACGCTCGTTGCCCGACCGGGCTCTACCGAAGAAACCGCTCTGATCGTCAGGCAGGCAGCCGAGCACCGCGTGCCCGTCATGCCGTATGGCGGTGGTACAGGTCTTGTGGGCGGTCAGATATCGCCCGATGGGCCGTTGCCGCTTATCCTGTCGCTGGAGCGGATGGACAAAGTGCGCGCTGTGCACCCCGAAGAAAACGTGATGATCTGCGAGGCCGGCGTCGTTCTGGCAGATGTACAAAAGACGGCAGCCGAAGCCGGCCGGCTCTTTCCTCTGTCGCTCGCGGCGGAAGGAACTGCGCGGATCGGCGGGAATCTCGCGACGAACGCTGGTGGCACTGCGGTGCTGCGGTATGGCAACACGCGGGATCTCTGCCTTGGTCTCGAAGCAGTTTTGCCGGACGGGCAGATATGGCACGGGCTGCGACGGCTGCGCAAAGACAACACCGGGTACGATCTGCGAAATCTGCTGATCGGATCCGAAGGAACGCTGGGAGTGATCACCGCGGCGTCGCTGAAGCTTTTCCCGCAGCCTGCCGGTACGGGCACCGCCATTTTTGTGACGGATACTCCCACCACTGCCCTGAGCCTGCTCGCGCTGGCGCGTGATCGTCTGGGTGATCTTGTCACCGCATTTGAACTGATCTCCGGACGGGCATTCGGGTTTCTGGCGGAAGAGCTGCCACAGGTCCGTCAGCCTTTCTCTCAGGCGCCGGACTGGTCGGTGCTGATCGAGATCGGAACCGTGCAGGGCATGTCACCAGATGAGGCTCTGGCCGGTCTTTTTGAGGCAGCGCTTGATGCAGGTCTCGTCAACGATGGCGTGATTGCACAGAATGCCCGTGAAGCTGATGATTTCTGGGCCGTGCGCGAGAACATCCCCATTGCCAACAAAAAAGTGGGGGCGATTGTTTCCAGCGACGTATCATTGCCTCTGAGCGCCATCCCGTCGTTTATCTCAGAGGGCGAAGGGCGCATTGCCGCGATCGGTGAGTTCCGGATCAACTGCTTTGGTCATCTTGGCGACGGCAATCTGCATTATAATATTTTCCCGATGCCCGGACGGACAAAGCAGGAGCACCTGAACCAGCGCGCAGACCTGCAGCGGGCCATCCATGATCTGGTGCACGAATTTGACGGATCATTCAGTGCAGAACACGGTGTCGGGCGGCTCAAAGTCGGTGACCTTGAAAGGTACGGCGACCCGGCAAAGCTGTCGGCGATGCGTGCCATCAAATCAGCCCTTGATCCTGTGGGCATCATGAATCCCGGCGCTGTTCTCAGAGCCTGAGACGGTCAGCTGTCTGCAGGGACAGTCCGTCTGAATATCACAAGTGCGGGCAGGCAGAGCAGAAATACTGCGCAACCGGTCCAGTATGCCATTGTCACGTCGCCTGCGCGGTCGGCAATTGCGCCGGTAATGCCCGGGGCGGACATCATGAGCGCATAGTAGATCGTGAAAAAAACTCCCATGCCGAAGGCGCGGACCGCCGGTGGAAGAGCCTGCCCCGGCATGGTCATGACAGGTCCGGCGGCGAGGCCCATAAACAGGCCGGCTGCTCCATAAACAACTGTCGCGCTCTCAGTGGGTGTCCATATCAGCAGAGGCATGGCGGCTGCAGAGAACACAATGCTTGCAAAGATGACCGCATCCCGGTTGCGGAGCCAGTCGGACAGGATGCCGCCCAGGGGGACGCCGACACCTACCATCAGAATGTAAACGCCGATAACGGAACTCGCAGAGGTTGCGGACATGGCCTGTTGTGCGAGCACGAGGGTCCCAAAGCCGAACACCATAGAAAGACCGACGTTGTAGAGCCCCCAGATCAGCGCCGCGCAGATCAGTGGCACCCAGTGTGCAGGCATCGCGGCAGTGTTCGCCGCAGGCGTGTCGCCAGCCGGCGGGCTTTCATAGACCAGCGCAAGCGCGATAAGTGACACAGTAATTGTGCCGATCAGTCCCGCCCAGGCGAGTGTCAGACCGCCTGCGACCGCAAGTGGTGGCAGCATCAGCAGGGCAACCGCAATCCCGAAGGGCCATGTGCTGATGAGCACGCCCATTGCGGTGCCGATCTCATACCCTGTGAACCAGTCAATCACCATCTTGGTCATAATGACGTTGATGATCACGCCGCCGATCCCGGACAGGGCCCGGCCGAGGGCCAGCAGCCACCACCCTTCGGCAGACACCATCAGCAATGCGCCGGCAATCATCAGTATTAGGCTGATCACCGTCACCCGTCTGTCGCCGAACCGGGCTGCGAGAGACCCACCGGGAATGGCCACGAAGATACCGGCACCGAGAAAAAGGCCGATGAGGATACCGATGTCGGCGATGCCGAGGGCAAAGCGCTCTGACAGCTGCGGGGCCAGCGCTGCAACTGACTGGAACTGAAACGCCATGCAGGTGCGGGCCAGACAGAGGACGGCAAGGACCGACCAGCGTTTATTCATGTGTATCCCCGTCGTTTTGTCTGTCACAGGCCGTCGAATGTGCAGAGCGCGTGAACTTCCACGCCCATTGCCTCAAGTTTTGTGCGGCCGCCCAGGTCAGGCAGATCGATAATGAAGGCCGTCGAGACGATCTGGCCACCCAGCCTTTCAATCAGCCGGATACCTGCCTCGGCCGTGCCACCGGTTGCCAGAAGGTCGTCGACGACGAGGATCTTCTCTCCGGCTTCGATGGCATCGTCGTGAATTTCCACGATCGCTTCTCCGTATTCCAGTTTGTAATCCTGGCTGATTGTTGTACCGGGCAGTTTGCCTTTCTTGCGGATCGGCACGAAACCAACGGAAAGCTGGTGCGCGATAGCGCCACCCAGAATAAAGCCCCGTGCCTCCAGGCCCACGACCTTGTCGATTTCCATGCCCGCGTAGGGATGCAGCATCTGGTCGATCGCCATGCGGAACCCGCGCGGATCGGCGAAGAGCGTCGTCACATCGCGGAACATGATGCCCTCGTGCGGAAAGTCGACGATTGTGCGGATGTAATCCTTGACTGTTTTCATGATCTTTCTTTCAGGTAGCGCGGCGCAGGGTGGCCGTCATGACCCCCATTCCGATCAGGGCAGTGCCGCCGGCGCGGGTGATCCATGTCAGCACCAAAGGCCGGGCGATCAGTCTGCGCAGACGGTCGGCCATCAGCGCGTAGGCAAGGGCGTTCAGTGCTGCAAGACCGACGAAGGTCGAGACAAGGATGATGAACTGCGGCAGCAGAGCCGCTTCGGTGGAGATAAACTGAGGCACAAAGGCGATAAAAAAGGCGACAGATTTGGGATTAAGCGCCGTGACCGCCGCCGTGTGGCCAAAGACGCCCCGGGCCGTGACATTCTGTGCAGGCGTCAGACCTTCGGTCGGCGCAGACCGGATCAGCTTTATGCCCATCCAGACCAGATAGACAGCGCCGGCCCATTTCAGCAGCGTAAACGCAGTGGCGGAGGCAAGTACCAGAGCACCAAGCCCCAGAAGCGACGCGGTCATGGCGATCAGATCGCCGGTTGCAACGCCAGCTGCCGAAGCGACGGCCACAGACCGCCCCCGGGAAAGCGCGTAACTCAGCACGAGCAGAACCGTAGGTCCCGGGATCAGTAACAGGGCGACCGAGGCGGCGACGAAGGTCAGCCAGAGATCAAATGGCACGGGTCTTGTCCTTTCTGTGGGCGGATCAGATCACCCGGCCTGCAACGGCGTCGAGTTTCGCCATAATCGCAGGGTCACGTGCGTGGGGTTGTGTCAGGATTGCGAACTCGAGGGCCCGGTCGCAGCCGTGCGGGCAGGGCGCACGGTCTGTGCCCAGAAGAGCCGGCAGGCGGCGCACCAGGTCGCGCCCCTTGTCAGCGTTGCCCATCAGCGTGCGGATGATCTCTGTCACGTCAACTTCTCCGTGGTCCGGATGCCAGCTGTCGTAGTCGGTGATCATCGCCACAGAGGCATAACAGAGCTCAGCTTCGCGGGCGAGCTTGGCTTCGGGCATATTCGTCATGCCGATGACATCGGCGCCCCAGCTTTCGCGGTACATTTTCGATTCTGCCAGCGTGGAAAACTGCGGCCCCTCTATGGCCAGATACGTCCCGCCCATATGCACGGTTATCCCGGCATCCTTTGCGGCATGCTCGCAGGCTTCGCCCAGTCGCGGGCAGGTCGGATGCGCGACCGAAACATGTGCCACACAGCCTTTACCGAAGAAGCTTTTGTCGCGTGCAAAGGTCCGGTCAATGAACTGGTCGACGATCACGAAATCGCCGGGCGCCATTTCCTCGCGGAAGGATCCGCAGGCCGACACGGAAATCACATCCGTTACGCCCAGACGTTTAAGGGCATCAATATTCGCGCGATAGGGGACTGTCGTGGGCGAATGCACATGGCCACGCCCGTGCCGCGGCAGAAAAACCATGTCCACACCATTCAGTGTCCCGGTCAGCAGGGCGTCGGATGGTGCGCCCCAGGGCGTGTCGATCGTTTCCCACGTGGTGTTTTCAAGACCGTCAATGTCATAAAGGCCCGAGCCGCCAATAACGGCGATCTTTGTACTGGTCATTCATGGAATCCTTCTGCCCGACGCAGGCCAGCTTACCCTGGCCTGCGTATTTGAAAAGCGCTGACTGCATCTGATCACGGGGTGTTTTGCAAATCGCAAAGTAAGCGCACGCATCCTACTCGCGGCGGATGATCCCGGTGATCGCAGCAGCACCCAGAGCTGTGACAATCCAGCCGGCAGCAGCGAGAAAAAAGGAGGCACGCCAGAGCCAGACGCCCCAGGGGCCGCGACCCGACGAGGGTCCCCAGTTTGCGGTCTGACCGAAATCGATAATCGGGATGACCAGATCCGCGCCCCAGGCGAATGCATTGAACCGGGGGTAATCGCGCCCGGGTGGCGGGCGCGTCTGACCGTCAGCCTGAACAACCGGCACGCGTGACCAGACCTGCGCAGGGTTGGCTGTTCCGCTGTCGGAGAGGGCAAGCCAGATCTCCGAGCTGTTTGCCGCTTCTGCCGTAGGGACAAAAGATCCCTCGCGCCATGTCATCTGGGCAAGAAGGATGGCCACTGCCACGAGGGTCGCCAGCATCCACATGCTGCGGAACGGGCGATACCCATACCCGACGGCGCGGCGCAGCAACAGATCAACGAGATACCGCCGCAGGTTGCTGGCGTCCCGCGACAGGCTGAGAAAAGCGGTGTTCCATGTGCCATCGTATTCGGTGATGCGCGTCCGGTCGCGCACGTTTTTCATGATCAGGCGATCGCGCTCAGCAAGGATCAGCCGCGAGTCCCGGTCGTGACCCCGTTCGCGCAGTACCTTGGCGAGTTGTGTGAAGGGCTGCGGCAGAAAGTTCTCCTGTTCAATACTGCCTTTGCGCAGCCATTCGATGAAAATCCCCGGCGGGATCGATGGCCCTGTCATACGGTCGTAGGTGAATCCGTCCAGATCGAACCGATCCGACGAGGGCCAGCTGTCCATATCACTGTTGAGGTCGTGAACCAGATCACCCACATGCGCTGCAGTCAGACTGACCCGGCCGCGCCCGAGGCGGATCGCTTTCCAGTGGAAGCCCTCGGCAACATTCATACGCACCAGGCGAACGGCAGAACTTTGCAGGTCGTCGTCGCCGGCATCAAAGCTGGCACCATCGAACACAAGCCGCCCGCCGACGGTTGCCCCGGACAGGCTGAACATGCCCCTTGCTTCGACACCTGCACAGTTCAGATCGGCGCGCACCGTGACATCCTGGGCTTTGAACGCATATGCGGCACTGTCCCCGTCAAAATGAGCATTTTCGCAGGACATCTGACCGTTGATTACGGCTCCGTTCAGCGAAACCCGCCCGCGCGCCCGGATTTCGCTCAGGGTCAGGCCCCCGGCGATTTCGGCATTTTTCGCGTTGAGCGCCAGGTGCTCCCGCGGGGCGATATCCGCGGCCTGACAGTCCAGCCGCCCGCCGATCCGCGCCGCAAAAAGGTTGATCCCGCCAGTGTCAGTAACCCGGCGCAGAATGACATCATTTGCGACACAGAGCCCGTGCCCGTTCAGCCCCGAGAGGTGACTGCCATCAAGGCGCAGATTCTGCATCCGCGCCTGAAAGACGCTCAGCAGCCTGTCAAACCTGCAGTTCTGCAGGCTGAGTGAACCATGCGCCTGCTCTGTTGCCAGATTAAGTTTACCGGAAATAAAGGCCCCATGCAGGTCAACGCCCGAACCGGCGACCGGATTAACCTCGCAACCGCCGACGATAAGATACCGCAGCACCTCGGCGCGGATAAACTGCTCATGCTGCACGCTGCCCGAACCGGGCAGGCTGCTGTCGCCAAGCCGGCAGGGTTCTCCCGCGCGGCAGGCCGCCAGCAGCTGAATCTCGCCCGGCGTCAGCGGGCGCAGGGTGTCGAGATCAGCGTCAGATCGAATTGTGGGCATGTCGCGTTTCCGTTTTGTGGCAGCTTAGCGGACACGCGGAGATTGAAAAGAGCATTGAAACCACATTGAGTGGCAATGCGCAACAGCACCTCCAGCGCAGAGACGCAGGGTCGCGGCAACGCTGAAAAAACATGCGCACCCGGATATTCACGCGAAATTAACCATGTTGCCCGAGGTACGAACCGGCAGGCGGGGTTTCCATTCTGTCACAAAGGGTCTAGGCAGCGCGCAACCCGGGACCTTGCTTCCGGCATTCCCGCACGACCTGACAGTACAGGAGCCTTTCATGGCGAAAACGACGTTTCGTGAGTTTACCAGAAACCTTGATGTGACCGATCTGCGCTGGGCGCCCAAAGACGGGCTGACACCGGCGCGGCTGCGCATTGAGCTTCTGTCGGGGCTGACTGTCGCGCTGGCGCTCGTCCCGGAGGCGGTGGCATTTGCCTTTGTGGCAGGGGTTCACCCGCTGGTGGGGCTTTATGCGGCGTTTCTTGTTGGTCTGATCACGGCGCTCTTCGGGGGACGTCCGGGCATGATTTCCGGTGCGACAGGCGCGCTGGCGGTGGTTATGGTGGCTCTGGTGGCAGAGCACGGCGTCGAATACCTCTTTGCCACTGTGGTTCTGATGGGGATTCTGCAGATTTTCGCGGGCGTGATGCAGTGGGGTAAGTTTATCCGGCTGGTGCCGCACCCGGTGATGCTGGGGTTTGTGAACGGGCTGGCGATCGTGATTTTCCTCGCGCAGCTCGGGCAGTTCAAAGTGCCCGGAAGCATGGAGAATACCGGGCACGGTATGGGCGGGGGGGAATGGCTTACCGGCCCGCCGCTTTACCTGATGCTGGCGCTGGTGGCGGTGACCATGGCAATCATCTGGGTCATGCCGCGGGTAACCCGGGCCATTCCGGCGCCACTCGCTGGCATTGGCATTGTTGCAGCCATAGTTATTGCATTTGGCCTCGATGTGCCGCGGGTCGGTGATCTGGCCTCCATTCAGGGCGGCCTGCCCGCGCTGCATATTCCGATGGTGCCGCTGAACTGGGAAACTTTTGAGATTATCCTGCCCTATGCGGTGATCCTGGCCGCCATCGGCCTGATCGAAAGTTTGCTGACCCTGAACCTTGTGGGCGACATGACCAACGAGCGGGGCGGCGCCAGCCAGGAGTGTATTGCACAGGGTGTCGCAAACACAGTCACCGGCTTTTTCGGCGGTATGGGTGGCTGCGCGATGATCGGTCAGTCGATGATCAATGTGAAATCCGGCGGCCGGACGCGGGTCGCAGGGATCGCTGCGGCCGTTTTCCTGCTTCTTTTTATTCTCGTGGGCTCTTCGGTCATTGAGCTCATACCGCTGGCGGCGCTGGTCGGTGTGATGTTCATGGTGGTGATCGGAACCTTTGCGTGGAATTCGCTCACCATCCTGAGAAAAGTGCCGCTGACAGACGCCTTTGTTATCCTGCTGGTGACGGTTGTGACCGTGCTGGAAGACCTTGCCGTAGCTGTTGTGGTTGGCGTCATAGTCAGTGCTCTGGCATATGCCTGGAACAACGCCCGGCGAATTCATGCGAAAACGCGTGACTCGCATACCGAAAAGGGTGCCAAGGTCTATGAAATCCAGGGGCCGCTCTTTTTCGGGTCATCGGACGGTTTTATGGAGCTTTTCGATGTCGCCGGTGATCCGGACACGGTCATTGTCGATTTTGCCGACAGCCGTGTTGTCGACCAGTCCGCACTTCAGGCCATTGAGGCGATTGCGGAGAAATACGAAACTGCTGGCAAAACGCTGATGCTGCGGCATCTGAGCCGGGACTGTCACCGTCTGCTGAACAAAGCCGGACAGCTGATGGTCGACAGCGATGATGACCCCGATTATGCGCTTGCCGTCGACTACTCGGTGCGCACCGGCAGGCTGGGCGGCCACTGACGGCGTACGGCGCCCCTGCCCGGGGGCAGAACGCCCCGCCCACCGTCCCGCAGCATCGCTTCAGTAGATGCGAAAACTCGCCACAAAGGGCAGGTGGTCCGAGACGTTCCGGCGGAACTTTTCGCGCCCCATATCCATGGTCCAGTGCATCGGGAAAAGCCGCAGGCTGCCTTTGATATAATCGGTAGAATAGTTCCGGCTGACGGCAAAGCCGTCGAGCAGATTTGCGCGGCCTTTCTCGAGAATGTGTGAGAACCTGTCCTGAAGATCCCAGCTGGAGACGAAGTCCATTGTGTCGTCCCCGCCCAGGTGATGGAAGTTGGAGACGTCCTGGCCCGGGATCATATTGAAATCACCCATCAGGAAAATTGCGCGCCGTTTGGTGCCAGGTGTCCGGTGGACTTCGGCAATATACTCTCCAATGACGCGGCACTGGCTGTCCCGCATTTTCTGCTCGTCGCGGTCCCGGCCGGATTTCAGGTGCACACCGATAACGATGGCCTTGAGTTTGCCCACCTTGACATCAACTGCAAAAGCCTGCCGTCCCCGGGCGTAATCGCCCTCAGAGCCCGGGATGAAACGTGGATTTGTGACCTCTATGCCGGGTTTATGCAGAAAACCGATGTGAATATTGCCGCTTTGCTGCGGCAGGAGTGTGTGACTGTACTCAACACCGTATTCAGCCAGTTTCGCGACCAGCGTTTCAATGTAACTGGCAGGTGAAACTTCGACGAGAGTAACAAACTCTGCATCCAGCAGTGCCAGACCTTCGGCCTGGTTGGCAGCTTTCTGCGATCTGCCCGAGATGCCCACCGGCCGCCCCGGGCGGGAAAAACCCGCCAGATTCCAGACCGCGGCACGGATAATTGAATGATTGAATGCGACCATGAATGCCCCCTTTGAAAAATCCCTGAGGGCAGCCTAGCACAGCTTTGGGTAGAAACGAGTGTATTCAGCGTACGCTGTCAGTCGTCAGGCCGCGCCAGTTCGAAAACCTCGCGTACGACTGTGTAGTCACGGTAGCCCATGCGCGACAGGGGCTGGAAGGTGGTTACATCAAATCGTCCGTTGACCAGCGCATCGTCGCGGATGTGCACGCCTGTCACCTCACCGAAAACGACGAAGTTTGCCTCGCCCTCGAGTCGGACGATCTGCGTCATGCGGCATTCAAGCGATGCCGGTGCGGCTGCGACGCGGGCGCAGTCTATGGATGTGCAGTCTGCGCGCGCCACGCCCGCATGCGCAAACTCGTCGACCTCACGCGGGAGTGTCGCCGAGGAGACATTCATGACATCGCGCATCGCGTATTCCACGATGTTTACGCAGAAAACGCCCGTCTCCCGGATATTCGCCACAGTATCCTTGGTGTCGCCACGATCTTCTTTTGCGGCAGTCGAGGCGAACATAACCTGCGGGGGTACATAAGCCACAGCATTGAAAAAGGAGTAGGGTGCGAGGTTGTTGCTGCCATCTGCGCCACGGGTGGAGATCCAGCCGATCGGACGGGGAGAGACGATCGCGTTAAAGGGGTTGTGCGGCAGGCCGTGGCCGTCTTCGGGGCGATAAAACATGATGCACTCCTCTTGGTTTGCAGCCCCCATAACGCATGTGCTACGTCCGGGCCAGTTGAAACCCATGGATCCGGGGCCTGCGTTTTCCGTGTATATACTGACTGTTGAAACCGCGCAGGACTATCATGAGGTTGAGGCACTCTTTGACACCTGTTTCGCGCCGGGCCGGGAGGCGTTGTCGTCGTACCGTCTGCGCGATGATGTCGCGCCGGTGACACAGCTGTCACAGGTGGCACGGGACGCCGACGGTATCCTGTCCGGAGCAATACGTTACTGGCCGGTATCTGTGGCGGAAAGATCTGCCCTGCTGCTGGGGCCCGTCGCGGTGCACCCGACGCGTCAGGGGGAGGGCCTCGCGGGGCGTCTGATCCGCGACTCCCTCGCGCTCGCGGCGGATCAGGGATGGGAACGGGTAATGCTCGTCGGTGACGCACCCTATTATGGCCGGTTCGGGTTTGAACGCCTCTCTTCTGTTGCGATGCCGCCGCCGACGAACCCCGACAGGGTTCTGGGCCGTGCGCTGATCCCGGGCGCGTGGGACGGGGTGTCCGGCCGTGTCACCCGTCGGTCGGGTGATTGATTTATCGTCTTTGCTCCCCATTTTGTTAACAGAAAGGGATGTGCATGGATCTGATCGAGGGCAGGGCGTCACCGCCGGATACCGAGGCTGAACTCAAGGTGCTGGCCGACAGATACCGCAATGCGGGTGGTGCAGGAATTGACCTGCTGAATCTGCTCGGCGGGCAGGCAGAGAGTATGCTTGACCGGTTGCCAGGACCTGTTCGCAGCGGGCTGGACGAAGCCACAGCGCGGGCATTGCGCGAAGCGACCAAAGCCGCACACTACAGCCGTGGCGTTGTCGGCGACCAGAAAAGCTGGCTCAACTCCGCGGCCGGGGCGGCTATGGGCGCTGTAGGCGGCATGGGAGGTCTGCCGACAGCGCTGGCGGAGCTGCCTGTAACAACGACACTGCTGCTGCGCGTGATCCAGGGTGTTGCGGCAGAATACGGCTTTGACCCCGATGAAGAGAACGTCCGGTTTGACTGTATTGCTGTGTTCTCGGCCGCCGGACCGCTGAGCGACGATGATGGCGCCGACCTTGCATTTATTTCTGCCCGCGTGGCTTTGACCGGTCCGGCGGTCAAAGGCATCATTGCCCGCGTTGCACCGCGCCTTGCTACCGTGCTGGGTCAGAAACTTGCGGCTCAGGCCGTGCCCGTCCTGGGGGCCGTGGCCGGGGCTGCCACGAACTATGCTTACACCAGCTATTACCAGGAAATGGCGCATGTGCACTTCGGACTGCGGCGCCTTGCGATAGAAGCTGACGTGCCGCTGGATGATCTGACCGACCGGTTGCGTATTGTGTTGTCGAACCCGAATGATGACGTCACCAACCGGCACCGCAGGCCTGACTAGGCGCAACAGCGGGATATAACCCGAAGTTCTTGGCAAAACACCGTTTTTCGGGCAATATACAGGCGGGAGCAGACAACCGGGTACGACATCCGGGCCAAAAAACGCGTTAGCGCACGATGATAAAACAACTGCCCATATCCGTATCCGGGGCACGGAAAGACGACGTCAGGTCGCAGTTCGCTGCACTGTGTTACCGGATCGAAAAGAAAAAGATTCGTATTCTGCTGATCACTTCGCGGGGTACGCGGCGCTGGATTGTGCCAAAAGGCTGGCCGGTTCATGGGCAGACACCTGCTGAAACCGCGGCGATGGAAGCCTGGGAAGAGGCTGGCGTGCGCGGTCGTTCGGACGGACGGTGCCTGGGGATTTATTCATACAGTAAGGATACTGAAGAGGCGGGTGAATTTCCCTGTCTGGGCATGATCTTTCCGGTCGAGGTGACGGCAATTGCCGATGACTACCCCGAAGCCGGCCAGCGCGAACGCCGCTGGGTCTCGCGCAAGAAGGCCGCACAGATGGTTGATGAACCCGAACTGGCGCGCATATTGCTCGATTTCGATCCGCGCGTCTGAGATGCAGCGGTCTTGACCCGGAGGGCGGGCTGTACCATCTCATCAGGAGACGAAGCGGAGATTGTACCTGAATGATCAGCTACACCCTGAAATGTGACAACGATCACCGGTTTGACAGCTGGTTCCAGTCGGCCGAGGCTTTTGACAGGCTGGTCGGTGCCGGTCACCTCACCTGTGCCGAGTGCGGGTCAGCTTCGGTAAGCAAAGCGATGATGGCGCCCCGCGTTTCGACGTCTGAGGTGACCGAGGTGCAGTCGCTGCAGACGCCGGCCAGCGACACCGAACGCAAGCTGGCCGAGCTGCGCCGGCATGTTGAGGAGAATGCCGATTACGTCGGTGGAAAATTCGCCGAGGAAGCGCGGTCCATGTATCTGGGGGCAACCCCGGAGCGCGCGATCTACGGCGAGGCAAACGGCGAAGAGGCGAAGAAGCTGATCGAGGATGGTATCCCGGTCGCACCGCTGCCTTTCCTGCCCGGACGAAAGGCAAACTGACACAATGACAGTGGTTATCACAGGTACCAGCCGCGGCATCGGTGCCGGGCTGGCAGAGGCTTTCGCTGCGCGCGGCGAGACGGTTATCGGCACCACCCGTGACGGTCAGTGGCCGCTGGATGTGACGGACCCGGCGTCTCAGGCGGCCTTTGCCGCGTCACTGGAGCAGCAGCCGGTGGACCTGTTGGTGTGCAATGCCGGCGTCTACCTCGACAAAGGACATACACTGCAGGATGGCTACGGACCGGAGCTCTGGGCACAGAGTTTTGCCGCGAATGTGACGGGCGTTTTCCTGACTGTCCGCGGGCTCTTGTCGAACCTGCGGGCCGCACAGGCGCCGAAGATAGCGATTATCTCTTCGCAGATGGCCTCCAGCGAACGGGCCCCGGGTGGTAGCTATATTTATCGCGCCTCCAAAGCTGCGGTGCTGAACCTTGGTCGCAACCTGGCACAGGACCTCAAACCAGAGAGCATTGCCGTCGGTATTTATCACCCGGGCTGGGTGCGTACCGATATGGGGGGTGCGGGCGGCGACATCAGTGTGGATGAAGCGGTGTCAGGCCTTGTTGATCGCTTTGACGGGCTGAGCATCGGCACAACAGGGTGTTTTGAAACATGGGATGGACGTCCACACCCGTTCTGACCTGCTCCCGCGTGACGCTGTTCAGCAGGGTTGTGCAAAACTGGCAGGACGCGGGCCTGCGTCTCTTGTGATCCCGCGTCCTTGCGCGTAAACCCCCCCTCGGACGAGATGAGGGACGAGGGCAATGCCTGTTCTGGTAATGAAATTCGGCGGCACGTCCGTTGCAACACTGGACCGGATCCGACGGGCGGCAAAGCGCGTCGGTGTCGAGGTGGCCAAGGGCTATGACGTGATCGTCATCGTCTCTGCCATGTCCGGCAAGACCAACGAACTGGTTGGCTGGGTTAACGAGACCTCTCCGCTGTATGACGCGCGCGAATACGATGCCGTTGTGTCTTCGGGAGAAAACGTGACCGCGGGTCTCATGGCGCTGACCCTGCAGGAGATGGATGTTCCTGCGCGCAGCTGGCAGGGCTGGCAGGTGCCGGTAAAAACCACATCGGCGCACAGCCAGGCGCGGATCGAAGAGATTCCGACCGACAACATAACGGCCAAGTTTGGCGAGGGTATGAAAGTTGCCGTCGTCGCCGGGTTTCAGGGGGTCAGCCCCGAGGGCCGTATTACGACGCTGGGGCGTGGCGGCTCGGACACCACGGCTGTGGCGTTTGCTGCTGCGTTCGGCGCTGAGCGGTGCGATATCTATACGGATGTGGATGGTGTCTACACGACAGACCCGCGTGTAGAGGCCAAGGCCCGCAAGCTGGACCGCATCGCCTTTGAGGAAATGCTTGAGCTGGCCTCGCTGGGGGCCAAGGTGCTGCAGACCCGCTCTGTCGAGCTGGCGATGCGCTATAAAGTCAAGCTGCGGGTTCTGAGCAGCTTCGAAGAACAGTCAGACGAGGCCGGCACGCTGGTGTGCGACGAGGAGGAAATCATGGAAAGCAATGTTGTTGCAGGTGTCGCATTCAGCCGCGACGAGGCCAAGATGACCCTGGTCAGCGTCGCGGATCGCCCCGGGATTGCGGCAAGCATCTTTACGGCCCTGAGTGAGGGCGGTGTGAACGTGGACATGATCGTACAGAACATCTCTGAGGAAGGCCGTACCGATATGACCTGGTCGTGCCCCACTGATCAGGTGATGCGCGCGCAGAAAGCTGTTGAGGCGGCAAAAGAGAACGGTGTGATCAACTATCAGGAAGTGATCGCCGACACAGACGTGGCGAAAGTCAGCGTTGTGGGGATCGGGATGCGCAGCCATACCGGTGTGGCCGCAAAGATGTTTCAGGTGATGAGTGCCGAAGGCATCAACATCAAGGTCATTACGACATCAGAGATCAAGATTTCTGTGCTCATTGACCGGAAATACATGGAACTCGCCGTACAGGCACTGCATGATGCCTTCGACCTCGACAAGGCGGCCTGATCACATCTGAGACAGGCCGCGCATCGCTGACCTGGGAGGGTTGCGACAGTGGCAGAACGTCCTGAAACCGGATCCCGCCGCCTGCTGGGACGCCTTCGCGATGCGATGGCAGGTGATATCGAAGGTCAGGCGCGCCTCAACCGGATTACCCAGATTATCGCAGACAGCATGGGGTGCGAGGTCTGCTCTATCTATCTGTTCCGGGACGAAAAGACGCTTGAGCTCTGTGCAACAGAGGGTCTGAATCAGGACGCTGTTCACAAGACCCGCATGAAGGTCGGTGAGGGGCTTGTTGGTCAGGTTGCGCGCCGTCGTATGGTGGTAAACGAAGCCGATGCGCCAAAGGCACGTGGTTTCCGTTTTATGCCGGAGACAGGCGAAGAGATTTATTCCAGCTTTCTGGGGGTACCCGTCCTGCGACTGGGTGAGCCTTTGGGCGTACTTGTTGTGCAGTCGCGGTCGCAGCGCGAATACCTGGCTGACGAGGTCTATGCACTGGAAGTCGTTGCGATGGTTCTGGCCGAAATGACGGAACTGGGCGCTTTTGTGGGTGAGGGGGCGGCAATGTCCGCGCGGCACTCGCAACCGGCGATGTTCCGGGGGACCGTCGGTCAGGAGGGTGCCGCCGAAGGCCATGTCTGGCTGCATGAACCACGTGTGGTGGTCACGAACCCCATCGCAGACGACCCTGTACGCGAATCTGAACGACTGCGTGAGGCTGTGGAACAACTGCGGGTCGGCGTGGACAAGATGCTCGAAATTGCGGGAACCCACGACAAGGATCAGGCGCAGGTTCTTGAGACGTACCGGATGTTCGCCAATTCGCGGGGCTGGATGCGCCGCATGGAAGAAGATATCTCCAACGGGCTGTCTGCCGAAGCGGCAGTCGAGAAAGAGCAGTCGCTGGCGCGGGCGCGGATGGGCAGTGTTACCGACAACTATCTGCGCGAACGCCTGAGTGATCTCGATGACCTCAGCAACCGTTTGCTGCGAATTCTGACGGGGCAGGGTGCGGATACGGGCGCGGAAATGCCGGCCGATCCCATTCTGATCGCCCGAAACATTGGCCCGGCCGAACTTCTGGAATACGGGCGCAGTCTGCGCGGTATCGTGCTGGAAGAAGGGTCGGTTGGCAGCCATGCGGCGATCGTCGCACGCGCGCTGGCCATTCCGCTGGTGGTGCATTCGGCACGCGTGACCACCGAAGCGCTCAATGGCGACCACATCATGGTCGACGGCGAACAGGGTATCGTGCACCTGCGCCCCGACGAGACGGTCGTGACCGCGTTCCGCGACAAGATTGCGATGCTGGCCGAGGCGCAGGAACGCTATGCATCCATTCGCGACAAGCCTGCTGAAACGCTTTGTGGGAATACTGTCAGCCTGCAGATGAATGCGGGTCTGATGGCCGATCTGCCGTCGTTGCCCAGTTCTGGGGCCGAAGGTGTTGGCCTGTTCCGGACTGAATTGCAGTTCCTGGTGCGTAACCAGATGCCGCGGCGCGCGGAACTGGTGGCGCTCTACGCACGGGTGCTGGATGCAGCGGGTGGTAAGCCCGTTGTCTTCCGAACGCTCGACATCGGGTCGGACAAGGTTCTGCCCTATATGAAGCCCAATGATGAACCCAACCCCGCTCTGGGGTGGCGCGCCATACGGGTGGGTCTGGACAAACCCGGCATCATGCGGATGCAGTTGCAGGCGCTGATCCGGGCGGCAAACGGGCGTCCGCTGACGGTGATGTTTCCCTTTGTCGCACAGCTCGAAGAATACCGTGCCGCGCGACGCCTGATGGACAAAACCATGGCCGCCGAAGAAAGGCTGGGCCATGTCCTGCCGGAAGCGGTCAGTATCGGCGCGATGCTTGAGACGCCTAGCCTCGGTTTTGCGCCAATGAAGTTCTTTGAGGAGGTCGATTTTCTGTCGATCGGCGGCAATGACCTTAAACAGTTTTTCTTTGCCGCGGACCGCGAAAACGAGCGGGTACGGCGCAGGTATGACACGCTGAACGTCTCGTTCCTGAGCTTTATCGAGAGCATTGTCGAGCGCTGCAGTATCAGCGGTACCCCCCTGTCGTTCTGCGGAGAGGATGCCGGCAGGCCTGTCGAGGCGCTGTGTCTTGCGGCCATCGGTCTGCGGTCACTTTCCATGCGTCCCGCCTCTGTCGGGCCGGTGAAAAGTCTGCTGCGCCGGTCTGATCTCGGTCAGGTGCGCAAAGTCATTGCAGATGCACGCCATCGCGGGGAAATGTCGGTACGCCCCGCGATTATGGAATGGCTGCGCGATCAGGGCTGATCAGACCCGGGATGCAGTTTCCAGCGGGTTTTCCCGCAGAAACTCAACGGCATCCACAGTGAGTTCTGCCATCAGACCGCTGACCGGGCTGCCGGAGACATAAGAAGCTGTAAAGGCAATCGGAGGCAGGACGGTATCCGTTTTCAGCACGACCAGCTCCCCGGATGCCAGTTCCGGGCCGATCACTGTTTCGGGCACGGCGCAGATGCCGAAACCGCTTCGCGCAAGACGGATGAGCGCCCCCAGAGAAGATGAGGTTGTCATGGCGGGGAGGCTGTTGTTGTGGCTGGTCAGCATCTGCCGGATCTGGCGGCTGGGTTTGGTATTGTGGGCAAATGTGAGAACCGTCTGGGCCGCAATCTGTTCAAGGCTCCAGTGATCAGACCGGGTCGCCACGTCCGGTGCTGCGGCAAATACCATCCTGAATGTACAGAGGTCTTTGTTGGTGACACTGACTTCGGCAACCGGACCCATGAGAAAAGCCAGATCAAGCTCGCGGGCGACCAGCGCGTTCCGCATGCTGTCTGTTGAATCAACCATCAGATCAAAGGAAAGGCCGGGGCGCGTCTGACCGAGGACGCTCAGAAAATCCGGCAACCAGCTGGCCACGATGGTTTCTGATGCACCAAGGCGTATGGTTTGCTTGATGCTGGTCTGCCCCGAGAAGGCCGACAGCACGTCCTGCTCAAGCGCCAGGTACTTTTCAGCAAATGGCAGCAGGCGCCGGCCTACAGGTGTCAGCTCCGCATTTCTGTTCTGGCGCAGAAAGACCGGCGCACCCAGATCCTGCTCAAGCATCTGAATGCGCGCGGAAACAGCGGGCTGCGTCAGATTGAGTTTGTCAGCCGCCGCGCGAAAGCTCCGCAGGGTCGCGATCCAGTAGAAGGTATCAAGATTTCTGATCCGCATTATCGCTCCGTAGATTATAAAAAAAATCTATCGTATCAGGAAGAAATAATCAATTTGACTGTATGCGCTCTGCACCGGACACTTACGACGCACTAACCTGAAACCCGGAACCCGGAGCGACGATCGTGTCAACGCACAAAGAACTGGCCGACCTTGATGTCGGCGCTCTCCGGCGCCTGATCCGGCAGGGCGGGTATACGCGGCATACCGCAGGGCTGGCCGCGGGAAGGCTGCAGTGCAACCTGGCTATTCTGCCCGAAGACTTTGCCCGCGACTTTATCAGGTTCTGCGAGCTCAACCCCAAACCCTGTCCCATCGTCGCCATTGGCAGGCCCGGCGATCCGTCGCTGCCGGATCTTGGCGCTGAAATTGACATCCGGACTGACGTGCCAAAGTACCGTCTGTTTCGCCACGGTGTGCTGGCGGGCGAGGTCACGGACATTGATGATCTCTGGCGGTCTGATTTTGTGACAATCGCGCTGGGGTGTTCCTTTACATTTGAGAACGCACTTATGGCCGAGGGAATTTCCGTCAAACACATCGATCTTGATCAGACGGTGCCTATGTATCGCAGCAACATTGGTCTGACCGGGGTGGGACCTTTCGGAGGTGAGATGGTTGTGACCATGCGCCCGATACCGGAGGATCGTGTTGAAGATGCATGGAAGATCAGCGCACGCTATCCCCAGGCGCATGGTGCACCGATCGCAAAAGGCGACCCGTCGACTATCGGAATTGCCGATCTGACACGGCCGGACTGGGGTGATCCTGTTGACGTGGGCCCGGGCGAGATCCCGGTTTACTGGGCCTGCGGCGTGACCCCGCAAAATGTTCTGATGAAAGCAGAAATACCGTTCTGCATCACCCATGCACCGGGCCACATGCTGGTCGCGGACGTGGCCGAAGATGCAGATATCCCCACATTCCACGCACACCGACACTGAAAAAAACCAACGAGGAGACATCACATGCGCAAGACACTCACAGCCCTGGTGGCAACAACAGCGCTCGCGACACCGGCAATAGCCGAAAACCTGTCCGTGGTCGGCAGCTGGTCCAGCCTGCCGTTGCACAAACAATATGAGGCACCGTTCTGGAATGAAAAACTGCCCGCAGCGTCGGACGGTAAGCTGACCGTCGAGCTGACGACACATAACCAGATGGGCCTTGGTCTTGGCGATATCTATCCGCTGCTCGGGCAGGGGGTATATGATGTGGCAATGACCGTTGCTGATTATGCTGTCGCCGATGCGCCGGAGCTTGAAGGTCTCGATGTGCCACTTCTGGCGCTCACGGCGGACGAAGCACGCGCAATGGTTGACGCCGCGCGCCCGATGGTCGCCGATATCTATCGTGACCGGTTCAATTCACATGTGCTGGCCATCGCGCCCTATCCGCCTCAGGTTGTGTTCTGCAACCATGAGATCGCGGGTCTTGACGATCTGCAGGGGCTCAAAGTGCGCGCGTCGGGCCGCATGACCGCAAAGCTGCTGGAAGCGCTTGGTGCTGAAGGGGTGAATGTGTCGTTTTCTGAGGTGCCCGGTGCGCTGCAGAACGGTGTTGTTGATTGCGCCGTAACGGGTGCTGGTTCGGGCTACAGCGCCGGCTGGTGGGAAGTATCGACACATCTGTTGCCGCTGCCGCTGGGGGGCTGGGATTCCGTTGTGACTGCCGTAAACCTCGACAAGTGGAACGGCATGGATGCCGGTACGCAGGCGCTGATCACCGCAGAAGCCAAAGCCGGTTTTGAGGACCCGGCCTGGGCCTCTGCGCAGGACGCGCTGGTGAATGACATTGCCTGTCTGACCGGCAATGGTGACTGCCCCGCAGGTGACAGCCGGTCGATGGTGCTGGTCGAAGCCTCGGATGCAGATTTCACCAAAGCGCGGGATATCCTGACCTCTGAAGTGCTGCCCGACTGGGCGGAGCGCGCCGGTGGTGACTGGGCCGCGCGCTGGAACGCCTCTGTCGGTCAGGTCGTCGGCGTCGAAATCAAGTAACCCTGAGCTCCGGGACCCCTGAGATGGAACAGAAGATCATCGCGCAGCTGCGCCGTATCAACCACGCGATCGCTCTGCTGGTCGGGCTGATGCTCTTTGCCTGCGCCGGCATCGTGCTGCTGGATATCATTCTGCGCCGTCTGGGGGGCTCGCTGGGCGGGACCGACGAAATCAGCGGTTATGTGATGGCCATTGCAACCTCGTGGGGCATGGCCTTTACGCTGCTGGAGCTGGGGCATGTGCGCATCGACCTTTTGCGCAGCCGGGGCGGCGATACGGTACGCTCGCTTTTTGACGTGTTTTCCATGACCGTAATGAGCGGTGTGGTCGTCATGATCGCAATCAAAGCCTGGCCCGTTCTTGAGCGCTCTCTGAGCAACGGGTCGCGGGCAAATACACCGCTGGAAACGCCACTGGCCTGGGTGCAGACACCCTGGTTCGCCGGCTGGGTCTGGTTTGCGATGGTGTCCTGTGTGATGACGCTCGCTGCACTGTCGCTTGCGATGAAAGGCCGTCACAACGAGGTCGAAACGGCCGTGGGCGCCTTTGCTGAACAGGACATGCTGCAATGATCGGGTCTGTCGCCGCAGGATTGCTGGGCCTGCTTGCACTTTCTATTCCGGTTGGAATTGTGCTGTTTCTGCTGGGTTTCGGTGTCGATACCTTCTTCTCCTCATTTCCGCTCACGCGCGGCCTGGGAAACATGGTCTGGTCGGCGTCCAATTCGGCCACGCTGATCGCGATACCGTTCTTTGTGTTGCTGGGAGAAATTCTGGTGCGAAGCGGGGTTGCAACCCGCACATACGCGGCGCTGGACCGCTGGGTCAGCTGGCTGCCGGGCGGCCTGGTGCACGCCAATATCGCCACGGCCACCATGTTCTCGGCCACTTCCGGATCGTCTGTAGCAACCGCAGCAACTGTTGCGACTGTCGCCATGCCACAGGCGGAGAAACTGGGCTATGACCCGAAACTCTTTTCAGGTGCTATCGCCGCGGGCGGCACCCTTGGCATTATGATCCCGCCTTCGATCAACCTGATCGTTTACGGGTTCCTGACACAATCCTCGATCCCACAGCTTTTCCTGGCTGGTCTGCTGCCCGGTCTGGGGCTGGCGTTTGCCTTTATGGTGATCACTGTGTTGCTTTGCCTGATCCGGCCCGGTCTGGGCGGAGTGCGCCGGACCTTTCCGCTGTCGCTGATGTTGCGCGCTCTGGTCGACCTGGTGCCGATCCTGCTGCTCTTTGGACTGATCGTCGGCTCAATCTACAAAGGCTGGGCCACGCCCACCGAGGCCGCGTCAGTGGGTGTGGCGGGAGCCCTGCTGATCGCGCTGTTCTTTGGCGGGGTCTCCTTTGACATGCTGCGACAGAGCGTGCTCGGAACCGTCAAAATCACTTCGATGATCATGCTCATTGTCATCGGTGCGTCATTTCTCAACTTCACTCTGGCATCAGCGGGCCTCGGACGCGAACTGACGGCGTTTATGAACGGGCTGGGGCTGACCCCGCTGGGCACCATCATGGTCGTCGTGGTGCTTTATATTGTGCTCGGTTTCTTTATCGAGACCCTGTCCCTGATGGTGGTCACAATCCCGATTATCGTACCGCTGGTGGTCGCACAGGGGTTTGATCCGATCTGGTTCGGCATCCTGATGATCGTGCTGATCGAAATGGCTCTGATCACGCCGCCGGTGGGTCTCAACCTCTATGTGGTACAGGGTGCGCGCAAATCCGGGACCCTGTCAGAAGTAATGCTTGGCGCGATCCCCTACGTTGTCGCCATGCTGCTGATGGTCGTGGCACTGATCGCTTTTCCGTCCATTGCGCTTTTCCTGCCGCAGGCTCTGCAATAGATCACAGGTCTGCTGCAGACAGAGCGTGCAGCACCTGCATCGCGTCATCCGCCCTGTCCTCGGGGACAAACAGGTGATCATGGAAAAATCCGGAAACCGGGTTTACGCCCATGTTGCGGGCTGCAAGTGCTGTGGTAATACGCGCCAGAAAGCCGACCGCATCGAGTGCTGAATGCACATTCAGCGTGATCATCCGGCAGGGAAATTCCGCCTCGAGGCCGGCGGCCTTAACCTCGTCCTGAGGCAGGATCAGCGTCGTGCCTTCGGTTTCTGCAAAGATCATACGCGGCGTGACACCTTCTGGGACACAACCATCGCGGATTGTCACAAAGACAAAAACACCGGGCTGCAACTCTGCGGACATACCCTGCAGCAGCCGGTCGAGGTTGTTCTCACCGCTCATTTTCACCTCACTGATCGGGCGTAATCCCGGGATTTCTCATCTGTCTGAACAGCCGTCGCCGTCTGCCTTCGCAGAGCATCGCCGGCCTGTCAATAAGGGCCCGTGACGGCCAGTATGCACGCCATACGGGATGAGAACGCTTCACAAACAGCCGAAAATCGGCCATTGATACGTACGGTGCCGGAAAGTGTTGTTAACCACGGGTTCATAGATTTGCGGGCGCAGGACGCCCGGTAAATCCGAGCGCAGGGTGGTCCCGTACTCTGAAACCGGGCTCGTTGGTGAAGTAAAATGACAGAACAGAATGCAGAACTGATTACCTGGCGGCCTATGGGTCTTGATGACATTTCAAGGATCGCGGAATGGTTCTGGAATTTTGACGATGCAGCGCTTTTCGACCGTGCGCTGCCGGTACCCGTCAGTGTTGATGGCATGCGCGAAAGCTGGCGCCGTTCGCTGGAACAGACAGCGCCACCGGCAGGCTACTGGTTTATGGCCGAGGCTCAGGACGGTACGCCGCTGGGCATCTGCGGGCTGGAGAAGATCAGCTATATTCAGGGGGATGGGGTGTTGCCGTTTTTTGTGGCCGAGCATTTCCGCAGCCGCGGACTGGCTACGGCAATGTCGGTCGCCATGCTTGATCTCGCGTTCAACCGTCTGCGCCTGCACCGTCTAACAACCTATTACCGCGCGGACAATGTACCTTCTGCCAAAGCACTGTCCCGTCTCGGTTTCAGAACCGAAGGCACGTGCCGGGAAGGCTGGTTTTCTGAAGGAAAACGCCAGGATATCATCATTGCCGGTATTCTGGCTTCAGATTGGCAGGCAGAACGGGAACGCGTTATTGACTCTGTGAAAGCGACCTGCAACCTGACGTTCACACCTACATGCTGGAAATCGGAACGTGGCGAACAGCTCTGAAATGACATCTTTACCCAGAGACGGTCTGCGCCGCAGGCTGGTGGCGATTGTCTTTGCTGATGTCGCCAATTTCAGCTCGATGATGAGCGCCGATGAAGTCCGCACCACGCTTTCGGTGGCCAGCCGCCTTGAGAAGTTCCGCGAGCGGATTGCCTCTTATTCCGGCGAGTTCAAGGGCTCGGCCGGTGACAGCGCCTTTATGGTTTTTGAAAGCGCCGTGGCCGCGGTGACCTTTGCCGTTGAGATGCAGAAAGAACTGGCAGAGGAAAACGAAGGACTCGAGGACAACGAGCAGATCTGGTTCCGCTTTGGTATCAACCTCGGCGAAGTGCTGGTCAGCGGCGACGAAGTCACCGGCGAGAGCATCAACATTGCCGCCCGGATCGAGGCTTTTGCCGCGCCAGGGCAGGTGTGCATTTCAGGTGCCGCTTATGACCATGTCTGCAACAAGCTAAAATACGGCTATGAGTATCTGGGCGGCCAGGACTTCAAAAACATCGGTCGGACCATCGATGTCTTTCAGGTGCACGAGAATCCGACATCGGCGGCAATGACGCCCGGTCTGCGCCGCAATCTGGAAAATTCCGCCGAATTCAAAGAGCGCCCCATCGCCAGTCAGTCTATTGTGGTGCTCCCGTTCGGTTTTCAGGGCAGTGATCTGGATGACCGCTGGTTTGCGGACGGGCTGACCGAGGACGTCACGACAAATCTGTCGCGGTTCCAGGAATTCTTTGTGATCGCGCGCGGCTCTGCCAATATGTATGCCGACCGCGTCAAGGGACCGGCGCAGGCGGCGCGCGAACTGGGTGTGCGCTATGCCGTTGACGGCTCTGTGCGCAAGGCCGGATCCCGTATCCGCATTACACTGCAGCTGCTGGATGCCCTCCAGGACCGGACCATCTGGGGCGAGCAGTATAACCGGGACGTCGAGGACATTTTTGATCTGCAGGACGAAATCACACAGATCATCGTGTCGGCAACGGCCGCCCGGATCGAGGCGACAGAGCGGGATCGTATGCGTCTGCTGCCGCCTGCCAACCTGATGGCTTATGGCTTTGTCCTCAAAGGCCATCGTCACGTGCTGAAGTATACGCAGCCTGAAGTGCGCCAGGCACGCACGTTCTATGAAAGTGCGATTGGCAGTGATGCGCGATATGCCCGCGCCTATGCGGCCAAGTCACGTACGTTCAATCTCGACTGGCGCTATGACTGGGCCGAAAAGCCGGATATTGCGCTGGATGACGCTCTGAATTTTGCCCGGGAAGCTATTGATCTGGATGAATCGGATGCCCGCGGATTTGGCGAGCTGGGGTTTGCCCATCTTTACCGCAAAGAACATGATCCGGCGATCAATGCCTACGACCGGGCCCTCAAGCTGAACCCGAATGATGCCGATCTGATGTCAGACATGGCGGACGCGCTGGCGCATACCGGGCGGTCAGAGGAAGCCATTGAGCTGCTGCAGAAGGCGATGCGCCTGAACCCGTTCTATCCTGACCAGTATATCTGGCATCTGGGTGGTGCGTACTTCAATCTCAAACGCTACGAAGAGGCCATTGAAGCCATTCAGAAGATGCAGAACCCGACCGAAGGGCGCCGCATCCTCGCAGCAAGTTACGGCCATCTGGGACGGATCGATGAAGCGCGCGCACAGGCGGCACTGGTAAGAGAGGCCCACCCCAACTTTTCAGTTGAAAGATGGGCCGCTGTTCAGCCGGATAAATTTGAAGATGACGTGCAGCACTTCCTTGATGGCATGAAGCGCGCCGGTCTTTAATCCTCTCAGTCGGATGCGTCGCCGCGTGCGCCGCTGATGCGCGCGCCGGAGACACGTGCGCCGGACACCCGCGCGCCGGAGACCCGTGCACCGGACACCCGCGCGCCGGAGACCCGTGCGCCGGAGACCCGGGCGCCTGAAATACCGGTCAGATCCTCGCCCCCGAGTTCGAGCAGAAGATCCTCAAACTTGCCTTCGTCCACATCGAGGCGGACGGTTTTGTCTGTGCGCTGGACGACCCAGGCGGACAGATCGTTGTAGAAGGCATGGTTCTTTGTGCTGGGTCCCGGCACCGGAACGGTTTTCGGGTCATATGACTTTTCGGCGTCAACCATGAAGAGAACCGGGGTCACCATATCAATGTACACGCCGTCGTACGTGGCACCGTAAATGCGCGCAGGCTGGTTCTGATCAATGTCTTCCTCGCGTTTGCCGTCGTGCGTTTTGACAACAGAGAGATCGTCCACCAGGCGGCCGAAGAGCACAATCGATGCAGAACTCGCAAGCGTTTCCCGCCCCAGTTTTTCCGGAAAGGGTTTGTTGTCTTTTGACTTGTGTGCGGAAACTGTTTTGTTCGTCATTCTGTCATGTGTCCTTCTGAGGAAACGGGTATCCCGAAAACTTCTTTTTCAAATGGTTAAAGTATTATGTGGTGTCAGTCCATCGGAAGCAATGTTCTGACGGAGTTTGCATGGCTGTCCTTGCCCAGCGGTGCAAGCTGTGGCCCAACCTCCACGAAACCTATGTCGCGCAGCCTGAAATTGCCGCGGATAATACTGGCGAAACGACCACCGGTGTGATCCTGATCGACGTCGAGAAAGACGTCACCGACATCCACAAAATTCAGATCCTGGCGATTCAGACGTTCCCAGGTATCGGCAAGGTAGGTGCCCAGAATGTCACGGGCATCGAGCAGAGCCAGTTTGAATTTTTCGGGGTGATCCGCGTAGGCTTCGTCAAACATTTCCTGCATCATCGGCGCATAATCCGCCGTCGCCAGCAGTTTGTCTGACAGGTCTTCCATCTCCGGGCTGATCGCACCGTAATCGAGTAGCATCTCATGGAAGATATCGACGAGAATATCAAAAAAGGCACCGGTCAGCGGCTGCGACAGGTGGTGTTCCTTGACCCAGCCATCGGCAAACTCGGACATCCGGCGGTCGTTGGCGGCGATCCTGATCTGTTTGTTGTCTGACAGCTCGGCGATCCGGTTTACCGCGTTGAGCATGTACAGGTTGCCGCGCGTGTTTTCGAGCAGCAGGTCCACCAGAGAGTTAAAATGGAGCGACGAAATCAGTGCCACAAGATCGGCGGCGCTTTCGTGAAAGCCGAAATACTCGCCTGTGACATTCTCCGGGTCGGGCACGCCAACCTCGGAATAGATAACAGAGTGGCCAACTTCGTGGGCGATCACATCGAAATTCAGGCTGAAAGGTTTGTAGCTTCCTGTTGACCGGTCGCCACCCATTTCGAGAAAGCCGTAGCCGGAATAGGCGTTTTCAAGGGTCGGCTGGATGGTCAGTTCGACGCGATCATAGGTTTTTTCGCTGTGAAACGGGATACGGCGCCCGAAGTAACCCTCCCAGATGTCGAGTACAAACCGCACGGTGCCGAACAGATGCGCCGTCTCAAACTGTGGCGTGCCGGGTTCCAGATAGTCAAAATGCCCGTTTTCATCCGGCTGTGCGGGTGCTTCTATATCGCCCCGCCATGGCGGGGCCAGAACATCCTCGCCATTGGGGGCGATCCCATAGGGCTCCGGCTTGCCGATGGGAAAGATTGTGTACATCCGATCGTCTGAAGGCCCTTCCATCACGGAACCCGCGGGCGAGGACACCATAACCACCTCTGGCTCGGCATAGCTGTCCAGAAAGCCCGGCTGCGGAAACAGGCGAAACCGCGTTCCCTCAGACTGATTACCGCCCCACACGCCCGTACCTCTTTGCAAAACCCGTCAGCATGCACAGTCTAGCGGTCTATGAAGCTCTTGTCTTTAAACAAATTATAGCCACCACCTGTGTCTGCCTGCGCGCTTCGTTTTCTCCAGGTTTCGGTCGCCTGCACCCACAGATCGGTTCGCTCGAAATGGAACTCTGATGCGGTGTCATGCAGCGGGAAATGCGTCATCAGTTCCAGCATGGCCTGGGCGTCTGCGCATTTCTGATCCACTGCGTGCAGGCGGCTCCAGTCATGCAGCGCAGCCAGTTGTCGTTCTGGTACTTCGGGCGGCACAGCATCCAGAACTGTTTTCCACGTGCGCGTTTTGTAATGCTGAGATTTGCCGGTGGCTGCGATAAGACTGGCGCCCGCTGCGTCAATTATCTTTTCGGCCACCGCAGCATGCAGTGAGGCGCGCAGATTTACCATCGCCAGGCTGAGCACGGGATATCCGAGCTCCGCAGGCCCGTGGAGCAGTGCGACCTCATCATCGTCCGTGCAGACGAGATCCCTGTAGTCTTCATAGATGCGGCCCACGCCCTTCATACCGAAGACATCCAGCTCTGCTGCCCGCAATGCCCCCATGCTGGACGCGCCAAAAACCCGGATACCCCGGCTCAGCGCCCAGAGGATTTCTTTGTGCCACACGGCTGGCACGCCCTCAAAATACCCGTCAATCACGCCTATAGCGGCAGGCCTTTCGCAGGCTGCGAGAAAGAGGTCCCCCTGACGGACCGGCGGTCTGAACTCCATGTCTGGCCAGTCTGCCGGTTGCAGGCCGGCGAGCGATGGTCCCGCGAAAACAATCATGCAGCAGCCTCCGCCGCCTGTGCCCTGGGTCCGGGCACATAGGCATTGTCGTCATGTGGCGCTTCGAGGCCGGGAATGATGACGCGGACCACCGGGATATTATGTGCCGGATGGGTCAGATCGGTCACCGCGATCTCCTCAATGCCGGCCTGGATCAGCCGCGTTTTGAGCCATTCAAGCATTTCTTCGAGTGTCTGTGCTTTCAGACCTGCGGCCCCGTCAAAGTGCCGGCGCGGGCCGTCGTGTGTCGGAAGCGCATGAAAGGCGGTCATACGATCTGTAAGACCTGCGTGACTGTACTCTCCTTCGCAAAGATCCTCGCGGGCGCCCGAGATATAGTTGAGACGCGTCTGGGCGGCCTCGTTCAGCGCGCGTTGCATCGCGATGACCGGGTCGGGATGCGTGCCGGACCCCAGGCCCGGGTGCGCACCGTCCGAACTGTTGTCGAGGATCAGACACATGAACGACGGCACTTTCGTGTCAGACGTGATGTCCCAGATTCGAACGTCGAGGCCTGCCTGATCAAAGCGGTCCAGAGACGCAAGCAGGGACCGGGCCAGCAAAGTGTCTGTGTCGATCTGCGTCTGCGCCCGGGCATCTGCGGGCAAATGGTGCCAGACCGCCAGCGCATCGCGTTCGACCACTTCACAGATGGCATGACAGATTGCTTCGAGCGGGTGGTTGCCCGATGCAAGGCCATTGGTCGATGCCGCAAAATACCCCGCGTCCTGCGCGACCGGGTGCGTGTAATCAGCATGTACCATTTCATATGGGACCACGCGCTCCGCGCCGCTGATCAGGTCCTCAGCGACCATCCAGTGCAACCGAAGCCCACGCGGTACAGGCCCTGCAGGCGTGGTAGGCAACCTGTCGATGTCAGCCAGGTGGTGGCCTGCAAGTTCAAGATCCGCAATGCTGGCATAGAGCACAGGCCTGATGATGTGCTCGGCGTGCCAGATTTCGATGGCTTCCATCAGCGCGGACGCACGCGCATGATCGGCTGTGTTCCCTTTGCCTTGCGATATTGCGATGGAACGCGCGTTCGGGCGTACGGCGAGCATGACGGGAATGCCGATCCGGTCGAGACCTGTGACATCCGCCAGTCGGGTAATGCCAAATTCGCGCATGCGTGGCAAAATCCGGGCAAGGGTTTCTGCGGGCCCGCAGATCCTTGTTGTGTCCCTGACAGGAGTTTTTCCCGCCGCCTCAGGTCTCGTCATCTTCTGAATACCCCCGTGTTCCCGGCATACTCAGACGAAATCCCGCTGAAATGGCAATACCCCGGGCGAACAGAAGGCGGAAACAGACATCTCCACACAGTCACGAGCCAGTCGCTGCAGCCTTGCCGGGGAGAAGCAATCTGGAGGCGAGTACCGGAATCGAACCGGTGTACACGGATTTGCAAGAGTTGGAAAGTCGTTGAAAAATAAGCGTTTTATGTTTAGAATTGCACCCGCATTGCGAAGAACATAGCATGAATGTTTAGACGGCTGGACGTCGGCAGAATCGGTCTTCTAAAGCTGCCTAAAACCCGTTTCGAGAACGTCACATATAAGGGCTTATACGCCAAAAGCGATATCTTTTCGCGTGACATTCAACCAGCATTAAAGCTCTGATATGTTGACCGAGGTTGCCAAGTAGTATCCCAACGAGTTTCCAAGGAAAATCAAGACAGCAGACAAGCCACCTCGTCAGAAGCTTCCGCAACATCGAAAAGCTAAAGAGGTGGACGAGGGCGGTAGTTAAGAATGGAAGATTTGCCCGAAGGGTTTGAGCCACCTGATAACAATCGACTTTATCCTGCACTCTTCGAATTGCACCGAGAAATACATGAGCTCTCTAAGGATTTGAACAACCTTGCGCGCCTTCTGGATATTCAAAAGAAGCTCGTCTTTTCAGTTATGGAGGCTGAAGAAGAGATCAGACAAGCCAAAGCTGAAAAACGCGATCCAACTGAATGGCAGTACCTGCGCTATAATTTTTTGTGTTTGGGAGACTGCTTGGTTTTTCTTTATATTGATAGGTTTGCGCTTAAGCAGACGTTCTTCAATGTTAATAACGAGAACCCCAAACAAAGCGGCGGCTTTCTCTCTGGCAAGGCAGGCTTGGCAGCGGAGCTTACTGTTTTGAAGGATGCAATATCTCATAACGTGCCAGCCGTGCTTTGCGACCTTACGAATGTTTTTAGGTATGGCGATATTTGTCTTCTATGTGCAAATGACCCTGTTCCGATAGAGGTGAAATCTTCAAAAAATAAAGATGCTCGTGGCAAACGTCAGAAGAAGAAATTAGAGACCCTGACAAATTTTTTTGAGAACGATCAGGCTGAGAACCTACGTGGCTTCGAAGGCACAACATACCGAATCGCATTTTTAGCAGAGCCAGAGTCCTTTGGCGGATTGTTGGCTACAGCGCTCACCGAAGCAAAGAAGAACGGGTCAGCGTTTTTTGAGGTTGATGGGTGTTTGAGGTTCCTAATTAAGACAACAGATGGTGTTGAAAAATCTGAACTAGACGTGCTTTTTGATGGTGTCGAACCCTCTAGATCACTCTGCAATTTTGTTAATCAACTTAAGTCAAACATGCTCTGGGGATGCTATTTACCGTACGCCTTAACGCTCTCAGAGCCTGATCACTATGCGATGTTTGTTCGGGGAGAAATTTCTATAGTTTCGATGCTGGACTTGAATGCCTTTGACCGTAAGTTCTCCGTTGATGGTGTGAAGGTTGAGATCGAAGCGACCGAAGATGTTCTTCAATGTAAGATAAACTTTGAAGACCTTGCGACCGACCAAGGAACTCCATTCTTCATTGTAGGAGATCACATGATGAATCGGATGTGGTTTGATTTTTTGTTGCCAAGCTGGATCGTACAAAACAGTCGTGATGTGATGGAGAGCAACCCTCGATTTTTAGAGGCGCAGGAGGTTGTAGACTAAGAGAGGAAGACTAGAAAATAATCTAGCTCTCATAGGAAAGTGGAGCTCAGAAGCATTGAGTGCAAGTAAGAATGAACAAGCAGTGAGGTTAGCTTATAGCAGTTTGTGAGTGTAAAATATCTAGAAGTTAGCTTTAGAAGCTCTGAGAGCTCTCTAAAATACTTTAACTTAAGTGCTCAAGCTCACTATAAACTACAATATATTGTGTTGACATCTAGGTAAGCGCATTTGTGGCAAGTTAGTGCCTAGCAAAAAAACTAGACAACAAATTACTAACATATTCGAGTTTTAGTTATCTAACTTAGTAGAAAACTAGGTGGGTGAGAATAGACGTGATGTGCCAATAAATCACTCTTCGCAAAGACACTAAATCGTAAGTACATGATTTGTATGGATACTTTAGTGTTGACTGTAATTGTATATGTTATGGTGAGGGTGCGCAGACTTGCACATCTGCGCACCCATTGTTGACAACCCCAGTGAAAGGATTTACGTCATGGACAACACTAGCGAAGGAGTTCGCTTAAACAAAGACTCTCCTCCAATCTCAAACAAAGATTCAAAAGAAAAAGTAGGCGAGAGCTCTGTTAGTCGCTTGCAAATTTCTCGAGCGTCAGATGGTTCGGTAAATCTGTCTGCTACTGGAACGGTTGCGGTTCTTGCGGTTCTTGCGGTGATACTTGCTTTTGTCTTCGTGAAGACATTTTAGAGATAGTTGCGGGCGAGCATGTTTGGCGTACTTGAAAGGGCAGTTCTCAGTAGCTGCCCTTTGTCATTCTGAATAAATTATAACTTGTAAAAATAGGTCATACGTACGGTCGCATAATGACTACTATGGTGCATAGATCATAATTTGTGCACCGCCTCGACTAACAGCAGAAAATAATGCTGTGGATGTGGTGCATAAATCAGGTGCAGGTTTCACTACGATCTGACATGCTAGATTTATGCTAATCGGCTACGCCAGAGTATCGCCCCAAGCCCTGAGCGTCGACCGCCAAATAGGAGCACTGAACGCCGTGGGCGTAGGGCGCATCTTCCGGGAGAAAGCGGCAGCTAAGACCATAAAGGGCCGCCCACAGCTCGAAAAGGCAATCGACGCACTTGGCACTGACGACGTGCTGGTGATCGCCGAATGGGATCGGGCTACTCGTTCGATGATGGACGGTAATACCATCATTCTACAGGTGGCAGACCGCGGTGCGACGGTGAAGGTGCTGGATAAACCGTGGCTAGATCTCCCTACGCCGATGGGGAAGGGCATCCTCGCATTTCCTTCTGCTTTAGCCGAGGATGAACGTGAACGGATCACATCCCGTGCGAATGAAGGCAGATACGCTGCCAAGCTGCGTGGCGTGAAATTCGGCCCAAAGCCCAAGCTGACAGAACATCAGCGCTCATTGGCTCTTGAGCGGCTATCATCTGGAGACAGTTGCCGCGCAATCGCAAAGGATTCGGGCGTGGCTCACACAACGATCTCAAGACTAAGAGGGTGATTAGTCCAAAATGATGACACTAGTGAAGGTAGCGGTCCTAGTTTTCGGTGTCCTGCTTTTAGTTGCCAAGTATCTCTACCTTGCGTTTCGCCATCTTTATGCAGTTGTTACTGGAAACAAGGCGGCTGATGCACTGCCCGAAGAAATTCCCGCACCTTACAAATACTTGCTTCCATTCGTAGGTTTGTTGCTAGCGTTTGCCGGAGGGTACTCAAACGTTTCCAGCTTCTACAGTGTGGTTTCTGGTGATGTTCAATCATCTCGTGAACCCGTTGATCCACTAGATAACCTAGAAGTAACCGCCAGTGACCGAGTTCAATTGGCAGAGCCGGAAAGATTTTCGGCAAAGGACCACTTTGAGCGCGGTTATGACTATTTTTCTGGCAGAGGCGTTCGTCAGAACGAAGAAGTGGCTGCGCGTTTTTATTATCTAGCGGCAGAAGAGGGCTATGCTCCTGCCCAAATCAATCTTGGCTTGATGTACCGAGATGGTCTGGGTGTACGTGAAGATGCATCTGAAGCTTTCAGGTGGTTCAATGAGGCAGCCCACCAAAACGCGCCGTATGCCGTTTTTCTTGTTTACCAAGCTTACTTAATGGGAACCGGTGTACGCCAAGACAACAGGCTTGCAATTGACTGGCTTCGAAAAGCTGCGGACTTAAACTTCACTCGTGCGTTCACAGCCTTAGGCGATCACTACTCGACAGGTAACGGATTGGCCGTCAATCCGAAGGAAGCTTTCTCGTGGTACTCCAAGGCAGCGCGAGAGGGAGACCTTTATGGTCAAGTTGCCGTTGGGCTAGCCTATCTGGAGGGTGTTGGCATCGGGAAAGATCACTTTAAGGCCGCCCGCTTTTTTGAGAAGGCTGCCAGCCAAGGCGATGCTCAGGCACAGAACAACATAGGCTTTATGTACGACAATGGATACGGAGTGGTCCACGATACTTCTCAAGCGGTTTACTGGTACAGGCGTGCAGCGAGACAAGGAAACTTCAATTCACAAAATAGATTAAGGGAATTGGGGTCAGACTGGTAACATTACATAATGAACCCTACGCGTGTTATCGCGCTTGAGATTGAATTTTATTGATCGCGATTTCGGCGTTTTTGTTGCGCTTCGATTGCTCTAATTTTTTGACGGACTTTCTTGGTGTAGTGGAGCACCATCGCAGGGCTTTGGCCTGTCACGGCGGCGATAAGGTCATCGCTGCAGCCAGCTTCCAGAAGCTCGCACGCAGCGTTGTAGCGCCAGCTATAGATGTCATAGGGCAGAGCGCCGATACGTTCTCTGACTTTTCTGACGGCGGCTGACGCGCCTCTGTAGGACCAGCGGTTGCTACCGTGTTCATTTGTCAGGATGAAAACTGAATGACGGCTTGCTGCCTCCAGCGTGGTTTGAAGCTCCGGAAGGATTGGAACCCACAGCTCTTTCTTGGTTTTGCTCTGTTTGACAAAGACCGAGCAATCTTCGATGTCCGACCAGCGCATTTCCAGCACATCGCCAATTCGTTGCCCTGTACCGACGCAGAGCTCCATGACGAGGCGTTCACGGGTTCCGATCGCGCAGGCATCCCGATAGGCTTCAAGCAGCTCACGCGGCCATGGTTCGCGTTCGGCACGTTTCTGGCCTTTCAGTTCTGGTACACCACGGGCTGGATTATCCGCTCGCCAACCCAAATCGATGCAATGCTCCATGAGCACTCGGAGAACTCGTAACGCGTAGTTTGCGAAATACGCCTTTTCGGCGTTCGCATCGCGCATTCGGATCACGTCCTTGCGTTGCAGGCCGGCAGGGTTTTTATCGCCCATGATCGATGCGAAGAAATCGAGGTGTTTGTCATAGTCCAAGCCGGTGCGGGGCTTGAGGTTTCGATACCGAGGCGATGCGCGGTAGCTTTTAATCAATGCATTGAACGAGCGCGATACAATGACCTTCGGCTGATCCTTTGTTGCGAGGATATCCGCGTATTCTTTCCAAAACTCGGGTGTTCCAAACTCGCTTTCGAACTTCTGCGACGGCCAGCCGCGACGTTGAAAGTAGATACCGTTTCGTTGACGATATACATGTTTTGGAAGTTCACGTTTGGCCATGGCGCATATCCAATCCGTCAAATTCGTCTGTGTTTTTTTCTTCTAAGAATTTTACCTCGATCTTCCGTCCGTCGACACTTACGGATACCACACGCTTCCCCGCCTGCTCGAAAGTTTTGAGCATCGCCAAAGCCCTTCTTTCGGTTGTGTTGCCAGACATTACCCGGTTGCCTCTTAGCGTTTCCCATTGCTCTGTTCGCGCATCCATAAGGCTGAATGTGCCAGTCGGCCCATGCAAACAATCGATATAGGAAATCTAGTCGGTCACTGATTCGGCGGCAACTGAGAGAAAAATGTTTGTTTCACGAACTGCGAAATCGTGTCGCTAAATGCATACATAATATTCGTGCTTTGTTCGCGACACTTGAGATTTAAAATCAACCCCGCGATCCGGATAGGAGCACTTTTTACTTGACGCAAGGATCGCGCCGGAGCGGCGGGTCAGCGTGTCGCTAAATGTATACTGTAACAAGCTAGAGGATGCGGACCGGCCGCGCCTTGGGCATCGCTGCGCTGCGCCCATGGCGGACCGGGTTGAGCCGTCGCGATGGTGGCTACGGTGGAAAGTGCATTGCGGATAGCAGGCGGCTCCCCCGCAGATGATGGCTGACCCGAAACAACCCCGATGGGGCGGAGCTCGACATATGCATTCGCAGATGTCGCTCCCCTTTTGTTTCTTCAGTTCGAATGCTGGCCTGTTTCGTTTTGTTCGTTTTGCTGAGAGAGCACGCTTGGGTTGCGACGCGATAAACCGATTTCAATGCTTGTTTGGTGTGGCCCACCTCCGGCGTTTTCCAATCTTAAAACTGGTACGCGGCGGCCATATTTGAGAACGGAACAAAAACAGAATGTTTAGACGAATGTTTAGACGCGACGGTGCGGGATTCTCAAAATTGAGACAAGTCATTGATATTAAATGGAGGCGAGTACCGGAATCGAACCGGTGTACACGGATTTGCAATCCGGAAAATTTCGTTGATTTCAAAGGGAAAAATTGTAAACGGACTTGTTTCGTTCAGGGTCACTTTTCAATAGGTTACGAGACCCAAGTAAACGGTTTTTCACAGGCTCTTGCTCTGGCGAAAAGGCAAAGAAAAACCGCTGAGGGGGCGGCCACCCACCTCAACGGCATAGAAGAATATTTCCGTCCCAATACCTACGGCATTTCCAGTCTGACCTCAACCCAATTGGCGGTGAGATCATGAGCTGGCGCATCGCAAATGAATGCGCCGAGCGCCGCTTCGGAAGCGCTGCGCGCAAGCAGATCATAATGTTTCTGGCCGACAAGGCGAGTGATGACGGCTCAGGCATCTGGTGCTCTAAAGGGACGATCCAGCGCCACACAGAGCTTAGCGAGAGCACGGTGAAGCGCACCATCATCGACTTCCTGCGCGAAGGCATTCTGATCGAGACAGGGCGGCGGCACTGCAAGAATGGCTACACCGTCATTTACCGCATCGTTCTGGAGCGCGTCGCCGCGCTCGAATCCACGGCCGAGCCTGACATCGACACGGGGGTCACTGTGAACCCCGTCCAGCCTGAACCCGGTACGGGGTCCACGGTGAACGGGGTACGGGGTTCACGGTGGACCCCAAACCATCCTAAAACCATCCATAAACCACCTACGCGCAGGCGCGAGGCGGCGGAGGAGGTAGAAGATCTTGAAGCTGAGAAGATCATGGCAGCCTATCCCGAAGACAGGATCCGAGACCGGCGGACTACTCTGCGCCTGATTGCAGCGGCTGTGAAAGCCGGTGTGGAGCCCGCTGACCTGAAGCAAGCGATCAAAGCCTATGCCAAGGAAAGTGAGGGCTACACGCGCAGCAAGGTCTGTTTCTCGGACAATTGGTTCAAGATGCGCCGGTGGGAGAAGGGACTGGCCCAGATCCAGGCCGACCGCGAGAAGGCTCGAGAGGCCGAAGCCAAAGGCCGTGCGAGCCTTGCCGAATGGATCCACGAGCGCCATCCTCTATGCCGCCACATCACAAACCGGCAGATCGAGGATTTGATCGCGTCGAAGCTGGTGACGCCCGAACAGGTGCGCGCTGCGGGGCTGCAGGCATGACTTTCGAAGGAGGGCAACGCAATCGTTTCGTTCGAGCAGACGCGTTGTATGAGTGTGGTGAGGTGACCGGCTTGTGTTGCTTAATGATAACCTTAATGGGTTCAATGTCATTTTGAGGTAACATAATGTGTGACTGGAGTGGCGGCAGTGGATTATAGGGCCAAGCGGTGGAAATTGACATTAATGTTATCTCAGTGTAACATATAAAAGCTTAATGTCGCTTGGAGATATCATTATGGCTGTTCCGATTAAAATGCCCAGGGCGGCGCGTAAGGAGCTCGTGACACTTGGGGAAAACATTCGCGTTGCACGACTGCGCCGCAAGTTAACCGCTGAGATTGTTGCGCAGCGTGCTGGCACAACGCGGCAGACCATCGCCAAGATCGAAAGCGGGAACCCTGCAGTCAAGATCGGCACTTACGTGGCAGTACTGCAGGCGCTCGGCCTTCTGAAAGGCTGGGGGGGCCTCGATGACCCGGTTGGTGAGCAAATGGCCCTGGACGACCTCCCGCAGCGTGCGAGACTGAAAAATGGTTGAGGTCTGGATCGACTGGAAAGGACTGAAACGGGTTGGCACGCTCCACCGCACAGCTGGGCGCGGCCGAGAGCGGGTGTCCTTTACCTATCATGACGATTGGCTTGCCGACGAAAATGCCTTTGCGCTTTCGCCGGACATGCCTCTCGTCAAAGGGCAATTCGCGCCTGAAGCTGGGCAAGATATGCTTGCACCGCTTGGGGATTCTGCCCCCGACACCTGGGGGCGAACGGTGATGCGGCGCTTTGAGGGGCGCATGGCAGAGGCCGAAGGGCGACGTCCGAGAGTGCTGCAAGAAACCGACTACCTGCTTGGGGTGAATGATGAGACCCGTTTGGGTGCGCTGCGCTTTAAGGTTGATGGTGAGTTCCAAGCGCGCGAGGGTATAGGGGTGCCTGCGCTCGTGAGCCTAGGGGATTTGCTTCATGCGTCTCAGCGCGTTCTGCGCGGGGAAGAGACCACTGATGACCTCAAAATGCTGTTTGCTCCCGGAAGTTCCCTCGGGGGTGCTCGGCCAAAGGCCAGCATCCTCGACCAACACGGCCGTCTGTCTGTCGCCAAGTTTCCGAAAGAGACGGACACCTATTGCGTGGAACGCTGGGAGGCCATTGCATTGGAGTTGGCAAGACGCGCCGGAATCACGGTCTCCGATCACACACTTGAGATGGCTGGCGACAAGCCTGTTTTCTTGTCCCATCGGTTTGACCGGAACGATGACGGCAGGATCCCGTTCATCTCAGCCATGGCGATGCTGGGCGGCAAGGATGGCGAAAGCTACAGCTATTTGGACCTAGCCGATATTATCACCTCAGAAAGCGTCACGCCTGACCAAGACCGCGAGGAGCTCTACCGGCGGGTTGCCTTTTCCATTCTAGTGACGAACCTCGATGACCACATGCGCAATCACGGATTTCTGCGTGGGCGTGGTGGCTGGCACCTTTCACCGGCCTACGACATCAACCCTGTGCCGAACCAACCACGCTCGCTCAAGAGCTACGTTGACGACGACAATCCGGATGCCAGTATCGCTCTGCACCGCGCGCAACATGAATCCTATCTTCTCGAACGCGGCGAGGCAGACCGCATCATTGCAGAGGTAGCCGAAGCAACTATGGCTTGGCGTGACGTTGCTCGGGCTATGGGGGCTCCGGAGAGGGAAATCAAGGAGATGGCGACAGCCTTCGAGCACGAGGAAGCGGATTTGGCGCGAGCGTGAATTATGGTGATCGGCCAGCCTGGGGTTCTTGAGATGAGGGCGCAAATCCATTGGCCTCGAATTAAAATACTTTGAAAGCGGATGCTAATGAGCAGATCCAAATTTGAACTTAAACTCGATACTGTTCGAAAATTGTCGCTTTTCGTTTTGAACAGCTTGGCTGATCAGCCAAAAGAGTGGGTTGCTGTCGGTAAGGCTTATCAGGAACTGCACGGCTTTGGCGACGATCCGATCTTCAACCAGGTTTTCGTGCGCCTCTTCACTGTGATGAGAGATGAAATGTGGGTCGGGTCACCGCAAGAAGGACCGAAATTCACTGTCGGCCTGACCTTCAAAGGGCAAACCGTCATCCGCCACGAGGCGGAAATAGACTTGATCTACGACCGACACTTTCATTCATGGGCAAAGACTATCGAAACAGCTGCTAGAAAGCAGCGGCATCTCGATCAACAACGGGCAGCCACAGAGCAAAAAGTCCAAAAGAGGCTGGAAGAGGGGAAATCAAAAGAAGCTCGCAGAAAAGAAGAGGTGAAGCGGCAAGCAAAAGCTCGTCAGAAGCGAGAGATGTCATCACTCGTCGAAAGCGGAAAAAGAATTCGCTCTTCCCTGTCCAAGTCAAACAATGAGCAACTCTTAAACCTGTGGAAGGCAAACACATCACGTGCAGCCAATTCGACAGGCCAAAAGAAAAACGAACACCTTTTGATTGTTTCCGCTGTCGAAAAGGAGTGGAGGCGAAGGGTCCGAGATCTGCCCGAGGTGGAAGCCTTCAAATGGCCCACCACAGATGTTGGAAGTGGTTATGGTGGCGGTGATTTTGAGAGGGCTGAAGAAAGTTTTCTGAAAGTGCTCGGATATACCGTCGGGAAAACAAATGGCTTGCCAGCATCAACACGGCAGTTGATCCTGGACCGCTGCTTCTCGGGACATCTTCCACCAGTCGAAGGGATTTCGGCGCTTCGTATGTGGGGCGAACCAAAGTCAGCTTTGAGGCTTAGAAAAATCGCTTATCACATTGCCGGTCTAGCGAAAAACTTCAAAAAAAATGCAGTCACGCGGCTACGAGGATGCGATTTCGGATTGGGAAGACGATCTGAAGTACATGCATGACAAATACTACGTCCGTCATTTTGGTTTCAGTTGGCCAGGCCGTGGTCTCTAGTTCTGGTTCTTTTGAGGTTTGTGAAAGTTACGCAGCAGTATTTTGAGGTTGCCATTTTTTCGTTCTCACTGCCGTGTTTCCGATTGCTGAACATAAGCGGGCAGCCGTGTCCGACGCGGGGCAGGCCCTGCTTAAACAAGAAAATTCCCCTGCGCCAGCGCATTCCTCGCGAGGCAAGTTTCTCGCTGACAGCCTCTTGGTGCCAGCTTTGGTCATGTTCATCGAAACACTCAAAATGAGGATCAAAAAATGGCTACTCAAACTCTGAAACTAAGCGTCAAATCCGGCGAAAAAGACGGCAAGAACTTCTGGGACCGCTGCGGCGTCCTCTTCGTCAACACCGACGACAGCGGCAACATCACGTCAATCAACGTCAAACACAGCATGTTCCCCGACGTCGAAATGGTTGCCTTCCCGCGCCGCGACGAAGATCCGGTCACCGAATGACCTCAGCGCCAGGGCGGAGTTCCCGCCCTGGCGCAAGTTCGTTGTGGCCAGCGCCAAGTGGGTAACTCAACCGCAGTGAGCGATTTGTGCAAGCATCGGCGTGTGAAAGTCTTTCTCTTCAGCGGGATAGATTTGAGCGCTTCACTTGATACCGACCGTAGTCGAGATTTTTGGTTTACGCTTCTTTGACCTGCGAAACGGTTTGGTTTCCAGCACTATCGGCACGCAGTTCAAGATCTGCCGCAGACGAGAGAACAAAACCAAGATTATCGCCAAGGACAAAGGGATAGATCACTGGTTGGGCATCTAGTGTCCCGAGCCCTATAGGACGCCCCACGGCTTCCAGAACGGCCGTTGCCATCCAACGCATGAGATCCGGTTCTTCTAAGGCAATGGCTTTTTTCCGAGTGAGGGTTTTGCCGTTGTCACTGCGATTTAGCAGTCCCCAGTCTATCTGGGACTGAAGCACCATGTTGGTCATTCTTCTCGTACCTTCGCGCTCGCCGTAGATTTCTGCCATCCGACGATGCACCTCAGCGGTGGTGCAGTCGCCTTGGAGTGAGGTCAATCGGCCAACGATTTCAGCCACTTTGGCAAAGAAGGGATATGTCACTATGGCCATGCCCCACGTAAGGGCAGCTGGTGACGTAGACGGTGACGATTGGAAAAGTTCCACGGCGCGTTGAGCAAAAGGCTCCAGATCCTTCCGCGGCTCCAACCAGAGGCGGTTCAGTACGGTTCTGGTCTTTTTCTTGGCGGATGGGCCAGAGTGAGCTTCATCCAGGAGAACATCAAGCTCATCGAGCTCAGTGAGACCAGCTCTGACTTCCAGCGCTCTTTTTGCCCATTCAAGGCGGATGAAACGGTCAAATCCTATCTTAGGCGCTGTCGGTCGCATGCTCTTCTTTCTTCATTCTTATTTTCACAAACGGCACAATCAGTTCCTCTAACGCCATTCCTCCGTGAGCAACAACCATGTTCCCTTTGGGCAAAAACGCGCCGCGTTCATTCGCGTAAACGGGCAAGAAGTCGGGCGGAAGTCCTGGACCGCTAAACTGAAATGCATCGATCTCTTGCGGAACAGACGCCGCGAGGTCCTCACTGCGATACGCTCTGACGCGTTCCCCCTTCATCTCTGATACAACACCCTGGCTAAGCCGTCCAATGCCCGCAGCATCAACATTGCCATGATCAGCAGTCAGGTAGATATGGTAGCCATGCCTACTGAGCATTTGAAACAGCGTTTCGATGAAGCCGGTATCACACCACTCGCGAATTTGGCTCGCAATACCGCGTTTCCCGAGCATTGCGCCATGGACGATTTCATCGACCATGTCGACAACAAGGCCTGCAACTTTGGTGGTAGGCTTCGAAAGCACTTCCTCCAGTCCTGCCAATTGTTCAGAGTGTTTGAGCCCTTTCTGGAATACGACTTCAGGCTGCTTGAGCTCGTTCTCCTGCCAGAACTTAGTCCACAGAGAAGGCTCCTTCGCCGTTGTATCCATCGAGCCTTGAAACTCCCGTGGCTTGAGGCCCGAAAAGAGCGCCTGGCGAGAGATTGACGTTAGCGTGGGTAGCCACGCAAAGCAGCCACCCTCGTCGGCCGAAAAGTCGGGAAGCTTGGTCGACAGGTGTTCCCTGATCTGAGCCCACTGGTCTAATGCCAAGCCATCAAAGACAAGAAGAGCAATTCGATCTTCGCCAAAGCCTCTGCGCATCGCGAGATAGCGCGGCACGTGATGAACCATCACTGGCGCCTTTGCGACAGGTAGCGAGGGCAAGTCCGCAAAATGCTGAAGCACCCAATCCTTGAGGCGGGCATCGGCATCTCTTTGCAAGATCTGGAGCTGCCCCCGCAGGCTATCTGCATCCACTGCCTTTAGTTCGTTGAAGCGGTAGATGAGTTCTCCAAGGCGGCGCGCCGCTTCTACCCAATCTCGATGCGACGCCCCCTCTGAGGGTAGACTCGCCGCGATCCTTTTCGCTCCCTCTGACACCAAATGCGCAAGTGCCCGAGGGTCATCAATCAAACCAACCTGTATCCAATCGGGAAGGTGCTCAGGACGGAAAGTTGCCTCAATAGGCTGAAGGGCTCCCTCGAGGAACATGGTATCTATGATCACCCTTACGTCGGGGTGATCAAAGGGCACGTCAAACGCATGGCGTTCGACCGGCTCCTGATCCCTGTCGCGGGCATCAGGCTCAACGCCATATTGTGCGACGAAACGCGCCCAGGATTCCTGTATGGCGCGGACCATGAAGGGCTTTGAGGCGAGCAGTTCGCTAATCGGAAGACTTCCAAGAGATGTGTCCCGAAGGACGGTTGCGACATGGTCTGCAAATAGGCTGGGAAGGCCCGCCCCGCGATAGTGAAGCCGCAAAGCTTCTCGCCAAAAATCCTCCGGTCGATTCAGCAGATAAGGGCTAAGCCTGAAGATGTGCGTGAGGATAAAATCCTTGGTTGCGCCTTCTCCCAGTAGCTGCGTCGCGTGCTTCTGATAGGCTTGGAAGAGCCCTTCGTGGTGTTCAGCTTCAAGCTTGCGGACAACCCCATAATTCAGGTTGGGAAAGAGATCGGCCAAGCTCAAGCTGACTTGCCGTCCAGACCTTATGTAGTCCCAAGGGAGTGAATTGATGTCCGCACCCCGCCACTGCAGGATGAGTGCCTTGGCGGAACCTTTCTCACCCGCATCCCATGCGGATCGATAACGCTCTTCATACTCGGTTCTAAACGAAACAGAATCTTCGAACGGGAGAACCTCAAAATCGCGTTCGCGGAGCCCGAGCAGAATGGTCTCATCCAAGAGCAGGCCATCCGGATCCAAGGCGATCCAGAAGCGAGACAGATCTGCGGGAAACTCCCGCAGGATACGATCAGCCCAAATACTCATCGTGCACCAGCCACCGTTTCGCCAATTCGCAACATGAGGAGGGCATTGAGATCGGGCGAGTAAGATGCCGCAGCATCGAGCTGCGCCATACGAGCTTCATGTTCTTTCTGCAGCCGCTTCCGTCGATAATCACGAACAGTCTGAAGCCCCACTCTGCCAATCGCCTGGTGTCGAGCTTCGAAAGCATAGAGTGCGCGTTCGCGTTCTTCCTCGATCCGAGCCTTGTGCTCTGTCACAAGATCGGAGAACACCCGCTCTCCTTGCGTGACCGCAGCCCCTTTCGATCTCTCGAACCAGTAGCGCGGCGCCTCAATCTGAGGCGCAGCAATCGGCTCGATCTGCTCCGTCAGAAGCACGTCCCAAATGCGTTTTGCCGTCGGTTGGAAGGCGCGCCCTTCATCATTGACGAAAACGGATAGGAAGCGGCGGCGGCTGAAATCGTCGGCTGCCAGACTGACTTCCCAAAGCGACCAGACGCCTTTCACACTATCAGGCAGGCCTGTTATGCGGACAGCGGGGACGGGTTGACCGGTGATGCAACGCGGAAGATCGGCAATCAGGGCCTGCGCTCTTGGATCTTCCAGCGTGACCCACTCTACTTCGGTCCGATCTCCCGCGGTGCGCGCATCAAAACACACCGAAGATGACTCTGTGCCATCGGCCCACCGTATCCGCCAGGTATCGCCTTCCTTCTTGGCTTCCCCCCCCCGCGCAGGGAGGCCAGTTGTGATTGCCCGCTCCAGCCAAAACTGTGCCGGATGGTCTCGCCACTTGCGCGCATCATCGGCTTCTAGTTCATGGCCGTCGGCAAGCAGATCACTATTCTTCCGGTTCTCTGCCAACGAGGATCGAAGCTGCGTCAGAACGGCATCGCATTCTGTTTCGATCGACGCCGGGTCTTGGATCCCCTGCACAAAGAGTTCGTCGAACAGTGGCTCCGCCTCGACCGAATCCATCACATCGGCAACTTTGTCCACGCCGAATTCCTCGGCGATCACAGCGAGCTTTGTTTCGAGAACTTCGCGAACCCGATGCTCGACGGTGTCTTCGAGTACGAAATTGATGGCTCGCACAATATGCGGTTGCCCGATGCGATCCACGCGCCCAATACGCTGCTCGACCCTCATCGGGTTCCACGGCATGTCGAAGTTGATGATGACATGGCAGAATTGAAGATTGAGGCCCTCGCCGCCAGCGTCCGTCGAGATCAGGATACGCACATCCTTGGAGAATGCCCGTTGCGCACGGCCACGCGCCTCAAGGTCCATGCTCCCATTGAGCGTTGCAACCGAGAACCCCCTGCTTTCGAGAAATTCCGCGAGCATGGCCTGGGTCGGAACAAACTCGGTGAAAACCAGAACCTTGAGTTCAGGATCATTTTCCTCCTGCTGAATCTTGTAGATCTGCTCAAGGAGTGCTTCGGCTTTTGCGTCTGTTCCTTGCGCCTCTGTCTCACGAGCGAGGAACAAGAGTGCCTCAACGTCTTTTCGCTCGTCATCCAAGGCATCGAAGGCCACAGCGATATCGATCTGGTCATCACCCGTTAGCTCATGCCAGTCTCCGACACCTTCGGTGGAAAAGAGCTGAAGCTGTCGCTGGTCGTCGTCCAGAGCAAGGAGGCGCTTTTCCAAGGTTGCACGGATGGCTGCGGTGCTGGACGTCACCAAACGCTGCATGAGGATCATCAAGAAGCCGATGTGCCGCTGCTTCGATGCCATGGCTTGGTTATAGCCGTGGCGAACATACTCAGTGATCGCTTCGTACAACCCTTGCTGTGCTTTGTGTCGGTCAAGCCAGGCGACAGCCTGAATGCGGGTCATTCGTGGCTTGAACAGAGGCTTGCCTTCAGCATCGATCGCAAGCCTCTTCTCTGTCCGCACAACGAACGGGCGCACGCGATCGCTCGAGACGCTGTTCTCATCGGGGAAAGAGTCCCGATCCAGGAGCTGCATCAGACGGTGGAATTGATCCGTTTTCCCTTGGTGCGGCGTTGCCGACAAAAGCAAGAGATATGGAGCTGCTTCGGCAAGTGCCGCGCCCAACTTATAGCGTGCAACCTGATCCGTGCTGCCTCCCATTCGGTGAGCTTCGTCGATGATCACAAGGTCCCAGTTGGCCGAAATAAGGTCTTCGAACCGTTCACGATTGTAGGTGCTGAGTTGCTCCGCGCTCCATCCGCGCCGCCCTTCGAGCGGTTTCACGGAATCCAGCGAACAGATCGCCTGATCGTGCAGCCGCCAGAGATTCTCCTCATCATCTCGGAACTGACGGTATGCCGAAAGCTCTGACGGCTCGATGAACTGAAAGTTCTCCCCGAAGTGCAGACGCATCTCGGCCTGCCATTGCCGCACCAGACCCTTGGGCGCGACGACAAGGATCCGCTTGGCCATGCCGCGAAGCTTCAACTCCCGGAGGATCAGACCGGCCTCGATGGTCTTGCCGAGCCCCACCTCATCCGCAAGCAGATAACGGATCCGATCCCGACTCATAGCGCGGTTCAGGGCATAGAGCTGATGCGGCAAAGGAACGACGCTCGACTGGATCGGCGCCAGAAGCAGATTGTCTTCCAGCGCATCAAGGAGCTTTGCCGCGGCGGCCGTGTGCAAGATCTGGTCGACTGTCGTTCGGACAGCGTCGAGCGGCCCTAACTCCCGAGATCTGGCGCGGACAACAGCATCCTTGCCCGGGAGCCAGACGCGGTAAGAGGTTTCGCCCCACATCTCTTCCCGGTCCACGACACGGCAGGGTGCGGCATGTCGTTCATGCCAGCACCACGCGCCAATGCCATAGTCTTGGGCGGCATGCGTCACGCATCAGCCTCCGTGCGGGTCAGCGCCTGGTCGTACCAGAGCAGGAGCTTTTCATCCTCTTGCAGCGTTTCGTCCGGCAACTTCTCGGCGATGCCAATAATTGTCTTGTAGTCCTTTGCCCCCCAGGCCGTCTTGAACCCGGCACGCAACACCTCGAGACGCGACTCCTTGAGCTGACGTTTGGTCGCTGTCTTGTAGTCTTCGAACTCTTTCAGCAGCGCTCGTTCGCGTTTCTGTTCCAGATCTTTTGCCTTGTTCGGATCGGGCACATACCAGCGGTCCTTCGCCTTTCCTTTCAGGAGTGGATCTTCCTTCTCAAGACCGCGGAGATCCTTGAAGTTGGTCGACAGATAGCTGTGGATCTGGCTGGGTACGTCGCCGTTCCCATCATAGCGCAAGAAGTTGTCTTCCAGCAGCGCCGACAGCTCTGGCTTCTCTTCGTGCTTCCGCCAACCCGCACCCATCTGAACGGTAAAATCCGGGTGGATATCTTGATAGGTGGAGGGGCGCTTGCGCAGATGGTCGGTTAGCCAATCAATGGCCGAGCGTTCATCAGAAACAAAAAGCTCAATCTGCGGGGCTTGCTCCACCCTTGCGCGCTTCTTGTCATAGTCTGCCACCTGCTCGGGCAAAAAGACCATGCCGTCGCGCTCGGGGTAGCGGCTGCGCAGCCCGTCGAGGAATTCTTCCGTTGAGAGCGGGACCGGGAAGTCATGGCGGATGAACCACGCGACCATCCGGTCGTAGATGCGGCGCGGGTCACGTTCTACAACGATCTCGAGGATCCCGTTTTTCAGCTTCGAGACGGGCAGCTGGCGCAGATGCGTCTCGACGAAATCCCAAGCGGATTCTGAAGCTGCTCCTCTTTCTACCAATCGTTGCTCCAGTCCCCCATTCGGCTTATAGGCCGAGATCACAAGGTCCTGTTTGACGGCATTCGGTGAAACAACTTGTTGGAAGCTTCCCTGCTTTTTGTCCAAAGCAGTAACTTCAGCCACGACAAAACCTACCTGTTGGAGAGCAACTTGGATGGAATTCCAAACTGCGGCCCGACTATTCGAGAAAACAATCGTGATCCATCGTCCTGGCTTCAGAACGCGGTAATATTCAGAGAACGATTGTGTCATGAGTTTTTGGTACTCTAACACTCCTTTATCCCTCACTCGATCTACGATCGCCTCGGGTTCGGTATCGGTGCGAACACCATGCCATGCTTCAACAAGAACGTTCAGATCAGCGTAATAGATATTCTCGCCAAATGGTGGGTCTGTAAAAACATAGTCGATACAGTTATCCGAAAGCGGCAGACTCGTTGCGGACCCTGTTGTGATAGAGGCCACATTCTTCGGTCTGTATGACTGAAATGCCTTTGAAAGCCTTGATAGCTTACCATCTAACACATACCACGGACTGCACTCCGCAGTTTGGCTGGCGACATAGAAGACACCGCTTAGATATTGATTCACCTGAGAAAATCCGGTTGGCCGGTTTCGATTAAGAATCGACATCGTCCAAATTGCTTGCTCCACGAAAAAGAGCAAGAAATTGCGGGTCCTTGGATCTTTGTGGCTCTTCGCCTTGTTCCACAACATTCCCATCGCATGAGCTGCTCTCGGCAAAAACATGTGATGAATTGCCGCCGTATTGGTCGTCTTCATGCGACCGACCCTAGTCATCTGGGAGTCAGGTAGTTGGTCTAGTGGTAAATCGTCGGGAAGAGGAAGTTCAGAGATTCTTCGCAATATTTCAAGATCTGAAGCGTCTGGCTCCTTTTTGAATTTTTGGCGGCCAATCTTGTATGCGATACTCACAGGTGTACGCTTTGGGCGTTTCCTGATCTCCCCGTCGGCTGGATCAATGAAGCTTTCGAACACGAGATCCATCTGCTCCTTAGTCGCTTCCGCTCCGCATTGTGGACAAGAAATCTTTTTTGAGACCTTCTGGGTGTCGTCTTTCATAGCTGCTGTGGTGAAGACCAACTCTCCGCCACAAGACTGGCATCCGAGAAACTCGCTCCAAACGACATAGTCGACCTGGCAAATCGTCTTTCCATCGGTGTGAAGCGTCTCATACATCCAGCCGATTTCTTTTTCGACTTCAGCCAGCAGTTGCTTCCCTGCTTTGGCAAAGGCGTCGACATCAAACGGCAGGTTATAGTTGGCCCCGATGAACGTGGCCGCCGGGGATAGATCGTTGAGCACAGCGCGCCGCGCACCCCACTCGGGTGCTTCCATCCCCGCCTTTTTCCACTCCATTTCCAATTGGTGGCGATAGGCGGCGGGCGCAGTCCCACACCATTGCGCCGCGACACCTGTCATCCCAGACCCAGCAAACCCGTCGAGCACAATGTCGCCCGGCTTCGTAAAGTGCAGGATCGACGGAACGATGGCGAGATGCGGAACCTTGGTGTGATACCCATGCGCCTTATACAACGCGTCGGTCTTGCCGACGGACACATCGATGGCCATTGGCTCACGAGCATAAGACTGTGTTGGATCATAGGGCGATCCGTAATGCTCAACAAAATCTGCGAGCCATGGATTGGGGCAGGCCGTGTAGTAAGGCGGATCCGACATGGCGAGGATCGCGTCATCCGACCCTTGCGGAAACCCTTCCTGGTTCCGAAAGTCTGGATCTTTCAGCCTCTCCGCGAGAAGCCCCAAGAAGTGCTCCCGGCGCGCGTCATCGCTCGGAAATGTCTGACCGAGGCATTCGACTTCGTTCGACTGAGTATTTTTTGGTGCCTGATCTAATAGGTCGTTCATTTCGTTTTTCCTTTACGCGGCGTCGAGCTTGGCGCGAATACTTGGGTAGGAATACGGCGTGTCTTGTTCGCCGCCATGCTGAGCGGTCATCTCGTCAACAAACCTCTGCCAGTGCTCGCGGGATGCCGGGAAAATTGATGCGGTCAATTTAAAGACTTCGACTAGCACATCCGAGGTGCCAGATGCGTAAGAAATTTGGCTGTTGCCTAGGATCGCGTCTAACAAACTGCGGATGTCGTCGGCGCTAAAATGCGATGCCAACGGGATAACAACAGATTGTCCTAGTTTTTCGGCCTCACGATAACTCCCGACGGCAGAATAAATTTCAATCCCAAACGAAACAAATTGTTTGCTAGGGTTGTCCGAGAGCAGCTGAATTCGTTCTTCGGTCCCGTAACTCGTAAACTTTGCGAGCAGTGAATCAACAAGTTCGGGCACTTCAAACGCGTCAAAGACGAGGTGTTCTTTTAGGTCGTCAATTGGGCACTCTTCTATGAGGCGGACCAAACGCAGCTTGACTGGTTCGCTGAGCCAAGACCAAAGCTGTGGTTCAGCCCCTAGGAAGGTGCAGATGTTTAGCAGTCTTTCATCTGCGACTCCGTCAAAGAACTGTCCGACAAAAGGTCTGGCGATTTCTTCGAATATGGGCGTCTTTCGTGCGGCGACTTCGCTCAACGTCCAAGCCAACTGCCGCTTCTTTCTAAGGAGTTCGTCTTCACCTTCAAGAAAAGGCGCTTTCAAGAGAACCTTGATTAGGTTGGCGACCAAAGCATCCTTCGAACGGTTTAGGTATTTGGCAAAAACGAATGTTCTGATGCCATCTTGGGTCGATGGGAAGGACGGACTTAGAACGTCTGCTTTGAAACGATTTAGTGCACTCTTGCCTTGCAGTGGTGCGTGTATGAGTAAGCATTGCAGTGCGTGCACAAGATGCGATCTGACTAGATCTGGAGACGGCTGGAAAAGTTCGTCCTCCGTAATAAAGGCTGGATGCGCGCACATGTGTCGATCGTCTTGAATTCGTTTGAGAGTCTCGTGTTCATGCGGCGTTACTAGTTGCAATTCGTCTTTTGCCGTTTCGAGCAACTCGCGCTCTAAGGATTGCATTTGAACAATGTTCTTGTGCTCAATAGCGTTATCGATCTTTGCAACAAATGTTGTGGACGCGGCGTCTCCTTGCGCCGCCAACTCCCGTGCTTTTGAAAAAACATCATGCACTACTGCAATCCACGCCGACATAATTGCAGATCTTAGGGCGCCACCACGGTACGCTGTTATGGCCTCTTCGATCAGCCGCCGAGACTCTTGATCGCGCACGGAAAGCGCAAGAACGTCAATGTCAGTTACTGCCTGGTTCGACATGTCCCTCACTCCACCACAAAGCGCAGTTTTGTGGCGTCCTTGCCCTTGCAGCGATCGTTCAGGAACGCCTCGAACCGCTTGCGCAGGTCTTCGGGTGTCGCGGGCGATCCACCCTGAAGCAGGGCCTGCCGGATGTCGCTACCCGAAACGACGACCTTGTCGAGGCCGGAAAGCGCCTCTTGCACAGCGCTGATAAACTCGGGCGTGACCGGATCAGGCAACGACTTGCTGTCGACAAAGCTGGTGACGATCTTGCGCGAGCCTTCCTTGAGCAGTTCGAAGTTCGACTGGATGATTGGATCCTCGAGGTTGTCTCGAAGCGTCTGCACCCATCCGTCCAGCAGCTGATCGAGCTCATCATCGAGCTGCTTGAGCACATTGGCGGCGGGCAACATATCGCCTTGCTCGTTCGCTGGGCGGAAGCTGCAGTGCGGACAAACCGGGCTGGCCGCGAGTTCGGAGTCGATCAGCGAGGCGCAGCTCTTCAACTTGTCGAGCTTCTCCTCGAAGGTGGTGAGCTGACTTGTCGGCATCAGCGAAATATTCGCTAAAACCCGCATGGCGACGAGACGGGAGTCCTTGCGCAGCGCGGTTTTTGTCTTGTCCTCAGACACCCCGAGCCGTGCCTTGCTGTGCAGGCTGACATACGCCGCCACATAGTCCTTTTTGAGCTTTGCGAGCGTCTGCCGGTGCTCGGATCCGTTTTGTCCAGTGCGGCTTTCCGACAATGCGTCGAGAACCTGTTTGCGCGTATCCTGGGCCTGCTTCACCCATGCGTGGTCAGACGGTAGCACCATCTCGGCTTGACCAAGGTAGCTTGCCGTGTTCCCGAGCTCACCGATCAGGCTGATGAGCCCCTCGACGGAGTTCAGAACGTCGAGGTTTTTCTTCTGGGCTGCGATGTCGTCAGACCCAATGCGCAGGTTCTTGAGCTTGCCGACCGTGTTGTAGGGCGACATTTTTTCTGAGAATGCCTTGAGCTCGTCGAGCTTCAATCTCCAGTCGCTGATTTCTTCGTCGCGCAGGAGAGGCTGACCCCAGAAGCTCAGCCGGTTCGCCATATCGGTGGATGCCGCAAGCACGCGTTTGGTGAGTTTGCTGACCTCCTCCTGAAGCGCCTTGACCGGCTCGTCCGAACCTTGCGTGGCCTGCTGCGCTAGACCAGGCGGCAACTCCAGCATCTCGAACAGTGACCGAAGCACTGCAACGTTGATTTCCTTCGGCGCTTCAATGTGCTTGAACTGCTTCAAATCATCGAGGGGACGGCCAGCGAGCAGCCCGATCTTGCCGGAGTCAATCTTGTCCCCGGTAATCGCCAGGACGATGTCACCGGAATAGACCAATGAACCGAGCACTGTAACTAGGAGGTCAGTCTCGAGCCGGTATTTGTCAGGGCTGAAATATTCGATATCCGCATTGCCAACGAGCAACTCACTGCGATTGAGCACTTGCCCATGACCTTTGGCCTTCAGACGCCCGAGAACCTCTTGCGCGTATCGAGATTGAACTGGGTCGATACGATCACCATCGAGCATTTCGAGGCCATCCAGGACGATCACAGCATCTTTCGTACGGCTGCTGCCGGTCAAAGCACGAAGCGCGTTGCCAATGAGCTGCTTTCGATTGGACTCCGTCACCAGCGCCGAGAACGTTGGGTATTCAGGCGAAACATCTGCGAAGCGGCTGCTCAGCGCGATCCCCGCGATCACGTTGACGACATCGCGGAAGTTGATGCGCTCGTCAGGCCCCAAGCGAGCCTTGTCCCTGAGCGAAATGCCCTTTGTCCAATCCCGAAGTGTCTTGGACTTGCCCTGGAAGGTGACCTCGAATGCCTCCAGCTGTCTTTCCTGCAGCCATTTGCTCATTTCGCGCAGCGTGTCGCGGACCCGATCAAGATAAACGCCCTTGGCACCGCCACTAGCCGTAGATGCGAGCTCCTGCGCGGCCGCATAGAAGCTCAGCAATCGCTTGATCGTTTCGTCAGGCGATTTCAGGCGGAAGAACACTTCGTCGGGCTTTTGTTCGTCACGGAAACGCGGGGGATCGAAAGGCTGAATGAAGTACAAATAGAAATCGCGCTCAGGTTGAGCGGTCGGCCGGTCATTTGGTGCGCCGAAAAACAGATAGCCAATACGTTCAACGCGGCGTTCCTGCCACTCGATCTGGTACTGCCAAATCTGGTGACCCGTCACGTAGCTGGACTCGTCCGTGCGCTCCATGAGCTGGCGAATGGCGCCGTAGTAAGCGCGATCGAGCGCATCCTCGGAGAGGGCCTCGGCCCGCTTCTCGATTTGCGCGTCGTAGTCGACGTCTTTCTTCAGGTCGAGATAATATTGCTCGGTGTCTGGCGCTTTGGAGATGAACTGACCATTTACCGTCTTGAGGGTCTCTCGAAGCGTGGTCTGGACTGCTGTGAGTAGATCGTCGGACGGGTCGCCACCCATGTCTTCAATACCCGGCTGAAACAGGCACAGCGTGTCGCGCAATTCCTCAGCCGTCGGTCCGACGGGAACATAGATGTCCCCACCCGTCGTCAGACGATGGACTGAAAGACCATCAATGATGCGAAGCGCCATCGGCTTATATGCAGGACGAGTGAATGCCTTGGAGACCCTCTCCGCAAGCACTTCTGAAACTTTGAGAACTGGCCCGATATTCGGATCTGAGCGCAGAACGGAGTTTGTTGCGACAGTGTCCCAAAACTTGTCGAAGCCGATTAAACCAGGCCGATCTGAAGGAACTTCATCGTCGAGGATTGCCTGGATCTGATCACGCAAGGTCACCAAGGCGCCTCGTTTCTCGGTGAACACGAGGCGCTCAAACGTACCGATGTAGTCTGGGTGTACTGGGAACAAACGCACATACTCGTCCATCCGCTCATTCATTGAACCATAGAATTTCGAGAATGGCGCAAGGTAGGCGCGGATCTTGTCCTGCTGGTCCGCGGACTTCTTCAAGAGGCGTTCCGCGACAACGAAACTGACATCTTGTCTTGCCAGCAAAACCTGAGTGAAACGGTCCTTAACCCTCCGCAGGCTATCCGCCACATGTTGGAAGCGGCTGCTATCGAAGATCGCTTCCTGAACGCCTGCAACGAAACGGAACCGGAGATGTTTGGTAACCTCTCCGATCTCGCGGAGGAAGGACAAGTCGAGTACCAGTTCGTGGTCTTTGCGCGATCGCAGGTATTCGAGAAACTCATCGACGACGAGGAGAACACCTTGATCCGGGTGAACCTCCGCAAAGGCCGACATCATCTCCTCGAACGCAGCCTTGTTATTGATGACCTGATCGGCAGGCGGGAACGTGTAGTTCACACCGTGCTTTTCCAGGAAGACTTCAAGCTGTTGGGTGATGATATCGCGCAATGACATCTGACTCGAAATCTCGATCCGATGTACCTTGAAACGACCTGCAATTGTTTTTGCAGCTTCAGCCACTTTGGGGTGCTGGATCATCGGCAAATAGGCATCGTCCTCAGCGACGAGTGACAACACCGACATCAAGTGCGACTTACCAGTGCCATAGTTTCCGACTACCAAGACGCCTTTGTGGTCCACCGCCTCATCGAAGGAGAGCTGCGGGATCATGAGCTTGGCGATGCGTTCGGCCATGTCATCCGAGATGACATAGGTGGACACAAGCTTCTTGGCTTCGTCAGGACGATCTGCATCGAGAAGCTGAATAACCGATTCAATGGGCTCAAACTGAATGAGATCGCCGTAACGCATTGCCATCTCGATATTTCCTTTCAATTAACTCTGAACGGAACCACGCCATCACAGCTGTAGTCCTGATATTCTGGATGTCCTGTCATTGCATACGACAGCCTGTTGTCTGTGAGCGTCCCCGGCCAAGCCGCAACAACGCGTCGCGCCTGAGAGTGCCGCCGGAGCAAATCGAGCGGACTTAGCTTCAGCTCCTGATCGAACAGGAGTTCGAGATTGTCCATGAGGAGAAGTCCCTCCCGCGAGAACTCATCCGCCAACCCTTTCAGAAGGTCGGCTGCTTGAAGGTGTCTCCGGGGACGCGGGATTGTGAGCAGTTCACGTCCGAGGGCGGCTCCGATGTTGAGGATGTGCAGCTTTCGACGTCCAGCAAGTTGGCGTAGCAAGTCGCTTTTCCCGGAATTTGGTGCGCCGATCAGCAGCAATAGCTTGCTGTTCACCACGGCAAGATCGTCGACAACGCGTTCAAGTGCCCCGATCATCCGCTTAGGCCTCCGCTCACAGGTGCCGAGACGCTCAGTGTTGAGTGCCCGATTTCGGGGGCGTTCATAAGGACAATCTGTTGGTCTTGCGGGCGCCTCGCTGCGGGATCTGTATCTAATCCCAAGCGCCTCAGCGCGTAATAGAGCAACGCGCGCCGCACCTTGATCTTCGCGCTGCCGCCACGCATCCCGTAATCAAGGGCAATCACCTTAGCCTGCGTTTCTGACAGTTCGGGATGGGGTGCGACTTCAAGCACGACTTCCGAATTCCAGTCAAGATCATCATCGGCCGAGGCCTCGCTCGCGCGCGATCCACGAATCTCGATCATCCGGGAGAGAAGAAAATCCTTGAAACACCCGTCGGTTAGGCAGAACGCGCGGGCGTGCCAACGAAATCCGTCGAAGGCAATTGCATGAGGTGCAATCCACCGCCATCGCGGATCCGGACTGGAAAGCGACTGGTATCGGATCTCTATCTGTTCGGACCGCCTGATCGCTCCCACAACGGAACGAAGAGTCACCGGATCAACTCCACGGACCGGCGTGGGCGCAGAGGCGAAGGACGGAAGATTGGCGATCCAAGAGTCTTCACGGTCAAGAATATTTTCGGCCACGGACCGCAGCTGAGCTAGATAGCGGCTCGCATCAGGCTCCAGGAATTGTGGTTGGAAATCATTGCCTCGCACGTAAGTCCGCGCACTCTTGTCGTAGATCATGTTTTCAGAGGCGAAGCCGATATAGCGGTTCAGGTCGGCGGACGCTTGGTTGACCGAAAGTCCAAACTGATCCATCAAATCGCTCCGGTTCACATGCCCCTCCCAGAAAAGACGAAACTCAATAAATTCGAGCCTTTGCTCGACTCCCCATCGAAGTCCCGTTTTTTCGTTCTTCAAGATGGCCTCCCAGCAATAAATGCGTACGAAAACTATGCGCGCACAATTTTTGGTCTGGCGCCACGCTAGCTTTGCAGCTGCTCAATTACAAGGCCGTTTTTGGTGTTTTTCAGGTGTTTAGAACATCACAGGGTTGTAGGGTTGGTGGTCTATTCGGAAGCATTGCTTGCGCAAGTCTACACATGGCGTCAGTGGGTTTTGAAGCGCGAGTGGCAGTATTGCGGATCGGCAGCTTTGCTAACCTCCCTGCAATACTGAAATCGTCTTTATTTAGGTCCGCCCAACATCCCTGACCGTGGCGGTCAACCTTAGTCCACCCCCAAAATCAGCCACCAATTTCCCCTGTCTCGCGGGCGATCCATTCCTCGCGCGACAAATTGGCGTCTGATTTTGGCGCAGACATTTTCTTCGCAAATGTGGCCGATTGACAGCCCCGTTCAGGGCCGTGGGTCGGGCTTTGCCCTCTCCCACTCTGTTCCGCCGAATACATGCGTATTCGGTCAGATCAGATGGCCGAGGCGCAGCCCATCGGCGGAAGGGGGCGCGAAGCCTCACCCGCGTCACTTTGATCGAGGAGGCCACAAATGGCACCGAAGTTTGATGTTTATGCCCATGTCACCGACAGCATTATTGCAGAGATCGAGGCAGGCACGCCGCCTTGGCGCAAGCCGTGGACAGGGAGCGCGTCGGGCATTGCCCTGCCGACCCGACACAATGGCGAGGAGTATCGCGGGATTAATATCCTGATGCTCTGGGTCATGGCAGCAAAGCATGGCTATGTGTCCAGCCGCTGGATGACCTACAAACAGGCGCAGGAGCTGGGCGGCCAAGTCCGCAAAGGCGAAACGTCGTCGACCGTGGTCAAATACGGGACGTTCACCCGAGAGAACGAGCTGGGCATCGAGGAAGAGTTGCCCTATGCGCGCGCATACCGCGTCTTCAATGCCGATCAGATCGAAGGTTTGCCGGAGGAGTACTACATCCGACCCGAGGCCCCGCGCGATCTTGGGACGGCGGAAGATCCTGAGCTTGAGGCGTTTTTCAGCCGGACAGGGGCGGAGATCCTCACCAGCGATGATCCCCGTGCTTACTACAGCCCTGCCAAAGACCACATTCACATGCCGCCAATTGCCACGTTTCATGATGCGACAGGCTACTATGGGACGTTGGCCCACGAGGTGATCCACTGGACCGGTAGCGAAAAGCGGCTTGAGCGGATCAAGAAATTTGCGAACCGAGAGGCCTATGCCTTTGAAGAGCTGGTGGCGGAAATCGGCGCTTGCTTCCTTGGTGCTCAGATTGGCGTCGCGCCTGAGTTCGGTCAAAGCGCTGCTTATGTCGAAGGGTGGCTGAAAGCGCTCAAAGAGGACAAGCGGGCTATTTTTCGCGCGGCGTCCGAGGCGCAGAAGGCAGCCGATTTTGTCCTAGCAGCCGCAGGTCAATGGAAAGCGGCCGCAGCATGAGCGGCCCCGCAATCCTGCCCCCGATGACGTGCCGCAGATGCGGCGCGTCAAACCCAGTGATCTTTCTCGCGCCGGTCATCGTGAAAGGCAGTTGTTCGTGCATTTGCTTGGACTGCGCAGAGGCGCGCAAATGGCTGGATCAGGACGGTAACTTGAAAGCCGGTGTTGAGCTTTGAGCACCTGCGCCCCGCCTCACGTGGCGGGGCGCAGGCATTTTTGATCGGGATGATAAATTGTGGCCCGTGCTGCTGCGCACGGGCCTCTCTGAGAAACGGACTGTGCGGAGGATCGACTGGCTTTCAGCCCGCTCACCTCCTTCAGGCTTCTTTCAATTGATTGGTCCGCCCAACATCCCTGTCACGTCCCGTCAATGGGCAAGCGCCGCGCGGGCGCGTCGTCAAAGCCTGCAACCCGTGTCCTCGCGCGAAGGCGCGCTGCGGGCCGCACCAGTTGCTGGCTTTGACCCATTGACTGGACGCTCCTGGGCCGTGGGTCGGGCTGTGCCCCCACCCACTCTGTTCCGCCGAATACATGCGTATTCGGTCAGATCAGATTGGCCGGTGTGCAGCCCATCGGCGGAAGGGGGCGCAAGCCCCAACCGCAGCACCCAAGAGGAGGCCACAAATGGCTCACAAATATCAGCCCCCGAAATTCTGGACCTGCGACTGTGATCGCGCGACCGGCGGTCACATCATCGACGGGCTTTATAGCACCTGCGTCTATTGCGGGAAGCATCGGCACGAGCTGAAGGAAATCGTTGTTCCGTCGGGTTTGGGCGGCGTGCTCTACGTCGAGATCCTCAGCGTCGAGGATGATTGCGCCAAGGTGAAGGTGGTCAAAAGCTCGAACGGCTTTGACGCGCTGCCGCCCTTCACGGTGCCGTTCAAAGACATCGCTCCGCGTTGGAAGCACAAGGCGGGAGAAATCCAATGATCCCTGACTATCACAGTGATGATTTTGCGACAGCGCGTCTGGAAGATACCGTCAGCTTGCGAAGCGCCGCCCGTGAGGCCCGCGCCACGCTTTACGCGGTGTTGAACCGGCTGGAGCTGAACGATCTGGAGGGTGAGGAGCAGCCCTATATCGACGATTGTCTTGGGGCTCTCGCAATCCTTGAGGAGGCGTTGCGATGACCTTGGAAGAGATCAAAACAGCAGTGGACGCGGGCAACCGCGTTCACTGGGTCAATAGCGGGTATGTGGTGACGCGTGATGACCTCGGGCAATACCTCATCACATTCACGCGGAACGGGTCGGCTATCGGCTTGACCAGTCGGGATGGCACCCGCCTGAACGGCGAGCCTGACGAATTTTTCGTCGGTGAAAGCGCCAAGGTTTGCGATGAAATACTCTGACATCAGGCAGGCGGCCCGAGAGGGTCGCGCCAGTGTGCACCTACATGGGTTTTGCAATCTGCCCGACGGCGGTCAGGAGTATTGTGATGATCCGGAACTGATTGATGGCTGGGCGATCTATGTCCGAGTTGAGACTCCGGACGACCCGCAACAGCCCTTTGATCTGCAAGAGCTGCCCGATCATCAAACCTATGCCAGCGCTGAACGCGCGGCCCGCGCAATAGCGCTGCAATTGCTTGGCGATGCTGAGGTATGGAACCACGATTAGTGGTGCCATGCCTTGCGCATGTAGCCGTGCTTTGCCCGGCGTTCGCAGCCTATGGCTGCTCCAAACGGAATACAGGCAGTTGATGCAATATTATAATATTGAATCAATTATGTCGAAATGCCATAACAGGGCTGCCTGTATGATGCTGGCAAGAAATAGGGGTGATTACTTCACATGGGCCGACCGCGCGCACCACGGCACAAGCGACTGACGCAGAACCAGCGTTTTGCCATCGTGCGCAAGCGTGCCGAAGGTGTGCCAATCGAGGATCTGGCCCATGAATTCAGAGTCACGACCCGCAGCATCTTCTACACGTTGAAGGCCGATCAAAGCCGCAAACTTGATGCGCGTGTGCGCTCCGAACTGGTGAATGTCCGGCTGACGCCAAAGGAGCTTGCGAGCTTTGATGCGGTCCTGACGCGGCATGATATCACCAGCCGGGCGGAGGGGCTGCGGCGACTCATTCATGCGTCAAACGATCTCTTCGTTCCTGACGATGAACTGGCCAATCAGATGCAGGGGCTATCGGCCTCGCTCAATCGCACCGGCAACAATATCAACCAAATTGCGCAGCGTCTGAATGAGGCAAAGCGCCAGGGTAAAACGCCACCCTATGGCAATTCTGCCCATGGCCAGGTGCGCGCTTTGGCCGGGCTGATCTTCGATATCGCTGATCAAGTCCAAGACATGGCGCAGCGCCGCCGAAGTGCGCTGTCTGGCGAGGTTGCTCGCGTTCTGGGAGGCTTTGCCGATGGCCCGGAATAGCGCCGTTGCCGCCGCGCAGGAGGCCTTCTTCGATCGCGACTGGAGCCGCATTCGCGGCAGCGTGCCGCGTGCCCGTGCCAAGCAAATGGCGCGCGCCTCCATGGGCCATTCACCCGCGATCTTCAAAGCCATTCGCGACGGCGGCACCCACAACAAAGCGCAGCTGCGCAACCAGCTGGAATACCTGACCACCAAGTCGAGCTATATCATCGACAGCCGTGGCACCTATGACGGCCAAAGCGTTCTGTCAGCCAAAGAGATCGAGCAGGTCACACGCCGGTTTTCAGCGCAGTGGAATGAGGGCTTTCATCCCAAGCTGGGGCATACCTCGCATCTCTTGATGGCCTTCCCAATTGGCACGCGCGGAGAGGATGTCGCCGAGATCACGCGCGAGATTTGCGAGCGGTTCTTTCAGGGCGAAGGCAGCCATTTTGACTACACCGCCGCCGTGCATGAGGACCGGGACCATCCGCACGCCCATATTGTTCTCAACCGGCGCAGCAAGGACGGCGAGTTCTTCTTTCTAAAGGAAGGGCACCATTTCAACTACGACAGCTTTCGCGAGGCGATGGTGGAGGTGTCGGACCGCTATGGGCTGCGGCTTGAGGCGACCCGAAAGCTTGAGCGCGGGATCACGACGAAGAGGCCAAGCGATATAGAACAGCGTCGCGCGGAAGCCACGGGCCAGAAGCTGGCTGAGCGTGAGCGCGTGGGGCCAGAGCTTGACCGTGCCTTGGCTGAGGTGGCGCAGAACGCGCAGCTATATCGCGGCCTGGCTGCCGAGGCCTCGCGCGAGAACCAGCATGACATTGCAGCTGCCTTGGACAAGGCCGCGGTGCTTTTGGCGCAGGGCAAATCGATAGAAGCAGATGGAAAGGTATATGGCATGGCCGAAGAACAGCATTCGTTTGATCTTGTCGTGGATGCCTTCCACGACAAGATCAACCAGGCCGAACGCATTGTGGCGGATGCCCCGGTAGAGCGGCGCGCGGCGCTCGAGCATGAGCTGAACGACATCTATCGCTCTTTGTCACATCTGAGCCCCATGGGAACGCAGTCCCACACCTTGCTCGAGGACGCCTCCCGAAGTGGGATCTATTCGGCCGCGAATATTCAGGCCGAGGCTCAAGGCGCTTTGCAGGATCCAGCTCTGGCAGAACGTCTTCAGCAGGCTTTGAAAGGCACCGGCATTGACGCGCAAGAGGTGACGCGCCGCGTCGAAATCGGCGCGGGCAATGCCGCGCTGGAACGGCAATGGCTTGGACAGGATTTGAAGGCGATTACCGAGAAGGACGGCTTTGATTTGTCACGCGCCGATGAGCTGGAGAAAGCGATCGACCGCCTTGACCAGGTGCACAGTGATCTGGGCCGTGTGTTGGCAGATGCTGAGGTTCTCAAAGACAGCGGATCGGCGGAGTCTGACCGGCAGGAAGCCATTATCGACCAGCTTCCGCCGACCACCTCTGATATCCTGAGCCGTCTGAGGGAAGACCCAACCGCAGATCCATTCCGCAGCGATCTGGAGCGCGAGACCTTGAGGGCCGAACTGGAGGATCTGGCCGGTGAAGAAAACACCCTTGACTTGGCGATTGGCGATGAGACCGCGCTGGAGGAACATATCGAAGACCGCCTGGATCGGCTCTATGCGGCCAAAGCCTATCTGCAGAGCGATGCCGCTCTGGCGAGCAGCGTGGCAATGGAGCACGTCCTCGACGAGATCGCCAATGAAGAAATAGACGCCCGACGCGAGCGGCATGTCGATAGCGATGGCGAAAAGGGCGTGACGCATGGGTAAGGCGCGGATCGCACTCGGCGTCATGAGCTTTGCTCTTCTGGGCGCGGTGTTGGGGTATGTTTTGGCGTCGGCCTTTCTGACGTTCCGCTGGTTCGGGGTTGGGGCGGACATCGATTTCTTGATGCTGGCACGCAGCTATGGGGTTCTTCGAATGACCCATCCGGCCGATATGCAGATTGTTCATTTGATCGTGGGGATCAGCACTGGTGCCGGTGTTTTGCTCAGTGCGGTCTTGATGAACGATGCGCTGACCAAATTTGGGGAAACCCACTGGCAGAAGATGTCCGAGATGAGGCGGAACGGCTTTTTCGGAAAGCCCGGCCACGGCTTTGTCCTCGGCAAAATGGGCAAGCCCAAGAGTCGTAAACCCTTCGTGATGTCCAAGGTGTTTCCCCATGCCCTGATCGTCGCCCCGACCGGACGCGGCAAAACGACGGGGTTCGTTATCCCGAACCTTCTGACCTATCAGGGCAGTGCGGTGGTTCTGGACGTGAAGGGCGAGAACTTCGAGGCAACGGCCCGCCACAGGGCTGCGCAGGGCGACAAGGTGTTCCGGTTCGCGCCGACTGACTGGAAGGATGGCCGCTCGCACCGCTACAATCCCTTGCTGCGGATATCGGCGCTCGAAAACGTCGACCGCCAGCAAATGGAGCTGCAGCTATTGGCTTCGTTGTTCCTGCAAGCAGATACCGACCGCGTCCAAGGGCTTCTCGATGGCGGCATCGATCTGTTTGTTGCGGCAGGGCTTCTGGCCTTTGAGCGAAAGCGGCCGACCCTGGGCGAGATCTACCGCATCACCGCATCAGGCGGGGACAAGCAGAAGGAGTATCGCCGCCGCGCCGATGAAGTGGTCAATCCAGCCGCCAAGCTGATCTTCATGCGCATGGCCTCGACCAACAATGACACGCTGACGTCCTACCTGTCACTGTTGATGACCTCAGGCCTCAAGCAATGGTCCAACCCCGCCATCGACCGTGCAACAGCAACTTCAGACTTCGATTTTCGCGACATCCGAAAAGCGCCGTTTTCTGTCTATCTCGTGGTCGAGCCGCTCATGGTGAAACCCCTCGCGCCGTTGATCCGCTTGTTCTTCTCGGATTTGCTGGCATCGCTTCAGGATCATGAACCCGGCAAGGACGAACCCTGGCCGGTGATGATTATGCTCGATGAGTTCAACCGCCTGGGCAAAATGCCGATCGTTCTGGACAGCATTGAAACCCTGCGATCGTACCGAGCCAATCTTGCGATCGTCACTCAGACCATTCCTGCGCTTGATGAAATTTACGGTGAAAACGCCCGCCGTGCCTTGCAGGGCAACGCGGGCATCAAGCTCTACCTGACCCCCTCGGATGAAAAGACTATCGAAGAGCTCAGCAAAGCCGTCGGCAAAACCACCAAGCGCGTTGTGACCCGCTCGCGTTCCGTCGGCCGAAACCCTTTCGCCGGGCGCAGCATGTCCGAACGGACCGAGGAAACTGCGTTGCTACCCGAGGATGAAGCGCGGCGCATGGATCTTGATGACATCGTTCTGGTCGTCGACGCGCAAATGCCCGTGCGCGCCAAGCGGATCAAATACTATGATGACCGGTTCTTTAAGCAGATCTTTGATAAGCAGGCAGGCGATCTCCCATATCCCTCGGCCGGGGATCAAATATGCGGGCTGCAAGGGCAGATCAAGGCGCTGGAGGCAAAGATTGGGGCGCTTCAGATGCCGAGAGCGGTTTCAGGTGATGGCGCTGAAGGTGGTGGGAAGCGGCGCGAGGAAGTTGATGGCTTAGTCGATGAATCGCGTGGAGTATCGTCCGGTGACAAGCCTAGTTTGGGTGACTATCAGGCAGGAACTGAACGTGTGGAAAGATTTATGAAGGATGCAGCTGGAGGATAAAACCGGAAAGCGACCATACGCTGCGCCTTTGGAAAATACCAGTCGAGCGGTGCGCATACGTTGTCTTTTCTGGCTTTCGCCAATCGAATGATTACCATGCGATCACTAGAAAATGAGAATGATAGCATGAGCCGCCGGTACTATTGGACCAAGACCTGGGGTGCGCCTGACGTCCCTGAATACGATGCGCTGGCGCTGAGCCACGAAGGCACGCGGCGTCGTATCTTACGCTACCTCCAACCCGGCGACATCGTTGTCTTTCTCACTAGCGACGCAAAAGAGTCCGATCCCATGCTGCGCGGACGACTTGCCGGTGCTGTAGAGATTGCTGATCCTATTCAGGAGGTCGATGTCGAGTCCCTGAGACCAGACGGGAAACGACTGCCCGAGCATTACAGGGAGGGAGATGGGCGGTTTCGTTGGCCTTTTGGTATTGCAGTGTCGCGTACATGGGTTTTCATCGAGCAAGAAAGCAACGATACGCTGATCCCGGACCACGCCGACAAGGGCATGCAAGGCGCAGCGAGCATCCACGAGATGAGGCCAGAGGAGATTGGCCGACTTATGTCGCTCAGTGTCCGTGAACAGGTTAGAGAAGAGGCTACTGAAAAGTTACCATTCCAAGGCTCGCTTCGGCGTCCTTGGCGCCAGAAGGCCGGGATGCGCGCATCCGCAAGTGTGGATCCTGGCAGGCATCTGTACATCGCACAAATCTACGACGCCCACGGATTGACCTTCAAAATCGGCTCAGGGAAAGCTGCAGAAAGAATTGAAGATCTAAATCGGTATCGTCGCCTGAGCCAAGGGGAAGCGAAGTGGTCCGAAAGATCATCGAGTCAATTTGCTACAGTCGCTGGCGCAAGGGCAGCCGAAGACTTTATTCTGATGGAAGCAAGAAAGGCAGGACATGGATCCAAAGATCATTCCGAGTTCTTAGTAGGGATTTCAAGCCGCGATCTGAACTCTCTTTACTCGAAGGCCATCGAAATTGGTTTGGCGGTAGATGCTGCAGAGCAGAAAGTTTGATATGATCTGACTGTCCGTTCGCTAAGTGCTACTCCTTGTCTTTCCATAAAAGTAACGCAGAGGGCCGTAAGGAATTACAATCAATGTATATAGATTTCTACGGTCGAAAAACAGTAGACCGGCCATCAACTGGGTACTTTGAGAAAACTTTGGATGGGATATGGATTTCAAATAATCCGAGCTTACCAGTTGATGAAATAATGTCCTCGCTCGAGGATATTAATTTGAAGTTGCTCCAACGCCTTTTCTCTGATCCTTTGGGTTTTTGGGACGCCCTGGCCACTTTTGATTTTGATCTTTTGCAGGCTGGACTCGACCCAGAGGCACGTGCAGGTCGAGATCAATTCAACGACTTCTTCAAGTCCGCTTCAGGCGATGCCCAAAAATTGATCTTCTACTATTCTGTTAGGGGGTACAATCATGCTGCCCAGAATATGCTCAAACATGTGATCATCAGCCTTGGGGATGCTTATGAATTGCTTTCTAACGAAAATTTGGAAGAGAAGGTGCCACTGGCGGTTCAGTCCCATGGCGGTGAACACTATCGAAACCTGACTTCCCCGACTTGCCATAGGATATGGGAGAGATTGAGCTATTGTATCGAGAAAGTCATAAGCTTCCTCGATTTTCTTAGTAAATATATAGCCGAATTGTCGGCGATGGACGGTAAAAAAGTTACCGGTCGCCTCAACACGTCGAGTGTGACTTTCGGAGGGTGGCGAAAGATCAAGTTGGCAAAAGATACGGCTCTTACCAACCAAACCGATGATTTGAGAATGTTGATGGTTCTTCGTGATGAGACCGTTCATAATGGTACCTTGGATCACTTCTCCAGAGTTTACGAGCACGCGGTGGATTCAACCGTGCAAGCTAGGTTCTTGCTAATTCCAGATCATGATGCGGGCAGGATTTTGACTGCTGCTGGAAGACGGCGATTCTTTCATCAGGACAATCATTTAAACGCGATACTGCCAACTGCTATACACCGAGTTTTAGATGACACACGCCTTTCTTTAAGAACTATCGACGAGAGAATGCCAACAATATGGACCGATCCATCTGCTTATTTTGATCGCCATAAGGAAGTTCATGAAGCTCTAAATGCTGCAGGTGAAATCGGAGCCTTCGTGAAGTTCTCGGCAAAAAGATCTTGATTATTCGCGTTCTGGCAACGCCAGTTAAGTATGCAATAGTTTGCTTGTAGTAAACTTCGGTGCCGCGTCTATGACCGTTCGCAAAGTTCCGTAGGGCCTAAAACCCTCACTCCAACCGTTTCGCCCGGTCAGCTACCCTTTGAACCATCGAAACAGTCACGCCACCTGCCTGACGTATGCCAGCCCCTGCGATCTCAGCATTCGACCTTGTCCCGAACCGCGCCCGTGCCCGTGAGCCTTTGGTGCCGATCAAGCCTTTGACGAAACCGCCGGGACCGGGAATGCTTGGCGGTCCAGCCATCATAAAATTGCCTGAGATTGAGCGCACGATCAGCGGGGTCGCGATGATCATGCCGCCTGCGAGGAACATCATCATGAAGAAAGGCACCAGCGCGCCAATGTTGCTTGCGCCAGAGGGGTCTCCGAGTTCGGTCATGAGCGAGCGCGACATTCCCACGACGGTGGAAAACACGCCCGCGATCACGAGGGGATAGAGCGCGTAGGACACAGTGCTGGACAGCCAGCGGTGGAAATAGTCCTTGCTGACGTCGAACAGCGACAGCGCGATCATGATTGGGGCGATGCCGATCATGAACGCCAGCATGATCTTCGCGAAAATCAGGACCAGGCCGCAGAGCGCGCCGATGACGCCGAGGAGGAACGCACCAATCGCGCCGATCAGGGCTCCGGCCATCCAATGCATGTTGTCACCGGCCGCGTTCAGGTAGTCACCAAATTCTTCGATGAGGTCGTCAAAGGCCCCGGCAAAGTAGGATGCACCTGCACCGCCGCCGCCAAGCCCTGCCACCATGCCGCCCGCGAGCTGGTCGAGCCCGTTGATAAGGGCGCTGGCTACTGCGTTGAATTGGATCCAGTTCATCGCGAAGAGGGAGATCAGCATCAGTTTGAGGGCGAACCAGAAGGCGGTCCGCCCATCCATGGATTTGTACTGTAACACCATATTGAGGAAGACGCCGATCACGGCGAGCGTCGAGGCCACCGCAATGACACCGCCAAGCTGACCAGCGACGTTGCCAAAGGTGGTTTGGGCAGCGTCGTCCAGAAAGTTGTCGGTTGTTTCTACCATCCAGGTGACGACGCCCATCGGATCTTCCTCGGTCTACTTTAGGCGCTCGCGCCGGTGCGACGTTTCATGAAGGCCTTCAGGATATGTTCGCCGTCAAAATCCGGCACGACCGAGACCAACTCCCAGCCGTCTTTGCCAAGAGCGCTCAGCTGTGCTTCGATCTTCGGTGGCTTGGTTTTGGCGGTGTTGATCAGTTCAATCTTGTATTCAAACATGGGCTGTTTCCTTCGAATGGGCCGGATCAATCGGCAGGTAGAATTCGGTGATGCCGCGCGCGCCTTCATGTCGACCGGCTTGGATGATCACATCGATCGAGCGGGTGATGTAGTCGTTCATGTCCTGGTAGGTCATGGGCACGTCGGTTTTCAGGGCGGCGATGGCGAGACGTTGGACAGCCAGCTGAGGCGTTTCAGCGTGCAGCGTGGTGAGTGAGCCACCATGGCCGGTGTTAATGGCCTCGAGGAAGGTCATGGCCTCTTTGCCGCGTACTTCGCCCAGGACGATACGGTCCGGCCGCATCCGCAGGGTAGAGGTCAGCAGGACATCAGCGCTGCGCGTGGCTTCGTCGCGGTCAGACATTAGTGTGACGACATTTGGCTGCGTTGGACGTAATTCGGCGGCTTCTTCGATGGTGATGATCCGCTCGTCCGCGGGCACAAAGGAGAGGATCTTGCGCGCCGTGACGGTCTTGCCGGTCGAGGTTCCGCCGGACACGATCATATTGAGCTTATGGGTTACGCAGAACTTGATCGCAGCGTCGATGTCGCCGCTGGCCACGACATTGCGCAGTTCGGCGTTGCGCTTGAGCCTTGCCCCCTCGTTGCTGCGCTCTTTGCCGAAGAGATAGGACAGCTTGATCTGGTCCAGCGGCAGGTCAGCAAAGAACCGAAGGGAAATCGCGTAACCGCCATCAACGGCCGGAGGCTGTATGACTTGCGCGCGGATGGGGCGGTCGCGATAGGTGATGCTGACCGAGACGATAGGCTTGGTCCGGCTGAGCGTGGTGTTCGCGGCTGACGCAATCTGATTGCCAAGGTCCTTGATTTCGTTCGGCGAGAGCTGTCGATTGACGCGCCGCATAAAGTGATCCCCCTGAAACTCGGCCCACAGCGTGCCGTCGGGGTTGATGCAAAGCTCGATCAGCTTGGGGTCACGCGCCTCGGGGATCTTGTCCATCGAGCTTTGCAGATAGCTGGCCGCCATGGTCAAAAAATCTCCAGATCGCGGTCGACCATCACGGTGACGCGGGAACCTTGATCGACATAGATCACGGGCGATGCAGATAAATATTCGCCGATCACGCTTTGCGCACTGTCCTGAAGGTCTTCGCCAATGCCCTCGAGCACATCCGAGGCAATCTCATCTTCGGTGTTTTGGGCGGCCACGGCGGGCAAGGCTCCGATCAGCGATATCAGGGCCGCTGACCCGAACCGCGTGCCAAAACGGCTATCGACAAAGCCAGTTGTGCCGGAGCGGCCCAGTTCATCACCACCGAAGGCACTGATTTCAACAGTCTGGTTGCTGGGCAGAATGATCCGGTCCCAAGCGATGGTCACGCGTTGCTGTGCGATATCGAGACCGGATTGATACCTCCCGATCAGACGCGCGCCGCGCGGGATCAGAACCCGTGAGCCGTCATAGGCGTGGACATCTTCAGACACCATCGCGCGGACCTGACCGGCGAGCGAGCTGTCGATCGCTGTCTCGAGCACGGCCTGGATCATCGTGCCCTGAACAACTGTGTTTGACGGATTCACGATCAACTGGGCCTGCGTCACCTCAGCTGGCTCAGCACCATTGCGGACAAACTCTGTGTCGCCATCAAGCCGCCGCTGCTGTGCTGCGGTTTCCGTGTTGCTGCTGCTCGAACCGCCAAAGGCGATAATTGGGCTGGTGATACGGGCTTGGAGTTCCTCAAGTTCGGCTTGCCGCCGCCGCTCGAGCTCTTGCAGACGCAGCTCCTCGGCCGTGGGGCCGGTTGTTGCGGGCGTGCGCGGGGTTTCCAGGCGCGCAAGCTCCAGATCGTTCTGCAGTCGCTGTATCTGACGTGCGCGTTCTTCCAACTCTTCGCGCAGGGCGGTTTGCGTCGCTGCGGCCTCGCTGCGCAGCGCGTCGATTTCTGCGCCTAAGGTATCAAGCGCCTCCGTGTCGACGGCAGGGGCCTGAGGTGCAGGTGCGTTGCGCAGCGCTTCAAGCTCGGACCGCATAGCGTCCATTTGCGCGCGCAGCTCTTCTGTTTCGCTGTCTGCTTGCGGCTCCGGCGACGGGGTTGTTTCTATCGGTGCAGGCGTGGGCTCAAGCGCACCAAAGCCCAGACCCGCCGCTTGGAACTCATCAGGGGACGCGGTTTCCAGGCTGTCGGGTTCAGAGCTGCCAGAGAACAGCAGCAAGAGGCCACCAAGAGCCGCGATTGCCGCAATGCCTAGGGCAATCGTGCTAGCAGACGGCCGAGATCTTCGATTTTGTGGTTTTCCTTCAAGTGCTTCGAGGCGTTTCCTCAGCTCAGCTGTCTCACTCATCGTGGCTTACCTCGCTCATCTCTTGGACGCAGATTTCATCCTCGCCGAGCCTGAGAACCCATCGATCGCTAACACCTGACACGCGGATCACGCCGTCTGGCTGCGTGAGCGCGTTCACGCTCCGCTCATTTCCAGCAGACCATCGAAAGATCGCGGGCAACGGCGCATTCGCGGCAAAGCGGAAATAGGTGAATGTGCCGTCGTCCCAGATTTCTTGTGGTGTGATCTCGGATCGCGCGCTAACGCCATAGGCATGGTTTGCGGGCTGACTTGCGGCAACTCGAGACTGCTGAGGGGCCGCCTCAGGATAGGTGAAGCGGATGACATAGAAGGTCGGTGAACTTGCCTCGGTCACATTGAAATAATAGCTGCGTCGGTTGGTGTAGACGGTGATGTTGGTATGCGCGCCGCGCGAAACCGGCTTGATCGCGAAGGCCTGACCGCCGGGCACACCGTCGAGAAGAAAGCCTTCAGTGTCGCCTGCAATGATTGAGCGGATGGTCTCGCCTTGGCCAAACTCGATGCTGGTCACATGGGTCAGGCTGGTGCGGATGCGGTAGACCTGTCCATCCTGATAGGTAGCCAGTCTGACGCGGGCGTCATAGGGGCCTTGGCGCGGCTGCGTTTCCGCATAGGCGGTGCCAGCAAGCGGAACAATGAGGGTGAGGATCAGGAACAGGCGGCGCATTGGTTACTCCAAACGATCCGAGCGGATCGCGTATTCGGTGACGGTGAAGCCGAAAGGGTTCTGCCAGACATCGTCGATCGACCGGCTGTTCTCGGGCCGAAACTCAAACATCAGCGTGGCGCTGAAGAGCCCGTTTTGACTGCCGCGCGGCGAGTTAAGGCGCTTGCGTAGGCGCACTTGGGCACGATTGGCGCTGATGTGCGTGATCGACAAAACTTCCACATCAAGGCGGGCATCTGTGCCATAGCTGTCCGGCGGATAGGCCTCATGGCCACTTGTCCAAAGCGCGCGCAGTCCTGCAGCGGCCGCGCCGTCCGACTGGTCCAGGACCCGCCGCACCCGCACATCATTGTCGAGCTGATTGTACGTCTCTCGATCAATGACATAGCGGTAGACCTGTGCCTCGATGATAGCGGGGCGTTCCGTGAGTGAGACCGCTTCAACCACGGCATTGGGGAGGGCCATGCCGGTTTCGCTATCAAAGGGCACGATCATGGGCGGCGGGTCCACGTCGAACAGGGCCACGAGGGCAGCGGCGAGGCAGCCTGTCATGCCAAACGCCATGCCTGTCAGCCCCAGTTTCTGCCACAAAAGCTCGCGTCGTCTTGCGCCGTAGACGAGCTCTTCTTCGATGTTTTCGGCCTCGCTGTTCATGGGGTCAGTCCGCGCGAAGCTCTGGCAGGGTGAAGTCCATGTAGCGGCGCTCTTCGGCCAGCGTGGCGGCATCCACCACGCCAGATTGGCCCGCGCCAACGGTTTGAATGGCTTCGAGCTCCCACATGCGCGTCATGGCAATGGCCAGTTCGGCTGTGACGCGGGTGTTGTGATCGACGGCTTCCTTGAGCGTTTCCATGTCCGGGATCAGCGAGACCAGCTGTTCGACCCGTTCGAGGGACTGCGCGGCCTCTTCATAGCTGTTCTCAGCGGCCGCCGACATCACCGCCCCGGTGCTTGCCTGACTGGCGATACGCTCGGCCCCCGGATTGCCACTGCTAGCCATGTCGGACAGGCTGTCTTGGTCAAAGCCTGCATCCTCCAAGGCTTGTGTCATGCGACCTTCCATTTCAGGGGCTGCATTGCCGATCAGGCCACTGAAGTCACCGTTTTGGATCTGCCGGATGGTGCCAAGGAGATCGCCGAACTCCTGATCGAGAAGCCCGTCGAGATCACCACCCATGGCCATTTCAATGATATCTGTCGCGCCGGTCAGAGCCGCGTAGGTCTCGTTGAGCGTGTCGAGTTGCTGTTGCACTAAGTCAAGCTGTTCGAGAAGCGTGTCGAGCTGGTCGGTCTGGATCCCAAAATCCTCCAGCATCTGCTGCAGCTGGCGAATTTCCTGGGCGATGTTGCGCGTGTCGACCGTCGGCACGCCTTGGGCAGAAAGGGGTGAGGCAACCATCAAAGCGCAGGCGGCTACGGCAGAAAGAAAGCGGATCATCGGAGTACCTCCAGATCGAATTGCATGAAGTCTTGCTCACGGGCTTGCGCGGCTGCCATGGTCAGCTCGGCAGCCCCTAGGGTGCCGGTATGAGCGGCTTTGAGGCGCGTGCGAATTGCGATCAGGCGAGCGAGCTCGGCCCGCGCATAGGTGTTGAGCGACACGGCCGCGTGTATGTCATCTGTCTCGCCAATGCGGGTGATGATGTCCTGCACGCGCAGCGCGGCCGCTTGCACCGATACCATGGAATAATCGCCATAGACCCCTGCGCCGAAAGAGGTGAGGCTCATTGTGGAGTTGGCGAGGAGAACCGGATCGATGGTGCCAAGCGCATCGACGCCGCCGACGCGGGCAAGGTAGAGATTGTAGCGCTCGGGGATCACCTGAACGTAGTGTTGGGTCTCAGTGAAGGGCGGCACGCCGCCGTAGCGCTGCACGTTGCCGGGACCTGCATTGTAGGCGGCCAGCCCGTGAATGATGTTGCCGTCAAACATGGCCAGCATTTGCGCCAGATAGCGCGCTCCGCCCGTGACTTGGATATAGGGGTTTTCGTAGTAGGCCGGGTAAATCCCGAGGTCCTGCGCCGTGCCGGGCATAATCTGGGTCAGGCCGAATGCGCCAACAGGTGAGCGCGCGCCGATGGTAAAGCGGCTTTCCTGCCAGATCAGCGCCTGCACTAGGCAGCGCCACTGCTTGGGCGACAGACCCGCTGCGCGCACGCCGGACATATGGTGCGTTTCTTGCGCGGCCCGAATGATCAGCTCTTCGATCGAGCCGGATGCATCGCCGAACATCTGTTCCGCGCCGGGGTTTGGGTCGACCGGACCGTAAAGCGTCTCTGCGGCGCTCTCAGGCGATGAACCAGCTTCCAAACTAGCGACCAGTGCGCCTGAGTTCCCACTGGCCAACGTCGTGGCATTGAGGATGTCTTCCAGCGCCTGGAGTTGTTCTTGTTCGAGCTCTTCGAGCTCTTCTTCTTTGGTCAGCCGATCCCGCTGCAGCGCCAGATCTTGTTCGCCCTGCTGCAACACGCGCTCACGCTGCAGGAACATGCCCGCATCAAAGGTCGGCACGCCTTGGGCATAGGCCATTGGCGTGGCGAACCACATCAAGCCCGCAAAGATATGCAGGCGGTGCCTACTCACCGAGACCACCAATTGGCCCAAGCAGTTCAAAATTGCAGTTGCTGCGGCTGACCTCGGCAAAGGAGCTGAAGCATTCGGCTTCAGAGGGCCGGTATTCCGCGCAGGCTGTCAGGGTCAAAAGTGTGAGGGTCAGCACGCAAATTCTACGCATCAATCTGTCTCCAAAAAACTGGGTTCTGGCGATAATCCGCGCCGACCAGCGCTTCTCCTTTTTCCATGCCGCCAAGGATAGTGAGGTAGGGTCCAAGGGCGCTCAGATCGGCATCGATCACGACCGATCCTTGATCATCACGCACCAGCGCCAAACGGGAGTTGCTGCCGGTGCCGAGCAGAACGCTGAGCTCTTTTTCAGTGAGCCCCAGCATGGTGTAATCGCTGGCCGAAGCGCGGATGTTGGGAAGCAGGAGCTGCGTCGGCACGGCCTCGATAATCGTCTTCCCCGTGCGGGTTTTCTCAAGCTGGCTTGCGTATTGGGTCATCATCACGACAACCGCGTTTTGTTTGCGTGCCGTAACCAGCCAGTTGCTGAGCCGGTCGGCAAAATACGGGTTGTCGAGTGCCTTCCAGGCCTCATCGATGATGATCAACGTCGGCTTGCGGTCCTCGATCACGCGTTCCACCCGCCGAAACAGGTAGGAGAGGACCGCCATGCGCTCTTTCTCGCTTTCGCTGTCGAGAATACCGGTCAGGTCGAACCCCACGACATCACCATCGAGCGAGAAGGTATCCTCAGCGCTTTGACCGAAGATCCAGCCATAGCGGCCATCTGCGGTCCATTCCTGTATCCGCTCAAACAGATCGCCTTCATCCGCCCCAGCGACAAAGAGTGAGGCCAAATCCTGCCAGTTGCGCAGGGCGGCATCGCTGGCACCGGCATTCTGGCGCACCACTTCTTGGATCCGATTAATCTGAACAGGGCTCAGGGGCTTGTCGGTGCGATGCAGCAGTGTTGCCAGCCAATCAGAAAGCCAGGCTTGCCCGCGCCCGTCGATTTCGGTGCGCAGCGGGTTCAGACCGGTTGCTTCACCTGCCTTGATGGCGCTGTAGCGCCCGCCATTGGCCCGCACCGCCATTTCCATGCCTGCGCGATAGTCAAAGACAAACACGCGCGCGTCGCAGCGACGGGCTTGGGTCATGAGGAAGGCCGACAATACCGACTTGCCAGAGCCAGGACGACCGAGGATCAAGGTGTGCCCGCCCGTCGGCTCTTTGTCCGGCTGACCCGTCTCATGATAGTTGAACAGGAAGCCCGAGCGTTCAGGCGTCGGGAACAGGGTGATTGGCTTGCCCCAAGGCACTTGGTGACCAGGTTTCCCAAGTTGACCGCGATGCAGCGCTGCGAGATCGGCAAAATTCGTATTGGTGATGGCGGCCTTGCGGCTGCGCATCTGCCCATTGCCCGGATGCTGCGCGAAATAATGGGTCCGAGCCGCAAAGCTCTCATTCACCAGATTGACGCCTTCACTGGCGGCTATGTTGCGCACTTCGGCGGCGATTGCTTCCAGCTTTTCCTCGGTCTCGGCGAAAACCGTCACCGTCATGTGATGATCACCAAAGCTGAGGCGCTTGGATTCAAGATCATCGAGCGCGTCGACCAGTTCTTCTGCGAGAGAAATTGCCCCATCATCGCTGGCCTTCATCAGGCGCTGCTGGCGCTTGATCCGGCTTGCCATGATGTTGCTGTTGATCGGCGTGAAAGAATGCGTGACCACCATGTCGACAGGCAGGTTCAGCTCATCGAACATGGTGCAGCTGGTTTTGGCGGGATAGGTCTTGATCGCAAAACTGGTGCCAAACCGCTTGCCCGCCGTCCCATCGTCCAGCGCAAAACCTCGCCCCTGAAACGTGACGCGGGTGTTGGCTACATCTTCTGCGATGACGCCAAAGCGGGATTTTGCGAAGAGCGGCAGTTCCTGACCAATGTTGAGCGCCCCGAGGAAACCCAGCAGTTCGCCGCATTTGGCTCTAAGAAGGCGCGGGTTCATCTCTGCAAAGGACGACAGCAGAAAACCAACGACCTCCTCGAGCTTGCGCAGTTGTTTGGCTGTCTGGTCTTTCATCTGTGCGATTGAGTCTGAACGCTTCAGGCGCAGCCGTGCGCCGAGGGGCGGACGCTTCAGCACGGTGAGCGTGAGCGTCTTGTCCCGCAGACCTGCCCTCGCCATGGCCAGCTGCCAGCGGGTATCCAGCGCTTGTGCAAATCCTTCATTTGGCACCGGCGGCAAGACGGTCTCGATCGCTTTTGAAACCTTGTGGACGTAGAAACTGTACTCCGGCCCAATCTGTGCGATGATCGCCGCGAAGAGCGCGCGGACCTTCTCCAGATGCGCGTCATCGCTGGTTATGCTGTTGACGCCATCAAGGCGGATGCACTGGAACAATGCATTGCCGCGCGTGCGGATCGTCACATCATTCACCAGGCTGACATAGGGCAGCATGCTGGCCATCGGGCGCTCTTTACGCGCCCAGTCCGGCAGCGTTTCAAGATCATCCGAGGGGTCACGGAGCATAGCTGTCCCCCGAATGGATCTTGCGGTTCGGAGTGGGCGGCGTTTCCTGCAACGCGGTGACCATCACCTCAAGAAAGGCCGGATCCCAATCGGCTGCTTTCCACAGCGCGGGATAGGCCAGAGCGGCGATGATGATCACCGGCCAGCTCTGGACCCAGAGAAACAGCAACACAAACCCGAAGAGCCACACCATGGCATACATGATCGGCAAGCCGATGAGCTTTGGCGGCCGGATCAGACCGAGGAAGAGGCGGGTTTGCGTTGCCATGCCGGGTTTACGCGCCCCAGATCGCGGTCACGATGGTCGGTGCCGCTGCGATGCCCGCAATGGCCACCAGCACCCAAAGGGCTTGGCGGAAATCCAGAATGCCGAAGAGCCAGGAGAGGAACACACCGATCAAGGCCAAGGTGCCGATGACAATACCCAAGGGGCCGGTGATCGTGTCGACGATACCTTGCAACAGGTTCTGCACCGGCGAGAGGTCGATGCTCTGCGCAAAGGCGGGGTTGGCAATCATCAAGCTGGCCAGAGCCAGCGACAGGATCGTGCGGAAATGAATGTGCATCAGGAGGCTCCAGTCAGTCGGTCACGCACAGCCATGACGCGGCGCACGTGATTTTGGGTTTCTTGGTAGGGAGGGATGCCGCCATAGCGCGCGACCGCGTCAGGCCCTGCGTTGTATGCGGCAAGCGCGAGTTCGGGCGTGCCGAACTGTGCCAACATCATCAGAAGGTAGCGGGCGGACCCGTCGAGGTTGGCCTGCCAATCATGCGGATCGACGCCGAGCTGCGCGGCTGTCGTGGGCATCAACTGCCCGAGGCCAATCGCCCCTGCGGAACTACGCGCATTCGGGCGATAGGCGCTTTCAATCTCGATATTGGCTTGGAAGAGGGCCTGCCATTCCGTCACCGACAGACCCGCGCGACGCAACGCCGGGTGCCCGCCATAGCGATGCGCGGTGCTTTCAAGTGCTGCGAGGATTTCGGGGCGGGGAACTACGCGGGCGGGTGTAGGAGGCGATGCCTCAGGCTCAGGCGCTGCAAAAACGATCAGCTCTGGCGGGTTTGCGCCAATCCCGTCGACGTAGCTTTGTGCAAAGCCTGATTGGGGGGATTTGGTCTCTAGCTGGCCATCGACCCGCATGGAAAGCACGAAGCCTTCAGAATAGGCAGGGGCAGCAAGGAATGCTGCCAGGACGGTAAATAGCTTAGCCCCCGTCGTCCAGCTTGTGTGAGGCAACTTTGCCTTCGAGCATCGGGATCGAGACGATCGAAACACCAAGGCCCGCAAGGAAGCTGGATAAGCCATTGATTGTCTTGAATTCCCGAGCTGCCATGTTGTTGCGTGCAGTGACGAGCAGGCGACGCGTCTCGCCATCTGGCGAGACGCAATGCACGGTCCAAACTCCGGACCACTGAGCACCTGTACGCTTGGGCGTAACCCGGCACACAACATCCGCCGAATGACCCTCGGCAAGTAGTGTGCGCAGCCCGTCTTCACTGACAACATTGGGGACGTCTTGCATCAAATTCATAGGATCGAGCCTTGCAGAATTGTGCATTAGCCCGGCAGTCCCTCATGGACTACCGAACCGATACAATATTATAATGTTGCAATCAATAGGTGCAATTTGCGTTATTGCACCCTTCATGCGTTGAAACAAATTTACTGCAACGGAGTGGCTGAGCCAAGATAATATGGCGCTTTTGAAACAAACATGCGTGGCTATGGTCGTTCTGAGCTGGGGATCTGCCGCGATCGCGGGCAGTTGTTTGCCGCCTGCGCCGCCCTGGATGCCCGCCGTTTCAGATGACGTGCGGGCCTATGCGGACCTGTTGAGGCGCGATGCCGAGACGTATTTTACCGATGTCGAGCGGTACTTCCGTTGTCTGGATCAGGAGCGTCGTGAGGTCTTCGAGCAAGCGCGCGCGGTCAGTGGAGACTATGCGCGCGTTTTGGAGATTTTGGACGGCGTGAGGAAATGAAACCCTTCCTCACGTAGAGAAAACTCCCGTTCAATATTTCTGCCACGATGGTCGCCAACGCTTGTTGGCTCGCAACTGAAAAGACAGTCTAGCTCTCCACCCCAAATGCAGCATTGACCTTCTTGAACAAGCGTTCTGCATTGGCAGCGGTGCCTTCCGGCAAGTCACTGATTTTCGTCCACCCGTCGAAATCCCTCAGCATTTCATTTAGCACATCCTTCTTCTTGAGATCTCGACCTTGGCGTTGCTTCAAGGCAATTTCCACGCGCTTGGCAATCAGTGTCGAGCCGTCTTCGGGAAGGTCTTCCAGCTTTAGCGCCAGACCATAGGCGCGATTAACGCAATCGAGAAACCATTCATCCGGAAATAGGTCCTCAATCGCGACATCTGTTTTCTTCACGCCAGCCGCTTCTCCAAGCATCAATACCCGAAACTCGTGTCCAGTATCATCGGCGTAGGCTTTGAGGTTCATATCTTTGATCTTCGCGCGCGCTTGGTGGCCTGCCTCATCGGTGTCGAGCAAAACCCCGGCATCCCACCGCTGGCCGACCGCAAACGCCGCGTACATTGGTGCTTTGGTCGAGGTTTGAGCTGGCCATAAATATATTTGATCGGACAGTCCAACCTTGTCGCTTTTGGCGAGTAAACCCGAGAGTTTACTAAGGATCAGGGCATCGGTTCCACCCTCTACAATCAACACCTTACGATTGCCGAGCATCCCAGAAAGATCGGGCGTCAAGCCAAGAGCGCTTTCAATGACAGCCATCGGTGCTGATTGGCTGCTAACAACGCCATGTGTAACCTGCAGATGGTGGTTGGCATCAGTTTCGATGATGCGCACCCGCTCGGGATTTGCTTGATCGACCATCGAAGATAGATGTGTTGTGTACATGACTGTGTTCGTAGATGACAGGTCTTCAAAAACGCCCAAGAGGTCACGTTGGCCACTGTAGTGAAGGTGGATGCCAGGCTCTTCCAGTAGAAGCGTGCAATTCTCGAAATCACCCTCTGAGGCGTGGGTAAACTTCCAAGCGAAAGAAACATACCACCGGAATCCGGTAGAACGCCGATTTAGACGCACAGGAAAGCCAATCGCTTCGTCTTCGGCGAAGATGTTCAGTGTTGGACCGTCAACATCAATATCGAACTTGACCTTCTTCTGCTTCCACAACTTCTGAAACTGTTGTGTCAGGTAGGCAGAGGCGGCGCGCTTATCGAACTGGCGTAGGGTTCGACCCTCTGCGGTACCGCCTTTCTCAACAAAGTCCTCGAGATCAATCTCAGCTAGGTCCAGCACAATCAGGATCGTCTGGTCGTCAACGGAGAGCTCATGGCTACGGCCACCCGCCGCGTCCAGTCGGCTCTTAAGCTCGTTCAACTCAACCTGTGCTCCGGAAAATTCATAGTCCTGAATCAGGACGAAGCGCGGGACGTGCTCAACAGCCCACTCGGATACTTTTTCGTTAGATAGCTTTAAATCAACCGCAGGGATCACGTTGCCTTGCTGATCGTGCAAGTAAAAGCCAGTACGGTGGCCATAGCTGCGGCGGGCGAAGAGACGAAGCCCATCGGGAGGCTCATCGATCGCGGCTTGAAGCTCATTTCCTTCATCATCGGTCTGTTTTTCCGCGGCAAACTCAAACAGAGCTTCGGCTTCCCCTGGACCAAATTCAAAGTATGCTTGGGCCACGGGCTTTCCGTCCGCATTTTTCTTGCCCTTCCAATCGTCGACCGGCCAGTCCTCATCCGGGTTATACCGAGTGTCGACGTAGGAGTGCAGACAATACAGCGCCTCAAAGAGATTGCTCTTCCCCGCTTCGTTCTGTCCGACGATCGCCGTCACGTCGGTTGCCTTGATCCATCCGGAATTAATGATGTTTCGATAATTCGTGATACAAAATTCTGAAAGCCGCATAATCTGCCCCAAGTTCAATCGTTGCCTCAATATACTTCTGAGAGGGTCAGTTTGCGAGTCGTGAACTCTTATTTGCTGCCTTTCGAACAATACGCAGCATCGCTCACATCGGGGAGTGTCGAGCCGTTAGCCGCGTTTTGTGCCAACTTCCGGTTCAGCTGTACGATTTAAGCAGTCGGGTGCTGTAGGGAGGCCGTCTTCGTACAGCGCTGCCTGCGTCTCGCCGTTGTCCCAGCGATACAGAAGGCCGATTTCTTCACCTGATTTGATGCATGAAATACGGCCGATGGCTTCGGCCGTCTTGCGAACACTATCAAGTTTGGGCAAAACTAGCCCCTCTCGTTAAACAATTCCTTCGGGGCAACTTCGAGGGCAAGCGCAATCTGCTCCAGAATATCGATTGATGCTGAATTCTTGGCGAGTTCGATCTCGCTGATGTAGCTGCGGTCCACGTCTGCAGCCAAAGCTAGTTGTTCTTGGCTCATACCTTTGGAATTTCTTAAATTCCGGATGTTTAGCCCTACTTGTTCCCTCAATTTCATGGCCTGTATTCGGCCAGATCACACGAACCGCTCTACGGAATATATTCCACAAAACACGCGCGAGCCTCAGAAAGAGCATGCTCGCATATGGTGTAAAGGCAGAGAGTGGCGGTAGGGTAACAATAGTGCAGTAATGTAATCAAAAGGCATGAATTGATATGCGGTGCAGATTCATCAAGAATTGGCTCGGCGGGGTCGCTATGGCTTTGCTTTCAACCGTGGCTCCACAAGCGGCGAAAGCCTATCAGGTTGACTGCGCCATTCTGCTTTGCCTGGCTGGTGGGTGGCCCGCGTCCGCAGAATGTGCCCATGCCCGCGCCGTGTTTATCCGCAGGATTACGCCCTGGCCAATAGAGCCGCCGTTGCAAATCTGGCGCTGCCCGATGGGTGTTTCTGAGCGCGCGCCTTTGCAAAGCACGGCCCCGAAAATCTGGGAGGCCAGCAACCAATCAGGTCAGACGTTCGGCCAAGTCATTCTGACACAGGTGGTCGAAGATGGTGCCGATATCGACATCAGTGGTCTGGAATTCGATTTTGTGCGCTCGATCCGTGTTTGGGATGTTCGGCACTACAGCCATCGCGAACGCGGCCGCGACGATGATTGCTCTGAGAGTTATTACATGCGCCTCGGGACCTACGGCACACAAGGCGAATTTGGCTGGCAACGCACGACACCAGCCGCCGCCCCGCAATGGGTTCTGCCGTCACGGCGCTGTTCGTCGTCAAGCTGGCGTCGCGGGGTCGGTGTTGAATGGGAGGATCACGAAGGCAACCACGGATATGAGTGGGTGGCCTACTAGGGTTATTCGCCGATGTCCTTCATGCGTTCAGCAATGTCGCCCGCAATGCGCTCATACAGGGCGGCTTGTTTGTCCCTTGGCGTCCCAGGCTTTGGGTTTCTTCGACGGATGCGTTTGGCGAGCCAGAACAGCATACGGGCCGCTGGATCGGATGTCGCATCCGGTTCTGCGGCCGGATACTTCTCCTCAAGGGCGACGACGATTTCTTGAGACAGGCTGCGCCGGTTCAGTGTTGCATGCGTTTCCAGGCGCTTCTTGAGCGCGGCAGGAAGCAAGAGTTTGAATTGGACCAAGGCTTCTTCTTTCATGATTCGATGATGGACAATATTTGTCCTCAATGGTATGGACATTTTATGTCCTTTTGTTGAGGTGTAAATATGAAGACAACCCAATTCAAACTGAACCTACCAGCGGACGTCAAAGCCTGGCTTGAAGAAGAAGCTGTGCGGAACTTGCGCTCACAGGGCGCGCAGGTGGTGTCTTGTTTGCGGGCAGCCATGTCGCGACAGGAAGCCGTGGGTGAAAGGGCCGAAAAATGAGCCCAAGCCATATTCAGCTGATTCCGACCCCAGAGCTTGCGCTTCTCTTCGGCTACAACGAGCCGAGCGCGTCTTTCTACGACTTTTGCCGCAGGACTGGTATCGCTCCAGTGCCCGGCCGGCGCGGGTGGTATGACCCGAAACTCATCCGCGCGCGATTGGATGCTGTTCAGGGTATCAGCGCGGCAGAACGCGAGGCCACGTCGCAACCGAGCCTCGTTGCACAGCGGAGAGCGCGCCGTGCCCAGAAGTAATCTTCCCAAGGGCGTCCACCGTGTCCGGCGCAAGGTCGTGTCCGGTGTTCGCTACCATTTCTATGCTTGGCGGGGTGGCCCCAAATTTTGGGAAGGGACGGACCCAAACCCCAAAGAGCCCGAATTCTTCCATGCGTTTTCTCAGTGTGGCACCCCTGTGAGCCCGGCTGAATATCTGACGACTCACTTGGTCGACGATTTCCTGTCCAGTGCGTCGCTGCCCAAGGCCGAGCGTTCAAAGGCTGATATCCGCAAATGGCTGGAGTTGTTTCGCGAGGAGTTCGGTGCCGATCCTGTCGCGATGTTCGAAGAGCGCGCCTCAAGAGGCGAGGTTAACAATTGGCGCAAGAAGTGGCTTCATTCGCCCAAGCAGCACGATATGGCGGGCACCCATGCGACGCGCGCCCTCAATTGGGCGGTGGAAGAGGGGAAGCTGAAAGAGCATCACTGCCACAAGCTCAAGAAGCTCTACCAATCGAACCGGACAGAGATCATCTGGACGAGCGGCGACATCGCTCAGTTTAACAAACATGCACCCAAGTGGGTCCAAAGGATCCTGACCGCCGGATGCGAAACCGGCTTGCGAGCGGCCGATCTGGTTCAGGTCAAAATGGACCAATTCGAAGACACGCCGCACGGCAAACGCCTTCGTTTCAGGACCAGTAAGCGCGGCCAGATCGCATATATCCCTGCCACATCGGCCCTTGCGAAACTGATCGCAGAGACGCCGGAAGGCCAAGAAATGTTGCTGGTATCAGAGCTTGGCAGGCCTTTGACGGCCCGTTGGGCATCGAACCAGATCACCAAGTGGCGGCGCGAAGCTCAGATCCCCCCTTGGATCGACGGCAGGGAGAAGACTTTGTCTGATACGCGCGGGACGGCAGCGACAAGACTGCTAAATGCCGATCTGTCCCTGCGTCAGATTGCGGTGCTGATGGGGTGGTCGGTTCGCTATGCGGCGCAGGTAATCGAGCATTATGCGCAGGTTAGCCCGGACGAAAGCGATGCGGTTCTGCGCAAGCTCAATCGAGCAAAATCACTGTCTCAAGACACAAAAATGTAAACGCCCCTGTAAACGCGGGGTCTCAAACACGGCAAGGAGTGATGTAAGTGATTGTTTTTAAATGGAGGCGAGTACCGGAATCGAACCGGTGTACACGGATTTGCAATCCGCTGCGTCACCACTCCGCCAACTCGCCGCCGGTGGTGTGCGCGCAGAGCTAACCGATAATGCAGGCGGTCGCAAGTGCCACAGATTGCCAAAATTCGCGTGTCGGGCGTTGCCGCAGCGCCGCAACTGTGCCACATCTGGTTGAACATTTTCTGAACGGATGAGTTTAGACGCATGACTGACTTTGCAGCCCGACGCACAATGATGGTGGATACGCAGATCCGTCCGTCCGACGTCACGAAATTCCCTATAATTGATGCGATGCTGACGGTGCGGCGCGAGGATTTTGTGCCCGCCAGCCACAGAGAGGCGGCATACATGGGGGAGAACCTGCCACTTGCGCCGGGCCGGGTCATGCTCGAGCCTAGAACGCTGGCCAAAATGCTGGATGCACTGGATGTGTCAAACGCCGAGCTGGTGCTCGATATCGGGGTCGGTCTGGGCTATTCTTCTGCCGTTATTGCACATATGGCCGAGGCGGTGGTTGCCGTTGAGGAAGATCCTGATATGGCGCGTGACGCGCAGGAGGCTTTGTCGGAAGCCGGTGCGGATAATGTCATCATGCATGAAGGACCGCTGACAGAGGGCGCAGCCCAGCATGGCCCGTATGATGTCATGGTGGTGCAGGGCGGTGTACGTGAACTGCCGGATGCATTGATGGACCAGCTCAAGGAAGGCGGCCGCATCGCATGTCTCTTTGTCGAGGGCGCGCTGGGAGAGGTCCGTATCGGACGCAAAAGTGATGGTGCGGTGTCCTGGCGGATGTCCTTTAACGCGGGCGCACCGGTTCTTCCGGGCTTTGACCGCGCAGCAGCATTTGAATTCTGAACAATCCAGCCGGTAGCAGGCCCGGCAAAACCGCAGAGGTGCAACGGATGACAGGTATGACAATAACAAAAGCAGTCAGAAAGACACTGCAACGGGCAGCGATCGGTATTTTCGTGATCACTGCGGGGGGCACGGTGCATGCCGAGACTCTCGCAGACGCACTGGTGGGCGCGTATAACAACAGTGGTCTGCTGGATCAGAACCGCGCGCTGCTGCGTGCGGCGGATGAGGATGTTGCCGGAGCTGCGGCGGCACTGAAGCCGGTTATCAATTATACAGCCAGTGTGACACGGGATTTCGGCGACACGCGCAGTATTTCCTCCTTCAGCGGTTTGCCCAGCACGAATAATCTGGAGTCGACCACCGCTTCGGTCGGTCTTGTCGCCGAACTGCTGCTGTATGATTTTGGCGCAACGCAGCTGGGTATCGAAGCGGCAAAGGAAACCGTTCTGGCCACGCGCCAGCAGCTGATCAGCATCGAACAGCAGGTCCTGCTGCGTGCTGTTTCTGCCTTTCTGAATGTCCGCTCCCTGCGCGAGTTTGTTGAACTGCGCCGCAACAACCTGAACCTTCTGCAACAGGAACTGCGCGCCGCACAGGACCGTTTCGAAGTGGGTGAGGTGACAAGAACCGACGTGGCGCAGGCCGAAGCACAGCTGGCAGAAGCGCGCAGTGGTCTCGCGACAGCTCAGGGTGACCTGCAGCAGGCGATCGAAGAATATCGCAATGTTGTGGGCCGGACCCCCGGCCAGCTGACAACGCCGCCGTCTCTGCCGTCCTTTGGCAGTGATGTCGAGGCCGCGCGCTCTCAGGCACTGCGCGTTCACCCTGACCTGCGAGCAGCACAGCATTCGGTGGCAGCAGCCGAACTCAATATTCTGCGGGCCGAAGCCGGCATCAAGCCGCGGCTGAACGCCAACGGCGCTCTGAATGTTCAGGAAAACCTGGGCGACAGCTCGTATACAAATTCCGGCAGCATCGGAATCACGCTGTCCGGGCCGATCTATCAGGGCGGGCTGATCGATTCCTCGATCCGCCAGGCCATCGCTTCCAGGGATGCGCAGCGCGGGAACCTATTTGAGGTACAGAAGACGATTTCGCAGAACGTGGGGTCCGCCTATGCTCAGCTGTCGGCGCAGCAGGCAAGCCTTTCTGCATCCGAAGAGCGGATCCGCGCGGCGCGCATTGCCTTTGACGGTGTGCGCGAAGAAGCCCAGCTGGGGGCCAGGACAACACTCGACGTGCTGGACGCGGAACAGGAACTGCTGGACGCGGAAACCTCGCGGATTTCGGCTGAGGCCAATGTCTATGTTGCAGCCTATTCAGTGCTGCAGGCAACGGGCCGGCTTACTGCCAGAGATCTGGGTCTGGGCGTTCAGCAATATGATCCCACGGCATATTACAACCTCGTCAAGGACGCGCCCGTTGCGCGGTCTGCCCAGGGGCAGAAGCTGGACCGAGTGCTGAAGTCTCTGCAAAAAAACTGACATCCGACGCCAGGCATTGTGCCACTGCCTGCGCCGGGTTAGGATCGGGGCGGGCAAGAGTGGTGCAGTATGTCGAATCCGGTAACAAATTCTCAGGTAGAAGATGTCCTTTCGTCGATCCGGCGGCTGGTCAGTGATAACAAGCGTGGAAACACGCCGCAGGCTGATGAAAGCCAGCGGCTGGTTCTGTCGCCACAACAGCGCGTCGGCAGCGCGGTGTCAGACGAACCCGCGCCACAGCTTAATACGACATCCGACAGAACCGTTCTGACCCTGATGCCCGAAGACGCCATCCGGCAGACGCCGCAGGATGACGCGGATCTGCCTGTTCCCGAGTTCATCCGCCACAACAACGGGGCCGCGCAATCGGACTCCCGGCGCGCTACCAGCAGTCTGGCGGACAAGATAGCAGCGCTCGAAACTGCAATTGCTGGTCGGTCAGAACAGTGGGAGCCAGACGGCGATGGCCGCGATGCCTATGCCGGCACCCGCGCACCATCAGTGTCTCTGCAGAGCACTGTTGATCTGGACGGTACCGGCGCACCCCTTGCAGACAGCGGGATGCCGATGACACCCGTGGCTTCTGTCGGCGACGAGACGCATGCGCCTGCCGGTGCCGCGCCGGCGCAGTCCCGCGCGCAAGGCGAAGAGCAGGTTCTTGACGAGGCGGCTCTGACGGCACTGGTTTCAGAGATCGTGCGGCGCGAGCTGCAGGGCGATCTGGGTGAGCGCATCACGCGCAACGTACGCAAACTGGTGCGCCGCGAGATCATGCAGGCCCTTGCCACCCGCGACCTTGACTGACCGCACGTTTACCGGGCCAGCCGCATCAGCAGATCCAGATCGATTGTCGCTTCGAGATGTGCCGCCAGCGCATCAAGGGTCTGCTCGACTTCCTGCGCATAGGCGCGTTCGGATGTCTGCCCCAGGTCCTGCATCCAGGCTGCACGGAACGCGTCTGATGTGAAAATACCGTGCTGATAGCAACCTCGGATCCGGCCGTCTGCGGATGCGGCCCCTTCCGGGCCTTTGCCAAAATCCAGCCAGCCCCGCGCGCAGTCCGGGCCGCTGGTGCGCCCCATGTGGATTTCATAACCTGTGAGCGGCGTATCTGTGAGCAACGCGCGCCCCTCGCGCAGCGCCAGTTCCTTGACCGGTACCAGTGCGGACTCCACGTCGAGCAATCCCAGCCCGGGGGCTGATGCCGGAGGGCCTTCGATACCTTCAGGATCAGAAATCCGGTTCCCCAGAATCTGGTAGCCGCCACAAAGGCCCAGAATATGACCGCCGTGCCGTACGTGCGACAGAATATCCTTGTCCCATCCTTCTGCCCGAAGTGCAGACAGATCGCTGAGGGTCGCCTTGCTGCCAACCAGAAGGATAACATCGGCGTCCCGCGGCAATGGCGCACCCGGTTCAGCCACCACCAGGTCGATCCCAGGCTCTGCCGCCAGCGGATCCAGATCGTCAAAGTTGGAAATCCGGGGCAGGCGGGGGACCACCACGCGGATACCCTGTCCACCGGACTGAGACCGCGCCGGCAGGTCCATCACATCCTCGGCGGGCAGTTTCCGCGCCGCATCGAACCACGGGACGACACCAAGACAGGGCCAGCCCGTCCGCGTTGCGATGTCATCACGCCCGCCGTCAAACAATGTGACATCCCCCCGGAATTTGTTCACCAAAAAGCCCGCGATCATCGCGTTATCTTCTGCATCCAGAACGGCCTGCGTGCCGACGATCTGAGCGATCACGCCACCACGGTCTATGTCGCCTGCCAGGATCACCGGCACATCGGCTGTCCGGGCAAACCCCATGTTGGCAATGTCGCGCGCGCGCAGGTTGGTTTCTGCGGGGCTGCCGGCCCCCTCGACCAGAACGAGGTCTGCCGCGCCACGCAGCCGCTCAAAACTCTCCAGTACGCGCGGCATCAGGCTTTCACGGTTGCGGCCGAAATCACGCGCCTCCTGCGTACCGGCAACCTGTCCCTGCACGATCACCTGCGCACCGGTCGATGTCTGCGGCTTGAGCAGGATCGGGTTCATGTCCACATGGGCAGGCACGCCGGCCGCCATCGCCTGCAGCGCCTGAGCGCGGCCGATTTCGCCGCCGCCGGGCGTGACGGCCGCGTTGTTGGACATATTCTGAGGCTTGAACGGGCGCACATTCAGCCCCCTTTTTGAGAAGGCGCGCGCGAGGCCCGCGACAAGCATGGACTTGCCTGTATTCGTTCCGGTGCCCTGGATCATTATGGCTTTGCCGCGCATCTGCCACCTCTTCATTCTCCGGGCAAACTGCCGCATGATCGGACCAAAGAAAAGGAACAAAGATGAACACGCCTGCACATCTTCTGCTGGGGGCTGCCGCAATGACGCGCAGCGCAGACCGCGGGATCATTCTGGCCGCTTTTCTGGGTGCTCTGATGCCTGATCTGTCGCTTTACGTGCTGGCTGGCGGGGCGATGTACGTGTTCGGGATTCCGCCGCAGCGGGTCTTTAACGAACTCTACTTTTCGGACAGCTGGCAGACGGTTTTCGCCATCGACAATTCGTTTGTCGTCTGGGGTGTGCTTCTGGCTGCTGCGATCTGGCGTCGGGCGCCATGGGCTGTTGCGCTGACAGGCGCAGCTCTTCTGCACCTGTGCTTCGACTTTCCCCTGCACCACGACGACGGGCGCGCGCATTTCTGGCCTGTCAGTGGCTGGATTTTTGAAAGCCCGTTCAGCTATTGGGACAGGGATCAGGGTGCTGCATTTGTTGCCCCCCTGGAGGCATTTGCCGCAACCGTGGCGGCGTTTCTGCTCTGGCGGCGCGGGATCGGTGCCGGACTTTCAGTATTTGTCCTGTTGCTGCTGGCAGCCGAACTGTGGGTGGTGCGCCAGTGGCTCTTTGTCTTTAATATTGCCTGAATAAAAAAACGCGCCCGGTTTGCGGACGCGCTTTTATTTTCTGAAATCAGTTGGTTGTCAGGCTGCTTCGGCCTGCTGCGCCGCGTTGCGACGCTCCGATTCCTCGCGGGACAGGGCGACGGAAGTCCGCACGCCTTTGCCCACAAATTCCATCAGACCCTGAACAACACGTTCGTTCGGGTCAATTCCGGCACAGCTCAGAACCTCACGCCCGTCGCGCGAGCGTGCCCAGCGGGCAATCTGTTCCGGCCCGTTGCCGTACTTCTTGTCGTCTGCAATCGCATCGTCCAGTGCAGCCAGTACCACGGCTGCGAAAAGTTTGCGTGCACGGTTGCCTTGCTCGTTATTGAAGGCTGTGCCGTCAACGAAGTCTTTCATCCGTCGTCCTTTCCATTATTCTTGCTCTTGTCTTTTCGGCGTGACGCCCGTTATGACGGGTTTTGCCCGATTCGGATACCCTGTTTTTGCATGCCTTATATGCACAATTTGCATGGCTTTCTGCATGTGCAGCACGAGATATCGTTGTCTTGTCACCCTCATTCCTCCCAGATATAGGGTTCATCAACTTTTCATCAACCTTTGGACACAGGTAAGCCACATGCCAAAAATCAACGGTAACGAGATCCGGCCTGGAAATGTTCTGGAGCATAACGATGGCCTCTGGGCCGCGGTGAAGGTCGATCATGTAAAACCCGGTAAGGGTGGGGCGTTCGCACAGGTAGAACTGCGCAACCTGCGTAATGGTTCCAAACTGAATGAACGTTTTCGCAGCGCCGACAAAGTTGAGCGCGTGCGGCTGGAACAGAAAGACCAGCAGTTCCTCTACGAAGATGACGGCATGCTCGTGGTGATGGACACTGAAACCTACGAACAGGTGCAGTTGCCGGCCGAACTTCTGGGTGAGCGTCGCCCTTTTCTGCAGGACGGAATGACGATTGTCGTGGAATTCTACGAAGAAGAAGCGCTGAATGCCACGCTCCCGCAGAAAGTGACCTGCAAAATCGTGGAAACCGAACCGGTCGTCAAAGGCCAGACCGCTGCGAACTCTTTCAAGCCTGCGATCCTCGACAACGGCGTCAAGGTGATGGTCCCGCCATTCGTAGGTCAGGACGAGGACATCGTTGTGAACACCGAGACAATGGAATACGCCGAGCGCGCCTGAGGTCCGCAGGCACCAGCACGTGACGCCCCGGGATCCGTCCGCGGGGCGTTTTTACGTCGCGATACGGGTCAGCCGGGCCTCTCCGGCCTGCATTTCGCCACCAGCACGATCAAACCGCAGATAGGCCAGGGCGGTGTCGCCGCTCCGGCTGAGCAGCTTTCCGGCAGCTCTGCCACCGGCCGTGATTTCGGTACCGGGCTCTGCCGCGCCTGAAACAGAGACAAGAGCCAGCCCCTTGCGCAGTTCTGTCTTGTGTTTCATCCGGGCTGTGACCTCCTGGCCCACATAACAGCCTTTGCGGAAATCCACACCGTTGAGCCGCTCGAACCCGACTTCGAGGATAAAGGTATCGGGTGTGAGTTCCACACCACTTTCCGGGATCATTGCGGCCACGCGTATCGCAGTCCAGTCAGTGGTGTCGTCGGCCTGTGCATGATCGCGGTAGGCGCGCCAGCCCAGAGAGGCGTGGCGGGGGTCAGCGAACCCGTCCGATGGTATGTCACCGGTTCCCCTGTGCAGGTGCAGACCGGTCTGGGAAATTGTCACATCAGCACGCAGTTTGTACATGCTCAGGCGCTGCACAAGCATGTCTGCCTGATCGTCGGTCACGTCCAGAAGCACCCCATCTGTCTGCGGAACCACAAAGAAATCCGAGATATACTTGCCCTGAGGCGTCAGCAGGGCCGCATAGACCAGCCCGTCTTTGAGCCCGCCAATGTCGTTGGTGATCAGCCCCTGAAGGAAGTCCGGTACGTCTTCGCCTGTGAGTTGAAGGATGCGACGTTTGGACATGGGGGGCTCCTCTTTGCGTGCTGACTGTCATATAACGCCGGCAACGCCAAACGGAAGGGGCGGAGACGTATGCGGGCTCCCATATCGGTCATCGTGCCGACACTGAATGCAGAACACCAGCTGGGCATCTGTCTCGGCGCACTGCTGCCCGGGCTCGAGGCCGGCCTTATCCGTGAAGTCATCGTGTCAGATGGCGGGTCGGCGGACGCAACTGTCGCCGTGGCACGGGCCTGGGGTGCTGAGGTGGTGAGCGGTGCCGCATCCCGCGGGGGGCAGCTCAGGCGCGGGTGTGACGGGGCGCAGGGCGCCTGGTTACTGGTGTTGCACGCGGATACGGCACTCGCTCCGGACTGGGTTGGTCCGGTCGTTCAGCATCTGGAGACCGACCGGGCGGGCTGGTTTCGTCTTGCCTTTACACGGGGTGGCCTCGCTGGTCGGTTTGTGGCGGGCTGGGCGAACCTGCGCAGTCTGCTTGGCCTGCCCTACGGCGATCAGGGGCTGTTGCTGCCCCGTGCGCTGTATCAGGCCGTTGGCGGATATCCCGATCAGCCGCTGATGGAGGACGTCGCGATCGCGCGTGCCCTGCGCGGGCGTCTGGCGCGTATCGAGGCTGTGGCCGGGACCTCGCCAGAGCGCTACAGGTCGCAGGGCTGGCTTCGGCGTGGTGCCAGAAACCTCTGGACACTGCTGCGTTATTTCGCCGGTGTGGATGTGTCCGTCCTTGCCAGGCAGTACCGGCGCTGAAATCGGCTGCGCTGCAGCCTGTTTCTGCGCTCCGCCCGATTGACGCGGGCCACGCGCGGGTTAGTGTCAGCCCAGACAAAAAGGACAGCAGTTATGCCGCAGTTTTCCGCGCCTCCTTCGGGCCGTTCCTACCTGGCCATTCCGGGGCCGTCCGTGATCCCGGATGCCGTGCTGCGGGCGATGCACCGCGCCTCGCCGAACATCTATGCAGGAGAGCTCCCGGAAATGATGCCTGGCATCGTGTCTGACCTCAGGAAAGTCGCGCGCACTGCTGGCCATGTCGCGCTTTATATCGGCAATGGTCATGCGGCCTGGGAGGCCGCTCTGTCCAATGTCATCGCTCCGGGAGACAAAGTGCTGGTCCCGGCGACAGGGCATTTCGCCCATGGCTGGGCCGATATGGCGGAAGGCCTTGGCGCCAGTGCACAGATCCTTGAGTTCGGTGACCGGGCGCCGATGCAGACAGAGCAGATTGCCGAAGCGCTGCAGGCGGATACCGACCACCGGATCAGGGCCGTACTGGCCGTGCATGTGGATACCTCGACGTCAGTCAGAAACGATGTATCCGCGCTGCGTCAGTTGCTGGATGACTGTGGTCACCCTGCATTGCTGATGGCGGACTGTATCGCGTCACTGGGATGCGATGTCTTTGAAATGGACGCATGGGGCGTCGATGTCATGGTCACTGGCTGCCAGAAGGGGCTGATGGTCCCGGCGGGTATGTCATTTGTATTCTTTAATGACCGCGCTGCGGCTGTGCGGTCCGAAATGCCCCGCGTCAGCCGGTACTGGGACTGGGCGCCGCGCGCCGACCCCGATGGCTTCTGGCAATACTGGAACGGCACGGCGCCCACGCATCATCTTTACGGGTTGCGTGTCGCACTAGACATGCTGATGGCAGAGGGCATGGAAAACGTCTGGGCACGACATGAACGTCTGGCGCGCGCCATATGGGCCGCCTGTGACGCCTGGGGGCAGGGGGGCAGTCTGGAAATGAACATCCGGGATGCCGCGCACCGCAGTCATGCAGTCACATCTCTGCGCCTGGAAAGCCCTCAGGCCACAGCCCTGCGCGACTGGACCGAGGAAAACCTCGCGCTGACGCTCGGCATCGGTCTGGGCATGGCCCCGGCGGGCGATCCCGCCTGGCACGGATTTTTCCGCCTGGGCCACATGGGCCACATCAATGGCCATATGATCATGGGCCTGCTGGGCGGTATGGATGCAGGGTTCCGGGCGCTCGGTATTCCCCATGGACAGGGCGCACTCGACGCGGCCTCAGCTGTGATCGCCGGACGCTGATCTGTGCCGGTCCCGGTTCATGCTATCAAACGCCTGCTCCGCCAGCCTGCGCCGGGTTTCCAGCCAGTTCAGCCAGTGGTTCACCACGAGACCGAGAAAAACAGCTGCAATCAAGCCATAGATCGCGAATAGCAGCAGCAGAACCCAGCCAAGGTTTACGCCAAACATCACGATACAGGCTCCGGTGAAATTCGGGGCTCGTCCGGGCGTCGGGTCGCGCATCAGTACCTCTTCTGCTGCCTGTGCAGAAGAATTATAGAACCAATTGCGTTTTCGTCAGCTAATTTCTGCCTCACGCAGAGCGCGTGGCAGTGCATCTGCCAGAATTTCGATCTGAGCCGGGGTTGCGCAGCTGATACGGATGCAGCGGTTCTGCGGGGCGACAAACGGCATCCTCACGAACACGCCGTCTTCCACCAGATTATCGAGCACTTTTTTTGCAAAGGCACCGTCCTGACCACAGTCTACGCAGACAAAGTTTGCTGCCGACGGCAAAGGCTTCAGGCCACAGTCCCGCGCGGTTTCCATGATGCGGAAACGCGATGCGACAATGCGGGCGAGCACGGAACGCAACCAGGTCTGATCGTGCAGCGCGGCGAGCGCTCCTTCCTGGGCTGCGCGGTTCATGCCGAAATGGTTCCGGACACGGTTAAACGCGGCAATCAGCTCGGGCGCGCCGATGGCATAACCAACCCGTGCACCTGCAAGGCCATACGCTTTGGAAAAGGTGCGCAGCCTGACTATACGCGGATCATCCCAGGCCAGTGGCAGCTCTGCGATATCCGGCGCACATTCGATATATGCCTCATCCAGGATCAGCAACGTGCCTTCGGGCAGATGTTCCAGCGCCGCCAGCAGATCTGTACCTTTCAGAAAGCTGCCCATCGGATTGTCCGGATTGGACAGATATACGAGCTTGGCCCCTGTTTCGGCGGCTTTTCTGAACAAAGCCACAGGGTCTTCATGGTCGCGGTTGTAGGGAACCTTGTGTATTTCGCCACCAAATCCCGCGACGTGATAGTTAAACGTCGGATAGGCACCATCTGATGTGACCACTGCGTCACCCGGCCCGACCATCAACCGGACCAGATAGCCCAGGAGCCCGTCAATACCTTCGCCGACCATGATCATGTCGGGGGCAATGCTGTAGTGACTGGCCAGCGCGTTGCGCAGGTCATAGCTTTCAGGATCGCCGTACATCCACTGCGGGGTCTCGGCCATGGCACGGATGGCGCTGGGTGAGGGGCCGAACACGTTCTCGTTTGCGCCAAGGCGTGCATCGAAAAGATGCCCCCGGCTGCGCTCCTGGGTTTCGGGGCCGACGAAGGGTACGGTGTCGGGCAGCGAGGCGGCCAGCGGTGTCAGTCGAAAGTGAGTCATCAGCTCTATTAAAACACGCTGCGATAATTGAGCAAGCCTGACGTGTGCCCCTACGTTTTGCTGGAAAAGCACGGGTGATTGCGCTCTTGTGGGGGCAACCGCAGGGAGAGGCAGATGTCACGGGTCAGCGTTAATGTCGATAATCATATTGCACGTGTCACGCTGACACGGGCGGACAAAAAAAACGCAATGGATCAGGCAATGATCGATGGCATCATTGACGCCGCCGGAACCGTTGCCGGGTCGGGTGCCCGGGTGGTGGTTTTGCATGGTGACGGCGGTACGTTCTGCGCTGGTATCGACCTGAACAGCCTTGGCAGCATGATCGGCAGCGACATGCGCGAACTTCTGGTCCCGCGCACGCACGGAGGCGGTACGACGAACCAGTGGCAGGAAGTGGTGATGGCATGGCGGCGCCTCGACATTCCTGTGATTGCCGCGCTCAAGGGATCTGTGTTCGGGGCCGGCATGCAACTCGCTCTGGGAGCAGACATCCGTATTGCATCTCCGGACGCAGAGCTTGCGGTGATGGAAATGAAGTGGGGCATTATCCCGGACATGGGCGGTATGGTGCTTTTGCCTGGCCTCGTGCGGGACGACGTACTGCGCCTGCTGGTGTACACCGCGGCGCCGGTCAGCGCTGCACAGGCCGAAGCCTGGGGGCTTGTTACCTCGGTCGATGATGATCCGCTTGCAGCGGCTCTTGCTCTGGCCGGGCAGATCGCATCCAACAGCCCTGCGGCGGTTCAGGCTGCAAAACAACTGATGGGGTCCATCGGTGGCATGACACCCGAACAGGTGCTGGTTGCCGAAGCGGAAACACAGGCCGGATTGCTCGGGACCCCGGAGCAGATGGAAGTTATCGCAGCGCGTTTTGCGCGCCGAACGCCTGTTTTCCCTTAGCTGTCGGACAGTTTGCAAAATCAATTGCCCCTGTTTGCAAAACCCTTCGAGGTGTTTGCAAATACCAGATCTGCTGTTTGCAAATTATCAGGCGGATCAGGACATAAACTTCTGCCGTGCTTCCCGCGCTATGCCGTAGCGCAGCTCAAGGTCGGATATGCGACGCATCAGTTCTTTGCGTGTTCCTGCATCGGTACAGGCGGCGTAGTCGGTGCGCGCGAGGTCGAGCTGTTTTTTAAGAGTGAACTCTTCAGGTAACACGCCTGCTTCGGCCATGATCCTCATGCCAGCCGAAACAGCAGCTTCTTCACCCGTTGCTATGCGGCGATCAGGCAGCGGTTTCCCTTCGCCCTCAAGGCCGGACAGCTTACCCTCGGCACGCGCTTTGGCGATCTGGCGTTCGATGAGTGAGCGAAAACTGCGCATAAACGCAGTTTACCCCAGTTCGGCCAGCCGGGCGAGTGCCTCGTTCAGACGGGCTTCTTCTTCCTCGCGGAGCGCAAGGTTGGCACGGGTCTCCTCAACAACATCCGCCGGGGCAGATTCTGCGAATTTCGGGTTGTTGAGGCGGCCCCGAAGACCGCCCAGTTCCTTTGCCAGTTTGCCCAGAGACTTCTCAAGCCGCGACTTTTCTTCTGCAATATCAATGATATCAGCAAGCGGCAGACCAAAAGAAGCGCCAGCCACCGCCAGCGAAACAGTTCCCTTTGGAAAACTGTCTGCCTCCTCCAGCGCCTCAACACGTGCCAGGCGCTTGATCATCACCTCGTTGCGCGCCCATGCTGCCTGACCTGCTGCGTCGATTTCCGTCACGATCAGCGGGACATAGAGGCCCGCTGGCACATGCATCTGAGCCCGGGCTGAGCGAATGGCCTCAATCAGAGAAACCACCCAGTTCATTTCACGATCAGCGTCGGCATCAACCAGTTCGGCGGAGGTATAGGCGGGCCATTCCGCATGTACCAGCATGCGGTCGCGCGTGCCCGTGGCTGCCCAGAGCTCTTCGGTGATAAACGGCATCACCGGATGCAGCAGGATCATGCACTGATCCAGCACCCATGCCATCGTCTCGCGGGTTTCTTCGGCAAATTCAGTATTATCCGCATCCTGAAGAAGCGGCTTGGACAGCTCCAGATACCAGTCGCAGACTTTGCCCCAGACAAAGGCATAAGCGGCGTTCGCGGCATCATTGAAACGGTAGTTTTCCAGTGCTGTGTCGATCTCTTCGCGTACTTTGGCCGTTTCGCCGATAATCCACTTGTTCACCGACTGTGTCACGTTGGCACCGGGACGGTATGACGTAGGAATGATGTCGGTGCGCGCCGCGCGGTGGGCGAATACCTCGTTCATTTCGGCGAAACGGCAGGCGTTCCACAGTTTTGTGCCGAAATTCCGATATCCCGCAATACGTTGCGTGCTGAGCTTAAGGTCGCGCCCCATGGCCGCCATGGCGGTAAGCGTAAAGCGCACCGCATCCGCGCCGTATTCGTCGATCATATCGAGCGGGTCGAGCACATTGCCCAGCGATTTGGACATCTTCTTGCCCTTCTCGTCGCGCACGAGGGCGTGCACGTAAACGGTGTCGAAGGGTTTCTGGCCCACCACGGCGTATTGCATCATCATCATCCGGGCGACCCAGAAGAAGATGATGTCGAACCCGGTGATCAGCGTAGACGTGGGGAAGTACTTCTGCAGCGCATCGTTCTGGGCGTCCTGATCGGCGTCACCGGTCCAGCCGAGCGTACCGATGGGCCAGAGGCCAGACGAGAACCAGGTGTCGAGCACGTCGGGATCGCGAACCAGTATGGGACGGGTTTCCGTGGCCAGCTTTTCCGTGTACTCCCGGGCATCTTGTGCGATGACACAGTCTTCGCCGTAGTAGTCAGTTGCCATTTTTAGAACCTCGCGCTCGTTCGCAGCGCAAAACGGTACATTTTCCTTGAGCTCGAGACTACGTGGAGTGTTATCAGTGCCTTTGGGCGCACCATACCAAACCGGGATCTGATGCCCCCACCACAATTGCCGTGAAATACACCACGGCTCGATGTTCTCCAGCCAGTTGAAATAGACCTTTTTGTCCTGCTCGGGGTGGATCGCCACATCGCCCTTGCGCACCGCATCAATCGCTGGCTGCACGATCTGTGCTGTGTCCACAAACCACTGATCCGTCAGCATCGGCTCGATCACAACTTTCGACCGGTCCCCAAAGGGTTGCATGATTTTCTTCGACTCGACCAGCGGCACCAACCTGCTGCTTTCCTGGCCGTCTTCGGGGTCAATGACCGGCTGTGTCTGCATGACGGCCAGCCCCTCATCTGTGATCTGCTCTACCACGCGTTTGCGCGCTTCAAACCGGTCCAGCCCGCGCAGCTCGTCGGGGACGAGGTTCACCGCATCGGCTTCAGCTTCCGACAGGGTCTGACTGCCCTGAGCCACGGTCATGGCGATGCCGGCGGCCTCTGCATATGTGGCCCCGTCGGCGCGCATTGCCCCCTTAGTGTCCATCAGGCGGTACATGGGGATGCCACCGCGCTTTGCGACTTCATAGTCGTTGAAGTCATGCGCGCCGGTGATCTTGACCGCGCCGGAACCGAAGTCCGGGTCAGGATAGTCATCGGTGATGATCGGGATCAGGCGACGGTGTTCTTTTGGGCCAACCGGAATTTCACAAAGCTTTCCGATAATTGGCGCATAACGCTCATCTGATGGATGAACCGCAACTGCACCATCCCCCAGCATGGTTTCCGGCCGCGTGGTGGCTATGGAAATATAGTCGCGCTCCTCGCGGAAGAGCACCTCTCCATCTTCACCCTTCTCCAAATACTCATATGTCTCACCGCCCGCCAGGGGGTACTTGAAATGCCACATGTGACCGTCGACTTCGATGTTCTCGACCTCAAGATCCGAGATCGCGGTCTCAAAATGCGGGTCCCAGTTGACCAGGCGCTTGCCACGATAGATCAGCCCCTTGTTGTACATATCAACAAAGACCCTGATCACCGCATCGTGGAAATTAGGCGCGCCGGTGCCGGCCTCCGGATCGCCTGGGGCGCCGCCCATGGTAAAGGCCTCGCGCGACCAGTCACACGACGCGCCCAGGCGTTTCAGCTGACCGATGATGGTGCCGCGTGATTTTACCTTTTGCTCCCAGACCCGTTCGAGGAACTTCTCCCGTCCCATTTCGCGTCGTGTCGGCTCACCGTTTGCTGCCATTTCCCGCTCTGTGACCATCTGCGTTGCGATCCCTGCGTGGTCTGTGCCGGGCTGCCAGAGCGTGTCGAATCCACGCATCCGGTGCCAGCGGATCAGGATGTCCTGCAGAGTGTTGTTGAACGCGTGTCCCATGTGCAGGGAACCAGTCACATTGGGTGGCGGGATCATGATGGAGAAGGTCTCATCGCGCGAGGCATTGGCCCCGGCGTCAAAAGCCCCGGCTTTTTCCCAGGCAGCATAGAGCCGTGCTTCGGCTTCTTTTGCATCAAATGTCTTGTTGAGCGCCATGACGGTATCCTTTGTCCGCGTTGCGCGATCATCTAGCGGAAGGAGGGGCGAAGGAAAAGGTCACGCGCAAAGTTTGCGCCGACTTTCGGTGTGGTGTACGCACGGCGCAGCCGGGCAGTGGCCGTCCGGCCTCGATGGGCGGTCGGCCGCTTCGTACTGCTCGGCCGGTATTCAGCCTGCGACAAGAGGCTCCCGCGCGCCCGCGCGGATTACTTCCGGGTCGTAGGGCGTCCGGGCAAAAACTGTGCGCACCATTGGCGCGAAATGATCCAGCGGCAGCGTCTCATAGTCCGGATCGAAACTCGCCTGGTCCCAGCGCTCGCAGAAGGTCGCACAATCGTCGAAATAGGCGTGCCCTTTATACCTGTCGCGTTTGTGCGGGTCAGCGCCCACATGATGGCCGTAATAGACCATCTGAAAATCGCCGTGTTTTTCCACCACCCAGGTACATTGTTCGCGCACAAAAGGCCGCAGGATCGTTGCCGCATATTCGTCGTGATTATAGGGCGCATAGATATCGCCGATGTCGTGCAGCAGCGCGGAAACGATCCAGTCGATGTCTGCACCGTCGCGTTCCGCACGGGTGGCTGACTGCAGCGAGTGGCCCAGCCGCGTGACCTGATAGCCCGAGAGGCCTTCATCCAGGCTCACCATCGCCTGCAGCAGCCGGTCGGCCGTGCCAAGGGTGTATTCGGTCTCGTGTTTTGTGAGGAAGGCATAATCCTCGGCGGTGCCGTCCTTCATCTGTGTAAAGCTGACCTTGTCCATCACGCGTAAAGCCCTCCCTCTTTTTCCGCGCCCCTCATCATTGTCGCGGCCTGGGCGCGCCGGATCTCATCGTAGGTGGCAAGGGCTGTGGGCGTAAAGGGGGCCTGCGGGGCCTCAAACCCCTCAAAATGTCCGAAACGGTCCTGGCCCCGCGCCAGAACCGCGTAGTCGCGCGCACCCACCTGTTGTTTAATCGCCGGGGTGCAATAGCGCACAACAGCAGCGATACGGCGGTCGTCGGTGGTGTTGGGCCCCGAGCCGTGGATCATCAGCCCGTGGTGCAGGGAGATCTGACCTGGGTGAATTTCGATGGGAACCTTGTCGGCTTCCGCTACATCCACGCGCACTTCCTGGCCGCGAGACAGCAGATTATCCTCGGAAAAGGTATCGTCATGGGGCAGGATCGGGTTTTTGTGGCTGCCCCGCACGAAGTCCATACAGCCCGAGGCGGGCGTGGCGGGTGACAGCGCGAGCCAGGCCGTCACGAGCCCGTCGATCTCTCCCAGACCCCAGTAGGTCAGGTCCTGGTGCATGGAAACGATGTGCCTTGTATTGGGCTCCTTGATGAAAAACTCCACGGAATAGACCATGATGTCGGGCCCCAGCACGCCCTCGACCACATCGAGGATGCGCCGGTCGTGACCGATGCGCCAGGCCAGTGGCATGACACAATGCGCGTTGACCCGTTTGTAGGTGCCGAAGGGCAGGGGCAGATCGCTGTCGAGCCATTCGGCCTCAAGCGCTTCCAGTTCGGCCCGCAGGGCCTGCGCGTCGTGGGCGGGCATGACCGGCAGGGGAAAAAGGTACCCGTCCGCGCGGTATTGGTCGGACTGGGCCGCACTCAGGCGACCGTTTGCAAGCGGGAGGGGCTGGGGCATCTCTGGTCTCCTTTGTGACGTTGCCGCAGCATCGCACCGGTTTGCGGGAATGCAGCACGGTGGCTCTTGCCTCTGAGGCTAAGTTTAACTTATCCTCCGCTCATGTCCCGTGTTCCCTCCCTGAACTGGCTGCGCGTCTTCGAGGCGGCTGCGCGCACCGAGAGTTTTGCCCGGGCGGCCAGCCAGCTGAACCTGTCCGCGGCTGCCGTCAGCCAGCAGATCAGAGCGCTGGAGGACAAACTGGGCGCGCCGCTCTTTGAGCGGGGCGCGCATTCGGTCACGCTGACAGATCTGGGGCGGTCCTATCTGCCGACTGTCCAGCAGTCGCTGGGCCTGCTGGAAGAGGCGACCGAGGGTATTTTCGGCAGCGGTGCGGAACAGCCTGTCTTTGTGCGCTCCGTCCTGCTCTTTGCCCACGGGGTGCTGGCGGGCGGGCTGAAGGATTTTCAGACGGCTTTCCCACGGGTGCGGCTGACGCTGAACACCGGCAATGCAGCCTCTGATTTTGACGGCGGATACAGTGATCTGCAGATTGTCTTTGGCACGCCGGGGCAGTTCGGGCGCGACTATGATCCGCTGATGGGTGAAACACTGTGTCCCGTGGCAGCCCCGGCACTGGCCGCGCAGATCACGGCACCGGCAGAGCTCAGCCGGCATCCCCTGATCGAAGTGGCGACGCACCGGTCTGGCTGGCGGCATGTGATGCACGCGCTGGGCCAGCCGCTGGCACCGCTGCGAATTGTGCATGCGGACAGTACTGTTATGGCATCCGCCATGGCCGCGCAGGGGGTGGGCGTCATGCTTGCACGTGCCCCTGCCAGCGATCTGGTGGTCGCGCAGTCTGGACTGATACCCTGTGCCGGAAACGTCGAAATCCCGGGCACTGACCAGTATTTTCTGGTCTGCGCGGACCGCAGTGCGCTGAGACCGGCCGCCAGGGCTTTCCGTGGCTGGCTTCTTGACTATATGAAGCGTGATGGCGGGACACCGCCCGCCACCTGAACACCGGCGTACCCATGCGGTATCCGCACCCGCAGACCAGCGCCCGAAGGAGCCTTCCTATGGATAAATTTGGCAGATCGCAGCCCGTCATACGGGTCGAAGATACACGGTTTCTAACAGGCAGGGGCCGCTATGTCAGTGATATTGCACCGCGGGACGCGCTGACCGGGTTTGTTTTCCGCGCACCCGTCGCGCATGGCGTCATTACGCGTCTCGATGTCACAGACGCGCGTGCTGCCGATGGTGTGCATCTGGTCCTGACGGTTGAAGATCTCGAAGCGGCCGGTATGGACATCGCGATGCAATGCACCGTCGTCAAAAACCGAGACGGGACGGATGGCGCAAAGCCACTGCGCCCGATCCTCGCGAAGGAGAGGATGCGGTTCGTGGGCGAGCCTGTGGCCTTTATCGTGGCGGACTCACCGGAGCAGGCACGGGACGCAGCTGAGCTGATCGAACTCGATTATGATGATCTGGACGCGCATATGGATGTGGGTCCCGGTGACGCAGTGATCCACCCGGAGGCACCGCACAACCGCGCTTTTGACTGGGGCATGGGCGATGAAGCCGCGACCGAGGCGGCGTTTCAGGCAGCGGCACGCACCGTGTCGCTGGATGTGGACGATAACCGCATCATCTGCAACGCGATGGAGCCACGCGGGTGCTATGCAGAATGGGACGGCGCGCGGCTGCATGTGTCGCTGGGCGCGCAGGGCGTCTGGGCCCATAAAGCGCAGCTGGCGAAAGCGCTGAACCTGGACCCGGAAGCGGTGCGGGTGACGATCCCGGATGTGGGCGGCGGGTTCGGGATGAAGGCCTTTGCCTATCCGGAGTATTTCCTATGCGCACAATCCGCGCGGGTTCTGGGCCGCCCGGTAGCCTGGGCGTCCGACCGGACAGAGGCGATGCTGAGCGACAACGGTGGGCGCGATCTGACGTCGCTGGCCGAATTTGCCTTCGATGAGAACAACAAAATCACCGCCTACCGGGTGCATACCAAGTGCAATCTGGGCGCTTACAACTCGCAGTTCGGCCAGCCCATTCAGACCCAGCTTTTCAGCCGTGTGCTGGCGGGATGCTATGACGTGCAGACCACCTGGCTGCAGGTCGAGGGGTTTTACACCAATACTGTGCAGGTCGACGCCTATCGCGGGGCAGGACGGCCCGAAGCGATCTATGTTCTGGAGCGCCTGATGGACCGTGCCGCACGCGAGCTGGGGGTAGACCCCTTTGAGCTGCGCCGCATCAATTTCATCCGTCCCGATCAGTTCCCTTACAAGTCTGCGACGGGCGAGACCTACGATGTGGGCGACTTTGGCCGGGTGCAGGCGCGTGCCGAGGCCGAGGCCGATATTGCGGGCTTTGCGGCGCGGCGCCAGGCGGATGCCGCGCGGGGTCTGCTGCGCGGTATCGGCATCTGTTACTATATTGAAAGTATTCTGGGCGATCCTGCGGAAGGCGCATGCGTCGAGTTTAACGAGGATGGCACTGTGACGATCTATGTCGGCACGCAAAGCACGGGGCAGGGACACGAGACAGTCTATGCCACCTTCCTGTCGGATCAGACGGGTATTCCCGCTGATCTGATTGAGGTGGTGCAGGGCGACAGTGACCGCATTTCCCAGGGCGGCGGTACCGGTGGCTCCCGGTCGGTGACGGTGCAGAACAACGCTACCCTGGCCACGGTGTCGGTGATGACAGAGGCCTTTACCGCATTTCTGGCCGATGAAATGGGTGTGCCGGCCCCGGAGATCCGTTTTGACGACGAACGCTTCCGTGCTGAGGGATCGAACATGACCCCCACCATGCTGGAGGTCGCTGAAATGGCCCGCGCAAAGGGGCGCGCGGATCTGTTACGTCACGTTGCGCGCGCAAAGCTGGAGGCCCGCAGCTTTCCCAATGGTTGCCATATTTCAGAGGTAACGGTGGATCCCGAGACAGGAGTTGCTGCCGTGGACCGCTATACCGTCGTCGACGATTTTGGCAATCTTATCAATCCGATGCTGGCCAAAGGTCAGGTTCATGGCGGGGTTGTCCAGGGGATCGGCCAGGCCATTACAGAGCACGTGGTCTATGACGAAGACGGCCAGTTGCTCACGGCATCGTTCATGGACTACGCCTTGCCGCGTGCCGATGACGTACCCAATATTTCCTTTACGTCCGAACCGGTACCGTCAACCGCGAATGTTATGGGGATGAAGGGCTGTGGCGAGGCAGGCACTGTTGGTGCCCTGGCTGCTGTGGCGAACGCCGTACAGGATGCACTGTGGTCGCGTGGCGTGCGGCAGGCTGATATGCCCTTTACGCCGCACAAAGTATGGGAGCTTCTCAACAGTGAGGATATCGCTGCAGAATAACGGCGTTTTCGACTGGCTGGGCGCGCGGTTATGGCGGCGTCCGGCCAGCGATTTTGGTCCCCGCCGGGGCCCCGTTGTTCATGTTGTGATCCTTGACGGGACACTGTCGTCGCTGGAGCCGGGCTGTGAAACCAACGCCGGTGTAACGTATAAACTTCTGCGCGAGACGGGCCACCAGGTCTCGTTGTTTTACGAGCCGGGGGTGCAGTGGCGCAACTGGCGGTCTGCGATCGATGTGATGATGGGGCGCGGTATCAACCGTCAGATCCGGCGCGCCTACGGGTACCTTGCCTCGCGCTATCGACCCGGCGACAGTATTTTCCTTTTTGGCTATTCCCGCGGCGCCTATGCCGTGCGCAGTCTCGCCGGGGTTATCGATCTTGTCGGACTGCTGCGTGCGGAACAGGCGACGGAGCGTAATATCCGCGAGGTGTACCGCCATTATCAGAATGACCCGGCCAGCGACGCGGCAGGGGCCTTTTCAAAGGCCTATTGTCATGAAGCGACCGAGATCGAAATGATCGGGGTCTGGGATACGGTCAAATCACTGGGACTGAACATGCCGTGGCTGTGGCGCCTTTCAGAGAAAAAGCATGCATTTCACAGCCACGAGCTGAGCCACAATGTGCGGGCGGGTTTTCAGGCCCTGGCGCTGGACGAAACACGGGTGGCCTATTCTCCGGTGCTCTGGACCACGCCCGAGGGCTATCCCGGGCGCGTGGAACAGCTGTGGTTTCCGGGCACTCACGGCGATGTCGGGGGCCAGCTCGGCGGCTATGAGCCTGCGCGCCCGCTGGCAAATATTCCGCTGGTGTGGATGCTGGAACAGGCGCAGAAACGCGGTCTGCCATTACCGGCGGGGTGGTCACAACGTTTCCCGCGCGATGCGACGGTCCCCATGCTGGGCACGTTCCGCGGGCATGGCCGGTGGCTCGTCTCGCGCCGCCCGCGCATTTCGCTGCGCGACAGCTCGGAACGGGTGCACGACAGTGTGGCTATCCGCGAGGCGGCGCTGCCGCAGGCGACGGGCTGGCGTGGAACCGGTCGCACGGTCTGAGGCGCGTCATTTTTATGCCCGGTTCTGCGGTTAACCTGCGTTCCATCGCGAATGGAAAGATCTGGCATCGCACATCTGATAAAAAGCGCAGCATTGCTGGCGGGGATTGCCGCACCGGCGCAGACCGGCCAGCCCATCAGTGAAAGCATGGTGCAATGTGGCGCGCTTTATTCTGTCGCAGCGGAGTGGGTGAGTGAAGGACCCGGTCAGGAACGCCTGCTGCACGCGGCGGATGTCTGGGCGCAGGCGGCCTATGCCCGCGCGGAGCATAAAGGGCGAACAGATCCGGAGAACTGGGTTTCTGGCATGTGGCGCAGCAAGTGTAATGGCTGGTACGATCATGGCGCCGGTTACGTGTTTACACAGGATTTCCGCGACTGGACTGCCTATTGCCGCGCACTTGCGCGGCACGAAGGACTGGAAACTGATCCGGACTGAGGCCGGGGACAGATGTGTTGGACCGGTGGTCCGGAAAGCGGCGCTGTCTGATGTGCTCAGGGCGCGGCGTTTGCCGCGTGACGAAGGCCGCGCAGATAGGCCTGCGACAGAACGGCGGCGGCCAGGGCCAGTGCGAAACCCTGACCGAGCCCGAAGAGCAGGAATTCGATCACCAGGCCCATGGCCGTGAAGTCAGACAGGTGAATCCAGTCGTAACTATAGACCCCAACGGTTTCAAGCAGGTCTCCAAGGGCGAGTAAAAGAACCAAGATCAGCCCCGGACCCATGAAAAGCCCGAATGCCACGCGGAAAAACGACACCCGTGCGCGCTTCAGCGCCGGGCCCAGACCCGCCTGGTGGTCGATCACCGCGGCGGGAACAGCCGTGCCGAAGAGGGCGAGAAAAATCCAGTAGAGGATCAGAGTTGCCAGTACCGCCAGCCCGGTGTGCGTATCCGGGTCGAGGTTCTGACGGGCAGCCAGCGGTTGAAGCAATGCGAAGGACCCGATCATGAGAAAGATCCCCGCCACGGCAATCCCGACCGCCAGAAGCCAGAATTTCAGTTTTGGCTGCGCGGGGTATTCAGTCAGCGGCAGCACCGGATCGACCGGAACGGCTGTGCCGGACGGGCTGCCCAGCAATATGGTCCGGTGCAGCATGAACAGGATCCAGCCGGACAGGACAAGTTTTGCGCCTGCCGCACCTCCGCCCAGGCCAAATGTTTCCAGACCGATGTTGAGGGCGGGCACAAGCAGCAGGATCAGCAGGTTCGCGCGGAATGCTGTGGCGGCGAGGCGGAGTGTTTGCACGGATGGAATTTCCCTGATTCAGGTCTTGTTGACTCTGGTGTTTTGCTGTCTGTGATTCAGGTAAAACAATAAAAATCTGTAAGTACCATCAATTTTTTAAAGTGGTGCATGAAGGTCAGGCGATTTTCATGATGATGCAGGTTGTCGAGCCGGTGGCGTAGAGTTTGCCGTCCTCGCGCCCGCGGATTTCTGCATGCGCCACGCCTGTCGAACGGCCCGCGTGATCCACAACCGCCACGCAGTCGACCACCGTGCCGAGGCGCAGCGCCCGGGTGATGTTCACCTTGTATTCCAGCGTTGTATAGACGGACCCCTGCGGTACCATTGTCATCACAGCACAGCCCAGTGCACTGTCGAGCAGTGCACCGTACCATCCGCCGTGCACGGTGCCGCTGGGGTTCAGCACGCCAAAGGCAGGCTCACCGCTGAAACGAACGCGGCCCTCTTCGACCTCGTGCAGATCAAAACCAAGGGTTTCCGCAATGGGCGCACCTGCAATCTCGCCGTTCAGGATGCCCTGCATAAATTCAAGGCCCGACATCGTGACGATTTTCTCGGGCGGCAACAGGTCAGCAGGCGTCCGGGCGGCATATCGCATGAGGCTCTCCGTTGGTGTGATCTGCACCAAAGGCTAGCAGTCAGGGCTGCAGGCTCAAGGGGTTACGCCACGTCGCGCACACCCGTTGCCGCCTGGGTGACACCCAGCGCGTGGCAGATTTCGCGCGTCAGTTCGGGGCGGTTGAGCGTGTAGAAGTGCAGGGCATCGACACCTTCGTCGACCAGTTCCGAGCACATTTCTGTGCAGACTGCCCTGGCAAGCAGATCATGCCGGTTGTCGCGGATCGCTGTATCGAATGCCTGATCCAGCCAGGCCGGCACGCCGGTGCCGCAGCGCGCAGCAAAGGCACGGGCATTTTTCCAGTTTGTCACCGGCAGGATGCCCGGCGTGATCGGTGCATTGATCCCGGCTTTGACACAGGCGTCGCGGAAGCGCAGGAATGTTTCGGCCTCAAAAAAGAACTGGGTGATCGCCTCGGCTGCGCCGGCGTCGATCTTGGCTTTGAGCCAGTTGATGCTGTCCTGCTGGGTTGCGGCTTCGGGATGCTTTTCGGGATAAGCGCCGACCCGCAGCGTGAACTGGCCGGTTTCGGCGAGGGCCTCGATCAGCTCCACCGAGCTGGCAAACCCGTTTTCATGAGGTGTGAAACCATCGCTGCCCTCGGGCGGGTCACCGCGCAGGGCGACCAGATCGGTGACACCGGCTTTGGCAAACCTGCGGGCAACTGCCATCGTCTCGGCCTTTGTGGCACCGACGCAGGTCAGGTGCGCCGCGACCGGCAAACCAGAGGTTTTCCGCAATGTATAGGCGGCGTCGTGGGTCAGGTCGCGTGTCGATCCCCCGGCACCGTAGGTGACCGAAAAGAAACGCGGCTCCAGCGGGGCCAGCGCCTGGGCTGTGTCCCACAGACGGAACGAGGCATCGATAGATCGCGGCGGAAAGACCTCAAAAGAAACAGCGGGCGTTGTCATCGGGGCAGACTCCTGTGATTTCGCATCTTGTGCCATATCGGGAATAATGAGACAAACTCATAACTTTCATCTTTAACATGAGTTCGATATGCATATTGAGTTTCGCCACCTGCGTACCATTCAGGCCATCCACAAGGCTGGTGGCCTGGCGCGGGCGGCTGATCTGCTGCACATCACGCAATCGGCACTGAGCCATCAGATCAAAGGACTGGAGGATCAGGCCGGTGTCGAGCTTTTCGTGCGCCGCTCCAAACCGCTCAAACTGTCTCCGGCAGGGTTGCGGTTGCTGAAGCTGGCAGAACAGGTTCTGCCGCAGATCGAGGCATTGCAGGACGAGTTCAGCGGTTTGCGCGATGGCAGTACGGGCCGGATGCATATCGCCATCGAATGCCACGCCTGTTTCGAGTGGCTGTTCCCGGTTCTGGAGCAGTTCCGCAAGAGCTGGGGCGACGTGGACGTGGATATCCGTCCGGGTCTTGCCTTTGATGCGCTGCCGGCATTGCTCAAGGAAGAGGTCGATCTGGTTGTATCTTCTGACCCAGAGGACCTCGCCGGGGTGGAATTCGTTGAACTCTTTGATTACGCGCCTGTTTTTGTGGCATCCAGCGCACATCCGCTGGCACAGAAACCCTATGTGGATGCCGCCGACTTCCGCGGAGAGACGCTGATCACCTACCCGGTGGAAAGGTCACGCCTGGATGTGTTCAGCCAGTTGCTGATCCCGGCCAAAGTCGAGCCTGCAGGCATCCGGCAGGTCGAACTGACAGCCGTCATTCTGCTGCTGGTCGCCTCTAACCGCGGTGTGTCTGTTTTGCCGGACTGGGTTGTGCGCGAGGTCAAATATTCCTCTGATTATGTGACGCGTCCGCTGACCGAAAAGGGGATCACGCGCAGGCTTTACGCGGCGGTGCGGCGCGACGATCTTGATAAGCCCTTTATGCAGAACCTGCTGAAGCTTGCAGGGGAGGAGGCCCGCAAACTGCAGGCCGTCTAGACGGACAGACCGTGCGTGTTTCATAACAACGGCATGCTGTGATACCCTGTGCCGAAGTGTCAGGGGTGGCGGTTGAGGGTGGTAGAAAATATGGGGACAGGCAAAGAGTTTTATGCCGGACTGCCACGGACAGCCGCCTTTGACGACCTGTGTGATCCGGCCTGTTTTACCCCTGTACCCGAAGACTGGCTTGTTGGCGTCTCTGATGTGGTCAATTCCACGGTTGAGGTGGCGAACGGACGGTACAAAACTGTCAACATGGTCGGTGCGGCTGTCATTTCGGCGCAGATCAATGCGTCAGGTGGCGTGCCGTTTCCTTTTGTTTTTGGCGGTGATGGCGCGACATTTGCGATCTGGCCGGAACAGGCAGATGCAGCCGAAGATGCTTTGCGTGCCGTGCAGCGCTGGGCCGCTGACGAGTTCGGGATCGGGCTTCGGACCGGGCTTGTGCCTGTGCGCGACATACTTGCAGCTGGTCTGAGCATTGGTGTGGCACGGTATCAGGCGTCTGAAACAGCGGACTATGCGATGTTCAACGGTGGGGGGGTGTCATGGGCAGAAAGCGCCCTGAAATCATCCGGCTACGGATTTGACCCGGCACCCGAAGGAACCGTGCCCGACCTGACGGGGCTGTCGTGCCGCTGGTCGCCCACCACCGCGCGCAACGGCACAATTCTGTCGCTTGTGCTGCAGCCCGTAGGCGGGGTGGACGATGCGGCATTCACGGCCATCGCAGGACAGGTGATCGAACTGGCCCAGGGGCTGGAACGGGGCGGGCATCCGGTCCCTGTGGAGGGCCCCGGGTCCCGGTGGCCGCCGCCCGGGGTCAGCCTGGAGGCGCATGCGTCAAAGGGCACAGGCGCATTCTGGGCTGCCGGGCTCAAAGTGCTGTTTGAGACAATGGTGGCCTGGCTGCTGATGCGCACCGGGGTCACACTGGGCGGTTTCAGCGCGGAACATTACGCGCGCACGGTGTCCAGCAATTCGGATTTTCGCAAATATGACGACGGGCTGAAAATGACGCTGGATTGCGATCGGGATACTCTGCGTCAGATCAGGGATCTGCTGGCAAAGGCAGAGGCTGATCAGCTGGTCAGCTATGGCGTGTTCGAACAGGATCAGGCGATGATGACCTGTATCGTGCCGTCGATCATGACCGATGACCACATCCATTTCATTGATGGTGCCTCGGGCGGTTATACGCAGGCGGCGACGATGATGAAGCAGCGACGGAAAGCCTGACGCGGCCCGGTTCGCGCGTCTGACAGTGCGGCCACCACGGCGCCTGATCAGCCGGCGCGGGCGGGGGCGGGTGGCAGTTCGGCAGCAACGGCACCGAATGACGCGCAGGCTCTTTTCCGTGGGGCGCACAGACGATCCGGACAAAGCGACCATGCAGAGCCGGCTGAAGCCTGTGCGTCACAGGACACCCAGGCGTCAGGCCAGGTGCAATGATCCATCAGCTCTCTTCGGGCTGATCCTGCAGGCTCTCAAGCTCTGCCGAATCCACCGGTTGCTCACCGTCGACGGGCGTGACCTCGTCAGGACGGGACAGCGCCTCGTCGACCTGATCTGTCGTCGGGTTTGACGCGCGCACGGCATCAAGGACCTGGTCTTCCGGGCTGACATAGCCCGCTTCGCCCAGGCGGTCAGGGTCGGGTGCTTCAAGCGACCCCTTGTATTCCGCCAGCAGAGCATCCTCGGCCGCTTTGACAGCGTTTTCTGCCCCCGCATACTGGTCGATGGTGGCCTGAGCGGCAGCAATCGCATTTTCGTCCGGGACATCGGCAATCGTGCCGTCTTCGCCGGTTACGACGGCTTCCGCCTCTGCGATCTGGTCTGCGGAGACCACGGGATAGTCGTTGATCTCTGCAAGTTCCGTATCAGTGATGTCTTCGCCGAGCACGCCGAGTGCAGCCGCAATGTCTTCTTCGGTGGCATTCGGGTCGGTCAGCGTGGCGGCCGCCAGACGTTCTTCTTCTGTCGGCTGTGCGGCCGCGGTATCAAGCAGGTCGAAGGCCTGAGCGAGAGCAAGTGTCCTGTTAGCCTCATCAAAACTTCCGGTCAGTTCCGCCAGTCCGGAATCGGCGGCGGCGAGTGCTGCGGCAAGGCCCACGGGACCGTTGAAATTACCGTTCTGAAGATGTGCCAGCTTGGCGTTCGGACTGGAATTGATCGCGCCATTCAGCTTGCCCAGGTTGCTGGGGTGCAGCGGACCTTTGGTCGGGCGTGTGGCGGGACGCAGGCTGGCTTTGACCTCGGGAGCACTGCGTGCCTGTTTGGTCGCCTGACGCACCTGGCGGGTTTCTGACCGGCTGTTTTTGCCGAAGAGGCCCTTTATCGTGTCCCGGAATGATCCCGCCCTGGCCTTACCCTGGCCATTGGCGGATTTGTCTTTGCTGCGGCCGACCCCCTTTGCCTTGCCGTCGGATCCGCCTTTGCTGGCGCTCTTACCGTTGTCGCCGCTGTTGCCACCACCTTTGCCGCCGCCGTTTCCACCGCCGCCGCCGTTTCCGCCGCCGTTTCCACCTCCATTTCCGCCACCGTTCTTGGCGTAAGCGTAGTCAGCCGTTACGACAGTGACCGTGGGTGCAACAAAAAATGCGGAGATGGCCAGTGTCGACACACCGATTTTCAGAAAGTTCAGCATAGGAGTCCTCGCAGGTGTCTTTCGCAGCTATTCTGCTTGTCGGGACCCGATATGCCAGAAATATGTTCTGAATAAGCCGTTTCTGACCGGTTTTTGCCTTTTTTTCGCGGCCCGGGAGGGGCGGTGCCGGTCTAGAAGGCATGTGCGCCGCGTCTTTTGATCAAGTTTTCGGTGCGGGCCGGTCCGGCGACGGGGTGGCCTCAGGTCAGCGGGCGCGCCTCGCGGCGCGGCCCCCGCGGCGTTTTGTAAGCTGACCTGCGCGCGAGGGCAGGTCGTCGACGATCGCGCGACGTTCATCAGGGGACATGCGCGACCATTGGGTGATTTCGTCAATGGAGCGCAGACAGCCGGTACAGAGCCGCGCCTCGGGGTGGACAACGCAGATTTTCACGCAGGGGCTCTGCACTTCGTCGCGTTTCCAGATATCGTCTGTCATACCGTTCCCTCCCCGGCGCGCAGAACGCGGATACGGTCCAGCACACCCTGCAGAATATAGCCCGCGGCCACGTGGTCGATGACCTCTGCGCGACGTTTCCGGGACGTATCCGCCTCCAGCAGGGCGCGCTCGGCCGCCACTGTGGACAGACGCTCGTCCCAGAAGGTGACGGGCATATCAAAGCTGTCGAGCCGGTCGAGGTTGCGGGCAAAGGCGCGGGTGGACTGGCAGCGCGGCCCTTCCGATCCATCCATGTTGCGGGGCAGGCCCAGTACGACGCCGCCGATCTGCCTTGCCTGAAGAATATTCACCAGGGCGGCGGCATCGGCCGAAAACTTTTTCCGGCGGATGGTCTCGAGTGGTGTAGCGACCGACCAGAAGGTGTCGGACACAGCAACGCCAATGGTTGCAGTGCCCAGATCGAGACCGGCCAGACTGCGCATCGGGGGCAGGGCTGCCAGAAATTCTTCGGGTGTTTCCAGGATCATTCGGCGACCTGTGCGCGCTGTCCTGCACGCAGTAACAGATCAAGAGCGCGGGTATCATCGCCAAAGGCCTCTACCGCATTGTCATAGACCGCACGAGCCTGACCCTGCTGGCCCAGCACGCCAAGGGCTGTGATGAGCTGTGCCCAGTCTTCGACCGGGCCGCCTTCGGTAGCCAGACGTTCAGACAGGCCTGAGACCATATTGCCGATCATTTCCATGCGTTCGGTCGGGCTCAGGTTGCCCGCGGCCTCGATATCAGCCGCTGTAGGACCGCGCCCGCCGCCGATCGCCGGTATCTGATAGTTTACGCCCGCCCTGAAGGCCATGTCCTCGATCTGCGCCAGTACCGGTTCGATCCAGGGTGCCTCTGGCGGCCCCTCGCGCAGCAGCCCGTCCCAGATGCGGAACGCCGTGTCCGGCCGACCGGTCTGTGCCATCATCAAGCCGAAGTAATAGCGTGCTGTCCCGTTTGTGGGATCCATCGCGAGAGCGGTGTTGAGCGCGTCTTCGGCTTCGGGTGAAACGTAACCACCTGCGGCAAGGATCAGCATGTCGGCATAATCGGTGAAATCCGTGACAGTCGCGCCGGACCCCTTTATGCGGATAACCCCTGAGAGGGCCTCGGCGGCTGCAGGGAAATTATTGAGGTTGGCCTCGTTCTGGGCAAGCAGGATATGCCCCTGAAGATCATCCGGGCGCTGTTGGACGGTCTCACGCAGCTGCTCGACCAGCGCAATATAGTCCGGACTGGCGCTGGCGGGTGTCTGAACCGACGGCAGGCTGGCTTCGGCCGCGGCCTGAGAAGGTCTGTCGGCACGGCGCTCTTCGGCCATCCTGATGCGGTCTGTCAGCGCCAGATCGCCGTAGCCCGGGGCGCCCAGTTGCGTATAGAGACCAACGCTGCCACCGATCAGCAGGACCGCCAGGGCCGCTGAGACGACCCCGGGCGCACCTTTTCTGTCATCTTCGCCGGCCTGCCCGGCACGCAGGGCGGCGTCCGCAGCCAGAATCCGGCGGGAGATCTCGGCGCGGACCCTTTCTGCATCGGCGGGGCCGACCACGCCGCGTGCGAGATCTTTGTCAACCTCGCGCAGCTGATCCCGGTACACGCGCAGATCATAGGCGGCAGCAGGCTCGGTGCCGCCGGCACGGGGTGCGCGCATCGCCAGTGCGATCAGCACCGAAATGACGACCGCGAGGCCTGCTGTGATGATCCAGAAAGTCATGCCGTTTCCTCAGACTACAAGCTGACATGTAGCTGCTGCGCGCGCCGGTAAAAAGAGGCAAAAGGCCACGGCCACGTCACAGCTCTGTGCAATTGCGCCGCGTGTCGCAAACATGGCAGGATATGACGTGCTGAGTATCCTCTTTTCCGGGTGGACAGGCACAAGAGTGTCAACCTCAGCGCCGGTGCGATTCCGGCGCGCAGTCACGTTCGGGAACTGGTGCCATGAAACGCTATTCTGTCTTTGCAGTCGCCCGCGAGGCGGCACGCTATCACACTGGCTGGGAGCGCGCATGGCGCAAGGCAGAGCCGAAAAAGAAGTACGATGTGATCATCATCGGTGGTGGCGGTCACGGGCTTGCCACGGCGTATCATCTGGGCAAGCGGTTCGGGATCAAAAACGTGGCCATCCTGGAAAAGGGCTGGCTGGGCGGTGGCAATACCGGGCGGAACACGACGATCATCCGCTCGAATTACCTTCAGGATCCTTCTGCGGCGCTTTATGAAAAGTCCCGCTCGCTGTATGAGACGATGAGCCAGGACCTGAACTACAACGTGATGTTCAGCCCGCGCGGTGTCATCATGCTGGCGCAGACGCATCACGAGGTACGGGGCTACCAGCGTACGGCCCATGCCAATGCGCTGCAGGGGGTGACAACCGAGTGGATAACGCCCACCCGTGTAAAAGAGCTGGTGCCGATCATGAACATTGCCGGGCCGCGCTATCCGGTGCTGGGCGGTCTGTGGCAGGCGCGGGGCGGCACGGCGCGCCATGACGCCGTGGCCTGGGGCTATGCGCGGGCCTGTTCGGACATGGGTATGGATGTCATCCAGCAGTGCGAGGTGACAGCTGTCCGCCGCGAGGGCGGCAAAGTCGTCGGCGTGGACACGAACCGCGGGGCCATTGACTGCGACAAGCTGGGCATCGTCGTGGCGGGCAATTCAGGTCATGTTGCCGGGCTGGCAGGTTTCCGGCTGCCGATTGAGAGTGTGGCGCTGCAGGCCCTGGTGTCAGAGCCCATCAAACCCTGCATGGACGTGGTTGTCATGGCCAACACCGTGCACGGGTACCTGTCACAATCCGACAAAGGCGAAATGGTGATCGGCGGTGGTACCGACGGCTACAACAACTACACCCAGCGCGGATCGTTTCACCACGTCGAGGAAACCGTGCGCGCGCTGATCGAGACTTTCCCGATGCTGAGCCGTCTGAAAATGCTGCGTCAGTGGGGCGGGATCGTGGATGTGACGGGCGACCGCTCGCCCATTCTGTCCAAAACGCCCGTGGAGAATGTGTTCATCAACTGCGGCTGGGGCACCGGCGGGTTCAAAGCCACGCCCGGGTCAGGCTGGGCCATGGCCGAACTCATCGCCAAAGGACACGGGCCGCTGACGGATGAGTTTGGCCTCGACCGTTTCCGCGAGGGTCGGTTTATCGACGAATCCGTGGCCGCCGGGGTGGCGCACTGATGTCAGATGCTGTCGCCACCGCCGCCGGCCCCCTGTTCCCGGCTGCCATCACCCCGCTTAGCCAGTCCGCTGTCAGAGTGATGACGGGCGTTTCGCGTCGACATCACGTTGGCCACGATTGCAAGGATGGCGACGATAGCCAGACCTCCGAAGATCAGCAGTGCGTCATGCATTCAGTTGAGGTTCCCTTTGTTTCGGATGCACATCGGGTCTTTAAAGCGTCAGACTCAGTCCGGCGGACGGGAGGTTTCGCGCCCGGCCATTTCATGCACCGTGCGGATTGCCTGGCGGTCGGCCTCGGTCTGCGGGCCCGTTGCATTCAGATCATGTGCCAACAGGGTACGCTTTTTGCGGCGTTCCCAGATTGCGATGGAAACGCCTGCGACGAATATTCCCACCGAAAGCCAGAAAAGCCATTTCACAGGTCAGTCATCCTGGCCATGGGTGCGTGGCCCTTCGCCGGCGGCCGAGCCGAAAGCAATGAGGTTGCCGACGTCAATCTCGCGCCCGCCACGCGCGGCTTTGCGGGCGGCGATGCCGCGCCGTTCGATCACCAGCATGACAAGCGCGACGGCTGCGAAGCCACCAAAAACCAGTACGGCGATCATTTCCTTGCTCATCACGATTCTCCTCTGAACATGCCCGAAGCCAGTATAACCGATGTGGCCGCTGGCACCAAACCGGCAACAGATGGCCGACGCAGGCCTGCCCGGTTGGCCACGCGCCGCCCAAACCGGCCGGGGATTTCCGCCTGGATTGCGATGACCCCTGCAGCCGCCACACTGGCCTCCCGTAACAAGGAGACAGACCAATGGCTGACTACACAACACACAGTGACGGCATCAGCGGCAAAGGCATCCTCATCGCGCTGGTCGTCATCGGCGCCTTCGTGGTGCTGCTGGCGGCTCTCGGCACGGGAACAGTGCCCGTGGACCCTGACGCAACGGACGGTACGGCAACCATACAGACCGCACCGGCTGATCCTGAGGCGACAGCGCCCGCTGTCGTCGAATAAACCAAGACATACTGCAATGACCGCCAGAGGCGGGCGTCTGATGACGCCCGCCTTTTCTGCGTGCGGCGTCCAGAGCACCGGAGGCACACCATGCTGATCCTGACCTGTCCTGTCTGCGGCGTTACCGCCGAGGAGACAGAATTTCACGCCGGCGGCGAAGCGCATCTGAAGCGCTATGGCCCGGGCAGCCCGGACGAGCAGTTCGAAGAATATCTGTTCATGCGGGAAAACCCGCGTGGGGTGCACTTTGAGCGCTGGCGGCACGTCTATGGCTGCGGCAAGTGGTTTCACGCAGCCCGCTGCACGACCACACTGGAAGTCTTTGGCACCTATCCTGCGCAGACCCTCGAGCCGCCGGCCGGGCTGCGTAAAACCATTTCCAAAAAACGCCCGGGCTGGATCTGGAGGGAGTTCTCATGAGTTCGCGTCTGACCTCCGGTGGCCGGTTTGTAGACCGGGGCCACCCGGTGACCTTTTCGTTCAATGGCCGCACGCTTAGCGGTTTTGAGGGCGACACCCTGGCATCAGCCCTTCTGGCCAATGATCAGATGCTGGTGGGACGGTCGTTCAAATACCATCGTCCACGCGGAATTGTTGCATCGGGCGCCGAAGAACCCAACGGTCTTGTCAATATGGGCGAGGGCAACCGGTTTGAACCGAACCAGCGGGTCACCACCACCGAGCTTTTTGACGGGCTTGCGGCACGCAGCCAGAACCACTGGCCCAGTCTCGAGTTCGACATTGGCGCCATCAACACCAAACTGGCACGGTTTCTGCCGGCCGGGTTTTATTACAAGATGTTCATTCATCCACGCCCGCTCTGGAAGCACGTGTACGAGCCCTTCATCCGGCAGTCCGCTGGCCTGGGGCAGGCGCCGAAAGAGGCGGATGCCGACACGTATGAGCATTTCTATGCATTCTGCGATGTACTTGTCGTTGGTGGTGGCATCGCAGGCCTGCAGGCGGCCCGTGTTGCCGCGAAATCGGGTGCGCGTGTCATTCTGATGGAACAGACACCACACTGGGGTGGCCGTGCGCCCGTCGATGGCGGCACGGTGAACGGCGCGCCTGTGGATGAATTTGTGGAACAAATCGTTTCCGAGCTGGAAACAATGCCGAATGTCACAATGCGCACCCGGATGATGGGCGCGGGCGTTTACGACCATGGCTATGTCCTGGGATACGAACAGCTGCGCGATAACGCGCCGGCAAAACCGGGGCCGCGCCATCGCCTCTGGCGCATCCGCGCAGCGCAGATTGTAACGGCGACAGGGGCGATTGAACGTCCGCTGTCGTTTGCCGGTAACGACATTCCGGGTGTGATGCTTGCCTCGGCTGTGCGGGATTATCTGGTGAATTTCGGGGTGTCGGCGGGCGATCGGACTGTCATCGTGACAAACAACGATGACGCGTATCTGACGGCATTTACCCTGAATCATGCGGGTCGGACGGTGTCTGCGATCCTCGATGCACGTTCACCTGATCTGGAAAGCCCGGCGATGGTGCAGGCCCGTGCGCTGGGCATCCGGGTTCTGGCCGGGCATGGTATCGCCGCGGTCAAAGGTGGCAAGCGCGTCGCGTCAGTGGAGGTCTGTCGCCAGGAAGGATCGGGGGCAGTCACAGAAGAGATCGCCTGCGATGCTGTTGCGATGTCGGGGGGCTGGTCGCCCGTGGTGCACCTGTGGTCGCACTGCGGCGGGAAGCTGACCTGGGACACAGATCAGGCGATGTTCCGGCCGGATGTGGATAAAGCGCCGACCGGCGCCGATGGTGCTGCGTTTGTGACCGCCGCCGGGAGCGCTAACGGACTGATGTCTCTGGCCGAAACCGTTTCGGATGCGGATGCTGCGGGCAAGGCAGCTGCGAGGGCTGCCGGGTTCACACCGAAGCGGACGAAAGCGCCGGTGGGCGAGGCCTCTGAAGAGGCCCGGATGGAGCCTGTCTGGCTTATGCCGGCGCAGGCTGACTATGAGCATCGCGCCAAGGCGTGGCTGGATTATCAGAACGACGTCAAGGTAAGCGATGTGCAGCTGGCGGCTCAGGAGGGGTTTGAAAGTGTTGAGCATACCAAGCGGTACACCACGCTGGGGATGGCAACGGATCAGGGTAAACTGAGCAACATCAACGGCCTGGCGACGCTTGCTGGTGCGCTCGGGGCAGAGATCCCGCAGGTCGGGACCACAACGTTCCGTCCGCCCTACACGCCGATTTCGCTGGCCTCGATTGCCGGTGACGCCCGCGGAGAGGTGTTCCAGCCGGTCCGCCGGACGCCGATGCATGACTGGCACGACGACAATGGCGCGCACTGGGAGCCAGTCGGACAGTGGCGGCGTCCTTATGCCTATCTGCGCCAGGGCGAGACAGTCTCGCAGGCCGTAAACCGCGAAGTGCTGAACACCCGCCGGAACCTTGGACTGCTGGACGCCTCAACTCTGGGCAAGATCATCGTCAAGGGGCCGGATGCGGGCAAATTCATGGACATGATGTACACCAACATGATGTCGACGCTGAAGCCGGGCAAATGCCGCTATGGTCTGATGTGCTCGGAAAACGGTTTCCTGATCGACGATGGTGTGGTCGCCCGTATCGACGAGGATACCTTCCTGTGCCACACAACCACGGGTGGGGCCGAAAGCATCCACCAGCATATGGAAGAGTGGCTGCAGACCGAGTGGTGGGACTGGAACGTCTGGGTGGCCAATGTCACCGAGCAGTATGCGCAGGTTGCCGTCGTCGGGCCCAATGCCCGCAAAGTGCTGGAAAAACTCGGTGGTATGGATGTCTCGCGCGAGGCGCTTGGTTTTATGGAATGGGCTGACGGTGAGATCGGCGGATTTGCCTGCCGGGTTTACCGGATCTCATTCTCGGGTGAGCTGAGCTATGAAATCGCCGTAAAAGCGGGGCAGGGACGGGCATTCTGGGACGCTCTGACAGAGGCCGGCGCCGAATTCGGCGCAATGCCTTACGGTACCGAATGTCTTCACGTGCTGCGGGCTGAAAAGGGGTTCATCATGATCGGGGACGAGACAGATGGGACTGTTATCCCGCAGGATCTCGGACTGAACTGGGCCATCTCGAAGAAAAAAGAGGATTTCCTCGGCAAGCGGGCACAGGAACGCAGCCACATGACAGACCCGAAACGCTGGAAGCTGGTTGGTCTGGAAACACTTTCGGGCGCTGTGTTGCCAGATGGTGCCTATGCCACCGGGGCGGGCGTGAATGCAAACGGTCAGCGGAATGTGATCGGCCGGGTCACGTCGGCATATTATTCGGCGACGCTCGGGCGCGGTATCGCGATGGGGCTTGTTCTCGACGGACCGGATCGCATGGGAGAGGTGCTCGAATTTCCGGGCACCGAAGGGGCAACGTTCAAAGCCCGGATTGTCGATCCGGTCTTTTACGACAAAGAAGGGGAGAAGCAGAATGTCTGAACCCGTAACCGCCATGGGTGGCGTCGCCGCGTCCGGCGGCATTGCAGGCATCCGCGAAGCGGAACGTCAGGGCATGGTAACCCTGCGCGGCGACCTGTCGGCACCTGCAGTCGGAAAAGCCGTGAAATCAGTGACCGGCATGGCGGTTCCTGGTGCAGGCACGTTTGCACAGAAAGACGGCGTTGCCCTGTGCTGGATGTCCCCGGATGAGCTGCTGGTTCTGTGCGACTACGGGTCTGCCGAAGGCATTGTGCAGGCTTTTGATGCGGCATCCGGCAAAGCGCATCTGCTCGCCGTGAATGTGTCTGACGCACGGGCCTCCTTTCAGGTGAGCGGTGAGCACGCGCGCGACGTCATGGCGAAACTCTGCCCGGTCGATCTGGCCCCCGGGGCGTTCGGGACAGGCATGTTCCGGCGCACGCGGCTGGCACAGGTCGCAGCAGCGATCTGGATGCCGTCAGATGACAGTTTTCAGCTGATCTGTTTTCGCAGTCAGGCGCAGTACGTCTTTGATCTGCTCAGCATAGCGGCACAGCCAGGATCTGAAGTTAACCATCTGTGTTCAACGGGTTGACCCGCCTGCAGGGGGCTGAAACTGTCGGGCGGGCGGTATCGACAGGCACTGTGTGATCACACATGTCCTGCCCGAAAATGCCGTGCTGACTTGCCATGCTAAATCCGGGTTACTGATGAAAAAACAACTGGTTGCCGCTTTACTCTACTGTCTGACAACTCCGCCGGCAGTGGCGGGTGGATACGTATACGATTGTGATATCCCCTCCAACAGAGACCGGCCCGGCTGGATTCCGGCAAAGATGGGCATCGTGCTCGGCGAAGATGGTTCGGTCACCGTTCTTGATCCGATCATTCTACAGTTTCACGAAAAGCCGATGCAGGCCAGCGTACAGCGCAACGATGACCGGAAGCTGAGTATCGTCTGGACACTGACCAACGTTGAGAATGCGGACAAACAAAAAGCTGCGCAATTCAGTTATACGGCTCAGGTCAACAAAAAGAACAACAGGATTTCGGTCTCGGCCAGACCCGAGGGCTATTCGAACCGTTTTCATGGCCGGGGAAAGTGCGTGATACGCACCGAATAATCGCCAAATACGGGTGTTTTGGCCAAAAGGGACTTGAAGTCTTAACGCGGTGCGCTTCATGTCCCCGTATACCCATCGAATAACCAAAGGGGGCCCCAATGGCTTTTGAACTTCCTGATCTTCCTTATGCACATGACGCGCTTGCCTCGAAGGGCATGTCGGCAGAGACCCTGGAATACCATCACGACCTGCATCACAATGCCTATGTGACCAACGGCAACAAGGCGATTGAAGGCACGGAATGGGCTGATAAATCGATGGAAGAGATCATCGTCGGCACCTATGACGCCAATGCCGTCGCCCAGAACGGTATTTTCAACAACATCAGCCAGCTGTGGAACCATAACCAGTTCTGGGAGATGATGGGGCCGGGCGACAGCGCCATGCCGGGCGAGCTGGAAAAGGCGATCACCGAGAGCTTCGGCTCTGTTGACGAATTCAAGTCACAGTTTTCCGCCGCGGGTGCCGGACAGTTCGGCTCTGGCTGGTGCTGGCTGGTGAAAAACGCCGATGGTTCTCTGTCGGTGACCAAAACTGAAAACGGCGTGAACCCGCTGTGCTTTGGCCAGACTGCGCTGCTGGGCTGTGATGTGTGGGAACACTCTTACTACATTGATTTCCGCAACAAGCGCCCGGCGTATCTGACAAACTTCCTGGACAATCTGGTGAACTGGGAAAACGTGGCCTCGCGCCTGTAACTCCTGCCACCAGCATGACAGTCAGGCCCCGTGCGATGCACGGGGCCTTTTTTCTTGTACCGTCCCGCCATCGGGCGCATGAACAGCGGCAGGGAAAGGGCCGGCGCATGGTCAGTGAGACAGTACGGGGTGTAGCGGCCATCGGCGGTGCCGCAGTGATCTGGGGGCTTTCCCCGATCTTTTACAATGCGCTTGCGCATGTACCGCCCCTGGACGTGCTGGCGCACCGTTTGCTCTGGTCATTGGTGCTGTTCGGGTCAGTTCTGGCCCTGCAGCGGCGGTTGCCTTTGGTCTGGCAGGCTGTCAGCACAGGCCGGACGTTTGGTCTGATGCTGCTTGCGGCGGTGCTTGTGGCGCTGAACTGGGCCATTTTCATCTGGGCCGTGCAGACCGGGCAGACCACCCAGTCTTCACTGGGGTACTATATCTACCCGCTCGTAGCCGTCGTTCTGGGCCGGGTCTTCTTTGCCGAACGGCTGAGCGCTGTGCAATGGGTTGCCGTTGCGCTGGTGACGGCGGCGGTTCTGTTGCTGGTAGCGGGCCTGGGAACAGTGCCCGTGACGGCGCTGGCGCTGGCGGTCAGTTTCAGCTTCTACGGTCTGGTCAAAAAATACATTTCCGCCGGTCCGGTTGTGTCGGTGACCGCAGAAGTAATGCTTGTTTCGCCTCTCGCACTGGCACTTATGTGGCATTCCTGGCACAGCGGTGATGCTGTTTTCGGCGGTGATCCTGCCTCGGCTGTCCTGCTTGTGCTGGCCGGCCCGGTTACGGCTGTCCCGCTGATCCTGTTTTCCTACGGAGCCAGAAGGCTGGCGATGTCGACCGTTGGCCTGCTGCTCTATCTCAACCCGACAATGCAGTTTTCGGTCGCCGTCTTCCTGTTCGGTGAGCTGTTCACCGGGTGGCATCTGGCGGCCTTCGCTCTCATCTGGACAGCGCTGGCCCTCTACTCTGCATCAGGCTTCCGTCAGGAAAGGGCCTCCCGCAAAGCGACGCAGGCAGAGGCCGTGTCGGGTACCGCAGTATAGTAACTGTGCAGGCTGTCGTCGGCAAACCCACGGTCTGTTACGTGGCGCAGCAATGCGAGGAGCGGACCCCAGTAGTCATTTGTATTCACAAGTAAAACCGGCTTGTCGTGCAGCCCGAGCTGGCGCCATGTGAGGACTTCAAAAAGCTCATCGAGAGACCCGGCCCCCCCCGGCAGGACAACGACTGCATCGCAGTTCATGAACATCACTTTCTTACGCTCATGCATTGTTTCGGTGACCACGTAAGAGGTCAGATCCGTTTTCCCGATCTCCCAGCCCACAAGGTGCTGAGGGATGACCCCGAAGGTTTCTGCCCCGGCAGTCTGCGCCGCCCGCGCGACGGCACCCATCAGGCCGACATCGCCGGCGCCGTAGACCAGGCGCCACCCTTCGGAGGCAATAGCGGTCCCCAGGGCTGTGGCTTCCTGCATAAAGGCAGGGTCGTCGCCTGTGCGTGAGCCGCAGTAAACGCAGATGGATTTTGAAGGCATGATCACTCTTTCCTGACAGAGATGTCCTGAAATTGAACCAGGAGGTTTTGACCCGTGATAGAGCAGTTGCTATGTAGGCTCAATGTCTTCGCGTCTGCTCGCGTAAGGCTGCTGATCAGAAAGAGAAAAAGACTATGAGCGACAAGGGGGGAGCCACCGGACAGGCTGGCTCAGGGCTGCTGACGGCCGGTATCGTGATTGCAGTTGTGATCGCGGCTGGCACGTATCTCGGGCTGCGCGATGATGCAGAGCCGACGCAGGAAGATCTTGCCGCTCTGGTTGCGCCGGGGTCGGAGAGCCAGCCAGCTGCCGGGGAGAGCGGCGCGGTGAACGCCACAGGCGACGCCGGGGGCACCACCGAAGCCAGCCAGCCTGCGGCTTCTCAGGAAGCGGTTTCTGAAAGCGCAGAGGAAGTGGCATCCGGACTGGCAGAGGAACCGGCACGGGCCGTTCTGCCCTCTGTCGACGAAGTGCGCGTGGATGCTGGCGGTCTGATGGTTATTGCGGGTCGGGCGGCCCCCGGAGAAACCGTGCGTATCCTGATCGACGGAACAGAGATCGCGACTGCCACAGCGGACAGTCAGGGTTCTTTTGCTGCTGTTGCGACGCTCGGACCCAGTGATGCCGCGCGCGTTCTGACGCTCGAAACGGGCGAGGGCGCAGATGTTGTTGCTTCTGCCGCAGATGTCATTCTGGCCCCTGTTGCCGTGCCGGTGGATGTGGCCGAAGCCCCTTCGGAGAGAGAGACACCAGACGAAACACCGGCACCTCGCGATCAGACGTCAGTGGAGGACGCGGCGCAGACGGTCGCGGACGCGGCGGGAGAGCTGGTGGAGGACGTCACGACCGGCGTTGCGCAGGCAGGCGAGCAGATCGCAGGTACGGTCGCAAAGGCTGAAGAGGCCGTGGCGGACTTGGTGGCCGGTCTGCAGAGCGGGACCGCACAGCCAGCAGATCAGCCGGACCCGCCCGCAATAACAGGCACGCCGGAAACACCGGCCGAGAACAACGCGCCTATGCCAGAGGTGGTAGCGGAGAACAACACCGCCACACAGACAGATGACACAGTTGCCGCTGACGCGCAGTCTGACCCGCAAACCGCTGAGACAGGAGCCAGCAACGATGCGCCTGCAGGCGCGCCTGTCACAGCGGCGGTTCCTGTGGAGGATGACGCCGTCGAAGAGGTGGCGGCTGCCGCGGCGCCGGCGTCGTCTGAGCCATCGGGTAGCGGTGCGTCCGTCGAGAATGACGCCGTCACAGCAACCGCAGAGACAGCGGACACGGGCGATGCACCTGCACAGCAACAGATCGCGGTCCTGCAATCGACCGAAGAGGGCGTGGAACTGCTGGACACCGCGCCTGCAGCGCCCCGCACTGTCCGGCTCGATACGATCGGTTACTCCGATACCGGTGTTGTGCAGCTGGCGGGCAGAGCTGGGGTGGATGCGTCTTCCGTGCGCGTATACCTCGACAATGCACCCCGTGTGACGCTTCTGACGGATGACGACGGGGCATGGCGCGGCGAGGTGCCTGATGTGGCCCCGGGGGTCTATACCCTGCGCATTGACGCCCTGGACGCGGCGGGTGATGTCACCAGCCGCCTCGAGACACCGTTCAAACGTGAAGCGCCGGAGGTGCTGGCAGAAGCAACCGATGGCCAGACAGGACCTGTCAGCGCGGTGACTGTACAGACCGGTGATACGCTCTGGGCCATCGCGCGGGATCGCTATGGCGAAGGTCTGCTCTATGTGCGCGTGTTCGAGGCGAACCGGTCATCGATCCGTGATCCGGACCTGATTTATCCGGGCCAGATATTCGACCTGCCAGAGGACGGCTGAAACCGCTGCAACGGCGGGAAAACCGCTTCGGCGACTGGCAATAGGGTCCGATGTGGATTAGGTAGTGCGCTCTGAGAAAGCGCAGGACCTTTCATGCCATCTGATACGACAGCACAGGCGGATACGCCGCAGGCCGACCAGACCCCGGAACAGGAAGAACGGATGTCCGGCCTCCGGACGATCCGGCGGGTCGCCCCGTACCTCTGGCCTGCCGATCAGCCCTGGGTGCGTAAGCGTGTTCTGTGGGCGATGGCCCTTCTGATTTTTTCAAAGCTGATCTCGGTGACGACCCCCTTTTTCTACAAGGGCGCCGTTGATGCGCTGGCCGAAGAGGGTGTGCCGATGCTGGCCCTGGGTGCGGTCGGGCTGACGATCGCCTACGGTATGGCGCGGCTGATGACTGTTGGTTTTCAGCAGCTGCGGGATGCGGTCTTTGCCCGCGTGGGTCAGCGAGCGCTGCGTATGCTGGCGCTGGAGACATTCAATCACATTCATGCGCTGAGTATGCGATACCACATCACGCGCAAAACCGGCGGGCTCAGCCGGATTATCGAACGGGGCGTGAAAGGTGTCGACTTTCTGCTGCGCTTTCTGCTCTTTTCCATCGGTCCGCTTATGCTCGAGCTGCTGCTGGTGGGTATCATCCTGGCGGTGGTTTTTGACTTCTATTACCTGCTCGTCGTGGCGGTCACGATCGGCCTTTATGTCTGGTTTACTTTTGCCGTCACCGAATGGCGGGTGAAACTGCGCCGCGAGATGAACGACCAGGACACGGACGCCAACCAGAAGGCCATCGACAGTCTGCTCAACTTTGAAACGGTGAAATATTTCGGAGCCGAAGAGCGCGAGGCGGATCGTTACGATTCTGCAATGGCAAAATATGAACAGGCGGCGATCAAGACGAGTTACAGCCTGTCATTTCTCAATTTCGGGCAGTCTTTCCTGATCACCTGTGGCCTCATTGGCGTCATGATCATGGCCGCGATGGGCGTGCAGAACGGCACCCTGACGGTGGGCGATTTTGTGATGGTCAATGCCTATATGGTACAGATTACTGTGCCGCTGAACTTTCTGGGTACCGTTTATCGCGAAATCCGGCAGGCACTGGTGGACATGGGTGAAATGTTCAATCTGCTGGAACAGCCGGCGGAAGTCGTGGACGCACCTGATGCCAAGGACCTGAAAGTCGATGGCGGCCGCGTCGAACTTGATGATGTACATTTCGGATACAATGCAGACCGGGCCATTCTGCGGGGCGTGTCGATCACCGCCGAACCGGGTGAGATGGTGGCGATTGTGGGTTCTACCGGGTCCGGTAAATCCACCATCGGACGGCTGTTGTTCCGCTTCTACGACGTGGGCCGCGGTGCGTTGCGTATTGACGGACAGGATGTGCGGCAGGTCACACAGAAGAGCCTGCACATGGCGATCGGCGTGGTGCCTCAGGACACAGTCCTGTTCAACGACACCATCCGGTACAACATTGCCTATGGCCGTGACGGGGCAACACAGCAGGAGATTGAAGAGGCGGCGAAATCCGCTCAGATCCACGATTTCATTCTGTCACTGCCGGACGGGTATGAGACAACTGTCGGCGAGCGGGGGCTCAAGCTCTCGGGCGGGGAGAAACAGCGGGTCGGCATCGCGCGTACACTGCTGAAAGATCCACCCATTCTGCTGCTGGATGAGGCAACATCGGCGCTGGATTCCGAGACCGAATCCGAAATTCAGGATGCGCTGATGCACGCGGGCCGGGGCCGTACGGTGCTGACCATCGCGCACCGGCTGAGTACAATTTCAGAAGCTGACCGAATTATCGTGCTGGAGAAGGGTGAGATTGTCGAACAGGGCACCCATGACGCCCTGCTGGCCCGTGACGGACGCTATGCGCAACTGTGGCGGCGGCAGCAGTCTGAAGAGACTGACTGAGGATTTTCGGGGATGTCACGCGCGCCTGTCGACGTCTCCGCGCCGCTCGGCAGCGCGCAGGGCGGTCAGGTCTGCTGCAGCCTGGGCGCGCTGGGCATCTGCCATCGCGGCGACTTTGCGATCGGCGGATGAAGGTTCTGCCGGGGCCAGCGCTGCTGCCTTGACGACTTCCATCTTGGTCATTGTGGCAGCCGGGTCGTCCGGCACCGGTGACACGTCAATCTGTACTTCGCCGCCGACGGCATAACGCTTTCCATCGGGGCCGACCTGGTAGGTGTAGCTGGGTGCAGATGCATAGGACCCGCCCACTGCGGCATGGGCCTGCTCGTGCCGTCGTACTTCGCTGTCGCGGGCTTTCATTGCGTCGACCATGCGCTCTTCAGCATCGGTCAGGTCGTTCATTGCCCGAGATGTTTTCCCGCCGGCGTTGTCCCGTGGCCTGTTGCCTGCGCCGGCAGGCGCTGCCTCCGGTTCGGACAATCCGCTTTCCGTCGGGCGCGCGACCTGACTGCCGGAAACGGCCGCAGTCTCCGGTGCCTCGCCGCCGCGGTTCCGCTCGGCGATCGCGCGTTGCTGTGCCTGGATCAGTGGGATCACACTGCTCCAGTCAGTTGCTTCGCTGGGTTGTATCGCTTCCATCCCGTCCTCGCATCGGCATCACCGCGGCACAGGCTGCCACAAATGCGTTAATGTCTGGTAACGGGTGGCGGACCCTGTGCGCCGGCGGCCTGCTGACCCACCAGCGCACGATCCTTCAGGATCAGAGTTTTATGCGGAAGGCTGCGAAACCATCAGCGGCTTCGCCGGCGTCCTCGAGCGACAGGCCTTTGACATCGTCAATATAGTCCCGCGCCCTGGGGCCCGTTTCGAACAGAACAGTCGTGTCATCCATTGGTGCAAAGGACCAGTTGGCATCTGCTTTGGGGTCAATCGTGCCCTGTTCGACGATATACCGCACGATCACGTCGCGGTTGGTGTCAGGCGCTTCGAAGATCACGGTATCGCCTTTGGCGCCGGGGAAATCGCCGCCGCCCGATGCCCGGTAATTGTTCGTGGCAACAATGAACTCCATGTCATCGGTCACGGGCGCGCCATTGAATTTCAGATCAACGATACGGGCCGCATCCGGGTTGATCTCAACGCCCTTGGGGTCGAAACGCGAGGGCTGCGACAGGTCGATCTGATACGTGACACCGTCCATCACGTCGAAGTTGTACGACGGGAAAGAGGGGTTCAGAAGGACCGCGTCTTTTGATCCGGCCTCGATCTGGTTGAACATGCCCGCCGAACGTTCGAGCCAGCCGCGCACTTCGGCGCCTGTGATGCGGACCGCGCGCACGGTATTGGGATAGAGATAGAGGTCTGCGACATTTTTGATCGCTACGTCCCCGACCGGCACATCGGTAAAGTACTCCGGACCACCGCGGCCACCGGCTTTGAAAGGTGCTGCCGCGGACAGGATCGGCAGCCCTTCGTGCTCGGTGCCTTTGAGCATTTCGCTCACGTACCACTTCTGTGCAATCGAGACGATCTGCACGGACGGGTCGTCCGCCACAAGCGCAAAGTAGCTGTGCAGCGGTGCCGAGGTCTTGCCAACCGCGCGGCGCACATAGGCCAGCGTTTCCTCGTGATCCTGTGCCGCTGAGGCCAGCACGGCCTGGTCATCGCCGACGAGGGCTGTGATCGACCTGTCCTCGTTGCGTTTCGAGATCGGGCGCGCCTCGGATGTCGTGGTTACGACGCGCCATGCATTCCCGTCGCGCTCCAGCAGCAGGTCAAGCACACCAAGGTGCGAGCCCCAGAAACCACCCATCACCGCAGGTTTGCCCATCAGAGTGCCCTTGTCGACGTCGATCCCGGGCCGGTCAGCGAAGGTGGGTGAGGGAAAGACAAGGTGGTTGTGGCCGGTAACAAGTGCGTCGATCCCGTCAACGCCTGCCAGAGCCACCGAGGCGTTTTCCATGCCGTCGGTATGGTCCGCCGAACCGATACCGGAATGCGACAGTGCCAGGATCAGGTCACATCCCTGTTCGCGCATCTCAGGCACCCAGGCCCTGGCGGTTTCAACGATATCACGCGCCTCGACATTGCCTTCGAGGTGCTTGCGGTCCCAGTTCATCACCTGCGGCGGGGTAAAGCCGATGACGCCGACACGGATCGGGTGTTTTGTGCCGTCGCCCATTTCGATCTCGCGGTCGAGGATCGCATAGGGGCGCAGCAGTGTGTCGTCTTCGCGCGGGTTGCTGCCGCGGCTTTTGGCGATATTGGCCAGAACCACGGGAAACTCTGCGCCGGCCAGCGACTTTTCGAGAAACCCGAGGCCATAGTTGAACTCATGGTTGCCCAGCGTCGCAGCATCGTAGCCGATGGTGTTGAACGCATTGATGACCGGGTGGCTGTCACCCTCTTTCATGCCCCGTTCATAAGCGATGTAGTCGCCCATCGGGTTGCCCTGCAGAAAGTCGCCATTGTCGACCAGCAGTGAATTCTTTGCTTCTGCCCGGATGTCACTGATGATCGATGCGGTGCGCGACAAACCGACGGTGTCGCGTGGTTTGTCCGCATAATAGTCATAAGGAAAGACATGCACATGGATGTCGGTGGTTTCCATGATGCGCAGGTGGGCCTGGTTGGTCGCGGCGGCAGCCGACCAGGGGTGCAGGGCGATCACCGCCGCCCCGGCGCCCGATGTGGCAAGGAACTGGCGGCGGGAAAATGCAGAGCGGCGAGATGTGGACATGTGGCACCTTCGGAAGTTGTTTCTGAGCAGTCTTCTGGCCAGGTTTCACGACAGGCGCGTGACAGCTTGGGTCACCTCCGTTGCCGGGCCGTGTCCGGGCTTCATACGGGAAAACACTGTCCCCAAAGACGCCATGAGTAAAGTACGGGACGTCCGGTGCCGGTCATCCCGTTGGCGAAAATGCGCCTGGTGTCTGTCTGTTCTGCGGGCAGGTTATTCGGCAGAGACTGCCTTGCCGGTCAGTTTGTCCAGCGCACCGGTCATCATTCCGATGTATTTGGCGTCCGCTGGCAGACCGTGGGCATCTGCGAGTGCTTTGGGCGCGTGGTATGCAACGTGAACAACGCCTTCGGCGTCAGCATAGACAACCACCCGCAGCGGCAGATCAAGGCCGGCAGTCTGGTTTTCCAGCATCGCCGGTGTGCCGAGTTTGGGGTTGCCGAACATCAGCATCTGTGTCGGGCGCAGTTCCATATCGACAGAGGCTGCACCGGCTGCATGGTCTACACGGGCAAAGACCGTAGCGCCCGCGCCGGTCACTGCTGCTTCCAGCCGGTCCATCGTATCGGATACGGAATGCGGGCTGGTTTTGCTGACGAGGTCACCGGCGAGGGCACCTGTCGCGACGACGGTGGAGACGAGGGCGGTTGAAAGGGCTTTGCGCAACATTGTGTGGCTCCTGTTGAAATACATGTGCCACAGGTAGCCCGTTCCGGGTGGAACGTCCCGTCACGAGGGTGTGAGCGGCATTATTCCGCCGCTCTCAGTGCCTCGGGTGCAGGGGTGTCGTCGTCCCAGATCAGTTCCTGGAAAGCAGCACGGCCTGCGTCGCGCTGCAGCGCCCAGTCCCGTGCAGCCCGGCTGGCCCGGCCCATGGACATCTTGGCCAGCAGCGTCGCTATCCAGCGGATGTAGGTTGTTGCCCAGACCCGCACGGCCAGCATCGACGGGGTGACCATCAGCGTCAGGATCGTCGCGATGCCCAGCCCGAAGACAACCGCGGTTGCCAGCTGTTTCCACCAGAGCGCCGTCGGGCTGTCGATGGTATAGCCGCCTTCGGCAAAGTTGAGCGAGAGCCCGAACATCATCGGTGCAAGACCCGCCATGGTCGTGATGGTCGTCAGCAGAACCGGCCGGATCCGTGCCTGTGCGGTGCGGATGATCGCCTCGATCCGGGGCATGTAGCGCTCATATTCCTGATAGGTGTCGATCAGGATGATGTTGTTGTTCACCACAATGCCAGCAAGTGCGACGATGCCGGTACCCGTCATGATGATCGAAAAGGTCTGTCCCATGACGATCATGCCGATCAGCACACCCGTGGTCGACAGAACAACCGCCAGCAGCACCAGCAGTGCGTTGTAGAAACTGTTGAACTGCGCAAGCAGGATGATGAACATCAGACCCAGAGCGGCGAGAAACGCTTTTTGCAGAAAGGCGCCGCTTTCGGCCTGTTCTTCCTGATCGCCGGTCCATTCCCACGAGATGCTGTCGGGCAGAGGGTTGGTGTCGAGCCACTCGGTCAGCAGCGCAATCCGCTCGTTGGGGTTCACCGGGATCAGCCGCAGCTCGCCGGCTGATACACCCGCCTCAAGGTCACGGTCCTGACCCGCCGGGGTCCGGTCGGTGACTTTGTAGGTCGTCCGGTCAAGCGAGGTGAAATCGGCGTCGGCCCCTGCAGGGCGCAGCATGGCCAGCGTTGTGCTGGTCTCTGTCCCGCCCGCGGCGACTGTTTCCACGACCTTCATCAGGCCGGGGGCCACATCGGCTTTGACGTCAAAGTACCGCTTCTGATCGATGCGGTTGATCTCCGCCAGTTTCGGCACCGGGGTGCGTTCGATGAAGTTTGACAGCGGTACCAGTCCGTCGACGGTGCGCACGCGCAGTGTGTCCAGTGTCGACAGCACGCGATCCTCTGCAGGCAACCTGACACGGATGTCGATTTCTTCGTCGGAGGTGTCAACGCGCATCGTGTCCAGTGTGATCCCGCGCGTGACCAGCTGCACCATTGCACCCACGGTCGCCACGTCGGCGCCGTAGCGGCCGGCTTTTTCCACGTCCACGTCAATCTGCCAGTCAATACCGGGCAGGGGGCGTGTATCTTCGATCAGGGTCAGACCCGGCGTGTTTTCGAACTGCACTCTTGCAGCCTCAACGGCCGTTGCAAGGTCGATGAAACTGTCCGACTTGAGCCGCAGGTGAACAGGTTTGCCGGATGCCGGGCCCTGTGCCAGTTCACTGATCTCGATCTTGACGCCGGGCAGTGTTTCCAGCTGCTCAGTAAGCTCGGCGATCACGATGTTGCCGTCCAGTTCAGGGCGCCCGGCCCGGTCCTCCCAGGGGATCGTCTCAAACTGAACCTGGCCCACAGTATCCTTGGGGATCGCAGCGCCACTGCTGTCGGTGTTCAGGCCGCCCTGACCGGCAAAGGAAAAGGCGTTGATGATGCCCGGATGCGCCAGAACGATGTCCTCGGCCTGGCGAACCAGCGTGTCTTTCTCTTCGAGGCTCAGGTTACCCCGGGCGAGCACATAGACGATGCCCTGTTCGGGTTCGGATTCGACAAAGAACTCAACGCCGTTGTTGTTGTTGGTGAAGAAGATCAGAACCGTGCCGACGAACACAAACACTGTTCCGGCCATCACCAGCGGCATAACGGGGTTGCCGACAATACCTGCAATCACATGGCCAAAGCCCGAGCGCTGGTAGCCGGCGTTGATCTTCTGCGGCTCGGCGCGGAAGAGTTTTGACACGAACCAGCTGCCCCAGCGCCCGAGACGCGTCAGCAGGGCAAAGGTGGCGATCAGCGCCACAAGAACGCCGCCAAGTGCGACTGCAAGCAATGCGGTTGCTGCCAGGATGTGCAGGAAGACAATCAGGAAGGTCGGAACAACAGAGCCGATGATATCGAGACCGTCCATCCCGGCGAACTGCGCGGCCACACCGCCAAAGACCGGTCCCATCAGTGCCGCAGCGCCGATCATCAGGAAAGCGATCGGGAAAAGTGCGGCATGCAGATACCAGCGCAGGCCGGCGACCGCCTGCATATAATCCGCCATCCAGCGCTCGAGGCGACCTGTCACACCACCCATGACGGGCAGATAGATAAGCGCCACAACAAGCGAAGCGGAAAGCACAAAGATCAGGGTGACGGGCAACATGCCCATGAATTCGCCCGGTACACCCGGCCAGAAGAGCATCGGCAGGAAGGCACAGAGCGTCGTCGCGGTCGAGGAAATGATCGGCCAGAACATGCGTCTGGCTGCCTCCACATAGGCCTTCATCGGGCCCACGCCTTCCTGCTGGCGTTTGTCGGCGTATTCCACCACCACGATGGCACCATCCACCAGCATGCCGACCGCGAGGATCAGACCGAACATGACAATGTTCGAGATTGAGATGCCCATGACAGCTAGGAACGCGAAACACAAAAGGAATGATGTCGGGATAGCAAAACCCACAAGCAGGGCAGCGCGGATGCCGAGAGCGGCCAGCACCACGATCATCACCAGGGCAATTGCGGTAAAGACCGAGCCCAGCAGCTGCTGCACCATGGCATCGACGATACGGCTCTGGTCGTTGGAGGTGCCGACTGTCACAGCGGCCTGAAGGCCCTCAGGCCAGCCTTCGCTGCGCTCCGCCACGAGGGCTTTGACCTCGTTCGCGGTGTCGATGAGATTGAAGCCCTTGCGCTTTACAACCTGCAGCGCCAGCGAGTTTTCACCGTTGAACCGGGCGGTCCCTGCGCGGTCCTCGAATGTCAGGTTGATCGTGGTCAGATCACCCAGCGTGACCACACGGTCGCCGTTTGTCTTGACCGGCAGGTTATAGACGTCGCGCGCCTCGTCAAAAGACGAGGGGATCTTGACGGCAAATGTGCCCTGGGCCGTGTCCACTTCGCCCGCCGCGATCAGCTGGTTGTTGTTCTGGACGGTGTTGATCAGTTCGCCTGCTGTGACGTTGTAGGCCTCCAGGCGCAGCGGGTCGATCAGCACTTCAAGCATTTCGTCGCGACTGCCGGCGATACCTGCCTCCAGCACCGCGTCCATGGCCTCGATATCGTCCTGCAGGTCTTTGGCCACACGGTTCATCGTGCGTTCGGGGACCGGCCCGGTCAGGTTTACGATGATGATCGGAAACTCTGAGAAGTTGATCTCATTGATGGAATAGGTCTCGGCACCGTCCGGAAATTCGGCCTCGGCCTTGCTCATCGCATCCCGCACATCTGCAAGAATTTTGGTCTTGTCCCAGCCAAACTCGAATTCCAGCGCCACACCGGCATAGCTTTCTGCGGCGGTGCCGGACATGGATTTCAGGCCGTCCAGGTCCGCCAGTTCTGTCTCCATCGGTTTGACCAGCAGCGTCTCGCTGTCTGCGGCAGAAATACCGGGGAAGGGAACAGAAACGAAAAGCGCCGGGATCTCGATGTCCGGCTCACCCTCTTTTGGCAGGGTGGAATAGGAATATCCGCCCACCACAAGGCTGAGCAGGATAAAGGCGACAACCATCCGCGCGCGGCTGGCAGCCCAGTCAACGATACCGGTCACTGGCTCAGCTCCTGCCAGGTGGGCGCGACCCTTACGCCCGCAATCACATATTCCTGACCCAGAACGATGACGTCGGCACTGTCATCCAGCCCGGTCAGCCAGACGCCTTCAGGCGTGTCGCGCATCAGCCGGACCTCGTGGAACTCCACGATTGCGTCTTCGTTGATTGTGCGCACGCCCAGCGTGCCTTCGTCGTTCAGAGTCAAAGCGGATTGCGGCAACAGGTGCGCCGTAGCCCCTGCAGCGGAGATCAGAATTTCGGCAGTCTGACCGTCGCGGATGCTCAGATCGGGGTTCGGAACCTCGATTTCCACACGGAAGGTGCGGGTGGTTTCGTCCGCAGAGCGCGACAGGAAGGTAACCTGACCGCGTACCGGTGCGGCACGACCCAGGGGCGCTGTACTGTCGCCTGCCACCAGCTGTGCGCCTGCATCAGCGCCGATGCGCACGCGGCTGACCTCGGTCTCGGGCACAAAGGCCACCAGTTTGATCGGGTCCAGCTGGATAATCGTTGCACAGAGCGCGCCGGGCTGCAGCAGCGCGCCGAGTTCGGCCGTATCGCTTTCCAGAAGGCCGCCAAAAGGAGCCCGGATGGTCAGGCGTTCTATTTCCTTTCTGGCGGAAGCGACGCCCGCTTCGGCCGACCGGATACCGGACTGTGCCGCCTGCAGGCCCGCACGCGCCGATTCGATGCCGGCCAGCGCCGAGGCGACGGCCGCATCTGCATTGGCCACACGTGTTGTGGATGCGAAACCGCCTTCACTGAGTTTGCTGGACGCGTTCTGGTTGATCCGTGCCTCATCAAGCTGCGCCAGCGCCTGATCCAGACGCGCGGCGGATTCCGGTACCCGCGCCCGGGCCTCATCCAGCTGCGCGCGTGCCTGCTCGAGTGCTACCCCGCGGGTGCCTTCGTCCAGACGGCAGAGCGCCTGTCCGGCCTCAACCTGGGCGCCTTTGCGCAAGGGTTCAGAGATGACAGTGGCAGAGGTTTCGGACTGTACGTCGACCTCCCGCGCGGCTTCAGTCTGGCCCCTCAGCACAACCGCTGTGTCGATCTGCTGTGCCTCGGAGCGCCGGACCACAACCTTGACCAGGTCTGATCTGGCGGGTGCCGCAGCAGCGGCGTCATCTGCGGTTGCGACCTCTTCGGTCGTTTCGGCAGTGTCCGACCAGCCCATCCACGCATAGAGCGCAGGACGCTGGAAAATATAAACATAAAGAATGGATGCGACCACAACAGCCGCGATCAGAGAAAATACACGCATCTGTAAACGCCTCGAATGCATCAGCAGCTTCTGCTGCCTGGCCGGGCCAGCCCGGCTGGAATATCTCTACGATACTTCGACTGAACTGACCAGTTCAGATTTAGGGATTTTTTGCTTTGAGTGCAATGCCGCCTGTGCGCTCTTGGCTTGGCTGCCCGTGCAGGGTAAGACAAGCGCGAATGTATCTGGCAGGTAATCATGAGCAACACAGACAGTTTCATCGACGAAGTAAACGACGAGGTCCGAAGCGACAGATTTTACGCATCGCTGCGTCGTTATGGCTGGATCGGTATCGTCGCTGTGATTCTGATCGTCGGTGGTGCCGCGTGGAACGAGTACAACAAGGCGCAGGAACGGGCGAAGTCCGAAGCACTGGGTGATGGCCTGCTGGCAGCACTTGCCATTGAGGAGGGGCCGGCGAGAGCAGAGGCACTGACAGCTGTGCCTGCAGAGTCGCCCGCAGCCGGCGCGGTCGCCGAGATGATGGCCGCTGCAGAACAGCATAATGCCGGGCAGACCGGTCTGGCGGTCGAAGCGCTTGACCGTGTTGCCACAAATGGCGACATTGATCCGATTTACCGCCAGATTGCTGCTTTCAAGTCGCTGACACTTCAGGTGGACCGCGTGCCTGCAGACACACTGAGGCCTCAGTTCGAGGCGCTGGCAGCACCGGGCCAGCCGCTGAGCCTGCTGGCACAGGAGCAACTGGCACTGCTCGATATCCGCGAAGGCAATACGTCTGAAGCAATCGACCGGTATCAGGCAGTGCTGCAGGATGCAGCCGTGACCGCGGACTTGCAACAGCGCGCCTTACAGGTGATTGTGTCTCTGGGGGGAACGCCGGATATGGAAAACCTGCCGACCGCCGGTAACTGATGCACCGACGGTACGGTCTCCGGCACAGAGTGAAAAGCAGGGTGGATACGACAGGCCATGACAGTAACTGAGACCGCTGCTGCGCCACGACGCAGCGCCCGTGCAGGCCTTGCGGTGCTGGCTTTTGCCGTATTCCTGGCCGGCTGCGCCGAAGAAGAGGTTATCCTGCCCGGCAAGCGTGAACCAATCCGCGAAGACGCACTGACAGTTGCAACGCTGCCTCAGGAAGGCAGCCGGGCCATTTCGCTGCCCGCCGCCACTGCAAACACCGAATGGACCCAGTCTCCGGGCTCGCCAGATGCGCGTAACGCGCACCCCGCGCTCGGCACGTCGCTGCAGCGCGTCTGGAGTGCTGACATCGGCGAGGGCGACAGCCGGCGCCAGCGCATCACTGCCAATCCGGTCGTTGCTCTGGGCCAGATTTTCACGCTGGATGCAGAATCGCGCGTTACCGCAATTTCGCTGTCCGGTCAGACCGTGTGGGCGACCGACATCCGCCCCAGGCGCGACAGTGACGGTCAGGCGACCGGCGGTGGACTTGCCTTTGCAGACGGGCGCGTTTTTGTGAGCAGCGGCTATGGTACACTGGTTGCGCTGGATGCCGTTTCGGGCGAACTGCTGTGGCGCCAGCGGCTCGAGGGTACAGGATCGGGTGCGCCCTCTGTCTCGGGCGGGCTTGTGTACCTCACATCCGGTGATGACACCGGGTGGGCGGTGTCTGCTGAAGACGGTCGCGTTATATGGCAACTGACGGCGTCGCCCGATGAAAACAACGTGCTCGGCGCGCCGGCACCGGCAATTGCAGGCGATCTGGCGATTTTCGGGTTCGGCTCGGGCGAGATCCAGGCAGTTTTCCGGCGCGGCGGTCTGCGCCGGTGGGACGCGTCGGTCGTCGGAGAGCGTTTCGGCAGGGCACTGAGCAATGTGGGCGACGTGACCGGTGCACCGGTTATTGCAGGCAATTCCGTTTATGTCGGCAACCAGTCGGGACGCATTGTTTCGCTGAACCTCGGCTCGGGAGAGCGTCGCTGGACGGCCCGTGATGGCGCGACAGGCCCGGTCCAGCCTGCCGGCGACAGTATCTTTGCAGTATCTGATCTGGGGCAGCTGGTCCGGATCGACAGCGCCACCGGTGAGCGTATCTGGGCGGTGAATCTGCCGGGCTTTGTCAAAGACCGGCCCAACAGGCGCGCGGAAATTTTTGTGCACCACGGCCCGATCCTTGCCGGGGGGCGGATCCATCTGGCATCAAGCGATGGTCTTCTGCGTTCTTTTGATCCGGTCGACGGTACCCTGACGGGCAGTGTCGAGATACCGGGCGGGGCGACGTCTGCACCTGTGGTGGCGGGGAATGTTCTCTACGTTGTTTCGACAAAAGGTGAACTGCACGCTTTCCGTTGACGCCAAGGTGCGTTAAAGCGCGCATCTGAACCCGAACCGGAGCGATCCATGTCTTTCACCCTCGCCATCGTGGGGCGGCCCAATGTCGGCAAATCCACGTTGTTTAACCGTCTGGTAGGTAAACGCCTGGCGCTGGTCGATGATCAGCCCGGCGTGACCCGTGATCTGCGTGAAGGTGCTGCGCGGCTGGCGGATCTGCGGTTCACTGTGATCGACACGGCAGGCCTCGAGGAAGTGACCGACGACAGTCTTCAGGGCCGGATGCGGCGCCTGACCGAGCGCGCGGTCGATATGGCAGATATCTGTCTGTTTATGGTCGACGCGCGCGTGGGCATTACGCCGTCTGATCTGGTTTTCGCCGATATTCTGCGCAAACGGTCCGCACATGTTATCCTCGCGGCAAACAAGTCCGAGGGGGCGGCGGCAGATGCGGGCGTGATCGAGGCCTATTCGCTGGGTCTGGGGGAGCCGATCCGTCTGTCTGCGGAACATGGTGAGGGGCTCAACGATCTTTACACTCACCTGATGCCGCTCGCGGATCAGTTTGCCGAACGCGCCGCAGAAGATGCGCCCGAAACCGATGTGTCGCTCGACGAAGACGAAGGGGATATGGATGCGGCGATCCCCATGCCCACGGCAAAAAAGCCGTTGCAGGTCGCTGTCGTCGGCAGACCCAATGCGGGCAAATCTACCCTGATCAATCAGATCGTCGGCGAAGATCGTCTGCTGACCGGGCCGGAGGCGGGCATCACCCGCGATGCAATTTCCCTGCGGATTGACTGGGCCGGCCCGGACGATGTGACGCTGCCGATGCGGATCTTTGACACCGCCGGCATGCGCAAAAAGGCCAAGGTCCAGGAAAAGCTGGAAAAACTGTCTGTGGGCGACGGTCTGCGGGCTGTGAAGTTTGCCGAGGTGGTCATTGTACTGCTGGATGCTGCGATCCCGTTCGAGCAACAGGATCTGCGCATTGCCGACCTGGCAGAGCGCGAAGGCCGGGCAGTGGTCGTTGCCGTAAACAAGTGGGATATCGAAGAAGACCGTCAGGCCAAGCTCAAGGAGCTGAAAGAAAGTTTCGAGCGTCTGCTCCCGCAGCTGCGCGGCGCACCGCTCATCACGGTTTCTGCCAAAACGGGCAGGGGGCTTGATCGACTGCACCAGGCTGTCGTGCGTGCCTATGAAACCTGGAACCGCCGGGTGACAACGGCACAGCTGAACCGCTGGCTGACCGGTATGGTCGAGGCGCATCCGCCACCCGCGCCGCAGGGTAAGCGGATCAAGCTGCGGTATATGACGCAGGCCAAGACGCGCCCGCCGGGTTTTGTGGTGATGTGCAGCCATCCCGACAAGGTGCCCGAAAGCTACAGCCGGTATCTGGTAAATGGCCTGCGCCTCGATTTTGACATGCCCGGCACCCCGATCCGGCTGTGGATGCGCGGCCAGAACGACGCAAACCCCTACAAGGGACGCAAAAAAGCGCCACCGTCAAAACTGCGCAAGCACACTGACGGCCGGCGCCGCGACTGACCAGTCAGCTGTTGCGGTAAGCCCGCCAGGCCGGAACAGTGAGCGCTGCGGCACCACCTGCGGCCAGCGCGGCAACAGTTGCTTCTGAGGCAGCGTTCTGAACGACGATTGCCACAAGCGCCCAGATCACAGCGATGGCATAGGTTGGCCCACGTCCGAGCTGGTTCTGAACCGCAGACGCGATGACCAGCGCCATGAAGACAAAAACAAAGGCCGCCGTTCGTTCGTCCATAAAGCCATAGCCCGCCGCGATAAGCCCCAGTGACACTGAGCTCGCCGCACTGAGCCAGCCGGCATAAAGCCCGACCGGCAGCAGCGCCCAGAGGCGGTCGGTCGGTGGTGCGCGAAAGAGTGCTGCCAGCGCGGGCAGCAGCATGGCCCAGATCAGGATACTGGCCCAGACCGGGCTTTGTACCGCGACAGGCAGCCAGACCGACCCGATGGCCAGTGACACGCAGAGCGGCACCCGCATGGCGTGCCAGTCTGCATCCCCGGACCTGCGCATCAGGCCAAAGCCCATACCAGCCAGCAGCCAAAGATAGATCACCCCCCAGATCGCAAAGGCATAGCCCGCTGGCTGAACAGGCGGATCATTCTGCGGTACGGGAAACTGATCGGCATCGAATCCACCGAAATCAGGGACCCAGAAAGCCGAGCCGGCAAAGGTGATGCAGAGCACAAAGCTCAGAAGTGCTGTGAGTTTCAAGTCCTGTTCCTTCGATCCTGCAACGGGCCGGTAAAGGCACCGCGCGCCCGGGTAATCGGGCCTGCGTCTTTGCCAGCTAACCTGGTGCGCAGCAAAGGGGAAGCAAATGGCGGTGATCGCGATATTCTGTGACGGAACCTGGAACAGCCCCGGAGCAGGGCTGAGCACGCATGTCCTGCGCGAGGCCGATGCCTGTGCCCGCATGCCTGACCAGATTGTTCTGTATTTTCCCGGTGTGGGGACAGGCACGGGGATGGTCAGCGAGCTGGGGCGGCGGATCAGTCGCATCGGGGGCGGCCTCTTCGGCTGGGGCCTGAACCGCAATATCCGGGCCGCATATCTGGAGCTGTGTCGGATCTATCAGCCGGGCGACCGGATCATGATTTTTGGTTTTTCGCGGGGCGCATACACAGCCAGATCGCTGGTCGGCATGATCCGCAAGTGTGGTATTCTGGAAAAGCCGGCAAGGCTGAACGCCTGGCGCGCATTCCGGCTCTACCGCAGGCGGGGTGCTGAAAACGGACCGGACGCACCTGATGTGATGGCCGCCCGACGCAGGCTGTCGCCCGGGTATGCGACCAGCCAGGCGGATATTGAGATGCGTGCTGACGGCAGTAATCTTGTGCGCATCTCTTATCTTGGCGTCTGGGATACAGTGGGCGCGCTGGGTATTCCCCAGGCCGTTCTGGGCGGAATAGCCCGGGCCTGGAACCGCCGGTATCAGTTCCATGATACATCTCTGTCGCGACTGGTTGAGCATGCCCGACACGCTGTGGCGCTTGATGAGCGTCGTGTTCTTTTCGAGCCGTCTTTGTGGGACAATCTGGATCAGAAGCCAGGTGATCCCGGGCTTAACCGGGGAGATCAGGGACTTGAGCGGCCTTATCAGCAGGTCTGGTTTGCCGGCAACCACAGTATTGTCGGTGGCGCCGTTGCGGCGCAGGGTCTGGCAGCCGTTCCGGCCCGGTTTGTGATGGAGGAGGCAGAGCGCCTCGGGCTGCAGAGCCGGCGCGCCGGGTTGCCGCGCCCGGATGCAACCGGGCCGGCGCCGGACATCGACGATGTGCGCGGACTGTACAGGTTTTTTCCGGTGCTGCTGCGCTGGCGCGCAGGTCCGCAGACCCCACGCGGCCTGCATCCCTCGGTGCTGACCCGGATGGCGCGCCGCAATGACTACCGGCCCGGCAGCCTCCGCTGGCTCTTTCCGGAGCTTTTCGACGGTGACTGACGCTGTGTGCGTCGGGCGATACCCCTTGTGACCGGCGTCGGGGGCAGCTAGGACGCGTCATCTGACCGTTTCCGGGATGCCGACGATGCAGGACACAGCCAACGAAGAAATTCTCGCGACCGTTGCGGCCTCAACCGGCCGGCGCGTTCTGGGCATCGGTATGCTTGCCTTTCTGGCAGTGATGGTGATTTACGTGGCGCTGGCGTCGCCGCCGACACTGGGCTGGCAGCTTTTCCTCCTGGCGCTGGGCACCGGTTCGCTGATGATCGCGGATGCGATGCGACGGTCGACCTCTCATGTGCTGGAACTCACCCGGTCCGAACTGCGCGAAAGCGGTGGCACGGTGATTGCGCGGACAGCAGACATTACCGGTATTGACCGGGGTGCCTTTGCCTTCAAGCCATCCAATGGTTTTCTGATTCACACCACCGTTTCCGGTACGCGCCACTGGCGGCCGGGGCTGTGGTGGCGCATGGGCAGGCGTGTGGGTGTGGGCGGAATGACGCCGAAAAACCAGACCAAACTGATGGCCGAAATCATTGCGATGATGATCGAGGAACGTAGTCAGGACGGTGTATCCTCCTGAAAAGGAGTGCAGTTCTCTCACTGTGCATGTCTGTGCGGCCGTTTTTAACGGGCTGTTAAGGTTTTTTGCCGAACGGTTTGCATGCGGCGTTCTGAAAAGTTTTCAAACTGCCCAAAAAACTGGCACTTTTTGTGATGCCAGCGTAGGGTCAGGGGGTCGTTCCCGGGCAATTACGTCCGACCAGAAGGAGAGAGAACTTGACACAAAACGCGCGCGAACCGAGTTTCCGTGAAAGTGTGGATCAGATGTTCAACCGGGCTGTGGCCCTGATGGATCTGTCGCCCGGCCTGGAAGAAAAGATCAGGGTTTGCAACGCCACCTACACCGTTCGTTTCGGTGTCCGCCTGCGCGGCGAGATCAGGACATTTACCGGCTACAGGTCGGTGCATTCAGAGCATATGGAACCGGTCAAGGGCGGGATCCGCTATTCACTTGGCGTCAATCAGGATGAGGTTGAGGCGCTTGCGGCTCTGATGACCTATAAATGCGCGCTGGTAGAAGCACCCTTTGGCGGCTCCAAGGGCGGTCTTTGCGTTGACCCGCGCGAATATGAGCCGCATGAGCTTGAACTGATCACCCGGCGTTTTGCCTACGAACTGATCAAGCGCGATCTGATCAATCCGTCACAGAACGTGCCGGCCCCGGATATGGGCACGGGCGAGCGTGAAATGGCCTGGATTGCCGACCAGTACAAACGGATGAACACCACAGACATCAACGGCAACGCCTGTGTCACGGGCAAGCCGCCCAATGCGGGTGGTATTGCGGGCCGTGTCGAGGCAACGGGGCGCGGTGTCCAGTATGCCCTGCGGGCGTTTTTCCGCGATGGCGAGGGCATGAAAAAAGCCGGCATGACGGGCAGCCTTTCGGGCAAACGCGTAATCGTACAGGGTCTGGGCAACGTGGGATATCACGCCGCCAAATTCCTTTCGGAAGAAGACGACAGTATTATTGTCGGTATCATCGAACGGGACGGTGCGCTTTATAATCCCGAGGGCCTCGATGTCGAAAACATCCGTGCCTGGATTGCGAAACACGGTGGCATCGCCGGGTACTCGGACCGGCATCAGGTGACCGACGGCGCCTCGGTTCTGGAGCAGGACTGCGACATCCTGATCCCGGCCGCACTGGAAGGGGTCATCAATCTTTCGAACGCAGACCGGATCAGAGCACCGCTGATTATTGAGGCGGCAAACGGGCCGGTCACGGCCGGGGCAGACCAGATACTGCGTGAAAAGGGAACTGTGATCATCCCGGACATGTATGCCAATGCGGGCGGTGTGACGGTCAGCTATTTTGAGTGGGTCAAGAACCTGAGCCATATCCGGTTTGGCAGGATGCAGCGGCGCCAGGAGGAATCACGCCACGAGCTTCTGATCAATGAGCTGGAGCGGCTGTCTACGGACACCGGTGTCGGCTGGCAGCTGAGCCCGGATTTCAAGCAGAAGTATCTGCGTGGCGCGGGCGAGCTTGAGCTGGTGAGGTCCGGCCTCGATGACACAATGCGCATTGCCTATGAATCAATGGCGCAGGTCTGGCACAGCCGGGAGGATATAGACGATCTGCGCACGGCGGCTTATCTTGTGGCCATTGAGAAGGTCGCGTCGAGCTATCAGGCCAAAGGTCTCTGATCCGGCCCGGCCACCGGGAAGGGATCAGCAATGACCAGTGTTTCGTTTTCCTGCAACTGCGGCACGCTGAAAGGCGTGCTGCATGAGGCTACGCCGCAGAATGTATGCCATCTTGTGTGTTTCTGCCGCGACTGCCGGGCCTTTGCCCGCCATATGGGGCAGGCGGGGCATCTGGAACCTGGGGGCGGCAGCCCGCTTGTTCAGGTCCTGCCGGCACGTATTGAAATCTCGGACGGGGTCGATCAGATCGCCTGTCTCAGGCTGTCTCCCAAAGGGTTGCACCGCTGGTACGCCGCCTGCTGTAACACGCCGCTGGCGAACACGGTTGGGTCGCCGCGTATGCCGCTGGCAGGTATGTGGCGTGGTCTGTTCGGGCAGACTGAGGTATTCGGCCCGGTCACTACTCTGGGTTTTACGAAACATGCAGTGCGCGAGCCGGGAGCGCCGAAGCGCGATAAGGGTATTATCCGCATGATGGGCGGGCTGCTGGGGCGGGCGGTCCCGGCCTGGATGTCCGGAACGGCGCGACAGTCTCCGTTTTTCGATGAACACGGCGCGCCGGTCTCGCCGCCCGTGGTGCTGGACCTGTCGCAGCGCAACGCGCTCTATAACGACTGAGGCCTCCCCGGCCAAAGGCGTTCTCTCCGCGACATTTCAGGTCGGTTTCAGTCGTAGATCAGCGCTGACAGTGTTGTTAGGGTACCCCGAACAGCATGGAGTACTTACGTGAAATTCTCTGGCCTGCGCGTTCTCAGAGAGGGGCTGACCGGCAATAAAGGCTGGACGCCGCACTGGCGCGATCCTGAGCCCAAAGCGGAATACGATGTGATCATCATCGGCGGCGGTGGGCATGGTTTGTCAACAGCTTACTACCTGGCGAAAAATCACGGCATGACCAACATAGCCGTTCTGGAAAAAGGCTACATCGGTGGCGGGAACGTCGGACGTAACACCACGATTGTGCGTGCCAATTATTTTCTGCCCGGAAATTCCGAGTTCTACAGCCATTCGCTGAAACTCTGGGAGGGGCTGGAAGAAGAGCTGAATTACAACGTGATGCATTCGCAGCGCGGACTGATCAACCTGTTTCATTCCGACGGTCAGCGCGATGCCTTTGTCAGACGGGGCAATGCGATGCTGGCGCAGGGAGATGATGCCATCCTGCTGAGCCGCGACGGGGTGCGCAAGCATCTGCCCTATCTGGATTTCGACAATATCCGCTTTCCTGTCTATGGCGGCCTGCTGCATCCGCGCGGTGGTTCGGCGCGGCACGACGCCGTCGCCTGGGGCTATGCGCGCGGCGCGGACCAGCGAGGTGTCGATCTGCTCCAGTCCTGTGAGGTCACCGGCATTGATATCGCGAACGGTAAGGTCACCGGTGTTCAGACCACCCGCGGTGCCATCCGGGCAAAGAAAGTGGCGATTGTGACAGCCGGACGCTCGGGGCAGGTGGCCGCGATGGCAGGCATGCGGCTGCCCATCGAGAGCCACGTCCTGCAGGCCTTTGTGACCGAGGGTCTTAAGCCGGTGATCAACCATGTGGTCAGTTTCGGCATGGGCCATTTCTACATCAGCCAGTCCGACAAGGGCGGTCTCGTGTTCGGGGGCGATCTCGATTTTTATGCCTCTTATGCCAGCCGGGGAAACCTGCCGCTGAAAGAACATGTGATGGAGGCCGGCATGACGCTGATGCCGATGATCGGCAAGGCCCGCGTGCTTCGGTCCTGGGGGGGGATCATGGATATGACGCCGGACGGCTCACCCATCATCGACCGCACAGATACCGAGGGTCTTTTTATCGACTGCGGCTGGTGCTACGGCGGATTCAAGGCCGTGCCAGGCTCGGGCTGGGCACTGGCGCATCTGGTAGCGACGGGCAATCATCACGAAAGCGCAGCGGGTTTCCGGCTCGACCGGTTCCGTACCGGGCGTGGGCTGATGGATGAAGAGGGCACCGGCTCTCAGCATAACCTGCACTGAGGGGGGTCAGATGACGGGAACCTGCAGCGGGAATATTCCTGACCAGAAGAAACGGGGAGCGCGCGCATGCGGCTGACGTGTCCGGTCTGTGGCGAACGTGATCGCCGGGAGTTTTATTACAAGGGCGATGGCGTTGCGCTGAACAGGCCTGCGCCGGACGCGGGGACAGAAGCCTGGGACGACTATGTGCATCTGCGCGATAATCCGGCGGGTGTGACACAGGATCTCTGGCAGCATGATGGTGGCTGTGGGGCGTGGATACTGGTGACACGGAACACAGTGACCCATGAGGTTCTGGCAACCGGGCTTGCCAGGGGCCGGGCGGAGGGAACGCATGAGAGTTGAGGGCAAAGGGCTGATCGACCGGTCGCGCAGTGTGCGCTTTCAGTTCGATTCCATCGGCTATACCGGGTTTGAGGGAGATACTGTTGCCTCAGCACTTCTGGCGGCGGGCCAGCGGGTGATCGCGCGCTCTTTCAAGTATCACCGCCCGCGCGGAGTGATGACGGCGGGGAGTGAAGAACCCAACGGGCTGGTGACCACCGGACGCGGCGCAGGAACCGAGCCCAACGTGCGGGCAACGGTTCAGGAGATATTCGACGGTCTTGAGGTGCGCAGCCAGAACGCCTGGCCGTCGCTGACGTATGACATCATGGAACTGAACGATCTGGTTTCGCCTTTTCTGGGCGCCGGGTTCTACTACAAGACCTTTATGTGGCCCCGGGGCTTCTGGGAGCGCCTGTATGAGCCGGTGATCCGGCGGGCCGCCGGTCTTGGCGGACTGAGTGGCGCCCACAACGAAGACAGATACGAGAAAGCCTGGGCGTTCTGCGATCTGCTGGTCATAGGTTCCGGCCCGGCGGGTCTGATGGCTGCGCTGACGGCTGCGCGGGCCGGCGCTGACGTGATCCTCGCGGAAGAGGACAGCCTGATGGGCGGGCGCCTGAATGCCGAAACGCACGTCCTTGACGGTATGGCGGGCAGCGACTGGGCGGCCGCTGTGGTCTCTGAGCTTGCGGCAATGGACAATGTGCGTCTGATGACCCGTACCACGGTAACAGGGGCCTATGACCAGGGAACATATGGTGCCCTGGAGCGGGTGAGCACCCACCTCAGCGCGCCTGTTTCCGGGATGCCACGCGAAACCTTCTGGCGGATTGTTGCACGTCGCACGGTCCTCGCTGCAGGCGCTCTGGAGCGGCCGGTGGCCTTTGAGAACAATGACCGGCCTGGCATCATGAATGCCGGTGCTGTACGCGCGTATCTGAACCGGTGGGGGGTGCTGGCGGGACAGCGGTTTGTTGTTTTTGGCAACAATGACGACGCACACAGGACCGCGCATGATCTGGTTGCGGCCGGTGCCGAAGTCGCCGGGCTGGTGGACAGCCGCGAGGACGCATCTGTCACGAGTTCTGATTTTCCGGTCTATACCGGTGCCGTGGTGACAGGCAGTTCCGGGCGCATGGGCCTGACCTCTGTAACCGTAAGCGGCGCCGGGATGACACGTACGATCGAGGCCGACTGCCTGGCTGTTTCCGGCGGCTGGAACCCATCGGTACACCTGACCTGTCACATGAATGGCAGGCCGGCATGGCGCGAGGATATCGCCGCTTTTGTTCCTTCGCCCGGGGCAGTGCCGGGCCTCTTTACGGCCGGTGCCTGTCATGGCGATTTCGAAACGACCGGGTGCCTGCAGGGCGGTGCCAGGGCCGCGCGCGAGGCGCTGAAAGAAATCGGCATCAGCGCGAAACCCGGAGACATCCCGTCTGCCACTGATGCAGCTTTTGCGATCAGACCACTCTGGGCTGTGCCGGGCGAAGGCCGGGCCTGGCTGGATTTTCAGAACGACGTAACCGTCAAGGACGTCCGCCAGGCGGCCGCTGAGAATTTCCGGTCCGTCGAACATATGAAGCGCTATACCACGCAGGGCATGGCGCCGGACCAGGGCAAGAATTCCAATATCGGCGCTCTGGCGGTACTGGCTGATGCGACGGGGCGGGGGATACCGGAGACAGGAACGACGACCTACCGGCCACCTTTCGTGCCGGTATCGATTGCGGCCATGGGGGCAGGGGCACAGGGTAAAGGATTTGCGCCCGAGCGCTTTACGACATCCCATTCGGCCAGTACCGGCATGGGCGCGCCGATGATCGAGGCGGGGCTCTGGTACCGTCCGTCGTATTTTCCGCGGTCCGGAGAACAGACCTGGCGCGAAGCCTGTGACCGGGAAGTTGGTTTTGTGCGCAGTGCCGTCGGTGTCTGCGATGTCTCGACGCTGGGCAAGATTGATATACAGGGTCCGGGCGCCGCAGCGCTGCTGGATTTTGTCTATGCCAACACCTTTTCAACCCTCAGGGAAGGCCGCGTGCGCTACGGGCTTATGCTCCGCGAGGACGGCCACGTCATGGATGACGGCACCACCGCACGGCTGGGGCCTGAACACTATGTGATGACCACAACAACGGCAGCAGCCGGCAATGTCATGCAGCACCTGGAATTTGTGCATCAGGTTCTGAGACCTGACCTGAACGTGCGTATGACTTCTGTGACTGAGCAATGGGCACAGTTTGCGGTGGCGGGGCCAAAGTCACGTGAACTGCTGAACGAACTGCTGGACGCTCCTCTCGACAATGACACATGGCCATTCATGTCCTGTGGTCCTGTATCTCTGTGCGGTGTCGCGGGCCGATTGTTCCGTATTTCCTTCTCGGGAGAGCACGCCTATGAAATTGCGGTGCCGGCACGCTACGGAGACAGTCTGTTCCGGACGCTCGTTGACGGGGCCGAAAGGTCGGGCGGCGGTGCATATGGTATGGAAGCGCTGAACGTGCTGCGGATTGAAAAAGGTCACATAACGCATTCGGAAATCCATGGGCGCACCACTGCGTTTGATATCGGATTCGCACGGATGGTCAGTGCGAAGAAGGACTGTATCGGCCAGACAATGGCCGCCCGCGAAGGTCTGGTGGATCCGGGGCGCCAGCGTCTGGTCGGGCTCAGGCCCGTCAGCCGCACGGGCGAAATGACCGCCGGGGCACATCTGTTTAATTCCGGTACACCGACCACCCGTGTGCATGATCAGGGATATGTTACGTCTGTCGCCTTCTCGCCGACGCTGGGCCACATGATCGGCCTTGGGTTCATCGCGCGCGGGCCAGAGCGCGTGGGAGAAACCGTGCGCCTTGTCGACGGGTTGCGGAACATCGAAACGGACGTTGAAATCTGTGACCCTGTGTTTGTCGATCCGGAAGGAGGGCGTCTGCGTGGCTGAACTGATCGCCAGAAGCCCCTGTGAGGGGTTGTTGCCGCTGACTGTCGGAAAGGTTTCGCTCGAAGAGGCGGAAATGGGTGTGCTGACGACGCTTGCGCCGTATCAGGGGCAGGAAAAGGCATTTTCCGCCGCACTTGAGACTGCGCACGGTATGGCTTTCCCGTCGCCGAACCGGTCCACGGGCAGGGCAGGTGCCCGGGCAATCTGGTTTGGCAGAGACACGGCGCTGCTTGCCGGGCCGGCGCCGGATGCATCACTGACCGGAACGGCCGCACTGACCGATCAGTCCGACGCCTGGGCGGCTGTTACACTGACCGGTCCCGGTGCTGACGACGTGCTGGCGCGCCTCGTCCCGGTGGACCTGCGCGTTACGGCGTTTCGCCGCGGCCATACTGTGCGCAGCCAGATCACGCATATGAACGCATCTGTTACACGAACAGGGGCCGACAGTTTTCTGATCCTGGTGTTCCGTTCTATGGCCAGTACCCTGGTGCACGAGCTCAAAACAGCTATGGAAGGTGTTGCCGCGCGGGGTTAAACTGGCGGAAATCACCGGAGGTTACCTATGCTGCGTTTTATTGTTCCTGTTGTTTTCGCCCTGACTGCCCTGCCTGTGGCCGCACAGACAGAAAAAGAGATCAGCTGTGGGCACCAGTCCGACGTCGTCGCCGCTGTCAAACAGGCGCGCCTTGATGGCGTGAAAGAACGCGACCTGCCCGCGACGCTTTCAGCGGACGCGTCCTGGCCGGAAAAGTACAATAACATCATCCCTCTTCTGGCGCCGGCCATCTATGAAAAAAAGCGCGGCGATCTGAAAAACGAGGATCTGAAAAGCTGGTGGTACGAGGAGTGCCTGAAGCTGGGTCAGTGACCTCAGCCGGTTTTTCCTGTCAGTACGGAACGGCCTTTTTCCCCGGGGCAGACGGTTGCGGGTGGACTCGCCGCCGGGGCTTGCCGATAAACGTTGAATGAGCCTGCCACCCGGATTCCTGGATGAACTGCGCACCCGCCTGAGCCTGACCTCGGTGGTCGGGCGCAAGGTCATGTGGGACGCGCGCAAATCCAACCAGGCCAAGGGTGACATGTGGGCACCTTGCCCCTTTCATCAGGAGAAATCGGCGTCGTTTCATGTCGATGACCGCAAAGGGTTCTATTACTGCTTTGGCTGTCATGCAAAGGGTGATGCGATCTCCTTTGTGCGCGAAACCGAGAATGTTGGTTTTATGGAGGCTGTTGGCATCCTGGCCGGTGAGGCGGGCATGACCATGCCCGAGCGCGACCCGCTGGCGCAGGAAAAAGCGGACCGCCGGACGGAACTGGCTGACGTGATGGAGATGGCTGTCCGGTTTTTCCGGTTGCAGCTGAATACCGGTGCCGCGGCCGAGGCGCGGGCTTACCTTGACCGTCGCGGGCTGGACGCCGGAGCGCTGGAGCGCTGGGAGATCGGGTTTGCGCCGGATCAGTGGCAGGGACTCTGGGATCACCTGAAGGGCAAGAATGTTGCTGACGAGCTGATCCTGGGCGCAGGGCTGGCCAAGCCGTCCGCTAAAGGTGGCAAGCCCTATGACACCTTCCGTGGTCGTATCATATTTCCGATCCGCGATGCCCGGGGCCGCGCGACAGCCTTTGGCGGGCGGGCGATGGACCCCGGCGACAACGCCAAGTACCTGAATTCGCCGGAGACCGAGCTGTTTGACAAAGGGCGCAGCCTTTACAATCACGGACCTGCGAGAACGGCGGCGGGTAAGGGCGCACAACTGATCGTCGCCGAAGGCTATATGGATGTCATTGCGCTGGCCTCTGCCGGGTTTGAGGCCGCTGTGGCGCCACTGGGGACAGCGATAACAGAAAGCCAGCTGCAGATGCTGTGGCGGATCGCGCCGGAACCGGTGATTGCCCTTGATGGCGATAACGCAGGGCTGCGCGCCGCGATGCGCCTGATCGATCTTGCACTGCCTCTGCTGGAGGCAGGCCGGTCCCTGCGGTTCGCACTGATGCCTGAAGGGCAGGATCCGGATGATCTTTTGCGCTCACAGGGGCCGGGTGCCCTGCAGAAGCTGCTGGACGGAGCGATGCCCATGGTCAGCCTGCTGTGGCAGCGGGAAACAGAAGGGCGCGTTTTCGACAGCCCTGAACGCAAGGCGGCTCTGGACAAAGCGCTTCGGGAAAAGATTCAGCTGATCAGGGACCCTTCGATCCGCAGCCATTACGGGCAGGAAATCAAGGATCTGCGCTGGCAGCTCTTCCGGCACCGGCGGACAGGCAGCAAGGGTTCCGGCACACGCGGGACTTGGCAGAAACCACCGGCGCACGCACTTGCGACAACCCGCGCCTCTGTTCTGGCAACCGCCGAAAGCGATGCGGCAACGGAGCGGCTGCGTGAGGCCGTTATTCTGGCGGTGCTTGTAACCCGGCCCGCGCTCATCGAGGAATTTGAGACGGGGCTGGAACAGATGCGTTGTTCCGATCCGTTCCACCACACTCTCCGGAATACGCTCCTGCAGGCAGCGGGCCAGCCCGAAGCCGGGTGCCGGGCGATACTGGACGAGAAAATTGGCGCAGACGCCCTTGAAAACCTGCTATCGCAGCGCCACGTGTCGGTGGTGCCGTGTATCCGCGCGCCGGGTGATCCGGACAAAGCGCGCATGACCGTTGCCGAGGAGCTTGCCAAGCTGAGCAGTGAACGCGGACTGACCGCAGAAATCAGCGAAGCAGCAGAAGATATGTCAGGTGAGGCCGACGAAGGTCTGACCTGGCGCCTGTCAGAGGCAGCGCGCGCGGCCGACATTGCGCGACGCAGCGGACAGGAAGACAGAGCCGAGTACGACGTAGGTGACAACGGGATGCGAATCAGTCGTGACGAACGCAGTGCATTCGACGCGCTGTTGCAGACCATACAGAAGCAAAAAACGCACGATTAACCATATCTGAATACGTAAGATGCAGAAATTCGGGTGTATCGGGTGGAAGATTTCCCAAAAACACTAGATGATTCTTGAGTGATTCGGCGCAGCGAATCGATTCGGATGCAGGAGTTTTGAATGGCCGCGAAAGACACCAGTGAAGACGCCAAACCCGACGACCAGGAAGCCGGTCACTCTCTCGATATGAGCCAGGCCGCCGTCAAAAAGATGATCGGCGAGGCGCGCGAGAAGGGATACATCACATACGACCAGCTCAACACGGTCCTGCCGCCTGATCAGGTGAGTTCGGAGCAGATTGAGGACGTGATGTCGATGCTCTCCGAGATGGGCATCAACATCATCGAAGACGAGGATGCCGAGGACGAAGAGGCCAAAGGTTCCACCGAACTGACCACGACAGATGGCGCGCGCGAGGTTGCCGTTTCGTCTGGTACAGCTGAAAAGCTGGACCGTACTGATGACCCGGTGCGGATGTACCTGCGCGAGATGGGCTCGGTCGAGCTGCTGAGCCGCGAGGGCGAAATCGCCATCGCCAAACGGATCGAAGCCGGTCGCAATACGATGATTGCCGGCCTGTGCGAAAGCCCGCTGACGTTCCAGGCGATCACGATCTGGCGCGACGAACTGCTGTCAGAGGAAATTCTGCTGCGCGATGTGATCGACCTCGAAGCGACCTTCGGCAATCAGATGGACGAAGACGGGGCCGTGGACGAGCCTGTTGTTGCCGCAGACGGCACCGCCGTTAAAAAAGAGGACGACAGCCCCGAACTCGACGCCGACGGCAACCCGATTGCCCAGGACGATGACGACGATGAGGACGAACAGGCCAACATGAGCCTTGCGGCCATGGAAGCAGCGCTCAAGCCGCAGGTGCTGGAAGCGCTCGACATCATTGCCGACGATTACGTCAAGCTCAGCGAAATGCAGGACAGCCGGATTTCTGCCACCCTGAACGAGGACGGGACTTTTTCACAGGCGGATGAGGATCTTTATCAGAAGCTGCGGTCAGAGATCGTGTTGCTGGTGAATGAACTGCACCTGCACAACAACCGTATCGAGGCGCTGATCGACCAGCTCTATGGCATCAACCGCCGCATCATGCAGATTGACTCTGCGATGGTGAAGCTTGCTGATCAGGCGCGGATCAACCGCCGTGAATTTATCGAAGAGTACCGGGGCTACGAGCTTGATCCGAACTGGATGGAGCGGATGGCCGAGAAGTCCGGTCGTGGCTGGCAGATGTTCATCGAACGCTCCACTGACAAGGTCGAGGAACTGCGCGCGGATATGGCGCAGGTCGGCCAGTATGTTGGCCTCGATATCTCAGAGTTCCGCCGCATCGTGCAACAGGTGCAAAAGGGTGAAAAGGAAGCGCGTCAGGCCAAAAAAGAAATGGTCGAGGCGAACCTGCGTCTGGTGATCTCGATCGCCAAGAAATACACGAACCGTGGTCTGCAGTTCCTTGATCTCATTCAGGAAGGTAACATCGGCCTGATGAAGGCGGTGGACAAGTTTGAGTACCGCCGCGGCTATAAATTCTCCACATATGCGACGTGGTGGATCAGGCAGGCGATTACCCGGTCCATCGCGGATCAGGCGCGCACGATCCGTATTCCGGTGCATATGATCGAGACGATCAACAAGCTGGTCCGGACAGGCCGCCAGATGCTGCACGAGATTGGTCGCGAACCGACGCCGGAAGAGCTGGCCGAGAAACTGCAGATGCCGCTTGAGAAGGTCCGCAAGGTGATGAAGATCGCCAAGGAGCCGATCTCCCTTGAGACGCCGATTGGCGACGAGGAAGACAGCCAGCTGGGTGATTTCATCGAGGATAAGAATGCTGTGCTGCCGCTGGACAGCGCCATTCAGGAAAACCTCAAGGAAACCACGACCCGCGTACTGGCGTCACTCACGCCGCGCGAAGAGCGCGTGCTGCGCATGCGCTTTGGCATCGGGATGAACACCGACCACACGCTCGAAGAGGTGGGCCAGCAGTTCAGCGTGACGCGCGAACGTATCCGCCAGATTGAGGCAAAGGCGCTGCGTAAGCTCAAGCATCCTTCGCGGTCGCGCAAACTGCGGAGTTTCCTCGATCAGTAACTCGCCGCGATGAGGTTGTTCCAGGGGGATCGCCGACGATCAGTTTCGCGTCGAATGGTTGCGCTGACTGAAGAATACCTGGCCGACGAAGCGCTTCTTGCCCCTAACGCGGATTCGAGCGGATCGGGCGCTGCAATGCTTGGTTTGATCGGTTTCGAAATCTACCTGAAGTCAATCGCGATGTCCGAAACCGGGCACCGCCCCAGGAACCATGACTTTCTGACAATCTGGAAGAGTCTGCCGGTTCCTGTTCGCAGAGAGTTGCTGGCCGACGCCAAAACGCGTTTCACGGTTCACGCCGATTTTCGGGATATTGACCGGTTGTTCGCAGCTTTAAAGAAGGCTTTTGAAAAAGGACGCTACCTTTACGAAGCAAACGATGACCGTACCGATGCGGACACAAAAAGGGCAGGCGAAGACTGGATTTCGGAAGGCGCAGCCTTGGAAACTGCTGACATTGCATATTACCCACTGGAGCGAGCCGCACTGATCTGGGCATTCCGCAGATATTGGCAGGCACAGGAACTTTGTGACTGACCTGTCTCGGAACTGCACTGGTACCGGGGAGCTTTCCACAACGCTTATTTGCGGGTCAGGAAGCAGGGAGTGATCCGCCGGGCGACATCCTTTCCAGCGTATGCGCTGCACGCTAGGTTAGACGTAACAGGAAGAGGGGAGCACCTATGTCATTTTTCAAAAACCTTTTCGGCGGCGGCGGGAACAGATCACCCGAGGTTGAACCCGTGACCCACAAGGGCTTCCGCATTACGCCAACACCGATTGCCGAGGGGAATACGTTCCGCATATCGGCGACCGTCGAAAAAGAGATTGAAGGTGAAACACGCAGCCATACGCTGATCCGCGCGGATACACTGCAGGGTCGTGAAGCGGCGGAAGAAGCGTCGGTCAGCAAGGCCAAACAGGTCATCGATGAGCAGGGCGATCGTATTTTCCGGTGAGTTCCTGTCAGCCTCTGTTGTCGCGGGGGCATAGCTGCCGGACCAATCCTTCCATAGCGCGTCAACCCGTTTGGCGGATGCGGAAAGTCGCTATAGGTTTCTCTGTGACCGAACGGAGAAAGGAATGCCGATGCGCGCACTGGTTCTGGGATGCATTCTGACTGTACTGGCAATGCCGGTCACCGCCCGGTTTTATCTGACGATCAACCGGCTGGAAGTGAACGAGATGTCGGCGAATACCTTTGAGGTCATCGAAAGCCGTGGTGCCGGGGCCCGGGACATCTGGTGCGCCGCTGCCGACTATACGCAGCGGACCGGGCGCGATGGTCCCCGCAAACGCCTGTACATCCTGACGCCACGCGGGCCATCTCAAACGGTGCCGGGAGAAACCGGTGTTGGGTTTACCCTGGCGCCGGATGATGCACTGAAGAACACCCCGCCGTCCTATTCGGTCTCGGTGCGCCGGAAAGGCGAGAACCTCCCGGTGCATCATGCCCATCAGTTCTGTGACGTGGCCGTAGACGATTTCCTGGATCGCTTCTGAGCGTTCCGCACAGCCGGGCCGGAGACTGACATCATGAAGTTGATTGATATTCATACCGATGGTCCGGGGCTTTATGAGTTCACCCGGACGCTCGCTGACCTTGCGCAGGGGCGCGGGGACGGGGTTGTGGTGGTTATGGTGCGGCATACCTCTGCTTCGCTGCTCGTTCAGGAAAATGCAGATCCGGACGTGCAGCACGATCTGCGCGCGTTTTTCGACCGGCTGGTACCACCGTCGGACGACCCATCCATGCGGTATCTGCGCCATACGATGGAAGGCCCTGACGACATGCCGGCGCATATCAAGGCGGCCATGATGCCGGTGACGCTGTCCATTCCCTTCCAGAACGGCAGGCTGGCTCTGGGCACCTGGCAGGGCATTTATCTGTTCGAACACCGGCGGCATCCGCACCGTCGCCAGGTGGCGGTGCAGTTCCTTTCGTCGTGATAAAGCCACGATCCGCCACTAAATGAGGCGGTCGGATTTCTCCTCTACCCAAAACTTAGTCCGTGGCCTATAAGTATCGCCAAGTGGGGCGCTGACCCCACAAAAGAGGCAGAGAACTGGAGAAGGGGGACGGCCCATGCGCTGCCCGTTTTGCGGAAATATAGACACTCAGGTCAAAGACAGCCGCCCGGCGGAGGATCACGTTTCGATCCGGCGGCGCCGGTTCTGTCCGGCCTGCGGCGGTCGGTTTACGACCTATGAGCGGGTACAGCTGAGAGACCTCGTGGTGATCAAGTCCAACGGCAAGCGCGAGGATTTTGATCGCGACAAGCTGGAGCGGTCAATACGTATATCCATGCAGAAGCGCCCCATAGATCCCGAACGTATCGACCAGATGATATCGGGTATTGTCCGGCGGCTGGAAAGCATGGGCGAAACCGACATCAACTCCAAGCAGATCGGTGAGATCGTCATGGAAGCGCTGGCCCGTATTGATACGGTTGCCTATGTGCGGTTTGCCAGTGTTTACAAGAACTTCCAGGCTGCTGATGACTTTGATAAATTTGTGAGCGAGCTGCGGCCCGACGTGCCGCCGGAAGAGTGAGTAACGACCAGCGGTTCATGGCACTGGCGCTCGGTCTGGGGCGCCGCGGGCTGGGACGCGTCTGGCCCAATCCCGCTGTCGGCTGCGTCATTGTCCGAAACGGCATCATTGTCGGGCGCGGCTGGACACAACCGGGCGGGCGGCCGCACGCGGAAACCATGGCGCTTGAACAGGCCGGTGCTGCGGCGGGTGGTGCCGATGCTTTCGTCTCGCTGGAACCCTGTGCTCACCACGGACAGACCCCTCCCTGTGCGCAGGCTTTGATTGATGCCGGTGTGGCACGGGTAATTTATGCGACGCCGGACCCGGACCCGCGTGTTGCGGGGCAGGGTGCGCGCATGCTGGAAGAGGCGGGTATCCCGGTTGTCTCCGGGGTGCTGCAGGACGAGGCACTCGAAGCCAACGCTGGGTTTTTCGCACGCGTGGAACTGGACCGCCCGTTCCTGACCCTTAAGCTCGCGAGCAGTTTTGATGGTCGGATCGCAACGGGCACTGGGCAGAGCCAGTGGATCACCGGCGCACAGGCGCGCCGCCATGTTCATGCAATGCGCGCCCGCCATGATGCCGTGATGGTGGGCGGCGGCACAGCGCGCAAGGACGACCCGTCTCTTACCGTGCGCGGTCTTGGAACCAGCTGGCAGCCGGTACGGGTGGTTGTGAGCCGCAGGCTGGATCTGCCGCTCATGGGCGCGCTGGCGCGCACGGCCCGCGAAACACCAGTGATCCTGTGCCATGGTCGCGACGCAGACCAGAACCTCGTACAGACGTGGGAAGATCTGGGGGCTGTTCTGCTGCCCTGTGCCACGGTCGGTGCGCAGCTGGATCCGGTCGACATCATGCGGCAACTGGCAGCTCACGGTCTGACACGTGTCTTCTGTGAAGGTGGCAGCGCTCTGGCGGCGTCGCTCGTCGAAGCGGATCTCGTTGATCAGCTTGTCGGGTATACAGCGGGGCTGGGGATCGGTGCCGAGGGGCTTCCCTCGATCGGGGCTCTTGGCCTTGGCCGGCTGGAGCAAGCGGGCCGCTACCGGCTGGTTTCATGTGCGACTGTGGGCGAAGATGTCCTGCACATCTGGCGCAGACCACGTTCCTGAACCGGAACTGAGGGGTGTTTCAGCGCCGCCAGCGATGCGCCTGACCGGCGAAAAGGCCCTGCAGCTTCGCCAACAGCCTGTGCGTCGGTCCGCGCGGTGGTGCAGCGCCCTCGGACAGCCGGAGCACTGCTGTTTCTACGGGGCAGGGCAACCCGGTTATCGGATCAGTGTAGCGCGGATAATCGATCAGACAGGCATGTACCAGGCCGGCCAGCGTGGGTTTTGCGCGTCTGCGCGGGGGAATGTCTCCGAGGTCTGTCGTCAGACCCCAGCCGGCGTAAAAGGGGGCGCCGGTTGTTGTGACCGGAACACCCCTGATCAGGGCTTCAAACCCAATGAGGGACGTCATGGTCCAGACTTCGGATACGGCTTCCAGAGCTGCTGATGCCGAAACATTGCCAGGAGTAACATCAACGAGGTCACCAGGGATATCGCCGCCTTCGCGCAGACCGGCCAGAACATCAGGGTGCGGTTTGTAAACGATCACGGCATCCGGGTGCGCCCTGCGGGCGGCCTGCAACAGAGCCGCGTTGTCCGAAATGCGACCCGCACCTTTGCGCACAGATGCATCGTCTACGATCTGACCTGCAACCAGAACGCGGTGCCCTTCCGGCAGACCAGGCATCTGGCCTCCGGTGTTATATTTGCTCAGACCGCGATCGCGAAGCGTGCGGATCAGTGCGCGGGCCCGCCGGTCCTGATCGGGCCGCAGCTCCGCGCGCGCCGCGATCAGCGCTTCGAGCCTGCCCGGCTGCGCCGGATCATAGTAAATGCCTGTTTTGTCGGTCACCAGAGACAGGGCCGGTACCAGTTCTGCCCCGAGGCCCCGGGAGCGCAGAAACCCGTCTTCGACCTGTGTCGCGTCCCGATGGCCGATGGTTGCTTTTCCGGCCCAGACCATCCATGGGCGACCCGTCGCGCGGGCCTTGCCGGGATCGTCCTCAAAGATGACAGGCTGCCATCGGCCGAAAGTCTGTTGCAGGCTGCTGCGCTTCCACATGCGCATTTCCGAGGCGACCCAGCCCTGGTGGTCCTCGCGCCAGGCGCGGGCCTCGGCAGCCATGATTTCCAGTGCCTCGGTGCCGCTGCACAGATCATCTGTGAACGGGCTGTACCATTTCGGATAGAGCAGCATCGCGCCGGCAAAAAGCTGTGCACGTGTCAGTTTCCGCTGGCGACGCTGCACCGGAAACTCATCTTCCGTCAGACCCCACCCTGCATAAAAAGGCTGTCCGAAAACGCGGGGACGATGGCCTGAAAAAATGGCGTCAAACCCGGTCTGAGAAGACACGGTGTAGACACCGATTGCCCCCTCAAACAGTGTCTGGTTGCTGATCGGGTCCGTCAGAAAATGGATATCACCGCCTGCATCCTGCGGTTCAAAGTATCCGTCGCGGTGCCCCTGAAGTGTTTCCGGGTGGCTTTTGATCAGAATGGGTGCGCCGGGGTGTTCCTCCCGCGCGACGAACAGCATTTCGAGAAACCTGTTCCGGTCGGCGCCGCTGGCTGTCACCGAGGCGTCGCCGCGGGTCTGGTCGATGACCAGAACGTATCCGGGCGGGGGTGGCGGCAGATCTGTGCGCACTGCACTGAATTTGCCCAGATGCGCCTCGTTAAAACGCGCCATACCGCCACGTGCAGCGTCCAGCAATACTGTGTCATCAAGCGGGTGCGTGGCCAGCAGCACCTCAAGATCCGATGGCTGCGCCGGGTCGTAGTGCGCGCCTTTCGTATCGATGGTCAACCCCAGCGGTGGCTCGCCCGCGCGGCCGGGGCGCAGTGATCTCAGAAAGGCGTCTTCGACACGTACCAGACCTGCGCTGCGTGCTTCTGCCACGCCCTCGCCGCGGTGTGCGGTGGGGCTGTTGCCCCACACACCTACCAGGTCCTCGGCACCTGGACGCCCCAGTGCAACCGTAAAACCTGCGAGCTGGAGAATGCGTTTCACGCGCGGCTGGGTCAGAAAACCGCCGTTGTAAACGTAAATCCGCCGGGCGCATTCGGGCCCGGCGGTATCAGAGATGGAAGGATCGCGGCCCACGCGCCGTCAGTTGGCGAGCTGATCGACATTCGCCAGCGGTGCGACGAGGGACCCGAAGATTGCGGCGATCGTTTTGTTCCACTGGGCCAGCGGGGCCTCAGTGACATAAAGCGTGTCGCCGTCACGGATTACGAAATCCCGCGCACGGAAAAGTCCGTTGGGCTGTGTCAGATCGAGGACATAGATCATGCGTTGCGCGCCCACCAGATCATCGCGCCCCAGCACTTCGGCGGCGATAACGTCCGGCTCGTTGCGGAACACAAAGACACCCGTGGCGTCAGAGGAACTGGAAACAAGGCCGCCCACCTGTGCGATGGCCTCCAGAGCCGACAGGTTCTGCGATTCAAAAGATACACGTGCCTGGGTGCCGGTGGCGCCCAGTGATGTGAAGGAACGGGTGTCTTCCTCAACAAGGATACGGTCACCGCCCCGCAGTGCGATATCCAGCTCGGGATAGCTGTAGAGGTCCTGGAACCAGATGCGGCCCGATTCGTGACCACGCAGAACCGTGATCTGTGCAATCTCCGGCTCGATGGTCACACCACCCGCGCGTGCCAGCATTGTCGACAGTGTCCTGGTCGGCCGTTCAATGGCATAGACGCCCTGGCCGCCAACCGCACCGACAAGAGAGACGGTCGAGCCGTCGCCGGCCATACGGCGCACTTCGACCTGCGGGTCGGGTGTCTGTTCTTCGAGGCGTTCCGTGATGATGCGACGGATGGCTTCAGGAGAGTTCCCCGCTGCACGGATGCGACCGGCATAGGGGACAAAGATAAAGCCCGCGCCGTCGACCTGTACGGTTTCCAGGAGCGTCGCGTTCTGTGTCTCTCCGACAAGCAGGCCGTCGTCAACGTTTTCCCAGATCGTCAGACCCAGCACGTCACCGGCCTGGATTGTATCGGACCCCATAAGACCCGCATTCTGGAAGGTGTCCGAAAACCCAAGGGCAGGCACGACAGCTGTCGCGCGGGTGACCCGGTCGTTGACCTCTACCACAAAGGCGTCGCCTTCCTGCTGCACAGACCCGCTGTAGATCTGTTTCTTGTTCGGGCCTGTTTTGGGAAGTCCGCACGACGATAAGACGGCCAGGGCCGCCACTACAGCGATGGGGTGCGCCCACCGGATGCCGAAAGGTTTCACTGCTCGGTCTCCTCGACCTGATTTTCTGCCTCATACCGCCGGTTTGCCGGCGTGTTTGGATGAACGCTAGCCGCTGAGGTGCGGAAAAATCAAGGTATTGTGCTGTTCAGGCACTGTTCACGACCCGAAACTGTTGCGGATGAGCCGCGCTTTTCGGAGCCGTTCGGGCGTACGGACCGGTCCGGGAAAGCATCAGATCGGGCAGTCGGCGCAACAGCTGGCGGCGACCGCCTGCGGCGTAATAGCTGCCGGGTAACTGGCTGGAGTTGAGCAGAAAACTGCGAAAAGCGGCATAGAGTGCCCGGTCGGGTGCCGGCTGTTCAGCGAAAAAGCGGGCGAGGGGTATGCGCGACACAAGCCCCGGCTTGTCGTAAATGGCCGTGCCGCTGAGATGCAGCGGCAGCCCGCGCCACAACGCCTGATGCCCGGCAGTGGAGTTCACGGTGACGGCGCTGCGGGCTTCATCGAGTAAGGGACCCAGCTTGCCGCCGTTCACAAAATGCACCCGGTTCCGGATGCCACGGGCACGTGCCAGCCGGTCGATATCCCGCCGCAGGGGCGCACGGCCGTCTTCGAGCGGATGGGCCTTGAAAACAAGGTGATGATGACGCGGTGCACCATGTGCAAAACCGTCGACGACCTCCCGGAGATACTGGAACTGGCGGCGGTAGGGCGAATGCGCCAGAAACGAGCTGTCATGCTCGAGTTGCAAGAGGACGGTATGGTAGGCAAAACCGCCGCGGCGGATACGCCAGGTCGCCAGCCGACGTTGCAGACCGTGCAGTGGCATCAGAAAAAACCGTTTCGCAAAGAGTCTGCATTCGCGTGAAACCGGCAGGCTTCGGTGCGGTCGAAACCCGGCATAAGTCTGGTTCGCGAACATGACCAACCAATGATAAACAGCGCCATAAAAGATGTGCTGGCGCATATCGCCCCAGTGACAGGGTGGCGCAGGCTGTCGCTGTGTTTCGGTCCCCTGGTCTGCCAAGATATCATGTGGCGACAGATCCATCAGAGCCGAATTTCCGTTTGACCCGTCACGCTCATAGCTGATCCACCACGGCCGCAGGTATCCCTCTTCAAAGACGTGGACACACAGCCCGGCGGTCTTTGCGGCTGCAACGGCGTCGGCGTGAATGGGGCGTGTGTCGCCGTAAAGTACCAGATCTGTGACGCCATGGTGCCTCAGCAGTTCCGGAACGGCGACTTTCCAGTCACCGGCTGATCTGCGCCAGGGGATATATTCTGTGCGCCGCGGCCAGAATACACGATCACCGCTGTTGAAACCCACGCGGATGACCCGGGCACCGGAGGCCGTCAGGCTGCGCGCAAGCTGGCCGAAGAAGGGGCCGTGCGGTCCCTGAAGGAACATGAAAACGCGATCGCTTGCAGTTGGAGTGTGCATCGCCTTCAGGCCTTTTCTGCCGGCGCCGCCGGTTGCGCGCGTTGCGACAGACTAGGACGATGAACCGGCGGCAGCAAGCCGCAGGGCTTGCCAGGCCCTGACCGCACCGCTAGGTCAGGGCAGAGACTTCACAGGGGCATGAAATGTTCACCGGAATCATCACCGATATCGGCACAATCACCGAAACCGTGCAGGAAGGCGATCTGCGCGCGCGCATCAGCACCGCTTACGATACCGCGGCTATTGATATGGGGGCCTCGATCGCGTCGGACGGCGTCTGCCTGACGGTCGTGGCCCTTGGCCCGGACTGGTACGAAGTGCAGATCAGCGCTGAGACGGTCAGCAGGACCAATCTGACCGCATGGACGCCTGGCAAACGGGTGAACCTGGAACGGGCCCTGCGTGTGGGCGACGAGCTTGGCGGACATATCGTGTCCGGTCATGTGGACGGGGTCGCAGAGGTCGTCTCTGTAACCGAAGAGGGCGACAGTACCCGTGTTGTTCTGCATGCGCCCGCTGAGCTTGCAAAATTCATCGCACCCAAAGGGTCGGTTGCCCTGAATGGTACCTCGCTGACCGTAAACGAAGTGGACGGGCAGGAATTCGGGATCAACTTTATCCCGCATACCAAAGTCGCGACCACGTGGGGTGATGTGGCCGTCGGTGACCAGGTCAATCTGGAGATCGACACACTGGCCCGTTACGTTGCGCGCCTTGCGGAAATGCACAGCGTCTGATCGCGCTGGCATCTGGTCAACTGCGGGCGGCTGGTCTAAAGCCATGCTCAGGATATCAGAGGCCAGGTGATCCATGAGTTTTGAAACCCCGGGACCCGTCGAGCAGACGCTGCGCGCCAGCATCTCGCCGATCCAGGACATTATCGAAGACGCGCGCCAGGGGCGCATGTTCATTCTTGTTGATCACGAGGACCGCGAGAACGAAGGCGACCTGGTCATTCCGGCGCAGTTTGCGGATGCCGCGGCGGTGAATTTTATGGCCTTGCACGGGCGGGGCCTGATCTGTCTGCCGATGGAAGCTGCGCGGATCGATACGCTGGGCCTGCCGATGATGGCGGTCAACAACTCCTCGCGTCACGAAACGGCGTTTACAGTCTCCATCGAAGCGCGCGAGGGCGTCAGCACCGGGATTTCCGCGGGTGACCGCGCGCTGACCATCGCAACAGCCATTGACGAGGAAAAAGGCCAGGCGGATATCGCTACACCTGGCCATGTGTTTCCGCTCCGGGCACGCGATGGTGGTGTGCTCATGCGCGCAGGCCATACCGAGGCTGCCGTGGATATCAGCCGGCTCGCCGGGTGTCATCCGTCGGGCGTGATCTGCGAGATCATGAAGCCCGACGGTGATATGGCACGCCTGCCTGACCTTGTGGAATTCGCCGCAGCGCACGGGCTGAAGATCGGCACCATCAGCGACCTGATCGCCTATCGCCTCAAGCACGACAATCTGCTGCAGCAGCGGGCCAGCCGGATGGTCACCTCGGCTTATGGTGGCGAATGGCACATGCGGGTTTTTGCGGACAAGATCACCGGCACCGACCATGTGATGCTCTCCAAGGGGGATATCACAACCGATGAGCCGGTGCTGGTGCGCACGCATGCGCTGAACGCGCTGGAGGATGTGCTGGGCCTGGGCCCGGGGCCTTCGGATGAGCTGCCCCGCGCCATGCAGATTATTGCAGACGAGGGCAGGGGTGCTGTGCTTCTGTTCCGTGAACCGCACCCCCGTCTGCGGCTGGATGACGATGATGAAGACGGACCCCGTACAATCAAACGTACCGGCGTTGGCGCGCAGATCATGTCAACCATGGGGCTGACGGATCTGGTGCTGCTGACCGACAGCCCGCAAACCAGATACACAGGCCTTGAGGCCTATAACCTGAGCATCGTGGGCACGCGCCCGATTTCCGAGGACTGATCAATGGCTGCGAGTGAACAACATTACACGCCCGACCTGCCGGCTTTCGACAAGCCTGTGAAACTGCTTATCGTGGTGGCCCCCTATTACAGGGACATCGCGGATAACCTCGTTGCAGGCGCCAAAGCAGAGATCGAGGCAGCGGGCGGGACATGGGAAATCGTTGAGATGCCCGGTGCGCTTGAGGTCCCGACAGCCATTGGCATTTCTGACCGGCGCAGCAATTTTGACGGCTACGTTGCGCTGGGATGTGTCATCCGGGGAGAGACAACCCACTATGAGACAGTCTGCAATGACAGTTCGCGTGCTCTTCAGCTGCTCGGACTGCAGGGCCTGTGCATCGGCAATGGTATTCTGACGGTTGAGAACCGCGCGCAGGCAGAAGTGCGTGCAGACCCTGAGGGGCAAAACAAGGGGGGCGGTGCTGCTGCGGCGGCCTTGCATCTTGTGGCCCTCAGCCGTAAGTGGGGCGCCCAGACCAAAGGCATCGGTTTCAGACCCGGCAGCGAAAGCTATCAGGTCGCCGGTGATACAGACGGATCCCGGACGACATGACATCTGCCCACGGCAATCTATCCGGCAATCAACGCCGCAAAATGAAATCAGCCGCGCGCCTTTATGCGGTTCAGGCTCTGTTCCAGATGGAGCAGTCTGAACAGACCGTGGATGCGGTCCAGCGCGAGTTTCTCGACCACCGTTTTGGTGCGGTGTACGAGGGCGAGGAGATGCTGGACGGCGACATGGACCTGTTTTCCGACGTAATGGAACAGGCCGTCAACTACCAGGCCCCCATAGACCAGATGACAGACCGGGCGCTGGTGGCAAAATGGCCGATCGCACGGATAGACCCGACGCTCCGTGCCCTGTTCCGTGCTGCAGGCGCCGAACTGCGCGGCAAAACCGCGCCGCCCAGAGTGGTGATCACCGAATATGTCGATGTCGCGCGCGCGTTCTTTCCCGAAGGCCGGGAGCCGCGGTTTGTCAACGCTGTACTGGATCACATGGCGCGTGAGGCGCAGCCTGACGCTTTTGACGGTACAGCCTGACGCGCTATCTGCCTTTATGAAACAGACCGTATCCGGGAGACAGCCATGCCACGTGTCGTTCGCCTGTATCTTTTCAGCGCGCTGACGGGATTTGCGGCTGCCGGTGTATTCGTTGCCCTCGTGCTGTGGTTCAACATTGGCAATCTGTGGCATCTTGTATCGGGTTCGGACATGGCCTTTATGGCTGTCGCTGTGTTCTGGATACTCAATGGAATCGTTTTCTCGGGCGTGCAGTTTGCCTGGGGTATTACGGCCGCCGCGGCTGCCAGTGACGACACCTGAGGGGGAACCTGTCCTTTTTATCGCAACTTCTGGTGTAATGAAGCCTGCCACCTGCGCAAAGTGTCGCGGAATTCACAATTTGGAAAGGTATGCACTGGACAATCCAGGTCCAGATGCCATCTTATTTGCAAAGGAGATGGGTAATGTTTGAATTTCTTGCGCGTATGATCGACCGGCTCTTTGCCCGCCCACAGCACGACGAACTGCTGATACCGGTGCGCGTCGAACAGAAAAGACATCCGCTTAACAGACGCTGAAGCGTCCGGTTATCCAGTATACGGGTCTGGCGGAAGCGACGGGCCCGCTGTAACCGTTTGGTTCTTTGTTCCCGAGGACCTGTATATACAGGTGGGCGCCAGGTAACCTGACCAGGGCCAGGACAGAGCCAACTCCCTCGGATTTGCTTAAGGCCACTGGAACGTAACCAGTCACGAGAGAAGCAGCACCCGTCTGAAGAGTACTTAGGCAGCATCTGCCCCCGGGGCAATAGCCACAGACCACCGGTGACAAGAATATTCTTGCGTGATGTTCACGTAATGTTCATATTTCCCTGATGGTGCACGACGATCTGAAAATCTTTCAACCCGGACAATTACTGGCGCGTGGTACGGCGCGCCTTTTGTCCAGCTATGGTTTCGTCAGTGTTGAGGAGCTTGTGCCTGCGCGCGGGCTGCGTGTGGATGTCATCGGCCTTGGCCCGTCGGGCGAAATCTGGATTGTTGAATGCAAGTCATCCCGGGCAGATTTTTGTTCCGACAGAAAGTGGTCAGGCTACCTCGAATGGTGCGACCGGTTCTTCTGGGCGGTCGACGAGAATTTTCCGACCGATCTGCTGCCAGAGGAAACCGGTCTTATCATCGGTGACGCCTATGGGGCGGAAGTGATCCGCATGGGACCCGAAACACGGCTCAAAGCGCCGCGCCGCAAGGTGCTGACCCACAAAATCGCCACAACAGCAGCACGGCGGCTGCACGCCCTTCGTGACCCGGACATGGAAAGCCAGCGCGGTTAATTGCGTCCGCCGGACGCGCGCCGTGCGCGGGCCGCAGCAGCTGAAATTTCCTCGGCAATCTCCTCGGCGTCGTCGGGGGCAAAATCCATAGGAATTTCAACGCCGTCCGCTTCGACGTAAATCCGCACCATGCCCTTGTCTGTAGGCCCGATCTGGAGGTTTGCCTCAATGTCGCGTTCTGTGTCGATACCCATCGGTGCACTCCTTTTCAGCGTGGCAGCATCGCTACCCCGCAGGTTCTTGAAACGCAAGACAGATTGCTGTCTTCTGCTGCCATGATGCAGCCGGGTATCAGACTCTTTTCGCCAGCAGACCGTGACTGGCTCGTTGAACAGCATGCGGTGCATTATGCGCGCGATGAGGGTTTCGACAGCAGCTTTGGCGCTCTGGTTGCCGGCATTCTGGATGAATTCATCGCCGGACATGACGAGACTTGCGAACGTGGCTGGATTGCCTGCAATGGTGATCAAAGACTGGGGTCAGTGTTCTGCGTCAGGCTCTGCGATACAACCGCCAAACTGCGTCTGTTCCTGCTCGTTCCAGAGGCGCGAGGGCACGGACTGGGACGACGGCTTCTGGAGGTATGTATGGAGTTTGCGCAGGCGCGTGGGTATGCGGGGATGCAGCTCTGGACCCATGAAAGTCATGTTGCTGCCTGCGCGCTCTATCGCAACCGCGGCTGGCAGCTCGGGAGTGCCGTGCCTGTACATTCTTTCGGGCAGGATCTGGTCGAGCAGAGCTGGACATATCAGTTTTAAGCCTCTTGCAATCTTTGGGAGCGAGCGATAAATCCGGAGCAGTGCCGCCTTAGCTCAGTTGGTTAGAGCGCCTGATTGTGGATCAGGAGGTCCCCCGTTCAAGCCGGGGAGGTGGTACCACCCCTCACTGCACCCTGTTGTAAATCGCCCTCTTCGGACCGGCAGCTCTGGTGCTGCCCGCACGAAAAGGTCCGCTGCCGGAGCAACGGACCTTTCCCAACAAGATACTGGTTACCAAACGCCGGTCGTCAGCCCGAGAAGCCGCCCGACTGACCACCGCCAGAAGAGCCGGACCCACCGTTACCGCCGCCGCTGCCGTCATCGTCGCCGGACGAGCCGCCGCCGTTACCGCCGCCAAAGCCCCCTCCGGTGCCGGGCTCGCCGCCGTCACCCTCGGGGCTCTCGGGGCCATTATCGCCCGGCGTCTCTCCGGATGGACCGCTCTCAGGTGCACCACCTTCGGGACCACCGGTGTCTGCAGGTGTTTTTTCAGGCTCCGGCCGGCCACGCTCTTCGCTTTCGTTGCCGCGCTCTTCGCTGGCCAGCTGAAGACCATCGTCCGGTGTTGGGAAGGTTGTGCCGGACCGGCCAGCTGCAGCAACAAAGCTTACCTCAATACCCGGACAGGCTTCTACCAGCCGGTCGATCAGCTCTTCGCCGTTCTTACGATCGAGGAGGTAGGCGGTGTAGGTATAGTCAATGCGGTCAAACCAGCAGTCTTCGTCCCGTGTCAGATCGAGGACGTTCTGTAGCTGCGCGTCCCGCGTTATGACCGAAGAATTGGTTTGCGCACAGGCCGACAGTAACACTGCAGCTGTGAGTGCGGCGGGTACAACAATGAACCTTTTACCAGACATGACTTACTCCCAGAGTGCGCCCCCACCCCGGAAAACCGGCCGCTGCTCCCTCACAAACACGAGGAAAGTCAGCGACCGTGCCATGTTTGTGCCACATTGCCGCCCAGATTTCATTCCATTTCAGCCATTGTCTCTGGCAGGTAACCAATGGCGCGAGGCTGTCGTGACTGTTGAAACAGACATGGTTAAGTATGCGCCTGAACGGGACAAACCGTTTGCTTCAGCGTATCTGTTGCCTGTCTGAAAACCGGTTGAATCGCCGGAAATCCACCCAATCGGGGCGGAAACGTGGCAGGAAACCGTCTTTAGTAAAATTTGATTCGGTTTGGACCGGACTGTTCCCGGGCTGCAGCTTCAGTCAGTGATTGCGATGCTCTGGCGCAGGCTGCCTGTCACACGGTCGTAAATCAGAATGCGGTTATCCGTCGTCACGACCGCAAACCAGCTGTCGCCCCGGGTAAAGGCCCGGGCTGTCGCGCCGTCCGGCAGTGTGATCGTTTCAGGCAAAGGTGGCGGGTGGTCATAGAAGCGGATGACAATCAGCGCAATGATCAGTAGAACTCCTCCGATCATCGTGGCAGTCAGCACCGTCACCAAACGTCTCAGAAACCGGAGGTTCGCAGGTTCTGCGGTATTCCCGCCCGGTTGTGTCTCAGGATTTTCCATGCCGCTTCGTCAGATCCGTTTCACCATCGACGATATGCCGCCGCCGCGTCTTGATAAAGCGCTGGCGCGGGATGTGCCAGAGGAGGCGCATCTGTCCCGTTCGCGGCTGGCAAAGCTGCTGGCAGAGGGCGCTGTGCGTGTGGACGGCGTTGTGGTTCAGGACGCCAGGGCCCGTGCAACCGCGGGTGCTGCCATTGAGATCAGTGTCGAGGAGGCGCAGGAGAGCCATATCCTGCCACAGGATATTCCGCTGGATGTCGTATATGAGGACGGCGATCTGATTGTGATCAACAAGCCGGCGGGGATGGTCGTGCATCCCGCGCCCGGTTCGCCGGATGGTACGCTTGTCAATGCGCTTCTGGCGCATTGCGGCGCGGACCTTTCCGGGGTGGGGGGCATGAAACGCCCGGGTATCGTGCACAGGATTGACAAGGATACGTCAGGGCTGCTGGTCGTTGCCAAAACGGATCTGGCCCACCAGAGCCTTGCCGCTCAGTTCGAGGCCCACACTGTGGAGCGTTATTACCGGGCGCTGGTATACGGTGTGCCGGATGCCAGTGACCCGCGCCTTCGCGGCATAAGGGGAACCAGTTTTGAGCCAGGGAACATTCTGAAGCTGACAACACGTCTGGCGCGGCACAAAACCGACCGCCAGCGCCAGGCAGTGCTGTTTGATACCGGTCGTCACGCTGTGACCCGTGCCAGAACGGTCGAACGGTTTGGCACGCCGCCTTGTCTGGCCCTTATGGAGTGCTGGCTGGAAACCGGGCGCACCCATCAGATCCGCGTTCACATGGCCCATGCCGGTCATGCGCTTGTTGGTGATCCGACCTATGGCGGGCGCCGGAAACTGCCCGCCAAGGCGCTTTCGGAAGCTGCGACAGAGGCAATCCGTCAGTTTCCGCGACAGGCACTGCATGCTGCGGTTCTGGGCTTTGAGCACCCGGTCAGCGGTGAAAACGTCCGGTTTGAGGCTGACACACCGCCAGACATGGCTGATCTGATCGAAACTGCACGTCTGCCCCTGAAATAAAGCGCAAACCTGCGTGAACGCACGGCCACGTGAGGTGTTAACAGGTGCGCTCTGTGTCAGTGTTTTCTTAACCGGATGCACATAGTGTTCCCGTTAACATTTTGTTCGCATCTCTTCTTGAACTGATCGGTTCAGACACCATATAGATGTTAAGCTGGTAAACATTGGGAGGCTCCCATGGCAAATTACGCAAATCTGCCCGCACCGACACCCGAAGGCGGTCTCAACCGCTATATGCAGGAAATCCGCAAGTTCCCTCTGCTGGAGCCTGAGGAGGAATACATGCTGGCCAAGCGCTGGGTCGAGGAGCAGGATACCGAAGCGGCACACCGCATGGTCACGTCGCACCTGCGTCTGGCGGCCAAAATTGCGATGGGATACCGCGGCTATGGTCTGCCGCAGGCCGAGGTGATTTCTGAAGCCAATGTGGGGCTCATGCAGGCCGTGAAACGGTTCGATCCTGAAAAGGGTTTCCGCCTTGCGACCTATGCGATGTGGTGGATCCGTGCGTCGATCCAGGAATACATCCTGCGTTCGTGGAGTCTGGTAAAGCTGGGCACAACCTCGGGCCAGAAGAAACTGTTTTTCAACCTGCGCAAGGCCAAGAGTAAGATCGGCGCGCTGGAAGAGGGTGATCTGCACCCCGACAACGTCAAACGCATCGCGACCGATCTGGGCGTGACCGAAGCCGAAGTGATTTCGATGAACCGCCGGATGTCCGGTGGGGACGCATCGCTGAACGCGACCGTCGGAACCGAAGGCGAGGGTGCCATGCAATGGCAGGACTGGCTGGAAGACGAGGACGCAGATCAGGCCACGGACTATGAGGAAAAAGATGAGCTGATCGCGCGGCGTGAACTGCTGGCCGAGGCCATGGGCGTGCTGAATGACCGCGAAAAGGACATTCTGACCCAGCGGCGTCTGTCAGACGAGACCATCACACTCGAAGACCTCAGCGCCGAATATAATGTAAGCCGTGAACGCATCCGTCAGATCGAGGTGCGTGCATTTGAGAAACTGCAGAAGAAAATGCGGGATCTCGCGCGCGAAAAGGGTATGCTGTCGACCGCCTGACCGGCCGGACTTGACGAAATATGACACCTGCCTGCATCCTTGCAGGCAGGTTTTTCTTTGCCGGGGGCATTATGGCTGGTGGCTGGGCGCGTGATGGCGCCGTAAACGAACAGATCGAGGCGTCCGTAAGCGATGAGCTGGCGCGGATGAAGGCGCGCCGCGTGCCTGTCGGCGAAAGCCTCACCCATTGTGCCGAATGCGATGAGCCAATCCCCGAGGCCCGCCGTGCGGCATTGCCGGGTGTCAAACTCTGCATCGACTGTATGCAGGAAAAGGACAGCAGGTATAAAGTCCGGGGCGGTATCAACCGTCGTGGCTCCAAAGACAGCCAGCTCAGATAAGATCAGACGTCGCTGCGGTTTTCCGTTCGCACAGGCCCGTGCGACCCGTTAGTGTGAGCGCAAACACTCCGGGAGATCACACATGGAAACCGTTAACTGGGGCATTCTGGGCGCGGCCAACTTTGCCGCAAATCATATGGGGCCGGCGATCCACGCAGCGCGCGGCGCGCATCTGGCCGCCCTTGGCACGTCTGATCCTGCAAAGGCCGCACCGTTTTCGGAGTTTGCCCCCGGGCTGACCGTACATGACAGCTATGATGCGGTGCTGGCAGATCCGGGCATCGACGCGGTCTATATTCCGCTTCCCAACCATCTGCACGTGGAATGGTCGCTCAGGGCGCTTGACGCCGGAAAACATGTGCTTTGCGAAAAGCCGATGACCTTGCAGGCGGATCAGTTCGATGAGCTGACTGAGGCACGCGACAAGAGCGGTCTGCTTGCCGCCGAGGCCTTTATGATCGTGCATCACCCCCAGTTTGTGCGCGCGAAAGAGCTTGTGGCTGAGGGTGCTATTGGCGCAGTCCGGCACGTTGATGCGGTCTTTTCATATTATAACGCGGATACCGGAAATATCCGCAACCAGGCAGCGGCAGGCGGCGGCGGACTGCCGGATATCGGTGTTTATACGTTTGGTGCTGCGCGTTTTGTGATGGGCGAGGAGCCGGAAGAGGTGCCCTTTGCGCATATTGACTACGAAAACGGCGTTGACACCTTCGTGCAGATGGCCGCGCGGTTTCCGTCGTTTACCTATTCTGCGCTGGTCTCGATGCGGCTCTTTAACCGCCAGGAAGTCGTATTTCACGGGGACAAGGGCGTTCTGCGGGTCACATGCCCGTTCAATGCCGGCGTGTTCGATCAGGCGGAGATATCTGTGGAAACAGGCGGGCAGGCGCGCCGTATCGAGCGGTTCCCAGGCGTCAATCAGTACGTGCTGCAGGTCGAGGCTTTTTGCCGGTCCGTACAGACCGGCGCGCCCTATGCGTGCCCGCTTGAATTCTCAAAGGGCACGCAGGCAATGATGGATATGACGTTTGCGGCCGCGAAGGCGGGGCGTTAGCCCTCCATCGCTTCCAGCTCGTCGATAAAGCCCGAGATCATGCTCAGACCCTTGTCCCAGAACGCGGGGTCTGAGGCATCAAGCCCGAAGGGTGCCAGCAGTTCCTTGTGGTGCTTTGACCCTCCCGCTTTGAGCATCTCGAAGTATTTGTCTTCAAAGCCGTCATCGCCCTCGGCATAGACCGCATAGAGCGCGTTCACGAGACCATCGCCAAACGCATAGGCGTAGACGTAAAACGGCGAGTGCACGAAGTGCGGGATATAGGCCCAGAAGGTCTCATAGCCGTCCATGAATTCAAATGCCGGGCCGAGGCTTTCGGCCTGAACGCTCATCCACAGCGCGTTGATGTCATCGGGTGTCAGTTCGCCACCGCGCCGCGCCTCGTGCAGTTTGCACTCAAAGTCGTAGAATGCGATCTGCCGGACCACGGTATTGATCATATCCTCGACCTTGCCCGCCAGCATCACTTTGCGCTGCGCATCGCTCTCCGCACCATCCAGCATTTTGCGGAAGGTCAGCATTTCGCCAAAGACGCTTGCTGTTTCCGCGAGGGTCAGGGGCGTGGAAGAGAGCATTTCGCCCTGTTCTGCGGCCAGAACCTGGTGCACACCGTGGCCCAGTTCGTGCGCCAGTGTCATCACATCGCGCGGTTTGCCGAGGTAGTTCAGCATCACATAGGGATGCACGTCCGTCACTGTCGGATGCGCGAAAGCACCCGGTGCCTTGCCCGGCTTCACGCCTGCGTCGATCCAGCCGTCTGAGAAAAACGGCGCGGCGATTTCGCCCATACGCGGGTCAAAAGCGTTATAGGCATCCATCACGGTCTTTTCGGCCTGATCCCAGCCGACAATCGCGTTGTCTTCCATCGGCAGCGGCGCGTTGCGGTCCCAGACCTGCATCACATCGAGCCCGAGCCATTTGCGTTTGAGCTCATAATAGCGGTGACCGAGCCTGGGGTAGGCGCTGACAACCGCGTTGCGCAGTGCCTCGACCACTTCGGGTTCGACCTGGTTGCTCAGGTGGCGCCCGGTCTGGGGCGTCTCCATGCCGCGCCAGCGGTCCATGATCTCTTTCTCTTTGGCCTGCGTGTTGTGCACGCGGGCAAAGGTTTTGATATTGCTGCCGAAAACATCCGCCAGTTCGCGTGCTGCGGCTTCGCGCTTTGCGCGGTCCGTGTCCGTCAGCAGGTTAAGCGTGCCTTCGATATTCAGGGGCTCGCCGTCCACCTCGAATTCCAGCCCGGCGATGGTTTCGTCAAAAAGCCTTTCCCAGGCATCCCCGACGACACCGAGATCGTGCAGGAATTTCTCCATTTCGTCACTGAGCTGATACGGTTTCATCGCGCGGATGCGGTCAAACACCGGTTTGTAGCGGGCCAGGTCCGCATTCTGCGCATAGAGCCCGTCCAGATGGTCATCGTCGAGGCGGTTGATCTCGAGCGTGAAAAATACCAGCGGCGTGGTGAAATTGGTGATCTTTTCCTGATGGTCGGACATGAATTTGGCGCGTCCGGCATCGGTGGTCAGCTGATAGTACCGCAGGCCGGCGTAGGACATGATCCGTCCGGCGACCTGGTTGATCTTTTCCTGTCGCAGCACACAGTCCAGAAATCCGGGAGCGTCCAGATCAGCGAGCTTACCCTCGTAATCCGCTGCAAAACTGCTGCAGGCCTGCTCCAGCCAGTCCAGGTCCCGCTTCAGCTCCGGTGCGTCCTCGCCGGCATAAAGGTCGTCGAGGTTCCATTCGGGCAGGTCGCCCAGCGGAGCGGCAGCGCCGGATGCATTTGCGTCGCGGACAGGGAAGGGCAGGTGAAACATGGGCGGTCCTCATCAGTGTTTCGTCTTAGGTAAGGTGCTGCTCCGCGCGGGGCAAGCAGCCAGGCCAGGATCAGGTGTCAAAACCGAAAAGCCGTGCGGGGTTTTCCACCAGAATGCGCTGGCGTGTGGCATCGTCCGGCACCACCCGGTCAAAGGCGTCGAGCAGGTCTGCCCCTTCGGGCATGCCGGCACCGGCCAGCATCAGGTGCGGCCAGTCAGAGCCCCAGAGGCAACGTTCCGGGTTGGCGGCAATCAACGCTGCGACCAGCGCGTCAGTCGCCGCGTAGGGCGCATCGCACATGCGGTAGACAGCCGACAGTTTCACCCAGACCTGCCCGTCGGCAAGCAGCGCACAGAGCGCCTGAAAACCCTCGGAGGCAACGGTCAGCCCGTCCGCCGGCCAGCCGATGTGGTCAAAAACCACGTCCGTCGGCAGTTGTCTGACATCATCCGCGATTTCGGCAAGATGACGGTCGGCGTGGGCCAGCATCTGGATATGCAACCCTCTGTCCGCCAGCGCGGGTGCCATTCTGCGCGCGCCATCCCACGTCAGCACACCACCGTGCACATAGTTGAGACGCACAGCCGACATATTCCGGTCGGCAAAATCGTCCATCTGCGCCTGTGTCGCCCCGTCCGGCAGCAGGCCCACGCCGCGAAATCCGGGGCCCATGCGACGCACAGCCTCGAAGGTGACGTCGTTTTCTGTGCCGTGCAGGATCGAATGAACGATCACGCCGCGCGTGAACCCAAGGGTGTCGAGGTGCGTGCGGTAGATACCCAGCCATTCGTCAAAAGTGATGCCATGCACCGGATCCTCCACGCGCCCGTCCCAAAGGGGGTACTCGCCGGAGGCGGTGACAATGTGCACATGGGTGTCGCAGGCACCCGGGGGTGCCGTTTTGCGTGGTGCGCGGGCGGCGGGCGGCATACCAGCCATGGGTTTCCGGGGTTCAGCCATAGATACGCAGCATGTCCTTCAGATCGTCCAGAGTGTTCGCTTCCTGCAGCGGTTTGTCCTTGCGCCATCGCGACATGCGCGGGAACCGCAGCGCCACGCCTGATTTGTGGCGCGGGCTTTCCTGGATGCCCTCAAACGCAATTTCAAACACGTGGTGCGGTGTCACCTGACGCACGGGACCAAAGCGTTGCAAGGTGTTTTTACGCACCCACGCGGTAATTTCGCGGAATTCGGCGTCTGTCAGGCCAGAGTATGCCTTGGTGAAGGGCACCAGATCGTTGCCGCTGCGCACCGCAAAGGTGAAATCCGTGAACAGATTGGCGCGCCTGCCATGCCCTGACTGTGCATAGATCATCACCGCGTCGATGGTCAGCGGGTCCAGTTTCCATTTCCACCAGTCGCCTTTTTTCCGGCCCGCGAGATAGGGACTGTCCGCGCGTTTGAGCATCAGGCCTTCGGCCTGTTCCGCGCGGGCGTCGGCGCGCAGATCGGCCAGCACGTCCCAGCTGTCGAAATCCAGTTGCGGTGACAGGCGCACCGGGGCCTCGGGGGGCAGGTCACTGCAGGCGTTTTCCAGCAGCGCGCGGCGCGTGGCAAAAGGTGTCTCGCGCAGGTCCTGGCCCCCCCACTCAAGAAGGTCATAGGCGTGCAGGACCACCGGGGCCTCCGCCAGCAGTTTTTTCGGCACGGTTTTGCGTCCGATCCGCTTTTGCAGGGCGTTAAAGCTGGCCGGGCTGTCAGAGGCTGCTTTCCAGACCAGCAGCTCGCCATCAAGCACCGTGCCGTCGGGGAGGTAGTCGCAGGCCCGCGCAAGTTCGGGAAAGCGGTCGGTCATCAGTTCTTCGCCGCGCGACCAGACAAAATACTGCCCGTCACGCAGGATGAGCTGGCCACGGATCCCGTCCCATTTCCATTCGGCGCGCCAGTCATCGGTCGCGCCCAGATCCTCCGGCGTGCCTTCGAGCGCATAGGCGAGATAAAAGGGATAGGGCCGTGAAGCATCTGCGCCGGGGTCGTCCGCTTCAATGAGAGCGTCCCAGGATGTTGTGTCGGGCTGCCAGTTTCCCATCAGCCGGTGCGCAAGTTCGGCCTCTGACCGGCCGGTAGCACGCGCGAGGGCGCGGGTCATAAGCTTCTGACTGACGCCCATCCGAAATCCACCGGTGATCAGCTTGTTGAAAAGAAAGCGTTCTGTGCCGCCCAGTGTGGTCCAGGCCTCTTCGACAAAAGTACGGCGCGCGTCCTCATCGGCATCGGACAGGGCCCGCAGATCGGTGATCCACGCCGCAAGTGGCCGGTCGTCGCGTGTTTCGGCAGGGGGCAGAACAAGCGCGATGGTTTCGGCAAGGTCGCCCACAATCGGATAGCATTCCTCAAAGAGCCAGAGGGGGATGCCTGCCATTTCCGCCCCCCATTCTCGCAGCCGTGTGGTGGTGACGGCACGCCTGGGGCGCCGGCCTGAAAACAGGGCAATCGTCCACAGACGATCCTGTTCCGGGGCTTCGGCAAAATAGCGCGCCAGCGCATCGACCTTGACCGTTGTCTTTGTGCTCTGATCGATGGCACTGAAGAGGTCTGCAAAGCGCTTCATGCCTCGTCCTCCGGGTCCGCAGCATCGTCACCAAATTCCGTTGGCACGATCTGCGCGTTCCAGCCGTTTTCGTTCAGGTATCGGCTGAAAATCTCGGTATAGCCATGGGTTACATAGATATTTTCCGCGCCGGTCTCCCGGATCGCGCCGAGCAGTCCCGTCCAGTCTGCGTGGTCTGAAATGACAAAACCACGGTCTCCTGCTCGCCGGCGGCGTACACCGCGCAACTGCATCCAGCCGCTGGCAAAAGCGCTTTCCTGTGGCCCGAAGCGGCGCGCCCAGGCACTGCCAAGCGCCGAAGGTGGAGCGAGCACTATTGCCCCGGGATGGTCTTTTGGCCTGATGTCGGCGGTTGCCTGAACTGTTTCAGGCAGCACTATGCCCTGTTCGCGCAGGACCCGGTTGGTTGCTTCGACCGCGCCGTGGGTCAGAATGGGACCAATACCGGCGTCGAGCAGGGTCAGCAGGCGCTGTGCCTTGCCAAGCGCATAGGCCCCCAGAAAAGCGGTCTTGCCGGCCCGGGCGCAGCCGGCCCACCAGTCGTTGATCTGTTGTGCCACGTTCTTTTGTGGCTGCCAGTTAAACACCGGCAGGCCAAAAGTGGATTCGGTGATAAAATGCTGACAGCGCACGGGTTCGAAAGCCTCGGACAGGCCATCTGCTTCGGTTTTGTAGTCGCCCGAGGCGACCCATACCTCTCCGCCAGCCTCGACACGTATCTGCGCGGACCCGGGCACGTGGCCCGCGGGATGAAAGGAAACCCTGGCGTCATTGATGATGATCTGTTCGCCAAAGGCTGTTCCCTGGGCGCTTATGCTGCCGAGCCTGTGCCGCATGACGGGCAGGGCGGCGTGGGTTGCGAGATAGCTTCCGTGACCCGGGCGCGCGTGGTCAGCGTGACCATGGGTTATCAGCGCACGGTCTACGGGCCGCCAGGGATCGATATAAAAGTTCCCGGCAGCACAGTAGATGCCCTTGTCAGTAAAAGTGAGAACCGGTTCCCGCGCCATACAGGCTAACCTAGCAACCGGAACGGAATTTCCCAGACCTCAGGGGCCGGCGCCTGTACTGAAATGCGCCGCAATGCGGTCAAACAGAGGGCCGGTGACCTCGGCGCTTTCCATCAGTACCTCATGCTCGCCCGGATCGACGGTTTCAGTTTCGCCGCGTGGCCAGGCGGCCATCCGGTTGTGGATCGCGGGAACATCAACAATGCGTTCGTTACTGCCCACGAACGTCAGACAGGGGATTCCCGGCGAGGGTCTGCCCGCGAGGTGGCTGGTTTCGTGCAGGGCCTCGCGCAGCCAGACATAACTGGGACCACCCAGTGCCAGTTCAGGATGCGCCACCAGCTGCTGGCGCATGATCTCAAACTGATCCGGATCGCGGGTCAGCAGGTTGTTGTCAAAGCCGTCCACAAGAACGTGGTGCTCAGTCTTTGTGCCCGGCGGCAGGCGGTGCCCCTGGCCGATGGCCGGCATGACATGGCCCAGAGCTTTCGCAAAAGGCCGGATGTGTGGCTTCATGTAGATGCCCCACATAGGACCGGAGAACGTGACGGCGCGCACACCGAGCCCTTCCATTGCTGCACGCAGCCCGATGGCACCACCCATGGAGTGCGCAAGCAGATAGAGTGGACGGGGCAGGCCCAGCTGGCGGACAACACGTATCAGTGCAGCCACGTCTTTCTGGTAGTCTGTAAAGCTTTCGACATGCCCGATCAGCGGATCGTCCAGCAACCTGTCTGACAGGCCCTGGCCGCGCCAGTCGATCGCGGCAGAGGCGAGGCCACGGTCAGCGAAAGCGCTGGCCACCTGGCCATACTTTTCGATGAATTCAGTGCGCCCGGGGAATATCAGGACAGTGCCACGGGCACTGGACAACGGCCAGTGCCCCACCCGTATCCGTCGTCCGTCGCCCGCGGATACCCAGTGTGCCACCCCATCAGCAGGACCATGACTGATGTCCGTAAAAAACGGGGCGGCGCTGAGTTCCATCAGGCCAGTGCCGACGCCAGTTGCATTGCCATGCCCATGTCACCGTCGACCTTGAGTTTGCCGGACATAAAAGCAGAGGTCGGGTTGGTGTCACCCTCGAGGATCGAGCGGAAGGTATCTGCGTCAGCACTCAGTGTGACATCGGCAGGTTCGTCAGCGGCGCGGGCGCCGGATGCATCGATCATCACGGCCCCTTCGCCGGTGATATCGAACTTGGCGGTGCCGCCGAAATCGGCGCCGCTCATCTTTTCGTTCAGTGCTGCAACGGCTTGGTCTACGATATCGCTCATTTGTGAGGCCCTTTTGCCCTGTGGCGCACGCCGGGGTCTGGATTTGCCGGCCGCGCCTGTTACATTCAACAGTGTTATGCGCACCATTCTTCTCAACCTCAAATCTGCCGTTGCGGCATTTTTTGTTTTTATTGTGTTTTCTGTGCCGCTGCTGGCTCAGGACCGCGAAGCAGAACTGCTCGCAGAACTGGCTCAGGCCTCCGAATCGGATGCGGCACGTCTGGACCGCGAGCTTGGTCTGATCTGGGATCGTTCCGGGTCGCCGGCGATGGATCTGCTCCTCAGCCGCGGGCGCGAAGCAATGCAGTCAGACAATGTGCGCGTGGCCATTGAGCACTTTACCGCCCTCACCGATCACGCACCAGACTTTGCAGAAGGTTGGCATGCACGGGCGACGGCCTATTTCGAGGCGGATCTCTACGGACCGGCGCTGGAGGACCTGCAGCGCGCACTCGCCCTGAATCCGAACAACTACAACGCCATTTTCGGCCTCGGAGTGATGTTCCGTGAGTTTGGCGACTATGAGCGTGCAGCAAAGGCATTTGCGCAGGTGCTGGACTTGCATCCCCACCATGAGAACGCCACAACGGCACTGGAACAGCTCAGACGCGAAGGCATCGGCTTCACGCTCTGATCATCCCTGACTGAGGAAACTGCCGTGGCAGGTGAAGAGCGGGTCGTGGCCGTCCTGGGCCCGACCAATACAGGTAAAACCACCTATGCAATCGAGCGGATGCTGGGGCACAGGACAGGTGTCATTGGTTTGCCGCTGCGCCTGCTCGCCCGCGAGGTATATGATCGTATCGTTGCACTGCGTGGTCCGTCTGTTGTGGCCCTTGTCACGGGAGAGGAGCGCATTGTGCCGCCGCGCACTCAATACTGGGTCTGTACGGTCGAGGCGATGCCGGATGGCATGGGCTGTGATTTTCTGGCGGTGGATGAGATACAGCTGTGCGCCGACCCTGAACGGGGACACGTTTTTACAGACCGCCTGTTGCGGGCGCGCGGTCTGCACGAGACGGTTTTTCTGGGCGCGGACACCATGCGCGGCCCGATCCGCGAGCTTGTCCCGGGCGTTCAGTTCGTACAGCGCGAACGGATGTCGGATCTGACCTATATTGGTCAGAAAAAGATAAGCAGAATGCGTCCGCGCAGTGCAATAGTCGGATTTTCTGTTGAAAATGTATATGCTATTGCCGAACTGATCCGGCGTCAGAAGGGCGGTGCGGCGGTGGTTATGGGCGCCCTCAGCCCACGCACGCGCAATGCGCAGGTCGAAATGTACCAAAACGGCGAGGTTGACTATCTGGTGGCGACAGATGCTATCGGTATGGGGCTGAACCTCGATGTGGATCACGTGGCGTTTTCTGCGCTCAGCAAATTTGATGGTCGCCGCATGCGCGTTCTGGCCCCCAACGAGCTGGCGCAAATCGCGGGGCGCGCCGGCCGGGGCATGAAGAACGGCACATTCGGGGTAACGGGAGAGGCGCGCCCGCTGGACGACGACGTGGCCCGCGCGATCACTGACCACCGTTTCACGCCGCTGAAAAAGCTCAACTGGCGCAATCATGCGCTGCAGTTCGGCAGTATTGACCGGTTGATCGCCTCACTGGAGGCGCCGCCTCAGGACGAAATACTTGTCCGGGCGCGGGAATCTGATGATCTGGGTGCTCTTCGCGCTCTTGGTCAGGTGGCGGAAGTTTTCGCACGCTGCACCGATGGGCCATCGGTGCGCCTGTTGTGGGACGTGTGCCGCATTCCCGATTTTCGCGGGATCAGCCACGCAGAACATGCCGCACTGCTGGAGCAGATTTTCTGTTACCTGCATGAGGACGGGCAGGTGCCCCAGGACTGGCTGGCGCGGCAGATCCGGCGGATTGACCGCACCGACGGGGATATTGATGCGCTGTCCAAACGGCTCGCGTTTATCCGCACATGGACTTACGTTGCGCAACGCAGGGGATGGACAGGTGACGAAAGCCATTGGCGTAATGAGACACGTTCTGTAGAAGACCGATTGTCAGATGCGCTGCACGAGCGTCTGACCCAGAGATTCGTAGACCGGCGCACATCCGTGCTATTGCGCCGGCTCGGCCAGAAGGAAGCCATGGTGGCAGAAGTATCGAATACCGGCGAAGTGACCGTCGAAGGTGAATTTGTAGGGCGGCTGGAAGGATTCCGGTTCAGCCAGGACAAGGGCGCCGGCGGCGCTGAGGCGAAAACCATCAAGACGGTGGCGCTTCAGGCGCTGGCACCGCAGTTTCATCTGCGCGCTGACCGGTTTTACAATGCGCCGGACACTGAGATCGATTTCACCGAGCAGGGTGGTCTGATGTGGGGGACGGATGCCGTTGGCAAACTTGTCGCCGGTCCGGACCCGTTGCGCCCGCAGGTCGAGGTTTTTGTGGACGACGTGGCAGGCCCGGAAGTCGCGCAGAAAGTTCAGCGCCGGCTGCAGCATTTCATAGATCGCAAGGTCGCCGCTCTTTTTGAGCCGCTGATGAACCTCAGCCGGGATGAGACACTGACCGGCCTTGCCCGCGGTTTTGCGTTCCGCATGGTCGAAGCACTGGGTGTGCTGCCCCGTTCAGAGGTGGCCGACGAGGTCAAAGCGCTGGATCAGGATGCTCGGGGCGCGCTGCGCAAGCACGGGATCCGGTTTGGGCAGTTCACGATCTTCCTGCCGCTGCTGCTGAAACCTGCGCCGACGCGTCTGCGTCTGGTGCTCTGGTCGCTCACCCGGGGCCTGGAAGAGTTTCCCGAAGCGCCGCCGCCGGGCCTGGTGACGATACCGTCTGACCCGACTGCACCTGCAGGCGCAGACACGATGTCGGGATACCGCATCGCTGGTGAACGCGCGATCCGCATTGATATGCTGGAACGGCTGGCGGATATGCTGCGCTCGGAAAACACCCGTTCAGGCTTTGAAGCATCCGCAGACATGCTGTCGATTACCGGCATGACGCTCGAGCAGTTCGCGGATCTGATGCAGGGGCTTGGGTACAAGGCAGAAAAAGGCGAGCGCGATCGCGTAAAACCGGAAGCGCCGGCTGCGCCGGACGCGCAAACGGCACCTGAAGCTGCGAATGAGACCGGCGAAGATGCAACCGGCGAAGATGCAGGCGGCGAAGCGCAGGCGGCGGAGAAACCGCCTGCAGACGCGGCTGTTGCTGAAACGCCGGTCCCTGATACCGAAGCGCCGGCAGAGGATGTCGCCGATCCGGATGCGGCCGCTGAAAACACAAAAGACGCGTCAGAACCCGCTGAAAAAGAAGTGTTTTATACCTTTACCTGGGGGCGCCAGAACCGCGGCGGGCAACAGAACCAGCGTCGCGGTGGAGACCGGGCCCCCGGCAAAGGCAAGCCAAAAGGCAAGGGCCGGCGCGGTGGTCCGCAGGATGCCGGCAAGGGACAGCGCGCGCAGAAGTTTTCGGCCCGACCGCCGAAGCAGGAAAAGAAAATTGACCCTGACAATCCTTTTGCCGCAGCGCTGATGGGGCTGAAGGACAATAAGTGAGTGGCTGAAAAGCTGCGACTCGACAAATGGCTCTGGCACGGGCGCTTTTTCAAAACCCGCTCGGTTGCCGCGACCCGCGTGGCCGCCGGTGATGTGCGGGTGAATGGTTCCCGCGTCGAGAAACGCAGTACGATGGTCAGCCCGGGCGATGTTCTGACATTTGCACAGGGGGATGCGATCCGGGTGATCCGGATCGAGGGGCTGGGTGTCCGGCGCGGACCGGCGCCCGAAGCGCAGGCGCTTTATACCGATATGTCCCCTCCAGAGCCCCGTTCACGGAAAAGTGCCCCGGATAACCCGGCTTACGAGGGAAAAGGTCGTCCGACCAAGCGCGATCGCCGCATTCTTGATCTTTCCCGGTCCCGGTCTCTTGAATGATCCTGGCTGCTGATTTAGCTAACCTGCATATCTGATCCGGAACCGCACCACATGACCTATATCGTCAACGACAGCTGCATCGCCTGCAAATATACCGACTGTGTCGAAGTCTGCCCCGTGGACTGCTTTTACGAAGGCGAAAACATGCTGGTCATTCACCCCGACGAGTGTATCGATTGTGGTGTCTGCGAGCCTGAATGTCCCGCGGACGCGATCCGCCCGGATACAGAGCCGGACATGGAGAAGTGGGTAGAGTTTAACAGAAAGTATTCCGAGCTCTGGCCGGTGATCATCACCAAGAAAGACCCGCTGCCAGAGGCGGAAGAGCGCGACGGCGAGCCGGGTAAGCTTGAGAAGTATTTCTCGGAAGCACCGGGCGAAGGCGGCTGAGCAGGCCAGCCGCTTCGATTCGTAAGGTCGTTTGAGGGCCGCCCAACCGCTAAGTGGCGGGTAACAGACGGGTTTCCGGTGCGTTACGCAGCGGCAGCTTTTGTTTGCGCCGATTCTGTGTTATACAATTGATACAAACCAAATAACGGACGCCGTCATTCCGCGCTCTCACCAGACAGCGGACAACTGAAAATCTGTCTTGTCTCATCGTCATGCAAGGGCACTGCTCCCCTGCCTGGTGTGTTTTTGACTGTAACGAATTGCCTGACGGGCGTCTGTTTGATGAGGAACACTGAATGTCAAAATCGAAGAAACTTGATTTCCGCCCGAATGAATTCGTCGTCTATCCGGCCCACGGCGTGGGTCAGATTCTGTCTATCGAAGAGCAGGAAGTTGCCGGCATCACCCTGGAGCTTTTCGTTATTTCCTTTGAAAAGGACAAGATGACGCTGCGGGTGCCGACGCACAAGGCAACGGAAATCGGGATGCGCGCGCTGAGCTCTCCTGATGTCATTACCCATGCGATGAAGACGCTCAAGGGTAAGGCCAAGGTCAAGCGGGCAATGTGGTCCCGCCGGGCGCAGGAATACGAGCAGAAGATCAATTCCGGTGATCTGATTGCCATCGCAGAGGTGGTTCGCGACCTGCACCGCACAGACGATCAGCGCGAGCAGAGCTATTCCGAACGTCAGCTTTATGAAGCGGCGCTGGAGCGACTGACGCGTGAAGTGGCAGCGGTCAGCGGCGGCGATGACCTCGCAGCGGCAAAACAGGTTGGTGACGTGCTGGAAAGCCGCGTCGCGGCCTGAGCCTGACAGCCGGATCAGACAGGACCGTTCCGGTACGCCCGGGGCGGTCTTTTTATGCGATCAATGTCGCAAGCAGGCAGAGCGCTGACAGTTCGGCGAGTTGCTGGCAGGCGCCCAGAACGTCGCCTGTCTGCCCTGCAATTCTGCGACGTGCCAGCACTGCTGTACCGATCGCTGCCACGCCCACGGCAATTGCCGCGCCCATCGCGTATACCCCAATCAGCAAAGCAGACAGTATCAGAGCGATTGCGGTGCCTGTCATCGCGCGCCGGGCATCAGGGCGACCTACAGCATGCGACAATCCGCTGGCGCGGGCATGGGGCAGTGCCACCATCAGCAGCGGCATCGTCGCGCGTGACAGGACGGCGGCAGCCACAAGTGCTGCAGGCGCCACTGCCAGAAGCGTTGCCCATGCGAGCCAGCGCAATCCGGTGACAAACACCAGCGCCAGCGTGCCATAAGAGCCGATCTGGCTGTCTTTCATGATCTGCAGGCGGCGCTCCGGGTCATGCCCGCCCCAGAAGCCATCCGCAACATCCGCCAGCCCGTCCTCGTGCAGGGCCCCTGTTATCATGGTCAGGAGGGCGAGGCCGAGCCCACCGGCCAGCAGAGCAGGCAGGCCAAGCGACAACAGAATATACGCCGTACCGGTTGCAACAGCGCCGGCAACCAGACCCACCAGGGGATAGGCCCATACGGCGCGTGCACTGTTTTCAAACGCATGGTCCGGCAGATGCGGGGTCGGAATGCGGCTCAGCAGCGTAAACGCCAGAACCAGCTCTGTCAGAACGGGGGGGTATGTGTCGGTTTTCATCCCTCTGGGGCCTCATCCCGCCTTGCTGGGGGTTCCGCAATGGTTAAAGAGGGGGGAGAACCCATGCAACCCGGAGGATCCCGCATGACCACAGCTTTTTCAGATCTGGACGGTTTTCGTGCGCTTCTTGCAGCACAGCCCGCAGCTGATGTCAGCGCGGTCGGGGCGGCCACTGCGCGGAATGGTCAGCTGACCAAGCCACCTGGTGCGCTGGGGCGGCTTGAGGATCTGGCGATCTGGTATGCGGGCTGGCGTGGGACCGATCGCCCAACGGTCGAGACGCCGCAGATCATTGTTTTTGCGGGTAATCACGGTGTGGCAGCGCGGGGCGTTTCGGCCTTCCCGGCAGAGGTGACTGCGCAGATGGTGCTGAATTTCGAGCATGGCGGGGCGGCCATCAATCAGCTGGCACGGACTTTTGGAGCCCGCCTTGATGTGATTGCACTGTCACTTGATACGCCCACAGCGGATTTCACAGCGGCCCCGGCGATGAGTGAAACAGAACTGACCGAAGCGTTACGCGCGGGCTGGGACGCGGTGAATACAGACGCGGATGTTCTGGTCGTCGGGGAAATGGGAATCGGTAATACCACGTCGGCTGCTGCTGTCGCCGCGCTGTTGCTGGGCGGGGATGCGTCCGGGTGGACCGGGCGCGGCACAGGTGTGGATGACGCAGGCCTGGCGCTGAAAACGCAGGTCGTTGCCGAAGCAGTTGCACTGCATGCGGATGCCACGGATGGCCTTGACGCACTGCGGCGGGTCGGGGGGCGGGAACTGGCCGCTATGGCCGGTGCCATCGCGCGCGCCCGCGCGCTGCGCATTCCTGTTATGCTGGACGGATTCATCTGCACAGCTGCGGCTCTGGCGCTGGAAAAATCCGAGCCAGGCGCGCTGGATCACTGCGTTGCAGGCCATTTGAGTGCCGAAGGCGCCCACAGTGATATTCTCGAAGCGCTTGGAAAAGAACCTCTTCTGTCGCTGGGACTTCGCCTTGGTGAAGCGTCGGGCGGTGCCTTGTCGTTGGGCGTGCTCAGGGCGTCTGTGGCCTGCCTCAGCGGTATGGCCACCTTTGCAGAGGCGGGTGTCTCTGACGCCTAGGAGCTGCCTGCGGATGCGGCGATCTTTTTCTCTTCGCTTTCACGGGTGAGGAAGGCCGTTTCCAGCTCCTTCTGCAGTTCCCGCGCCTTGTCGATATAGGCCTGGTTCTTACTGGCCGGTACGCCCGGTTGCCAGAGTTCGGCCAGCTGGCGCACCGAATGCCGGTCGTGGTGATAGAAAATCTTTTCCGCCTCACTCGCCTCGTAGTCACTCAGCCCCATGTTCTCGAGCACATAGCGCCCCGCGCGCAGCGAGCTGTCGAACAGTTCGCGGACGATGTCATCGGCCCCGGCCTGATAAAGCCGGTATACATGCGTGCGGTCGCGCGCCCGCGCAACGATGTGCAGATCGGGATAGTTTCTGCGCGCGTAAGTGACCAGTTTGATTGCTGCTTCGGGATCATCAAGCGCAACCACCAGGACGCGTGCCTCTGCAATACCGGCGGCGCGCAGGATATCGGGCCGCGTCGGGTCCCCGAGAAAGCCCTTGAACCCAAAGCGGCGCATCACGGCAATCGTTTCCATGTCGTGATCCAGCACGACGGTATTGAAGCCACTGGCCTGCACGAGGCGGTTCACGATCTGACCAAATCTGCCGATACCGGCGATGATCACAGGGCCCGCCTCATCAATTTCATCATCAGGGTGATCGACAGTGCTCTCTTCCATTCTGCGGGACAGAACATCGTAGAGGATAAACAGCAGCGGTGTGATCAACATGGACAGGGCGATCACAAGCAGAAGCGTTTCAGCGACATCAATAGGGATGACGTTTTGCTGCACCGAGAATGAGACCAGCACAAAGCCGAACTCGCCAGCCTGTGCAAGGCCCAGAGCAAAAAGCCACTGGTCACGGCCCCGCAGACCGAAGGCGCGGCCGAGGACAAAGAGGATCAGGCCTTTTACGATGATAACCAGCAATGCCATAGAAATAATGGCCGGCATATTGCCGAAGAGCAGTGTGAAGTTGATGCCTGCGCCGACCGTGATGAAAAACAGACCGAGCAGAAGCCCTTTGAACGGTTCAAGGTCGGTCTCCAGTTCGTGGCGGAACTCGGAGTTTGCCAGAACCACGCCCGCAAGAAAGGCGCCAAGCGCCGGCGAGAGGCCCACAAGGGTCATCAGAAACGAAATACCGACGACGATAAGCAGCGCAAGTGCCGTGTACATCTCGCGCAGACGCGAAGCGTGGATGTAGCGAAAAAGCGGCCGGGTAAAAAACACACCGGCAATGATTACCGCGCCGATTGCGGCGATGGTGACGAGCGTAACGCCCCAGGCGGGCAAACCTTCGACCAGGGACAGCGAATGATGCCCGTCACCATGGTGTGCGTCCGCTTTTCCGATGTGGATAGATCCGTCCGCCGCAATGTACTGGGCTGGCAGCGTGACCACCAGCAGCGGCAGAAAGGCGAGAATGGGAATAACCGCAATGTCCTGTGTCAGAAGCACAGAGAAGATGTTGCGCCCGCCACTGGTCTGCATCAGGCCCTTTTCAGAGAGCGTCTGCAGCACGATGGCCGTGGAACTCAGAGACAGCGCCAGACCGATCGCGAGGCCGACCCCCCAGGGTTGGTTGTATGCGACTGCAATGGCCATCAGCGCCAGCGCACTGACAGACACCTGCAGCCCGCCAAGACCCAGAAGGCGGTGTCGCATATCCCAGAGCGCGCGGGGTTCCAGCTCGAGCCCGATGAGAAAGAGCATCATAACGACGCCGAATTCAGCAAAATGCTGGAGGTCCTGTGTCTCGGATCCGACAAGGCCGAGGACCGGACCGATGATAATCCCGGCCGCAAGGTACCCCAGAACGGATCCAAGTCCCAGGCGTGCCGCAAAGGGCACTGCGATCACCGCCGCCGCGAGGTAGATCGAAGCCTGATAGAGGAAACCGTCCATATCGTCGTTTCTCCGGAAAAAGCGGATTTCAGGTGGGCAGTGGGCCATCCTGCTTGAGCTGGTCCATCACAATCTGACTGTGCACCCGGGCTACAGAAGGGTGGGCCAGAAGGACCTCGTGAATCAATGCATTCAGTGCGGGAAGATCGGCACAGTATACCCGCAAAAGATAGTCTGCATCGCCGGTCATTGTCCATGCGCCGGTTATCTCGGGGCGGGTATTCACCAGCCGGGCAAAATCACGTGACTGCTCTGCGCCATGGGTGCCCAGATGTACCTGGATAAACCCCTGCACATGCAAGCCCAGGCTGTCCGGGTCGAGACGGGCCACATAAGCCCGGATATAGCCGTCTGATTCCAGCCGTTGCCTGCGGCGTCCGGCCTGGCTGGGCGAGAGGTGCAGCACATCCGCCAGTTGCTGGGCCGTAAGCTGCGCGTTCTTCTGCAGCTCAGTGAGAATCCGTGTATCAATATGATCCAGCATTTCTGTGCGGCCTCCGGTCATAATTCCCGGATATGATGCGAGAAATGTGCGAATAATTCCACAATTGTGATCGTATTTGCGCAGACTATGCAGCGTTTTTTGCTCAGAATGATGAAAGAACGCGCATTTGCGCGCTGTCCCGCCTGCAAGGAGCACTGCTATGGGCCCGTTTCCACATAATTCTCCCCGTTCGGTTATCTCCGACGATAATCCGGCCGGCACGGACGGTTTTGAATTCGTGGAATTTGCGCATCCGGATCCACAGGAGTTGCGCGACCTTTTCGGGCGGATGGGGTATACACATGTTGCCAACCACCGCACGCGCGCCACAGAGCTCTGGCAGCAGGGGGATATCACCTACATCCTGAATGCTGACCCGGACAGTTTCGCAGCCGGGTTTGTCGCCGAACACGGCCCCTGTGCGCCGTCAATGGGCTGGCGGGTTGCCGACGCTGAACAGGCGTGCCGCCAGGCCGTTGAAAAAGGTGCGGTCAGGTATGAGGGGCAGGGCAAGGCGCTGGATGTGCCCGCCATCTATGGGATTGGTGGTTCGCTGCTCTATTTTGTGGACCAGTACTACGACACCAGCCCTTACAACGCAGAATTCGACTGGATTGCCACGTCGAAACCTGCAGGCGTCGGGTTCTACTACCTCGATCACCTGACGCATAACGTGCACAGGGGCAATATGGACAAATGGTTCCGTTTCTATGGCGATCTGTTCAATTTTCGTGAAATCCGGTTTTTCGATATTGAAGGAAAATTCACAGGCCTGCTCAGTCGCGCCCTGACCTCACCCTGTGGGCGCATCCGTATTCCGATCAACGAAGACCGGGGCGAGACAGGCCAGATCGTGTCCTATCTGAAAAAGTACAATGGCGAAGGCATTCAGCATATCGCGGTCGGCTCGCACGACATCTATGACAGTACCGATGAAATTGCCGAGCGGGGTCTGAAGTTTATGCCGGGGCCACCGGAAACCTATTATGACCTCAGCCATGATCGCGTGTCCGGGCATCAGGAACCGCTGGATCGCATGAAAAAGCATGGCATTCTGATTGACGGCGAAGGCGTCGTGGATGGTGGCGAGACAAAAATTCTGCTGCAGATATTCTCGAAAACCGTGATCGGACCAATTTTCTTTGAATTCATTCAGCGCAAGGGTGATGACGGATTCGGCGAGGGAAATTTCAAAGCCCTGTTCGAAAGTATCGAGCAGGAGCAGATCCGGACCGGTGAGATCAAGGCTGGATAAAACCGCGGCTGGCGCAGGGCGTCAGCTGCTGGGCATCTTGAGGACGATGTTGCGGCCACTTTTCTGATACCGCAGTTCAGCATCACCAATCGCCGATACGCGTCCGCCGTCCAGGCGATCCCCGACCTGTACCTTCTTGTAGCGCCCGTTACCAAGGCGGATCAGGGCTCTTCTGTCGGACGGTTTACCGTAGACGCCGATCAGATTAACCCGGCGCAGGTTGATTGCGTTTTTCTCCGTAGCCTCGCGCGCGGCCGATGCACTGGACGGAATTCTCGGCGCAACGGCTCTGGGCGCTGCGCTTGCAGTAGTAACAGTCGCCGGCGGCGCCGCTGCCGGAGCGTTCTGCAGGGTGCGGGCGACGGTTATACTGAAGTCAGAAGGGCGGGTTTCAGGCCGGAGTGAAACCGCCACCGCATTATCCGGAACGCCAGCAGCCCCGGTGTCCGAAAACAGCGACCCGGCGGTGCCTGAGCGCGGTGCGGCAGCTGTTGCGCTGGCCGCTGCGGTCAGAGCTGCCGCCTGCTCCTGAAGCGATTGTGGACGGGCTGCGGGGCGGAAAGCGGCAAGCTCCGCGCGTGTAAGGCCGGAAAAGGAGGCGCGTTCTGACTGTTCCACCAGATCACCGGGCCGCAGTCTGGGGCGGAAACCTGCCAGAAGCGCCTGCAAAACCGGATCGGCTACGGATGCTTCACCGATGACCTGAACGCGGCCCTGGGGCGGCCTGACAGGAGGCGTTCCGGCAAAAATCAGGATACCGTCCGGGTTCATCGCACCTGTGGCAGTGGGGACCACAAATCCACGGTCGTCGAGCACAAAAGCAGTTCCGGCCGGGGCCGGAGACGCAGGTGCAAGCAGAACAATGTCGTCGGAAACCGCAACCGTGTCTGGCAGGGCCACGGCGTCAAAGGCAACCTGAATGGGGTCGATGCTTGTGACATAAAGGTTTTCAAGGTCGACAAGCGCGGGAGGCGACGGGACATCCGGGGCGGATGACCATATTCCTGTAGCCGCATAGCGCGCCAGGTCATCAACGGGCTCCTGTGGCGTCTCAGGGACTTCAGGCGCGACCGGCACACTGAGTGCCTCGCGGATTGCAGCATCCGTACCGTTCGCGGCGGCGGGCTGCCATTCCTCAGCGGTGCTTTGAGGGGCCGTTCCGCTGCGTACCGGCGCGGGGTCTTCGGGCTGCAAGGGGGCTGCAAACTGTGCTTCGGGTTCATCCGGGTCGAGGGTGCCGAGAAACGCCGTCACGCCGCCGGTACCGATCAGACCTGATGCCCATATGCCGGTTCCGACAGCCAGAATAACCGTGAGAAACCCAAGCGTCGCAGGACGCAGCAACAGGCTGGCTTTCTGTTCTCCGCGATGCTTGTCCCCAAAGGCCTCGATTTTACTGGCCTGGTGGGCTTCCAGTGACCGGACCTGTGCCGGCGGACGCTGAACCCGGGCCGGAGGATCGGCCTGATGCACAAAGACCTCGGGTTCTTCGGCAAACCCGCTGTGCCGTGGTGCCGGTATTTCGCGGGCGAGACTGCCTGTCGGCGCTGTCTGCTCTGCCGGGCTCGTGGCTCTGCTGCCAAAAAACGGCGTGCCGGGAAACAGATCACCGGTGGGGGACGCGCTGAACTCTACAGGTTCAAAGCCATGGTCCCGTGCAAAGGTTTCAGCCTCTTCGAGCGTCTCCCGGGCGACGGCTGCGATAAACAGCCGGTCTCCGGAAATCGCTGTCGCCAGCGTCAGGTCGTCAACGGCATAGGGGGTCTGACCTTCCAGTGCCGCACAGGCCGCGTCCTGTTCGGGAACTTCTCCCGGCAGAAATGGGATATCCAGATAGCGGATCTGGTTTTCCGGCAGAATGATTCTGCAGTGCAGACCATCCGGGCTTATCTCTGTGGCGCGCGCGCGCAGTTCATTCAGGCGGAGTTCCAGCGCCGGGTCTGTCGGATCCGCACTGTCCACACGCTCCCATCCTGTTGCCGTCTGGCGCAACAGGATAATTCCCTCGTGGGACAGGGAGAGAGCGAGTTCCGGCGTCATATGCCTTCTTTAGCAGCAGATGGTTGCAATCAACAGACAGCGCGATCACCCTGCGAGGATACAGCAGGTCTTTGCCGAGGGAAAGAAAAAGGGTTTGCGCTGTGCTGAGCCCTGTCCACGCGCAGGGGCAGAGGTGCATAGTCAGAATGGAGAAGCCAATGCGTACGGCAGCACTTATTTTATCCCTGTGGCTGATGGCGGTATCCGCCGTCGCCGCAGATACCGACCGGACGATCACAACTTCCGGCACAGGTACGGTGGAGCAGGCACCGGACATGGCAGTGATTAACATTGGTGTCACTCTCGAAGCGTTGCAGGCCGCAGATGCGCTGGACGGCACATCCGATGCTGTACGCGGAGTTCTGGCCGGCCTTGATGCACTTGGTATTGCGCAGCGCGATGTTGCGACTAGCAACATATCGCTTCAGCCGGTGTGGAATAACAGGGGCCCCGGAGAAGATGACCAGCCGCGCACGATCGGATTCACCGCGTCCAACACACTGTCCGTGCGTGTCCGGAACCTCAGCATTCTGGGCGATGTGATGGAGCTGGCCGTCGCGGACGGGGCAAACAGGTTTAATGGTGTACGTTTCGCGTTTCAGGATCCCGACCCGATACATGATGCCGCCCGTGCGGCTGCGGTTCGGGACGCGATCCGCCGCGCAAGGCTGCTGGCTGATGCTGCCGGTGTGGGGTTGGGTGATGTGATTTCAATCAGCGAGCGTGGGGCGGGGCGGCCCTCGCCGATGATGGAAATGTCGGCCGCCCGGGTGGCGGATGTCCCGGTCGCTGCCGGAGAACTCAGCGTGAGTGTGATTGTCGATATGGTATTCGGTATCGCTGATCCCTGAGGCCGGCGCATGGAAAAAGAGCGCCGGGGCGCCCTTTTTACCTGGTCGTCTTCGGTGTCAGCTGGTTGCTTTGGACAGTGCCTGATCGAGATCGGCGATCAGATCGTCTGCATTCTCGGTCCCGATGGAGATCCGCACCACACCGGGGCCGGCACCTGCTGCTTCCTGCTGTTCGACTGTCAGCTGGCGGTGCGTGGTGGATGCCGAGTGGATCACCAGCGAGCGGGTGTCCCCAAGGTTCGCGACATGGCTGAAAATTTCCAGCGCATTCACAAACTTAACGCAGGAGTCATAGCCGCCTTTGATCGCGAAAGTGAACAGACCGCCCGCGCCTTTGGGGCAGATCTTTTTGACGCGTTTGAAGTAGGGTGAGGACTTCAGACCGGCATATGTCACATAATCGACGCGGTCGTCTTTCTCCAGCCAGGACGCCACGGTCACGGCGTTCTCGACATGGCGGTCCATGCGCAGTGACAGGGTCTCTGTCCCCATCAGCGTATAATGCGCCGCCTGAGGGTTCATGGTCATGCCGAGATCACGCAGGCCGATGGCGATACCGTGGAACGTGAAGGCAAGAGGCCCGAACGTCTCGTGGAATTTCAGGCCGTGATAGGCAGGTTCCGGCTGGCTCAGCGACGGAAACTTGTCATTTGCGGACCAGTCGAATTTTCCCGAGTCCACAACGCAGCCGCCTGTGACGGTGCCGTTGCCGGTCAGGTATTTGGTGGTGGAGTGCACCACCAGTGTGGCGCCGTGTTCGATCGGGCGGCACAGGTAGGGTGTCGCCGATGTGTTGTCGACGATCAGCGGGATACCTGCATCGTCAGAGATGGCAGAGATTGCATCCAGGTCGGTGATATAGCCGCCCGGGTTTGCAATGGCCTCGCAGAAAACAGCGCGTGTATCATCGTTGATCGCGGCTTTGACGGCATCGAGATCATCAAAATCAACGAAAGTGCATTCCCACCCGAACCGTTTGATGGTGTGCGAAAACTGCGTGACCGTGCCGCCATAAAGGCGTGTCGAAGCCACGATGTTTTTGCCCGGACCCATAAGTGGAAAGAGCGCCATGATCTGGGCTGCGTGGCCGGAGGAGCAGCAGACGGCACCTACGCCGCCTTCGAGCGTGGCAATGCGTTCCTGCAGGACTGCAACTGTGGGATTGGTCAGGCGCGAATAGATGAAGCCCACTTCCTGCAGGTTGAACAGAGCCGCGGCGTGATCCGCGTCCCGGAAGACATAGGCCGTGGACTGGTAAATCGGTGTCTGCCGGGCGCCGGTGGCCGGGTCCGGGCGGGCGCCTGCGTGAATCTGCAGCGTGTCAAATCCATAGTCGGGGCCGTCTTGCATCTGGAAATCTCCCAAAGTTGTTTGCGCGTATGGATATGGGAAGCCCCGGGTGACCACAAGAGCGGGCAGGTCAGCGCATCCAGAAGCCTGCCTTGCGGATGCGGTTGCGGATGATCGCCTCGCGCCGGGGCAGGCGGTCCCGGTCGAAAAGCGCCCGGACTTTCGCACCGCGACCCTGGTACACCATCCGTTTGATGGGTTCATGGCCCTTGAGCACTTTCTTGAGGCGGTTGGGGGCGGCCACGGTCTCGAGATGTTTTACAACCGCGTCGGAGGCCTGCGCATACAGCAGGGGGAAATGGCGGTAGTGGCAGCTGGTTTCGCCATCCAGATACCCTGGCGCCAGCCCGTCGCGGCCGCCACCGAGGGCATGCACCACAAGGGGCAGGGCGATCTGGTCCAGCCATGGGGTCAGCTTTTGTGCGCTGAGCTCGGTTGGGGGCGTGTCGCGGATATCCAGCGCGAAACGCTCAAAGAGCTCACCAAAGCGGTGCGGGCATCTGTAACTGAACCAGCCGGCATTAAAATAAAGGTACCGGCGCCAGTAATCAGAAGGGTGGGACGTATCCAGCGAGCTTTCAAAATCGAGCCGGAAACGGTCGTACAGCGACTTCCAGATCCCGGCGTATCCCGGGCCGTACAGCGGGGGCTGTGGCCACGTACCCTCGCATGCAAGTGATGCCGCAGGCCGGTCAAAGTCAAACGGGACCGATGTGATTTCGCCGGTTATCAGAGTGTCACTGTCGAAAAAGACGAACGGTGTGTCGCGCGGCAGTTCGCGCAATAGTTCGATTTTGTTGCCGATGGGATAGCTGGCACCAAAGTGCCGCGAGGCGAATGGCAGCAGTTCCGCTCCCAGTTCCTGCAGACGGTCGCGAATGCCCTGGTCGGCTATACGCGGATCGTCGCGCCACAGGGCGCCGGGCTGTGGTTCTGCCACAAATATCCGGCCCGCGAAATCCGGACTGGCCTGCCGCAGCGAGGCTACGAACAAAAGCGCCTCGTAAGAGATGCGTCCACGCTGTCCAACGACGACGATATTGAAATCTCTGATTGCCGCTCGTGGCCCTGATGGCATCTGCGCCCGACGTCCTCTGATGGGAGTTTGCGCCACTATAGGCCGCAGAAGACAGCATCAAAAGGAAATTGCGCGACTCACGCCGAGAGCAGAATATCGGCCTCCAGGGTATGACGGGCCACTGCCCGGGCGTTTGCCAGATCGTTGCCAGCCGCGCGTTCGGCGGCCTGTTCGGGTGAGAGCCCGTGATCCAGCCAGCGCTGGACAAGGCGCTCTTCGAGCGTTGCAAGCGGCACATCCAGCCGGATCGAAAGATCCCAGTGGGGGGCAAGCTCGCGCCAGACCGGGGCGTCAAAGAGCAGATAGTTGCCCTCAATCACAACCGTATCGCATTCCGGTCCTACCCGGCCCGCGCAGGCAACCGAAATGTCCCGGTCGCGCTCAAAGAGCGGATAGAACACTTCTTCTTCATTGTGCAGCCGGCTGACCAGGCTGAGAAATCCTGCGGCGTCAAAGGTATGAGGCGCGCCCTTGCGGTTGAGGCTGTCACGGTCCAGCAATATCTGGTTGTGGAGGTGAAATCCGTCCATCGGTACGACGCTCGCCACACAGCCGGCCTCGCACAACGCCCGGGCCAGGCATTCGGCAAGTGTGGTTTTACCACTGGCGGGCTGCCCGGCCAGCGCAACGAGCCTGCGACGACCCTGGCGCGGCGCCTCAAGAACGCGCGGACATATCCGGGCGGCGATGTCGCCGGGGGGTGTCATGCTGCCTGGGCCGGTGCTTCCTTGGCACCTGTCATAAAGGCCACGGCGTCCGACATTGTGTAGTCCTTGGGGTCAATGACGCACAGGCGTTTCCCCAGTCTGTGGACATGAATGCGGTCGGCGACCTCGAAGACATGCGGCATGTTGTGACTGATCAGAATGATCGGAATGCCACGTGACTTCACGTCCTGGATGAGTTCCAGAACCTTGCGGCTTTCCTTGACCCCCAGGGCAGCTGTCGGTTCATCAAGGATCACGACCCGGGAGCCAAAGGCCGCAGCACGCGCCACAGCAACCCCCTGACGCTGACCACCCGACAGGCTCTCAACCGCCTGGTTGATGTTCTGGATCGTGGCAAGACCCAGTTCGCTGAGCTTGTCGCGGGCGAATTTCTCCATCGCCTGTTTATCGAGCTTACGGAACACCTTGCCCATGATGCCCGGTTTTCGGAGTTCGCGCCCCATGAACATATTGTCCGCAATCGACAGGGCGGGGGACATGGCGAGCGTCTGGTATACGGTTTCGATACCATGCGCGCGTGCCTCGATCGGAGAGCGGAAGGTCACTTCCTTGCCGTCAAGCCAGACCTGGCCTTCGTCGGGTACCACAGCACCCGATACCGCCTTGATCATCGAGGATTTACCCGCACCGTTGTCGCCGATGACCGCAAGGATTTCGCCCGGCATAAGGTCAAAATCTGCGTGGTCGAGCGCGGTGACCTTGCCGTATCGTTTGACCAGGTTGCGTGCTTTGAGAATTGGCTCGGTCATGCTGCTACCTTTCTGATCCACTGGTCCACTGCGACAGCTGCGATAATGAGCATGCCGATCAGCATGAAGGTCCACTGCGGGTCTGCGCCCGCCATGCGCAGGCCAAGTTCGAACACACCGACGATGAGAGCGCCGAACAGCGCGCCTGCGATGGATCCGCGTCCGCCGAAGAGCGAGATGCCCCCGATCACCACGGCAGTAATTGACTGGATATTGCCGATGACGCCCGTGGTGGCAGAGGGGGAGATGGAGCCAAAGCGCCCGATCATTACCCAGCCTGCAAGTGCGCAGATAAACCCGGCAGCCATATAGACCGACATATAGGTCCGGTGCACATTGACGCCTGACAGTTCTGCAGCTTCGGGGTCATCTCCGACGGCGTAAACGTGACGCCCCCATGCCGTGGCGCGCAGCGCATATGCAAGGACCACAAAGAGCCCGATCATCCCCAGCACGCCCAGCGTAAAGGTCGCGCCGCCGAATTGTATTTTTGTCCCGAGGAACTGGAGGAAGGAGGCCTCCGCCTCGATGTCCTGTGAGCGGATGGTTTCGTTTGCGGAATAAAGATAATTGGCCGCCAGTACGATCTGCCACATGCCAAGTGTGACAATAAAGGGCGGCAGCTTCATGCGGCTGACCAGCCAGCCGGAGATCGCACCCAGTGCGGTGCCGACCGTCAGGCCGATGGCCACTGATACTGCGGGCGGGACGCCATAGCTGAAGGTTGCCTTGCCCATCACAACGGTGCAGAGCACCGCAATCGCGCCCACGCTCAGGTCGATCCCTGCTGTCAGGATGATCAGCGTCTGGGCCGCTGCAAGCACGCCCACGATCTGGACCTGCTGGAGGATCAGCGTCAGGGCGAAAGGCGAGAAAAACCGCGACCCCAGCAGAATGCCAAAAAGCGCGATAGAGAAGATCAGAACGATGAGAGGCACGAGAGAAGGTGTCTGGTGCAAGGTGTGCTGAATACGGCCGACCAGCCCGCGGCGGTGGTCTTCAAACTCTGCGACGCGGGCGTCAGCAGAGGAGACAGCGGCTTCGTAGTTGTCCGATTGGGTCATGGGATCCCATCCTCAGGGCAGGGAAGTGCCGGATGCTGGCCTTCGCTGCCTGTTTTGTGTGGTTGCAGGAGGGCGGGTAATGCGCCGCCCTCCGTCTGGTTTTCGGCGTCAGCAGGTCAGCCCCAGCAGAGGTCTTTGCCTTCTGCGACCGAGATGCTGTCCACACCATCAGCGGGTTTGTCGGTGACAAGCGCAACGCCGGTGTCGAAGAACGCCTTACCTTCTGTGGCCGCCGGCTTGGTGCCGTCTTTGGCCCACTGGGCGATCGCTTCGATGCCCAGCGACGCCATCAACAGCGGATACTGCTGTGACGTAGCGCCGATGACACCCTCTGCAACGTTCTGCACGCCGGGGCAGCCACCGTCCACCGAAACAATCAGCACGTCGTTTTCACGGCCGATGGCTTTGAGCGCTTCATATGCGCCCGCCGCAGCAGGTTCGTTGATCGTGTAGACGACATTGATGGACGGGTCTTTGGCCAGGAGGTTCTCCATGGCACGGCGACCGCCTTCTTCGTTACCGGCAGTCACGTCGTTACCGACAATGCGCGGATCGTCTTCGTCACCCCATTTGTTGGGGTCTTTCACGTCGATGCCAAATCCGGTCAGGAAACCCTGATCGCGCAGAACGCCAACAGTGGGCTGGCTGATTGCGAGGTCGAGCATCCCGATTTTGGCATCTGCGGCTGCATCACCCAGTGTGGCTGCGGCCCAGGCGCCGATCAGTTCACCCGCGAGGAAGTTGTCTGTCGCAAAGGTCATGTCAGCCGCATCAATCGGCTCAAGCGGTGTGTCCAGCGCAATAACGAGCAGACCTGCGTCGCGCGCCTGCTGCACCACTGGTACGATGCTTGCTGTATCTGATGCCGTCAGCAGAATGCCTTTGGCGCCATTTGCGATGCAGGTTTCGATTGCCTGAACCTGGGTCTCATGGTCGCCGTCCACTTTGCCTGCGAACGAGCTGAGATTGATACCCAGTTCTTCAGCCTTCGCCGCCGCACCTTCGCGCATCTTGACAAAGAACGGGTTGGTGTCGGTCTTGGTGATCAGGCAGGCAGACACACCGTGGCCGTCCGCAAACGCGGCGCCTGCAGTTGCGACCAGAGCCATGGCAGTGCCGGCAATAAGCTTTTTCATAGTTTCCTCCCAGGGATAAATTTTTGATCGTCAGAGGTGGCACAGCCACCCGGACCTGGCAGCCCTTACCGCTCAGGTTGACGCTAAGGGAAACCGATTCACGTCAGCGTGTCAATAAATAAATAAACTTGATTTATTAATTGGGATGCCGCTTACTTTACGCAGCTACAGTGAGGTTTTACGGACCAGGTATGGACGGCGGCGAGATCACTGAACGCCTCGGAGGCGTGAACCAGAGCGGTGTGCGTGATCACAACGAACGTCTTCTTATGTCGATGCTTCAGCGGTCTGGTGGCATGGCCGGCAGTGATATGGCCAGGCGGGCTGGTCTGTCGCCGCAAACGGTCTCGGTCATTCTGCGCAAGCTGGAAAAAGACGGCCTGCTGCAACGTGGTGAACCGGTGCGGGGCAGGGTGGGCAAGCCGTCGATCCCGATGCAGCTCAACCCTGATGGCATATTTGCCTTCGGGCTCAAGATCGGACGCCGCAGCGCTGATCTGCTGGTGCTGGATTTTGTCGGCAATGTCCGTGATCAGCTGAAAAAGACCTATGATTATCCACTGCCCGAGGAGATTTTCGAATTCCTGCGCAGCGGGACGCAAAAACTGGCGCGCAGACTCAGTCCTGATCAGCGCAAACGGCTGTGCGGCATCGGTATTGCGACCCCTTTCGAGTTGTGGAAGTGGCATAAACTGGCGGGAACGCCGGCCGAAAGCTTCCGGTCCTGGAAGGATGTTGATTTCCGCAAATCTGTAGCCGAATTCTCTCCGCTGCCGGTCTATGTGGGCAATGATGCGACGGCGGCCTGCCGGGCGGAACATCTTTACGGCAGCGATAAAGGGTTGCGGGATTACGCTTACTTTTTCGTCGGGTCCTTTGTCGGTGGGGGTATTGTTCTGAACGACACCGTATTTCAGGGCAGTCAGGGAAATGCAGGAGCGCTGGGCGCCATGCGCAGCACCGGCCCGCTGGGCGAAAGCCGGCAACTGATCGACGTGGCATCTATTCATCTTCTGGAGTCGCGCCTGGCCGACGCGGGCGTGCGCCAGGGCGCTCTGTGGGATGAGCCGCAGGACTGGGCTCCACTGGCGCGATATGTTGATCCATGGCTCGGTCAGACGGCTCAGGAGCTTTCAAAAGCTGCACTGTCGGTGTGTGCCGTAATCGATTTTCAGGGTGTCGTAATAGACGGCGCCTTCCCGGAACCGGTCCGGCTTGAACTGGTCGAAAGGGTCAACCGCTATCTTGCCAGCCAGGATACCCGAGGGCTGATCGCTCCGGTCGTCGCGGCGGGCAGCGTGGGGGCCAATGCGCGGGGCATCGGCGCAGCAAGCGGACCTATCTCGTCACAGCTTCTGCTGGACAAGAACGCGGGCCTCTCGGTTTTCTGAACAGTATTTCCCCGAGGCAGAACGATGCGGCTACTGCAGTTTCAGATGTGCTGAAAGTGGTGGGCGACCCTGGAATCGAACCAGGCGTGCGTCTCCGCGAGGGAGTTACAGTCCCCTGCCACACCTTGCGGCCTGTCGCCCACTCTGCCCATGCATTGCATCGACAGTGGCGCGTGATTACAAGCGGACCCTACAGGCGTCAAGACGAAATGCGAACCTTTTCGCCGCCGCAGTCAGGCAGGGCCATCGAATGAAAAAACCGAAGTGGGTCGTTCAGAAAGAACAGGACAAAAGGGCCCGGTCGCGCGAGACGGTCTGGCTCTTCGGACTGCATGCCGTGCGGGATGCTCTCATGAACCCTGCGCGGGTGCGCGAGCGTCTGGTTGTGACACCGAATGCTGAGCTGAAACTGGCTGACGCAATTGCCCAAAGCGGGATGACACCTGAAGTGGTCGAGCCGCGCAGGTTCAGCGTACCGCTTGATCCCGGGTCTGTGCACCAGGGCGCGGCACTTGAGGTGAAACCGCTGGAGTGGGGGCGTCTTGAAGACGTCTGTATCGGCGACGAGGCGCCGCGCGTTATCCTGCTGGACCGTGTCACAGATCCGCACAACGTCGGGGCAATTCTGCGCTCTGCCGAGGTGCTGGGCGCGTCCGCGGTGATCGGAACGCGGCATCACTCGGCCCCCGAAACCGGTGCTCTGGCAAAAACCGCCAGCGGTGCGCTGGAACGCCAGCCCTATCTTCGGGTACGCAACCTCGCGGATGCGATCCGTGCGCTGCAGGACATGGGATATGTGACCCTGGGTCTTGATGGTGAGGCGGAGCTGACCATTGAAAGCGCTGTGTCGGGGCGCACGGACAGACCGGTGGCGCTGGTTCTCGGCGCTGAAGGGCCCGGGCTGCGTGAAAAAACACGAGAGACAGTCGACCACCTGGTGCGGATTGACGCGGCAGGTGGTTTCGGTTCGCTGAACGTGTCGAATGCGGCGGCGATAGCCTTATATGCAAGTCGTGGTCCGCGCGGGACCGAATGAGGGAGACGGGCATGCACCCGAAGATCGCAACCTGTTGTTACTGCGGCGCGCGGGCGGCGCTGCGCCTGGACAAAGTCCGGCATGAGCTGACCTGTTCAGGGTGTGGTGCGCCGTTGCACGACCTCAAAAGGATGCCTGTTTCTGCCTCAGATCCAGGCCCGGAACAGCGTTCGTCCGGGTCGCAACGCAAAAAACAGATGCCGCCGCCCGAGTACCGGTCTGACTATCGCCGGCCAAAACCACGCAAGCGGCGCAAAAGTTTCCTGCGCTACGCTCTGGAAGAGATTGTTGACGTGGTTGAGGATATTTTCGACTGAATTCCGTCGATTAATTTAACGCTTCGTTCACAGAATTGAGAGAGGGTCTGGGCAGGCGCCGAAAGGCCCCTAAGTATTCTGTGAATTGGTTGGCCCGGAACGCCGATCGATTGCGTTACTGTCCCTCGTTCCGTACCTTGCAGCGCCCGTGGCCTTCTGGCTCCGGGCGCTCTTTTTATCCTGCCGGCAGCAGGCTAGGGTGCCGGTATGACATGGACAGACCGAGATCTCAGAGACATCCTGCAACGCACGCGGCGGATTGCCGTTGTCGGTGTGTCGATGAACCCCGTGCGACCGAGCTACTACGTGGCCCGCTATCTGGGCCTCAAAGGTTACACTGTGCTGCCCGTCAATCCGATGCATACCGGCGAACAGCTGTTTGGCCAGCCGGTCGTTGCCAGCCTTTCTGACATAACCGAACCGGTCGATATGGTTGATATTTTCCGTCGCTCCGATGCCGTTCCCCCGATTGTTGACGAGGCGCTCAAAACTTTTCCTGCGCTCGAGACCATCTGGATGCAGATCGGGGTTGAACACGAAGAAGCCGCGGCTGCGGCGCGCGCACGGGGTGTCGACGTGGTGATGAACAGGTGCCCGAAAATCGAGTACCAGCGCCTTTTCGGCGAGTTGCGCATGGGCGGTTTTGCGACTGGTGTGATTTCCTCAAAACTCTGAGGTCAGCCGCGTGTCGCTTTTTCCTCCAGCCCCGATTGTTTCTGGCGTGCTGCAAGTTCAGCAAGAACCGCATCCAGCGTCACATCCCGGGCCGCAAGCATCACCATCAGGTGGTAGAGCACATCCGCCGCTTCTGAGGTCAGGGCGTCTCTGTCGCCCTTTACCGCTTCGATGATCGCCTCAACGGCCTCTTCTCCGAATTTCTCCGCGCATTTCTCCGGGCCCTTTGCCAGCAGCTGTGCCGTCCATGAGCTTTCCGGGTCAGCAGACCTGCGCGCTTCTATCGTCTCAAACAGGTCCTGCAGGGTCATGTCAGCCTCATGGGAATGCCGGCGGCGGCCATATGCGCCTTGGCTTCAGCAATAGTATAGTCGCCAAAGTGAAAGATGGAGGCAGCCAGCACCGCAGAAGCGCCACCTTCCGTCACGCCTTCAACCAGATGGTCCAGTGTCCCCACACCACCCGACGCAATGACCGGCACGCTGACTGCATCTGATATCGCGCGTGTCAGCGGCAGGTTGAAGCCGGCGCGTGTGCCGTCACGGTCCATACTGGTCAGCAGGATTTCCCCCGCGCCCTTTGCCTCGACCGTGCGGGCAAATTCCACCGCGTCGATCCCTGTCGGTTTGCGCCCGCCATGGGTGAAGATTTCCCACTTTCCGGGGCTGACGGTTTTGGCATCAATGGCGACGACAATGCACTGACTTCCGAACTGATCTGCGGCCTGCGCGACGACGTCCGGGTTTGCGACAGCAGCTGAATTGAACGAGACTTTGTCCGCGCCCGCGAGCAGCAGCGCACGCACATCAGCGGGGGTGCGCACGCCACCACCTACTGTTAGCGGAATATAGCAGTGTTCTGCCGTGCGTGTGACCACGTCAAACATGGTGCCGCGGTTTTCGTGGGTCGCCGTAATGTCCAGAAAGCACAGTTCATCCGCGCCGGCCGCATCATAGGCGATGGCGGCATCAACCGGGTCTCCTGCGTCACGCAGATTGACGAAATTGACGCCTTTGACGACGCGGCCCTCGGCGACATCAAGGCAGGGAATGATGCGGGTTTTGAGCATGGTGATTACTTCTCAGCCAGGCCATCCGGCGGGGGCGCGGTGTGGCCCGCGACACGCGCCAGTGCGTTTCTGGCGATCATAATATGGAAAGGCATGATCGCTGCAAGATAGAGCCGGCCACCGATTTTGTTGGGGTGAACCCAGGTGGCGAGGTGAACATGCCCTCCGGTACTCAGAACACTGACACGGAAATCAAGGTGGCGGTCGTTGAAGCCCGCAATGACTTCGCTGTCGGTTTCGAGCTCTACCGGGAACAGTCCCAGTTTGTCCGCGCTGTCAGGTCCGTCTGCCATCAGACCGAAAGGCGCGGTAATCAGGTTGCGCAAGGCGACAAGCCAGCGGGCCCAGCCGGGAAAATCCACAATGATCCCTGCCGCTTCGCGCGGCGGCAGGGTCGAGGCAACCCGGTAACAATCCAGAAAGTCGCCGACTTGGAAACGGGTATGCAGAAGGCTCTGTGCGGGCAGACCGGTTTTCTGAACAGAGGTGTGGGTCATTGAATATCAGTCCCTGAGCGCTGCGAGCGCCTGTCGCAGGTCGATTGCGCCGTCATAAAGCGCGCGTCCTGAAATCGCGCCGTTCAGGGGCGCTCCACAGTCGCGTAATGCAAGCAGGTCATCCAGTGATGATACGCCACCGGAGGCAATTACCGGGATCGACACTGCGCGCGCAAGGTCGGCCGTGGCGGCAATGTTCGGGCCGCCCATCGCCCCGTCGCGCAGAATATCGGTATAGATGATCGCAGCCACGCCAGCGTCCTCAAACGATTGTGCGAGCTCCGTAACCCGCACATCGGTTTCCTTGGCCCAGCCTTTGGTGGCAACAAAGCCGTTTCGCGCATCTATGCCCACCGCGACCTGTCCCGGAAAGGCGCGCGCGGCCTGCCGCACAAGGTCCGGGTTTTCCACGGCCACAGTTCCCAGGATCACCCGCGCGAGCCCCTTGTCCAGCCAGGTCTCTATGGTGGCCATATCGCGGATGCCGCCGCCTAACTGTGCGGGAACGCTGCAGGATTTCAGGATCGCCTCGACCGGGGCGGCGTTGACGGGCGTGCCCGCAAAAGCACCGTTCAGATCCACGAGGTGCAGCCATTCACAGCCCGCCCCGACAAAGCTCCGGGCCTGAGCTGCCGGGTCGTCGCTGAAGACGGTTGCCTGTTCCATGTCGCCGTGCACAAGACGCACGGCCTGGCCGTCCTTGAGGTCAATGGCGGGGTAGAGAATCATCGTCGGTGTCCTGTCAGCAATGCGCCACGGCGACGTCTGTATCACGCAGGTGTACGCAGGCCGGTACATGCACGAGCTGCGGGAGAAATGCAACGCGACGTAAGGTCAGCCTGATCCGCGACGTAACGACATGCTTGCCCGCTTCCTGCGCTTTGTCAGGGTGCGCCAGGGCTCTGGGAGGACCGACATGAAAAGACTGACAACAATACTAACCGCTCTTGCCGCCACGGCCGGAATGGCAGCCGCCGATCCGCTGGAAGGCACATGGCAGACCGAAGCGGACGAGGGTGCCTTTGCACATATCGACATCGCCCCCTGCGGTGCAAATTTCTGCGGCACAATCGCGCGGACTTTCAAGGACGGGGGAGAGTACAAATCACCCAACCTGGGCAAAACCCTTGTGATCGACATGGCGCCGGCGGGAACCGGTAAATACGAGGGGCAGGTCTGGCGGCCCAGCAATGATAAGATTTATCTGGGCAAGATCGCGCTGAACGGTGACAGCATCAAGCTGCGTGGCTGCGTTGCCGGTGGTCTGATCTGCTCCAAACAGACATGGTCGCGGGTGAAGTAAACCATTGCCTCCGGGCGGCTGGCAACGACCTGGCCCGGCATGATCTGCCGCGCCGGTCTGCGCTCAGGCCATGGTGAAACAGCCGCTGTACAGGACATCAGAGCCCGTGCTGTTCGCAACAGGAATGGTGGTGGACGTGGTGATGCCTCAGTCCGCCAGAAACCCAAGAATATGCCCGGTCAGTTCTGCCGGTGCTTCTTCGGGGATTGCATGGCCACAGGGCAGAGCGACACCCGACACGTCGGTTGCCTTTTCCTGCCAGGTCGCCTTCACGTCATAGAGCGCGCCGACGACGCTCTGCTCACCCCAAACAGCCAGCAGGGGTGCCGTGACGCGACGGGTCTGATCCTCGCGGTCGTGCTCCAGATCAATGCCCGCTGACGCCCTGTAGTCTTCGCAAATCGCATGCAGCGTGCCCGGATCGCGGTAGCTGCGCAGGTATTCGGCAATCGTAACTTCGTCTACTGAACCTTCGATCTTCACCTGGCCCGCGATATGTCGGCGCAGGAAATACTCCGGGTCTGAGGCAATCATTTTCTCAGGCAGCCCATCCGGCTGGATCAGGAAAAACCACCAGAAGTAACGCGTTGCGAATTCCTGATTGGTTTGCCCGTACATAGTGAGCGTGGGCGCAATATCGAGGACCACCAGCCGGTCGACCGCATCCGGAAAATCGAGCGCAAGGCGATGCGCTACCCGTCCACCACGATCATGGCCGACAACCGAAAACGTCTCGTGACCCATATGTTTCATCAGGTTGATCTGGTCGGCCGCCATGACCCTTTTGGAATATGGAAAGTGCGACGGGTCACTTGCTGGCTTGTCGCTGTCGCCATAGCCCCTGAGATCGGGGGCTATGACCTGATAGCCGGCGTTCACCAGGCGCGGGGCAACCCTGCGCCAGGCCACATGGGTCTGTGGATGGCCGTGCAGCAGTAAAACCGGCGCTCCCGTCCCCGCAATGGCGTAATTGACGGTGAGATCCGGCAGACGGACCCTCTGGACGTCAAAGCCCTCAAGGAAAGCCGAGGCGACCACCTATGAGCCTTCCAGCACCGCGTCCGCAATGGCCGCGCCACATGTCCTGGTGTCGGCTGGGCCGCCAAGATCCGGGGTGCGCAGGTCCTCTTCTGACAAAACCCGTTCAATGGCCGCGATAATCGAGTTGCTGGCCTCCTGTGCCCCCAGATGTTCCAGCATCATTGCCGCCGCCCAGATCTGCCCAACGGGGTTGGCAATACCCTGTCCCGCGATATCAGGCGCAGAGCCATGGACCGGCTCGAAAAGGGACGGGAACGTCCCCTCCGGATTGATGTTGCCGGAAGGTGCAATGCCGATAGTGCCGGTGCAGGCAGGGCCAAGGTCGGACAGGATGTCGCCAAACAGGTTGGACGCCACGACGACATCGAACCAGTCCGGATGCAGCACAAACTGCGCCGTCAGAATATCGATGTGGTACTTATCGACCCTGATGTCGGGATAATTTGTCGCCATCTCCGCGACGCGTTCATCCCAGTAGGGCATCGTGATCGAGATCCCGTTGGATTTGGTAGCAGATGTCAGATGCCTGCCGCGCTTTTCCGCCAGATCAAAGGCATACTTCAGAATACGGTCAACGCCGACCCGGCTCATGACGGTTTCCTGCAGAACAATTTCACGATCCGTGCCGGGAAACATCCGGCCCCCGATTGAGGAATACTCACCTTCGGTATTCTCGCGCACGATCATCATGTCGATGTCGCCGGGCGCGCGTCCCGCCAGTGGCAGCGGAACGCCGGGCATGGCGCGGGCAGGGCGCAGGCTGACATACTGATCGAATTCCCGCCGGAACTGAATGAGCGATCCCCAGAGCGAGACATGATCCGGCACAACCTCAGGCCATCCAACGGCTCCGAAAAACAGCGCATCACTGCCGCTTAACTGTTTTTTCCAGTCATCGGGCAGCATTTGCCCGTGCCTCGTATAGTAGTCCGCGGAGGCGAAGTCGTGATCCTGAAAGTCAAACCCCAGACCGAACCGTTTTGAGGCGGCTTCCAGAACACGAACGCCTTCCGGTGTGGTCTCTTTCCCGATCCCGTCGCCCGGTATGACGTCAATCTTCCAGCTGTTTTTCGGCATCTGCTTTGTCCTTATACCCGCACTCTGACTAAGCCAGTTTGTGAGGTCAGACAACAGACGCGCGGTGCAGACCCCGTATGGCTTCCGGGTAGCACGTAGCCTGTCCGATGAACCGGAGAAACTACCCTTTGGCGTGGCAGACCGTTCGTTCCTGAGCCAGGCGGCAGCCTGCGCTCAGGGTTGCGGGCGAAAATCTCCGCCGAACCGGATCAGGGCCGCCAGCTGAGAAAGTTCGCGATCATACGCAGACCGGCGGCCTGGCTTTTTTCGGGGTGAAACTGCAGGCCGATCATGTTGTCGCGACCGATGACAGCGGTGACATCGCCGCCATAGTCCACATGTGCGAGGCGCTGGGCAGGGTCGGTGACCTGCATGTGATAGCTGTGCACGAAATAGGCGTGATCCCCCGTGGTGATGCCATCGAACACCGGATGGCGCGCGTCCAGCACCAGGTCGTTCCAGCCCATATGCGGCACCTTCAGCCCCGTCTGATCCGGTCTGATCCGGGTCACATCACCGCCGATCCAGCCCAGACCGGGCGTTTCGCGATATTCCAGCCCACGCGTGGCCATAAGCTGCATGCCAACACAGATGCCCATGAACGGGCGCCCATGGACAACAACGGCCTCTTTCATGGCCCCGCACAGGCCCGAATGGCCGCTCAGCGCCTGCATGCAGGCCGGGAACGCCCCGTCACCGGGCAGCACAACGCGGTCGGCGCGGGCCACAACATCGGCGTCACCCGTCACGACAACCTCGCCCGCACCGGTTTCACCTGCCATCCGTTCGAACGCCTTCAGCGCCGAATGCAGATTGCCGCTCTCATAGTCGATAATGGCCGTCAGCACTTCAGAGCGCGCCCTTGGTTGAGGGGATTGCGTCTGCCTTGCGCGGATCGGTTTCCAGCGCGTCACGAAGCGCACGCGCAACCGCTTTGAAGGCGGCCTCGGCGATGTGGTGACTGTTCAGCCCGTGCAGCATGTCGACGTGCAGGGTGATGCCGCCGTGGGTGGCAAAGGCCTGGAAAAACTCGCGCACCAGTTCGGTGTCGAAACTGCCGATCTTTGCCGTCGGGAAATCGACATTCCACACCAGAAACGGCCGGGCCGACAGATCAAGTGCCGCGCGCACCAGTGCGTCATCCATCGGCAGCAGACAGGCGCCATAGCGGACGATGCCGCGCTTGTCGCCCAATGCCGCCGCCAGCGCCTGTCCCAGCGCGATACCGGTATCCTCGACCGTGTGGTGGTCATCGATGTGCAGGTCGCCGGTGGCGCGGACCGTCATGTCGATCAGCGCGTGACGCGACAACTGGTCGAGCATGTGGTCAAAAAAGCCAACGCCTGTCTGATTGTCATAAACGCCTGTACCGTCCAGATCGACGGTGACCTGAATATCGGTTTCTGCCGTTGTGCGGGTAATGGTCTGGCTGCGCATGTCCGGGCTCCGGAGGGACTGAATTCCGCGCCCTTATAACAGGCTGCCGTTCTGCGCCAAGGTGTTAACTTGGGGATTGCGGCGGGCGTGCCCTATGTGTCAGCCTGAGGCGGTCAGCATCCGCTTTGGAGAGTGTTTATGTCCACCTGTGTGTTTATCCAGATCCGCTGCAAACCGGGCACGACCTATACGGTGGCCGAAGAGATTGCGCTGCGCGAGATCCATTCGGAACTCTACTCTACCAGCGGCGATTATGACCTGCTGATGAAACTCTATATCCCGGCTGATGCTGATGTGGGCAAATACATCAACGATCAGCTGCTGGATATCAGTGGGATTGAGCGGTCCCTGACGACCATGACGTTCAAAGTGTTTTGAACATCCGTATTCTGGCGGCCCTGCTGTGGTTGCCCGCAGTCGCCGGGCCGGGCTGGGCGCAGAAAACGTACAGCGGAAGCGAGGCGGCGGCCCTGCGGTGTGCCAACACGCTTGCACTGACTGCGATTGCTCTGTCGGACACCGGGCGGATGGGCGAAGCGGAAAAGGACGTGATGCTGGGCATCACGGTGCTGATCCTGGAACGGCATGTCACCGGGACATGGGCACAGAAGAAAGCTGCTCTGGCCGTGGTCCGCGACCGTCGTGACACGCTTGAGACGCTGCGGGATTTTGAGCGCTACGCAGAGACCTGCCTTGCGCAGTTCCCGATAAACTGAGTCCGGCGGCTGCGGGAAGTTAGCTCTGATTGTCGTTATTTCGGACTGAATGCGCGGAAGCGTTTCACTTTTTGATAAGAAACGGCTGCTACCCGGAGAAGAATTGCGCAATCCGGACCGTGTTCTGATCGTTCAGAAGACCGGCCACCGGATTGATGCTCAGACTGAGTTTCCGGGGGTTTCCTGTGCAGAAAATACTGAAAGACGTCACCATCGCAAAACGCCTGCCTGTTTTTATGACTGTGCTTGTCGGCATCACAGTCATTGTCATGGGGGTCGCGAATGTCTTGTCCACGCAGTCCGTCATACGGGCTGGTGCCTCTGAAAAGCTTCAGTCCATTGGTATTCTCAAGCAGAAACGAATTCAGAACCTCCTCGATGACATTGACCGTGATCTGCGCCTTCAGACACTCGAGCCAACCACATCTCAGGCGTTGATTGCACTGACAGACGGGTATTCCTCTCTGGAAAATCCCGAAGAGGTGCTGCGGCGGGTCTACATCACTGAAAATGAATTCCCGACGGGTGAAAAAGACAAACTGGTCAAGGCAGATACCGGGTCCAGCTATGGCTTTATCCACGCAATTTACCATCCGACGTTCGACCGTCTGCAGGATGAGATGGCATATTACGACGTCTTCCTGATCGGTCCGGAGGGGAACCTTGTTTACAGCGTTTTCAAGGAAAATGATTTTGCGACCAATCTGAACAGCGGCGCCTGGAAGGATTCCGGGCTGGCCCAGGCGTTCCGTGGCGCCATGGAGGCCACTGCAGATGCCGACTCGGTTTTCGTGGACTTTCAGCCTTATGAACCGAGCGCATTCGCGCCGGCTGCCTTCATCGCGCGTCCGGTCTTTAACGAACAGGGCACGCGGCTGGGCGTTCTGGCCTATCAGATGCCGGTCGGGCTTGTGAACCGCGCAGCCGGTGAACTGGACGGCCTTGGCAGGACAGCGGATGGTTTCATCGTGGGCGAAGACCGCCTGATGCGAACCGATTCCCCCCTGACCGAAGAAAACGAACTGCTCACGACAATCGTCGACAATGATGCAGTGACCAGCGGCCTCGAAGGCGGTTCGGGCCTTTTTGAGGCGACTGGCCGTGACGGTCAGCGGGTGGCCGGTTATTACGGCGGGTTTGAGTTCAATGGCACACGCCTGGTTTCCATGGTGCAGCAGGACTATGACGACCTCTACGCCGCTGCGTATCGCGCAAAGTATGTTGGCGCGGCCATGGCGCTTACGATTTTTGCGATGACACTGGTTTTGTCCGTATTCTTTTCAAGGACGGTGTCGCGTCCGGTTCAGAGGCTGACCGCATCGGTTTCGGCCGTTGCCAATGGAGAGCTTGACGCTGAAGTGCCTGAAACAGAGCGCGGTGATGAAATCGGTGAACTGGCCCGCGCCACCGAGGTATTCCGCCAGAATGCTCTGAAAATGGAGAAGATGAACGAGGAACAGAAAGCGGCAAGCGCTGAGATGGCGCGTATCAACGAAGAGAAACAGGCCGCGGCCAAACGCGAAGCCGAGATGATGCGTGAGCGCGAGGAAGCAGACCGGGCGGCTGCCGAGGAGCGTGAAGAGATGATGCGCAAACTGGGCAGCTCCTTTGGTGAAGTCGTGCATGATGCGATCGACGGGCGCTTCATAAACCGCGTGGATGCGGACTTTGATGATGAAATCCTGATCGAGCTTGCCGAAAACATCAACAAGCTCATGGAAGCCGTGGATGATGGTCTGAGCCGGACGGGGGGCGTTCTGGAAAAAGTTGCCAGAGGTGATCTGTCTCAGCGACTCGAGGGCGAGTTCAAAGGCTCCTTTGCTGAGCTTCAGACTAACGTGAATGACATGATCACGTCTCTGAACACGCTGATCGGTGATATTTCTTCAAGTGGCAGTACGCTTGCCGAATCCTCTGGTGAACTGCAGCAGACTGCCGATCTACTGTCGCGACAGGCGGAACAGAATGCCGCATCGGTCGAGGAGACGTCAGCCGCACTGGAGCAGCTGTCTGCGAGCATCAGACATGTGAGTGGCAACATTTCCGAAGTGAGCACAAACGCCCGGGAGGCTCGTGACACTGCGGAAACCAGCGAAAAGATTGCCGGTGAGGCCGCAGCGTCCATGGACCGGATCGCCGACGGATCCAGAGAAATTGCGCGAGTTACAGCTGTCATCAACGACATCGCTTTCCAGATCAACCTGCTGGCGCTTAACGCCGGTGTCGAAGCTGCCCGGGCAGGCGAGGCCGGACGTGGGTTTTCGGTGGTCGCATCCGAAGTACGGCAACTGGCCCAGCGTGCGAGTGACGCCGCCCGGGAGATCGGTGAGGTCATTGCACAGAGTGACGCCGCCGTTTCGGAAGGTGTCGAAAATGTTGCCAGTGCGAAGACGTCGCTGGAAGACATCTCCGCGCGTGTTGTCAGTATTTCCGAAAGTGTGGACGAGGTGACGACTGCCATCTCCGAGCAGTCTTCGGGTATCAACGAGATTAACGCGGCGGTGTCGCAGATTGACGGCAACACCCAGAAACAGGCAGCGGCGTTTGAAGAAGTAACGGCGTCCAGCCATCTGCTGGCACAGGAGGCAAAAGAACTGAAACAGTCCACAGCGCGTTTCACGATCCCTGAAGGGCAGTCGCCTGTGCGCCCGGCTCAGCGCGCGGCTGCAGCGGCGCCCTCACCGGTACAGCGCGAAGTGTCGCCCGGCGGATTTGACGATGAGCAGGCCGATGGAACCTACGGCGGTACGGGCTGGGAGGAATTCTGAGACGCGTTTCCGGACCAGCCCGTTGTCTGCCCTGCATGCCTGAAAGCAATCCTGACACTTGAGCCGTCTCGTTCATCCCGATCTGCGCGGCGTTTCCAAGGCGGCGTGCCGGACGGCGCTGCCCGACTTCCCGGTTTTGTTTGGCGCAGCTCGGCTTATCCGGTATTTCATCCGCATGACGGGTGAGCAACATTACGAACATTCTGTCTGGCTCATGCCAGATGGGGAAATGCAGGCAGAGCTCGCAACAGAAACCGCGGCGCTGGCGCGCGCCGCCGGTCAGCCGCCCTTCAGCCCTCATGTCACGGTTGCCGGTGACCTGAAGGGTGCGCCGTTATGCACCGCTGCGCTGTGCCAGGAGATTTTCAGCAATCAGGAGCCTTTCCCGGCAAAAGTCTCTGCAGTCGCAACCGGCCCTTCATACTTCATGTCTCTTTTTCTTTGCCTTTCGGTTCCCGACAGCGTCCTGGCCGCCCGCGAAAAGCTGATCAGAAAGCTGGCAGTGCCCGGAACAAGGCCATGGCAGCCCCATATCAGTGTCGCTTATGGTATGCCCAACGGGGCCGGAAAAACTGCAGAACAGCGCCGTCTGAGCGAGCTTTACCTCGACCGGACGATATCGATCGGCGCAGTCGTCGTTTCCCGATCTTCGGTATCGGTGCCTGCATCCGCCTGGAAGGATATATGCCGCTTCCGGCTTGGTAAGTCGTCCGACTGAAACCTCAAAGGGTGCCATCGCGAAACTTGACACCGAGAGTTGAAGAACTGATGGTATAGCCAGGGGGGAGATAAACTGCTGAGTTGTCATGCAGTTGTCACTGACCTTCCCGTAAAAACAAAAACGCAAATAAGCTGTTCCATTGAAAGGGAGATCCCAATGAAACTTACAACCCTGCTCGCGGCAGGCTTTGCTACTTTTGCCACATCCGCAATTGCGCAGACTGAAATTCAGTTCTGGCATGCAATGGGTGGACGGCTTGGTGAAGTGGTTGAAGAAATTGCCGAGAAGTACAATGCCAGCCAGAGCGACTATGTCCTGGTTCCGACATACAAGGGCGGCTACGAGGACACGATGACGGCAGGTATCGCTGCGTTCCGTGCCAAGCAGCAGCCTGATCTGATCCAGATTTTTGACGCCGGCGCGGCGACCATCATCAACGCAAAAGGCGCGACTGTTCCGGTGGCTGACCTCATGGCTGAACACGCGGGCGGTTTTGACAGCGGTGATTTCATCGAGGGCGTGCGCTATTTCTATGCTGACAGCGATGGCAAGATGATCGGCATGCCGTTCAATTCCTCCACGCCGCTGCTGTATTACAACAAAGACATCTTTGCCGAAGTGGGCATCGACGCGCCGCCCAGCACCTGGGAAGAGTTCGAAGCGATGGCGCCCAAGCTGAAAGAAGCCGGCTATCAGGCGCTTGCACAGAGCCACAGCCCCTGGATTTTCTCGGAGAACTTCCACAGCCGTCACAACCTTCAGATGGCGACGGGCAACAACGGGTATGACAGCACAGATGTGAAAATTCTGTACAACAACCCGGAAATGAAGATGCACTGGACAAAAGTCAAAGAATGGCTGGACGCAGGCTATTACGGCTTTTATGGCCGCGGCTGGGGCGACAACCAGGACGCCTTTGTTCAGAAGAAAACGGCCATGTGGCTTGGGTCTTCTGGATCATTCGGTGGTCTGAAAGCCAGCGCTGACTTCGAATTCGGCACGGCATATCTGCCATACTGGGAGTCCATCATCGAAGAACCCAAGGGTACCTTTATTGGTGGCGCCGCTCTCTTTGCGATGGCCGGCAAGAGTGCCGAGCAGAACGCTGCAACCGCAGATTTCCTGAGCTTCCTGTCCAGCCCGGATGTGCAGTACTTCTGGCACAAAGAAACCGGCTATGTGCCGATCACAAATGCGGCGTATGACGTTGCCAAGGCGGATGGTTACTACGAATCCACACCGGATGCCGAAGTGGGCATTCTTCAGCTGACGCAGCCCGGCGGTGAGTGGACCAAGGGCTATCGGCTCGGTTTCTACGTGCAGATCCGCGATGTGATGTACAAGCACTACGAGGACATCTTCTCGGGTGAAGCGACGGTCGATGAGGCCTTTGCGGCGATCGAATCCGAAGCAAATGATCTGCTTGAGCGTTTCAACGCAACGTACAACTAAAAGAATGGCCGGCGGGGGAAGATCTCCGCCGGCTCCTTTTCGACCGGCCGGGGGGGTCACAATACATGAAGCGCGTCCAGTTCGAGCACAGCGCTGTTCCGTACCTGTTCATTGCACCACAGATCATCATCATCGTGATTTTTTTTCTGTGGCCCGCAGCCCAGGCGATTTACCAGTCTTTCCTGCTTGAAGACGCCTTTGGGCTGTCCTCGCAGTTTGTCTGGTTCCGCAACTACTCAGACACAATTTTCAACCCTTCGTGGCTGCAGGCCGCGTGGTTCACCATCATTTTCTCGTCACTGGTGACCTTCCTGTCACTGTCAATCGCGCTGCTGCTGGCGGTCAAAGCCAATGAGGTTATCCACGGTGCGAGCACCTACAAAACGCTGCTGATGTGGGCCTATGCAATCGCGCCGCCGGTGGCGGGGCTCATGGGCAACCTGATGTTTAATCCGCTGATCGGGGATCTGTACCAGGGCATGAATGCCATCGGTTTCGATTTCGACCACAAACTGGATCCGGTTGACGCGAGCTTTGTTGTCATCCTGATCTCTGTCTGGAAACAGGTCAGTGTGAACTTCATTTTCTTCCTGTCCGGACTGCAGGGCATCCCGAAATCCGTTCAGGAGGCTGCAACCATGGATTGTGACAGCTCCTTCCGGCGCTTCTGGACCATAACGTTTCCGCTTCTTGCGCCCACCACATTCTTCCTGATGGTGATTAACATCACCTACGCCTTTTTTGAGACCTTCGGGATCATCGATACCACCACGCAGGGTGCTCCGGGTGGTGCCACCACGACGCTGGTGTTCAAGGTGTTTCAGGACGGTTTCCGCGGTGCAGATATCGGCGGTTCATCGGCGCAGTCGGTGGTTCTCATGATCATGGTTCTGCTGCTGACGGTCATCCAGTTCCGCTTCATTGAGAAGAAGGTGCATTACTGATGGAACGGCCTTCGATCTCTACACATATCATCCTGATCATCGGTGCGATCTTCATGACGCTGCCGGTCTGGGTCGCCTTTGCCACCTCGACCCACGCGCCCGAGACGATCCTGCGCGAGGGTCTGCAGTTCTGGCCCGGTGGCCATTTCTTCGAGACCTACAACGAGGTGCTTTTTGTCGAAGGCGGCGTGATGAAGAAGGTCACTGCTGTGACCATGCTCAAGAACTCGATGATCCTCGGAATTGGCTTTGCCATCGGCAAGGTTGTCATCTCGATGCTGGCCGCCTATGCGATCGTTTATTTCCGGTTCCGGCTGGGCGTGCCGCTTTTCTGGATCATCTTCATGACCCTTCTGCTGCCGCTCGAGGTGCGGATCATTCCGTCTTATGAGGTGGTGGCCAACATGGGGCTGCTGGATACGCACACCGGACTGATTGTGCCGCTGATTGCCTCGGCAACGGGCACATTCTTTTTCCGGCAGTTTTTCAAATCCGTGCCGGATGAATTGCTGGAGGCCGCCCGCCTCGACGGCGCCTCGGCCTGGGGGTTCTTCAAAGACATCCTTGTACCGATCAGCAAAACGATGATCGCGGCGATCCTGATCATCATGTTCGTCGTCGGCTGGAACCAGTATCTGTGGCCCCTGATCATGACGACACAGGAAGACAATTACACCTTGGTGATCGGCATCAAGCAGATCTATCAGGTGCTGAACGAAGGCGGCGAACTGCCCCAGTTCCAGAAAGCTTTTGCGCTGACCATTCTGGCGACCCTGCCGCCGGTTCTGGTCGTGCTGATATTTCAGAAATGGTTCGTGAAGGGCCTCGTGGAGAGTGAGAAGTAATGGCTCAGGTTGAACTCAGACAGGTCCGCAAAACGTACCCTAACGGTGCCGAGGCTATCTTTGGCGTGGACATGCAGATCGCGGACGGAGAACTGATCGTATTCGTGGGGCCGTCAGGCTGTGGCAAATCTACGTTGCTGCGGATGGTCGCCGGGCTTGAATCGGTCACGTCGGGCGAGATTTCCATCGGGGACAGGGTGATCAATGATGTGTCGCCGTCCCAGCGTGACGTTGCGATGGTGTTCCAGAACTACGCGCTTTACCCGCATATGACTGTGCGGGGGAACATGTCCTACGGACTGAAAAACCGCAAAATGCCTGCTGACGAGATCGAGCGGCGCATTGTTGATGCGGCCAAAATGCTGAAGATCGACCAGTTTCTGGACCGCCAGCCCAACCAGCTGTCGGGTGGTCAGCGCCAGCGTGTGGCCATGGGGCGCGCGATTGTCCGCAACCCGCAGGTTTTCCTGTTTGATGAGCCGCTGTCCAATCTTGACGCAAAGCTGCGCGTGCAGATGCGGATCGAGATCAAAAAGCTCCAGCGAAGCATGAATGTGACCTCTATCTATGTGACCCACGACCAGACAGAGGCCATGACACTTGCCGACCGTCTGGCGGTGATCAACGAGGGCCAGGTGGAGCAGATGGGTGCGCCGATGGAGCTTTATTCCAATCCGCGCACACTCTTTGTTGCGTCGTTTATCGGCGCGCCCCAGATCAACCTGATCCCGGTGACATTTGACGGCACGCATCTTGTAAATGGCGATATAAAGCTTGCCGGATACAGTCGGTTACCGACGGATGCACCGCTTGTGCTGGGGGTGCGTCCGGATGTCCTGTCGCTGCGGGACGACGGGCAGTTTCCCGTCAGTGTGGATCTGGTGGAACAACACGGCGGCGAGAACCTGATCTACGGATCTCTCGCGGGTGCACATTCCGATACCGGCGAGTCGCAGGAAATCTGTCTGAAAGCGGGGCAGGAGCTGCTGCCCGATATGGATGACCGGCTGACGCTCGGGTTTAATCCCGATGAAAGCTTTGTATTCCGTGCGGATACGGGTGAGCGCCTGAAATGAGCGTGGCCCCGCAGGCTGTGAAGTTCTGCAGGCGTCCGGCAGCTCAACCATCAGACCTGTGACCCGGCCCGCCTTACGCCGTGTCTGCACGCATGCGATCCTCCTGGCCGGGATCGTCTTTCTTGTTGGGCCGGTGTTGCTGATGATGTCGTCATCAACCCAACCCACCTCAGACCTGGTAACCGAGGGACTGAAATTCTGGCCCGGCCGTCACGGTCCTGAGAATTTCAGAACTGTTCTGACCCTGCAGGCGGGGTTCACGGATCAGATCACCGCTGCGGACATGCTGCGCAATTCGCTGATTGTTGCATCGGGAATTGCCGGGGCCACAACGCTTCTGTCGCTGCTGGCAGCTTACGGACTTGTCTGGTTTCGGTTGCGGCTGGCTGGTGCATTTCTCTGGATCACACTGGCGACTCTTCTGCTGCCACTGGAGAGCCGGTTCATCACGACGTTTCAGGTGACCTCGGCGCTGGGTCTGATCAATACGTATACCGGTATGATTCTGCCGGCGGTCATGGTTGCTGTGGGCACACTTTTCTTCCGGCAGCTGTTTCTGAGCTTTCCAGGTGAATACCTGGAAGCTGCGCGTCTGGACGGTGCCGGCCCCTGGCGTTTCTTTTCCGACTTCATCCTTCCACTGTCACGCGAAAGGGGCGGCGCGATTTTTGTTGTCTCATTCATGATCGGCTGGAACCAGTATCTGTGGCCACTGCTGATCAGTACCGACGAAAGCCATTACACGCTTGTGCGCGGCATCCGCCTGATCGGTCAGGAAAGCGGCCCGGGCATGGCGCTGGTCGTGCTCACCATTCTGCCACCACTGCTGCTTGTCATCATCTTCCAGCGCTGGTTCCTGCGCGCGCTGTCTGATCAGAAGGAAAGCTTCTGATATCTGCCCGGTTTATGGCCGGAAATGGTGGGCTTTTATCTGTATTTTAAACGAAATTCCCTTTCGGAACCGGGGAGTGCCGCCCGGTTTAAACTGTTCCTCAAACCTTCAGAGACATCTTCGCACGGGCAGAGGAGATGTGGATGTCTGGCGTGGGCCGGTGTTTCTTTTTGACGAACCCTGAGTTTGCGCGAGAGCGACAGGCCATTGTCAGACTTTGCCCGGATCTCTCTCACCGGGTTCCGGCGACCGGCCGGGCATGCCCTTTTGTGTGCCCGTCAGTGTCTGCGCAGGGATAGCATCCATGCAGCGCATCAACTTTATGAGCCGCTTTCTCAAGCTGACGCTCTTTGGATATATTCTGTCGATCGTCTGCATGGCAGGAGCGGTATGGTTTGCCTCGGCACCGACCTTGAAACAGATGCAGCTTGAGGCAAAACGTGCGCACCTCGAAACCAAAGCAAACGTCATCGCATCCATTCTGGACAGTATGGTGGACGAAGGTGAATTCCTTGCCCGGTCCCCGGATATTGTCGACTTTCTGACCGGGCACGAAACAGGTTCCGCCAAAGCCAGGAGCGTGATGCTGACGCTTCAGAATGCGCAGAATGTCCGTCTGATTGATTTCCGCGGGCGGGTGACACTGTCGGTTCTGGATCAGCAGAACAATTCACCTTTTCTCCCGGTTGAGGCCGTGGAAGGGATTGCAGATCTGGTCAGCGGACGGTCTCCGGCACAGCCGCGGATATCGTATCGCCCAGGACGTGGTCAGCACATGGCGCATTTTCTGATTTCTGTTCCGGTCAGCTCGCTTGGTCTCGTCGAAGGTCTTCTTGTTTTTGAAAAAACTGTCGATCTGGAGCATATTCTGACCGCCACTGACGGTCAGCCTGCAACGGTCATTGTGACCACGTTTCAGATGGAGCGCTGGGCGGACTGGTTCGGGCGTGGCGGCTCGATTGTGTCAACGCGTATGCCCAGCGGGGATTTCCATCTGATTGTGGATACTGATCAGAAAACGCTGGCAAGCCTTGGCATGAACCTTGTTGTCACAGCAATCGGGGTGGCGATGCTGGCGCTGGTTCTGCCTTTCAGCATGATGGCAGCCTCGGGCATGAGAGCGATCGTTCGTCCCCACGAAGAACTGGAAAAGTCCCGTGAGGTACTGGCGCAGAAACAGCGGGAACTGGGAGAGCTGGCCCAGATCGCGGAAATGGCAAATGAGAGCATTTTTGTCACCGACGGTGATCAAAAAATCATCTGGGCCAATAATGCTTTCAGCAAAATATCGGGATATGCGCGCGAAGAAGTGGTTGGCATGAAGCCGGGGCAGTTTCTGCACGGGCCTGAAACGGACCCTCAGGCCGTTGCACAGGTGCGGAGAGCCATTCAGAACAGACAACCGGTACAGACCGAACTCGTCAACTACCACAGAGACGGGCGGCCTTACTGGATCAGCCTTGGGATTTCGCCGCTTGAGGCGACTGCGGCAACCGGCCTGCGGTTTGCATCCATCTCGACAGACATCACAGCCACAAAGGAAGCGCAGGAAAAGCTGGCTCAGGCGAAGGCCGCGACCGAGAAACAGTCTTTGCATGATGCGCTGACGGGGTTGCCTAACCGTCGGTGTCTTGATGGCATTCTGGAAGCGGAGGTGACCGACGCTCATCCCCCCCGTACTCTGATCAGGGTGGATCTCGACCACTTCAAGAACGTGAATGACACTCTCGGTCATGCAGCCGGGGATTACGTATTGCAGAATGTTGGTGAAATCCTGAGGCAGGGTATCCGGCCCGGCGATGTAGCCGCGCGCATCGGGGGAGACGAGTTTGTCATCCTGCTTGAGGTAGGTGGTGGTTCGGACACCGCCCGGCGGATGACGGACAGCCTGCTGGTAAAAATCCGGCAGGAGATGAACTTTGAAGGCAAGACCTGCCGGGTTGGAGCGAGCTTTGGGATTGCATCTGCAATGGACGGTCTGCTGGGGAACTCAGATCTGCTGAAAGGCGCTGATTCAGCGCTTTATTCGGCAAAAGAGCACGGGCGGAACACCGCGACGCTTTATACGCCGCAGCTCCATAGTGTCGTAAATGAAAAGCGGATGTTGTCTGCCGAAATAGAACTCGGGATTCGCAATGGCGAGTTTGAGGCGTTCTTCCAACCTCAGTTCGATGCGCGCACCGATGTTCTGGTGGGCGTTGAGGCGCTGGTGCGCTGGATTCATCCGACGCGCGGTCTGCTGCCGCCTGCACAGTTTCTGCGGGTTGCAGAACAGTTGCGGTTCACGCCCGACATTGACCGCCAGGTGTTTGAATTCGGTCTGTCCCGGATCGCACGCCTGAACGCAGCTGGTTACTTCGTACCGAAGATATCCTTTAATATGGATGTACATCAGATAGTTAACACCAGGATCGAGGATATCGTCAAACGACACGAAACCGGTGACACCATCGTTGCCCTTGAAATTCTGGAGAGTGTTCTTGTCGAGGAGCAGGACCAGAACTTCGTTGGTCGTATCAATCATCTTCGCAGCGAGGGGTTCCAGATTGAAGTCGATGATTTCGGGTCAGGCCACGCGTCGGTCATCGGTCTGAAACATCTGAAGCCTCATGTGATGAAGCTTGACCGGATGCTTGTGCAACCGGTGGATTCGGACACTACAGCACGCTCTCTTGCACGGAATATGATAGAAATGGGCAAGGCCCTTGGTATCTCGGTGACGGCAGAAGGTGTCGAAACAGCCCGTCATGCGGCGATCATGCGCAATCTTGGCTGCGACACGCTTCAGGGTTTTTACTTTGCCCGGCCGATGCCTTTTGAGAAACTCGAAGAATTCGTCCGCATGCGTTTGGATGAAAGCTCCGGACTGGTATCGTCATCCATGGCGATGCGCGGGACAGGGCGGAGCTGAACCACCTGCAGTTTTCCGCAGGTTCTGGCCGCTTTTCTCAACGACATATCTCGACCGCATCCGAAGCAGCAGCCTTCATCCTGACGTCGCGCGCGTATCGATGACCTCTCTGGCGGACAATAGGCAAAAATGCTCTCTGACCCGCCGAACCATGCGCCTGAATGGTCTTACGCAGTTGTTTCCGAAGTGTTTTCAGTGCCTGCGGCTGTACAGCAGGTTCCCTTTTAGCGGCGGGTCGCAGAGCGTTTGTGGTTTGTGCGCCACTGCCACCGCAACCCTGTGTCGGGGCCCGGAACAGATCATTCGACTTTTCAATAAAAGGCCGAGTTTGCGTCGTGCAGACTTAAGCGTTCTTAATTGTTTGGATGCGATGTTTCCCGAGAACAAAGCAGAACGTGGCCGTGATACCTGCTCAGATATTCAATCAGATCAATGACAAGTCCGCGGAAGGCCTTGTACTCGCCCTGGCGTCGGGCGACGACGGCGCAGTCATGGAAGTTCAGTGGTGTAACAGGGCCTTTTCCAGAATAACGGGGTATTCAGAAGCAGAAGCCGTTGGCCAGCGTGGCACGATCCTTGTCGGACCGGACGTGGAGCAGGGAGTTCACCTCTTCATCATCGAAAAACTGATGAACTGGGAGAATTTCTCGACAAGAACCCTGAATACCCGAAAGAACGGAGAGGTTTACTGGCAGCGCATGAGATGGACACATCTGTCTGACGCGGAAACCGGTGATCACTGGTGGCTTTGTTCCATCGTTGAACTGGAGGATCAGGTCGTAATATCGGGGCAATCGGGTTCGGAGCGACCTGCAGTCACCGATCAGGAAAGTTACGAACGCCTTGTGGCGAAAGTTCACAGACTTGAAAAGGAAAATACGCGGCTTCACAAACTCGCAAAGTCGGTGGCAAGGGACGCAAACGAAGACGCGCTGACGGGTTTATCAAACCGACGGCATTTTGAAGTTGAACTGAAAACCTGGATTGAGAACCTGAAGAAAAACGGGACCGAGTTTGCTGTCCTCTATATTGATCTGGACCGCTTCAAATTTGTAAACGACACGCTGGGTCATGACGCAGGGGACAGGTTGCTTGTTTCTGTGGCCAGCATGCTAAAGGAACTGACCACCGACTCAGATCTGGTGGCGCGCCTCGGTGGCGACGAATTTGTGATCCTGAAACCGCTGGCAAAGAGTGCTTTGAATATCAGCAGCCTCGCCGATGAGATCGTTCAGCGGATGCAGGCCCCTTTTTCGTGTGAAGGTAAATCGACGGCCTGCAGTGCCAGCGTCGGGGTGGCGATCGCCAAGACGAATATGGAAGACCCTGAGCAGGTGGTCGCAGATTCAGATGCAGCACTTTATCACGCGAAATCTCAGGGCAAGGGGCGCTGGTCATTCTTTACAGAAGAGATGCATGCGCAGTCGATCGCGACCAAACAACTGGCCTCTGACCTTCTGGTAGCCTGCGAACGCCAGGAGTTTATCCCATATTTTCAGCCGTTGATTGATGCACAGACCGGCAGGATTGCCTGTGCTGAAATGCTGGTGCGCTGGAACCATCCCACGCGCGGCGTCCTGGCCCCGGTACACTTTCTGGATACTGCGGCAAACATGGGAATTCTAAAGCGGGTCGACGAAAACATTTTTTCCAGCCTGCACGGCGCGTTGTCGCGTCTCGATGATGCCGGGGTTGACCTCCCGCGGGTTGCTGTCAACGTATCGGCTGCGCGTCTGGCGGATCCGACCTTCATCCACGACATCAAAAGTTCGGGCATCAGCCCGGACAGGCTGACCGTCGAAATTCTGGAGTCAGTATATCTTGACCGGATGGGGGACGTGGTGCGCTGGACGATTGATGAACTGGACGAACTGGGTGTGACGATTGCGCTTGATGACTTCGGCACAGGGCACGCTTCCGTGCGTGGCCTTCTGGAGATCAGGCCGGCGATCCTGAAAATCGATCGGCACTTCATACAGCTTGTTGTCGACGACGCCAGCGCAAGACCCCTTGTCGCGTCTATCATTGGCATCGGGAAGAGTCTTGGCATGCGGGTGGTCGCCGAAGGGGTCGAAACGGAAGAGCACGCACGGATTGTGAGCGACATGGGCAGCGACTATCTGCAGGGATTTTATTTCGGCAAACCAATGAGTGAGGACGATCTGCGGGATAAACTGCTTGAGAATGAGGGTAATTTCTGGCCGCGTCGATCTGTTGAAAACAGTTCCAAATCTGTTCAGCAAGCTGGCTGAACAGTCTGATCATCTGAAAGGGTGTAATACCTTATGGCGGTCAGACTGATCGAAAAAACTGCGCCAGAAAAAAGTGAATGAATCACCTACCAGCGAAACGAACACGAAACCTGGCGTCAACATGAACTGCCGGGGCAGTTCACAATCTGTTTACCGGATCAGGCGGCAGCTGTCTCGGCGAGGTGCACGGCGCGGTCGAGAGCCTCGTCAGCGCAATATGTCGGCGGTGCGGCAGAGCAGACCTGTCGCCGCCCTGGGCCGATCTCATAGACGCACGACACAAAGGCACCATCAGCAATCGCGGACGCGCAGGGTATCCATCGTCCCCCGGGTCCCTCAATTGCCTCACCTATAAGCACGTTAACCGCACCCGCAGGCGGACAGGACACCAGCACCGAATCGTCAAACAACGTGTGAATACTCATGATACTCCCTTTCGCAGGACACTATCCGTGGCTGGTCGGGCGGTTCTGTGGCAACGCTCGGCCCGCTGCCTCTGTGTTGCCTTATTTTGCTGCGCTCAGGCGGGTACGAGGGCAGAAACGCCCTGAGCCATGTGATCGCCTCAAGACCTGGAATTCAATATAGCTAAATGAAAACAGTGCACTAGGTGAAATGCGTCACTCTGTCCGAGATCGCTTCACTTTTAACAGTATTTCATAATCCGGCCGCCTTTTCGGGCAGTTCGCCGCAACGTCAAACTTATTGAACCACACGCGGTACCCGCAGGTGTACCGGCAAGACGGAAGGTCGGAACATACCGCGCTGTGAGACCCGGACCCGATAGGGCTCTGAACACACTGGCTCACAAAGCTGCTGGAAGCACATGGCGGGATGTCCTCGGCTACCCGGGTCGTATCCGGTCAGATTCCGTGGAGGCGCTGCTTCTGAACCGGCGCCAAGCGCTATCTCCGCCAGAGAGGATTCAGGGCTGTTCTCTGTTACTTCCACATTTATGGCATGACGGCCACACAAGGCAGCAACCGACGCGGAATCTTGCCAGAACGGAAAGGTGGCTAACACATCATTAACCAAATGATGGGAGCCTGCACTCTCCGGCGGGTCGAGCGGGTAGACTGGATAAGTATTTTTCCGAGTAGAGAGGGTAAGCTTGATGGGTATTTTACCGAGCAGGCTGTTTGAGCTGACGAAACAACTGTCCGGCATTATGCAGGACCTTGAAGCCTCAGGTATCACAATCGAGATCGGTGACGATTTTGCACGTTACCGTGCGCTTCGCAGCCAGCAGAAAGACCGGGGCGCGATCTATCCGATGTTTGATGTCGCCAGTTCCTATATTGATCGCGGAAACGGGTTCTGGATCTGCGGGTTCAACCCGAACGGTGAGTTGATCCACACGCAGGCGGTACGCCTCCTGGATCTGACCGGTACGACGCTTGCAACACACCTGCATGATCACCGGCACAAGTATATTACCCCCGACACCACACCCGATCCTGACCAGACATTTTACTCCGGGCCGGAAGCTTTGCGGATTATCACAGGCAAAGTCTGTTATCAGGGCGACTTCTGGCTGCGAGCACGCGGCCTTGGCGGCCCGCGCAGCCAGGGTGCTACAGCGCTCTTGTCGCGTGTTCTGCTTGAAGTCATGGTCGGTGCCTGGACCCCCTCTTTTGTTTTTGCCTTCGTTCCAAAGCAGCTGGGGGCCAAAGGTGCACATCTCAGATACGGCTATAATCACTGTGAACCTGGCCGGTGGCTGGGCCCTGATATGCAGGTCACCGAGGAAGACTACCTGATCTGGATGGGGGCCAACGACATGGCCAATCTGGTCGGCCGGGAGCCGCTCAACCTGCAGCGACCAGCCGGTGTTTCCGCCGTCAGAACCAATGGCGGGACGGACGTCAGCGGTGTTCTTGATGCCAGAGCAATAATCTGACGGACGGCAGGGGGCGATGGGTTCACACACACCGGAAATAGGCAGAAGCCCGGCAGTCGCCGTTTCATCGCCAACCGCGATCGTTGGCCCGATCGCGGCAAACATTGCTTTTGTGATGGAGCTTACGCTTGTGCCGCTTCTGCTGCCTGCTATCCGGGATCAGTTCGGCCTGTCGGTTGCTGATCTGGCATGGGTGTTTAATTCCTATGGTATCGCTGTTGCCCTCGGCGTCCTGCTGGGCGGATGGTGCGGCGATACTCTCGGTACGCGAAAGGTGTTTGGCTGCGGTGTGGCGCTGTTTGCTGCCGGGTCGCTGCTTGTTGCTGCGTCAGACAGTTTCGAGGCGCTCATCGCCGGCCGGGTGTTGCAGGGCCTGGGGGGCGGCATATTCTCTCCGCTGATCCCACTGTTGCTGACGCGTGCGTCCCCGCACAGACCCGGGCGTATGCTGATTGTCTGGGGCAGCATCGCCGGGTATGTCGCCGCATTTGCGCCTTTGATTTATGCTACATTCCTTGATGGCAGTAACTGGCGTCTGGCATTCATTCTGAATGCTGTGATTGCAGTTCTCGCCGTGGCAATTCTCATCGGTTATGCGATGGCTGACGGGCCGGCACGGCAAACCCGTGCCAAAATGGACTATGCCAGGCTGTTTCGGGCCCGGAATCTGTGGTTAACGTTCATCTATGTTTTCTGTACATACGGATCGATCACCTACTTTCTTTTTCGTCTGCCAGTCTGGCTGTCGGGAAATGAGGTGGAGGCGGCGAGCGTAGGCTTTCTGCTGTCGGTCATGTGGCTGACATTCTCGGGCTCAAGTACTCTGTTGCGAAATCTCGTCGACAAGCCTCATATCCGGACTGTGATGCTCGCCGCGCCGCTGCTTATTGCGACTGCTCTGCCGCTCCTGTTCTATACCGACAACCTGTTTCTCCTAGTAATGTCTGCGGTGCTGGTTGGCTCTGGTCTGGCCTGCAGCAATGCTCCGTCTACTCAGCTGATCCTCAGGTTCGCGCCGGAAGGCATGAGCGCGGTATCCACGAGCCTGGACATTACGTTTGCACGGCTTGGGGGCATCGTGACGGTCGCTGTTCTGGCGGACACGCAGCTCGCCGCCGCAGGTGTGGTGGTGTGCCTCCTGTGTCTGGTGGCGGCGCTGTGCAGTGTCACTGTCAGCAGGCAACTTGCGACGGGTCAGTAGAAACCTCACACCTGCCAATGGCTCTGCAATCGGTTTCGCGGAAAAAGGTGCGGCGCGATAAAATCTGATCACTGAAACCGGCCACAGCGCGGTGACCGATTCCGCAGTGACGAACCCGGCCGGAGCCGGCAGGTCGCGTTGGTTGGCATGCTGAACCCGCGCGTGACGTCAGCAGTTGTGTGAGGCGGCAATGGCCTTTGCTGCACACTGGCTTCACATCCTGTGTGGAGCCTTCTGACATCAATGCACCAGACCATTGATGGCTTCCACGTTGATGAAAGCTGAAGTCAGGGAGCTTTGCCGAATATCGTTCTTCAGAGCTTGCGAAGAAGGGTTAATGCGCTGGCAAAAGGGTGCGCGAAACAGGGGTCATTTCAGATATTGCAAAGATGTCGTGTTCACGTTGTTTGTCCGATCCGCAACCGGGCTGGAATTTCTACTCTGTTCACGCCCGGATGATCCTCCGGCTCCATGAGCCAGCGCGCGGCAGCAAGACCGATGTCGTAGCGCGGTGTCACCGTCGTTGTCACCAGTCTGGGCAACGCGGACAAAAACGCGAGACCATTGAAACCCGCCAGAGCTATCTCGTCCGGCGTGGAAATCCCTTCGGCAAGACAGTGCATCAGTCCGCCAGCGGCCATATCATCGTTTGCAAAGTAGATCGCATCTGGCCGCCCGTCCCGTTGCAGAATACGGTTGGTGATCGTGCGCCCGACTTCCATGGAGGAGGCGTCCTCGGACGTTTCAGTTGCAACTATCTGCGCACCGGCTTCTCTGATGACTTTTGCGAAAGCCTCAAAGCGTTTGGTTGCGCGCAGATCCAGCCCGCCCTGACTGCCCACATAGCCAAACGTCCGGTGCCCGCGTTCAATAAGGTGCCGGGCCATTTCCTGACCGGCCCTGATCTGGGAAAACCCGAAACAGGCAGAGATAGGATCACCATCGGTGTCCATGATTTCCGCGACGCGTACACCGGTCTGGGCGATGATCTTCCGCAGTGAGTCTGTGTGCTCCAGACCTGGCAGAATCAGACCACGCGGGCGCCAGGACAAGAGGTCAAAAACAAGATCCTCTTCCGTCTCCGGTGAATATTCGGATACCCCGAAAACCGGTCTGAGGCCGCTTTCATCGAGTGCGTCATTGATTCCGGACAATACTTCTGTGAACACGCGGTTCTGCATCGTCGGTACTACGACACCGACTATCGGGTTGTCATAGGATGCGTTTCCTCCGGCCAGTCGGTTGTGCACGTATCCGATCTTTCTGGCCGCGGTAACCACTTCTTTTCTCACATCTTTTGAAATGTAACCCGCACTGCGCATCACGCGCGAAACCGTCATCTGGCTGACGCCCGCTTCACGGGCCACATCATGCATCGTGGGCAGTGCCCTGTTCGCGTCCGGTGATCGCCGTCTTGCCATTTCGGGTGTGTCTTCCGATTCATTGCTTGACGTATGTTTACGTAAACATTTACGTTCAGTGCAATGTGTTTACGTAAACATACGTCGCGCATCAAATGAATTTACAGGGTGGCGGTGTGACCGCCTGGGAGGAAAAATGAAGAAACTGCTACTCAGCTCGGCCATCTTCGTGGCGTCTGCAGGCGTCGCATTTGCAGATACCTATCGTCCGGAATGTTTTGCTCCGGCGCCTGGAACATCGTCCGTTTCCTATGACGCAAAGGAAGGCCCGTACAAACTTGCCTTCGTCAATGGATTTGCCGGAAACGACTGGCGCATTCAGGCGATCCAGTCGGCCAAGGCGTGGGCCGCCAGACCGGAGAATGCGGGCAAGATTGACGAATTTACCGTAGTGTCGGTTGGCAATGACAGCGCAGCGCAGATCGCGGCCATCGATAACTTCATAGCTGCGGGTTACGACGCGATCACGTTTATTGCGGTGAACCCGACAGCGTTTGAGCCGGTCATCCGTCGTGCCGAACGCGCCGGCACCGTTCTGGTACCTTTCGACAACGTGCTCGATACTGACAAAGTGGTTCAGATCAATGAAAGCCAGAAGGACCTGGGCGCGCTCAAGGCCCGCACGGTCATGGACATCCTCGGCGGCGAGGCCGACAAGATTCTGATGGTCAACGGTTTGCCCGGCAATGCGACGGACCGTGATCGTCGTCTTGGTATGATGAGTGTCCTGGAACAGGTCGATGGCCTTGAGATCGTAGAGGTTGTCGGCAACTGGGATACCGGGACGAGCCAGAAGGTGGTTGCGGACGCTCTTGCGACGCATGGTGAATTCGATGCTGTTGTGTCACAGCACGGATCGGCGGGTTCGATCAACGCAATGCAATCTGCAGGCCACCCCATTGTTCCGATGGGTGTCGACGGCGAGAACGGCGTGCGTATGCTGATGAGCGAGCTGGACATTCCGGGCATTTCGGCCAGCCAGGCGCCTGCTATGTCGGCCATCGCGCTCGAAGCGGCTGTGGCTCTGCTGGAAGGAAACGAACTGCCACAAACCGTCTATCTGCCAATCCCGCAGGTAAAATCTGACGAGCTGGAGGCTGGTGTGAACTATTTTCCGGACCTTCCGAAGTCTTTCAACACCGGAACAGGTTATGCCGAGTGCTTTGCGCCCTTCACACCTGAAGAGCTGTTGGGCCAGTCGCCCGACAACACCTGAGCAACGGGAACCTTCTACCTGACCCGCAGCGGCACGGCAGGTGTCGTGCCGCTGCATCTTCTCGAAAGTGGTCATCATGTCAGACAATACGGCACCCTTGCTTGAGATGCGGGGGATCTCCATGCATTTCGGAGCGACACGGGCGCTCGACGGTGTTGATTTCCAGTGCAACGCAGGCGAGGTTCACGCGGTTCTTGGCGAGAACGGCGCCGGAAAATCAACGCTGATGAAACTGATCGCCGGTGTGCTGCAGCCAACGCACGGACAACTGCGTGTGGACGGGCGGGACGTTTTACTGAACAGCCCCCGGGCGGCCCTGAATCACGGGCTCGTATGCATGTTCCAGGAACTGTCGCTGGTGCCGGATCTGACCGTCCGGGAGAATTTGCTTCTGGGGTCCCCGGGTGCGGGGATCGGATGGCTCAGCGGTGACAGTCTGGCCAGGGCGCAGGATGTACTTGCCCGGATAGACGGCGCACAGATACGCATGGGCGCACGGGTGTCGGACCTGACGCTGCCGCAGCGCCAGCAGGTTGAGATTGCCAAGGCGATCATGAAGCGACCACGGCTTCTGATACTTGACGAGGCAACCTCGGCACTCAGCGCATCGGTGGTGGAACGGGTGTTCGGGCTTGTGCGGGAAGAACGCGACAATGGCATCGCCATCCTGTTTATCTCTCATCGCTTCCACGAAATTGAGGCACTGGCGGACCGGGTGTCGGTCTTCCGCAATGGTCGGCGCGTGGAAACCTTCATGAAGGGTGCGTATGATTACAAAGAGATCATCAACATGATGGTCGGTCAGAAGATTGAGGAACTGTTCCCTGCAAAAATCCCTGTCGGGAGTGATGCGGAGGTCGTTCTGGATGTTCGCAATTTTTCCTGGGACGGACGGGTGCGCGATATTGATCTGACCGTGCGCCGCGGACAGATCGTTGGACTGGGCGGGCTGGACGGGCAGGGACAGGGCGCGTTTCTGATGGGGCTCTTTGGTCTGCTGCGCAAAGCTGAGGGCACCACTGCCATTGGCGGCGCATCGACGGACATCAACAGCCCGAAGCAGGCAAAACAGCAGGAGGTTGGCCTCGCCTATATTCCGGAGGACCGCAAGACCGAAGGCCTGATCCTGGATCAGAGTATACGCGAGAACCTTGCGCTCGCGGCACTGGGACGCCCGGATCTGGATGCCGGGGACGGAGCGCTTTACGCCAGCTCGCTTGAGCAGCTTGCTCTCAGGCATGGCGGGCTCGATCTGCCGGTGTCGTCCCTTTCTGGCGGAAATCAGCAGAAAGTTGTGCTGGCTAAATGGCTGGCGCTCAAGCCACGCTGTCTGCTGCTGGCCGATCCGACACGCGGCATCGATGTTAAAACCAAGACCCAGATTTACGCGATGCTGCGCCAGCTGGCTGATCAGGGCACGGCAATTGTCCTGCTGAGCACGGACTATGAAGAACTGATCCAGCTCTGCGACGAGACCCACGTGTTCTTTGACGGCGAGATTATCGCCTCGCTGAATGGCGATGACCTGACACCAGAGAATATCATTGCCGCTGCGCTCAATGTGGCGCCTGAATCGCGAGCGGCCCATGGCTGATTATATGAAATCGAACAGACGCGAGGTGATTGCGGGTGTCGTTCTTGTCGCGCTTCTGGCCACTTATCTCGGCACGCACCCGCGCGGCGCATCCACCTATGTAATGACGATCTGGGCCAATCAGTGTCTGATCCTCGGCCTCGCGGCCTGCGCCCAGTTTTTTGCGGTTGTTGTTCGCGGGATTGATCTGTCGGTCGGGGCGGTGATGGCGCTGACCAACTGCGTGGCGTCCTATCTGCTGGATGGCTCCGCTGCGGGGATCGCGTCGGGCATGGTTGCCGTTGTCATTGTCGGTGCCCTCTGTGGTCTGCTCAACGGGTTGATCATCGTCTTTGGACGTATTCAGCCAATTGTCGTTACCCTTGCCACAGCGTCTGTATTTGTCGGGCTGGCGCTTCTGCTGCGGCCTACACCGGGCGGCGCGGTAAATTATGATCTGGCCGATGCGGTGACGCTGGACGTTCTTGGCATACCGACCGCCCTGGTCATCACACTCGTCATCGTGGCCGGCTTCTGGTTGCCGTTCCGGCGTACCGGGCTGGGTCTGGGTCTGTACGCGCTCGGCTCTTCCGAGCAGGCGGCATTTCAGTCGGGGATCAATACCAGGTTCATCCGTCTGGCGGCCTTCACACTCGCGGGGTTGTTCGGTGGTCTGGCCGGGCTGTTTTACAGCTTCGTGACAACCACGGGTGATGCGGGAATAGCGGCAGGCTTTACGCTGAATTCCATAGCCGCCGTTGTGCTCGGAGGTGTTCTGCTGCGCGGCGGTGTCGGTTCGCTGATCGGTGCTCTGGCGGGTGCGTTCATCCTCAAAACAATCGCCTCGCTGATGTTCTTTTCCGGCATCCCCTCGCTCGCGCAGCCGCTTTTCGAGGGCTTGATCCTTGCCGCGGCCATCGCCATCGGCGGAGCAGATGTACTGCGCGCCCGCAACAAGCTGGAGGTGTTTTCATAATGCTGCGCAGCCTCTCTGTTGACAGCCTGATGCCTTACGCAGGGGTGGTACTCCTGATCCTTGGTGGCAGCTTCTTCTTCCCGCAGGTGCTGAGCGCGGATTACCTGTCACAGCAACTGCAGATCGCGGCCTTCCTCGGCCTTCTGGCCACAGGTGCGACCATCGTCATCCTGCTGGGCCACATTGATCTGTCGGTGCCGTGGGTTCTGACGGGTGCAGCCATTCTGTCGACAGCACTGGTGGGGTCAGGCAACCCGGTTTTAAGTGCGCTTGCGGTGCCTGCGGCTCTTGCTTTCGGTGCGCTTATTGGTGTGATCAACGGTCTGGGTGTCGCGATCCTGCGCATTCCTTCGATGGTCTGGACACTGGCAGTAAACTCAATGCTGCTGGGCCTTGCGGTGCTGAATACCGGCGGCTTCAATCCAAAGGGCGAGTCGAGCCCCCTGATGATCGCTATGGCTTCGGGGGATCTCCTTGGCCTGCCGGTCAGTTTCCTGATCTGGATCGCTCTTTCCGCCGCACTGGCCTGGTTTCTGACGCGCACCCCGTTCGGGCGCTATCTGCGATCCATCGGATTCAACGAAAAGGCCACGTTTCTGTCCGGTGTTTCCACACCTTCCGTGGTGTTTGCGGCCTTCGCGATCGCGGGCATGTGTTCTGCACTGGGCGGTGTGATGCTGGCCGGCTACGCCAATCAGGCCTACCAGAGCATGGGCGATCCCTTCCTGCTGCCCACCATCGCGGCGGTCGTGATCGGGGGCACGTCTATTCTGGGCGGCCGCGGCGGGCTCTTTGGTACTGTCGGGGGAGCGCTGTTCATCACACTGCTGACGTCAATCCTGTCGGTGATGCAGATCGACGACGCATGGCGTAACATCATCTTCGGCACCATCATTCTGATTATGCTGCTGTTTCAGACACTGCGGAAAGGAGCCGTTGCATGACTTCACCCCGTTTCATCTCGGTCGATCCTCTGTTCGGGACCTTTGTCGACACCACGGGCGCGCCCGAGCAGATCGCCGACGGGTACGTCTGGACTGAGGGGCCTGTCTGGCTGGATGGCCAGCTGTTTTTCAACGATATCCCGAACAAGCGCATGATGCGCTGGAGCGAGGCCACTGGTGCGCAGGTGGCGCTGGAGAACAGCGAGTTCGCCAATGGCAATACACTGGATCTCTCCGGGCGGATGGTATCCTGCGAACACGGCGGGCGGCGGGTGATCCGTCGTCATGATCCGACCGACCCGGGCGCGGTCGACGTTATTGCCGGGCATTTTGAGGGCAGGCGGCTGAATTCGCCCAATGACGTGGTGGTGTGCTCGGATGGCTCCGTGTGGTTTACAGATCCGCCCTATGGCATCAACTCTGATATCGAAGGCTACCCGGCTCAAAGCGAGATCGGCGGCTGCTATGTGTATTGCGCAGCACCGGACGGCACGCTGCACGCCGTTGCCACGGATTTCGACAAGCCCAACGGTCTTGCGTTTTCCCCCGATGAGAGCCGTCTTTATGTGGCGGATTCCGGCGCGATAAAGGGCGCAAGTTTTCCCGGAATAGACTACGATCTCCCGCACCATATCCGTGTGTTCGATGTGGACGGCCTGACCCTTTCAAACGGGCGGGTCTTTGCGGTGATCGCCCCCGGTGTGCCCGACGGTTTCCGGGTCGACCACGAAGGTTTCGTCTGGACGTCAGCGCTTGACGGGGTGCATTGTCTGTCACCTGAGGGCGCACTCATCGGGAAAATCCGGCTGCCGCAACAAACCTCAAACCTGTGCTTTGGCGGAACGGACGGTCAGACCATGTTCATTACCTCGTCGGACAGGGTCTACCGCGTCCATACCACACGGCGGGATGCGGCTCATGTTCTGGCCGGACGGAAAGGAAAACAATTATGAGCCTCAACATCGCTGTCGTTGGACTGGGTTCGATGGGCTACGGCATGGCAGTGTCATGCCTGCGGGCCGGGTGCACTGTGCACGGGGTCGACGTTGTGCCCGAAAACGTTGCGCGCTTTGTGGCAGAGGGCGGGGCGGATACGCCCCTTGCGGACAGGCTGCCCGAGCTGGATGCCTTGGTCGTGGTGGTGCTCAATGCGGCACAGGTCGAAAACGTGCTCTTCGGAGACGACGGTCTGGTGCCTCACCTGAAGCCGGGGGCACTCGTCATGGCCTGCGCCACAGTGCCGCCTGACTTTGCGCGGGACATGGAAGCACGCTGCGCTGAGCGGGATGTTCTTTATCTTGACGCACCGATCTCGGGCGGCTCCGTCAAGGCAGCTGCGGGACGGCTCAGCATTATGGCGTCAGGTTCAGCCGCGGCCTTTTCAGCGGCTGATCCGATCCTTGAAGCCACCGCAGAAACGGTGTTCCGCCTCGGTGATGCCGCAGGCGCCGGATCTGCGATGAAGGCGGTAAACCAGTTGCTGGCGGGAGTGCATATTGCGGCCATGGGCGAAGCACTCACATTCGGGATGACCCAGGGGATTGATCCCGGCACTTTTGTTGAGGTGATCACCAGATGTGCAGGCAACTCCTGGATGCTGGAGAACCGCGCGCCCCATGTGGTCGAAGGTGACTATACACCGCACAGTCAGATCAACATCTGGCCAAAAGATCTTGGGATCGTGCTGGAAGCGGCAAAGTCAGTCGGCTTTGATGCGCCGATCACGGAAACGGCGCTGGCTCAGTATGCGCGGGCTGTGGATATGGGACTTGGAGCAGAGGACGACGCCGCCGTGGCCAAGGTCTATGCGGACCGGGCAGGACTGTCTTTGCCGAAAGGTAAATCATGAAACTCGGGTGCATAGGGGACGATTTCACCGGGTCCAGCGATCTTGGAAATACTTTGTCCAGACAGGGAATGCGGGTTGTCCAGTATTCCGGTATCCCGACCGATCCTGCAGCGGCAGATGTCGAAGCAGGCGTGATTGCGCTCAAGTCACGTTCGATTGACCCCGACGAGGCCGTGGCACAGTCGCTGGCCGCGCTTGACTGGCTTCAGGCACAGGGATGCACGCAGTTCTTTTTCAAATACTGCTCGACGTTCGATTCGACACCTCAGGGTAACATCGGCCCCGTTGCGGATGCTCTGGCTGACGCACTCGGCGCAGATCCGGTCATCGTTTGCCCGGCCTTTCCCGGCACGGGACGCTCTGTCTATCAGGGGCATCTTTTTGTGAAAGATACTCTGCTGAGTGAAAGCGGCATGGAAAATCACCCGCTGACACCCATGACCGATCCCGATCTGCGCCGCTGGATGGCACTGCAGAGCAGATACCCGGTCGGCCATGTTCCGGCGCAGACGGTTTTTGCCGGCGCGGACGCGATTGCCAGTGGTCTTGAGGCGGAACGTCAGGCGGGCAGGCGGCACGTTGTCGTTGATGCGATCCGCGACGAGGATCTGATGCAGATCGGCCGCGCGGCCGCCCCTCTGAAACTGGTGACCGGCGGTTCGGGTGTGGCTCTTGGCCTGCCCGCAAATTTTGGCTGTACGCCCGGGACACCCGAGTGGGAGGGCCAGTCCGGTCCTGTACTTGCGCTCTCCGGCTCGTGCTCTTCCGCGACGCGGGCTCAGGTGGCCCTGCATGCCGCTGAAAATCCGGCACGTGAGGTTCTGGCCGAAGACATTATCGAAGGCCGCGTGACGCCTGCCGCCGTGCGTGACTGGGCGCTGGCACAAGCCGGTATCCCGCTGGTTTACAGCTCGGCTGATCCGGATGTGGTGAAGGCCGTGCAGGACCGCTTTGGCCGCGCGGTCGCGGCGGAGGCCATCGAAGAGTTCTTTGCCGGGGTGGCCCGCCTGGCGGTGGCCGGGGGCGTCACTCGGATCATAACCGCGGGAGGGGAGACATCAGGTGCCGTGATCGAAGCTCTGGACCTGAACGAACTCCGTATCGGCCCGGAGATTGACCCCGGCGTACCTGCACTGCGGGCCGGGCCTGATCTTGTGGTCGCTCTGAAATCCGGCAACTTTGGCGCCGAAGACTTCTTCGTAAAAGCGGCTGCGATGCTTGGTGCATAAGTACTGCGTGCCCGCGCCCGGCCTGCGGACGCAGTAAATTTAACGCGGTAAACATCCGGATGTATGAGTGTTCAGCCTGAACCTGGCGGCTGGCTCTTACCGGTGGTCCGGGTGACCGGATATCACCGTCCGTAACGCTCTGTTTTCCGAAGGTTCCCATTGGAGCGGGCGAGGCGATTCGAACGCCCGACCCTAACCTTGGCAAGGTTATGCTCTACCCCTGAGCTACGCCCGCATCCTTGGGTGCGCGTGGAATAGCTTTGCTGGGTCGGCTCTGCAAGTGAAAAATAGGCACTGACGTAATTAATTTGAAGTATCCCGGCCACACGTGACCCGTGCGGTTCAGAGGGGTGTTGGCCCGGGGCAGATCAGATCCCAGCGGTTCCCGAAAGGGTCCCTGAAAACCGCTACCCGACCATAAGGCTCGTCGCGCGGCTCTTCTTCAAAAATGATACCCGCACGCGTCAGCCGTGTGTGGTCGCGCTCAAAATCGTCGGTCTGCAGAAACAGCCAGACGCGTTCACCCGCCTGGTTGCCGATGGCTGCCTGTTGTGCCGGTGTATCCGCACGCGCCAGAACGATACGCGTGTCCGAGCCGGGGGCGCGGAGTGTGATCCAGCGTTTGCGTCCCTGATCCACATCCTCGCACAGGTCAAAACCGAGTGTGTCGCGGAAGAATGCCAGACCGGAACCGTAGTCAGGAACAAGGATAGAAAACGCCGAAAGTTTCATTCCCGCAGATGACGTCGGCACCATGCCGGGCGCAAGGTAAATGTAAGGTTCTCGCCGGCGAAAGCGGTCAAAAGGGTGCTGCCGATCAGCGCAAGGGACGCGGCGAATCGCCCGGAACGCTGGTGCGGAAACCATAAAATTCCGGATGAGCAGGCTGAGAAAGGCCCCTTATCGCCCTGAAAAAGCGGTTTTTTCCCGCTCCACGGGAAGATTTGCGGGAAATGTGGCAAGAGTTGGGCACTGCTATTGTTTCGGTGAACCGGTCAGGAGATACTCGGATTATTGAAGACAGGGTGGGGTGCCCTGAAATGTTTTGAAAGCCCGGACTTCTGATGTGGTCCGACAGGGTATGGAGTTTAAAATGAAAGTTTTTCTGGCAGGAGCGCTCGCCTTTTCAATGGCTGCAGCACTCGGCAGCGGCGCATATGCCGCCGTTGCCGGTTTCGATGATCCGGATATGGATGGTCTCGGAGAAGGCAGTTGCTTTTTCCCGCAGGGCAGAGACGGGAAAGAGATACTGGCGTCAGCGGTGACCGGGGTTTCCGATGTCCAGTGCAGCGGAACGCAGCCGAACTACAGCAACACGGACTCGGATGGAGACGTCTCATGGACGGCATTCGGAGGCATGACATTCAAGCTCGCCGACAAGTCAGATGGCGCGGAAGGTAATGATTATATCGGCTACACCGATGGTCTGACCGACGCGACACCTTCGGACACGACCTGGGCCATTGATCTGAAGGACACCGTCGACGTTGTTGCGATTGTACTGGGCTTCAAACAGGGCTCAAACTATGCCGCTTTCATGGTCGCGCCTGACGATGACTACATGTGGTCCGGCACGTGGAGTATCTTTGACAACGGCAACCTGTCCAACAATTATTCGCATCTCGATCTGTGGTACAAGACCGGCGAGCGACCCATGGACCCGGAAGATCCGCCGATGGTACCGCTTCCCGCTGCGGGCTGGATGCTTGTCGCGGGTCTGGGTGGACTGGGCGCAATGCGCCGTTTCCGCAAAGCCTGAGGCTTCCTTTCAGAACTGACAGAGCGGCTCTTCTCCGGGAGGGCCGTTTTTCGTGGCACCTGTGAAAAAAACCCGCGGAGGCTTCCGCAGGTTCTTTGGGGGCTGTCGGTGCGATCAGACGGGTTATTCCAGTTCGATCAGCAGATCCTTGGCATCGATCTGGCCACCGGGCTGGACATGTACCGCTTTGACCACAGCCGCACGTTCGGCATGAATGCCGGTTTCCATTTTCATCGCCTCGATGGTCAGTAAGAGATCGCCCGCATTGACCTTTGCGCCGGTCGTCGCCGCGACGGAGGCTACAACGCCCGGCATCGGCGCGCCGATGTGGTTGGCATTGCCTGTCTCGGCTTTTGGCCGTTGCGACGTACTGGCTTTTACAAGGCGGTTCGGTACGCGGATGACGCGCGGCTGGCCGTTGAGTTCAAAGAAGACTTTGACCTCGCCGTCCTCGTTTGTTTCGCCAACCGCCTGCAGCCGGATTTCCAGGGTCTTGCCCGGGTCGATCTCTGCTGTGATTTCCTCGCCCGGCTCCATCCCGTAAAAGAAGGTGCGGGTCGGCAGCGTACGGACGGGCCCATAGGTCCGGTGGCGCCCCATGTAATCGAGGAATACTTTGGGATACATCAGATACCCGCTCAGGTCCTCGTCATCGATCTCTTTACCTTCAAGGGCTTCTGTTACTTCCTGACGGACCTTCTCAAGATCTGTTGCAGGCAGGTGTTTGCCAGGGCGCTCCAGATTGGGCTTTTCGTCCTTGAGCACCTTTTTCATGATGGCGTCGGGGAAACCACCTGGGGGCTGACCAAGATTTCCGCGCATCATGTCGACCACGCTGTCGGGAAAGGACACGTCGGTGCCGGGGTCCTCGACCTCGGCGCGGCTCAGGCCCTGGGCCACCATCATCAGCGCCATATCACCCACAACCTTGGAGGAGGGCGTGACCTTGACGATATCGCCGAACATCTTGTTCACATCCGCATAGGTGCGGGCGACCTCGGGCCAGCGGTCGTCCAGCCCCAGAGAGGCCGCCTGGGCTTTGAGGTTGGTGAACTGCCCGCCGGGCATTTCGTGCAAGTAAACCTCGGACGAGGGGGCCTGCATGCCGGTCTCGAATGCGGCGTAATGCCCGCGTACTTCTTCCCAGTAGTCCGAGATCTCGCGCACGGCCGACATGTCCAGCCCGGTGTCCCGGTCGGTATGGTGCAGCGCAGAGACGACAGACCCCAGGGTCGCCTGGCTTGTATTGCCGGACAGCGCGTCCATGGCGCAATCCACGGCGTCCACACCGGCCTCTGAGGCGGCGAGGATGGTGGCACAGGCCACGCCCGCTGTGTCATGTGTGTGGAAGTGGATCGGAAGACCGACCTCGGTTTTCAGCGCTTTGATCAGCTGGCGCGCAGCGGCGGGTTTCAGCAGACCGGCCATATCCTTGAGGCCCAGTACGTGGGCCCCGGCATCGCGCAGCTCTTTGCCCATATCGACATAGTATTTCAGGTTGTACTTGGCGCGGTCCGGGTCGTTGATGTCGCCGGTATAACAGATCGTGCCTTCGCAGACCTTGTCGGCCTCGATCACTGCGTCCATCGCGACGCGCATGTTCTCGACCCAGTTCAGGCTGTCAAACACGCGGAAGACATCAACGCCGGTGTTGGCGGCGACCCGCACAAATTCCTGCACGACGTTGTCCGGGTAATTGGTGTAGCCCACGCCGTTGGAGGCGCGCAGCAGCATCTGTGTCATCAGGTTGGGCATCGCCGCGCGCAGATCGCGCAGGCGTTGCCACGGGCATTCCTGCAGGAACCGGTACGCCACATCGAAGGTGGCACCACCCCAGCATTCAACGCTGAAAAGCTGCGGCAGATTAGCGGAATAGGCCGGTGCGACCTTTATCATGTCGTGGCTGCGCATCCGCGTGGCCAGCAGTGACTGATGCCCGTCGCGCATGGTGGTATCAGTGATCAGCAACTGCCGCTGCTGCTTCATCCAGTCGGCAACCGCCTGCGGGCCTTTCTGCTCCAGCAGGTTGCGCGTGCCCATCGTCGGCTCGGCGCGCAGGGCGGGTGGCCTGGGGTCTTTGACGTGGGCCGCCGGGCGCGGGTGGTCCTTGGTTTCCGGATGCCCGTTCACCGTAATATCCGCGATATAGGTCAGGACCTTGGTGCCGCGGTCGCGGCGCTTGGAAAACTGGAAAAGATCCGGTGTCTCGTCGATGAATTTGGTGTGGTAGGTGTTGTCCAGAAAGGTGGGGTGCTTCAGCAGGTTCTCGACAAAGGCGATGTTGGTGCTGACCCCGCGAATACGGAATTCCCTCAGTGCCCGGTCCATGCGGGCAATTGCGGCTTCGGGTGTCTGGGCCTTGGCTGTCACCTTGACCAGCAGGCTGTCGTAATAACGGGTGATCACGCCGCCCGAATAAGCGGTGCCACCGTCCAGCCGGATGCCCATGCCGGTTGCCTCGCGGAACGCGGTGATGCGGCCATAGTCGGGAATGAAATTATTCTGCGGGTCTTCTGTGGTGATCCGGGTCTGCAGCGCGTGGCCATTCAGGCGCACGTCGTCCTGCGTGGGCTTGTTTGTGGCTTCGGCGATGGTCTTGCCCTCGGCGATCAGGATCTGGGCCTGAACGATGTCGATACCGGTGACTTCCTCGGTGACGGTGTGCTCGACCTGAACGCGCGGGTTCACCTCGATGAAGTAGAATTTGCCATCCGCCATATCCATCAGGAATTCGACGGTGCCGGCACATTCATAATTCACGTGTTTGCAGATTTTATACCCCAGCTCGCAGACCTCGGCGCGCTGGGCTTCCGTCAGGTAGGGGGCAGGGGCGCGTTCGACGACTTTCTGGTTGCGGCGCTGGACCGAACAGTCGCGTTCATAGAGGTGGTACATGCCTCCGTGTTTGTCGCCCAGGATCTGTACCTCGACGTGGCGGGCTTTCATGATCATCTTTTCCAGATAACCCTCGCCGTTGCCGAACGCGGCTTCTGCTTCCCGCCGGCCTTCGCGGACTTTTTCCTCGAGTTCGCTTTCCTCAAGGATCGGCCGCATGCCCCGGCCGCCGCCGCCCCAGGAGGCTTTGAGCATCAACGGGTAACCGATCTCGCTGGCTTCTGTCCTGATGGCTTTCATGTCATCGCCGAGCACTTCTGTGGCCGGAATGACCGGCACGCCGGCCTCCACAGCGACCCGTCGGGCCGATGCTTTGTCACCAAGAGCGCGCATCGTATCCGCTCGCGGGCCGATAAAGGTGATGCCATTCTGGTCGCAGGCGTCAACAAAGGCAGGGTTCTCTGACAGCAGACCATAGCCCGGGTGGATCGCATCCGCGCCACAGGCTTTGGCCACGCGTATCATTTCATCAATACTGAGATAGGCCGCCACAGGCCCCAGACCCTCTCCGATGCGATAAGCTTCGTCTGCCTTGAAACGGTGAAGGCCGAGTTTGTCCTCTTCGGCATAGACGGCGACCGTTTTCTTTCCCATCTCGTTGGCGGCCCGCATGATGCGGATGGCGATTTCACCGCGGTTGGCGATCAGGATTTTCTTGAAGTCTGGCATTGGGGCCCCTTGCGTTCTGGCAGTGGCGTTTGTTTAGGCGCTTTAGTGCTGCGCGTAAACGCGTAGTACTGGGTAGACAAACGCACTATGCCGCGCTGCGGCGAGAAAGGCAATTTCTTCGCACTCTGACAGCCCGGACAAGGGGTTCTGACGGGTCAGGTCAGTTGAAACGGGGCGGGCAGGGTGCCAATGCCCCCCGCGCCGAGCTGGCCCATGTTTGCCTCGAGGTCTTTGCGCAGAATATCGACAAGATGATCAATGCCCTCAGGCCCCAGTGCCGCAAGCGCATAGTGAAAAGCGCGTCCGAGCATCACAAAGTCTGCCCCCAGCGCAAGAGCGCGCAGAATATCAAGGCCGCTTTCGATGCCGGAATCAAAAATCAGCGGCAAACCGGTTGCCGCGCGTATCAGCGGCAGAGCGTCGATGCTGGCCGGGGCGGCGTCGAACTGGCGGCCCGCGTGGTTCGAAACCCAGAGCGCATCAACCCCCTGTTTTTCCAGCAGCCCGGCGTCTTCCGGCCGCAGCACCCCTTTGATCACCAGCGGTCCGTCCCAGGCGTCGCGCAACCAGCTGACATAATCCCGGTCCGGTGAGGTGCGCAGCAGATAGCCTGCGTGCTGCGTCGAGGACAGCGCAGTGGTCGTTTTGGGTGTGTATTTCTCGAGGCCGCGCATCCGAGGCATGCCGCGCTGCGCCATCCCGATGGTCCAAGCCGGGCAGGTTGCGATCTGGGCCAGCAGGCGCGGTGTCAGGTGGGGCGGCTGGGTCAGGCCGGACCGTGTCTGGCGTTCGCGGCGTGATGCCACGGGCACATCAACGGTCAGCACCAGGGTCGAAAACCCGGCGGTTTTGGCGCGCGCCAACATGTCGCGGCGGATATCCTCATCGCGGGGTGGGTACATCTGAAACCATGCCTCTGGTCCCAGGTGCGGGGCGATATCCTCGGGCGACTGGCTGGCAACTGTCGAGAGCGTATAGGGGATGCCCGCCCGGGCCGCAGAACGTGCGAGGTGGCCTTCGGCGTCCGGCCACATCAGACCGGACATGCCGACCGGCGCCACACCAAAGGGCAGCGGCAGGTCGCGGCCCAGCAGGCTACAGCTGAGATCGGGTGTGAATTCACCGTGCAGGACTGAAGGCATCAGACCCACACGATCCAGGCCTGCGCGGTTGCGGTGTTTTGTGGCCTCGGATCCGGTGGCCGAGTCGAGATATTCCCAGACGAATTTCGGGATGCGCCGGCGCGCTCTGGCGCGCAGGTCGCTGATCGCCGGGTAGGTGCTGTGCAGGTCCATCCGCGTATTTGTGCGTCAGATCAGGCAATTGTCCAGCCCGGACACCAGAGCGGAACATTGTGTGAACGTCTCTTTCACTTTCCGGCGTGCCGGAGTAAAGTTGCTCTATGAGCAGTTTCGATGAAATGGACGCCTTTGAAGGTGCCTCACTGAGCGCGCGGGCCATAGCGGCGCGGCCGCAACCCTATCTTGACGGGCTGAACCCTGCGCAGCGCGCGGCGGTCGAGCAACTGGAAGGTCCGGTGCTGATGCTGGCAGGGGCCGGTACGGGAAAAACCCGCGCGCTGACCGCGCGGATAGTACATCTGCTGAACCGGGGCGTCGCACGTCCGAATGAAATCCTGGCTGTAACATTTACGAACAAAGCCGCCCGCGAGATGAAAATCCGCGTGTCGAAAATGCTTGGCCAGCCTGTCGAGGGGATGCCCTGGCTGGGTACGTTCCATGCGATCTGTGTCAAACTGCTGCGCCGGCATGCCGAGCTCGCCGGGCTGAAATCGAATTTTACCATTCTGGATACAGACGACCAGCTGCGGCTGCTCAAACAGCTGGTGGCGGCGGATGGTATTGACGACAAACGCTGGCCTGCGCGGCAACTGGCCAGCATTATCGACGGCTGGAAAAACCGCGCACTGACGCCGGACAAGGTGCCATCGGCGGATGCGGGTGCCTATAATCACCGTGGTGTGGCCCTGTATGCCCAGTATCAGAAACGCCTGATTGAGCTGAACGCGACAGATTTTGGCGATCTGCTGCTGCATATGGTCACGATTTTCCAGAACCATCCGGATGTGCTGGAACAGTACCAGCGCTGGTTCCGCTATATCCTCGTGGACGAATATCAGGATACCAACGTGGCCCAGTATTTGTGGCTGCGCCTGCTGGCGGGCGGGCATAAAAACATCTGCTGTGTAGGCGATGATGACCAGTCGATCTATGGCTGGCGCGGGGCTGAGGTGGGCAATATCCTGCGGTTTGAAAAGGATTTTCCGGGCGCGCATGTGGTGCGGCTGGAGCAGAACTATCGCTCGACACCGCACATTCTCAAGGCAGCCTCGGGCGTGATCCGGGGCAATCAGGGGCGTCTGGGTAAAGAGCTGTGGACGAATGCCAAGCAAGGGAAACTTGTAGGTCTCATGGGGCTTTGGGACGGAGAAGAAGAAGCTCGATGGGTAGGCGAACAGATAGATGATGCGAAAGCAGGGAGAGGGCGTTTTCGAGACCGCCTCAATGTTCGGTCGCAAACAAATCAACAAGAGATGGACCGGCGAGCAAAAGGAGGCCAGCTTTCTAAGCATCCGATGGGTGACATCCATGAGGTAAATTTACAGAGACAATCTGCCCTGTCATCAGCCGGCTTAGATAACAGCCCGTTACCCCACGGATTTGCACTGGACGAAATCGCGATCCTCGTGCGCGCTTCACACCAGATGCGCGCCTTTGAGGACCGGTTTCTGACCATCGGTCTGCCGTACCGCGTCATCGGCGGCCCGCGCTTTTACGAGCGGATGGAGATCCGCGACGCCATGGCCTATTTCCGGGTTGTCGTCAGCCCGGATGATGACCTCGCCTTTGAGCGGATCGTGAACACACCCAAACGGGGGCTGGGTGACAAGGCGCAGCAGACGATCCAGCGCACCGCACGCGAGAATGGCGTGAGCCTGTTTGAAGGCGCGCGCATCGTTGTGCAGACCAAAGCCATCGGCGGCAAGGGTGGTAATGCACTGGCGCAGCTGGTCGAAGGGATCGACCGCTGGCGGGACCAGGTGCAGGCGCGCATTCTGCTGGACGATGACGCGGTGCTGGATGCAGGCGGAGAGGGCCGACCTGAGATCAGTCATGTGGAACTGGCTGAGATGATCCTGGACGAGAGCGGCTATACCGAGCACTGGCAGAACGACAAAACGCCTGAGGCGCCGGGGCGGCTGGAAAACCTCAAAGAACTGGTCAAAGCGCTCGAAGGGTTTGAGAACCTGCAGGGTTTTCTGGAACACGTCAGTCTGATCATGGACAACGAAAGCGAGCACGCCGGGGAAAAGGTGTCCATCATGACCCTGCACGCGGCCAAGGGGCTGGAGTTTCCCGTCGTTTTCCTGCCGGGCTGGGAAGACGGGTTGTTTCCGTCGCAGCGGTCTATGGACGAAAGCGGTGTGAAGGGCCTCGAGGAAGAACGGCGGCTTGCCTATGTGGGCATCACCCGCGCCGAAGAGGTCTGTACAATCTCCTTTGCTGCCAACCGGCGGGTGTTTGGCCAGTGGCAGAACTCCATGCCGTCGCGCTTCATCGACGAGCTGCCCGAGGAACATGTGGATGTGCTGACCCCGCCGGGGCTTTACGGCGGCGGCTATGGCGCTGCGGCGCCGACTTCAACGCTGCACGAGGCGGCGGCCGAGGCGAATGTCTATAATTCGCCGGGCTGGCGGCGCCTTCAGGCCCGCTCGCAGGAACGGCCCATGAGCCAGCCGCGCGAGACCCGCAATACAGTGATCGACATGAACGCTGTCTCCAGTTTCACCGTGGGCGAGCGGGTGTTCCATCAGAAGTTTGGCTATGGCGCGGTTCAGGGGATCGAAGGTGACAAGCTTGAGATCGCCTTTGAAAAGGCAGGCACCAAGAAAGTCGTGGCAAAGTTCGTCAATGCCGCCGATGACATACCGTTCTGATCCGGCGAAAACTTCAGAGCTCGAAAGGGTCTATCCGGTCAGCCGACAGCGCATAGCCGATGTCCGCTAGCTGCGTTGACATTGATGAGACACCAAACATTCCCGTGACACGCACCGGCTCAAAAAGACCGGTGCTCTCATAGGGCTCGTTCGTGGTGACAAACACCAGCTGGTTGGCGGGCGGCGGCGGCACATGCACGCAGGCCCCGACATAGGGCACCAGGATAAAGGCCGTGACGCCCGTACCGCGGTGTTCGATGGGCAGGATAAACCCGGGCAGCCGCACGATCTGACCGTTCCAGTCTGTGCGCACGCCGCTGGATGCAGGCTGCCGGCTCGACGTAGGCGGGCTCTGGTGGTCGATGAACTCCTGGATAACCTGCGGTACCCACGAGGTACCCTCGGGCAGCAGGTCGCGCCATTCGAGGTCTGTGACCTCTTCGGCGAGGCCCGCGCGCGGCATCAGCGCCGCAGCAGAAAGACCCGTCAGCAGGTGGCGTCGCGTTACCATTCGTAAGTTTCCATTTCATCCGCGACCAGCGAATAGCCGGTCTGGCCCAGTTCAGTTGACTGCAGTTCGGTGCGCATGATGCCCGTGACCCAGACCGGATCCCACAGCGCATCATCGGGCCAGGGATCTCTGGCGCGGACCATCACCAACTGGTTGGCCGGTGGGGGCGGCACGTGGATACAGGCGCCGACATAGGGTACCAGCATAAACTCGGTGACACCTTCGGCAGTGACGTCAAAGGGAATGATAAAGCCCGGCATGCGGATAAGGGCACCGTCCAGCGCTTCGTTCAGCTTGACCCCGTTCTCGTCATAGATCGGGTTCCAGAAATCGTTGACCTCGTCGATGTCACCCTCTCCGATAATCTCAGAGTAGGGCACGCCGGGTGGGATCAGGTCATCCCACATGATCTCCCGCGCAGAAGCGCTGGCCAGTGCATTCTGCGGGGCGTAAACGCCTGCTGCTGAGACCAGCAGGAGCGCGGACCGTCTGGTGATCATGGTGTTATCGTTCCTGTTATCATGTTCTGACCATCATACCATCTGCAAGCGAGAGTTTGTAGGCACGAAGAGCGGGCAACACGCTCACAATTGCGCCAGCAAGGGTGACGCCTGCCAGGACCCATAACTCGCCCGACCCGGGTGCAGTAATGGGCAACCACAGGCCAAAGGCTTCGTCGATCATGGGCTGAGCCACGAAAAGCCCGGCATAAAGGACAGCGAGCCCCAGCAGCGCACCGGCAGCGGCCATCAGGGCCGCCTCGAGCACCAGCAGGGCAAAAACCGTGACGGGTCGCGCGCCCATCGCCCGGAAAATCGCCATTTCGCGGCGACGCTCGCTCAGGCTTGAAAACACCGTGGCCATCATCCCGATCAGGGCTGTGACCACGACCATTGCCGAAACCGCCAGCAGCGCCGTTTCAGCGATGCCCACAATCGCCCAGAGTTCCTGCAGCGCCACCCCGGGCAGGATCGCCAGCAGGGGTTCAGAGGGGTATTCGTTGATGGCGCGCTGCAGCGCAAAAGTCTGCAGCGGGCTTTTGACACCCACCAGGGCCGCTGTCACCGCCTGCGGCTGCAGATCCATGCCCCGGATCACGTCGACCGGTGTGGATTGACCGGGGATCTGTGCACCGCTTCTCCAGTCTACGTGAATGGCCTCGATGGCTTGCATACTGACGATCACCGTGCGGTCCACCGGCGTACCCGTTCGTTCCAGAACGCCGGAGATGCGGAAAGGCTGGTCGCGGTGCTCGGTGAAGGAGGCGAGACCATGTGCCACTACGATCGGGTCGCCCACCACATATCCGAGTGTTTCCGCCACATCAGCGCCGATCACGGCATCAAAAAGGTCGTCCATCACAACGCCCGACGCCATTTCAAGCGTCCTTCCCTGACGATAGCGATAGTGCTCGAAAAAGGACGTGGTGGTGCCCATGACGCGAAACTGGCGGTGACTGTCGCCCAGCGATATCGGCACGATCCAGTCCACTTCCGGTCTGGCCGCGATATCCTGATAGCTCTGCCAGGTGACATTGTTTGTCGCGTTCCCGATCCGGAATACCGAATAGAGCAGCAGCTGCACCGAACCGGATCGCGCCCCCACGATCAGGTCTGTCCCGGAAATCGTATCAGCAAAACTGGCCTTGGCACCCGTGCGCACCTTCTCAACGCCCAGAAACAGAGCGACAGAAAGAGCAATGGCAAGGATGGTCATACCGACGGTCAGCGCGCGTGCAAAAAGGGAGGCCATGGCAAGACGCAGGATCATGGGTCTGGTCTTTCCGTACGGGCAATATCCCCGATCTGCACCACACGGTCAAAGCGCGCGCCCAGCCGTGCATCATGGCTGACCATCAGGAGCGACGTGCCCTGTGCCTCTGCCTGATCAAAAAGCAGGTCAAGAAAGGCCGCCTGACTGTCTGCATCAAGCGCGGATGTCGGCTCGTCCGCGATGATCAGCGGTGGCTGGCCGATCAGGGCGCGGGCCACGGCGACACGCTGTTGCTGACCAACGCTCAATGTCCCGGCGCGGGTCTGCAGGACAGTTTCCGGCAATCCGAGTGCATGGCAAAGAGCCGTCGCCGCCTGCCGCGCATTTCCGGCGCGCCCGCGCCGCGCAGGGGCAAAACGCAACGGCAGCAGAATGTTGTCCGCCACGGTACCAAAGGGAAGCAGGTTGAACTGCTGAAAAATTACGCCGATCTGTTCGGCCCGGAACCGGTCGCGCGCACCGCCCGAGAGTGCTGTGATCTCAGTGCCGGCAATCTCCACCGTCCCCTCGCGGGGCAGAACCGTGCCGCAGATCAGTGACAGCAGGGTCGATTTCCCCGATCCGCTCTCGCCCAGCAACAGTACACGCTCGCCGCGGGTGACCGAAAATTCCGGCACCGACAGTGAAAAACCGGCCCGCCCGGGCCAGCCAAACACGACGCCGGAAAGGGTCAGAACGGGCTGCGTCATCCCGTGGTCATTTCAGAACAGGTTGCGCAGATCAAGCACAGGTGCTGTGCGCAGCACCTCAAAGGCCTGGGCGCCAGACCCGGTCACGATCTGCACTTCAAGCTCAAGCGCGTTTTCAAAGCGGTCGAAATAGGCAAATTCGATCTGATCCAGCGCCTGCGGGTCGGCGCAGGTCAGCTGATAGGTCGCGTGAAACTCAGAATGAGACCCGCCATCGGCATGCTCTTCTTGGTCGTGTTCGTCCGCATGCGCCGCATGATCATCGTGATTATGCTCATCTTTATGCGCCGCATGATCGTCATGGTCGTCATGATCGTCATGGCCGTGCGCGTCGTCGTGTGCATGGTCGTCATGCCCGTGCGCATCGCCATCGTGATCCTCATGCGCCTCTTCCAGCTCCAGCGCTGCGCGTGCCGCGGTCACGGAACATCCCGCGGCTGCAGGAACAACGAAAAGATCCATCGGTGTCGCCAGTGCGGCAACCGCCGCATCCACCGCCCTGCGGTCCTCTGCGCTGGAGGCTGCATATTCAAATCCGACGATGTCTGCGCCCGGCGCTGTCAGCTCCATCAGCACCGTTGTGCCGTCCACTGCGATGTTCAGCGCGCCGACACCATGTTCATGCGCGTCCATCTGGCGGGTTTCCTCTGCCAGAGCGGGCAGGGCGGCGAAAAAGGCAATCAGCGATACTGTCTGTTTCATCAGGTTTCCTGTCTGTTTAGGTGTTGTAAAGATCATGCGGCACACCCGCCGCAACGACCATGAATTTCAACGATATGCCGTTCTGACTGAAAGTTTCCGGTTCTGGTCATTCTGTTGAGCAGGGGCAGCAGGTCGCCACCGTCGTGTTCTTCTACTGTTCCGCAATCGCCACAGATCGCCAGAACCGGCACCTGGCCCGCGTGACTGCAGGTGCAGGGCACAAAGGCTCTGATCGATTCCAGCCGGTGCGCGCGGCCCTGATCAGTCAGCGAGGAAAGCGTGCGATACACCGTCGGCGGCGCGATGTCCGGTTCGCTGGCCTGCAGCTGTTCGAGGATCTGATAGGCCGTCATGGGCCTGTCGCAGGACCGGAGAACGCTGAGGACGTCGTCCTGTCGTGCCGTCGCGGGTTTTCTCATCTGCTGACCTCCTGACCTCCGAAGTTTGTTACTTTATAAAATAAAAAGCAGCAAGCGATGCGTGGCACAGTTCCGCCGTCGCGACGAATTTCCTTTCGCGCGCACAAAAAAGCGGCCCCCGGGAGGATTGGGGACCGCTTTCTTTTTCCGGCGACGTTTTTCAGGGAGGAAATATGCCCGCCGGTCGTCTGTGGCCATTCTGGCCCCTGTAAAAGGGACGGCGGCATCCGGGAGGAGGATGAATGCCGCCGCCTTAGTCCAGCGTTGCCCGGGAGGAGGTGGGCGCGGCTGAAGATCGTTCCGGGAACTGTCCCCGGTGCCCGGATGTCCGGGCGGTGTTCACAAACGGCGGCATCCGGGAGGAGGATAGATGCCGCCGCCTTTGTTCAGGTTCCCCGGGAGGAGGTGGAGAACCCGATTCCGTTGCTCATACAGCGATCTTTTCGCAGGCGGTTTCCCACGCGAGGTGGCGGAAACCGGAGCGGTGCATGCCAAGGTCGGCTGCTTCCCGGTCGCTGAGCGTATTCAGTTCAGCCAGTGTATTGCGATACAGGCTGTAGCGCGCGTAACGCGCTGTTGCGGTTGCGAAAAAACCTGTGGCGGCGGCCAGTGCACGCACGCCGAGATTGTCGGATTTTGCGAATGTCTGATCCATAAAGGCCATGTTGTCGTCTTTCGTGTTTGTTTGTTGTAACCCATACTTAGGCAAATGCTGCGGGTGCACAATGGTCAGATATTCAATGCTGCTATGCAGCATATGCATGGGCGACGCAGGGTAAATTTTCGCATAGTGCTAATGGTTTAGGCATTTTTACGGGGCTGCTGGTGTTCCGCCGCACATGTGCTATCTGAACGGGCGGGAACGAGGAGTTTTTGAGCATGTCTGTAACACGGGCCGATATTGAAGCCGCTTTGAGCCGGGTCGCTCTGCCGGATGGCAGGAGCCTTATTGAGCACGATCTGATTCGAGCGCTGACGGTCGATAACGGTGTGGTGCGCTTTGTGATAGAGGCACCAACGCCCGAAGTTGCGCGCCAGATGGGGCCACTGCGTGACGCCGCCGAAAAGGTTGTATCCGAGCTGCCGGGGGTGTCGCAGGCAACCGTTGCTCTCACAGCGCACGGACCGGCAGAGAAAAAGCCGGAACCGCCCAGTCTGAAGATCGGCGGTCACCCGAAACCGCAGGCTGGGCCCACAAAACCTTCGGGTGTGAAACGCATCCTTGCGATCGGCTCTGGCAAGGGCGGGGTGGGCAAATCCACGGTCTCATCAAATCTGGCGGTGGCCCTAGCACGGGCGGGGCGCAGGGTCGGCCTGCTGGACGCCGATATCTATGGTCCCAGCCAGCCGCGTATGATGGGGATCAACAGACGCCCGGCCAGTCCGGATGGCAAAACCATCATTCCGCTGCACGCGCACGGCGTCACGCTGATGTCCATCGGCTTTATGCTCGAGGACGGCAAGGCAGTGGTCTGGCGTGGTCCGATGCTGATGGGCGCGCTGCAGCAGATGCTGGGGCAGGTGGAATGGGGCGAGCTGGACGTGCTGCTCGTGGATCTGCCGCCCGGCACCGGCGACGTGCAGCTCACGCTTTGTACCAAATCAGAGCTGACAGGCGCGATTGTTGTCTCCACTCCGCAGGACGTGGCCCTCATTGATGCCCGCAAGGCGCTCGACATGTTCGACACGCTGAAAACGCCCGTGCTGGGGCTGATTGAGAACATGTCCATGTTTGTCTGCCCCGATTGTGGGTCCGAGCATCAGATTTTCGGGCAGGGCGGTGTGGCCGCCGAGGCCGAGAAACTGGGTGTGCCGTTACTGGGCGCACTGCCCATCGACCTCGATACCCGGCTTGCCGGCGATGGTGGCACGCCGATTGCCGCCGGTGACGGGCCGATGGCCGAGGCCTATGCGCGCATCGCAGACGGGCTTATCAAGGGCGGCATGGCCTAATAGGGTCGCCTCAGCTTCATGCTGTCCTGCAGTTTCGCCCAGGTCGCGGCCTCGAATGCTTCGGGCCAGTTCAGCCCCAGCCGCTCTGCAAGGGCGCGCGCACCTGGCAGATAGGACCGGGCATACGCCATATGTGCTGCGATGATCGCATCCCGGGTCGGCTCGGGCGTGGGCAGGGCTGAGAGTGCCGCCTTCTGTTCATCTGTGATCAGACGATTCAGGTGCAGTGCTCCGCCACGACCGGGCGCTGCGGTCTCCTCGATCATCAGATCGACCAGCAGGTTGCGCAGGTGGTACACGCCCAGCACGCCATTCAGATATTCACCGCGCCCGTCCACCAGGTGCAAAAGGCCGAGGATGCGGATGAATTCTTCGAACTGCCAGGCCAGCTTTCTGGTGTTTGGTGCAGGCGCAGGCGGCGCGTCTTTCAGAGTGTTGTATATAGTGTCGTGATCAATGACCGGTTTCAGGCCGGCTTTCGTATGCCCGCTTAGCTGATCGGGTTTGAGAATGATCACATCGGTACGCGTCCAGTCGGCCGTTATGGCGTTGATCAGCACCGGAACGGTCAGGCGATCCCACCACAGAACAATATCACCCGTCCGGGCGACGGCCGCCCGCCAGAGTTCCGCGATCTCGTCAGTTGCGCCATCCCCGGTGACCAGCACAAAGTCGATATCGCTGAAGGCATCCGCCATGCCGTTGCCGTGACTGCCGCTCAGGAACAGCGCACGGACGCGGGCGTCCTTATCAAGGTGATCAGCGATTGTTGAGATAGTGTCGGCGTGGTGCATGTCTGGCTCCTGCGTCCGGAATGTTCCGGAATATGCAGGATTTCGCAAACAGCTGCAAACCTGGCAGGCGCACGGGATATCATGGGACGCGTTTCCTCCTGTCGTGCAGTTGAGGCGAATCAAAGTTGCCAGAAGCGATGTGCGAGGCGGATTTCCGGCGGTTTTTGACCTCTGAGCTGTATCTGTCAGCGCTCAAGGCGGAGTATTCGCAAAAAATCGGGGAAAATATGGGAAGTTACCACCGATTTAAAATGATACTACATATTGTGTTGGTATTTTTTCCATTGGCAATTTGTTGATATTTTTGCCTACAGCAGGCACCAAATCTTGCTTTCCTTAATCTCCAAAAGCAAGATTTAGCAATTTGGTAACTAAAAATTCCTTGCTGTACCATGATTTCCCACGCTATACCTTTCTACATCAGATGAGAACGAGCCCGGGGCACCAAACGACCCCACGCAAACAAAAACTCTAGCAGGTTTCATACAGGCACCTCGCTTTCATCAGACCAAGAGATCCGGCGCGCGAGCGAGCAGACATCCCCCCAGGTGGCGCGCGCGACTGGACTTCCCCGCAAAGTCGGGACGAGGGCGGCGGGTTGATCAGTGGCAGCAGATCAACCCGCCGTTTCCATTTCAGGGACGGGGGAAGCGCAGGCGAGGGCGCGCAAAAGATTGGGATAAGGCAGTGAGCCGCAGGTTCAGAGGCGAAAGCCATCACAAGGTAGATGCAAAGGGGCGGGTCTCGATACCGGCCTCTTTCCGCCGTGTGATCGAAGCCGCAGATCCTAACTGGACATCCGGCGGCGCGCCCGAACTGGTCATTGTCTATGGTGATCACCGCCGCAGCTATCTTGAATGCTACACGATGGAGGCCATCAACGAGGTCGACGACAAAATCGACGCCCTCCCGCGTGGCTCAATCGAGCGTAAAATGCTGCAACGTCTTTTCCATGGTCAGTCGTTTCCCACGTCGGTTGACGAAACCGGCCGCCTGGTGCTGCCTGCAAAGCTGCGCCAGAAGATCGGCCTCGACAAAGAGGCCTTCTTTATCGCAGCGGGTGATACTTTCCAGATCTGGCAGCCCGAGACCTACGAGGCCGAAGAGGCCGCCAAAACCGACGCATGGCTGGACGACCTGCCGGATGATTTCGATCCGCTGGCGTTCCTGGACGGTAAACAGGGGGAGTAGGTCATGGCTGCTGCGGCCACCACTGACACGTCTGCTCCGCACATTCCTGTACTGCTGCCTGCAATTCTGGATGCTGTTTCACCGCTCCGGGGGACATGGCTGGATGGCACCTTCGGGGCTGGCGGCTATACGCGCGGTCTGCTCGAAGCGGGTGCAGACCGGGTGATTGCCGTGGATCGCGACCCGCTTGCTTTCGAGATGGCCGCCACGTGGGCAGATGCCTGGGGCGACCGGCTGGTTCAGCAACGCGGCGTATTCTCTGCCATGGACACCTATGCCACTGCCCTGGATGGTGTTGTGCTCGATCTGGGTGTGTCGTCGATGCAGCTTGATCAGGCAGAGCGCGGTTTTTCGTTCATGCGTGACGGACCGCTCGACATGCGCATGAGTCAGGACGGTCTTTCCGCTGCTGATATTGTCAACGAAGCCTCCGGGGACGCCATTGCGAACATTCTGTTCCAGTACGGCGAAGAGCGGGCCAGTCGTCGCATTGCCAAAGCCATTGTGTGCGAGCGTGCGCTGGAACCGATCACCACAACCCTGCGTCTTGCTGGCATCATCGAAGGCTGCCTGCCACGCGCGAAACCCGGACAATCCCACCCGGCCACGCGCAGTTTTCAGGCGCTGCGGATTGCCGTGAACGACGAATATAGCGAGCTTTTCCATGGCCTTATGGCGGCTGAGCGGGCCCTGAAGCCGGGCGGCTGGCTGGCTGTGGTGACGTTCCATTCTGTCGAGGACCGAATGGTGAAACGCTTTCTGACGGCCCGCTCGGGCGGCGGTGGAAATGCCAACCGCTTTGCACCGGAAGTGCAGCGCGCCGAACCGCAGTTCACGCAGCCGTCGCGCAAAGCCATTTCTGCAGATGCAGCCGAGATTGCTGCAAACCCGCGCGCCCGGTCCGCCCGGCTGCGGATCGCGGTGCGTACGGACGCGCCTGCAGGTGATATTGATGCAAAATCCATCGGTATGCCGATGGTCAGTGAGGTAATCTGATGCGTACGTTCCTCTATATTCTCACCACGCTCAGTGTGATTGGTCTCGCCTTCTGGGCATACCGTGAAAACTACGCCACCCAGGGCGCCCTTGCTGAAACCCGTGATCTGCGCGACGATATCCTGCAGGCACATGAACGTCTGGCGGTGCTGCGCGCTGAATGGGCCTATCTGAACCGTCCTGACCGGCTGCGTGATCTGGCAGACATCAATTTTGACAGGCTGGGTCTGTTGCCCCTCCGCCCGGATCAGTTCGGAAATGTGGACCAGGTCGCCTATCCCCCTGATCCGATTATTGAATTTGACAATGCGGTTGATGTCTCAAGTCTTGGCGGACAATCCGGTGAGGTAGTGCAATGATCCGAACACCACTCCGCCCACTCGCCCGCATCCTCGACGCCCGTGAAAAAGGTGAAAACCCGGATGCGATCGAACGCGAGAACATCCGCATTCGCCACGAACAGATGCGCGATGCCGCCCGTCAGCGGGCCGAGGGCCGCCTGCTCATTCTGGGCGTCTTTTTTCTGTGTGCATTTCTCGTCGTTGGCGGGCGCATGGGCATGATGGCAACGTCTGAGCCGCGCGAGCCCCGGGCCGAGGCGCCGGGTTCGGTGATCCATGCTGCGCGCGCGGATATCGTGGACCGTCACGGTAACCTGCTGGCCACCAATTTCGAGACGCATGCGCTTTATGCCCAGCCACCGCAGATGGTGGACCCGGCACATGCTGCAATGAAGCTGGCGCAGATTTTCCCGGATCTTGAAGAAAAGGAACTGCTGGCGGATTTCACTGGCACGCGCAAGTTTCTCTGGATCAAGCGGCGCATCAGTCCCGAACAGTTGCAGGCCGTGCATGAGATCGGTGATCCGGGGCTGCTTTTCGGGGCCCGCGACATGCGTCTGTATCCCAACGGGTCACTTGGCGCACATGTGCTGGGCGGCGCAAGCTACGGCAAAGAGGGGGTAAACGCGGCCGAAGTAATCGGTGTTGCGGGGGTCGAGAAGTACTTTGACGACTATCTGCGCGACCCGGCCAACGACGAGCTGCGGCTGTCGCTCGATCTGACCGTTCAGGCAGCGGCTGAACGGGTGCTTTACGGCGGAATGAAGCTGATGAATGCCAAAGGGGCCACTTCGGTGCTGATGGATGTGCACACCGGCGAGGTGATCAGTGTGGTTTCGTTGCCAACGTTTGATCCCAACCGGCGACCCCGTCCGCAGGCGTCGGGAGATGCCTCTGACAGCCCGCTTTTTAACCGGTCTGTGCAGGGCGTCTATGAGCTGGGATCGGTTTTCAAGATTTTCACCGCCGCTCAGGCGATGGACCTTGGTCTGGTAAACCCAGACACGATCATCGACACCAAAGGTCCGCTGCGCTGGGGCAAATTCCGCATCCGCGATTTCCGCAACTACGGCAATGAGATGTCGGTTTCCAAGGTAATCGTCAAAAGCTCGAACATCGGCACTGCCCGTATGGCGCAGGAAATCGGTGTGGAGCGCCAGCGCGCCCTGATGAAAAAGCTGGGCATGCTCGAGGCCACAGGTTTCGAGATTGTCGAGGCCGCCGGTGGCCGTCCGCTGTTGCCGAAAAACTGGTCAGAACTCAGCGCCATGACAATTTCTTACGGCCATGGTCTGTCCACCTCACCGATGCACCTTGCGGCGGGCTATGCGGCTCTGGCCAATGGCGGCTTCCGGGTCGAGCCGACGATCCTGAAGCAGAACGGCCCGCGCCTGGGGGACCGTGTTTTCAGCGAAGAGGCGTCGCGCCAGTCACTGAAGATGCTGCGCCGGGTGGTCACCGAAGGCACCGCAAGTTTTGGCGAGGTGCAGGGCTATGCGGTGGGCGGCAAAACCGGCACTGCCGATAAACCGCGCCCGCAGGGTGGGTATTACGACGACAAGGTGCTGGCGACCTTTGCTTCGGTTTTTCCCGCGCATGATCCGAAATATGTGCTTATCGTCACACTGGACGAGCCGGTCGATACAACCGGTGACGAGCCGCGCCGCACCGCCGGCTGGACAGCTGTTCCGGTCGCGGCCGAGATGATCCGCCGCGTCGCGCCGCTCCTTGGCCTCAGACCAGGCGTTGAACCCGGTGCTGTGACAGATATAAAGCTCACCTCAAACTGACCGCAGAGGTGGGGGCCATGCGCGACGATCAGAAACTGCTTTCCGCACTCGGACTGACCGCAGCCCGTGGCCGCAATCCCGGCATTTCCGGACTGGCGTCCGACAGCCGTGAGGTGGAAGAGGGCACCCTTTTCGCCGCCTTGCCCGGCAGCGCCGTACATGGGGCACGGTTTATCCCTGTCGCCCTCGACGCCGGCGCGGCGGCAGTTCTGACAGATGCCGAAGGCGCACAAATGGCCGCTGAGGTTCTGCAGGCCAGCGATGCTGCGCTGATCGTCACGCAGGCGCCGCGCGAGACACTTGCCCGCACGGCAGCGCTCTGGTTCGGGGCTCAGCCCGAAACGCTGGTCGCTGTAACCGGCACCAACGGAAAAACCTCTGTCACCAGCTTTGTGCGTCAGATCTGGACACTGCTGGGCCACAGCGCCGTCAACCTCGGTACGACCGGTGTGGAAGGTGCCTGGGCTGCGCCACTGGCCCATACCACCCCCGATCCGATCACACTGCACCGCGCACTTGCAGATGCGGTGGCAAACGGCGTGACACATGGCGCGATGGAAGCCTCCAGCCATGGGCTGGATCAGCGCCGGCTGGACGGGGTTACGCTCCGGGCTGCGGGGTTCACCAACTTTACCCAGGATCACCTCGACTACCACGAGACTTTCGAGGATTATTTTGCCGCCAAGGCGGGTCTTTTCGCCCGTGTACTGCCCGAGGACGCGAAGGCAGTTATCAACATAGAAGCCGACAGGGGCACGGATATGGTCGCAATTGCGTCGGCGCGAAACTGTCCGGTGGTCAGCGTCGGACGCCGTATCGGCGATTTTCATCTGGGCAATATCCAGGTTGATGCGACAGGCCAGACGGTTGCCTTCCGTCATATCGACAAGACATATGTCCGCCGCCTGAACCTTATCGGAGATTTCCAGGCGGAAAACGTGATGATGGCGGCGGCTCTGGTGATCGCCTGCGGCGAGGATGCGGGTGCCGTTTTTGAAACGCTCGGAGATCTGTCGACCGTCCGGGGTCGGATGCAGCTCGCTGCAACCCGCGAAAACGGTGCAACCGTCTTTGTTGATTACGCCCACACACCCGATGCAGTGGCCACGGCGCTGCGCGCCTTACGCCCGCATGTGCTGGGGCGTCTTATTGCCATCGTGGGCGCAGGCGGTGACCGGGACGCGACCAAACGTCCGCTTATGGGGCAAGCGGCGGCTGAAAATGCGGATCTGGTGATCGTGACCGATGACAATCCGCGCAGCGAGGACCCGGCTATGATCCGTTCCGAGGTTCTTCTGGGCGCGTCCGATGCGATGGAGGTCGGTGACCGTGCCGAAGCAATACTGCGCGGTGTTGACGCGCTTGGGCCGGGCGATGCCCTGCTGATTGCGGGCAAGGGGCACGAGACCGGCCAGATCGTCGGAGACGATGTCCTGCCTTTTGATGACGCCGAACAGGCCAGCGTGGCCGTCGCCGCTCTTGACGGGAGGTTTGCATGACACTCTGGACAGCGGCAGAGGCTGCCCGTGCAACCGCTGGTCGTGCGACGACTGACTGGGAGGCGCGTGGCGTGTCGATTGACACGCGAACGCTTGAGGCAGGTGATCTTTTTGTTGCCCTGAAAGATGTGCGCGACGGCCATGAGTTTGTGGCACAGGCGCTGCAGAAGGGTGCCGCCGCGGCTATGGTTTCTCATATTCCGGACGGCCTGCCTGAAAATGCGCCACTTCTGGTTGTCGGGGACGTTCTGAGCGCGCTTGAAGACCTTGGGCGGGCAGGGCGCGCCCGCATGCGGGGCAAGGTCGTCGGTATCACGGGCAGTGTTGGCAAGACGTCCACCAAGGAAATGCTGCTGGCCATGTTGTCGGATCAGGGGCGCGCGCATGCGTCTGTTGCCAGCTACAACAACCACTGGGGCGTGCCGCTGACCCTGGCGCGGATGCCAGCGGATACAGAATTCGCTGTGATTGAGATCGGCATGAACCATCCGGGCGAGATTGCACCATTGTCAAAAATGGCGCGGCCGCATGTTGCGCTGATCACGACGGTCGCTGCCGCACACCTGGAAGCCTTTGAAGACATCACCGGCATCGCTGTTGAAAAAGCCTCAATCCTCGAAGGTGTCGTGCCCAATGGCATTGCCGTGCTCAACAGTGACATCGAAACGGCTGCGGTCCTTTTGGCCAAAGCGCAGGACTGCAGGTTGCGGGACATCGGTTTTGGCGAACAGGGGTTCGACTTCAGACTGCTGCGCGCCACGGTTCAGGGCGACAGCACGGTAGTCCAGGCGACCATGGGTCAGGACCCGCTGCTTTACAAGCTCAGCACACCGGGCCGGCACTTTGCGGTCAATGCGCTGGGAGCGCTGGCCGTCATGGCCGCGCTGCGCCTTGATATGGCGCTTGCAGTGGGCTCCCTGGGCCGCTGGACACCCTACAGGGGCCGGGGCGTGCGCGAACGCATCTGGCTCGATCCGGTCGACACCCGCCTGACACTTGATCTGATCGACGACAGCTACAACGCCAATCCGACATCCATGGCCGCCGCGCTCGAGGTGCTTGCATCCGCGGAGGTCACGAACGATATCGGCCGCGTTTCACGCGGACGGCGCATTGCCTATCTGGGCGACATGAAAGAACTCGGCAGCGACGAGATTGCGCTGCACGCCGGTCTTGCGCACCTGACCTCAATGGAACAGATCGACGTGGTCCATTGCATCGGACCGCTGATGAAATCCCTGCACGACCTGCTGCCCGAGGCGCAGCGCGGTGGCTGGTTTGAAACGTCAGCCGAGGCCGTACCACGCCTCAAACATCACCTCGACAGTGGTGACGTCGTACTCGCCAAAGGCTCACTGAGCATGAAACTGGCGCTGATCGTTGACGCCATCCGCAAAATGGGACATGCCCCGCTGGACGTGGAATAGGGATTAACCATGCTTTACTGGCTTACGCTGCTGTCGGACGGGGGGGACATTTTCAACCTCTTTCGCTACATCACTTTTCGCGCAGGCGGGGCCTTTCTCACGGCGCTGGTCTTTGGTTTTCTCTTTGGCAAACCGCTCATTGCCGTGCTGCGCCGGCGCCAGGGCAAAGGTCAGCCGATCCGCGATGACGGCCCCGAGGGGCATTTTGCCAAGGCTGGTACGCCGACTATGGGCGGGCTTCTGATCGTCGGCGCGCTGCTGACCTCCACGCTCCTGTGGGCGCGGCTCGACAACCCCTTTGTCTGGATCGTGCTGGGCGTCACGCTGGCATTTGCCGCCATTGGTTTTGCGGATGATTTTGCCAAGGTTTCCAAAGGCAACCACAAGGGCGTGCCTGGTCGTGTGCGCCTGCTGGCGGGCTTTGTGATTGCGGGCGTTGCGACGGCGGCGGCCATGTATGTGCATGGCCTCAACGACGCCGAGCTTGCGGCCCGACTTGACAATTATGACGCGCTCTCAGCGCGGCTCGCCCTTCCGGTTTTCAAGGATGTTCTGCTCAATCTGGGCCTGTTTTTCATCCCCTTCGGCATGATCGTGATCGTGGGGGCGGCCAATGCCGTCAACCTGACAGACGGGCTCGACGGGCTGGCCATCATGCCGGTGATGATCGCCGCAGGCACCCTCGGTGTCATCGCCTATGCGGTGGGCCGCGTCGACTTTACGGAATATCTGGATGTGCATTACGTGCCCGGCACCGGCGAGATCCTGATCTTTACCGCCGGGCTTTTCGGCGGGGGTCTGGGCTTTTTGTGGTACAACGCGCCCCCCGCCGCCGTCTTTATGGGCGACACCGGATCGCTGGCGCTGGGGGGGGCTCTGGGGGCGATTGCCGTCTCCACCAAACACGAGATCGTGCTGGCCATCGTCGGCGGGCTCTTTGTGGTCGAGGCGCTCAGTGTGATCATCCAGGTCGCCTATTTCAAAGCCACCGGCAAGCGCGTGTTTCTGATGGCACCGATCCACCACCACTATGAGAAAAAGGGCTGGTCCGAGAGCACCATCGTGATCCGTTTCTGGATCATTGCGCTGATCCTCGCGATGATCGGGCTGGCGACGCTCAAAGTGCGGTAAACCCACATCCGCCTCTCACCCGGCGGCTACGCCGGGCAGCCCCCGACCCTCCCCCCGGGAGGGGGCTTTACCCCCACCCAGGGCCGGGGGATGCCCTTGGTGCAAAGAACACTATCGAGATGCAGCGGCTTGTGTATTCTGACCTCAGTCGCAGTTCGGAAGAAATATTTTTTGCCTTCAACGAGAATCTGATCCCCGGATTAGATTTCAATCTTTAAAACAGAGTGTCCGTTTTCAAGTACTTCCGGTCCAAATGTGCCGTTCACGTACTCACTCGGACCCCAATCAAACCGCCGCGGAACAACGAGAGAGCACAAGCCCTTTACCCGGATTTCTTTCGGCTGACCAAACGCCTACAAAAGGATTCGTACATCTCCGCTTTCCCAATCGACTTTAATGGTTTCTATTAACCAATCATGCACTGATTTTATCCTTTGTGACTTCTGCTGGATACCAACCGGGTAAAGATAAGCAAAGATTTTTACAGATTGAATTCTTTGATCTCTGGCTCCTAACAGTTGCACCTCTCAGTGTCGGCTGTGCGGGACGAAGTGAGATTTCGCTGCGATTGCGCCAACGCCTGCTTCGCAAATTCAGCGTCGGTGTTGCCAACTTGGCTAAGGTGGGCGATCCTGTCTCAGAAAGACTCAGCTGATTTTACAAGCGGTTCTGCAGGAGCCTACAGACGTGGCCACTTTCATATACGTTCTATTGATGGTTGTGGTCTTTAGTTTTCTGGTTGCGGTCTTTTGGTTCGTTAAGCTCTTTGCATCGCTTTCAAACTTGATCTTTACGTCACAAGCTACAGCGCGCAGTGCTTGGGACGATGCAACGGGTGGCTTCTTTTCGTTTTTCCGTGTTCTGAGCCATACCGGAAACAGAGATGCTGGAAAGGCGCTTTGCCGAAATGCAGTCTTCTTTCTCGGCTCCTTCGCTACAACGATGTGCGCAGCCTGGCTGTTGGTAGAGCTCAATTTGACGCACTGCGTTCTGAACATGGTCCGGACCGCTTCAGACGGAACAATTATACCTGTTTGCACCGCGTCCAGATAATACTTTTTGACGACCTTCGATCCGGCGGCAGACATTGGTGCGAACAGCAGCATCTGTAGAACTGGCTCTTAGCCGTCTTTCCCCGCAATCAGCATGAAGGTCTGTTGTCGGGAAGTCGCGCAGACTTTGCAACGCCCGCTTCCTGCTCATCGATGACTTGCCCTTCATCTGCTGGGGCTTCAGGCAGGAGCCCTGTCGAACAATGCCGGCCGGGCTCCGCGCTCTGAGAAAGAACCAAAAACGCCTGCCTGTCGAACGCAAGGCCTCATCAATCCCATGCCACCCCAAAACCCTTAACAGACCCCACCGCGCGCGCTGTTAACCCACCCCCGCACCGACCCCTGCACCGACGGAATACCGACAAAATACCGACGTTGGAAATTCGCCCCCGGCCCCCTGTCAACTATGACGAACCGGGTGAGTCGCCCGCACAGGCATCCTGCGCGCCCGCACGGCCCATTAACCACCTTGCCCCCGCCCGCCCGGCACGGCACTGTCCGCCCAGCAATCAACAGGGGGGGCCAGGCGTGATTCCGGTCGCAGGGGTAACAGGACAAACCATCGCCGTGCTGGGGCTGGGCCGCAGCGGGCTCAGTGCCGCGCGCGCCCTCGCAGCGGGCGGGGCGACCCCGCTCTGCTGGGATGACAATGCCGATGCCCGTGCCCGTGCAGAGGCCGAAGGCTTCACCTGCAAGCAGCTGAAAACACCCCAGCATTTCGATCGCGTTGACCGGCTGATCGTCAGCCCCGGCATCCCACATCTTTATCCGGCGCCCAACCCGGTTGTCGCCGCGTCTCTTGCCGCAGGGGTGCCCGTCGATAACGACATCGGCCTCTTTTTCCAGTCCTTCGCCACCGGTGACTGGCACCGCTTTGAGACTGCCCCGCGGGTCGTCGCCGTCACCGGGTCGAATGGGAAATCAACCACTTCCGCGCTGATCCACCATGTGCTGACCGAAGCGGGGCGCCCCTGTCAGCTGGCCGGAAACATCGGGCGCGGGGTGCTGGACATCGACGCGCCCCATGACGGCGAGGTCGTTGTGCTGGAGTTGTCCAGCTATCAGACCGAACTGGCCCGCAGCCTGACCCCCGACATTGCCGTTTTCACCAACCTGTCGCCCGACCACCTGGACCGGCATGGCGGCATGGGCGGATATTTTGCCGCCAAGCGTCGCCTTTTCGCCGAGGGTGGGCCGGATCGCGCAGTGGTCGGCATTGACGAGGATGAGGGTCTTTTTCTGGCCGGTCAGCTGTCAGAGGGGCGAGGCGATGATCGGGTGATCCGGATGTCGGTCGAACAGAAACTGACCGGCCCGGGCTGGCATGTATTCGTGCGCAAAGGATTTCTGTCCGAATACCGCAAGGAGCGCCAGGTGGCTTCTGCCGATCTGCGCGGTGTGCCTGGCCTGCCGGGGGCTCACAACCACCAGAATGCCTGTGCCGCCTGGGCGGTCTGCCGTGCGCTGGGCCTCGCGCCAAAAGCAATTGAGACGGCTTTCCACACCTTTGCAGGCCTTCCGCACCGCAGTCAGCTGGTGGCCGAAAAGAATGGCGTGCGTTTCGTCAATGACAGTAAAGCAACCAACGCCGATGCGGCGATCAAGGCGCTGTCCGCCTTTCAGAATATCCGCTGGATCTGTGGGGGGCTGGCGAAAGAGGGCGGTCTTCCCGGGCTGGATGCCGCAGCAAAAACGGTGCGCAAGGCCTATGTGATCGGGCGCGAGGCCGCCGGTTTTGCGATGCAGCTGCCTGTCGAGGCCGAGGTCTGTACTACAATGGCTGAGGCGGTCGCGCGTGCAGTTGCCGAGGCAGAAGACGGCGACGTGGTTCTTCTCGCACCTGCTGCAGCCAGTTTTGATCAGTACGATAACTTCGAGCAGCGGGGCGATGACTTTGTTGCAGAGGTGGGCAAACACCTCTGAGCCGAGGTTTACGCGGGCGCGCCCAGAGCGCGGGCCGCCGCCATTCCCGAGGCCCAGGCCCATTGGAAGTTGTAACCGCCCAGCCACCCGGTGACGTCCACAGCCTCGCCGATAAAGTAAAGCCCGGGCACAGCGTCGGCCTGCATCGTGCGCGAGGACAGCGCGCCCGTATCGACGCCGCCCAGGGTCACTTCGGCGGTGCGATAGCCCTCGGTGCCCGACGGATGCAGCGCCCAGTTCTGCAGAGTGTCGGATATGTCGCAAAGGCGCTGATCGGACTGATCAGCCAGATTGCCGCTCAGATCCATCTCACCGGCCAGATGGTCGACCAGCCGTGCCGGCAGATGGGCCGCCAGCTCTGTGGTGAGGTTGCGGCGGCCGGAAATCTGACGCCTGGCGCGCAATTCTTCTGTGACGGGCCCGTCCGGGGTCAGGTTGACCGTCACGGGCTCTCCCTCACGCCAGTAACTCGAGGCCTGCAGCACCGCCGGTCCGGACAAGCCACGGTGCGTGAAAAGCACGGCTTCTTCAAATGTTGTGCCTCCCGCGCTGACGCGCGCAGGGGTCGCAACACCCGAGATATCGGCGAAACGCCTGTCAGAGAACGTGAACGGCACCAGCGCAGGCCGTGTTTCCGTGACCGCAAGTCCAAATTTTTCCGCGACCGAATAAGCAAAACCGGTAGCGCCCATTTTGGGGATGGATTTACCACCTGTCGCGATAACGACATTCCGGGCTGAGACGGCGCGTTGGCTTCCGTCTTGATCCAGGGTCATGGAAAATCCGTCAGGTGTCTTTGCAAAGTCCAGGACGGATGTTTGCAACAGCAGTTCAGCGCCATTCTGCTGTATCATACGCCTCAGCATCGAAATGATGTCTTTTGCGGAATTGTCGCAAAAGAGCTGGCCCAGTGTTTTTTCGTGCCAGGCAATACCGTGCTGATCCACCAGATCGATAAAATCCCACTGGGTATAGCGTGCCAGTGCCGATTTGGCGAAATGCGGGTTGCCGGACAGAAACGCGCCAGGTTCGCAATAAAGGTTGGTAAAGTTGCACCGACCACCACCCGAGATGCGGATTTTCTCACCCGGCGCTTTCGCGTGATCGACGATGAGCACCCGACCTGGTGCGTGAGCCGCACACATCATGCCTGCAGCGCCGGCCCCGATGATCGCAATATCATAGTCCATGCCCGCGAACTGGCGTGAAATACCTATAAAGGCAAGGGTTCAGGCTGGTCTGAACGCAGGTTTCAGGTTACACTAGGCAAATCAGACCCCGAAAAGGGGCGTATCGGCAGTGTAATTATCAAGGCAGGCTTCCATGACGGAAATGGTCTATGGTGCGGTCCCGGTTCGCGATGGCGAACCGATCCTCCCTAAATGGTGGCGGACAGTCGACAAATGGGCGATGTCCTGTGTTCTCATTCTTTTTGCGATCGGCCTGCTGCTGGGGCTCGCGGCCTCGCCGCCGCTTGCGGAGAAAAACGGGTTTGAGGCCTTTCACTATGTCCAGCGCCAGGCATTGTTTGGCACGCTGGCCCTGATCGCGATGCTGATCACGTCGATGATGTCGCCGGTGCTGGTGCGTCGCCTTGCAGTGCTGGGATTCCTGGTGGCCTTTGTGGCGCTGGCGCTTTTGCCCTTTTTCGGAACAGATTTCGGCAAGGGCGCCGTGCGCTGGTACAGGCTCGGCTTTGCGTCGCTGCAGCCTTCGGAGTTTCTCAAGCCGGGTTTTGTGGTTGTCGCGGCCTGGATGATGGCGGCGTCTTCTGATCTGAACGGACCCCCGGGCAAGACCTGGTCGTTTGCGCTGTGTATCTCCATCGTTCTGATGCTGGCGCTGCAGCCGGACTTCGGACAGGCGTGTCTGGTTCTCTTCGCCTGGGGCGTGATGTACTTTGTGGCCGGCGCACCGATGGTCCTGCTGGTTGGCATGGCGCTTATGGTCGTTGCGGGGGGCACTTTTGCCTATGCCAGCTCTGAGCATTTCGCGCGGCGCATAGACGGCTTCCTCAGTACAGATATCGATCCGACAACCCAGCTCGGATATGCGGCCAACGCCATTCGTGAAGGCGGGCTCTTCGGTGTTGGCGTCGGGGAAGGCCAGGTGAAATGGTCTTTGCCGGATGCGCACACCGACTTTATTATTGCCGTTGCGGCAGAGGAATACGGGCTGATCCTCGTCCTGATCATCATCGCGCTCTATGCCACAGTGGTGATCCGTTCGCTGATGCGGCTGGTGCGGGAACGCGACACTTTCATCCGGCTTGCGGGAACCGGACTCGCCTGTACGCTGGGCGTTCAGGCCATGATCAACATGGGCGTTGCGGTGCGTCTGCTGCCAGCCAAGGGCATGACACTGCCCTTTGTCAGCTACGGCGGCTCTTCGGTAATCGCCTCTGGCATCGCTGTTGGTATGCTGCTTGCCTTTACCCGGACCCGGCCTCAGGGCGAAATCAGTGACCTTCTGACACGCGGACGGGGACGATGACGGGCAAACCTTTGTTGCTGATCGCCGCGGGCGGCACAGGGGGGCACATGTTTCCTGCCCAGGCACTGGCCGAGGCCATGCTGGCGCGGGGATGGCGGGTCAAGCTGTCGACAGATCCGCGCGGCGCTCGCTATACCGGTGGTTTTCCGGACGGCACAGAGATCGAGGAAATCAGCAGCGCGACCTTTGCGCGGGGCGGTTTTGTTGCCAAGGCGGCAGCACCCTTCCGGATTGGTACAGGCGTTCTGGGTGCGCTGCTCAAGATGCGCCGCGACCGGCCGGCGGTTGTTGTGGGCTTTGGCGGCTATCCGACCATCCCCGCAATGGCGGCGGCCTTTGTGATGAAACTGCCGCGTATGATACATGAGCAGAACGGGGTGCTCGGGCGGGTGAACACGTTTTTTGCCTCCCGCGTCGAGGCGATTGCCTGCGGCACATGGCCCACGGACCTGCCGCAGGGTGTCACCGGCGAACACACGGGCAATCCGGTGCGCGGCGCGGTGCTGGAGCGGGTCGAAGCCGGATATATCTCGCCCGGTGATTACCCCATGGAGCTTCTGGTGATCGGTGGCAGCCAGGGTGCGCGTATTCTCAGCGATGTCGTGCCGCCCGCGATCGCGGCACTGCCGATGCACATTCTTTCAAACATCCGGGTCAGCCACCAGGCCCGCGAAGAAGATCTGGAACGTGTCGAAGGGTTCTACCGGGATAACAACATCCGGGCCGAGGTGCTGCCATTCTTTGATGACGTCCCCCGTCGCATGTCCGAAGCCCAGCTGGTGATCAGCCGCTCTGGCGCGTCGTCGGTTGCGGATATTTCGGTGATCGGGCGGCCGTCGATCCTGATCCCCTATGCCGCTGCCACCGGGGACCATCAGACCGCGAATGCCCGCGGTCTCGTAGAGGCGGGTGGCGCGATCATGGTGCCGGAATCCATGGCCAGCGTTGACGCCCTTTCAGACATGATCACATCGGTGCTGGACAATCCGGATGGGGCAATGCAAATGGCGCGCTCGGCGGCCAGATTTGGCAAGCCGGAGGCGACAGAGCTGCTGGCCGGTATGGTCGAAAGGCTCGCCGCGAGGGGATATGAGACATGAGTGCTGCAACCAAGCTGCCGGGAGACGTGGGCCCGATTCATTTTGTGGGCATCGGCGGGATCGGCATGTCAGGCATTGCCGAGGTGCTGCTGAACCATGGCTACACGGTTCAGGGATCTGATCTGAAATCCACGCCGATTACCCGGCGCCTGCAGGAGCTGGGTGCGACGGTTTTCGAGGGACAGCAGGCTGCGAATGTTGAAAACGCGGATGTGGTCGTGATTTCCAGTGCAATCAAAGCCGGCAATGCTGAACTGGATGCCGCCCGTCTTCAGGGCCTGCCTATTGTGCGCCGGGCCGAGATGCTGGCCGAGCTCATGCGCCTCAAATCCAACATTGCTGTCGCGGGAACGCACGGCAAAACCACGACCACCACGATGGTTGCCACCCTGCTTGATGCGGGTGATTTCGATCCGACAGTCGTGAATGGCGGTATTATCCACGCTTACGGCTCGAACGCACGCGCTGGGGAGGGCGAATGGATGGTGGTGGAGGCCGACGAGAGCGACGGCACGTTCAACCGCCTGCCGGCAACGATTGCCATTGTAACCAATATCGATCCGGAACACATGGAGCACTGGGGCACCGAAGAAGCGCTTCACCAGGGGTTCTATGACTTTGTGTCCAATATCCCGTTTTATGGTCTGGCGGTGTGCTGCACGGATGATCCGGATGTGCAGGCTCTGGTCGGGCGCATCAGCGACCGGCGGATCATGACCTATGGGTTCAACGCTCAGGCGGATGTGCGTGCGGTCAATCTGACCTACCGGGGCGGGGTCGCGCATTTCGATGTCGCGCTGCAGGCCGAAGGTATCGTGATTGAGGGCTGCAGCCTGCCGATGCCCGGAGATCATAACGTCTCCAATGCACTCTCTGCTGTGGCTGTTGCACGCCACCTCGGCATGAAAGGCGAAGAGATTAAGAAAGCATTAGCCGCGTTCGGTGGCGTTAACCGCCGCTTTACCCGTGTGGGGGAGGTTAATGGTGTGACGATTATTGATGATTACGGACATCACCCGGTAGAGATCGCCGCGGTGCTCAAAGCGGCGCGGCAGGCGACCGAAGGGCGGGTTATTGCCGTTCACCAGCCACACCGTTACAGCCGTCTGAGCCATCATTTTGAAGATTTCTGTGCCTGCTTCAATGACGCAGACGTGGTTGGTATTGCCGAGGTTTTTGCTGCGGGCGAGGACCCGGTCGAAGGCGCATCGCGCGATGATCTGGTGGCCGGCCTGATCCGTCACGGGCACCGGCATGCCCGCGCTGTGGTGGGTGAGGATGACCTTGAGCGCCTCGTGCGCGAACAGGCGCGCCCCGGTGATATGGTGGTCTGCCTTGGGGCAGGCACGATCAGCGCCTGGGCAAACGGCCTGCCGCAACGATTGCAGAAGGGGGCGGCGTAATGCTGCTCTGGGCCTGTATTTTCTGGGTGCTTGCCTCTGCGGCGGTGGCAATGCTGCCGATGCGGCTTCAGTATGTACCTGGCGTCGCGCTGCTGCTCGCAGCACCCGTTCTGATCGTGCTCGCTGGTCTGACCTGGGGATGGTGGGTGTCGGCGCTGGCGCTTTTTGCGTTTGTTTCAATGTTCCGCAACCCGCTGCGGTATTTTCTGGCCCGCGCCCGGGGCCAGCGACCGGAGATTCCCCGATGAGTACCTCACTTGTTCTTGCCGCCGTCTGGGCGCTGGTCGCGAATGTTCTGGCCATGACGCCCAGCCGTGATCATCACTGGCGGAATGCCTATGTGCTCATCGCCGCCGGGATACCGATCGTCGGACTGGTCACCTGGACGCACGGCCCGTGGATCGGCATGCTGGTCCTGGCCGCAGGCATGTCTGTCCTGCGCTGGCCGGTGATTTATCTTGGCCGCTGGATCAGACGCATTACTCTGCGCTAAGAGGGGCCCATGACTGATATGCCCTACGTCCGGGGCCGGCTGACTGCCGGCCGTGCGCTGAGCGACCTGACCTGGCTGCGCGTGGGCGGACCGGCTGACTGGTTGTTCCAGCCGGCGGATACCGAAGACCTTTGCGCGTTTCTTTCCACGCTGCCGGATGACGTCAGCGTCTTCCCGATGGGCGTAGGGTCGAACCTCATCGTTCGGGATGGCGGGTTGCACGCTGTAGTGATCCGCCTGGGGCGGGGGTTTAACGCGATATCCTGTGAAGGCACGCGCGTAACCGCCGGAGCGGCAGCACTCGATGCTCATGTCGCGCGCAAGGCAGCTGACGCTGGCCTCGATCTGACATTTCTGCGCACGATCCCGGGCAGTATCGGTGGTGCCGTGCGGATGAACGCGGGGTGCTACGGCAGCTATACGGCGGATGTTCTGGTCGAGGTGCAGGCAGTCACGCGGTCCGGTGAAATCATAACGGTACCGGCGTCTGATCTGCAGCTTGCCTATCGCAGCAGTGATCTTCCCCGGGGCACTGTCCTGACCGCCGCAGTATTCGAAGCGCCGCCGGGAGAGCCGGCGGAACTGCATGCCCGCATGCAGGAGCAACTGGCAAAGCGCGACGCGACCCAGCCGACGAAGGACCGCAGCGCCGGATCGACCTTCCGCAATCCGGCGGGTTTTTCATCGACGGGCCGGACAGATGATGTGCATGATCTGAAAGCCTGGAAGGTAATTGATGACGCCGGGTTGCGCGGTGCGCGGCTGGGTGGCGCTCAGATGAGCGAAAAACATCCGAATTTTCTGATCAATACAGGCAATGCCACTGCCGCAGACCTTGAAGGCCTGGGCGAGGAGGTGCGAAAAAAGGTTTACGCCCAAAGTGGTATCACGCTAGAATGGGAAATCATGCGGGTTGGCGAAAAGTGAGGGGAATTAACCCCCGGTTAACCATAAATCGCCACGCTCGGATGCAGAACAAAAGACGGTGAACCGGCGCAAAAGCCGGACATAACACAAACAAAAGGGGTCAGTTGGCCCCAGCAGAGGCACCAAGGTGGGTCAGTCGGGCAGGACACCCTCCAGAGTGGCAGTATTAATGGGCGGACCTTCGGCAGAGCGCGAAGTGTCTCTGTCCAGCGGGAAAGCCTGCGCTGACGCTTTGCGGGATGAAGGGTATAACGTCATCGAAGTCGATGCCGGCGCGGATCTGTGTGCGGTACTGACCGGTATCGCACCGGACGCTGTGCTCAACTGTCTGCACGGCCGCTGGGGCGAGGATGGCTGTGTACAGGGGCTGCTGGAGTGGATGCGGATCCCGTATTCTCACTCCGGTGTACTTGCCTCGGCACTGGCAATGGACAAACAGCGCAGCAAGTCGGTATTCGAGGCGGCCGGCCTGCCAACGGTACACAGCGTTATCGCTCCTGCGGATGATGTGCGCGCGGCGCATGTGATGGAGCCGCCCTATGTGGTCAAGCCAAACAACGAAGGTTCGTCTGTGGGCATCTATCTGGTGCACGAAGAAGCCAACGGGCCGCCACAGCTGAGCGATGACATGCCGGCCCATGTCATGGTCGAAAAATTCGTCCCGGGCCGGGAGCTGACAGTCACCGTAATGGGGGACCGGCCGCTGGCTGTGACAGATATCCTGACCGACGGCTGGTATGATTACGACGCAAAATACAAACCCGGTGGGTCCCGCCATGTTGTGCCGGCGGACCTGCCCGAAGAAATAACAGAGCTGTGCCTCGGGTATGCCCTGCGGGCGCATCAGGTTCTGGGGTGCCGCGGTGTCAGCCGCACGGATTTCCGCTGGGATGAGGCGCAGGGAGCAGATGGGCTGATCCTGCTGGAGACCAACACCCAGCCCGGAATGACGGCGACGTCCCTGTCGCCCGAGCACGCGCAGGCGGTGGGGATCAGTTTCGGTCAGCTCTGTGCCTGGATGGTGGAGGATGCCTCATGCGATCGCTGATCCGACGTCCCCGCAATCAGGCCTCCGACCCTGCGCCATCGCGCTGGTCCTGGCGGATGCAGCGCCTGATGCTGACCCCGGCGTTTCGTCTGACCCTGCGTGCAGGCCTGCCGATGGCGCTGGCTTTCGGGGCGGGGACCGCCTGGCTTGCAGATGAGACGAACCGACAGATGGTGCGCGATACTGTCTTTGAGGCGCGGGCCAGCTTTGAGGCCAGGCCGGAGTTTATGGTCCACCTCATGGCCGTGGATGGTGCCGCGGACACTCTGGTCGAGGAAATCCGTGAAGTTGTGCCGCAGGATTTTCCGGTCAGTTCCTTTGATCTTGATCTTCCGGCGATCCGTGCTGCGATTTCCGGTCTCAGTCCGGTGAAATCTGCCACCGTTCGGATCCGTCCCGGCGGTGTTCTGCAGGTCGACGTAGAGCCGCGCCGGCCTGTGGTGATCTGGCGCACACCTGACGGTCTGGCGCTGATCGATGTGACCGGCGCGCATGTGGCGCATATCCCGAAACGTATGGCGCGCCCCGACCTGCCGCTGATCGCCGGCGAAGGCGCGGACCAGAACGTGAAGGAGGCACTGTCGCTCTACCGGGCCGCGGCCCCTCTGGGGGGACGTTTGCGCGGGATTGTGCGCATGGGAGACCGCCGCTGGGACGTCGTGCTGGACAGAGACCAGCGCATTCTGCTTCCCGAGGAGGGAGCGGTCGAAGCGCTGGACCGGGTGATTGCAATGGACAGTGCACAGGATGTGCTGGCACGGGACATCCGGCGGATCGATCTGCGCCTGGGCACACGACCAACCGTCCAGATGACAGATTACGCCACCGGTGAATGGTGGGAAATTCGACAGGTATCAGGGCAGTAGACGATGAACGATTTGTATGAAAACCAGCGCCAGATGCGCCAGATGCGCAAAGCTGCGATGCAGCGCGGTGTGGTGGCCATTCTGGATGTGGGCAGCTCAAAGATTTCCTGTCTCGTACTGCGGTTTGATGGCGCTGGTCCGGTCGGCGAAGAAGGCGAAATAGGATCACTGGCTGGTCAGTCTGCATTCCGGGTGATCGGGGCGGCCACAACCCGGTCGCGGGGCGTGAAATTTGGTGAAATCTGCGCGATGCAGGAGACGGAGCGGGCTATTCGGACTGCTTTACAGGGCGCTCAGAAGATGGCCGGGATCCGCGTGGATCATGTGATTGCCTGTTTTGCCGGAGCAGGGCCCCGGTCCTATGGCCTTGATGCACAGGTCCCGCTTGATGGGCGGGAAGTCACAGAAGAGGACGTAGCACGTGTCATGGCGGCCTGTGATGTGCCGGATTATGGCGCAGGCCGCGAAGTGCTGCATGCGCAACCGGTGAACTTTGCCATTGATCACCGGTCCGGGCTGGTTGATCCGCGGGGGCAGATGGGCAATGCACTTTCAGTGGATATGCACATGCTCACCGTCGACGGGCAGGCGGTTCAGCACCTCGCGCATTGCATCAAGCGGTGTGACCTTGAGCTCGCCGGGATTGCCTCCTCTGCCTATGTCAGCGGGTATTCATCGCTCGTTGAGGATGAACAGGAGCTGGGGGCCGCCTGTATTGACCTCGGCGGTGGCAGCACAGGGGTTTCCATCTTCATCAAAAAGCACATGATCTTTGCCGATACGGTGCGCATGGGTGGTGATCACGTGACGTCCGACATCTCGATGGGTTTGCAGATTCCAACGTCGAACGCGGAGCGGATCAAAACATTCTATGGCGGCGTGCACGCAACGGGCGTGGATGATCGTGAGATGATTGAAATCGGCGGCGACACCGGAGACTTTGAACATGACCGCCGGACCGCCAGCCGGGCTGAGGTGATCGGCATCATGCGCCCGCGCGTCGAAGAGATCCTCGAAGAGGTGCGCGCGCGGCTTGATGCCGCCGGTTTTGACCATCTTCCCAGCCAGCAGATCGTACTGACAGGCGGTGGCAGTCAGATACCGGGGCTTGACGGGCTGGCAAGCAAGATACTCGGCCAGCAGGTCAGACTTGGCAGGCCGCTGCGCGTGCATGGCCTGCCGCAGGCCGCCACCGGGCCGGCCTTTTCGTCGGTGGTCGGGCTGTCGCTGTTTGCTGCGCATCCGCAGGATGAATGGTGGGATTTCGACATTCCGGCAGAAAGCTACCCCAATCGTTCGTTGCGTCGTGCGGTCAAGTGGTTCCGGGATAACTGGTAAAGTGCGGGCGTGGCTTTCTGCGCTGGCAGCGCTGACTTGGGCTGCTGCTGCGCCGGCGCAAACGCTGATTTCACCGCAGGCATTTCTGGATGAGGCTGTTGGCAAAACCCTGACGTTCAGTGATCTCACGACAAACCAAATTGTCGGAACGGAGTTTTTCATCTCGCGCACGGAATCCGTCTGGGAGCAGGCGGACGGGATCTGCGTGCGCGGCAGAATAACCACCCCCGACGACAGGATCTGCTTTCTCTATGATCACCAGCAAGACCGTGAACCTGTGTGCTGGTGGCCGTTTCGCCACGAAGGCCGCCTGATGGTGCGTGTCGCGCGTCTGAGCGATGGTGAGATACAGGTTGTCTCAGACATCTCGGATGAACCGTTTTACTGCGGTGATGTGCCGGTTAGCTGATGCGCCGGAACATGCCTGCACACAAAGAATCGGGTGACCCCGAAGGCACAGTGTGGTACCGTTCGGGCAAGGCCCGACAGAGGCCCGATGGCGATCGAGCAGGCGTCACACATCGGTGAATCACTAGCGGCACGCGCGCAACCATTGCGGCGCGCACAACTCCCGTTTGTGCAATCCCAGGCGTATCGGATGCCGTCTACGCAACATCTTGCCTGAACCACCTGTCTGAAGCGGCCGGAGAGCGCTGAAACCCCACATTTTGTGGCAAATTTGCGTTTTTTGCGTGACGCTTTCTTTACGTCCGGGTATTGTTGGCGCGGAACAGCATGAAAAAAACCACCCGCGAATGCGGGCTTTCAGCACAGGCGGATTACACAATGGCTCTTACTCTCACGATGCCCGGTCAGGGCGATCTGAAACCCAGGATCACCGTTTTCGGTGTCGGGGGTGCCGGCGGCAACGCCGTCAACAACATGATCGAGAAAGAGCTCGACGGTGTCGAATTCGTTGTGGCCAATACTGATGCGCAGGCGCTGCAGCAGGCGAAATCTGAAAACCGGGTTCAGCTGGGCGTGAAAGTCACCGAGGGTCTTGGCGCCGGTGCACGCGCCAGCGTCGGTGCGGCAGCCGCCGAAGAGAGCATCGAGGAAATCGTCGATCACCTGGCCGGGGCGCATATGTGCTTTATCACCGCGGGAATGGGCGGCGGCACAGGCACAGGTGCTGCGCCGATCATCGCGCAGGCAGCCCGGGAACTGGGTGTTCTGACCGTCGGTGTTGTGACCAAGCCGTTTCAGTTCGAGGGCGCCAAGCGGATGCGTCAGGCTGAGGACGGTGTCGAAGCCCTGCAGAAAGTCGTTGATACGCTGATCATTATTCCGAACCAGAACCTGTTCCGGCTGGCGAACGAAAAAACAACATTTACCGAAGCGTTCTCGATGGCAGATGACGTTCTGTATCAGGGGGTCAAGGGTGTGACTGATCTGATGGTCCGTCCTGGTCTGATCAACCTTGATTTTGCGGATGTGCGCGCCGTGATGGATGAAATGGGCAAGGCAATGATGGGCACGGGCGAGTCCGATGGCGAGGATCGCGCGATCCAGGCCGCGGAGAAGGCAATCGCCAACCCGCTGCTCGACGAAATCAGCCTGCGCGGTGCCAAAGGTGTTCTCATAAACATCACCGGTGGCCATGACCTGACACTGTTTGAACTCGACGAAGCTGCGAACCGTATCCGCGAGGAAGTGGACCCGGAAGCAAATATCATTGTAGGCTCCACTCTGGATACGGACATGGGCGGTCTGATGCGGGTCAGTGTGGTCGCAACAGGTATTGATGCAACGGAGGTCAATACCGACATGCCGGTTCCGCGCCGCTCCATGTCCCAGCCCCTGCGCCCCGCTGCTGAGGCGGTTGAAGAGGTTGCCCCCGTTGCTGCCTCTGCAGCGGTTGTGGCACCGGAATATGCCGAAGCCGGTGAAGCGCAGGTTGCCGAAGCCGCAGAAGAACCATCTCTCTTCCGCGAACTGGACGCAGAAGTTCAGGCGGTTGCGGACACAGGCGAAGATGTATTTGCGCAGGCACAAACGGTTGCCGCTGACGATGATCTTCCGGCACCGGCCTATCAGCCACAGGTTGCTGCTTTCGAGCCGGCGCGTGACGAAGAGCCGGCCGCTGAAAGCTTTGTGGCACCGCGCGCGCCTGCACCCGGTACGCCGTCACCCGAAGCGATGGCGCGTCTGCGCGCGGCTGCTGAGAAGGCGGCACCTTATCCGGAGCGCCGGCAGGCAACTGCACCCGAGGCAGATGCACAGGGCGAACGTCCGCGGTTCGGCATCAATTCGCTGATCAACCGTATGACAGGGCAGGGCGAGGGCGCTGCGCCCGCCGCACCGCGGCAACAGCCGCAGGTCCAGCAGCGCAGCGCGACACCGGCGCCAATGCCGCAGGAGCAGGCCGATCCGGACCAGGAGCGGATAGAAATTCCGGCTTTCCTGCGTCGTCAGGCGAACTGATCTCATCACAATACTACAGAAACGGGCTGCTGTTTGGCGGCCCGTTTTCTTTTGTTTACAGTAAATTAGACGTGTCGCGGCGTGTTCTTGCCGAATTGTAACAGGAGTGTTTCAGTCCGTTGCAAAGATTGAGTTGAGACCCGTGGGCAGTGCGCATAGTTACCGGTCAACCGGAGTTAATCCGTATTAATTGAGGGCGACGTGCAGACAACGATCAAAACACCAGTGAGCTTTTCCGGCACCGGGTTACACTCGGGCAAGAAGGCTGTTCTGACGATCCGTCCTGCAGGTGCAGAACATGGCATCTGGTTCTCACGCACTGACATCGCGACAGGCGACCGGCTGATCCCGGCCCGCTGGGATGCTGTGCTGCGGTCACCGCTGTGCACCCGGATCGAAAACAGCTCGGGGCTTCAGGTTTCTACGATCGAGCACGTCATGGCCGCTCTGGCGGGTTGCGGCGTGCACAATGCGCTGGTTGAGATCGACGGTCCCGAAGTTCCCATCCTCGACGGCTCGGCCGCTCCTTTCGTGCGTGGCATCATGCAGCGTGGTCTGCGGACGCTGCCAGCACCCGTCCGGGCGTTCGAGGTTCTCAAAGAGGTGACAGTGCGTGATGGCGACGCATCAGCAACACTTGCACCTTCCGGGACGCTGCGCATCGACTTCGAAATTGATTTTGCTGACAGGGCGATCGGTCGCCAGCATAAATCTTTGGTGATGAATAACGGCAGCTTTGCGCGCGAACTGTGCGACAGCCGCACGTTCTGCCGTCAGGCGGATGTAGACGTCATGCGTGCCAACGGTCTGGCGCTGGGTGGCAACGCCGGTGAGAACGCGGTTGTCTTCGACGGCGACCGGGTGCTGAGCCCAGGTGGCCTGCGCCACAGCGATGAGCCCGTCCGCCACAAAATGCTGGATGCTCTGGGCGATCTGGCGCTGGCCGGAGCGCCGCTTCTGGGGCATTACACCGGTGTCCGCGCGGGTCATTCGCTGACCAACACACTGCTGCGTGAACTGTTTGTCACCCCGGGTGCCTTCCGGATGCTTGTCTGCGATAAGGATCAGGTCTCCCGACTGCCAGGTTACGGCCTTGTCTGGGATGAGATTCCCGCAGTTGCCTGAGCGGCTCCTGCAACTCTCCATCACAAACGAAGGATGTTGTGCAAAGGGCGTTTTGCATGGCAATTTTCTGTGCTAGGACCATCGGGTAGCGGGGAAGAACCGGTGCACGGGGTAACGAAAAGGGTGTCTGGCATGGGTATGTTCAGCGCACATAGGCAAAAATGCGGCGCGGTGTTTCTGAGCGTGTTTCTGGCGGGATGCGGCGGCAGTGATGGCGGGCGTACGACCGGAAGCTTTTTCAACCCTCAGGAAATTCCGCTGGAGACCTACAGCGCCGAGCAGATATTTGAACGCGGCGAGTTCGAACTGAGCAATTCGGACCCTGAAGAAGCTGCGTTTTACTTTGCCGAGATCGAACGCCTCTATCCTTATTCGGACTGGGCGCGCCGCGCACTGATCATGCAGGCATTTGCCTATCACTCTGACGAAGACTATCCGAACAGCAGGTCGGCCGCGCAGCGGTTTATCGATTTCTATCCCGATGACGACGACGCCGCCTATGCACAGTATCTGCTGGCACTGAGCTACTATGACCAGATTGACGAGGTTGGCCGGGACCAGGGGCTGACATTCCAGGCGCTTCAGGCCTTGCGCGAGGTCATAGAGCGGTATCCTGACAGCGAATACGCACGCTCGTCGGTGTTGAAGTTTGACCTCGCCTTTGACCACCTTGCGGCCAAGGAAATGGAAATCGGGCGGTACTACCTGCGCCGGAATCACTACACAGCTGCCATCAACAGGTTCCGTGTGGTTGTCGAAGATTTTCAGACCACGGCGCAGACTCCGGAAGCGCTGCACCGTCTTGTGGAGGCCTATCTGTCACTCGGGCTTGTTGACGAAGCCCGGACCGCAGGCGCCATACTCGGATTTAACTATCGCTCGACTGACTGGTACGAGGACAGCTTTGCGCTTCTGACCGGTCAGGGGCTGACACTTGAGGCGGCCGGAGACGGCTGGCTGCGCCAGGTGTATCGCCAGACTGTCAAGGGCGACTGGCTCTGACGGGGATGCGCCGGGATACGGGATAAAGCCGATGCTGCGCGGACTTGATATTTCGGATATGCTGATCATTGACCGGCTGGAGCTTGCCTTCCAGCCAGGTCTGAACGTGCTGACCGGCGAGACCGGGGCGGGCAAGTCTATCCTTCTGGATTCACTGGGCTTTGTTCTGGGCTGGCGGGGGCGTGCTGATCTCGTGCGCAGCGGCGCGGCACAGGGGGAAGTCACGGCATGGTTTGACCTCGGAGACGACCACCCCGCGCGCGCTGTTCTCGAAGACGCAGGTCTGCCGGTTTCGGATGAACTGATCCTGCGGCGGGTCAACAGCCAGGATGGCCGGAAAACTGCCTGGGTCAACGACCGGCGCTGCTCCGGCGACGTTCTGCGGCAGCTGTCGGCTACACTTGTTGAGCTCCATGGCCAGCATGATGACCGCGGGCTGCTGGACCAGAAAGGACATCGCGCAATTCTGGACGAGTTTGGTGGGCTGGATGCCCATAAAGCTGTAACCCGCGCGGCTTGGACAGAAAAAGGACGTGCGGCAAAAGCCCTGGCCGCCGCAGAGACGGCCATCGCCGGCATTCGTGAAGAGGAAGATTTTCTGCGTCACGCCGTCGCCGAACTGGATGCCCTGACGCCTGAAGCAGGCGAAGAAGCGGCACTGGATGCGCAGCGCCGCCTGATGCAGGGGGCAGAGAAGATCCGCAATGACGTGGTGCGCGCCTATGAACTGCTGGGCAACCAGGGCGCTGAGGCTGCCCTTGGAGAAGCGCTGCGCTGGCTGGAAGGTGCCGCAACCCACGCAGAGGGTCGTCTGGAAGCTCCACTGGCGGCTTTGTCCCGCGCCCTGGTTGAACTGGATGAAGCCACCGGCGGAATTACCGCAGCCATTGACGATCTCTCCTTTAACCCGACCGACCTCGAAGAAACAGAAGAGCGTCTGTTCGCGATCCGGGCGCTGGCCCGTAAACACGATGTGCAACCTGATGATCTTGCAGGTTTCGGCGAAACTCTGCGCGCGCGGCTGCAGGCGCTGGATGCAGGGGACGCCGAACTCGCAGACCTGCGTCGGGCCCTGTCTGAATGCGAGGCACGGTATCAGTCGGCCTCGGACGCGTTGCGCACTGCCCGCGAGAAAGCAGCAAAAGGCCTCGACAGGGCCGTCGGAAAGGAACTGGCGCCTCTGCGGATGGAACGTGCCGTTTTCGAGACGGTCATCACGGATGAAGCACCCGGACCAGACGGGCGTGACAGCGTGGCATTTTGTGTGGCTACCAACCCTGGCGCACCGGCAGGGCCTCTCAACCGGATCGCGTCCGGTGGTGAACTCAGCCGGTTTCTGCTGGCTCTCAAGGTCTGCCTTACCAGTGGACAGAGTGGCCTGACGATTATCTTTGATGAAATTGACCGTGGTGTCGGTGGTGCCACCGCGGATGCTGTCGGACGGCGGCTTGCTGACCTTGCTCAGGGCGGGCAGGTGCTGGTCGTAACGCATTCGCCACAGGTTGCGGCCCTCGGGGCGCATCACTGGCGCGTGGAAAAACGCGTGCACGCAGGGATGACGACGTCAACAGTTACCCCGCTGCCCGGTGCGGACCGTGTTGACGAGATCGCGCGGATGCTGTCGGGCGATACGATAACCGAAGAGGCTCGCGGTGCCGCGCGGGCACTGCTGGCAGGCTAGCTGTCATACCGGCCAGTGCGCCGGGCAACGCAAAAAAGGATCTGAGATCAGCATGCCCCGGCCAGACAGCTCACTGATATCCCGGCAGCTGGACCGCGCGGTCACGTCCTGTCGTCACGGGCTGGATGTTTTGCGCAAACAGGGGCCAGGTCAGATCCAGTTCTGGTTTATCGCACTTGCAGTTGGTGTGGCGGCGGGTTTTGCCGCGTTGTTTTTCCGAAAAGGGATCAATGCGTTACAGACTTTTCTTTACGGTACAGAGGATGTCCGTCTGTTGCATAGTTTTGCACAGTCTCTGCCATGGTACATGATCCTGATTATTCCGATTTGCGGCGGTCTGGTGGTCGGCCTCATTCTGAACAGGTTCACCAACGACGGCCGTGCCAGATCTGTTGCAGACGTGATTCATGGCGCGGCAATGCACGATGGCCGGGTCGAAACGCGCGCCGGGCTGGCATCGGCGCTGGCCTCTATGATCACCCTTGGGACCGGCGGGTCGAGCGGCCGGGAAGGGCCTGTTGTTCACCTTGCGGCGGTGATTTCCACCTGGGTGAACCGACGCATGCATGCCGATGGAATTACCGGGCGTGATCTATTGGGATGTGCCGTCGCGGCGGCGGTTTCGGCGAGCTTTAATGCCCCGATTGCCGGCGCTCTTTTTGCGCTCGAGGTGGTACTGCGGCATTTCGCGGTGCACGCTTTTGCGCCGATCGTGATCGCAAGTGCTGCCGGCACAGTAATCAACCGACTCGAATTCGGCGGCGTGACAGAGTTTACGCTGGCAACCACCGGCGAGGTGCAGTTCTACCAGGAAATGCCGGCGTTTCTGTTGCTGGGTCTGATGTCAGGGCTCGTCGCAGTTGCTCTGATGAAGGCGATCTTCTGGTCTGACGATTTCGGTACGGTCATGCAGAACCGCCTGTCAATCCCGGGCTGGCTGCGTCCGGCGGTGGCTGGTGCGATGCTGGGCGGTATCGCCATCTGGTTCCCGCATATCATCGGCGTCGGATATGAGACCACGTCGCTGGCTCTGACAGGGCAGCTTGGTCTGTGGGATGCCATCGTTTTCGCCATTCTCAAAACGGTTGCAGTGGCAATTACAATGGCGGGCAGGATGGGCGGCGGTGTGTTTTCTCCGTCGCTGATGGTTGGCGCGCTCACGGGCCTGAGTTTCGGGTTGATTGCGACCGGTATATTCCCAGATGTATCAGGCTCTTATACGCTTTATGCTCTTGCCGGGATGGGGGCTGTTGCCGCGGCTGTTCTGGGCGCCCCGATATCGACGACGCTGATTGTCTTTGAACTGACGGGGGACTGGCAGACCGGGCTCGCGGTGATGGTCGCGGTGTCGATGTCCACGGCGCTCGCATCACGACTGGTTGATCGCAGCTTTTTCCTGACCCAGCTGGAAAGGCGGGGCATTCATCTGGCTGCCGGGCCACAGGCCTATCTGCTGGCGATGTTCCGGGTGGGCAGTGTGATGCGGCGGCCCGATGATCCGCGCGCGGCCAGCGAAGAGGCCTGCTGGGAAATGATCGGAGAGGGCATCTATATTGATGCCACTGCCACGCTGGAAGCAGCGATGCCGATCTTTGAGACCGGGCAAACCTTTATTCCGGTGGTTACGCTGAGCGCCGATGCCACGCCGCCGCAGTTGCTGGGTGCAGTTTTTTATGTGGACGCTCTCAAGGTCTACAACCGGGCACTGGCGGCGACAGCCGCTGAGGAACACTCCTGATCAGAGATCAGATCTGTTCCACCGTCACGTCACCATTCGTGTAAAACGCCAAGTGTTCCCTGATACGTGATACGGCATCAAGCGGATTTTCGTATGACCAGGCAACGTCCTTCAGCGTCGTGCTCTTGGTAACCACCGAAAAGTAGGTCGCATCACCCTTATAGGGACAGTGGGTCGACTTTTCGGAACTGTCGAGAAAGGCCATCGCGATGTCGTCGCGTGGAAAGTAAATAACCGGCGGGTAATCGCCCTCGACCAGTTCCAGCGCGTTGTCGCTTTCACCCAGAACGGCGCCGCCGGCACGGACGGACCAGGTGCCTCCGGCTTTGCGGATTGTGATATGTGCGGCCATGACGGTGCCTCCCCTGGTGCGTCGGACGATGTTGTAACGCGCTCTGTCGACGGAGAGTGACGGAAATCCCTGCTCAGACCGGCGCGGTTGCGACATCCAACCACGTTTTGGCGTCGGGCGATAGGCGCGGGCCGATCTTTTCTGCAACTTCAGCGTGGTAGCTGTTGAGCCAGTCGCGTTCAGCGGGTGTCAGCAGCGATACGACCAGAAGCCGCCTGTCGATCGGGGCAAATGTCAGGGTCCGCCAGTTGAGCATGGCGCGGTGATCGTCCCCGCCAGGCAGCGCAGGCGCTTCCTGCGCCACGATCAGATTTTCGATACGGATGCCGAACGCGCCTTCGCGGTAATACCCCGGCTCATTGGACAGGATCATGCCAGGTTCAATTGGAACATGGCTGATACGGCTCAGACGCTGCGGTCCTTCGTGAACGCTCAGATAGGCACCAACGCCGTGCCCGAGCCCGTGGTCAAAATCCTGGCCGGCGAGCCAGAGCGGCATCCGTCCGATGGCCTCGATGTCGCGTCCGGCCAGCCCGGCGGGCCAGCGCAGGCGGCTCATCGCGATCATCCCCTGCAGCACGCGCGTGAAAGCAACCGCCGCCTCCTCGGGTGGCGCGCCGATGGCGATGGTGCGGGTGATATCCGTCGTCCCATCGAGGTATTGCCCACCACTGTCGAGCACAATCAGGTGGCCGTCTTCGAGGGTTGCATCTGTCTCTTCGGTTACCCGGTAGTGCATGATCGCACCGTGAGGCCCGGTGCCCGCGATGGTTTCAAAGCTGATGTCCTGCAGCGCATTATCATTGCGGCGCAGTGCCTCAAGTTGTGAAACCACCTGGGTTTCGGTCAGTGTTCCGGGGGCCTGTGCGTCAAGCCAGGCAAGAAGTTCAGCAACCGCGGCACCATCGCGCAGATGCGCCTCGGCGGAACCTGCAACCTCAGCTGCATTCTTGCGGGCTTTCGGCAGGGCACAGGGTTCATCGCCCCAGACTGCTGCGTCGCCCGCTGCATCAGCGATGGCGACAGGAACAGATCCTTTGTCCAGCCGGACCGGACCTTCCAGCCCACTGACGAAATTCACCAGATGACCAGGAGCATGCACTGTCACTTCCGGGCCCAGATGATCGCGCAGACCGTCAAGTTTCTCTGCTGCCATAAACAGATGGACGAGGCCTGCATCAGTCAGGACGGCAAAGCCCTGAGCGATGGGGTTGCGGGGAATATCCGCACCGCGGATGTTGAGCAGCCAGCAAAGTGAATCCGGCAGTGTGATAACGGCTGACCGGTGCCCGGCCGCGGTCAGCCCGGCCGCAAGCCTTGTCCGTTTGTCTGCATGGCTTTCTCCGGCGAATTCCAGCGGATGAATCCGGGCCTTTTCCATCGGTGGCGCTGGCTGGTCATCCCAGATGCGGTCCACAAGGTTTTCCGTTGGCCGCATTACAATACCGCTGCCTTCAAGGTCCTCGCGCAACGCTTCCATCTGACCAACAGTGTGCAGCCAGGGGTCAAAGCCAACGACGCCTCCGTCGGGCAGTTGTTCGCACAGCCATTTTCCAGGCCGGATATCGGGCCAGGGCACAGGCGTGTATTCTCCCGCGACCTGCGACTTCACCTGCGTGCGGTAACGTCCGTCAATGAACACGCCCGCGACCTGCTGCAGGGCAATGCAAAATCCGGCCGAGCCGGTGAAGCCGGTAAGCCAGGCCAGACGTTCATCATGGGCAGCAACGTATTCGCCCTGATGCGCGTCAGCGCGGGGAACAAAAAAACCATCCAGGCCTTCTGCTGCCAGAGCCTTACGCAGCGCTGCCAGCCGTGGCGGACCCTGCTCCGGGCGTGCAGTCACATCAAACGTCTGGAACATATCTCCACCCCTGTTTCTTACGGCCCCGAATATCCCCGTGGAGCGTGCGCAGGATCAGCCCGCGCGTTTCATTCCCATGATGCGCGCCCGAGCCCGGGGGTTGCTGTCAAAAAGTGCTGCAAGCTGCTCTGTCATGGCCCCGGCGAGCTGGTCGACGTCCGTAATGGTCACCGCGCGGTCGTAGTACCGTGTCACATCATGGCCGATCCCGATTGCGAGAAGCTCAACAGCGCGCCGCTTTTCTACCATCGCGATCACATCGCGCAGGTGCTTTTCCAGATAGTTCGCCGGATTTACGGACAATGTGCTGTCATCCACCGGTGCACCATCAGAAATCACCATCAGGATTTTCCGTGCTTCTGCCCTCATCAACATCCGGCGGTGTGCCCATTCCAGCGCTTCCCCGTCGATGTTTTCCTTCAGCAGACCCTCTTTCATCATCAGACCCAGATTGGGCCGGGTGCGCCGCCAGGGCGCATCTGCGGATTTATAGACGATATGGCGCAGGTCGTTCAGCCGCCCTGGCTGCTGCGGACGGCCCTCGTTCAGCCAGGCCTCGCGTGCCTGCCCGCCTTTCCACGCCCGGGTGGTAAAGCCGAGGATCTCGACCTTTACGTTGCAGCGTTCCAGCGTGCGGGCAAGAACGTCCGCACAGATCGCTGCAATGGAAATCGGCCGGCCCCGCATCGAGCCAGAATTGTCCAGCAGCAGGGTCACCACAGTGTCGCGGAACTCTGTATCTTTCTCGACCTTAAAGCTCAGCGGGGTGGTCGGGTTGGCCACAACACGCGCCAGACGCCCGGCGTCCAGCATGCCTTCTTCCAGATCAAACTCCCAGGACCGGTTCTGCTGGGCCTGCAGACGGCGCTGCAGCTTGTTGGCCAGACGGCTTACGGCACCTTTCAGCGGCTCAAGCTGCTGGTCGAGGTAGGCGCGCAGACGTTCCAGTTCCACCGGTTCGGCCAGCTCTTCAGCGCCAATTTCCTCATCATGATCAGACATATAGACCAGATAATCCGGATCTGCCTCTGAGGCAGGCTGCGGGGCAGGGGGCTCCATCGGGGCCTCGCCGTCCGGCATCTCCGCCTCGTCGCCCATCTCCTGATCGGCCATGTCATCCATAGAGACCTGTGCCTGGGCTGCGTCCTGCTGTTCTTCCTGGCTCTGCTCGGGCGAACCTTCGGAGTCTTCCTCGTCCTGATCGTCCTGGCCCGTGCTGTCGGGTTCGGAATCCTCGTCCGTGCCTTCTTCGGCCTCGTCCTCCTGATCCTCATCAATCTGGTCGGGGTCATCTCCCAGCTGATCGCCATACCCCAGATCAGAAATCATCTGCCGGGCAAACTTTGCAAAAGCCGACTGATCATTCAGCGTCTCGTCAAGGTTCTCTAGGGTGCCGCCGCACTGATCCTCGATAAACCCGCGCCACAGGTCCATGACATTGTGTGCATCGGCGGGCAGATCCCGGCCCGTGGCAAGGTGCCGGATCAGATAGCCCGCGGCAACAGAAAGCGGCACATCGGCTGCCTGCGACACCTGGCCATAGCCCTTACGCATCGCCTCGTGGCTGATCTTGGCGTCGATGTTGCCGGCCGTGCCGGGCATATCCCGCGCGCCCATCGCTTCGCAGCGGGCTGTTTCCATCGCCTCGTAAAGATCGCGGGCCATATCCCCCTGTGGCTGATAGCGTGAATGCGTCTGCCCGTTGTGGTACCGGCGGTGCAGGGCCAGCGCATCGGCCGTTCCGCGTGCCAGCATGACCTCGTCGCGTGTCATCCGGCGACTGACCTGCGGCAGACGCATTGCATCACCGGAAACACCTGCCGGGTCCACCGAATAGGACACGGTCAGCTCAGGGTCATGTGCCATAACCCTGGTCGCCTCGCCGAGCGCTTTTTTGAACGCATCTGCCGGATTGTCAGAAGGTTTGCTCATATGTCCGTTCCCATCAGGTCAGCGACCGTTCCCCGGACGCAAGATCGGCCAGCAGGGCCACATGCACGTCCAGCGCATCTATTACTTTATACCCCGGGTCGTGGCCGTCAAACGCAAGACCCAGATCCGTGCCCGCCAGAACGACCGCGTCTGCGCCATGCGCGTCGGTCATCGCCCGGCCAGCTTCAAAAAACAGCGCGCGGCTCTCGTCAGTACACTGACCACTCAGCGCCATGCGCAGATATGTGTCCGCGACACGGTCCAGATCATCTGAGGGGGCTACCGCACGGGTCTCTTCCAGTTGTCCGTAGAGCTTTGTCCGCATCACAACCCCGGTGCCCAGCAAGCCGATTGTGCCGATACCCTGACCGGAAAAATAGTCATCCAGCGGGGTCACACCGCTGACAAGGGGCAGCGTGCTGATCGCTTGCGTCTCTGCAAAGCAGAAGTGGCCACCCAGCGACGTTATTGCTGCACAGTCAGCCCCGGCCGCTTTCAACCGATCAATCAGTTCGGCATATATCTGCGCCTGAGCGGTCCGGTTGTCCGCGAGGTTATTCGCTACCAGCTCATCAGCGCTGGCCTGAACAATCGTCAGGTCAAGTTTCTTGCCGCGTTCGCGCATCAGGGCCGTCAGCCGCTGATAGTAAACCACCGTGGCTGCCGGGCCGATACCGCCGATCAACCCGATGTGCATGGCTTATCCCAGGCTCACACTTGCCGCGCTCTCGGGAAGCTCTTCGTCAAACAGACGCTGGTAGAACTCTGCCACTGTCTGGCGCTCGAGCTCGTCGCATTTGTTCAGGAACGACAGGCGGAACGCATAGCCCACGTTGCGGAAAATCTCGGCGTTCTGTGCCCAGGCGATCACGGTCCGGGGGCTCATCACGGTCGACAGGTCGCCGTTCATAAAGGCCGTGCGTGTCAGGTCCGCGACGGTGACCATCTGCTTGACGATCTTGCGGCCTTTTTCCGTGTTGTAGTGCGGGTTTTTGCTCAGCACGATGGCGGTTTCCGCGTCGATGCTGAGATAGTTCAGCGTCGCCACCAGTGACCAGCGGTCCATCTGACCCTGGTTGATCTGCTGTGTCCCATGATACAGGCCGGTTGTGTCACCCAGGCCAACGGTGTTCGCGGTCGCAAAAATACGGAAATACGGGTGAGGCGTAATCACCTTGTTCTGGTCGAGCAGTGTCAGTTTGCCGTCCACTTCCAGCACCCGCTGGATCACGAACATGACGTCCGCGCGACCCGCATCGTATTCGTCAAAGACAATCGCAGTGGGATTGCGCAGCGCCCAGGGCAGGATGCCTTCCTGGAAGTCAGTAACCTGTTTGCCGTCTTTGAGCTTGATGGCGTCCTTGCCGATCAGATCGATCCGGCTGATGTGGCTGTCGAGGTTCACACGAACCGCGGGCCAGTTCAGTCGCGCCGCTACCTGTTCGATGTGGGTCGATTTGCCCGTGCCGTGATAGCCCTGAATCATCACGCGGCGGTTGTGCGCAAATCCGGCGAGGATCGCGAGCGTCGTGTCGGGGTCAAATTTGTACGTGCTGTCCAGATCCGGGACCCGGTCGCTGCTGTCTGCGAAACCCTTGATCACCATGTCGGTGTCGATGCCGAAAACCTCGCGTACGCTGATCTCTTCGGTCGGTTTCGTGTCAATATCCAGTGCGCCGTCGGCCATGGGCTTTGTCCTTCGAATTGGGGTCGGGGCGTTGGATCACGCCCGGATCACCTCGTGCAACATATTACGCCGGGGTGCAAGGGAAAGGGCCGGTCCAGTTGTGCTGAAACCTTAGGCCATCAGTCTTTGAAATTGCGGCTGCCTTTGATCTGATCCCAGGCCCAGACAACTTCCTGAAGCTGTTCTTCCTGGCTGCGGTCGCCACCGTTCATATCCGGGTGCAATACCTTGATCAGTGCTTTGTAGGCTTTGCGTACCTCGGGCTTGGTCCAGGTGTCTTTCGCCTCGAGGATTTCAAGCGCGCGACGTTCCGTTGGGGGCAGGCGGCGCCCGGCCTGGGCGCCGCGTCCGGGGTTTTGCGTGGCGTTTGCACCCAGCACCTGGTGCGGATCCTCGATGCCCAGGCGCGCCCAGGCGCGTGCCTCCGGGTCACCCATTGGTTTGGTATTGCGTTCCCAGACCTTGTCTTTTGACATCTGAGCGTTGAGTTCTGCCTCGGTGGTTCCGTCAAAAAAGTTCCACTTCAGGTTGTACTCACGCACATGCGCCTGGCAGAACCAGAAAAAGTCATCCAGAACATCCGGTGCTTTCGGTGCGCGGTACTTGCCGGGTTCCTCGCATCCCTCATGGTCACAGATGCGGGTTGAGGTCTCGGATGCACCGGACATACCCCTGCGTCCCCGCGGGTTTTTCTTTTTCGAGGATGAGACGGACATGTCGAATCCGAAGGGATCGGGTTTACGCATCTTTGGCACCTATACGAGTCGAGGCCGCTTAGTTTAGACTGTGCACGGAAAGATTGAAGGGGGCTGAGCCAAAAAAATGACGAAACGTATGGAGATTGAGGAACGACTGCGTGAGGCATTCAGCCCCGACACTCTTGAGGTGGTGGATGATACAGAAAGTCATCGCGGGCACGCCGGTTTTACCGAGGGTGTCGAAAGCCATTTCAACGTTAAGATCCGGTCAGAACAGTTCCGGGACATGTCCCGGATCGCGCGCCACCGGGCTGTCCATGCAGCACTCGGGGCAGAGCTTATCGGGCGTATTCACGCGCTGGCAATTGATGCAGACGTTTAAAAACGTCGGTCAGGTATTTGATCCAGAAGCTTTTCTTGCTGCTGCAAGCTGAAGCAGAGAGCTGGTCAGTCCGGAGACTTCGCTGAAGTCCTCTACGCCGTTATCCTGCAACATACGGGTTGCACCCTCGCTGCCCGAGGCGTCATCGTCGGGGCCTGCGGGTTTGGTGTAGACCGGTGCGGGCGCAACCGTTCGCGCCCGGGCGACCACCTCCGGCACTTTGTCATCCTGCGGCAGCGGCACAGGCACCGGGCCTTTGCGGGCCGGTGGTGCAGGAAGTCTTTCTGCGGCCTGCAGAACGAGTGGAGAGCGAGCAGGCACCGGTCGGCGGAAAACCAGCATGACCTCGACCGGCGCAGATCCGCCATCACCCTGCGGGATAGCCTCTGCCCGCTGATACTCCCAGCCGCGCATCCCCATATCGTTCATCAGCGTCTGCAGAGCATTCGCCAGCCGGGCGCTTGAGGTGTCGATCCCGGCGCGGGTTTTTGATCTGCGTAAAGGCGCCGGCACAACCCGGTATTCATAGTGTGGCATTGGCACAGTCTCCGTGCTGTCTTTATAGCAGCACTGATGCCGTGCGGAAAGGCACCGGGCAGGCCCACCCGCGGAGCGGGAACTCAGTCCTTGCGCGGAATGCCGATGCGCCTGCCGGCCCGGTCTGGTCTGGGCAGAACGGCGTGGGCTTCGTGCATTTTCTGAAGTTGTTTCAGAATGCTTGCAGGCATAGGAGCGACACGCGGTCCGGACTGGTCAACGTGCAGGCCAAGCGTTTCGCCGGTGGCAGCGCACCATCCATCCTCATGCCAGATTTCCTGCCAGGTGTGGAACCGTTTCTCATCAAAATCAAGTAATTGTAAAGTGATGTTCACCTTGTCACCCGCGTGCAGCTCACGCAGATAACAGATGTGGAATTCTGCCGTATATGTCGTGAATCCGGTTTTCTGGTACGCGGGCCCGAAACCGATATCGGGATAGATCTCGTCTGCGGCCTCGTCGAAGAGGACGCTGTAATATGCCATATTCATGTGTCCGTTATAGTCGGTCCATTCCGGGCGGATATTCATGAGCGATGATCGGAATGGTGCGGATGTCATGAGCGTTGCTTTCGTGGTTTTTATCTGATGTCTGTTCTGTACCATCCCGGCGGTTGATGCGAAAAGAGCGGGTGCCGGGATTTCCGGAACAGAGCAGGCCGGATATTTACCAGAATTCATATATACTTGACTTAATATGCACCCTGATATATATAAGCGATACCAGAACCGGGAAATCCAGTATCCGGAAGAGTTTGTGGACGATTTGGTTCAAAGCATACGGCACCTGTCCATCCCGTGCCGTGAGAACATTCTGATGCTCGAAAAGGAGTTCAGATCGAATGACCCTGATGCTTCAGAACGCTGCGGGCGCCTTGCGGGCGGATATGTGGTCTGTGCGGTCATGATTCCGGAATGCAGAGGGCATAAGCTGGCTGTGTCGCTTGACCTTGCAGCTTCCGGACCGCCGGTACTGATGATCCATGGTGCGGTTGCGGCAAAAGGGGCCTGCGATGCCGCGCGTGATCTGACAATCCGGCACCGCAACCTTGATGTAACTGAATGGGAGTGATCCTGTGACTTCGCTGAAAAACCTGCTGTTTATCGAGGACTCCGCACTCGCGGACTCCTGGGACCGTAACCGGGCAAAGCGCGATATGGCTTTATTGTTCCGGTCGCTGCGCAAAAAGGCCGGCCTGACACAGGTTGAACTGGCCGAACGTTCCGGTCTGTCGCAGTCTCATATCTCCAAAATGGAGTCTGCGACCGGTGCCTTGCCGGAAATACAGTCTTGTTCCCGGTATTTCCACGCCTGTGGAGCGCGTCTGAAGATCACGCCTTTTGAAGTCGAAGCCGAAGAAACCACCGGAGACGAAGTGTGTGCGGTGATCTGATCGCCTGCGCCGGCGTTGCGGTCAGCCATCCGACGGTTCTGAACACTGCCAGCGCGCTGGGTATCGGTCTCCTCGCGGTGCCTGCTTTCTCACTGAATTTCAACAAAAAGACACTGACACGTATCGAAGCGCTCGTCAGGTCGCGCCGCGACCAGGGTGACAGCAGCGCGCTGGACGTGATCGCTCAGGAGCTCGAACAGGATGCTGCCGTGCGCGTGGCAAGCTGGCGCCGGGCCGACGAGCTCTGCCTCAGGATCGGCTATGGCCTGCTGCTCGGCTCCGCAGTTCTGCGGATTTTCGCACCAGCCGCCTGATTACCCTTTAAGTTTCTGCGCCACCAGCTGGTTGACCGCTTTGGGGTTGGCCTTGCCGCCCGTAGCTTTCATCACCTGACCCACGAACCATCCGGCCAGTTTCGGGTTTTCCTGTGCCTTGGCGACCTGTTCCGGATTGGCCGCGATAATTTCATCAACAGCGGCTTCGATTGCGCCGGTATCCGTGACCTGTTTCATCCCACGGGCTTCGACAATTTCTGCCGGATCGCCGCCTTCGGTATAGACGATCTCGAACAGGTCCTTGGCGATTTTGCCCGAAATTGCGTCGGATGCGATCAGATCAATGATGCCGCCCAGCTGTGCCGGGCTTACCGGGCTGTCGGTAATATCACGGTCGTTTTTTTTCAGACGGCCGAAGAGTTCGTTGATCACCCAGTTGGCCGCTGACTTGCCGTCGCGCCCCTGAGCAACCGCTTCGAAATATCCGGCGCTGTCGAGATCTGCCGTGAGCACAGAAGCATCATAGTCACTCAGGCCGAAATCCTTGATAAAACGGGCCTTTTTTGCATCCGGCAACTCGGGCAGACTGGCCTGAATATCGTCAACCCAGGCCTGTTCGATTTCCAGCGGCAGCAGATCCGGATCCGGGAAATAGCGATAATCGTGGGCTTCTTCCTTGGACCGCATGGACCGCGTTTCATTTTTGTCGGGATCATACAGGCGCGTTTCCTGTTCAATCTCACCACCTGCTTCGACAATCGCAATCTGGCGGCGCGCCTCGACTTCGATGGCCTGCTGAATGAACCGCATGGAGTTCATGTTCTTGATTTCGCAACGGGTGCCGAGGTGGCTGAAATCCTGTGTCGCCTGGTACTTTTCGTACTGACCCGGGCGGCACACGGATACGTTCACGTCGGCGCGCATCGAGCCTGACTGCATATTGCCGTCGCAGGTTCCCAGATAGCGCAGGATCTGGCGCAGTTTGGCCAGATAGGCTGCCGCTTCCTCCGGTCCGCGGATGTCGGGGCGCGATACAATTTCCATGAGCGCAACGCCCGTGCGGTTCAGGTCCACAAAGGACATATTCGGGTCCATATCGTGGATAGACTTGCCGGCATCCTGTTCCAGGTGGATACGCTCGACGCGCACCAGCCGGGCTGTTCCGTCACCCATTTCCACCAGCACTTCGCCTTCGCCGACGATCGGGTGGTAGAGCTGGGAAATCTGGTAGCCCTGCGGCAGATCGGGGTAGAAATAATTTTTGCGGTCAAACGCACTCGTCAGGTTGATCGCAGCTTTCAGCCCCAGGCCGGTGCGGACCGCCTGCTCGACACAATATTCGTTGATTGTTGGCAGCATGCCGGGCATGGCCGCATCGACAAAGGACACGTTGTTGTTGGGTTCTGCGCCGAAAGTGGTCGAAGCGGGCGAGAAGAGTTTGGCGTTCGATGTGACCTGTGCGTGGACCTCCATGCCGATCACCAGTTCCCAGTCGTCTTTTGCCCCGGCAATTACTCTGGGCTTTGGCGTTTCATAGGTCAGATCGAGCATGATGGAGTGTTCCCGCAGTTCAGTTCACACGTGAAAGCGTCTTAGGCCAGCCGGGGAAGGGCCGCAAGTCCCGCGCTTTCAGTGAACTTCCGGCAGTGCGGCCCAGCTGACCTCGAGAGTTCCGGCCCCGGGGGAAACCTTCAGGGCGCTGCGGGCGCAGATCCGGCCGTCTGAGGTAAAGTTATCCCGTATACGTACCACCAGCAGGGCGTCAAACGGATGGCTCAGGTCGACGGTGACAACATTGTCCGGCCCCATCGGCGGCAGGACCACGGTCAGGACGTTTTCACCGCGGCTGCCGTCAAGCGGCACATCAAAGTTCAGCGCTCCATGCACGCGGCCGATTGCGTCATAAACGGGCAGATGTTCCTGTGTCATATGAAAGTACACACGCGCGCAGCGCAGAAGACTGACTTCGAGCGCCATCAGCCGCGCTTCGGTATCACCGGCCGCAGAGCAGGGGGCGGCTTGCACAGACTCGGCCGTACGGTGCCACTCAATCCAGTCGCCTGAATCCCAGTGCGCGGCATCTGCGGGAATAGTCGGCATCTTATTCTCCTTATTTGCCCTGCCGTGGTTAACCCTGTTTCGTAACAGGTCCTTCAGCGGTGAATATTATCTGCATTCCCTGATTAATCTCATGGCGAAAGACATGCCGCAACAGTTTCAGTGCATCTTCCCGGCCCGAAGCGGCGAAGCGTCGCGCTGAACCCACGTGCAGGTTGTTGTCAAATCCGCGCGCGGCATGGGCCCAGATCAGCGGATGCAGTTCAGTCATGTGATGGCGCACAATCCAGCCCGCGCAGGCCGCGATTTTCCGGCGCACTGCATTGGCCGTTTCGTCCTGCCCCGGATGACGCCCGATGGTGTTTACGCACCAGGCCGCCAGCAGGTTGGCGGTATACTGATCCGGGCGGCGGTCCAGGATATCGCCCAGACCTTCAATGAAGAAATCGGTGTCGAGCTGCGCGCAGACTGTATCATCGCCTGCCAGCGCATCCATCATCACCCAGGTGTATCCTCCCGCACCCCAGTGCCGGAGCAGTCGTGCTGCTGTGCGCCGCGCTTCGAGTTCCAGAACCTGGCCGGAACCGAACCAGCGCGGTGACGAGTAGTTGCCGAGTGACCGCAGTGGCCCGGGGTTCATCGGGTTCAGATCGATCAGCCGTTCGAAATCACGCGACAGAATGTCGATATGCCGCCCCCCGAGACCGTGAAGCGCGCAATGTGCAGAACTCAGCAGTGGCGAGGTTGTCAGCATCGAAGAAAAAGGGTCCAGGATGTCGCGTGCCCGGTCAAAATGTGCTGAAAAGGCCTCGAGGTTACGGTCGGGCACCTGTGACTGCCAGCCCGTACCACGCCAGAACCAGCCGGTATCCACATGCGCCATAGCGACCGTTGCTGCGCGCCATGGGCAGGTGGGATCCTCGGCCAGCATCTCTTCCAGCGCTTCGATCCCCGACAACAGCGCTGGATTGTCTGCCTGCCGGCTGTCGGTCAGCGCGTGTTCGACGGCCAGTACAACATCCGCGCGGGCGCCGAAGCTGAGCAGGTCTGCGACAGGCATGCCGCCCGGTGTCATATCCCGTGCTGCATCCGCAGTGCGCATGGCGTCCGCCAGTTCCTGCCACCGGTCCTGTCGTGCCAGAAACTGGCCGCGCTGCTGGTGCAGGTCGCGTATTCGGTCTTCGTCGGAGGGCATCGGGCAGGGGATCTGCAGCGGATGTTCGTCCGTTGTGCCGGCAGGTGGCGTCTTTGCCTCAGGCGTCCGGTCACGCCGTCGCAGAACGGTCGTGAGAGGAGATACAGGGTCAGGCTGCTGAGCACGGCTGGCCGGACTGGCCTTGCGTACACGGTGCCCGGGAAACAGGGACAGGATCGACATTTACTCATTCCGGAAACTTTACACAGCCACAGCATGACGCTGCATTCCGACTGAAACAAGGCGTTGCAGCGGAGATATCCCGGTATTTCAGCGCAGAGGACCCGGCAACAATCTGTACTGTTCTGCATCAGTAAACGATGCGGGGCATAAGGCGGTTATTGTCGGCGAAAATGCGCTCGGCTTGGTTGTGCTCTTGCGCTGCGCGGGGCGGTCGGCAAAGACTGGCACCATGAAATTATTACTTGCTGTGTCGCTTTCCGCTCTCCTGAGTATTTCCGCCTGCTCTGACGTTGAGCCCGTCGAAGAGGACGAAGGCCTGCCGCCGATGATGTGGTCACACAAAGAGCAGAGGGAGGCGTGGAATGCCGCAGCACTGGATGCTCTGCGAACGCACGGGCAGCCGCTGGTGTCGACTGTACCAGCAGACATTGCAGACTGGTGCCCTGCCTACCCGGAGGCGGACACAGAAGACCGCGAGGCATTCTGGATCGGTTTTTTGTCGTCGCTGGCACGATATGAAAGCACATGGAAGCCGCGGGCAGTCAGCAGCAACGGCAAGTGGTTCGGTCTGCTTCAGATCTCTCCTGCGACCGCCCGTGGATATGACTGTCGTGCAGGTTCCGGCGAGGCACTGAAGAGCGGCACTGAAAACCTCAGCTGTGCGATCCGCATCATGGCCGTCACCGTGCCGCGGGACGGCGTGATTGATGCACGCGATTCACGCTGGCGCGGGGTGGCCGCTGACTGGGGCCCGTTGCGCAAAGAGTCCAGAACCAGCGAGATGTCTGCATGGCTGAAACAACAGCCCTATTGCACGACTGAATAACGCCGTCGCAGCCGGCGGCGACAGACCAGCTTGTCAGCCGATCAGCGAGAAATGGTGCCGTTCGGTTGCGATGCCGCGCTGGTTCAGTGTCTCTTCGAAGCTTTTGTGGGGCGGCGTGCATTCGTAGGGCAGACGCACCCTTGCGCCATTGGTCAGGATCAGAGTGACCCGAACGGAAAAGTCCAGACGGGTATCAAGACGGACGCGCTCCAGCTCTGCAAGCGCGACATCTGCGGAGCGCCGTCCGGATTGCCAGCGCATGCCGCGCCCATCAAGCGTCAGTGTCGCGAGCGGATTTCTGACGATCTCCCAGGCGGCGGGCAGGGTAAAAAGGGCCAGGACCGCCATGAGCCAGGGTGCGGCGTCCAGAACCACAGTTGCCGCGATCAGGGCGATCCAGATTGCTGCAACGACGGCAAGACCGGTCCGGTTGCGACCCTGTCGCTCGAAACGAAAGGGCTCAGCGGCCACCCGTGACGTCCAGGGTGGAGCCGGTGACATAGCTGGCCTCGTCTGACACAAGCCACATAATCGCGAGGGCGACTTCTTCGGCGGACCCCTTGCGTTTCATCGGCACCATATGCGCCAGGCGGTCGGCACGCCCGGGTTCGCCGCCCTTGGCGTGCAATCCGGTCTCGATCAGGCCCGGGCGGATTGCCATGATCCGGATGTTGTCCGCGGCAACTTCGTCGGACAAACCTTTGGTAAAACAGTCAATTGCTGCCTTTGAGGCGGCGTAGTCCACGTATTGGTTGCCTGATCCGAGGCGGGCCGCGGCAGACGAAATATTCACGATGACGCCGCCCTGACCGGCCGCCTGCATCCGCAGGACCGCCTCTTTCGCGACCAGCATCGCGCCGATCACATTGACCTGGAACATGCGCTCGAGGCGACCGTGATCCATATCCACCAGACGCGCCGTCTGATCGACAATGCCGGCATTGTTAATGACAGCGTTCAGCCGGCCGAAATGGTCGTCGATCTGCGCATAGATTGCCGCAATTGCTGCGGGATCCGCTACATCGCCCTGGCAGAGCAGAACATCCGCGCCCGCTACCCGGCAGGTATCTGCAACCGCTTCGGCTGCCTGTTGGCTGCTGCGGTAGTTCAGTGCGATGTCGTATCCGCGGTCCGCTGCGATTTCGGCGCAGGCGGCGCCAATGCCGCTGGAGCCTCCGGTGATAAGCAAAACGGGTTTCATCATGCAGTTCCTCTGATTCTTGTCAGCATTTCGCCTGTGTCACGGGACAGACCATCTGTTGCGAGGATCCGGTCCAGTTCGCCGGCGATTATCGCCTGGCGCCCGCCGTCATAGCGTTTCCAGGTCTGAAAAGCCGAACACATCCGGGCAGTTGTCTGCGGGTTCACCGGATCAAGGCGGATCAGCCAGTCCGCAAGCAGTTTGTATCCGGTGCCATCTGCGGCGTGGAAACCTGCATGGTGCATCGCCAGCGAACCGAACACTGCCCGGAAACGGTTGGGGTTCTTCCAGTTAAAATCCGGATGCACGGTCAGCTTGCTGGCCGTTTCGCCGGTTTTGTCCGGATCGGACATGACAACCTGAAGGCCAAACCATTTGTCCATCACAAGGCGGTCATCTTTCCACTGGTTTTCAAAGGCTTCCAGCGCATCACCGCCGTTGCCTGTCCGCAGCAGGGCGCCCAGTGCGGCAAGCTGCTGGGTCATATTGTCAGCCGTTTCAAACTGCTGCGCCGCGCGGGCGCCGCCATCGAGCCGCGACAACAGACCCAGCATGCCGTTTGCCAGCGCGCGCCTGCCGGATTGCGTGGCATCCGGGCGGTAGGGCTCCGTCACCTGATGCGCTTCCACCAGGACCGGCAGAAGGTCAGCCATGTGCATCGCCTGCGCGGCCCTCAGCGCATCTGTGGCTGACCAGATCGCATCGGGATCAGGCGTTGTGCCTTCATTGTGCAGCGTCGTCGCCAGATCATTCTGGCCCGGCAGTCCCAGCATCAGGGCGCGGTAAGCGGGGTCGAGGGTCTCATCGCTCAGCACAGTGCGGATACCATTGAGATAGTCCGGATCAGGGGCGGCACCGGTGCGGATCGTGTTGAGCAGGCTTTCGCGCGCAATATCACGACCTGCCTCCCAGCGATTGAACGGGTCAGTATCATGTGCCAGCAAAAATGCGCGGCGTGTTTGCGGGAAGTTGCTTTTCAGAACGACCGGCGCGGAAAAGCCGCGCAGCACCGACGGTACAGGCTGTTCCGCCAGACCCTCAAATGAGAAACTCTGCGTTTTTTCAGTGAGTTCCAGAATTATTGTCGGCACCAACTCGGCCCCGTCCTGATCCAGCAGACCCGTGGCAATCGGTATCACCTGGGGTTGCGGGTCCGGCGTTGTAGCGGATGGCGCGAGGGTCTGCGTGAAGGTCAGCGTGTAGGTCCCTGCGTCCCAGCTCTCCTCTGCCGTGACTTCCGGGGTGCCCGCCTGGCTGTACCATCTGGAAAACTGGCTCAGGTCCCGGCCTGTGGTGTCCTCGAACGCCTTCAGCCAGTCTTCGATCGTGCAGGCCTGACCGTCGTGCCGGTCGAAATAAAGCTGCACTGCCCTGTCGTAAGCCTCCGCACCGACAAGCGCGCGCAGCATACCAATAACCTCGGCGCCTTTTTCATAGACAGTCGCTGTATAGAAGTTGTTGATTTCCTGGAAACTTTCGGGGCGAACGGGGTGGGCCAGCGGGCCCTGATCCTCGGCAAACTGACGCCCGCGCAGGTCGATGACATCGCCGATACGTTTCACCGGCGCCGAACGCATATCAGAGGTGAACTGACTGTCGCGGTAAACAGTCAGACCCTCTTTGAGGCAGAGCTGGAACCAGTCACGACAGGTGATCCGGTTGCCCGTCCAGTTGTGGAAATACTCATGCGCAATGATCGCCTCGATGCGTTCGAAATTGCCGTCTGTCGAGGTCTCGGGAGAGGCCAGAACGGCGGAGGAGTTGAATATGTTCAGACCCTTGTTCTCCATCGCGCCCATGTTGAAATCATCGACAGCGACGATGTTAAAGATATCCAGGTCGTATTCGCGGCTGTAAACATCCTCGTCCCATTTCATGCTGTCTTTGAGGGCCTGCATCCCAAAGGCACATTTGCCCTCGTCGCCGGGGCGCACCCAGAGGTTCAGCGCGACCTCGCGACCGGACCGGGTGGTAAAGGTGCCGGGGTGACTGATCAGTTCGCCCGCAACGAGGGCAAACAGGTACGCTGGCTTGGGCCAGGGGTCATGCCATTCCGCGAAGTTCTCTGACTGCGTGACCGGATTGCCGTTTGACAGCAGGACCGGATGCGGGCCGTGTATCCGGACCGTAAAGATGCTCATGACATCCGGCCGGTCCGGATAGTAGGTGATCTTGCGAAACCCTTCGGCTTCGCATTGCGTGCAGTACATGCCGTTTGACATGTAGAGGCCTTCGAGTGCGGTGTTATTGGCCGGGTCAATAGCTACCTCCGCCTCCCAGACAAAGGCTTCCCCGGGCACGGCGCATGTCAGGCCTTCTGCGGTCACATCCGGCGTCACCGCCTTTCCGTTGATCTTGGCAGAAACCAGCTCCAGGTTTTCGCCGTGCAGAAAAAAGGCAGGATCTTCACCGGGACGAGGTTCGAAAATGATCCTGCTCGTGACGCGCGTCCGGTTCGGATGCAGGAAAAAAGTCAGAGCGACTTCTTTGACATTATAGCCGAAGGGGCTGTAATCTTTGAGATAAATCGTGTCGGGAGCAGCGTCGCGCATGGGAACCTGTCTTCTGGAATGGAACGGATATCGCAGCGGGACGTTAGGGTGGCAACAAGTCCGCTGCAAGGTGCTGCCGGACATTTCATCAGTAAACGGAGGACTTATGTCTGCGCCCGACACGAATATTGAACGCCAGAAAACCCGCCACATCCCGATGCTGCGCGGTGTCTGGATCGGCCTTCTGATTGCAGCCGGTGTGGCATTTGTTGCGCTGTCCGGAGACAGCGGTAGCGAAACCGCATCGCCGGCAGCCGTATCGGACACTTCCGGCTGATGGGCATGCGCCGGAAAAGTGATCTGCCACAGAAAACCTGTGCGGTCTGCGGCAGACCGTTCTCGTGGCGCAAGAAGTGGGAAAAAGTGTGGGAAGAGGTCCGCTATTGCTCTGACACCTGTCGCCGAAACCGCAACCGGCACCCGAAGGATCCGGAAAACAGTGGCGCGCCGCGCTGACCGTAACTTCCGGGGGAAGCCCCCGGCAGGTTAATGCCCTGCGGTTGCTCAGTATCCGAAACATATCTGTTTTCGTCATTCTCCGGTTGCCCGGACGCTGTGGCTGTCCTAGATCGCTGGATGCTATCGTATACAAAGAGCGGACGGAGACAGAATGACAGATCGTGTGAACCGCAGCGGGCTGCAGGTCAGTTCAGAGCTGGCAGCCTTTATCGAGACTGCGGCGCTGCCCGGCACCGGTGTTGAGGCAGAAACCTTCTGGGAGGGTCTGTCGGCTCTTGCGCATGACTTCGGTCCGGAAAATGCGGAACTTCTGAAAAAGCGCGATGCCATTCAGGCACAGATCGACGGGTGGCACCGGGACCGCGCCGGGCAGGCGCATGATCACAACGCCTATTGTGCATTTCTGCGTGAGATCGGTTATCTGTTGCCGGAAGGCGACGCCTTCGAAATTGAAACTGCGAATGTGGACGCAGAGATCGCCAGTGTTCCCGGCCCACAGCTTGTCGTTCCCATCACAAATGCGCGCTATGCCCTGAATGCCGCAAATGCCCGCTGGGGCAGTCTTTATGACGGATTTTACGGTACGGATGCGATGGGCACTTTGCCCGCCCCCGGTGGCTATGACCAGGGCCACGGCGCGCGTGTGGTTGCCCGGGCCCGTGTGTTTCTGGACGAGGCCTTTCCGATCAGCAGCTTGAGCCATGCGGACGCACACCGGTACTACGTTTCCGGTGGTGCGCTTCTGGTGGACGATCAGCCGCTGCAGCACCCTGACAAATTTGTGGGCTACACGGGCCACCCCAAGGCACCTGACACTGTGATGCTGCGCAACAACGGCCTGCATGTGCAGCTGGTCTTTGACCGCACGCATGTGATCGGCAGCCGGGATCAGGCCGGGCTCGCGGATGTTCAGCTCGAAAGCGCGGTTTCAGCCATTATGGACTGTGAGGACTCCGTGGCCTGTGTGGACGCCGAGGACAAGGTACAGGCCTACTCGAACTGGCTCGGACTGATGCGGGGCGATCTGGAAGAGAGCTTTGAGAAGGGCGGGCGGCAGCTGACCCGTCGTCTGAATGAGGATCGCATCGTAACAGCGCCGGACGGGTCCGAAGTGGTGCTCAAGGGGCGCGCGCTCATGCTGGTGCGCAACGTCGGGCACCTGATGACCAATCCCGCAATTCTGGACCGGGACGGCAAAGAGATCTTTGAGGGGCTGATGGATGCCATGGTCACCACGCTGATCGCGATGCATGATCTGGCGCGTGAGGGTGGTAACTCGCTGACCGGGTCGGTCTATGTGGTAAAACCCAAAATGCACGGTCCGGAAGAAGTGGCGTTTGCGGACCGGACGTTCACACATGTGGAACAGGTTCTCGGGCTGCCGCAGTACACGGTCAAACTGGGGATCATGGACGAAGAGCGTCGCACAAGCGTCAACCTCAAGGAATGTATCCGCGCCGCAAAATCACGCGTGGCGTTTATCAATACAGGGTTTCTTGACCGGACAGGCGACGAGATCCATACCTCGATGGAGGCCGGTCCTTTCAGCCGCAAGGACTTTATCAAGCGCAAGGCGTGGATCGGGGCCTATGAAAACCAGAACGTGGACATCGGGCTCGAGTGTGGCCTGAGCGGAAAGGCGCAGATCGGCAAGGGCATGTGGGCCATGCCTGACATGATGGCCGCAATGCTGGAGCAGAAGATCGAACATCCGAAATCCGGTGCCAACTGTGCGTGGGTGCCAAGCCCGACGGCGGCGACGCTTCATGCGCTGCATTACCACAGGGTTGATGTGTTTGCTGTTCAGCAGAAGCTGCGGGCGGGCGGGCGCCGGGCTTATGTGGACACAGTGCTGAACATCCCGCTGGCAGAATATCAGAAATGGACCGATGCACAGAAAATCCGCGAGGTTGAAAACAATGCGCAGGGTATACTGGGTTATGTGGTGCGCTGGGTTGATCAGGGTGTGGGTTGCTCAAAGGTGCCCGACATGAACGATGTGGGCCTTATGGAAGACCGTGCGACATGCCGCATCTCGGCGCAGCATATTGCCAACTGGCTGCACCACGGGGTGGTGGATGGCCAGCAGGTGATGGCCGCCATGCGCAAAATGGCAGCTGTTGTGGATGAACAGAATGCCGGAGACACCTCTTATGTGCCGATGGCGCCAGGTTATGACGGTATTGCATTTCAGGCGGCCTGCGATCTGGTGTTCAAAGGGCGCGAGCAGCCTTCGGGGTATACCGAACCGGTCCTGCATGCGCGGCGGCTTGAGCTGAAAGCGGCACAGTAACGGACAAAAAGCCCGGGGGGCTGCCTGCTCCCCGGGACCCTTCGGGGGAATTTTGTGGCCAGAATAAAACAGGGACGGGACGATGGGTATTTCACTGAGAAAAGCGCGGACAATCATCCGCAAGACACTGGAAAAAGGCCGGGAGATGGAGTTCAAACCTCTGTCGGTTGTTGTGCTTGATGCCGGCGGCCATCTACAGGCGTTTGAGCGCGAGGATGGCGCGTCGCCGGGACGTTTCGGGATTGCACATGGCAAGGCCTATGGGTCGATCATGCTCGGCATCCCGGGGTCGGCGCAGATGGCACGCGCGGAAAACCAGGCGTATTTCCTCAACGCGATGAATGGTGTGTTCGGGGGCAGTGTCGTTCCGGTGCCGGGCGGTATCCTGCTGCGCGACCGAAAAGGCGCCATAATCGGCGCCGTTGGTGTGACCGGTGATACTTCGGACAATGATGTCATTGCCGGACTGGCAGGCATAGAAGCGGCCGGTCTGACCGGCGAGGCGTGAAACAGCGCCGATAAAAGCGGCTTTTGCATCTGTGCACAGTGGCTTGCGCGTCCGCGTGTCTGTTTTCCGTAACTTTTCTGTCCTATAAACGCGGAAACAGGAAAAGGGACCATGGATGGCGCGACCCGTTGTTGGTATAATCGGTAATTACTACCTGATGAATGACCAGTACCCCGTGCATGCGGGCGGAACGATGAACTCGGAGGCAATTTCGGAAGTGTCCGGGTGCCTGCCGATGCTGATACCTACGGATCCGCGATTTGTGACAGTCGAGGATCTCATGGCGCGGTGTGATGGGTTTCTGTTTACCGGGGGTCGCCCGAATGTCCATCCCGAGGAGTACGGCGAGGACCCCACATCAGCGCACGGCGAATTTGACCGCAGCCGCGATGCGGTGGCACTGCCGCTGATCCGGGCCTGTGTGGAGCGTGGCCTGCCATTTCTGGGCGTTTGCCGGGGGTTCCAGGAGGTCAACGTCGCGATGGGCGGGTCACTCTATCCCGAAATCCGCGATCTGCCCGGGCGGATGAACCACCGGATGCCGCCGGACGGAACGATTGAGGAAAAGTTTGAGCACCGTCATGCCGTAAGTTTCACGCATGACGGCGTGTTTCACCGGCTGATGGGCGCACCCGAGGTGATGACCAACACCCTGCACGGTCAGGGGATCAAAACATCCGGGCCCCGCGTCGTCATTGACGGAACAGCACCCGATGGCACACCTGAGGCCATCTATATTGACGGTGCCCCCGGATTCACGCTCTCTGTGCAATGGCACCCCGAGTACCGCGCAGCAGAAGACCCGGTGTCCCGACCGCTTTTCGCGGCTTTTGGCGAAGCGGTGCATGCCTGGGCCGAAAGTGGAACGCCGCGGGCAGCGCAGGTCGCCTGAGCCTGATCAGATCTGACCGCCTGCGATTTCGATCGCCTGGCCGTTCACGCTCTGAGATCCTTCCGACACCAGCCAGAGCGCCGCAGCGGCGACCTCTTCGGGTGCGATCAGCCGGCCGTGGCGGTTGGCAGAAACCATCATCGCCAGTGCTTTGTCCTCGGACACACCGGCCCTTTCTGCAATCGATGCCGTGTTGCGGGTCACAATAGGGGTATCCACATAAGCGGGACAGAGAGCGTTAAAGGTATAGGGCCTGCCCGCGTAATCCTCGCTGAGGGCGCGTATCAGACCGATCAGCCCGTGTTTGCTGGCGGTATAGCACGACGCCCCCTGCAGACCGCGCACACCTGCGATGGACGACACCGCGATCACGCGGCCCCAGTCCGTTGTACGCATGGAGCCAAGGCTTTCGCGGATCGTCAGAAAGGCGCCATCCAGATTGGTGGACATCATGTTCCGCCAGAATTCCATGTCCGTCTTGTGCAGGGCACGCCCCTCGGCAATACCGGCATTCGCAACACAGATCTGAACGGGGCCGTGCGCCTCGACGGCGGCAGCGATTTTGCCGGTCACATCGGCCTCGTCGCGTACGTCCATCGCCATGCCGGTGATACCCTGGCCTGACACCTGGTCAAGAACGGACTGGCGCCGCCCGGTAATGGTCACGGCGCAGCCGTTTTCAGCCAGTGTGCGGGCAATCGCGAGGCCGATACCGGTGCCGCCGCCGGTGACCAGCGCATGTTTTCCCCTGAGCGTCATCGGATTCTCCCTGACTGTCTGATGAACTATGGGCTGTCACGGGCTCTGCGGGCAAGGCGGATGTTGAGCCAGCGCGACAGCTGTGCGACAAAGAAGGTGGAAGCGAGATCTATGGCACAGGTGACAGGTATTGGCGGCGTCTTTTTCCGGTCCGGGAATCCGGATGAACTGGCGGCGTGGTATGAAACCCATCTCGGCATAAACCCCGTGCCGCGGGACTATGACCAGCAGGTCTGGTCTCAGGCGGAAGGCCCGACAGTCTTTGCGCCCTTTGCGGCGGATACAGAATACTTTGGCCGGCGCGACCAGGCTTTTATGATCAATTTCCGTGTCGATGATCTTGATGCGATGGCCGCGCAGCTGCAGGAGGCGGGCATTTCTGTGGAGATCGACAAAACAGAGTATCCGAATGGCCGGTTCGCCAGACTGCATGATCCTGATGGTAACCCGATCGAACTCTGGCAGCCCATGGGTGTTGACGCATCATGAAATGGTTCGACCTGCCGCCGGTCTGGCTGGTTGCTTTTGCCGCCTGTGCATGGTGGCAGGGGCATATCCTGACGCTGGGCCTGAGCCTTGCGCATCCGGTCACCATGCTGCTTGCCGGGCTGCTGGTGGGGGGCGGAATTGTCCTGGCGCTGCTGGCAGCGATGGAATTCCGCAAACACCGCACGACGATCATCCCCCACCAGGAAGCGGAGACGCTGATACAAAGTGGTATTTTCAAACGGTCCAGAAACCCGATTTATCTGGCGGATGTGATGATCCTGGCCGGGCTGTGCCTGTACTGGGATGCGATCCTCTCGCTGGTGCTGGTGCCGGTGCTGGTCTGGATTCTGGAACGGCGCTTTATCGTGCCCGAAGAAGACCGGCTTCGCCGGAAGTTCCGTGCCGATTTTGCCAGATACGCTGAAAAAACACGCAGATGGGTCTGATTTCTGAGCATCTGTGAGCGTTCACAGAGTTTCGCATGCTTGTACCTTGCGTCCCGAAACGGTAGTGGACATCGCAACTCTGTGCACCATTTTGCTCAAAACGTAAATTAACGGGGGAGCTTCCATTGAAGATCGGGACACCAAAAGAGAGCTTTGAGGGTGAAGCCCGCGTCGCCATGACGCCGGACAGCGCCACGCAACTTCAGAAACTCGGCCATGAATGCGTCATCGAGACAGGCGCAGGCGCGCTTGCCGGTTTTGCTGATGCCGATTACAGGGCGGCCGGCGTCGAGGTGGTCAAAACTGCGGCGGCGCTCTGGAAAGCGGCGGATGTTGTGGCCAAGGTGCGGGCGCCTTCAGATGCCGAGATGAAGCGTCTGCGGGATGGCCAGACCCTGATCTCGTTCTTCAGCCCTGTCGCTGACGAGGCGAAAATGAAAGCGGCAGCCAAAAAGGGTGCCACGGTCATCGCGATGGAAATGATCCCGCGGATCAGCCGGGCGCAAAAGATGGATGCGCTGTCGTCCATGGCGAATATCGCCGGATACCGGGCAGTCATCGAGGCGGGCAACAACTTTGGACGCTTCTTCACCGGGCAGATTACAGCGGCAGGCAAGGTGCCGCCGGCAAAGGTTCTGGTCGTCGGGGCAGGGGTCGCGGGTCTCGCGGCCATCGGAACATCCACCTCGCTGGGCGCGATTACCTATGCCTTTGACGTGCGGCCCGAAGTGGCTGAACAGGTCGAATCCATGGGCGCCGAGTTCGTCTATCTTGATTTCGAGGAAGAGCAGCAGGATGGCGCAAGCACGGGTGGCTATGCTTCTGTTTCCTCACCGGAATTCCGTGAGGCACAGCTCGCGAAATTCCGCGAACTTGCACCCGAAGTGGACATTGTGATCACCACAGCACTGATCCCGAACCGTGAAGCACCGGAGCTCTGGACCGAGGATATGGTGAAATCCATGAAGCCCGGATCGGTGATTGTCGACCTTGCTGCTGAAAAAGGTGGCAACTGCAAACTGACAGTGGCTGACGAGAAAATTGTCACCGATAACGGCGTTACAATCATCGGTTATACAGATTTCCCCAGCCGGATGGCGACCCAGGCGTCCAGCCTCTATGCCACGAACATCCGCCATCTGATGTCGGACCTGACACCGGAAAAAGACGGCGTCATCAACCACGACATGGAAGACGACGTAATCCGCGGTGCGACCATCGCGCATGCCAAAGAGGTAACCTTTCCACCGCCGCCCCCGAAGGTCGCAGCGATTGCAGCTGCTCCCAAAAAGGAAGCGCCCAAAGAGCTGACGGCGGAAGAGAAACGGGCAAAGGAAATCGCGGAATTCCAGACGCAGACACGCAACCAGGTCGGTTTGCTGGCTGTCGGTGGTGGGTTGTTGCTGGCGGTCGGCCTTGTGGCCCCCGCGAGCTTTATGCAGCACTTTATCGTGTTTATTCTGTCCGTGTTCATCGGCTTCCAGGTGATCTGGAATGTGGCGCATTCACTGCACACGCCGCTGATGGCGGTGACCAACGCGATCTCCTCGATCATCATCCTCGGCGCGCTGATCCAGATCGGGTCAAGTTCGCTGCTGATCACGCTGCTCGCAGCACTGGCGGTCTTTATGGCGTCGGTGAATATCTTTGGCGGCTTCCTCGTGACACGGCGCATGCTCGCCATGTTCCAGAAATCATAAGGGGTTGGGGACAATGGAATTCGGATTTACGATCGCCGCCTACGCGGTAGCGGCTGTTCTCTTCATCCTCAGTCTTGGTGGCCTGTCCGGGCAGGAAAGCGCAAAACGCGCGGTCTGGTACGGCATCGCCGGTATGGCAATTGCCGTTCTGGCCACGCTGATCGGCCCGGGGCAGGGCCTTGGGATCGTCTCGGTCATCCTGATCGCGCTGGGTGCGGCTGTCGGCTATCAGCTGGCCACAAAAGTTCAGATGACGCAGATGCCAGAGCTTGTGGCCATCATGCACAGCCTTGTGGGCCTGGCGGCGGTCTTTGTCGGCTTTAACGCGGATATTATGATCAACAATATGTCTGACCTGTTCGAGCAGAACCTGCTCGAGCTTGGGGCCGTTGCTGCAGACGGGTATACAGCCATTGGTCTGCCCAGGGAAGTCTATGACGGGCTGTCCTCTTTTGGTCAGCTGATCGCGAAAAAGACCACTGTGGAGATCAATATTCTCAAGGTCGAGCTGGTGCTGGGCATCTGGATCGGTGCAGTCACGTTCACCGGGTCGGTGATTGCCTATGGTAAACTGGCCGGCCGCGTGGATTCCTCGGCGACGAAACTGCCGGGCGGACACCTCCTGAACATCGCTGCTGCGGGATTCTCGCTGCTCTTTGCCGCGATGTATCTGGGCGGATCGGGCAGCTGGACACTGGTGCTGCTGACGCTGCTGGCGCTGTTTATCGGGTATCATCTGATCATGGGGATCGGTGGCGCAGACATGCCCGTCGTGGTGTCTATGCTCAACAGCTATTCGGGCTGGGCGGCAGCGGCCATCGGTTTCAGCCTCGGCAACGATCTGCTGATCGTTGTTGGCGCGCTTGTGGGCTCGTCAGGTGCGATCCTGTCCTACATCATGTGTAAGGCGATGAACCGGTCCTTTGTCTCGGTGATCCTCGGCGGCTTTGGCGGCCCAGCAGGAGAGCAGATGGCTGTTGAGGGCGAACAGATCGCGATTGAGGCAGACGGCGTCGCTGCGGCGCTCAACGAGGCCGACAGCGTCATCATCATCCCGGGATACGGCATGGCGGTTGCTCAGGCACAACAGGGCGTGGCCGAACTGGTCCGCAAACTGCGTGCCAAAGGCAAAAACGTACGTTTTGCCATCCACCCGGTTGCGGGGCGTCTGCCCGGCCATATGAACGTGCTGCTGGCCGAGGCCAAGGTGCCTTATGACATCGTGATGGAAATGGATGAGATCAACGACGACTTCCCTGAGACGGATGTTGCTATTGTGATTGGCTCCAATGACATCGTGAACCCGGCCGCGCAGGATGACCCCAACAGCCCGATTGCCGGTATGCCGGTGCTGGAATGCTGGAAAGCCAAGCAGGTGTTCGTGTCCAAACGCGGGCAGGGTACCGGGTACTCGGGCATCGAAAACCCGCTGTTCTTCAAGGACAATACGCGGATGTTCTATGGCGACGCCAAGGCGAGCCTGGATAAACTGCTGCCCATGATCGACTGATCCCCGGACAGATTTTCAGCCAAAGCGCGCCGCAGAAATGCGGCGCGTTTTTTGTTCCCGGATGCTCCTGTTTGGTCTGCTGTGACAGCGACCTGCCTGAATGCGCCCGCCATGACGGCGCCGGTATACCGTTGCATTCAGTTAAGCATTTGATCTGATTGGCGAATTTCGTTGACTTTGTGAGGGCTGGCGCTATCCCTCTTTCTATACGGAGCTTGCCCATGTCACCGATCACAGACCACCCGTTACGCTATAAGCTTGCAAACGAACTGCATGCCCGGCCGTTTCCATCCATGGAAGCCCCGTGTTCGGCAGTCTATGTGGCTATCAAGCAACCGAATGACGCCGTCAGTCGTGACCGGGCGCAGGATCTGCAGCACCTGACCGACCTGCTGGACCGGCATGGGGCGCCGCACCCCCAGCCCGGTGCGACCCACTACTATGGCCAGATCGGCAAGCACTGGATCAAATGGGAGCAGCATACCGAGTTTGTCACCTACACCGCGTTTCTTGAAGAGGGCGCAGAGCGGGCTTTTGATCCTGCGTCCTTTGACGTTTTTCCGGCAGACTGGCTGGACAAGGCACCCGGCCAGCGCGTGACGTCTGCTATGCTGCACATCGTACCGCGACCGGACGATGAAACAGAAATCGAGCGTGCGGTCTCTGGCTGGTTTGTTTCCGAGAGCCTCGCTGTGTCCAACGTACTCGACAACGCAGCGACCGTGGCGGGTGATTTCCGCATCGATGTGAACGGACATCTGCGGTTTGCTGTCTTTGCGGATGCCGGCACGGGCAGACGGCGCATCGGGCGGATCGTTCAGCGTCTGTGCGAGATTGAGACATATAAATCGATGTCGATGCTCGGGTTCGCGCGGGTGCGGGCGCTGCAGCCAAAGCTGAACGATCTCGACACGAAACTGACCGGGCTGATGAGCGATATGACCAGCGAGACGGCCAGTGCCGAGGAGACGCTGAATTCCCTGCTGAGTATATCAGCAGAGCTTGAAACCCTGTCGGCGCAGTCCTCGTTCCGTTTCGGCGCGACCGGGGCCTATGAGGCACTGGTCAATCAGCGCATTGAAGCGCTGCGTGAGGTACGGTTTCGCAGCCGCCAGCATTTTGCCGAATTCATGATGCGGCGGTACGCACCGGCGATGCGGACAGTGACGTCAGCAGAACGCCGGCTTGATGCCATGTCGAGCCGGTCTATCCGTGCGTCCAATCTGCTCAGAACACGGGTTGATGTGGAAAGGTCCGCACAGAACCAGGCGCTGCTGGAAAGTATGGACCGCAGATCGGATCTGCAGTTGCGGCTGCAACGCACAGTTGAGGGCCTGTCCGTTGTGGCGATCAGCTACTACGCGGTTTCGCTGGCCGGATACCTTCTGTACCCCCTCACACAGGCCACAGGGCTCAGCAAAGGTATGCTGACGGCGCTGGTAACGGTTCCTGTAGTATTGCTGGTCTGGTGGCTTATCCGCCGGCTCAGAGCGAGCGTCGAATAACGCCCGCGCTTTTCGGAAGCCTGCGCGGGTGTTCCGGTTTTGCGCTGTGCAGACGGCCGGACGACGCTGTTTGGCTTTCGCCAAATGCGCCCCGCCCGCCGTCCCAGGCCCGGTACATCAGGCTGATTTGGCATGCTGTCAGAACCGGCGGGATCCGGACCGGACGCGCGGCTTATCTGCCGCGTATCCGGGGATCGAGTGCGTCGCGGAGACCGTCACCCAGGTAGTTCACCGACAGAACCGTGAGCGAGATCAGAATACCCGGCAACATGACGCGTTCCGGGAACTCTTCCATCCGTGGCACCGCGTCTGAAAGCAGTTTGCCCCAGGTCGGGAAGTCCGACGGGAAGCCCACGCCCAGAAAGCTCAGCGCGCTTTCGGTGATAATCGCTGTCGCAAGACCAAGCGTCGCGGAGACCATGATGGGTGACACGACGTTCGGCAGCAGGTGGCGCCGGATAATCAGGAACGGTGTTGTCCCGATCGACCGTGCAGCGAGGATAAACTCCCGTTCCTTGAGGGCGAGAATTTCGCCACGCACAATACGGGCCGTGGGCATCCAGGACGTGATACCGATGACGCCGACGATCAGGATGAACATGCCTCCTTCGGGCCCGAACGCCGCGCGCAGAGGTTGACGAAACAGCGTCACCGCGACGAGCAGCAGAGGCAGGATCGGCAGCGAGAGGAAAAGGTCGGTGATCCGCATCAGAACGCCATCCAGGCGCTTGAAGTAGCCCGCACAGACGCCAACGGCCGTCCCGATAAACAGCGACAGGATCATGGCCGTCCAGCCGACGGCCAGCGAGGCACGTCCCCCTGCAATGAGCGTTGCCATGATATCGCGCCCGAGGTTGTCCGTCCCCAGGGGTCGCGCCCAGAGCACCCTGGCATCGCTGTCCCAGAGCGCCGTATAGATCGGGCGCAGGTCCTTGTTGCGGATGTCCAGCTTCTTGGCATCGATCTGCCAGACCCAGGGACCGATCAGCACGAAAAGCGTGATCGCCAGCAAAAAGCCGCCGCCGATCATCGCACCCTTGTGCTTGCGGAACTGGTCCCAGACCTCGCGCCACTGGCTTTGCGGTTCCTTCTGCGGCTCCTTGTCCTGAAGCGCGCCGAATGTCTCGATTTCAGCGTTCTGATCAGTCATAGCGGATCCTCGGGTCCAGAATGCCGTAAAGCACGTCAGCGATCAGGTTGAAGACCACGATCAGGATGGCAAAGATGAAGGTCAGTGTCATGACCATTGGCAGGTCATTGGCAAACAGTGCCGTCAGCAGCAGTTGACCGATGCCGTTCACCTTGAACAGTGTTTCGGTAATGATGGCACCGCCGAAGATCGACGGGATGCCCAAGGCGATGACGGTAACAATCGGGATCATCGAGTTGCGCAGGACATGTACCAGTACAACGACGCTTTCTTTCAGACCTTTGGCGCGGGCGGTGCGCACATAGTCCTGGTTGAGATTATCGAGCATTGAGGCCCGCATGAAACGGCTGATCTGCGCTGTTGTCTGGAGCGCCAGCACCATCACCGGCATGATCATCTGCTGCAGCTGGATTTTGAAACTGGCCCAGTCGGTGACCACGTGTGTGGTGTCATAGATTGACGGGAACCATCCCAGATTGACCGAGAAGATCACGATCACCAGAACGCCAGAGAAAAAGGGCGGGATTGAAAAGCCGATCATCGAGATGAATGTGCCGGCCTGGTCAAAGAGGGAATACTGCCGGTAGGCAGAGTAAATTCCGATGGGCAGGGCGATCAGGATGCCGACGATGTAGGACATGCCGACAACCCAGAGCGTCTGCGGCATACGCTGGATAACGATGTCCATCACAGGCGAACGCGTCTGCCAGGAAATGACCCTCAGCTTGCCCTCGGAGAATGCCGTGCCGAACCAGTGATCCACAAGCACCTGTGGTTCCACCCAGAAAAACTGAACCAGCCATTTCCAGTACTGGACGTGGATGGGAGCGCCGAGACCAAGCGCCTCACGCATCTTCTGTTTGACTTCAGGAGGGACAGTGAGCGGCACCTGCGCCATCGGATCGCCCGGCGCCAGTTGCAGCAGGAGAAAAATGACAAGGCTGATAAACAGCAGTGTCGGGATCGAGAGAACCAGTCTGCGGATGGTGAAAGTCAGCATGCGCTCCGCCTTGTCGGGAGGTTTTTATTATTGTTCCGATGCCGCCGGATGCACACTGGCATATTCCCCGGCTGAAAAAGGTCAGGGCGCGGAATGCCCGCGCCCTGCCTCAGTTTCATCAGTTTCCGATGCGGTACCAGTCAGCCACGTTCCACAGCTCGGAATCCCAGGTGTTCAGGATCACACCACCCAGTGTGTTAGAGGCTGCAGACACACGGCCACGGTCCACCAGCGGAACGATTGTGTAGCTGTCTTTTGTCAGCATATCGTTCAGCTTTTTGGCGATCTCGCCGCGCTTGTCCAGCTCGCCTGTCCGTGCCAGCTCGTCGAGCAGGGCGTCATATTCAGGGTCGCAGAAGCGGTTGATGTTCTCACCCTGCCACTGGCTGGAAGGCTTGGGTTCGTTGCCGCAGCGATAGGCCGAGAGATAGGCCTGCGGGTCCGTACCGTCAAAGTTGTTGGCGTACATTTCCACGTCCGCATAGAACTTCTGGAAAGTGTCGGGTGAGCCCGGGTCACCGCCGAAGAACACAGATGCGTCCAGGTTACGCAGTTCGGTTTCGACACCGATCATGCTCCACCACTCTTTGATCAGAGCCTGAAAGTCCTGGCGCACAGCGTTTGTGGATGTCTGATACAGGATTGACAGTTTCACGCCATCCTTGTCACGCACGCCGTCGCCATCGCTGTCGACCCAGCCGGCTTCGTCAAGCAGAGCGTTCGCGCCATCAATGTCCTGTGTCAGGCATTCAGTGTTGTCAGAGGCATAAAGCGCAGGCGCGGGTACGAGGTTACATGTCGGGCGACCGGCCTGGCCGTACCCGATTTCGACCAGCAGCGGGCGGTCAATTGCCATCGAAAGTGCCTTGCGCACGTTGATGTCAGACAGGAACGGATGAGGTTCGGCAACTGTCGAGCGTGTCTCGGCAGGCAGATCCGGCGACGGGTTCGTCAGGTTCATTTCCAGACGCTCCACCAGCGTACCAAAGGCTGCGATCGGTGTGCCTTTGCCACCTTCGGCCATCTTCGCCAGAACGTCGGGTGCCAGCTGCATGTTCCAGGCATAGTCGTACTCGCCTGTTTCCATCACGGACCGGCCGGCTGCTGTCGCATCGCCGCCGCCTTTGAACGTCAGTGACGCAAAAGCAGGCTTGCCCGGTTCGCGGAAATTTTCGTTGGCAACCATCTGGATCACGTCATTCGGACGGAAGTCAGTGACCACGAACGGGCCTGTGCCAATGGGGTTGAAGTTTGCTTCGGTACACTCAGGTGCTTTTGCGCCCAAGCAATCGGCAAACTGTGCGGCCTGAATAATCGGTGACTGCCCACCCATGAACGGCCCGTAAGGATTGGGCTGTGGCTGGTTGAAGGTGACTTTCACTGTCAGGTCATCGACGATCTCGACGTTTTCAACACCGTCGAACTTGGCGCCCTGGGCGCAACCGCCTTCGGGATGCATGCAGTAGTCCGCTGTGAATTTCACATCTGCCGAGGTCACGGCGCTGCCGTCTGACCACAGAAGGCCTTCTTTGAGCTTCCATGTGATCGATGTCAGATCAGCGGCAACACCGCCGTTTTCCACGGTCGGGATGGCTTCGGCAAGGAAGGGCACGAGCGCGCCGTTTTCGTCGTATCGTCCAAGAGGTTCGATCACCAGCGAGGCCGACTCGAGATCCTTGGTGCCACCCGACAGATACGGGTTCAGGATCGAGGGCGCCTGCCAGTAGATGATCTTGACCTCGCCGTCGCGGCCCCGCTCGCCTTTATGGCCATCCGCGAGGACTGCCGGTGCGAGGGCTGTGGTCGCGATGGCGCCCATCAGTAAGGTTCTGAGTTTCATGTTTTACTCCGTGTTGGACATTTAAATGCCGTTTGAACAGCCCGGGTGATCAAGCTGCTGTTTTTCGCTATCATTTCCAGCGGGTTACGGGAGCTAAGTCTGCCATGTCGTGCAGAAATTCAGCCGATCCCCCCGGATGCGTGGCCTCATCGAAGCATGTTTTGCGGAAAAAGCAAGCCTTGTGATGGCTGACGTGATGGAAAGACGCAGCCAGGGTTTGACAGTGCCTGCTGCATGGCCTTAGCGTCGCTGCAGGGAACAACAGGGTCATGTATGCTGGATCAGACACAGCCGGGCAGAGAGCCCCGGCCCATCGCCGAAATCAGGGGTCTCCGTGTGGAGTTCCAGACCAAGGACGGCCCCGTCGTCGGCGTTGAGGACGTTTCTTTCGAGATCAATCCAGGCGAAACGGTCTGCGTGGTGGGCGAGAGCGGGTCCGGCAAATCGGTGTCCTCTCTGTCTCTTATGCGGCTTGTGGAATTCGGTGGTGGCGAGATTGCCGGCGGCGAGCTTCTCTTTGACCGCAGCAGCGGCGGGACGATTGATCTGGCAGGCACTGACCCCGAACTGATGCGGACAATCCGCGGCAATGAAATCGGGATGATCTTTCAGGAACCGATGACGGCGCTGAACCCTGTCTTTACGGTGGGCCGTCAGCTGACCGAAGGTCTGCGCCTGCACAAGAACATGAACAGGACCGAAGCCGAGGCGCGGGCGCTGGAACTGTTGCGTGAGGTCCGGATTCCGGAACCTGAGCGGCGTCTGAAGCAATATCCGCATGAGTTGTCAGGTGGTATGCGGCAGCGTGTAGTGATCGCCATGGCGCTCGCGTGCAAGCCGCGCCTGCTGATCGCGGATGAGCCGACGACCGCGCTTGATGTGACGATCCAGGCCGAAATTCTGGCGCTGATGGACCGGCTCAAGCGGGAAACCGGGACGGCGGTGATGTTCATCACCCATGATATGGCGGTCGTTGCACAGATGGCGGATCGCGTCGTCGTAATGTTCCGCGGCAACAAAGTCGAGGAAGGCCCGGTCGCCACGATATTCGAAAACCCGCAGCATCCTTATACTAAGGCGCTGCTGGCTGCCGTGCCCAAACTGGGCGAGATGCGCGGGAAATCCGCGCCCGAACCGATGAAACTGCTGGGCCGCGATCAGTCCGAAATCCTGCCCATACCGGGTACGGACGAGGTTCTGCTGACCGTAAAAAACCTGACAACACGTTTTCCGGTCAAAGGCGGTTTCTTCCGCCGCACCGTTGCGAATGTACACGCGGTCGAGGACCTTTCGTTTACGATCAACAGGGGCCAGACCCTCAGCCTGGTGGGCGAATCCGGTTGCGGCAAATCCTCCGCCGGACGCTCGGTGTTGCGGCTGGTGGATCCGCTTTCCGGCGAAGTGAACCTGGACGGCACGGACGTTATGGCACTGGATCAGAAAGGTCTGCGCCGGGCGCGTCTGGATATGCAGATGATCTTTCAGGATCCCTTCGCATCGCTCAATCCCCAGATGCAGCTGGCCGAACAGGTGGCGGAACCGATCCATAACTTTGGCACGCTGACCGGGCAGGACGTTACAGACCGGGTGGCGATGCTCTTTGACCGCGTTGAACTGCCGCGCAGCTTTATGCGCCGCTTTCCGCACGAACTGTCCGGAGGACAGCGCCAGCGTGTTGCCATCGCGCGCGCCCTGGCGCTGAACCCAAAGCTCATCATCGCAGACGAGGCCGTCTCGGCGCTGGATGTTTCAGTTCAGGCGCAGGTGCTCAACCTGATGATGGAGCTGCAGGCTGAACTGGGCCTGTCGTTTCTGTTCATCAGCCACGATATGGCCGTTGTCGAACGGGTCAGTCACCACGTTGGCGTGATGTATCTTGGTCGTATCGTCGAGCTGGGCCCGCGTTCGAGCGTCTTTGAAAATCCGCGACACCCCTATACTCAGGCACTCATGAAGGCGGTGCCCATTGCAGACCCGCGCCAGCGCAAAGACGAGAGTGACCTGAACTTCAAGCCCATTCCCTCTCCGATCCATCCGGCGGGCTATGTGCCCGAACCATCGGTGTACAGCGAAGTTGAGCCGGGCCATTTTGTCCTGGAAACCGACAGCGGGTACTGACCGTATGACCGATCGTCTGTCACCGCTGGAGATCATGCAGAAACTGGTGAGCTTCCCCACTGTGAGCCGGGATACCAATCTGCCTCTGATCGACTGGGTCGAGGAATACCTCGGCAGCCATGGGATCACGTCTCACCGCTACAACAAACCCGACGAGCCGAAGGCCGCGCTTTTCGCGCATGTGGGCCCCTGGGAAGAAGGGGCAATCGTTCTGTCCGGCCATACGGATGTTGTTCCTGTGGAGGGTCAGCCCTGGGACACCGACCCTTTTGAAGTGGTGGAATTTGAAGACCGCTATGCAGGGCGCGGCACCTGCGACATGAAGGGATTTGATGCCCTGGCGGTCTGGGCTCTGGTCGAAGCACAATATGCGCCGTTGAAACGACCCCTGCAGCTTGCACTGAGTTTTGACGAGGAAATCGGATGCACCGGTGCGCCCCCGATGATCGAGGCGATGCAGCCTGTCCTGCCGAAAGGCGCCGCCGTGATTGTTGGCGAACCCTCGATGATGCAGGCTGTTTCGGGCCACAAGGGCGGTACCGGCTTTGACACGCATGTGCAGGGTTTTGAGGTGCACAGCTCCATTCTCGACCGGGGCGTAAATGCGGTAATGTACGGGGCAAAGCTGATTGACTGGGCCAATGACATCAATGCAGCCAACCGCGATGCCGAACCCGGTGTGCTGGCAAGTGCGTTTGATCCGCCGTACACAACCGCCCATGTCGGCATGATCCAGGGCGGTACCGCGCACAATATCACCGCCAAGGACTGCCGCTTTGCAATGGATTTTCGCGTTGTGCCCGGCGAGGACAAGGCGATATGGGAAAAACGCTACCGCGACCGCGTGGCAGAGGTCGAGGCGATGATGCAGGCAGTTGTGCCCGAGACACGCATTCATGTGACGCCCCGCTTTGACGTTCCGGCACTGGCACCTGAAGAGGCGGGCGCGGCAGAGGAACTGGTCCGCCGTATTACCGGCGATAATGCGAGCCACGTCGTCAGCTATGGCACAGAGGCCGGCCAGTTTCAGGAAGCGGGATATTCGGCTGTCATATGCGGGCCCGGCGATATTGCACAGGCGCATCAGCCCAACGAATTCATCACCAAGGAACAGTTTCAGGCGGGTCATCGTTTTATGGAACGTCTGATCGGGACGCTCTGTGACTGAGCGATAAAGGCTGTATGCCCGGTATTCCGATCACAGTGACCTCGCCCCTCACGTTTCAGGCTGATCTGCCGGAAAGTACGGATGTTGTCGTTATAGGTGGCGGTGTCATAGGGGTTTCGGCCGCTCTTTTTCTGGCCCGCGCCGGTCATCATGTGGTCCTGCTGGAAAAAGGGCGCATCGCGGCCGAGCAGTCAGGACGCAACTGGGGCTGGATCCGGCAGCAGGGGCGTGACCCGGATGAGTTGCCTGTCATGGTAGAAGCCGGCCGCCTGTGGCGCGAACTGTCCGGGGAAACCAATGAGAACATCGGCCTGAAAACGGGCGGTGTGACCTATCTGGCGCGGACCAGTGAAGAACTTGCAAAATACGAGGCCTGGTTGCCGCACGCACGCGACAACGGAGTGGATACCCGTATCCTGACGGCATCGGAGACAGCCGCACTTGTCCCAGGCATGGCCCGACAATATGCCGGTGCGCTTCACACGGCGTCGGATATGCGCGCCGAGCCATGGAAGGCGGTTCCCGCCCTGGCAGGCATTGCAGTGCGGGAGGGCGCTGTGCTGCGCGAGAATTGTGCGGTGCGCTGCCTGGATGTTTCTGCGGGCCGGGTAAGCGGCGTCGTCACCGAGGCCGGTGCTGTCCGTGCCTCCTCGGTGATCCTTGCAGGCGGCGCGTGGTCGTCGCTTTTCCTGAGAAACCACGGTGTGTCGCTGCCACAGCTCTCCGTTCGCTCAACAGTGGCATCGACAGGCGCACTGCCGCAGGTGACGCCAGGCGGCGTGGCAGACAGGGGGCTCGCATTCAGGTACCGGCAGGATGGCGGCTATACGCTTGCTGCGGGCGGTTTTCACGAACTCTTTCTGGGATGGGATGCCTTTCGTGCCTTTCCGAAATTTCTGCGGCAACTGAAGGCTGATCCACTGGGCACGCGTTTTCTGCCCGGTGCGCCACGTGGCTATCCGGATGCCTGGGGGACTGCGCGGCGCTGGGATGGCGGTGATCGCAGCCCGTTTGAGGACTGCCGCATTCTGAACCCGTCTCCGAACGCCCGTAAACTCCGCGAGCTGCAGACGAGCTTCGCCGCCCTGTTTCCCGACCTGCCGGCATTTGACCTGACGCATGCCTGGGCCGGTATGATCGATACTATGCCTGATGTTGTTCCGGTTGTTGACCGCATTGAGATGCTGCCGGGGCTGGTTGTCGGTACAGGCATGAGCGGGCATGGATTTGGTATTGGTCCGGCCATGGGGCGCATTCTGGCGGCTCTGGCAACAGGCGCGCATGTGGATCACAATCTGTCACGGTTCAGGTTCGCGCGGTTCAGTGATGGCAGCCGGATGGAGCTCGGACCGGCCCTGTGATGCCCTGTGCGGCCATTGCAATCATTTGTGAAGCCCTTCAGGACAGCGGCTCTTGCAGCCCGGGTCAGGTATAATACAACCGTACGGAGAAGCGCCGGGAACTGCCCGGCCAGAACCCGCTGGAGCCGATATCATGCCTGTAAAGAACCGTTTTGCCGAACTGCACCAGGATATCACTGCCTGGCGCCGGGACATGCACGAACACCCGGAACTGCTGTTTGATACGCACCGGACAGCGGCGCTGGTGGCGGAAAAACTGCGGGCCTTTGGGTGTGATGAGGTCGTGACCGGCATTGGCCGCACCGGTGTGGTCGGGGTGATCCGCGGGAAATCGGACACTTCCGGCAAAGTTGTCGGTCTGCGCGCAGATATGGATGCACTGCCGATAACCGAACAGACGGGTGTCGATTATGTTTCCCGCGAGCCGGGGAAGATGCACGCCTGCGGGCACGACGGCCACACGGCGATGCTGCTGGGGGCCGCGCAGTATCTGGCCGAGACGCGCAATTTCAACGGGTCGGTTGCAGTCATCTTTCAGCCGGCTGAAGAGGGTGGCGGCGGTGGCCGCGAAATGTGTGAAGACGGTATGATGGAACGCTTTGGTATCCAGGAAGTCTATGGGATGCACAACTGGCCGGGTATGGAGACCGGGCAGTTTGCCATCCGGACCGGGCCGTTCTTTGCCGCCACAGATATTTTCGAGATCGAAATAGTGGGCAGGGGCGGACACGCCGCATTCCCGCACCAGACGATCGACCCGACCGTCGTGGCCAGCCATATTGTCGTCGCCGCTCAGTCGATTGCCAGCAGGAACACCGATCCTGTTGAACAGCTGGTCATGTCGATCACATCCTTTGAAACCTCGTCCAACGCCTTCAATGTCATCCCCCAGAAAGTGACAATGAAAGGAACAGCGCGCACCATGAGCAAAGACGTGCGCGATCTGGTCGAGACGCGTCTGACAAAACTGGTCGAAGGCATTTCCGAAAACTTCGGAGCCACAGGCCGTATCAATTATGTGCGCAATTATCCGGTAACCGTGAACCATCCCGAGCAGACCGAGTTCGCCGCCGATGTCGCCCGGCGTGTTTCAGGCGACTGTGCAGACGCAGAACTGGTGATGGGCGGCGAGGACTTTGCCTTTATGCTCGAGGAACGCCCCGGAGCATATATTCTGATGGGCAACGGCCCGAGCGCACGCCTGCATCACCCGGAATACAATTTCAACGACGACGCGATTCCCGCCGGATGCAGCTGGTGGGCAGAGATTGTAGAGCAGCGGATGCCGGCTGCCTGACGCGCTGATTTCACTTTCAGTCTGGTGGCCGGTGGCGGAAACGGAGAGTTTTCGGAACCCGGAATGCGGTGGTGCGCAAACAGCGGAGCACTGGTGGCCTGCGTCAGTGCGTCTGCTCCAGATCAAGAGCACGGATGAGCCTGCGGGCAATCTGATCCAGCTGATCCTGCCGGCCACGTACAAAGTCTTCGGCGGCTGACACCGCCTGGGCCCGGTAGGGTGTGTTGCTGAGCATTTCGTGAACTTCGCCAGCCAGGTCTTCGGCGTCCGTTGTGAAAACAGCGGCGCCGCGTGTGGTCATATCGGCGAAAACCTCTTCAAATTCTGTGACATGGCGCCCTGAGAGAACCGCGGCACCCGCCTGGGCGACTTCAAACGGGTTCGTCCCGCCCTCAGGCACCAGTGAGCCTCCCAGGAATACGATTTCCGTCAGTGCGTACCAGCTGCCTGTCTCACCCGGCGTATCCGCCAGATAGGCGCTGTGACCATCACCGGGTTTTTCGTTCCTGGAGTGGGTTGCGAATGCAATGCCTGCAGATGTGATCTGTGCGGCGATGTCGTCTGAACGTTTATGATCGTGTGGTACGAGGATCAGCATCAGGTCCGGATGCTGCTTCAGCAATGCCTGATGGGCGGCGAGGATTATCTCTTCTTCTCCGCGGTGAGTGGACGCGGCAACCCAGACGGGCCTGCCCCTGAGGGCTGCCCGTATCCGGGCTGTGACTGCCGGATCACTGGGCAGCGGATCAGAAAGGAACCTGAAGTCGATCCCCCGTGCGACCCGCTCGACCGGCGCATTCATGTCCACCATCTTCCCCGCCATTTCATCATCCCGGGTGAGGATCAGATCGAATACGTCCAGAATAAAGGCCGCCGTTTCCGGGCGTCCGGACCAGAATTTTGCGGAGTTGCTGCTCAACCCGGCATTTACCAGCGCCATGGCCGTGCCGCGCGCCCGGGTCCTGCACAGCATCAGCGGCTGCAGCTCGCTTTCTGCGAAAATGGCAGCAGATGGCCGCCAGTGCGCCAGAAATCGCCGCACCGGTCCTGACGCGTCAACCGGAGAGAACTGGTGCACAGATCGTGGTGGCATGCGTTCTGACACGACACGGGCAGACGCAGGTGTGCCTGATGTGATCAGGAACTGCGCGCGCGGCAGCATCCGGCCCATGCTGTGGATCAGCGACAGAACCGATGGGCTTTCACCCACTGATGCTGTGTGAAACCATATCAGTGGTCCGCTGCCTGTACGTGGAGCACTGGCATTACCCAGCTTTTCGTGGGCGCGCATGGCCGGGAAGCCGGCGCGGCGCAGTCTGCGTACTTCAAACCATGCCACAAACGGTGTCAGCAACGCGGTGGCGGCCACGTATACTCTGAAAAGCAATGGGGTGCGCATGTGCCGGTTCAGCCGCCGGTATGGCTCATGTGGCGGGACATCCGGCCATCGGCCCGCTGGCGCGAATAGTCGAAATCATGCCCCTTTGGTTTCAGGGCGATCGCAGCGCGGATCGCCTCTTCGAGAGGACCATTGTCATCGGGGTGTGCCCGGAGAGGAGCGCGCAGGTCTGCCATGTCCTCCTGGCCCAGACACATGTAAATCTCACCGGTGCAGGTGATGCGTACCCGGTTGCAGCTTTCGCAGAAATTGTGGCTCAGCGGTGTGATAAAGCCGATCTTCTGCCCGGTCTCTTCAAGGCGCACATAGCGCGCGGGCCCGCCGGTGCGTTCGGCAAGATCCGTCACCGTATAGTGCTCTGCGTAGCGCGCGCGCACGTCTTTCAGAGACCAGTACTGTCCCAGCCGGTCCTCGTTGCCGATGTCTCCCATCGGCATGACCTCGATCCAAGTCAGATCCATATCACGTTCGGCGCACCATTCGGTAATGAATGGCAGCTCCGGTTCGTTGAAACCCCTGAGCGCGACGGCATTCAGCTTGACCCGCAGGCCCGCTGACTGGGCAGCATCAATGCCGCGCAGCACCTGGGGCAGGCGACCCCAGCGCGTGATATCAGCAAACTTCTGTTCGTCCAGCGTATCCAGCGATACATTCACGCGCCGTACCCCGGCGGCATAGAGATCCTTGGCAAAGCGTTCCAGCTGACTGCCGTTTGTCGTCAGTGTCAGCTCTTTGAGCTGCCCGCTGTCGAGGTGGCGCGACATGCTTTCAAAGAAGGTCATGATGCCTTTGCGCACCAGCGGCTCACCGCCTGTAATCCGCAGCTTTTCCACGCCGAGGCTCACAAAGGTGGAACACATCCGGTCCAGCTCTTCGAGCGTGAGCAGTTCCTTTTTCGGCAGGAATGTCATGTTTTCCGACATGCAGTAGACGCAGCGGAAATCACACCTGTCGGTGACGGAAACACGCAGGTAGGTAATCGCGCGTGCGAAGGGATCGATCAGCGGTGCACTCATAGCCTAAGTGGTAAGGGCTGCGTTAACCGGCGGCAAGGGTATTCCGCATTGTGGGCCTTGTGACAGGACGGTATGAACAGTTCATGCAGCGAACGATTTTCACTCTTCGCCCGGAACGGGCTCTGGCGTGTCTGATGATGATGTCTCTGGTGGCCGGCTGTGCTGAATTGCGCACGCTTGAACAGAGGATCAATCTCGAATTGGGGGGCAGCGGTCTGACGGATCAGCCGCAGACGGAAAACCCGGGTGCCAACGGGGCCGCTTCGGGTGGACCGATTCCTGCCGGCGGCGCACAGACTGCTGACAGTATTGACCGCACCTCAGAGGCGGAAAGGGCTGCCGCGCGTCGGGTGTCCAGGTCGGGAGCTGTCCTCGGACAGACCGTCGCTTCGCTTGGCGCTCCTGCGGAGCAGGGGTTCTGGCTGAAAACGCCTCTGGTTGCTGCCGAAACGCCGGGCGTCGTGACCAGCACTGCTTCGGGTACGTCTGTGGCGGTAACGCTCATCCCGATAGGCGGACCCGACACGGCAGGCAGCCGGATTTCACTCGCGGCCATGCGCGCTCTGGAGGTGCCGCTGACCGCTCTGGTGACACTTTCAGTACGCCGCGGCGGCTGACCGCCGCGCTTTTATTCCACTGTGACGGACTTCGCGAGGTTTCGCGGCTGGTCCACATCCGTGCCCTTTGCGACGGCCGTATGATAGGCAAGCAACTGCGCAGGGATCGCATAGAGAATTGGCGTCACCAGCTCCGGCACTGTTGGCAGTTCGATGGTGGCAAAGGTTCCTTCGCCAGCTTCCTCGATGCCTTTGCGGTCAGAGATCAGGATCACACGCCCCTTGCGCGCCATAACCTCCTGCATATTGCTGACCGTTTTGTCGAACAGCCTGTCGCGGGGGGCCATCACAACAACCGGGACGTACTGGTCAACCAGCGCGATAGGGCCGTGCTTCAGTTCTCCCGAAGCGTAGCCCTCGGCGTGTATGTAGCTGATTTCCTTAAGTTTCAACGCGCCTTCCATCGCCAGTGGGAACATCTGACCGCGCCCCAGGAAAAGTACATCCCGGGCTTCAGAGATGTCCTCGGCAGTGCGCCGGGTTTCAGCCTCAATCTCAAGCGCCTGGCTGATGATACCCGGCACGCCGCGCAGTGCAGCGATATGTTCTTTGAAGGTTTTCGCGTCGATTGTGCCCCGGTCCTGGGCGGCTTTGAGGGCCATCAGCAGCAGGACAACCAGCTGGCAGGTGAACGCTTTGGTCGAGGCCACACCAACCTCGACGCCCGCATAGATCGGCAGCACAACGTCGCTTTCCCGTGCGATCGAGCTCTCGGGTACATTGACCACTGACAGGATTTTTGACACCTTGCCCTGGCAGAACCGCAGTGCAGCAAGTGTGTCGGCTGTCTCTCCCGACTGGCTGACAAAAAGTGCGGCTGTATTGGCCGGGATCGGGGGTTCGCGGTAGCGGAATTCCGAGGCCACATCGACGTCCACAGGCAGACGGGCCAGTTCCTCGAACCAGTGCTTGGCAGACAGACAGGCGAGATAGGCCGTGCCGCAGGCCACCAGTGTCAGCCGGTCGGTTTTTGTGAAATCCATCCCGCCGCCGGGCAGGCTGATGCTGCCGTCTGATGCGATATAGTGGCTCAGCGCCCCGGCAATGACCGAAGGCTGTTCAGCGATTTCCTTGGACATGAAATGCTTGTGGCCTGCCTTGTCGATACGCGTCGCATCCGCCTGAATGGTCTGTACGGGCCGCTCGACCGGGTTCCCGGCGCTGTCTGTAATCTGCAGGGACGTGCGCGTCAGAAAGACCCGGTCTCCCTCTTCCAGATAGGTGATCCGGTCTGTCATCGGGGCCAGCGCAATAGCGTCAGAGCCGAGATACATTTCGCCGTCGCCATGACCGATGGCCAGCGGCGACCCCTTGCGGGCGCCGATCATCAGATCATCCTCCCCCGAGAAGAGAAAGGCGAGGGCAAAGGCCCCTTCGAGCCGGTCCAGTGTGCGGTGTGCTGCGTCCGACGGGCTGAGACCCTGACCGAGGTAGTATTGCGCCAGAAGGCTCACGGTTTCGGTGTCTGTTTCAGACACACATTGCAGACCGTGATCTGCCAGTTCCGCTCTGAGTTCCCGGAAATTCTCGATGATCCCGTTGTGCACAACGGCAACCGGGCCCGACTGGTGCGGATGCGCGTTCGTAACCGAGGGCTCGCCGTGTGTGGCCCAGCGGGTATGGCCGATACCGGACTTTCCCGACAGCGGGTTATGAACCAGCAGATCCGACAGATTGATCAGTTTGCCAACCGCGCGGCGGCGGTCCAGTACGCCATCGCTGACGGTCGCGATACCGGCGCTGTCATAGCCGCGATACTCGAGCCTTTTCAGCGCCTCAACGAGGATCGGCGCGACTTCATGTCCCCCAAGGACCCCTACAATACCACACATTTTCAGCTGCCTCTTTGTTGTTGGGCCTTTCTGGCCTTTAACATCTGCAACAATTTTGTTGCCATGCCGGGTTTTTCGACCTGCGGCGCGCGCGCCAGCGCCAGCGCCTCGGGTTCGACGTCAGATGTAATGACCGATCCACTGCCGGTCATCGCGTGATCGCCCACATGTACCGGTGCCACAAGCATCGTGTTCGATCCGATAAAGACATTGTTCCCGATGTGGGTGTGATGCTTCATCACGCCGTCATAATTACAGGTGATCGTGCCTGCGCCTACGTTTGTGGCGGAGCCAAGCGTCGCATCACCGATGTAACTCAGGTGATTTACCTTGGTGCCACATCCGATCTGCGCGTTCTTGACCTCGACAAAGTTTCCGATGCGCACGTCCTCTGCCAGTTCTGCGCCCGGGCGCAGTCGTGCGTAGGGACCAACGGTGCCGCCGCGCGCAACATGGCACCCCTCAAGGTGCGAGAAAGCCCGGATGCAGGCACCGCTTTCCACCGTGACGCCGGGACCGAAAACAACGTTCGGCTCAATGACCGTATCGCGGCCTATTTCCGTGTCGATTGCAAAGTGTACTGTATCCGGCGCGGGCATCGTGACGCCGTTCTCAAAGGCTGCGGCGCGCGCGCGGGTCTGAAACGCGGCCTCGGCACCTGCCAGTTCCGCGCGGGTGTTGATGCCGAGTGTTTCGGATTCGTCGCAGGTTACGGCAGTTGCGGACAAGCCACGCGCGCGGGCAAGACCGACGACATCTGTCAGATAGTACTCGCCCGAGGCGTTGTCGTTTCCTGTGGCGTCAATGAGCTCGAAGAGGAGTGTGGCATCGCAGGCCAGAACACCGCTGTTGCACAGGCTGATCCGGCGTTCCGCCTCTGAGGCGTCCTTGTATTCAACAATCCGCTCCAGGCTGCCGCCCGACATGACCAGCCGCCCGTAGCGACCCGGGTCGGCGGCTTCGAAACCCAGTATGACCACGTCATTGCCCTGCGCCCGGGCATCGGTCATTGCCCTGAGCGTTTCGGGCCGAACAAAGGGCGTGTCTCCGAACAGGACGATGGCGGTACCATCAAAACCAGCGAGTGCATCGCGGGCCTGTGCCGCGGCATGCGCTGTGCCCAGCTGTTCAGTCTGCTCCACGACACTCACCGTCGCGTCATACTCCAGCGCCGCCTTGCGAACCAGTGCTGCGCCGTGGCCGGCGACCACGACCGTACGTTCCGGCTCAAGTGCCGCGCCTGCACGCATTGCGTGGGCCAGCAACGGTGCGGCCGCGAGCGGGTGCAGAACTTTCGGCAGGTCGGAATTCATCCTTGTGCCCTTGCCCGCGGCGAGGATGATCAGAGCAGTTTTCATGCGGTTTCTCTTTGTATTCTGTCTGGCGCCTGTTTATCCGCTGAAACGCGCGGCGCAAGCGCGCCAGGATCAAAGATGGTTGCGTGTTGCAACATAGTGTGCGCCTTTTCGCCGGGGACCCGTCGCGGAGCACAAGGATAGATGAATGAAAACAGTTATTTTCGATCTCGACGGGACGCTCGCGGATACAAGCGGAGATCTGATTGCAGCAGCCAATGTGTGTTTCCGCGATATGGGCGCGGGCGACCTGCTGAACCCGGCGACAGACGCGGGAACTGCCCTGCGGGGCGGGCGGGCGATGCTTCGTCTTGGCATGGAGCGGCTGGGGCGCGGTGAAGACGAGGCGACGATTGACCGTTATTATCCCGTTCTGCTCGAGGCGTATGCCGGCGCGATTGATGTTTACACACAGATGTATCCCGGTGCGATGGACGCTGTGGCAGAGCTTGGCGCCATGGGTTTCGGGGTCGGTATCTGCACCAACAAACCCGAGGGGCTGGCCGAGACGCTGATGCAGCGTCTGGGGGTGCGTGATGCTTTTGCCTCCCTCGTCGGTGCCGACACGCTGCCTGTTCGCAAACCTGACCCCGAACCCCTGTTCGAGGCCGCACGGCGCGCAGGTGGTGACCCGGCGCGCTGCATTCTGATCGGCGATTCCGATACAGACCGGAATACGGCGCGCGCAGCGGGTGTGCCCAGCGTTCTTGTGACCTTTGGTCCGGCGGGCGAGGACATGGCGGCGCTTGAGCCGGAAGCGCTGCTTGAGCGGTATTCTGATCTGCCGGCGCTGGCGTCGCGTTTGCTGTCTTGACCGGCCGGCATTCTTCCCCCCACAGTTCCGGTAGCGCGCGGAGGCTCAGATGACAGACGTTTTCAAAGGCAGTTTTACCCAGCAGGAGCCGATCCCCGAGGCAGGTATCGACGCGGCTGTCGAGGTTATGCGCCACGGACGGCTGCACCGGTACAACACCGTGCCCGGTGAGCTCAGTCAGACCGCCTTGCTGGAACAGGAATTTGCCGCACTGGTCGGCGCCAGATACTGCGTGGCTGTTGCCTCGGGCGGATACGCAATGGCAACAGCGCTGCGCGCCGCCGGTGTGGTGCCGGGTGACAGGGTTCTGTCGAATGCATTTACGCTGGCACCGGTTCCGGGGGCGATTGCTGCCGTTGGGGCGGTGCCGGTTTTCGTGGGTGTGACCGAGGACCTGACGATTGATCTCGATGACCTGTTGGAAAAATCCGGACAGGCGTCTTACCTGCTTCTCAGCCACATGCGCGGGCATATCTGTGATATGGACCGGCTGATGCAGATCTGTGATGCTGCTGGCATTTCCGTCATAGAGGACTGCGCCCACACGATGGGAGCCGCGTGGAAAGATGTGCCGTCAGGGCGGGTCGGTGCGGCCGGGTGCTATTCCTGCCAGACCTACAAACATATAAATTCGGGCGAGGGCGGTTTTCTGGTCACTGATGATGCAGAACTCGCGGCCCGCGCTGTGATCATGTCTGGCTCCTACATGCTGTACGAGCGCCATCTTGCGGCCCCTCCGAAGGAAGCCTTCGAAAACATCCGCTATGAAACGCCCAACATTTCGGGCCGGATGGACAACCTGCGCGCCGCCATTCTGCGCCCGCAGCTGGCCGACCTGCCGACACAGTGCCGGCGCTGGAATGAACGCTACTACAGGCTCGAGACGGGCCTGCGTGGCACGCCGGGCCTGACCGTGATCGAGCGTCCTGCTGATGAAACGATCGTGGGCTCTTCGATACAGTTTCTGCTGCTGGACTGGTCGGGCGAGGCCGTAAAGGAAGTGATCGCGCGCTGCGCGGCGCGCGGCGTCGAGCTCAAGTGGTTCGGGGCGCCCGAACCTCAGGCATTCACCAGCCGGTACGACAGCTGGCGTTACGCACCATCGCAGCCGATGCCAGCCAGCGACCGCGTGCTTGCCGGCGTTGTTGATATGCGGGTGCCACTCACCTTTTCTCTGGAAGACTGCGATCTGATCGCCCGGATCATCCGGTCAGAAGTTGGCGCGGTCTGGCAGGATGCGGCCTGAGCCCTTCGGGTCGGACCGATCTGGTGCCATACCTGTCGGATGCCTCTGTATCCGGTCTCAACATTGCGCCCGGGCTTGCTGCGCTGCGGCTTGACCCATCTGCGCGCTTGCATTTAGTATATGAACAAGTGTTCAATAAATTTCGGTAACAGAAGCCGCAGGAAGGGAGCCGTGCCGCATGTTCAACGCAACGATGCAGTTTGATCTGGGCGAGGACGTCAATGCGCTGCGCGAAATGGTGCATCGCTGGGCGCAGGACCGCGTGGCGCCGATGGCGGCCGACATCGACAGTTCCAACAGCTTTCCGGCTGAGCTCTGGACAGAGATGGGCGATCTGGGCCTTCTCGGGATCACCGTTGATGAAGAGTACGGCGGTGCGGGGATGTCGTATCTGGCACATACCGTCGCGATTGAGGAAATCGCGCGGGCCAGTGCCTCTGTATCTCTGTCATATGGCGCACATTCCAATCTGTGTGTGAACCAGATCAAGCTGAACGGCACCCACGAGCAGAAAGAAAAATATCTGCCCGGGCTGATTTCGGGCCGGAACGTCGGCGCGCTGGCAATGTCAGAGGCTGGTGCGGGATCTGACGTGGTTTCGATGAAACTGCGGGCCGAGAAACGCAATGATCACTACCGTCTGAACGGCAACAAATACTGGATCACCAACGGGCCGGATGCTGACACGCTCGTTGTCTACGCCAAAACCGATCCGGACGGCGGGTCCAGAGGGATAACCGCCTTCCTGATCGAAAAGCAGATGACCGGTTTCTCGACAAGTCCGCATTTTGACAAGCTTGGGATGCGCGGATCGAATACGGCTGAGCTGATTTTTGATGACGTCGAGGTTCCTTTCGAGAATGTGCTGGGCGAAGAGGGCCGCGGTGTTGCCGTTCTGATGTCGGGCCTGGACTATGAGCGTGTGGTGCTGGCTGGCATCGGCACCGGTATCATGGCGGCCTGCCTCGATGCGATCATGCCGTACATGGCAGAGCGCAAACAGTTCGGTCAGCCGATCGGGAGCTTTCAGCTGATGCAGGGCAAGATCGCCGACATGTATACGGCAATGAATTCTGCCCGGGCGTATGTGTACGAGGTGGCCAAAGCCTGCGACCGGGGGGATGTGACCCGCCAGGACGCGGCCGCCTGCTGTCTCTATGCATCAGAAGAAGCCATGAAACAGGCCCATCAGGCCGTACAGGCCATGGGCGGCGCGGGTTTTCTGAGTGACAGCCCGGTCAGCCGTCTTTTCCGGGATGCCAAGCTGATGGAGATTGGCGCGGGTACCTCTGAAATCCGCCGGATGCTGGTAGGCCGCGAGCTGATGGCGGCAATGACATGATATGGGGCAGGAGCTGACCCGGTGCCCCGGTGGCTCTGGTTTGCGCCGCTGGCCTGCCTCGCGGTTGCCTTTGCGGGCTGGGGGTTCCGGATGGGCTGGATCGCTGCGACAATCACGGAGACGGATGTGATCGAAACCTTTGCAGCGGAATATCTCAGCACCGCCGGGGCCGGCGCACAGCGGACCGATTGTCTGGCCCGTCCAGGCTCGGGCGACGGCGTGTGGATTACGGTTATATGTGCCCGCCCGGATGGGCCCGCCTACCGGTATTCTGCGGACAGGTTCGGCAGGCGCCTGCCTGACGACGGGCGGTCCGTCGGGACTGAGGAGCCCAGAACATGAAGCTGTCATCCTCTGTTCTGACCACATCCGAGAGTTTTCTGGCCAATGAAAAAGCGCACCTGGCCGCGCTGGAAGAGGTCTCCGCCGCCGCCTCGGCCGCGGCTCTCGGCGGCGGAGAGCGGTCGCGTGCGAGGCACGTAAGCCGTGGCAAACTGCTGCCACGCGACCGGGTGTCGGAACTGCTGGACCCGGGCAGCCCCTTCCTTGAGATTGGTGCGACAGCGGCGCACGGTCTGTATGGCGGCGACGCACCCTGTGCTGGCGTGATCGCCGGCGTGGGCCGGGTTGCGGGCGTAGACGTCATGGTGGTGTGCAATGACGCCACTGTAAAAGGCGGCACCTATTATCCGCTGACCGTGAAAAAGCACCTGCGCGCCCAGGAAATTGCCGCCGAAAACAGGCTCCCCTGTATCTATCTGGTGGACAGCGGTGGGGCGAACCTGCCCAACCAGGACGAAGTGTTTCCCGACCGCGATCACTTTGGGCGTATCTTTTACAATCAGGCGCGGATGAGTGCTGCGGGTATTGCGCAGATCGCGGTTGTTATGGGGTCCTGTACTGCAGGTGGGGCCTATGTCCCGGCCATGTCGGATGTATCAATTATTGTTAAAAATCAAGGTACTATTTTTTTGGCAGGCCCGCCGCTGGTCAAGGAAGCCACGGGCGAGGTCGTCAGCGCCGAGGACCTTGGTGGCGGTGATGTGCACACCCGACTGAGCGGGGTGGCGGACTACCTGGCAGAGGATGATACCCATGCGCTGGCGCTGGCCCGACAGGCTGTGCGCGCGCTCAATCACCAAAAGCCACAGACGGTTAACTGGGCCACGCCCGAGGATCCTGCTTACGACCCGGCTGAGCTGCTGGGGGTGGTGCCGGCGGATCTGCGCACGCCCTATGACATCCGCGAGGTCATCGCGCGCCTGATCGACGGCTCGCGCTTTGACGAGTTCAAGGCGCGGTTCGGTGAGACACTGGTGACTGGATTTGCGCATATCAGGGGCTGCCCGGTGGGTATCGTGGCCAACAACGGCGTACTGTTCTCTGAATCGGCGCAGAAGGGCACGCATTTTGTCGAGCTCTGTTCCCAGCGCCGTATCCCGCTGATTTTCCTGCAGAATATCACAGGATTTATGGTGGGGCGGAAATATTCCAATGAGGGGATCGCCCGGCACGGCGCCAAAATGGTCACGGCTGTAGCCTCGACCAGCGTGCCGAAAATTACCATGCTTGTGGGCGGCTCGTTCGGTGCAGGAAATTACGGAATGGCCGGGCGCGCATATAGTCCGCGGTTCATGTGGACATGGCCCAACAGCCGCATATCGGTGATGGGCGGTCCGCAGGCGGCAGGCGTGCTGGCGACAGTCCGGCGTGAAGCTATGGAGCGCAAGGGAGAGGCCTGGAGCGAAGAGGCGGAAGCGGCTTTCCGCCAGCCGACCATCGATCAGTTCGAAGAGCAGAGCCATCCGCTTTATGCCTCGGCGCGGCTCTGGGATGACGGCATCATCGATCCGCGCCGCTCGCGCGATGTGCTGGCGCTTTCGCTCTCGGCGGCGCTGAACGCACCGATTGAGGAGACGCGTTTCGGCGTCTTTCGGATGTAATGATGGCGCTGGATTTCCGGAGTTTGCACCCGATCGTTGCCCGTGCTCATCGCAGCATCCGGGACCTGAAAAAGCCGGCATCTGCGGCTGAGGCCGCGAAGGTTCGGAGGACGCGGGATGTTTGAGAGAATTCTGATCGCCAACCGTGGTGAAATTGCCTGCCGTGTGATTGAAACAGCAAGGCGCCTCGGTGTCGGGACCGTCGCGGTTTACTCTGATGCGGATGTCGGGGCGAAACATGTGGAGATGGCAGACGAAGCGGTGCACATTGGTGGGTCGGCGCCTGCGGACAGCTATCTGCGTGGCGAGGCTGTTATCCGGGCCGCACTGGACACCGGCGCGCAGGCCATTCATCCCGGCTATGGATTTCTGAGCGAAAACCCCGATTTTGTGCAGGCGGTTGAGGCCGCGGGTCTGGCATTTATCGGACCGTCTGCGAGGGCCATACGAGCCATGGGTCTCAAAGATGCGGCCAAAGCGCTGATGGTCGAAGCCGGAGTGCCGGTCGTGCCGGGATATCACGGTGCCGATCAGGACGATGCTTTGCTGGCGCGCGAGGCGGAAAAGATTGGTTATCCGGTGCTGATCAAGGCCGTGGCGGGTGGCGGCGGCAAGGGTATGCGGCTGGTGGAGGACGCGGCGGGTTTTGCCGATGCGCTGGCCTCGGCGCGTGCCGAGGCGCGGGGTGCCTTTGGCAATGCGGATGTGCTGGTCGAGAAATTTGTCACCTCGCCGCGTCATATCGAAGTGCAGGTCTTTGGCGACGGGATGCGCGCGGTGCATCTGTTTGAACGCGACTGTTCGCTGCAGCGCCGCCATCAGAAAGTGATCGAGGAGGCCCCGGCGCCGGGCATGACCCCGGACGTGCGCGAAGCGATGGGGGCCGCCGCGGTGCGTGCGGCCGAGGCCATCGGCTACAGCGGCGCAGGAACGGTCGAGTTTATCGTCGATGGCTCGGACGGTCTGCGGCCTGACGGGTTCTGGTTCATGGAAATGAACACACGCCTTCAGGTGGAGCATCCGGTGACCGAGGCTGTCACGGGTGTTGATCTGGTGGAATGGCAGCTGCGTGTCGCCTCTGGCGAGGCCCTGCCGGCACGTCAGGAAGATCTGAACCTCTCTGGGCACGCTTTCGAGGCGCGGCTCTATGCCGAGGATGTTCCGGCCGGGTTTCTGCCTGCGACCGGCACGCTGAGGCATCTTTCTTTCCCTCCGGCGGTCCGGGCCGACAGCGGTGTCCGCAGCGGCGATGTGATCAGCCCCTGGTATGATCCTATGATCGCCAAGGTCATTGTGCACGGCCCCACGCGCGCTGCAGCGCTCGCGCAGCTGGCACAGGGTCTGGCGCTGACACAGGTTGCAGGCACGGTCACAAATCTGGCGTTCCTGGGCGCGCTGGCGCGCCATGATGGATTTGCGGCAGGCGAGGTAGACACGGGCCTGATCGAAAGGGACCTCAGGGCGTTGACAGCGCCACCTGAAGAGACAGCACTGCACCGCATTGCAGCAGGTATGGCGGTGCTGGAGATCGTCGATTTACCAGCGGATGCGGGTTTTGCGCTCTGGGCCCCTCTGCGGCGACGGGTGACGCTGACGCGCAATGGCGAAGAGCTTTCTCTGGAGGTCACGGTGACCGGGCCGCTGGAACAGACCTGGCGCGCTGATGACGAGTTTATCAGGCTGGAGCGCAGGGGTGGTCGCTGGATGGCCGGTGGCAGGACCGTGCCGCCTGCTTTCGTAGGCCCGGATATGGTTACTGTATTTGATGCCTTCGGGATCACCTATGCATGGACAGACCCTCTGCAGCGAGACAGCAGTGCTGCCGGGGATGGCAATCTGATCGATGCGCCGATGCCGGGCGTTGTCCGCGCCGTGACCGCCGAGGCGGGACAGGAGGTGCGCAAGGGAGACCGGCTGGCAGTGCTGGAAGCCATGAAGATGGAACACGCGTTGCTGGCCGCTCGCGATGGTGTTGTTGCAGAGGTGCTTGTAAGCGCGGGTGATCAGGTCGAGGCAGGCGCCGCGCTGATCCGTCTGGCCCCCGAAGAGGAAACGGAATGATCACGCTGCACCATTGTCCGCAGACCCGGTCGATGCGCAGCCTGTGGCTGTTGCACGAACTGGACATACCATTTCAGCTGCGCAGCTATCCCTTTGACCGGACCCTGCGCGCGCCCGAGTTTCTGAACCTTTCCCCTGCTGGTCGCGTTCCCGCGCTTGAAATCGACGGAGAACGGATGTTTGAGACGGGCGCGATCGCAGAATACCTGTGTGAGCGGTTCAGCCCGGAGCGTTTGGGGCGCATGCCGGGTACGCCTGAGCGGATGCCCTGGCTTGTGTGGATGAATTTTGCCGAAACGGTGAGCCAGCACACTGCAGCGCTGACCCAGCAGCATGTGGCGCTCTACGAGGACCACATGCGCAGCCCGGTTGTGATGAAACTGGAAGCCGCGCGCCTCGGGAAATGCTATGATGCGATCGAGGCGCGTCTGGATGATCCGCTGGGTGCGCGGGACTACCTGTTAACAGGCGGGTTTTCGGCGGCGGATATCTCGGTGGCGCAGGCTGTCTATATGGCCAGGCATTTTGTCCTTACCGACGATCACCCCGCGCTGAGCGCATGGTATGACCGGGTGACGGACCGAGAGAGTTTTCGCGCGTCTCTGCCATCAGGTGATGGTATCTATGCGAAGGATTTTTATGCGCCCTGGCCTGTCAGATGACGGGCTGCGGCCAGAGGGGGAGACGAGACGATGAGCCTTGGACCATGCGAGATATTCGAGGTCGGACCACGTGATGGTCTGCAGAATGAGGAACGTGAAATCCCCGTTGCCGAAAAGGTGGCGCTGGTCAATCAGCTGACTGCGGCCGGGTTCGCGCGTATCGAGGCGGGGGCCTTTGTGTCGCCCTCGAAGGTGCCGCAGATGGCCGGATCGGCCGAAGTGTTTGCAGGTATAAAAAGGGCACCCGGCGTCCGTTATGCCGCACTCACACCGAATATGCGCGGCTACAGCGACGCCCGGGATGCAGGGGCTGACGAGATTGCCGTCTTTGCATCGGCGTCCGAGGGGTTTTCAAAGGCAAATATCAACGCGACGATTGCAGAAAGCATTGAACGCTTTGCCCCCATTCTCGAAGAAGCGCGGCACATTGATCTGCCCGTCCGGGGCTATGTGTCCTGCGTTGTGGAATGCCCCTATGACGGGCCGGTGGCCCCGCAGGATGTCGCCCGGGTGGCTGATCAGCTATTTGCGATGGGCTGCTATGAGGTGAGCCTGGGCGATACAACCGGTGCAGGCACCCCGGATACCATTGCGCGGATGCTCCTGGCGGTACGTGATGTTGTCCCGGCGGGCCGTCTGGCGGGGCATTATCACGACACGCGCGGCCGGGCGATGGAAAATATAGACGCGTCACTGAGCCTGGGGCTTCGGGTTTTTGATGCTGCTGCCGGCGGTCTTGGGGGGTGCCCCTTTGCGCCAGGGGCTGCGGGCAACGTTGCGAGTGAAAGTGTCGCGCGCCATCTCGCAGCGCTGGGCTATGAAACCGGGCTGGACATTGATGCGATCGAAACGGCGGCTGACATGGCACGGGCGATGCGCGGCCAGCCCAAAGATGCCATTCTGTCGGAGTGAGGCATATGCCGCAGACGATTGAGATCACCACCGATGCGCGTGGCGTGGCAACCCTGACCCTGAACCGGCCGGAAAAACACAATGCGCTGTCGGCACAGATGATCGGTGAACTGACCGATGCCGCCGCCGCGCTGGGTGCGGATGATGATGTTCGTGTCGTGGTTCTGACCGGGGCAGGGGCGTCGTTCTGTGCCGGTGGCGATCTGGGCTGGATGCGCGATCAGATGTCGATGGATGCAGCGACACGTTCGGCAGAGGCGCGCAGACTGGCAGTAATGCTCCAGGCGCTGAACACGCTGCCAAAGCCTCTGATAGGTGCGCTGCAGGGCAATGCATTCGGTGGGGGCGTCGGTATGGCCTGCGTCTGTGACGTGGCCATCGGCGTGGAGACGGCCAAGCTGGGTCTGACAGAGACGCGCCTGGGGCTGATCCCGGCGACCATCGGGCCCTATGTGCTGGCCCGTATGGGAGAAGGGCGCGCCCGACGCGTGTTTATGTCGGCCCGTGTCTTTGGTGCGCCGGAAGCCGTCGGCCTCGGTATCCTGGCGCGCTGTGTTCCGGCCGGGAGCCTGGCAGATGCAGTGGAGGCAGAGGTTACCCCCTATCTTTCCTGCGCACCCGGTGCCGTGGCGGCGGCCAAGAATCTTGCGCGTACACTCGGGCCGGAAATCGATGATGAGCTGATTGACCGGACTGTTGCGGCCCTTGCTGCGCGTTGGGAAAGCGAAGAAGCGGCAGAGGGCATCGATGCGTTCTTTTCAAAACGCCGGGCCTCATGGATGCCGGACGCCTAGGTCAGGGCGCAAAAAAGGCCCGCAGCCGGGGGGACTGCGGGCCTTTGTGATCAGGCAGACCGGTGCCGGTTACTTCGGCAGCAGCACCTTGTCGATCACGTGGATTACGCCGTTGGTTGCGATAATGTCAGCAGCGGTGACATTTGCATCGTTGACCTTCACAGCACCACCTCTGCCATCGACATGCAGAGACTGACCGTTCACGGTGTCAACGGACTGGCGCTTGCCCAGTACGTCCGCCGCGGCAACAGCGCCCGGCACGACGTGATATGTCAGAATACCCGTCAGCGTGTCTTTGTTTTCAGGCAGCAGCAGGTTTTCCACTGTACCCGCGGGCAGAGCAGCAAAAGCTTCGTCTGTCGGCGCGAAAACTGTAAAGGGGCCAGGACCTTTCAGGGTTTCCACAAGGCCTGCGGCCTGAACGGCTGCGACCAGAGTGGTAAAGTTGCCGTCTGCGGCTGCGATGTCGACAATGTCGCTGCCGGTGTCGGCAGGTGTACATGCGGCGATTGCCGCCAGTGCGCCGGCTGCGATTGTGGATTTCAGTGCAAAACGTCTGTTCATTGTGTGTCCTTCGGTTCCTTGTTGGGTGTCGCTCCACGCGGCCGCCGGAAGTGCGACCGTTTGAAGCAGAACGATGCAGGGTTTACGGAAGGTTACTGACATCGGATCACAAAAAAGTTGCTGCGGTGTGATCGGGGGCTGTTTCGTCCTGCAGCGCGCAGCGGATTACCGATTCCGGGCCCGGCGCGCACCGGGGCCTGTCCGGAGGTGGTGAACGGGGCGGCAAAGGCCCAGTCCGGCGTGGTTTTCCCACCCCGGATCGGTTGACCCTGACAGGCCACAGGCGTAAACCCTTGGCAGTCACTTTAGCCGCGTGACCGCGAGACCGCTGCGCTGCGGCGACAAAAAGGAGCCAACCTTTGGAAGAGATGCTTCGGGAATACCTTCCCATCCTCATTTTTCTGGCCGTGGCCATAGGGTTGGGAATCGTTCTGATCCTCGCGGCTGTCGTGCTGGCAGTGCGTAATCCTGATCCGGAAAAAGTCTCGGCCTATGAGTGCGGATTCAACGCGTTCGACGATGCCAGGATGAAGTTTGATGTCCGGTTCTACCTTGTGTCGATCCTGTTCATCATTTTCGACCTCGAGATCGCGTTTCTCTTCCCCTGGGCGGTGGCCTTCAAGGATATCTCTATGGTCGGCTTCTGGTCGATGATGGTATTTCTTGCCGTGCTGACCATCGGGTTTGCCTACGAATGGAAAAAGGGAGCGCTGGAATGGCAGTAGCCGCCGCCGGAGCATCGATCGCAGGTGCTGACCGCGATGTCGCCACGCAGGAGCTGAACCGGGAACTGCAGGACAAGGGTTTCCTGCTGACCTCGACCGAGGATATCATCAACTGGGCGCGCACGGGTTCGCTGCACTGGATGACCTTTGGTCTGGCCTGCTGTGCGGTTGAAATGATGCACACCGCCATGCCGCGCTATGACATGGAGCGTTTCGGCACCGCCCCGCGCGCCTCTCCACGCCAGTCCGATCTGATGATCGTGGCCGGCACGCTGACCAACAAAATGGCGCCCGCGCTGCGCAAGGTCTACGATCAGATGCCCGAGCCGCGCTACGTGATCTCGATGGGGTCCTGCGCCAACGGGGGCGGGTATTACCACTATTCCTATTCCGTTGTGCGTGGCTGTGACCGCATTGTGCCGGTCGACGTCTATGTGCCGGGCTGCCCGCCGACCGCCGAGGCGCTGCTTTACGGCATTATGCAGCTGCAACGCAAAATCCGTCGTACCGGGACCATCGTCCGCTGACCGGATGTGGAACTGAGACTTTCCGGTAAGGAGACCATGTATGTCTGACGCACTGAACGAACTCGGGACTTACATCGAGGCCAAGCGCACTGATTGTGTGCTGTCATGGGATGTAACTCACGGCGAGCTGAATATTGATGTCACACCGTCGAATATCACCGGACTTGTTGAGTTCCTGAAAACAGACGCGACCTGCCGGTTTTCGACGCTGGTGGACATTACTGCAGTGGATTATCCCGGCCGGGCCAAGCGGTTCGACGTGGTCTATCATCTGCTGTCGATGTACCAGAACCACCGCGTGCGCCTGCGGGCCAGCATCCGCGAACGCGATATGGTCCCGTCAGTCATTTCTGTGCACCCGTCGGCCAACTGGTTCGAGCGTGAGGTCTTTGACATGTTCGGGATACTGTTTTCCGGCCACCCGGACCTGCGCCGCATCCTGACGGATTATGGTTTCCGCGGCCACCCGCTGCGCAAGGATTTCCCGACAACAGGCTATACCGAAGTGCGCTATGATGAAGCCCAGAAGCGTGTGGTCTATGAGCCGGTGAGCCTGGTGCAGGAATACCGCCAGTTTGATTTCATGTCCCCCTGGGAAGGCGCGGAATACATCCTGCCGGGAGACGAGAAGCAGGAGGCCAAATAATGGAAGGGCTGATCTGGGTTGTCTTTACCGTTCTGACGGTCATTCCGCTGCTGAAACTGTTGCCGCATTTCGGAATCAACAAATACTGGGCGCTGGCCTGTATCATCCCGCTTGGTGTGCTGGGTCTGATATGGTGGATGAGCATCAGGCTCCAGGATCTGGAGCGCCGCTGATATGCCCGATGGTATGACAGACAGCAATGACCTGCAGGCGGCCGCGCTGGCTTATTGTGACGCGGTTTATTTCGCGCGTTCTGAGGTCTTTGAAGTTCTCTGCCACGATAACTTCCAGATGACACTGATCGAAAACGGTCAGGCGACCTTCTGGGACAAGGGCTCCTATCTGACACGGGTGCGCGGGCGCGACGCGTTTCCCGCGCCGGCAAAATACGAGATCCTGAGCATGGACAGCGCGGGAGACGAGATCGCCCGGGTACATCTGACCGTTGATGTACCGCCCGTGCGTTATGAAGATCACCTGGGTTTCGTCCGTGTGGACGGGTCCTGGAAACTGCTGACAAAGGTGTTCCGCGTATGCGCACGCCTCGATGAGGAGTAAAGACCATGATGGACGGCTCCAAAGGTTTTGAGGACGCCCTGACGGGCGAACAGAAAATCAGGAATTTCAACATCAACTTCGGGCCACAGCACCCGGCGGCACACGGCGTGCTGCGGCTGGTGCTGGAGCTCGACGGCGAGATTGTCGAGCGCTGTGACCCGCACATCGGGTTGCTGCATCGCGGTACCGAAAAACTGATGGAGAGCCGGACGTATCTGCAGAACCTGCCCTATTTCGACCGGCTCGATTACGTGGCGCCGATGAACCAGGAACATGCCTGGTGCCTGGCCATCGAAAAGCTGACAGGTGTCGAGGTGCCGCGCCGCGCGTCCCTCATCCGGGTGCTTTTCTGTGAAATCGGCCGGGTCCTGAACCACATCCTCAACATCACCACCCAGGCCATGGACGTGGGCGCACTGACCCCGCCGCTCTGGGGGTTCGAGGAACGCGAAAAGCTGATGGTGTTTTACGAACGGGCCTGTGGCGCGCGTCTGCACGCAGCCTACTTCCGGCCTGGCGGTGTACACCAGGATCTGCCCGATGCACTGATCGACGACATTGAGACCTGGGCAAATGAGTTCCCGCGCGTCATGGACGATATCGACGGGCTGCTCACAGAGAACCGGATTTTCAAGCAGCGTAATGCCGACATCGGCGTAGTGACCGAAGAGGATATCCTCGAATACGGCTTCTCGGGTGTGATGGTGCGCGGCTCGGGCCTGGCCTGGGATCTGCGCCGCGCGCAGCCCTATGAATGCTACGACGAGTTCGAATTCCAGATCCCTGTGGGCAAAAACGGCGACTGCTATGACCGCTACCTCTGCCGCATGGAAGAGATGCGCCAGTCGATCGGCATCATTCATCAGGCCATCGCCAAACTGCGCGCACCTGAAGGGCAGGGCGATATTCTGGCGCGGGGCAAGATCACGCCGCCCAGCCGGTCGGATATGAAAACCTCAATGGAAAGCCTGATCCACCACTTCAAGCTCTATACCGAAGGCTTCCACGTGCCCGAGGGCGAGGTTTATTGCGCCGTTGAAGCCCCCAAGGGCGAGTTCGGCGTCTATCTGGTCGCCGATGGCACCAACAAACCCTACCGCTCGAAAATCCGCGCGCCCGGGTTCCTGCACCTGCAGGCGATGGACCACATGTCGCGCGGCCACCAATTGGCGGACGTGGCGGCAATCATCGGCACCATGGATGTGGTGTTCGGGGAGATTGACCGGTGAGCAAGTGGAAGATCGCGACTGTTGCCTGCGTTGTGGTCGTTGGACTGCTTGTCGCACGACCTTTCGTGTTCGGCCCGACCAAGATTTACGAACGTTCAGTCGCCTGTAATTTTCCGGGAGAGTTTTTGGAGGCCACAGAACAACAAGTCGATCTTTCCAAGTCTGACTGCTTTGTTATTCAGCAAGTCGACAACTGGTACTACGTTGTTGGGGAATTTGGCTGGTTTGTCGCAGACACTGAAGTGCTCATAAACTCCGACGCTGTGGATGTTTTCGCAAGAATTGGTCAGAGCGAAACAGAACTAAGCAAAGACTATGGACGCTATTGCGAAGCGCTCATTCTAGAAACCGTCCGGACAAACCGTGAGAGGCTGAAAACCATAGCGTCAACAGACGCGCGAGGTCAGTTTTCAATCTCTTGCCCCGCAGAGGAAGCAAGCGATGCTGCGTAGACTTCACCCAGAACAACCCGAAAGCTTCGCCTTTACGCCTGAGAACCAGGCCTGGGCTGAGGGGCAGATGACCAAATACCCCGAGGGCCGTCAGGCGTCGGCCATTATCCCGATCCTGTGGCGCGCGCAGGAGCAGGAAGGCTGGCTGAGCAAGCCCGCGATCGAGCATGTGGCCGATATGTTGGGGCTGAGCTACATCCGCGCGCTCGAAGTGGCGACATTCTACTTTATGTTCCAGCTGCAGCCGGTTGGAAAGATTGCACATATCCAGGTGTGCGGCACCACATCCTGCATGATCTGCGGGGCAGAGGACCTGGTCGCTGTCTGCAAGGAAAAAATCGCACCCAACGCGCATGAGCTGTCCGCGGATGGCAATTTCTCATGGGAAGAGGTGGAATGCCTCGGGTCCTGCTCGAACGCGCCGATGGCACAGATCGGCAAGGATTATTACGAGGATCTGACGGCCGACCGCATGGGCGAGATCATCGACGAACTGGCGGCGGGGAAAGTGCCGGTGCCGGGTCCGCAGAATGGCCGCTATGCCGCAGAGCCGCTTAAGGGTCTGACATCGCTCACAGAATACGACAGCGGCAAAACGCAGTATAACGCCTCGGCGCAGCTGGCCGTGGACATCGGCGATACCGTCAAACGCATCGATGGCACCGAGGTGCCGCTGCTGATGCCATGGCAGAAGGGGGCAAATCACAATGCCTCTCCGACAAAACCGGCGAAGGCAGCCGGCAAGGCACCGCGCAAAGCGGGAGCGTCGTCGGACAAAAGCGCCGAAGTACCGGGCAGCAAGGCGAAGGCGGCGGCCAGACCTGCTGCTGATGTGCCTCAGGCCGAGCCGGAAAAGCTCAGCGCGCCGCGCGAGGGCGGGGCAGATGATCTGAAGCGGATCAAGGGCGTGGGGCCCAAGCTTGAGAAGATGCTCAATGGCATCGGGATCTACCACTTCGATCAGGTCGCGGCCTGGACGCCCGAACACGTGGCCTGGGCGGATCAGAATCTGGTGGGTTTCAAGGGACGTGTCAGTCGGGACAACTGGGTCGCTCAGGCGATTGTGCTGGCGGCGGAAGACTGAGACAAAATTTTCCAAAATGCGCAAAAGGCGGTAACACTGTTCCGCATCACAGAGATAAACGCGAAGAGGAAGAACGATGGACAACAAAGAAGGTATGATCGGTATGGCGCTCGGCAGCTGGCTTGTGGCTGCGGCCGGTGGTGCGCTGGCGGCGATTCTCCTCTGGGTGCTGGGCAGCTGGAGCTTTATTCAGGGTGCTTTCGCCGGTTTTGTTGTCTTCGTTGTCCTTGGCGTGATTATCAGCTGGGTCATGACGCGCCCGCTGCCCGGACCAGGCGAGGTTCGTGCCAGCGCAGAAGCGCCCGCAGCGCCGGCGCCGAAGCCTGCACCGGCTCCCAAGCCCAAACCGGCTGCGCAGCCGGCTGCGGCCCCTTCGACCACTGAAACAACGCAGGCCGCGCCTGCCGCTGAGAAAAAAGCGCCTGCAAAGAAAGCGCCCGCAAAGAAAGCTCCGGCCAAAAAGCCTGCGGCCAAAAAGGCGGCTTCCGATGCAGATGCGCGTCCCGGCGCCTTTTCTGACGGGCCCCGCGAGGGCGGTGCCGATGACCTGAAACAGATCAGCGGTGTTGGCCCCAAGCTTGAGGAAACACTGAACAGCCTGGGTATCTGGCACTTTGACCAGGTCGCTTCGCTGAAGAAGAAAGACATCGCCTGGGTCGATGAGCGCCTTCGGTTCAAAGGGCGTATCGAACGGGACGACTGGGTCGGACAGGCCAAAAAACTGGCGAAGGGCGGGTAACCCGACGCTGAAGAAACGCGGGAACTGAGAACGGAAGGCAAGACCGGTCATGAGTGCGCAGGATCAGGGCAAGCAGGCGCAGGAGCGCGCGCTGGCCGCCAGGGGGCGGCTGGTCAGCCTTGTCATTGTCGGCACCATGGTGCTCTGGCTTCTGTCGCTCTGGCTGGGGCCGATGCTGGGCCTGCCGGGGCGCTATGCGTTGCTTTTTGATTCTGCGGCACTTGCCGGGCTCTTCTGGGCACTGGTTGTGTCATTGCAGTTAAGGCGTGCGCGGGCTGCTGCGCGCGACAACGAGTAAAAGGGGAAGCGTGATGCTTCAGGATAAAGACCGGATCTTTACCAATATCTACGGTATGCACGACCGCACGCTGAAAGGCGCGCAGGCGCGGGGCCACTGGGACGGCACGGCCGGGATCATCAAAAAGGGGCGCGACTGGATCGTGGACCAGATGAAAGCTTCTGGTCTGCGGGGCCGGGGGGGTGCGGGGTTTCCCACCGGTCTGAAGTGGTCGTTCATGCCCAAAGAGAGCGATGGGCGGCCTGCCTATCTGGTGGTGAACGCTGACGAATCCGAGCCCGGCACCTGCAAGGACCGCGAGATCATGCGCCACGATCCGCATACGCTGGTCGAGGGCTGTCTGATCGCATCTTTCGCGATGAATGCGCATGCCTGCTATATTTATATCCGCGGCGAATACATCCGCGAGAAAGAGGCGCTGCAGCGCGCCATTGACGAGGCCTATGACGCGGGTCTGGTTGGGAAGAACGCCTGCGGGTCAGGATGGGATTTTGACATCTATCTGCACCACGGGGCGGGGGCCTATATCTGCGGCGAGGAAACGGCACTGCTGGAAAGCCTTGAGGGCAAAAAGGGCATGCCGCGCATGAAACCGCCGTTCCCGGCGGGCGCGGGCCTGTATGGCTGCCCGACCACAGTGAACAACGTGGAATCTATCGCTGTTGTGCCGACCATTCTGCGGCGCGGACCTGAATGGTTCTCGGGCTTTGGTCGTCCGAACAACGCGGGCACCAAGCTCTTTGCGATCAGTGGCCACGTCAACAACCCCTGTGTGGTCGAAGAGGCGATGTCGATCACTTTTGAAGAGCTGATCGAGACGCATTGCGGCGGTATCCGTGGCGGCTGGGATAATCTCAAGGCGGTGATTCCGGGTGGGTCATCCGTGCCGATGATCCCCGGCGCACAGATGAAAGACGCGATCATGGATTTCGATTATCTGCGCGAACAGCGTTCGGGCCTCGGCACGGCGGCGGTGATCGTGATGGATAACTCGACGGACGTGATCAAGGCGATCTGGCGGCTGAGCAAGTTCTACAAGCACGAAAGCTGTGGGCAGTGTACGCCCTGCCGCGAAGGCACAGGCTGGATGATGCGCGTGATGGACCGGCTGGTAACGGGCGAGGCCGAGCCAGAAGAGATCGACATGCTGCTTGATGTGACCAAACAGGTCGAAGGTCACACGATCTGTGCGCTTGGTGACGCGGCAGCCTGGCCGATTCAGGGGCTGATCCGCCACTTCCGCGACGAGATCGAAGACCGCATCAAACACAAGCGCACCGGCCGTGTGAGTGCGGTGGCGGCGGAGTAACTGAAGTACTGTTAGGGACGAATTGAAAAATGCTCAAAATCAAAATATCTGCGCTCCCGGCATTCTCGGTGCTGCTCGTATCTTTCTGGGCAACCTCTGCTGTTGCGCAAAGTTCAGAAGCCATAAGACAATCACTTCTGGACGCACTGATGGCTGAGCAAATTGCTATTGATTGCCCTACGATAAAACAAAACGGACGGATGGGCCGGGGACTTGATAAGCTTTTGTTTGAAAAAGCACGCGAAGCCAAGCTCAGCGATGACGATTATGTCGACGAAGTCCTTAAACTGAATGCACAAGAAGTATATGACTACGGCACATCTTTTATCAAAAAGCAAAAGATCGACGTCGACAGCGAAGCTTCCTGGTGTGAAGCAGGTCACCGTTTGATTTCAACTGGCGACCCGGTGGGCCGCTTTCTCCTGAGCAGATAAGGTTCCTATGTCCTTGCAGAAACCAGTTTCCAGTGTCTGCAAACCGCGATTTTTGTTTCGCGGTTCCCTGCGGGTGTCGTCATACGCGATGGTTTCAGCTGGAAAACCAAGTACTTGTAAGTCTTTCGATTTTGCGTTGAGCGATGCGGGAATTAGCAAGTGTTGTCAAAGTTGGGCGGCGTTTTGATCCGCGCAGGGTCATATCACGCAGTGGGCCATAAGCGCCTGCTGGTTGCGGCGGCTGTTCTGACCCCGCTGGCGGCCTGCGCGGCACCGGATGCGCCGGTGGTTGAGGAGGCGCCCGCCACACGTGAGGCGCTTGCCGAGCTGAATGAGGCCACGCTTTATTTTGCACAGAATTCGGGGATTGCCAGTTTTTACGTAACCCGCTGTGGCGCGGCAGGGATCGGCTATCGGCTGGGGACCAGTACCGAAATGAACCTGCGTTTCTTTGATACTCTGGTGGCCAGGGGCTATGCGCCCGAGCAGATCGCTGCTGCAGCGTCACGCGTCAGCCGCAAGGACGTGGACGACGCGACGGCCGCGCACCTCAAGGCAAAGGGCGTCGACGGAGCCGATGACGCTGCTGTCTGTGCATCAGCCACCGCCGAGATCGGGGCGCGATCCGCTGTCGGCAATATGATGAGGAGGGTCTGACCATGCAGGGGCACCACCTGGCAGAGCTGAACGTGGGGCGCCTTGTCGCGCCGGTGGACGACCCGCGCGTCGCTGAATTTATGCAGAACCTCGACCGGATCAACGGGCTGGGCAAACGCATGCCGGGTTTCGTCTGGATGATGGAAGGGTCGGGCGAGCCGGGTACCGGCAACACAGAAGCCAAGATTGATGGCGATCCGCTCTATGTGTCGAACCTCACGGTCTGGGAAACCGCCGCAGAACTCGAGACCTTTGTCTGGGGGACTGTCCACAAGCAGTTTTACGAGCGTCGCCAGGAATGGTTTGAGGTGCTGGGCGAAATGCATTTTGTGATGTGGTGGGTGCCCGCCGGGCATCAGCCCACGCTGGACGAGGCACTGGCGCGTCTGGATCATCTGAAAAAACACGGTGACAGTGACCATGCCTTTGGCTGGTCTCACCTGAAAGAAGCGCGGCTCTGGCAGGACAACCGCTGTGCGGAGGTTGCTGCAGAGTGACAGGCATAAAAACATATGGCGCCGTAGCGCTGGCAGCATTGCTGCTTGTGGGGTGTGGCCCGGATGATGACACGATTTTCTTTGATGGCCAGTTCTACCGGTCAAATGCGAAAAAGGATGGCGAACGCCACCAGTTCCGCGCCACAGCGCGTCCGGTATCGGCGTCAGTGGAAGGGGCACGCGAGGCTGCGCGCTACGAGGCAATTGCATACTGCGTCAGGAACTATGGCAGCTCCGATATTCTCTGGGTCACCGACCCGGATGTGCCGGCAGATGAGTTGCTGATCGAAGATGATACGCTGACGCTGACAGGGGCCTGCCCGCTGTGATCCTGCAGACCACATACCAAGGCCCTGCGCTGCGTTATTGCATAACCGCAGTCTCTGGCCCCACCTCTGAGCGGGGGGCCGGTATCTGTCGGCGCGCCCGGGTCACAGTGGGAGAGACAGGATGGTTCGGCTGATGGTAGCAACAGTACTGATATGCGGCCTGAGCGGGCCGGCACTCGCTAAACCTGCGCTGCGGGATGTGCCGGTGATCGACAACGGGTTGTTCGCAGTGGCGCTTGCGGATCAGATCCGCAAATCCTGCCCGTCGATTTCGGCGCGGTTTTTCCGGGCCTATGCTTATCTGCGAAATCTGCAGACAGCGGCGGAGGAAAGCGGCTATACCCGCGCCGAGGTGGAAGCGCATCTGGACTCTGAGGCAGAAAAAGAACGCCTGCGCCTGCGCGCGGCCTCTCTGCTCAAAGATCAGGGTCTCAGGGCAGACGCTTCGGGATATTGCGCGCTTGGCCGCCAGCAGATTGCGGCGGGTACCGATGCGGGCCGGCTTCTGCGGGAGGACCGGTGATGCGACAGGCGATTGTTCTGGCCGGTGTTCTGGCGATCACCAGCGGAGGTGCTGAAGCCGGTGTGAGAACCAAGATGGCGGCGACCTTTGAGGGATTCCCCGCGGGCACTTCCTGTGGCATCGAGGGTGCACAGATGCCTGTCATCCAGCTGATGCGCGATGGTGCGCCGCGGATCTTTGTGGCTGGCTTTGCAAGCATTGGCCGGGTGTACTGCGATTTGCCCGACGGCCGGCGGGTAGGATTTGATATCAACAAACGGCTGCGGCCAGACGCGGGTGCAGTGGGTTTTCGCGTCAAACCCAACGGCCGCGCAACGATGACGACACATGCAGACGGCGAGCTGGTCACCGATCAGCTCACCGGGGTGATCACCCCCTGGTGACCAAAGGGTAACAGCGCGCAGCGAAGGCTGCGTGCCGATGAGAAGGCAAATGATATGAGTGACTTACGCAAAGTCATTATCGATGGGAAAGAGATCGAGGTAGACGGGGCAATGACCCTGATCCAGGCCTGTGAAGAAGCCGGGATCGAGGTCCCCAGGTTCTGCTACCATGAGCGTCTGACGATTGCAGGAAACTGCCGTATGTGCCTCGTTGAGGTCGTGGGTGGTCCGCCAAAACCAGCGGCCTCCTGTGCGATGCAGGTGCGCGATCTGCGCCCCGGACCTGAAGGACAGCCGCCTGTTGTCAAAACAAACTCGCCCATGGTCAAAAAGGCCCGCGAAGGGGTGATGGAGTTTCTGCTCATTAACCACCCGCTGGACTGCCCGATCTGCGACCAGGGCGGCGAATGCGACCTTCAGGACCAGGCGATGGCTTACGGCGTCGATTTCAGCCGGTACCGCGAGCCCAAACGCGCGACAGAGGATCTGGATCTCGGACCGCTGGTCGAGACGCATATGACGCGCTGCATTTCCTGTACTCGCTGCGTGCGGTTCACCACCGAGGTGGCGGGTATTCACCAGATGGGCCAGACAGGCAGGGGTGAGGATGCCGAGATCACCAGTTATCTGGGTCAGACGCTGGACAGCAATCTGCAGGGCAACATCATTGATCTCTGCCCGGTTGGTGCACTGGTTTCGAAACCCTACGCCTTTACGGCCCGCCCGTGGGAGCTGACCAAAACCGAGAGCATCGACGTGATGGATGCGCTGGGATCCAACATCCGCGTGGATACGAAAGGCCGTGAGGTCATGCGCTTTCTGCCGCGCAACCATGACGGCGTGAACGAGGAGTGGATTTCCGACAAGACACGTTTTGTCTGGGACGGTTTGCGCCGGCAACGCCTGGACAGACCCTATATCCGCGAAAATGGCAAGCTGCGTCCCGCGTCCTGGCCTGAGGCTCTGTCCGCGGCTGCGGCGGCGATAGAGGGCAGGTCGGTTGCCGGGATTGTGGGCGATCTGGTGTCCGTCGAGGCCGCTTTTGCTCTGAAGCAGTTCATCGAAAGCAAGGGCGGCGTTGTGGAATGTCGCACCGACGGCGCGCACCTGCCTGCCGACAACCGGTCGGCCTATGTGGGTACCGCGACCATCGAAGAACTGGACACAGCAAAGGCCATAATGATTGTGGGCGGGAACCCCGCCGTTGAGGCCCCGGTGCTGAACGCCCGTATCCGCAAGGCCTGGACCCGGGGTGCGTCGGTTGGACTGATCGGACAAGCCGTTGATCTGACTTACGAATACAACCACATCGGAACAGGTGCGTCGGCGCTGACTGAGCTGCTTGGCCGGGATCACTCGGATGTTGCCGATAAACCTTCGGTCATCATTGTCTGCCAGGCGGCCCTGCAACGCGCAGACGGGGCGGCGGTGCTGGGCGAGGCAATGGCACTGGCCGAGGCCACGCAATCGTCATTCCTGGTACTGCACACCGCTGCATCGCGCGTGGGTGCAATTGATGTGGGTGCAGTGAACGAAGGCGGTATGGCCGCCGTTTCGGGTGCCGATGTCATCTATAATCTTGGCGCTGACGAGATCGACATCGAAGCTGGTCCTTTCGTGATCTATCAGGGCAGCCACGGGGATCGTGGCGCACACCGCGCGGACATCATTCTGCCTGGCGCGGCGTATACCGAAGAGCCGGGACTGTTCGTAAATACAGAGGGGCGTCCGCAGCTGGCGCTGCGTGCCGGTTTTGCGCCTGGCGAGGCCAAGGAAAACTGGGCTGTCCTGCGGGCATTGTCGGCAGAGTGTACCGCGCAGCTGCCCTATGACAGCATCGCGCAGCTGCGTCAGGTGCTGGTCAGAGATGTGCCGCATCTGGCGAAGGTCGATGAAGTGGCCGAAAACGCGTGGCAGCCGGTTGCGCGCGGCACGCTGTCGGAAGGTGATTTCGGCCTCGCGATAACGGATTTCTATCTGAGCAACCCGATTGCACGGGCCTCGCAGCTGATGGCGGAACTGTCCGCCGGTGCGAAAGCCCGTAACAGAGAGGCCATGGCCGCGGAATGAAGCGGATTGTCCTGATACCCCCTCTCGCGCTGGCGGCCTGTGCACCGCCCGCGCCGAAGGCTGATGCCTTTACGCCCGGTTATCTCGGGGTAGAGACTACGCTGCTGGACGGGGATCTGGTGCAGTTCAATGTGGCAATGGACGGTGCGCGCAGCAGCGCGGACGTGGAAAGATACGCGGAATGTGCCGCGGCGCAGTATACGCTGATCCGGGGATACGGATTTACGCGTCATTTGCGTACAAAAGTGACCGAAGAGGGTGGCGTGTGGGCGGCAGATGCTGTTTACACCATCTCGCCAACCCTGCCTGAAGGGCTCGCTGTGATCGACGCCGATGTCACCGTAGCCGCCTGTAAGGAAACTGGAATACCGACGGTGTGAGGACCTATGGCTGACTTTCTTACCACCCCTGGCGGCATCGCCGTCCTGATCCTGGCACAGGTGCTGGCTGTTGTTGGCTTTGTCATGGTCTCGCTGCTGTTCCTTGTATATGGCGACCGCAAGATCTGGGCGGCGGTCCAGATGCGGCGCGGCCCGAACGTGGTGGGCGTATACGGCCTCTTGCAGACGGTCGCTGATGCACTGAAATACGTGGTCAAGGAGGTGGTGATCCCGGCCGGTGCAGACCGCACGGTATTCATGCTCGCCCCGATGACCTCATTTGTACTGGCGCTGATTGCCTGGGCGGTGATTCCGTTCAGCGAAACCTGGGTGCTGTCGGACATCAACGTCGCGATCCTGTTTGTCTTTGCCGTGTCCTCGCTGGAAGTCTATGGCGTGATCATGGGGGGCTGGGCCTCCAACTCCAAATATCCTTTTCTTGGCTCACTGCGGTCTGCCGCACAGATGATCTCCTACGAGGTCTCGCTGGGACTGATCATCATTGGTGTGATCATTTCGACCGGTTCGATGAACTTTGGCGGGATCGTTGCCGCCCAGGATGGCGCCTATGGCTTTTTCAGCTGGTACTGGCTGCCGCACCTGCCGATGGTCTTTCTGTTTTTTATCTCGTCACTTGCGGAGACGAACCGCCCGCCGTTTGACCTTCCCGAGGCTGAGTCCGAACTGGTTGCGGGCTACCAGGTCGAATACTCTTCGACACCATTCCTGCTCTTTATGGCCGGGGAATACATTGCCATCTTCCTGATGTGCGCGCTGATTTCACTGCTGTTCTTCGGTGGCTGGCTGTCGCCTGTCCCGTTCCTGCCGGACAGCCCGCTGTGGATGGTTGCCAAGATGGCGTTCTTCTTCTTCCTCTTTGCGATGGTCAAGGCGATCACGCCCCGCTACCGCTATGACCAGCTGATGCGGCTGGGCTGGAAGGTGTTCCTGCCGTTCAGCCTGGTCTGGGTGGTCTTTGTATCCTTTGCCGCGAAATTCGACTGGTTCTGGGGCGCTTATGCCCGCTGGACCGTAGGAGGCTGACATGACACAGATCGACTACACCCGCGCCGCGAAATACTTCCTGCTGCAGGATTTCTGGGTCGGCATGAAACTGGGGCTCAAATACTTCTTTGCGCCCAAGGCCACGCTGAACTACCCGCATGAAAAGGGGCCATTGTCTCCGCGTTTCCGGGGCGAACATGCCCTGCGCCGGTATCCCAACGGCGAAGAGCGCTGCATTGCCTGCAAGCTCTGCGAGGCGATCTGCCCGGCGCAGGCGATTACAATTGATGCCGAACCGCGCGAGGACGGCAGCCGCCGGACCACACGCTATGACATTGACATGACCAAATGCATCTATTGCGGCTTCTGTCAGGAGGCCTGCCCGGTGGACGCGATTGTCGAGGGGCCGAATTTCGAATTTTCCACGGAAACGCGTGAAGAACTTTACTACGACAAGCAGAAACTGCTCGATAACGGCGAGCGCTGGGAAGCCGAAATTGCCCGCAACCTGGAAATGGACGCGCCTTACAGATGAGCGACCCAAAGAACCCTTTTGAGGGGGCGAACCCCTTTGCGGCCATGATGGCCCAGGCGCAGGAAATGGCGAAGTCCTTTCCGGCGATGGAGGCGTTCAGCCCCAAAGGGTTTGAAAAGATGATGGGCACGATGCCCAAGGACATGATGGAAATGATGTTCGGCAATACGCTGAACGAGGGCGGACTGGATGCACGCACCCGGATGCTGCTGACGCTGGCCGGGCTGACCATGCAGGGCGCACAGAATGATGTGGCGTTCCGCCAGGCCGTACGGCACGCACTGGAAGCCGGCGCCACCGAGCAGCACATCGTCGAGACCATCGGACAGATGTCGATGTTTGCAGGTCTGCCTGCGATGACCCGCGCGCTGGAACTGGCGCAGCAGGTTCTGGACGAAGAAAAGGACGCGGAATGATCGTATTTGCCTTTTATCTCTTTGCCATCAGCGTGATCGCGGGCGGACTTTTTACCGTGATCAGCCGTAACCCGGTGCATTCGGTGCTCTGGCTGATCCTCGCGTTTTTGTCCTCGGCCGGGCTCTTTGTGCTGCTGGGCGCGGAGTTCGTGGCGATGCTGCTGGTCATCGTCTACGTCGGCGCGGTCGCGGTGCTGTTCCTGTTTGTGGTGATGATGCTGGACGTGGATTTTGCCGAGCTCAAGGCCGAGATGGCAAAGTACATGCCGCTCGCGCTGCTGATCGCTGTGGTCATCCTGATGCAGTTTGTGATGGCGTTCGGCGCCTGGGAAAGCAACGCAGCGGCAGAGGGGCTGCGCACACAGGTGGTGCCCGTTGACCGGCACAACACCGAAGCGCTGGGGATGATCCTTTATGATCAGTATTTCCTGCTCTTCCAGCTCAGCGGGCTGATCCTGCTGGTGGCGATGATAGGTGCGATCGTGCTGACCCTGCGCCACCGGTCCGATGTAAAGCGTCAGGATGTGGTTGCCCAGATGATGCGCGACCCGGCTGCCGCGATGGAACTGAAGGATATCAAACCGGGGCAGGGTCTGTAATGGACGGTGATCAGGTCGCGGTTCTGGTGGCCATTGGCGTCGCGGTTCTCGCGGCTTTTGGATATTTCAACCGGTCCTGAGACCGGCAAGGACGACAAGATGGGTCTTGAAGGCGGAACAACATTGCAGGCGGCAAGGATCGCGGCGGCGGGGCTGGCCCTTCTGGCGTCCGGTGCAGCGCAGGCGCTGTCTATCGAAGACTGTACACGTGTCACCCACATCAGCCATGGCGGCGAGGCGGATCATATCGATCTCGGCGAAGGCCGCGTAATCTGGCGTGACTGGTGGTCTCAGGAAGGCTCTGCCACCGATATCACCGTGATGGACTGCGCGCCGGGCAATGCGCTTCGGTTCCGGGCCGCCGAAGAGAACATGAATGCGCGCTTTCCTTTCGACCGGGTAGACGACGCGCTGAAGGTCATCGCCACACATGAGAGCGGCGCGCGGGTGTTTGCGACGCTGGAGCGGATGGCGGACGATTTGAGCAGTTTCACCCGTGACGTGCGGATTGAGACACTGAGTGATGAAACATGCGCCTGTGCGGCCTTCTACCCGGAGACGCGCGGCGACAAGACAGAATTCGTGCCGGGCTGAGGCGCGGCAGATCAAAGACAAACGGGACGCATCCCGGAGGGGCAACATGATCGGACTTGAACATTACCTGACAGTGGCGGCGACGCTCTTTGTCATTGGCATCTTCGGGCTGTTTCTGAACCGCAAGAACATCATCATTCTGCTGATGAGCATTGAGCTCATGCTGCTGGCTGTGAACATCAATCTTGTGGCGTTCTCAAGTTTTCTGGACGATCTGGTGGGCCAGGTCTTCACGCTCTTTGTGCTGACGGTCGCCGCAGCAGAGGCGGCAATCGGTCTGGCCATTCTGGTCTGTTTCTTCCGGAACCGCGGCACCATCGCCGTGGAAGACGTCAACGTGATGAAGGGCTAAGGCACCATGGAAACCATCATCCTCTTTGCCCCGCTGGTCGGCGCGCTTCTGTGCGGGTTCGGCTGGAAAATCATCGGCGAGAAGGCCGCGATGTGGACCGCCACGTCGCTGCTGTTTCTCTCCGCACTGCTCAGCTGGGTTGTTTTCCTGACCTTTGACGGGGTCACACAACAGATCCCGATTCTGCGCTTTATCGAAAGCGGCACGCTCAGCACCGACTGGGCGATCCGTCTGGACCGTCTGACCGCGATCATGCTGATTGTGATCACCACTGTCTCCAGCCTCGTGCACCTCTATTCCTTTGGTTACATGGACCATGATCCACAATGGAAAGAAGGCGAGACCTACAAGCCCCGGTTCTTTGCGTATCTGTCGTTCTTTACCTTTGCGATGCTGATGCTGGTGACAGCGGACAACCTTGTGCAGATGTTCTTTGGCTGGGAAGGTGTGGGCGTCGCGTCGTACCTGCTGATCGGGTTTTACTATCGCAAACCCTCGGCCAACGCGGCCGCGATCAAGGCTTTCGTGGTCAACCGGGTGGGTGATTTCGGCTTTGCGCTGGGGATCTTCGCGCTCTTTTTCCTGACCGACAGTATCAACTTTTCGGACGTGTTCGCGGCTGCGCCCGATCTGGCCGAGACGCAGCTGACCTTCCTGTGGACAGAGTGGAACGCAGCGAACCTGATTGCTTTCCTGCTCTTTGTGGGTGCGATGGGTAAATCGGCGCAACTGCTGCTGCACACGTGGCTGCCGGATGCGATGGAAGGCCCGACGCCTGTGTCCGCGCTCATCCACGCAGCGACCATGGTGACTGCGGGTGTCTTCCTCGTCTGCCGCATGTCGCCCATCATGGAATTCGCGCCCGAGACAATGGCCTTTGTCACAGTGCTCGGTGCTGCAACCGCGTTCTTTGCCGCGACCGTGGGCCTGGTGCAGACCGACATCAAACGCGTGATCGCCTATTCGACCTGCTCGCAGCTGGGCTATATGTTCGTGGCGGCGGGTGTCGGGGCCTATCCGGTGGCGATGTTCCACCTCTTTACCCACGCATTCTTCAAGGCGATGCTTTTTCTTGGCGCAGGCTCGGTCATCCATGCCATGCACCATGAGCAGGACATGATGAACTACGGCGGTCTGCGCAAAAAGATTCCCTATACATTCTGGGCGATGCTGATCGGGACACTGGCCATCACCGGGGTCGGCATCCCGCTCACCGGGTGGATCGGATTTGCGGGCTTTGCCTCCAAGGATGCTGTGATCGAAAGCGCCTTTGCAGCCGGCAACGGTTTTGCCTTCTGGGCGCTGGTCATCGCGGCGCTGTTCACCAGTTTCTACTCCTGGCGGCTGATGTTCCTGACTTTCTGGGGCACGCCGCGCGGCGACAAGCACACGCATGACCACGCGCATGAGAGCCCGATGGTGATGCTGATCCCGCTTGGTGTTCTGGCGATCGGATCGGTCTTTGCCGGTGCGATCTGGTATTCGAGTTTCTTCGGCAAGCAAAACGAGATCATCACGTTCTTTGGCGGTCACTATGAGGCCCCGGCAGAGGAGCTTAAAAAGGCTGTGGCAGAGCGGAGCCCGAAAGCATCCGAGCTGAAATACGTGATGGCGGACGCGCCCGGCGAAGCGGGCATCTATATCGCGCCCGAAAACACTGTGCTGCATGAGGCGCACTATGTGCCCACATGGGTGAAACTGTCGCCGTTTATCTCGATGGTTCTGGGGTTTGTGGTTGCCTGGTGGTTCTACATCAAAAACCCGTCGCTGCCCGGACGTCTCGCAGAGAACCAGCGCCCGTTGTACCTGTTCCTGAAGAACAAGTGGTACTTTGACGAGCTTTACGACGTCATCTTTGTCGGCCCGGCAAAATGGATCGGCAGTTTCTTCTGGAAGCGCGGGGACGGCAACGTGATCGACGGCAGCCTGAACGGTGTGGCGATGGGGATCATCCCCTTCTTCACCCGCCTCGCAGGCCGTGCGCAGTCCGGCTATATCTTTACCTATGCATTTGCCATGGTCGTCGGTATTGCCGTGCTGGTGACGTGGATGACGCTCAGCGGGGGAGTTGAGTGATGGATAACCTTCTGTCTATGGTCACCTTCATTCCTGCTCTGGCGGCGCTGATCATTGCGGTCTTTGTGCCATCCGCAGATGAATCCTATAACCGGAATTCCAAAATTCTGGCTCTGGTGGCCACCTCGGTCACCTTCCTTGTATCGCTTTTCATTCTCGCGCAGTTTGATGCCAGCGATACCGGTTTCCAGTTTGTCGAAGAGCACGACTGGCTGCTGGGCCTGCAGTACAAAATGGGCGTTGACGGGATCTCTGTCCTCTTTGTGATGCTGACCACCTTCATGATGCCTCTGGTAATTGCCGCATCATGGAATGTGGAAACACGCGTCAAGGAATATATGATTGCGTTCCTGCTGCTGGAAACACTGATGCTGGGCGTCTTCATGGCGCTGGATCTGGTGCTCTTCTATCTGTTCTTCGAGGCGGGCCTTATTCCGATGTTCCTGATCATCGGCATCTGGGGCGGGGCGAACCGCATCTATGCGAGCTTCAAATTCTTCCTCTACACCTTCCTCGGCTCCGTGCTGATGCTGGTGGCGATGGTGGGCATGTTCGCTGACGCTGGCACGACCGACATCGAGGTACTTCTGAACCACGAGTTTGCCTTCGAGACCTTCTCGGTACTTGGAATACAGGTCATCGGGGGTCTTCAGACACTGCTGTTCCTTGCATTTTTTGCCAGCTTTGCGGTCAAGATGCCGATGTGGCCGGTGCACACCTGGCTCCCGGACGCGCACGTTCAGGCCCCGACAGCGGGGTCCGTGGTTCTGGCTGCGATCCTGCTCAAGATGGGCGGCTACGGCTTTCTGCGGTTCTCACTTCCGATGTTCCCCGTGGGCTCTGAGGTGCTGGCACCGCTGGTGCTGTGGATGTCCGCCATTGCCATTGTCTACACCTCGCTGGTGGCTCTGGTGCAGGAAGACATGAAAAAGCTGATCGCCTATTCATCGGTCGCGCACATGGGTTTTGTGACCATGGGTATTTTTGCCGCCAACCAGCAGGGTCTGGACGGGGCGATTTTTCAGATGATCAGCCACGGCTTTATCTCCGGTGCACTCTTTCTGTGTGTCGGTGTGATCTATGACCGGATGCACACCCGCGACATCGAGGCCTATGGTGGTCTGGTGAACCGGATGCCGGCCTACGCGCTGATCTTTATGCTGTTCACGATGGCCAATGTCGGCCTGCCGGGTACTTCCGGGTTTGTTGGCGAATTCCTGACCCTGATGGCAGTCTTCCAGGTAAACACATGGGTGGCGGTTGTGGCGACAACGGGCGTGATCTTTTCGGCGGCCTATGCGCTGTGGCTCTACCGCCGGGTGGTCATGGGCGATCTGATCAAGGAAAGCCTGCGCTCCATCACGGATATGACGCCCCGCGAACGCTGGATTTTTGCACCACTCGTGGTGATGACGCTGCTGCTGGGTGTTTATCCGGGCCTGGTGCTCGACATTACCGGACCGGCAGTTGCCAACCTGGTCTCCAATTATGATACGGCGCTTGCCGCGGCAGAAGCCGCGTCCCAGCTCGCGTCGAACTGAAGGGTGAAGCAATGACTTCTGCTGATCTGACACTGGTCCTGCCCGAGATACTGCTCTCTGTCTACGCGATGGTGATGTTGCTGGTGGCCGTCTACACATCCAAAGACGGAATGGCGTCGACACTGGTCTGGATGACGGCGGGCGTGATGATCGCTCTGGCCGCCTATATCGGTATCAACGGCGAAGGCGCGCAGTCAGCCTTTAACGGCATGCTGATGATCGACGGATTCGCGCGGTTTGCCAAAGTGACGATCCTGCTGTCGGCCGCGGCTGTTCTCGTAATGTCTGAAGGCTACATGAAATCGCGGGACCTGCTGCGGTTTGAATACCCGCTGCTGGTGGCGCTGAGCGCCGTGGGCATGATGGTCATGGTCTCGGCCAATGACCTCATGGCGCTTTATATGGGCCTCGAACTGCAGTCGCTGGCGCTCTATGTCGTGGCCTCTCTGCGGCGTGAAAGCGTGAAGTCGACAGAGGCTGGTCTGAAGTATTTTGTGCTGGGTGCGCTCAGCTCCGGCCTGCTGCTCTATGGTGCGTCGCTGGTCTATGGCTACGCGGGTACCACGCTCTTTTCCGGCATCATCCAGACCGCACAGGCGGGCGAGGTCTCGCTCGGGCTGCTCTTTGGTCTGGTGTTCCTGATCGCCGGTATGGCTTTCAAGGTCTCGGCTGTCCCGTTCCATATGTGGACACCGGATGTCTACGAAGGCTCTCCTACGCCGGTCACTGCCTTCTTTGCCACGGCCCCCAAGGTTGCGGCGATGGCGCTCTTTGCGCGGGTTCTGCATGATGCCTTTGGCAATGCCGTCAGCGACTGGAGTCAGATCGTGGCGCTGTTGTCGGTGCTGTCCATGTTCCTCGGTGCGGTTGCCGCGATCGGTCAGACCAATATCAAGCGGCTGATGGCGTTCTCGTCGATTGCCCACATGGGCTATGCGCTGATGGGCCTCGCGGCAGGCACCGTGCTGGGTGTGCAGGCGATGCTGATCTATATGGCGATCTATGTGACCATGAACGTCGGCACCTTTGCCTTTATCCTGCTGATGCAGAAAGACGGGCAGCCGGTGACAGAGATCTCGTCGCTCAACATGTATGCCAAACGCGAACCTGGCAAAGCGCTGGCGATGCTTGTGCTGCTCTTCAGCCTGGCGGGTGTGCCGCCGATGCTGGGCTTCTTTGGCAAGTTCTACGTTCTGCGCGCGGCCTATGAGGCTGGTCTGGCATGGCTGGCCATTGCTGGTGTTGTGGCATCGGTGATCGGGGCGTTTTACTACCTGCGGATCGTGTTTTTCATGTATTTCGGCGACGACAGCGAGGACGGGCTGGACAAAGGCGGTGCGCCGATCCTGTCCGGGTTGTTGCTCGCGTCTGCGGCGATCATGGTCCTGGGTATCGTCAATATGTTTGGCGTCGAAACGGCGGCAGCGACAGCCGCTGCGACACTGGTCAACTGACCTGCGGTTTGCTGCAACCCCATCCTGCGGGGCGGATATTTCTGGCCGGAAGCCGTTATGAGCCACTGGCCTGAAGGATATGGTCGGGTGATCCTGCCAGAGACGGGATCGACGCTCGATGCGGGTATTGCCCTGGCATCCAGTGAACATGCACCTTTCTGGCTGCTGGCGCATCGTCAGACAGCAGCGCGCGGGCGGCGCGGACGGCCCTGGGCCATGCCGCCGGGTAATTTTGCAGCGACGCTTGTTCTGCGTCCGGGCGAGGGACCAGCCATTGCAGCGCTGCGGTCTTTCGTGATGTCGCTTGCACTCTGGCGCGCTTTCGTCGCGGCCACGGGAGAGCCGCAGGCCTTTGCACTGAAATGGCCGAACGATGTGCTTTTGCGGGGCGGCAAGGTTGCTGGCATCCTGCTGGAAAGCAGCGGGCGGGCCGGGCAGGTCGATGTGCTGGCCATAGGGGTCGGGGTAAACCTGGCGGCGGCGCCTGCGGCGGAGGCTGTCGAGCCCGGTGCGGTAGAGCCGGTAGCGCTGTCCGGGGAAACGGGCTGTTTAATCGGACCAGAAGATTTCCTCGTTCTGCTTGCGCACGAATATGCCTCGCTGGAGACCACTTTCCGGCAATCTGGCTTTGCTCCTGTGCGTACAGCCTGGCTGGCCCATGCCGCGCGTCTGGGCGAGGTAATAACCGCACGCACCGGTCGTGACAGCCGGACCGGTACATTCGAGGATGTGGACGCAGACGGTAACCTGATGCTACGCACGCACACAGGACTGCGCCGGATCGCTGCGGCGGATGTATTTTTCTGAAACGGGACGGGGGGCCGCACCATGCTTCTGGCGGTTGATTGTGGCAACACCAACACGGTCTTTGCGATCTGGGATGGGGAACAGTTTCTGGCATCCTGGCGCACCTCGACCGAATGGCAGCGCACAGCGGATCAGTATTACGTCTGGCTGAGCACGCTGATGCGGTTGCAGAACCTGGATGTGCAGATCACAGATATGATCGTCTCATCAACCGTGCCGCGCGTGGTGTTTAACCTGCGGGTGCTGGCGGACCGGTATTTTGACACACGCCCCCTGGTGGTGGGCAAACCTGATTGTCTGCTGCCGGTAGATGTGCGCGTGGACGAGGGCACCGCTGTTGGCCCCGACCGGCTGGTGAACACTGTGGCCGGTCACAACCTGTATGGGGGTGATCTGATCATGGTGGATTTCGGCACTGCGACGACCTTTGACGTGGTCGACACGGATGGTGCCTATATCGGCGGGGTGATCTCTCCTGGCGTGAACCTCAGCCTCGAGGCCCTGCACCAGGCGGCGGCGGCCCTGCCGCATGTTGACATATCCCGGCCACAGGCAGTGATAGGCACAAATACAGTGGCCTGCATGCAATCGGGTGTTTTCTGGGGTTACATCGGTCTGGTGCGTGAGATATGTGCCCGGATCAAGGCGGAACGCGCCCGCGAGATGCGCGTGATATCAACGGGCGGGCTGGCGCCCCTGTTCCAGCAGTCCGAAGCGCTTTTTGACGCTTTTGAGGACGATCTGACCATTCACGGACTGACCGTGATACATCAATTCAACAAGGATAACGCTTAATTTTATGAGCAAAGAGAGACTTATTTATCTGCCCCTCGGCGGGGCGGGCGAGATTGGCATGAACGCCTATGTCTACGGCTATGGGGAGCCGGGCAAAGAGCGGCTGATCGTGGTGGACCTCGGGGTAGCCTTTCCGGATATGGACAGCAGCCCGGGCGTGGATCTGATCCTGCCGGATATTTCGTGGCTGGCCGAACGCCGCCACCAGATCGAGGCTGTTTTCATTACCCACGCCCATGAGGACCACGTCGGAGCTGTGGCGCATACCTGGACACAACTGCAGGCGCCGGTCTATGCGCGCGCCTTTACCGCCAATATCGCCCGGCGCAAGATGAGCGAACACGGGCATCCCGAAGACAGTGTGCGCACCGTGTCGCCCTGGCCCGAGGTGATTTCTGCGGGGCCCTTCAGCGTCAGCTTCCTGCCGATCTCGCATTCCATCCCGGAAAGCTCCTCGATGGTGATCGACACGCCCGAAGGCCGGGTGATCCATTCGGGCGATTTCAAACTGGACGAGACCCCGCTGGTGGGTGAGCCTTTTGACCCTGACCTCTGGGCAGAGGTCAGCAAGGATGGTGTCAAAGCGCTGATCGTGGACAGCACCAATGTGTTTTCGCCGAATCCGGGCCGGTCCGAGGCGTCGGTCGGGCCTGAGATCACCAAACTGGTGCAGTCCGCCAAAGGGATGGTTGTGGCGACGACATTTGCCTCAAACGTCGCGCGGGTAAAGACCCTGGCGGATGCAGGCGACCGGGCAGGGCGGTCCATTGTTCTGATGGGGCGCGCCATGCGCCGGATGATCGAAGCGGCCATCGAGACAGGTGTGCTGCACGATTTCCCCAAAGTGGTCAGCCCCGAGGATGCCCAGAGCATTCCGCGCGAAAACCTGATGCTGCTCGTTACCGGCAGCCAGGGGGAACGCCGTGCGGCCTCTGCGCAGCTGGCGCGGGGTAAATACCAGGGCATGACGATGCAGGAGGGAGACCTTTTTCTCTTTTCCTCCAAGACCATCCCCGGCAACGAAAAGGGCGTGATCCGCATCATCAACCAGTTTTCTGAACTGGGCGTCGATGTGGTGGACGACAGCACGGGCCTTTATCATGTGTCCGGCCACGCGAACCGGCCTGATCTGGAAAAGCTGTCGTCGATCGTCAAGCCGCAGGTGCTGATCCCCATGCACGGCGAACATCGTCACCTGCGCGAGCATGTGAAGATCGCCAACAGCAAGGGCATGACCGGCGTGCTGGCCGTTAATGGCATGATGATCGACCTGTCAGGAAACCAGCCCACCGTGGCGGAATACGTAGAGACAGGGCGCACCTATCTGGATGGATCCGTGCAGATCGGCGCGCTGGATGGTGTTGTCCGCGACCGGATCCGCATGGCGCTCAATGGGCATGTGCTCGTGACTTTGATCATGGATGACAGTGACGAGCCACTGGGCGAACCCTGGTGCGAGGTCATGGGCCTGCCGGAAACCGGGCGCAGCCGCGCGCCGCTGGTGGATGTGCTGGAGGAGGACCTCAGCCAGTGGATTGGAAGGGCAGGTAAGAAAACCTGGCGGGATGACGACAAACTCAACGAGGGGCTGCGCCGCGCTGTGCGCAACTCAGCGCAGGCCGAGGTCGGCAAAAAGCCAGAAGTCACAGTGGTCGTCAGCCGGCTGAGCTGATTCTGTTCAGGGCAAAGAAAAAGGGCCTCCGGAAGCTTCCGGAGGCCCTTTTTCGTTATGGGTTGGTGCCGGGCGCTTCAGCGCCGTTCCTTGAAGCTCAGGCCGATAAACTCTGGTGTGTGATCGCCCAGGCCGACCACTGTATTGCCACCACGGTCGTTGTTATCATTTCCTTTGCGTCCACGACCGCGCCCGCCACGGCTGCGTTTCTGCGTGTCGTCGTTGTTGTTGTCGCCGCCATTGCGTGGCGCGCGGGATTTTTCCCCATCCTGAGCGGCCTCGCTTCTGGCCGGTTTCTCATCAGGTGCCTTTTCAACGGGGGCAGCATCTGCGGCAACGGTCTCAGTTTCGTCCTTGCGACGACTGCGCGAGCGGCTCCGCTTCGGCTTTTCTTCCGTCGCGTCAGCAGGTGCGGTCTCGTCCTCGACAGGCTTCCCGCCACCAAGCGGGTTTTCCAGACGTGGGATTTCACGCTGGACCAGCCGTTCAATGTCGCTGAGGTTTTTCTCATCACGCGGCACACAGATCATTATCGCCTTGCCGTCACGGCCCGCACGACCGGTGCGCCCGATGCGGTGCACATAGTCTTCGGCATGTCCGGGCACGTCAAAGTTGAACACGTGACTCACCGACGGCACGTCAAGCCCGCGGGCAGCAACATCAGAGGCCACAAGGAACCGCAGCGTGCCATCCCGAAAGCCATCTAGCGTTTTCGTGCGCTGGCTCTGATCCAGATCGCCGTGGATGGGCGCTGCATCATATTTGTATTTTTTCAGGGACTTGGCGACAATATCCACATCCGTCTTACGGTTGCAGAAGATGATCGCATTGGTGCATTTCTTGCCTTCGCCGTCGATCAGGGCGCGCAGCACTTTGCGTTTTTCGCTGCCCTCACGGTCGCGGCGCGAGCCTTTGAACATCAGGACGCCCTGTTCGATGTTCTCGCCCGTTGTTGCCTGACGGGCGACCTCGACACGCTCAGGCGCCGAGAGGAAGGTGTTTGTGATCCGCTCGATTTCCGGCGCCATCGTTGCCGAGAAGAAGAGAGTCTGCCGCGTGAAGGGTGTCAGGCTGAAAATTCGTTCGATATCAGGGATAAAGCCCATGTCGAGCATCCGGTCGGCCTCGTCGACCACCATGATCTGCACGCCGGTCAGCAGCAGCTTGCCGCGTTCGAAATGGTCCAGCAGACGGCCGGGTGTCGCAATCAGCACGTCCACACCCTTGTCGATCAGCTTGTCCTGTTCCTTAAAGGATACACCGCCGATCAGCAGTGCTTTGGTCAGCTTGAGATGTTTTGTGTAGGTGTCGAAGTTCTCGGCCACCTGGGCGGCGAGTTCTCGTGTCGGGCAGAGCACGAGGCTGCGGGGCATACGCGCACGGGCGCGACCGCGGGCCAGCAGAGTGATCATTGGCAGCGTGAAACTGGCGGTTTTACCAGTGCCGGTCTGTGCGATCCCAAGAACATCCTTGCCCTCCAGCGCCGGTGGAATGGCACCAGCCTGGATTGGTGTGGGGGATTCATATCCCGCCTCTTCAATGGCTTTCAGAACTTTGGGGTTCAGATTCAGGTCAGAAAATTTTGTCATATGTGTCCGATGTTTGCGGACACTTCCTGGCCCGCTGCAGCATACATGCCAGCCCGAATGGCCCATTGTGCGGCAATTGCCGCGACATGCTGCGCGTGAATAGCAACTGTTGACTGCGGGGTCAAACAGGATGGGGGCTCAGACCGCTACACCCGGAAAATGTCGGGCCGCTGTGGCATTAAGGTCCAGATCGAGCCGCCTCAGCAGACCTGCTGCCTGCAGGCGGGATCGCAGTTCGGGCGTATCGGCGCAGACCTCGTCATAAAAGGCCCGCAGACCAGCCTCTCCCTGATCTCTGATCAGAAAGCTGAACAGATCGTGCAGGTTCATGCCTCCCTGTTCGGGTGGCAATGGCCCTCTGAGTTCCGACCTGTAGGAGCCTTTGGCGTGCCGGTAGTCCAGGTGACTGCGCCAGTGTGTCCAGCTTGTGGTGTGCAGATGCGCAAGCCCCAGCCCGTCCGGTGCAACTTCATCTTCTACTTTAGCCTGGTTCTGCAAGACATTGTGTATACGTAATTTAATGTTGTTCAGGCCTGTGCGCACGAACAGCTTTCCGGCAACATGGCTGACGAAGCCACCTTTGATATAGGCGCCGAACGTCGGATAGAGGCGCGCTGCGGTTTCGCGACGGGCTGCACCGCCCGGCACAAACGCTTTGAATGCTTCCGGTGTCTTCCCGTCTTCACGCGCCAGCGCTTCCATCGGGCGCAGCCTTGCTGTTTTTACGGCGGGCGCGAGGGCAGACAGGGTTTCGCGGATACCGGTATCGCAGGCAATGAACTCGTCCACGTCAATATGAGCGATCCAGTCAAGATCATGCGCCCGGACATATGCATGGTTGGCGTTCTGGCTCTGTCGTACCTGATGTCTGAGCGGGCGGCGTCCGTGTTCTGTCATCCAGTAGGATTCATCACACAGGATAACGGTGCACGCAGGATGTTCCTCGAGCGCGCCCCTGGCGCCGGAAGTGTCTTCATCCAGATAGATGATCAGCCGGTCTGCGCCAGCTTCAATGTGATGGGCGGCAAACTTCAGAATGTCAGACGTGTCCGCCCGGACAGTGGCCACCACGCCCCATCTGAGCGTTGGTCGGGTCAGACCATCATCTCCTTGGTCGCGGTCAGCCTGACGTCCGGATAGTCACGCTCGACCCGGTCAATATCCCACTGCAGACGTGTCAGATAAACCACGTCTCCGTCATGGTCGTGTGCGATGTGTTGCTTGTTACTGTCTACAAACTTTTCAACGGCTTGCTTGTCACCGTTCACCCAGCGCGCCGATGTGAACTGAGACCCCTCAAAGCGCACCGGCAGGCCGTATTCCAGTTCGATACGGCTGGCGAGGACTTCGAACTGAAGCTGCCCGACGACGCCGACCACAAAACCGGAACCGATCGATGGTTTGAAGACTTTCGCCGCACCTTCCTCGGCAAACTGCATCAGTGCCTTTTCGAGGTGTTTCGCCTTCATGGGATCACCGGCCCGCACGCCCTGCAGCAGTTCCGGCGCAAATGACGGGATGCCAGTAACGCGGATCGCTTCACCCTCGGTGAGCGTGTCACCGATGCGCAGCTGACCGTGGTTGGGAATGCCGATAATGTCGCCCGCCCATGCCTCTTCGGCCAGTTCGCGGTCTGATGCGAGGAACATAACCGGGTTGGTGATCGCCATCGGTTTTTTACTGCGCACATGGGTCAGCTTCATGCCGCGGCTGAAATGCCCCGACGCGAGCCTGACAAAGGCCACGCGGTCGCGGTGCTTGGGGTCCATATTGGCCTGAACTTTGAAGACAAAGCCGGATACTTTCTTTTCTTCGGGCAGGATCTGGCGCGGCACGGCGGATTGTATCTGTGGCTCGGGGCCATAGTTCGCGATCCCGTCCATCAGCTCCTTGACGCCGAAAGAGTTAATCGCGGACCCGAACCAGATCGGTGTGAGCGAGCCTTCGTGCATGGCGTCAATATCCAGCGGCGGCAGTAATTCGCGCGCCATTTCCAGATCCTCGCGGAGCTTTTCCAGGAGCTCGGCAGGCACATGCTCTGCAAGTGCCGGATCATCCAGACCCTTGATCTCGATCGATTCCGCCACGCGGTTCCGGTCGGCACGGTCCATCAGCTCAAGACGGTCGCGCAGAATGTCATAGCAGCCCAGAAAATCGCGCCCCACGCCGATGGGCCAGCTGGCCGGCGTTACATCAATCGCCAGATTCTCCTGAATTTCGTCAATGATCTCAAAGACGTCCCGACTTTCACGGTCCATCTTGTTGCAGAAAGTCAGGATCGGCAGATCGCGCATACGGCAGACTTCAAACAGCTTTTGCGTCTGGCTTTCCACACCTTTTGCGCCGTCGATCACCATGACCGCCGCATCGACCGCAGTGAGCGTGCGGTAGGTGTCTTCGGAAAAGTCAGAGTGCCCGGGGGTGTCCACCAGATTGAAGCGGTAGTCGCGGAAATCAAAGGACATCGCCGAGGCTGAAACCGAGATGCCGCGGTCCTTTTCCATCGCCATAAAGTCAGAGCGCGTACGGCGCGCTTCGCCCTTGGCGCGCACCTGTCCGGCCATCTGGATCGCGCCGCCAAACAGCAGAAACTTTTCCGTCAGCGTTGTCTTGCCCGCGTCGGGGTGCGAAATGATCGCAAAAGTGCGGCGCCGGGCAATTTCAGGCGGCAGTTCAGGGCGGTTTCGGGCGGTATCCAGCATGTGGCTGCGTATAGGTTAAGGCCCCGGCTGCTGCAAGCGCCGGCTGTTGCCGGGCCGTTCGCGCGCCGTGCAGCTGAGCAGGCAGGCCGGATACTGCGACAGCGGCACCGTGGCTGATGCCGCCGCCATTTCAAAATGGGCCGTTCAGTCGTATGCGGCGTCCACGATGATTTCGACCTTTAACTCGGGCCGCGCCAGCTTTGCCTCACCGCAGGCGCGCGCAGGGGCATGGCCTTCGGGGACCCAGGCGTTCCAGACTTCATTCAGGCCGGCAAAATCGTCCATGTCGGCCAGCCAGATTGTCGCGCGCAGCATTTTCTCCCGGGAAGAGCCAGCGTTCACCAGCAACTCGTCAAGGCGGCGCAGACATTCCGTTGTCTGCTCCTGGATCGTGGCACCTTCACCGACCTGACCGGTGATATAGGCAACGCCCAGGTACTTTACGATTTTGGACGAGCGGATGCCGGTATCGATACGTTCTATCATTCTGTCTGGCCTTTCTGCAGGGATAATGCGCCTGCATGGCCGTTTCCGCGCGGCAGAGCAAGCGCTGATGCCCGATCCGCGGCCGCATCCTGCCAGGGTGACCGGTCCTGTCGGACGGTGGCAGCAGGCGCGCGCGTTTTTCTGGTCACAGGCGGTCTGGTGGTGATAGGCAGAGCAGACGAACAAAAGGGAGCAAGGCATGGATCTGGGAATCAAAGGGAAACGCGCGGTCGTCTGCGCTTCGTCCAAAGGTCTGGGGCTGGGATGTGCAGAAGCACTTGCAGCGGCAGGCGTCGATCTGGTGATGAACGCGCGCGGTGCGGAAGCGCTGGATGCAGCAGCCGAGGCGATCCGTTCCGAACACGGCGTCAGTGTCACGACGGTTGCAGCAGATGTGTCCACCGCAGACGGGCAGGCCGCGCTTCTGGAGGCGGCAGGGGATGCGGATATTCTGGTCAACAACGCAGGCGGACCGCCGCCCGGCATGTGGCACGACTGGGACCGCGAAGACTTTATCAAAGCGCTGGATGCGAACATGCTGGCGCCAATTGCGCTGATCAAAGGGCTGGTGCCTGGCATGATGGACCGTGGCTGGGGCCGTGTGGTCAATATCACCTCTCAGTCGGTCAAGGCGCCGATCCCGGTGCTGGGGCTTTCGAATTCCGCACGTGCTGGTCTGACCGGCTATGTCGCGGGTACCAGCCGCCAGGTCGCGGGCAGGGGTGTGACGATCAACAACCTGCTGCCGGGCATTCACGCGACCGACCGCGCAGATGCGCTGGATGGCGGCGTGGTCAAGGCGCAGGGCATCACCCTGGAAGAAGCCCGCGCCAACCGCGCGGCCACCATTCCGGCAGGGCGTTACGGCACCCGTCACGAATTTGGTGCAACCTGCGCGTTCCTGTGTTCGCAGCACGCGGGCTTTATCGTAGGTCAGAATCTGTTGCTGGACGGTGGTGCCACGAACGCGACCATCTGATCTGTGGCTGTTCTTCTCAAGGATCAGCTGTTCAATCCGGAATCGGTTGAACAGCTCGCGGGTGATTTTGCCCGTGGCGTGCCCGGTTTCGACCGGGCGCGGTTCGTCGAAGATGCGCTGGCAGGCTTTCCCGAACGGGAGCTGATGGCGCGCCTCGACTGGCTTGCCGACTGTGCCGAAGCACAGTTGCCTGCAGACTTTCCGGACATGGTTCCGCTGTTGCATGCCTCGATGGCACCGCGCCTTGATCCCACACGGAAGGATGACGATTTCGGCCGGTTTATCCATGCTGTGCCGGGCATTCTGGCGGCGCGCCACGGGCTGGAAGAGCACCGCGAAGCCGCGATGCAGGTACTTTATGAGGCAACACAGCGGTTTTCCATGGAATTCTGGATCCGGGACTTTCTGATCCGCTGGCCATCAGAAACGCTGGCGGATCTCGCCCGCTGGGCCGGGGATGACAATTACCACGTGCGCCGGCTGGTAAGTGAGGGCACGCGCCCGCGGCTGCCATGGGCCAGGGCTGTCGGTCTGACGCCGGAACAGACGCTGCCATTGCTGGACCGTCTGGCGGGCGATTCCACCCGTTTTGTGACCCGTTCGGTTGCCAATCATCTGAATGATCTCAGCCGGATTGCGCCGGACAGAGTGATCGCCCAGCTGGACGCATGGTCAAAGGCCGGTCGTCAAACCGCCAGGGAAATGACCTGGATGACGCGTCATGCGCTGCGCACGCTGATCAAGAACGGTCATCCGGAGGCGCTGGCATTGCTGGGATACAGCCCGGACGCACCGGTGGACGCCTCCGTCACCATTGACACGCCGGTGGTGGCTATCGGGGACAGGCTTGCTTTTTCCTGTCGTATTTCTGCGACCGGAGATCTGCCGGTGCTGGTTGATTACCGTATCCGATTTGCTCGACCAGGTGGGAAAACCGCGGAAAAGGTCTTCAAGCTGCGTCAGAGCCAGATCAGGGCGGGCCAGACGCTGGAGCTGTCCAAAGAGCATCCGCTCAAAGGCAATGCCACCACCTTTACCCTGCACCCGGGCGAACACCATCTGACACTGCAGATCAACGGCCGCGACCGCGCTTCGGCCGCGTTCACGGTTGTCACGCCGGGCTGATCACCTGCTGATCACATCTTTGGCAGGGCGGTCGCTGCGCTCTGGTGCGGCTGTCCCGCGCGCGCTAGCTCAGGGCAAAGGTTCTGAGAAAGAAAGCTCCCATGCAAACAACTGTGCTGATCCTGTCACTCGCAGGCATTGTCGTTCTCAGTCTTGTCGCGGCGCCCCGGCGGGTCGGCACGGATGGTTTTTTCAGCGGGCAGAACGCCGAGGGCCATGCGCCCGGACTGTGGGTGCTGGTACTGAGCCAGGTGACCACCTGGATATTCGCGCGATCCCTGATGAATGCGGCGATCCTTGGATATTACTACGGTATGGCAGGCACGCTGGCCTATGCGGCCTATTACGGGTCCTTTCTGAGCGGCGGTTATATCGTCGGACATCTGAGGCGCCGGGGCGCACGGTCGGTGCAGGACTGGCTGAGCGACAGTTTCGGCAAAACCGGAACAGGGTGCTACAACCTGGTGATCGGGCTGCGTCTGCTGTCCGAGGTGTTTGCCAACCTGCTGGTGGTCGGTCTGATCTTTGACGCCGTCGCCGGTGGGGGCGGTACGGTCGCCATCATTACTGTGTCCCTGCTGGCGCTGGCCTATTCTGCCTGGGGTGGTCTGTCGGCCGCGCTGCGTACGGACGTGGTGCAGATGGTGCTGTTTCTCGCCGCTTTCGGGATCGCCTTTCTGGCGCTGGTTCTGAGTCCGGGCTTTTCGCCCGCGGCCGTGGCAACAGCCCCCGGCGTTGCCGGCAGCTGGAACGGCTGGGTGCTGCTCGTGGTCGCCGCGCTTCAGGTTTTTTCGTATCCGGCGCACGACCCCGTAATGATGGACCGTGGATTTCTGGCAGATGAGGACACGACGCGCCGGTCGTTCCTGCATGCGTTCTGGATCTCGACGCTGTGCATTGTCGCATTTGGCGTCTTTGGCATCCAGGCAGGCCTTGCCGGAGAGGCCTATGAAGGTGAACTGATCGGCACCTGGGCCCGGATGTTTCCTGAACCGGTGTTTCTGCTGCTGATGGTGTCTCTTCTCGTCTCTGCCCTCAGCACGCTCGATTCTGCTCTGGCGTCGTCAGCGCGTCTGGCCGTTGAGGAACTGGGTCTTGCTGCGCGCAGTCTGGTCGGCGGGCGGCTGGTGATGACGCTTGTCATGGCCGCGGGTCTTGCGCTGACGCTGTGGGGCAATGCAACGCTCTTCGACGCGGTCGCGGTTTCAGGCACGGCCTCGATGTTTCTCAGCCCTGTGCTGATCGTCGGCCTGGTGCTGCGCCGGCAGATTGCACTCTGGGCCTATCTGGTGGCCTATGGTGCGGCCCTGGCCGGTGCCTTTGCCTACTTTGCGCGCAGCTGGCCGACAGTGGCGGCACTTTTGCCGGACGCACACAAATACGAACAGTTGCTGGCCATCTGCGTGGTTGTCCTGGCCACCGGATTTGCTGCGGTGCTTGCGGGCGCGCGGAAGGGCTGATAGCTCCGGGCCTGAGTAAATCTGTCGGATATCCGGAGCCTGCCCTTGACCCCGCCCGCCCCGAGGCTTGAGATCAGAAACCTGCGCCGTGCCTTTGAAGGGCGTGCTGTGGTGGATGACGTGTCGCTGCGGATCATGCCGGGGCAGGTCACCTGCCTGCTGGGGCCGTCGGGATGCGGCAAGTCCACGACACTGCGGATGATTGCGGGCGTCGAGATGCAGGACAGTGGCGAGATCTATGTCGACGGCAATCTGATCTGCGACACAGTGTTCCGCGTGCCACCCGAGCGGCGCGAGATCGGTCTGATGTTCCAGGACTTTGCGCTCTTTCCGCATCTCAGTGTGGCTGACAATGTGGCCTTTGGCCTGCGCACCGGCACAAAGGCCGAAAAACGCGCCCGCGTCGAGGCGTTGCTGCAGCGCGTGGATCTGCTGCGTTTCATCGATGGGTATCCCCACCAGTTGTCAGGCGGAGAGCAACAGCGTGTGGCGCTTGCCCGGGCGCTCGCGCCGAGGCCGCGGATTATGCTGATGGATGAACCGTTTTCCGGCCTCGATAACCGTCTGCGGGACGGTATCCGGGACGAAACGCTGACAATCCTCAAAGAAGAGGACACCGCCGTATTGCTGGTCACGCACGAGCCTGAGGAAGCGATGCGCATGGCCGACGAGATTGCCCTGATGCGCGATGGCAAAATCGTCCAGCAGGGGGCGCCCTACAACGTATACACCCGTCCGGTGGACCGTGCGGCTGTGGCATTCTTTTCTGACGCCAATGTGCTGCGGGCCGAAGTGTCAGGCGCGCTGGCGCAGACACCCTTTGGCCGGTTCCTGGCGCCGGGCGTGCCCGATGGCACCGCTGTGAACATCGTGTTCCGTCCGCAGCACGTGCGCATCGACTTTGACCGCAACGGCACAGGTCCGCTGCCAACCGCAAGCGATGGTACTGCTGCCCGCGGTATTGTTCAGCGGGCGCGGTTTATGGGCAATGAGAGCCTCGTGGAGTTTCAGATGGATCATGACGGCTCGGTGCTCAAGGCAACCGTGCCCAACGTGTTCCTGCCACAGCCCGGTACGGTGATGTGGCTGACGATCCGGCGCGACCGGTGTTTTGTTTTTGCAGCCTGAGGAGGGTCTGATGCAGCGGCTTCTGGTGGAATTCGGTATGGGGACCTCGCTGCGGCGCGGTGATTACACCCAGGCAGCAGTCCGGGGCGTCAAAGACGCGCTGTGGCACAACTCAATCAATCTGGCGGAACTCTTCGGCTTTGAGAAAACAGACATGAAAATCATCGTGGATATTGGTGTGCAGCGGCCTGATCAGGTGGATGTTGCAGAGATCATGGCCGTCTTTCCCTATGGAGACGCCGATGTGCGCGTGCATAAGGGCGGCCTTGATGCGCCAAGGCCCGAAGGTGAAGGCAACCCGACAATTATGGCCAACGTGGCCCTGACGGTTGGCTTTGACATGGAGCGGGCAGATGGCTGAACAGCGTGTGATCATCGAGATGGGCATGGGCAATGATCTGCATGGCCAGGACTATACCAAGGCCGCGCGCCGGGCGATCGAGGACGCGTTTCGCCATTCCTCGCTGCCGCTTTTTGGCGTGCTGGACCTGCCGCACAGCGAGATGCGGGTTCAGGTGACCGTCGGCGTTCAGCAGCCGGATGCAGTGGATGTCAAAGCCCTCGGGAATTTTCTGCCGCGTGGGCGGGCCGAAGTGCGCGTCGTGCACGGCGGGCTGAATGTCGACACGGTTGCAAATGACCCGATTGTTGTGGCCCAGGCCAGCGTCGAGGCTTTCCTGCCGCCGCAGACCGGCTGGACCCTGAAAAACAAGTCCTGAAAGGACCCTGACATGACCGATACCGCCCCCGAGATCATTCTGCACAATTACCCGCAGTCGCCGGTTGCCGAAAAGGCGCGCATCGCCTTCGGTATCAAGGGCCTTGCGTGGCGCGACGTGGAAATCCCGCGGCTGGCACCCAAGCCCATGCTGACGCAGCTGACAGGTGGGTACCGGCGCACGCCGGTGATGCAGATCGGCGCGGATATCTATTGCGACAGCGCCTGCATCATCCGCGCGCTTGAGGCGCGTCACCCTGAACCGACCTATTTCCCCACAACCGAGGCCGCGATGATGTGGGCAGCCAGTCGCTGGACGGATGGCGCGCTTTTTGATCTGGCGGTGAAAATTGTGCTGGGTTCGGCGGGGGAAAACCTGCCGTCTGACTTTGCTGCGGACAGGGGACGGCTTTATCTGGGGCCGGACTGGGCCGCGGGGCTGAAAGCTGCGAATGCCGCGCTGCCACACCTGGCCGCTCAGATGCGCGCGCCGATGGGCTGGCTGAACGCGCAACTTTCAGACGGGCGGGCCTATCTGCTGGGCGAGGCCGCAGGGGCCATCGATGCACAGTTTTTCCACGTGGTCTGGTTTATCCGGGGCCGCTGGACACAAGGGCCGGAATTCCTGTCAGAGTTTCCGCATCTGGAACGCTGGGAAAGGAATGTTGCAGCCATCGGACATGGTACGGTATCGCCGATGACGCCGGACGAGGCGATCGCGGTGGCAGCATCCTTCGAGCCGGCGGAACAGTCGGGTATGGACAGCCATGATCCTCAGGGCATCCGACCCGGCAGCGAAGTCACCGTACATCCGGATGTGGACGGGGGCGAACAGGGCGTCACAGGCATTGTAACCTTTTCCGATGCGGACACGATCACTGTGGCACGCCGCGATGACGTCGCCGGAAACCTCGCCGTTCACTTTCCCCGAGCAGGCTACAGGGTCGAGGTCGTATCGACGTAGTCGGCAAGCGTTTTGCCGGGCTCGTCGACAAAGAGCTCTGGCAGGGCCTCTGCCGTCTGAATGAGATCGACGCGGAATACCCTGTGGGCATCCCGCAATTCGCACCAGACAGTCAGCGTCCAGACCCGGCCCCAGTATTCCATATGCAGGGGCCGCACGACGCGCATGGTCACGGCGCCTTCGATTGACGTGTAGGTCAGCCGCAGCTTTTGCCGTGCGCGGATGGCCGCCCGCAGTGTCGGCATATGGGCAAAGCCCCGGGCGGCATCCGCAAACGGGTAGACCGCGAATTTCCACGCATCCGCATCTGCCACGACCTGCTCGGGCAGCACGGCGTCGACCTTTTCTGCAAGGCTCAGGGCGGCGGCTCTGAGATCCGGATCAGCGGCTTCGCCGACGATGGCCATCCCGAGGTTCAGCGCCTCAAGCTCTGCCACAGTCAGATTAAGCGGGGGCAGGGTGATCGCGGCGGTGATCATATACCCCACGCCGCGCTCACCCTCGACAGGCACACCGGAGGCCACCAGCGTGTCCATGTCGCGGTAGATTGTGCGCACCGATACTTCCAGACGCTCCGCAATATCCTGCGCGCGGTGCAGTTTGCCGTCGCGCAGGATCTGGATGATGTCAAAGAGGCGGTCGGTGCGGCGCATGGCCCGACACTGCCATTGCCGCGCAGCCTAGTCCATCTGCATCAGCACGCGTGCGTGGCGCAGCTGAGTGCTTTCCTCCTCCATCATCGCAAAGAAGGTCTGGAATTCGCTGCGCTCCATAGCCTTTGCTTCGGTCGCCTTTGCAGCCTCCAGCGATGTCCATAGTATGTAATCCGTCCACAGGCCATCGTCATCCCGTGACAGGCTGCGCGACAGGACCGCGCCGGTGCTCGCAAGGAATGGCTCCGTCGCGCGTGCGGCGTCCAGCAGTGCGTCGGTGCTGACACCTTGCTTTACGCGGTAGGTGACGATTTCGGCCACCGGCGATGCCTGGCCATCGCCACCGCCACTGGCCGCGTCGGCGGCGGCAAAGGCGATGAGAATCGGGAAAACGGGGAATATACGCATGATTTGTCCTTTCATTGTCCTGCGTTCGGCGTGGACATGACAGGGTGTAACTGACATAAACCTGTCAGTTGAGTTTGGCGAGGGGTAAAATTTTTGCCAGACCGGGGTTCTGACAGGGTCAAATTGCCCGTTCCGGCTTCTGTCGGTCGGCGTGATTGCCTAAACCGGGACGTGACATACCCGCCCGGACAGGGCGCGACCTTATGGGAGAGATCAAATGTTGAACAATATCGGCCTTCCGGGCCTGCTGCTGATCGCCGTTGTGGTGCTGGTGCTTTTCGGCCGCGGCAAGATTTCCAGCCTGATGGGTGAAGTGGGCAAGGGCATCACATCCTTCAAGAAAGGGATCAACGAAGGCCAGGACGAGATTGCCCATGCCTCCGAAGAAGCCAAGGACGTCACGCCCGAGACCGAAAAAGACAAGGTCTGATCCATGTTTGACCTCGGCTGGACGGAGATGCTGGTTATCGGCATCGTCGCTCTGATTGTTATCGGACCAAAGGACCTGCCTGTGCTGTTCCGGACCATCGGACAGTTTGTGGGCAAGGCAAAGGGCATGGCCCGTGAGTTCAGCCGGGCGATGAATGACGCCGCCGACGACGCGGGCGTCAAGGACATGGCCAAAGGCCTCAAGGCAGCGACAAACCCGGTGAATTCGGCAATGGACGGCGTGAAAAACGCCGCAGCCGACCTGGGGAAATTCGATCCGGACTCCGAGACCGGCAAACTGTCGGCCGAGAGGGCAGAACAGACCAGAAAAATCCAGGCAGCAACGGCGCGCGCGGCAGCTGACCGCAAAATGCGCGAGGCCCAGGAGGCACAGGAAAAGGCAGCAGCCCTCGAGGCCGCAGCAACACCTGAGCAGAAGAGTGATACATGAGCGCATCCGAAGAAATGGACGAAAGCGCCGCCCCGCTGATTGAACATCTGGCGGAGCTGCGAACGCGGCTGATCCGGTCTGTGATTGCCTTTCTGATCGGCATGATCATCTGTTTCACGGTCGCCACGCCGATCTTCAATTTTCTGACGAATCCACTGTGTACGGTGCTGTCCGAGCGGGGCCAGGACTGCGATCTGATCTTTATCAGCCCGCAGGAAGGCTTTTTTGTCGCGATCAAAGTGTCGCTGCTGGGCGGGCTGATGCTGTCGTTTCCTGTTATCGCGCATCAGATGTGGCGGTTTGTGGCACCGGGTCTGTACAAGAACGAAAAAGGCGCATTTTTGCCCTTTCTGATCTCTTCCCCGGTTATGTTCCTGCTGGGCGCGTCATTTGCCTTCTATGTGGTGACACCGCTGGCCTACGATTTCTTTCTTGGTTTTCAGCAGTTTGGCGCCGAGGGCGAGGCGGTTGTGGGTGATCCTGCCATCGCGCCGGGTCTCAGTGTTGTTTTCCAGGGCTCTGCGCAGGAATACCTCAATCTGACGATCAAGTTCATTGTCGCATTCGGGATGTGTTTCCAGTTGCCGGTTTTGCTGACCCTGATGGGCAAGGCTGGTCTTGTAAGCGCTGAAGGTCTTGGAAACGTGCGCAAATATGCCGTCGTTGCCATTCTGGTGCTGGCAGCACTCGTGACGCCTCCGGATGTGATTACGCAGGTAATCCTCTTTGTAGTCGTCTATGGCCTGTATGAGGTCTCGATCTTCCTTGTGAAACGGGTAGAGACCAAGCGCGAGGCAAAGCTGCGGGCCGAAGGCTATTATGACGACGAGGAAGACGCATCTTGATCGATGATCCGATGGACCGTATCGCGGCAGCGCTGGAACGTCTTGCGCCCGCGCCGCTGGCTGCGCCGGATTTCTCGGCGGCGCCAGCCTTTGTCTGGCACGTTTCTCCGGACAGACTGGAGCCAGTGCCTTCGGTGGCCCGTGTTGATCTTGAACTGCTCATCGGTGTCGACAGATCGCGCGATACTTTGCTCGCGAACACGGAGCAGTTTGCCCGCGGACTACCCGCCAACAATGCCCTTCTCTGGGGGGCGCGTGGTATGGGGAAATCAAGTCTTGTAAAGGCGATACATGCAAAAGTTCACGCATCGCATGAAGTATTGCGGATCGTTGAGCTGCAACGCGAGGATCTGCCCTCGGTCGGCCGGTTGCTGAACCTGCTCAGAGATGCGCCGTACCGTTTTATTCTGTTCTGCGACGATCTGAGTTTCGGGCACGACGATGCACATTACAAAAGTCTCAAGGCCGTGCTGGACGGCGGGATCGAAGGTAGGCCGGACAATGTTGTGCTTTATGCAACATCAAACCGGCGTCATCTGATGCCGCGGGATATGATTGAAAACGAACGCGGAAGCGCGATTAACCCGTCAGAAGCTGTCGAGGAAAAGGTTTCCCTGTCTGACCGCTTTGGTCTCTGGCTGGGCTTTCACCCCTGTGATCAGGATCAGTATCTCAGCATGATCCGCGGCTATTGCGATGCCTGGGGTGTCACCATTGACGAGGAAACGCTGCGGGCTGAGGCGATCGAATGGCAGGCTACGCGCGGCTCCCGGTCCGGACGCGTGGCATGGCAGTTCTTTACCGATCTTGCCGGGCGGCAGGGCGTCGCGCTGGAAAGCTGAACCGCTGAGGCAGATGAACGACGTCGGCCGAGGCCGGACGGCGCTGTGCCGGTCTTTGCAAAGTCAGCTGCAGGTGTTTGCAAACACCACCTGGCCCATCTGTCAGCGTGAAAGACGCGGAAACACGGGTTTTGCGGTATGAGCTGGCGGACATTGTGATCTCCACGGGGCGGTTGATTTCACACTGTTTCTGCATCAGAAACAGGGCATCCCTGTGACGTGATCAATCGCAATTATGGCAATCGCGGGGAAATTTCGCGCATCATGCAACCCGAAATCCTATTTCAGGTAGAGCATGGGATCTACGCGCTCAAGACCACCTTCGATAACCTCAAAGTGCAGAAAGGCGTCTTTGTCATCGCCCAGCGTGCCGATCTGCTGCCCCCGCGAGACTTTGTCGCCTTTTTTGACGGAATAATTCGTGACGTTCACGTAAGCTGTGAGAAGCTGAGGTTCGTGCCGGAGAACAATAATCGGGACACCATCTGTATCGACGAGAACCGATCCCACGACACCAGCATCCGCCGCGAGCACAGGGCTACCCGGATCTGCCTTGATGTCGATACCCGGGTTCTTGTCCCTGGAGAATGCACGGATGATGGTACCGTCCAGCGGGAAAACCATCCGCGCTGAGGTGCTGGCAATTGTTTCCTCTCCCACATCCACCTGGGGCTCAGCGACTTTTACGGGTGCTTCCGCTGCGGGCAGGGGCTTGGCGGCACTGGGTGGCGTCGGTGTTGGTGTTCCGGTCCCCGGCTCCGTTACGGCTGCCGCAGCGGCGGCAGGTGGTGCCTGTCTTGCGACGGGGATCAGCAGGAACTGACCTTCACGGATGGCGAAGTCCGGCCCAAGGCCGTTCCATTCCGCCAGCGATTTGACGGGCACATTATACAGGCGGGAAATCGTAAAGGCTGTCTCGCCGCGCACAACTTTGTGCCGGATCGGCTCTTCGCTGTCAGCAGACGCGGACGCGCTGGCGGGCGGCAGGGCCGCGGTCTGAACGCCCGAAGGGCTGGCCGCGCTGCTGCTCTGTGGTGCTCGGTCAATCGCGCCGCCGGCAAGCGTGCCGATATCCACTGCGCCCGGCTGCGCCGTTCCGGCAGCACCGGCGGGTTCCGAGACGCGGGCGGGCAGGGCAACGACCTCCCCTTCGCGCAGGGGAACTGCTGTATCAATGCCGTTGAAGCGGGCCAGCTCGGCCGCGTTCACGCCCAGCCGCCCGGCGATGTCATTGATCGTGTCTCCGCGTTCCGCAACGGCCACTTGGTATGTGGGATAGGAAATCACGCCGCGGCTGTCCGGTGCCGGCCGGTTGGTTGTCTGAACTGAACTGGCAGCTTCGGCTGTACCAAACCCACCGCCTCTGAGATCGAAGTCAAGGGGCTGGTCACAGGCGGCCAGCAAAATCAGCGCGCCCGCTGTGGTCACTGCAAGGTGCGCGCGTCCGCGCGGTATCGTCCGGATCATCTGTTCGTCCTCAATCTGCCATGTGGCACACGCCGGTTGGCCCGGCTGTCTTGCGCGCAATATAGCAGCTTATGTGTCCTTACCCAAGCCTTCCAGCAAGGGGACGAAGCGGACCTGCCGCAATTCGTCGTATTCCACGCCATCTTCTGTTTTGCGGGCGACGATCAGGTGCTGTACGGCATCCGACTGACCCACCGGCACCACCATGATGCCGCCTGTTTTCAGCTGCCCCAGCAGGGTACCGGGCGGATCCTCGGCAGCAGCCGTCACGATGATACGGTCAAACGGCGCCTGATCCGGGAGGCCGAAACTGCCGTCGGCGGTGATAGCGGTAATGTTCGTCAGGCCGATCTCGTCAAACAGGGCGCGGGCCTCGCGCACAAGGCGGCTGTAGCGATCAACGGTATAAACACGCCGCGCAAGCCGGCTGAGGACGGCGGCCTGATATCCCGAACCGGTTCCCACTTCGAGCACCTTGTCTCTCGGGGATATCTTCAGCGCCTGAGTCATCAGACCGACGATGGACGGCTGACTGATCGTCTGCCCGCAGGCAATGGGCAATGGCATGTCTTCGTAGGCACGATCAGAGAAAATACCGCGGATAAACGGCCCGCGATCAATGGTTTCCATTGCCTGAAGCACACGCTTGTCCGTCACCCCGCGCGAACGCAGCGCATAGAGGAACTGCATTTTGCGTTCGGCGTCTTCGGTCATGTCGCGATGCCTTTTAGGTCCTCCATGACGTCATGCGCTGTCAGATCTGCACGCATCGGCGTAACCGAAATGTAACCGTCCAGATTGTCCGCTGCATCCGTTCCGGGCGCCGTCGAGATCTGCTGGTTACCGCCGCGGATCCAGAGAAACCGGCGTCCGGACGGTGACATGTGTGGTTCGGTAGAGAATACGGTGCCATCCCGCAGACCCTGGCGTGACAGGCGGGTGCCCTTGACGCCAGACGCCGGAACCGGCGGAAAGTTTACATTATAGAACAGGCGGTACCCGGATGTTTCTGCAGGCGTATGCGCGAGAATCCGCCGGACCACCTCTGCACCATGCACCGCACTGGCTTCAAACGGGTCGTCTGTCTGGTTGTTGGCGGGGCCGAAATACTGCGAAAGAGCGATCGCGGGAACACCCTGGAGGGCTGCTTCCATTGCGCCGCCAATCGTGCCTGAGTACAACGTGTTCTCGGCTGAATTATTGCCCCGGTTCACGCCGGACAATACCAGATCAGGCAGTGAATCTTTCATCACGTCATGCAGTCCGGCCAGCACGCAATCGGCTGGTGATCCTTCGGCTGCAAAACGCCGGGGGCCCATTTCGGCGATCATCATGGGGTGGGTATAGCTGATGCAGTGACCAACGCCGGATTGTTCGAAAGCGGGGGCGACCGTCCAGACTTCGCCGCCTGCACCGGCGATATCTTCAGCGATCTGAGCCAGTACTCTGAGACCAGGTGCATTGATACCGTCGTCGTTGGTTATGAGAATACGCATAAAGTCCCCTTTGCGCCTTGATAGGCGAGGGTCGCAGGAGCAGCAAGCACGGGCCGCGCTCTGATGTCGGGAAAGGTCTAAGAAACCTGAAGTTGTGCCAGAAGTGCCGCAGCCTGCTGGTACACATCATTGAGCGCTTCCCTGTTCTCGCCCGGAAAGAACCTTGCGCGTGTCGCCGTGGGCATGGGTTCAGGCGTCAGGATATGCACCTTTGGACCGGTTCTGACCGTTTCAGCCTGCCAGGACCGTGCCAGAGCGATCTGCGCTGCCTTGCTGGCACCATAACTGCCAAAGAACTTTTCGCCGGCGCGCGGATCGTCAAAAAATACGGCCTCGCCCGTCTGGCCCAGCAACGGCGCAACAAAAGAGATGAGCGTGGCGGTAGCGGTCACGTTCCCGTTGAGCGATTTGGCAAAATCCTTGCTGTCGATGTGGTCTGTCGGGGCCAGGGGCGCCGCATGTACAGCCGTGTGCAGCCAGATGTCCAGATTGCCCCAGCGGTCAAATATACCCCGGCAGAGAGTAGCCATAGCGTCCGCATTCGTCACATCCATCGGAGCCAGCGTCGCCGAACCGCCGCGTGCCTGGATGCGGTCATCCAGTTCTTCGAGCGCGCCGGTGGTCTTCGCCACCGCGATGATGTGATGTGACGGGCAGAGCGCCTCTGCCAGTGCGGCGCCGAGGCCGCGGGACGCGCCGGTGATAAGAGCTGTTTTTGTCATGCGCCGGTCGTGCAATGGAAGCGCGCCCGCGTCAAGCGGAAGCATGCCGGACGGTCAGCGGCAGAAGCGCACAGTCCGCAGGCCGGTCTTATTCTGCGGCCGGTTTCATCTCAAAGCCGCTCTCGATCTGATCAGAGGGTTTGACCGGATACTCTCCCGAAAAACAGGCGTCACAGTACTGTGGCTGGTTCGGGTCCCGGCCCCTTGCTTCGCCTACCGCGCGGTAGAGACCGTCGAGCGAGATGAATTTCAGACTGTTGACCTGCAGATGGTCGCGCATCTCATCTTCGGACATGGTCGCGGCCAGAAGTTTTTCGCGTTGTGGGGTATCCACGCCGTAAAAACAGGGCCAGGCTGTCGGGGGAGAGGCTATGCGAAAGTGCACTTCGCGGGCCCCGGCATCGAGGATCATCTCCTTGATCTTGCGCGACGTCGTCCCGCGCACGACGGAGTCGTCGACGAGGATCACGCGCTTACCCTCGATGAGCGCGCGGTTCACATTGAGTTTCAGGCGCACACCCATGTTGCGGATCTGCTCGGTCGGCTCGATGAATGTGCGGCCCATATACTGGTTGCGGATGATTCCCATGGCATAGGGAATTCCGGATTCCAGACTGTACCCGATTGCAGCCGGTGTACCGCTGTCCGGAACCGGACACACAAGGTCGGCCTCGACAGGTGATTCCTTGGCCAGTTCCCGGCCGATTGCCTCGCGGGTTTCATAAACGGAACGACCGCCCAGTATGCTGTCGGGCCGCGAGAAATAAACGTGTTCGAAAATGCAGAAGCGTGGTTTCTGCGGGCGGAAAGGAAAGTGCGATTCAACACCTTTTTCGGTGATGACGACCATTTCTCCGGGGGCGATTTCGCGCACGAACTCCGCACCGATGATGTCCAGCGCGCAGGTTTCGGAGCTGAGAACCCAACCGTCGCCGACCTGGCCCAGTACCAGCGGCCGGACGCCCAGCGGATCCCGCACGCCGATCAGTTTCGTGCGCGTCATTGCAACAACCGAGAAGGCGCCCTCGACGCGACGCAGCGCATCTTCCATCCGTTCCGGTATCGTGCGCTGAAGCGAGCGGGCCATCAGATGAATGATGCATTCACTGTCAGAAGAGCTCTGAAAGATCGATCCGCGTTCGATCAGTTCGCGACGCAGCGCATTTGCGTTGGTGATGTTCCCGTTATGGGCAATTGCGGCACCACCCATGGCAAATTCGCCAAAAAACGGCTGAACATCGCGGATCGCTGTCTGACCCTTGGAACCCGCTGTAGAATACCGCACGTGTCCTATCGCCAGAGGCCCCTTGAGGGTTTCCATGACCGCCTGGCTGGTAAAGTTGTCGCGCACATAGCCGAAGCGTCTGGCGGACTGAAACCCAAGCTGGGCGTTGTGGCTGACAATGCCGCCGGCTTCCTGCCCCCTGTGTTGCAGCGCGTGAAGCCCGAGGGCCACGAAATTGGCCGCCTCGGCGACGCCGATCACGCCGAAAATGCCGCATTCTTCTTTGAGTTTGTCATCATCCCCCATGTCGCGCAGGAAAGATGTGTCAAAAGGATGGGCGGGGGGCATGGTCCTGGGCAACGGGGCAGCTCCGAATCCGGTGGGTCTCAGGCGCATTATGTAGGGCGTCCGGTCTCCGGTGTCACGAAACTATCCGCATGCAATCGCGAATGTCGCAGGCACGACACGGTCCGGTTGCAGACTGGTCAGCGTGCCGCCGTTCTGGGCAACCGGGGCACCTGTTCCTCTGTCATCTTTGATGCGTCCTCCGGCAGGATCCGTCCAGGCAGCGTAAAGGTGATCACGCCGCCGGTCCGGTCCGGGCAGTTCTGTGCCGAGATGTGTCCGCCACGCAGGGTAAGCAGTCGCTGGACTGCCATGAGCCCGTAGCCGCGTTCATGCGAAATCCCGGCTGACCTGACGAACAGCCTCTCTGGTGCGGGGAAGCCTTTTCCGTTGTCGGTCACGGTCACTGTGATGTCCGATACGCCTGTGTTCCGGACTTCTACAGTGACCACAAGATCCGGCCTGGTATTGTGCTTGATCGCGTTGTCCACAAGATTTCTGAGAGCAATCTGCAGCGTCGTACTGTCGCTTTCCACCGTCACACCGGGATAGCGGAAATCGACCTTTCCCTGTGGATCAAGTGTGCCGCGCAATGTCGCGCACAGACAGCTCAGGTCTGTTGGCGCGGTGTCGCGTGTCGTTGCGAGCGCCTGCGTATAGGCCAGAATATCGGTGATCATCTGTCCTGACTTTGATGCGACCTCTTCGAGCATGTCGATCAGACCGTGCTTGCCATCGCCGTGATCAATGAAATCGTCTTTGAGCAGGGATGCGAGTGTCTGGATGTTGCGCATCGGGGTGCGCAGATCATGCGCGGCGATGGCAATGAACTGCTCCGCTTCGGAGAGGGCTTCGGCGGCATCCGCAGCCTCTGATATTGCTGACGGCGCGGGCACACAGGTACCGACGGCATGCGTAATTGTGCCATCCGGTGCCGAGACTGCGGTCAGTGTTGTCCTGACCGGTCCCGAATGACCAGGCCATGGTGCCGGCAGATCAAAAAAGGACCCGCGTCCGGTCGTCAGTGCGGCCCTGTGATGGTCAAAAGCACGCTGATCCGGCCGGCCGGGGAACAACTGGATTTCGGTCTTTCCGGCGACATCCGCAGCAGAGATACCCGTTGCACCCGACCAGGCGTCATTGACCCAGAGATAGCGCGGCATCAGATTGTTGTCTGGCGCGACCACGAAAACCGGCACCGTAACATGCTGGTACGCTGAGAACTGGTTGAGATCCACGTCAGGGTTTCTCCGCTGATGATTGCGGGTGCACCCTTTCACAGCCGGGATAAATTACAGTTAACGTCGCCGCGTGGCGCGCCTGCGCCCGTTACTGGCCGCAGTTTCCGACGAGGGCTTCGTAGCGACCGGTGATCCAGCCAAGTGCCTGTTCCGGCTCTGCTGTTTCGATTTTCTCGGCCACCTGCGAGAAAACAACGGCAGAGCGGCTTTCATCAACCACCGTATAGCTCTCGCCTGTTATCACGGTTTCATAGACGAAAAACGCGACCGCAACGAGCAGCACGCCGCGGGCCACGCCAAACAGAAAGCCAAGACCCTGGTCGATACCGCCAAGGGCAGAGCGCTGGATGATACTGGAAAACAGCGGCGTGAAAAGCGACACGACGATCAGCGCAATCGCAAAAACCGCTGCAAAGGCGCCGATGATCGACAGTTCGCAGCTGTCTGCGAGAAATTCACCCACAACAGGGATCTCACGCACCAGTGGTTCGACCTGCGGTGCAAACAGAAAACCCAGAACAGCGGCTGCGACCCAGCCCACGATTGCCATCAGCTCGCGTACCAGCCCGCGGCCATATGCCAGCAGGGCAGAGACCAGGATGACCAGAGCCACCGCGCCGTCAACCAGTGTGAAACCTTCCATAGACCCTTACGCCTTTCTGTCGAACGTCAGCCCGCGCCGAATATCTCACCGACAAATCCCGTCAGATCGGACATAGTGTTCAGCGCGATGCCCGCAGCACTCACAGATTTCCCACCCGTTGCCGCGATTGCGCCGGTGAAACCAAGTTTTTGCGCCTCTTTCAACCTTAATTCGGTCTGAGTGGCGGGTCTGAGCGCACCGGAGAGGCTGATTTCACCAAAAACCACCGTATCCGCGGGCAGCGCAGCATCTTCACGGGCACTCAGAAGGGCCGCCGCAACAGCAAGATCAGCGGCGGGTTCCGAGACCTTCATGCCGCCGGCGACGTTCAGATATACGTCCAGTCCGGCAAACGGGATGCCACATCGCGCCTCGAGCACCGCAAGGATCATCGCCAGCCGCCCGCCGTCCCAGCCGACAACGGTGCGCCGCGCCTGCGAATGCGGCGAAGGAGCCACAAGCGCCTGAAACTCCACGAGAACGGGCCGGGTTCCCTCGACACCGGCAAACACAACCGACCCCGGGCTGGGCTCACCCCGTTCGCTGAGAAAGAGCGCAGAAGGATTGCCGACCTCGGCCAGACCGCCACCGGTCATCTCAAAGACACCGATTTCATCTGCCGGCCCGAAGCGGTTCTTGACCGCGCGCAGAATGCGGAACTGATGCCCGCGCTCGCCTTCAAAATAGAGCACGGTGTCGACCATATGTTCGACGACCCGGGGTCCGGCGATCTGACCCTCTTTTGTCACATGTCCCACAAGAACCACGCTGATGCCTTTGCGTTTGGCAAAGCTGGTCAGCTCGTGGGCGGCCGCACGCACCTGACTGACAGAGCCAGGTGCTGATTCCACATTGTCGGCCCACATGGTCTGAATGGAATCGATGATCGCCAGTTGCGGACGCTCGGTCTCCAGCGTTGTCAGAATATCGCGCAGGTTTGTCTCTGCAGCCAGTTTGACCGGCGCATCGGCGAGACCCAGCCGGCGCGCGCGCATGCGTACCTGAGCAGAGGCCTCTTCGCCTGAGACGTAGATCGTCTTCACACCCTGTCGTGCAAACTGGGCCGCCGCCTGCAACAAAAGCGTGGATTTGCCGATGCCCGGATCGCCCCCGACCAGAATGGCCGAAGCAGCAACGAGGCCGCCGCCCAGAACACGGTCCAGCTCGGCGATCCCGGAATTGGTCCGGGGCGGGGGCGCTTCTTCGGTCGACAGATCTGTCAGGGTAATCGCCGCGCCGCGTTTGCCGCCCAGTGATTTCGCCGGCCCTCTGGAAATGCCTGCGTCTTCGGAGATGGTGTTCCATTCGCCACAGGCCTCACAACGACCAGCCCATTTGGTCGTCACATTGCCACAGGCGTTGCAGGAGAATGAGGGGGATTTTGCCATGCCCCGTTGTGGCCCAGGTCCACAGGCGGGTCAAAGGCAAAATGCGCATCCGGTGGTTGACGGCGCACGCGCTCTGCGGCCATCTGGATCAGAGCCCGGAGAGACATGTATGGACGTGATCAGCACCCAGAATGCCCCCCACCATAAATGGCAGTCGGTCTGTGATGCCTGGCCGCTGGTGGATCAGCCCGGGCTGTCCGTCAAAGAAGAGCAGATGCCGCCGGGGGCTGCGGAAACCCTGCACAGCCACTGCGTGGCGCGTCAGTTCTTTTATGTGCTGCAGGGTTGTCTGACGATAGAGGCGCAGGGCAGGGCGCTGGAACTCACAGTCGGGCAGGGCACAGAGGTCCCGCCCGGCGTGGCGCACAGGGCCCGCAACACCGGCGGTACCGCCCTGCGGTTTCTGGTGGTGTCGTCTCCATCAACTGCAGGTGACAGACACGAACTGCCAGACCAGGGTCCGCACGGCGGAGCGACCGGGGGCTGAATGGACCCCCGGTCAGGTTTTTACAGATCAGGCAAAGCCGATGCCGTTGGCCCTGAGACCGGCCAGCCGGATCACCGAGGCCAGTGTCCAGGACGGATCATCGACATTGTCCACGCCTCCGCTCAGCAGTGGGTCTTTTTCAGGTGTCCAGCAGGGCTCGGTCGAGACCCAGCTCAGCGGATCACCTTTGAGCAGGCCCGCAAAAACAGAACAGACAATAACCGAGCCGACATGGCCCAGTGAATTGCCGCCACTCTCTTCGGCTTCGCGCAGGATGTAATACCACAGCGCATCCGGCTCATCCGGCCCCAGAGCGATGGGATCAACGCAGAACTTGCGGGCCACAGCAGTGCCGGACGGCAGATCAAAGGTCACACCGCGCTTGAGGTTGCGGAAGGCGAGCACGTTGTTCGCATCACCCGGCGCTGCCTCAAAGAGGAAGGCCAGCGCATTGGCCAGTTTCGTATCGATTTTCCGCGCCATCTGCGGGAACAGACCGGGTGCCGAGCTTTCCATCTGCAGGAACCAGTCCCACTGGATGCAGTTGTCCGGCTTCATCGGCCGGAATCCGCGCAGATCGTCCGGATCGCCGCCACCGGTGTTATCAAAGATCGGCGCAAATTCCCCAAATCCACGTTCGGGATTATTGGTCTGGTAGCCGTTCCGCACCATCGAATGTCCGAACCGGTAGGCAGCGACCGAGAACTCTACGGGCATGAAAGGCTGGTGCTTCCAGCTGTAGACATCGTCCAGCTGACAGATCCACCGACGCCGGCCGTCGCAGGTTTTTTCCAGCTTCATGGCGCAGTCATACATTGTGTCGGTTGCGATCCGCGGAATGAAATCATTCCAGACGATGTGCTGATAGAGCCAGCGCAGGGTCTTGCGTGCCCGCTCAAAGACCACGGAGGTCGACGCGCCGGGGTCATCCGCACGCGCCCGGTCCACCAGCGTATTGTGCGCCAGCAGGAATGCCAGCTGCAGCTGGCTGACCATCGCGTTTTCGTCATTGCGCATGTCGCCGATCAGCGCACGTCCGCGAAACCGTGGCAAATCAGGCAGATCGGGGCGGCCCTCCACTTCGCCAATGGCCAGTTTTGCTTTGTCGTCAGGATCATAGAGATAGGGCTGATCATCCGGACCGGCGCCATAGACATTGTCAAGATCCAGCCGCGGGGTGCGGAAATTGCGCAGCCCGTTGGGATCATTCCGGCGCATCAGCGATGAGGCCGGATCGAATGTTATGTCGTGATCGACGAACTGTCCGAAGTATGTGTAGCCCGCCGGAATGTCCGAGCTGAACTCTGCCTCCAGCTGGTCAATTTTGGACTGATCTGCAGCGATGTCTGCCGGCAACTCACCCGGCAGCTCAATCATCAGGTTGTTGGCGATATCCAGCAAAGCCGCGTCAGAATCCGACGTGCCGGGGCTGTGCCAGGGGTCGAGATCAGGAAACAGTCTGCCAAACGGTCCGTGATAAAACGGGGACCTGGGGGCAAGAATATCAAAATGCCTGGAACCATGTGCCATAATAAAACTCCAATAAAAAATCTGATCGTAAAAAGTGCGGGCGGAAATTGCCCACAAGCAAGAGTAGCACATTCGGCGCTCTTTCGCCATAAAAGGCTGTGCCTGACGCCTGGCGCATGCGATTATTCTGTTGCCGGACAGGTTCAGGTATTGGGAGATTTGGGATGTACAGGGCAGAAAAACCTGTCACGACGGTCGCGGAACTGGAAGGGATGCTGGACCCGCTGCATCCCAGCCAGGTCAACAAATTCATCGATCACATCGACGAGCACTGTGCGGCATGGATTGCCCGCACGACTTTTTGCACCATCGCCAGCTGCAATGCCGCGGGACAGATGGATGTGTCTCCCAAAGGCGACCCGGCGGGTTTTATCAAAGTCATCGACGAAAAGACCATCGCGGTACCGGACCGGATCGGAAATAACCGCGCCGATACGTTCCGGAATGTGCTGGAGGTCCCGCGGGTCGGCATGATGCTGGTCGTGCCTAGGCGCAAGGAAGTTGTGCGGATCAATGGAGCAGCCGAACTGGTACGCGACGATGCGCTGCTTGATCTGACCACGCTCAACGGACATCGCCCGGACCTGGTACTGCTGGTGCGTGTGGAGGAGGCGTTTTTCCACTGCGGCAAGTCAATGATCCGGAGCGCGATGTGGCAGCCGGACAAATGGGGGCCGGTTGAGGGGCTGCCCAGCTATTCACAGGCGCTGAAAGACCACGGTGACATGGACATGCCGCTCGAGGATATCGAAGCCCGGATGGCGTACAATGAAACGGGCCGTCTCTACTGAACGCGCGGGAAAGGCTCAGCCCAGTTCCAGAGATGTCACAGCAAAAATACCTGCGGGTGGTGCCGAAAACGGGCCCCGGTACATGCGGGCAGTGTGAAACCCGGCCTGCATGCCCAGCGACAGGCAGAGATCCGTCAGCGTCTCAGATGACTGAGGGACATCCAGAATGACCGGTCCACTGGTCATCTGGGCTGCATGCGCGATCAGACGGGCAGCGGTTTGCCTGTCGGGTGCTGTCAGCGGGCCGATTTTTGCACCGTTTCCGCATAACCGGACCGTACAGGCCGCCGTAACGGCGCCAGGTGTCCCGGCCACGATGGTTCTGCGGGTATTGGTCTGCGTGAACCATGCCGACAGGTAGGCCGGTTTGGCGGTTCCGGACGCCTCTGCTTCCATGGCGATCAGGGACGGAATGTCCGTGGACGTCGCAAGGCGCAGGGTCTCATCAGCTGACGCCGCCACCTTGCCTTCAAAACGCGTGGTTCCACCAGCGTGCCTGAAGCCGGACGCGGCATAACTGGCCTGCTGCTCCGGCACGCCGTCAAGCCCGACCGTTCGGTCGCCTGCGTGATCCAGCGCATGCTGCCAGAGTGCATAGCCGATCCCGCGTCCGCGATAATCCGGCAGCACGATGTAGAGACCAAGAAAGGCGAACCCGGGATTGTGATTGACCACTGAAATGGCGGCGACCGGGGTATTGTCGTCGACGGCCAGAAAGAACCCGTCCGGATCCGCCTCGAAAAAGGCTGCGGCATCCTCAAGGCCCGGATTCCATCCTTCGGCTGCGGCCCATCGGAGTACGTGGTTGATTTCGCTGGGTTCCGCGCTGCGGTAGATGATCATTTCAGCAGTGCCTCGCGCAGGGATGTCGTGTCTGCCTGCTGATCGCGCAGGTCGAGCTGTGACACGAGATCGAGCAGATGCCCCTTCATCAGTTCCTCGGCGCTGTCGCCATCCTGGCTCCGGAATGCATCCAGAAGCGCATGATGGGCGTGACTTTCGCACAGTGCATTCCGGCGCCGCCAGTAGAGGGCGATGACCAGAGAGGACTGCGAGATAAGCTGGCGGATGAAGGTTTCAATCGTGTGCTGATCGGCGATCCGCGCGATTTCACAGTGAAATTCGCCGGAGAGCTTGAGGGCTGGGCCTGCTTCGTCCCGGGCCAGGGCGGCATGCTCCTGTCGGATGTGTTCTTCGAGCAGCAGGATGTCACGCGGTCCTGCACGTTCTGCCGCGGCGCGGGCTGTTTTGGGTTCCAGCAGCGCGCGGGCCTCGAATACCTCGCGGGCCTCCCGGACCGAAGGCCGCGCGACAAAGGCGCCCCGGTTGCGTTCGATCGACACAAGTCCGGTATGAGCCATTGATCTCAGGGCCTGCCGCACCACAGTGCGGCTCACACCAAAGATATCGCCGACCTCGTCCTCGCGCAGCTTCATGCCGGGGCTGACGCGGTGCTCGTGCACAGCTTCCGTCAGCTCAAGCACAATGTCTTCAGCCGAAGTCACCTGGTGCGGGGCAGGCTGTGCCATCTGTGATCTCCCTCGTGATCTGGTTGCCAGAGCAACAAACGACTCACAAGATCGGGAGCGCAGATTTCTCAGATCGTATACAATTTACGCCTCTTTTTTGAACAACATTGATGGAATCTGCCCTTTTAAGGGCGTTGAACGGTCAGGGCGCGGGATCACGCGGGAAAACCTTTGAGCGTTTCAGCGCATCGCGCCCAGTCTGGTGCAACGCCAAACGGGGGCATTTATGGGCCATGATCTGGATCTTGAATTTGTCAGTCTGACAAAGCGCTATGGCGATACCGTCGCGGTGGATGCCATCAGCTATCATTTTGAGGCCGGTACATATGCCTGTCTTCTGGGGCCGTCGGGCTGTGGCAAATCCTCGACACTGCGGATGGTGGCGGGCCATGAGGTGGTATCGGACGGCGCTGTGCTGCTTGGCGGCCGGGATATTTCCCACCTGCAACCGGCCCGGCGGGGCACGGCGATGATGTTCCAGAACTATGCTCTCTTTCCGCATCTGAGCGTGGCCGATAACGTGGCGTTCAGCCTGCGGATGCAGGGCCGGGATGCGGCAGAGCGCCGCAAAAAAGCGTCAGAGATGCTGGAACTGGTTGATATGACCGGGTTTGCCGACCGGCTGCCAGCGCAGCTGTCCGGTGGTCAGCAACAGCGTGTGGCGCTGGCCCGGGCGCTGATCACCAAGCCGCAGGTGCTGCTGCTGGACGAGCCGCTGTCGGCTCTCGATCCGTTTTTAAGGGTGCGCATGCGGGCGGAACTCCGGCGTCTGCAACGCGAGCTGGGCATTACATTCATTCACGTCACCCACGGACAGGACGAAGCACTGGCACTCGCCGATGAGATCGTCGTGATGAACAACGCCTTTATCGAGCAGGCCGGGCCGACGCGAACTGTTTTTGAAGCACCGCGCACGGCGTTTGTCGCGCGGTTTCTGGGCTCACACAACGTGATCTCTCTGGCGGAAGGCAACTTTGCGGTGCGTTCCGATGCGCTGCGTCTTGGCCCGCCCGATGGTGCACAGCTGCCCGGTCGGATCGTGAACATTGAATACCAGGGCACACATGTCGCCCTGACCGCCGCGGTTGCGGGCGATCAGGAGGTGACAGCGCTGCTGCCGGACGGGGATTTCTTCGGCAATCCGAAGGATCTGGGCGAGGCCGTTGGCCTCAACTGGGACAGTCAGGCCGCACATGCCCTGACTGCATGATGAAAACTGAAAAAACAGGGAAATGATATGACGACAATTCCAAAAATTCGCTATTCGCGCCGGTCTGTGCTGAAGACGGGTGGCGCGGCGGTGGCGGCCGCCGCGCTTCCGGCTCCAATGGTATGGGGACAGGCCATAAAAGATGTGACGCTGCGCCAGTTTGGCACCGGGGTGTCCAACCTCAATGAAGTGGCGACGAAGGTCAAGGAAGACCTTGGTTTCACACTCGAGATGACGGCACTGGATTCAGACAGTGTGACCCAGCGCGCGGCCACACAGCCGGACAGTTTTGATATCGCCGATATTGAATACTGGATCTGCAAAAAGGTCTGGCCGACAGGCAATCTGCAGGCAATGGATACGTCCAGAATTGCCAACTACGACAAAATCGTCGGGACATTCCGGTCGGGCAAGCTGACACCGGAAAGCGTGATTGCCCAGGGGACTGCGCCGCACACGGTCGGGTTTACATCCGGCCCCAATGGCCGGGATTTTGTTCAGGAGGAATCCGGCTGGATGACCCTGATCCCGACGATCTACAATGCCGACACGCTGGGCATCCGGCCAGACCTGATCGGCCGGCCGATCAGCAACTGGTCAGAACTGCTGAACCCGGAGTTCAAAGGCAAGGCGTCAATTCTGGACATCTCGTCCATCGGGATCATGGACATGGCGATGGTCGTGGAATCCATGGGTGAATACAAATACCCCGACAAGGGCAACATGACCAAAGAAGAGATCGACCTGACACTGGGCATCTTTACCGAGGCCAAGAAAGCGGGGCAGTTCCGCGCCTTCTGGAAGTCTTTTGACGAGAGCGTGAACCTGATGGCCTCGGGCGAGGTCGTGATCCAGTCCATGTGGTCACCGGCGATCACCGCGGTGCGCAGCCAGGGCATTCCCTGTGTCTATCAGCCTCTTGAAGAGGGCTATCGTTCCTGGGGCGGCGGTATCGGCCTTTCCGCGTCGCTGTCGGGCATCGAGCTGGATGCGGCCTATGAATACATCAACTGGTATCTCAGCGGATGGGTTGGCGGTTTCCTGATGCGTCAGGGATATTATTCCGCCGTGCCGGAAACCTCGAAAAACTTCATGTCTGAGGACGAATGGGGCTTCTGGTTCGAAGGCAAGGCAGCCCAGGGCGACATCACCAACCCCTTCGGCGACGTGATGGAGAAGGCTGGTGCGGTGCGCGATGGCGGATCGTTCTATGACCGTATGGGTGCTGTGGCCTGCTGGAACGCGGTTATGGATGAAAATCAGTACATGGTCCGCAAATGGAACGAGTTCATTGCTGCATGAGGGGTCGGGGGGCGGGGGGGGGGGGGGCCGCGGGGGGGGGGGGGGGGGGGGGGCCCCCCCCCCGCCGAACACACACCGCGCCGGAGGACGGGGGGGGGGGGGGTGGCAGACTAGGGCCCAGAGAC
>NZ_CANLXG010000002.1:1207500-1225022 GCF_947495025.1 uncultured Roseobacter sp. | reverse complement strand
CACGCGCATCCTAGGTTCAGGCGCCCATCCGCCAAAGCGGGCGTTCGTTTTTGTCAGTGATCGGCAGCTCCGTCCGCACTCCCGACCTCTGCCATGACTGAAATAGAGCAGCCGCAGCGAAGGTCGGCTATGCGGGCTGCGACTGCAGCATTGGTGTCAGCGGTCGGATGTCGCCTTTGGGCCGAAACTGGCAGTCGCTGCAGTATTTCCAACCTAGAATACTGCACAGCGTCTGACGGCAGCTTCGCGCCTTTCCGGACGTAACCCGGTCGAGGCCGCTCGCAAATGCAGAATAAACTCCTCCGGTCCTGACCGCTGCTACGCAGAAGAAACAGTGGACAGTCGTCACCGGCGCAGCAACATCTCAAGCTAGGAAATCCGATTTGGGAATGCAGTTGATTTTTGCCAACAGCATAGAGAAGGCGTATGCATCGAAAGGCATTTAGGACGGAGCCCGATGGCATTGTTGCTTTACACATCTAACGAAAGAATTTCACACGGGTTCGTCAAAAACGGTATAGGCTTATGTGATTACTGCGCTGAGGTAGGCCTCCAAATATCGCAACTCTTCAGACGGCTACAGGAGTTAAAATTGCCGTTAATCCCTTTGCTCGATATCGACCGTGAGGCCCGTGATCTAAGGATCAATGGAGATTTGGTGGCGATTGGAGCGCGCGCGTTCGACGTTCTGGCCCATCTGGATGCAAATCGCGACCGGGTTGTATCAAAGGCGGAGCTTCTAGAAAACGTGTGGGGCGGTCTGGCGGTGGAGGAGGGCAACCTCTCGGTCCAGATCAGCACGCTCAGGAAAGCGCTTGGCGCTAAGGCCATCGCGGCAGTGCCGGGCGTGGGATACAAGCTCGTCATTGGCGCGACCCCGTCCGCGACCGTAACCGGCCCGGAGGTGCCAGACACGCCGTCGCTCGCCGTCCTGCCCTTCGCCAACCTCACCGGACGACCCGAGCAGGACTACCTCGTGGACGGCATCGTGACGGAATTGATCGGCGCGCTCACCAGGATCTCCGGCCTCTTCACAATCGCTGCTACGTCGAGCTTTACGTACAAGGGTCGTGCGGTGCAGCTGTCGGATGTCGGCCGCGAATTGGGGGTGCGGTATGTGCTTGAGGGCTCGATCCAGCAGGCAGGCGAGACACTGCGCATTTCGGTACAACTGGTCGAGGCTGCGACAGGCCGGTCGATCTGGTCAGAGCGGTTTACCGACGCGCTCGACGATATCTTCGATCTGCAGGATCGTCTGACCGAAAGCGTTGCCGCCGCCATTGAGCCGACCTTACGCGCGGCCGAAGCCATCCGCAGCCGCGAAAAACCGCAACAAGACCTGCGCGCCTATGATCTGTGCCTGCAAGTCGAGCCAATGCTGCTCTTCACCGCCAAGCCCGAGGACTTCAAACGCGCTTTCGCCCTATTGGATGAGGCCGTGGCCCGCGACCCGGGCTATGCCTATGCGCGCGCGCTCCGCGTTTGGGCCTACACGATGGCCGCGGGCGGGCGATACATTACCGCTGCCGATGCCGCCCATATCCTGCCTGATGCTTACGCGCTTCTCGACAGCGGCACGACAGACTCGATGGTTCTGAACCATGCGGGCCACGGCGTCGCCTATCTCGACAAAAGCGCCGAACAGGGCTTCGTCGCAATACGCAAAGCCAAGGCGCTGAACCCAAATTCTGTGTCGATTCTCGGCTCGTCGGGATGGCTCCACGCCTATGTCGGCGAATTTGAAACCGCTTTACAGGACATCGAACGTGCTCTGCGGCTCAATCCTCTCGACCCGAACACCGGCTTTGTCCGCAGCGCTTTGGGGCCGATACTGATCGGCCTGGGGCGGGTCGAGGAAGTCGTCGAGTTTCTCGAGCAATCCTATCACGAAGCGCCTACCTACGGCTCGACCCTCCACATCCTGCTCCATACCTATTGGCTTCTTGGCCGCACCGATGACGCCAAACGGATGGCAACGGAACTCCTTGCGATCATGCCGCATTACAGCGTGCGGTACAATCTTGAGACCACGCCATTCAAATACCCGCCCTTCCTACGTATGTTCGAAAAGGCAATGCGCGAGGCCGGCGTGCCGGAAGGGTAAGGTTTACAGAAGCCGGGTGGTGCCTATCTTACACGTGCGTTGCCGAGAAGTGGCTCGAGCAACGGCCAGGTGTCCGCTCAGCGTAGCAGATTATCGACGTTTCGGCGGTGCGCCTCACGGCGGGTGGTTTTGGCTATCTCCTTCTCACCATCGGCAGCGGTACGTGCCAAAAGCGAGCGCAGCATGTCGATCAGCCGCCAGACCTGTGTCTCAGTAGTATCGCGGGCCTTCTGCATCTGGTGGCCGCGGGCGTTGAGATCGGTGTTAGTGTTGAAGGTTGTCATGGTATTTGCTCCGGGGTTGGCCATAAACGTTTCGTTGAATTCAACGTGCCGAAGCGTCGATTAAACGTCCTGAAAACGATCCTTAAAATCGCTTAAAAGTTCCTAATCGCTTTGAACCCTGCAAGGCTGGGACAACGCCAGCGGAGCGCTAGAGGACTTTAGGCACCCGAATACCCTGATGCTTTCAAAAAGATCCAAAGTCAGCATGCATCAAACGGTATTGAACGACCCTTTGTCAGCAGTCCCATCGTTCATGCCAGATATGACTGAGCGATTGCAGCGAAGGTCAGCAAAGCGGGCTGCTGATGCAGGACTTGACTTCCAAGCTCAGAGTCAGCTCAGGGCCGCCCTCGCCAGTTAGATCGAGACGCGCGCCCGCTCATGCTGCGCCGCCTCTAAGGTAGGCAGCGAGCCCTCATCACCAAATGCTGCACACTGAACCAATGTCCGTTGTTAATCCGCCAAGGGTATCTTTGGTTTGCATACCCTTTAGAAAACGGCAACACACTGCCAGTACATTTGCACCCGCGAATAAAGGAAATGTCTGCACTTACAAACGAAACAAAGCGATTTCCCGCAAGAACAGTATCCTTCGCACGTCGAAAAGCCCTTCAGGACCTTTCCTTGCCTGCAAAGAAAATCAGAAAATTTTACCCGCTTTATCTTGCTGAGATCTCTCGCGAATTAACCGAAGCGAAAAACATTTTCGGTATCCGCTCACGAATGATCAAACCTGCGCTTTGGATAATTAGTGTCTTCGTGTTTACGCTTGCCATTGGGCCAGTGTCCGTTGTCGCGTCCCAGTCGGGTCTGCCAGACAATGCAGGTGTTTATCTGGTTTTCGAGTTCGGATCATCAGCGGGTCTAACAAGGGACATGTCATCGTCTGGAGCTCACGAGCTCGGGCCAATTCGCCCTCCGCTGGCACGGATGATCCTTGCATCCCAGACGGCACACGATCAGCTCCAGGCGTCTGGCTACATAATGATACCTGCCAGTGCACTGGCAGCGCTCTGTGGTGTCGAAGTCCCAAAAATCAACCAAGTTCCGAGGGCCTAACTCTCATGTTTGCATCAGTACTGTCAGCGCCAGCCCGTATCGTCTTTATTATTGCCGCCTCACTCATTCCATGTTCGATGCTCACCGCATTCGTTATTGGTGGAAGCCTGTTGATGACAGCCGTTATTTCGGGGGCTTTTCTCGGTCTGGGACTGATGATGGCACGGAGCCAGCCCAAGCTACTGGCGGTCGGCGCAGGTGTCGCTTTGATCGGCCAGGCCATTGCGTTTACCCAGGTATTTCAGGGGCATCCCTGGCAGATTGATACCCACATGCTGTACTTTGCTCTGCTTGCAATCTTGGTGATCTTGCGCAGCGTCCCAGCCGTGTTGACCGCCGCTGCAATCATAGCGGTTCATCATATTTCTATGACGATGCTGATGCCATCCTTAATCTATCCGTCAGGCGGGTTTCTTGAAAACATCGGACGCACCACATTTCATGCCGTGATTGTCGTTCTGGAAACCGCAGCTCTCGTCTTAACGGTCGTTCAGTTGCAACTGCTCAATAAAGAGATGCAGGTCAAGGCAGGTGAATTAGAGGAGAGCTTGAAACTATCTGACCAAGCACGTCATCAAGCTCAAGACGCACAGGAAGAAGCTGAATCAGCCAGACAAGAGGCAGAGACTGCTGCGCAACGTGAAGTCGAAATGGCGAAGGAAAAAGAAGAGGCCGATCGCAAGGCAGCCGAAGTGCGGGAAGCCATGATGATCGACCTTGGGAAGTCTTTCGGCACCGTTGTGGAAGCCGCTATCGACGGTCATTTTTCCAAACGAGTGGATGCGAAATTCTCTGATCGGATCCTCAACGAGCTTGCAGAGAACATCAACCGATTGTTGGGTGCCGTCGATCGGGGTCTGTCCACAACAGGTGAAGCGTTGGAACGTGTTGCCCGTGGGGATCTGACGAAGCCTATGGACGGCGACTTTCGAGGGGCGTTCGGTAATCTACAGACGAATGTCAACAATATGATGGACGGGCTCAAGTCTCTCATCGTTGATATTTCGGGCAGCGGCAACACTCTTGTTTCATCGTCGGTTGAGTTGCGCGATACTTCCGAAGCACTCTCAAAACAAGCTGAACAAAATGCAGCTTCTCTGGAAGAGACGTCAGCGGCTCTCGAGGAACTTTCTGCAAGTATCAAGCAGGTCAGCGGGAGCGTCGCAGACGCAAGCAAAAACGCACAGACAGCCCGTGACACGGCCCAGTCCAGCGAAAAAGTTGCAGTTGATGCCGCTGCCTCAATGGCAAGTATCGCTGACGCTTCAAAAGAGATCACCCGTGTGGTCGGTGTGATCGACGACATTGCTTTTCAGATTAATCTGCTTGCCTTGAATGCTGGCGTCGAAGCGGCGCGTGCGGGAGAGGCTGGCCGTGGCTTCTCTGTTGTCGCCTCCGAAGTTCGGCAACTTGCCCAAAGAGCAGCCGAAGCTTCGAAGGAAATAGCAGCCGTGATCACAAAAAGTGATGCAGCGGTTTCTGAAGGTGTTGAAAAAGTCTCCGACGCAAAGTCTTCGCTGGAAGCCATCGCTGATAGCGTTGTCAGCATCTCGAAAGGGGTTGAGGAGATATCCACCGCGATATCAGAACAGGTGAATGGCATCGGCGAAATTACAACCGCTGTAAGTCAAATTGACCAAAACACACAGAAACAGGCTGCTTCATTTGAGGAAGTCACGGCTGCAAGCGCCCTGCTCGCATCCGAGGCTGACAATTTGAAGCAATCGACGGCAAGATTCCGGACAGGCAAAGAAGCTAAAGTTGTCAAAATGGAGAGACCAGCCCCAGCTTCACAACAGTCCAAAGGTGCCGTCGCAGGTGGCGGTGGACTTGCGAGCCACGACGGTTGGGACGAATTCTGATTGCTCTGAATGCCAGGCAAATAGCTCTTAACGTTTTTATGATGTCTAACCCTTTTTGCCCGGAAAAGATGGCGGTTTCAGTTGGCGTAAATAAATGAGAGCGGCCATCGGGGCGAGTTCGCCGAAAGCCCGTTCTGTCCACATGGCAGACGTTCACGGACAAAAAAAAGGAGCTGTCAGTGTGGTTTGACGTCAATGTCCGCTCTGAGCCCATCTTGTGAATTCAGTTTTCTTGCTGCGTGCGCACGCAGCAAGAAGATTGCCGCAAGTGCCACATGTCGAGCAAGGTTCGATTGTGAAGAAAGCGACCATTCAACATATGCTATGTTTTTGCCATCAGCGCGGTGCTCAAGACAGGGCACGGAGGGAGGATCGGAGGGCGGATCATTGGTCAGAAGCGGCCGCTTTTACCGAAGCAGGTCTGGGCAATCCGGGCTCGGCTAAAACTAGCGGGCAATCTGCGAGACCTTGCCTTGCTCAACGTCGCTATCGACAGCAAATTGCGCGGCTGTGATTTGGTCAGACTTGAGGTGACCGATCTCGTAAACGGGGACCCGGTAGGGGAACGTGTTTCCGTGATCCAGAGCAAGACCAAACGACCTGTTCAGTTCGAGCTAACAGAAAATACACGTGAGACTGTGCTGGTTTGGGTCAAATCTCCTGAGATGTTCGCGGGCCGTTTCATGTTCCCTAGCCGCTTCCACGACCGGCCACACATATCGACGCGCCAGTACGGGCGGATTGTACGCGATTGGGTGACCGCGATTGGCCTAGAGCCGAGCGGTTACGGCACGCACTCGTTGCGCAGAACTAAGGCTGCGGAAATATATCGCAAAACTGGCAATCTCCGAGCCGTACAATTGCTGCTTGGCCACACAAAGGTCGACAGCACTGTTCGATATTTGGGCGTCGAACTCGAAAATGCACTGAGTATTGCAGAGCGGATCGATATTTGAGCCAACTTGGCGAACGGTCCTGCCGTTCGTCATCTCAAAGCGGCTGCCTGCCCCGTACGCGGCGTTGGTCGGCGCCGAGCCCGACCTGTGAATTCGAGTTTCTCGCTGCCTGCGCACGCAGCAACAAGATCTTTGCAATTTAGCAATGTTGAGTGCTGCGGTGCAGCCAAGAGGGCAGCCAAGAGGGCAGCCATTATTCTTTCGTTTGACAAAGCTTCAAGACGGAAAGGTCGAGTTGCGGACCAAGCTGCCAACCACAAACACAGATATGTAACTTGGTTATGGGACGCATTGGCGTCAGCGTCCAAAGGCTGCGGATATTTACCGTAAAGTTGACGATCTTCGGGTTGTCCAGCTGGCTGGTTCTTTACAGGCCCAGATCCGACAATCCAGCATGATCTACTGGCCGTGGTCCGTGAGACCAATGAAACAGCCGTTCCGACTCTGCGATTGCGACGTCATTAATCGACGCGTGACGCACGGCCATATAGCCCTCAGCGTCAAATTCCCAATTCTCGTTGCCGTGTGCGCGGAACCAATTGTTATCCGTGTCGTGGTATTCGTAACAAAAGCGCACGGCGATGCGGTTATCGCCATGCGACCAGATTTCCTTGATGAGCCGGTACCCGTTTTCTTGTGACCACTTGCGGATCAGAAAATCGCGCACCGCGTCCCGCCCGTTCAGGAATTCAGAGCGGTTGCGCCACTTTGTGTCTGGTGTGTAGGCCAGCGCCACCTTTTCAGGATCACGCGTATTCCACGCATCTTCTGCCATACGGACTTTCTTGACCGCATCGTCGTAGGAAAAGGGCGGCACAGGCATGCGGGTCATTGATGATCACCAGCAGTTATAACCAAGGTACTTGCCCGACATCTCGACCTTTACGCGGTCGCCCTTCGGGTTCTCCACCCGGGTCACCGTCATGTCAAAGTCGATGGCAGACATAATGCCGTCACCAAATTTTTCCTGGATCAGCGCCTTGAGGGTCGGCCCGTATACGCCGACAATTTCATAGAAACGATAGATGCAGGGATCCGTCGGCACCGCTTGTTCCCAAATCTTCGTGGGGCTTTCCGCCAGTACGCTTTCAGCCTCTTGTGGCAGGCCCATGACACCGACCATCAGCTTGGCCTTTTCGGGCGGGAAGGCGTTCATTCCCATGGCAGCGGAATGGGTCCAGACCGGGGACATGTCGATCTTTTCGGCGATCTCTTCCCATGTAAGCCCAGCCTGTTTCTTAGCGGACAGGATCATTGCGGTGACGTCTTCTTTGGTCATCATCTCAGTCATAGCGAGGTCTTTCATGTTGGTCTCCTCCGGTCTTAGCTATTCACCGCTTTCAGGGCGGGTCGTTTGTCTTCGGGGTCGTCTGCAGGGTCCGTCAGGTCGATCCGAACGGTTTCGGGGGCATTAGTCTGGCCTGCCTCGGTTGGCTGTCCGGCCAGTTCTTTTGAGCGTTTGCCCAAGAACTGCACCAAGTGATTGCGGATCGCGTAATAGTTCGGGTGCTCGACGATTTCGGTGCGGTTGCGTGGGCGCGGGATGGTGATTTCAACGCTTTCCGCAACGCGGGCCTTTGGTCCGTTGGTCATCAGAAGGATTCGGTCAGCTAGCAGGATCGCCTCGTCGATATCATGGGTGATCATGAAGACGGTCTGCTCCATCTGCCCCCAGATGTTCAGCAGTTCATCCTGAATGGTCCCCCGCGTGAGAGCATCAAGAGCCCCAAATGGTTCGTCCAGCAAAAGCAGCTTGGGGTGGTTGGCGAAGGCCCGCGCGATCGACACACGTTGACGCATTCCGCCTGACAATTGGCTGGGCTTGCGGTGGATCACATCCCCTTCTAGCCCGACCATCGCCAGAAACTTTGTCGCATGGTCCTCGACCTGCTTTTTTGTCCATTCAGGATGCCGGGCTTTCACGCCGAACATCACGTTTTTCAACGTGGTTAGCCACGGCAGCAGAGAGTAGTTCTGGAACACCACCCCGCGATCCAGGCTAGGGCCCTTGACCTCTTGGCCGTCCATGATCACAACACCACTGGTCGGATCGGCAAGACCCGCGAGGATGTTCATGATCGTGGACTTGCCGCACCCTGAGTGGCCAAGGATGACAACGAATTCGCCTTTCTCAACCCTGAAGGATGCGTTTTCGAACACGGTCAGCTCGCCGCCAGTTCCGTCCGGGAACCGCTGAGTGAGCTTTTCGACGCTTAGATACGGTTTCATGGGTATTCCTTTATTCGGCGTAGGTGACACGGCGTTGCAGCAGGCCGAACATGGCGTCGAGCAGCATGCCCACCACACCAATCATGAGGATCGAGAAAACGACGGAGGTCAGATCGAGGTTGTTCCATTCGTTCCACACGTAGTAGCCGATCCCAGTCCCACCGACGAGCATTTCTGCCGCCACAATCACCAGCCACGCGATGCCGATGGAAATCCGCATACCTGTCAGGATCGTTGGTGCCGCAGCGGGCAGGATCACGGTGAAAGCAGTCTTGATCGGGCCAAGTTCGTGGGTGCGCGCAACATTGACCCAGTCTTCCCGAACACCAGCCACACCAAAGGCGGTGTTGATCAGCATGGGCCAAATCGAACAAATGAAGATCACGAAGATAGCGGAAGCCTCACTGTCACCGATGATAAACAGCGCAAGCGGCATCCACGCCAGCGGCGAGATCGGGCGGAGCACCTGAATAAAAGGGTTGAAGGCCTTGTAGGCCACCTGGCTCATCCCAATCAGGAAGCCGAAGGGGATCGCGATCAAGGCGGCCAGTAAGTAACCCGTCAGAACTCGATAAATCGAATATCCGATCTGAATCCCGATACCTTTGTCATTCGGACCCGCATCATAGAATGGGTTGCTGAGCTGTTCCCACGCCTTGGCAAAAACCTGGCTGGGTGGCGGCACACCTGCTTTGGCAGAACCCGCCCCGGTCAGGCGTTCGTATTCCGTCAGTTCCTCGGCAGCCTTCTGGGCGGGAATGGCGGCCTCCCAGATCAGGAGGCCGACAACCAACATGAGAACTGATAATAATGCCGCGCGCTGGTTCAGGGAAAGGGTGCCCATGGCTTACCCTTTCCCGATTGGGAAGCTGCTAACATATTCTTCCGGGGCCGCAGGGTCGAAGGTTTTTCCCATGATCGTGTGCGATTTGTAAGTAATATCCGGCGCTTCATAGCCAAGATCTTCCATGACCTTCTTGCAGTCGGCGGCCAGGTAGACCTGTTCGGCCACGCCGCGATAATCCACGTCTCCTTCGATGTACCCCCAGCGCTTCATCTGCGTCAGGATCCATACACCCATCGAATGCCACGGGAAGGGGTCGAAATCGATCCGGTCGGGAACGCGCTGCACTTCACCCAAACCATCGGCAAAGGTGCCGGTCAGCACTTGCTCGATCACCGTAACAGGCTGGTTGAGGTAGTTTGTTGGCGCAATGGCCTCCGAGATTTCTTTTCGGTTCTCTGCCGCCGAGGCGTACTGCGTGGCGTCGATGATCGACTTGAGCAAGGCCCCGTAGGTGTTCGGCAATTCCGTCGCGAAGGACAGCGGCGCTGCAAAGGCGCAGCATGGGTGGCCTTCCCAGATTTCCTTGGTCAATACATGGATAAAGCCGATGCCTTCATAGACGGCACGCTGGTTGAACGGATCCGGTGATAGGTAACCGTCAAGGTTGCCGGCGCGCAGGTTCGCGACCATCTCGGGCGGCGGCACAACGCGGATCTGGATGTCCACATCGGGATCGAGCCCAAACTCTGCCACGTAGTAGCGCAGCAGGAAGTTGTGCATGGAATATTCGAACGGCACGCCGAAGGTGAAGCCTTTCCACTGGCTGGGATCGCGCTTATCAAGGTGTTCATTCGACAGAACGATAGCCTGACCGTTGATGTTCTCGACCGCAGGCATGATGTAGGGTTCTGCGACAGATCCAGCCCCAAGCGTCATCGCCAAAGGCATCGGCGTCAACATGTGCGACGCGTCGTATTCTCCGTTCAGAGACTTGTCGCGGGCGACGGCCCACCCGGCGGTTTTGATCACCTGGGCGTTTAGACCATAGCGTTCATAGAAACCCAAAGGCTGGGCCATGATAATCGGGGTGGCGCAAGTGATCGGCACGAAACCGATGTTCAGGTCTGTCTTCTCAGGCGGTCCAAGTTCATCGAGGATCGCGGCTTTCGCCTCATTCAGCGGAAAGACTGACGCAAGCGCGGCGGCCATCGTTGATCCGCCCATCATCCCCATGAACGACCGGCGTCCAATGTCGCTTTGGCCAAAGACCGACCTCACAATCGCGCTTTCAACAGCGCGCTCCATCATGCCTTCGGATGTGGACAGGTCGATGCTGTCTTCGGTGTCTGGCGTAGATGCGGTGCAGGTGTGGCAGCTACAATCTGCAGCGTGTCGCAGATCGGTTTTAGACGAAAAGGGATTTCCAAGTGATTTGACAGCCATGATACAACCTCTCTGCAGTTTCCATCATGTTGGCAGCGAGAAATCGACAAATGAAGGCACGCGCCAATAAAGCAAAGAAAAGATTTTTCGATTAATTTCAGTGCAATGCAGAAGATCGGTAGCCGAAAAGGTTACGATAATTCGTAATTTACGAAATTTCGTATTGCGGTTTTGTGCGTTTGCGTTCCGCATAACGGGATGCTCGGTACTGACACACCTTACGATTCTTTTCTTGCCGGGGCATTTGGTCCGACCCTTCTGATTGATCTTGGCCAAGATCTCATTCTGGCCACGACGGCAGAAGCTCAATCACTGCTTGCAGACGATCTAACGGGTACCAATTTCGCCCCGTTCATCGCCGATGGACTGGATTTGTTCGTTGTCTTCCTCACTGAGGTCGAGCACCGGGGGTGGGCAAGGACACGACGAGTGACCCTGCAAAGCGCAAAACAAAAACCCCTTAACAGCGAGATCACGGGGCGGTCGGTTCGCGACGAAGGACGCCCCCTGCTGCTGCTTCACATGCTCGACCTTGAGACCCTCGAACGCCGCGCTGCCGACACCGCTGCAGGCAAACTTTACAACGGCGGATTGCTGGAATGGCAAAGGGCGCAGAGTTTCTTTGCAGATCTCGAACGTGAAAACCAATTGATCCTCAACGCCGCTGGCGAGGGCATTTATGGGGTCAATGCTGATGGCAAGACAACCTTTGTGAACAGAGCCGCACAAGAGATGCTCGGATGGACCAACGAGGATCTTCTCGGTCATGATATCCATTCGAAGATCCACCACCATCACCTGAACGGAGAGCATTACCCTTCACATGAATGTCCGATCTACCAGTCTTTCCGATATGAACAGGTGAAACGGATCGAGGACGAGGTGTTCTGGCGCAAGGATGGCAAACCGATCCGCGTCGAATATGTCTCGACCCCGATCTATGACGGCACCCAGTTGGTCGGCGCGGTGGTGATCTTTCGCGACATAACAGAACGCTGGGAGAGCGAACGGAAATTGCGCGAAGCGATGGATCAGGTCGCGGCCCTCCGCGATCAGCTCGAAGAGGAAAACGCGTACCTTCAGGAAGCTATCAACATCGAACGCGCTCATCACGACATTATCGGGCGCTCTGAGGCGATACAGGGGATCATCAAACAGATTGAGCTTGTAGGACCGACGGACACAAACGTCCTGATCCGGGGCGAAAGCGGCGTTGGTAAGTCTCTTGTGGCGTCCGCTGTTCATGATGAAAGCAGCCGCAAGCGCCGCCCCATGATCCATCTTAAGGCTGGGGCCGTGAATCCCGAGAATATCGAAAGCGAGTTGTTCGGGCAGGTTCGCGGGGCTTTCGCCGGTGCGCTGAAAGATCGGCCAGGCAAACTGGAACTGGCGCATGGTGGAACCTTGTTCATTGATGAGGTCGCGGACATTCCCTGGGAAGTTCAAGGGCACCTTCTTGATGCCCTTCAGAAACGTGAGGTTGTCCGCTTAGGGGATGACCGTGCCCGTAGCCTTGACCTGCGCATCATCGCATCAACGACCCGAGACATTGACCGCGAGGTACAGGCGGGCCGCTTGAGACAAGACTTGATGCTGCACCTTGGTGTATTTCCCATTTTCTGTCCGCCGTTGCGGGATCGTCCCGAAGACATTCCAATACTGACAGCACACCTTCTGCGCATCGCTTGCAAACGGCTCGGGCGCAAGTTGCCAATCGTAACAGAAGGCGCAATGCGCAGGCTGCAAGATTACCACTGGCCCGGGAACGTGCGCGAACTCGCAAACGTGATTGAACGCGGTGCCATTGTTTCGCAATCCAACAAGTTACAAGTAGAGATCCAGAGTCAAGTTGTACCGGGTGCTATGCCGACTGCCGCGTTGCTAACGGAAGCTGATGTAGAACAATTCCGCAGAGCCAACATCATTGCCTGTATGAAAGAAGCAAACGGCCGGGTTGCTGGGAAAGACGGTGCGGCAGCACTGCTTAGGATCAAACCTACCACGCTCTATTCGCGGCTAAAAAAACTTGGTCTGAGTGAGACGGATTGGTAAAAGATCGACCGCTCATTCACTCATTCAATTAAAGGACTACAGGTGGAGAGCTTGTTTCAGGCGTGGACGAATCCAACATCTGTGAACGACCGATCTCGCGACATTTGCTACGCAGCGCCGATAGCGTTGCTACACTGCGAACCAATTCTGCATCAGCAATAGCTGCAGTTGCACAAGTCAGCTTTGTCCGCAGTCTGTGAATTCGTCCTACCCAAATTTTGCAGTCGTGGCGAATGCCCGGTCTGAAGGCGCACGGCAGAAACGGTAACAGTGGCCGCGTGAACGATATGGACCGTGGCAGGCGAGGCGTTGCTGACCTCTTAATCAACCCCGGCTTCAGCCGCCTTTGATCTGCGTTCTTCGATGAAATAGCGGCCCTCTTCCCGCGCGGCTTCAAGCATAGCAGCACCGATAAGCGCATCAGGAAGTACTATGCTCTGCTGGCCAGTTGTGCGTTGGGCATCGGATGGCACACTGGCGGCCACAGAAGACGCGGTGGTGCGGCTGCCAATAAATCGTGGCGGTTCCACGGGAGTCTGGGCAGGCGCCGAGCTGGCCATCCAAGTAACCAACAGGCTGAGAATCAGATATCTTGTAGCTGTCATGGCATGGGCTTCCGAAAGATCAGCGTGGAGACTAGCATATTTCTGCGAAATAGGCTGCGGTTGGGTGGATCATGATTAACTAACCCTTCAACCGCCCTCTGCGACTTTGGAATGCCACCCCATTGACCGGTGTTTGCGCCGGGGAAGCTGCGCTACAGCGGTTGATTGCGAGGTCAATGGCAGGATTTGGCCGTCTGAGCATTTTCTCCAATGGCGTGAGCGTTGCGGTTCCGCCACACGCTTCGATCTTATCCGCGTGCTTCCACAGTGCTTCCACGGCTTGTATTGCCAAAAACAAAAAGCGCCCCGTAGGGCGCTAATGCATTGTAACACTTATGTATATTTGGTTGCGGGAGTAGGATTTGAACCTACGACCTTCAGGTTATGAGCCTGACGAGCTACCGGGCTGCTCCATCCCGCGCCAATTGCGCTGCCTCAGTTCAGTTCAGATATGAGGCGCATCGAAAGAGAGATACGAAACAGAGGTTTTACTAGGTTTGGCGATGACCTACTCTCCCACGCCTTAAGACGCAGTACCATCGGCGCTACAGCACTTAACTGCCAGGTTCGGGATGGGGCTGGGTGTTTTGCTTGCGCTATGATCACCAAACCATGAAAAACCTCTGTCCAAGTCACGTACGACTGTGTGTTGTGTATGCTTTTGAAACCTATAGAAAATCTCTCTTCTACTGGATCAAATCAAGCCTATCGGGCAATTAGTACCAGTCAACTGAACACATTGCTGTGCTTACATCTCTGGCCTATCGACGAGGTGGTCTACCTCGGCCCTCAGGGATACCTTGTTTTGAGGGGGGCTTCCCGCTTAGATGCCTTCAGCGGTTATCCTTTCCGATCATAGCTACCCTGCACTGCTGCTGGCGCAACAACAGGTCCACCAGTGGATCGTTCACCCCGGTCCTCTCGTACTAGGGGCAACTCCTCTCAAGTATCCTACACCCACGGAAGATAGGGACCGAACTGTCTCACGACGTTCTAAACCCAGCTCACGTACCTCTTTAAACGGCGAACAGCCGTACCCTTGGGACCTGCTCCAGCCCCAGGATGAGATGAGCCGACATCGAGGTGCCAAACACTGCCGTCGATATGGACTCTTGGGCAGTATCAGCCTGTTATCCCCGGCGTACCTTTTATCCGTTGAGCGATGGCCCTCCCACTTGGGACCACCGGATCACTATGGCCGTCTTTCGACTCTGCTCGACTTGTCAGTCTCGCAGTCAGGCTGGCTTCTGCCATTGCACTCAACGAGCGATTTCCGACCGCTCTGAGCCAACCTTCGCGCGCCTCCGTTACGCTTTAGGAGGCGACCGCCCCAGTCAAACTACCCACCACACAGGGTCCCGGATCCGGATAACGGACCGCGGTTAGACATCAAGCAGAACAAGGGTGGTATCTCAAGGGAGGCTCCACGCAAACTGGCGTTCACGCTTCAAAGCCCACCACCTATCCTGCACATGTTCGGCCTAATGCCAGTGTGAAGTTGTAGTAAAGGTGCACGGGGTCTTTCCGTCTAACCGCGGGAAACCTGCATCTTGACAGGTAATTCAATTTCGCTGAGTCGATGTTGGAGACAGCGGGGAAGTCGTTACGCCATTCGTGCAGGTCGGAACTTACCCGACAAGGAATTTCGCTACCTTAGGACCGTTATAGTTACGGCCGCCGTTTACCTGGGCTTCAATTCAGAGCTCTCACCCCTCCTTTTAACCTTCAGGCACCGGGCAGGCGTCAGACCCTATACGTCGTCTTGCGACTTCGCAGAGCCCTGTGTTTTTAATAAACAGTCGCCACCCCCTGGTTTGTGCCCCCAGCCAATACTTGCGTAGAAACTGGGCCTCCTTCTCGCGAACTTACGGAGGTATTTTGCCGAGTTCCTTCAACATCGTTCTCTCAAGCGCCTTGGTATTCTCTACCAGTCCACCTGTGTCGGTTTAGGGTACGATCTTATGATGGAGCTATTTCCAGGAACCCCTAAGCGGCCCATCCAATCCAATAAGGATGAACAACCTTCGGGATCCGTCACTTCCATCTGGCCCAGGAATATTAACCTGGTTCCCATCGACTACGCCTTTCGGCCTCGCCTTAGGGGTCGGCTTACCCTGCTCAGATTAGCTTTAAGCAGGAACCCTTGGACTTTCGGCGAGAGTGTCTCTCACACTCTTTGTCGCTACTCATGTCATCATTCTCACTAGTGATCTCTCCACCGGATCGCTCACGCGCCGGCTTCACAGAAAACTCCGCGTCTCCAATTTCCCCGAAGGGATCAAGGAGACATGGAATTATGTCACACTACGCTCTGCTACCATGCAATAAATGCATCCTAAGCTTCGGCTCATGGCTTGAGCCCCGTTACATCTTCGCCGCAGGACAACTTATTTAGACCAGTGAGCTGTTACGCTATCTTTAAAGGATGGCTGCTTCTAAGCCAACCTCCTGGTTGTTTTGGTCGTCCCACCTGCTTTCCCACTTAGCCATGAATTAGGGGCCTTAGCTGTAGGTCAGGGTTGTTTCCCTCTCCACGACGGACGTTAGCATTCGCCGTGTGTCTGCCATCTAGTACTCCTCGGTATTCGGAGTTTGGTTAGGATCAGTAAGCCTGTGGGGCCCCATTACCCATCCAGTGCTCTACCCCCGAGGGTATTCGGATGACGCTCTACCTAAATAGATTTCGCAGAGAACCAGCTATCTCCGAGTTTGATTGGCCTTTCACCCCTAGGCACAGCTCATCCCGATCCTTTTCAACGGATGTGGGTTCGGTCCTCCAGTAAGTGTTACCTTACCTTCAACCTGGCCATGCCTAGATCACTCGGTTTCGGGTCTGATCCCACGAACTCAACGCCCTATTAAGACTCGCTTTCGCTACGCCTACACCTAACGGCTTAAGCTTGCTCGTGAGACCAAGTCGATGACCCATTATACAAAAGGTACGCCGTCACAAGACTGGAGATCAATTTGGACTGTTTCAGAAACCGATTGTATATCGTATCGCCAGCGTTTCACTGCCGGGGTTGATATCCTCGATGTCTGCATTGGACTTGTGATCGATGGCAAGTGAAATACTACTCGTATCGGTCAGTCTGTAACCGATCCCGAGGAGTGTTCTGAACTGAACGTTGCCGCCCAGCTCGCTGCCACCGGACCCCGCATCGTAGTAGCCGGGCATAAAACTGCCTTCTACATACCAGGGGCCAGTCCCTATCGACCATTCTGCGTGGACACCAATTCCGAGGAAGATGTCGCCATCTCCGTCGATCTGCCCGGCTGCTGCAAACGAATAATCAGCTTTGGCACCGTCGTAAAACGGATCAGCATGATATTCTATTACAACCGCGCCGGTCGTAGTGTCAGTTTGGTCGAAAACATCATCAACGCCCAGTCCGACGACGAAATCGCCGGCTGTTGCGGTTGATGCTGTCAGTGCGAAAGTCAGTACAGAAGCTAAATATCTCATAGCTTCCAATGACATCCAAATTGAACTCCAGTCAAGCTCCGACTGATTGTAGGCGTTCGGTTTCAGGTACTGTTTCACTCCCCTCGTCGGGGTGCTTTTCACCTTTCCCTCACGGTACTGGTTCACTATCGGTCAGTAAGGAGTACTTAGCCTTCGAAGGTGGTCCTCCGATCTTCAGACAGAATTTCACGTGTTCCGCCCTACTTAATACGTCCAATCATGCTTCTCATACGGGACTATCACCCACTCTGGTTGCGCATTCCAACGCATTCTGACCACACTCATGGCTCGGCTGGTCCCCGTTCGCTCGCCGCTACTAGGGGAGTATCAATTGATTTCCTTTCCTCCGGGTACTTAGATGTTTCAGTTCCCCGGGTTTGCTCTTATAAACCTATGTATTCAGTCTATAAGTACCTGTTTTACCGCATTATTAGCTGCTCCGAAGAGCAATAATAACACAGTATCAGGTGGGTTGCCCCATTCAGAAATCCATGGATCAAAGCTTATTCTCAGCTCCCCATGGCTTATCGCAGAGTATCACGTCTTTCATCGCCTCTTACTGCCAAGGCATTCACCAAACGCCCTTCTCGCGCTTGATTTGATCCAGAAAAAGAAAGACTTGCGTCAATCGCGGCCGCACAGCTGGTAACTAAATGCGTCCTTTATTCCGGAACA
>NZ_CANLXG010000002.1:0-1205000 GCF_947495025.1 uncultured Roseobacter sp. | reverse complement strand
GCAACCCCTTTTTTAAAGAAACGCCATTTTTTTTGCATCTTTCTTGTTTTTCCTTTTGAAACAAAGCGTTGCGTATTACATATTTCACCGAAGCGCTGATTTCCGCAGGATTATTTCGTTTACCAGCGCCGGCAGGTGGCGTTTGAATCACCATATATTGCGTTATCCACAAGCCTGTCCCCAGGAGTCCGCGATTCACCGGGCAATTCACCCCGATTCAGTGGGTGGATTCCAGTGAATCGCCGGCGATTCACCTGAGGATTCGTCCGGATGGTCAAAATTTCCGGCGAGTCGCTGTACGAATTCCGCTGAGTCGGGCTGCGATTCAGACAATGGGCCCCTTCTGCGCGCGATTCACAGTCAGGAATCACAGGCTCAGGCCGTCATGCTGTCGGTTTACGCCGCTTAAGGGGTAGCCGCAGACTCAGAAGAAGCAGAATCGCGCCCATGTAGATCAGTGGTTCAGCCTCCCAGACTTTCTGCACCATTATAAAGTGCAGCCCCCCGAGCAGCACAGCAGCATAGGTCAGCCGGTGCAGCTTCCGCCAGGCTGGCCCAAGCCGTCGCACGGACCAGTTGTTCGAGGTAACGGCCAGCGGGATCATCAGAACGAAGCCCAGCATGCCAATGGTAATGTAGGGCCGTTTGAGAATGTCATTCCAGATCTGGCTCAGGATGCCCACATCCAGCACAAGCCAGACAAGAAGATGCAGCGTGACATATATAAAGGCCAGCAGACCGAACATCCGGCGGAACTTCAGCAGATTGATCCCCGCATGCCGGCGCACGGGTGTGATCACCAGACTGAAGATCATCAGCTGCAGGGCAATCTCGCCCAGCTCATGTTCCAGCGCCTGAATCGGCTCGCGGCCCAGTCCTCCGGTCTGCGCCTGCCAGAGCAGCCAGGGCACCGGCAGCATATATAGTATATAGACAGGCCAGGTCGGGACCCGGCGGGCAAAGCCGTTGACAGTGTCCCGCCACGACGGCTTCACTTGCTGCGACGTCTTATGCTGATCAAGGGGCCGATCCATGTCACTCGCTCCACTCTTTCAGTCAGGTGCAGTGATCACGCTCCACGCGCTCGCCGCTCTGACAGCTCTGTTCATCGGAATAGCACAACTCTGGTTAAAGAAGGGAACGCGCCTGCACCGGGTGGCCGGTTATGTCTGGGTTGTCCTGCTTGGGTCGGTTGCGCTCAGCAGTTTCTGGATCCGGGACCTGCGTCTGATTGGCCCCTTCAGCCCGATCCATCTGTTATCCGTCTATACACTGGTCAATCTGGTTCTTGCGATCCGGGCCGCGCACCGGGGCGATATCGACAAGCACGCAAAGACGATGAAATCGATTTTCTGGCTGGCGCTCGTCGGGGCGGGTCTTTTCACCCTGCTGCCGGGACGGATCACGCATCAGGTTGTTTTCGGTCAGTAGAACTTTGTCAGATCCATGCCCGCATACATCGACGCCACCTCTTCTTCATATCCGTTGAACATCAGGGTCGGGATGCGCGGCGAGAACAGCCCGCCCCCGATCACCCGCTCTGTCGCCTGGGTCCACCGGGGATGGTCCACCTCCGGGTTTACGTTGGAATAGAACCCGTACTCGCGCGGCTGGAGCTGTTGCCAGGTGTTGACCGGTTGCTCATCCGTCAGGGTGATCCGCACAATCGACTTGATGGATTTGAACCCGTATTTCCACGGCACCACCAGACGCAGCGGGGCGCCGTTCTGTTTCGGGATATCACGGCCATAAATACCCGTGGCCATAATGGTCAGAGGATGCATCGCCTCATCAAGGCGCAACCCTTCGATATAAGGCCAGTCAATCCAGGTGGCCTTCTGCCCGTGCATCTCTTCGGGACGATACAGGGTTTCAAACCGGACATATCTCGCGCCGCTTTGGACGCCCGCCATGTTCAGCATGTCTGCCAGTTCAAAACCGTTCCAGGGGATCACCATTGACCAGGCTTCGACACAGCGGAAACGGTAAAGCCGTTCCTCGATGGTCATCGCTTTCATGATGTCCTCAAAAGCATAATCGCCCGGGTTATCGACCATCCCGTCGATCTTCACGCTCCAGGGGTCAATGGTCAGCGCATGGGCATAGCGTTTCGGATCACCCTTGTCGGTGCCGAACTCGTAGAAGTTATTGTACTCTGTGATGTCTTCCCAGGAATTGGGCTCCAGGTCTTCTGCGGCTGCAGCGCGGTTGCCCGCGGCGGCCAGACCAAGGCCTGCGGCAGCCGCGCCCATGAGCTGACGGCGGTTCAGGTATACCGCCTCATCTGTCACATCATTATCAGTCAGTCTGTTCTTCCAGCGGAAAGCCATTCAGTGCTCCGGTCAAATCTCGTTTCGATTGATGTAGAGGCCGCGCGGGCCACGTCCAAACCAATTTGCCTCACAATCCGGACAGCAGACTGTAACGAATGGCGTCAGAGGCCCAGCAGCGCCGGAAGTTCCGGCATGGCGTCAAAGACCGCATCACAGACCTCAAGCAGGGCAGCGCGGTCTGTCTGCGCAGCGAAACCCACTGTATACATGCCCGCCGCAACACCGGCGCGTGCGCCGTTCGGGCTGTCCTCGACGACCACGCAGCGATGCGGTGATACACCGGCTGCCTGAGCTGCGGCCAGATAGACATCCGGCGCCGGCTTGGGGTTCGGCACATCCTCACGCGACCACACCCGCCCGGCCAGCCGCCCGGCCAGCCCGGTCCGTTCCAGCGTGATCTCCATTTTGCGGTGCGGCCCGTTTGATCCAACCGCATAAAGGATACCGGCCGCGTCGAGTGCATCAAGAACGCCCGCTGCGCCGGGCACAATCTCGACGTCACGCTCGAGCACTTCAAAAATCTCTGCATATATATCGTCTACCCAGCTGTCCGGCAGGTCGGCACCAAGATCACAGGCTTTCTGCATAACCCCCGCGATTGTCCCGCCCAGAAAGAGCCCTGACACTTCTTCAGTACTGATATTGAGGCCATAACGGGCAAGTGAACGCCGGAGCACCCGATCAGTCAGCGGTTCGCTGTCTACCAGAACACCGTCACAGTCGAAAATTACCATCCCGGGTGGCATCTGCATCGCGGTATTCCTTTTGCTGCAGGTGCTGTGTGCCGCCATGCTCTGGTCCGCGTCAATCTATATCGGCCCGGATCACCGCGGATTCCGAAAAGATTCTGACATTTTCGTTATTTGAAACCAGAAAATCGCGCGGCTTAGGTCGCCGCTTTCTGCTGTCAAATCACCCAGGCGAAAAACCCCGGTGATCCGGAAGGCACCTGGCTGCGTTTCCCTCTCAATGCCAGACACGGCAGACAACAGTGTAGCAACAGACAGGAGAAACCATATGTTTCGCAAGACACTCATTACCCTGACCGCCGCAGCCGCCATCGCAGGCACAGCCGTCATCGCAGGCAGCGGCAAAAAGGACATTGTCGATACCGCCGTGAACGCGGGCACATTTGAAACACTCGTTGCAGCAGTCAGCGCCGCTGACCTCGTGGACACGCTCAAAAGTGAAGGACCGTTCACTGTCTTCGCCCCCACGGATGAGGCATTTGCCGCGCTGCCCGAAGGCACCGTCGAAACGCTGCTCAAGCCCGAAAACAAAGACCAGCTGATCGCCGTGCTGACATATCACGTGGTACCGGGCAAGGTCATGTCCACAGACCTGTCTGACGATATGACAGCCGCAACGGTTCAGGGCTCTGACATCACCATCGACCTCGACAATGGCGTAATGGTCAACGACGCCTCCGTTGTGACTGCCGACATTGAAACGTCCAACGGTGTGATCCACGTCATCGACGCCGTCATCCTGCCGCCGGAAGCCTAAGCTGAAGTGCCGCGCGCCGGGCCCCGGCAGGGCGCGCAACACCGCACAAAGCAGCGATCGGGTGATCAGCCCGTCGGCTGAAAACAAAAGCGGGCTTTGCCAGATCGTGCAAAGCCCGTTTTTTTGGTTTGCCTGCCTTCAGACCCTGCTGCGGCGACGCGCGGTAACGAGGCCGCCAATACCAGCCAGCAGTAACAACCCTGACGCAGGAACCGGAACTGGTGCAGGCGTTACATCCGTTATTTCGATAGTCAGAAGATTGAAATCAGACGCTGTGAAATCAAAGAAACCACTCAGCGTTGCAAGCGGAGCCAGAGAAGGGTCAGATCCGGGGGGCGCAAGGTCAATTCCGCCGCCGAAATCAAGCCCCAGAGCCTGTTGGACAGTGCCACCCTCAACGCCGCCTGCACTGATATCAGCACCCTGAACAAACGCGGCTCCGCCGTCCACGCTCAGGTCATTTGTCTCGGTCCCTGCATCAAAGATGTTATCTCCGCCGACAACGATTGTCTTCGGACCAAGAAAAGAACCATCGAGGCCAAAAATCTCGATCGGATCCAGGTTGGCAATAAACGTGTCGTTGGACGGCAGGATCATCGCGAGGAAGGTAAAGAACCGATCATCCAGCGGGTCAGCGATCTCCACAATTGTCGAACCTGCATCACCACCGACCTGGCCGGGGCCGATACCGGGCGAGAAAACCGGTCCCGGACCTGCGTTGCCAAAGACAGGTGCCGGTACGCCACCACCGCCTTCACGCGCCCGTTGCGCCGCAATCGTATCCGGGTCGCTTGCCGGGCCGAAACGTCCGGTTTCCGCCAGATCCTCGAGACCAACGGACGCGGTTTCACCGATGGTGACCGGGTCAAAATCGCCATTGTGGAAAGCGGTATAGAGCGGTGTGATAAAAAGGGGCGTAGTCCCGTTGTGTGTCACACTGATCTGCAGCGTGGTCGCGTTGGCCGCGGCGCTGAATGCCGCCAGTGACGTGGCAGCCAAAAGGGTTGTTGTGAGAAATCTGTGCATCATGCGCTCCCGGAACTGTTTTCTGTTTTTGGTGTAAAATCACTTACACTTGCGTGGTAGCAAACGCGCACTACACAACTGATACACGTCTAAGTGACTATGAACACAATAGATTCACGAACTGGTGATAGAGCAGGTTACTGTTCGTTACTCTGAAGCCGACAACGTCGCTGCAGTCACATGCGGCGTGGCGCAATGTGTCCTTTTGCAAAGAGCTCCTGTCGGTACATTACGTTGGTCCGCAAACGCGAGCGGAGTGCCTGTGCTTTGCAGTGTCCGCGCTTTGGGGCGACCGAAAGACCATCGGCAAAAACAGAAAAAGGCCCGCCGGAGCGGGCCTTTGGAGAACGTCACAAAAGAGCAGGATCAGTGGATCACCGCGTCATCCGGTTTGGGTCTGTTACTGGCCGCCACCCGGTCACCGATAATCAGTCCATCACTGCCCGCGCTGACCTGAATAGTCTCGCCGTCCTTCACGTCACCGGCCAGCAGCATCTCTGCCAGTGGGTTCTGCAGCGCGCGCTGGATCACACGTTTCAGCGGGCGGGCACCATAAACCGGGTCATAGCCCTCGTCCGCCAGCCATTTGCGGGCACCATCGTCCAGATCGAGCGTGATCTTGCGACCGGCAAGACGTTTGAGCAGACGCGCCATCTGGATGGTGACAATACCGTCCATATTATCACGGCTCAGCCGGTCAAAGATGATCGTTTCGTCCAGCCGGTTCAGGAATTCAGGCCGGAAATGCGCATTCACCGCATCCATCACATCCCGGTGCGCGTCTGAGGCATCGGCTCCGTCCGGCAGATGGCTCAGCGCCTGTGCCCCGAGATTTGACGTCAGGATGATCAGCGTCTGCTTGAAATCCACCGTCCGGCCCTGACCGTCGGTCAGCACCCCATCGTCGAGGACCTGCAGCAGCACGTTGAACACGTCCGGATGCGCCTTTTCGACCTCGTCGAACAGCACAACCTGATAGGGCCTGCGCCGCACCGCTTCGGTCAGCACACCGCCTTCGTCATAGCCGACATACCCGGGAGGCGCGCCGATCAGACGGGCGACCGCGTGTTTCTCCATGAACTCTGACATGTCGATGCGCACCATCGCGCTGTCGTCATCAAAGAGGAATTCGGCCACCGCTTTGGTCAGCTCGGTCTTGCCCACACCTGTCGGCCCGAGGAACAGGAACGAGCCCAGCGGCCGGTTCTCGTCGTTCAGACCCGCACGCGCACGGCGCACCGCATTGGCGACCGACCGGACGGCCCTGTCCTGACCGATAACACGGTTATGAAGCTGGTCTTCCATGCGCAGCAGCTTATCGCGCTCACCCTCCAGCATCCGGCCGGCGGGAATGCCCGTCCAGCGCTCAACAACGCTTGCGATCTGCTCAGGCCGCACCGCCTCTTCGACCATTACGTCACTGTCGTCGTGGTTTTCGGCTTCTTCGAGCTTTTTCTCCAGTTGCGGTATCACGCCATAAGACAGCTCACCCGCTTTGCCGAGGTTGCCCTCGCGCTTGGCGATCTCCAGCTCTGCGCGCGCATGATCAAGCTGCTCCTTGATATCGCGTGCACCCGCCAGTTTATCGCGTTCCGCCTGCCAGCGCGCTGTCATCTCGGCGCTTTGCTGCATCAGACCGGACAGCTCCTTTTCCAGACGCTCAAGCCGGTCCCTCGACGCGGCGTCGTCCTCTTTTTTCAACGCCTCGGCCTCGATCTGCAGCTGCATAATCTGGCGGTCCAGCGCGTCCAGTTCTTCGGGCTTGCTGTCAACCTCCATGCGCAGGCGGCTTGCCGCCTCATCCACAAGGTCGATCGCCTTGTCCGGCAGGAACCGATCGGTGATATAACGGTGGCTCAGCGTCGCCGCAGAGACCAGCGCACTGTCGGAAATGCGCACGCCGTGGTGCAACTCGTATTTCTCCTTGATACCGCGCAGAATACTGACCGTATCCTCGACCGTGGGCTCGAGGATCATTACAGGCTGGAACCGACGCGCGAGTGCTGCATCCTTCTCGACATACTTGCGATATTCATCCAGCGTCGTCGCACCCACACAGTGCAGCTCGCCCCGCGCCAGCGCAGGTTTGATGAGGTTCGCCGCATCCATTGCGCCATCGGTTTTGCCGGCGCCGACCAGCGTGTGCATCTCGTCGATGAACAGAATGATTTCGCCTGCCGCTTCGGTAACTTCGGTCAGCACGGCTTTCAGCCGCTCCTCAAACTCACCCCGGTATTTCGCGCCGGCGATCAGCGCGCCCATATCCAGCGCAAGCAGTTTTTTGTTGCGCAGTCCTTCCGGCACATCACCGTTAACAATGCGCAGGGCCAGGCCTTCGGCAATGGCGGTCTTACCCACACCAGGCTCACCGATCAGTACCGGGTTGTTCTTGGTCCGGCGGCTCAGAACCTGCATGGCGCGGCGAATTTCTTCGTCACGCCCGATGATCGGGTCAATTTTACCCGCCTCGGCCCGCTCCGTGAGGTCCATTGCGTATTTCTTCAGCGCGTCATAGCCGTCTTCGGCGGTCGCACTGTCAGCGGTGCGCCCCTTGCGCACGTCATTGATGGCCGAATTCAGCGCCTGAGCCGTAACGTCGCCCGTATCCAGTGCACTTTTTGCCCCCGACTTCACCATTGCCAGCGCCATCAGGAGGCGTTCGGCCGGTACAAAACTGTCGCCGGCTTTCTTTGCCAGCGCTTCGGCTTCGGCCAGAACCTTCTGGGTTGTATTATCCAGGTAGACCTGGGCTGCATCGCCGGTCACTTTGGGCATCTTTCCCAGCGTAAGCGCGAGTGCTTCACGCACACGCGCAGGTTTACCACCCGCCGCCTGAATCAGGTTTGATGCAAATCCCTGGTCGTCATCCAGCAATGCTTTGAGCAGATGCTCAGGCGCCAGCCGCTGATGGCTTTCGCGCGTTGCAATGGTCTGAGCGGCCTGAATGAAACCGCGTGACCGTTCCGTGAACCTGTTCAAGTCCATGGTCATTCTCCTTTGTACAAGCGCCCACCTGTCCGGCACCCGGCTTTGCGGCGTACCGGCCCCACGGGCCTCAGGTGTAATCTGGTGCTGCAGTCTGCCTGCTTCAAGACCGCCGACCCGCACCACAGAAAAGATCATGCAACAAAGACGCCGGGCGCACACTGATCCAGATCAGAAAAACAGGATGGGAAAGCCTGCGTTCCATTCCCCGTTACCCCGTACCGGACAGTCGCTAGAAATGTGATGTGGGGGCGCAAAACAGGTGACACGCAAATGAACACCAGCGCCAACAGTGTAACCAGTGGGCCTGTTTTGCCTGCCTGACATCGGATGGCGCACCGCGCGTATGGAAACAAGACCGCTTCCCCGGACCGTTTCCTGTGGTGCAGACAGCTGACTGACAGCTTACCCGGAACATGCTTCGGCGTGTTCCGGGTTTTTGCGCTGGCGCATAGACATTTTCCGCCCGCAGGCCTAATCACCTCGCAGGATTCCGGGGGACAGACAATGACAGATGACAGGTTGATCGTAGCACTCGATGTGCCGCATGCCGTTGCCGGGCTGGCGCTGGCCGAAAAGATCGGAGACGCCGTCAGTTTCTACAAAATCGGCCTTGGTATGCTTACCGGCGGGGGGCTGGCTCTGGCCAGCGAGCTCAGGCAGGAACATGGCAAGCGGATCTTTCTGGATCTGAAGCTCTTTGACATCGGTGCCACGGTCGAGGCTGCCGTGCGGGGTCTGGCACAGTTTGATCTCGATTTTCTGACAGTGCACGGTGACCCCCATGTTGTACGCGCAGCACGCGAGGGTGCCAGAGGATCGCAGACAAAGATTCTCGCGGTGACCATCCTGACATCGCTGGACCGGGCTGATCTTGATGCCGGGCTGATTGTGCCAGGCGACATCCCCGATCTGGTGCAGACGCGTGCCGCGCGCGCCTTCGAAGCCGGAGCGGACGGTGTTATCGCCTCACCCCGGGAAGCCGCACTGATCCGCTCATTGCCAGAGGCCGAAGGACGGCTCATTGTAACACCCGGCGTGCGGCCTGCAGGCGCCGATCTGGGGGACCAGAAACGAGTCGCAACACCTGCCCAGGCGGTTGCTGATGGCGCAGATCATATTGTGGTCGGCCGTCCCGTCTGGAAAGCAGAAGACCCGCGCACCGCCGCGCAGGCGATCGTGTCAGAGCTCAACAGTCCTCAGGCTCACAACCCAAATCGCTGATTTTCAATAACAATTCATAGTTGTACACAGCCTGTGGATGGATGAGGAATCACCCACCATTTTACTCAACAAACTGTGGCGGAAGCACAACAGACAACTGTATGTAGTCCGTTTCCCGCAAAAGACGCTCGGCGGATTCACCCTGTGGTGGTAAGTTGACGTAAGGTGATACTCCCCAACGGACCATGTCTTCCTGAGGTTCGTTACCTCCCCCCGCTTCAGGCAGCGGGGGGTTTTTCTGCCACAGATACGATGGGCAACCCGCATCACAACAGATACAGTTGTCGGTGTTCCTGTCCTGATCTGATGCAATTCACAGATGCCTGCTCTTTGCCGCGACTGCCTCACAGAATTTGAAACCGGCCGACGCTGTCCGGCCTGTGGCAGCCCGCGCGTGATTTCGCACCCCGAGCTGCGCGATCTTTCCATCGCCCATATGGACTGCGACGCCTTTTACGCATCGGTCGAAAAGCGGGACGATCCCTCCCTGCAGGACAAGCCAGTGATTATCGGCGGCGGCCGGCGCGGTGTCGTGTCCACTGCATGTTATGTGGCGCGCATCCGCGGCGTCCGTTCTGCCATGCCGATGTTTCAGGCGCTGAAGCTGTGCCCCGAGGCTGTGATCATCAGGCCGCGTATGGATGCCTATGTCGAGGTTTCCCGGGCGATACGGCAGATGATGGAAGAAATGACGCCCGACATCGAACCCCTGTCTCTTGATGAGGCATTTATGGACCTTTCAGGAACTGCGCGCCTGCATGGTGCGCCGCCCGCCGTTATGCTGGCCCGGCTGATCCGCCGGATGCGGACCGAGCTTGGCCTGACCGGCTCAATCGGCCTCAGCCACAATAAATTTCTGGCCAAGGTCGCGTCTGATCTGAACAAGCCGCATGGGTTTTCGGTGATTGGCAGAGCCGAAACCAGTGACTTCCTGCGTGACAAGCCTGTTCGCCTGATCTGGGGGGTGGGGCAGTCAGCCCAGGCATCGCTGGACAAGGCCGGAATCCGCACTTTTTCAGACCTGCTCCGGTGGGACCGGACCGATCTGGTCGCTCGTTTCGGGTCGATGGGCGACCGGCTCTGGCATCTTGCGCGTGGACAGGACAGCCGCCGCGTTTCCTCACATGCACCTATGAAGTCTATCTCCAATGAGACAACGTTTTCCGAAGACACCGCAGACCCGGATCTGCTCGATGGTCATCTCTGGCGTATGGCCGAGAAGGTTTCAGACCGCGCGAAGGCGAAAGGTCTCGCAGGCCGCGTGGTAACGCTGAAACTGAAACGCGCGGACCACTCCCTGCTCAGTCGACGCATCAGCCTGCGGGACGCGACGCAGATGGCCGACACCGTCTACAGAACAGCGCGCGGACTTTTTGACCAGGTCGGAGATGAGGGCCCTTACCGGCTGCTTGGCTGCGGGCTGTCAGACCTGATCGAAGATTCGGGCGCGGACCGCTCCGGAGACCTGCTGGACCCTGAAGCCCGCACCCGTACCGAAGCGGAACGGGCAACAGACAGTATCAGAGCCCGTTTCGGTCCGGATGCGATTCTCAAGGGGCGTGCGCTGCGCTGAGCCGGTTATTCTGCAGCAAGTGGCAGGCGGCCCTGCCCGATCTGAGCTACCTCGGCAATCACGCCCCGCAGCGCGGCGCGGACAGCCTCATAGTCACCGTTCGGCGTGATGGTCTGCTCGTTCATATAAAGCGACCGGTCAATCTCGATCTGTACTGCATGCTGTGCCCGGGAGGGGCGGCCATATGCCTGGGCGATATAGGCTCCGGCGAAGGGCGCATTACGCGCAACCGCAAAACCCGCGGAAATAAACGCGGCCTCGACCCGGTCCACGACATCGCCTGATGCTGCTGCCCCGAACCGATCGCCCAGCACAACCTCGGGCCGGCAGGAACTGGTACGTGCAATGCCTGCGACGGCCTCTCGTGGCATCGAATGGCAGTCAATCAGTACAGCCTGGCCAAAGCGGCGGTGTGCAGTGTCCAGTAACTCCTGCAACGTCGCATGATAGGGGTACCAGTACTCATCGAGCCGCTCTCTGGCTTCGCTGAGTGAAATCTTTCCGTTGTAAATCGCCCGACCATTCGCGACGACCCGGGGAATCACCCCGAGGCCGGAGGAGACCCGCGGATTATGCCCCTGCCGCCTGACACCGCTGATCAGAGCGGGGTCCAGTTCATCCGGACTTCGGTTCAGGTCCACAAAAGCACGGGGTGCGCCGGCACGCAGAAACGGTGAGCCGAATTCGGTCGCGCTTTCAAACAGATTGTCCACAAATGCGTCTTCTGAAGACCGGATCACATGGTTGTCCAGAACCGACCGCCGCATCATTGACCACGGATAATCCCGCCCGCTGTGAGGCGAGGCAAAGACAACACATGAGCTCAGATACTCAGGCTGAGAAATTTCAAAAGCGGCGGCAATCATTCGTATTCCTTCTCCCCGGAGCATAGCGCAAAAAATATGAAAGCCAAAAGCTCTTGATCCCTCTGGCGACTCCTTTTATAGACCCCGCTACCGGCGCGTATTTTCGCGCCCCATTTTTATTTGGGGCAAAGGATTCCGCATCGACATAGTGGGTGATTAGCTCAGCGGTAGAGCACTTCGTTGACATCGAAGGGGTCACTGGTTCGATCCCAGTATCGCCCACCACCTGTTTCACTGGCCCGGGTTTCCGGGCCGCCCGCAACCCGGCGCTGGCCCGCGCCACAACATGAGGAGAAGACCATGAAGGTTCGCAACTCGCTCCGCTCGCTCAAGAACCGGCACCGCGACTGCCGTGTTGTGCGCAGAAAAGGCCGCGTTTACGTGATCAATAAAACGCAGCGCCGGTTCAAAGCCCGCCAGGGCTGAACCGCTTTGCAGCACCTGCACAAGAGCCGCTCCTTCGGGGGCGGTTTTTTGTTTGCCTGTCACAAAACTTCGGTATCTGTAGTGCACCGCAAACCGGGTGACACCCAGGGAGACACCGCATGACTGTTCAGGCAGAAGTGGCCGCAGTGGCCGCAGCCAACAACCCCGTGCCGCCCAGCCGGCTGGGTCTGCGCTATAACGCCAGCGGCTTTCTGCCCGAAGCTGGCAATACCGTTGTCTGCCACCTCGACCGCAGCAATCCTGCACACAAGGCCGTACTGGCCGCCCGCGCAGCGATACAGGCACTGCCTGGTGCCGAAAACCTGCTGTTTACGCACGAAGACAGCCTGCATATGACCATCTTTGAGGGAGTCATCGAAACGCGCCGCTCGCCGGATGCCTGGCCCGACGGTATGGATGTTATGGCCCCGGTGGAAGAGATCAGCCTGAAACTCAAAGACCGCCTGACCGGTTTCACGCCGCCCCCGGCCTTTCAGGTCTCATTGACCGCTCTGCGCCCGGGCGGCCTCAACCTCGATGGCGCCACGCAGGCAGACCGGAAAGCCATGCGTGCCTGGCGTGACGCACTGACCGGGCCTTTTGGCTTTCGCCACAGCAACCATGACACCTATCGGTTCCATATGACGTTTGCCTATATCCTGGACTGGTTGCCGGATGATCTCGTACCCGCCTGGGAAGAAGCACTGCAGACCATCCAGGACGATCTGATCAGGGCCGCGCCGGTAATCCCGCTGGTGCCGCCAGCGTTCTGCAGCTTTGCGGACATGAATGCCTTTCCGGAAATTCTGGTACTGGGGAACTGACCCCGCAGGCTGCACTGACCACCCGCGCTCGGCGCCAGCGTACCGTCAGTCCTTGTACCAGCCCGCAAAGACAATATCTGCATTGCTGAGGTACAAATGCAGAAAGGCCGCCTGATGACCGACACCCCCGAATACACGCCACCGAAAGTCTGGACATGGGAAACCGAAAGCGGCGGCACCTTTGCCAGCATCAACCGCCCCATCGCCGGACCAACCCACGACAAAGATCTGCCGGTCGGAAAGCACCCGCTGCAACTCTACTCGCTGGCGACACCCAATGGAGTAAAGGTCACCGTTCTGCTCGAAGAACTGCTGGCGCTCGGCATCAGTGATGCTGAATATGACGCCTGGCTCATTAAAATCGGAGACGGCGACCAGTTTGGCAGCGGTTTTGTCGATGCGAACCCGAACTCCAAGATTCCCGCCCTTGTTGATCACAGCTTTGAGGTACCTCAGCGCGTGTTCGAATCCGGCGCCATCCTGCTGCACCTGGCGGAGCGCTTCGGGAAATTCATGCCAACAGAACCTGCGGCGCGGGCAGAAACCCTGTCCTGGCTTTTCTGGCAGATGGGCTCGGCACCCTATCTCGGCGGCGGTTTCGGCCACTTCTATGCCTATGCGCCCGAAAAATTCGAGTACCCGATCAACCGATTTGCGATGGAGACCAAACGGCAGCTCGATGTGCTCGACCGCCGGTTGGCAGACCACGAGTTCATCGCTGGCAACGAATACACCATCGCAGATATCGCTATCTGGTCATGGTACGGGCAACTGGTTCTGGGCCGGCTCTACAGCGCGGCTGAATTCCTCGATGTGGAGAGCTACAAAAACGTGATGCGCTGGGCCAGAGCAATCGATGCGCGGCCAGCCGTACAGCGCGGTCGCATGGTCAACCGAACGTTTGGCGAGCTCGAACTGCAGCTGCACGAGCGCCACGATGCCAGCGACTTTGAAACGCAGACACAGGACAAAATCGGCGAAACTGCCTGATCCGGCTGTATATTCTTCGGGGCGCCTGCAACCAGACCGGCTGCAGGCGTCCTTTTTCATAGTTTTTTTGTCAGGTATTACTTGCGACTTTCTCTTAGATATGTTTCTGATCTTTTTAGTCGGGAATACACCCGGGAAATTTCAACAACGGATATGGACATGAAAACCATAAGTCTTACCGCCGCAACTCTCGCGCTGGCCGCAACCGCGCTGCCAGCACTGGCCGAAGGTGAACTGAACCTGTACTCCTCGCGCCACTACGACACAGATGAACGACTCTACTCGGACTTTACCGAGGCAACAGGGATCACAATCAACCGTATTGAAGGCAAGGCAGACGAACTGCTGACCCGGATGCAGGCCGAGGGCGCCAACAGCCCGGCTGATATTCTGCTGACCGTAGACACATCCCGCCTAGCGCGCGCCAAAGAAATGGGCCTGCTGCAGAGTGTCGACAGCGACACGCTTGAAGCGCGGGTCCCCTCCTATCTGCAGGACGTGGACAACCAGTGGTTCGGTTTCTCGCAGCGTGCACGGATCATTTTTTACGACAGGGCAGAGGTTGAGAACCCGCCGCGTGACTATGTCTCGCTGGCCGATCCGGCTTACAGGGGCATGGTTTGCCACCGGTCCTCGTCAAACGTCTATTCGCAGACCCTTCTGGCCGCAGTGATTCAGAACCACGGCGAGGAAGCAGCCAAAGCATGGGCGCAGGGCGTCGTTGACAACTTTGCGCGCGCACCGCAGGGCGGCGACACGGACCAGCTGCGCGGTCTGGTGTCCGGCGAATGCGATATTTCGATCTCCAACACGTATTACTTCGCCCGGGCGCTGCGCAAAGACGTCAAAGGCCTAGACAGCGAAGCGATGGACAATATCGGTTGGATCTTCCCGGCACAGGGTGCAGAAGGCGCGCATATGAACCTGTCCGGGGGTGGCGTTGCCGCACATGCGCCGAACCTTGAGAACGCTGTGAAATTCCTTGAATATCTCGCGTCGGATCAGGCGCAGCAGTACTTCTCGGCTGGTAACGATGAATACCCGGCGGTTCCGGGCGTGGGCCTCTCACCCTCTGTTGCGGCACTTGGGTTCTTTCAGGCTGATGACGTGAACCTGTCTGACGTCGCGGCCAATGTGCCCACCGCTCAGAAGATATTTAATGAAGTTGGCTGGGAGTGAGCTAGCTTACACTATGACAGTGCGCAGGGCCGTCTGGAGAAATCCGGCGGCCCTTACTGTTTTCGCTGACGTCCCACCTGGCGACAGATCAGGATCACAGGCAACACGCCGATAGCCACAATGACAAGACTGGGCACTGCCGCACCCTCCAGACGCTCATCACTGGCAAGCCGGTAGGCCTGCACCGCGAGAGTATCAAAATTGAAAGGTCGCATGATCAGCGTTGCAGGCAGTTCCTTCATTACGTCCACAAATACGATCAGCAATGCCGTCAGCAGGCTGGGCGCGAGAATTGGCAGATGTACGCGTCTGAGCGTCCCCCCGGGCGTCTGCCCCAGAGACCGGGCGGCTGCATCCATGTTTGCGGGCACAAGCGCCTGACCGCCCTCGTAGGCGCCCAGTGCAGCAGCCAGAAAGCGAACCATGTAGGCTGCAACCAGCAGCCAGATCGAACCGGTGATCAAAAGCCCTGTGCTGACATCAAACTGCGCGCGCATGAATGCATCGAGTGCATTGTCGAAAGCGGCAAAGGGCACCAGCAGACCCACGGCGATCACGCCACCGGGTACTGCATACCCCAGCCGTGCCACATAAGCTGCCGCGCGCGCCCGCCTGCCGGGTCGCAGCCGCAGAAAAAAGCCGACGCAGATGGCAGCCAGAACGGTCACGCCGGCAGCAACCGATGCCAGCACCAGCGAGTTGCTGATGAATCCGAGATACCGCGGGCTGAGCAGGTTCTGCTCTGACCCGAGCGCCATGGACGCCAGGATGATGATGGGCAGAACGGCCCCCAGCAGAACCGGGACAGTGCAGAGTGCAACTGCCAGAGCAGCCTGACGACCCCGCAACTGCGCGGGCTCCATCGGCTGCTGGCGCCGCGCGGGATCATAGTACTGCGCCTTGCCGCGCTGAGCCCGTTCCAGCATGGCCAGCAACAGCGCAAAGCTCAGCAAACAAAGCGCCAGCTGAGCCGCCCCTGCCCGGTCGCCCATGGAAAACCAGCTGGTGTAGATGCCCGTCGCAAAAGTCTGAACGCCAAAATATGCCACCGTACCGAAATCAGCGATTGTCTCCATCACCGCCAGCAGAACACCGCCTGCGATCGCGGGGCGCGCCAGCGGCAGGCTGATCCGGAAAAACGCGGCCCAGGCGCTGGACCCCAGCGCCCGCGCGGCCAGAAACGTCGTCGCTGACTGCTGCAGAAAGGCTGCACGCGCCAGCAGATAGACATAAGGGTAGAGCACCAGCACCAGCATAGCGGCAGCCCCCCCGACGGACCGGATCTCCGGAAACCAGTAGTCCCGGGCGCCCCAGCCCGTCAGATCGCGCAGGAGCGACTGAACAATGCCGGGGTGATCCAGCACATGCGTATAGGCATAGGCCAACACATAGGCAGGAAAAGCCAGCGGCAGGACCAGTACGACCTCAAAGAAGCGCACACCGGGAAAGCGCGTCATCGTCACCAGCCAGGCGGCACCAACGCCGATCGAAAATGTGCCCGCCGATACGAGCACCACCAGCACCAGCGTGGTCAGGATGTACCGTGCCAGCACCGTATCTGCCAGGTGCGCAACCGTCTCTGTCCCACCACTGAGGGCCGCAACTGCCACAGCCATCATGGGCAACGCACATATGATCGCGATGACAAAGGCCATCCCGCCCAGCGCACGCAGGCCATCCTTTGATCGGCGGGCGCGCACCGGCACACCCGCAGTCATATGGGTCTGGTCAGACATGCCCCGTTTTTGACTGTTTCAGTCGGAATTACCAGCCCCGACAGCGCGTCCAGCGTTCGAGCGAAACGGACGGTCCTCAAAAAAATCGAGAACATCTTCAAAAACACGCGGCTCGGTCAGAAAGAGGAGATGCCCGTGCCCCGGATACCCGGTGATCGCCACACCACCCAGATTTTGCGCCATCCCGCGTGTCTGCGCCAGCGAGAATACCGGATCTGCAAGGCCCACGAAAAGGTGGCAGTGCTCAGCGGGCAGGTCCGGCAGTGCTGGCAGGCGCCAGCGGCGAAGATCGTCTGTGTGCGCGCGTGGTTTACCTTCGTCTGGCATGACGATTTCATCCAGACGTTCGTCAATAAATTGTTTTGCTTTTGGGTTCTCGCGGTCTTCACGCCCGAAAAGCAGCGTTTTGTAATATTCCAGCCAGACGGCATGCACATCGACTGATCGCACCCGCAGCGCTGCGCCGGCCACATCCAGCGCGCCACGGAAACCCGTCGCCACCCCACCTGCTTTTTCCACAGCTGCCGACATCAGAGCAACACGCAGGGCATCGCCCCCGATCAGGGCTGCAGCATCAAGAGCAATAGCGCCGCCGGTAGAATACCCCAGAAGCCGGATTTTTTCTGACCCGTGGGCCGCGACAAAATCCGCGATCTCGCGCGCAGCCTCTGAAATATCAAGCGGCGGATGTACCGGTCTGCCATCAAGGCCCGGAAAACGGTATCGCACCAGAGCGTAGCCTTCGGCGGCCCAGGCCTCAGCCGGATCAAAGATGGATACTGCCGCATGTGCACCCGGCACCAGAATCGCAATCCGATCAGCGGCATCCACAGCCGCCGCGTCAAACAGCAGATTCCCGCGGTCCGGCACCTCAGTCGTAGGAACGCTGATCTTCGATCACCAGCCCGTCACGTGGCAGACTGCCCGGAGAGACGACCTCGACCACAGCTTTCAGCTTCAGGACGGCGGCCACGCTGTCGGCATATGATGCCGGATCGCCGCCTTCGGCTTCCAACTGCACTGTCATAGTATCCTGCGCGCCGTCCCTGCCCGCAATGACCCGCGCGCGCGCAACTTCCGGATGGCGCGCCACCAGGGCTGCGACCTGCTCCGGGCGTACAAACATGCCTTTGATCTTGGTGGTCTGATCGGCACGGCCCATCCAGCCCTTGATGCGGATATTGGTCCTTCCGCACGGGCTTTCACCCGGCAGAACTGCACTCAGGTCGCCCGTCGCAAACCGTACCAGCGGATAATCCGGGTTCAGCGAGGTGACCACCACCTCGCCCACCTCACCTGCCGGAACCGGATCACCGGTGCCGGGCGCCACGATCTCTACGATCACGCCCTCATCGACGATCATCCCTTCCATCGCGGGGCTTTCATATGCGATGTTGCCCAGATCGGCTGTGGCATAACACTGCAGGCAAGTGATCCCACGGTCCGCGTAATCCTGCCGCATCGCCGGGAAAAGCGCGCCGCCACTGACGGCCGCCTTTGTAATCCCCAGGCGCACACCCATCTCTTCGGCCTTGTCGAGGATCACCTTCAGGTAATCGGGCGTACCGGCATAAGCCGTGGTGCCGATGTCTGCTGCCGCCTGTACCTGCAGTTCAGTCTGTCCTGTACCGGCCGGCAACACCGCCGCACCCACCGCCCGCGCGCCATTCTCAAAAATCATACCCGCCGGGGTCAGGTGATAGCCAAAACAGTTCTGCACAATATCGCCCGGACCAATGCCCAGTGCATGCAGAAAACGCCCAAGACGCCACCAGTTGTGCGTGACGCCACCGGGCTCGTAAATCGGTCCGGGTGACTGAAAAACATGGGCGACATTCTGCACCGGAATACCGCCAAAGGGGGGCTTTTCCTTTTGCCACGCGGCAAGGGCCGATTTACGCAGCACAGGCAGCTTTGCCAGGTCAGCGAGAGATGTGAGCACCACATCCTCTGGCAGGCAGTTGTCCTGGGCTGCGCGCACCGCTGCGACCTGCGCGCGCAACTGGTCGAGCTGCCCCGCTTCGCGCATATCCGCGCTGCGGGTTTCCAGGTCGTCGAAAAATGTCATGTTACCCACCTGATCTGCTGTGGCCCGGAGGCCTTTACCCGTTCTATCTCACCACGTACTTCCAGCTCCAGCTTGCCAGGAGCACCAGCCTCATCTGCGCTGAGCCGTGTACCGACTGCATCTCTGACATCGTTGTAAACCTGCGGCGTTCCATCACTGAGGATATCTACAATATGGCCCCGGATCAGATCGAATTTCCACGCCGGAATGTTCGTCACCCCGTCCCGGCCCTCCGCCGGTGTCCGGCAGGCGACGCGGTCGTCACTCACGACAGCCATCGTTTGCGGCGGCGGTAGCTGCGCACATCCCGGAAGGACTTGCGCCCTTCTTCTGACATGCCGAGGTAGAATTCCTTTACATCCGGGTTCTCGCGCAGCTCGGCTGCGGGCCCGTCCATCACCACCCGGCCGGATTCCAGAATATATCCGTAATGCGCGAACCGCAGCGCGACGTTAGTGTTCTGTTCGGCCAGCAGGAACGTGACATTCTCGTTTACATTCACCGATTTTACGATCTCGAAAATCTGTTCAACCAGCTGAGGCGCCAGCCCCATGGACGGTTCATCAAGCAGGATAGTCTCGGGTCGGGACATCAGAGCTCGGCCAATGGCCGTCATCTGCTGTTCGCCGCCAGAGGTATAGCCCGCCTGGCTCCTGCGCCGTTCTTTCAGGCGCGGAAAATAGGTGTAGACCATCTCAAGGTCCTGCTGGATGGCGGCATTCCCATCCTTGCGGGTATAGGCGCCTGTCAGCAGGTTTTCCTCGACTGTCAGGTGCTCAAAGCAATGACGTCCCTCCATCACCTGAACCACGCCCGCTTTGACGGTCTCGGCGGGATCGGCATGATGTATTTCATTGCCCCGGTACCGGATGGATCCTTTGGTGACCTCGCCACGCTCGCTGGCCAGCAGGCCGGAAATCGCCTTGAGCGTCGTCGTCTTGCCAGCACCATTCCCACCCAGCAACGCGGTGATACCGCCCTTGGGTACATTCAGCGATACGCCCTTCAGCACGAGGATCACGTGATTATAGATCACCTCGATGTTGTTGACCTCAAGAACAGTTTCTGAGGTCTGATCGGCGACTGTTGCTGCCTGGGCCATGGTGCGCACTTTCCTGGTATTCACGGAATGCCCCGGCCACCTCGGGCGGCCGGGGCGCTTCTGCTCAGTTGCAGTTGCTTTCGATGTTGTTCTCGGCCTTGAATGCGGCAGAGTCCTCGTCGATCAGCGGCTGGATGACGCTCATGTCCGTCGGCGCAAAGTCAGCGATCTGAACAAACTCACCGGCACCGGCATCCCATTGTGTGACAGCGACCATGCCTTCACCACCGTGGTTTTCACAGGACACCGAGAAGGTCGGCCCGAAGTTCGGCAGACCGGCCGCCGCCATCACCTCTTCGGTGATCACAAGCGCTTCCATCCCGTCGCGCATCATGCCCGACGTGATGTCCGCCACGCCGTGGATTTCCTGCGCCTTTTTCACCGCCTCGGCTGCCAGCATTGCTGCATAGATACCGCGGTTGTAAGGCACTGTGCCCAGCTGATCGCCGGCACCGGCTGCTTTGCCCGCGTCGACAACATATTTCTGCAGATCGTCATACAGCGGGAAGTCATCGCCCACAGCCGTCAGCGCCAGCGCTTTGTATCCATCGGCCTTGTCACCCGCCGGTGTCACGTCGATCTCAGCGCCCGACCACCAGATACCGATGAAGTTCTCCATCGGGAAACGGATGTTCGCGGCTTCCTGAACGGCCACCTGGTTCATCACGCCCCAGCCGTACATGATCACATTGTCCGGCTTTTCCCGGCGGATCTGCAGCCACTGCGACTTCTGCTCCTGGCCCGGGTGATCCACGGCCAGCAGTGTCAGCTCAAAGCCGTGCTTCTCGCTCAGCTTCTCCAGCGTGCGGATCGGTTCCTTGCCATAGGCAGAGTTATGATAGACCAGCGCGATCTTCTTGCCGGAGATGTCACCGTTGTTCATATCCAGGATATGGTTGACCGCCGCCGAGGCCCCGTTCCAGTAGTTGGCCGGGTAGTTAAAGACGTGGCTGAACACATCGCCGTTAGCGGCCGATGTCCGGCCATACCCCATGGAGTGGATCGGGATGTCATCTGCCGTGGCTTTGGGGATCAGCTGATAGGTGATCCCGGTGGACAGCGGCTGATAAACCAGCGCGCCTTCGCCCTTGGTGCTCTCATAGCACTCAACACCTTTTTCGGTGTTATAGCCCGTCTCGCATTCCAGCACGCGCGTCGCAACGCCACCGATGCCACCGTCACGCTCATTGAGCAGTGTAAAGTAATCCGCGTAGCCATCCGCAAACGGGATGCCACCCGCCGCATAAGGGCCGGTCCGGTAGCTCAGCGACGGGAACACGAGGTCCGCCATCACCGGGCTCGCCGCCATCAGGCCTGCAACGGCCATTGTTCCTAACTTGTATTTCATCGGTAAATCCTCCCTTGGTTTACATCCGATAGTGCCGGTTTTCCGGCTTTGTCCCGGCGGGTGTGGTCCCACCTGATATTGTGCGGCCTGCCCTAGTGCGGGAAAGGCCACAGTCTTAGTTTCTCTTTGGCCAGGCGCCAGAGCTGGGCCAGCCCGTGTGGTTCGACGATCAGAAAGATCACGATCAGTCCGCCCACGATAACCAGATTGAGGTGCGCCACAATATCTGTCGGCCACCCGAACCAGTCTACTCCGACCACCTTGAGCAGAACAGGCAGCAGAACCAGGAATGCCGCTCCGGCAAAAGAGCCAAAAATCGACCCAAGACCGCCAATGATAATCATAAAGAGCACGAGGAACGACTTGGTGATACCAAAGGCCTCGCCCACTTCAACAGCGCCCAGATAAACCGCGAAGAAGAGCGCGCCTGAGATGCCTACAAAGAACGAACTGACTGCGAATGCCGTCAGTTTGGCACGCAGCGGATTCACTCCGATGATCTCGGCGGCAATATCCATATCGCGGATCGCCATCCACTCCCGGCCTACAGAGCCACGCGTCAGATTGCGTGCCACGACCGCCGAAAATACAGTGAAGATGAGACAGAAAAGATAGGTTGCCCAGGCTTCTGTATTCGGCCCTGTGATCAGAATGCCAAAGGTATCCCTTTCCGGCGCGTTGATCTGACCGGACGCCGAATAGTTGTAGAACCATGAAACGCGGTTAAAGAGCCAGACGAGGAAAAACTGCGCTGCAAGCGTCGCCACAGCGAGATAAAACCCTTTGATCCGCAGACTGGGCAGCCCGAACAACACGCCCACTCCCGCCGTGATACCGCCGGCCAGCAGGACATGGATGAACATGCTGACATCGGGAAAGGCCGTCATCAGCTTGTAGCATGCATACGCCCCAACGGCCATAAAGCCGCCCGTACCAAGGCTCACCTGCCCACAGTATCCCACGAGGATATTCAATCCGATCGCCGCAATCGAATAGATCAGAAAGGGCATGAAAATCGAATTGACCCAGTAGTCATTGACCATAAACGGAATGACAAAAATGGCCACGAACAGCACCGCGTAATAGCGCCACCGGTCGAACCTGATCGGAAAGGTCTGACTGTCCTGACTGTAAGTGGTGCTGAAGTCTCCGGCCTCGCGATAAAGCATTACTCACCTTCTCCTGTCTGCAGTCGGTCACGCCCGGCGCCCTGCTTCTTCTGGCCGGGAATGTCGCGGGGCACGGGGCAGCGTCCTGAATTTTCGCGCAACTGCAAAGCTCCGGAATTAACCAGTTCACAGGAAATCACGTCATTTCCCAATTTTGCCCCATTTGCCCCGGCACTCCTGTTCACACAGAACGGAGTGGGATTCGTGACAGCGGTACTGAATGAGATAAGGGGCCTTGAGGCGCGTCTGGAGCGTGGGGAACTGACCCACGCGCAGTTCCTGACCGAACGGGCTGCCCTGCTCAACAGCATCGAGGTCGCAGAAACAGAATTCACCGACACACCAACGCCCGAAGAACACAGACCATCACGTGCGACGGGCTCGTCTGCTCTGGTACTCAGCCTCGTGGTCTGCCTCGTGGTCATGACAATCTGCATCGGCATGACTCTGCTTTTCCTGCCTGATCTGAACATGGCGCTCACGCTCGGCGTGACGATCCTCGCCGCGCTCAGCGTCACACTGCTGGTCGCCCCCGAAGACTGAGCCGCGCTACACCCGTTCAATGATCTTCTCCCCGAACAGACCCTGCGGGCGGAAGACAAGGAACAGCAGCGCCAGCATATATGCAAACCAGTTCTCGGTCGCGCCACCCAGATAGGGCGCACCGATCAGGAACTCGAACAGCTTCTCACCCACCCCGATGATCAGTCCGCCGACGATAGCGCCCGGGATCGACGTGAACCCCCCCAGCATCAGCACCGGCAGCGCCTTGAGCGCAATCAGCGAGAGCGAGAACTGCACGCCCGATTTCGCCCCCCACATAATGCCCGCCACCAGAGCCACGAACCCCGCAAGCGACCACACGAGGATCCAGATGAAATTCAGCGAAACGCCCACCGACAGCGCCGCCTGGTGGTCATCGGCCACCGCGCGCATCGCCCTGCCCTGTTTGGTATATTGCGCAAAGATCACCAGCCCCGCCACAAGCAGAGCGGCCACGATGCTGGCCACAATATCCAGGTTGTCGATAAAGAACCCGTAGCCAAAGAAGTTGAAGGTGGTCTCGTCGATCCACAGGTTGATGCCCTGCGGCAGCCCCACATCCAGCGTCTTGATGTCCGACCCCCACATCAGATCGCCCACCCCTTCGAGGAAATAGGCCAGACCGATGGTCGCCATGAAAAGAATAATGGGCTCCTGCCCCACAAGGTATCGGAAAATATACCGCTGCACGAGCCAGGCCAGCAGGATCATCACCACCATGGTCAGCACGATCGACAGGATCGCGGGCAGGTTCCAGCCGAAATAATGGATCTCAGTGCCGAAAACCGCGTTGATCAGATGCGCGAACGGCACCTGCCCGTTCATGACCCCGTAAAGCGTCATCGCCGCAAAAAGCGCCATGACCCCCTGCGCAAAATTGAAGATGCCGCTGGCCTTGTAGATCAGCACGAACCCCAACGCCACGAGCGCATAAAGCACCCCGGCCATCAGCCCGTTGAGAAACACTTCAATGGTCCAAAGAAACTGTTCCGGCATATCAGGCCTCCTTGTCCGTTTCACGCACTTCGATCATCGGACCGCGTGCTGCGCTGGCAGGAAAAAACTCAATGGCGATGCGTGGCTCATGCGTCAGGCTTTCCAGCCTGCCGTCGCGTTCTTCCCACCTGCCCTGCGCCAGCTGCCGGGCAGACCAGATTTCAAACCGCGCCGCGAGATCAGTTCCGGCCTGCGCCGCCGCCACAATCCGGCAGGACGGCAACCCGCCCCTGTCACCAACAACAAAAATATGCCGCCGTGGACCGGCAAATGCCGCACCATCCGCACCTGCCCAGTCTGGCGTCTCGATCGCGGCCAGCCCCGCCACTGCCGCCGGCTGAAAATCAGACAGCGGCTCCAGGCAGACTTCCGCAAACCGGTCAAAGGCCGCGCCGCCCGCTTCTGCAGAACCGGCAAAGGTCAAGGCAGCCCCTGCCAGACCGATAGCCACGCACCGACGTAACACCGACGTTAAACCGACGTAACACCGACGCCCCACCGCCGCCCCGAAATCAGTCATGGCTGACCCCCAGATAGGCGTCGATCACGGCCTGATTGTTGCGTACCTCGTCGGGCGTCCCGTCGCCGATCTTTTTGCCGTAATCCATCACAACCACGCGGTCTGACAGGTCCATCACCACGCCCATGTCATGCTCAATCAGCGCAATGGTCGTGCCAAACTCGTCGTTCACATCCAGGATAAAGCGGCTCATGTCCTCTTTTTCCTCGACGTTCATGCCCGCCATCGGCTCGTCCAGCAGCAGCAGCGACGGCTCCGCCGCCAGCGCCCGCGCCAGCTCCACCCGTTTTTTCAGACCATAGGGCAGGCGCGACACCGGCGTCTTGCGGATCGCCTGGATTTCCAGAAAATCAATGATTTTTTCAGCAACTTCACGGTTCGCCGTCTCTTCGGACTCTGCCGCGCCCTTCCACAGCGCCTGCCGCCAGAGCCCGGTTTTCATCTTGGTCAGACGCCCGGTCATCACGTTATCAAGCACCGACATCCCCTCAAAAAGAGCAATGTTCTGAAACGTCCGTGCAATGCCCTGGCGCGCCACCTGGTACGGCTTCATCGACGGCCGCGGCGCGCCCTTGTACCAGACCTCGCCTTCCTGCGGAACGTAGAACCCCGAGATGACATTCAGCATCGAGGATTTACCCGCCCCGTTGGGCCCGATAATCGCCCGGATCTCGCCCTCGCGGATGTCAAAAGAGATATCCTTGATCGCCTCAACCCCGCCGAACCGCAGGGTAATATTGCGCATTTCCATGACCACGCCGCCAATCTTCCGGCCGTCTGCAGTGGTATACCCTTCGGACTGGTCAAGCATATGAAAACCCTTTGAAATCCTTATGCAACTGACGGGATGGCGGGCGGGGCGAATGCGCAGCAGAGCGTCGTTCCGTCATTCCGCAGCCATCCGTGTCGCCACAGGAGCAATCTTTGCGCTGCGCACTTCCAGTGTCGCAGAAATGGACCCCTTGCGCCCGTCCTCATAGGTCACCTCGGTCACCGTACTGACCTCTTTGGATCCGTCGTACAAAGCCGCTATGATATCGGCGTACTTCTCCTCGATAATCCGCCGCCGCACCTTGCGCGTCCGCGTCAGCTCGCCGTCATCCGCGTCCAGTTCCTTGTGCAGCACCACGAACCGGTGCACCTGGCAGCCCGACAACATCTCATCCTGCGCAACAGAGGCATTCACTTCCTCCACATGGCTCTGGATCGTATCCATCACCTGCGGGTGCCGCGCGAGTTCCTGATACGACGCATACCCGATGTTGTTACGCTCGGCCCAGTTGCCAACCGCAGTCAGGTCAATATTGACAAAGGCCGTGCACTCCTCGCGTCCGTTCCCAAAAACAACGGTTTCCAGAATATTCGGAAAGAACTTCAGTTTGTTCTCGACATACTTCGGCGCAAAAAGAGAGCCATCGGCCATCTGGCCCACATCCTTGGCCCGATCGATGATACGCAGATGGCCGGTGCCTTCCTCGATGAAACCCGCGTCCCCTGTTGCGACCCAGCCCTCGGCATCCTTGGTATCTGCCGTGCTTTCCGCGTTCTTGTAGTACTCCACAAAAACACCGGGCGAGCGGTAAAAGACCTCGCCGTTCTCTGCGATCTTCAGCTCGACCCCCGGACAGGTCACGCCCACCGTGTCACTGCGCACTTCGCCGTCCGGCTGCGCGGTGATGAACACCGTGGCTTCGGTCTGGCCGTAAAGCTGTTTGAGGTTGATGCCCAGCGACCGGTAGAAATCAAAAATCTCCGGCCCGATAGCCTCGCCGGCTGTATACCCGACCCGGACACGGCTGAACCCGAGCGTGTTTTTCAGTGGTCCGTAGATAAAAAGCTCACCCAGATTGTATTTGAACCGATCCCACTGACTGACAGGATTGCCATCCAGGATATCCGGTCCGACCCTGCGTGCATGTGCCATGCAGACATCGAACAACCAGCGTTTGAAACGGCCGGCATCCTCCATACGGATCATCACATTGGTGAGCTGGGTCTCAAACACACGCGGCGGCGCGAAATAATAGGTGGGCCCTATCTCGCGCAGATCGGTATGCATCGTATCCGCACTTTCCGGACAGTTCGTACAGAACCCGGTCCACATCGCCTGGCCCACAGAAAAGATGAAATCGCCCACCCATGCCATCGGCAGATAGGCCAGTATGTCGTCTGTTTTGCGCAGATCGTCGAATTCCGACGACGACCGGGACGTTTCGATCACATTGCGGTTGCTCAGAACTACGCCCTTCGGCTTGCCTGTCGTACCGGATGTATAAAGCATCACACAGGTACTGTCGTAGTCCAGCTTTGCCTCGCGGCGGGCGATCTCGGGCAACAGCTCATCGCGTTTCGCCCGGCCCGCATCCTGAACATGAGTGTACTGGTGCAATCTGGAATGGTCGTATTTCCGCAGGCCCCGCGGGTCCAGATAGATCATCTGTTCAAACTGAGGCAGCCCGGCCTGAACTTCGATCACCTTGTCGACCTGTTCCTGATCACCCGCAATTACAAAGCGCGCGCCACAATGCCCCAGAACATAGGCCATCTCTTCGGCCACAGCGTCCTGATAAAGCGGGACAGGCACTGCCCCGCACATCTGCGCAGCAACCATAGACCAGTACAGACGGGGGCGGTTTCGGCCAATAATGGCTATGAAATCACCCTCGGCTACGCCCAGATCAATCATACCCAGCGCCAGGGCCTCGACTTCCTCCAGCGTCTCCGCCCAGGTCCAGGACTGCCAGATCCCGTATTCTTTCTCGCGATACGCAGGTGCGGCCTGAAACGCTGTCGCATTTCGGCGCAAAAGGGCAGGAACAGACCCGATCCCACCCGGCTTACCGGCTGTTTGCTGCACTTCATGTCCTCCCTGGCGGCCCATTTTTGCGGATCTCACCCTGTAGATGGCCGGCGCGGCCAGCGCGCACGAGCCTCTCTCCCTGGGGCTGAGTGTGGCGCGTGAAATGCAGTCTGTCTAGTGGACTGGCGAAATTTAATTAACAACCGTTCAATTAAAAGATACCCACACAACCGATCCCGGGAGCATTTTTAAAACAAAGTGTTAGGGCCTGTCCTGTGTGGCAGGATTCCGCACAGCCAGGTCAAGAACCCTCAGGCCGGCCACCAGGTCGTCTTCCATTGTGTCCTCATCAAAGGCGTGACTGATTCCTTTCAGAGAGGGCACAAAGAGCATCGCAACCGGCAGCAGGCGAGAGACATTCGTGGCGTCATGCAGTGCGCCTGATGGCATTTTTCGCCAGCGCTTTGGTGCGACGGCATCCGCGGCCTGCTCCAGGGCGCCGCACAACCTGTCATCCATTGCAACCGGATCAAGCCCGAGCAAGCGCCCGAAAGACACCTGCATGCGCCGAGCGTCCGCTGTTGCCAGAGCTGTTTCGCGGATGATCTTTTCCATCCGTTCCAGCCTGTTTGCATCCGCGTCGCGCCACTGCATCGAAAAAGTTGCCCGTCCTGGTACAATTGAAGAGGCGTTGGGGTGCAGGCTGACGTGGCCGATCGTCCAGACGGTCTGTGGGGTAACCACATTCCGGAACTGGTCATTCAGTGCGGTATTGAAAGCGGAAACCGCCTGAAAGGCATCCTGACGCAGATGCATCGGCGTTGTACCCGCATGGTTCTGCCGGCCCGAAAAAGTGATGTTCATATCCCGGATGCCGACGATATCAGACACCACACCGATCTGTTCACCTGCGGCATCCAGTGCAGGACCCTGTTCAATATGCATTTCGATGAACCCGGTGAACCGCCCCGGGTCAACGTCGCCCGTGATCATATCGCGCATTATCTGCCTGGCACTACCCAGCGACAGGCCCTGATGATCTGTCAGGTTGTCTGCTTCTGCCTGTGTCAGCTGACCGGACCAGACCGCGCTGCCGGTGGTAACCCCGAAACGCCCCTCCTCGTCCTGAAAGGACACGACAGATACAGACGGACCACCGCTTTCACGACAGGCGCGCGCAATTTCCAGGGCCGCAACCACGCCCAGCGCACCATCAAGCCAGCCACCTTCTGGCTGGCTGTCGCTGTGCGAGCCCAGAAGCAGTGACGGGCCATCCGCAAGGCCGAACAGATTGCCCATAGCATCCACTGCTACCTGCAGACCGGCATCAGACATCCGCTGCGCCAGCCACCGCCGGGCGGCGACATCCGGCCCGGAATAGGCTGGGCGGACCACACCCCTGCCGACACCGCTCGCACCGAAAGTCCGCAGGTGGTGCAGATCTGCAAGAAACCGGTCAGGGTTGAGCATGGTATCCTCCGGGCGGGTCATACAGCGTGGAGTGAAACACTGTTACAGCCGGAATTAAACCACCTGCAGACGCTTTCCGGCAGCAGAACGTGGAATGCTGCGCACCAGAGGAGAAGACAATGATCAAATACTACTATCCGGACGGCACACACTGTTACCGGGCGCTTCATACGGCGCATGCTGTCTATCAGGCAGAGGACGGCAGGCTGATTGCACGCGCTGAAAAGCCGGACAGGTCTGACATGTATGAGTTCGAGATCACTGGGTTTGAACTTGTCGAAACCGGCGTTCTCTGCACGTGAGTACGTCACACGGATGAAATCCGGATATCCTCACTCAGCATGATACCGGGCGTGGCGGAGTGAATTCCAGCGCCATCATCGGCAGGGAAAAGATCCGGACCATCCGCGGAAAGGTCGCGGCCCGGGCACCGCATTACAGCGCATCAAAATGCGTTGAAACCCGGGCACCCTCTGCACGCCCATAAACGCTCGGATGATCGGCGACCGCGGATAAACAGTCGCCGCCTGTCAGCAGACTGTGCCGGTGTCGGGACCGGCCACCCGGTCTGTCCAGTGCCGGGCGGCATCACCGGGACGCTGCGTCTTTTATTCTGCGGCGACCTGGTCGGCCGTCGCCTCGACACGGACGGCTGAGAATTTGAACTCCGGAATCTTGCCGTAAGGATCAATCGCAGGGTTCGTCAGGATGTTTGCAGCCGCCTCGACATAGGCAAAAGGCACAAACACCATATCCGGAGCCACGGCTCTGTCTTCGCGCGCCATGATCGAAATGCTGCCACGCTTTGTCGTCAGCGTCACATGCTCGCCCGGTGCCACGCCCAGTTTGCGCAGGGTCGAAGGGTGCAGTGAACAGTTCGCCTCAGGCTCCAGCCCGTCAAGAACCGCCGAACGTCTTGTCATGGACCCGGTGTGCCAGTGCTCCAGCTGACGCCCGGTGGTGAGGATCATCGGGTACTCCGCGTCCGGCACGTCGTCCGGCGCAATCACGCTGGCGGGCGTAAAACGCGCACGACCATCGGGGCGTGGAAAACCTTCACCAAAAACGATTGCCTGACCGGGGTCTTCGGGGCTCAGCGACGGGTACGTCACCGCGTTCTGGGCCTCCAGCCGGTCCCAGGTGATATTGTCCAGACTGCGCATGTTCTGCTTCATCTCCGCAAAGACATCCGCAGGGCTCTCGTAGCTCCAGCCCAGACCCAGGCGCTTGGCCAGTTCCACCTCGATCCACCAGTCCTCGCGCGCGTCCCCCGGAGGCGACACCGCAGGGCGGCCCATCTGAACCTGCCGGTTGGTGTTTGTCACGGTGCCCGATTTCTCCGCAAAAGCACTGGCAGGCAGGATTACATCGGCATAGTTCGCCGTCTCGGTGATGAAGATGTCCTGCACAACCAGATGATCGAGTCTGGCGAGTGCCGCACGCGCATGTTCCACATCCGGATCCGACATCGCCGGGTTTTCGCCCAGCACATACATGCCTTTTATTTTGCCGTCGTGCACCGCATCCATGATTTCTGTGACGGTCAGTCCACGTTCATTGGAGAAATCAGCAGACCCCCAGACCCTGGTGAAGGCCGAGCGCACACCGTCATCTGTCACAGGCTGATAATCCGGCAGGAACATCGGGATAAGGCCCGCGTCAGAGGCCCCCTGCACATTGTTCTGACCCCTGAGCGGATGCAGACCCGCGCCCGGGCGGCCAACCTGGCCGGTCATCAGCGCGAGAGAGATCAGACAGCGCGAGTTGTCCGTGCCGTGAATATGTTGCGACACGCCCATGCCCCAGAAGATCATTGCCGATTTTGCGCCGGCAAAAGTCCGCGCCACATCCCGCAACACCTCGGGTTCGATGCCGCAGATAGGGGCCATCGCCTCTGGCGAGAAATCAGCCAGATGCGCTTTTTCGGCTTCCCAGTTCTCGGTCCAGGCGTCGATATACTGCTGGTCGTACAGACCCTCTTCGACAATCGTATGCATGATCGCGTTGAGCATCGAGACATCCGCGCCCGGGCGGAACTGCAGCATATGGCTGGCAAAACGTTTCAGCGCCTGGCCGCGCGGGTCCATCACAATCAGCTTGCCGCCACGCTTGGTGAACTGTTTGAAAAACGTCGCAGCGACCGGGTGGTTTTCGATCGGGTTACATCCGATCGCAATCGCCACATCTGCGTTCTCGATCTCATTGAAAGTCGCCGTCACGGCGCCTGAACCCACGTTCTCCATCAGCGCCGCCACGGACGATGCATGGCACAGACGGGTGCAGTGATCGACATTGTTGTGTCCGAAGCCCTGGCGGATCAGCTTCTGAAAGAGATAGGCTTCTTCGTTGGTGCACTTGGCCGATCCGAACCCGGCAATCTCGCGCCCGCGGCCCTTCATGCCCGCAGCGGCGACATCCAGTGCTTCCTCCCAGGACGCCTCGCGGAAATGCGTCTGCCAGTTGGCCGGATCTACGTTCAGACCCTTCTCCGGCGCGTCTTCACGGCGGATCAGGGGTTTGGTCAGGCGATGATCGTGGTGAATATAGTCAAAACCAAACCGCCCTTTGACACAGAGCCGCCCTTCGTTCGCAGGGCCGTTGATACCCTCGACATACTTTACCTTGCCGTCTTTCACTTTGAGCGACACCTGACAGCCAACCCCACAGAACGGGCAGATGCTGTCCACCTCGCTATCGAAATCCGCGCTGTCACCCACCTGGTTTTCATCAACGACCGTACTGGGCATCAGCGCGCCGGTCGGGCAGGCCTGAACACATTCGCCGCAGGCCACACAGGTCGACGCGCCCATCGGGTCGGCCATGTCAAACGTCGGATAAGCATCATGCCCGCGCCCTGACATGCCGATCACATCGTTGACCTGAACCTCGCGGCAGGCGCGCACACAAAGACCGCACTGGATACAGGCATCCAGATTGACCGACATCGCCACATGGCTGTCATCCAGCAGCGGAATTCGCCCCTCTTCCAGCTTTGGAAAACGGCTTTCCGATACACCGTTCAGCTCGGCCATATCCCAGAGATGGCTGGATTTATCATGCGCTATGTCTTTTTCGGGCTGGTCGGCCACCAGCATCTCAACAACCATCTTGCGGGCGTTTTCGGCACGCGCAGAATTGGTGGTGACCACCATTCCTTCGGCCGGTTCGCGGATACAGGAAGCCGCAAGCGTCCGTTCACCTTCGATTTCCACCATACAGGCACGGCAGTTGCCATCGGGGCGGTAACCGGGCGCGGGCTTGTGGCACAGATGCGGGATCACAAGACCCCGGCCGTTGGCCACTTCCCAGATGGTCATACCGGCCTCGGCCGTCACTTCCTCGCCGTCCAGGATAAACTTTACACCGTCCGCCATTGCGCGCACCTCCAGCCACATTGCGCAAAGCATACCTTGCTCAATCGCCTGCCGGGAGGGTCAATCCCGACATATCCACCCTGAATCCCGGCAGATGTGTTTCCCATGCGAAATCCCCGGCACAGATGCGCCCCCGGCGCACAATAAGACAATCACAGGGCGCAATGGCTTTTCACCCGCCGGGCAGTCCCCTAGTAAGGAGCAGCACAAGACAGGTTCCCATGTCCCAGATCACACTGATACGACACGGCCAGGCCAACTCCGGAGCGACGGACGAGGAAAGCTATGACAGGCTCAGCCCGCTCGGGCACCAGCAGGCAGCATGGCTGGGCGCGCATATGCGCAGGCATCACCAGCACCACACACGGCTGTATACCGGCACGCTGCGTCGGCATGTGGAAACGGCTGACTCCATGGAAACAGGCCTTGAACCCGTGCGGGATCAGCGTCTCAATGAACTGGAATATCTGACGCTGGCAAGCGCATTGGAGCAGGAACATGGTGTACCCTTTCCCACAGATCAGGCAGCATTCACCGCCCATCTGCCACAGCTTTTCACCGCCTGGCAGAACGACGAAATCAGCGCCGCCCCGGAACGTTTCGCCGATTTTGAAGCACGTGTCAGCGGCGCCCTCTCGGATATCGCCAACGGCGACGGGCCGGCGCTGGTTGTTACGTCAGGCGGCCTGATCTCTATGGTCATGCGCCAGGTTCTCGGGCTCGATATCGGTGCCATGGCGCATATGGCGCTTGCTATCTACAACACATCGCAACACCAGCTCTTTCCCATCGGTGGCAGACTTTCGCCGGTCATGTTCAATGCTATTCCACACCTGGAAGATCCCGCGCGGCAGCACGCCCGCACCCACGTTTGAAAGGACCGTCCATGCGACTCTGGTTTGCCCCGCGCACGATTTCTGTTGCAGCTGCAATTGCACTTGAGGAAACCCGGACTGATCACGAACTGGTTCCGGTCGATGTCGCCGCAGGTGAACAGCACTCGGACGCATACCTGAAGCTGAACCCCAAAGGACGGGTGCCTGTCCTGCAGACTGCTGACGGCACACTTCTGACGGAAACCGGTGCCATTCTGGAATTCATCGGGGCAGGTGCACCGGACGCAGGCCTTGTCCCGGCTGATCCTGTGGCCGCCGCGCAGATGCGCAGCGTGATGTATTACATGGCCTCAACAATGCATGTGAACCACGCCCATAACCGGCGTGGGCACCGCTGGGCCAAAAATCCGGAGAGTCATGCGGATATGACGGCGATGGTGCCAGAGACAATGGCGGCCAGCGCTGCCTATTTCCAGAATGACTGCCTGCAGGGCAATTGGGTGCTGGGCGACGCGTTTTCTCTGGCGGACATCTATGCCTTTGTGGTCTGCAGCTGGCTGGAAGGCGACGGCGTCCCGCTGACAGCCTTTCCAGGTATTGCGGGCTTCATGGACAGGATGCAGATGCGCCCGTCTGTTCGGGCTGTCGCAGAAAAAGGGCTGATCTGACCATGACGCATATCTGGGTCCGCGCCGAGCAGCGCGACAATGAAACACGTGTCGGGGTTACACCCGGGGGTGTTGCAGAGCTGATGGCAGCTGGCCTTTCAGTTACCGTCGAGCACAGTGCCACGCGCGTTATTCCGGATGAGGAGTACGCAAAGACAGGCTGCAGGATGGCACCTTCCGGCAGCTGGACCAGGGCGCCTGCGGATGCCGTGATCTTCGGCCTCAAGGAGTTGCCGGATGACGGCACGCCACTGCCGCACCGGCACATCATGTTCGGCCACGCGTTCAAAGGACAGCCTGCCGGGCTGTGCCTGCTGGAGCGGTTCCGTGCAGGTGGTGGCATGCTGCTGGACCTCGAATACCTCACAGACGACAACGGTGCCCGCGTCGCGGCGTTCGGGTACTGGGCCGGATACGCAGGCGCGGCTGTCGCGCTGAAATGCTGGGCCGCACAACAAAAAGGACACCTTCCGGGCCCCGTCGGCGCGTATCAGAGTTCCACCCACCTGCTGTCGGAACTGCAGGCTGATCTGCTGGCCACCGGGACGCATCGCCCTGACGCGCTGATTATCGGCGCGCTGGGACGCGTCGGGCGCGGTGCAGCTGATCTGTGTACGGCCATGGGCGTAGCCTGCACCAGATGGGATGTGGCGGAAACTGCCGGTGGCGGTCCCTTCCCGGAGGTTCTGGCGCATGATCTCTTTTTTAACTGTATACTGGCGCGGCCCGGCACACCGGTGTTTGTGCCGGCATCCGCTCTCACACCTCCCCGCAGGCTGAGCGTCATCGGCGACATAGCCTGCGACCCGGACAGTGATTTTTCCCCGATCAAAGTTTACGACAGGGCCACAACCTGGCGGGAGCCTGCCCTGCGCGTCTGTGAAGATCCGGTGCTGGACGTGACCGCGATCGACAACCTCCCGTCAATACTGCCCCTTGAGAGCAGCGAGGATTTCGCCGCCCAACTGCTGCCCGTCCTGCAGACGCTCGGCACGCCGGGCGCAGATATCTGGTCGCGCGCGGAAAAAACATTCCACGACCATCTGGCCCGCCTCTGACGCATGGGAAAAGGCACACCCGCCTTTCACCCTTCTCCAAATACTCCCGCCGCAGGCGGAAAAACATCCTGTCCACCCGCAGCATGAAACACGCCTCAGGAAAAGATCCGGAAATAAAGCCAGTCCGGCAGTAACTGGCTGCCCCGGAAGACCCACGAGAAGACACGCGGAAAACTCAGCTTGAAGCGTCGGGTCTCCATATGACGGAACATATAATCTGCGGCCTCTTCGGGCGTCATCAGAAAGGGCATCCGGAAGGTGTTCTTGTCCGTCAGCCGCGTTTTGATGAAACCCGGGTTTGCCACCTGCACCTGCACCCCTGTTTTGCGCAGGTCGGCATACATGCACTCGGCCAGTGACATCGTTCCCGCCTTTGAGGCGGTGTACCCGATCGACCCGGGCAGCCCGCGAAAGCCGGAAAGGCTGCCGGTGATGACAATGTGCCCGCTGTCCCGCGCCACCATCGCGGGCACAACATGGCCCATCACACGCATCAGACCGGTAAAGTTTATGTCCGCCATGGCCGTTGCTTTTTCGGCGTCCCAGTCTGTTGAGCCGAAGGGCCAGTAAACACCGGCAAGGAACACCACTCCGTCAATTTCGCCTATGGCCTCCGCAGCAGCGGCGACGCTGGCATCGTCCGAGACGTCAACGGTCTGATAAGACCCTTCATTCGGAAGGTCTGCCACGACTGATTTCAGGCTGTCTTCTGATCGCGCAGAAACGATCACATGCGCGCCAGCCGCGCTCATCTGGCGTGCAAGAGCAGCACCCAGCCCGTCGCTGGCGCCAACCAGCCAGTAGCGTTTTCCATGCCAGCTGCGCATCAGGCCTCCCGGGGTCGCATTGTCGCCACCAGCTCAGCAACCTTGATACCGAACTTGCGGAACTGAGAGCGGTTCATGATCGTTCCGTTTGGCGTGAGATACATCCAGTCGACAGTATTCAGCACGTGCCCGCCTGAGTTCTCCGGCAGGCGGATGTTATAGCGCAGCAGCACCGTAGAGCCTGACTGCCTGCCACGTCCCTCGCCGACCACATCAGGCGCGGTTGCGGCGATGGCGCCATCGGACCTCAGTTCAAGGTGCCATTCCCGGTCCTGAACACTGCCGTCGTCATAGACAAAACGTTCCTTCATCAACCCTTTGTCGCCTTCCCACGAGGCGTCAAAGTCCGCCACAAAACGGCTGCTGACCCGACCGAGCGGACCATAGATCACGCCTTCACAGACAAGCTGACCATTCAGGTGCTGACGGATGTCAAACGTCGGATGTTCATCTTCGTAGTCTTCGGGTCGCTGAGCCGCGAAGCCCATGAACATCCCCTTGATCCAGAACAGGGCCAGCGCCAGCAAAGCGCCTGTGAAGATATAGATCCAGACGGTCATGTCTCAGGCCTCTTTCAGGTTGGTTACAGACAACAGAAGTATTGCGACCAGTTTCAGAGCACAGGGCACAGCGGCGTACAAAAACGTGAGCAGCGCCAGTGCTTCGGGCGGATTATCGGCAGCACCACTCCTGAAACCGGCGTTTTCGAGCAGAGGGAGGAGCGATACCGCAGCAAAAGCAAGTGTCAGCTTGGATACAAAGGACCACAGGCCAAACCCTTCTGATGCAGACGGCGATATGCGCGCCATGCGGGTCGCAAAGATCGCCGGCAGCAGGGTGAGATCGGCGCCCAGAGTGGCTCCGGAAGCCACGCAGATTACCGCAAAAAGAAGCCAGTCGCCAGGGCCCAGCGTAAAGGCAGAACCAAAAGAGATGATCGCCAGGACCATCGCCAGGAGCAGTACGTCACGCGCCCCGATACGCTCGGCCAGCGCACCCCAGAGAGGGGCGGCCAGTGCAGCAGACAGGAAGAAGACCAGAAGCAATGGCCCCTCAAATCCGGGCGCTTCAAGGCGGCTTTCGACAAAGAAAAGAAACAAGGTGGAACTGACAGCAACCGGCGCTGCATTGACCAGCGCAATGAGCAGCAGACGTCGGGCGAGCGGGTCTGCGAGCACGGCAGCAAACCCGGTAGAGGCACCAAGGCCGGCGGTACTCCATTCGTCCCTCATCAGAAACCATGCGGCCAGTGCCAGCACAGCAAACCCGGCGGCAAACCCGGCAAATGGTGCTGAAAACACCGCCCCTAGCGCAACAGGTGCGACCGCCGCCACACAGACACCCATCAGCGCACCGCTTTCGCGCCACCGTGCAAGGCGCAGATGTCCCTGGCCCCGGAGTGCAGTACCTTTGACGACACCCTGAGCGTAGAAATTTATCGTCAGAAAACTGAACGCCGAAAAAACGAGGGTCAGACAAAGACCAAACCACACCAGGGCGGGCAAAAGCGGCGGCACGGCAAACAAAAGCAACATCGCGCCTGCGATCACCGCACAGCCGACGGCCACAGCCGGTCCTCTGCGATCGCGCAGGTGTTCCGACAATCGCCCGAGCAGCGGGTCCTGCACCACATCAAGCAGCCGCAACCCGAAGAGCACCGCCCCCAGCGCCGCCAGCGAAACGCCGTATTCGTCGACATAAAACTTGGGCGCATGGATATAGATCGGCAGGCCTGCAGCCGACAGAAGGGCTGCAAACACTGAATAGGCGGGCAGGCGGTCGGCGGTCTGCATTACCGGGACACCTCCTTTTCGGGCGGTGTGGGGCGTGCGCGATACAGCGCACCGCGCAGCCAGAGCCTAAGCGCCTGCCAGTGGATCAGGGTCAGTACACGCCGCGAACCAAACGGACGGCGGATTGCGGATGCAAGGATTGTGCGGTTGCTCAGACGGCGGCGTTTTCCCGTCAGCGTGGCGATCAGACCGCCATCGGGGCGCGCATAGTCGATCCAGATCCCGATGCGTTCCGAGGTGATGTCGAACCGGAAGGTATACCCGCCTTCGACCGGCTGGAACGGCGACACATGGAAAATCTTGCGTGCTTTCAGTGTGTCAGACGGCAGGATCGGCGCGAGATCTGCGTGGTGGCACAGGTAACTGTGACGATCACCAAATGTGTTGCTGACCTCAGCAATGACTGTGATCAGAGCGCCATCCGCCCGGCGGCACAGCCAGAAGCTGACAGGGTTGAATACGTGACCCATAAGGCGCGGTTGTGCGAGCAGTTCGATCTGTTCAACACCGGTCATCTGGTGTTGCTCCAACACATCGCGCACCCACAGCGCCCCGCGTCCTTTGCCAGGGGGACCACCGTGGTCGGTATCCTGCAGCGAGGTCAGGCCGCGCCGGTTGCGCCTGAACAGCCAGGGCGTGCGCAGCTCTGCCTCGGCGTCGAGCAGCACGTAATCCACCGAATAACGGAAAGCGTTGGCCACCGCACCTTTACGACCGTGATAGGTCAGGCCCGCGATATGATCGACGGTTGCCGTCATTCAGCAGCCATCTTCGCCGAATTCTGAGCCCGCAGCGCGCGCACCACATCCACGGCGCTGGACAGACCGTCCTCGTGAAAACCGTTTTTCATCCAGGCCCCGCAGAACCAGGTATTGTGCGCTCCGTTGAAGGCACGGACTTTCTCCTGCGCGGCCAGTGCTGCGAGATCATATACCGGGTGCCGCAGTGTCACCTGGTCATAAATCAGCTCTTCACGGATCGTTCGTCTGGTATTCAGAGTGACGAAGTGAGGATCATCGTGCGGGATCGGCTGCAGCGAATTCATCCAGTAGGTCAGATCAATCCGCTCAGACCGGGCATCCCGGTCCTCAGTATAGACCCAGCTTGCCCACGTTTTCCGGCGCAATGGCATAATGCGCTCGTCAGCGTGCAGCACAATGTCGTTGGGCTGATAGGCAACCGCGCCCAGCGCGTCACACTCTTCCGGAGTCGCGTCTGAAAGCAGTTTCAGCGTATCGTCGGAATGTGTGCCAAAGACAACGTGGTCATAGACTTCCGCCTCAGCGCCCGCGGCACGCACAGCGATCTGGCCACCAATGCGCGATACGGACTGCACCGGGGCACCGGTCAGAATGCGCACTCCCCGGTCGCGCAGAGCGTCACCGAGACGCTGCACATACTCGGTCGAGCCGCCGTCGACCGTATACCACTGGTGCTGGCCCGTCGTGTTGAGCAGCGCGTGGTTCTCAAAAAAGCGGATCATCGCGTGGGCCGGAAAATCCATTATTTTTTCCGTCGGCGTGGACCAGATCGCGCCGGAGAGCGGCAACAGATAGTAGTCGCGGAACCAGTCGCCCGTTCCCAGCTTTGCGAGGAATTCACGCAGGGTCAGCGCGTGATCTGACGCCACCCGCAGCGCAATTTTGTTGAAATGCAGAATGTCGCGGACCATGCGCAGGAAGGCCGGCGTGACGGCATTGCGGCGCTGCGCAAACAATGCATCCAGGCTGGTCAGCGCGTATTCCAGCGCCCCGCCATTAATGGATGCACCGAAGCTCATATTCGATTTCACCACCGGTACATCGAGCTGGTCAAAGAGCGCCGCCATGTAAGGGTAGTTGGCATAATTGAATACGATGAAGCCGGTATCCACCGGCTGGTCACCGTTCCGGCCGGCCATAACCGTGCGGGCGTGGCCACCAAGCCTGGGCTCGGCCTCGTAGAGTGTTACATGATGGTCACGGGCAAGCATAAAGGCCGCCCCCATGCCGGTAATGCCGCCACCGATGATGGCGATCTTCTGTGGCTGGTGCGCGGGAATGTTGTCGGTGATGTCGCCTGTCGTGAGCGCTTCAAAGGGCATATAGTCTTGATCCGTCCGGATGATTGTTTTGTCTTAACTAGTGTTATCTACGGGATCGTCCCGTAAATGGATTGCCCTGCAAAGATAAAGTTTTTTTTGATCCGGTTGTGCACCTGCAGCGTAGTGAAGGTATGTTCGAAAGTGTGGAAGTGGGAAAACATGACGGAAATGCATCGCGGGTGCCGCGGCCCCCGGTGTTTTTGCGCGGGAGTACTGGCGTTTCAGGGCGTTCTAAGGTGAAGGCAAGCGACAATCCGGCCCGCATGTTATGGGTCTCGCATATGATACGGATCCGTGACGACAAAGACCGTCAGGCTTTTGGTGAGCTGTTCGATCACTTTGCGCCGAGGGTAAAGGGGTTTCTGATGCGTTCCGGCGCTGATCCGTCACTTGCAGAGGAGTGCGCGCAGGACGTGATGGCAGCGCTCTGGCACAAGGCGCACCAGTTTGATCCCGCACGGGCATCGGTGGCGACGTGGATCTTTACCATCGCCCGGAACAGAAAGATTGACATCCTGCGCCGCCAGCGCAGGCCAGAGCCGGAGGACCTCACCTGGGGCCCCGAGGCAGAGCCGGATCAGGAAGACGTCCTGAACCTGCAACAGGAAAGCAAAATACTCGGCGCCGCCCTGGCGGAATTGCCCGAGAGCCAACGGGAACTGATTGAAAAGGCGTATTTCGGGGATCTGACCCATAGTGAAATCGCTGCTGAAACCGGTCTGCCGCTGGGCACGATCAAATCGAGAATTCGGCTGGCGCTGGAACGCCTGCGCCACGTAATGAAGTGAAAGCCATGAGTAGTAACAGTATCAAACATCATCTGAACGACGCCATCCTGATGGCCTATGCTGCAGGCACCCTGCCCGAAGCGTTCAACCTGATCGTCGCCTCGCATCTTTCGATGTGCGACACCTGCCGTGCAAGCGCAGAGAGCTATGACGCTCTGGGCGGCGAAATTCTGGATCAGTCCGGAACGCATGAAATGTCCCACGACAGCTTTGCGGCCACTCTGTCGCTGATCGAAGGCGGCCCGGTTGACACAATCCGCGCGCCGCGTGCGAAAGACAGTGTTCTGCCACAACCGCTCCAGGATTACGTCGGTGGCGACCTGGATGCCATAAAGTGGAAGCCGGTTGGTATGGGCGTCAAACAGGCGATCCTGCCGACCTCGCGCGAGGCGTCAGCGCGGCTTCTCTTTATTCCGGCAGGCGCTGCAATGCCTGATCATGGTCACCACGGCACCGAAATGACGATGGTGCTGCAGGGTGCGTTCCAGGACGACGATGGCTATTTTGCGCGTGGAGATGTGGAAATTGCGGACAGCGAGCTGCACCACACGCCGGTTGCTGACATTCACGAGGACTGCATCTGCCTGGCCGTCACCGACGCACCGCTGCGGTTTGACAGCCTCATCCCGAAAATCGCGCAGCGTTTCCTGCGTATCTGATCTTCAGAGCGAGACCTCGTAGGGTGCGAGCCGTGACCAGTCAAAGGTCACGCCCGTTCCCGGCGCATCTGACGCAACTGCGCGCCCGTTCTCGACCACGAGCGGGCGCGTTGTGTATCGGTCAATCGGAAAGCTGTGCACTTCGATCCAGCCGGCATTTGTCTGAGCCGACACCAGTCCGACATGCAGCTCCTGCATCCCGTGACTGCAGACCGGCACCCCCGCTTTTTCCGACAGTTTCGCGACCTGTAGCCACCCGGTGATCCCGCAGCAGTTTGAGGCATCGGGCTGGATAAACCCAAGATCACTCTGTGTCAGAGCCATTTCAAACTCATGGATGGTGTGCAGGTTTTCCCCCTGCGCAACCGCCATGCCAGTCGCCTGCGTGATCTCTGCGTAACCCGGGTAATCGTCCGGAATGATCGGTTCTTCAAACCACAGAATATTCTCAGCCGAAACTGCCTGCGCCAGAGTGATCGCCTGCTCCACAGTCAGAGAGTAATTGGCATCAATCATAAAGGCCGGCTCTGGTCCGATATGTGCGCGCACCGCCCGGATACGCTCGATGTCGTCGCTCAGATCGGGCTGGCCGATCTTGATTTTGACACCGCCGAGGCCGGCATCAAGGTAACCCTGAACGTGGCTCAGCAGTTTGGGCAGCGGAAACGCCAGGTCAATGCCACCACCGTACGCCTTGCAGGTTTTCCCCGCACCTCCGGCCATCTGCCAGAGCGCCCGGCCAGAGGCCTTGCCCCGCAGGTCCCACAACGCGATGTCCACCGCGGAGATCGCAAAGCTCAGGATACCTCCGCGACCGACATAATGCATATGCCACTGCATCGCATCACAGAGCGCCTCGACCTCAGCCGCGTCCTGCCCGACCAGAAACGGTGCGAGATCATGTGTGATCATCGCCGCCGTCGCATGGCCACCGCGGCCACCGTTGTAGGTGTACCCGGTCCCCTGGCTGCCGTCTTCCAGCGTAACCGTCGCAGTGATCAGATGAAAGTGGCTGTGGGAGCCGTGTCTGGCATCCACAAGCACTTCATCCAGCGGCACATTAAAGAGCCGCGCCTCAACCGATGCAATCCGGGACATGGTTCACATATCCGCGCATTCCGGCACCGGGCTGATAACCGTGCCATCCTCGAGATGCTGCAGCAGGTTATCAACGGTCAGTGCGCCCATGGCATCGCGGGTCTCGTGCGTGGCGCTGCCAACGTGCGGCAGGAGCACCACATTTGACAGAGCACGCAGCGCCTCGGGCACTTTGGGTTCGGCCTCGAACACATCAAGCCCTGCCCAGCCAAGCCGTCCGTCCTGCAGCGCTGAAATCATCTCAGGCTCGTCGACAACCGACCCGCGTGATACATTGATCAGCGTCCCCTGCGGACCAAGCGCCTCAAGCACGTCACGGTTCACAATCCGGTTTGTCGAAGGCCCACCGGGCGTGATGCAGATCAGACAATCCACATCCCGCGCCATTTCGGTCAGATCGCCATAGTATCTGTAGGGAACGTCCTTTGCACTGCGCGAGTGATAAACCACCGTGGTGCCAAAGGGCGCCAGCTTGTCAGCGATCGCCTGCCCGATACGCCCCAGACCCAGAATACCAACGGTCTGGTTGTCCACCGAACGGGTAAGCGGCGCATTGCCCTTGGCCTCCCAGTTCCCGGAACGGACCCAGGCATCATCGCGCAGCAGTTCGCGGTAGCACGCCATCATCAGCATCACCGCAGTGGTCGCAACCTCGGCGTTAAGCACGTTGGGGGTATGCGTCACCACAACACCCTTTTCGCGAGCCGCATTCGTGTCGATGGCATCATAACCGACGCCGTAACAGCTGATCGCCTTCAGGTTTGGCATCGCAGCCATATATTCCGGTTTCACACCATCGTGCCCGTTGGTCGCGACATACCCGACAGAGGCGCCGTTTTCGACCAGCCAGGCCTGCGGGTCGTCCATATCTGACGCTTTGTGAATGGTGAACCTGGACTCAAGCCGTTCCATCATCACAGGTGTGGCGCCGCCAATCATAAAAAGATCTGCCATGGTTATGCATCCTCTCTGACGTTCTGGCGCTGCGCGCCGAGGCCCTCGATGGCCAGCTCCATTACATCGCCCGCTTTCAGATAGACGGGGTCCGGTTTGATCCCGTCACCGACACCCGGAGGTGTGCCTGTGCTGATAACATCGCCGGGATAAAGTGTGAAAAGCTGGCTGAGGTGTTCAATGATCTCGGCCACGGTGAAAATCATCGTGGAAGTATTGCCCGTCTGCATCCGATTGCCGTTCAGGTCCAGTGACATGTCCAGCGCCTGCGGATCCGGCACCTCATCGCGCGTCACCAGCCAGGGGCCGGTGGGCCCGAAGGTGTCGCAGGATTTACCTTTGGTCCAGGTGCCCGTCAGCTGCGTCTGGAAATGCCGCTCGGACACATCGTTGCACACGCAATAGCCCGCGACGTAGTCAAGCGCGTCTTCTTTGCTGACATATTTGGCCTGTTTGCCGATGACCACACCCAGCTCGACCTCCCAGTCACCACGTTTCGCGCCCCGCGGCAGAACCACATCGTCATTCGGGCCGACGATGGCCGAATTGGCCTTCATGAAAAGGATCGGATGCTCGGGGATAGGCAGACCCTGTTCGGCAGCATGGTCCGAATAGTTCAGACCGATGCACATAAACTTGCCGATATTGCCGACACAGACACCGATACGCGGGTCGCCGCTGACCACGGGCAGACTGGCAGGGTCAATTGCGCGCAGCTTGTCCAGCGCCGCTTCGGAAAGCATGCTGCCATCAATATCGTTCACATGCGCCGAAAGATCACGCAGCACGCCGTCTGCGTCCATCATTCCGGGTTTTTCGGCACCATGTGCGCCGTAACGTACGAGTTTCATAGGTCTTCCTCAGTTTGCTTGCGCCTTCGGCGCGTCAGTGGTTGTCGCGCGGCATAAAGCGGCGCGAGATGTCCTGGTATTTGTCCGCACCCTCGAGGATCATACCCTCGTCGAAACGGCCCACTTTCTCGCGGAAATACTGCTGCCAGGGCGACTGGCTTTCCGGCGCGTCGTAGCCGCCTGCCGCCTCGAATGCGCGGGCACGTTCGGCCAGTTCGTCGAGTGGGACGAGCATGTCAGCGGTGCATTTGTTCAGATCAATGCGGACCCGGTCACCATTTTGCAGCAGCGCAAGCCCCCCACCCGCCGCCGCTTCGGGCGAGGCGTTCAGAATGGACGGGCTGCCGGATGTGCCGGACTGTCGCCCGTCACCCACGCAGGGAAGCGCTTCGACACCTTTTTTCAGCAGGTATGATGGTGGACGCATATTCACGACCTCGGCGCCGCCGGGATACCCTTTCGGTCCCGCGCCCCGCATGAACAGCACGCAATCCTCGTCAATGTTCTCAGACGGATCATCAATGCGGTGATGGAAATCCTCAGGACCATCGAAAACAACCGCCCGGCCTTCAAAAGCGTTCAGGTCGTCAGGACTGGAAAGGTATTTTGCACGGAAACTGTCGCTGATCACACTGGTTTTCATGATCGCACTGTCAAAAAGATTGCCTGTCAGGTTGATAAACCCGGCCTGCGATTTCAGCGGATCGGACACGGGTTTGATGACCTTTGTGTCCTCACTGCGCAGGTGCCCGCAGTTTTCCGCCATGGTCCGACCGTTCGCCGTGATAACATCCGGATGGGGTAACAGGTCTGCCGCGATCAGCTCGCCGACGACGGCGGGTACGCCGCCTGCATGCTGATAATCTTCGCCCAGATATTCGCCGGCCGGCTGCAGGTTGACAAGCAGGGGTACATCATGGCCGACCTTCTGCCAGTCATTATTGTCGAGCGGAACACCAAGATGGCGCGCGATACCGTTGAGATGGATGGGCGCATTGGTCGACCCGCCAATGGCGGAGTTGATGACAATCGTGTTCTCAAAGGCCTCGCGGGTCATGATGTCGGAAGGGCGCAGGTCCTCCCAGACCATGTCCACAATCCGGCGGCCGGTCTCATAGCTGATCTGGCCCCGCTCGCGGTAAGGAGCGGGAATCGCAGCAGCACCGGGCAACTGCATGCCCAGCGCTTCGGCAAGCGAGTTCATTGTCGTTGCGGTGCCCATCGTGTTGCAGTAGCCCACAGACGGCGCCGAAGACGCAACGAGCTCCATAAAACCGTCATCGTCAATTTCGCCCGCCGCAAGCATCTCGCGCGCTTTCCAGACGATGGTGCCCGACCCCGTGCGCTGCCCGCGGAAGTAACCGTTCAGCATCGGGCCCACAGACAAAGCCACGGCAGGAATATTGACGGTCGCCGCCGCCATCAGAAGCGCAGGCGTGGTCTTGTCACAGCCAATGTTCAGCACAACGCCGTCGAGCGGATAGCCAAAAAGCGTCTCGACGAGGCTGAGATAGGCAAGATTGCGGTCCAGCATTGCGGTGGGTCTTTTACCGGTCTCCTGGATCGGATGAACCGGCACTTCGATGCAGGTACCACCCGCGGCGATGATCCCGTCACGCACGCGCTTGGTCAGTTCCAGATGGTGGCGGTTACAGGGGCTGAGGTCGCTGCCGGTCTGCGCTATACCAATAATCGGCTTGCCTGACTGCAGCTCGTCGCGCGTCAGCCCGTAGTTCAGATAGCGTTCCAGATAAAGCGCTGTCATTTCCGGGTTGTCCGGGTTCATGAACCACTTGCGCGACCGCAGATCTTCGATTCCGATTTTCCTGGTCATTGTCCTGACCATCCTCCGTCAATGATATGGGGGTGTCCTGTGGTGAATGCGCTCTCGTCGCTTGCAAGGTAAACGACCAGGGCAGCGATCTCCTCTGCCGTCGCAACGCGGCCCATCGGCTGACGGGAGACGAACTGTTTCAGCGCTTCTTCTTTACTGCCGAGCTTTTCGCCCAGCGCGTCGACGCGTTCATGCCAGCTGGGGCTTTCCACAGTGCCCGGGCAGATACAGTTACAGCGGATGCCACTTGCGACATAGTCGACCGCGACCGATTTGGTCAGCCCGATGACAGCTGCCTTTGTCGTCCCGTAGATGAAGCGGTTCGGCGCACCGATGACCGACGAACAGGCCGATGACATATTGATGATCGACCCTGATCCACGCTCCAGCATTCCTGGCAGGGCCGCGCGGATCGTGCGCAGCATTGACCGCACATTCAGATCAAAGGCAAAGTCCCATTCCTGGTCTGTCGCCTCCAGAACAGAGCCGTGATGCACGAAGCCCGCACAGTTGAACAACACATCCGGGCGGGCCCTTTCAACGCCGGTACTGACGCTCTCATCGCTGCGCGCATCAAGTTCGAAAATTTCCAGATTTTCGTGATTCGCGTCGCGAATCGTAGATAGCGCTTCCATGTTTACATCGGTCGCAAACACCTTTGCGCCTTCGGCTGCCATCGCCAGCGCAGTGGCCCGCCCGATCCCCTGACCCGCAGCCGTGATCAGCGCGCGTTTTCCTTTAAGCCTCTGAGATGTCAATGTTTTCCCCCCGACACAGTTAGTCTCTCGGCGCGGGTCACTCTCTGACACGGGCAACGGACTGATCTGTATTCTCTTTGCTGTTGTCGTCAAAAAAACCGTCAAACGGGCTGGTTCGGCGGCTGGTTTCCGTTAGCGTATGACACAGTATTAACTTTGGCTACAGCCTTGTCTGAAGCGACGAGAGGATAACCGCACTCATGACACAACCCCGCAAGGTCACACTCATTGGCACCGGACTGATGGGTTTTCCGATGTCGCAGAACCTTCTGCGCGCCGGTCACATGCTGACCGTCTGGAACCGCAGTACCGCGCGTGCCGAACCCCTCGTTGCTGAGGGGGCGACCCTCGCTGCAACCCCCGCCGACGCCGTACGGGATGCAGAGTTTGTCATCACAATGCTCTCGGACGGTTTTGCGTCTGGTGCGCTGATCAGCGATGCCGAAATACAGGCCGCCCTGTCGCCGGGCGCTGTCTGGATCGACATGTCCTCAGCGAAACCAGAGCACGCCCGTGAACAGGCTGAAGTTCTGATGGGCCTTGGTATCGGGCATCTCGATGCGCCGGTTTCCGGCGGCACGAAAGGGGCAGAGGCGGCGAGCCTTGCTATCATGGTTGGCGGCACCGCCGAAACATTTGAAAAGTCGAGACCGGTTTTCGAAGCAATGGGGCGGCCCGTGCATGTCGGTCCATCCGGCTCCGGGCAACTTTCCAAACTGGCAAATCAGACAATCGTGGCGGTCACCATTTCAGCGGTTGCCGAGGCAATGCTGCTGGCAGAACAGGGCGGCGCCGATCCTGCTGCCGTTCGTGCCGCACTCAAGGGCGGGTTTGCCGACAGTGTGATTCTGCAGCAGCACGGCGAGCGTATGACCAGCCGGAACTTTGATCCCGGCGGGCTGACAAAATTCCAGGTCAAGGATCTGAACAACACGCTTGACGAGGCTGCATCTCTTGGCCTGACGCTGCCCGCGACAGAGAGTGTCCGCGACCGTTTCCAGCATTTCATTGACGCGATGGATGGCGGGGAGCGCGATCATTCCGGGCTCTACCTGGAACTGCTGTCAAGAAACGGACTCCCGACATGACCCGCGTTCTTATCCTTGGCGGTGGTGGTATGGTGGGTCAGAAACTGGCTGCCCGTCTGGTTCACGAGGGGCTGGGCGGCGGTCCTGCGCCGCAGACGATCCTTTTTGATGTCGGGTTTCCGCCGGCGGGCGTTGAGGGTCCGGAACAGATGACCGGTGACCTCGGTGACCCAGCTACGGCGGGCCGGCTGGCGGCACTGCGCCCCGATGTGATTTTTCACCTGGCTGCGATCGTTTCCGGAGAGTCCGAGACCAATTTTGAGAAAGGCTGGGCCATCAACATGATGTCGATGTGGCATCTGCTCGAAGCCCTGCGGCACGAGCACAATGCAAGCGGCGGAAGCTATGTGCCGAAACTGATATTCACGTCCTCAATTGCGGTTTTCGGCGCGCCTTATCCCGAGAAGATCGGAGATGAATTCCTCTCAGCACCCCAGACGAGCTATGGGGCGCAAAAGGCAATCTGCGAGCTGATGGTCACCGATTTCAGCCGGAAAGGGTTTGTTGACGGCATGTCTTTGCGCCTGCCGACGATCTGTGTGCGCCCCGGCAAAGCCAACCTTGCAGCCTCTTCGTTCTTTTCCGGCATCATCCGCGAGCCGCTGAACGGGATCGAAGCTATACTGCCGGTTCCGGATACCGTGCGGCACTGGCACGCCTCACCCCGCTCGGCCGCCGGGTTTCTGGTGCATGCTGCGGGCCTCGATACTGCCCGGCTTGAAGGGCGTCGCGCGCTCAGTCTGCCCGGTGTCAGCTGTACCGTCGCAGAACAGATTGAAGCGCTCAGACGTGCAGCAGGTCAGAATGCCGTTGATCTGATCCGGCAGGCGCCGGACGAGGCGATCATGAAAATCGTGCAGGGATGGCCACGGGATTTCGACCCGCAGCGCGCCGTCGCGCTCGGGTTCAGAGCCGAATCCAGCTTTGACGAGATCGTCGATGTTTACATCAAAGAGGATTTGCCAAACGCCACAGTCTGATGCTTGCCCGGCAACGGATGGGTCAGATTACGGGCAAGGTGGTCGTGGATACGTTTGCGCACGAGGTCCTCGTTTCGGTCCAGCGCCGCGTCGAGAATCGCCTGATGTTCGGGGATATTCTCGGGAAAGTAGCCATAGTTGGTTTCCGCAGACACGAGTTGCTGCCGGAATTGTTCGTAAATTACGACGTGCGTGCGAATCAGCAGCGCAGAGCCACATGCCTCGATCAGCGTCTCGTGGAACTCCTGCTCCGCACGGCTCCACAGGTTGAGAAGCGGGGAAACATCGCCCGAGGAGCGGACCCGCATTTCAATGTGCGACAGTTTGTGATGAGCTGCCGTAAGGCGCGATTCCCATTCTACGCCGCCCAGCCGGATGGACAGGCAGGCACCTTCGCATTCGAGCATGATTCGCATATGGGTAAGGTCATGCTGGCGCTCACGAGACTGATAAGGCGAACGAAAACCACGCTGTTCCTGGAACTCCACCAGTCCGACAGTCGACAGCCGGAAAAGGACTTCGCGCACCGTGCTGGCAGAGCAGTCGTAATCCGAACGTAGCTTTTCAGCGCGCAGTTTGGTACCGTACCCGAACTCGCCGGTGATCAGGCGATGACGCATATCGTCAAAAATGTCCGCGTCCTGCGTACTCATCAAAATCCTCCCGTTGTCTTTTTGGTGTACGTCCAAAAACGCGAAATTCAAACAAAATATCAAAATTCACCCGGAATAAAATTATTTCTTGCGCGATGCGCTGCGCTCGGCCTAACGTTTCGACAGCGTAATCAAAAAGGGCCACAGGCCTTCTAACCAAGTGCGCTCAACGTCTGGGAGGACAACATGACAATCATGAAGAAGGCGGCCACGGTTGCCGTCGCAGCAGCGCTTGCTGCTTCGACAGCTTTCACCGCGTCGGCCGACACAACAAAACTGCGGATTCAGACGCATTACGCGCCTGAGACCGTTTCCGGTAAACTTGCAGCACAGTACATTGACGACATCCAGTCCATGTCCAACGGCGAGATCGAAGTGGAAATGTTCTACTCGTCCTCCGTCGTGAAGTCGGTGGAGACATTTGACGCGGCATCCACGGGCATCCTCGACTGCGACATGACCGGTGGTGGTTACCAGACCGGTAAAAACTCCGCATTCCAGTTTGTGGGCGACATCATGGGCGGCTACGACACGCCGTATCAGCAGCTGAGCTGGCTGTATTTCGGTGGCGGCAAGGAAGCTGCAGCACCGCTTTACAACAAGTATGGCATGGAGCTGATCGGCTGGTGGGTTTACGGCCAGGAGAGCTTTGCCTCGTCCAAGCCGATTGCCAAGGTTGAGGACTTCAAAGACTGGAAATTCCGTTCGCCCCCCGGCATGGAAACAAAAATCTTTGAAAAGCTTGGCGCCTCGCCCATCGTGATGGATTTCACTGAAATCTTTACCGCTCTGGAAACAGGCATCATTGACGGTGCAGACGCATCGGGCCTCGCAAACAACGTGGGTCTCGGTCTCTATGACATCGTGAAATACGCCAACTTCCCCGGCTTCCACTCAATGCCGTCTGACCACCTGGCGTGCAACAAGGCCGTGTTCGACGCGATGCCTGCGCACCACCAGAAGATCATGAAGGTTGCAATGGAAGCGCTGGCGCTGCGCACAGCTCTGACGTTCGAGAAAAAGAACGCCGAAGCGGCCGCACAGCTGCGTGCAGACGGTGTGACACTGTCCCAGTGGGCACCTGAAGAACTGGCGAAATTCCGTGCAGCGGCTCAGGCCACATGGCCGGAGTTTGCGGACACACCCGAGGCAAAAGCCCTGGTGGACTCGCACCTTGCCTACCTCGAACAGCTGGGCCTCAAGCAGTAAGCTGAGCTGAACCCGGACCCCGCCTTGCCAAGGCGGGGTCTTTTTTGTCCCGACGGCCAGGACAATTCGACAAATGGCCAGTGTGAGGGGGGAAGTCATGCAGGAAAAATCCGGAAGCCTTGTCGAGTGGATTGTACCGCTCGCGTTCATCCTTTGCGCGGGATGGCTGACGTGGCACCTGCCGGCATTCACCCTGTCGTGGGTGCCGCCGACAGATGCATCACAATACGACAAACTGTCTGCTCTTTTTGCGCGCGTGGACGTAACGCCTGGTCTGAGTGGTCTCTTTGGTGGATACGCCGACGCCGTGGACTGGACTGCCCTTCTCCTGCTGCCCGTGTTCGGGGTGATCGGAGTGCGTACAGTCCGGCGCGCGCCGATGGAATTCGAAAGCTGGAAGGCGCTGGATCGCCTCGCTGTCTTCATCGGACGCCTGACAATGATGCTGATCGTCCTGCTCTGCTCCGTGATGATCTATGAAGTCATCCTGCGATATGTCTTTGAGGCCCCCACGCTGTGGGCAAACGAACTGTCGCTCTGGCTGGCGGGCTTTGTGTTCCTCTGCGCGGGACTCTACGCCATGCAGCAGCGCAGCCACATCCGCATTTTTCTGCTCTACGACATGCTCCCGCGGGCGCTGCAGCGTGTCTGCGACTGCATCTCTACGCTGCTCATCGTCACGTTTGCCTTTTTCCTCGTCTACGGCGGTTATGGCGAAGCCTTTGACAAATTCTACCGCTGGGAAACTTTCGGAACTGCGTTCGACCCACCCATTCCGGCGACCCTCAAACCAATGGTTTTGCTGGTCGTTGTGCTCGTGGCGTTTCAGGCGATTGTCAATCTGGTCTCCGACTGGAACGCCGAGCCGGTAATCCACTCGGCTGCGGATGATATCGATCAGGACGAACTGGAACGCCTCAAGGCCGCAGTTGGCAGCGATGGCACCGGGGATCTGGACGTGACACGCGGCTCTATTCAACAGACGACACCGGGGAAAAACTGATGGATATCGGAACGATCTCACTGGTCCTGATGCTGGGCCTTGTTCTGCTGCTGGCCATCGGGATGCCGCTGGGGTTCGCATCGGCAATCCTTGCAGTGCTGGTGCTGGTGATGAAATTCGAACCAACGCTGCTGATGGACCCTTTGAGTTTCGGGGATGGTATTCTGACCGGCAGACCGGGTGCCGGACCGCTGAATATTCTGGCGCAGAAGATATACGGGCTCTTAACCGACTACGTACTCATATCCATTCCGCTGTTTATTTTCATGGCTGCTCTGCTGGAACGCTCCGGTATCGCAAAGGATATGTACTCCTCGCTTAATGTCTGGCTGAACCGCACCCGCGGCGGCATTGCAATCGTCACGTCGATCATGGCCGTCATCATGGCTGCAATGTCCGGCATTATTGGCGGCGAGGTCGTGTTGCTTGGTCTCATTGCACTGCCGCAGATGCTGCGTCTTGGCTACAACCAGAACCTGGCCATCGGTACAATCTGCGCATCCGGCTCGCTGGGCACGATGATCCCACCGTCGATCGTTCTGATCATCTATGGCCTGATCACCGAGACCTCGATCAAAGCGCTGTTTACGGCGTCCTTCCTGCCTGGTTTCATGCTGGCCAGCTTTATCATCATCTACATCATCATCCGCACCCAGTTGCGTCCTGATCATGCGCCCCTGCCCGACCCGGTCGAGGGCGAGCCGCAGGGCTTCGAGAAATTTAAACTCTTCATTGCGTTCCTGTCGGTGCTGGTCGCCGGTTTCTCAACTGTGCTGTTCCTGCGGGCCCTGTTCTTTGAGCTGTCCGGCCAGAACGCCACCAACACCGGCGCTTCTTTTGCATACGGCACAGCGGATTATCTGCCCTGGTTCGGCGGCGCGGTTGTCCTGTCATTTGTGCTGATGTTCGGCGTCCTCGGGCGTGCCGCGACGGCAACAGGCTGGGCAATGGGCAAAGGTCTGGTCCCGCCGATCGTCGTGATCGGTGTGGTTATGGGTTCGATCTATGGCGGGATTACCGGCATTACCGAGGCCGCAGGCATGGGCGCACTGGCGGTTCTGGTCATCGCCATTCTGCGCGGCGAGGGCTCGTTCGACCTGGTGTGGGACAGCCTGATGCGCACGCTGAAATCCACAGGCACCATCATCTGGGTGACCATTGGTGCGGCGGCCCTCGCGGGTGCCTATACCATTGCCGGTGGCCCGACATATGTTGCTGATTTCATCGTCGGCTCGGACCTGCCAACCATGGGGATCATCCTGGCGATGATGCTGATCCTGCTCTTTATGGGTGCCTTTATGGACTGGGTTGGTATTGTTCTTCTGATCATTCCCGTCTTTCTGCCCATCGTGCAGCGTCTGCCGATTGAGGAGATCGGTGTCTTTGGCGAGCTGAACCCGCGTCACGTGGCGATCTGGTTCGGTGTGGTTTTCTGTATGAACATGCAGGTCAGCTTCCTCAGCCCGCCCTTTGGCCCTGCGGCGTTCTACCTGAAGTCCGTTGCGCCGCCACACATCAGCCTGACCGATATTTTCAAAGGCTTCCTGCCCTTCATCGGTATCCAGCTCTGCGCGCTGTCGGTGCTGCTGATCTGGCCGCCGATCGTGTCCATTCTTCTCTGAGGTCCGGAACATCAGATGCTGACACCACGGCAGATAGACCGATTTGAACGCGACGGCTATCTGGTGTTGCCCGACATCGTTCCGGACGTCACCCGTCAGGCGGTCGGGGAGGAATACACACGCCTGCTGGACCGGCTGTACAATGGCTGGTTCGATGCAGGCAAAGTCGCCAAAGCACCGGATGACCTGACCTTCTGGCAAAAGCTCCAGATCGCCTATGACGCCGGGTGTGACTGGTTCCAGCCGATGGATATCAGCCTGCCTGGTGACGAGATCGCGGCCGACACACCGATGCACTTTGGCCCTGCGGTCTTTGATCTGTTGCGGTGCGACGAAATCCTCGATGTGATCGAGGCACTGATCGGGCCAGAAATTACCTCGAACCCTATCCAGCACGTCCGCATCAAACCGCCTGCCAGGACGCTGAAGGGCGATGAGGTCCGCGCGCATATCACGGCAACCGACTGGCATCAGGACCGGGGCGTCGGGCTGGAAGAAGCAGACAGCACCGATATGATCACGGTCTGGATCGCCATGACGGATGCGACCCCCGAGAACGGCTGTCTGCAGGTGCTGCCCGGTCGCCATCGTGAGATGCTGCCGCACTGCCCCAAAACCCAGACGGCTATTGCAGATGGCTTCATCGACGAGCAGCAGGCAGTTCCGCTGCCTGTCAGCGCGGGCGGTATCGTTCTGTTCCACCCGCTGACGCCTCATTCTTCCCGCGTGAACGTCACGAACGGTTTCAGGTGGTCGTTCGATGTACGCTATAATGTGACCGGCCAGCCGACGGGTCGGGCCCATTTCCCTGATTTTGTTGCCCGGAGCCGCTCGGCACCCGGGACCATACTGACGGACTGGCGCCAGTGGCAGCTAATGTGGGAAGATGCCCGCACACGTCTGGCATCGACAGCACATATACCTATCCACCGCTGGCAAAGCGACGCGCCGTTCTGCGCGTAGAGGAGACAACATGGACACCGTTCGTCTTGATCCGTCCGACAATGTCGTGACTGCAACCCGTGCGCTGGAGGCCGGTGTAGCTGTTGAGGGCGTCACCACGCGCGTGCTGATCCCATCGGGGCACAAAATCGCCGTCGAAGATATCACAGCCGGCGCGCCCATCCGCAAATATGCTCAGATAATCGGTTATGCCGCGGGCGACATCACTGCCGGTGATCATGTGCATACTCAGAACGTGGAATTCCGGAATACCGGCGCTGACTATGAATTCTCGACGGACCTGCGGCCTGTGACGCCTGTAGAAGAGAATGCGCGGGACACTTTTATGGGATACCGTCGATCCAGCGGCGCGGTGGGTACCCGAAACTACGTCGCAATTGTCACCTCGGTAAACTGTTCAGCCACCGCCGCGCGTCAGATTGCGGCTCATTTCACGCCCGAGCGGCTGGCGGAGTATCCGAATGTGGATGGCGTCGTGGCTTTTGTGCATGGCACTGGTTGCGGGATGGCCGACAGCGGTGACGGCTTCGAGGCACTGCAGCGTGTGATGTGGGGCTATGCGCGCCATCCCAATCATGCTGCGGTGCTGATGGTTGGTCTGGGCTGCGAGATGAACCAGATCGACTGGCTGCTGGAAGCCTACGGGCTGGAACAGGGCCCGGCCTTTCAGGTGATGAATATCCAGTCAGTGGCCGGTCTGCGGCGTACGGTCGAGATGGGCATCGGGAAGATTGAGGCAATGCTGCCCATCGCAAATGAGGCGACGCGAACCCCCTGCCCGGCATCTGAGCTGAAAGTCGCCCTGCAGTGCGGCGGATCCGACGCCTGGTCGGGGATCACCGCAAACCCGGCCCTGGGGTATGCCTGCGACCTGCTGGCTGCTCAGGGCGGCACCGGCGTTCTGGCCGAAACGCCCGAGATTTATGGTGCCGAGCATCTTCTGACGCGGCGGGCTAGGGATCGTGCAACGGGCGACCGGCTGATCGGCTTGATCCGCTGGTGGGAAGACTACACAGCCCGCAACAAGGGATCGATGGACAACAACCCCTCGCCCGGCAACAAAAAGGGTGGCCTGACCACCATCCTGGAAAAATCGCTGGGGGCCGCGGCCAAAGGTGGGACATCCCCGCTGATGGGTGTCTACAAATACGCCGAACCGGTAAACGCGCGCGGCTTCACCTTTATGGACAGCCCCGGATACGATCCGGCGTCGGTCACAGGCCAGATCGCCGGAGGGTGTAACCTCGTTTGCTTTACCACCGGGCGCGGCTCGGCCTTTGGCTCCAAACCCAGCCCGACGATCAAAGTTGCCACCAATTCCGCGATGGCAAAACGCATGCACGAAGATATGGACGTGGATGCCGGTACCATTCTGACCGAAGGCGTCAGCGTCGAGGAGAAGGGCCGCGAGATCTATGAAATGTTCCTGCGCGTGGCCTCTGGCGAAGCCAGCAAGTCCGAAGCGCAGGGGCTGGGGGACTATGAATTTGTCCCATGGCAGATCGGAGCGGTGATGTGAAACGCATCCTTGTCGTCGGTGGCGGGCTGATCGGCGCGCGGCATGTCGGGGCCGTGCGCGCACACAAAGGCTGCGCGCTTGCCGGACTGGTCGATCCGGACCCGGACTGCATGAATGATGGGTCGGTCACGCGGTTTGCCGATATGGCCGACGCGCCGGACAATGTGGACGGGGTGATCATCGCGACCCCCACCCACCTGCACAGTGCCCACGGTATCTACGCGGCATCGCGTGGCTGGCATATGCTGATCGAAAAACCCGTGGCCGGTGATATGGCCGGGGCCCTTGCGGTGCAGCAGGCTGTGGAGAAGGCAGAGGTGCAGTCACTGGTCGGCCACCACCGCCGGTATCATAAACGCGTTGCACGGCTCAAAGAACTGCTCGCAGGCGACATAATCGGAGAGGTGGTCACCGTTTCTCTGATCTGGGCCATGCGCAAACCTGATGACTACTTCATGGGGAACTGGCGCACGGCCGGGGGCAGCCCGGTCATGATCAACCTGGTGCATGACATCGACATTTTGCGGCATGTTGTGGGTGAAATCACCCAGACCATCGCCCTGCCCGGCCGCGCGTTGCGCGGAACGGACCGCCTTGAAAGCGGTGCAGTGGCGCTGGGTTTTGAAAACGGTGCAACCGGCACCATCAGCTTTGCGGATACCGCGCCCAGCCCCTGGGGTTTTGAGGCCGGCACTGGCGAAAACCCCAATATCGGCACCACCGGACAGGATATGATGTGGATTACGGGAACAAAGGGTGCTGTGAGTTTTCCCTCCATGACGCTCTGGCGTGGCAGCGACTGGTCAGAACCCGCAGTACCCGAGAATTTGTCACAATCTGATGATGTGACCGTACCCCTCGACAGCCAGCTGGATCATTTCCTCGACGTTATGGAAGGACGCGCCAGACCGCTCATCGACGTGGCGGATGCCGCGCGCACGCTGTCCGTAGCGCTGGACATCGAAGAACAGCTGACAACAGCACCCGGAGTAAAGCGCTATGCCTGAAACACTGACACCGGATCAGATCGCCCACTACGAGGAGCACGGCTACCTCGTTCTGGAAGACCGCATCCCGGCAGAATGGCTGGCGAAAATCTACGCCGAAATCGCGCGTTTTGAAGAAGAGGCGGCCACCATGACCGCCAGTAACGAACGTCTCGATCTGGAAGACAGCCATACCGCCACAGACCCACGGCTGCGCCGGATCAAACTACCGCACACGATATCGGACGTGGTGCGCGACCTGATGTATTCGGATCATGTCCTTGCACCTGCGCGCGATCTAATTGGTCCGGACCTGCGGTTACACACCACGAAACTGAATATGAAATCAGCAGGTTACGGTGCCGCTGTTGAGTGGCATCAGGACTATGCGTTTTACCCGCACACCAATGACGACATCCTTGCCATCGGAGTCATTCTTGATGATATGGCACCGGAAAACGGGCCGTTGATGGTCTATCCGGGCAGTCACAAAGGCCCGGTTTTTGATCACCACGCAGACGGCGTTTTCGCAGGTGCCATGCTGCCGGAGGAAAACGGCCTGAACCCCGAGGACGCGGTTCAGCTGACGGGACCGGCCGGATCCGTCAGCATCCATCATGGTCGGATTGTGCACGGGTCGGCGCTGAACACATCGGACCGTGCGCGGCGGATTCTGTTCTATGAGATGATGGCGGCGGATGCCTTTCCGATCATGGGGTCCATGACAAAATGGGACGGGATCGAGGACTATGACACGCGGATGCTGTGCGGTCAGACGACAAAGAACCCGCGCCTGAAGGACATTCCGGTCCGGATTCCGCAGCCGCAACCGGATGTACCCATTTCCATTTACGAAATTCAGAAAGGCATGAAGAAGCGTGCCTTTGACACCATCTGACAGGAGACAGACATGACGCAGCCAGCAATCGGTTTCATCGGCCTCGGACTTATGGGCGGTGCCATGGTCGGCAGGCTACAGGATCAGGGCTATGCCCTGACCGTTCTGGGCAACCGTGACCGCACTTACATCGATCAGGCCCTGGGCCGTGGCGCGACCGAGGCGGGCAGCGCGCGCGACGTCGCCGCCGCATCGGACATCATTATGCTGTGCATGGGCACGTCGGAGCACGTCGAAAGCCGGATGCTGGGCGATGAAGGTGTGATTGCCGGGATGAAACCGGGAGCCGTTGTCATCGACTTTGGCACATCACTGCCTGGCAGCACGCGGATGCTGGGTGAAAAGGTCGCCGCTTCAGGCGGGACGTACCTGGATGCGCCGCTGGGGCGCACGCCTTCACACGCCAAGGACGGGCTGCTGAACATCATGACCTCCGGCGACAAAGAGGCCTTTGACAGGGTTGAGCCTGTGCTGAAGGACCTCGGCGAGAATGTCTTTCACCTTGGAACCCTTGGATCTGGCCATACCATCAAGCTGATCAACAACTTTTTCGGCATGACAGTGGCAAACGCGATGGCAGAAGCCTTTGCCATGGCGGACGTTGCCGGGGTCGACCGCGAAAAGGTCTACAGCGTTATGGCCGCTGGCCCGCTGCACTCGGGCATGATGGATTTTGTAAAAGGATACGGCGTGGATGGTGACCCGAACCAGCTCGCCTTTGCCATCAAGAATGCGGCCAAGGACGTAGGCTATTACAAACAAATGGCGGATGATGCGGGTGTGGACAGCATCATGTCACGCTGCGCACTGACGGCATTAACCGAAGCCCGGGACAGTGGTCAGGCGGATGACATGGTCAGCCAGATGGTCGACTTCTTCGCGGCGCGGTTCGGCAAGTAATGGCAGTCGCCGCCCGCGCACAGGAACACAGGCCGCAACTGGGTATTGTGATGATGCTGGCGGCATGGTTTCTTTTTGCACTGGTGGACACTTCGGCCAAATGGCTGGTTCTGGCGGGTTTTCCGGCCTTTCAGCTGGCTTTCATGCGCTATGCCGGTCATTTTGCCATTTCCCTGGCCGTCACTTTCCGTAACGGGTTCGACGCGGAACGGCTGCGAACCGGCCGTTTTTTCGAGCTGATTTTCCGGTCGTCGCTGCTGATCTCGGCCACACTGGGAAATTTCTATGCGCTGAACTTCCTGCCTTTGACTGTGATCTCTGCGATCATGTTTTCCAGCCCGATTATCGTGTGCTTCCTGTCGCTTACGGTGCTGAAAGAACAGATCGGCCCCTGGCGCTGGGCCGCTATTCTTCTGGGGTTTGCAGGTGTTCTGGTGGTCATCCGCCCGTTTGGAGAAAGCTTCCATCCCGCAATGATCCTGCCGATGTATAATGCGACCGCTCTGGCACTCTATTCGCTGATGACGCGCCGGCTTGCCGGGCTGGTCGCCACGGAAACGATGCAGTTCTATATGGGCGCGCTCGGTACGGCCGTGCTTTTGCCTTTTGCCATCTGGGCCTGGGTCATGCCGGCGGATCTGCTGGGGTGGTGCCTTCTGATCGGGCTTGGCGTGTGCGGCTGGGCGGGCCACCAGTTGCTGACCACAGCGCATCTCTTTGGCTCGGCCAGTACGCTGATGCCCTACACCTATTCCTTTATGATTTATATCGCCGGTTTCAGCTGGCTTGTTTTTGATCACCTGCCGGACCTGTGGACTGTCGCCGGTGCTTTGATCATTGTTGTATCGGGTCTGATAATCTGGAAGCGGGAGCAGGAATGAGTCTGAAAGTCGCATGTGTTGGCGAAGCCATGGTGGAGTTGTCGATGTCCGGCGACACAGCAGCCGTCGGCGTGGCGGGTGACACGCTGAATACGGCAATTTACATGAAAAGAAGCGCACCGTCCCTCGCCGTGGATTACGTCACCTGCGTAGGCGACGATCCCTTTTCAGCCAAGATCCGTGACTTTATTGCAGGTCAGGGTATCGGGTGCAGCAACATTGCAGTGCTGCCGGGCCAGACGCCCGGATTATACGCAATCACGACTGCAGAAGATGGTGAACGCTCCTTCACCTACTGGCGTGGATCGTCCGCGGCGCGACGTCTGTTTCAGGGAAAGAAAGAGCCGGATTTCTCGGTTCTGGCGAACTATGACGTGGTGTATCTGTCCGGCATCACCATGGCGATCCTGCCGCATCCTGTACGTCTGGCACTGCTCGACTGGCTTGTGCAGTCTTCTGTCCGGTTTGTCTATGACAGCAACTTTCGCCCGCGGCTGTGGGAAGATCCGGCAATTGCCCGAACCGTTACATCGTTGTTGTGGGCGCGTTCCGATATCGCACTGCCATCTGTCGACGATGAAATGGCGCTCTTTGAGGAGACGCATGAAGAGGTCCTGGAACGCTTTGTCGGTCTCGGAATGAGCGGTGCTCTGAAACAGGGGGCCGATGGTCCGGTCAGTCTCGGGTCTGAAGTATCGCAGCGATATGCACCGGCCGAACAGGTGGTCGATACGACTGCGGCCGGAGACAGTTTCAACGGTGCTTACCTTGGGTCTCTTCTGTCAGGTGCCAGCCAGCACGACGCTCTCATGGCCGGCCACAGATGTGCGTCTGTCGTCGTTGGGCACCGCGGTGCCATCATCCCGAAAGATGACAGATGAAGGTAATCCTGATCGGTCTGGGCATGGTCGCCGGCACGCACCTGCTGGCCATTCGGGATGCGAAACCGGCCGTGACGCTCATCGGCGTTGTGGGACGCGATCCGGTCCGCTCAAAGGCTTTTGCAGAACAGGCAAGCGGAACACTGGGATATGCTGTTCCGGCGCTTGCCGACGCAGATGATACGGCGATTGACGAAGCGGATTTCATAATTATCGCAACGCCGCCAGACGCGCGCAAGGATCTGGTGACCAGCCTCGTCGCGGCCCGAAAGCCCATCCTGATGGAAAAACCCGTTGAACGGACGCTGGATGCGGCGCGGGAAATCGTCGCCCTGTGCGATAACGCGAATGTCCCCCTCGGTGTCTTTCTGCAGCACCGCGCGCGTGCTGCATCCGGCGATCTGCGGGACGCACTGGCGACAGGTTCGCTTGGAGATGTGGCCATGGTGGACATCAGGGTGCCGTGGTGGCGCGACCAGGAGTACTATGATGTTCCCGGTCGTGGCACGTATGCCCGGGACGGCGGTGGCGTGATGATCAACCAGGCCATCCATACACTGGATCTGGCGCTGTGGCTTCTTGGTCCTGTGACAAGCCTGCAGGCACAGATGCACCGGACCCCATTGCACGACCTTGAGGCCGAAGACCGTGCGGCAGCCCTTCTTACTTTTGCCAGCGGCGCTGTGGGAACACTGACAGCGACCACTGCAGCCTGGCCCGGCGGACCAGAGAGCATTGCGATTCAGGGTACAAGAGCCAGTGCGCACCTCATGTCTGGTGTGCTGAAGCTCCATGGTCTGGACGGCACGGTCACTACGTCTGGTGAAACTGCTGCGACCGGCGGCGGAGCGGACCCGATGGCCTTTACCCATGCCTGGCACCAGACAGTGCTGGAAGATTTTGCGGCATCGCTCCTTTCCGGCAAAGAGCCGCTGGCGTCGGGACGGAGTGCCCTCTCTGCACAGGCCGTTATCGCTGCAATGGAAACCGCGGCCCGAACCGGAAGCGTTACAGAGGTATCCCGACTATGACCCTGCGCTTCGTTGCTCTTGGCCTTGATCACAGGCACATCTTTGGCATGACCGAGAATATGCTGAAGGCGGGTGCAGAATGCATCGGCTTCTGGACAAAGGGGACGCCGGTCACCCTTGAGGGATACAAAAAGCGATTTCCCGACATCCCCCGCATCGAAACTCTGGATGATGCTCTGCAGAGCGGAGCAGATCTGGCCCTTATTGCAGCGGTGCCGTCAGACCGCTCTGAACTCGCCGTTCTTTCCATGCGCAACCGTATGGATGTGATGACAGACAAGCCAGGCTGCACCACGCATAGCCAGCTTGACCAGATCAGGACTTGTGTCGCTGAAACCGGGCGCATGTGGTCTGTCAATTTTTCGGAGCGGTTTGAGGTGCCCGCTGTCACCCGCGCGGACGAACTGATCTCCGCCGGTGCGATTGGCCGGGTTGTGCACACTGCCGGCCTTGGTCCTCATCGACTCAACCGGACCAGCAGACCCGACTGGTTCTTTGAGAAAGAGCGTTATGGTGGCATTCTAACTGATATTGCATCACACCAGATTGATCAGTTTCTGCACTTTACCGGCTCTTACGCCGCCGAAATTACACACGCATTTACAGCTAATTACGCAAATTCAGGAGACCCCGGCCTTCAGGATTTCGGAGAGATTTCGCTGCGCAGCGAAAACGGGACCGGCTATATTCGCGTTGACTGGTATACACCTGACGCTCTGCCGACCTGGGGCGATGGAAGGCTGACAATACTCGGGACCGAAGGCTATATCGAGCTTCGGAAATATGTGGATGTTGGCGGATGCGACGGTACCGATCACCTTCTTCTGGTCAACGGTGACAGATGCGAAAAAATTGATGCCTCAGACGCTGGCCTGCCATACTTTGACAGGCTTGCAAATGACATACGGATGCGTACGGAAACAGCCATGACACAGGCCCACTGCTTTCTGGTAATGGACCTTGCGTTAAGGGCTCAGGCAATGGCGGACGGGCGATGATCCGGGTTGCCATTCTGGGAGCCGGTATAGGAAGTCAGCATCTGGCGGCTTATCGAACACTGCCAGAAAAATTCATTGTTGAGATGCTGGTAGATCAGGATGAAGCGCGCGCGGAGGGTCTGCGGGAAGGTGACAGTTTCACGACCGCGACGGATATTGACGCCGCCCTGCAAAGACCAGAAATCGATGTAGTTGACGTCTGCCTGCCCCCCCATCTTCATGTACCAGTCACACTGCGCGCCCTGAACGCAGGAAAGCACGTGATTTGCGAGAAACCTCTGGCGACATCGATGCGTGATGTTGATCTGATGCGGGCAGCCGCGGAACGCGCAGCGCGACAGGTGTTTCCCGTGTTTCAGTATCGCTGGGGTCCCGCACTGGCCAGACTGCGCATGGCGACAGAAAGCGGTTTCGCCGGTCGGCCGCAGGTTGCGTCTGTTGAAACCCACTGGTCGCGGGGTGCTGACTACTACGCAGTTCCCTGGAGGGGCACCTGGGCAGGAGAACAGGGTGGCGCGGTGCTGGGGCACGCGATCCACAATCATGATCTGATCACTCATATCATGGGGCCGGTTGCAGAAGTGTCGGCGATGACCACGACGCGTATTAATCCCATCGAAACCGAGGATTGCGCGGCGCTGTGTTTTCGTCTGCAGAATGGCGCGCTTGCTACGAGTTCCGTGACTCTGGGCGCTGCATTTGATGAAACGCGGATCCGGTTGGTGTTTGAACACCTGACTGCAACTTCGGGCACATCGCCGTATGCACCAGGATCAGCCGAGTGGCAGTTTGCAACACGCGATCCGGCCCTGCAGCAAAAACTCGATGATCTGCTGGCAGACACGCCAGACGAGCCCGTTGGGTTCAGCGGTTTTCTGAAAGAAGTCGCCGCAGCCCTCAGTAAAGAACCAAACCGGGCAGTCACACTTTCAGACGGGGCTGCATCTGTGGCACTTGTCACCGCAATTTACCATGCGGCGCGTACTGGTGATCGTGTGAGCCTGCCCCTTGAGTCCGGGCACCCCCTCTACGAAGGATGGCAACCATGAAACAGTGCTGGCGATGGTTTGGGCCAAACGACAAAATACCACTGGCACAGCTGCACCAGGCAGGTGTCGAAGGCATTGTCACTGCGCTTCATGATATCCCTCCGGGAGAGATATGGAGCACAGAAAACATACGCATGCGTATTGAGCTGCTCGAAGCTGATGACTTTTCGTGGGACGTGGCAGAGAGCCTGCCAGTATCAGAGGCCATCAAAACACAGAGTTCGGGTTACAAGGATCACCTTGAAAATTACCGGGCCAGTCTGAGCAACCTGGCCGCGGCAGGTGTGCGTACTGTCTGTTACAACTTCATGCCCATTCTTGACTGGACCCGCACTGTCCTCCGGTCTCCTCAGCCGCATGGCGGTAACGCGATGCATTTCTCTTTGCTGGATTTCGCCGTCTTTGACCTGCACATTCTCAGGCGGCCGTCAGCACCGGACGATTATAATCAGGCTCTGCGGGAACGCGCTGCAGAACGGTTTGCTGACCTTTCGAACCAACAGAAGACGATGCTGCAGAATACGGTGATTGCAGGGCTGCCCGGCGCGAACGACTCCTGGACGCTGTCTGATGTGGCAGAGCGACTGGCCACCTATGACGGCATCGACCGTGAAAGGCTGCGCCGGAACCTTATTGATTTTCTGTCAGAAGTTGCACCACACGCCGAAACCTGCGGTATCCGGCTGTGCTGCCATCCGGATGACCCACCCTTCTCTCTGCTGGGGCTGCCGCGGGTTATGTCCTCGACACAGGATTACGTGCGCGTCCTGGACGCCGTTGATGTACCGGCCAGCGGCGCGACACTCTGCACCGGCTCGCTTGGTGTGGCAGAGGGGTTTGATCCGGTCGGTTTTGTCAGGCAGGCCGGCGCACGCATTCATTTCGTGCATCTGCGGAACACGAAACGGGTACCGGGTCCGGACCCGGCACGGCCGGATTTTTACGAAGCGCCACACCTGGAAGGTGATACAGACATGGTAGCGACGATCCGGGCCCTTTCGGAGGAAGAGGCCCGCCGCAGGTCAGCGGGCCGCGAGGATTCAGAGATCCCGATGCGCCCTGATCATGGTCAGGAACTCCTGAGTGATCTGGAAACGGACAGTATGCCGGGCTACCCGCTGATTGGCAGGATGCGGGGGCTTGCCGAGCTGCGGGGTATCATGGCGGCCTGTCAGCCCTGAGGTTTAGTCAGGGGTACGACTTTGTCGGTATCGTCCTGAGTGATTTCCTCAAAGTCAAAGTTGTCCAGACGGGCGGCTCTTTTACCGGCCCGTTCTGCCGCTGTGGATATCCCGTCAAGATCTGCACGCGCCTGTCCAAAATGAGTATTCAGCTTGCCGACCCGTTCGACAACGATCTCCACATCGCGGTGCAGCTGTTTGAGCGTTTTGCGGATGGCTCCGGTCTGCTCACGCATCCGGGCATCTTTCAGGATTGCCCGCATGGTATTCAGCGTCGCCATGCACGTCGTAGGTGACACAATCCAGACGCGCGCGTCAAAACCCAGCCTTACAAGCTCCGGGAAATTGGCATGCAGTTCGGCATAGACCGCCTCTGAGGGCAGAAACATCAGTGCACCGTCGGCGGTCTCGCCCTCGAGGATATATTTTCCGGAAATGTCGGATATATGTTTTTTCACCGACGCGCGCAGAAGTTTCGCCGCCTCGGTCAGTTCATAGTCAGTTTTTGCACGGCGCAGCGCCTCGTAGGCCTCGAGCGGGAATTTGCTGTCGATGACGATCGGCCCGGGAGGATTGGGCAGGTGGATCAGACAGTCTGCCCGTTTGCCGTTGGAGAGGGTCGCCTGAAGGCTGTAGCTGTCACGCGGCAGCGCTTTGGACACAATATCCGTCAGCTGGATTTCACCAAACGCGCCCCGGGTCTGTTTGTTGCTCAGGATATCCTGCAGAGACAGAACATCCCCCGAAAGGCGGGTGATATTGTCCTGCGCCTTGTCGATTGACGCCAGTCGTTCCTGCAGCTGTGTGAGCGATGTCGTCGTCTGTTTTGACGAGCCATGCAGGGTTTCTTTCATCCGTTCCTGCATCTCTGTCAGCGCGCGTTGCGAACGCATGGCATTATCGGCCAGGCGGTCCTGCATCTGCTGCTGTACGGAGGCGAGGCGGGCCTCGACGGTCTGGATCACCTGGGTCTGCGTGTTGGCCTGGGTATCGGACACGGTCTGCAAACCGCCACGGAGCTGCTCCTGGCCTGCGCCCAGTTGCCGGACATGCTGATCAAGAATGCCGATCTGCTGCGACAGGGGCGCCGCAATCTGCGCTGAACGACCAGCAGCGCGCACTGCCATGATCAGCAAAACGAGCATCAGCAGGATAACCCCCGCACCCGCCAGCGCTGCAATCACAAGGGGATCGCCCAGCGCATAGGAATGTCCGGCAATCTCAATCATGTGCGTCCGAACAATCGTTCGATATCGCTGAGTTTCAGCTCCACATATGTCGGGCGCCCGTGGTTGCATTGCCCTGAATGCGGCGTGGCTTCCATTTCGCGCAGCAGTGCGTTCATTTCCTCGGCCCGCATACGGCGCCCGGAGCGGACAGAACCATGGCAGGCCACCCGGCTCAGAATGGCGTCAATGCGCACCTTTACGGTGTCAGTACTGTTCTGATCTGTCAGCTCATCCAGTATGTCCAGCACCATGGCGCGCGCATCAACAGTGCCCAGAATGGCCGGTGTCTCACGCACGGCAATCGCACCGCCCCCGAAAGGTTCAAGCACCAGACCAAGGCGGGCGAGATCCCCGGCATGATCCATCAGCCGGGTGCAGTCGCTTTCCGACAGATCCACGATTTCCGGGATCAGCAGTACCTGGGACGCGACACCTTTTTCCGCCATCTGGTTTTTCAGCTTTTCATACACCAGCCGTTCGTGTGCCGCGTGCTGGTCCACAAGGACCATTCCCGTTGCTGTTTGCGCGATGATATAGTTCTCGTGCACCTGCCCACGGGCGGTCCCCAGCGGATAGTCCTGAGGCTCTGCCGCCTCTTCCATCGCGGTATCCGGTATCTCTTCGACCCGCCCCCAGGGGGCTGCGGCCTCATCAAACTGCGGCGTCCGGGGCGCGAATGCCTGCGGGCGAGGACCTGCAAAGGACCTGTCCATCTGGTAGACGCGGGCGCCGGTCGGCTCCGGGGTCATCGCACCGAGTGTCGCGCCGGCCACTGTCGTCGACGCCCGGTGACCTGCTTCGGCAAGAGCGTGGCGCAGGGCCGAAACGATCAGTCCTCTCGCGAGACCCGGATCGCGAAAACGCACTTCGGATTTTGCGGGATGAACATTCACGTCCACAAGGTTTGGATCGCAGTCGATAAACAGCGCCGCCGCCGGGTGGCGGTCGCGGCTGAGAAAATCAGAGTAAGCCCCCCGCAATGCGCCCACCAGGAGCTTGTCACGCACGGGACGTCCGTTGACAAAAAGGTACTGCGCCACAGCCGAGCCACGCGAATAGGTTGGCAACGCTGCAAACCCGGTCAGGTGCAGACCCTCGCGCTCTGCGTCGATCCTCAGCGCATTTTCAGCGAATTCGCGCCCCAGGACGCGCGACAGCCTGCCGTGTAACGCATCAAACAGATCGCCCTGCTGGGCATCGGCGCGGAAAATTTCCCGGGGTGCACCATCTCCGGACACATCGCGCAGGATAAAGCTGATAAACGGTTCAGCCATGGCAAGCCGACGTATGACATCGCCGATTGCCTGCGCCTCAGCGCGGTCTGTGCGCAGGAATTTCAGCCGGGCCGGCGTGGCAAAAAACAGGTCGCGCAACGTAACCGTGGTCCCCTGCAGCGAAGCCGCAGGCCGGATCGCCGAAGACTGACCACCCGACACGGATATCTCCACGCCCTCTTGTGTTTCTGTTCGGCTGGTGATGGTCAGCCGGCCAACCGCCGCCAGCGATGGCAGGGCCTCGCCACGAAAGCCGAACGTGTGAATGTTGAGAAGATCAGAGCCGTCGATCTTTGACGTCGCATGGCGTGACAGCGCGAGCGGCAGGTCATCGGCTGTCAGTCCGCATCCGTCGTCCTGCACCCGGATCAGGGTCTTGCCACCGTCGGCATATTCAACCGTGATCCGACGCGCTCCGGCATCGATTGCGTTCTCAACAAGTTCCTTCACCGCAGAGGCTGGCCGTTCGACAACTTCGCCAGCGGCAATGCGGTTGACAGCGCCTTCGTCGAGTTGTCTGATAACGGGGCGTTTTTCGCCTATGTTGGGGTGCGTCAGCGTCATACCGCAAAACTTAGCATGAACTCCCGCGATTCTGAAACCGGAAACATAGGTGCCGGATACCCGTGACGGCCCTTAACACAGCGATCATCTGCTCCTGCATTGCCTCTTCCTTCCAGAACACAACGGCAGGCGATATGGCCTCGCTGATAACCGATCCTAGGTATCTGCCCCGTGCACATCCCGCGTGCCCCAGGCTGTCTCAGCGCGCGTATCTTAAAGGGCCCACAGACGCAGAACCAGGCAGGTTTCCCATGTTTTGCGATGGCCCAAGACCTGCGCGCACTTTGCAGCAGGTCGTGTCCGGCCGGATGAACGGCGACGATGCACGACAATTTGGGCACTCTGTCCCGCCGGTGACACATCAGCGTGCCTCCGGCGGAGAAGTCCAAGTTCCAAAAAAGACTGTCAGACCTCGTCCGGCAGCAACAGGTTCAGAACGATGGCCACAAGAGCCGTTGGCGCAACTGCCGATGTGGCAAGCGTTTTGACCACGCCGGGCAGATACTGGACCGCAGTCGGCACCAGGTTGAGGCCAAGACCGGCCGCCAGCGACACAGCGATGATCACCATATTGCGGCGGTTCATCTCGATCTCGCTCAGAACGTTCAGGCCCGCTGCAGCGACCATTCCGAACATAACAATTACCCCGCCGCCCAGCACAGGCAGGGGCATCGAAGCGATGACCGCTCCGATCTTGGGAACCAGACCGCACAGGATCAGAACAACAGCGCCGATGGTGACAACGTGGCGGCTCATGATCCCTGTCATGCCGACAATACCGACATTCTGGCTGAAGGATGTGTTGGGCAGGCCACCGAAGACCCCCGCCACTGCAGTACCAAGACCGTCTGCATAGGTGGCACCCGAGATTTCGTCGTCTGTGGCTTCACGCCCTGCACCGGCTTTGGTGGTGGCAGACGTGTCGCCTACCGTTTCGATGGCCGAGACAAGAGAAACCAGCGTCACGGCGATAACCGCACCAGCAGAGAATTCGAACCCGTAAGGCAACGGAGTTATTGCCGTGAACCAGCTGGCATTTGCAACCGGTGCAAAATTCACCATTCCCATGGCAAGGGCCAGAAGGTAGCCAACGACCAGCCCGGCAAGGATGGCCGCATTTGAAAGCGTGCCTTTGGTGAAAAACTTCAGAACCAGGGCGACGATGACCACTGAAAGTGCCACTGACCAGTGCATGAGCGACCCGAAGCTTTCGGCCTCCATCTGGAATTTGGCGGCACCTCCTGCCGCGTATTTGATCGCGACCGGGATGAGGTAGAGCCCGATGGCGAGGATGACGAGACCGGTGACCAGAGGCGGGAAAAGCCAGCGCAGGTGTCTGATGAACCCTCCGAGAATGAAATGCACAACGCCGCCAATGATGCAGGCGCTCAGCGCAACGCTCAGTCCCTGGGTGGCGGCAATACCCGCCAGAACGCCGACAAAGGCAAAGCTCGTCCCCTGCATGATCGGCAGCCGCGCGCCAACCGGCCCGATGCCTATTGTCTGAAACAGTGTCGCAACGCCTGCAAAAAGCATTGCCATCTGGATCAGGTAGACCTGCTCTGGTCCACCGAAGGCAAGCCCGGCGGCGCCCGCCACGATGATCGAGGGCGTCACGTTGGAGGCAAACATCGCCAGCACATGCTGCAGCCCCAGCGGGACTGCCTGCGCCAGTGGCGGTGTCTGGTTCGGGTCGCTGTACACGCCTGTTGTCTGATCTGTCATTTTATGTCCCTGTCGTTTTTTTTGCCCGCTTTTCTCGGGTCACGGATGTTATGGGACGACAATTACAGCTGGATCAAGCAAAACCGCTCCCCGCGCAGGTATATCTCTGATGAGGTTGGCGGCTGCAAAATTTCCGGGCAGTGCCAGTGGCTTGGGTACCCCGACAGGATCTCTGGCAGAAAGCTGACAGCTGGTCCGAACTGTCCCGGACAGGCAGGGCCGGCCTGCCCCGACAGCTGCGAAAATTTGCGGTGTAACTGACAGACAAGCCGGGCTGCTGCCGCATCAACGCTATGCCGGGTGCGTACCTGAGGCTGGCCTGCGGTCAGGCTGAAAAAGACGCCGGTTGCGACCCGCCAGCCGCAACCAGGAGACCACCGCACGGGTGCAGAAACGCCGGCAGTAGCAAGGATTGACCGCCCGGCCAGGGGGACAAAACCAGACCGCAAAGATTCCCCAATGGCGGTAAGCCACACCTCACAGCAGGGCCTCCAGTCTCAGGCGTGCGATACGTTCTACCTGACGGCAGGCCTCGAAAAACTCGATATCGGTGGCATGTTCGAGCCGCCTGTGGAAGGCGCGCAGAATACCTGCTTTGTCATAGTCGCGCACCGCGATGATGAAGGGAAAACCGTGTTTGGCAACATACTCCGCGTTCAGCTTTTCAAATGAGGCGCGTTCCCGGTCGGTCAGGGCATCAAGACCCGCACTGGCCTGTTCGTGCGTGCTGTCGGCGGTCAACCGCTGTGCAGCCGCCAGTTTACCCGCCAGGTCCGGATGTGCCCTCAGAATACCCATCCGTTCATCGTGGGACGCGCTTCGGAAAACACGCGCCATCGCAGAATGGAGCCCTGCGGCGCTGTCATGCGCCGGACCAAGCTCCAGCCTGAACGCACGTTCGGCAATCCATGCAGAATGCTCAAAAATGCCGCCGAAATGGTCGAGAAAAGAGGCCCTGTCCAACTGCGACGGGCGCACCCGCGCAACCGGCGGGTGGTGCGCTGTCCAGTGTTCTGCGATGTCGATACGGCGCGGACACCATACTCCCTCGAAGCCCTGAATATACTCGATGAACCTGGCCAGCGAACGCACGCGACCCGGCCGGCCGATAAGCCGGCAGTGCAGACCGACAGACATCATCCTGGCCTGACCCGCTGCTCCTTCCGCATAAAGCGTGTCAAAAGTATCGCGCAGATAGGCAAAAAACTGATCGCCCGAGTTGAAGCCCTGCGGCGTGGCAAAGCGCATGTCGTTACAGTCCAGCGTGTAAGGAATGATCAGCTGATCACGCCCGCCCATCTGCGTCCAGTAGGGCAGATCGTCATCATAGGTGTCCGAAATATAGTCGAACTGGCCGGTTTCCGCGGCGAGAGCAACGGTGTTTTCAGAACACCTCCCGGTGTACCAGCCACGCGGAGCAGCGCCGGTAACTTCTGTGTGCAACCGGATCGCTTCGCGCATGTCAGCGAGTTCAGCCTCTTTGGTGTGATCCTTGTAGTCGATCCACTTCAGGCCGTGGCTTGCGATCTCCCAGCCGGCAGACTGCATCGCCTCCACCTGCTCCGGCGCGCGCGCAAGAGCCGACGCAACGCCATAAACGGTGACTGGAATGCGGGCACCTGCGAAAAGCCTGTGCAGGCGCCAGAACCCGGCGCGCGCGCCATAGTCATAAATCGATTCCATGTTCCAGTGGCGCTGTCCGGGCCAGGGCTGCGCACCGACAATCTCAGAAAGAAACGCTTCGGAGGCCGCATCACCGTGCAGCAGGCAGTTTTCGCCACCTTCTTCGTAGTTTACCACAAACTGGACGGCGATCCGTGCGCCGCCGGGCCATCGGGCGTCCGGTGGGCTGGCACCGTATCCGGTAAAATCACGGGGGTAGCGGGTCACGCAGGCATCTCCCAGAAGTTCGGCCCTATTCATTGCTGACAACACGCTGCGTTGCAATTCGCAATCGGCAAAGGCAGGGTGCGGCTCTGCAATACAGACGGAGGCCGACCTGTGCCCGAGGGATATCTGACAACTCACGTACTCGATACGGCGCGTGGGATTCCCGCCGAAGGTATCCGCATTCTGCTCTACCGCGTCTCGGGCAACAGCCACCGCAAAATCGCCGAGGCAGTGACAAATGCAGACGGTCGGACCGATGCTCCCATTCTGCCAGCGGGCCAGCTCCGGGCCGGTAACTATGAGCTGATCTTCGAAGCGGGTGCCTATCTGGATGCCATGGGTAATCCTGGCGGGGAGCCCCGGTTCCTGGACAGTATCCCCATCCGTTTCGGTATCTCAGACGAAAACGCGCATACCCACGTACCGCTGCTGCTCTCGCCGTTCGGCTACTCAACATATCGCGGCAGCTGACCTGCCGGAACGTCGCGACGATCCGGCTGCCTCTGCCTTGCCAACGCGGACGGCGCGTGCGATTTTCGAACTGACCTCCTGAAAGGCGAAACCATGCAAAGCCATACAACAGACGCGGCCTCTCTGGCTGCCGCGCATCAGCTGCCACAGGTAACAGAACCCCGCAACCCCGGCACCGAACTGGATATGGACTGGGTTTCGAGCCTGCAGGCCAATACATCAGCTATTGAGCGCCGTGCGGCACAATTGCCTGCGCGGCGATCCGTCAAAAAGACGCATCAGGCTGCCTGGCTGCTGCGTGCTGTGACCTGCATCGACCTGACAACTCTTTCGGGCGACGACACCAGCCGGCGTGTGAACCGCCTTTGTGCCAAAGCCCGGCAACCGATCGCCCGACACACGCTGGACGCACTGGGCATGCCAGCGATTACGACCGGTGCGGTCTGCGTGTATCACGACATGATCCCGGCCGCCGTAACCGCGCTGCAGGGCACGGGCATTCCCGTCGCAGCCGTAAGCACAGGATTTCCTGCAGGACTGTCTCCGTTTCATCTGCGCATCGCAGAGATTGAGGAAAGCGTCAAAGCCGGTGCTTCGGAGATTGATATCGTGATCTCAAGGCGACATGTTTTGTCCGGCGACTGGCAGGCGCTCTACGACGAGATGCGTGCCTTTCGCGCGGCATGCGGCGAAGCGCACGTCAAGGCCATTCTGGCAACCGGCGAGCTTGGGTCCCTGCGGAACGTCGCGCGGGCATCGGTCATCTGCATGATGGCGGGCGCTGATTTCATCAAAACCTCGACCGGCAAGGAAAGCATAAACGCGACCCTGCCTGTTTCGCTCGTGATGATACGCGCGATACGTGCGTACTATGAGCGCACCGGATACCGCGTCGGCTACAAACCCGCGGGCGGTATTTCAAAGGCAAAGGATTCAATCACCTACCTGGCGCTGATGAAGGAAGAGCTGGGGGATCGCTGGCTGCAACCTGACCTGTTCAGGTTCGGAGCCTCATCTTTGCTGAACGACATCGAGCGACAACTCGAACACCACGTAACCGGCGCTTATTCAGCCGGCTACCGCCACGCTGCTGGCTGAACTCCTGCTGAAAGGACCGGCGCATGACCGTCTCCGAAATATTTGAAACGATGGACTATGGCGAGGCCCCGGAAAGCGCTGCCGAAGCGCTGGCATGGCTGGCGGAACGGGGGAACCGGTTCGGTCATTTCATCGACGGGTCGTTCACGCCTCCCGGCGAAGGGTTCGACAGCCGCAATCCTGCCACCGGAGAGGTGCTCGCCACGCTGACGCAGGGCACGAAAGGTGACGTGGATGCTGCTGTTGCGGCCGCGCGGCGGGCACAGCCGGGGTGGGAGAAACTTGGCGGGCACGGGCGCGCAAGATTTCTCTATGCACTGGCCCGGTTATTGCAAAAACACAGCCGTCTTTTTGCCGTGCTGGAAACAATGGACAACGGCAAACCCATACGCGAAAGCCGCGACATCGATATCCCGCTGGCGCAACGGCATTTCTATTTTCATGCCGGCATGGCCCAGCTGATGGAAGACGAACTGCCAGATCGCCAGGCCCTTGGCGTTTGTGGGCAGATTATCCCCTGGAATTTTCCGCTGCTGATGCTGGCCTGGAAAATCGCGCCGGCTCTGGCGATGGGAAATACCGTGGTTCTGAAGCCCGCTGAATACACCTCTCTGACTGCGCTGCTGTTTGCAGACATCTGCCGCCAGGCGGGTTTGCCAGAGGGTGTTGTGAACATCGTAACCGGTGATGGTGCCGTGGGCGAGATGATCGTCGGCGCAGACGTCGATAAAATCGCCTTCACGGGCTCCACAGCGGTCGGGCGCCGGATCCGCGAGGCCACGGCAGGCAGCGGCAAGGCGCTGACCCTCGAGCTTGGAGGTAAATCGCCCTACATTGTCTTCGATGATGCCGATCTGGACAGCGCGGTTGAGGGCCTTGTTGACGCTATATGGTTCAATCAGGGCCAGGTCTGTTGTGCAGGCTCCCGCCTTCTGGTGCATGAACCGGTGGCCGATGCATTTTACGCGAAACTGCGCGCCCGGATGGACAAGCTCCGGGTAGGCAGCCCGCTCGATAAAAGCATCGACGTGGGTGCCATCGTTGACCCCGTTCAGCACGCGGCGATCTCTGAACTGGTGAGCGCGAATTCTGCAGGCGAAACGCATGTCGCGGCTACCGAGATGCCTGCAGAGGGATGTTTTTATCCTCCTACGCTGATCACTGGTCTGAACCCCGCGGACACCCTGATGCAGGAAGAGATTTTCGGGCCTGTGCTCGTCTCCTGCACTTTCCGTACACCTGCGGAGGCTGTCGCACTTGCCAACAATACCCGGTACGGGCTGGCTGCGTCTGTGTGGAGCGAAAACGTCAATCTCACACTGGACATTGCGCCGAAACTTGCCGCGGGCATCGTCTGGATCAACGGGACAAACATGATGGATGCCGCCGCAGGTTTTGGCGGCGTGCGCGAGAGCGGCTTTGGTCGCGAAGGAGGCTGGGAAGGGCTCGCGGGATACACCCGGCCCAGGGGTCGCAGCAAAAAGCTTCGTGAAATATCCGCTTTTTCCGGTGACCGATCTCCTTCCGACCCGCTCGACCGGACAGCGAAACTTTATATCGGCGGCAAACAGGCACGCCCTGACAGTGGTTACTCACAACCCGTCTGGTCAAAATCCGGCGCATTGCTCGGGCACGCCTCATGCGCTAACCGCAAGGATCTGCGCAACGCCGCAGAAGCTGCTCAAGGTGCCGCGTCATGGGCCAGAACCACCGGGCATCTGAGGGCACAGATCCTCTATTATATCGCCGAGAATCTCAGTGCGCGAAGCGCTGAATTTGCCCGGCGCCTCAATGACATGCAGGGAGGAAAAACCGGTGCTGCAGAGGTGACTGCGGCGGTCAAACGGCTGTTCACATATGCCGCATGGGCGGACAAATTCGACGGGCAGGTACATGGAGTGCCCATGCGGGGCGTGGCGCTTGCCATGCGCGAACCAGTCGGTGTGATCGGCGCACTCTGCCCGGCTACAGCCCCGCTGCTCGGGCTGATCTCCTGCATGGCCCCGGCCATCGCTATGGGAAACCGGGTAATCCTCAGTGCTTCTGAACCCTTCCCGCTCGCAGCCACGGATTTCATCCAGGTTCTCGAAACGTCCGACGTTCCCGGCGGCGTAGTGAACATCCTGACCGGTGCGCAGGCTGACGTCGCCGACACTATGGCGAGGCACCTCGACATAGACGCTGTCTGGTGCTTCGGCGCGGCAGAATTGTCCGGCATTGTCGAACACGGATCTGCCGGTAATCTCAAACGGACCTGGGTGAACAATGGCTTGGCCCGCGACTGGATGGGGGCCGAGGGGCAGGGACGCGTTTTCCTCGATGCGGCAACGGAAGTGAAAAACGTCTGGGTCCCCTACGGCGAATAACCGGTCCGCCGCCCACACCCGGAACGCTCAGGTCCGGGGACATGGCGTGACGCGACAGCGTCTCATTTCGACAGACCGGATCAGTTGCCGGCGGTCGATTCCACGCCCTCTGGCTGGCCGACAACAACAAAATGCAGTCCATCCGGATCCAGCAGATCTGCTGCTACGCGCCGGATATCGTCCATCGTTACTGCTTCGACCTTGTCGTTGCGGGTTGCGACGTAATCGATCGGCAGACCCAGCATCTGCATTCCGACAATAATGCGGGCAATCCGCGCATTTCCGTCAAACCTCAGCGGATAGGCTCCGGTCAGATAGGTCTTGGCATCCGCAAGCTCCGAAGGGGTCACACCTTCTTCTGCTGCCCGACGCCATTCAGCCCGGATCACGTCGATCGCTTCAGCTATCCTGTCGTTGGCAGAGCTCACCGATCCCATGTAGACTTCGCCCAGATCTTTGGGCGCAAGGTATGAATAAACGCCGTAGGTCAGGCCACGTTTTTCGCGCACTTCGGTCATCAGGCGGCTCTCAAACGAGCCACCACCGATCACATGGTTGAGCACAGCAGCCGTAAAGTAATCCGGATCGTCCTGCGAAATTCCCGCCTGACCAAAAATTGCGACAGACTGCGGTGTCTCAAACGGCACGACGGTCACACCGCCCGGGATGTCGATTTCCGCACGCGGGGGCATCGGTGCACCGGTTTCCGGCAGGTCGCCCAGCAGTTCATCGATCAGGCCTGCCAGCTCCTCTTCGGAGATATCGCCAACCGCACCGATGTAAATACGATCCCGCGCGAAGATCGCGCGATGCGCCGCAACAAGGTCATCGCGGGTCAGTGCGGAAACGCTCTCCTCAGTTCCTTCCAGAGCCGTTGCATAAGGATGATCACCCCAGATGATCTGATCCATTGTCCGACCGGCTATGGCGTTGGGATCTTTTGCATCAGACCGGATACCCGAGAGTACCTGTGCCCGGACGCGTTCGATGGCATCAGCGTCAAAGCGTGGCTCCAGCAGAGCAGACCGCAGCAGTTCCATCGAGGCGTCCCTGTTCTCGGTCAGAAATCGTGCCGAGACCGACAGTTCATCATCGCTGATGTCAAATCCGAAGGACGTGGCCAGGGATTCTGAGGCACGGGCGAAAGCACGGGCATCCAGCGCGCCGGCGCCTTCATCCAGCATATAGGACATCAGCGCGATTGCACCGCGTTTGCCTTCGGCATCCAGGGATGCCCCACCGCGGAAACGGATTTCCAGTGCGGCAAAGGGAATGGACTGGTCCTCAACCAGCCAGGCTGTCAGCCCACCGGGTGATCTGACCTCTTTGATATCTACGGCTGCTGCCGCAGGAAAGCTCACCATCACAGCAGTCAGCAACGTCAGAAAAAAACGGATCATTGGGTCACCTCTTCACGCATCAGCCAGCCTGTTACGGACGCACGCCTGTCGAAAAGGGCGCGCGCAGCCTGCAGAATATCTTCCTCGGTTACAGCCTGCAGAACATCCGGCCACGCCCGTACGTCCTCTACTGTCAGCCCCGATGTCAGCGCCTGACCATAGCGGTTTGCTATCCGGTCAACATCGTCGCGCGCATATATAAGGTCGGCCCGGATCTGCAGCTTGATCCGTTCAAGCTGTTCGGGGTCCGGACCTTCTTCAAGGAACTTCGCAATGGCCGCGTCCATGGCATCTTCTGCTTCCTGTAACGAGACATCAGGCGTCGGTACCACGATCAGATTGAACGTCGTGTCGTCCAGCGACACACCGCGATAAAACGCGCCGGTAAAGGTTGCGATCTGCGTGTTGAACTGCAGCTCTTCGGTCAGAAAAGAAGTCTGCCCCCCGCCCAGTATCTCGGCCAGCATGGTCAGTGCCGCAGCCGTTTCCTGGCTGCCCGGGTCCCGTTCGGGTGCGAGATAAGACCGCCTCACATAGGGTTGCGCGACGCGCGCATCGCGGAAAATAAGCCGGCGCTCAGCGGTCTGGGGCGGCTCTTCTGCACGGACGCGTTCAGGAAGGTCGGGATTTGCGGGAATTACGCCATAGTATTTCTCCGCCAGACGACGCACTTCCTCTGGCGTCACGTCGCCAGAGACGACCAGAACAGCATTGTTGGGGGAATAATAAATCTCATAAAACGCGAGTGCATCCTGCATATCGAGCGTCTGCATTTCATGCATCCACCCGATGATCGGCTGGCCATAACGGTGGTTCAGAAACTGAGCTGCAGCCACCTGTTCGCCGAAAAGAGCCCCCGCGTTGTTCTCTGTGCGCTGGTTACGTTCCTCTATGATCACGTCGCGCTCCGTAAGGATGTTTTCCTCCGTCAGACGGATGTTGCGCATCCGGTCTGATTCCATACGCATCATCAGCTCCAGACGGTCTGCGGCGACGCGCTGAAAATAGGCGGTGTAGTCATAGGAGGTGAAGGCATTGTCCCGTCCGCCGTTCCGCGCCACGGTCGCCGACAGCTCACCCGCCTCGAGAGTGTCGGTGGCCTTGAACAGCAGATGCTCCAGAAAATGCGCAACGCCGGATGAGCCCGGCGGCTCATCAGCAGACCCTGCGCGGTACCAGACCATGTGCTGCACGACGGGCGCGCGATGGTCCTCGACCACCACGACCTGCATGCCGTTGTCGAGTTCAAAAGTGGTCACCGCTTCTTCATCCGCAGCAAGCGAAACGGGCAAAAGTGCAATGACTGCTGCGCGCAGGGCAGTTGTGAACATCAGGGGTCTCCGGTCCGGCAAAACGCTGTTCTGGGCTAAGAGGTACGCCGCAACCAGTTCTGTTCAAGTCATGCTGGCAGGAATGTTACAGCGGGTCGGTGCAAAGATCAGAACTGAGGAGGGAAACTTGGCGTCCGGGCACCGGCCTGCCGCCAGAGTTCCGCGGTCTCATCGGGGTCCAGCGCCTGGCTTCTGTAGGCCTCGTTATACCGGTCCTGCGGGAAAAGCCTGATCTGGGTGAACCGCGCCTGCCTGCGTCTGAATTCCGCATCTTCCGCTGCAAGTTCCGAGCGGATTTCAGGCGTGACGCCAAACCGCGATGCAGCCGTCACAATGGCCCCATCCGTGCCCGGAACGCCCGCGTTCGGGTCTGATGGTCGCCCGCCAAGCGCAACAACCGCATCCGACAGCGGATCGTTGTCGGTCAGGTTTCCCTGACCGGGTGTTGGCGTTGGAAGCGCTGTCAGATCGTCAGGCGTCTGCAGGGGCGCCTTGGGTTCCACAAGGAACTCATCCGGGCCCGTCCCGTTTGATCTCAGCTCTCGCAGGCCGTTGTTGGCGCAGGCGCTGAGCAGGGTCGCGATCAGTATCAGGGCCACCGGACGGTGCATGCTGTCTCTCCTTCTGTGCTGCCTTTGATACGACAGGCGCGCGGGGAATGTCACTGCCCTTTTTCGGCACTTTTCTTTTCATCCGGTGCAAAGAATACCAACGCAATGGCACCGGCAAAAATAAAAATATCTGCCACATTGAACACAAAGGGGTTGTTGATCCCGCAGCAGGACATGTTCAGGAAATCGAGCACGTAACCATAGATAAGGCGGTCGAGAACATTCGCCATCGCCCCGCCAACCAGTAACCCTGCGCCAATCTGCGCCACTGTTCCCAGCGGTGCGCGGCGCGCCCAGAACAGGACACCCGCGCAGATGACAACAGCCAGACCGATCAGAATCCACCGGCTTGTGTCCGAGCCATCCCCGAACAGACCAAAATTGATCCCGCGGTTTTCCCCATACCGGAAGTTCAGCAGGGGCGGCAGCACATCAACCGAGCGTATCCGCCAGAGTTCCATCACATGGATCACCAGATACTTGCTGATCTGATCAAGCGCGAAAGCTGCAAAAGCTGTCAGAGCGATGAGCCGCATCGGCCTCTCCTAGTGACGGAAATGGCGCATGCCAGTGAATACCATCGCAAGGCCCGCCTCATTGGCGGCTGCAATGACCTCGTCGTCACGCATCGAACCGCCGGGCTGGATCAGCGCCGTTGCCCCGGCTTCGGCAGCGGTGATCAGACCGTCGGCAAACGGGAAAAAGGCGTCCGATGCCACAACCGAACCCCTGGTGAGCGGCGCGGGCAGGCCCATGGCCTCTGCCATATCTTCGGCTTTGCGGGCGGCGATGCGTGTGCTGTCGACGCGGCTCATCTGACCTGCGCCCACGCCTACGGTTGCGCCGTCCCTGACGTAAATGATGGCATTGGATTTCACGTGTTTCGCCACCGTCCAGGCAAAGAGCATATCTGCCATTTCCTGCTCGGACGGCGCACGTTCTGTCACCACTTTCAGGTCGTTCATGGTGATCCGGCCGACATCCTTGTCCTGGACCAGGTAACCGCCCGATACCTGCCGGACAGCCGTCTGTGCAACTGATGGATCGGCCAGACCGTCTGTCGTCAGCAACCGCAGGTTTTTCTTTGCCGCGAATACTGCGCGCGCGCCGTCGTCCGCCCCGGGTGCAATGACAACTTCCGTGAATATACCCACGATCTCTTCGGCCGTTGCGGCATCCAGCGGCTGGTTCAGCGCGATAATGCCCCCAAAGGCGGACGTCCGGTCACAGTCAAACGCGCGGGAATAGGCCTCGGCCAGCGTCGCGCCACGCGCAACGCCGCAAGGATTTGCGTGCTTGATAATGGCGCAGGCCGGCCCGTCTGCCGGATCGAACTCACTCACCAGTTCAAAGGCTGCATCCGTATCATTGATGTTGTTGTAGCTCAGTTCCTTGCCCTGATGCTGGGCTGCTGTCGCGACGCCTGGCCGGGCAGAACCGTCGGTGTAGAATGCCGCCTGCTGGTGCGGATTCTCGCCATAGCGCAGGGTCTGCGCGAGCTGACCGCCAAACGTCCGCCGGCGCGGTGTTTCGCCGACCTGTTCTGCCATCCAGGTGCTGACGGCCGTGTCATAGGCAGCGGTCCGCGCATAGGCGGTCCGGGCCAGGCGCTGCCGCAGCGCATAAGAGGTCTTGCCGTCGTTATCTGCCAGCTCTGCCATCAGCGGCGCGTAATCCGCGACATCCACGACGACAGATACGAAACCGTGGTTCTTGGCGGCTGAACGGATCATCGCCGGACCGCCGATGTCTATGTTTTCGATCGCTTCGGCGTATTCTGCACCCTTCGCGACGGTCTCTTCGAACGGATAAAGGTTCACAACCACCAGATCGATGGCGCCGATGTTGTGTGTGTTCATGGCCGCGACATGTTCACCATTGTCCCGCAGGGCCAGAAGGCCACCATGCACCACCGGATGAAGGGTTTTGACCCGACCGTCCATCATTTCGGGAAACCCCGTTGCCTCGGATACGTCCATGACGGTCAGCCCTGCCTCGCGCAGCGCGCGTGCCGTACCGCCGGTCGACAGCAGCTCGACACCTCTGTTAGCCAGCGCCTGCCCCAGTTCAACCAGCCCGGTTTTATCGGATACAGAAAGCAGCGCGCGGCGCAGCGGTACAAGATCGGTCATCGGTCGGGGTCCTTATGGCAGCAGTTCAGTCAGATCGGGCATATCGAGGCTGAGATCCCGCACGCCAATGGCAGTTTCCTGCGCCTTGGACAAGGACCAGCGGATACGCGTCGCATATGACATAGCCCGCCCGGAAAGGACAATCTGATTTGACCCACGTGGCTTGAGACGCCCGGTTTCCAGATAAACCGATGGCTCAAGCGACAGTTTCTGTGTGCCATCATGCCGGAAAACCCAGATTTCGCCGCTCTTGAGCGCCATAGAGACCGCCGCCCCCCCCAGATCAATAGTAACATCGACCTCAGGGTGCAGGTGAAACCGGATGTCAAAGGCGATACCGCTCAGACCCGCGGCATCCATCGTCCGGTCGAAACGGCGCTTTTCACTGTCCTCGAGCGCCAGCAGCATATCCTCGCCGGCCAGGCCCCGGCCATCGAACGTCATCTCAAGGGTGCGCGCATGTGTCAGACCGTGCGTTGGTACGAAACCGTTGTGACCACTCTGAAACCGCAGACCGTCGCTGGCATGACCCACTTCGATCGGGACGCGCGTTGGCCCCTCGATAAGCGGCTCGCGCCCGGTTTCAGCATCCTGCTCGCCCAGCCGCGCGCTGGAATAGCCATCCAGCGCCAGTGTTGAATGAGAGGGGGTCGCCCGCCCCGCACGCCGCCACTCAGCACCAAACGTCCGACCAGAACCACAGTTCACCACAAGCGGTCTGCGCCCGGAGGTCAGCTCGAACGCAAGCGTCGAGGCATGCGCATTATAGGAGGCCGCGCCTGACGGGGGCACCGAAGCATCGACGACAACACTTGTCCGTCCGGCAGACAGACGCGCATAGCCCATCGACAGGCCGTCAGGCTGGCTGTTCCGGATCCGTGCCTGCGCCAGCGCATGGTCCAGCCAGCCCTCTGCACCACGACCGCCTCCATGAAACCGCGCGAGCCCGCCGTCGGCATGCCGCAGGGTTCTGAGTGTCGGTGCGATCCGTTCAATCGCAGCGGTGTGTTCGTCCGGGACAGACTGCCCGGCCTCCTCCAGCGCAGCTGCCGTCCAGCACAGCAGGGTGAACACGTCGAGCAGTTCTTCAGGGTTACGCGTTGGCAGGCCGCCCTGATCGTCGATGCGCGCCCGGCACTCTCTGGCCAGCGCCCGTACCGCAGGCTGCGCCATCGCTTCCATACCCTCCAGCGCCAGGCCCGCATAGACCAGACCACAAAGCGCCTCGATCCTGGGCAGGCCCGGGGCTGCCCCGTGCCAGCGCTTTGCCAGAAAGTGAGTCTGGCGAAAAAGGCTGCCATAAAATGCGTGGCTTTCTTCTGACTCGGCGCCCCGCAGAACAAAAATCGCGTGGTTAATCCAGCGGATCAGCCGGCGACCGGTCAGATCCGGCGTCCAGCCAGGCCCCCGACCCCGGCCATAGCGGTCAATCCAGCTCCACAACCATGTCTGTGCTGCGGCGCGCGCAGGCCCGTCTCCGACGGCAGCCAGATCATCCAGCCATGAAAAACCGTTCAGTTCCTGACCAAATTCTGCAGTGGGAACCGGCAGATCCCAGAGCTCGGCATCCTTTTGCTCCAGCAGGTGGCCTGCGAACAGGAAATTTCCGGCCATAAGCTGGCGCCCACGTGCAAAGCTTCCGATGGTGCGTGGTTCTGGGGAAGAAACGAAGCCAACTGCGCGCGTTTTCATCCGTCCGGCACGCGATGCGTGCCAGCGGTTCAGAAACTGCACCTTTCTTGCGGCGAAACTGCGGGCTCCGGACATATGATACTCTGCCATGGTGCGCTCTGCCGGCGCGTTGCCGCAATGATAGCCTGCGCCCGCCTTTGAGTCACCGGGTTTGTCGCTGCACGATTGCGCGCGTTGTTTGATCAGGCAGTTTTCCGCAGACAAGCAATATAGAACCCGTCCATTCCGCCGGCATCCGCCCAGTAGTCCGGGCGCAGTCTGATACCGCCTTCTTCGGTCTGCCAGGCCGGGTCGATACCCGCCGGGATAGCTGTATCGCATGACATATCAGCGTGACGGGCCAGTGCTTCCTCGACCTGCACTTCGCCTTCGTCTGGCAGCAGAGAACAGGTACAGAAAACCATCCGGCCACCCGGTTTCAGCAACTTCCAGGCGTGGTCAATGAAATGCTCCTGCAATTCGATCAGTTCGCCAAATTCTGATCCGTCCTTTGCGTGCGGCAGGTCGGGGTGCCGGCGGATCGTGCCGGTTGCAGAACAGGGTGCATCAAGCAGTATGGCGTCGTATGTGCCCGTCATTTTCCGCACATCACTGGTAACCAGTTTCGCTTTCAGCCCCGTCCGCTCAAGGTTTTCACTCACCCGCTGCATCCGCGAGGCGGAGTCGTCCACGGCCGTCACAGCAGCACCTGTCGCAGCGATCTGCATCGTCTTGCCGCCAGGGGCGGCACAAAGGTCGAGTACGCTTTCGCCTGCCTGCGGGTCCAGGACGCTGACCGCAACCGACGCGGCGGCATCCTGCACCCACCAGTCACCGTCAGAAAAGCCCGGCATTGCCGAAACCTGACCGGCGTCTTTCACACGCACCGACCCATTGGGCAGCAGCACGCCACCCGTTGCCTCTGCCACCGCTGCCGCGTCTGTTTTAGCTGTCAGATCGAGCGGTGCCCCGGCAAAATGTGCAGCCTCCATCGCAGCCATGGCATCGGCACCCCAGGCCTCTGTGAGCGGGCCGCGCAGCCATTTGGGCAGGCGTGGTGCCCTCAGGGCGTTCCAGGCCTCGGGCCCGTCTGCTGCAACTTTACGCAACACGGCATTGGTCAGCCCTTTGAGGTGCGCGTAGCGGTTATGGCGCGAGACAAGCTCGACCATTGCGTTTACCACCCCGTGCCCCGCGGCACCGTGGCACAGCTCGACAGTAGCGACACGCAAAGCATTGCGCACCGTCAGCGGAGGGTACTTTGAAAGGTGCTTTTGCAGAATGCGGTCCGCGCGTTCGAGGCCGCGCAGCGTGTCCTGGGCCAGGCGCGCAGCACGGGCGCGATCCTCCGGCTCCAGCCTGTCGAGCACGCCCGCGCCAAGCAGTTCTGACATCAGGCGTCCTTCGCCCAGCAGCTGGTCCAGCAGGTAAACTGCGCTTCTGCGCGCGGGAAGGCCGGTCTGTGACATTTATGGGCTCGCATCTGGGAAATCTGACGGGTTGTCTGCGCCAAAGGACGGCGTATATCAAGACCAGTACGAGGAAGATGCTCTATGACTGACAAGAAAGCGTCCAACCAGGACACTCTGCCACCCGCAGCGCAACGTGCGCTTGCAGAGGCGGAAGCGCGCCGCAAGGCTGCCGGAGATCTCGAACTGCCGACCGAGCTTGGCGGACGGGACGGGCCGGAACCAGTGCGTTTTGGCGACTGGGAGAAAAAAGGGATCGCGGTCGATTTCTGATCGCCGAGCGGGTTACCTCAACCGGAACTCGGCCGAATCGCCCTGTCCCTGGTCCGAAGTAAAGCGGATGCGGCCGTCGCTGGCTTTTACTTCCTGACAGTTATAACCCAGCGCATCGCCGCCCCAGTAAAGGTCGCGGCAGAAATACCCGTCTTTCCATGTCCAGTTCCCGGTTACCGGCCATGCGGCACCACGACCCGATATCTGACCGTCCGCAGTCACCTCAAGGTTCACAAACGGTCGCTTCAGTTCTTTGCCGGTGACAAGCTTCATAAACTCCGACTGATCATCGATTTTCGCGAATTCAGCAAAGGCCGGTGCACCCGAAAAGGCGGCAGCGGTCAGCAATGAAACAAAAAAAGCGCGCATGTTTGTCTCCGGTAATCGGGTACTCGTGAGTAATACGCATCAGAAGCGCAAACGGTTTCAAAAAAGTTTTGCCGCGGATTATCCGGACGAAAGCCCGAGAACATCAAGCATATCGTATGCTCCGGGTGGCCGGCCTTTTGTCCAGAGCGCCGCCTTGAGCGCGCCTCTTGCAAAAACCGACCGGTCCGAGGCCACATGGCGCAGCGTGATACGCTCGCCAGTCGCGGCAAACAGCACGTCATGCTCGCCGATGATGTCCCCGCCCCGGATTGCGGAAAAACCGATGTCACCGCGCCGGCGGGCGCCGGTGATGCCATCACGACCCCGGTCGGAAACATCCCGCAGCGATACGCCGCGCCCTTCGGCAGCGGCCTCGCCCAACATCAGGGCCGTGCCGGATGGCGCATCAACTTTCTGATTGTGATGCGCCTCGATCACCTCGATGTCGTAGTCATCATCCAGTGCCGCCGCGACGCGCTTCGTCAGCTGGACCAGCAGATTTACGCCGAGGCTCATGTTGCCGGCGCGTACGGTCACACCACCTGCTCCGGCTGCCGACAGCGCATTGAGCTCCTGCTCCGTCATGCCCGTTGTTCCGATCACATGCGCAGTACCGGCGCGCACGGCCGCTGAAGCAAAGGCGATCGTTGCGGCTGGCGCGGTGAAATCAACCACGACATCGGCAGCGGCAAATGCCGCATCCACATCATCGGTCACTGTAATTCCGGATGGCTGACCGCCTGTGCACAGGCCGAGGTCATTGCCGATCCAGTCATGCCCCGAGCGCTCCAGTGCAGAGACGACCACCGCCTTGTCCGAGCCACCGATTGTCCCGACCAGCATGCGGCCCATGCGGCCTGACACGCCGGTAATTGCGATCTTCAGCTGTTCTGACATCTCTGGCTCCCGGTGGATGATCCGCCGCTCTCATAGCGCGCGCAGGCCTTCTTGGCAAAGGGCAGCGAAGGGCGTACATGATGCGCATGGGAAAGAACAAGTTTCATGATGGTCCGGGGCCGTCGCAACGTCAGCTGCGTGTGGGCGAGCTCATCCGCCGGTCACTGTCCGAAGTGCTGGCCCGTGGTGATGTGCATGATCCGGATCTGAACCGGATGTCCATCACTGTGGGCGAAGTGCGGACATCACCTGACCTGAGGATCGCCACCGCCTATGTACTGCCGCTGGGCGGAACCGGGCGGGACGACGTCATCGGCCTGCTGGCGCGCAACAAGGGCGAGTTGCGACGCCTTGTTTCCAAAAAACTGGCGTTGAAATTCGCCCCGGATCTGCGTTTCCAGCTTGATGAGACTTTTGACCGGATGGATGAGACCCGCCGGATGCTGAACCGTGACGATGTCCGGCGGGACACCGCTGCTGATCCCGACAGCGGGGAAAGCGGGGCGGAATGATCCGGGCAGCATTGCTGGCTCTGGGCCTTGGCGCTGCAGGCACAACTGCAGCAGCGGTCGATTGTGAAAGCGTCGATTTTGACGGTGCGACATATACCGTCTGCGAGGTAGATGCCGCCAGGGATGATCTGCGGCTTTTTCTGCGAAACGAGGACGGCGCAGTTTATGGCCAGTTTTTCGCCATAGACCGTGCCCTGGCGCAAAACGGTGAGCGTCTCGTATTTGCCATGAATGCCGGCATGTATCACGATGACCGCGCGCCGGTCGGTCACTATGTCGAAGACGGTGTCGAACAGATGCGTGTCATTCCCAACGCCGGACCGGGCAATTTCGGTCTTCTGCCAAACGGGGTTTTCTGTCTGCGAGAAGACCGGGCTGATGTCATTGAAACGCTGGCTTATGTGGCGCGTGCGCCGGGATGCCGGGACGCCACGCAGTCCGGTCCGATGCTTGTGACGGACGGTGAACTGCACCCGCGCTTTCTTGCTGACAGCACGTCGCTTTATATCCGCAATGGCGTCGGCACATCGGCGGACGGCCAGCGTGTGGTCTTTGCCATTTCGGACGACCCTGTAAATTTTCATAGCTTTGGCAGGTTGTTCCGCGACGCCCTGCAGCTTCCGAACGCGCTCTTTCTCGATGGCAATATTTCACGGCTTTATGCTCCGTCGATCAGGCGCAATGACCTGGGCTTCAGACTTGGGCCGATTGTCGGTGTTGTGAGCCCCGTCGCGGAATAGGCGCAAAAAGGACTTTCCGGGTCTGGGCAGCAGGACCCGCCTGAGGTAAGAGCCGCGCGACAGTAACCATCGGAGTTTCTATGGGACGCAGGCGCAAAGGACGCGACATTTCGGGATGGCTGGTGGTGGACAAGCCAGCGGGCATCACATCGACCGCCGTCGTGAACAAGGTCCGCTGGGCGATGGATGCGAAAAAGGCAGGTCACGCCGGTACTCTGGATCCCGAAGCGACCGGTGTTCTGGCTGTGGCACTTGGCGAGGCAACCAAGACAGTACCCTACATCACCGATGCGCTGAAGACCTATGAATTCACCGTGCGCCTGGGCCAGGCGACCAATACGGATGACGCCGAGGGAGAAGTTATCCAGGAAGCGGATACGCGCCCGGAAGACAACGCCATCAAAGAAGCCCTGAATGCGTTCATCGGTGACATTGAGCAGGTTCCGCCTCAGTTCTCGGCGGTCAGAATTGACGGAGAGCGCGCATACAAGCGCGCACGGGACGGGGAGGCAATGGACATCGCCGCGCGACCATTATTCGTTGAAAGCCTCCTGATGCTGGAGCGTCCCGATGCCGATCACGTCACACTGGAAATGGTCTGCGGCAAAGGCGGGTATGTCAGGTCAGTTGCCCGCGACCTTGGCGAGGCGCTGGGGTGCTTCGGCCATGTGCGGGAACTGCGCCGCATCTGGTCGGGACCATTTGAGGCAGCCGACGGGTTGAGTATTGCCGAGATCGACAGGATGGCAAAGTCGCCGGAGCTGGACGAACATCTCATTCCACTGGAGGAGGCGCTGGCAGATCTGCCGGAACTGCGTGCCACTGCCGAGGGTGCCACGCGGCTCCGGAACGGCAATCCCGGCATGGTCATGGCGGGAGACGCGGAATACGGAGACGAGGCCTGGGCCTCATATGACGGGCGCGCAGTCGCGATCGGCATCTACAGATCCGGGGAACTGCATCCATCCCGCGTACTGAATATTGGGAACTGACCGGTTTCTAATGTTACAGGACGTTGCAATTCTCTCGGTTACGTCATCGGTGACGCGGGGTTTATTACAGGAATTGTTACGGTTTCGGTGCGCGGGGTAAGACCGGCGTGATATATCTGGCGCGCCGCAACGCGCACCTTCATATCGGGGTCAGACGCAATTCTGATCCAGCATGGAGACCCTGATATGAAACGCACCGCACTCACCATTCTTACGGCAGGCGCATTCGCAACGATTGCATTCGATACATTCGGCCAGTCGCTGAGCCCACTCTTCGGATATGCAAAGCTCGCGCCGGTCGGCCTCGCCGGGGCAACTCTGAAATCTGTCTTTGGCGCCAGCCCTTCCGGGGCCGCGCATCTGCTGCATGTTCTGACCGGCCTGGTCTTTTACGTGGTCGGCTATTACGCCGTCGCACGTCCGCTTCAGCGCGCCGTCCTGCCGCAGCTGCCCTGGGTCATAACGGCCACAGTTTATGGCGCGGCGCTCTGGGTATTCGCGCTCTACGGCATGGCACACCTGGTGGCTGGCATGAAACCGTTTCTGGGGTTCACCGGCATCACCTGGGTCGCCCTGTGGGGGCACATTCTTTATGCGCTCGTCGCAGCAGCCATTCTCGAGGTCCGCGGTGAAGTTATGGATCTGCCCCGCCGGCGGATTGCCGCTGCCGCCTGATCCACCCGCGTGAAAGATGAACTGCCGCCCTTCCCACGGGGCGGCAGTTTTGTTATTCTGGGCGAATAAAAGTTAACATTTATAAAAGGTTAACACGTGTTTATCCGCACACACAACACCGAGGACACACATTCCGAAGCAGCCTATTCGGACTGCGGTGCCTACCGGTACAAACTGAAACGCACATGGGACAGTGACGGCCGGACGGTGAACTTTATCATGCTTAATCCATCGGTTGCCGATGAGATGCACAACGACCCGACAGTGGCCCGCTGCGAGGCCCGTGCGCGCGCGCTTGGGTATGGCGCCTTCTGCGTTACCAATATCTTCGCATGGCGCGACACAGATCCACAGAAAATGCGCAAAGCGAAACATCCGGTCGGGCCGGAAAACGACGAAACCCTGATCTCGGTAGCAGAATGGGCCGATAACGTCATCGCCGCATGGGGAGTACACGGCGCGCACCGGGAACGCGGCACAGAAGTCGCACGCATGCTCACCGGTGCCGGCATCACACTGCACCACCTGGGCCTGACCCAGCAGGGTCACCCGCGGCATCCACTTTATCTGCCCTATTCGGAGCAGCCCCGTCTCTGGGTGTCCGAGGCCAGAAGTTAACAATCAGGTAGCCTTTTCCCGTTAAACCCGGTTCGGTGGCAGCTCTTTGCGGGCTGTAGTTAAACAGTCCGGGAATGTACCGATATGCTCTGGTTGGCAGGTCTGATGGGAATGGTCGGTGTTGGCGCCGCAGCCTTCGTGGTCACACAGGACGACCTCGAGGATGACACAGACGACAGCCTGCCCGAAGACGAAAGCCCGTATATTACCGGCGAGGGACTGAACCAGCAGATCGACGACATCTTTTCCGGACGCACTGTCGGTGAGGAAGTTCTGGGATACGGCGACGATGATGGCGACGACTATCTCTACGACTTTATCTCGGACAATGATCATGACGACCCCGCGGTTACGATCAGCGGCTTTCCCGGCGATGCTGATGTATTTGAGGACAGTGACGGTTTCAGCACCTGGCCTGGCGATATCGAATTCGCAACCGACAGCTATGCCGAGCTGCCCGCGGATAATGCGCTCCCCCCCTGGCTGGCACTGGCCGAGTGGGTCAGTGAAGGTCCCGCCTCAGAACCGATGGACTATGACGCCACCCGCGACAGTCTCGTACTTGTATGGGACGACACCGACGCCAGCGCGACTGAACCCGAAGTGACCGTGGCACCGGACGGGCATGACCCCGAGGTGATGCACGTCATGATGAACGGCGAGAGCGTTGCCGAAGTGTACGGCGATACCGGACTGAGTGCGGCCGATCTGACAGTTGTGCCCCTGAGCTCAGCAATGATTGTGGGACTTGAGCCTGCCTGAGCGCTGACCGGGCATGAGCCCGCTGAATTCTGTATTTGCCATTCCCAGACAGGATGATTATACGCGCGCAGCGCAACAGAGAATCTGTCTGCGCTTTCTCCATGGGCCTGAGCTGGACGACATCCCGGCCTGCGCCATTCTGAAACCCTTTTGAAAAGGAGCCCCCGATGTCGATCACGCTTGAAGAAAAAGCACGCATCATGAAGGAATTCGCGATCAAGGAAGGCGACACAGGGTCGCCCGAAGTACAGGTCGCCATTCTCAGCTCGCGCATCGCAACGCTGACCGAGCACTTCAAAACACACAAAAAAGACAACCACGGTCGCCGTGGTCTGCTGAAGATGGTGGCCAACCGCCGCAAGCTTCTGGACTATGTCAAAGGCAAGGATGAGGCCCGTTATCAGGACCTGATCAAACGCCTGGGCCTGCGGAGGTAATCCGCACCTTCCCGCAGCGCCGGGACCGGAAAACAGGAAACCGCGCCCTTATCGGCGCGGTTTTTTGTTATGTCGCAAGCTGCTTTACCCGCTGCAACCGGCAGATATGATAGCCCGATGCTGACTTTTGCCGCTGCTGTCTTCTTTCTGATCATAACGCCGGGCCCGGGTGTCCTGTCCACTGCGGGTGTCGGAGCTGCATTCGGTGCCGCTGCGGGGACGCGCTATGTTCTGGGGCTCTTTATCGGTACCAACCTGGTATGCCTCGCGATTGTGAGCGGTCTTACGGCCGTTCTGTTCGCCGACGAACGCCTGCGTGTTGTCCTGTTCTTTGCGTCTCTTGCCTATCTGGCATGGATTGCACTCAGCATCGCATTCGCAGGCAGTCGCCTTGCATTTATCGAACGCACCCGCCCTCCCGGCATTACCGGCGGCATTATGCTTCAGGCCATCAATCCGAAAGCCTACGCAGTAAACACGACTTTGTTCACCGGCTTCGGCTTCCTGCCATCGGATATTGCAACAGAAATTGCGCTGAAGTTTCTGATCGTCAATGCGATCTGGATACCCATCCACTTCGCCTGGCTGTGGATGGGTATCTCGCTTCAGCGTATGAACCTGCCAGACCGTGTCCAGCGTCGGATCAACATTGCCATGGCGGTATCGATGATGCTGGTTGTTCTGCTCGCCGCGACTGCCAGCGCCTGAAACATTGGACATCGCCCGGACCGGTTTATACACCTGAGGCAGACGCGATGGCTTTGGAGTTCAGATGCCCGTTATCCTCCAGATCACCCTCGGCAGTATTGTACTGCTGGCCTGTGCGATGATCCACATTCTGATTATCGCCCGCATGATCACCCACCTGCGTGGCCATGACCATTTCGCAGCGCACAAATCCGGACGGCATCAGCTGATTTCGATCTGCGGGCTTTTTCTGGTCACTCTGATTTCGCATACGATCCAGCTTTATGTCTGTGCCTTCATTCTGTGGCTGGTTGGTGCACTGCAGGGCTATGAAGAGCCGATATACTTCGCTCTCGTAACCTATACGACACTCGGCTACGGCGACGTTGTACTCAGCCCGGACTTCCGCATTCTGGGTGCGATGATTTCTGTGACCGGTATTGTGATGTTCGGGATGACCACCGCCTTTCTCGTGGGCCTGTTTGGCAGGATACTGGGCGAAAGTGACTGATAGCGCGGGGCAGAGGCGCACAGGAATGTGACTTGCCGTTTCGCCTGCCACATCGGAGCTTTGCGGCAGCGGAGAATTTTCAATGCGGTTTTTCCTTATCCTCCTTTTCTGTACGGCACTCCCGCTGATTCTGGCCGGCAAGGCGCAAGCCTGTGGCGAAGACACCCGCTGCATGATCGGCGACCGCCACTATTACATTGCGATGCCCGCCGGTCATGACGGCCGGTCCAGAATTCCTGCGCTGATCTTTGCACATGGCCTGCAGGGCACAGCCGAAGGCACGATGCAGAACCCGCGGCTGCGCAGGATAGCCGATGATCTTGGCGTTGCCTTTATTGCGGTAAAGTCAGCCGGGGTCTCATGGTCGCAGGAAAACGCGCCACGCACGGCACGTGGCGACGGAGTGAAAGCCCTCGCGTATTTCGATGCCGTCCGCAAAGACGCGATCAGACGCTTTGCGATTGATCCGGACCGAATTGTCGTCAGTGGAGCCTCTACCGGCGGGATGATGACCTGGGGTCTCGCATGTCACCGGAGCGGCGATTACGCGGGCTTCATTCCGATGTCCGGCACGTTCTGGGCGCCGGTTCCCCGGACCTGTTCAAGGCCCGTTGCCAGCATCATTCACTTCCACGGCGACAAGGACCAGACCGTGCCGCTGGAGGGGCGTGCGGTCGCCGGTACGCGTCAGGGCAGCGTGCCTGATGCACTGGAGATGTACCGGCAGTTCGGGCGGTTCAAGGCTGCGAAAACAGTCGCCAGCGCAGACCTGCGCTGTCAGAACAGGCGCAATAACGGCGGAGATATTCTCGGTTTCTGCCTCTATGACGGGCGGCATTCTTTCCGGTCCGAAAACATACGGATTGCCTGGGAAATGCTGCGGGCCGCTGGCCGCCTCTGAGCCTTAAATTACAGGGACCAGCAACAGTCACAGCGGCCTTTCCAAATCACCCCATCTCGTGTATGCCCCGGCAATCTGAAAGCCGGCGCCCGGACCTCAGCGCCGCCAAAAGAAGATACCGGGGTCAGGGGGAATTCGCCCTCTATGAAATGGCCAAAGGGCCGAAACAGGAAACGTAGATGTTTAACGAAACGAAAAAGTCGATGCAGTGGGGCGAAGAGACGCTCACGCTGGAAACAGGAAAAGTGGCCCGTCAGGCGGACGGGTCGGTGATTGCAACGCTGGGTGAAACCAGTGTCATGGCAAACGTCACCTTTGCCAAAAAACAAAAACCCGGTCAGGATTTCTTTCCGCTGACCGTCCACTATCAGGAAAAATACTATGCCGCGGGTAAAGTGCCCGGCGGTTTCTTCAAGCGCGAGGCGCGCCCGACCGAAAAAGAAACGCTGACCGCGCGTCTCATTGACCGTCCGATCCGCCCGCTGTTCGTCCCCGGCTTCAAAAACGAAGTGCTGGTTATGTGTACCGTTCTGTCGCACGACCTGGTCAACGACCCCGATATGGTTGCGATGATCGCAGCCTCTGCGGCGCTCACCATTTCCGGTGCTCCTTTCATGGGCCCGATTGCCGGTGCCCGCGTTGGTTTTGAGGATGGCGAATACATCCTGAACCCGACCGTGGACGACATGCAGGACCTGCGCCTGAACCCGGACCAGCGTCTGGACCTGGTTGTTGCCGGCACCAAAGACGCCGTGATGATGGTCGAATCCGAAGCCTACGAGCTGACCGAAGAGGAAATGCTGGGCGCGGTGAAATTCGCGCATGAGCAGATCCAGCCGGTGATCGACCTGATCATTTCGCTGGCCGAGGATGCCGCGAAAGAGCCGTTCGACTTCCAGCCAGCGGACTACTCCGAGCTTTCCGCTGCCGTGAAAGCCGCCGGTGAGACCGAGATGCGCGCCGCTTTCGCCATCACGGACAAGCAGGAACGCACCAGTGCCGTTTCCGCAGCCCGTGAGACCATCATGGCCGCACTGTCAGACGAGCAGAAAGAAGACTCAAATCTGGGCTCTGCGATGAAAGGTCTTGAGGCCTCCATCCTGCGCGGCGACGTTGTGAAAACCGGCAAGCGTATCGATGGCCGCAAAACGGACGAGATCCGCGATATTGTCTGTGAGACCGGCATGCTGCCGCGGACACACGGTTCGGCACTCTTTACCCGTGGTGAAACACAGGGCCTCGTGGTCACGACGCTGGGCACCGGTGACGATGAACAGTTCATTGACGCGCTGCACGGCAACTTCAAATCCAACTTTCTGCTGCACTATAACTTCCCGCCCTATTCGGTCGGCGAAGCCGGTCGTGTGGGCCCTCCCGGACGTCGTGAAATCGGTCACGGCAAGCTGGCATGGCGCGCACTCCAGGCCGTTCTGCCCGCAGCAACGGATTTCCCCTACACCATCCGCGTGGTCTCCGAGATCACCGAATCCAACGGCTCTTCGTCGATGGCATCGGTCTGCGGTGGGTCGCTGTCCATGATGGACGCAGGTGTCCCGCTCAAGAATGCGGTGGCTGGTGTCGCCATGGGTCTGATCCTCGAAGACGACGGCTCCTATGCGATCCTGTCGGACATTCTGGGTGACGAAGACCACCTGGGCGATATGGACTTCAAAGTGGCTGGTACCGAAAACGGCATCACGTCGCTGCAGATGGACATCAAAGTCGCGGGCATCACGCCCGAGATCATGGAGAAAGCCCTGGCACAGGCGAAAGACGGCCGGATGCACATCCTTGGTGAGATGAACAAATCGATCACCGGTGCGGCAGACTTCTCTGTGCACGCGCCACGTATCGAGACAATGCAGATCCCGACGGACAAAATCCGCGAAGTCATCGGCTCCGGCGGCAAGGTTATCCGCGAGATCGTCGAGGTGTCCGGCGCCAAGGTCGACATCAACGACGAGGGCACGATCAAAATCGCGTCCCCGAACGGCGACTCGATCCAGAAGGCCTATGACATGATCCACGCCATCGTGGCCGAGCCCGAAGAAGGCGCGATCTACACCGGTACGGTTGTGAAAATCGTCGACTTTGGTGCCTTCGTGAACTTCTTTGGCAAGCGCGACGGCCTGGTGCACGTCTCCCAGATCGAAAACCGCCGCCTGAACCATCCGTCGGATGTTCTGAAAGAAGGTCAGGAAGTGAAAGTCAAACTTCTGGGCTTTGACGACCGCGGCAAGGTGCGCCTGTCGATGAAAGTCGTCGATCAGGAGACCGGCGAGGAAGTCAAAAAAGAACAGGCACCCGCAGAAGAGTAAGTCTCAGAAGCAACTGCTGATTCGGGCCCCGGGAGTGTTTCCGGGGCCCTTTTTCGTGTCCGGGCTGAATTTTCGCCACCTGCCGCTGGGTAACCCGATTAACCGTCGCCACGTCACAGGCCGAAAAACCGATCAGAAGGCTAGGGTGTCGCAATATCTTTGGGAGGAGAGTAACAATGATCAGAACGCTGGCCGTCACCTTCAGTATCGGTGTCGCATCTGTCGCCGCAGCTGACCCTGGCGCAGAACCATTCACCAGCTATTACGCTTTTGGCGACAGTCTGAGCGACGATGGCAAGCTGGGCACCCTGACGCCGCCAAGCCTCGGTGGCCGGTTTTCAACCGGACGCGTCTGGACCGAGCTGCTGGCAGATCGCTTTGCGGCCGCTGGTCGTGAAACGCAGAACTTTGCGCTGGGTGGTTCAACAGCAGGGCCGGTAAACACGACGGATTACCGCGCCAGGCTTCCGGAAGATCCAGGCCCGGAGCAACTGGCAGCTGTCGCTCAGCTGGAGGCCATTTCCACATTTGGCGGTCAGGTCGCTGTATCCCAGGCTGTTGTACGGGATCCCGGTGAGAACCCGCTTGTTTCGGTCCTCTTTGGTGCCAACGATCTGTTTCAGCAACTGCCGGCACTTGTCGGGGGTGTTTTTGGCACGTCCGAGCCTTCCAACCTGCTTCCGAACCTGCAGCAAACCGTAACAGAGCTGGCGGAAAGGACAGCAGCGGCAATTGCAGACAACATTACCGCGCTGAATGCCGGCAACAGCAGCTTTGATGATTTTCTGGTCGTAAACCTCGCAGATTTCAGCCAGACGCCCGCTTTTGGCCCATGGGGTATTGCCGCGGCTGAGGCACAGCTGAACGCGCTTCTCGCGCAGGTAACCGATCCTGATAACATTCCTCAGGAGCTTGCGGACCAGATCGCTCTTGCAGAATTTCAGCGGCTGTATCTGACATTTGATCCAACACCCGGTGTGGACGGCGCGGACAGCTTTGCTCAGCTGGCCACGCTCGAATTCAATAGTGCGCTGGAGAATGAACTGGCGTCACTCAGCGGTGATATACACACAACGCTGTTCCGTCAGGATCTCTTCTTCGAAGAACTCCTCGCTTCCGCAGCGGCGGATGGCATCAATATATTCGAGCCCTGTACCCCGTCATTCACCACCAACACAGGGATCAGCTGTGCTTTTGTCCGGAATGATGCAGGCCAGATCATCGGAATCGATCCGTCCGCGGCCGATGGCTTTTTCTTTGGCGACAGCGTGCACCCGACCGGTTTCGTACAGCGCGCATTTGCCGGGAGTGTGATCGAAACACTTGTGGATCAGTTACCGCCCGTACCTGTCCCGGCGGGTTTCCCGCTGCTTGCTGCAGGACTGGGCGCGCTGGGTCTCATTGCGAGACGCAAAAAACGCCAGGCCTGAAAATCAAAGCCCCGGGAAACACCCGGGGCTTTTCTTTATTGTTTGCAGGATCGGGCCCTGTCAGCCCGGCGCTTTTGTTTTGCGCAGATAGGGCAGTACCGTCTCAAACTCTCCGAATTTTGCCGCGGCATCTTCGTTTGAAACGGTTGGCGGGATGATCACATCTTCACCCGGAACCCAGTTGGCCGGTGTTGCAACACCGTTGCCCACAGACATCTGTAAGCCATCCAGCGCGCGCAGCACCTCTGCAAAGTTACGCCCTACCGTCATCGGATAGGTCATCGACAGTTTCAGCTGTTTGTCCGGCCCGATGATAAAGACCGAGCGCACGGTGGCACTGTCGGCCGGTGTGCGGCCATCGGGCAGGTAGGCTTCGGCCGGCAGCATGTCAAAGGCCTTGGAGACTTCAAGGCCCGTGTCCGCGATAATCGGGAAACCCGCTGTGGTACCGGCGACCATTTCGATGTCGCCCTTCCACTTTTTGTGATCCTCTACGCCGTCGACTGAAACGCCAATCACCTTGGTGCCGCGTTTTTCCCACTCATCCGCCAGCTGCGCCACTGCGCCGAATTCGGTCGTGCAGACGGGCGTAAAGTCCTTGGGGTGGGAAAACAGAATGGCCCAGCTGTCGCCGATCCAGTCATGAAAACTGATCGTGCCGTGGTCTGTTTCGGCGGAAAAGTCGGGAACAGTGTCGTTGATGCGCAAGCCCATAATGCACTCCTGAGCGATCTTGGTTGAGATTCGGATGAACCTTAACGATTAACATCCTCGCTGACATCCCCTCTCTTGTCCCCTGTCACGGCTGGTGACACATTGCACGCGACGGCACGACAGGCCCACAGATACATACGGAGACACCACATGCTCGACCACCGCAATTTCTATATCAACGGGCAGTGGGTCAAACCTGCTGCTGCCAACGACTTTCCGGTCATCGACCCATCGACCGAAGAGCAGTGCTCTGTCATCTCTCTGGGAGATCAGGCAGACACGGACGCAGCAGTTGCAGCTGCCCGCGCCGCCTTTGACAGCTGGTCCCAGACACCACGCGAAGAACGTGTGGCGCTGATTGAAAAACTGCTCGAAGTGTACAAAGCGCGCGCAGACGAAATGGCAGAGGCGATTTCTCTGGAAATGGGTGCCCCGGCAGAGCTGAGCAGAGCGCAACAGGTCGGTGCCGGAACCTGGCACATGAACGGCTTTCTGAAGGCTTTCGAAGGCTTTTCCTTTGAGCGCGACTTTACAGCGACCGAAAAGACACTGCTGGAGCCAATCGGCGTCTGCGCGCTTATCACGCCGTGGAACTGGCCAATGAACCAGATCATTCTCAAGGTCATTCCGGCGATTGCCACAGGCTGTACCGTAATTCTCAAACCGTCTGAAGTTGCACCGCTTTCCGGCCTGCTGTTTGCAGATTTCATGCACGAAGCGGGGTTCCCGGCCGGCGTCTTTAACATGGTCAACGGAGACGGAGCGGGCGTGGGCAGCCAGCTGTCCGCCCATCCCGGCGTCGACATGGTCAGTTTTACGGGTTCAACGCGTGCCGGTATCGCAATCTCCAAGGCAGCGGCAGACACGCTCAAGCGCGTCAGCCTGGAACTTGGGGGCAAAGGTGCCAACATTATCTTCGAGGACGCGCACCCCAAGGCAGCAAAGGCGGGTGCGATCCGCTGTTTCCGCAACTCGGGCCAGTCGTGCAACGCACCGACGCGGATGCTCGTACACCGTTCGCGCTATGACGAGGCCGTGGAAATGGCAGCGGAAACCGCGAATGCCACTCATGTTGGCCCTGCGTCAGAAGAGGGCAAACATATGGGCCCTGTCGTTTCTGAGCTGCAGTTCAACAAGATCCAGAAGCTGATCGAAGTGGGCATGGGCGAAGCGCGCCTCGTTGCCGGCGGTACGGGCCGTCCGGATGGCCTGAACCGTGGCTACTACGTGAAACCCACCGTCTTTGCGGATGTCACCAACGACATGACCATCGCACGCGAGGAAATCTTTGGACCGGTCCTGTCGATCATCCCCTTCGATACCGAAGAAGAAGCCATCGCGATCACCAATGACACGCCTTACGGTCTGACCAATTATATCCAGACCGAAGATGACGACAAACGCCGCCGGGTGGCCCGCCGTCTGCGCTCTGGCATGGTGGAAACCAACGGCCAGGGGTTTGCCATGGGCTCCCCGTTTGGCGGGTACAAGCAGTCAGGCAATGGCCGCGAGGGCGGCGTTTTCGGTCTCGAGGAATTCCTCGAAATCAAAGCTGTCTCCGGATGGGCGGCTGAATAACCCGCACGGAAAACCACTGCCACCCGGGCGAAACCGGGTGGCAGATCATGATCACCGAAAGATCACGCAGGCACAGGATCGTGCAATGCGTCGCGCATCTGCATAAAGTGATTGTCCCAGCCTTTATCCAGCGCCAGCACCAGATCAAAGGCCTCTGCCACTTCGGGCAGTCCGCTGTGCTCAAGACAGAGCTCTGTGCCGCCGGGCACCTCTTTCAGCGTCCATTTCACCAGGCTTGATGCCTCCCCCATCGGTTTGACGGTAAAGGTATATTCCAGATACTCGGGAGCCCGTGCCTCGATCACATCGCCCCAGATCAGAAGGTCGCCGCTGGTGGTGCCATACATTTTCAGATCCTTCCCGGTTGCGAGCGTCTCGCGCGGCGCGTGAAACCATTCAGCCAGCCGGTCAGGTTCTGTCAGAAACGCCCAGACCTTCTGCCGTGGCGCTTTGAGGAAAATCGTTTTGTTCAGAGTACGTCCCGTCATTCTGTGTCCTTTTCAATTGCATCTTTGAGTGCGGCAAGGCGGGTGTCCCAGAAGCCTTCGAAAAAGGCGAACCAGTCACAGACCGGTGCGATACCTTCGGGATTGAGGCTGCTGATCCGCTCGCGGCCACGGGTCACGGTTGTGATCAACCCGCCATCAGACAGCACCGTCAGGTGCTTTTTGACCGCCGCCCGCGTCATATCGAAATTTTCTGCCACCTCTCCGATCGACAGATCACGGCCGCGCAGCATGACAAGGATGTCGCGGCGCGTCGGGTCGGCCAGAGCGCGGAAGGCAGATTGGGGTGTGTGCATATCAGATCCTTATAATACCATATGGTATCACTTTTATAAAACCACATGGTATCATGTCAAGCCTGTCCTCAATGCCGCAAAGAAATGCAGAACGTCAGGGTCATCCCTGCACGGGACACGCGCCGGAAAACGGGTCTGGGTTTTACCAAGCCTTAAATCGTCATGCGAAACCCGGGATCACGTAACGCTACTAAAATTCATATATTTCAAAATATTACGTGATGTTTGTTGCTGCGGACATTTCGTCAGACGCTATCGCAGGCCCGTTCGTCAGAACGGCGCTTTGGCCCGCACCTTAACCGACCGGCCACCCTGCGGATGTTTAAACCGCAACTCTTCGCTGTGCAGCATCAGGCGGGGAAAGTCCCGCGCGGGGCCCGTGGCATAAAAGGGATCGCCCAGAATCGGATGCCCCAGAGACAGCATATGAACACGCAGCTGGTGGCTGCGCCCTGTGCGCGGCTGCAGGCGCATGCGCGACGTCTGACCGTCCGTTTTCAGCATGCGCCAGTCGGTTTGCGCAGGCTTGCCATTCTCGTGATCCACCATCTGGCGTGGACGGTTCGGCCAGTCCACGATCAACGGCAGGTCGACCGTTCCCGTTTTTTCAGGCGGTACACCCCAGACCCGCGCGACATAGGTTTTTTGTGTCATACGCTTTTCAAACTGCAGACCCAGGTGCCGCTGGGCGTGCGGGGTCAGGGCAAAGATCATCACGCCCGATGTGTCCCGGTCCAGCCGGTGCACCAGCAACGCGTCCGGAAACGCGGCCTGTATCCGGCTCAGCAGACAGTCGGCCAGATGCGGCCCCTTGCCCGGCACAGACAACAGCCCTGCCGGTTTATCGACCAGCAGGACCTCTGCATCCTCGTGCAGAATGACCAGGGGTTCCCGGGGCGGGCAGTAAGCATTATCCATGCGCTCACGTGGCAGATGCCCGCCCGGGTTTCAAGCCGGACGCTGCAGTGATCAGGCCTTCACACGCTCGGATTTTGGGTCATACATGGGCCGCAGCGAGGCCTCGGCCTCTACGCGGACGCCCGCAACGTCGATGTGATACTCTGACGCCAGCACCTCGGCAGCAGTTTCCCCCGCACAGGGCACATAGCCCAGGCCCATTGCTGCGCCCAGGCTGTGGCCATAAGCGCCTGACGACAGATAGCCCACGATCTCGCCGTCCCGGATCACCGGTTCGTTGTGATAGAGCAGCGGCTCGGATTCCGTCAGCCTGAACTGCAACAGACGGTTCTTCAGCCCTTCTTCCTTCTTGCGCAACACCGCGTCGCGCCCGATGAAATCCGGTTTGTCCGTCTTGACGGCAAAGCCCAGGCCCGCCTCCAGCACGTGATCCTCGCAGGTGATGTCGTGGCCAAAGTGGCGGAAGCCTTTTTCAATGCGTGCGCTGTCCATCATATGCATGCCGCACAGCTTCAGATCCATCTCCTGACCCGCCGCATGCAGCACCTCGAACGCATGTGCTGCCATGTCCGAACTGACATAAACCTCCCAGCCCAGCTCGCCCACATAGGTCACCCGGTGTACCCGGGCCATCCCCATGCCCAGCTCGATCTCCTGCGCGGTGCCAAAGGGGTTCACATCGTTGGTAAAATCGTTGGGCGACACCGACTGCAACAGTTTCCGCGCGTTCGGCCCCATGATCGCCAGCACGCCCTCGCCCGCGGTGACATCCGTTATGACAACATTGAAATCGCCCACATGGCGCATCATCCACGTCTGATCTGCCAGACGCGTCGCCGCCGGGGTCACAACCAGATAGGCGGTTTCCGACAGACGCGTCACAGTGACATCCGCCTCGATCCCGCCAGTGTTGTTCAGAAACTGGGTGTAGACAATCTTGCCCACCGGCACGTCATACTGACCACCGCCGATATAGTTCATAAAGGCGGTCGCATCGCGCCCCTCGACCCGGATTTTGCCGAACGACGACATGTCGTACATGCCCACATTGGTGCGGATCGCGTTAACCTCTTCGGCCACGTTGTCAAAAAAGTTCTGGCGCTTCCATGAATACGCATAGGCCGCGTCCTGGCCCGGTTTCGCAAACCAGTTGGCCCGCTCCCAGCCTGCCAGTTCCCCCATGACCCCGCCATGATCAAGCAGGTGCTGATGGAACGGCGTGCGCCGCACGCCCCGCGCCGTCTCTTTCTGGCGGAACGGGAAGTGATCGGCATAAAGAAGGCCCAGCGTCTCTTTTGAGCGCTCAAAGAGATAGGTTTTGTTGCCCTGGAATGGCTGCATGCGGCTGATGTCCACATCGCCGAGATCAAAGGGTTTGTCACCGTCCTCCATCCATTGTGCGAGCGCCATACCGGCACCCCCCGCAGACTGGATACCGATGGAGTTAAAGCCCGCAGCGACCCAGAAATTATCCATCTCCGGTGCCAGACCCAGATGATAGGCATCATCGGGGGTGAAACTCTCGGGACCGTTGAAAAACGTATGGATGCCCGCTTCCGCCAGCATGGGCAGGCGCTCGACAGCGGCCTCCAGGATGGGCTCGAAATGGTCGAAATCCTCGGGCAGCTGGTCGAATTCGAAATCCGCCGGAATACCGTTCATCGCCCAGGGTTTTGCATTGGGCTCAAACGCGCCCAGCAGCATCTTGCCCGCGTCTTCCTTGTAGTAGGCGCATTCGTCCGGCACCCGCAGCACCGGCAATTGGGTCAGCCCGGCAATCGCCTCGGTCACAATGTAGAAGTGCTCGCAGGCATGCAGCGGCACATTCACACCGGCCATGCGGCCAACCTCGTGGCCCCACATCCCTCCACAGTTCACCACCATATCCGCTTCGGTGAAACCGCGCTCATCGCCCTGCTCCCAGTCAACACCAGTGACTTTGCGACCCTCCTTACGGATGCCCGTAACGCGCGTGCGCTCGATCACCTGCGCACCGCGCTGACGGGCCCCCTTGGCCAGTGCCAGGGCGATGTTCGCCGGATCGCCCTGCCCGTCCTTGTCCAGATAGACCGCACCGGTCACACCATTGATGTTCAGATGCTCATAGCGTTCCTTGACCTCAGTGGGCGAAATCTCCTCGACCTCAACACCAAAGGCACGGGCCATCGCGGCCTGGCGGTAAATCTCTTCGCGGCGTTCCCCGGTCAGCGCCACGGTGATCGACCCACAGCGTTTAAAGCCTGTCGCGACACCGGTTTCGGCCTCGAGGCTGCCATAGAGCTCCTGACTGTATTTCGCCAGTTTCGTCATGTTGGCGGTCGCACGCAGTTGCGCGATCAGGCCCGCAGCATGCCATGTTGTACCGGATGTCAACTGCTTGCGCTCCAGCAGCACCACGTCTTTCCATCCCAGTTTCGTCAGGTGATAGGCGACCGAACAGCCGATGACGCCACCACCGATGATGACGACGCGCGCGTGAGAGGGAGGCAAAGCCATGTGCGTTTTCCTTTAAACGATTGTGTGTCCGGCGGCCCGCAGCCGCCGTGCGATTTCTGCGATGTGTCCGGGGCTGACCTCACAGCAACCACCGACAATCGTGGCACCCTTGCCAACCCATTCCATGACGTAGCCGGCATAGGCGCGTGGCCCCATATCCCGCCGCATACGCAAAGCATCGACTGTGGGTTTTGATTTCAGAAAGCCTTCTGTGATCTGCTCGAAAGCATTGGCATAGCCGCCAAACGGCTTCCCAAAATCCCTGACGATATCAAGGCCGAGGGTCACAGCTTCAGGCGCGGAACAGTTTATCAGTACCGCATCCGCTTCCGCCGCCACAGCGCGCGCTTCTGCGACAGGTTCGCCGGAGCGCAGACGTGTGCCATCCGTGTCAGATACAGTCAGCGACAGCCATACCGGCAGGTCGCTGGTCCGCGCAGCTGCCAGAGCGTCGCGGGCATGCGCAACACTGGAAACTGTTTCGAGCAGCAGCAGGTCGCATGTGCCGGTGAGTTGTTGCACAACCTCGGTAAACAGCGGTACCGCAACATCGGCAGTGGGATGCAGATCGGGCCGGTAGCTGGCACGTAACGGACCAACCGACCCCGCAATAAGGCCGGAACCGTGTTGCGCCCGGGCCGCGGTGGCTTCCGAGAGCGCGGCCGCATGGAGTTCTGAAAACCGACTCTCCATTCCCGTGCCTTCCAGCCTGTCGCGGTGAATGGCATAGGTATTGGTCGTCGCAATGGTTGCACCGGCGTCGAAAAAATCCGCATGCACCCGTCCGACCAGCCCGGGATGATCGACCATGACCTGCGTGGACCACAGCGGCGTCGGGCGGTCACCGGCGCGGTGCACCAGTTCCTGCCCCATGCCTCCATCGAGAAGGGTGACGTCCATCAGGCACGGATCCTTTCGTTGGCCGGATCCCAGAGCGGCTGATCTTCCTGAACGACCGCCGTGCAGCGCGTACCAAAGATTTCAACCTCGACCTCGGTGCCAGCCACCGTCAGGTCTTTGCGCAGCATGCCAAGGGCGATGGATTTGTTCACCCGGTAACCCCAGTCGCCCGAGGTGGTCTCGCCCACGACCTCACCATTGTGATAGATCGGGGCCATATAGGGCGCGTCCTGGTCACCCGCATTCACAACCAGCGTCACGAACTGCTTTTTCACGCCCTGCTGCTTTTCATTCAGCAGCGCCTGTTTGCCGGGGAAGTCCTGCGGTTTGTCGAACCGGATGAACCGCTCCATACCGCCTTCCAGCAGCGAATAATCCGTCGACAGATCACCCTTCCAGGCGCGATAGCCCTTTTCGATGCGCATGGAATTCAGCGCGAACATCCCAAAGGGCACAGCCCCGCCGCCACGCACAGCGTCATAAAGGGCGGGGATGGCGTCGTTGGTTGCATGGATTTCCCAGCCCAGCTCGCCGGCAAAGGAGACCCGTGCCAGCATACAGTCGAGACCGGCAACCTTTGCGGGCTGAATGGACAGCCAGCTGGCACTCAGGTCTGCCTCTGTGCCCATGCTTTCAAACAGCGCGCGCACTTTGGGGCCAGTGACGATCAGGGTGCTGTATTCGGTCGTGTGATCGGTGAGGCTCAGCCCTTCGGGCAGATCTTTGCTCAGAACCTCGAAATCATGCCACTGCGCCGGGGCGGCGGTGATCAGCGTGAATTCATCCTCGCCGTGACGCATGACAGACATCTCGGTCAGGATGCGCCCGCGGCTGTCCGGGAAATAGGCGAGGTTCATGCGGCCCGCTTTAGGCAACGCACCTGCGATCATACCGCGCAGGTATTCTGCAGCTCCCTCGCCGGACAGGCGGAACCGGGAAAAGCCGGGCAGGTCCAGCACGCCAACACCATCGCGCACGGCCTCGACCTCTTCTTTGACACGCTGTGTCCAGGGGCCCTGGCGCCCCCATGTGTGCGTTGCCTCCTCGGAGGTGTCATCGCCCGGTACGGCGAACCAGTTGGCGCGCTCCCAGCCGTTATAGGCGCCCATCTGACCGCCCTGCTCGCGGATTTTCGCGTCCACCGGCGACAGTTTCTTGTCACGGCCTGCAGGCCATTCGTGATGCGGGAAATGCATCGCATATTCGTGGCCATAGGTTTCCAGCGCCTTGGACAGGCAATAGTCGTGATCGGTGTAATCGGTATAGCGACGCGGATCGACGGCCCACATATCCAGCTCGGTCTCGCCGTGCATGATCCATTCCGAAAGCACCTTGCCCGCGCCGCCGCCCTGGGCGATGCCAAAGGTAAAGGAATGCCCCTCAAACGCGTTTTTCACACCCGGCATCGGGCCGATCATCGGCAGACCATCGGGCGCATAAGGAATAGGACCGTTGATATTGCGCCCGACACCGGAAGTGCCGAGCAACGGCAACCGCTCCATCGCATCCTCGATGTAGAATTCCAGCCGCTCCAGATCGTCCGGATACAGCTGAAAGGAGAAATCCTCGGGCATCGGATCATCCGGTGTGACCCAGTGGGCCTTGCAGTTCCGCTCATAGGGGCCAAGGTTCAGGCCGGTTTTCTCCTGGCGCAGATAGTAGGAAATATCCACGTCGCGGATCATCGCAACCTTTTTGCCGTTCTCCTTTGTCCAGGCTTCCAGCTCGGCGATCGGCTCGGTCAGGAAGTACTGGTGCGACATCACAACCATCGGCACGGTACGTCCGCCAAAGGGTTTGAACATCTCGCCCACGCGCTGCGCATAGTAGCCCGCACAGTTCACGACCTTTTCGCAGCGGATGTCGCCTTTTTCAGTTTTTACGATCCATTCATCGCCATCACGGTCGATGCCTGTGACGGGGCAGAACCGCTCAATCCGCCCACCGGCATCGCGCGCACCCTTGGCCAGGGCCTGGGTCAGCTGCGCGGGGTCAATATCGCCATCGAGCGGATCCCACATGCCACCCGCCAGATCGTGCGTCGACATAAAGGGGTTGTACTGCAGCAGTTCCTCGGGTGTGCAGATGTCCATCTGCAGCCCCTGTGCATGGCCCATGGCAGCCACTTTCTCAAACTCCTGCATCCGCTCTTTTGAATGCGCCAGACGCACAGCACCGGTAACGTGGTAGTTCATCGGATAGTCCACGTCTTCGCCCAGCGTACGGTACATCGAAGCCGAGTAGCGCTGCATGTTCATAACGGCCCAGGACCCGGCAAAGTTTGGCACGTTGCCCGCCGCATGCCATGTGGATCCGGCGGTCAGTTCGTTCTTTTCGACCAGCACACAGTCTTTCCAGCCCGCTTTGGCGAGGTGATAGAGTGTCGAGGTGCCGACGACCCCACCGCCAATAATGACGACCCGCGCCGTTGTTGGAAAATCAGCCATGTTCAGTTCTCCCTTTGCGGCTCGTCGGCCGAGATTGTGTAGTAGTCGCCTTTTTCAGCGGTATGGATATGGCCGCGCAGGCGCAGCCCCGTCGGCCCGTCAATCGAGCCGGTTGAAAAACAGATGAACGGATCATCCTCATGATCCCAGAAAAGCGCCGAGCCACAGGCAGGGCAAAAGCCACGCCGCGCCTTTTCAGATGACTGAAACCAGCGCACCGGCCCGGCGATCTCCAGGTTGCCGTCTTTGACATATGACGATGCCCAGACGTGACCTGACTGTTTCCGACATTGTCCGCAGTGGCAGGCCGCCGGTGCACCGGGGTCTCCGTGGGCCGTGTATGTGACAGCACCGCAAAGGCAGCTTCCTCTGACCATCATGTCCTCCCCGGGGTCGAAGAGGCGCCCAGAAGCACGCCATAGATTACAAAACAGGTCGCAAGCGCACGCCGCACCCAGACATTGAACACAGCCCCCAGCGCCGCACGCCCGAGGCCGGCACCGAGTGCGGTGAACCCTGTGTAGCTGAGCGCGGTCAGGGTCAGCGCTGTCGGGACAATAACAATCATCTGCTGCATCACCGGCACATCCGGCTGCACAAACTGTGAAAAGGCGGCCAGATATCCGGCGACGCTTTTGGGGTTTATCGTCGCGACAGCCAGCGCCCGCATGTAGACAGACCGGGCGGGCTGCGGCGCAAGCCTTACGGGCTTTGTCGCATGCATCCACCCGCGTACGCCCATCCAGATCAGAAATGCGGCCCCGAGCAGTTTTGCCACGAAAAACCCTGTCGGTGAGGCCGCAATCAGTGCCGTGATGCCGAAAGCGGACAGAGTCAGAAACAGACCGGCCTGGGTCAGGATAGCCAGGACACCGACGAGTGACTTCCGAAACCCCAGCGTCATTCCGTTGTTGATACAGTTAACGGCGTTGGGTCCCGGCGTCGTAACAAAGACAATCCAGAACAGGGCGAAGATGGTCCAGGCCTCAAAACTCATGGTCAGTACACCGGTGGGGCGATCACCCAGATCGCCTCTGCGGGTTCGGTATAAGGGTTCGACCAGCGAAAGGGTTCTCCGCGGATGCGAAAGCTGTCTCCCGGACAGACTGTGTGTGTCTGCCCGGCGATCCACAGGTCCAGCCTGCCGGAGATCATATAGCCAACTTCCTGCGTCGGCCGTGTGACAGTTTCCGTGATCCCGCTGGCTGGCTGAAAGGTCGAGTGAACCATCTCAAAATCATCTGTGAGGTCGGGGGACAGGAGTTCCTCGACCAGCCCTGCAACAGAAGATCCGATGGGCCGCCGCGCATTGCGGCGGACGATATGTCCGGCCTCATGTGCTGGCGCAGCCGAGTGTCGGAACAGCATCGACACTGAAACTCCGAGCACGGCAGCAATAAGCCGCAGGTCTGATATCGACGGCTCGGATTTGTCGCGTTCCACCTGGCTGAGCCAGCCAACGGATCGGCCAAGCGCCCCTGCCAGGTCAACAATCGTCATGCCGCGCGACTTGCGCAGGGCTCTCAGATCGGCGCCCAATGTATCTGGTTGAGTTGGCAGGCTGTGACGCATCGGTGATTCATGAAATTCTGTCGGATTTTTTCACCATGTCGGAACAAAATGAAAAAAGCCAGAAATTTTTCACGACCTGATCCGGAAAACTCCGGCCTACAGGCGGCGGAATACACTGTCCAGCAGAGCTTCAATCGCCGCTGCGTCCTCATGGGAAAAAGCGTCGGGCAGATCACTATCGATGTCAAATACTGCGATGATATCGCCAGAGCCGTTGCGCACCGGTATCACAAGTTCCGAACGGGTCGACGACGCGCAGGCTATATGATCCGGAAAGGCATCGACATCCGCGACCAGCTGCGTCTCACCACTGCGCGCTGCTGCACCGCATACGCCCCGCGAAAACGGGATCACAAGGCACCCGTGCCCGCCCTGATACGGGCCGATCTTCAGCAGCTCCGGTTCGGTGACCCGATAAAAGCCTGTCCAGTCAAAGCGACTGTCCGAATGATGCACCTCGCAGACAACTGTCGCCATCAGCGCGATCTCATCCGTCTCCCCTTCGGTCAGTGCGGCGACAGATCGTGCAAGCTCTTTATAGTCCGCGCGACCCGGAATTTTCCTGTCAGAAACAGACGTGGTCATACCCGTTCAATCGCAATTGCGGTGCCCTCGCCCCCCCCGATGCAGATTGCTGCGATTCCACGGTTCAGGTTCCGTTTCTCAAGCGCATTCAGCAGCGTGACGATGATCCGCGCACCCGACGCGCCGATCGGATGCCCCAGCGCGCAGGCACCGCCGTTCACATTAACGATGTCATGGCTCAGGCCCATTTCCCGCATAAAGGCAAGCGGCACCACAGCAAAGGCCTCGTTTACTTCCCACAGGTCAACGCTGTCCGCAGACCATCCGATCCGGTCCATCAGGCGCTTTGCAGCGGGCACCGGCGCTGTGGTAAACAGTCCCGGATGCTGTGCGTGGCTTGCATGGCCGATGATGCGGGCGCGAACGTTCAGGCCCTGATCCCTGGCCGCTGTGCCGGAAGCTACGATCAGCGCCGCGGCCCCGTCCGAGATAGAAGATGAATTCGCCGCTGTCACGCTGCCACCCTCACGGAAAGCAGGTTTCAGGTGCGGAATCTTCCCGGGCTTCGCCGTGCCTGGCTGCTCATCTGCAGAAATGGTGATGGTACCTTTGCGAGATTTCACGTCGACGGGTGTGATTTCGCCATCAAACGCGCCTGATTCCGCAGCCTTAAGCGCCCGAGACAGCGAAGACAGCGCGTATTCATCCTGAATTTCGCGGGTGAACTGAAAAGTTTCGGCGCAGTCTTCGGCAAATGTGCCCATCAGCCTGCCTTTGTCATAGGCATCTTCAAGGCCGTCCAGGAACATATGATCAACAACCTGCGTGTGCCCGAGGCGCGCGCCGCCCCGCATTTTGGGCAGCACATAAGGCGCATTCGTCATGCTTTCCATGCCACCCGCAGCGATCACGTCACTCTGTCCCAGTGCAATCTGGTCAAAGGCTGTCATGGTCGCCTTCATGCCCGATCCGCACATCTTGTTCAGGGTTGTCGCCGGAACCTCTTCCCCCAGTCCGGCCAGAAAACCAGCCTGACGCGCGGGCGCCTGGCCCTGGCCTGCGGGCAGGACGCAGCCCATCAGAATTTCCTGAACGGTCGTGGTACCCGCATCCTTCAGAGCTGCTGCGACAGCCGCGCCGCCGAGGTCTGCGGCCGTCAGATCGGACAGCACACCCTGAAACCCGCCCATCGGAGTCCGTGCCGCCCCGGCAATCACCACTTCGCGCATCCCTGAACCTCCTCGCGGCCTAAAGGGTTTCGTAAGACTTCACGACTACACAACAAGCCGATCATATTTCCGGGGACTTTACTATGGAACTCTCCACAAAAACAGAAGATCAGTTGCGCATAGTGTCCGTACAGGATGCCAGGATTGACGCCGCTGTGGCGCTGGAATTCAAGGACGCCATGCGGTCCGAGACGGACGACGGGCCAGACCTGGTTGTACTTGACCTCAGCAAAGTGGAATTCATCGACTCCAGTGGCCTCGGCGCAATTGTTGCCGCAATGAAGAACATGGGGGCAGACCGCAAACTGGCACTGGCCGGGCTGACCCCGACGGTCCAGCGCGTGTTCCAGCTGACCAGGATGGATTCTGTCTTCAGCGTATTCCCGACCCTTGACGGCGCTCTCGCCGAACTGCGTAACTGACGAGCCTACGGAAAGGACCGAGCCAATGGCTGCGGAAATCCTCCCCCCCTTTGAAGTTTCGATCATGAGCAGCGAAATGGCTGTGCGCGAAGCGCTGAGCCGGTTCCTTTCTGCCCTTGGCCCGATCGGGCTTGATGTCGAGGAATCCGGAACGATCGAACTGGTTCTGGCAGAAGTTCTGAACAACATCGTCGAGCATGCGTATCCCGAAGGCAGTCCCTCAGGGCCGATCGATATCCGCTGTGTACACAAAAAAGACGGGCTGCATGTGAGCATCACCGATGCAGGACTGGCGATGCCTGACGGGCAGCTGCCCCTGGGCAACCAGGTTTCCGTTGATGTTGACCTGGGCGATCTGCCCGAGGGTGGATTTGGCTGGTTCCTTATCCAGGACCTGGCCAAGGACGTTCATTATGCCCGCAACGCAACGCAGAACCGGCTCACGCTGCGTCTGCCGGTTGGAATTATCATGTAAAGACCCTGTTAAGACCTGAGGCGGCCGGTCTTACTTTCTTCTCAATTATTCCCCAAACGAACAAAATCACTTCATAATGCGGCCTTGTTCGACCGGCATAACTGCTCCTGTAGCTGCATATAGCTTCCCTCGGCGCCGCGTCTAATAGCCCCCACCCAGTGCGCGGCGTCGAGGAATTCCTCCCCTATCCCTGTTCTGGCTCGTGGACATCCGGCATCATCGCACTAATGTGCACTGTGCCTGTCGACGGGGGAATATATGCGCGATTTTCACTTTCCGGGCCGGTCCCCGGTCCTTGCCACCAACGGTATGTGCGCAACGTCGCACCCGCTGGCCACAAAAACAGCCATCGATATTCTGGAACGCGGTGGAAACGCCATGGATGCGGCAGTTTCCGCATCGGTCCTGCTGGGCATCTGCGAACCCCAGATGACAGGAATAGGCGGCGACTGCTTTGTGCTGTGGTCTGAAACGCCAGACAGTGAGGTCAAAGCTTTGAACGGTTCGGGCCGCGCGCCCGCTGCATCCGACGCCGCCCTGCTGCGACAGGCCGGTCACAGCAGGGTGCCGGTAAACAGCGCGCACGCCGTAACCATTCCGGGAGCCGTCGACGCATTCTGTTACCTGTCAGAAAATGTGGGTCGCATCGGCCTCGACGCGATACTGGAACCCGCAATCAGATATGCAGAGTCCGGTGTGCCGGTCGCTGACCGCGTCGCATTCGACTGGGAAAGAGATGCCTGGGTACTGCAGGGCGTCGCAAAAGACCGCTTTATGATCAACGGCGCTGTCCCCAAGGGCGGTGAAATTTTTGCAGCACCCGGTCAGGCCGACGTTCTGCGCCGTATCGCACGGGACGGGCGCGACGCCTTTTATACCGGCGAAATCGCGGAAGACATGGTCAGTGCACTGACCGCGCTTGGCGGCACACATACGCTCGATGACTTTGCCAGGGTGTCTTGCACGCCGACAATACCTGTTTCCGGAACGTACAGGGATCTGGAGGTTGTCGAACATCCGCCAAACGGTCACGGCGCCACCGCGATTCTGATGATGAACATCCTGGCGCAGTTCGACATTTCAGCAATGGATCCGTTTGGAACGGAAAGAACGCATATCGAGGCCGAGGCCGCCAAACTGGCATATGACGCACGTAACCGCTTTGTCGCGGATGCGGACTACATGACGCGGCTGGATCACATGCTCAGTATGGATACTGCCCGTCAGCTTGCCGATCTGATTGACCCGCGCACGGCGATGGCATCGGCGATGACACTCAGCGAAACGGTGCACAAAGAAACCATCTATATCACGGTGGTCGACCGCGACGGCATGTCGGTTTCGCTGATCTATTCGATTTTTAACGGGTTCGGTTCGGGGATTGCATCGGACAAATACGGGATACTGCTGCAGAACCGTGGTGCAGGTTTCACGCTTGAAGAGGGCCACCCGAACGAAATGAAGGGTGGCAAGCGACCGCTGCATACCATCATTCCGGGCATGATCCGCAAGGGTGGCCGCGTCGTCATGCCCTTTGGGGTCATGGGGGGCGCATACCAGCCCCACGGACATGCGCGTTTTGCGTCCAATCTGTCCGACTTCGGAATGGACCCGCAAACGGCGATCGATGCTCCGCGCTCGTTCCCGGACCAGGGGAATATGAAGGTCGAGCGCGGTTTCTCTGATACTGTCCGACAGGAACTCACCGATATGGGCCACAACGTCACAATCCCCGACACTGCCATTGGCGGCGCCCAGGCGATTCTGATCCGTGACGATGGTGTGCTCGAAGGGGCCAGCGATCCGCGCAAAGATGGATGCGCGCTCGGATACTGAGCCCCCTGGCTCAGTTCATCTGGAAGTGCAGTGGATATGTGCCGTTCTGAAACGGACCAAAGAGATCAGGGATGTCCGGATGATCAACAGGTTCGCCTGAATAGTCCGCGACAAGGTTCTGCTCCGACACGTATGCTACGTAATAGCTCTGCTCATTTTCAGCCAGAAGGTGATAGAACGGCTGTTCTTTTGCAGGGCGGCTGTCCTCGGGAATTGCCTCGTACCATTCGTCGGTATTTGCAAATTCGGGATCCACGTCAAAAATCACACCGCGGAACGGATGTTTCCGGTGCCGGACGACCTGTCCAAGGTGGTATTTCGCGCGTGTACCATTCATAACAATGCTGCCTCTACCGCCCGTTATTAAACGGTTCAATAGCCATTTGTCCATTTCCTGGACCGCAATTTCGGGAAACAGATTGTGAACCTTGCACTTACAGTGCTGGAAATTGTTGCTCCGGTCTTTTTGCTGGCGGCTATCGGCTATACGTGGGTGCGGTGCGGGCTGGAATATCGCCTGCAGTTTGTCACTCAGCTGGCCATGACACTGTCTTTGCCTTGTCTGATTTTTGTTTCGCTTATGGAAACAGAGATTGACGCACAGGCACTGACGGCGCTGTCGCTGGCGTCCGCGGCTGCCTATGGGGCGGTAACGCTGGTGGTTCTGGTCCTTGTCCGGGTTATGCGCCTCGACAACCGGACGTTTACCAGCCCTCTTATCTTTGGAAATACCGGCAATCTGGGGTTACCGCTGGCGCTTTTTGCCTTTGGAAACGAAGGGCTGAGCTATGCGATTATCGTGTTTGCTGTCATGCTGGTCTGGAATTTCACTTTCGGGATCTGGATGGTTGCCGGCCAGGGTTCGTTGACCAAAATTCTGCGCGAACCTCTGTTTGGCGGTACGGTACTTGGACTTCTGTTCATGTGGCAGGGCTGGCGCACACCGGAATTTCTGACCAACACGCTGAGCCTGGTGGGGCAGATCGGCATTCCTCTGATGCTGATCACCCTTGGTGTCGCCGTGGCGCGGCTTCGTGCCGGCGGGATGCTGCGCGCAGTGTTCCTCAGCGCAGTCAAACTTATCATCTGCACCGGTATCGCATGGGTCGCAGCCCGTGGTTTTGACCTTGATCCGGTTGCCTTCGCGGTGCTTGTTCTGCAGGTGGCAACCCCGGTTGCTGTGACCTCTTATATGCTCGCCGAAAAGTATGGTGCGAAATCTGATGAGGTCGCGGGGCTTGTCGTCGCCTCAACCCTGATGTCGGTGGCAGCGCTGCCTGTTCTGCTGGCAGCTCTTCTGTAGAAAACGTGATTTCCCTGAGCACTTTTTTCAGCTACAGTAGGCTCAATAAAAATATAAAAAAGCGAGAGGCAGATGAGCAGAACTCTTCGCGCTTTGGGACTGATTTTACTGGTGGCCTCGTGTGGGGGTGGCCAGTCGTCGGCGCCGCGTAATCTGGATAACGCGTGCCGTCTGGTTCAGGAGCGCCCGCAGTACATGAAGGCATTCCAGGAAACGGAACGCAAATGGGGCGTGCCCGTGCATGTTCAGATGGCTACGATTCATCAGGAGAGCCGTTTTGTGTCCAATGCGCGCACGCCACACAAATACGCGCTGGGTGTGATTCCGATGGGGCGTCAGTCCAGCGCTTATGGCTATGCACAGGCGCTTGATGGCACGTGGGAGGACTACCAGCGTGCCACTGGTAAGCGCTTTGCCCGGCGAGACCGCATTCGCGATGCCAGTGACTTTATGGGCTGGTATATGAACATCAGCCGCGAGCGAAACGGCATTTCCCTTTATGACACGCGCAACCAGTACCTTGCCTATCACGAGGGCCACACAGGCTATGCCAGAGGGTCCTATAACCGTAAGTCCTGGCTGCTGAACGTGGCGAACAGGGTAGACGCCCGTGCGGACACCTATCAGGCGCAGCTGGCGGCCTGCAGCGTCGGACGATAAGGCTCAGCGATCGCGCTGGGTGACAGCGCGATCAGCACTGAACAGGGATGACGCAAGGTTCATCCCTGTTTCGAATTCACCCAGAATAACCGTTGTCGTCCCACCGTTAGCGTCGTTCACAATCCACTGGCGCAGCTGGACCGGGTTCTCGGTGAAACTCATCTGTATGTTGCCGTATTCCGGATTTTCCGGGTCCCGTGCCGTCACGATTGTGGCGGTGCCATCAAAAGTATGGTTTGTGACCATGCTGGCGCGCGCCAGATTGATATTGCGGGCAAGGATCAGTGACAGCGGGGTGCGCCTCAGCGGATAAGTCTCCGGCGGCTGATTGGATTTCTTGTCGATAATAAAGACAGCGTTGGCCTCGGCAATGACCAGCGCCTGCTCGGGCGGGTCATATTCAAAGCGCATCTTGCCCGGGCGGCTGATGTACAGCCGGCCGGTGCTCAGCGACCCGTCATCATTGATCTGCGTGAACGATCCCTGCGCCGTTTTCAGACCATTCAGGTAGTTTGAAATCGCATTCAGCGACAGCTGATCTGCTGCTGCCGGACCAATGCCTGCCGCCATCAGGCAAATGGCCAGAAAACTCCGTCGGATCATCGTCATCGCGGCTTCCTTATTGCGTCATTTCTGCCCTGTGATGTAGGGCGCCGGGCTCTGCTATGCGATAGCAAACACCCGTTATGCGCAAATTGTTCCGCAGATCAGCCCTGCTCCGGCACCAGAATTTCGCGTTTACCCACGTGATTGGCCGCCGAGACAAGACCCTGCTCCTCCATCTGCTCAACGAGGCGCGCCGCCTTGTTGTAGCCAATGGCCAGTTTCCGCTGGATGTAGCTGGTGGAGCACTTGCGATCGTTGATCACCACCTGCACGGCGGTATCATAAAGCGCGTCTTCACCATCTGTGTTGCCACCCAGACCCAGAACCGCGTCAATGCTGCTTTCGGTGTCCTCAGACGGCCCCTCGACCACGCCCTTGACGTAGTCTGGTTCGCCAAAGGCTTTGAGGTGGTTGACGATTTCCTCGACTTCCTCATCGGACACGAACGGGCCATGGCAGCGCGTGATCTTGGCGCCACCGGCCATGTAAAGCATGTCGCCCATACCCAGCAGCTGTTCAGCGCCCATTTCACCCAGGATCGTCCGGCTGTCGATTTTCGATGTCACCTGGAAGGAAATCCGCGTCGGGAAGTTCGCTTTGATCGTACCGGTAATTACGTCAACAGACGGACGTTGCGTGGCCATAATCAGGTGGATACCGCTGGCACGCGCCATCTGTGCCAGACGCTGGATGCAGGCTTCGATTTCTTTGCCCGCAACCATCATCAGGTCGGCCATTTCATCGACGATCACCACGATATAGGGCAGCGTTTCGGGCGTGTTCTCTTCTGTTTCAAAAACCGGCTCGCCCGTGTCCTCGTCAAACCCTGTCTGCACTGTCCGGCTGAACAGTTCGCCTTTGGCCAGAGCCTCGCGCACGCGGCCGTTGTAACCTTCGATGTTACGCACGCCCATTTTGGACATCTTGCGATACCGTTCCTCCATTTCACCTACGACCCATTTCAGCGCAACCAGCGCCTTTTTGGGGTCTGTCACCACCGGAGACAGCAGGTGCGGAATACCGTCGTAAACGCTCAGTTCGAGCATTTTGGGGTCGATCATGATCATCCGGCATTCTTCGGGTGTCAGCTTGTAGAGCAGCGACAGGATCATGGTGTTGATCGCAACGGACTTACCCGAACCGGTCGTTCCCGCGATCAGAAGGTGTGGCATCTTGGCCAGGTTGGCGACCACCGGATCGCCGCCGATGTCCTTGCCCAGCGCCAGCGGCAAACGGTGATTGCCGTCCCCGAAATCGCGCGCGGAAAGGATTTCTCTGAGCACAACCTTTTCGCGGTTTTCATTGGGCAGTTCGATACCGATCACAGACCGGCCCGGCACCGTAGAGACACGTGCGGAAAGTGCTGCCATTGACCGTGCGATATCATCTGCGAGACCAATAACACGGCTCGCTTTGAGGCCGGGCGCGGGTTCAAGCTCGTACATGGTCACAACCGGACCGGGGCGCACGGCCACGATCTCGCCCTTAACCCCGTAATCGTCCAGCACGGATTCGAGCATGCGGGCGTTTTCTTCGAGTGCCTCATCACTGAGGTGCAGGCGCGGGATTTCCACCGGGTTCTCAAGCAGGCTGAGCGGTGGCAGCTCAAAGCCCGGGTGAGATTCGTCGAAAGACAGTGTGGGTTGCGCCTCTGCCTGTGCACGGCGCGATGGCTGAACAGGTTTGCGGGCGGGCTGCTGTACAACCCGGCGCGGTTCGGCTGCCGGGACGACAGGTGTCTGGACAGGTGGTTCCGGCGCGATGTCAGTTTCCTGAAGTGCGACCTCAGGAGCTGGTGGCACAGCCGGAGCCGCGGCCGTCAATGGCGGTTCTGCACGCGCTCCGGAAGTGTCCAGAACCAGCGGGTCCGGGCCACGTCCGCGACCACGCGTCAGAGGTGCTGTCGTCGGAGTGTGCACAGCGCTGCCCGTGCGGACCCTCGATTTGATCACATCAGCAATACGGGCTTTGATGCGGTCCTCGCCCGGCGCCTCGACGTCGTCCGAAAACGCATCGGGGTCGACCAGCTCCTGCTCGGGCATGGTTTCAGGGCGGCGCACCAGCCCGGGCATCCGGGAAAAGAGACCCGGTTTGCTGGTCTCCGGATCATGAAAAGCAGGCGCTTCGGGGGCGGGTGCCACGCGTGTTGCGTCAGCCCCGGCAGCCTCTCGCGCTCTGGCACGGCGGTCTGCTGCCCGGGCTGAAAGCACCTGTGCCGCATTTACCGTTCCGCTGGCACTTTTGCCGAGCAGCGTCATCAGGCCGGCATACATCATGACCAGCCCCAGCAGCAGAAAGCGCCCGATGCGCAAAAGCTCATCCTTTGTGAAGCCAAGCACAAAGGCACCAAGTGCGAGAATTCCAAGCGCCATAAGCAACGACATCAGTTTGACCGTCAGAACAGATCCGATCGGCAGCAGCGTCAGCAACGCGCCCATTACGGTATCGCCGAAAAGCCCGCCAAGGCCAAAGCTGTGCGTGTCCAGCCAGTTGCCGGCAGGCGTCAGGGTTGCAGCATAAATTGAGCCCGCCGCAATCGCGATGGGGGCAAAGATCAACCGTCCCACGGCACGATCAGCACCTTTGTGCAGCGCAAAGCGCAACCCCCACACCAGCAGAACGATTCCAAGGCCCCAGGACCCCCAGCCCACGATCATGAACAGCGGTGCCGCTATAGACGCGCCAGTACGCCCCATCCAGTTCTGCGTTGGCGCATCGGTTGAAACCATCCAGTTGGGATCGTCAGGCGTATAGGATGCAATCATCGCACAGGCCATCAACCCCAGTGCGATCAGGAACAGTCCAAAGAGCTCTTTGCCCCTTTTCTCCATCGCCTGCGCCATGTTGCTGTCAAACAGCGGGTCACGACCTCTAGTCTGATATGCCATTGCTCTGATCCCTCGTCATTTATTGCGGATAAAGGCAGTCACGGATCAGTTCGATCCCCCGTGCCGTTTCCGCTTTTGGAGCCACCATGGCGGCCCGTATGTATCCCTGCCCCGGATTTTCACCGTTCCAGTCCTGTGCCAGATATCCCCCCGGCAGAACCCGGACCCCGGTTTCGCGCCAGAGTTTCACAGCGGCTTCTTCGTCGCTTTTCACTGGCAGCCAGAGAAAGAAGCCAGCCTCGGGGCTGGCATAGCCGGGCACATTACCCAGAACCCGGTCAGCGATGTCGTATTTCTCAACATACATTGCCCGGTTTTCGATCACGTGTTCCTCGTCGTTCCAGACAGCGGCTGATGCCAGTTGTATCGGAAGTGGCAGCGGCGATCCGGCGTAGTTTCGCAACTGTTTGATCTGTGTAATATTTTCAGCGCTGCTGGCGACGAATCCAGACCGCAGACCCGGCAAATTCGAACGTTTGGACAGCGAATGAAAAATCACAACCCGATCAGGGTCAGCGCCCGTCTCGTGCGCAACCTGAAGCGCCCCTACCGGCGCTTCATTGCGGTAAATTTCCGAATAGCACTCATCGGCAAAAATCCTGAAGTCGTATTTTTCCGCAAGTTCGATCAGACCACGCCAGTATTCATAACTGGCGACAGCACCCTGCGGGTTTGCTGGCGAGCAGATGAATGCAGCAGTTGTCCTGTTCAGAATGCCATCAGGCAGGCTGTGATAGTCCGGCAGATGTCCGCTTTCCGTCGTCGCCGGAACCATTACCGGGTCGGCCGCTACGGACAGCGAGGCAATCATGTAGACCTGGTAAAAGGGGTTCGGCATCAGGATGGCCGGTTTTCCACCTGCTTTGGTTTCAGGACATAAGGCCATGACTGCATTGTACAGCCCTTCGCGCGTGCCGTTCAGAGCCATCACCTGGCTCTCAGCGTCGAGCGGCACGCCGTACCGGCGCGAGACAAAACCGCAGATCGCCTCTTTCAGCGCAGGGGCCCCATCGTTTGGCGGATAGCTGTTAAAGCCTGCGGCATGTTCGGTTATTTTATCGGTGACCCACGCCGGAAACGCATGTTTCGGCTCGCCAATTGTCATGTGGATGGGCTCACCACCGCCTTCATGCACGTCCAGAAGAGCGCGCAGACGCGGCCATGCGTGAGCCGGAAGGTTCGAAAACCGCTCGGGGTACACCATTAAAACTGCCTCAGGTCGGGATCATTAGCGTCCCGTTTCTCCTAAGGTACCTGTGGCACGCGCCTGCGTCCACAAAAACGCGCAGCTTTATCGAAATTTGTGGCTTTTAGGCCAAAGCTGCTTCGACAGCGGCACCGGTGCGCAGCAAAGCCTCTTCGTGGCCCGGCGCACCCATCAGCATCAAACCGCAGCTTGCCACACCCGCTGGCAGGCTCAGCGCGCAGAGCCCCATCAGGTTTCCGATCCGGGTGTTGCGCAGCGACAGCAGGTTTTCGGTCACATAGTAATCGTGGTCCGTGTTCAGTCGCCCGAGGTTCGGCGGCAGGATTGGCGCAGTTGGCAGAATGACCGCATCGAAACCGGCGGTCGCTCTGTCATAGGCAACCCGCGCTGTTTCAAGTGCGGCCCAGGCAGCCACATAGTCTGGACCGGAATGGTTTTTACCAAGGCGGAACCGTTCCAGAATTTCGGCATACATGGCTTCCGGATTGGCCTCGATCACATCTCGCCACAGACCATAGGCCTCTGAGGTATACAGGCAGGTCGTGAGCGCCATTGCATCATTGATTTCAGGGATATGGAGTCGCGAAATCTGCGCCCCGGCATTGCCGAGCCGTTCTGTCGCCTCTTGAAAAGCCGCAAGCGGCTCCTCGCGGACATCCTCGAGAGCAACTGTTTCGAGAATGGCAAAACGCTTACCTTCGAGTGTAACACCGGTCAGGTCAGCGGGCCTGCGGCCTTCGAGCAGGGCAAGCAGATGCGCAGCATCCCCGACGGACCGGCAGAGCGGACCTACTGTGTCAAACTTCAGCGCGAGCGGTACCACCCCTTCCAGGCTCAGGCGTCCCGCCGTTGTCTTCAGGCCCACAAGGTCGTTCCATGCAGAGGGTATGCGCACCGATCCCCCTGTATCAGACCCGATCCCCGCAGCGGCCAGATCAAATGCAACTGAAGCTGCCGCCCCGGAAGAGGATCCACCCGGCACCGCATCCGCATCATTGACACAGGGCGGTGTAGCGGTGCTTGGATTGTGCCCCAGGCCCGAGAAAGCCAGTTCGCTCATATGTGTTTTGCCAAGGCAGACGAGGCCAGCAGATGTCGCGTTCTCAAGGACACGCGCATCCCGCGACGGCACCCGACCAGTCAGCAGCTTCGATCCTGCCTCGGTTGCGATACCCGCCGTATCGAACAGGTCTTTCCAGCTGATTGGCACACCATCCAGAAGCGATCTTCTCTGGCCCAGCCTGGCCCGGTCTGCCGCTGCCCTGGCTTCTGCCAGCGCACGATCGGCGGTTACGCGGGCATAAATCCTGTCCCGCAACGGATGCCTGTCAATCGCATCGAGATACGTTGTAGTCAGCGCAACAGCATCGATTTCGCCTGTACCGATACCGCGCCCCAGTGCGGTCGCCGTCATACCAAGCCATTCCTGCATCCTGTACCCCCGGGGTCTGACAGTTCTGGCGGGACGGTAGCGACGCAAGCGCGCATGGACAATCCCCTGCCAGCCGTGCAGGAAAAGGGCATGGAAACCGATTGCGACATCATTATCGTAGGGGGCGGGCTGAACGGGCCTGCACTGGCGCTGGCATGCGCCTGTGCTGGCCTGACATCCACCGTGATCGACACGCTGCCTGCCAGCCCGATGAAAAAGAAGGGTTTTGACGGGCGCTCTTATGCGGTGGCCCTGTCGTCAGCGCGGCTTTTGCAGGCCATTGGTCTTTGGGAACAGCTGGCGCCTGACGCACAGCCGATGCTGGACATCAAGGTAACGGACGGACGTGCCGGAGAGGGGCCGTCTCCGTTCTTTATGCATTTTGATCATGCCGAGATCGAAGAAGGCCCCATGGGATATATGATTGAGGACCGCCATCTGCGCCCTGCGCTGCACAGGGCGATGGAAGCCTCCGAACAGATCTCTCAGATCAATGGTGCGACAGTCGTCGCTCAGCAGGCCACCGCAGCGGGCGTAACGGTCACGCTGGACGACGGACGGCAGATCCGTGGCCGGTTGCTGGCCGGATGTGACGGGCGCGCGTCGGGAACCGCGTCACGGGCAGGCATAGGGCGCACAGGCTGGCCTTATAAACAAACGGCGCTGGTCTGCGCCATCTCGCACGACCGCCCGCACAACGGGGTGGCGCATCAGTTCTTTATGCCAGCCGGTCCGCTGGCCATTCTGCCGTTGAAAGGCAACCGGAGCTCGATTGTCTGGAGCGAGACAGCGGCAGATGCCGCACGTATCCATGCGATGAACGATGCCGATTATCTCGCTGTTCTCCGCCCACGGTTTGGCAGTTTTCTGGGTGAAATCGATCTGGCGGGCGCGCGGTACACCTACCCGCTGTCGCTTTCGCTGGCCAACAGTATGATCGCGCCGCGCACCGCTCTGGTCGGTGATGCCGCCCATGGAGTCCACCCGATCGCAGGGCAGGGTCTGAATGCGGGTTTTCGGGATATTGCGGCGCTGGCCGAAGTTTTGGCTGATGCCCGTCGCCGTGGGGATGACATCGGTTCCGACATCACGCTGGGCAGTTACAAGACCTGGCGGCGGTTCGACAATACAACGCTGGCCATGGCGACTGATACATTCAACCGTCTGTTTTCAAACGATAACGCTCTGCTGCGCGCCACGCGTGATATCGGGATGGGAATTGTCGGCAGATGGCCGGGCCTGCGCCGTGGTTTCATCCGGGAGGCCGCCGGACTGACCGGAGATCTGCCGCGCCTGCTCAAAGGTCAGCCGCTTTAGTCGAGCGGGCGCGCCTCGTCGCTCAGCATGACCGGGATCCCATTGCGAATGGGAAACGCGAGATTCGCCGCGCGCGAAACAAGCTCCTGGCGTTCTGCGTCATATTCCAGCGTTGTGTGCGTCTGCGGACAGATCAGCGCCTCAAGCATCCGGCGGTCTGCAGTATTGTTGGTATCACTCACTGAATCATCTCACTTTCTGTACCACCCCGCAGGGTGTATTCGATCAGCGTCACCAGCGTTTCACGGCGCGTCGAAAGGCTGGGAGCTTCGAGCAGCGCCTGTTTATCCTCGGGATCGAAATCCAGCATCATGGACAGCGAATTGATCAGCAGTTCGTCATCCGCGTCGCGCAGTGTGTCCCAGTCTGCCGAAAGTTCACGCGCATCAAAATAGCGCTCGAGCAAAACAAGAAACTCGTCGCGGTCAAATCGCTGATCTTCCTCATCAGGCCCAAGATCACGGTCAAATCCGTCCCACAGCACATCGCACCGGCGGTAGGGCGTAAACCCCTCAACCTCGCGTTTCACCCGGAAACGGCAGACACCGCCAAGCGTGATCAGGTACCTTCCGTCTTCTGTCTCGGAGAACTGTGTAATGCGCCCTGCACATCCGATTGTATGCAGACCGCTGCCGGAACGCCCGGGTATCTCATTGGGTTGGATCATACCGATCAGACGGGTCGGCGTTTTCAGCGCGTCCTCGAACATCTGCAGATACCGTGGTTCAAAGATGTGAAGCGGCAATCGCGCCCGTGGCAGCAAAAGAGCACCGGGCAGCGGGAAGATCGCAATCGTTTCGGGAAGCTCTGCGGCGTTTATCATACCCACGGACGTAGCCCGCAATGACGGTCAGGCAAATATCATCGAGCTCAGCCTGCGACGGCCGTTCAGCATGATGGGATCGTTCGGCTTGAGCGCTTCAAAAATGGTAAAGAGCTGGGTTTTAGCGGCTCCATCGTTCCATTCCCGGTCCCGCCTGAAGAGGTCCAGAAGTGCGTCAACAGCGGCCTCCACGTCACCGCTTGCATGCAGTGCCTGGGCGAGGTCGAAGCGCGCCTGCATGTCCTCGGGATCAGCTTCAACAGCCGATCGCAGAACATCAAGCGGTCCAGCGCCTTCAGCCTGACGGGCCAGCTCCAGCTGTGCATGCGCGGCTTCAAGCTCAGGAGATTTGGAAATTTCCGCCGGTGCGCCGTTCAGGATCGCTTCGGCCTGATCGAGCTCACCCAGGGCGATATGCGAACGCACGAGGCCGGCGTAAGCAGCCGCGTTGTTCTGGTCTTCGCCCAGGATCGCGGCGAAGGTCTGCGCAGCGTCGGTCGCCGCGCCCTCGTTCAGCATTTCTTCCGCGGCTGCGATTGCTTCGGCAAGTGTATCTCCCGGAGCCTCGCCGCCCGCAGCTTTCACCACGCGGTCAATAAATGCTCTGATCTCCGACTGCGGCACAGCGCCCTGAAAACCGTCAACCGGCTGACCTTTATGGAAGGCATATACGGTCGGAATGGACTGAATCTGCAGCTGACCCGCAATCATCTGCGCTTCGTCAACGTTAACCTTGACCATCCGAACAGCGCCCTTCGCGCCGCGCACAGCCTCTTCAAGCTGTGGCCCGAGCGTCTTGCAGGGTCCGCACCACGGCGCCCAGAAGTCGACAATTACCGGAACCGTCTGTGAGGCCTCGACCACGTCGGCCATAAAGGTTGCCTCAGTGCTGTCTTTGATCAGGTCATCCGCAGCGGGTGCCGCACCAAGGTTCAGATCCATCATGTTGTCCGTCCTGTTGTGTCGCGTCTGCGTTATATGGGACCGCTGAGCCGAATTCAAAGGTCAAAAGAAGCGAAAACCGGTGCGTGGTCGCTGGGCTTTTCCCATCCGCGCACATTCCGCAGGACCCGGCTGGAATGACCGGACTGCGCAATATCGGATGTTGCCCAGATATGGTCCAGCCTGCGGCCCTTGTCCGCGCCATCCCAGTCCGGCGAACGATAGGACCACCAGCTGAAAAGCTGTCCTGCAGGAATATCCTGACGGGTGATATCGACCCAGTGCCCGGCGTCCTGGGTTGCGGCAAGGTGCTCAACTTCGATCGGCGTGTGGCTGACAACCTTGAGCAGTTTTTTGTGATCCCAGACATCGTCCTCGCGCGGTGCGATGTTCAGATCACCGACCAGGATGGATCTGGTGGGCCGGTCTGCGCGGAACCAGTCCCGCATGTCCGTCAGGTAGTCCAGCTTCTGGCCAAACTTTTCGTTGATATTCCGGTCAGGTTTGTCCCCGCCTGCCGGTACGTAGAAATTGTGGATTGTCACGCCGTTCTCAAGCTCTCCGGCAATGTGCCGGGCATGCCCGAGTGCGGCAAAATCCATCGAGCCCGCCTCCCGGATTGGCAGTTTGGACAGAATTGCGACACCGTTGTACCCTTTCTGGCCCCGCGCAACGTAATGCGCATATCCGGCGGCGGCGAAGGCCTCGAGCGGGATCTTGTCGACCGGGCTTTTACACTCCTGCAGGCAAAGGACGTCTGGTCCTTCCTCTGTCATCAGTTTTACAACAAGTTCCTCGCGAAGGCGTACGGAATTGATGTTCCAGGTGGCAAGAGTAAACGGCATCTGTATCGCTCCCAAATCAGACGTGCCGGCACCCTAACGCGCCGGGCCGGCCTTCACCATGCCCGGTCCGGGCTGTACTGTCAGAAAATGGCTGCAGGGGCCGTCCCCCTGCCCACCGGTGTCAGGACAAAAAAAGACCGGGCACGAAGCCCGGCCAAGTCCAACAGGGAGGTGCATGTCATAACCCGGACATGCGCGGGGTTCTTAACAGGTAGGCCGTTTTGGTTAACGTTTCATTGACGCAGGTCAAAAAACCAAAGAACAGCCTATGCCATCAGTCTGTAACCGCCTGATTCGGTCACAAGAAGGCGCGCATTGGACGGATCTGGTTCTATTTTCTGGCGGAGACGGTAAATATGCGTCTCAAGCGTGTGCGTTGTCACCCCGGCGTTGTAACCCCAGACTTCGTGCAGCAGGACATCGCGCGGTACGACACCATCCGTAGAGCGATAGAGAAACTTCAGGATATTCGTCTCTTTTTCCGTCAGGCGTACCTTGCGCTCGTCCTCGGTGATCAACATCTTCATCGACGGTTTGAAGGTATAGTGACCAAGCTGGAATACCGCGTCCTCAGACTGTTCGTGCTGGCGCAGCTGTGCGCGGATCCGCGCGAGCAGGACCGGAAACTTGAACGGCTTGCTGACATAGTCGTTTGCGCCGGCATCCAGACCCAGAATGGTGTCTGCGTCGCTGTCATGTCCGGTGAGCATCAGGATCGGGCTTTTGACGCCCTGTTTGCGCATCAGCCGGCAGAGTTCGCGACCGTCGGTATCGGGCAGCCCGACATCAAGAATGACAAGGTCGTAGAGCGCTTCTTTCGCCCTGACCATAGCATCCGCGCCATTCGCGGCCTCGAAAACATCGAAGTCCTCTGTCATGATCAGCTGCTCGCTGAGCGCCTCACGCAGATCATCGTCGTCGTCAACTAGCAGTATCTTTTTCAGCTGTGCCATGGATCTCTCCCTCGTGTTGCAACAACATTTGTGGTTTTGTGCCGCTGCAGACAAGCGTGGTGTGATTTCTCTCACAGCCTCGTGTTACATCGGTGGTGAATTGTTTCAATTCCGGCCTGTTTGCCCTAGATCAGCGCAGGAAAAGACAGGCACTGTAACATCATGACTATTGCTCCAAACGTCCATGAACGCCTTGCAAGGGCCCGCGCAGACCTGCGGATGGGCGTTCCTGTGGTGCTGGATTCCGGCAGTCCTGCGATTCTTGCGGCAGCAGAAACGCTGGATGCCAACAGATTACGCAGCCTGATCAGCGCCGGAACGGGTGGGGTTCTGGCCATAACGGCACGGCGGGCGGACACTCTGCGCGCCAGAGCTTACGACGGTGACATTGCCCGGATTTCTCTGCCACCGGATGCAGATGCGGCCTGGGTCAGGGCCATAGCTGATCCTGCGGGTGATCTCATGAACCCGATGAAAGGGCCTCTCGCAAGCCACCGCTCCGGTGATCCGGACCCGGCCCGTATCGCCGTCCGTCTTGCCAAATCCGCAAGACTTCTTCCGGCCGCCATAGTGGTTCCGGTGCCTGACGCTGCCTCTTTTGCGGCCGGGCACGGTCTGACGCTCCTGAATACGGATGCAGTATCGGATGCTCTGAACGACCGGAGCCCTTTACACAGTGTTGTCAGCGCCCGGCTGCCACTGGAAGTCTCCGAGGCAGGGCGCCTGCATGTTTTCAGACCCGAAGATGGTGGAGAAGAGCATTACGCGATCGAGATCGGGCGCCCGGACAGAACGAAACCGGTACTGTCCCGCCTGCATTCGGCCTGCTTTACCGGCGACCTTATGGGATCATTGAAATGTGACTGCGGTCCCCAACTGCGCGCGGCCCTCGCGCAGATGGGCGCAGAGGGCCATGGCGTTCTGCTCTACATGAATCAGGAAGGGCGCGGCATCGGTCTGGCCAACAAGATGCGGGCCTACTCGCTGCAGGACCAGGGTTTCGACACGGTCGAGGCGAACCACAGACTGGGGTTCGAGGACGACGAGCGGGATTTCCGTCTGGGTGCTGACATTCTGAAGTTACTGGGATTTAACGCGGTCCGCCTGATGACCAATAACCCGGCGAAAACACGAATGATGCAGAGCTGCGGGATAGATGTGACCGAGCGGGTGCCGCTGCACGTTGGCGAAAACCCACATAACAAAGCCTACCTCGAAACCAAACAGCGTAAATCCGGCCATCTTGAATGAAACCCTCTGACCTTGTCCTGACCCCACGCGGTGTGCGCTTTTTCGGTCGCTACTGGCCCTGTACAATCGGAAAGGGCGGCGTAAGCGGGCGAAAGAAAGAGGGGGACGGTGCCACACCGCGCGGCACCCACCGCATAGTCGGCATGCTATACCGTCCGGACAGAATGGCACGCCCCACAGACTGGGCGCTGCCGATCCGACCGGGTGATCTGTGGTCAGATGACGTCACGCATGAAGACTATAACATGATGGTCCGTGCGCCCTGTCCCTACAGTCACGAAGTACTGCGCCGCTCTGATCCGCTGTATGATCTGATTCTGCTGACGGACTGGAACTGGCCATATGCAGTGAAAGGGCGCGGTTCGGCGATCTTTATCCACCAGCAACGGCGTCCCGGTTATCCGACAGAAGGATGTATCGCTTTTTCACGCGCGCATCTGCGCCGCATCGCGCCGCTGATCACTCTGCAGACAAGGCTGATCGTACCCTAGGACGTCGTACGTTCTCCGAAAATTGCGGAACCGACGCGCACATGCGTCGCACCCAGTGCAATGGCTGTCTCGAAATCGCCGCTCATGCCCATACTGAGACCCTCAAGTCCGTTGCGGGCAGCAATTTTCGCAAGCAGCGCAAAATGAAGAGATGGTTCTTCGTCGGCTGGTGGAATGCACATCAGACCTTTGACCGGCAGATCCAACGCAACGCAGTCCTGCACAAATTTGTCTGCGTCGGCAGGCAGAACGCCCGCTTTCTGCGGCTCTTCACCTGTATTGACCTGTATAAACAACTCCGGACATGACCCGGTTTCGTCGGCAAGGCGCGCAAATGTCTTTGCCAGTTTCTGGCGGTCCAGAGAATGGATACTCTGGAAAAGGTCAAAGGCCTGCCGTGCCTTGTTGGTCTGTAATGGTCCGATCAGGTGCAGGTCGATGTCTTTGAATGTCTCGCGAAAGCCCGGCCACTTTCCGGCGGCTTCCTGTACGCGGTTCTCGCCAAAACAGCGATGTCCCTGCTCCAGTACCGCCTCAACCCTTGCGTCGGGCTGCACTTTGGAAACAGCGATCAGATGTACCGACCCGGCAGGGCGGCCGGCCCTGGCCTCTGCCGCAGCAATACGACCGGATATGTCTTCAAGAGGCATGCAGTCTTCTCCTGTCAGTGTTCAGTTACACAGATAAGAAAGATGCAGAAAAGAAAAGGGGCGAACCGAAAGGTCCGCCCCAGATATCATGCGATGTGTTCAACTCAGAAGTTGAAGATCACACCCAGGTCAGCCTGTGTGTTGTCGGAGTTGTTGCTGCCGATACCACCGCGCAGGGAGACGCCGCCGCCGAGGTCGTGGCGGAAGCCAACGCCGTAAGCTGTGTCGTCACCGTCGATACCGTTGTCGGAAACAACAGCCTGGATGCTTGTCGCCGCGCCAACCGGAACGGAGATGGATGCACCGTAGGATACGTCGTCCTGAACGTCGCTGTCTGCAACCAGGAAGGAGAAGTCAACGTTGCTGAACGCGCCGGAAACCGATGCCGCCCAGAAGTCGTTGTCTGTTACGCCTTCTTCGCTACCGAATGCGATACCAACTGCGTATGCGCTGAACACATAGCCCAGACCGATTTGCCATTCGGAGTCGAAGCTGTCTTCTGCGTTGTCTGTGTAAGACGCTGCAACAGTCAGATCACCCATGGCGTAGCGGATTTTTACAGTCGGTGCTTCTTCGATTTCGTCACCGATGCCGGATGCCGGCAGGCTGAAGCCGCTGGACTGCTCGAGGAACGATGTCAGACCTACGCCGAAGCCGTAGTAGTTAACAACGTCGCCGGAGTCGATCACGTCGGAAGTGTTACCAACGTCGAGGCGGAAACCACCGGCCTGTACGTTGAATTCCGGGTTACGGATCGCGTTCTCGTTGTCTTCGAACGCTGCGCCTTCGTCACCAGTGGCGGAGTTGCCGTTGGATTCGTCGTTTGTTTCGATACGCAGACGTGCGCCGAACTTAACGCCACCATCTGTTTCGGCTGTGCCGACGATGTTCAGGCGGAAGCGCTGCTCCAGACGTGTGTCGCTGAGACCAGCTGCACTGTCTTCGTTGTAAAGCAGACCGAAACGACCGAAGCCGTTGAATGTGATATCCGCCGCAGCCATGCCGGCTGTCGCGACGAGCATCGTGGATGCAAGAAGAACTTTTTTCATGTTGTTGTCCCTAGTGTACGAATGTTTCCCGGGATGACAAGCAACCCAAGTGTGAATGTGTAATGTCTTACAAGCCGCATGACCTCAAGCTTTGAAAGAATTCGCACGCCCGGATTTCAGGAATATGGTGCTTTGATGCCACACCCGCCCTAATGCCGCCATAATCACCGCAAAGCGGCATGCGGCTTGCGATGCACGGACTCCTGCAGTAAACGGTTCAGAGACAACATTTGGGCAGGTTTTTCATGAAAAAGAGCACGTCGGCGCGTTGGATCGGAGCAGCATTGTGTTGTGGGTTGCTGGCTGCCTGTGGAGGGCGTTCGACGAACAGTATCGATACGGGCCCAAGGGATTTCACTGACCCTACCAGTCAGCGCGACAGGAATTTTCAGACGGGCACGACCATCTGGGATGCCTTCCGCAATTCGGGCGCGGTTGAAACCCGCACCAGCGTCAACAAATACCTGTGGGCCGCATCGCTCGAGGTACTGGAATTCCTGCCCGTTGAGTCGGTCGACCCCTTCACCGGTGTGATTATTACAGGATATGGCACGCCACCCGGCAGCGGCCGTGCCTATCGCGCGACTGTGCTTATCGATGATCCCGCGCTCGAAGCAAGATCGCTGAATCTCTCGCTGCAGACGCGGAACGGTCCGGCCAGTGCGGCAACCATCCGTGCTGTCGAAGACGCGATTCTGACGCGGGCCCGTCAGATCCGGAACCTGGACGGAAGCCTCTGACAGGTCTCTGCCCCCGACAGTAAACACTCTTTCCCGCGCCGGGCACCGATCACAAACCGGGTCCCGGCGCTGATACGTTAAAAAGGACGCAGAAATGGCGCGTTACACCCCGGCAGAGATCGAAAGCCGCTGGCAGGACGTCTGGAACCGCAACGAAATTTTCAGGGCCGTCCGGTCTGCAGACAAGCCGAAGTACTATGTGTTGGAGATGTTCCCCTATCCGTCCGGACGCATTCACATGGGTCATGTACGCAACTACACCATGGGCGACGTAATCGCGCGTTATAAAATGGCCACCGGACACAACGTGCTGCACCCGATGGGCTGGGACGCCTTTGGCATGCCTGCAGAGAACGCTGCTATGGCGATCGGCGGGCACCCCAAAGACTGGACCTACGGCAATATTGCCGACATGCGGGACCAGATGAAACCGCTGGGTCTTTCGATTGACTGGACGCGCGAGTTCGCCACCTGTGATCCTGAATACTACGGCCAGCAGCAGGCATTGTTCCTCGATTTTCTTGAGGCGGGCCTCGTTTACCGCAAGAACGCGCAGGTGAACTGGGACCCGGTTGATATGACGGTTCTGGCCAATGAGCAGGTCATCGACGGCAAAGGCTGGCGGTCGGGCGCCGATGTAGAACGGCGCGAGCTGACACAATGGTTCTTTAAAATCAGCGACATGGCCGGAGAGCTCAAAGAGGCACTGAACGGTCTGGAACACTGGCCTGCCAAGGTTCGGCTGATGCAGGAAAACTGGATCGGCGAAAGCCGGGGCATCGAAATACCTTTCCGCCGGACCGACGGCGGCGATAACATTCTGTGCTATTCGACCCGGCCTGATACGATGCGTGGGGCGTCCTTTATCGCTGTCTCGCCCGACCACCCGGTATCAAGGGCACTCGAGGACGATAACCCGCAGCTTGCCGCCTTTATTGATGAATGCCGCAAGATGGATACCACCGAGGCGGCCATGGAAAAGGCCGAAAAGAAAGGGATCGACACCGGTCTGCGCGTCTGGCACCCGGTGTACCCGGACACGGAACTGCCGGTCTGGATCGGCAACTTCGTTCTGATGGACTATGGCACCGGCGCCGTTTTCGGCTGCCCGGCACATGACCAGCGCGACCTCGACTTTGCGCGCAAATACGGGCTGCCTGTGCGCAACGCCTTTTACCTGCCGGGCGACGAAACCGAAGTTGAGAATGTAGCGCTGGTCCCTGCCAAAACCGAGAAAGTGGTTTTCATTGACCATTTTGCAGGTATCGGTGAAGCGACCAGCCAGCAGGGTATCGACGCGACCATCGACTGGTTCGAAGCCAACAACCTGGGCACCGGGCAGACAAAATACCGCCTGCGGGACTGGGGTCTTTCGCGCCAGCGCTACTGGGGTTGTCCGATTCCCGTGGTCCACTGTGACGCGTGCGGCGTTGTCCCTGAAAAGAAGGAAAACCTGCCGGTCGAACTGCCCTATGACGTCGATTTCGACACGCCCGGCAATCCGCTCGACAGGCATCCGACATGGCGCAACTGCGCCTGTCCTTCCTGCGGGAGGGATGCACTGCGTGAAACGGACACCATGGACACCTTTGTGGACAGCTCATGGTACTTCGCACGTTTTACGGCACCCTCGGCGGATACGCCGACAGTCTCCGACGATGCGAACTACTGGATGAATGTGGACCAGTATATCGGTGGCATTGAACACGCGATTCTGCATCTGCTGTATTCGCGTTTCTTCGCCCGGGCGATGCATATCACCGGTCATCTGCCCGAAACGGCGATTGAACCTTTTGACGCGCTCTTCACGCAGGGGATGGTGACACACGAGATTTACCAGACCCGGGATGAAAAGGGCCGCCCGGTTTACCACCTGCCCGAGGATGTCACCGACGGGAAACTGGCAGATGGCACCGAGGTGGAGATCGTCCCTTCGGCAAAGATGTCAAAATCGAAAAAGAATGTCGTCGACCCGATAAATATCATTTCGGCTTACGGCGCAGACACAGCACGCTGGTTTGTGCTGAGCGACAGCCCGCCGGAACGGGATGTTGAGTGGACGGCCTCGGGAGCTGAGGCCGCCTATAAGCACCTGTCCCGGGTCTGGAACCTCTGCGACAGAATCGGGCAGATGGACCGCGATGCCCCCGGCACCGGCGATGACGACCTTCTCCGGGCGATGCATGGCTGCATCCACGATGTCACCATGGGGATCGAGAGCTTTGGGTTTAACGCTGCAATTGCAAAGCTTTATGCGTTTACTGCGACACTGCAGAAATCCAGGGCCGGCTACGCTGCCCAGCGTGAGGCAATCATGACGCTGGCACAGCTGATGTCTCCGATGACACCGCACCTGTCAGAAGATATCTGGCAGAACCAGGGGGGCGAGGGTCTGATCACAACAGCCCCCTGGCCGGCGGCGGACGAGGCGATGCTGGTTTCTGACACGGTGACGCTGCCTGTTCAGGTCAATGGCAAACGCCGCGCTGAGATCACCGTGCCTGCCGATACGAGCAAGGAAGAGGTTGAAAAAATCGCCCTCGCGGATCAGGCTGTCATCCGGACCCTCGACGGTGCAACACCCAGAAAGGTCGTCGTAGTCCCGGGACGTATTGTGAATGTTGTCGTTTAACCGCCGCGCTCTGATCTGCCTGCCGCTTGCCCTGGCTGCCTGCGGGTTTACGCCAGTGTACAGCACAGGTGGGAACGGTACCCGCCTGCAGAACAACATTTTGATCGATGATCCCACCACGGAAAGCGGCTATCTGATAACGCGACGGATCGAGGAGAGGCTCGGGCGGTCCGTGGCCGGGGGCTATCGCATGGCGGTCAGCGTCACGACGGCGCAGGAAGACCTGGCCGTTGATCGCGAGGGCGACATTACGCGGTTCAACCTGCTCGGCAACGCAGATTACACGCTGATCGACAACACCACCGGTCGGATTGTACTGTCCGGAACAGTTGATAACTTCACAGGTTATTCTGCCGCTGATACCACCGTTGCGACGCTGGCCGCTGAACAGGACGCGCTGCGTCGCCTGATGGTCCTGCTGGGCGATCAGATCATTGTCAGGCTGCTCACCGCTGACCTGACATGAAGCTGTCTACACGCGATGCCACCGGCTATTTTGCCAGGCCCGACCCGGGCAGAACCGGTATTCTGATCTTTGGCCGCGACGGCATGCGTGTCGCACTGAAGCGTCAGCAGATGCTCGCAGCGCTGCTTGGCCCGACCGCAGAAGAAGAGATGCGCCTGACGCGCATGAACGGGAACGAACTGCGCAAGGATCCGGCGCTTCTGACTGATGCGGTAAAGGCGGTCGGTTTTTTTCCCGGCCAGCGGGCCGTCTTTGTAGAGGACGCAAATGAGAACTCAGCACCTGCAATCCTGACAGCGCTGGCAGACTGGCAGGATGGCGACGCGCAGATTGTCGTCACCGCAGGTGATCTCAAGCCGACATCGAAACTGCGTAAGGCCTTTGAGGCACATCCGAACGCCTATGCCACCGGTATCTATGACAATCCGCCCACGCGTGCCGAAATTGAGCAATCCCTGCGCGACGCGGGGCTCGAACTGCCCACGGGTGACGTGATGGCCGCACTCACCGATCTGGCGCAGGCGCTTGATCCGGGCGACTTCCGTCAGACGGTGGAAAAACTCTCGCTCTACAAAATCGGGGACTCTGCAGCGGTCAGCGAGGCTGACGTAGCAGCCTGTGCGCCGACATCAACTGAGGCGGATATCGACGACATTCTGATGGTCGTTGCAGAAGCACGCGCGCAGGAAATCGGTCCGGTCATGCAAAAGCTGACGGCACAGGGGGCGACACCGGTGGGACTATGCATCGGAGCCATGCGGCATTTCCGGGCGCTGCACCGCGCCGCCAGCGATTCGTCGGGCAGACCGACTATCTTTGGCCCCAACCGTGACCGGATGCTTGCCCAGTCACGTCGCTGGGGTGCGGCACGGCTGGAAACGGCGCTGACTGTTCTGACGGACACTGACCTTCAGCTGCGATCTGCAGGGCAACACGCACCGGGTATGGCTCTTGTGGAACGCGCCTTTATCCGCCTCGCCATGCTGGGCGCGCGCTAGCCTTCTGCACCGCCAAACATCGCCATAACCTCGGCTTCTGTCATCTGGTGCGTTTTCTCTGCAAATGTGTAACCGGCCGGCTTTTTGTCGATGTAGATCTCGCCTGTCAGAGTAACGCCGTCCTGCGTATCAAAGGTGCCAAACCCGATGTGATGGGCGTTATGGTGTGGGCCAGGTGCCGTAACGCGGTACCACATGCTGCTTCCGCACGTTTTGCAAAAGCTTCTCTCGGCCCAAGGCGAAGAGGAATAAGTGGTGAGGTTTTCGGCGCCGGAAATGCTGAGCTGATCACCTGGCACCTCGACGCCAAGGAATACTCCACCGCTCCATTTTCGGCACATGCCACAGTGGCAGGCACCGGTTTCTGCGATGTCTTTCGCAACTTCAAAACTTACAGCACCACACAGGCAGCTTCCGGTCCGGGACATGACATTCTCCTAAGTCTGTTTCTCTCAGAATACAGATAACTGCTGACAGTTTCCGACAGCAGTTGCCAGCGATCGGGCCGCGTGACAGGGTCAGCAAAACGGAACTCACCTGAAAGAACACACTATGTATACCGTCATCGGACCGCAAAAATCACGTGCTATGCGCGTTCTCTGGATGCTTGAGGAACTGGGCGAGCCGTATGAGCATATTCCCGCTCCCCCAAGGTCGGATGAAGCGACGCGCTATAACCCGACCGGCAAAGTACCGGCGCTGACGGACGGCGACGCGGTGCTCACCGATTCGATGGCAATAATCACCTACCTCGCGGACAAACACGGCAAGCTGACAGCGCCGGCAGGCACCGTTGCGCGCGCGCGGCAGGATGCGCTGACCTTCTGGTTGATTGACGAGATGGACGCCGTGCTCTGGGCAGCAGCAAAACACAGTTTTGTCCTGCCTCAGGATCTGCGGATGCCCGAGATCAAGGAAACACTGAAGGCCGAATTCGTCGCTTCGGCCGACCGGCTGTCATCTATGATTGACGGTCCGTTTCTGATGGGAGACGAGATCAGCATACCTGATATTCTTGCCTGTCACTGCATCAACTGGTCCGTCGGCGCAAAGTTTCCGCGGGTAGATGACAGGTTGTTTGCCTATGCGAAAAACCTGCGCGAAAGACCCGCCTATCAGGCCGCTGCCGCAAGATAGCGCAGCGCACCAAGGCCTGCGTGGCGTCCGGTGGCAAGGCAGGCCGTTATCAGATATCCGCCGGTGGGGGCGTCCCAGTCCAGCATCTCACCGGCACAGAATACCCCGGGGACTGCGCTGAGCATCAGATCGCCGGTCACGGCCGCGCGCGAAACACCGCCAACCGTCGAAATGGCCTCGTCCGCCGGCAGAAATCCGTTGTGCCGCACTGGCAGTTCTTTAATCAAAGATGCCCAGTTCTGCGGGTCCGCGCGCTGCCCCCCGGCCATTTCGAAAACCAGCGCCGCTTTCACCGGCGACAGGCGCAGTGTGCTTTTCATCCAATGCGACAGCGTTCTGCCCCTTGCAGGCGCTTTGGGACCGGTCAGTTGCTCTGGTGTGAGGTCCGGAACCAGATCGATACGCAGCGCAGCACCCTGCCTCAGGGCCGGCGAAAGAGTATAAATACCGCCGCCTTCAAGACCCCTTGCCGACAGAACCGCCTCGCCGCGCGATGTCTGAGCGCCTGCCGACCAGCGAACAGATTTGAGTGCTGCGCCAAAATGCCCTCGCATGTGATCGGTCCAGTCGACGGCCAGGCCCGCGTTTGAGGGCGCAAAAGGGGCGGTTTGCACCCCCCTGCGTTCAAGGATGGCGGCCCAGCGTCCGTCCGCGCCCAGTTTTGACCAGCTGTTGCCGCCCAGCGCCAGAACAGTGACATCCGCGGTAACGCTTTCAGATCCCGATGGCGTGTCAAACAGGGCATTGCCGTTGTCGTCCCAACCCTGCCAACGCATTCTGGTCCGCAACAAAACACCGTTTGCGGCAAGACGCGCGAGCCATGCGCGCAGCAAAGGCGATGCTTTCATTGCCCTGGGAAACACCCGACCCGTCGAGCCGGTAAAAATCTCCTGATCCAGTCCCTGCGCCCAGTCCCTGACCGCCGATGCATCGAACTCCTCTACAAACGGCGAGAGCCAGTCCGTACTTTCACGGTAATTTGTCAGGAACTGCGCCAGAGGTTCGTCCATCGTCAGGTTAAGACCCGACTTTCCGGCCATCAGGAATTTCCGCCCGGCAGAGGGCAACGCGTCGCAAAGCGTCACACGCAGACCTGCGGCGGAAAGGGTTTCGGCCGCCATCAGACCTGCCGGGCCTGCCCCGACGATCAGTGCATGTTTCACGCGTCGTCCTGCGGAAGCCCGCCCTTAATCTCCACAACACGCTGCGGATAGGGGATTTCGATGTCGTGCTCTTTAAGCGCGTTCCAGATCAGAAACAGCACATCAGACGTGTACTTGTTCGGCCCGTCATCCAGACCGTTCACCCAGAACTCGACGGCAAAATCGATGCCGCTGTCCCCGAACCCGCGCAGCTCGCAGTCGGGCGGGTACGGGGCATCAAGGACATCCGGGTGTCTGGCAACCGCAGCCTCGATGATTCCGGGCACAAGGTTGATGTCGGTGTCGTAGCTGACCGAAAACGGGGCCTCATACCGGTTCGCAGAGCCACTGTCAGAATAATTGACAACCCGCGTTGTGATGAAATCCTCATTCGGCACCACAATCCAGCGACCGTCAAAGGTTTCGAGAATCGCCGCACGGGCAGTCATTTTGACAATCTGACCGGATTCCCCGCCGTCCAGTTCGACGTAATCCCCGACTGTTGCCTGCCCCTCGATCAGAAGGATCACGCCAGAGATAAAATTCGACGCGATTTTCTGAAGCCCGAAGCCCAGGCCGACACCAATCGCACCACCGATCACAGCGAGTGCCGACAGGTTGATACCCATAATGTTCAGAAGCAGCAGGAAAGCGATGCCAAAGATGCTGAATTCCACCACCTTGGCGAGCAGTTGTCGCAGAGAGGGACGCATCTCTTCCTGTTTTTCGATGAACTGCGAAGTCTGCCTGTTGGACCAGCCCCCCAGCCAGAACAGGACACCACCGGCGATAATCCCCCGTACCAGAGACATGGCGGAGAAGGAGATATTGCCAAGGCTGACGGTCATTTCGTTCAGCCGGTCAACGAGCAGGTCAAGAAGGCCCAGCGCATAGAGCGCAGCCACAGGGATCAGCACGTAGCGCCCCAGCAGCTTCAGCAGCGGGTCAGTGAGAATCTCCCGCGCGAGCGTTCTTGCCGCAAGAAACATGAAAACGCGTTTGCCGAAGGCGATCACAGCACCGCTGTCAAAGAGGGACCGTACAACGCTTTCACCGATGGCCGTAAAGACATAGGCCAGCAGCGGCAAAAGAAGCGGCAACAGGGTGAGCGCAAAGCGCCGGGTCTGCGCCAGCATGCTTTCAGCTGTTTCCTCGGGCGTCAGAATTCGCGTCAGCCCTCCGCGCAGGCGTCTGGCGGTAAAAACGGCCAGCAACCAAGCAACGAGAAGCAGCGCAAACTGGGACCAGGCCGCAGGGCTGAGCACCCAGGACATAGCCAGTTCCCAGACCTGCAGGGCATATCCTGCTGCCTGCTGTACGATCTCCGGCTGGCTGGAAAGATCAAATTCCACGGCCGCTCCCTCTTTTCATGTGCGCCTGTGCATCTAGGTTCATGCCTGCGCCCGCCAGCCAGAGCAAGCCTTATGTCAGACCCTGTGTGCCCCCTCTGCCACAGACCCATTCCGCCGGATGTCAGCCAGAGCCTGCATCACCTGATCCCGAAGCTTAAAGGCGGCAGGGGAGGTCCGGTGGTGCTGCTTCACCACATATGTCACAGGGAAATACACGCCACGCTGACCGAATCAGAACTGGCGCGCAGTTACAACACACCCGACGCCCTGCGCGCGCATCCCAGGCTGGCCGGATTTATAAAGTGGGTCAGCAGACGCCCGCCGGGTTTCCAGTCAAAAATCCCTGGCAGGCGGCGGAAACGCTGAACAGGTTCAGATCAGCCCGACGGCTTTGCGGATATCCGTGTCGCGCAGCGAAATCTCGCCACCCTTCCAGTCATCCGCCTCCGGACCACACATCCACAGTAACGCGCGCGCAGGCCAGTCCGCCGGAATGTGGTCTTCCCATGCCAGCTGGCTCACCCGGTTGATGCCCGACGCTTTGATTTCCCGCTGCATTTGCGTGGCAACAGTGCCGGGCGACAAACCGATGGCGCGGATACCGTGGTCGGCCTCCTCCAGGTGCAGGCACCGGTTCAGCATGTTTACCGCAGCCTTGGACGAGCAATAGTGGCTCCAGCCTTCTATCGCATTGTGCGCAGCTCCCGAACTGATCGTCAGAACAGATCCCCCGCCGCCTGCCTTCATCACCGGCAGGGCCGCATGAATGCAGTTGAAAACACCCTTGAGATTGATATCGATCACATCGCCCCAGCCGTCGGGGTCCATCCCGCTCATCCGCGAGATAGGCTCGATCGCACCTGCATTATTGATCAGCACGTCAATGCTGCCGAACTGTTCTGCAGCCGTTGCCACAGCGGCAGCGACCTCGCTATAGCGGGCAACGTTGCAGGGAATCGCGATTGCTTTCTCGCCGATCTCGCCAGCGAGATCCGCAATGGCCCCCTGGCTGCGGGCCAGCAGCACCACACTGGCACCCGCCCGGGCAAAGATCCGCGCTGTTTCGGCGCCGATACCACGGCTTGCGCCGGTAATCACAACGGTTCTGTTACTCATATCCATAGCGAGGCTCTCCCAAAATACCTGATGATGGTGGTAGTGTCAGGGCGCGGCACCGTCCAGACCCGGCGCCCCTTGACCATCATACGACCATAACAGACGATGCGCCCAAAGGTTTCCCAGAGGATCGAAGCATGTTTCATTTAAAGAATTGTACCGCTGTTGTTGCAGCGATCGCAGGCCTGGCCGGACCAGCCGCCGCAGATGTCACCGCGGACGACGTATGGAATGATATCGGCGCCTATATGGCAGGCATCGGGTACCGGATCTCCGGTCAGGAAAACCGGTCCGGCGATACCCTGAGCATCAGTGACATCCGCATCACCGGATCTTTTGGACCGGACACCGGGTCGATGATCATGCAGCTCGACAATATTACACTGACGGAAACGGGCGACGGGGCCGTCGACATCGGTATGCCCACCGTCGTGCCGGTAGTTTCCGAGTTTACCGGCCCGGACGGTGAGGTGTTTACAAGCACCGTCGAATACCGGCTGTCAGGGCTTGAGGCGCTGGCCAGCGGCTCACCGGCCGAGATGCTGTATACCTACGCGGCGGATACGGTTTCATTCCTGACCAGTGGTCCGGACATTGATGGAGCATCTCTGTACACTGCAGAGGGCAGCATCAGCGGTGTCGCAGGGACAACCACGATGATCCTCGGTGGCTCACGGGTCTATGACCAGCAGATGACCGCCGGCGATGCGACCTATCAGATCAGTTTCTCCGACCCCGAGGGGGACGGCGCGGGGCGTATGTCCGGTGAGATCAGCGGTCTTTCTTTTGAGGGAACATCGGACCTGCCCGTGCTGGTCACCGAACAGCTCAACATGAGTGAAATGCTCTCGGCCGGTTTTGCGGCCAGCGGTGAATTCCGGATGGGGATCGCCACGCACCAGGTGACCTCGAGCGGGGAAGAAACCGATTTCAGCCTCAATATGACATCGGATGAAACGGTTGTAGATGTCCGGATGGGCAAGGACGGGCTGTTGTACGGCGGCACTCAGCGTGAAGTCGCGGCAACTTACGAATCCAGTGCGCTGCCCTTCCCCATTGCTTTCGCCGCGGAGACGTCCGGCTTTGAGCTGGGCATGCCCCTGCGAAAAACGGACACGCCTGCAGATTTCTCGCTGGCGCTGTCACTGGAAGATTTCACAATGGATGATTTCCTGTGGAACATGATCGACAGTGGCAGCAAGCTGCCCCGCGATCCGGCCACGCTCATCATTGATCTGGCGGGTAAGGCGACCGTTCTCTTTGATTTTCTTGATCCGGCGTCCATGGCCGCAGCCGGCGAAACCGGCGAAACGCCCGCAGACATCGAAAGTCTTGATGTCCGTGAACTGCGCCTCGAGCTGGCCGGTGCCAAACTGCAGGGCGAAGGCGCTTTCACCTTTGCGGAATCAGATGCTCCGTTTCCCCGACCAGTGGGTGGCGTCGATCTCAGCCTGACCGGCGGGAACGGCCTGATCGACAATCTCGTCAGCATCGGCCTTCTGCCCGAGGAACAGGCGATGGCCGCGCGTATGATGATGGGGCTGCTTGCGGTGCCCGGCAATGCGCCCGATACGCTGAACTCGCGGATCGAGATCAACGAACAGGGCCACATCATCGCCAACGGTCAGCGCATCCAGTAACCCGGCGCAACACCCGGGTGCCTGCCTTTTTTCCGGTGCCCCTTGCAGCAGGGGCACCGCACAGCTACGTCGTGGCGCAACCACGAGGCGGTAACACGACACGCAGGTACAGAGGTATCCAATGACCCAAGCCATCGAAGACCTTTCCGGCAGGCTTCTGGACGCCGCGCGCAAAGCCGGCGCAGAGGCCGCGGATGCAATCGTTGTGCGCGGAACCTCTGTGAACATCGATGTGCGCAACGGCGCGCTGGAACAGGCAGAACGCTCTGAGGGTACGGACCTTGGTCTGCGCGTCTTTTTAGGGCATCGGAGCGCCACAGTTTCGGCCTCGGATACCAGCGACCGCACGATCGCGGAAATGGCGGATCGCGCTGTTGCCATGGCAGGTGAGGCACCCGAAGACCCTTACAGCGGACTGGCCGACCCCGAACAGCTCGCAACAATGCGTGACGCGTCCGCGCTGGAACTGTCAGACCCCACCGATGAGCCCCTGCCCGCTGCTCTTCAGGATGATGCACTGGCTGCCGAGGCTGCAGCACATGCAGTTGACGGGATTACCCAGGTCCAGTCCGCCTCTGCGGGGTATTCCGCGCGGGAAATACATCTGGCCGCAACAAATGGATTTTCCGGCGGTTACCAGCGCACCGACCGAGGGCTTTCGTGTGTGGCGATTGCCGGTACAGGCACCGGCATGGAACGCGACTACGATGCCGACAGCCGCATTTTCCAGGCTGACCTGCGTGATGCGGCAGAGATCGGGCAGCGGGCCGCGACACGCGCCCTGGCCAGACTGGATGCGCGCAAGCCGCCTACCGGAACCTACCCGGTTCTCTTCGATGAGCGTATTTCTTCGTCGCTGATCGGGCATCTGCTTGCAGCACTCAACGGGAGCGCGGTTGCGCGCGGGGCGTCCTGGCTGCGGAACGCCCTCGGGGAGCAGGTGCTGCCGGATGCTCTCAGCCTGCTCGAGGAGCCACACCGGCCCCGGGCGCCGGGATCGCGCCCGTTCGATGCCGAGGGTCTGCCGACAAAAGCCCGCAGCATCATTGAAAACGGCACACTGACAGGCTGGACGCTTGATCTCGCCACCGGCCGGAAACTGGAGATGCCGTCGACCGCCAATGCCACGCGGGGCACCTCCTCCGCACCCTCACCCGGCACGTGGAACGTCACGCTGACACCCGGAGAGGCGAGCCGCGAGGACCTGATCCGGGATATGGGCACGGGCCTGCTCGTCACATCGATGATCGGGTCGACAATCAATCCCAACACCGGTGACTATTCCCGTGGTGCTGCAGGCCTCTGGGTCGAAAACGGTGAAATCACCGGCGCCGTGAATGAATGCACGATCGCCGGAAACCTGCGTGATATGCTTTTGGCGGTTGTCCCCGCCAATGACGCCCGCCAGCACCTCAGCCGGCGGGTACCGTCACTTCTGGTGCCGGGGATGACCCTTGCAGGAAACTGATCTGGCGCTCATCTCTGACGCAGTCAGGATCGCCGGCAGGATCGCAACAAGTTACGCCGTCGACAGCACGCAGCGCTGGGACAAGCCAGGCGGTGCTGGCCCGGTCACCGAGGCCGATCTTGCCGTCAACGCGTATCTGGAGAATGTGTTGCGCACAGCACGTCCCGAATACGGCTGGCTGTCAGAAGAAACCGAAGACAATGACACGCGCCTTGGTCAGGAAACACTGTTTGTTGTGGATCCGATCGACGGGACACGCAGTTTTGTCGAAGGGTCCCGTACCTGGGCGCATTCGGTGGCAGTGGTACATCAGGGAAGGGTTACGGCCGGCGCTGTCTGTCTGCCACGCCGCGATATGCTCTACACTGCAGCCGAGGGAGGCGGCGCGTTTCTGAACGGCAATGCGATCACCACGTCAACCCGTCACGATCCGGGTGAGGCCGACATACTGGCAACAAAGCCTGCGGTAGAACCCGGTCACTGGCACAGTGGCGTCCCGTCTTTTCGCAGGGCGCACCGCCCGTCACTGGCCTATCGGCTCAGTCTCGTCGGCGAGGGTCGCTTTGACGCAATGCTGACGTTCCGGCCCGCATGGGAATGGGATATCGCAGCCGGTGCGCTTATTGTGACCGAAGCCGGCGGCACCTGCACGGATCGCAGGGGCAATCCGTTGCGGTTCAACAATCCCGGCGCTCGTCTTGACGGCGTTGTGGCGGCCGGACAGGCAATGCACGCCGGACTGATGCGTGCGCTGCAGCGCTGAGATACTGGGCGTGCACGTCTTGACCCCGGCGGGCATATACGCAACCTAAGGCTCAGTTACCCCGTACAAAGGAAATGTCCCATGACACAGCGGCTCCATCTCGTCTTTGGCGGAGAGTTGGTCGATCCGACCCGCAACACCTTCAAAAACGTGGATGACATACACGTGGTCGGTATTTTTCCGAATTACGAAGAAGCATTCAACGCCTGGAAATCAGAGGCGCAGCGCACCGTGGACAATGCCCATATGCGCTACTTCATTGCGCACCTGCACCGTCTGAGGGACGAAGAGGCCGCAGCTTCTGCAACCGAAGAGCTGGGATAACAGGACATGGGCCGCTCTCTCGGGCTGGCGGCCTGGCGCGCGCTGTCGCGTCACACAGCCGAGCGCGCCTTTGCGCCATCTGCCTCCAGGTTACGCGATGAGCTTGTCTGGATTCACGCGGCCGAGCCCGGGAACTATCTGGCCGTACAGGACATTGCGCTCCGTATCCGCAATGCGCGCCACGGCGTCCAGGTTCTGCTTACACTGCCTGACGATGAAACACTGCGGGATGTCCGAACCAGCTGGACACCTCCCGACGGCGTAACGCTGGAGCGGTTACCTTCTGAACACCCTGACGCCATCGACAGTTTCCTGACCCATTACCAGCCGGACTTTGGTATCTGGGTCTGGGGCAGACTGCGGCCTGCGCTGATAGACAGTGTGCTGCAGTCGGGACGAAGCATGATCCTGATCGATGCCGGCAACGACGGTTTTGACACACGGCATGATCGCTGGCTGCCGGATGTTACGCGTCGCATTCTGTCAGGCTTTGACGCGATCCTGGTGCGCTCTGCCGGTGCGGCAGAACGCATCGAGGCGCTTGGTGTAGACCGCAGACTGATACAACGCGCGCCACCTCTTCAGGCCGGTGGGCAGGCACTGGCCTGCGATGACGGAGACATTGCGGATCTGTCTGCTTTGCTGGGTGGCCGCCCGGTCTGGCTGGCCGCACGCCTGCAGGCGGAGGAAGCCGGTCCCGTGCTGGCCGCGCACCGCGCCGCTTCGCGTATGTCCCACCGTCTCCTCCTCATCATGAACCCGCGTCAGGCAACTGATACCAGTTCTGTCGCCGACAAAGTCCGCGCCGAGGGCATGCGCCTTTGTGACTGGTCAGCCGGCGAGGAACCGGATGACAATACACAGGTACTGCTGTCGGACGATCCGCAGGATCTGGGCCTGTTTTACCGCGTTGCACCGGTGTCGTTTCTTGGCAGTTCACTGGTACCCGGTTACGGGGGCTGCAACCCGTTTGAGGCGGCGGCTCTGGGATCCGCTGTTCTCTATGGACCAAACGTACGCCGGTATCTGCCATTCTACTCGCGGCTTGCCAGCGCGGGTGCTGCACGTATCGTCAATGATGCCGACAGCCTGAGTGCAGCTGTGCAGCAGCTTATTTCACCCGATCAGGCCGCCGCGATGGCTCATGCAGGCTGGGACGTGATCAGCAAGGGCGCAGCTCTGACGGACCGCGTGATCGGGCTGGTCGAAACCGCCCTGGACGCGCGGGAAGGTGGGACACATGCGACCACCTGATTTCTGGCACACACCGGCGGATGCGCCCGCCGCACGCGCACGGCTTCTGGCACCGCTGGGGTGGATCTATGGGCATCTGACCGCCCGGCGTCTCGCAGGGACAGATGGTGTCCGTCTGGGTGTGCCTGTTGTCTGCGTTGGCAATCTGAATGCAGGCGGTACCGGCAAGACGCCGACAGTCATCGCCGTGCTCGGAGCGCTGACGGATGCCTTTCACACACCGCACGTTGTAACCCGTGGATATGGCGGGAAACTGAAAGGACCGGTCCGCGTGGATCCGGCCCGCCACAGCGCAGCGGATGTCGGGGATGAACCGTTACTGCTCGCCGCATTTGCAGAAGTCTGGGTTTCCGAAGACAGGGCGGCCGGCGGACGCGCTGCCGAAAACGCCGGTGCGACTGTTGTGGTTCTGGACGATGGTTTTCAGAATCCTGCGCTGCAAAAGGATGTATCGATTATTGTCGTCGACGCTGAAAAAGGGTTCGGCAATGGCAGGTGCCTGCCGGCGGGGCCACTGCGCGAGCCGGTCGCGACCGGTCTGGCGCGCGCAGACGTGTTGTTGTCTGTCGGAAATGCCGCGGCTCAGTCGGCTTTTGACAGGCACTATCACCCGCCGGAACATGCCGCACCGCCTCACGTCAGAGCGGCCCTGCAGCCACTCAGGACAGGGATGGACTGGTCGGACATGCGCGCTGTTGCTTTCGCCGGGATAGGCCATCCTGAGAAGTTCTTTGCAACACTCCGTCAGCTGGGTGCCGATCTCGTTCACGCAGAACCGCTGGATGACCACCAGCCTCTGACCGCAGGTCTGATGGGACGGCTGGAGGCAGATGCCAAAGCGCGTGGCGCACAACTGGTTACAACGGAGAAAGATGCAGTCCGCCTGCCGGCAGCCTTCCGGATGAAGGTGATAACACTGCCGGTTCGTCTGCATTTTGAAGAGACGCCAAACGCACTGCTGGACCTGCTCGCGACGCTCAAAGCACCCTGAGCGCCTCAGTCGTCGTTGTTCTCGCCAAGGCGCGGCGCAGGTCTGTGCAGTGCAAGGTCTGCGTCTGAAAAGGAAAACGGCGCGCGAATGCCGGGAACGTCTTCCAGCGACAGCTCCATCTGCCGGGCAACAACCTGGGGGTCAGCCATAACATCCGCCATATCGTTGATGGGTCCGGCCGGAACGCCCTGTTGCTCACAGGCCGCAAGCAGATCGTCACGGGTCCGTTTCACCGTGGCACCGGACAGACGGCGGATCATCTCCGCACGGTTGGCCAGCCTGTTTTCGTTCTTCAGAAACGCCGGCGCAGTCGCCATGTCATCCAGCCCCAGCAACCGGCAAAGGCGCTGATACTGGCCATCGTTGCCTGTGGCGATAATGATATGGCCGTCCGCACAGTCAAAAACCTGGTAGGGCGCCAGATTCACATGTGCATTGCCCATGCGTTGCGGCGGCTTTCCGGTGGTCAGGTAATTCAGGGCCTGGTTCGACGTTACAGCGACCGCTACATCCATCAGCGACATGTCAATGTGCTGGCCCCGTCCGGTCTGGTGGCGCTGGTGCACGGCAGCCAGAATACCGGTGGTCGCATAAATTCCGGTCAGGATATCCGTTATGGCCACACCATACTTCTGCGGTTGCCCGTCCGGTTCGCCGGTCAGCGACATCAGACCTGACATACCCTGAATAATGAAATCGTATCCCGCCCTTGATGCATAGGGTCCGGTGTGCCCGAAACCGGTAATCGAACAATAGATCAGACGGGGAAAATCCTGGACTAGGCTTTCGTAATCCAGCCCGTACTTTGCCAGCCCGCCGGTTTTGAAGTTCTCGATGAGGATGTCAGCATCCGCCAGCTGTTCCCGGACCCGGGCCTGACCTTCCGGCGTTCTGAAATCTGCTGTAACAGACTTCTTTCCGCGGTTTGTCGAATGGAAATAGGCGGCCGAGACATCCTCGCCGCGTGTGACAAAGGGCGGACCCCACTGTCGGGTATCATCCCCCGCCGGGCTCTCGATCTTGACGACATCACATCCCAGATCAGAGAGAGTCTGACCTGCCCAGGGGCCCGCAAGCACCCGGGCAAGTTCGACAACCTTTAACCCCTGCAGGGGAGCTGACATTACTCTGCAGCGGCGTCGATGATGGCCGCCATGTCAGAATACGCCATGTTGGAGTACTTTTCGCCGTTGATCACAAAGCTCGGGGTGCTGTCGATACCATCGGCCTGAGCATTTTCCTGGTACCATGCCACCAGCGTCCGGGCGTTGTCTGCATCCTGCAGGCAGGCCTCCATCGTGTCACCGTCGAGCCCTGCCAGACGGCCGATCCGGCGCAGTTCATCAACGATGGAAACCATGTCGCCGGCGCGCGCCCAGGTCGACTGACCCTCGTAGATCAGGTCAGCCATGCCAAAAAAGGCCGTTGGGGTGCCGGCACAGCGCGCGATCATGGAGGCCCAGAGGCCGGGCCGGTCAAAATAGACCTCGCGGTAGACAAAATTTATTTTGCCCGTGTCGATATAGTCAGCCTTGAGCTGCTTGTAGGCACCGGCGTGAAAGCTGGCGCAGTGCGGGCAGGTAAAGCTCGCATACTCGATAACCGTAACCGGGGCATCCGGATTGCCCAGGGACATTTCCTGAACCCCCGAGGTATCGATGTCGCTTTCCTGCGCACTGGCAGCGCCAATCGGGTCAATCCGGGTGACCTCGGTTGCCTGATTGCCAGAGGGACTGGTCACAAACCAGGCTCCGAGACCAATAACTGCCACCGCAGCAGAGATAATCATCATACGCGACATGGGTTTTCCTTTTACCGGTTTGTTCTGTTCAGAATGTTTTCGCCAAGGCGTGTCAGCGCCGCGCGCAGCCCCTCATCCTCCACAGGGCTGGCAGTTGCAAGGGCCGCTTCCCGGACAGAGGGATCCACGACCTTCGGTTCGGAATCCTGGCGCCTGTGTGTAAAATCGACCTGGCCTTCTGCAAAGCCCCTCGCAGCCGTCTGGGTGACGCGGATACGGGCAATCGCATTGTAGCCGTAGACGGCATTCACACGTGTGCGCAGTTGCTCTTTCTGCATCTCCAGAACCGGGGCGTTGGCACCGGTTGTCAGCAGCGTCAGCGTGGCGCCCATGCCTCCACGACCATAGCTCACCTCGACAGGTCGGGAGATTGCGGCCACATCTGCACCCGCGATCTCTTCCCAGTGCGTAAGAAGCCGGCTCTGAGCAAAGCCGCGGCTCTCGCTGGCACTGCGAATCCGGCTTTGCAGCAGGCTGGACGTCTGCCTGAACCCTTTTGTACTGGCGCGGCGCGGCGGCATCGCTATCTTCCCTCAGAAATCTGTGAGGTAACATAGCCCGTGATCCACGTGGCAACCAGCCCGCGACTGAGCGGAGGACGATAAACATTGCGTTACGAGCAAGCAGCCCGCCCCGGGCTGAGTGATACCCTGCTGGACTGGTACGATGTGCACGCACGCGAAATGCCGTGGCGTGTCCCCCCCGGTGAACGCAAGGCAGGCACTCTGCCGGATCCCTACCGGGTGTGGCTGTCTGAGGTGATGCTTCAGCAAACGACTGTCGTGACGGTCAGAGACTACTTTCAGCGCTTTACCGGGCGATGGCCAACGGTAGGCGATCTGGCTGCCGCCGAAGACTCCGAAGTGATGGGTGAATGGGCCGGGCTGGGCTATTATGCAAGGGCACGCAACCTGCTGAAATGCGCCCGGGCGGTCGTGGCAGACCACGGCGGGGCTTTCCCGGCGGACTATGACGCCCTGGTGAAACTGCCCGGCATCGGGCCTTACACAGCTGCCGCTGTGTCCTCGATCGCTTTCGACCTGCCGCACGCCGTTCTGGACGGCAATGTCGAACGCGTTATGGCCAGACTGCACAATATCCACACGCCGCTGCCTGACGCCAAACCGGAACTGATGCGGGAAGCCAAGGCACTGACGCCGGACAGACGCCCGGGCGATTATGCCCAGGCGGTAATGGATCTCGGGGCAACTGTCTGTACGCCGAGATCACCGGCCTGTGGCATCTGTCCCTGGCGCGAACCCTGCGAGGCCAGGCGACTCGGCACGGCACCGGACCTGCCGCGCAAACAACCCAAAAAGGCGAAACCTGTGCGCCACGGGATCATCTTTGTGGGGCAACGCCGGGATGGCGCCTGGCTGCTTGAGACCCGCCCTGACAAAGGCCTGCTGGGCGGGATGCTCGGCTGGCCCGGATCGGACTGGATTGACGTCTCTGAACCACTCCCCGAAACGCCGCCGCCCTGCCCGGCAGACTGGCAACCGGTTGATGCCGAGATACGTCACACCTTCACCCACTTTCATCTGCTGCTCAGGGTCCGGACGGCTCAGATCGATTCCGGAACGCAATGTGACAGGGGGGCATTTGTTGCTCCGGAAAACTTCCGGCCTTCGGATCTGCCGACTGTCATGCGCAAAGCTTTCGATCTTATCCGGTGAGCGTCGTCGCGTCATGCTTGGCGCAGCAATGCGGCGCGGCTTAGGATTGCGCCATGCCAGCTGAAACAGCCATACCAGAAACCCGGCCACCCAGTGCCGCACCTTTCTGGGTCTCGCTCGCTCTGCCGCCGCTCGCCGTTGTGGGCGCGCTGCAGGGGGGCTGGACGATCGCGCTTCTGCCCCTTGTGACATGGTATCTGTTTTCCGGCCTGGATCTGGCGATCGGCCGCAACACTGATAATGCCGATCCGATGACCCCGGCGCATGCGCTGCGATGGCACACGCTGATCACTCTGATCTGGACACCGCTGCAGTTCGTGATGCTTTTCTGGCTTGTGTGGTACGTCCCGCAGGCCGGCCATCTCAGCACGCCGGAACGGATCGGGCTGTTCTTTGGCGTTGGGGTCATTACCGGCACGATCGGCATCAACTACAGCCATGAGCTGATGCATCAGCGCAGCCGGGCTGAACGCTGGATGGCCGATATTCTGCTGGCCATGGTACTTTATTCCCATTTCCGGTCCGAACACCTGCTGGTGCACCATCGTTGGGTGGGCACACCGCGGGATGCAGTCACAGCGCGGTATAACGAAGGTTTCCATCGGTTTTATCCGCGCGTTCTGCGCCAGTCGTTTGTGTCTGCATGGCGTGCAGAGACGCGGATGCTGGCGCGTCGGGGACTGGCCTGGAAGACGCCGGCCAACCCGTTCCTGCGGTATCTGATCCTGCAGTCGGGCATGATCACGCTGGCTTTGATGCTCGGTGGCTGGTCGGGCCTGGGGCTCTTTGCTGTTCAGGCGGGTACTGCCGTGTGGCAGCTGGAGCTGGTGAACTATATCGAACACTACGGCCTTACCCGCAGGCAGCTCGACGATAACCGGTTTGAACCTGTTCAGCCGCATCACTCCTGGAACTCGGATCAGCGCGCGTCGAACTGGCTGCTGATCAATCTGCAACGGCATTCTGACCACCATTTCAAGCCTGACAGACGTTTTCCGGTGCTGCAGACCTATCCGGAAGCCGAAGCACCCCAGCTGCCCTACGGATATCCTGTGATGACAATGGCGGCGATGTTTCCTCCGCTCTGGCGGCGGATCATGAACCCGCGCGTCCGGCAATGGCGCGCCCGGCACTATCCGGATATTGACGACTGGACCCCGTACAACGGCACCTGAACACCCCGGATCATAACAGCGCAAACCAATTGTTAGTGGTTCTCTGCCATGGTGCCTGATCAGGTGGAGAGGCGTGAGAGTTTATTATGTATGTTCAGGCAATGAGCGCTGTCGGCGGCGGGAACAACGGGACCTGTCTGGTCGTCGAGGACAGCGCATTCGATCAGGAAAAATTTCGCCGTATCATGGCCCGCAGTTTCAGCAACATGAAGGTCGTTATGGCCGCGACCCTTGCCGAAGCGCGCGACCGTGTAAAGCAGATGCGCACCGATCTGATCCTGCTGGACAACAGTCTGCCGGACGGTATCGGTGCGAATTTCGCTGTCGAACTGTCCGAGGACCCTGCGCATGCAGATATTCCGGTGATCATGGTCAGTGATTTTCCGACACCGTTTATGTATCAGAAGGCACAAATTGCGGGGGTTCGCCATGTCGTGGACAAGTCTGACTTTGGTGCCCGTTTCATTCATGATGCGCTCAAGGCCCGTCAGAAAAGGAAACCCCGGTACGGGCTGTAAAAAAACCCCGCCATAAATGGCGGGGTCTGAGGTGTGTGCCTTTACAGGCAGCCTCGTTCAGAAGGCCACAGGCACCGGCGGTGTTCGTGAATTTCGTATGTTCAGCCGTCCATTTCCGAGCGGATCTGCTGGCGCAGGACGTCGATCGGAACGGTTTTACCGTCGCGTCGGAAACACCAGTAGGTCCAGCCATTGCAGCTGGGCGCTTTTTCAAGCGCGGCGCCAACCTGATGGATCGACCCTTTGACATCATCACCAATAAGCGTTCCGTCTGCGCGGACTTTGGCTTTGTGACGCTTGTTCATCGAATAAAGCTCTTCGCCCGGTCGCAGCATGCCTCGTTCCACCAGCTGGCCAAATGGCACACGAGGCTCTGACCGTTTTGACGCGCTGACCTGAAGCGCTTCGCGATCAAACTTGCGGACCTTGCTGATGCGCTTTTCCGCAACTTTACGATAGGCTGCCTCACGCTCGATCCCGATGAAGTCCCGGCCCAGCATTTTGGCCACGGCACCCGTGGTTCCGGTGCCGAAAAACGGATCAAGGATGACATCGCCGGGATTTGTCGACCCGACAAGCACACGGTGCAGCAGGCTTTCGGGTTTCTGCGTCGGATGGGCCTTGTCGCCTTTTTCATCCTTGAGCCGCTCGTGCCCGTTACAAATGGGCAGAACCCAGTCTGACCGCATCTGGATACCTTCGTTCAGCGCCTTGAGCGCTTCATAGTTAAAGGTGTACTTACTGGCCTCGTTTTTCCCAGCCCAGATCATCGTTTCATGCGCGTTGGTGAAGCGCTTTCCGCGGAAATTCGGCATCGGGTTTGATTTGCGCCAGACAACGTCATTCAGGATCCAGAACCCCTGGTCCTGCAGTGCAGCGCCAACACGGAAGATGTTATGATAACTCCCGATCACCCAAATCGCCCCGTTGGGTTTGAGCAGGCGACGCGCAGCTTTCAGCCAGGCGCGGGTAAAATCGTCGTAGGCCTTGAAGCTGGAGAACTGGTCCCAGTGATCATCCACCGCATCAACCCGGCTGTTGTCCGGCCGGTGAAGGTCACCCTTGAGCTGCAGGTTATATGGCGGGTCTGCGAAGATCAGATCAACGGATTCTTCAGGCAGGCTGTTCATCATTTCGATGCAGTCACCGTCCAGAATCGTGTTCAGGGGGAGCGCCGCCGCGCTCTTGGTTTTTGTTTTCATCTTTCTGCCTCTGTCCCGGTGCTTTTGCACTCGTTGGTTGAGACCAAGATGAGTCAAACCTGATTCGCGGTCAAATTCTTTTTTGAATCAACTGCTTACGATTTTCTCTTGATACAACATATTGTGGACCGGCCGGAAAGTACGTCTATGGTGTGGGGTCGGCCCAAGATTTTGAAGCGCCTCCATGTGACTTTTTGATCCATATCCCATGTTGGTTTCCCATCCATAGCCGGGATGCTGTTGCGCCAAATCCACCATGATCCTGTCACGGGCAATTTTCGCGACAATCGACGCAGCCGAAATGGACAGGCACCGGGTGTCTCCCTTTACAACCGGCGTCGCGGGCAGATTGAGCCCCCGCGGGATCATGGACCCGTCGATCAGCACGTGATCCGGTGCTGACCTTAGACCGGCCAGAGCCCGCTGCATGGCAATATGACTGGCCCGCAGGATATTCATCTGCTCGATCTCGGCAACAGACGCATGCCCGACCGAGACCTCCGCACATGCCATCAGCAGGTCCGCCAGGTGTTCCCGGCGCTTTTTCGACAACTGCTTTGAATCGTTCAGGCCGTCGGGGATATTGTCAGGGTCAAGGATGACGGCCGCGGCCGTAACCGGCCCGGCGAGGGGCCCCCTCCCCACTTCATCCACGCCGGCCACCCGCTCGGTGCCGATCGCCATGACAGCGCGTTCCATGTCAAAATCCGGTTTCATCCCCCTGTGATTGACCGAACACAGCAACAGTTCAACCCGCAGGCACAAAAAAACGCGCGTCCCCTTCCCGGAACGCGCGCCGCACTGGTTAAATTGGGAGGAAGTGCCCGAACACCCCCTCCCCAGGTGTGGCACCGGCCGGGGTCGGGCGGCGCCAGCGATGACCCGTCCTCAGCGGCGGGCCAACTGGTACCCCTCACGGCGCAGGCAGCGGGCATCCCAGCCTCTGCGCTTGCCGTTCGGGCCTTTGAACTTCACCTTGCAGGAATGGGGAAGTTCGTTGGTATAGCTGTAGTGTTTCTCGAGGCAGCGCTTACCGAAAACGCGGTATGTTCTGTCGCGCGTCGGAATGCTGCGCAGGCAGTCGCCCGGCAACAGGCGTCGCTGGGCGCGACGGGGCAGTGGACGTGGCTCCAGCCGGTAAACCGGATCAAGACTGCGCTGCACCGGTTTATACGTGTTACGGGTTACAGCTTTATTGCGCTTACGGTCGTTCCGGTCGCTGATCACTTTGGCGACGATCGCAACACCGGCAATCGCCGCCAGTGCCCTCAGTACATCCTCATCGGCTTTGGCCGGCGCGGCACCAACAGCGGTGATGCAGACGGCGGCGGCGGCGACTGTGGCAATGAATTTCCTGTACATGAGGCTGGTCCTTTCGAGTTTTCTGCGGGCCATCCGCTGACCGGCGGCCTGTTGTGCAATCAAACTGGCCCCACTCCCCGCCGACAGGCAATATCGCCCGGCTGCTATCTGATAACAGCGGCGCTAAACCCCCTTTGTTATTGAATATCCCGGTATGCAGGCGCAAAGTCGGGGTATGAAACAGACCGCTCTCATCTTTGTGCTGACCATCGCGATATGCATCGGCAACGTCGTTCAGGCTGCCGACTGCTATGCTGATTACAAAGCCAAACAGGATAACCCGCTGCGGCTGCACTATGGCGTGGCCGAGATCTCACAGTGTTCGAAGCAGGCCGCAAGAGCAGAGCTTTCTGCGCGTCTTTCCGCGCAGGGCTGGACCTTGCTGAACATCGTGTCAGTGTTTAATGCCGACGGGCTGGCTGAAAGGAAACAGAGTGCAGGACCAAACTACCTCCGCTTCTGACATGCGCCGCTCTGGCGGGCGGATCGCGGTTTTTGGTATTGTGGGTATTGTCCTGATACTGGCCGTTGCCGCGGCAATGCTGTTCTGGGCACTGCCCGATGCAAATGCTTTCAATGCCCGTGTTGAACGGCTGTTTATCGAAAACGACAACCTGACGGCACAGGCCGAGATAAAGCTGCTTGAGATACTGGCCCAGTCAGGCACAGCGTTTTCCGATACGCTGGCCAGTTACCGGCTGGTGATTTTTGTGCTGCTGGTTTTTGCGACGGCAATGCTCGTCGCAGCACTGGTGTTTCTGGTGCTGCTTGTCGGCTTTAATCGCCGTATGGCTCAGATCGAACGTGCCGGTATCCAGGTCAGTTCACTGTTGATCAGCCGCGAGGAAAACACCGTCTATCTGAATAACCTTGGCTTCCGCCTGACTGATGCAGCCATGGAGACAATGTCGGTACTGGCTGAAGCCCGGATGGACGATGACGTTTTGTCGGGGTCAGAAATCGAAGGGATGATCTCGGGCCGCAGCCCGGCAGATTGCGAAGAAGCCGCCGGTGCTACCCGTATCAAACGTCTTCGGGATACGCTTGGCAACCAGATCGTATCTGAACTGCTCGTCAAGAATATCGCGCGGCGCGGTTACATGCTGGCCATCGACAAAGACGTGATCAAGGTGATCTGAGTCCGCCTGGGGCGAAGTGTTCGGGTGGGCAGCGTGAGATCAGGTCTCCGGATCCTTTGACGCCATCTGAGCGGCTTTGGCACCCATCGTGTCGGCCTCGCTTTCCAGACCCGCATCATCATTCACAGGCGTGCCGCCCATTTCCATCGTGGGTTTGACCCGGCCCTGTTTCTGCTGAGCGACGTGCCAGGCTTCATGGCCCAGGTGTTTCTCCTGCCCGGGGCCGAGGTGAATATCGGTGCCCTGCGCATAGGCATGCGCCTGCAGCGCCGCGGGCTTTGACGAGTTATAATGTACTTTTACGTCGTCCATCGCCATCCCGGAAAGGCTTTCAACACCTGCCTTCAGACCCGCAGGCATCCCGCCGCCGTCCTCTGTGCGCTGAACGGGTGCTGCGGCGAACTTACCCTGGAGCGCTTCTTCTTCGTCCATCCGCTGGGCCGGCTTTTCAGCAAACCTGCCCTGCAGTTCCTCTTCTTCCATCCGCTGGACCGTGTCGCCGGTAAACTTACCCTGCAAAGCCTCTTCTTCCTCCATTCGCTGGGCCGGCTCACCAATAAATTTGCCCTGCAGCTCTTCCTCCTCCATACGCTGTGCCGGACCACGCTCGCGGCTCTGCATCTGCGCAAGACGCCCTGTTGCGGCACTCCGGTCCGCATCGCTCTGAAGATCAGCAAGCACCAGTTCGGGAGCAGTGTCGCCACTTCCTCTGCCGGATTTGGCGGCAGAGGTGCTGACCTGACTGCGTTCCGATGCGAATATCTGAGCCATAGTTACGTCCTTTTCGGTATGCGAGCTATCCTGGCACATTTCAGAGAGCTTTTCACCTCTCAGTTGAAATTGCCTCTGCGAGTTCGCTCAAAGCCTTGTGCGTTTCATCCAACACCCTTTCTGCAGCGCCGAAATCAGGCGGCGGATCGGTACTCAGCGCGTCAACCAGCGCCGGAGTAAGCACCACCAGATTCTCCAGAATAAAGTGCGCCACTGGCGGGCCGCTCTTCAGTGCGCTGTCTCCGGGCGGGGCCAGATGATTGCAGCTGAAATAGATCATCTGTTCGTCTTCGATCGCCAGCACTTTGCCAACTGTCAGTGACAGGTTCACCGTGTTCAGCATGTTGCGCACCAGCGCCCACGCCCGGTCGGACACCGCCTGCGCCGGGATGACCGAAATAAACTGCCACAGTTCAAGATCCCCATCTGCGGAAGCAAGCAGGTTGATCCGCAGAACCGGCTCTTCCTCGACACTCTGATCGGGGAACGGAACCGCGATATGATAGGGCTCCGGCGCGCAGTCTGTCAGCACGGGGCGCAATCCTGCCCTGTCCAGTGCATCTGCCATCTCTTCGGGCGTTGCCACTGATGGTCTACCTTTCCTTGAGGCTTTTGATGATCAGCGCCATTTTGGCCTGTTCTTTGTTAAAGCCAGGTGTGTCGTTGTTTTCGATCCGCTGAACATCCCGACGTATGTTCAGTGCATCAAAGAACCATTTGCGCTCTTCTTCCGGTGCACGGAGGATTTCCATCGCCGCAAAATTATACCGGAACTCTTTGTTGGCGGTGGTCTTGTCGAGGTTATAGCGTCCGCGCTTTTTCTTGCCGGCCAGTTTTTCCTGAGTGAGCAACAGCGCGTGATTGACGAATTCTTCGCCATCCGCTGTTGCTGCGGCCTTTTCCAGGTTGGTTTCTTCGCCGCCTTTTTTATCACGTCGATGCTGTTTAAATTTGCGGATACCGGTCTGTGTCAGTTTGGCCGCGAGAGATACCATTCCGATGGCCGCACCGATCCCGGCACCCAGTCCACTGACCGACAGAGCACCGGATGTAATAGAGGCGGCCGCGTGGATGAGATCAATGATTGCCCGGTTGATCTGCTTTACGAATTTGTCTCTGGTGACAACAAACGCAAGGTAAAGCGGTTCACTGAACTGTGCGGTGAGCTTTTTGCCCATCGCTTTGGCCTTGTGCGCAGCGTGACCGGTGCGGGCCAGTTTGATGCCCTCGCTCACAAAATCCATACAGCCTTTGATCAGGCCGAGCACGGGGATAACAGGCACATTATTGACAGTGCCGCGCACTACATCGGACACAGCACCGGCATTTTCAGAGGCAATCTGTCCGCCCGCCGCGATCTGCTCGTAGAGTTTGCGCACGGCCGAATAGGATTTCGCCACGCTGTTGGTCGCACCGGCAATCTCGTGCACGGAATCGAACAGATCCTGACCATGCTCACCCAGCGATTTACTGTCGTTTTTGACCGGCTTCGCACGGGCAAAGATATTCTTGCACATGTTTACAATGTCTTTGACGCTGTTCACGGCGCCGAGGACCACGCCCGCGGCATCACCCGTCAGCTTCATGTCGGTGCTGACATCCGTGCTGTCACTGCTGAACATGTTGGAGTCGAATTTGTGCCCGTCCCCCCGCATCGCGGTGAAGGCGCCGCCCAGGTACTTTCCCAGCATTTCGGTGGTGCCAACAGTCGACAGAAAGGTCAGTTCTGCGATGGCCTTTCGGCGCTTTGCCTTCAGCTTGCTGTTCCCGGGGTCTGTTTTCAGCCGCCGGTTACAGTCAGAGACAATGGCAAACAGCCGGCCCAGTTCGGCCCCCAGCCTGACGCTCATCACCGCGCTCGCACCGATATCCGCGCCGCCCGATACCTTGTCCATGGCACCGGGGTCGTCCTCAATGGCACTGTGCAACCCGCCCATGATGGTAGCCGCCATCTGTTTGGCTGCGGTCTTCTGTTCGGATTCACCTTCTGGAATTGTGGTCTTCCAGTAGTCTTCAAGGCCCTCGTTTCCGACGCCGCCCGTGCCCTGCATGCCCAGCGCGTTCATGGCCTCACCAGCGAGGTCCATCGAGTCCTCGAACCCTTCGGGCAGATCAAAATCCGCCTCTGCGCCATCACCCTTGCCCGCGACAGAAGAATAAAGAGCCACATCCTCACGCGTCTTCTGCATTGAGGCCAGCACGTGCGGCGCAACGGTATGGCCCGTATCGTTCTGGGCAGCGATCTGCGCTTCGGCGCGGGCATAATGACGGCGGTACCGTGACTTATAACGCTCCAGCGGGACGGGGCGGGGATGCCTCCTGCGCGTCTTCGCCGCCACCGCGACATTCAGACGTGTTTCCCCCAGCGCGATCATGACAGAACAGGCATCCCAGATCGCCGTTACAGGGTCGTGGTAGCCGTCGATATCGCGCACCTGCTCACGCATCTCTGCAAGGCCCGACACCATCTTTTCAGCCGTCGCGGTTTCAATATCCCTCGGCGGGACAGACATGATCTGCTGCACGCGCAGGCGGATGCGGTTGTAAACGTCGAATGTAAAAATCGTTCTTTTGCCAACATCCGGGTTGTCGTCCGGCACATTGTTCAGCTCAATCTGTTTGGCATCCACCTGATCTTTAAGGTCCTGCACCTCTTTCATGCGGCGCGAATTACGCTTCTTGCTGGCATATTTCGCGTTCTTCGATCCGATCCAGGCGTTGATCCTTCTGCTCAGCGCCTGCAGCCGGGTCTTTTGCGTTTTGACGTCAAGAAACACAGAGGCCTGATACAGGATGAGTGCCTCATCGATCCGCAACAGCAGTTCCGAACGCTTCATGCCGGCCTTGGTGCTGCGTGACTTCCACGTGTCATAGGGGATCACGGCGGCGCGTTGCATAACCGGTACTGCAGGCCGGGCGCCGGTGGCATTGTGCCCGCGCGCGCGCGCCTGAAGCGCTGACGTTTGCTGGCGGGGGTGGCTGAGATCTGCCGCGGCCCGCAGACCGGACAGACCTGGTCCATCCTGCGGGACCGGCGCGGGTCGGGCGGCTGAGGGACCCGCAGACTGCTGCCGGTATCTCTGAGCCTCACGTATTCTCATCCGGGGCCAGCTCCTGCAAAAGCGCAACGGGGATTGAACATAATCCGTTCCCGCAAGGGTAGAGATGACCTTACGTCATATCAAGAGTATAGGTTGTTGCCGAATTCCAGGTTCCCGCATGAATTGTTTCTTGCATATCGGCGGATTGTTGCCTTAGGGTTGATAAAAATTACCCGTTTCTCGTTTAAATAGTTGAATTGAAGCCATAAAACTCCGGAAAAGAGCAAAGACTGATGATCCGCGCATTGCTCCTGTTCTCAGTGCTCGTCAGCGCAGTCACCGGCTTTGCACCTTCCGCACACGCATGCCCGCAGGTCCGTCCGGGCGGAGATATTGTGGTAGCGTTGCGCGACAACGCGGAACCTTTTTCCTTCTTTGACAGTTCCGGCGCACCGGCCGGTTTTGCCTATGACCTCTGGCGCCGTGTCGAGAGATCGCTGTTTGTGCTGGACGATGTAGGCCGCTCGGTAGCACCCGAAGTGACCTTTGTTGCGTGCAACACAATCGACGGTCAGGAAGTCGGGCTGGTATCCGGCCGGATAGACGTCGTCATAGCACCTCTGACAATCACGTCCCAGCGCATGGAATCCTATGATTTCTCCCAGCAGTACCTGTCATCGGGGCTGGCTCTGGCTTTGCCGCCGTCGAATGCAATCGATTTTACGCAGGCCAGGAAGATTGTGTCTGAAACCATTCTGCACCCTACGGTCGCCCAGGCGGTTCTGCTCTTTCTGACCTTTAACCTGATCATGGCGTTCCTCATCCGCTGGCTGCTGTTTGCAAAGGAAAACGATCCCGGCGGGCGCACGTCTCTGTGGCTGCGATCGCTGCTGGAGTCGATCATCCGGACCATCGGGCTGCGGGGCGTCGGAGACGGATATTCGACCGCGGTCGCCAAAGTGCTGGAAATCTTTCTGGCCGTCGTCGGTACGGCACTCTCGGCAACCCTGCTGGGCGTTCTGACCTCGGCCTTTGTAGGTTCTGTCGGCGCGCAGCAAAAAGTTCCCGCATCTGAACTTACCAATATGACCATCGCCACGCTGGATTGCTCGACGGCTCAGGCGTTGTTGCTGACCGAATACGGCAAACTCAAAAGCGACACTGAACCCGGGTCAGACGTGGCGTCCGCGCTGGATCGTCGTGTCAACCAGCTGGTCTGCAATCCGGAAGACCCCGAGCGGGAAGACATTACCGTCGACGATGATCCTGCACTGGCCGGCGGTGTGCGCCTCGTCAGCAGCTGGCGGCAGGCTGCCAACCTTCTGGCCAAAGATGAGGTGGACGCCGTGCTGGGTGACTGGATCGCCCTGACTTACCTGAGCCGTCAGGATACTTACGAAGGCAAGATCGCCGTCCTGCCAAATGTCTATCGCAATGAGCCTTATGGCTGGGGTATTTCGCATACGTCCGTGTCCGAAGATCTGCGACGCCAGATTGACCGGGCGCTCATTCGACAGATGCGGAACCGCGACTGGCGCAAGCGGCTGGAGGACGTGTTGGGTACCGGCAGCGTCAGCCCGAATTGACCGTCCACGAGACAGAAAAACCCGACGCGGACACGCCGCCGGTGACCCCGGGCGACGCGACCACACGCGCGTCGTATCAGCTCTATTTTACATCCGGATTCTATGACAGACGCTATCCCAGCCCGAACAGGACAATGTGGCGCCGGATCACGCATCTGCTCGGCCCCGACGCGGCGGTGCTGGATTTCGGTTGCGGCAGCGGGCGCTATCTGCTGCGCCTCCAGGGCCTTGTCTCACGGGCGGCGGGGTTTGACGTCAGCCCGGCGGCACTGGAAACAGTACGCGCCCGGGCCGCTGCTTCGGGCTGGACCGACCTGGCGGTCATCGGACCGGAAACGACCGACCTTGATCACTATATCGAGGTGTCTGGCCGGGTCGATCTGGTGCTCTGCCTTTTCGGCGTTCTGGGGCACATAACGGACCCGGCAGCACGCGCTGACGCGCTTGGCCGGATGCGGGCCGCGCTGAAACCAGGGGCGGGTCGCCTGCTCATTTCTGTTCCAAATCGCGCACGACGTTTCCGCTCGGAACAGACAGACAGCGCGCGCGACGGGCTGGTCCATTACCGCCGTCGCACGGACGACGGACAGGACGTGGTGTTGCACTACCAGCTTTTTGATCCACAGAAACTGACACGCGAGCTGACAGCAGCCGGTTTTGCGCTGGAGCGCCTGAGTTGTGAAAGCGTATTGCCCGAAAGCTGGTTACTGCACAACGGACTGGCACGCTGGATCGATCGTTTGCTGACGCCCGTCTGCCCGGTGCGCTGGGGCTACGGAATATGTGCAGAGGCCTCATGCTGAGAGTGCTGGCCCCCATTCTGGCATTGCTCCTGACGCTGCAGGTTCAGGGCGCCCTGGCTCAGAATGTTTCTCCGGATATGGTCGCCAGGATGCCCGATGACCCGACGGGGCGGCTGGCTCATATCCTGCAGCGCGGAACACTGATTGCAGGGGTCAAGGACGACTATCCTCCCTGGGGTATGCGCGATGCGAACGGCGCGATTGTTGGGCTGGAACCCGACCTTGCACGGGATCTGGCGCGCCGTATGGGCGTAGAACTCGAGCTTCAGGCGGTAACTTCGGGCAACCGCATGGGACGCGTGAATCAGGGCGTTGTGGATGTGGTGATTGCGACGACCGGTGATACAGCCGAGCGGCGCAGGCAATCGGGATTGCTGCAACCCAACTACTACTCCAGCGGGGTCGTCGTGCTGACCCGCAGGGAATATGATTTCAGGTCATGGGCGGATCTGCGCGGCGAAAAACTGTGCCTGAACCGCGGCGCATATTATAACCGGGCGCTCGAAGAGGAGTACGGGATTGATGGCGAGTATTTCTCGTCCAACCGGGACTCGCGGCTGGCGCTGCAGCAGGAGCGCTGCGTTGGCTGGGCCTTTGACGACACAGCCTTGGCCCAGCTGATACTGGCCCAGCCCGACCCGGCCCTTCGCATCATGGACGAGGCCATTCTGGTAACCCCCTGGGCCATTCTCGTCGCAAAGGGGACCGAACAGGAAGACCTTGGCCGTTTTGTCTCCGACATGATTGGCGAATGGCATGCTTCGGGCCGCATCCTGGAACTGCAGGACAAATGGAGCATACCGCGCAGCGATTTCGTGCTTGGCAAACATGCGCTCTGGCGGGCCACACAGAATGGCAAAGGGGTCTGTGCACGGGACCCTCAGACCGGCCAGCACCGCGACAGATGCCTGAATGAGGCGCCGCTGCAGTCTTCGCCCGACCCTGATCCGCCTGGCTGGATCGTTACGCTCTATGACATCACCGGCATTGATCTGCGCGCCGCCGCCAGCCCGTATAACCGCGCGCGTCTGGCCAGAGGTCTGGCTCTGACACTGGGTCTCAGCGCGCTTGCAATCGTCGGGTCGCTGACTGTGGGTGTGACCCTGTCGCTGCTGAATGCCACGCTTTCCCGGTTTGGCCTGCTGGGTCGGATCCTGCTCCTGCCCCAGAAGGCGCTGATCACCGTGGCCCGGATGACCCCTCCGATCCTTCAGCTTTATATCGTTTTCTTCGGTCTTGGCGGTATCCTCGGGAACTCAGGTGGCTTTGTGCCCGGATCCTTCGGGATCGCGGCGGTGATCCTGTCGCTTTATGCCGGCGCAACAAATACGATCATCCTCAGCCACGCCCTCACGGCAGAACAGGGAGAACGACCTGGGACACCGCTACTGTCTCTGCTGCCCGGCGCAATCTCCCGCGGGTTTGACGGGCTGGTGGCCGCCTGCGTGAACATCGTAAAGGCAGCGGGCATGGCAAGTGCCATCGCGGTTGGTGAGCTGATCTCGACCATCAATCTTCTGGTCTCAGAGGGTGCGGACACCGCCACGATGATGAATGGTCTGCTGGTGTTTTACTTTCTGCTGGTGCTCGGCCTGTTGTGGGTCTTCAGGGCGTTGCGGCGCAGGCTGGTGCGCGCATGATTGCAGAGGTTCTCCCACACACCAGCTATCTGGCCGCAGGTTTCGCGATGAACCTGATCATTTCCGCTATCGCAATGGGCGTCGGCACGATCATCGGTATGGGCTTCGGGCGGCTCCGCCACGGCGGGGTGACACTGCTCGATGCGCCATCCAGACTCGCGACCAACATCTGCCGGAATGTCCCGAGTTTTGTTCTGCTTTTCTATATGGCCTCGATGATCCCCAGCGAGCTTGACCTGGGCGGTAATATCTATCCTGTCCCGCTCTGGATAAAAGCATCGCTGGCGCTGATCTTTCCTGTGATCGGTTTTTGTTCGGATCAGTCGCTGGGGTATTTCCAGCAGCGGGCGGCGGGCAGTCCGGGGGCCCGCGAAACCTTTGTGATCGCCTGGACACAGTACTTTCTCATCATCATCATGGCTTCGGCTACCGCCTCGGTCATTGGCGCAAACGAAATCGTCGGGCGGGCCAATACCGTGATTTCACAGCAAAGCGACGACCGGCTGATGCTGGGTATCTATCTCTATGTTTCTCTGTGGTTTCTTGCGAGCGGCCTGCTTGTGTCGGGCGTCGTGAAAGCCGTTCTGAAGTATGGACCAAAAGTAGAATAATGATGCGCTCCACCCGGAAAAATTGAAAAAATCAGGCGAACGATATTGCTTTTGAACAACTCATGGTTACGCTGCGGAAAGCTGTTAAAGAAAGGTGAAGCTGCTGCCACGCTCTGCGATTCCCTTTGCGCCGGCTTTTCTTACCTGTCTGAAACAGGAGGTGGAGCGACGCTGTGATTGATCACGCCCTAACCCTCGTGAGCGACCGGCTGAACGCGCATCTGTCCGCGTTGTTCGCTGTGTCAGAGGATCTGGTCGCCGTGGGCCCGCTGTCGGATGCGGAGGGCAAACCCACAGCAGAATCGCGCAACCGCCTGACGCTTTTTCTGACCAATATTGCACAGGATTCGGTTCCGCGCGGAAGCCGGCCACGTTCAGCGGTGCAGATGGGTATGGCACCGCCAGTCCATCTGGACATCTATTTTATGCTCGCTTCGGGCCACGATCCGGAAATCTACGGCGAGGGGCTCAAGCTCATATCCGCGGCGCTGATGTTTTTCCAGGCCAATCCGGTGATGACCCCCCAGCTGGTGCCAGAAATGCCCGCAGGTATCGCACAGCTGACCGTCGAAATCTCGAACCTGAAGGTCGAGGAAGTCGGACAGCTCTGGGGCAACCTTGGGGGTCGTTACGTACCATCTGTTATGTTCAAGATGCGCTCGGTCATGATCGACGCAGGCGCGGTGCGGTCGATCACACCGCTGATCCGGGCGCCGGGTGGCGAAGCCAGACCATCGGAGGCGAGCTGATGACCTGGGGGGCAATTGCGCAGCTGAGACTGGAACACGATTACTACGCACCAAACATGCCCCCGGTTACCGTTCGCCCGAGTGATGCTGCCGGTTTTGACAAAGCGGGTCTGCTGCTGCGGCAAATGGGCCCGAAGGTGCTGATCGTTGCAGAAGAAGATAACACCGATCTTCCCGAAAGCGTGTCACTCGATCTGGATGTACAGAACACGGATGTAATCGCACTGACCGAAGGGGCGGACTGGACGTATGTACCGCAGATCGGCCTGCCCGGGCATCTTGATCACGCGCTGCTCAGTGCCGCAGGACCCTCTGAGGTGCCGCAGCCGGCGGCAAGCCGCAAACTTGCTCAGGTCAGCATCGGTCTGGTGCCCGGCAGTCTGCGCCGCATGACGCTGCGTTGCGAAGCTGTCGCCTCTCACTGGGCTTATCATGTGACAGGTCCCGGCAGTGACGAAGTGATTATCGAAGACAGCGAGGGTGAAGTGGAATTTGACCCGCTGGGCACGGTCGATCTGCCCGATGGAACACCCGCCCACGTCATCCGCACGCGCAGCGCCCTGCCAGCACGGGCCAGGCCGCTGCAGCGTTTCAGCCTCTCGCGCCCGGGACCGTTTGGCCCCCGCACACTCATTCCTGTGCTGCCCGCACCGCAGCCGCTTTTCACCTCAGTGCCTGCGCCCGACGGGGCCGGCGCGCTGATCCAATCCGACATTTACGTATCGATCTTTTAAAGGAGGACCCGAAGCATGGTCATGAAAACCCCCGGCGTCTACATTGTCGAAAAGAGCGCCTTTCCCAACTCTGTCGTGCAGGTCGCAACGGCAGTTCCGGCCTTTATCGGCTATACTGAAAAAGCGGTGAACGGGAACGTTTCCCTGCACGAGACGCCGATGAAGATCACTTCGGTCTCGGAGTATCATGGCTATTTCGGCGGCGCTCCGGAGCCGGTGTTCAGAATGCAGCCTTTCGAGGAGCGAACCGGCCAGCCCTATGGCGAAGATGCAGACATGGCCGCAGCCGCCGAGCTGCCACAGGCAGTTTTTACAGCCAACGGACCTGCGGGTCCTGAAAAATTCGAACTGATCCAGACGAACACCGCCTATACGCTTTACTCGGCGATGCGGGCATTCTTTCTCAATGGTGGCGGCACCTGCTACGTCACTTCAATCGGGTCCTACAGCGACCCCATTGACGCCGATGCAATGCTCAAAGCGATCAAGCGGCTGGAAAAAGAACCAGAGCCGACGATGGTTGTGATCCCCGAGACAACGCGCCTGAACCGCCAGAACGGTGCCAAGGTTCAGCAACAGATGCTCGCGCACTGCGGTTACACGATGAAAAACCGTTTCGCCATTCTGGACGTACATGGCGGTTACCTCGATGAACGCAGCCCGCGTGGCGACCCGATCGCACGGTTCCGCATGGATGTTGGCGCAAATTACCTCGACTACGGTGCGGCTTACTATCCCTGGCTCGACAGCGCGGTATACCAGTCGCGCGACTTTACCTTTGAAAACATAGAGCTGGGCAGCCGCAACAAGTTTATCTCGCTGCTCAAACGCTCGGTAAATATGGACAAGGCGCTGGTGCCTGAAATCCTCAAGGTCGGCACTGCAGTGGTGACAGGGGACTTTACCATCTCGGTGACCAGGGGCGGCATCTCCGTGCTGAAAGGTACTGATATCAACGCAGCCGACGACCTCGCAGAGGCCTCCGAGCTTCAGTACAAGATCGAGGGCGATCCGGCGGATGTTCTGGCACAGATGAAAGGCAAGATCGTCACCGGCGCCAAAAACGCCGGCGCAGAAGCGCTCGCAGGTGCCGATGCGGTCTTTGCCTTTACGCAAAAAGACATCGACGACGGAAAGATCCGTTTCGTGCATAATGGCAGCGACGGGTCCGGCGGTTTCTTTGAGCTCGTGGTCACCGACAACGAAGGTGTCAAAACCTCCGCGCGGACAATCGTTGTCTCTGTCGGCTCTGACGTGATCGGCCTGCCCGATGTGGTCAAGGAAAAGCCGGTAAAGATCTCGGTCGCCGAAGAAGGCACAACCATTGATGACGTGGTTCTGCTGGGCGCCGATGCTGTTGACGAAGTGGCCGTCAAGAACGCCTCGGACGCGGTACAGACCGCGCGCACTGCACTGAATGACGCGGCTGACGATGCGGATCTTGCTCCGCTGCAGACCGCCGTAGCAGAGGCAGAGGCCGCTGCTGTGGCTGCCGTGAAAGACAAAACCGTAACCCGCAAGGGTGTGGGTGTCTGGACGGTTGATGGCACCGATATCGTGCTTGCCCCCAACGCAGAGTTCCGCGGCGCTGAAACCGCCGTCCGTTACAAACTGGTTGTCGGCGGCGAACTGTCCGAGGCGAAAGAGATCAAGATCCTCGTCGATGGCGTCGTGGACGAAAATCCACCGCCAGACCCGATGACCAGCACGATCGATAAAACCATGCGGGCCACCGTGCCGCTCTATACGGACGTGATGAATGCCATCGCCGCCTATATGAACGTCATGCCACCCGCGGCAGCCATGGCCGGCGTCTATACGGCCGTCGACAACACGCGGGGTGTCTGGAAAGCGCCCGCAAACGTTTCGGTAGCCGGCGTCACCGGGCCGATGGTCAACATCGATCACGGCCAGCAGGAAAACCTCAACGTTTCCACAACGGGCAAATCGATCAACGCGATCAGGCCGTTCGTTGGTGAGGGGACCCTCGTCTGGGGCGCGCGTACGCTCGATGGCAACAGCCTGGACTGGCGTTACATCAACGTGCGCCGCACCATGATCATGATCGAGGAATCGATCCGGCTCGCGGCCAAGGCCTATGTCTTTGAACCGAACACAGCCCAGACCTGGGTCACGATCCGGTCGATGATCGAAAACTTCCTGACCTCGGTCTGGAAAGCGGGCGGTCTGGCGGGTGCCGTGCCTACCGATGCGTTCAGCGTGCATGTCGGCCTCGGCGAGACGATGACGCCGGTGGATATTCTTGAGGGCAAGCTGCTGATCACCGTCCTGGTGGCCGTGACACGTCCGGCGGAATTCATCGAGATCACGTTCCAGCAACAAATGCAGAAATCATAAGTTTTGAACAGGAAGGACATTTAACATGGCAGATGATGGCTCCGCCCAGACAACGGCGGTCTGGCCGCTTCCCAAGTTCCACTTTCAGGTAAAGTGGGACGACACGGAACTGGCTTTTCAGGAAGTCTCCGGTCTGGATATCGAAAGCGAGGTACTGGAGTACCGCGCAGGCAACAGTCCGGTGTTCTCCAAGGTGAAAATGCCCGGGATGCTCAAATCAGGGAATATCACCATGAAGAAGGGTGTGTTCATTCAGGATAACGCGATCTGGGACTGGTTCGCCGAGATCCAGATGAACGTGATCAAGCGCAAGGCGATCACTATTTCGCTGCTCGATGAAACCCAGGCGCCCACGATGGTCTGGAAGGTGCAGAATGCCTTCCCGGTCAAGGTGACCAGCACCGATCTCAAGGCCGAAGGCAATGAGGTTGCGGTGGAGAGCATCGAGATCGCACACGAAGGTTTCGTGATCGAGAACGCGTAACCATATGGACCTGCTCAGCCCTCCTGTTGCGTTTCATTTTTCGGTCATGTTCGTGGGAATGGTCCCACCGGTGCCCGACATGGCGTTTCAGGAGGTTTCCGGGCTCGAAAGCAGCCTGGAAACCGAGCCGGTGGTCGAGGGTGGCGAAAACCGTTTCGTGCATCAGCTTCCGAAACCTGCAAAGCGCGGGAATCTCAAGCTGAAACGCGGAATGACCACCCAGGCCAGTGGTCTCGTGCAGTGGTGCAAATCGACCATCGAGGGCGATTTTGCCGAGGCCATCGTGCCCAAGGACATCACGGTGTCGTTGCTGAATGAAAAGCGTATTCCGGTGGCCGTGTGGACCGTCGGAAACGCGTATCCGGTCAAATGGACGGTTGGGGGATTTGACGCAATGAAAAATGAACTGGCGGTTGAGACAATTGAACTGGCCTATACCACACTGGTGAGGTCAGTCTGATGGCGGTCGAGATCGGTACGCTTGTGCTGAAAGGGCGCTTTGGTCCGGCGCGGGATGACACACGGCCCGCGGAGCAACGCGAAGACCTGGAGACGGCGCTTGAGATGATGCGTCGTGATCTGCTGCGCGAAATGGACGATCGGCTGGCGGATGCGGCTCGCCGCGGCAGGGAGCGCTGAGCCGTGGCCAAGCTGAAAATTGTGCGCTGTGCGATCCAGTCGGGTAAAATCGAGCCTAAAAGTGGTGATGCCAACACCTTTGAGGCAACGATCAACCCTGAAAACTACAGCCATAACTATTCGCTGAAGTACACCGGTACGATGGGCAAGGGTGACAGCGCTGTCGGCAAGTCCGGCGCAATTCCCAAGTATTCCATGGCCGATCCGGAGAAGCTCAACTTTTCACTGACCATCGACGGAACGGGCGTCGTGCCCGGCTCCACTGAGCCCGTAGCGGATCAGATCGATAAACTGCGCACCGTCTGCTATGATTATGACGGAGATGAACACGAACCGACGGCCGTCAAAATTATCTGGGGCAACGGACTGAAAGAATTCTTTGGCCGGCTTACGGAAATGTCGGTTGACTACACACTGTTTCATCCCGATGGCACCGCCCTGCGGGCAAAAATAAAGCTGAACTTCATCGAAGCGCGCACTGCCGCCCAGGAAGCCCTGGAAGCAAAGCGACGCTCGCCCGACCTCACGCACCTCGTTCGTGTTCAGACCGGCGACACGCTGCCGCTGCTGTGCCACCGCATCTACAAGGATGCAGGCAAATACCTCGAAATCGCCGCCCACAACGATCTCGATAATTTCCGGGACCTTGAGCCGAATACGCTCCTGCGGTTCCCGCCGATGAGGTGAGGGATCATGGCTGACAGTCCGGAAACAGGTTCAACAGGATCCGTCGGGGTCACCGTCAAGATCGAAGGGGCGCAGATCTCTGACGACATACTCATCGCCTCCGTGCGGGTCCGCAGCGGTCTGAACCGTATCCCCGAGGCACAGGTCACCATTTTGTCCGGTTCGCTGCAGACGGATGACTTTGATGAGCTCGACGCTGCGGACTTTGTGGCGGGCAAGGAAATAGAGATCGCCGCCTTCTACGGCGACGGGGCGGATCAGACGCTGTTCAAGGGGCTGATTATTTCGAGCCGTGCCAGGATCGACAGCAATACAGGTCTGCGCCTTGAGCTTTATTGCCGCGACAAGGCCATCGGGATGACCGAAATCCGCAAGTCGGTGCGCTATGAGGAGAAAAAGGACAGTGACGTCATATCTGACATCATCGGCGATGCCGGTCTGACGGCGGATGTGGAGGCCACGACGGATACCGCAGCAGACAAGCTGCGCGCAGGCACAACCGACTGGGATTATCTGCGCCTGCTGGCGGACCGCAACGGCCTGGTGGTCAATGTCATTGCAGGCAAGGTTTCTGTCAAAGCACCGGATACCTCGGCGGCGGTGTCACTGGAGGTCACCGTGGGCGCTGATGTTCTGGAGCTCGACATCGAGATCGATTCCCAGCGCATGATCAAATCGGCCAGCGCGACATCCTGGGACGACACCACACAGGAAACTGTGTCGGGCACCTCTGCGACTGTGACCGGGCTGACACCGGACAATGTCACGGCCGCAAATCTCGCCGAAGTTCTCAGCGACCGCGAGCATACCGCCTTTACCGCCGCAACGGTTGCATCTGCCGAGCTGACCACGCGGAGCAAGGCGCGGACCACGCGGGCAGGTCTGGGGGCAGTTTCGGGCTCTGTCACCTATCAGGGAAACAACATGATCGAACCAGGCAAAACCCTTGAAATCAAGGGTTTTGGCGAACGCTACAGCGGCACAGGATATGCTGTCTCTGTCGAGCACAGGATCGAGGCGGGCACCTGGCTGACGGTGTGCAGGCTGGGCCTGCCGCCGGACTGGACGTCAGACAGCACGGGCTTTGCCAGCCCTGCCGCTGAGGCGATGAATGCGCCGATACACGGGTTGCAGATCGGCAAGGTCCTTACCGTGGCCGAAGACCCCGATACCCGGCTGCGCATCCAGATCGAACTGCCCCTCGTCGGTGATCCGCCGGCAAAGGTCTGGGCGCGCTATGCACAGCCTTATGCCTCGTCAGCGGCAGGTATCCAGTTTCTGCCCGAAACGGGCGACGAGGTGGTTGTGGCCTTTCTGAACGCTGATCCGGAAGCGCCGGTCATTGTCGGCTCACTGCACAACGGAACCGCGGCACGGCCGATTGACGCCGAAGAGGACAATAACCTCAAGACAATCACCACCCGCTCGGAACTCAGGATGACCTTTGACGACGACAAAAAGATCATCACGGTCAGCACGCCGGGCGGGCATACGCTGACGCTGGATGACGACGCCAGCACGTTTTCCATGGAGGACATGAACGGCAATTCCATCGTCATGGATGACAGCGGTATCGCCATCACGTCCGACAAGGACATTTCCATTACGGCGACGCAGAACATCACCGCAGAGGCCACGCAGGATGCAACCATCGAAGGCATGAACATCACCTGCACGGCACAGACCGAACTGACGGTCGAGGGCAACGCGACCGCCAAACTGTCGTCCGGAGGGCAGACCACGGTCGAGGGCTCGATTGTGATGATTAACTGAAACGACAAGACAACAAGAGGGGGTCCGGGGGGATGCCACCAGCAGCAAGACTGACCGATATGCACACCTGTCCCGCAGTGAACGGTGTAGTGCCTCATGTAGGCGGACCGATCGTGGGACCCGGCGAGGCAACTGTACTGATTGTCGGCCTTCCGGCGGCGGTCCAGGGCGATAACTGTGTCTGTGTGGGACCAACGGCTTCAATCACCAAAGGTTCGGCCACGGTGATGATCGGCGGCAGCCCGGCAGCCCGGATGGGGGACACAACCGCACATGGCGGTGTGATCGTCGCGGGCGCGCCAACTGTGATCATCGGGGGATGAACCATGGCAGAGCGTGATCCGGGATTTCTTGGCCGCGGGTGGCATTTCCCGCCTGAATTTGATCCGGCAACCGGCGAGATCCGCATGGCAGAAGCAGAAGAGGACGTGGCCGAAAGTCTGCGCATTCTGATGAACACAAGGCCCGGCGAACGGATCATGCAACCTGCCTATGGATGTCGCATCCACGACTACGTTTTTGAACCGAACAACGCAGAAACACAGGCGGGGATCGAAACGGCAGTGCGCCAGGCCATCCTCTTTTTTGAGCCCCGCGTCACACTGCACCGCGTTGAGGTGATTATGCGGGACTGGCTCGAAGGACGCATCGGAGTTGCGCTTGACTACACCGTCGATCAGTCAAACTCGCGTTCGAATATGGTTTACCCCTTCTATATCCGCGAAGGCACGCTTGTGTCTGATACGCCGGTTCTGGCGATCTGAGGACGCATGGCAGGGTTCCACATATCAGCAGCTGGCCGGGTCGCCGGTCTTGGGGTCGCACTGACCCTTGGCAGCTGTTCAGTGCTGGAAGAAATACCGCTGCCTGAGCTGCCGGAACTGGCCCTGCCCGAATTTCTGCGGTCGACCGAGACGACACGTATTATCGGTATCGCCCCGGCTGCCGGACCCTGCCTGGCAGAAGACGCTGATGACAAGGAAATGGCGGGCTCGCTTCTGCGCCGGTCCGCTACCGCAGGCTATGACTATGATACCGTTCTGCTGATCGGGAGCAGTTCGACCCTGGGACTTGCGCCACGGTTTTCCTTTATTGACCGGTCTGCGCAGGTCGAGGACCGGCCCGGCGACAGCACGCCGGGTGTTGGGTCGCGCAAGGCGGATGCAACCGAACGTGGCGGGTTTGGCACAACCGGCGCGCTGCCCAACGTCTATGATGTTTCCTACAATATTTTTGATCTGGCTTTCAGCGGGCCGATGGTCATCGGGCCGGGTGCGGCCGAGGTGGAAATTCCATCGACCGGCTCGGTGACCTTTTCGGGGCCAATTGCGCTGGAACTGATCACCCCTGATACCGACGGCGGTGTTACTGTCACAAAGGCCAGGGGCCGTTTTTCACTTCAGGCGGGGTACGGTTCAGGCCGGGGTGCTTTTGCAGCCAGTGGATTTGACGCAGATCTGCCATTTGACAGACTGACGTGGACCAACCTGTTTCAGTGCGGCGGACGGTTCGTCAGCAGCGGCAAAGGCGTGGTTTCCGTGCAGGACGGCGATGGCCCGCTACTGCCGCCCTTTAAAACGGGGCGTGACGCCGTGCCTTTCCGGGCAGTTTTTGAGTCCGCACAGTTCGCGCCCGAAGAACGCCCCGCACCGCCTGTTTCTGCCGGTGGGACGTTCCTGATCGAGAGCGACGCGGGAACCCTGACGGGTGTTTTCCTGTCAGACCTGCCCCCGGCAGCCGAAGACGATGCGGAGGCCGAATGATATGAGCCACCGCTGGCAGGATATCAGGGTGACACCCGGCTCACTGGCCACGCGGCGCCTGCCCCGTCCACTCGCGCCACGCCGGTTCGAGGTGCGCCCGGACGACCTTGCACAGGCTTTTGCTGCGGCGGGCGAGCGTCTGGGCGCAGCAGATGTTGCCGTAGCGTCAGAAGATCGCCGGGCGGGACCATGGGCGCGGCTTTTTCAGAATGAACCCGCATGGCTCTACGCACAGCTGCTTTCCTTCAGGGCAGACGATGCGGGCTTTGAATTTGCCGAGGCACTCGAGCAGGAACCTGCCAGCGCGCTGTCGCAGATCAGTGCACTCGCCGCACGACTAGACGGATGGCTCCGCCGCATAAGGTTGCAAAAGCCGGTCGTTTTCTCGCGCCAGCTTGAGCAGATGGATAAGGAAGTCGCTCTGACGACACTTGTTCAGTCACTTGCCGGAGTGCAGCCATCCGTGGTGCTGCGCCGCGCGGGCGAGCACAGGACTGTGCGCGAGGCTGAGCGGTCGGCCGGCGCTCTGGCCGCTGCGCGCGCTACGCGCGAACGGCTGCGTGCCATCCACACCATTCTGCGCAACGCCGTCAGCGCACTGCAGCCCATGGCCCGCAAAGCCTTTGATGCAAGGATTGTGTCCGGCGGAATAGATCCGGGCCTCGGCCTGCTGATAGCCGAATTGCGGACAGCAGGCCACGTGGATGCGGTGATCAATCAGCTGCCCGCACGGCACACCCAACACTACTATCGCGACATTATCGGGCAGAAACCTGCAGATGCCAGTCCGGAGATGGTTCTCCTGGATCTCGGCAAGGTCCCGCGGCCGGGCGTTCTGAAGCAGGGTGCAGGTCTGGAGGCGCTGTTACCGGACGGTACTGTACAACAGTTCAGTACAGAAGCCGCTGTGCCACTCAGCACCGCACGGATCAGCGACATCTGCGTGCTGAGTTACGAGACGAACCCGGATATCTCCTACAATCGTGCTCTGGCAGGGATCACCGGCCTGCGTGCCGCACGCATCGGCGCTGACCCTCGGCCCGATGGATCGACGTTGTTTGCCAGCGGATCCGAACTGCCACTCGACACTGGCCTCGATATTGCCTCGCCTGTGCTTTCGCTGGCGGAGGGGACCCGGCGGATAGAAGTCACCCTGCACATGAGGCGGGCCTCAAACCTGCCCGCCGGATCCCGGCCCCTGACACGCGCCGAGATCAGAGAGCGCGCCGAGCGGCGAAAGGCCTCGGTACGGGCGAGCGTAATACCAGACCTGCGGCGGAACCTGACCACAACACCCGAATGGGCAGATCCGGAAGTCCGGCTTGCGCTCGCGGCAGATACTGCGCTGGTCAGGGCGTTCTGCACAGGAAAAACGGAAACCGCCGCTGAAGAGCTGACGCACGGGGTGACAGAATTCGCTGCTGAAACGAACCAGACGACCTCCCTGTCACTTGTCTATCGCTATCTGATGAACCGGGTTGAAAGACCAGGACAACTGCGCCTCCTGCTGGGGCGCATTGTGACGCTGTCGCTCATCGAGCAGTATGACTTTCCGGCAGGTGACTACTGGGACCAGATCTATGCACTGGTGCAGCGGTTTCGCCCCGAGCTTACAGGACGCAGCACGGAAACCGATACAGACCACGGCCAGAGCTCGATGATCTTTGCGGCTTTCTCCCAGAAACCCGACGGTACAATCGACTACCCGCCCGAAGATGTGTTTCAGAGCCTGCTCGGCGACGCTTTTGACATCACAGTCACCACCGAAGATGGCCCTCTGCGACCGGACATCATGCAGGTTCTGCCGATCCGGCATGCCCAGGCCGCTGGAGGCATCACGCTGAGCCTGCGCTATGACGAAAGCGCACCGGCGCTGACCGGTCCGGAGCATGCCCCTGTGCTGGCCCTGCGGTACGCCACCGACTCGCGGCTTTGCCCGGTTTCGTTCTTCGAGAGCTACACGATCGAAACCGTCGCGATACGCACGCAGGTCACCGGTCTGCGGAGGCTGGCTGCTTTTTCGGACACCGGGCCCGTCGTGACCGATCAGACGTTCAGACCTTTTGGCCCTCGACCCCGCGATGGCGCGACCTTCCAGGTAGGTTGCGCTGAAATGGGACGTAAGCCGGTCACCCGGGTCAGTATCAGCCTCAGCTGGAGCGGTATGCCCGATCCGCTTGGTGGCTTTGACGCCCACTATGAAGCATATGGTCGTAACATAGAGGTGCCTGCGCCTGAACTGACCGTCGAATATCTCAGCGGGGACGGATGGAAGCCGGTCAGCGATGCACCGCTTCCGCTGTTTCAGACCGAGGGCGTCACGGGTGCGCTGCTGCCGGCGTGGGAATTCACCGGACAGGTGTCCGGCCACTCTATCCCCGCGACGGGCGTCGTGACAGCAGCCGAATACCAGTCACGCCAGACCGTACGTGCAGGCATGATTCGGATGCGGCTTGCCGGCACGGCCGATGGTTTTCTGGCAGGGCAGTATCCGGTTGCCCTCGTGAACGCGATGCGCCCGCGTCTTCTCCCGCTGGGCACCCGGAAAATTCCACCAGCGCCCTATGTGCCCGAAATCAGCCGTTTCTCACTGGCATACACCGCAGAAGCGACGATCGAGCTGAATGCTCCGGACACCGCCCGTCCTGGGGAAACAGTACACCAGGTCGGGCCTTTTGGCCGTGTCGGGGTCTTTCCACAGCGTATGTTGCGCGGCATCCGGCTGTTTCCCGAACGTATGGGTTATGGACATGTGGCCTTTCAGCTGACGGGTGCTGATGCCACCGGCCCCGTAACACTGGCCTTCGATATGGCCCAGTCGGGGCATCTGCGCCTGGTGCCTGATGCAAACCCGATACGGTGGAAATACCTGTCCGCGCACGGATGGGCCGACCTGCCGGAAACGGCACTTTCCTCTGATACCACCGCCGGGCTGATGCGGTCCGGCCTTGTGGTGATCGACCTGCCCGACGATGCAACGGATCATTCGCCCGAAATGCCCGCTGGCGGTGTCTGGCTGGCCGCCGTAGCAACGCGCCCACACCTCGAAATCTTCCCCGCGCTGAGCAGGGTTTCCGTCAACGGTGTCTGGGTCTGCAGGCGTGATGACACCTGGAAGAACCATGGAACACCACGCACATGGTCCTTTTCTCAGGCGCAGCCGGGCCTCTCTCCGCCGTCCGAAATCGTGACACCCGCGGAAATACGACCGCCGGAACCTCCCGATGCGTTTACCGCCCGCGTGGGCGAAAGGCTGCGTCACCGTCGTCGCGGTGTGCGCCCCTGGGACATGGAGCGGATGGTGCTCGAAAAATTCCCTGAGGTCTGGATGGCAAAATGTCTGCCGCATCTCAGCCGGAAAACTCCGGCGCCTGCTCCGGGAACTGTCACTCTGGTTGTGACCCGGAAACCCACAGCAGATCCTGCACTGCATACGCCTGCGCCCGCCCTGTTTGACGTGGCCACCCTTGAACGCATCCGTGACTGGCTGAGCGACTATGTGAGTGAAGAGGCGCAGCTGGATGTTGTTAATCCAACCTTTGAACGGCTGCAGGTACGTGCCAAGCTTTCGGTCACCGCAGATCGTGAAAACGGGGCGATGGCGCAGATGCTGCGTCGCGACCTGGCCCGGTACCTCTCTGTCTGGACTGCCGACGATTCTCTTGCGCGCTTCGGCTGGTCGCTGAACGTACACATGCTGCGCGCCCATATCGCAGCACTGCCATATGTCGATGACATCACCGATTTTTCTGTTCTGCACCTCGTGGGTGATGATGCCCGGAGCTATCAGCTTCTGGACACGGCTCAGGAGGTAAACGACCCGCGCGGCGGCACCTATGGCCCTGTGCTGACCCCCAGATTTCCATGGAGCCTGCCGCTGTCGACGGCGGACCATATCCTGACAATCCTGCCAGAAATTGATGATGAAGCCCCCTCAGCTGCCGGCATCGGCAACCTGACTGTCGGCGACATGCTCATCGTCGGCCAGAGGAATATCCCGTGACAAAACAAGATCGCGCTACTCTCAAATCCTTTTTCCGCAGCGGCGCTCTGCCCACGGCGGCTGAATACCGGGACCTGATCGACAGCACCGTTAATCAGGTTGATGACGGCTTTGCCAAAACGGACGCAGACGGGTTGCGGCTGAACTCGGTTGGTTCCTCCCTGCGTGTTCTAAGCCTGTATCAGGGTCTGGGAACACCCAAACCGTCCTGGGTGCTGGAACACGGTGATGCGCCCGGCGCACTGCATTTCCGGCCGGACCAGGGCAAGTCAGCGCTCGAGTTCGCGCCAGGCGCTGCAGAGGAAGAAAACACCGCCGACGGACCGGGCCCGGCGGGGCTCAGTATCACGCGGGACGGGCGCGTCGGGGTTGCACACGAAGCACCGGACTGGCGCCTCGATGTCGATGGTGTGGCACGGATGCGTGGCAGGATCGGGGTGACCAGCCACCGCATTCCGCATGTCAGAGCGGATGGCAAATGGCACGACATCACCCAACCGCTGACCGGCTGTCAGTGTTTTGAGGTCACCGCTGGTACGGGGGGTGAGCCGCGCAAGGGGCGATATTCAATGATGCACGCCATCGCCATGAATGCCTATCATCCGCGCAACCCCATCCTGAACTGGCTGTTCCGGCGTCGTTCTATCAAAACGCAGACGGCGATGTATGGCTCCTATGCGGACCGGCTGCGCCTGCGCTGGGTTGCAGACACACAGCAACACCACTTCCGGCTGCAGCTGCGCACCAATGCGAATTTCGGCGAAGGCAAAGTGGTGCGCTACTACCTGACCCAGCTTTGGTTTGACAGTATGATGACCGGCGCACGTGAAGACAGTGATCGCGATGCGGGGCTGCTGTGACCAGGTCGCCTGATCCCCTCACTGCCTTTGCTGATCTGCGGCGCGCGGCCGTTGAATATGCACAAGAAGCCTCCGGCGATATCTGGACGGATTACAACCTGCATGATCCGGGCGTAACGCTGCTCGAACAGACCTGTTTTGCGCTCAGCCAGGTGGCGTGGCAGGCCGGGCTGCCGGTGCGCGATCTGCTGACCAATCCGCGCGGGCACTTCTGTTTTCACGATCTTGCGCTGTTCCGCCCGCGCAAAGTGCTGGGCAGCATGCCGGTCCGCCGCGAGGATCTGCAGACATGGATAGGGACATGCCCCGGTATCGAACGGGTCGTTATCGCGCCGCATGATCCCGCGAGACCTGGAAGACTGGACGTCATACTGGTTCCCTCTGGCGAGGAAGACGCCGGCGTGGACGCTGTCGGCACTTTCCGCGCTTTGTTCAGACGCGCCCGACCACTCTGTACCGATCTGGGGTCAGTGGTGATTGCCCGACCCCTGCGGGTTGTTTTGCACGGTGAGGTCGAAATCACAGAGGCCGCCCTGCCTGAGACAGTGGCCGCGGCTCTCTATCATCAGGTGTCCGATATCCTCAGCGGCGCGTCCCGTGCAGATCACGCGGCCCGGCGTGCGGATGTCTGGGAAGCGCCGGAGAGGCTGCTCGCACCGGCGCGGTCCGATGTCGGCAAGCCCGGAGACATCAGCGAGCACCTCAATGATCTGCGTGCACTGCCCGGCGTTCGGGATATCGGCGCGTTCAGCCTGCGACAGCCCGGCACACGGGAAATGCCCGCAGCCGGCGACGCCGTTTTCTACCGCTCTGTCCTGCCCCGGACACGCGACCAGATCGGGCTGACACTGACGCTGAACGGCGCGGCGGTGGCGCTTGACCCGGCGCGTATCCGCGAAGAGTACAACCGCATTGCTGCAGAAACGATTGCTGCTGCAGTGCACCATGTCGACGGTCCGGACTGGGATGTCATGCGGCCCGGCAGGCGGCGGCAGTTTGGTCAGTCACACGTGGACAGCCTTTTGCCCGGGCTGTACCGCGCCGAGGGTTATTCAATGCACGACCCAGGTGATCTGATTTCGGAATATCGGGAGGCGATCGACGGTGTTCTGCGCGACATGATCGCGGATCTGGATGCCCTGCCCCGGATATTCACGGCCCGGCCGCATCAGAAGACAGATGATCCGGTGGCACACAGGATGCGCGTGAAACTGCTGGATTACCTCATTGCGCTCCAGGGTGCCGAAATGCCTGCCACGCGTCACAGTGGACTGCATCACTATATGTCAGTTCGCGCCCGGCACCGGTTTGCGATTGAATGGCGGCTGGAATATCTCTTTGCCCTGCCCTGGCTGAACAGTGCACGGGCGACAGGTCCGGGGCCCGAAGGGCCGGGTGGATTTCTTGCTGAACTTGCCATTCTGGCCGACCTGAACCTGACCGAGAACAGCGATCAGACTTCGGTGCTGCGCCGGTTTGGTCTGCATCTTGATGATTCCGCTGACCCGGTTGCACAGGACGATGACCGGATCATCATGGTTGGTGCCCTCAACCCTTTCGATATGCTCGTGCCTCTGAGGGACCATGCGGAACGGCTCTCACCGGAGCGCCTTGCGGAACTGTCGCCTTTTGTCACAGACGGGGCATTGTGCAGCGCGGATTTCCGGCGGCTTGCAGACGCAGACAGCCTTGCCATCGTCCCGTATCCCGGTGGCAGCTGGCAGGTCCTGTATGACCCTGGCAATGGCACGGGCCTGCAGCGTTGTGCGGTTATCAGAGACAAGGACGAAGCGATGGAAACGGTGGCGCGCCTGCGTGCGACGTGGAATTACCTGCATCGTGCATCCGAGGCCGCCCATCTGTCGGAGCGGATTATACTGGAAGAGGATGGCAGTGGCAGCGCGCATACCGCTGATCTGATGCTGCCCGGCTGGACAGCGCGTTGCGCGATGCAGAGCTTTCGTAACTATGTCGAAGGTCTGGTCGCGCAGCTCGCACCGGCGCATATCCATGTCCGCGTCCACTGGCAGGACTTTGACGCCAGTGAAAGAACCGATGCGGACAGGGACAGCCCCAATTCCGCAGAACCGGAACAGGCATCCGATACAGAGCAGGTCGCCTGATGCCGTCTGCCGCTCCCATATCACCCCCTCAACAGGTGAACGCGGTCATTGCATCGGTCGATGCAGCCTTTGAGATTACTGCCGCACAGGGTCCGCTTTCATCGCCAGAGCAACTTCTGGCGGCAGTCCGTAAGGAAATACTGCCTGCATTGTCAGAGGTGCTCGACCACCCCCGCTGGTCTGAGGTGACGCTTTATGCGCCACAGATTGACATTGATCTGGGCGACTGGCCTGATGATCCTGTGTGGTCTGAAGTTCGCTGGATTCTGGCGCATAAACTGGAGGCCGCGCTCAGCCGGTTTCTCAATGCAGATCCTGAACAGGCTTCGCCTTCCGAGAAAAAACTGGCATCGCCGGTGTCCTCGGCCTCACCGGTTGTCTCTGCGCCCAGCGATAATCGGTCAACGCCGGTCGGCTGGGACGATGCACGCCACAACGTTCTCATCGCCCGGGCCCGGGGATTTTTTGACTGGGCAAATCGCTTCGGGGCCACGCCTTCTCAGGAAACCATACGCTTGCGTTTGGAAGAGTATCCGGAAGAGGCCGGTGCACTAGCTGCCCTGCGCATCGCCGGACTTTCCCCGCTCGCAACCGACCCGGCTTTGCAGTCCGAGCTGATCAGTGTTCTGGACACTGCTGATCGCGAAAGAAAAAGCGTGATCCCGTCAGATACCCGGGCAGATGTGCCTGATCCAACTTTCGGGTCCGAAAGAGTGCCGGGGAACTCTGATGAAGGTACTTTGTTTGCTGACGAGATCGACCGTCTGGCTAAAACTTCCGCTGGTGTGTCTGTGTTACTGCGCCGTCTGGCGGACAAAGCGCTTTCCACATCTCTGCCGGGTCAACGGTTAAAGGGCCGGACTGTCTCTGACAGTATCGACTGGCAGAACATCCTGAGTGCAGACAAACTGACTGACCTCAAGTTCGCAGAAAAGCGCATCATCGAAGGTCTGGTTCATCGCGGAACGAGCCGGGAAGACGCACAGAAAACGGCATCGCGTCTGATCGCCCGGCTGATAACGTTGCTGCCTGTGGTCAGTACTGCACCCCCGGCCACAGGAAATGCTGCCACACCTTCCGAGCGCAATGGAGGGAGCTTGTCCGATGCGCACGGGCGACAAGCCTCGGGCAAGCTGAGTCAGGCCGCGGATGGCTCTCCATGGGACGTTCCGGGCGATGAGAGCCGCCGGCGCTCCGCGAATAATGACACAGACACAAAACGCGTCTCAAACCCGCTGCAAGAAAACCCGGAAATCCGGAATGCTGGCAAAAGCGGCCGTGTCGCTCCGGATCCGCTGACCGCGCTCTCTTCCCGGAACAGACAATTTTCTGACCCCGCGTCTGACCACACGGCGATGCTGCGCGGAAACGATCTTGATTCCGAAACGCTGCGTGCTTTTCAGGCGTCAGAACCGGATGCATTCACGGCATCGCTGGCCCTGCTTGATACACCGGAACTCCTGGTTCTTGCGCACGGACTTCTGTCGCCGGCAGCCAGATTGCTGAGGGACCGACTGAGCGACCTGTCCGAAGAAGCCGATCACCCGGCCGAAGCTCTCCGCAAAGCCACGCTGCTGCTTCTTGCAGACAGGACACTCGATTTCGAAAAACTTGCCCGCGCCGAACCCGAAACAGGCTTCACGACTGAAAACGCCCGTTTCAACGACCTTGCCAGTCTGGCGGTGGAAGATGCAGATGATCCGGATGCCGGTGAAACACCGGACGCCCTGGCGATCGACCCGTTGACCGAAGTCCTGCGCATCGCTGGACTGACCCGGAGCGAAATACTGCGCGTTCTCGGCGCTGCCAATGCGCAAACGCAGGTTTCCGGGCGTTCCCTGACCCTGCCCGTGGGCGGGGAATCCGGCCGTGAGGCGGATGCGGCCCGGGGCAACAACCATGAAAATTCAGGCGACATACCGTCGACCCGGGAAGGTTCATCCGACGTTTGGGATAACCACACGCACCGATCAGTGCATGACCACGAGGATCGGGAAATTTCCGGTGCACGCCAGAACGCCGGCGAAGACACAACAATCCAGCGTGCTGCACCTGCTGAACAGCCAGGACAAAAGAGCAAGAAACATACGAATCCGTATGTTTCTGACGAAGCATCTGATCCGCCAGATCAGGATTTAACACGGGCAGGGGAACAGGATACCACTTCGGGGCGTTCGGACGACCTCAGGATCGCAACAGCTGAGGCGCATTTTTCTGATCGTAAAAACCCGGATGCCAAAACCCCGGTACGAGCGCACGGCGCAGTGTCGGAGACTGCAGTGTCACGTTCCGGCACCGGGGCCCTCGCCAGCGAAAACAGCACAGAAGATCATATCACCCAACCGGTTGCGACACGGGACGGACACGTTCCGGATACGCCGGGTTATCGTGCCGCGACGCGGAAAGTACCTGTTACAGCCGACGAACCTGAAAGCACAGAACGCACCGACGAGGAACTCATCAGTCAGCTTGAACAGATCGCCAGAGTCACACTGCCCGCATCTGACAGCACTGTGGTGGCAGCCTTGCGCCTCGTGGAACAGCTCTGGCCGGGCCGTGCGCACGACGACCCGCAGTCGCGTTTTGCGGTCATGTGCGCCCTGTTGCACAATGCGACAAGCGCGCCTCCGCCCGGTTTGCCGCTGAGCCGTCGACTGGACGATCTGCTTGCGCAGCTGGAGCCTGATGAGAACCGCCGGACTCTTGCCCTGCGCACGGTCTCCGCGCGCCTTGGTACTGCTCCGGGTCCGGACGCCACCGGGCTGCATCGACAGACACGGGCTGCGCTGGAAACACTTTTGACCAGCACCCCGGACACTGCCGCACCCTCTGGCCAGGAAAGTGCACGGCCCGTCGCGATACCCGCTCAGGCGACAAACGAAACGGACGGTGAAACGCTGCTGGTTTCTGAAACGGCCGGACTGGTGCTGCTGCATCCGTTCTATGCATTGCTGTTTGACCGGACGGGCATAGAACGACAGGGGCGCGCCTTGGAAACCGGTGATCTGCCGCTTGCGCGTGGTCTTCTGCTGGCTCTTGCCGGCACTCCGGACACGACCGTGCCCGCGCCCGACCCGCTGCACAATATCCTGCTGGGGGTCGATCCGGCGGCTCCGCTGCCCCTTCCAACCAAACCCGATGCTGATGCCGATGCTCTGATGGATGGGTTGTTGCGCTCGGTGATTGAAAGATGGTCCCGGCTGGGGGCTACGTCTCCGGACGGGTTGCGCGAAGCATTCCTGCGCCGCGCCGGTACGCTGCGGCTCGATGCCACCGGTGCGCATCTGCGGGTCACGCCCGGCCCGTTCGACATGCTTCTCGACAGCCTGCCCTGGAGTCCGGGGCCGGTAACTCTGCCGTGGATGCCTCTGCCCTGTCATGTGACCTGGCGGGAGGACAGCGATGAATGACTCCTCCCCTCCCGGCACAGCACAGGCAACACATGCCGATGCTGTCTCGCATGAGATCCGCTGGCTTGAACAGGTGATCGAAGCCCGCCTGGGACATTTCTTCGATGGCACGACGGCACCTTTCACTGTGCCGCCTGCACCAGAGCAGCCACGGGGAACTGCACTGGGTGATCTGATCGCGCGCACTGGCATGAATGCTACGGCGCGGCTGGTGCTGGCCCTGGCCGTCGCCCCGCATGTCAACTCAGCAGTACTCGACCCGTTCTATGTGAAAAACTCTGCCATTGACCGCGCATTTTCGCAGTTTGGCGGGCACCCGGACGCGGGTACCGCCTTTGTGCCCTCGGTTGAAACGGCGCTCTTTCTGATCGCGGGCACGGATACTGCCGCACGGATCGCCGCCATGCGGCTGTTTGAACCTGATAATCCGCTGCGGGTCAGTGCGGGCGTCACGCTCACCCAGACACCGCCCTCCCACGTCAGCCGCCTCGACATCCCGGTACACCGCGTTGTCGCACTCTGTGACGGGAAACCACCCCGGCCCGATTTCTCGCCGAATTTTCCCGCCAGACGGCTGACGACGAAACTCGGCTGGGAGGACCTCATTCTGCCCGCCGGCGTGCGGGACCAGTTGCAGCACATCCTCGCATGGCTCGAAAACCGCGATACGATCCTGCAGGACTGGGGGCTCGAACGACAGTTCGGGAGAGGCTACAAGGCGCTTTTCTACGGCCCCCCGGGCACAGGCAAGACACTGACAGCAACCCTGCTGGGTCAGCGCACAGGTCTCGATGTTTACCGCGTCGACCTGTCGATGGTTGTATCCAAATATATTGGCGAAACGGAAAAGAACCTCGGTCTGATTTTCGACATGGCCGCTGAACGGGACTGGATTCTGTTTTTTGATGAGGCCGACGCGCTCTTTGGCACCCGCACGGCAACTGCATCATCAAATGACCGTCACGCAAACCAGGAAGTCTCTTACCTGCTGCAGCGCATTGAGGAGTGCCAGAGCCTTGTGATCCTTGCGAGTAACCTGCGCAGCAACATAGATGATGCCTTCTTCCGGAGGTTCCAGAGTGCCATCGGGTTTGCCCGGCCGACCGTACCCGAAAGACTTCAGCTGTGGCAAAACACCCTTTCTGGTGTGCCCGTTGCGGAGGACATCGACCTCAGGGCACTCGCGCGCACCCATGATCTGTCCGGTGCGGCCATCACCAATGTGGTGCGCCATGCGGCCGTGGGCGCGCTGCGACGCGGCGCATCTTCCGTTGCCGCAGAAGATATCAAATCCGCCGTTACCGCTGAAATGCGCAAAGAAGGACGCACGTCATGACCCGTCTCAGCCGTTTTCTGTCTGCAATAATCCTGTATTTTTCGATGAGTACAGTCCTCGCTGCCGCCTGCAGCGACCTGATGGACCTGACAGAGGACAAACTGGTTCCCGCGAGTATCGGCGAAGTTCAGCTGGGTCTGCGAACAGCCTACAATGACAATAACGCCCTGCTGACAGACGGACGGCTTGGCACCTATACGCGTCAGAAACTGCAACAGCTTTGCGAGGATGTACCGCGCCCGGCGGGGCTGGATGACGTGCGCTCGACGCTGCAACTGGCGGTGCAGTATGCACGCCTGCAGCAAAATTTCCCAGGCTGGTCAGAGCAGCTCTTTGAACTTGATCTCACGGCCGGTGGCGATGCCCTGGCACGCAGCACACTGGGTCTGCGGCTTGCAGGTACCACAGCAATGAAGACCCTTGCACTGGGACGGAGTGCTGTAACCTTCACCTGCGAAGATCCGGGGGGTGCGCTGGCACAATACCCCGACGGAGCGCGGGCACTTGCCACCCTGACCAGGCTCTTCAAGGACAAAACCGAGGCCGACATCTGTGCGATGTTGCCCGTCGCCGGAGGTATCGACGCCTGGCAACAGGCCATGGAGCGTCTGGGCCGTCTGGGTTCCAGCCGCGTCGGCGCTCTGCGTGTGCTGCAGAGTGACGATTTCCTCGGCTGGATCGCGGCAGGTGACACACAGGAAGACGAGGGCACCAGAAAACGCCTGCGCCGTCTCGCAGGGACGCTGCCTGCGGTGCTCACCCTGATTGATGACTACAACGCACAGAACGAAGGCGGCGATGGTTCTACCGTGTACACAGGTGGCCCCTGCTCGCCACGCCCGCAGGAACAGACGCTTACCTGGTATGCGCTCAACGATGAAGACATTGCATCGCTCGAATTTTTCGTCTCCCTGTCTCCCAAGCTGGACGCTTTTGCCGGGGAGAACGGTGGTTTTGACAGTCCACAGGCGCTCTGGCGCCAGTTGCGGCCGGCACTGGCGAGCGACCTTGACGACTGCGTACTGGCCGAGATCGAAGAGCTGGTCACCGGGCCTGAGACTCTGCCGCTGACTTTCCTGCTGAAACCGGATGCGACTGACGCCCTGCTGGCACGCGCAGAGCTTGAGACTGCAGTCCCCGTACTGACAGAGCTGGCCCCCGCCCGCACTCCGACACGCGCAGAGCTGGTAAACCGCATCCGCGCAGGTCTCGTCAGCGCACAGGAAGCTCTGGTCGGAGAGGAGATCACCGCCGCCGCCGACACCCTGGCTGCCGCCTCCGAGCCCGTACCGCCGCCCACGGATACGGCGCTGATCGAACTGGAGGATGAAGAAGAGGGCGCGCCCGATCCGACTCCAAAGATCACGGTGACCGAGGCTACAGACGACGCTGTGGAAAGCGCCATCGACAACCCCGAACTGTCGGACGCCATCAAATCCACACCGATTGCCGATGCTACCGTGCCCGAGCTGATGCGGGCCCAGGTACGCTCAGCACTTGAGGCGACCGCCGCCCGACAGGTGGCGCGCACCGTCGACACCCAGATTGCGATCATAGAACCCGCCGTATCGTCGGAATGGTCTCTTACACCTGCTCTGCGCGACGAAATTCTGGCTTTGCCCTATGTGCGAGCGGCTGTTGCCGACGCCACCGCGCAGGATCTGCCCGACCGGCTCCGGACACTGAACGGCGTTGCTTACCCCAGCTATCGGCTGTTCGAGGAAGCGCTTGCCAATATTCCGGTGATCGACGGCCAGGTGCCATTTTCCCAGTTCGTGACAGAACGCATTATCCAGAAGGCGCAGAAAAACATCACGGATCCCGAGATTACCCGGGTGTTCGGCGATTTTGCGGTGCCGGACTGTAAATGTGTCCCGGAACGACGCGAAGCAGATCTGCAGGTATACGGCTTTTACCCGTTCTGGTTTGCGCCGACGCCCGTACGTGCAGGTACAGAACCCGCGGCGGGCGCGGACGGAGAAGATGCACCACCCGCGCCACCGGCCCGAACGCAGATCGATTTCAGCCTCACAGGGCAGGTCGCATTTTACGGGCTGGAGTTCTCGGATGCGGGCAGTACCCGGGTGACCCTGCGCAACCGCGAACAGTGGCGGGCAGCGAAACGTGACTTTGTGAATTCAGCACACCAGTTCCGGGCGCGCGCAGACCTCGCGTTTGATCTGCGGGACTGGACACAGTGGGACGATGCGACAATCGAGGATGTGATCGACGACATTGCCACCGAAATGGCCCCTTTCGAACGGTTCGAGAGTTATGAACTCGGACATATCCGGGACGCTGTCCCGACGCTCTTTGATCCGGTTCAGCCCGATGGTGTGACGCTCATTTTCCACGGTTATCAGGGCAACGATCTGGGCGGGGATGAAATGAAAATCCTCATCAGCATCGTCAAGGATCTGTACGAAGCGCTGCCGAACCGGGACCGTCTGCGCATCAATGTGGCGTTTGACTTCCCGCTCGTCGGTGAAAGTCTCGACCAGCCGCTCTTTGATGAACTCTATGAATTGCTGATACCCAGCCCACTGGTACTTGCTGACGAGAATGCAGACACCTCGCAGACGGATGGCCCCAGAGACCTTGGCCGTGAAACCACGAGGATTATCGACAAAATTCTGCTCTTTCTCGAGCGCCCCACCACAGACGCCAAGAAGGGCCTGCGCTACCGCATGGAACAGGGTTTGTTTCAGGGCGAGTTGCGCGCCAGCGTGCTGCGCAGCATCATACCGGTGCTGCCCCCGGGGGGGCATGAATTTGTCCTGACATCGGTCAAGGCAAACGCGGTCGATACGCGCACGCCTGCGCCCTTCTCACAGTTTGAGGATGACGTGGTCTATTTCAAGGACAACTTCTCGGGTGTGGGTTTCTGGCCGGTGCCGGACCCGGCGGGTGTCGAGACGGCGGCCATTGCAGGTATCATTGCCAGGCATTTCAACACACCGCGTCTGCCACCTCTGCTGGCCAGTTTCGAGGGGCCCGTCAGCCGGGTGTGCGACTTTTCCTGCCCCAACCGCGCGGCGATTACACTGGCAGCCATGGCACTTTTCGCAATTGTTGTACTTCTGACCTGGCGGTCTTTCTACAGCGGTATCGTCGATCGTATCGCGTTTCGCTTCCTGACCATCGGGCTGGTGTGGATCGGCAACCTGGTGCTTGTCGCCACGCTGCTGGTGCTCAGTTTCTGCGACCCGCGCGCGGTCTGGCCGGGCATTCTTATGTGGATCCTGATCGCCCTGCTGGGCAGCATCATGATTTACAATTTCGTCCAGAGAATAAAAAACGGGCCGATGCCATAGAGCTGCTCCTTTCCCTGCGAACAGGCGGCCTTTCCTTCCGCCTGTTGCTGAAGACAATATCCGGGGCGTGGTTGAACGCGGTGTTAACCGTCCCGCCCCGGTTCATCCGGATTGTCAGAGAACAGCGCGATTTTGTTGCCCTGAGGGTCGCGCAGATAGCCCACATAAAACTGAGGTCCATACGATGCACGAAAGCCCGGCTGCCCGTCGTCTGAGCCGCCGGCTGCCACCGCCGCTGCATGAAGCTCGCGGACCTGTTTCTGACTGCTGACCTCAAAAGCAACCATTGCCCCGTTTCCGGCGCTCGCGGGACCACCGTTAAACGGCGATTTGACATAGAAATCCGGTGAAGCTGAAATCTGGTCAGGCTGTACGGACGGTATGTAACTCAGGTCGCCATGGTACTTTTCCAGCCTGTAACCAAGAACAGGCAGTATAGCAGAGTAGAACTGTTCCGCCCGGGCGATGTCATCTGCTCCTACGGTGACATATGCAATCATAAGGTTCTGTCCTTTCCGGAAATCAGCCCATGACAGGAGGGCTGCTTTGTATGGGTAAGTTCCGCCAGGCCGCACCTCAACAGATATTCCCTTCGGGATCTGCACATCACGCCTGACCGGCAGGGCTGAAATCTGTGGCTACCCCGGGCCGGGCAGTTATCCATCGCGGCATTGACGCCAAAAAAGCGACGATGTCAGCAGATCAGCGCTGAGCGGTCAGCAGCCGCAGCGCGAGGCCCGCAAAGACAATTCCTGCGATCCGGTTCAGTGCGACCTGCGCGCGAGGGCTTGCCCCGAGCCACTGGCCGAGGAACCCGGCCGCCCAGGCAACCGCGCTGAAGATCACAAGCGCACACAGAGCAAAGACCGCACCGAACAGAAAAATCTGCACAGTGACCGACCCCCGCGCCGGGTCCGCAAACTGCGGCAGGAATGCGAGGAAAAAGATCGCTACTTTGGGGTTAGTCAGGTTCATGATCACCCCACGAGTGTAGAGCTGGCTTGCGGGGAGACGCCGCACGCCCCTGCCCGCCACATCCGCGGCACCTGCGCGAAATGACTTCCATGCAAGCCACAGAAGATACCCGGCCCCTGCAATCTTGAGAGCGGTAAATGCTGCCTGTGAGGTCTGGAAGATCACCGCAACGCCCAGCGCTACGAGGGTTGTATGCACCATCACGCCGGTTGCCAGGCCAAGGGTCACCAGCACGCCCGCCATCCGGCCGCTGAGCGCAGACTGCGTCAGAACAAAAATATTGTCCGGTCCGGGTGCCAGGGCCAGCGCAACCGAGGCTGCTGCAAAGACAAACAGTACGTCGGGTGGGATCATGGTGCCTCTCCGTCAGATTGCCCCGATGAACGCCCCGACCGGGGTCCGTGTCAACTGCTCATGCCGCTTGCAGCGCTGCGCGATTTCCCCGATGGTCGCGGCACGGCAACCACAGGGTAAAACAGCAGCCATATGGACATCCGCGCAATTCTGATGGGGCTGGCCTTTGCTGTCATGTGGTCCTCTGCCTTCACCTCCGCCCGAATTATCGTTGCTGATGCCTCGCCCATGGCAGCGCTGACCCTGCGCTACGCCATCTCGGGCCTGCTGGGTGTCGGAATCGCGATGGCGCTGGGTCAGTCCTGGCGGCTGACACCGGCACAGTGGCGCGCGACCATCGTGTTCGGCGTTTTGCAGAATGCGGTGTATCTGGGACTGAACTTTGTGGCGATGCAGACAATCCAGGCGTCGGTCGCGGCAATCATCGCTTCGACCATGCCACTGCTGGTGGCACTTGCGGGCTGGATGTTTCTGGGCGAACGCCTGCGCCCTCTGGGCATTGCGGGCCTGATCGCCGGTGTGGCCGGGGTCGGCATGATCATGGGCGCACGTATCGATGGCGGGGTCGATATCACCGGGCTGGTTCTGTGCGGGATTGCCGTCGTTGCCCTTACCATCGCGACGCTGTCGGTAAGGGGTGCTACGTCCGGCGGGAATTTTCTGATGATTGTCGGCCTGCAGATGCTGGTAGGGTGCCTTGCCTGCGGGCTCGCGACGCTTCTATTCGAAACACCTCGGCTGAACCCGAGCTGGACGCTTGCGGCGGCATTTGCCTACACCACCCTCGTTCCGGGCCTTGCAGCGACACTCGTGTGGTTCTGGCTGGTCAACCGGATCGGGGCAACCCGCGCAGCGACGTTCCACTTTCTCAATCCGTTTCTGGGTGTGGCCGTTGCGGCGCTTTTGCTGTCCGAACCGCTGGGCGCGCGTGACCTGCTGGGTGTGGTTGTGATCGCGCTGGGAATTCTGGCGGTGCAGATTTCGCGACAAACTGTGTCGTAAACGCGGTTTTGGGGGCCACTCAAAGCCGCTATTCTGGTGCGTACCCAAAAGGGACGCCACACCGATGCGCGACGAACCAGCTGCCAGATCCTATGCCTTTGTCCTGATCCCGGGGTTTTCGCAGCTGGGTTTCTCCTGCGCACTCGAAGCGCTGAGCCTTGCCAACCGCTACCCTTCGGGCGGCCCGTATTACGCGTGGCGGATACTGTCAGAAACCGGCGCGCCGGTACCGGCCTATAATGGCGTCTGCGTGGGTGTGGACGGTCCCCTGGATGAACTGAGCCGCCATGAGACGATTGTCGTCTGTGCGGGCGAAGATGCAGGGCAGGCAACCAGCCGCAAAATGCTGAACTGGCTGCGACGCGAGACGCGCAAGGGCATGGACTATGGCGCGCTTTCATCGGGCACTTACGTGCTCGCACTGGCCGGTCTGGTGTCAGGCAAACGGGTCACGACCCACTGGGAGTACCGCGCAGCCCTGACCGAAGTGTTGCCGGACGTTATTATGGAGGACAGCATCTTCTCCGTCGATGGGCGGGTCTTCACGACCGCCGGAGGCGCGGCATCAATGGACATGATGCTCGACCGGATCCGGCGGGACTACGGCGATGATCTGGCAACATGGGTCGCCGACCAGATGGTTTATACCGATCCGCGACTGCCGGATCATGCCCAGCGCATGGCCCTGCAGCCCCGCACCAGAGTACGCAACGCGAAACTGGCGCTCGCCATGCAGATCATGCAGAACAACACAGAGGACCCGCTGACACCTGATGAGATCTCTGGTCTTGTTGGCCTGTCCACCCGGCAGCTGGAAAGACTTTTCGCGCGGTATGTGGGCAATTCCCCCAAACGGCACTATCTGCGGCTGCGCCTGGAAAAGGCGCGGGACCTGCTGCGACAGACCGATTTCTCGGTCACTGATGTCTGTGTGACCTGCGGGTTCAGATCCCTGTCGCATTTCTCCAAAAGCTATCGCGCTGCCTATGGGATCAGCCCGGGCCTTGAGGGCGGCAGCGCCCGGTTGATGTGGCGCGACGATACCTGACCCTCAGGACTTGCGGAAGCTGACCACCAGCCCCTTGTCATCACGGTGATCGCCGGTGGCCGCCGGGCCATAGATTGGCAGTTCGACACTCTCCAGGCCTTTGATCTTGCCCCCGAAACCTGCGAATTTGGCGCCAAAACCTGCGCTGTCGAAAAGCTCTGTCTTGATGGTCACAACGAACAGCGCACCGGGTGCGGCCACACGCATCAGCTCGTCGAAAGCGTCCGGGCCGACATGACCGTGGGTGAAAGTACCCGAACTGACGATGCCATACCAGGTGGCATCAGGCAGCGGCAAAGGCCTGGTCATATCCCCAACGACAAGATCGCGGTAGACGTTCTTGCGCCGTGCAACATCCAGCATTTCGGGCGACAGATCCAGACCATCGATATCCGGGATGCCGGCATCATGCAGCGCCTGCCCCAGCAGCCCTGTGCCTGCGCCCGCATCCAGCACGGGGCCCTGTCCACCGGTTTCCACAAACTTTTGTGCCACGTGGCCAGGCATCCGGAAATCCATCGCCCGGGCAAAGGTCTCTTCATAGGTCTCTGCCCAGCCGGCATAGAGCGCCCTGTTGTCTTCGGGCGTCTCCAGCGCGTAGGCGGTGTCGAGATCAGGCTTGTCGGCTGGCATCGCGGATCCTCCCGCCGCCAGTCTGTCATTCAGGACCCGTCGAGCAAAGCCTCAATTGCGCCGGTAATCTCACGCGAGAGAGGTTTCGTGCGTGACCCCCACGTGTCAACGACGGCACCATCCGGACCAATCAGCACCTTGTTGAAATTCCAGCGCGGCACGAAACCGGTCTCTTCGCGGACCTCGCGGTAAAAGGGATGCGCATCGCGTCCTTTGACACGGGTGATGTCTGCCATCGGCAGATCCAGCGCAAAGTTCAGCTCGCAGAATTCCTTGACCTCTTCGGCGCTGTCCAGTTCCTGGCTGAAATCATCCGAAGGGACCGCCATGACGACCAGACCCTCGTCGCGGTAGCGGTCATAGAGCGCCTGCAGGCCATCATACTGGCCGGTAAAACCACACTGTGACGCAGTATTCACCACCAGTACCGGCTGCCCGGCCCAGTCTGCAGTTTCAAGCGTTCCGCCATCAATAGACGCAAAGCTGTGGGGTCCGACACCGGCAAGCGCCGTTCCCGTCGACAGTATGAATGCCAGTACAGTTGCAGGTCGTCTCATCGTCGCCTCCTGATCCGTTGGGGGTCATATAGTCCGCGTTTCCCCTCAGACACGTGATCCGTTCCGGAATAGTTTCCTCTTTTCATCGGGCCGCGCGCTCTTATCTTAAGAACAAAGGAAAACGGGAGCCCTTTATGCCCAGATATGAAAAGACCGACGAGGCGATCAGGAAACTGTCGCTGGAAGAATACCGCGTCACTCAACAGAACGGCACCGAACGCCCGGGCACGGGCAAGCTGCTTGGTAACAAAGACCCTGGAATTTACGTGGATATCGTTTCGGGCGAGCCACTCTTTGCCTCGGCCGACAAATACGAGAGCGGCTGCGGCTGGCCCAGTTTCACCAAACCCATCGAACCTGCCCATGTTCAGGAACTGCGCGACGCATCCCTAGGCATGATACGGACCGAAGTCCGCTCGACCCATGGTGACAGCCATCTTGGCCATGTTTTTCCGGACGGCCCGGCGGATCGGGGCGGCCTGCGCTACTGCATCAATTCGGCGTCTCTGCGGTTTGTACACCGCGACGATATGGAAGCCGAAGGATATGGCGAATACCTCAACCAGGTGGAGGACGTCGCATGAGCACTGAACGCGCCGTACTGGCAGGCGGATGCTTCTGGGGCATGCAGGATCTGATCCGCAAACGTGCGGGCGTGATTTCCACACGGGTGGGCTATACCGGTGGCGATGTGGCCAACGCGACTTACCGTAATCACGGCACCCACGCCGAAGGGATCGAGGTCATCTTTGATCCCAAGCTGATCAGTTATCGGGGTCTGCTGGAGCTGTTTTTCCAGGTTCACGACCCTACCACGCTGAACCGGCAGGGTAACGACGTCGGTCTCAGCTACCGTTCTGCAATCTACTACGTGGACGAAACGCAGAAACAGGTGGCTCTGGACACAATTGCTGACGTGGAAGCCTCTGGAATCTGGCCTGGAAAAGTGGTGACAGAAGTTGAGGCGGCAGGTCCTTTCTGGGAAGCCGAGCCCGAGCACCAGGACTACCTGGAGCGGATTCCGAACGGGTACACCTGCCACTTTCCCAGAGCGGAGTGGGTACTGCCAAAGCGCAAAGAAGCCGCAGAATAAACAGACGGTCCCGGCAGGCACCACCCGGTCGGGACCATCCGGTGTTTTTCATCCCTGAAGCGGTATTCGCTGTTTGGGATAAAGAAGATTTTAAGTTCCTGATGGGTAAAAGGCCGGAAACCATCAGGAGCTTTTTATGCCATTTTTCGCGCAGAAGACTGATCGCAAAAAAAACGCTGTGCCGCCTGCGGACGCCCTGCTCGACGCGCTGAGCACAAACCACGGTCTGGTCTGGTTTGACCGCACAGGCAAAATCGTACGTGTCAATGATCAGTTCTGCCGGATTATGGGGTATACGCCGGAAGAAGCCCTGGGTGTGCAACACGACGAACTGATTGACCATACCCAGGCAGAGGCAGGCAGCGATACGTCGTTTGCAGACGCGCTGGAACGGGGCACTTCGGCCACGGACATTCTCCCGCGTGCCACGCGCGATGGCAGGTCTCTGTGGGTGTCAGCCACTTACTTGCCGCTCGCCGAAAAAGATCACAACGGCGCGTGCCTTGTAAAAATCATGCGTGACGTGACGCAGCGGGAAAATGACGCTAGAAACACGCGCAGTCAGTTCGAGGCAATTTCGCGGGAACAGGCAAAAGTCTATTTCGGCAGGGACGGCACGGTGCTGGAAGCGAATGACCGGTTTCTCGAAATTACAGGTTATGCGGCCGAAGATGTTATCGGGAAACATCACACGATGTTCGTTCACGAGGAATATGAGGGAACGGAAAAATATGCCCGCTTCTGGCAACAGATTAACGGCGGCGAGCTGAAATCAGGAATTTTCAAACGGTTTGGCCGGAACCAGCGCCCGATGTGGCTGCAGTGCGTCTATGCACCTGTGCTGGATTCTCATGGTGTGCAGATCGGTATCCTGAAAATCGCCGATGACGTTACCAACCGCGAAGAAGCTGCAGATCAGGTCAAGGCCATCGCCCGGGTTCAGGCCGTGATCGAATTCGATATGGACGGCCGTATCCGCACGGCCAACGATCTGTTTCTGAATGCGATGGGCTACACGCTAGAAGAAGTGAAGGGCAGGCATCACAGCATGTTCATGCCCCGCGGGGAGGCAGAAAAGAAGGAATACAAGGATCACTGGGAACTGCTCCGGTCGGGCAAATTCCATGCCGGTGAATACCGCCGCAAACACAAAGATGGCTCAGACGTCTGGATCGAGGCCACCTACAATCCGGTGTTCGGACCAAACGGTGATCCTGTCAAGGTCGTCAAATTCGCAACCGACATCACGCCCCGGATTTTCGCTGTTGGACGGCTGAGCGAGGGTCTTGCCGAACTTGCAACCGGCAATCTGGATGTTGAGATCAACGAAGGTTTCTCTCAGGAATACGAGCAGCTGCGCCTTGACTTCAATTCAACGCAAAAGCGGTTACGGGATCTGGTACGTAGCGTGATTCACTCCTCAAACCAGATCCACGCCGGCGTTACTGAAATTTCAAACGCCTCGTCCAGCCTGAGCCAGCGTACAGAAAGCCAGGCCGCCGCGCTGGAACAGACCGCCGGTGCGATCACCGAGATGTCCGCGTCTGTAAAATCCACCGCCGAAACGGCCCGCTCCACCGCCTCAGAAGTTCGGAAAACAAGAACATATGCTGAAGACGGAAGCTCGATCATGTCCGAAGCCCGCTCTGCAATGGACGCAATCTCCGACAGCTCGTCAGAGATTTCCAAAATCACTTCAGTCATTGACGACATTGCCTTTCAGACCAATCTGCTGGCGCTCAATGCAGGCGTCGAAGCCGCACGGGCAGGCGAAGCTGGCCGCGGTTTTGCCGTTGTCGCCTCCGAAGTGCGTGCACTTGCTCAGAGATCGTCAGAGGCAGCGACGCAGATCGCGTCGCTGATCGCTACATCATCCGGACAGGTCGGCCAGGGTGTGGAACTTGTTTCAAAAACCGGCGATGCGCTGGCTGAAATAGAACGGGCCGTCAGCAATGTTTCAGACATGGTCAGTGACATGGCGTCGGCGGCAACCGAGCAGGCGGGCGGTCTGTCGGAAATCTCCACCGCGATCGGCAACCTTGACGGTGTCACACAGAAGAACGCCGCAATGTTCGAGGAAACCAACGCAGCAACTCAGTTGCTGGTCGACGAGGTATCCTCACTCAGCGAACTGACACTGTCCTTCCAGACCGGTGACCACACAACAGCACGGAACATTCAGACCCCGGCCCGCCTCGCGTCCTGATCCCGTGAAACCGGAGCCACACGTGGGCGCCCGGTTGCTTCGACGGTCAGAACGGCTTCCACGAAAACACTTCGTCCGTCGATTTCAGCTGTACGGATATCACGCGTGGTATTTGTGCTGATGTCACCGGCGCCAGCGCGCTGCGCCCGGGAAACGGCATCCTCGCGCAGGCGACCCTCAAGCACTCTCAGCGCTTCATCCTGGCAGGAAAAATCCTCTGGTTCACCAGAGCCATGGACACGGTAAAGGTTTTCTCCGGCAGATGTCACATGGCCTGTTTCACGCATCGTGACACGACCCGCAACTGCGCCAATCGCATTGGCCACCCCGCCATGTTCCGGCAGTATCATCTCCGAACCCACCATCCTGCCGACCTCGGGGTAATAGAACCGCGCCGATGCGCCCAGCCCGACCACCGGCAGGTTCAGCCCTGCCTCGAGGCGCACCATGTTTCGGTGCCCTCTCAGCCCATGATGCACAAGCAGGTGACGCGCCAGTGCCTCCGGCGCTTCTCCGAGCGCTCCATCCTCTTCCGCGAAGCCGGCTTCCAGAAGTGCGGTCGTTGTCTGCAACGTCATCTGTCGGATAATCATCCGCGCCATTTCAGGCGCATCAGACGCATAAACAGATCCTGACCCCGATCGTCGGCGTGCCAGAAGCGTCAGCGCTTTCTCCGCCGCGGCACCGTCCCAGTCAGACAATCCGCCAACTACATGGCTGGCGTCTGAGGGTGTCGCACCGCTGATCTGCACCAGCCCCCGGTCCACCAGTCGGCGCAGCGCCTCATGCTCAACCCGCATGCGCAGCACTGGCCCAAGTGGCTGCATCTGCGTGTCGATTCGTTCGAGAAGCGCGGCTTCCCGCGCGCCCAGACCTTCGGCGTTCTGTCCTTCAAGTCTTCGCAGGAAACGTCCGTCAAACTCTCCGGGCACGGTGCTCCGCAACTGCTGATCCAGCGCGGCATGCACAACATCCGGCGCCAGAAATGCCGCAAGCGAAACCGGCAAAACCCGTCGCGGTCCCAGCACCACACCACCAGCCAGACCTTCGCTTTGCAGATGGACCTCACTGTCCCCGCCCAGGCCCGTGGTACGCATTGCGACTGCCTCGACCATTGTACGGTATCCGCCCACACGCGCACCGGCAGGGTCAACCGATGGTCGCCCGTCGCGCAGCAGCGCCACGTCGGTCGTTGTGCCTCCGATATCACTGACCAGCGCATTTTCCGCTCCCGTCAGCCAACGCGCGCCAACGATCGACGCCGCCGGGCCTGAAAGAATGGTTTCGATAGGTTTCTCGCGCGCCTGGTCTGCCGAGATCAGCGCTCCGTCGCCGCGCACAACCATCATAGGCGCCTTCACACCGATGTCGCTCAGAACGGCTTCTGCCCGGCCGATCAGGCGTTCAATCATCCCGATCAGGCGTGCGTTCAGCAGCGCCGTCAGCGCTCGTTTGGGCCCGTTGAGTTTTGCGGAAAGCTGATGCGATGCTGAAACCGGTCGTCCGGTTTCTTCCCGGATGATAGCTGCTGCACGGACCTCATGCGTTGGATTGCGCGTTGCAAACTGAGCTGCGACTGCGAACCCGCTCACCTCATGCCCCCAGCGACGGGCGAAGTCACGAACCGAAACCTCATCCAGTGGTGCGTTCTGCGCGCCTGCATGATTGTGCCCGCCAGCACAGATCAGCACCGGGTCGCCCTTCAGGGCCTCGCGCAGGCCGTGCGCCTCCAGATCCCGCTCCCGAAACCCGATAAACACCAGCGCCGCGCGCCCCCCCTGGCCTTCGACCAACGCATTGGTGGCAAGCGTTGTCGAAAGAGAAGCAAGCGAAATATCCCCCGGCCTGGTGCCTGATGCCTCCAGCACAGACGTTACCGCAGAACCTATGCCGACTGCCAGATCCTCACGTGTCGTCAGAGCCTTGGCGGAAGCCAGCACACGTTCTTCATCCTCCAGCAGGACTGCGTCCGTGTAAGTGCCACCGGTATCTACCCCGAGTAAAATAGCCATTCCGGGCCTCCTCTGTTCGGGTAAGCCATATCCTCTGCACAAGGATTTTCCAGCCCGAACACGTCAGACAGCGCGCAATTGCGTCACTGCCCAGCGTGCTGCATCCGCGACCCCCTCATCCGGGTCATCGCAGAGCGCCTGGGCCGCGACCAGCAACGGGGTGTGTCCTGAGTTTCCGATGGCGTAAAGAACGTTCCGCACAAAACGATCCCGCCCGATGCGTTTTACGGGTGATCCGGAAAATTTTAACCGGAACGCTGCATCCGTCAGATCTGCGAGGTCTGCCAGGCGCGGCGCCGTCAGGGAACCGTCACCAAGCAGGCGCATGTCCTGCGCCGCAACAGCAAATTTGTTCCATGGGCAAACGGCGAGGCAATCGTCGCACCCGTAGATGCGGTTTCCCATCGCCTTACGCAGATCTTCTGCGACAGGTCCCCTGTGTTCAATCGTCAGGTAAGAAATGCACCGGCGCGCGTCCAGCTGGTAAGGCGCGGGAAATGCATCCGTCGGACAGATTTCCAGACAGGCCCGGCAAGACCCGCAGTGATCCACCTCTGCTGCATCCGGTTCCAGCTCCAGCGTCGTGAAAACAGCGCCCAGAAACGCCCAGTTTCCCCAGTCGCGACTGACAAGGTTGGTGTGTTTTCCCTGCCAGCCCAGACCAGCAACCGCAGCAAGTGCTTTTTCAGGAACGGGCGCAGTATCGACAAAAACCTTCACCTCACATCCCGTTTCCTGCACCATCCAGCGTGCCAGCCGCTTCAGTCTTTTCTTTACAACGTCGTGATAGTCCCGTCCCTGGGCATAGGCCGAAATCGCCGCACGGTCTGGCCGGTCCAGAACAGCCAGCGGATCGTATTCCGGCGCATAGCTCTCGGCGAGCATGACGACGCTCTTTGCGTCGGGCCACAGTGCCGCGGGGTCCGACCGCCAGTGCATCCGCTCTTCCATCCATGCCATCTGACCGTGATAGCCGGCGGCGATAAAAGCGGCGAGCCGTTCAGGTAACCCGGGCAAAGCATCGGGCCTGCAAAACCCACATGAGACGAAGCCCTCGTCAAGGGCCTGCGCGACAATGCGGTTTTTCAGCGTCGACATGGCGTTTTCTGGCCGGAATTGTCCCCGGTGGTCCGGGAGCAGGCAGCCCCCCCGCGGTTCTCAGAAGTCCAGATCATTGTAGTGGCGCGGCGGCGGGAAACCGGACACCTGATCTGCCAGAATGGAACGGAATGCCGGTCTTGATTTGATTTTGGCATACCAGTCCTTGACCACATCAGAGCGGTTCCAGTCGACATCCGAGATATAGTCCAGTGAACTCATATGCGCCGCCGCGGCGAAATCCGCCAGCGTCATCACATCACCCGCGAGCCACCGGCGGTGATCCAGCAGCCAGGTCATGTAATCGAGGTGATATTTGATCGCTTTCGCGCCCGATTTCACGTTGCCGCTGTCGGGATATCCCTGCCCGGTCACCTTCTTGTTCACCCGCTCGTAAAGGAGCTTTGACGTTACTTCAGTGTGAAACTTGTCATCAAACCATCCGACAATGCGGCGGACTTCCTGCCGCGCCACCGGGTCTTTGGGCATCAGAGCAGGATCGGGCCGCGTCTCCTCGATGTACTCACAGATCGCAGCGCTCTCGGCCATCATGATCCCGTCGATACGCAGAACGGGCACCTTGCCGGCCGGGTTGCGACGCATAAAATCCGCATCCTGCTCCCAGTATTTTTCCTCGACGAGTTCCACCTCGATCTTTTTCTCAGCAAGGCTGAGCCGGACCTTGCGGCAGAACGGTGACAGGGGGACGTGAAACAATCGCGCCATGCGGATATCCCGGAAATCAGAAGTCCCTTCCTCAATGCCCGGTTGATCGCCTGGATTCAACTCTCGAAACAGTCCGATCGGCCATCTTTGCCGATTGTTGCCGCTCCGGAGAGGATCGCCCGGGTGCGTTTGCGCACGAAATCCGAAGGCCGCGAAGCTGATCTGCCTTTTGGATCAGGCAGGATCGCCGCCAGCCGCGCCGCCTGCAGATCAGACAGGTGTGCAGGCGCCACACCAAAGTAGTGATCTGCCGCTGCTTTCACTCCAAAGACACCTTTGTCGAACTCAGCCACGTTCAGATATACCTCCACGATCCGGCGTTTGGACCACATCAGTTCCAGCAGGGGCGTCATCAGCGCTTCGAGCGCTTTTCGGGTATAGTTACGACCATGCCACAGATAAACGTTTTTGACGGTCTGCTGACTGATCGTGGACGCACCCCTGTTGCCACCATCTTCTATCGCATCCCGGATTGCCTGAACATCAAAGCCCCAGTGATTGCAGAAGTTGGCATCTTCGGCAGCAACAACGGCACGGGCCATAGCCGGTGCAACCTGGTCAATACTGACCCATTCATAGGTCACACCGCCCAGACGGCGATCTTCGGCAAACATATAGGGTGTCGTCCAGGGGTTGATCAAAACGCCCAGCCCGATCAGCAGCAGCACCACGGCCGACACCGCCAGAGCCGCTCTGAAAAACCATCTCCGCACTGCCCGCATAAACAACTGCGGTGCCTTGGGCTGCTGCTTCCTGCGGCTTCGGGTGGTTTTGCGTTTTGCCATGGCCCGGGTATAGGCGGGCCATGGCAGCTTGTGAACCGCCGAGGTTATTCGGCCGGAACTGCCGTCTCTTCGATACCAAGCGGTGCCGGCAGATGCACCAGCATCTCTTTCGGACAGACCTGAAGGAAATGCTGCTTTTCACTGTCCCAGTGCTGAAGGATATCAGCGACCCGACGGCTTCCGGTCTCTTCCAGGTGCATTTCGAGCAGCTCCTCGAGCTGGCTCAGCCAGTGGTCAACCGCTACAGGGCAGGTCACCAGTGTCTCCATGTTCATGAGCGCAGGCGCCTTACCCTCCGGATCATACAGATAAGCCATGCCCCCGGTCATACCCGCGCCAAAGTTTGCACCGATGTCGCCAAGGATCACCGCAACACCACCGGTCATGTATTCACATCCGTTCGATCCGCAGCCTTCGATCACGACCTTTGCGCCCGAGTTACGGACCGCAAAACGCTCACCGGCGCGACCGGCAGCAAAAAGATAACCGTCCGTCGCACCATACAGCACCGTATTGCCAATGATAGTGTTCTCAGCAGCAACGATGGGCGAAGCCATTGGCGGGCGCACGACAATCATGCCTCCGGACAGACCCTTGCCCACATAATCGTTGGCATCCCCGGAAACTTCCAGTTTCAGACCGGGTGCCGCAAATGCGCCCAGCGATTGCCCGGCAGACCCTGACAGTTTTACCGTCAGGTGATCGGGCTGCAGCGTGTTGCGCATCCCGAACCGCTTGACGATATGGCTCGACGTGCGCGTGCCCACTGTCCGGTGCGTGTTCTGCACCGCATAGGACAGCTGCATCTTTTCTCCGTCTTCGAGGAACCGGCTGCCGTCACGGACAATCTGGCTGTCCAGTGTATCCGGCACCGCGTTGCGATCCTTGTCGCGGTTATAGACGATGTCCGCCGCACCATCGACAGTGATCAGCAGCGGGTTCAGGTCCAGATCATCCAGATGCGCAGAGCCACGGCTGACCTGGGTCAGCAGATCGGCACGCCCGATCACGTCATCCAGGCTGCGCGCACCGATCTGCGCCAGTATTTCCCGGACTTCGGTCGCGTAGAACGTGATCAGGTTGACCACCTTGTCCGCATTGCCGGTGAATTTCTCGCGCAGGCTTTCATCCTGGGTACAGACGCCGACCGGGCAGGTGTTTGACTGGCACTGCCGAACCATGATGCAGCCCATCGCGATCAGCGCCGCTGTGCCGATGCCGTATTCTTCGGCCCCCAGCATTGCCGCCATGACGATGTCACGACCTGTGCGCAATCCTCCGTCTGTGCGCAGGGTGACACGTTCGCGCAGGTTGTTCATCGACAGAACCTGGTGCGCTTCGGTCAGTCCCATCTCCCACGGCAGGCCCGCGTATTTGATCGATGTAGCCGGCGAAGCACCGGTGCCCCCGTTGTGGCCCGAGATCAGGATCACATCCGCTTTGGCTTTGGCTACACCGGCAGCGATTGTACCGACACCGGAGGAAGCAACCAGTTTCACTGTTACTTTGCAGCGCGGGTTGATCTGTTTCAGGTCATAGATCAGCTGCGCCAGGTCCTCGATAGAGTAGATATCGTGGTGCGGCGGCGGGCTGATCAGCGTGACACCTTTTGTTGAATGGCGCAGGCGTGCGATCAGGTCTGTGACCTTCATGCCGGGCAGCTGGCCGCCCTCACCGGGTTTCGCTCCCTGCGCTACTTTGATTTCCAGTTCTTCGCACTGGTTCAGGTATTCGGCTGTGACCCCGAAACGGCCCGATGCGACCTGTTTGATCTTGGCCGACGGGTTATCGCCATTTGCTTCCGGCACAAAGTGCGCCGGGTCTTCGCCGCCCTCACCACTGTCAGATTTCGCACCGATACGGTTCATTGCGACATTCAGCGTCTTGTGCGCTTCAGGGCTCAGCGCGCCGAGACTCATACCCGGCGTGACAAAACGCTTGCGTATGGAGGTTATGCTTTCAACTTCTTCAATCGGAACAGGCTGGCCCAGCGGTTTCACATCCAGCAGATCACGCAGGTGAATGGGCGGATTGCTCTGCATCTTTGCAGAATACTGCTTCCACATCTCATAGGACGCGCGGTTGCAGGCCATCTGCATCATATGCATTGACGTCGCTTCCCAGGCGTGGGTCTCACCGGATTTCCGCGCCTTGTAAAAGCCACCGATCGGCAGAACGGACGGCGCACTGCCCCAGCCTCTGGCATGCACCTCCTCGGCTTTGCGCTGAATGCCAGAGATGCCGATACCCGAGATCCGGCTGGTCATGCCCGGGAAGTATTCCGCACACATAGCCCGGCTCAGACCAACTGCCTCAAAATTCAGACCGCCGCGGTATGACGAGATCACCGAGATGCCCATCTTGGCCATAATCTTCAGCAGGCCCTGATCGATCGCATTGCGATACCGCGCTACGGCGGTTGTCAGGTTTACGTCCAGCAGGCCGCGCTCGATGCGGTCAGCAAGGCTGTCCTCTGCGAGGTACGCATTGACGGTTGTGGCGCCGCAGCCGACCAGAACTGCAAAATAGTGCGGATCAACGCATTCGGCCGACCGAACGTTCAGCGAAGTAAAGGTCCGCAACCCTTTGCGGGTCAGATGGCTGTGCACTGCGCTTGTGGCCAGGATCATCGGCATGGCGACCCTGTCTTCACTGCTGTGCTGATCGGTCAGGACCAGATGGCCGGCACCGGAACGCACGGCATCCTCTGCCTCGGCCCGGATCCGTTCCAGGCCTTCATTCAGTGACCCCGAACCTGACGCAAAGCTGCAATCAATCTCGACCAGCTCAGCATTGAAGTGCCCGACCAGCGCGTCAAACTGCGCATTGCCTACAAACGGACTGTCCAGTGTCAGGATCTCAGTCTGGCTGCTGTCTTCATCCAGTACGTTCTTGAGGTTACCGAACCGTGTTTTGAGGCTCATTACGCGGAACTCGCGCAGGGAGTCGATCGGCGGGTTGGTTACCTGGCTGAAGTTCTGTCGAAAGAAGTGGCTCAGCGGGCGGTATTTGGTGGACAAAACGGCCGAGGGCGTGTCATCGCCCATCGAGGCCAGCGCCTCTTTGGCGTCTTCCGCCATGGGGGCCAGTATCTGCTCCAGCTCTTCAATGGAGTATCCCGCGGCGACCTGACGGCGGCGCAGGGCATCGCCACTGAACATCGCCTTTTCTGTGATCCCGCTCAGCTGAGCATCCAGATCGTTGATTTTGCCGACCCATTCGCCAAAGGGCTGGCTCGCGGCAAGCCTGTTCTTGATATCTGTGTCGTGGAAAAGGCCGCCATCCTTCATGTCGACAGCGAGCAGCTGGCCCGGGCCAAGTGCGCCTTTTTCAACCACACGCGTTTCGTCCAGCGGCACCATGCCTGTTTCAGACCCGGCAATCAGCATGCCGTCGTTGGTTACCACATACCGCATCGGGCGCAGACCGTTACGGTCAAGACCGGCACATACCCAGCGTCCGTCCGTCATGGCCAGGGCCGCCGGACCGTCCCATGGTTCCATCACCGAGTTGCAATAGGAATACATGTCCCGCCAGGCCTGGGGCAGCTCAACAGCCTGTTTTGACCAGCTTTCCGGCACCAGCATGGTCTTGGCCATCGGCGCATTGCGCCCGGCCCGCACCAGCACCTCGAACACTGCATCAAGCGCCGCACTGTCGGACGATCCCGCGGGGACAATCGGCTTGATATCCTCGGCCATCTCGCCAAAAGCACCGGAGGCCATGCGGATCTCGTGGCTCTTCATCCAGTTCAGGTTGCCGCGCAGTGTGTTAATTTCGCCGTTATGGGCCAGCATCCGGAACGGCTGTGCCAGCCACCACTGCGGAAATGTGTTGGTCGAATACCGCTGGTGATAGATCGCAAAGGCGCTTTCAAAGCGTTCGTCCATCAGGTCGGGGTAGAACTCTGCCACCTGCTCGGCCAGCATCATGCCCTTGTAGATGATCGACCGGCAGGACATCGACGCGATGTACAGGGTCGGCACCTGTGCCGCCAGTGCCGCCTTTTCGATGCGACGGCGGATGACATAGAGCTCGCGTTCGAACGTGTCCTCATCGACACCCTTGGCGTTGGAGATCAGGATCTGCTCGATCTCGGGGCGGGTCGCATTCGCTTTTTCGCCCAGACAGGAGATGTCGACGGGCACGTGACGCCAGCCATAAATATAGTAGCCCATGCGCAGGACTTCGGTCTCGACGATTGTCCGGCAGGTCTCCTGCGCGCCAAAATCAGTACGGGGCAGAAACACCTGACCCACGGCGATCATCTCGTCTTCGCGTGGTGTGTGTCCGGTACGGCGTACTTGGTCGTAAAAGAATTCGACAGGGATCTGCACATGAATACCCGCACCATCGCCGGTTTTGCCATCTGCATCCACGGCGCCCCGGTGCCAGATCGCCTTGAGCGCCTGAATACCGTTTTCCACTACCCGGCGGCTGCGCGTTCCGTTCAGGGACACCACCAGACCGACACCGCAGGAGGAATGCTCCTCTTCCTCAGAATAGAGGCCGTGCTCTGCCATGTAAGCCCGTTTGGCTTCTTCCTGCGCTACCCAGGCGTCATCATATACGGTCATCCGGCTTCTCCTTCGACAAATCTGTTCTTGGATTCATAGACAGCGCGCGTCGCTGTCGGGTGGTCGCCCGACAGTTTTACCGACGCCATCGCCTGGTCCACGTAAACTTCTGAGCGCAAAGGCGCGGCGAGCACTGCATCGAACAGTCCCGGCATCAGGTTGTATTCTCCGTCGCCATCACGCATCCATAGATGGGAGCCGCAGCGGGGGCAGAAGGCACGCTCTGCAAAATCCGACGACGCAAAGCGGCCAACCTCGCCGACCACTGTCACTGCCACGGCATCGGCCTCGAAACACAGAAACAACCCACCCGACCATCGCTGGCACATCCGGCAATGACAGGCGCCAGGACGCGGGTCATGCGCGCCGTCCACGATGATGTGCACGGCACCACACAGGCACTGTCCTTCCATCCGGTCCGTCATGCATTATTCTCCACTTCGGTAAACATCGCGATCGTCTCTTCGGTGTTCAGACGACGATGATCACCCGCCAGGCTGTAGCCTGATGGGCAGCGGTCAGCGTAAAACTCCAGTTTCAGTTCACCACCTGCCGCATTGTCGAACAGTCCCGCAGCCAGATGACGCATGCCGTCATGCACGGTGCCGTACCACAGCGTCGAGCCACAGGTTCCGCAGAACCCCCGCTCGGCCCAGTCCGACGACGCAAAGCTGGTTGCAGGTCCTTCGACCACCAGCGTGCCGGGCATGGTATCCACAGAAAAGAATGCTCCACTTGTGTGACGTCGGCACATATCGCAATGGCAGGCGCGCAGACGCGGGTTTTCTGTCTGTACCGTTACAGTGACGGCACCACACAGGCACCGGCCATTGAGGACCTTTGCTGCTCCGGTCACAACTGACCTCCGCCGTTGTCACCGGCAGATCCGGACCGCGCGGATGGCAGACCCTGCGCACAGCAGACAGAAGAACGGCGCATCAGCATGACAGCTGCTGCCTGATTCTTTGGTCCTGCATGCCTCGAATGGGCCATTTTTCCGTCCCTGAAGTCTCTTCGGTGCGCCTGAGCAACACCGATGTTGTAAAGATTTGCGACCGTTGCGGGTTATTCCGCTGCAATTGCGCTCGTCGCGCCGAATTTTCCGAGGATTGCTTCGGCACAATCGCGCCCGTCACGGATCGCCCAGACCACCAGGCTGGCGCCCCGGACGATATCTCCCACGGCATAAACACCGTCGAGGTCTGTTGCTCCGGTGGTGAACTCGGCCTTGACTGTACCCCAGCGGGTGACCGGCAGCTCTGGCTGATCCCAGAGCGTTGGCAGCGCCTCGGGCTCAAAACCCAGTGCCATGATCACAATATCTGCCTCTTCGATATAATCAGCGCCCTCGATCACTTCCGGGGTCTGACGTCCGGTCGCATCCGGTGCGCCAAGGCGCATCTTCTGCACCATAACGCCGGTGACCGGATCGCCCGTAAAGCCTTTGGGCGCAGAGAGCCATTCAAAGACCACGCCTTCTTCTTCTGCGTTCTGCACTTCGCGCTGAGATCCCGGCATATTGGCACGGTCCCGGCGGTACAGACATTTGACGGATGTTGCGCCCTGGCGAACCGATGTACGCACACAATCCATAGCCGTGTCGCCTCCGCCGATTACGACAACGCGTTTGCCCTCTGCGTTCAGCGCGCCGGAATCGAATTCCGGAACAGCGTCCCCAAAACTTTTGCGGTTCGACGCGGTCAGGAAATCTATTGCACGGACGACGCCGCTGGCTCCGACGCCCGGCGCTTCGAGACCTCGGGACTTGTACACTCCGGTCGCAATGATCACCGCGTCATGTTTCGCACGGATGTCATTAAAGCTGATGTCCTCGCCGACGTTTGTGTTCAGCTCAAAGGTGACTCCACCCTGCTCCAGCTGGTCGTTACGACGCATGACAACTTCTTTTTCCAGCTTGAAGCCGGGGATTCCATAGGTCAGCAGTCCGCCCGCACGATCGTACCTGTCATAAACAGTTACCTGAACGCCGGCACGGCGCAGCACGTCTGCCGCCGCCAGACCACCCGGTCCGGCACCGATGATTCCCACCGATTCCGCACGTTCCTGCGCTGGTGTCACAGGCAGTACCCAGCCTTCTTCCCAGGCTGTGTCTGTGATGTATTTCTCAACTGCACCGATTGTTACGGTGCCGTGACCCGATTGTTCGATTACGCAGTTGCCTTCGCAAAGCCGGTCCTGCGGACAGATGCGGCCACAGATTTCAGGAAAGGTATTCGTCGCCTGGCTGACCTCATAGGCCTCCTGCAAGCGGCCTTCTGCGGTCAGGCGCAGCCAGTCGGGGATATTGTTGTGCAGCGGACAATGGCTCTGACAATAGGGTACCCCGCACTGCGAACAGCGGCTGGACTGTTCCTGCGCCTTTTTCTCTGCATATTCTGCGTAAATCTCGCGGAAGTCCTCCTTGCGTACAGAAGCATCACGCTTTTCGGGCATGTCACGCTCAACTGTCACAAATTTCAGCATGGGCTGTTCGGCCATGTTCAGAATCCTCCACCAGCTTTCTTCCACACCGCATACGGGATGCCTGAGCATAAATAAAGTCAGTAATACTGACTTATATTGCGGAAAAAACTTCTTTCTGCTGACTTTGTCGCGCGGTCAGTCACTTTTTTAGGTCCGATCCGGAATTAAATTGACACTTTCCATTTGATTCCGTGTCCTTATACCACTCGCTAACCGACCGGCTTACGGGGCACTTGCGTGACTTTATTCCAGCTACTGATCGTTGCGGTGATCCAGGGCCTGACCGAGTTCCTGCCTGTCAGCTCTTCCGGACACCTCGCGCTGCTGCCCGCACTGACGGGTACACCAGACCAGGGCCTGGCGATCGACGTGGCTGTTCATGTCGGCACGCTTTTTGCCGTAGTGCTGTATTTCAGATCGGACGTCGCTGTAGCGCTGGCTGGTACAATGCGCCTGCTTCGCGGGCGGATTGACACTCCCGGCGCTTTTCTGGCGCTGTGCCTTGCGATTTCGACTGTCCCGGTGGTCCTGATCGGATTCATCATCAAAATGGCCGGGCTCGACGAAATGATACGTTCGGTGGCGGTCATCGGCTGGACGATGCTGGGGTTCGGCCTCGTGCTGTACTGGGCAGACAGGAATGGTGGCTCGCAACGCTCCGCCAAAGAGTGGACGCTGCGCGATGCGGCAACCATGGGTCTGGCACAGGCCCTGGCACTGATACCGGGGACTTCCCGGTCAGGGATCACCATTACCGCCGCCCGTCACCTCGGCTATGACCGTGAGAGCGCTGCCCGTCTGTCTATGCTGATGTCGATCCCGACAATCGCCGCTTCGGGCGCCTTGCTCAGCCTTGATGTCGCAGGTCAGGCGGACTGGGCCCTGGCCAGGGATGCCGCGATCGCTGCAGCCTTCGCATTCATCGCAGCACTTCTGGCACTGGTCGTCATGATGCGCCTGCTCAAAACGGTCAGTTTCACCCCGTACGTTATATACAGGGTGCTGCTGGGCATCGTTCTGCTGGTCTACGCCTATTCCTAGGTGCGCAGGTTTTTGGCCGATTCCTTGATGGCATCGTACTGCCCCGAAGGACGGAACCGCCAAAGGTATTCCGGCAGTACAGATGTCATCGATGTCGGCGCAACGCCCAGATCATCAAAACCCATCGTTTTACCCGATACGACATTGTCCCGCGAAAGGTTTCGGACCTGGTCGCGGGTGATCATGCTGTTGGTGACAAGACCTCCGGTCAGTGTCTGAAGCAGGTCAAAGCCAAACGCCATGATGCGCGCAGCAAAGAAAGGTATGCTTACGATCATGCGGCGACGATGGATTACGTCCAGCATCTTCTGCATCAGTTCCCGGAAGCTGGCGACGTCTGGTCCACCGAGCTCGTATACTCCCGGTTGCACGCCCTTTGTCAGCGCCAGTTCGGCGGCCCGGGCGATGTCATCGACGTAAACAGGCTGAAAGCGCGTTTCCGCACCGACGACAGGCAGCACAGGTCCCAGCCGGGTCATTGATGCGAACCTGTTAAAGAACTGATCCTCCGGACCGAAAACAATGGACGGCCGCAGGATCACCGCGTCAGGCATGTGTTCAAGTACACCCGCCTCCCCCAGGGCCTTCGTCCGTGAATAGTCGCTGTCTGATTCCAGATCGGCGCCGATTGCAGAAACGTGCACCATGCTGGCGATCCCCTGCGCTGCAGCTGTGCGGGCGATACGCTCTGCTCCCTCGGACTGAACCGCATCAAAACCGTTCCTGCCTGCCTCGGCCAGAATGCCGACGCAGTTCACAACAGCATCTGCACCCTGCATCACCTGGGCCACCGACGCGTCATCGCGGATATTACAGAGTACCGGCTCCACCTGACCAACGACACCATACGGCTTTACAAAGATTGCCTCGTTGGGGCGCCGCACAGCGACGCGCACACGCCAGCCCGCTTTCGCCATACGGCGCGCGATGTAGCGTCCTACGAACCCGGATCCGCCATAAATAGTGACCAGTTTTGACATCGCTTGCCTCTTTGTGTCGTGATCCCTCCGGATGTACATTTGACGCGGCTCTGAGACAAGGCGCAAATCCGCGCGGGCCCGGCAGGGATATGGCAGTGAAGAGTCCTGAAAACAGCCAAAATCCGTTTGACACCCTTTGGGCGATTGCGTAAACGGCGACCCACGACACCTGCCCAGGTGGCGGAATGGTAGACGCGCTAGCTTCAGGTGCTAGTGTCCGTATGGACGTGGAGGTTCGAGTCCTCTCCTGGGCACCAGATCCCCGAAATTCTGATATTCCGGTCAGCAGACGCAACACATGCGGCTTCTTTCCCGCCACGTCATGTCGCAGACAGAAAGAAGGGATGGTCCGGTATTGGCCGAACATCCGGCTGCCTTTCTTTTCCCGGCACACGAGTACCAATGTGCCAACGCGATCATCGCAAAAATAGCGACATCTTTTGGTCACAATTCAGATTATCCAGGCAATGCAGCGTAAGGGTTCTTTCGTAAGAGCTTATCTGAAATCCGGCCTCGCGCCTGCCGATTCGGATTGTTTTCCCGGCATAGGAGAACTCTGCCGTAACAGATTCGCATCGCAAGCATAATGCATTGTTAAATATATATAAAATACGATTTCCGGGCGCGTTTCCACATATGCGGGAATCACGAATGGATACATTCCACAGACCAATCTTCTCCGGTGCCATCAGACTGTTTCCGCTTCGCGCACGCTCTGCCCCGAAATTTGAAATGGGCCGAAAATATGGCATAACTGTGCACAGCCGGCGTCACATCCGATGATGGGGTCCGGCTGCAAAAACCTGGGTGGGGCACACTGCAGGAGTTTGCTTAATGAACCTCAGGAGCGGCACCTATACGCTGACAGCCGTCGTATTGACGGCATTACTCTGCGCCTGTGCGGTGCAGCGCGAGACACCTGCGACACGCGGCACCTTTGCCGGTCCGGGTGAAGCTGCGGGTTATGTAACTGACTGTTCTGACCGGACTGCACCGTCACTGCAGGTGACCGGTGGGGAACAGGACTGCAACGTTCCGGTCATGTCTCTGCTCAGACAACCGCAGAACGTTGTCTACACGACCCGCGCTCCTGTCGTATCCGCCGAAGAACCGCCTCGCGCCCGGTCTGACAGCAAGCAGAATACATCCGCCCAGTCTTCTTCAGGCGCAAAAACAATTCCCGCTAAAGTATCAGAGTAACCAGTCAGGATTTAACAATGAACGCAGAACTTGCCCGCAACCGCCGTCTCGAAGCACTCAGCAAACGCAAAGCTGATCGCGTGCTTGTACAGCCGCGCCGCTATGCCAGCGAAATGAATCCACCCGAGGAAGGAACGATTTCAGCATGGCTGATCGGCGCACTGATCCACGGTGTTACAAGTCAGGAAATCGAGGAGAAGACGGGCTGGTCCCGCTCAACTGCGCTGGTGAACCTTTACCAGGTTGCCAAGCGGGCAGGTGTCGGTATCCGCCGCCAGAGCGAAAAACTGCATATTATTCTTCCCGAAGGTGCCGAGCGCAGTTCGTCAAAAGCCAGAGTGGTGAATCCTGATCGCAAAGCCGGCAATATCCGGATGTTGCATGAGAGCGAGCGCGTCGTCGCTGTGTGACGCTGCTGGCCTATCCGTCCTCAGGTGACGCTGGCCGTGATAAGATTGCTGTAGAGTGCCCGGATCCGCCTTGTGACCGGGCGCTCACCATCACCGATGGGTTTCCCGTCGATCGTCGCAACCGGTGTCTGTGCGCCGAAGGTTCCCGTCAGGAATGCCTCCTCAGCGCCATATGCCTCGTAGAGCGAATAGTTCTTTTCAAAGACCGGGATACCATTCGCGCGGCACAGGTCGATCACCTTCTGGCGCGTGACGCCCTTCATGCAATAGTCCCCTGTGGACGTCCACACTTCGCCACCGCGCACGATAAAGAAGTTGCAGGCGTTGGTCGTGTTCACGAAACCATGCGGATCCAGCATCAGCCCCTCATCGGCGCCGGCCTCTTCGGCCTGCAGACATGCAATTACACAGTTAAGTTTTGAATGGCTGTTCAGCTTCGGATCCTGCGACATGGGCAGGCCCCGCACCTGCGGTACAGTTGCAAGGCGGATACCCTGAGACTGCAGGCTGGCTGCCGGCTTTGAGTGTTCCATGATGATCACGAGCGTCGGGCCGGTCCGGCTGAGCGAGGGGTGCTGGAAAGGTTTGACCTTGATTCCGCGGGTCAGCATCAGCCGGCAATGCACGTCCGTGTGCATCCCGTTTGCCTCTGCGGTGCGGGTCAAGGCATCAAGGATGCCGGCGCGGTCCATGCCGACATCGAGGGAAACCGTTTTGCACGATGCGAAAAAGCGGTCCATGTGCTCTTCAAAAAAGGCCCATCTGCCATTGTAGAGACGCATACCTTCCCACATGCCATCTCCCAGCAGAAAACCACTGTCGTAGACGGAAACCACCGCCTGATCGCGGGGGACAATATCGCCGTTTACGTAGATCAGGATATCCCGGTTACGGATATCCTCGTCTGAATCGTGGGTTGTATGAGTATCTGACGGCACCGCGTTTCCTTTCAGACGATAACTTCCTGCAGCGCCTGATCTCCGACGTTGAAGACACGTTTGTAGCGTTCGATCTGGTCTGCAGGGCCCATTGCCTTGTTGGGATTGTCCGACAGCTTGACGGTGGGGCGGCCGTTTGCGCTGACTGCTTTGCAGACCAGTGAGAACGGCGCGAGCCGGTCGTCGGGTACCAGACCGCGGAAATCGTTTGTCAGCAGTGTGCCCCAGCCAAAGGAGACGTTTGTGCGCCCTGCAAACTGCCGGTGCAGTTCACGTATTTTTGCCACATCCAGACCATCGCTGAAGATGATCCGCTTTTCGCCCGGGTCTTCGCCACGTGACTGCCACCAGGCAATCGCCTGTTCGGCTGCCTGCGCGGGATCACCGCTGTCTACGCGGATACCTGTCCAGCCTGCCAGCCAGTCAGGCGCGCGTTCCAGAAAGCCGGCAGTTCCGAAAGTATCCGGCAGAATAATCCGCAGGTTGCCCTCATGCTCTTCGTGCCAGTCGGACAGGACATCATAGGGCGCGCGGGCCAGTGCTGCATCGTCCTGCGCCAGCGCGGCGTAGACCATCGGCAGTTCATGCGCGTTGGTTCCGATGGCCTCAAGCTCGCGCCGCATGGCGATCGCGCAGTTTGAAGTGCCGGTAAATGCGCCGCCCAGTCCTTCCTGCATCGCCTGAACGCACCAGTCCTGCCAGAGATAGCTGTGGCGTCGGCGGGTGCCGAAATCCGCAATCGACAGGTCGGGAATATCCCGCATCGCCTCGATCTTTTCCCAGACGCGCGTCATCGCGCGGGCATAGAGCACCTGCAGTTCAAATTTGCCCATGCGGTTCAGCACGGCGCGACCGCGCAGCTCCATAAGCACCGCGAGGGCTGGAATTTCCCAAAGCATCACCTCGGGCCAGCTGCCTTCGAATGTCAGTTCATACTGATCGCCTTTGCGCTCAAGGTGGTAGGGCGGCAGACGCAGCTGCTCGAACCATTCCATGAAATCCGGCCGGAACATCTGGCGTTTGCCGTAAAAGGTATTGCCGCGCAGCCATGTGCTTTCGCCGCGAGACAGTGACAGCGATCGGATATGATCCAGCTGTTCGCGCAGTTCGCCTTCGTCGATCAGATCGGCAAGTGGTACATCTTTCGATCTGTTGATCAGGCTGAAGGTGACACGTGTGTCCGGCTTGTTGCGGAATACCGACTGGCACATCAGCAGTTTATAGAAATCAGTATCGATCAGGGATCTGACGATCGGGTCGATTTTCCATTTATGGTTCCAGACGCGTGTAGCGATGTCCAAGGGTCAGACTCCGATCTTTGTCCGGGCGTTTAAAGCAAACTGCCCTTAGGCTGGCAAGCGGGCGTCGCCGCTGCCGAAGCCCACGCGACCGATTTCCGCCGGTTTCATACGCCACACCTGAATGCATGACAAAACGCAAAGCTTTGCGAAGCGTCGGATATCGCATCTGGCCAGCACGTGGTGGTTCCGGTCGAAGGCAATACAGTCACTACATCACTCGGAGGAAGCGCCTGGTACCAGGCATTCCACGGTCTGCTCCGGACCACGGCGTGTCAGTAGCGAAACCCGCGTGACGTGCACAATACCTGCCGCTCTCGAACACATGGTCCTGGTCTGCTCCGGACCACCGAACATCAGACCGCGGATCGTTTCTGCAGCGGATCAGATCAGGGTTACACCTGCGTCCCGCATTCCGCTTCGCGCTGCATCCAGTGATCCGTCAAGATCGATTGCGCGACAGAGATCCTCGCGCACCGTCACACGAAACCCCTGCTTTGCCGCGTCAACAGCAGAGAAGTTGACACAGAAATCAAGCGCCAGTCCGACCATCAGCAATTCACTGATCCCCCGCGTACGCAGGTATCCTTCGAGGCCCGTGGGCGTAACATGATCGTTTTCAAAAAGCGCCGAATAGCTGTCGATCGCCGGGTTGTATCCTTTGCGGATGATCATATCGGCCCGGTCGACGTCCAGGCGGGTATGGAAACCGGCGCCGGGGCTGCCCTGGATGCAGTGATCCGGCCAGAGAACCTGGGGGCCGTAGGGCATATCGGTCAGTTCATAGGGCGCACGACCTTCGTGTGATGACGCAAAAGAGGAATGCCCCGCCGGGTGCCAGTCCTGGGTCAGGATAACGGCGCTGGCATCTGCCATAAGCCCGTTTATTCCGTCAATGATTTCGTCGCCGCCCGGCACTGCCAGAGCCCCGCCCGGGCAGAAATCGTTCTGCACATCAATAACGATCAGCGCTGTGGTCATCGGATGCTCTCCTCTGTCGGGGGCTATGGGTAGGCCTGCACCGGTACGAGGTCAATGCTGCAGCCCTTCGCGATGCGGTTTTCTGCCCGCTTGCCCCACGACGGACATCGGCGTATCCAGCCGCGCATGTACACGATCGCTGCACTTTATCATTTTACCCGATTCGACGATCCGGCTGCGCTGAAACCCGCATTGCTGGAGCTGTGTATTGCTGAGGATGTCACAGGCACGCTGCTGCTGGCCGGCGAAGGGATCAACGGGACGATCGCCGGTCCCCGCGCCGGTATAGATAAAGTTATTGCGCATCTCAGGGCGCTGCCGGGATGTTCTGATCTGGAGTGGAAGGAAGCGACAAGCGAGCAGGCACCGTTCGGGCGCATGAAAGTCCGTCTCAAACGTGAGATTGTGACCATGGGCCAGCCGGATGTCGACCCGCGCGCGCGTGTCGGGCACTACGTTGATCCGCAGGACTGGAATGAACTGATTTCTGCGCCGGATGTTGCAGTCATTGATACCCGCAACGACTACGAGGTGGCGATCGGCACATTTGACGGTGCCGTAGACCCGAAGACCGGGAGCTTCGGGGAGTTTCCCGCCTGGTGGGAAGCCAACAAGGAGCGGTTTCACAACAAGCGTATCGCAATGTTCTGCACGGGCGGTATCCGCTGTGAAAAATCGACCAACTTTCTGCTGGGGCAGGGTGTTGAGGATGTCTATCACCTCAAGGGCGGTATTTTGCGGTATCTCGAAGAAGTCCCGGCAGATGAAAGCACGTGGCAGGGCGACTGCTTTGTGTTCGACAACCGCGTCAGCGTCGGCCACGGCCTTAAAGAAGGTCCTCATATGCTGTGCCACGGATGTCGCCGGCCAATCCTGCCGGAAGATACCTGCCGACCGGAATACGAGGCTGGCGTAAGCTGCCACAATTGCGCAGAAGAAACGTCGGAAGAAGACAAGAACCGTTTCCGCGAGCGGCAGAAACAGATGGCGCTGGCTCGGGCGAGGGGCGCCTGACAACTGATCCGCCAGGACCACTGGCAGCTGTTGCGGCCAGTCTTACGCAACCTGCTGGCGGCCGGTTTCTTTCTGCTTTGGCGCAGAAATCCCCGCAAGCGTGCTGCCCGTTGAAATGCGCCGCCAAAGCTCTGCGATAATACCAACCCCGCCGGATCTGTGCGTTCGCGGGTGCCATCGCAGCACTCTCAGCCATGTGAGCGCTGCTTCAGCATCTGTATCCGTGACCGGTTCAGCTCGGGACTGAGAAAAACCCGTCTCTTGTTAAGGTCGCTGAAACTTCTTGTGCGCTACACCTCTGCTCGGGTGAATAAATGAGTGGTGGAGATATGGGCGCGCAGAGCAATCTGGCACCAATCATCATCAAGAGGAAAAAAGTAATAGCGGGGGGCCATCACGGTGGCGCCTGGAAAGTGGCTTACGCTGACTTTGTGACCGCGATGATGGCTTTCTTCATGATGATGTGGTTGCTGAACGCAACAACAGAACAACAACGGTCGGGTCTGGCAGATTACTTCTCGCCGACGGTTCCGATCAACCGCATTTCCGGTGGTGGTGACGGGTCATTCGGTGGCGACAGTATGTTCTCCGAAGACACGCTTCCACAGTCGGGACTGGGCGCTTCAGCCGAGCATGCGACACAGAAACAGCAGTCACGCGGCGACACGGGCATGGCCCCCGATGGCGGCGAACAGGATCAGTCTGACGTCGAATTCGAAGCGCTGATTGCGGAACTGGTCGGTCGCGGCGGCGAATCCGAAGTCATGGACAATCTTCTGAAGCACATCGTGACGCGTATCACGGATGAAGGCCTGGTGATCGAGCTTTTCTCCCGCGAGAATGCACCTCTGTTTGCCAGTGGCACCGCCGAACCCACACAGCTGCTGGAAGACCTCGTTTCTCTTGTAGCCGGTGTGAGTCAGGCCGTGAAAAACTCTGTGGCCGTCGGCGGACACGTACGGGCATTTCCGCTGGTTGTGGCTGAAAACCCTGTCTGGGATACATCGTCCCGGCGCGCCGATCTGACGCGCAACATCCTGGAACGGGAAGGCGTTGTCGCCGAACGTATCCAGCGTGTGACCGGCCATGCCGACCGCGAACCCGTTGTAGAAGACCGCATGGCTGCGCGGAATGAAAGAGTTGAGATCGTGCTGCTGCGGTAATCCGAGGTGAGAAATACAGCGCATTTTATATGTTAGCGCGCTGTTAAGCGGGGATGTCTATCTGATGTGGGACTTGGATCTCACATCAGAAAGGCGTGCTCATGTCCATTTCATCATCGCTCAACGCAGGTGTTGCAGGGTTGCAGACAAATGCTCAGCGGTTGGCTTCTATTTCAGACAATATCGCAAACTCTTCGACCTTCGGCTACAAGCGGGTTGAAACCGATTTTGAGTCTATGGTGCTTTCAGGGGGTGGCGGTTCTTATGCTGCTGGCGGTGTCCGCGCGAATACGCAGCGCCTGATCGACGAACGCGGAACACTCGTTTCGACCTCCAACGCCACTGATCTGGCCGTGCGCGGCGGTGGTATGCTGCCAGTCGCACAGGCTGCACAGGTCCAGACTGCCGGTGCGGATGCACCGATGTTCCTGACAACAACCGGCTCTTTCCGGACGGACTCTGAGGGATACCTGACATCGCAGTCCGGTCTGGTTCTGATGGGCTGGCCGGCGGCGACGGATGGTTCCATTCCCCCCTACCCGCGGGATACCGCGGACGGCCTGGAGCCGGTGCGCATCAACACAGGTCAGCTTGCCGGTAACCCAACGACAGCAATGTCGCTCGGAATCAACCTTCCCGCCACGTCGACGGAAGCAGATTCCGCCGGTGCTATCGAGCAGATTTCTGTAGAATACTTTGACAATCTCGGCACCTCTCAGAGCGTAAACATTACGTTCGAACCCGATGTTCCGGCGCTGCCCGGCGATCCCGCGACGAATACCTGGACCATGCGCATGTATGATTCCACAGACCCCTCGGTTATCATCGGGCAGTACGAGCTTGAATTTACCGACGCCCGGGTCGGCGGCGGCTCGCTGGCAGATGTAACACCTTCGACCACCGTTCCGGCAGGCGGCAGCGCACCTTACGATGACACAACCGGACTGCTGACCATCAACGTCGCGGCTGGCCCGATTGAGATTGATATCGGCGCCCTCGGGGATACAGAAGGTCTGTCTCAGCTTTCCTACAACTTCGCTCCGATTTCGGTCACCAAGGACGGATCGGCAATCGGTAACTTCGTTGGCGTCGACGTTGATGCAAACGGATTTGTGCGTGCGTCTTTCGACACGGGCGAAGTCCGGACAATTTACCAGGTGCCTCTGATCAACGTGCCAAACCCCAACGGTCTACAGGCATTTGACAGCCAGACCTACACACCGACGCGTCAAAGCGGCTCTTTCTTCCTGTGGGATGCAGGTGATGGCCCAACAGGTGACATCGTGTCGTTTGCGCGCGAGGAATCGACGACAGACGTGGCGGGTGAACTGACCGACATGATCAAGACCCAGCGCGCATATTCATCCAGTGCCAAAGTCATTCAGACTGTGGATGAAATGCTTCAGGAAACAACCAACATCAAACGCTGATCCCAGCGTTTGAGTAACTCGGCCTCCGGGAGAAACCGCTATGTCAATTTCATCAGCACTGTCCAACGCTATGTCCGGACTGACCGCTTCCGGGCGGTCTTCGGAGGTCATTTCAGCAAACATCGCGAATGCGATGACACCCGGCTATGGCGTCCGGGGGTTGTCGCTTTCCTCGTCTCAGCTGGGCGGGGTAAGTGTCGATGGCGTTGTTCGTAACGTGAACCCCGGATTGCTGGCGGATCTTCGCCTTTCCAGCGCTTCCTTTGAGAACTCAACGGTCCGGACAGACTTTCTGTCACGCTATGAAAACGTACTCGGCACACCGGACGAAGAGAATTCTCTGGCCGCAAGGATTGCGGGTTTTGAGAGCGCCCTTATCACAGCTGCAAGCCGACCTGACGCGCCGGAGCGACTGACAGGCGTTGTTAATTCAGCACGCGACCTCGCCTCACTGATCTCGGGTGCTTCAGAATCGTTGCAACAATCCCGAAGCGACGCCGACAGTACAATCAATACCCAGGTAGCCCGTCTGAATACTTCGCTGGCGAATGTCAAAGAGCTCAACGAACGGATAACACGAACAGTGACCCTCGGTGGAGATCCGTCCGCCCTCCAGGATTCGCGTCAGGCGCTGGTTGATGAAATCAGCGCACTTGTCCCCGTCAGACAGGTTCCGCGCGATAATGGCCAGATCGCTCTGTACTCAACCGGAGGAGCTATCCTGCTCGATGGCAGTGCGGCCGAGATCGAATTTACGGCGGTCAATCAGGTAACAGCCTACATGAGCGTCGGGGCTGGAACCCTGTCCGGCCTGACCATCAACGGAGTTTCGGTAAATACCAGCAGCGAGCGCGGTGCGCTCGGTGGGGGGGCGCTCGGCGCTCAGTTCGAAATCCGTGATGAACTTGCTGTAGAAGCTCAGGAAAAGCTTGATGCCGTTGCAAGAGATCTGATTGAGCGTTTTCAGGATCCTGCCACGGACCCCACTCTTACAGCCGGCGACCCGGGTCTTTTTACAGACGAAGGCTTTGCCTTTGATCCACTGAATGAGCTGGGCATCTCCACCAGACTCGAAATCAACGCCGCGGTTGACGAGCGGCAGGGCGGCGAAGCCTGGCGTATTCGGGATGGCATCAACGCCGCAACTCCGGGAGAAGTAGGTGACGCACGTCTGCTTCAGTCACTGAGCGATGTACTCGTCGAAAAACGCGCTCCTGCTTCGGGGGATTTCGGTGCGGGCTCATTTTCAGTGATCAACCTTGCATCCGCACTGACGTCTCAGCTCGGGTCCGACCGCTTCCAGTCCGAGCAGAAACTGAGTTTTGCGTCGACCCAGTTCGATGAGCTTACACAGCTGATGCTGACCGAAGGCGTCGATACCGACAAAGAACTCCAGCGCCTGCTGGTCGTTGAGCAAAGCTATGCTGCCAATGTTCGGATGATCGAGGCAGCTGACGAAATGATGCAAACAATTCTGAGGCTGTAAAAAATGAGCTCTGTTTCAATAGGCGATCTGTCAAACTCCTTTATGATGCAACGTCGCAGCGTTTCTTTGCGCAATGACCTTTTCCGGTTGACTGATGAGCTGTCCAGCGGGCGTGTGGCAGATGTGAAGCAGGTTCTGGCTGGCAACCACAGTTACCTGACCGGTCTGGAACGGTCTATGGAAGTTCTGCAGGGATACTCCGTCGCGAACAGCGAGGCTGCATATATGACAGCGGCGATGCAGGTTTCACTCGAAAAAGCCCAGGATCTGGGCGGCAATCTCGGGATAGACCTGCTGCTGGCTGGTGGCGGTCCGATCGGGGTCGTGTCCGGTAACCCATCCGAAAATGCTGCAGTTCAGCTCGACGGTATTATCAAATCGATCAATGACGATGTTGCAGGTCGCAGTCTTTTTGGAGGTATCGCCACCGACAGGCCACCCCTGCCGGACGCACAGGTTTTGATTGACTCACTGAGAACTGTTGTCGGAGGTCTGTCCACTCCTGAAGACATGCTGACGGCGGCGGAAACGTGGTTTGCTGACCCGGCGGGTTTTGATGCAATCATTTATGCCGGATCTGATACAGCGATTGCCCCTTTCGTATTGTCTGAAACCGAACGTGTGACACTGGATGTTAAAGCAAACGACGACGCAATAAAGGGTTTGCTGATGAATACGACCCTCGCCGCTCTCGGAAACGATCCTGCGCTCGGTCTTGATGTCCCCAGCCAGTCAGACCTTTACCGGCTGACAGGCGAAGGACTTCAGACCAATCAGGACGAACTGACCGGCCTGCGGTCGAGAATTGGTTTCACCGAAGAACGGATTGAAATGATCTCAGCCCGGAATGAGGCCGAGGAAACCAGCCTGGAATTTGCGCGAAACAACCTCCTCGCGATCGATCCATTTGAAACGGCGACTGAGCTGGAAAATGTCCAGTTCTACCTTCAGAGCCTGTACTCAGTAACTGCACGTAACGCTCAGCTTTCCCTGGTGAATTTCCTATGAAAATTTTTCTGGCTTCAGTTCTTTTAGTAATCTCGTTCGTTTCCTCAACGGCAGCCAACCCCGTCAGAATCAAAGATCTCGTTGAATTCGATGGTGTCCGTGGCAACGATCTCGTTGGCTATGGCCTCGTTGTCGGCCTCAACGGTACCGGCGACGGCCTCAGAAACTCTCCTTTTACTGAGGAAATAATGGCAAACATTCTCGAGAGGTTGGGAGTGAATGTAGCTGGCGAGCAGTTTCGCCCAAAGAACGTAGCAGCTGTTTTTGTTACCGCCTCCCTGCCACCGTTTGCGCGGGGCGGTTCACAGATTGACGTAACTGTTTCTGCAATTGGTGATGCCAACAGCCTGTTGGGCGGAACACTGGTCATGACACCGCTGAATGCAGCGGATGGTCAGATCTATGCAGTGGCGCAAGGAACAATAATTGCTGGCGGAGCCGTGGCTGAAGGCGAAGGTGCGACCGTAACTCAGGGGGTTCCAACCGCAGGTGTAATTCCATCCGGCGCCAGGGTCGAAAGGGAAATCGAATTCGAGCTCTCCAGCCTTTCCAACGTCAGGCTGGCCCTCAGAGATGCCGACTTCACTACCGCGGCCCGCATCGAAACAGCAATCAACAATGACTTTGGTCGTCCGGTAGCGTTCATGCTGGATTCCGGCACGGTACAACTCGATGTGACACAGACCCAGATGGTCTCTGTTGCCCATGCTCTTGGTCGCATCGAGAACATTTCTGTCTCACCGGAACGAAAAGCGCGCGTTGTGGTTGATCAGCGTTCCGGAACGATCGTCATGGGTGAAGATGTCCGCATCAGCAGGGTTGCTGTTTCACAAGGTAACCTGACATTGCGTATTCAGGAGGCGCCGATCGCGGTGCAGCCTAATCCGTTTGCAGAAGGCGAAACGGTCGTGGTTCCCCGGACCCGCGCGGAGATTGAAGAAGAGCCAGGAATCGGCCTCGCTGAAATACCTTCCGGCACTTCGCTGTCAGAAGTAATAACCGGCCTGAACGCGCTTGGTATATCTCCCCGGGATATGATTGACATCCTCAAAAGCATCAAAGCAGCAGGCGCACTACATGCTGAGTTCATAGTAAGGTGAATGCTACTTTTGGGGTGAGTAAGTTCGGCTCGATCGCGCGGCATGATATACTGACAAATCAACCTGGTCCAAACGTCAGCACATTCTGTATCGCAGGAATGATCTTGGCTCCTATCAATACCTGACAGTGTTCTAGTTCGCACGGGGACTGCCTCTCACCACCACCAGGCACTCTGACCAAGACGACGCGATATGCCGACTTTAGCTGCAGATATCTTGCGATAAAGAAACTTCAGCTGTGATCGACAAGTGTACTATTGCTTGGATAACGATCCGGTAAATATCGCGCTGAAGAATGTTGTTTCTGCGGGAAGAAGCCAATCTCGCACCTGAGCACAATATTCTGACAGGTATCACCAGCTCTTCAGAAGTAGCTTCTGACAAGACTGCCGGCAATTAAACTCCAACCGTCGGCCAGGACGAAAAACGCCAGTTTGAACGGCAATGAAACAATTACGGGTGGTACCATCATCATGCCCATGGACATCAACACAGCAGCAACCACGAGGTCGATAATCAAAAATGGAAGAAATATCAGAAACCCGATCTGAAAAGCACGTGCTATTTCCGAAAGCAGAAAGCTGGGAATTAAAACGGACAACGATGCATCAGGCGTCGGAGTTTCCGAAACCGTGTCCGGCCTGAGTTCGGCCATTGAGTAAAACGTTTCCGGATCGATTCTGGCAGCCATAAATACGCGAAAGGGCTCGAGAGTTCGCGCAAATGCCGTTTCGACATCAATTTCATCATTTGTAAGCGGCGATATTCCACTGGACCAGGCTTCGACAAAAACCGGCTCCATAATGAAATACGTAAGAAACAGCGCGAGGCTGACAATCAACATATTCGGGGGCGACTGCTGCAGACCAATTGCCTGACGCAGGATCGAAAGCACTGTGATCAGGAACGGAAAACAGGTCACCATTATCGCAAGACCCGGAGCGAGGCTCAGAACAGTAACAAGTGCAAAAAGCTGTATGGTCCTGGCACTTACAGATCCATCGTCTCCCAGCGAAAGAGAAAGATCCTGCGCACCTGCGGACCCGGTAAACAGCACTAACGCTGAGGCGAGGAAGAAAAAGAACCTGCTGTTCATCCGGGTATCAGGAACCAGAACGACGGTCGATCACTTCTGTAAGTCGCACGACAAGCTGACCCGCACCCTCGCCTTCCTGCTCTTCCAGCATCCCCCGCGCAATCATGCGGTCACCAACGTACAGCTCGACAGGATCATCGACAGACTTGTCAAGCGTCAGCACAGCGTTTTCCCCCAGATTGACCAGTTCTCTGATCAGCGGTCTCGCCTTGCCGACACAAACCGTTACCTCGATAGGAACAGAAGTAAACGGGCTGCTCTGGTCTATTGTCTCGCGCGTGGTATCGACAGCATCAGTCATCTGGCTGCTCCTTCTGAGCTTCAAAGAAAAACGCATTCATTGCACCGGAAATTCCGGTAACGACACTGCTGATATCTATTTCCTGTTCGTTCGATCCGATCCGGACAAATGCCTGACCATCTGCAACAGCGGGTTCCCCAATAACTGTGAACGGTGAGTCGATTTTTTCGTCTCCAATTCGACGCACGAGATCAACATTCTGTGGCGCCACGACGATTTCGATCTGCTGCGAAACACCGCCCTCCAACAGTTCTTCGATCTGCTCCAGAATGTGTCCGGCAAGCGATTGCGCTACCATTTCAGGAAGAAGCCGATCAATGATTTCTGTCATAACAGGCTTCAATGAAAGTGTGAGCTTGGAGAGCGCTTCGTGGTACGTGAAAGACATCTCCTGCAGGCTTCTCGCAAAATCGCTGCTTATCTGATCCCTGGTATCCGCCTGAGCCTTTGTCGAATCATCCCAACCGGCCTGATATCCGGCTTCAAATGCAGCAAGTTTGTCCTGTTCGATCTGGTCATCGGATTCTGGCTTGCCGGAGGATTCCGCACGACCTGCGCTACCGAAATTTCTGTACCTGTGTGAGACAGACATCAGACGCTCTCCTCTTTATCTTCCAGCCAGTTCCGCAGAATTTCTACGGTTTCTTCCTGGCGTTCCCCGATCATATTCCGGAGTCTATCGACCGGGTCATCCGACATGGCACCAGCCATATTGATTTCCGGCAGGCCGCCATTCTCACCCCCGAAATCTGAGATCACCGGAAGATCGGGCAACTCGAATTCCTCAGAAGTAACCTCGCCGTTCATACCATCAGACCGGCCACCTTCAGTTGCCGGAGGAAGCGCCGCTGGTTCATCAGATGTCCGTCCGGCCGGCGCTGAGGTAAGCAGAGGGCGCACAACAAACAGACCAAGAATAAGGGTCACAAGAGCCAGAACCGCCATCTGTATCGCCGACATCAGGTCGAGATTCAGACCATCAACCAGAGATGTTCCAGCGACCGTTCCCTGTGGCGATACACTCTGCAACGCCATCGACTTAATTGTAATGACATCTCCACGTGCCTCGTCGAAGCCGACAGCCGATGCAACAAGATCACGCAAAGCGTCAAGCTCTTCGGTGTCTCTGGCCTGGAAAGTCTGTCCGCCGCTGGGGTCAGGCTGCGCTACATCGTTAACGAGAACCGCGACCGTCAGACGTTTCACAGCACCGGGAACCCTTACGATTTCACGTTCTGTTTCAGACACTTCATAGTTTACGCGTTCGCGGGTTTCACTGTTCTGAGAAGAGGAATTCTCACCTGCACCACCCTCTTCATCGGGCAGGTTTGACGCGACGGTAACATCGCCGCCACCTGCCTCGTTCGATGTGTTGCTGCGCTCTTCTGTGTCGGTACTGATGGCAACCCGGCTTTCCGGATCAAAAATGCGTTCCCGGATGGCCTCACTTTCGGTCACGGTATCAACACTGACCTCTACCACTGCGTTTCCAAAGCCGACGCGTGCTTCGAGAAGACGCTGGACACGGTCACGCAGGACCTGTGCGCGATCCTCACCTCCCACGGCCGGTGCGGCTTCATCCGCATTTCCGATCAGCGTGCCATTGGAATCGATAACAGCAACGTCTTCTGCAGCCAGACCGGCGACAGCAGACGACACCAGAAAACGAATGGCTTTGGCCTGTTGCGTTGTAATCGGACCGCCAGTCGGGTTCACCGCCACCGAAGCCTTTGGTGTCACACCTCTCTGAAAGGGATTCGACCCGGTACTGGCAATGTGCACGCGCGCCATCGCGATATGCGGGCTGGAGACGATCGTTCTGGCGAGCTCTCCCTCCTTTGCGCGCCAGTAGGCTGCATCGAACATCTGGGACGTTGTGCCAAACCCGGAAAGAGTGTCGAGAAGTTCATAGCCACGGTTTGAATTTGCCGGCAGACCTTCGCTTGCCAGTGTCATCCGCAGCTGATCGCGTTCCTTGGCATCCACGAAAATCGAACCGCCCCGCACCTCAAAAACCGCACCGCGCTGCTCCAGAGATCTGACGACATCGCCGGCGGCGCCATTTTCAAGACCCGCATAAAGCAGTGTCATGGTTGGGGCAGAAGCCATGCGCGACATTGCGAGCACGGCAAAGAACATTGCCACAGTGGCCAGACCAACGATGATCTGGCGTTTTATCGATAACCCTGTCCAGACAGATAATACTTGCTGCACTTTTGCCTCCGTCAGACCGAACGTTCTGTCCGGCGTTGACAAGGACTTTGAACGATCTGGCTTAACAATCGGTTAGTGCAATCGCGTCTATAACAGATTTCGACAGCAAAGATGGAGGCGACATGGCCGACGCAACAGCCGATGAAGTACCAGTTGAAGAAAAATCGTCCAAAATGCCTCTGGTTATTGGACTCGTGCTTGCCGTTGTAGGCGGTGGGGGTGGTTTTCTTGCAGCACAGTCCGGTCTGATTCCAGGGTTCGAATCGGGCGGACTGGAGAAAGCGGCCGAGCCTGAGGACGAGGAAAAGTCCGAACCGACAGTCGCTTTTCTTCCAATGGATCAACTTATGATCTCATTGCCGGCCCACAGTTCGAACCAGTACCTGCGGTTTCGTGGCGAACTGGAAGTAAACAAGAAATATGCCGAAGAAGTGAGCCTTCTCATGCCCCGCGTGGTGGACGTACTCAATACGTACCTGCGGGCCGTTGAACTGCGCGACCTAGAGGAAGCTGCAGCGCTGACAAAGCTGCGCTCGCAGATGTTGCGTCGCGTTCAGATTGTTGTGGGACCGGGCAAGGTGACCGACCTTCTCGTCATGGAATTCGTGCTTCAGTAAGGAGACAGAGATGGAACTGATCGCAGATATCTTTCTTGGTGCGGGTGCGCTTGGCGCAGCCATATACTGCTACATACTCGGGAGACGGCTTAACCGGTTCAACGACCTTGAAAAAGGTGTAGGGGGTGCTGTTGCGGTTCTTTCAGCACAGGTTGATGACCTGACCAGAACGCTTGAGACTGCCCAGGCAACGGCGTCAACCTCAGCCGACACTCTGACCGATCTGACGTCGCGGGCCGAAGCAATGGCACAGCGCCTTGAATTGCAGATGGCGTCAATGCACGACATTCCGGAAATTCCGGTAACGGGCGAACGGCCTGCTCCGGTTGCGCCTGTTACGCAAGCCGGGGGTGAGCCAATGTTTGTCAGGCATCGCGCGGCGGTGACACAACAATGAAAAAGCTGTTTTCCAGAAAAAGTGGTAAAGGTTCCGTTCTGCTGATCTGTTTTCTCTTTCTTGGATCGGCGGCAATCCGTGTCGGTATGGGCGCAGGCCAGGCTGTAGCCGTAGAAGCACAGATCGCAGAACCAGCGCAGGTGACGGAGACAAGCGCTCCGGCAGCGCCAGTTGCCGACGAAGAAACTATGGTCGTGATGCTGCAGGCCTTCCAGAACCGCGAAGAGAAGCTCTCTGAAATGGAGCGAAAAATGGCAATCCGCGAGAAAGCACTGACGGTTGCCAATGAAGAAATCGAAAAGCGGCTTCAGGAACTTGAACAGGCAGAGCAGTCACTGAAGTCTCTCATGGCGGTTGCGGATACAGCCGCTGAAGACGATATTGCACGACTGACTGCTGTCTACGAGAATATGAAGCCCAAAGACGCCGCGGCGCTTTTCGAAGAAATGGAACCGGCTTTTGCAGCTGGTTTTCTCGGCCGGATGCGGCCTGACGCAGCAGCCGGCGTAATGACAAGCCTGTCCCCGGAAAAAGCCTATACAATAAGCGTCATTCTGGCGGGTCGAAATGCTAATCTGCCGCGCGGCTGAGCTCGCGATATCCTTTCTTAACCTCATTCTGCAATGATACCGGCGTAACTGGTTCTGAGGGTAGCTATGATTGGAATTATCGGAATAATCACGATTTTTGCTATGGTTTTCGGTGGCTATCTGCTTGCCGGCGGCAAAATGGGAATCGTGCTTAAGGCTCTCCCTTTTGAGATGATGATGATTGGCGGCGCCGCTATGGGAGCGTTTCTGATCAGCAATGACATGTCCGCAGTCAAGCATACCGCCAAAGATATGGGACGGGTGTTCAAGGGTCCCAAGTGGAAGCATTCGGACTACCGGGATCTCCTGTGCCTTTTGTTCGAGCTTATCCGGCTGGCGCGTCAAAACCCGGTTGCGATCGAAGAACATATTGAAGCACCGGACGATTCTTCAATTTTTTCCAAATATCCAAAAATTCTGGCCGACAAAGAGGCGATCGCGCTGATCTGCGATACCCTTCGTTCCGCCTCAATGAACTACGACGATCCACATCAGGTCGAAGAAGTTCTGGAAAAGCGAATTGAAGCGAATCTACATCACGCTCTGCATTCAAGCCATGCCCTGCAAAACCTCGCTGACGGGCTGCCTGCTCTTGGGATTGTTGCGGCGGTCCTGGGGATCATCAAAACCATGGGATCGATTGATCAGCCGCCTGAGGTTCTGGGCAAGCTCATCGGTGGCGCTCTGGTCGGGACTTTTCTGGGTGTATTCCTCGCGTACTGTCTGGTCGGACCATTCGCAGCCAAAGTGAAAACCGTCACCGAGGAAGACGGGCATTTTTACCAGCTGATACGCGAGGTCCTCGTCGCAAATCTTCACGCGCATGCAACAAATATCTGCATCGAAGTGGGTCGTCAGAATACACCATCGCATTGCCGTCCAAGTTTTTCAGAACTCGAAGAAGCTCTTAAATCCGTTAAGCAGAATGCGGCATGAACAGCAGGCAGAACATCTTTGTCGCGCTGTGTTTCGCAAGCGCCACGGCATCACAGGCGGAGCCGATTTCAGTTCTGGCGGGTGAACACGAAGATTTTACCCGCCTTGTTATGGAGCTGCCCGAAGAAACTTCATGGCAACTCGACGGCGAGTCCGGAGCCTATACAATTTCAGTCACCGGTCACGATGACGGGTTTGATACCTCACGAACGTTTTCAATCATTCCAAGAGACCGGCTCGGGTCCGTGACTTCCGACACGTCGAAATTATCACTGACCCTGAACTGCGATTGTCCTGTCACAGCATTTTTTGAGCAAGGCAGTTATCTGATCATCGATGTCAAGGACGGACCTCCCCTGCCTGAAGAAACAGGTTCTGCAGATCCTGAACAGTCAGAACCGATTGTGGAGCGACCACAGTTCGAAAGCGCATTCGGATTTGGTGATCTTCTGTGGTCCCGGCCTGGTGCGGGTCAATCCCCAACTGAGGCTATTGCAATCCCAGAAGTTGCAAACCCGGCTCAAGAACAGACAGCCGATGAGTCAGCAGCCGTCAGACAACAAACTCAATCCGCACTTTCACTGCGTATTGGCGAAGCAATAGCAAACGGAATTCTGGAGGGGAGTGGTGACCCTCTGATGTCGGGAAATCAGGAACCTGATCCGCCCAATAGTGACCTGATTTTCGATTCTTCTGCAAGAAAACCAAAAACAGACGATACTACCGGGAACCTCCGCGTAAGCTCCAGTGGAGACATCCCGGATCAGGGTTTGCGTGCAGTCAAAAATCTGTTGGAGCAGAATTGTCTCAGACCGGACCGACTCGATGTCGCAAGTTGGGGAACCGACGAACCGGCCCCAGCACAGATCAGCTTCGCGCGGGAAAGACTGTTTGGCGACACCGGTATGCTTGATGATGAAGCGGCACTGGCGCTTGCAAGACTATACATTTTTTTGGGTTTTGGCGCCGAAGCACGCCAGACGCTTACTATGTCCGACAAATCTGAACAGTACCCAGAGTTGTTTGATTTGTCGGGTATTGTTGATCAGTCTGATTTCAGGAATTTGCGGATTGCTCATCTTTTCGGCGCCTGCGAAGCACCTGTTGCGCTTTGGGCTGTGTTTGCTGGCGGAACCCTCCCTTCGGAAAATACTTCGGATACAGGCTCGCTTGTTGAAGCATTTTTCAAACTTCCCCCGCACCTTCGCGCCCATCTCGGACCCGTTTTTGGAAAGATCCTTGTCGATGCCGACGAAATCGATACCGCTTCAATCGTATTGCGCAACACAGAACAGGTGACCGGGCAGGATGACACATCCGGTTCCATCCCAAGGTCCATCATCCTGCAGTCGCAAGGTCGAATAGATGAAGCAGAGAAAGCACTTCGCGCAGCGGTAGATGAAAGCAATGACGAATCTCCCGCGGCCGTCGTCGCTCTCGTCAATTCGATTCTCTCTTCAGACAAACCTGTTCCTGCAGACCTCATGAGTACTCTGGAAGCTTATGCTTTTGAACTCCGCCAGACCGAGGCGTCAGAAGACGTAGAAATTGCTCTGGCCCATGCAAAAGCACAAGCTGGCAAATTCGAATCTGCGTTTGAAATAATCAACAGTCTTAATGCGTCTGATCGCCAGATGCTCACAATCCGAAGCAGTGTTTTTTCAAATCTGGCGGAAAGGGCATCTGACTTCGAATTCTTGCAGTATTTTTTGTCAGAGTTTGATTCGACGCCAAGTTTCGTTGCGCCCGGCGCGGCCAGACTCCTGGCTGACAGGCTCGTTGAGCTTGGCTTCCCGGAATTGTCGCTGTCAGCGCTTGAAGTCGTAGAAGGCGATTTCAACACTGAGCAACACAGATCTCTGTCGGCAAAAATCGAACTCAAAACGGGGAACCCGGAAGCTGCCATCCAGCTGCTTGCAACCCCGAGGGACAGTGTGGAGATGCAAATCCTCGCACAGGCACAGTTCGAAGCCGGTCGGTTGTCCGAAGCACGTGAAACTTTCCTGGAGCTGGAAAACAGAACATCCGCCGCCGAAGCAGCCTGGCTGGCAAAAAACTGGTCGGACCTCATTGAAAGCGACACGCCGGTTTTCGGTCCTGTCAGAGAAGCCAGCAGACTTGTCGCGGATGGAACAGAACCGTCTGACAGCATTATTGGCCAGGCCGAAAATGTACTCTATACCACTGAGGAAACCAGAACTGCCATCAGAAACCTGCTTGAAGGCACGGCACTGACAGCCGAAAACTAAATCAGAAGTTCGGTTTTTTTTACAGACTCTGGTTACTCAAATTAAACCATCCTCATCTAAGCATGTGTGAGTTTCAGAACGAAACACAGCTTGGATACCCGATGGTTGCCTTTGAATATTTGCAGGTTACAAAAATTGCCTTTGCGGTTTTTTTGCTCAGCCCTACGGAACTGCAGGCATCCGCAGGATACCACGATCAAGAGAACATCTGCGATGCTGCATCAACCGAGGCCGCAGCCAGTTCTGGTGTACCCCTTCAGGTGCTGAAGGCTATTGCCAGAACGGAGAGTGGCAGAACCCGGGATGGCACGTTTTCCGCATGGCCATGGACAGTCAATGTAGCCGGTGATGGGCGCTGGTTTAGCTCTAGAACTGAAGCTCTTTCCTTTGTGCGGGCAGAAATAGAATCCGGTGAAACTTTGATAGACGTCGGGTGTTTTCAGATTAACCTTCACTGGCATGGCGATCAGTTCGGAACGATCAGCGAAATGATCGATCCGACTGCTAATGCCGCGTATGCCGCTCGTTTCCTCAGCCAGTTGTTTTTCGAAACCGGCGACTGGAACGAAGCCGTTGGAAAATTCCACTCGCGCACACCACAACATGCTGAAAAGTACCTAAACCGCTACAATCGAATACTCGCTTCCTTACCCGGCGACCGCCCGGCGACCCGTAACTCGCAAACCCGGACCAACAATTTTCCGTTTCTGAAACCAGCCTCGGAATCTTCCGGCATCGGATCGCTCGTGCCCTCGGTTACCGGCACGGCAACCAGTCTTTTCTCCACAGGCAATAACTGAGAGCGAAATGCAAAACCTGAGTTTCAAAGCCTTTCTGAATCCAACAATTATGCTGGCCGTAGCGCTGATGGCAGTCATTGTCATGATGATTTTGCCTATGCCCGCCTGGGTGCTTGATACGGGTCTCGCAGCTTCTTTCGCCCTCGCCATTCTGATATTCACGGTAACTCTTTTCATAGAGCGGCCACTGGATTTCTCCGCATTTCCGACCATTCTTCTTGCATCGCTTATGCTTCGGCTTTCGCTGAACGTATCGTCGACCAAGCTGATTATCGGAGAGGGGCATACAGGCACCGACGCGGCAGGGGACGTCATCGAGAGTTTTGCGCAGTTCGTGATGGGCGGAAGTGTTTTTCTTGGGCTTGTGGTGTTCTGCGTTCTTCTGATTGTGAACTTCATGGTCATCACCAAAGGCGCGGCAAGGATGGCAGAAGTGGGTGCGCGCTTTGCACTTGATGGCATGCCTGGCAAACAACTTGCGATCGACAGTGATATGTCCGCCGGTGCAATAACTCATACGGAGGCTAAGGAACGCAGAGAAAAGGAACAACAGGAGACAACCTTTTTCGGATCCCTTGATGGCGCATCAAAATTTGTGAAAGGTGATGCAGTCGCCGGGTTGCTTATTACGCTTCTGAATCTTGTGGCCGGGCTGATCATGGGTATCGCTGTCCATGACATGCCCATCGGGCAGGCATTTGAAACCTACGCGATCCTTACTGTCGGCGACGGTCTCGTTTCGCAGATCCCGGCCGTTATCATTTCCATTGCCTCGGCTTTGCTTCTGGCTCGCGGCGGGGCAACCGGGGCAACCGACCTTGCTGTTTTCAGCCAGCTTGGCAAACACCCCGCTGCGCTCGCAACGGTCGCCGTGCTGATGCTTGCCTTTGCGTTGTTTCCGGGTTTGCCTTTTGTCCCGTTCTTGCTGGGCGCAACTGCCCTCGGGACTGCGTCTTACTTCCTCTACCGAAGGAAAAAATCAGAGCCCGAAACGCCCGATGACGCGCCCGAGGTAAATATACCGGCTGAAAAACCACTCGGTGACGTGCTTGAGATTGACGACGTTCATGTCGAATTTGCACCCGACCTCGTAAATATGGTGCTGGACCCGGGGACGGGTCTGGACGCGCGTATCGCTAACATGAGAACGCACGTAGCGTCGGTTTTTGGCCTCATACTCCCGGAAATCCGCCTGACCGACAATCCAGCGTTGCCGGCCGGAACGTACATTCTGCGAATCCAGGGTGTCGAGCAAGCCAGAGCCCAGCTAAATCCTGAGCAGGTTCTGGCGCTTGTGCCTGAAGATGTATCGGCCTTGCCAGACGGCACCGACACCATGGAGCCGGTATATGGTGCTCCTGCACGGTGGATCGCCAGTCGGGATCAGGAAAAAGCCGCCCTGAACGGTCTGACCCTCGTAACACCGGCTGAGATACTTGCCACGCACCTGCTGGAAACCGTCAAGCGCAATTTCAGCCGCCTGCTTACGCTGAAATCACTGCGTCGTCTTCTGGCCGAGATGGTAAATATTTCAAACCCCGCCAGAGCAGAGGCCAACCGAAAACTGCTTGATGAGATGATCCCGGACAAAGTTCCGGTTGACGTCCTTCACACCGTATTACGATTGTTGCTCGATGAACTTGTCTCTATTCGCAATCTGCCTCTGATACTGGAAGCAACCGCTGAAGCACGCGCGCGAAATGCGCAGCCGGAGGCGATATGTGAGCACGTCCGTCAACGTCTTGGCTTTCAGCTCGTCGCAGAGATGCGGCGTGACGATGGCACATTGCCACTGATCCAGCTTGCACCCGAATGGGAGGATACATTTGCGACCTACCAGGTGGAGGCAGACCGCGGCCTCGATATTGCGCTGCCGCCGGACCTTTTCAATCAGCTTGCTGAAAATGTCTCCAGGAAACTGCAGGACGCCACAGAGAACGGTATCCATGCAGCCGTTGTCACAAGTACAAGGAGGAGACGGTTTCTGAGAACCGTGATGCGCGCCAAAGGCATCAGCAATCCTGTCCTGTCGTTTGAGGAAATCGGGCTGGATGCCCGACCCTCTCTTGTCGGTGTAGTCGCTGCGTGACGGCCTCTGCCGAATTACTGGCGCTTCTGACGACGCAGCTATGGCATGGGTTTGCCGTTTTTTTGCGCGTTGGGGCATTGGTTTCAGTGCTGCCGGCATTCGGTGAACAGTCGGTACCGGCCCGGATCAAGCTTGCAATCGCGATTGCTTTCACCTTCGTGGTCGCGCCTGCCCTGCCCCAGACCGGACCACCCGAAACCCCTGGCGATGTTGGTCTGATCATCTTGTCAGAAACCTTCGCCGGACTGGCCATTGGTCTCGGCCTCAGGTTGTTTGTCCTGGCACTTCAGACCGCTGGTTCTATCGCGGCACAGTCCACATCTCTTTCCCAGGTCCTGGGTGGCGCCGCAGTAGATCCCCTGCCAGCCATGGGTTACATACTGATTGTTGGCGGTCTCGCGCTGGCTGTTATGACCGGTCTGCACGTCAAGGCAGCGCAGCTGATCATTATTTCGTATGAATTCATGCCTTTTGGCCAGTTCGCCAGCGGAAGTAACATGACGGACTGGGGTGTAAGTCAGGTCGCAAAAGCGTTTTCGCTGGCTTTCACCCTTGCTGCGCCTTTCATCATTCTGGCCGTCATCTACAACGTGGCTCTCGGTGCGATCAACAAGGCTATGCCGCAACTGATGGTCGCTTTCGTTGGTGCACCGGTCATCACAGCCGGTGGATTGATCCTTCTGATGGTTGCTGCGCCGTCGATACTTGCTGCCTGGATCGCTGCAATGGATGTCTATCTCTCTGATCCTTTTGGGGGGTCGCGATGAGCGCTCAGGACGAAGATACCGAAAAGTCTTTTGATCCAACGCCACAAAAGCTTCTTGAGGCGCGCCGTAAAGGTGAAATCGCGCGCTCAACGGAGATGCTGACAGCAGCCGGATACGCGGGTCTTTTTGCGGCATTTGTACTTTCGGGCGGTTCAGGTTTACTGGCACTGGGCGCCAGCCTGGCAATCATGATCGACCAGCCCGCACAACTGGCCGAGCTGTTTTTTAGCGGCGCAGCAGCGGCGCCAGCCGGCGGGTTGATGACGAGCGTTGTTGTTGCCATTTCACCGATTTTTCTGCTACCCGCCACCTGCGTTCTGGTATGCCTGTTCGCACTCAAAGGCATTGTCTTCGCACCTGAAAAAATAAAGCCAAAGCTTTCTAAAATCTCACTGATTTCAAACGCTAAGAACAAGTATGGGCGAAACGGCCTTTTCCAGTTTCTGATCAGTACAGTCAAACTGCTGATCTATTCCGCATGTCTTGCAATCTTTCTCAGGTTACATCTGAACGAGATGGTTGGCGCTCTATTCTCCAACCCTCACATGGTCATACTTCTGCTCTCTGAGATTTTCCTGAGTTTTTTGTTTGTGGTTGTCTGCGTATCCGGAGTGATCGGCGGCATTGATGCGATCTGGCAGCATTTCGAGCACATTCGAAAAAACCGCATGTCGAGAAAGGAAATTATGGATGAGACCAAAAACAGCGAAGGAGACCCTTATGTGAAACAGGAACGCAGAAGACGGGCACAGGCTTCTGCAAATTCACAGATGATGGGTGAGGTCCCTGATGCTGACGTGATCATCGTGAACCCGACACACTATGCTGTCGCGTTACGCTGGGACCGGCAGCCTGGCAAAGCACCTGTCTGCGTTGCCAAGGGAGTTGACGAAATCGCGCTGCGTATCCGCGAAATTGCGGCGGAAAACGATGTGCCAATTCACAGCGATCCACCTACAGCAAGAGCGTTGCATGCTACCACAGACATTGATCAGGAGATTGCTCCCGAACACTACAAAGCCGTAGCAGCAGCAATCAGGTTCTCTGAAGCCATGCGCGAACGCTCGAAGAGGAAAGCGTGGTGAAAAAGCAGGAAGCACTCAACTCCCTTGAGAGGGTAGTCCGCACCAGATACCTCGCAACACAGCAGGAGCTGAGGCAACATGTTAAAATTGAAATGCAGCTTCGGGCCGAACTGGCCAGGCTGGATCAGCAAGCAAAAGATGCTGATGGACAGATGAAACCATCAATGAAAATGATCGGTGCTGACATCATCTGGAAATCGTGGCTCGGTCGAACGCGCACGGAGCTTAATTTGAAACTCGCACAAACACTCGCCCAGAAAGAAGGGTACCTGAAGCGGGTGCGCGCGGCTTATGGAAAGGTGCTGGTTGCAGAGGAGCTGAAGGAAGATCTTTTCGACAGGACCCGGAAGTCCGCGCGTCAGTCTGAAATGGAAAGGTCAATCGAAATGACTCTGACACCGGGTTCAAAGACCCGCAGGTAAATCGGACCCGGGTCAGGATCGAGGACTGCTTCAGTAGTCCTGTCGTGCGATCTCAGAAATCAGAACACCTTTCACGATATCAGCACCCAGCGTCTTTTGCCCGACTTCAAGCAGGCTGCGACGCAGAATGTCCAGATTATTATTGTCGGTGAAAGAACCCGAGAAACCACCAATATTAGCAAAATCGAACAGAACCCGCAGGAAAGCATCTCTGATTTTTGGCTCTGTATCATATATCTGCTGACTGTTGCCGTCCGGGACTTCAATATTCAGCGACAAAACGACCATCGATGCAATTCTGTTGTCGGAAACGATGGGTACGACAAACTGGTTGGAAAGTTCTACGTATTGCATCGCAGCGCTCTCGTCGCTTTCCTCAGCTGGGCTGGCCTCTTCCTTTTCCGCAGCCTCTGATTCAGCAGTTTCGGGTGTTACCGTGTTTTCCGCAGGTGGTTCGGGCTCTGGCATCAGATAGAGGCCCGCGCCGACCCCGGCTCCGGAACCGACAAGCAGCATAACGAGAGGGACAACGATTTTCATCTCAGGTCACCTCAGAACGGGAGAATGGCGTCAAGAACCTGCTGGCCCATACGCGGTTGCTGTACGTCCGAAATCTGACCACGGCCGCCATACGAGACCCGGGCAGTCGCAATCTTGTCGTACGTGATTTCATTCTGTCGCGAGATATCTTCCGGGCGCACATAGCCGGTGACGAGAAGTTCGCGCATCTCAAAGTTCACGCGCAGTTCCTGGCTGCCCGCAATTGACAGCACGCCGTTGGGAAGAACATCAACGATCGTCGCGGCGACGCGCAAGGTCAGTTTTTCATTTCTCTTGACGGACCCGTCACCAGAAGACCGGCTGGATGAATTGATTGAAACCGCATCTGCTGTCGATGCACCATCGGGCAGGCGCTCATCAATTCTCTGAGGCAGCCCAAATAGACTGGGAACACCAAGGCTCTCCGAACCGGAACGGGACCGGTCCGTTGCATTGGAAATCTCAGCCTCTTCGTCAATTTCGATGACAACCGTCAGAATATCGCCGCGCTGAATGGCCCGCCGGTCGCCAAGAAGAGATTGCCTTGCTCCGGACCAGAGTGATGCGGCTTCTGTGGGTGAAGATGCATCCGCAGTGATCGGCAAACCAGGAGACAGCATCGCATTGTGCTCAGTTGTCGCCATCGCCGGACTGAAAGACGGTGCCTTGCCAAGGTGGTCAAGCCGGGCACAACCGGTCAGGGCAACAGCGGCGGCTGCAAACGGAATGAGATGTCTGTACATTGTTAACTCCGTACTATTTCACAAGGACAGAACCATCGTCCTGGACCTGACCAAAAAGGGTTTTTCTCGATGCCAGATTCATAATCCGCACTCTGTCACCAACCGCTCCACGTTCAAGCGACCTGCCTTCTGTTTCGATGATCAGACCGGATGCTTCGAAGCGCAGAGGGACTATCTGATTGCGCGCGACCAGCGCCGGTGGACCAACATCGCTGAACCGTACCGGTCTGCCTGCATAGAGTGTCGTTTTCGCTTCCTGCCCGATGACATAATGCAAAGCGTCAAAACTGCCCGCGATGTCGTTTGCGATCATTTTGACATCTGTCTCAGTGATAATCGCGGTCGCACGGATCGTGCGTGTAGCGACCACTGCATCAGCGATGGCAGCACCAGCAGACAACACTAGAAGGACAAATGAACACAATCTGATCATCGGATCTGCGTTGTCGCCCCCATCATCTGGTCAGCGGCCGAGATGACCTTTGCGTTCATCTCATAGCCGCGCTGAGCTTCAATCAGCTCGGTTATCTCGCGAACTGCGTCAACAGAACTGTCTTCGAGAAACCCCTGTCGAACCGTACCAAGGCCATCTTCGCCCGGCGTGGATACCAGCGGCGGGCCCGAGGCTTCGGTTTCGGCAAAGAGGTTGCCGCCGAGGGCTTCAAGTCCTTTGGCATTTGTGAATCCGGTCATATTGAACTGACCAAGCAGCTGCGCGTCCGGGTTGTCGGCGAAATACGCGAACACCTCACCTGACGCATTAATGGAAATGCTTCGGGCATCATCCGGAATGACGATTTCGGGCTGTACCGCAAAACCATCAGACGTAACGATGAGGCCCTCGCCATTCCGCTTGAGGCCACCATCCCGGGTGTAGGCGGTCTGACCGGAGGGCAGCACAATTTCGAGATAGCCGGAGCCTTCGATCGCCAGATCAAGATCGCCACCAGTCGCGCTGAGTGAACCCTGCTGCAGTTGTACCGAAACCGCCGAGGGCCGAACACCCAGTCCAAGCTGAACGCCGGTCGGAAGCACGGTGCCATCCGTGGCGTTTATGGTTCCGGGTCGCATCATCTGCTGATAGTGCAGATCCGCAAACTCTGCCCGGCGTGCGTTATAGCCGGTCGTACTCATGTTGGACAGGTTGTTTGAAATTGTCTCAACCCGCATCTGCTGAGCACTCATACCTGTTGCTGCAATTTTTAAAGCACGCATGGGAATCTCCTGTAAATCGTTACTGTGACAAGGCTTTCAGCGCCTGGCGTACACGTTCGTCCTCTGCCTCGAGAAAACTCGCACCAAGCTCATAGGCGCGCTGGACTTCGATCATCCGCGTAATCTGCGAAATCGCATCGACGTTTGAGTTTTCGACAAACCGCTGAAGTACATTTGCATCCTCAGCCGGTTCGAAACCGGCGTCCGCTCGGAACATGACACCGTCTTCCCGCACCATCTGCTGTGGATCAAGCGGACGCACCACTCCGATCTGTCCGATCGGATTACCCTCTGCTGAAATCGTCCCGTCAGCGGCGACCGCGATGTCACCGGCACCAGCCGGGACGAACACCGGCGCGCCGCCCGGATCGAGGACCTGATATCCGTCGGCAGTCACCAGATCTCCGGCTGCATTGGGCGAAAAAGAACCGGCACGCGTCAGGCGTTCACCGTCAGGGGTTCCGATCAGAAAGAATCCATCTCCCTCGATAGCGAAGTCGAACGTGCCACCCGTCTGTGTCAGAGCACCCTGCTCCAGAGACGTATGACGCACGTTCCCCTGTCCCATGGACAGGCTTGAACCCCCGTCAATCGACTGGACATACTCAGAGAAAACCATACCCTCCTGGCGATATCCCGACGTCGCGGCATTTGCGATATTGTTTGCAACAATACGCATTTCACGCATCAGTCCTGACTGTCTGGTCAGCGTTGTGTAACCTGTGTTTTCCATCGTTAACCTCCAATGATCAGCGGGATGATCATGTCCTGAAAAAATGCAACAAGCGTCTGTGTCATGAAGCCCATGGAAAGCCAGAACACGAGGACAATGGCAGCAAGCTTTGGTACAAAAGTGAGTGTCATCTCCTGAATCGACGTAAGCGCCTGAACAAGACCGATTGAAACACCGGTAATCAGCGCTGCTGTCAGGATCGGAATCGAAATGATAACCGCAATCCAGAGGCCATGCCGCAGCGTATCGAAAAAGATGATCTCATCAGCCATATCAGACCGGCATCCGGAGAATTTCCTGATAGGCTTCTACGACCTTGTTCCGGACAGACACAGCGGCTTCAACAGCCAGCTCGGTCTGAGCCAGTGCCTGAACCAGAGCGTGAGGGTCCGCGTCTCCGACCATTGATGCCTTTGCAACTTCCTCGCTCTGGGCAAGCGTCTGTGCAAAGTCGATTGCTACTTTTTCGACGGTCTGCGCCATACCCGGCTCTTCGGGTTTCGGCTCTGTCGCTGGTCGTGCCTGAGTATAACTCTGGATTGCGGAAGCGGCCCGCGAATCGGTAAACTTCTGAATTGCTGATACAGCTTTCATATCCATTCTGGATCTCCTTTTGTCTGCGCATTTTCTGACGCAAAAAAACCGGGTATTATTTACGCAGCAGTTCCATCAGGCCGCTGGACATTTTTCTTGTCTGTTCAAATACTTTGAGGTTGGCTTCGTAGCTTCGCTGGGCCTCACGGGCATCGCCAAGCTCAATCAGCAGATCAACATTGGACCCATCAAAATAGCCGCTCTCATCTGCCATCGGATGTGAGGGATCGAAAACCCTCTCAAGACTTGTGCGATCAAGCCGGACACGGCTTGTTTCGACCTCCGAGACGTTGCTGTCAGCGTTGAATGCAGTCTCAAACGAAACAAGTTTCCGCCGGTATCCCGGCGTATCCGCATTCGAGATATTTTCAGCAAGATGACGCAGCCTTGTGGCCTGTGCTCTGAGGCCACTGGTTGTCACGTCCAGTGCTTTTGCAAAATCATTCATACTCGACTCCTGTCTTACGAGCGGCTCAGTGTGGCGCGCAGAATGGTCATTGAAGATTTGTAGATTGCGATTGCTCTGTCGTGCTGGCGTTTGGCATCCAGCGATTTGAGCATTTCACTTTCCAGGGAAACGGTATTGCCGTTTGGCGCTTCGGGATTGGAGCGATCAATGATCGGATCAGGCATCTGCCCGGCAACCGCACCGTGCATATGCTGTCCACGCGTGGCGCGCTGTGACAATCCACCGATGACGCTGTCGTCGTTTCTGAAGCTCTCAGCAAACGGTATCACGTCCCGGGCCTTGTAATCCGGTGTATCAGCATTGGCGACATTCTGAGCAGCCACGGCCTGTTTCTGGCCGGCATGAACTGCCATCGCATGTGACATCCTGAAGATATCAAGTTTTTCAAACATCGGGGCTTCTCCCTCGTGCGGTTTCATCAAGGCTTAACTGTGATTCCTTTAGAAAGAGTTTGCGGAACCAAAAGGATCGTCATGTCACAGCATATTCCTTTCGAAGATCTCACCGCCCAGATCATGGAACTGAACCCCGTGCGGGCGATCGGACGGGTTACCCGCGTCGAGGGCGGCTTGATTCACATAACAGGGCTTGCGGGCAAGGCGCGTATCGGCGACCTGGCAGTGGTGTACCGGCTGGGTGAACCGCTTTCCGGGGAAATCCTGCAGCTCGACGGGAACGAGCTGGTGCTGCTGCCAGATCAGAGCCCGGATGGTGTGGCGCTGAACGATCGGGCTGCCCTTTTACAGGCACGCGGTATTGCGCCGTCCGATTCGTGGGTGGGCCGGATCATCGATCCCTTTGGCAATCCTCTGGACGGCAAACCACTTTTGCGCGGGTCGCTTTCAAGAGGCCTGAGGAACCCGCCGCCGGATGCGGCCCAACGCCGGGCTATGGGCGAAAGAATGAACACCGGGCTGACGGTGCTGAATACATTGCTTCCGGTCGTGCAGGGACAGCGCATAGGGCTGTTTGCGGGTTCAGGAGTTGGCAAGTCCAGTTTGCTGGGTCATCTCGCACAGAATATGACGGCGGATATTGTTGTGATTGCCCTGATCGGCGAACGCGGCAGAGAACTGCGTCATTTCATCGAAGAAGTGCTGGGTGAGGAAGGACTCAGGCGTGCTGTCGTTGTGTGTGCGACATCTGACCAGTCACCACTGATCAGACGGCGCTGCGCATGGGCCGCCATGTCAGTCGCGGAACACTTCCGCGATCGTGGATCTTCTGTGCTTTTGCTGGCTGATTCCATAACAAGATTTGCGGAAGCACATCGTGAAGTTGCGGTTGCCTCGGGCGAAGCGCCGGTTCTCCGGGGTTTTCCGCCATCAACTGCACATCTCATCATGTCACTTTGTGAACGGGCCGGGCCTGGCGCTCGGATGCAGGGTGACATTACCGGCGTATTCAGTGTGCTGGTTGCCGGTTCCGATATGGACGAACCCGTTGCTGACATCCTGCGGGGAGTCCTCGACGGGCATGTGGTATTGGACAGGAACATCGCAGAGCGTGGTCGGTACCCGGCAGTTGACGTGTTGCGGTCTGTATCAAGAAGTCTGCCGGCAGCTGCGAGCGATACCGAGAACGCACTGCTCGCTCAGGCCAGAAGACTGCTTTCGGTCTATGACGAGAATGCAATGATGATAAGGGCCGGCCTCTACTCAACAGGCAGCGATCCGGAAGTAGATGCAGCTATTCAGATCTGGTCCGAGCTCGATACATTCCTGTCAAAAACTGAAAAGCAGTCAATCGCGAACAGTTTCACCCAACTTGAACTGGTTCTGAGACGAAGCCGGGCTCAGGTGCCTCCCCGAAATACAGGAAGACCGCATTCAGCCGCCTGATCAGTTCGCGTCACGACTGAAGCAATGCCAGCGCAATTGAGGCTGAAGATGTGTTGGTCGAAAACGCGTCCAGTTGTGCACGTACAATGTACTTCTGAATAACATCGTCGATCATTTCCGGTTCGGAAAATGTGCTGACATCGTCACTTCCAAAAACCTGTCTTGAACGTTCTTTGAAAACCAGCAGTTGCTGATCCACATCGACCTGACCAAATTCTGAAGGCAGGTTCAGCGCTTTTTCGAACAGGGCCCGCAGCGGTGGCTCACCCATGATGGTAAACCACTTGGCATCGTTGGAGATATCGCTTGCGTCGAATTCCTCAAGCTGAAAGCGGCCATTTGTAACAGCCACATCTCCGTCGAAATCGATACCCTCAGGGACTTCGAATTTTGTTTCAATATAAAGGTCCGTCAAAACAGTCGCGAACCCAAAATCACCGACGCGCAGATCTTCTGCAATTCCAAATCCAAACGCCCTTGAGAAGTTCCGGTATTCCGGATTCTCAAGCGTACTACCTAATGCAACGTCTGAAATACTGCCTTCGGCAAGAACCTGTCTGATTTTCTCGAGCTCAGGGCTGACAGGCACTTCTGCAGTTGGTTCAAAATTGACAATCGCCTCGTAGTCTTCGTCGAGACCAAATGCACCAAGTGCTACCTTCAGAAGCCTGGTATCACCAACAAGGTCATCTATTGTTTCGACACTGCCAATAAAACGTTCAAAATACTCAGTATCTGCACTCAGTGAGTTTGCAAGTTCCTCGACAGCCTCGGCAACCTCCTCGGATGCCAGCCGTTCAGCTGACTTGACCGGAGGCCCCGCCAGTTCGCCCAGTTTTCTCTGGGCGTACAGGGCGACACGCATCGTGTCATCCTGTTGTCCGGTGGCCACTTCAAAGCTGTTGGCAATGTACAGCGACGTAATGCGGTTTGTCAGGTCCGACGTTCCGATCTGGCTAGTTTCCCCGGGCCCCAATCCGAAAGCCGCAACAAAATCGGAATATCTTGTGTCAGAAAATCGGTTTGCGAGCGCATCATCACTCGTCGAGCCCTCTTCGAGCATTTTCCTGATAAAAAACCGGTTGTCTATGTCGTCCTGAAGACCAAATGCGCCCAGCGCAACTTCCAGAAGGCGTCGGTCGGAGACGAGATCTTCTGCCGTTCTGACATTGGCAATGTTTTCCTCAAAATAGCTGACAGTTCGCGACTGTTCAGCGGATTCAGAGAAGGTCTTGATCTGGGTATCATAGGTGCGCTGAAGGAAAGACCAGCCACCCAGACCAGAAGACGGGATAATCGGGGCAAACATCAGTTCGGTCGCGCTGCCAGCAATCGATCTTCCCGTGGCAGAAGGGCCCGCAACGCTTTAAGCGCACGATAGTGTTCCTTCTGCACAAGGCCTTTCGTCGCTTCGGCGAGCACGTTCCTGCTGTCAGGGTCCGTAAAAACCTGGCTCAGTTCTTCAATCTGGCGCAGCAAGGGCAGGTGGGCGTCTTCCGGTGATTTATCACCTGACAAAACCAGCTGCATGGCGAAACATACCCGCCTGACTGGTGTTTTCGCATCTTCGGGGTGAATCGCGTCCCGGAGACGCAGAATATTTGCATCAGGCGTCATAATCGACAACCGGCTGCGGCGATCCCCGTTCTCTATAACGACCCCGTTTATCAGGACGCGCTCTTTAGGGCTGAGTTTCAAAACCAAACCACTCATTTTATACAGGCTCCTGTTTCAGACCTTTGAGAATTGCCGCATTAATTTCCAACAACGGGACCGCGCTTTCTTTTTTCTGCAGTACCTTGGATGTGTGCTGCCGCGTGAAATCTGCGAGGTAAACGATGCGCGCCCGCAATTCATCGGGCAAAAGGTTATCCGGATTGGCCGCATCGATACCCAATGCCGTCCAAAGCTTGTTATTTTCGTAAAGGGCTTCGGCCATCGCCGGAAAATCACCGGCTTTGACTGCTGCCCTGAGACGGTGAGAAATACGGGCAATCACTTCATACTCAGTACTCCTCGGTGTTCTGGTCGGGGAGTTGACGGGCGAGTAGGCGCGTTGAGCCTGAGCATATGCGTTCACGTTGAAACCCTACAGCAGTTGAATTGAACTAATCTGATCAGGGGCGCCAAGATGAGCGCCCCTGAAAGGAGTCTGTTACCGGAAGAGCGACAGGATTGTCTGTGGCGCCTGATTGGCGATCGACAGAGCCTGCACACCAAGCTGCTGCTGTGTCTGCAGAGCCTGCAGTTTCGCGGAAGCAGCTTCCATATCGGCGTCAACAAGAGCACCAATACCAGACGTCAGCAGGTCGCTCAGCTTACCCACAAAGTCAGCCTGCGTTTCGATGCGGCTGCCTGCAGAACCAAGCGATGCAGCTGTATCGATCGATGTCTGAATCAGACCCTCGATCGCATCCAGCGCGGAAGCAGAACCTTCCTCTGTGCTCACATCAAGAGCAGAGAGCATCGACAGCGAACCAGCGCGTGTGTTGGTCACATCGTTGCCGGAGCCGTCAGTTGCATCCGCAACGTTAATTGTTACAGCAAGCGTGTTGGTAGCGTCTGTACCACCGGTCCAAACCAGGTTACCGCCGCTGGCTTCCACCGACAGTTCTTCAGTGGAAAGGCCATTCTCGACACGGAAAACGTCAAAAGCAGCTTTCAGACCAGCAGCAACGTCTGCTGCAGTGTCACCTTCCTGAGCAACATAAGCGATGTCGGCATTGGCGACGTTACCAGCTGTTTCCCAGTCAGTACCGGCAAAGGTGCCTGCACCGGCAATCTGGATAATGAACGCTGAACCTTCAGCTGTGCCGCTGGCAAAGCTTGTGCCGTCAATATCAACCGCCTGCGTCGAGGTAGTTGTTGCAGTCAGTGTATCAGTTGCGGCACCACCGGTTGTATCGCTGCCTGCGGTAAAGTCTGCTGCAGCATCTACAGTGGCTTTGTCAGTGCCAAGATTAGCCCGTGTTACACTGATTTCACCGGACGTAACGGTACCGTCACCGGCGCGGTCAAGCGAAGACAGGATGTTGGAGGTCTGGTCTTCTGTAGCGATGCCATCGTCGTTCAGGAGGTTCAGACCGTTGAACTGGGCGGCACCAACAATCGAGCCGATCTGTTCTGTCAGGGCTTCGATGTCTGTCTGGATCTTGGCACGGTCAACGTTCTCTTCCTGAGAGTTGACAATCTTGCCTTTGATTTCGGTCAGCAGGTCAGTGATGCTTTCCGACGCATTCAGCGCCACACCAACCGTTGCCTGACCCAGAGCCAGGGAGTCAGAAATTGCCTCAAAGCCTTTAACGTCCGAGGACATGACCTTGGAAATCGCCCAGACCGCGGCGTTGTCCTTTGCGCTCTCAACAGTTTTACCTGTCGAAATCTCGCTCTGCACTTTGCCGAGGTTCATGTTGATGGATTTCAGGGTCTGCAGCGCAACCATTGCGCTGTTATTGGTAAGAATACTGGACATCAGTAATGTTCCTTTGATCATTCACGCTTTGCGTGGCTTGTGGCCGGTTGGAAAACCAACCGGTTTGAAACAGTCTTTCTGACCAATGCACCCGCCAGTTTCCGGAGGTGCGCCACCCGCGATCGGATGCAGGGCGAAGATGCCCTCTCAAAGGCTAAGGAAGTCCTAAATCACTCTGTCGCAATACCTCTGTTTTTATACAAATACAGTTTCACGCGCGCTTCTCCACCACGGATTCTGAATTCATATCAATAGTTTGTCTCTTGCCACTTTCATCATAGGTGTCGAGTGAATTCCGCACCTGACGAAGAGCAGCCAGCCTCTGTGCAACAGACCGGATACCCTGCAACGCGTGATCCAGCAGGACCTGGTTGCGCTTTACTTTCGTGTTCAGATTTTCCAGCTGGGCGACCTCGGCCGCCTCGAGCACAGACAGCTGTTCAATCAGCACTTCTTTTCTCTCCAGCAGGCGACCGACCTTTTCCAGATCACCTTCCAGCAGCGCTTTTTTTTCAGCGTCAAGCAGGTCATCCAGCTCGCTGATAACGGCCGTAAATTCATTGTCTGTCATTATGGTTCTCCTTCAGAGACTGAAAAATTGATTCGCTGAGACCGATGCCTCCGGCACGGACCATCTGCATGGCCTGTTCCTGCAACAGAAAAGAGGAGAACTGGTCTTCCCCCGACCCCCCACCAAAGTGGTCGCTTGTTTTGCCAAGCCCCGCAGATTTAAGCATTTCAGCCAGAAATCCTGCTTCGAGTTTCTCCGCCGCCTCGCGCAGCGCGCGGTCCTGTTGTGTCGGAAGGGGGCCTGGTTGTCCGACCGGTTGAATGAGTGACATCAGGGTATCTCCAATTGCATCTATTTTTCACGATCATCCATGCAACCGGTAAAGATGCGGTAACCAACGTGCGTCATAAGCGGCTCAGGTAACGGAAGAACTCCGGGAGATCGCCATGTTGGACATTCCATTTCTGAAAGCCCCGTCGGGCCCCACCCGTTCGGACGAACCTGCGAAGGTTCAGGCCCGGTCTGACGACCGGAAAGACAGCTCTGACGATTTTGACACCTTTATGGCAGAGGAGACTGATCACGCTGACGCGACCGCTGCCGGATCAGAACCGGAACAAAGCGCAGAAGATCCGGACAACAGACCCCAACCAGATGATACAGGTGACAGTCCAACCGATCCGGCTGCCCCGGAGGGCACAACTGCTTCGGCTGCAGATACGCCTGAGGCAGACGTTTTTACGCTGAATTCTGAGAACTCAGAAGAACTGCCAGATACGCCCGGTCAGATAAAAGACCCGGCAGGTCAGCCGGCGTCTGAGCTCGCGTTTCTTCAGCAGGCCATGGCCACAGCCGGCAATGTACAGGGTGCCCAAAAGGCGGAAACTGTAGCAAGGAGTGAAGTCGAGACACCTTTGAACAAAGCCCCGGCAGCCGGACAACAACCGGTGAAGACTCCGGTTGATAATTCCCAGGCGCCGGTACTTGTGTCAGGGAACGAATCCGGCGCAACAAAAGCAGAATTACGATCTGAAGACAGAAATACGCAAAGTCAGCCGGTTGTTCGCGAAACCAGCACAGAAAAATTGAACCCAACAATCACTCGTTTCACAGGCGAGCAGTCCGTTGAATTTCAGAAGACCGCTCTTCAGGGCGAACCGGCCGCGGTTGACCGAAGAAGACAAGTGCGTACATCAGATGAAGATCTGCGCCTGACACAGGAGGCACCGCGAACATCGCAGAACGTCCCGCGGACCGGAACGCCGGTTTTGCCGCTGACGGCAGCTCCATTGTCTCAGGCGAATGAGCTTAGCGTGTCCGCTCTGTCAAAAGGAGAGGCCTTTGACCTTCAGCCCGTTGCAGGCAGCGCCTCTGAAGCGGCAACGCAGTGGGACCCGAGATCAGGTGGGACATCCTCGCTGAGCCAGATTCTGGCCCGCGCGGAAACACCCACCATGGTGGCGCGCCAGATGGCCGAAGTGCTTCAGAAAATGCCGGACAAGCCGGTGGAGCTCCTGCTGAGTCCACGTGAACTCGGGAAAGTACGGATGAGCATCGCGGCAAGCGAAAACGCGATTACAGTCACTGTGCTGGCCGAGCGGCCTGAGACGCTGGATCTGATGAAACGTCACATCGATCAGCTCGCCCGCGAATTTGAAGCGCTCGGATATGAAAGCATCAATTTCGCCTTCTCGGAAGGTCAGCAACAGGCCGACAGAGAAGACGATGACCAGAATGGCCAGCAGGCTGCTGTCTTTCTGGCACCCGACCCATCAGAGAATTCAACCGGAGGATCCACGGTTCCGGAGGCCGTCAGGCTGACTGCTGAAACCGGTGTGGACATCAGACTTTGAGGCAGATGAAATGGAAGTAAACACGATCACAACTGCACAGAACCAGTCGGCCACTGCGGACACCAGTTCACAGGCAGCATCTGTCATCTCGTCAGACTTTGAGACATTTCTGCAGATGCTGACCGCGCAGGCACGATATCAGGACCCGCTTGAACCGATAGATTCATCGGAATACGCAGCTCAGCTGGCGCAGTTCTCCATGGTTGAGCAACAGGTGCTGTCAAACGACCTGCTGACAGAGCTCAGTAATCGCCTTGGCGCCGGCAATATTGCGGAAATGGCAGGCTGGATCGGAATGGAGGCGCGTACTACCGCACCTGTCCGCTATGATGGCTCGCCCATTACTGTTGTACCTGCACCCGAAACCGGCGCAGAAGAGGTCGTCCTGGTGGTCTATGACGAAACAGGCGAGGAAGTTCAGCGGCAGCAGATTGCAACCGGAACCGACCCGATTGAATGGGACGGCACCGCGCCCGGTGGTTCAGAACTTGCCCCGGGAGTTTACAGTTTTGCCGTGGAAAGCCGGTCACTCGGCGAAGTGACGGCAACCACTGCGGCCGAAAGCTATGCGCGGATCACTGAAGCCAGACGCCAGGGAAGTGAAACTCTTCTTATTCTGAACAGCGGCGCTGCCGTTTCCACATCCCAGATTGCCGCCCTGCGGGATTCCGCGGTTCCGGTAACGGAAAGCCCGGTCTGATCAGAAATCCAGGAGCTTGAGGCCCGCGTAGAGTGGCAACATAAGTAATCTTCTCGCTGCTCCAAGCGGGAAGGCCCTCAGAGGCTGTACTATGGCTTCAGGGCAAATATCCGGCGTTTTCCCCGAGATCATGTCAGCAAGCAACGCGCCGCTGAATGTACCCATCGCAACCCCGTTCCCATGATAGCAAAGACCGGCCCAGATCCCCGGCTGCCCGGGCACCTGCCCGACAAACGGCATCCGTGACCGGGACAGGCAAACCAGCCCCGACCAGCTGGACGGGCTGTCAACATGGACCCAGGCGGGGAACATCCGGTCAAAATCTCTGCGCACCATAACCCGCGCTTTTTTTTCTGCAGAAATGCCTGAAAAGATGCCGCCACGCATGCCAAACAGAAACCGGTTGTCCGGCATAAGTCGGAAATAATGAAGCAGGTTGCGCGTGTCATAACTCATCTGACGTGTTGTCCAGCCCTGGGCTTGCAGTTCGTCCTGAGTTAGTGGTCGCGTCACCAGGACATTGGATTGCGTTGGCAGGTACCGGCCGGACAGCCAGTCCGGCAGATTTTCAGAAGAATAGCCGTTCGTAGCTACGATGATCTGATCCGCTCTGACATCGCTGCCTTTCACGCACAGGCTGAACTGCGATCCGGCCCGGGAAACGCTGGATACCGGGCTGTGGTGATATATCCGGGCACCCTCGTCCTCTGCGGCCTGCGCCAGACCATCAAGGAATTTCCTGGGATTGAGGCCGAAACCAACCGGCACGGTCAGTGCACCATGAAACCCGGCTGACATCCCCTGTGCAGACAGCTCGCCCGCGCCATATAACTGCGGATCGACGCCATAGTTTTCCCGAACAGTTCCGGCATAGTCGCGCAACCCTTCCATATCGCGCGACCGATGCGCCAGCGCAGTCTCGCCATCTGAGTGCCTATCAACGTCCAGCCTTTTGGCGGAGATAATCTCTTCGACCAGCGCAACGGCCTGTTTCTCCGCCTGACGCCATTCAAGACGCGCCGGTTTGCCGTAGCGGTGATCGAGAAGTGCGTCGCTGGCTTTGGATCCGCCAAGACAACAGAAACCACCGTTTCGACCCGAAGCACCCCAACCCACATGCTCCGCTTCCAGGACAGCGACAGATGCTCCGCTCTCTGCCAGCTTCAGCGCGGCTGTGAGCCCGGTAAATCCTGCGCCGATCACAACGACATCAAACGACGCCCCTTCTGCGACAGGCGGGCGGTCAATAACAGGCGATGTTTGATCCCACCAGCATCCGCTGCGAGGACCCGGACCATAGGTATAGTCGGGGAAAATCCGCTTCATCACGCGCGGGCCGCGGCCTGCTCATCCCTCTGCTGGCGCAGACTGTTCCGTTTCGACACAAGGGAAGCGCTGATAACGCCGATGGTCACGACGGCAATCATCAGTGTGGAGAGCGCGTTGATTTCCGGAGAAACACCCAACCGGACAGCTGAAAAAATCTTGATTGGAAGTGTTGTCGCAGAAGGACCAGCCGTGAATGACGCAATCACCAGGTCATCAAGACTGAGCGTAAAGGCAAGTAACCATCCGGATATTACCGCCGGCGCAATAATCGGCAGAGTAACAAGACGGAACGCCTCGAAACCGGTACAGCCCAAATCCAGCGCGGCCTCTTCGAGCGAACGGTCAAAGGTCAGCAACCGCGATGAGACGACGACCGATACGTAGCACATCGCAAATGTCGTATGCGCGAGGACAATCGTCAGTACACCGCGGTCCAGGCCAATGCCGATAAACAGCAGCAACAAAGACAGCCCGGTGATCACCTCCGGCATGACAAGCGGCGCGTAAATCATACCAGAGAATACAGTGCGGCCCAGAAAGCGCCCACCACGCACCAGAACGTACGCAGCCATTGTCCCGAGCACGGTGGCCAGCGTAGACGACAGAACCGCGACTTTCAGCGTTACCCAGGCGGCATCAAGGAAGGCTTCATTTCCCAGAAGCTCGCCATACCATTTCGTCGAAAAACCGGCCCAGACCGTGACAAGCTTGCTCTCATTGAAGGAATAGACGACCAGAATGACCATCGGCAGATACAGAAATGCAAACCCCAGAGTCAGAGACGTCACATTGAACCAGCTCAGTCTGTTCATTGCTCTGCCTCCGCCTGTTTTTGCTGGTTTCGCTGGAACAGCACAATGGGAATGATCAGGATCAGCAGCAGGATCACGGCAACTGCGCTGGCTACGGGCCAGTCACGGTTGTTGAAGAATTCTTCCCAGAGCACTTTGCCGATCATCAGAGTACCGGATCCACCGAGCAGTGACGGGATAACGAACTCGCCCAGCGCCGGGATAAAGACCAGGAAACTGCCCGCGACGATACCGTTTCTCGACAGCGGAATTGTCACCAGCCAGAACGCCTGGAAACGCGAACAGCCAAGATCCTCGGCAGCTTCGATCAGCGACCCGTCGAGCCGGTCCAGCGCTGCAAAGATCGGCAGTATCATAAAGGGCAGATAGGTATAGACGATCCCGATATAGACCGCAGTGGTCGTGTTCAGAATCGTCAGCGGCTCTCCAATCAGGCCGGTCCACAGCAGGAACTGGTTCAGGAACCCTTCCTGACTGAGGATACCCATCCAAGCATAAACGCGGATCAGAAACGAGGTCCAGAACGGCAGGATTACCAGCATCATCAGCGTCGGCCGCCATTCCTCCGGCGCGCGCGCCATACCATAGGCCATGGGGTAGCCGACCAGCAGAGTGAGCAGTGTAGAGATGAGCGCAATCTGCAGCGAACTCAGGTAAGCTTTCCAGTACAGATCATCTGAGGCCAGGAAGGCAAAGTTTTCGAAATCGAGCGCCTGAAAAAACTGGATCAGTCCGTCAGAAAGCGTCGGCGTATATGGTGGAATAGCCAGTTCGACATCCGAAAGGGAGATCTTGAAGACGATCAGAAATGGCACCAGAAAGAGCGCCAGCAACCAGGCATATGGGACTGCGATAAGGATCAGCCGTTGCATGGCGATCCTCCTGTGACTGCTGTGCGCGCGGGATGTTTCATTGTGCCAGCAACACCCCGGCTGTCGCGGTCCAGCTCAGCCAGACGGTGTCTTCCCAGGTAAAGCTGCGACGCGACACACGTCGGGTATTGGCAGTCTGCGCCTTGATGACCTGCCCGTCGGGTAACGCGACGTGATAGGTTGAAATGTTTCCGAGATAGGCAATGTCCAGCACCGTGCCCTGCACTGCATTGTCTGCGCCATCAGGGCGTTCTGCATGTATGCTGACCTTTTCGGGCCGGATCGCCAGATGGCACGTCTGGTCCGTGGCAAAGGGTCTTTCGGAAACGGCCACCAGAGGCGGCGCATCCGCCGAATGGGAAATGCTGTAGCGTTGCTCGCCCAATGGCGTCGCGGTTCCCCGGATGATGTTCACGTCGCCGATGAAATCAGCGACATAGACGCTCTCGGGTGCTTCATAGATGTGTTCGGGCGTCGCCACCTGCATGATCCTGCCTTCGTCCATAACGGCAACACGGCTCGCTACGGTCATGGCTTCTTCCTGATCATGGGTCACAATAACAAAGGTCGTTCCCGTTTTTTCCTGGATATCCATCAGTTCGAACTGCGTCGCCTGGCGCAGTTTGGCATCAAGCGCTCCCAGCGGCTCGTCCAGCAGCAGAAGTTTGGGCGCCTTTGCCAGGCTGCGTGCCAGCGCCACCCGCTGTCTCTGACCGCCGGATATCTGATGCGGTTTACGGCGTGCAAATTTTTCAAGGCGCGTGAGCTTGAGCATCTCTGCCACGCGGTCGTCAATGTCGTGCTTTGGCATGTTGCCGCGGCGCAGTCCAAAAGCGATGTTTTCGTACACGCTCAGATGCGGGAACAGCGCATAGGACTGGAACATCATGTTCACGGCGCGTTTGTTCGGTGGCACAGGCGCGATGTCCTGTCCTGCCAGTTCAATGACTCCGCTCGTTGGTGTTTCAAAACCGGCCAGCATGCGCATCATCGTTGTTTTGCCGCACCCCGACGGGCCGAGCAAAGCAAAGAACTCGCGTTCGAATATATCCAGGGTCAGGTCGTCGATCGCAGTAAAATCGCCAAACTGCTTGGTTACATTACGAAAGCGGATCAGTGGTTCTTCACTGGGATCGTCCCAGGGGGCAAAAACGGATTCCGGCACGGTGTGTCCTCTTTTTGCCCGCAGACCGGGCGGATGCAAAAAGGGCGGCCCGCGATGGAGCCGCCCCGATTGTCACAGGCTCAGGTGCCCGATTTGATCTTGGTCCAGAGCCGGGTCACCACCCGCTGAACTTTCGCCGGATAAGGCGTCGTGGTGTAGAGGTTTTCCAGCGTGGCCTCATCAGGATAAATCGCGGGATCACCGATCACGTCTTCGGCCAGCATCGGCTGAGAGGCCAGATTTCCGTTCGCGTAGTAAACGTAGTTTGAGGCATCCGCCATATTCTGCGCATCCATGATAAAGTTCAGGAACGTATGCGCAGCCTCGGGGTTTGGCGCGTCTGCGGGAATGGCCATCTGGTCAAACCACATCAGTGCACCCTCAGACGGTGCATTGTAGGCGATTTCCACACCGTTTTCAGCTTCGGCTGCGCGGTCGCGTGCCTGCAGAATGTCACCGGACCACCCGAAGGCGACACAGATATCACCGTTGGCAAGTGCGTTGATGTATTCGGAACTGTGGAACTTCTGAATATAGGGGCGGACGCCGGCAAGAACCTCTTCGGCCTGCGCGATGACCTCGGGGTCATGACTGTCAGGGTCTTCACCAATGTATTTCAGCGCAGCGGGAATCATTTCAGCCGGTGCGTCCAGGAAATGCACACCGCACTCGGCCAGCTTTTCCATGTTGGAGGGCTCGAAGATCAGGCTCAGCGAACCGACAGGTGCATCTTCGCCAAGAAGCTCCGTGACTTTACCCATGTTCACGCCCAGGCCGGTGGTGCCCCACATATAGTTGATCGAGTAAGCGTTATCGGGATCGTACTGCGCCGTGCGCTGCTCGACCGTATCCCACATGTTCTCAAGGTTCGGCAGTTTGGACGCATCCAGCTTCTGGAACGCGCCCGCAGCGATCTGGCGTTGCAGAAAGGTGCCTGACGGGACAACCACGTCATAGCCGGAACCGCCCGCAAGCATTTTGGTTTCAAGAACTTCGTTGCTGTCGAAAACGTCATAGATCAGGTCGATACCTGTCTCAGCTTCGAATTTTTCCAGCAGAGCTTCGTCAATATAGTCCGACCAGTTATAGACCCGGACCTCATCGGCAACTGATGCAGACGCGACAATCGCCACGGCAGCGCTGCTCATCATGAGTTTCTTCATAGTATACTCCCATTGGTGCAGACCGGGTTGGTCCCGGTTCGGCGGAATTTGATCAAGTTTTGCCTGTCACGGCAAGATGCTTTATGGTTTCATGCGATGAAAGACTGCGCAAGGCACCCACCGCGCGACCCGGAAATAAGTGAAGGCAGCCACATCCAGATGCTTACGAACGAGGCAGTTTCATCCGTCAGACCCCTCGCCAGAAGACCCGCGCACCAGTCTGTCTATGAGCAGCTCCGGGATCTTATCCTTTTCGGCGAGCTTGCTCCCGGACAGGCGGTGACGATTCAGGGACTGACCCGCGACCTCGGCGCCGGCATGACACCGGTACGCGAAGCGATCCGCAGGATGACGTCAAACGGTGCGCTCAGCATGCAGGGCAACCGCCGTGTTATCGTACCGGAGCTGACGGAAAGTTGCATAGAGCAACTTGAATTCATGAGAAAAAATCTGGAGCCTGAGCTTGCGCACCGGGCAGCGCTACGCATCACACCCGCTGCAAAAGATGCGCTGAAAGCGTGTGATGATGCGCTGAATAAGGCCATCGCGCTGGGAGACATCCGAGGGTACCTGACCCAGAACTACCGGTTTCACTCCGGTTTATACGCGGCTGCGGATGCGCCTATTCTGCTGGCCACCACGGATCGGCTCTGGCTGCGGTTCGGACCTTCGCTCAGGGTTGTTTGCGGGCGTTTCGGAACCGCCAACCTCCCGGACAAGCACGCCGAACTGCTCGAAGCTCTCGCTGCAGGAGATCCGGACGCCGCCGCAAGGGCTGTTGTCGGCGATGTTGAGCAGGGGATGCGTCAGATACGCGAGGCACTGCGCGACATCTGAACCCGGCAGTGATTCGATTGACTCTGAAAAATTTGATCATATTCTGCGCACCAACCGGAACCGACCTTTCACCGACTTTGCAGGATGCCCCATGTCAGCGATCACCAACCACCTTCCCACGGCTGAACTCCAGGCACTGGACGCGGCGCATCACATGCATCCGTTCACAACGAACGAGGAACTCGCGTCCAGAGGGGCAAGGGTTATCACCAGAGCGAAGGGTGTCTATCTGACAGACAGCGAAGGCAATGAAATCCTGGACGGGATGGCCGGGCTGTGGTGCGTGAACATCGGCTATGGCCGCAGCGAAATGGCCGAGGTTGCCGCCCGCCAGATGCTGGAACTGCCTTATTACAATACTTTCTTCATGACGACGCATGTTCCCGCAATCGCGCTGGCGCAGGAGATCACAAAACTGGCGCCCAAGGGGATGAACCATGTGTTCTTTGCCGGTTCGGGTTCTGAAGCGAACGACACGAATATCCGTATGGTTCGGACGTACTGGGCGGAAAAAGGCAAGCCCGGGAAATCCCATATCATCAGCCGGAAAAACGCGTATCACGGATCGTCAGTAGGGTCGGGAAGTCTGGGCGGAATGTCCTACATGCATGCGCAGGGCGGGATGCCGATCCCGGGTATTCATCACATCGGCCAGCCTGACTGGTGGTCCGAAGGCGGCGATATGACCCCGGAGGCGTTTGGCCTGATGCGGGCCCGCGAACTGGAAGAGAAAATTGAAGAACTGGGAGAGGACAGGGTCGCAGCCTTTATTGCCGAGCCTGTTCAGGGCGCCGGTGGCGTTGTGGTAGCGCCGGACAGCTACTGGCCGGAAATCCAGCGCATCTGCGACAAATACGAAATTCTGCTTATTGCAGACGAGGTCATCTGCGGGTTCGGACGGACCGGAAACTGGTTTGGCAGCCAGACAATGAACATCCGGCCGCATATCATGACAGTCGCCAAGGGCCTCAGCTCCGGCTACCAGCCCATAGGTGGTTCCATAGTCTGCGACGAGGTTGCCGAAGTGATCGGCGCCACCGAATTCAACCACGGTTATACATATTCCGGCCACCCGGTTGCGTCGGCCGTTGCTCTGGAAAACCTGCGCATTCTGCAGGAAGAGAATGTCCTGACCCATGTTCGCGAAACGGCAGCGCCCGCCCTGCGGGCCGGGCTCGAAGGGCTGCTTGATCATCCGCTGGTCGGAGGCCTGAATATACAGGGACTGATGGCGTCGCTGCCTCTTACGCCCCACAAAGAGAGCCGCGCCGCATTCGTCGGCGAGGCGGGAACCATCGGCTATATGTGCCGCGAACGGTGCTTTGCAAACAATCTGGTGATGCGGCACGTCGGCGACAGGATGATTATTTCGCCGCCGCTTATCATCACGCCCGCGGAAATAGATGTATTCATGCAACGCGCCCGCAAGGCGCTTGACGAAACGTGGTCTGCAGCAAAATCAGAAGGTCTGCTCAGGGCAGCCTCCTGAGCACAGCCACCTTCGGATATGCAGTTTCGTCAGACCAGAACACGTTTGATTTTCAGGAAGGCTACCCTGATAATGCCGGAAACACGGCCAAATTCACTGAAATTATCAGAAATTCGGCGCATTTTACTGAAATCTGACAGTTCAGGCGCTCACTGTGGCTAATTGCTTGCGTACCAGCGGTACAGTGTTGTTAGCTGTGGGCCAAACCAGCGCGGAAAACCGCCAGCTAACGGAACGGGGAGCCACACGTGGCAGACACAAGCAATGCAGACGCGTTCGTCGAATTCGAACGGGTCCAGAAAAGCTATGACGGTGAAAATCTGGTCGTAAAAGACCTTAATCTGTCTATGCCAAAGGGCGAGTTCCTGACGATGCTCGGGCCGTCCGGTTCCGGCAAGACCACCTGCCTGATGATGCTTGCCGGTTTCGAGACCGCCACACATGGTGACATTCGTCTTGACGGACAGTCCATCAACAATATTCCGCCGCACAAACGTGGAATCGGCATGGTTTTCCAGAACTATGCGCTGTTCCCGCATATGACGGTTGCCGAAAACCTGTCTTTCCCGCTCGAAGTCCGCAAGATGGGCAAGTCTGAGCGCGAGGAAAAGGTAAAACGCGCACTGGATATGGTTCAGATGGGGGCATTTGGCGGCAGGCGGCCGGCGCAGATGTCTGGTGGTCAGCAGCAGCGCGTTGCGCTTGCGCGGGCCCTGGTTTTCGAGCCCGAGCTGGTCCTCATGGACGAGCCGCTCGGCGCTCTCGACAAGCAGCTGCGGGAAACCCTGCAGTTTGAGATCACCAATCTGGCGCATGACCTGGGAATTACTGTGGTCTACGTGACGCACGACCAGACAGAAGCACTGACAATGTCAGACCGCGTTGCGGTGTTCGATGACGGCCGTATCCAGCAGCTGGCGCCGCCGGACAAGCTCTATGAAGAGCCCGAGAACAGCTTTGTTGCGCAGTTCATCGGCGAGAACAACACGCTAGAGGGCGTGGTAAAGGAGATGAAGGGCGACCGCTGCCTCATCCAGCTGGACGGCGGTGAGCTCATCGATGCAAAACCTGTGAATGTAACTGCTGCAGGTGACCGCACACGGGTCTCTATCCGGCCGGAACGGGTGGAGTATAACAAGGAACGGCTCAGTCCTGATGCGCATACGCTCAAGGCTGAGGTTCTGGAATTCATCTACATGGGCGACATTTTCCGCACCCGTCTCAGAGTGGCGGGCACCGAAGAGTTTGTGATCAAAACGCGTAACGCGCCCGATGTGGAACGGCTCAGGCCCGGCCAGCAGATCGAGATCGGCTGGCTGCCCGAAGACTGCCGCGCGCTCGACGCCTGAGCGCGCTGAAAGCATGTCGTGTTCCACCAGGACACGACTGGAAAGAGGCGGAGGTCAGACCCGTTGCCCCCGCCCGACAAAAATACCAGACGGGATAGAAACTGGGAGAATGAAAATGAAACTCACCAAGACACTGCTGGCCAGCACTGCACTTACTGTTGCAGCTGGCATGGCAAATGCAGACGGCCACATGGCCAGCGAAATGACAATTGTCAGCTGGGGCGGTGCCTACTCCAACTCGCAGCAGCAGGCCTATCACAACCCCTACATGGAAAAGACCGGCGTCAACATCATCAACGACGAAAGCTCCGCCGAAGCCGTGGCCAAACTGCGCGCGATGAACGAAGCGGGCAACGTCACATGGGATGTCGTCGATGTGGTTGCTGCTGATGCGATCCGCCTGTGCGACGAAGGTCTGGCGATGGAAATCGACCCGGACGAGCATCTCGCCGCAGCGCCCGACGGCACATCAGCCGAAGATGATTTCGGTGACCTGCTGGTTTCCGACTGCTTCATCCCACAGATCGTCTATTCGACAACATTCGGCTATCGCACGGACATGGTCGGCGACACGCCGCCCACATCTGTCTGCGCAGTTTTCGACACCGAAGCCTATCCAGGCAAGCGCGCGCTGGAAAAGCGCCCGATCAACAACATGGAATGGGCACTGCTCTGTGACGGTGTTGCCAAGGAAGACGTCTATGACGTCCTGGAAACGGATGAGGGTCAGCAACAGGCGCTCGACAAACTGGCGACTATCAAGGACGACGTGATCTGGTGGTCCGCAGGTGCTGACACACCTCAGCTGCTGGCAGACGGTGAAATCGTTATGGGCTCGACCTACAACGGACGTCTGTTCTCGGTTATCGAAGAGCAGAACCAGCCGGTTGCGATGCTCTGGGACGCACAGGTGTTCGACCTTGACGGCTGGATCATTCCCGCAGGTCTCAGCGACGAGCGTAAAGCGCGCGCACTGGACTATATCTACTTTGCGACAGACACACAGCGTCTGGCCGATCAGGCGAAATACATCAGCTATGGTCCTGCACGTGCCTCTTCTGCACCGCTGGTCTCCACGCACGCTGAACTGGGTATCGACATGGCACCGCACATGCCGACTGATCCGAACAACGCCAAGAACACGTTCCTCTACAACTACGAGTTCTGGGCTGACTATCGCGACGACATCGACGCGAAGTTCCAGGCCTGGCTGGCACAATAAGCCGCTTCCGGCTCTGAACACGGAAGGGGCGGCCGTCCGCCCCTTTCCACAACACGACAGGGGGAACATACTATGCCCAAAGGCTATATAATCGGCCACATCACTGTGAAAAATCCCGAGGCCTACAAAGAATACGTTGAACGCGACACGCCTATCCTGCTGGGTCTGGGCGGCAGCTTCATCGTCCGGGGCGGCCAGTCGGAAGTGCTGGAAGGCGAAAGCCTGGAGCGCCATGTCGTTATCGAATTCCCGTCGTATGAGGCCGCGCTGGCGGCTTTTAACGACCCCGAGTACCAGGAAGTTGCAGAGATACGCCGACGCAACGCCGAAAGTACGATCATTGTTGTTGAAGGTGCCTGAATGAGCGACGCAACCGAACAATCAGGCCCGATGCTTGCGGCTGACGGGCGACCACTCAAAGCAAGCCTGAACCGCGCGCTGCGCCGCCAGAAGCTGCGGGCTCTGATGCTGATCGCGCCTCTGCTGATATTTGTGCTGGTAACGTTCATTGCGCCGATCGCGGATATGCTGTTCCGCTCGATCGAAAACCAGATCGTTTCTGACACACTTCCGCGCACCACCGCCGATCTGGCCGACTGGGATTCTGAAACCGGTGAACTCCCACCACCTGAGACTTTTGAGGCGCTGTACAAAGACATCTTCATCGCCACCGAACGCAAGCTGCACACCCGGCTCGGGTCCCGCCTGAACTATGAACTGACCGGTGTTTCCTCGCTGTTCCGCAAATCCGGCCGCAAGGTTGAGGATATGGGTGAGGTCTATCAGGACCAGTTCGAGGATCTGAACGATTTCTGGAAGAAGGGCGAAAACTGGAGCCAGATGATGGGCAGCGACGACTGGAACGCTGCCATGGCCGCCTGGGACGACAGGAGCGATACGCCGCAGCCGGTTTTTGAGCCACGCAGCGGCATGGCGCAAATGCTGCCCGAAACGACAGAAATGTATCTCACCTTTGCCGATTTTGTTCAGAACGAAGACGAGGACAACCTGGCAAAAGAAGACCCCTGGGCAATTGTTTACTCTGCGCTCTACACGGATCTGGGCAATGGTGCAGATGTGTCCGGCTATACAGGCCCCGGGTCCCGCGAACTGCAGGAGGCAGAGGCCACAGCAGGGGAATTCGAATTCGTTGATTACCCCGCCGCCTTTGAGGACATCGACGAGGACTGGCTGGATATCGAAGTCTGGCAGACGATTCAGATCTACAGCCCCGAGTTCACATCCGGGTACTTCCTGAATGCAATTGATATGAAAAAGGGCCTCGACGGTGCGGAGATGCGGCCCGAGAACGAACAGCTCTATATCAAGCTCTTTATCCGTACCCTGATCATGTCGCTGGTAATCACGGGCAGCTGCATTCTGCTGGGCTATCCGGTCGCCTGGATTCTGGCAAACCTGCCAGCCCGCACAGCGAACCTGCTGATGATCCTTGTGCTGCTGCCATTCTGGACCTCGCTGCTGGTGCGCACTTCGGCCTGGAAGGTCATGCTCCAGCAACAGGGCGTGATCAACGACACGCTTGTGTGGCTGGGGGTTGTCGCAGACGACAGCCGCCTCGCGCTGATCAACAACCAGACCGGCACGATCATCGCCATGACGCACATTTTGTTGCCGTTCATGATCCTGCCGCTTTATTCCGTGATGAAAACCATCCCGCCCAGCTATCTGCGCGCCGCCAAATCACTGGGCGCCACAAACTGGACGGCCTTCTGGCGGGTCTATTTCCCGCAGTCTGTGCCGGGTATCGGCGCGGGCTCGATCCTCGTTTTCATCCTCGCAATCGGCTACTATATCACGCCGGAACTTGTCGGCGGCACGACAGGGACATTCATCTCGAACCGGATCGCCTATCACATTTCCAGCTCGCTGAACTGGGGGCTGGCGGCGGCGCTGGGTGGTATCCTGCTGGCCGTGGTTCTCGGCCTCTACTGGGCCTACGACCGGATCGTCGGTATCGACAACGTGAAACTGGGGGGCTGAGACAATGGCTGCGCTGACACCAATATCCCGCAAACCCGTTTCTTTTTATGTGCCAACAGTTGCCGCAGGTGGCGCTGTGGCCGGCATGTTCGTTGGTACCGCACAGGGCAGCACCCTGCTGGGCATCGTCGGCGGTGCGCTGATCATGGCGGCCGCGGCCTATGTGCTGACACAGATCATAAAGGCCGAAACGCCCGGTCGATGGGGACTTGCCATTCTGTGCGCTGTGGCCGGCTTTGCACTGGGCGGCCTGCCCGCCGGCCTGATCGGCGCGGCATTCGGCTGGTTCTTCGGGTGGTTCAGTTTCTGGCTCTATGAAGGGCGATACCGCGCCTATCTGGCCCCCTATCTGACACCGGGCCAGGTGCTCTGGCACTATACCTTCCGCGTCATATGCGGCGCTATTCTGGTATTCCTGATCACCCCCATCATTGTCGTGATGCCCCTGTCGTTCAATGCGCAGGACTTCTTTACATTTACACCTGAAATGCTGCGTTTTGATCCGGCAGGTTATTCAATCAAGCACTACGAGGATTTCTTCACAAATTCTGACTGGCAGGGCGCACTGGCGAATTCGGTCAAAATCGCGCCTGCGGCGACGCTGTTGTCAGTGAGTTTTGGCACGCTGGCGGCAATCGGTCTGAGCCAGGCGCACGTGCCATTCCGCCGCGCCATCATGGCCATCCTGATTTCGCCGATGATCGTTCCTCTGATCATCTCGGCGGCTGGTATGTACTTTTTCTACAGCCGGATCGGTCTGCAGGGCACCTATCTCGGCGTTGTTCTGGCGCACGCTGCTCTGGGTATCCCGTTTGTCATCATCACGGTGACCGCGACGCTTGTCGGGTTTGACAACTCGCTGACACGGGCTGCCGCGAATATGGGAGCCAACCCGGTGACGACATTCTTCCGCGTACAGATGCCGCTCATTCTGCCCGGCGTCATCTCGGGCGGTCTGTTTGCCTTTATCACGTCGTTTGACGAAGTGGTTGTTGTGCTGTTTGTCGGCTCGGCCGGACAGAAAACACTGCCCTGGCAGATGTTCACCGGTCTGCGCGAACAGATCAGTCCGACCATTCTGGCGGTCGCGACAATTCTGGTAATCATATCGATCGGTCTGCTCACTGTTGTCGAACTCCTGCGTCGACGGTCGGAACGCCTGCGCGGTATGAGCCCGGGATGATCAGACGTTTTCTTCTGCCTGCTCTGATCTGCGTGCCGGCCTCAGTGGTTGTGGCCGACCCATCCCTTGAATGCAGCCTGACGACATCCTCTCAGGTCGAAACTGCCGACTGCCTGATCGAAGCTGAACAGGCGGCGGAAAGCGCACTGGAAATGATCCTTGGGTTTGCGACAGAATCCGCGCAGGAACTGGATGACGTCGCTGGCCGCGCTTTTGCGGTGCCGGCGCTGGAACAGTCCCAGTCAGCCTGGGCCACGTGGCGCGACGCGGAGTGTAAATATGCCGGTTCTCTTTTCGGTGGCGGGTCCGGCACAGGGATTGAAATACGTTCCTGCCGGATCACGCTGACGCGGGCACGCACCCAGGCATTGCTGGAGCGATTCCGCTGACGCTCAGCGAAGACGCTCCAGCAGGCTCAACGATGCATACCCATCCGGCGTAAGGCCGCGCGACCTCTGAAACGCGCGCACTGCCGCAATCGTATTTGGTCCGATGCGCCCGTCCACCCCCTGCGTACTGAAACCGGCCCGGGTCAGCCTCTGCTGAAGTTCCCGGCGTTCGGCCCGTGTCAGAGCACGTCCATCAGCCGGCCAGTCAGCTTTGAAGGCAGAGCCACCACGGATACGGTCGCTCAGGTGACCCACCCCGATCACATAGGCATCAGCCGCGTTGTAGCGCTCGATTGACCGGAAATTACTGAAGATCAGCAGCGCGACACCATCTGCGCCCGCAGGCAGCAGTAACGACGCCCTGCCATGGTTCGGCACCTGACGGCCCTTCATATCCACCACACCCAGACGCGCCCATTGCGCCGGTGTTTTGGTGATCTTGCGGTTGGCCTGCGAGTAGTCAAACCCGCGGGGAACCTGTACTTCGACACCCCATGGCTGGCCCTTTTTCCAGCCCGATTTATTCAGGTAGGCGGCTGTCGAGGCCAGCGCATCGACCGGATCGTCGGCCCAGATGTCGCGTCGTCCGTCGCCATCGAAATCAACAGCAAAGGCAAGGTAAGAGGTCGGAATAAACTGGGTATGCCCCATCGCTCCTGCCCAGCTGCCGGTCATGTTGCGCGGACTGGTGTCGCCGTTCTGCAGGATCTTCAGCGCAGCAATAAGCTGCTCTTCGAAAAAGGCACCGCGCCGCCCGTCAAATGCCAGTGTTGCCAGCGAACCGATGACATCGTTGCTGCCGCGGAAAACCCCATAGCCGCTCTCCAGACCCCAGACGGCGACAACAACCTCTTTTTCAACGCCATAACGCTTTTCAATCGCTTCAAGTGTCCGGCGGTGCTCTTTAAGAGCGGCTTTGCCATTCCGGATACGCCGGTCAGAGACCGCACTGTCGAGGTACTGCCAGATCGTCTTGGTAAATTCGGACTGGTTTCGGTCCCGTCTGATCACGTCGGGGTCATAGCGCACGTTGCGAAAGGCAGACTGCAGGGTCGCATTGCTGATCCCCTGGGCCCGGGCGCGGCTCTGGAAATTCTGTACCCAGCGATCGAATCCGGCGGGTGATGCGACCTGAACAACCGCCGGTTCGGGGTTGCCCGCGCCGCGCGTCGCAGGCCGGAGTTTCGGTCGGGCGGCCGTCGCCATCAGAGGTACTGCGTTCTGCAAAACCGGTTCAGACACAGATGCGGGCCTTACGACGGGTCGCGGCGACTGGCCGGTGCTCTGAGCCTCTGCCACGCCCGTCAGGGCCAGACCGGCGGTTAAAATACCTGCGCTCCACATCTTACACTGCATGTTGATATCCTGCTGCTCTGTTCGTTTTTAATTAACCCCATTCTAACGAATCCCGGGCGTCAGAGAAAGAATTCAATCCGGGCGGGTGCGGTGTTCTGCCGATTCTGTGATGTTGCAGCGGATCCTTTCCAGGTGTTCGCGCAACATGCTCACCCGTTTCGGGCGGAAACTATTGGCGGTTCTCTCAAAGTGGCTGATCCGGTCGAGCCGGAATGTCCGGAAATCGTGTCGCAGGTGGCACCAGGCCATGAGAACATTACTGCGGTCGAGATAGACAAATCCCAGCGGGTCAACACGCCGTTCGGTCGCCACGCCTTTGGCATCCGTATAGGTCAGGATCACGCTGACCTCGTCCCATGTTGCTTCGCGGAGTTTTGCCACATCAACCTGAATGTCAGGTCTCGGCGCATACCGGTGTGCATCGAGCACCGCGTGCTGCAACCTGTGCGCCTGGCGCGGTGGTACGCGCGCCCGGATTTTCGCCAGTGCTGAAGTTGCGGCCTGCGCCAGTGCCGGATCGGCAATCACGGCCACATCACGCAGACCCAGAACCAGTGCCTCGAGCTCGTCATCCTCAAAGCCAAGTGGAGGCAGTGCCGCATCCTCGATGAGTGTGTAGCCAAAGCCAGCTTCGCCATCGATAACGGCCCCGATTCCCCGCAGCGCTTCGATATCGCGGTAAATCGTGCGCAATGACATGCCCATCTCATCCGACAGGCGGTTTGCGGTGACGGGCGGTGGCAGGCGCCGCAGCGTCTGCATCATCTGAAAAAGGCGGTGTGTTCTGCTCATGTGGTCAGCATATCACAAGTACTGCCAGAAACTGTCAGGACACTTTCTTATTCTGGCGACCCCGAGCAAAGGATTCCCGAAATGATCAATCTCCTGACATACCCCGCCGCCTTTGGACAGTTCTCTGCCAGCCCCTTCTGCACCAAAGCCGCCTGGCTGCTGAACCTGTCGGGGCGCATGTGGCGCCGTGAAGATACTCTCGATCCCCGGATGATGCCGTTTTCGAAACTGCCGGTGATCCGCGTCGAAGACCGTCTGATCCCGGACAGCGAAGGGATTCGCGCGCACCTCGAAGCCGGAGGTGCCAACTTTGACCGGGGACTGTCTCAAGACGACAAGGCCGTCTCGCGTGCCTTCATCAGGATGGCAGAGGAACATATGTATTTTCATCTCGTCCTCGACCGTTGGGCTGATGAGACTGTCTGGCCTGTGGTGCGCGAAACCTATTTTGCCGGTGTACCCGGACTGGTACGGGGTCTGGTGACGCGCCAGCTCCGCGCGAAAGTACTCGCTGGGATGAAGACGCAGGGGCTGGGCCGTCTCAATGAAGTGCAGCGAATGGCCAGAATAGAGCCTGATATTGCCGCCATTACGACGCGTGTACGTCACCGCGAATTCCTTTTTGGCGATCACCCGACATCGGCAGATGCCTCGGTTGCTCCGGTTCTGAGCGCGATACGTGCAACACCCGGAATGACCCTGCTCAAGCGCTACGTCGAGGACAATGCCGTTCTGATGGGCTATCTCGACCGCACAGAACGCGCGATGGGCTAGCGCCTGGTGCGTTTGACCTTACGCTTTGTTTTTGCGGCTTTTGTCCTGGCCTTGGTGCCACGGCGCCGGGGCGACCGACCCGCGGGTGACTGACGTCCGCGGGGCATCGCGGCCCCGTCCAGCGACAAAAGTTCCAGAGCGATGCCACCCGTGACTGGTACGGCCTCGGCCAGGCGTACCGTGACGCGCTGCCCGATACTGATAATGATGCCGGTGTCAGAACCCATCAGCGTTCCGGCCTCACGGTCGAAATGAAAGTATTCGTGTCCGATCGAACGCATTGGCACAAGGCCATCAGCGCCCGTCTCATCCAGCTTCACAAAGACCCCGAACCGCGCGATACCGCTGATCCTGCCGGTAAATTCGTTGCCCACCCGTTCGGACAGAAAGGCCGCCATGTAGCGGTCTGTGGTGTCCCGTTCGGCGACCATAGACCGCCGTTCCGTATCCGAAATATGCGTCCCGGTCTCTTCGAGCGTGTCAAAATCCTCGGGCCGCAGACCGTCTTTGCCCCAGCCATGTGCTGCAATCAGCGCGCGGTGCACGATAAGGTCGGCGTATCGCCGGATGGGCGAGGTGAAGTGCGCATAGTGGCGCAGTGCGAGGCCGAAATGGCCCAGGTTCTGCGGTGCATAATAGGCCTGCGTCATCGACCGCAGCGTCGAAAGGTTAATCAGCTCGGCCTCGTCCGTGCCTGCGGCATCATTCAGCAATCTGTTCAGATGCGCGGTTTTCAGCACCTGCCCTTTGGCAAGGCTGAACCCGCTGGCCTGCGCCGTTTCGCGCAATGCTTCCAGTTTCTCGGGGCTGGGCTCTTCGTGGACCCTGAACAGAAGCGGCACGCGTTTTTCAATCAGAGTTTCAGCGGCAGCCACATTGGCAAGGACCATAAACTCCTCGATCAGACGATGCGCATCGAGGCGGTCCTTGAAGCTGACCGACGTGACGGTGCCATCGTCATCCAGAATGATCCGCCGTTCCGGCAGGTCCAGATCCAGCGGCTGGCGGCGTTGGCGCGCAGCGACCAGCGCGTCATAAGCAGCGTAAAGCGGCTTTAAAACAGTCTCTGTCAAAGGGCCGGTACGGTCATTCGGGTTCCCGTTGACTGCTTCCTGCACCTCTTCGTAGTGCAGCGACGCCGGCGACCGCATCAGACCACGGTGGAATGTATGGCCCAGCTTGTTTCCTGCTGCATCCAGCTGCATACGCACCGCGATACAGGCACGTGGGACACCTTCGTGCAGCGAGCAAAGGTCACCCGACAGCCGGTCTGGCAGCATCGGCACCACGCGGTCAGGGAAATAAGTGGAATTACCGCGCTTGCGTGCTTCGCGATCTAACGCCGACCCGGGCGTCACATAGGCGGCAACGTCCGCAATTGCGACCCAGACAATATGCCCGCCCTCATTTGCCGGATCCTCATCCGCATGCGCATAACAGGCGTCATCATGATCACGGGCATCCGACGGGTCAATCGTAATGAGAGGCAGGTCCCGCAGGTCCTCGCGACCTTTCAGACCCAGCGGCTCCGCCCTGTCAGCCTCTGCCACCACATCATCGGGAAAACTGTCAGGGATACCGTGTTCGTGGATGGCAATCAGCGATACCGCCTTTGGAGCGGACGGGTCCCCCAGGCGATCGACCACCCGCGCGCGCGGACGACCCATGCGCCCTGCGGGACCTGCGAGCTCCGCCTCAACCAGTTCACCGTCTTTCGCACCGTGGGTGGCGTCACCTGCAACAAGCCATTCACTGTCGGAACCTTTATCAATCGGGACAATCCGTCCGCCGTCCGACGTGGTCCGGAAAACACCGAGTATCCGCCTGGGGTTAGACCCTATTCTTCTGATCATGCGCGCCTCATAGTGGTGCGCTTCGCCTTTGATCAGTGTCAGACGCGCCAGAATACGGTCGCCAGCGCCCAGCGCCGGATCGGACGCCCGCGGGATTATCAGTACAACAGGTTCGACACCTTCGCCCTGCCATTCCATAGGCCTGGCAAAAAGATCACCATCGCCGTCCGGCCCGGCGACCTGCAGCACTGCCACGGGGGGCAGGCGATCCGGGTCCTGATAGCTGCGTTTGCGCCTTTCCAGATGCCCTTCGGCTTCCAGCTCTCGCAGCACACGTTTCAGGTCAATGCGGGCCGCACCTTTGATACCGAAGGCTTTGGCAATATCGCGTTTTGCCGTCAGCGCCGGGTTTGCGGTGATCCAGTCGAGTATTTCGGCCTTGGAGGGGACTTTTGTCATGCACCTCAGGTAACACGCGCACTCCGGGACGTCATGCGCAAATCCCTGGCTGTGTCCACATCTGCGAGCATGTCTGCATAAGCGATGCGCATATCAGGCAGTGTCGCCAGAGTATCAGACAGCGCATACTCCGTAGACCAGCGTACCCGCGCAAAAAGATCAGTGGGCAAAGCCCGCCTGCGCGCCATGCCGATCAACCAATAACCCCCGTCGGGCGCAGGTCCGAGTACCGCGTCAGATCCGCCCAGAAGTGTAAAAGCCCGTGCAATCTTTGCGCGGTCAATTCCGGGAATATCGGCACCTATGATACAGACAGGACCCCGACAGGGAAGCGCCAGTGCACGTGACATCCGGTCACCGAGATTTCCGCGCCCCTGTGGTATGCGCGGCAGATCGCGGGGCCAGACCCTGCTGTGAAGCCCTTCGGCATCCGGCGCCACAGCGAGGATCAGCTCCCAGCGCGGATCGCGCAGCCGCCGCAGCAGGGAGCGGGTCTGATGTCGGAACCACCAGGCCGCTGCAGTCATGCCGATGTCGCGACCCAGCCGGGTTTTCACGCGTCCCGGCCGTGGCTCCTTGACCATGACGACCAGGTATTTTTTCATGCAAAATAGTCCCGCAGGATACGCGCGTAGATCGTCTTGAGCTGGCGGATATGCGCCACATCCACATGTTCGTCCACCTGATGCATTGACTGACCCACCAGCCCGAACTCGACGACCGGACAGTGGTTTTTCACGAACCGGGCATCAGACGTGCCACCGCTTGTCGAGAGCACTGGCTTTACACCCGTTTCGCGCTCGACGGCAGCCGCCACGAGGTCAGACAGCGGGCCGGGCGGCGTCAGGAAACTTTCGCCGGAAATTTTGATCCTGAGGTCAGTCTTTACGCCAAATTCAGTCTCTGTTCTGGCGACTTCGTCTCTGATCCAGTCACTCAGTGACGCACCGCTGTGCAGGTCGTTAAACCGGATATTCACCGCTGCACTGCATTCGGCAGGGATCACATTTGTCGCCGGATTTCCCGTATCAACGGTTACGACCGCCAGCGTCGACGCATCGAAATGATCGGTGCCCTGATCCAGTTCATGGCTGGCCAGACGGTCCATCAGACGAACCAACGCAGGCAGCGGGTTGAGCGCCCGGTGCGGATAGGCTGAATGGCCCTGTTTTCCGGTCACTGTGACCCAGGCCGTCATCGACCCGCGCCGCCCGATTTTCATCATCTCGCCCATGACAGAGGGACAGGTAGGCTCGCCCACCAGACAGACATCCATCTTTTCGCCGGCTGTCTCCATATAGTCGAGCAATGCAGTGGTCCCATCGGTTGCATCGCCTTCCTCGTCCCCTGTAATCGCTAGAATGATTGCACCGTCAGGTGGTGTTTCCGTGACGAATTCAACGGCGGCAGCAGCAAACGCAGCCACGCCTGATTTCATATCGGTGGTTCCGCGCCCATACATCACACCGTCGCGGATCTCGGCCGCGAAAGGCGGAGAAGACCATGAGGCTTCGTCACCCACCGGCACTACATCAGTATGCCCATTGAAACCAAAGGTGCGCGCATGTCCCCTGCTCCCCCAGCGCGCAAACAGGTTGGCGATACCGCCGCGATCGACACGGGTGCATTCGAACCCAGCATCTTCCAGCAGTGTCTGCAGAACGTCCAGCGCGCCCTCGTCTGCGGGTGTGACAGAAGCGCAGCGCACAAGGTCGGCGGTGAGAGCAACGGGGTCGGGCCGGGACATATTTTTCTCCAGTATTATCGTACCCCAGAGGGCTAAAAGCTATGCCAGGCAAGCGCAATGCCCGTCGCGGAAGTGTTAAGATTTACTTAACAACTGAAGACGACACATGGTAGCGTCCATAAAACAGAGCAGACGTGACGCGATCCGGGCAAAAAGACCAGGACAGTCACAGAAAACAGCACAAAAGGGCGGGGATGCCCGGAAGGTGCGGAGACGACAGGCATGGTTGCGGCATCAGAACTGCCCATTCAGACAGTCCGCGAAGGCAGCACCGCTGTCTCTATGGCAGAGGCAATCTTTGGCGAAGGGGTCGAGGTTCTGTCCGCGACCTACCGCGGCGACGTCGATTCCGCCGGGATATACAGCAACGGAGATGCAACATCCCCGGGCGTGACCCCCGGGGACAGCGGGATCATCCTGTCTACCGGCAACGCGCAGGACTTTACCAATTCCAGCGGAAGCTCAAACCAGAGCAACGAGACCACCACGAACACATCAGGTTTCAACAACGACAGCCAGTTTAACAGTGCTGCCGGCGCAACAACCTTTGATGGAGCGTATCTCGATGTGGATTTCGTGCCGGAGAACGATCTTCTGACGATGCAGTTCGTCTTTTCTTCAGAGGAATACCCGGAATTTCAGGATTCGATCTATCAGGATTTTGTCGGCGTCTGGGTGAACGGGTCACTGGTGGAAATTGATGTGGGGGACGGCGATGTTGACCCGGGCAACATAAATACATCGAATAACATCAACATGTTCGTCGGAAATATGGACGACGGCTACAATACCGAGATGGATGGTTTCACGATCACGCTTACGCTGACCATGAACGTCAATCCGGGCGAAACAAATTCTGTCCGCATCGGGATCGCCGATGTGTCGGATGCAAACTACGATTCCAACCTGCTGATTGCCGGCAACTCGGTACAGACCGAGGTCATCGCCGTCTCGGACGATGTGAACGTCCTCGCCGACGGTGTCAAAACGCTCGATGTCCTGGCCAATGATAAGAACTATGGTCCGGGCACGCTGACGATTACCCACATCAACGGCAATGCTGTGACAGCCGGTGATACGATCATTCTGCCCACAGGGCAGGAGGTAACCCTGAACGCTGACGGTACTCTCAATGTTGCAGGCGACGGTGACGAGGAGATTTTCAATTTCACCTATGGGATCACCAATGGCGAAACGACCGATGTCGGCTATGTAAACGCGACTTCTGTGCCCTGTTTCCAGGCGGGCACGATGATCGCAACTCCTCTGGGCGACGTTCCTGCAGAGCGGCTGCGCCCCGGCGATCTGGTCCTTACCGCTGATGACGGGGCGCAGCCCCTGCGCTGGAGCGGCACGCGCCGGGTATCTGCAGAAGGCGACTTTGCGCCGGTGCATATCCGGCCCGGGACCCTGGGTGATCACGGGTATCTGGTTGTCTCGCCGCTGCACCGTGTCCTCTTAAAAGATGCGCAGGCCGAGCTGCTGTTTGGCGAGCACGAAGTCCTTGTCGCAGCAAAAGATCTGGTGAACGGCACCAGCATCAGCCGGCGTCCGGGTGGGTTTGTCACCTATGTGCATCTGCTGTTTGACCGCCACCAGGTGATCTTTTCCGAAGGACTGGCGACGGAAAGTTTCCTGCCGGGACCCCAGGCACGTACTGTTTTTGAAGAAGAGGCAATAGCAGAGATCTGCGCGCTTTTTCCTGAACTGGAGCCTGAAACAGGATCAGGGTACGGTCCTGCTGCGCGACCGGTTCTCAAAAAATACGAGGCCGCTCTCTGGCGCGCCGCACACGAGGTCGCCTGAATGACGTGGCTCGCACTCGCAGATCAGAAAGAGCGGCGTTTTTCCCTGCGGGGCATCGGCGCGGACAATGCGGACAGGCGCCTGTACCCCGATGATCCGGATTTTCTGATGACACGCGGCAGTCTTCTTTTTGAAACCCGGCTGTCACCGGACGGTGCACCCCAGGTGTTGCTGTCGTTCAATCGCAGCTGGCCGGAGCAACGCAGCCTGAGTTTCCAGGCAGTCCCCGGTGGGGGTGTCGTTCTGGTCCAGGTTCACGGCGGAGATATTGCCCATGCGGCGCTGACCCACAGTGTTCCCGCGCGTACGGATGTACTGCGCGTGACCTTTGCCTGGGACACGCTGCGCGGGGTTGCGCGGCTTACCGTCGAGCGCCCCGAAGAGGACCAGATCACCACTGTGGATGTCCCCGGTGTGCGGCCGTTCCTGCTGCAGGATCTGCGCGACATGCTGATGGGCCGTGGCGACTGTGTCTTTGCTGGCGATATGGTTTTCGCAGCCCTGTCTGACCGCCTCGAAGAAGTCGGGCCCGTCCCTGGTCTTGATGCGGATGCCATGGTTGCGACCCCGGATGGGTACCGGCCGGTGGCAACACTGCGCAGAGGGGTTACGGTGATATCGCGGGATGGCGACGTCATCCCGGTACTGCAGACCGTTTCACGCCAGATGCCTGCCCGCGGCAGTTTTGCGCCCGTCCGACTGCGTGCGCCCTATTTCGGCCTGCGCGATGATGTTGTGACCACGCCGGATCAGCGGTTGGTCATCGACGGCCCGGAAGTTGAATATCTGTTTGGCGAAGAGGCTGTGCTGGTACCGGCGCGACACCTTCTCAACGGCTTTGCGGCGCGCGCTCAGGTGACCGGCCCGACGCGCACCTATTGCCAGCTGATCCTGCCGGGCCACGAGGCGCTGATGGTTGCCGGCACAGCGATGGAAAGTCTCTGTATCGGGCGTATCCGCAGGTATCCTGAGCGTCTGCGCCACACGCTGCTGTCAGGTTTTGAACGCAATATGCTGCCGGAACATGGCAGGCCATCCTATCGCGTTCTGAGATGGTTCGAGGCCATTCATCTTGCGCGCCAGCGGGCTGCCTGAGGTCTGGTTTCAGCCTTCCGCTGTGTCGAAAAACGGTTCCATCTGGGCGATGATCACCGCGTTTTCATCCAGCGCGCGCTGCATCAGCAGGCGTTCCTCATCTCCGATGTCGTGCCCCTCGACAAGACGTTCTTCGAGCGTGCCATAGCCTGTAACATCCAAGGGTGCAGCCTCGGCCTGTTTGAGGACAGCAACCGTTTCCCGTACGGCCTCTGCTTCATCGACACCGCTGGCAAACACAATCAGCCCTGCGCCTGTTGCCTTGTCCGGCAGACCGTCGCCTTCCTTGCGCCCGATCTGGACGAGCAGTGTATAAACCTGCTGGCGGGAAGTTTTTTTATCAGATGCCATGCACCGTTGTTAGTGTTTGGCGAATGGCACCACAACGGCTTTTTCCATGAGCTCTTCAGCGCTCCAGCCACCATAAGGCTGCCAGTCAAAGAACATCTCGTGCAGATGGCGCACGCCCGCAACGATCGGCAAGCGAAATTCGGGCCGCATCCGCAGATACCTTTCTGCCTGCTCCTGCCAGCGAAAAGCCATTTTTTCGTTCGCGTCCCGTGTTTCGATCGCGTCCAGCAGGACAAGCGCCGTACAGCCCGCATAGCCCGGATGGTCCGGGGTCAGCGAGGCCTTTTCGACGACCTGACCCGGAAACCAGTCGCCGAATTCTGACAGGACACAGCTGCCGTCCAGACAATTATCCAGCGCGCGGCGATGGACCTCAACCGTTTCACATTCAGCCAGGGCGCAGACGTTATCCCGGATCTCGGGCGTCATGGAGCGGGCAATGCGGCGCAGCAACCGCTCCAGGTCTTCGGCATCATAGGTCATCAGATCGCGCGCAGGGACGCGCTGTTCGGGCGTGGCGCGGTGCACGCCCTGCAATCGCCAGAACCCATTCATCAGCGTGGCACGTACCGGCGACGGGCCTTCAAGGTAACGGTCCCGCAGCTTTTTCCAGTTGGACGACAGATCGTCCGTGCCAGCGCCCCCCTGCAAACGATCTGCGATCAGCAGTGCGGTTGCAGTCATAAACGGTCCGATACCGCGATCAGGTGAGGCCGCAAAATTCATCAGATCTCCGTGGATCAGCCTGGCATCCGCAGGCCGCAAGCAGCAGCGCTGGTCAAAGATGACCTTTCGGAGAATGGGTTTTACACCCGGTTTCATAAGAGCCGAGAGCTCGCCAAAACCGGTCGCAGCGATCGAACGCAGGTCAGCAGTTACCTGCAGGACGGGAAAGGATATCTGTGGAGCTGTCTGGCGCATGAGCCCTGCTTAAACAGGCATCCTGGCCGGAATAGTTCACGTCCCCGGCGATTACCGGGAAATCCTGGGGCAGCTCTGCCCCAGGTCTTAATCCGCATTTACCTTAGTCGCGCAGCAACTCGTTGATCGACGTCTTGGAACGGGTCTGTGCGTCCACCTTTTTCACGATCACGGCGCAATAGAGGTTCACGCCGTTTTTCGATGGCATGGAACCTGCAACCACGACCGACCCTGCGGGGACTTCACCGTAGGTGAATTCACCTGTTTCACGGTCGACGATCTTGGTCGATTTGCCGATGAACACGCCCATGCCCAGCACGGAACCCTCGCGCACGATGCATCCCTCGACCACTTCAGACCGAGCACCGATAAAGCAGTTGTCCTCGATGATGGTCGGACCTGCCTGCATCGGCTCCAGAACGCCGCCAATGCCGACCCCGCCGGACAGATGCACGTTTTTACCGATCTGCGCACAGGAACCAACAGTGGCCCAGGTATCAACCATTGTGCCCTCGTCCACATAGGCGCCCAGGTTTACAAAAGACGGCATCAGCACCACGCCCGGCGCGATGAAAGCTGATTTGCGGACCACACAGTTCGGCACCGCGCGGAAACCGGCGGCTTTCCACTCGTCATCGCCCCAGCCTGCAAATTTGCTGTCGACCTTGTCCCACCAGCCGGACCCCTGCGGACCGCCGGACTGCATTTCCATGTCCTTGATCCGGAACCCCAGCAGGACAGCCTTTTTGGCCCACTGGTTTACATGCCAGTCGCCACTGCCCTGCTTTTCCGCGACGCGCAGCGTACCGCTGTCCAGAGCGGCGAGCGTGTCTTCGATCGCATCACGGGTCTCGCCGGTTGTCGCCGGCGTAATCGTGTCGCGGGACTCCCAGGCAGATTCGATCGCGGCTTCGAGCTGTGCATTGGACATGGGCAGTCTCCGTTTTATGAAAATTTCAGGTTGTCGGGCCTATACAAGGCCGGACCCGGCTGTGCAATCGTTCGCGAAAAGCACAGAGCCGTGAAGAATGATCCCGGCCCATTGCATAAGACGGCCTGACATGCGCCCCTGTGGGCAACCGGAATTTCGGAGAATACGATGACGGAACGACGCCATAAACACCCCCTGCGCGATGCGCACACGGACCGTGACGCAGCGCTCACAGTGCCCGACACACCGCAGACCCGGGCTTCTGCATATCGCCTCGCCTTTACAGATCAGGATTTCATGTGTCGCGAGGAGTTGCGACCCGTCCGGCTGCAGCTCGAGCTGCTGAAGCCTGAAATGCTGCTTGATGAACATAACATCGCCAGCACGATTGTCCTCTTTGGCGGCGCGCGTATCCCGCGCCCCGTGGACAAGGACAAGGCACGCACGAAAACGCTGGCAGAGCTGTCTCATTTCTATGATGAAGCCCGCGAGTTCGCGCGGCTGATGACCGTCAGAAGCCTGGAAAGTGACGGGCGGGAGAATGTGGTCGTCACGGGTGGCGGTCCGGGTGTCATGGAGGCGGGTAACCGCGGTGCTCAGGATGCGGGGGGCCATTCTATCGGCCTGAATATTGTCCTGCCACATGAGCAGGCACCCAATGAGTATGTCTCGCCCGAGCTCTGTTTCAACTTCCACTACTTTGCGATCCGCAAAATGCACTTTCTCATGCGCGCGCGCGCGATCTGCGTGTTCCCGGGTGGTTTCGGCACGCTGGACGAACTGTTTGAGACACTGACGCTGATCCAGACCGGGCGCATGCAGCGCGTGCCTGTGCTGCTCTTTGGTCAGGCCTTCTGGGAAAAAATTCTCAACTGGGACGCGCTGGCAGATGCAGGGACAATTTCCGATGAGGATCTGCAGCTGTTCCGGTTTGTCGAGAGCGCGGCTGATGCGATGGAGCTGATCGAGACCTGGGGCGAGGCTCCTGCGCGCGACAGCCTGCCGGGGCGCAGCTGAGAGATCTCACGTACAGGCAAGCGGGCCTTCCTCGAGTTCCATTCTGATCAGCCGGTCCAGATCAGGCGGGCGGATGGCGCCCACGACCAGAGTGCGTCCGATCACGGTGCCCGGCGTGCCCGGAATGCCCAGCCGGCCGCCCAGCTCAAGGCCCAGCGCCAGTTTGTTGATCACCCGCTGGCTGTCGAACTCGCGGCGCAGCATGTCCGGCAACAACCCCAGCGCCTCGGCCATACGGCCCAGCGCAGCCGGTCCTGGCGGCAGGTTGTGATGCCACAGGTACGCGCGCGCTGCATCGCCCGCTCCGAGAAACGTTGCGGCAACAGCTGCACGCGCCGACCTGTAGGACCCCTGCCCGAGCAGAGGCATTTCGTGCCAGACCAGACGTATCGGTGCACCTTCAGTTTCCAGGGCTACAAGACGTTCATCAAGGGTCTTGCAATAAGGACAGTTAAAATCACTGAATACCGCAACAGGCACTCTGGACTGCGTCCATCCCTGAGGACCAAACAGAGACAAACATGGGTTTTCCAGCGCTTTCAGCGGCGGATCAGCCGGTGCTGGCAGGCGATCATCAAGACCGATAAGCGCCACATTCCCGGATGACACCGATCCACCCCTGACACGCCTGAAACCATCAAAACCGGACACCGGCGAAAATTCGAACTCTGATGGCAGACGGCGCAGCACAGGCGGCAGGGCAACAGCGGCGGCGACAAATCCGCCGATTACCAGCGCATCACGGCGGCGCATTAGCGGCCTGCCAGACCCGCTTCGGCTTCGATCTGGCGGCGGGATTTGCGCGCGCGTTCCGTTGCGGATTTCAACTGTCCGCAGGCGGCCATGATATCTTCACCGCGCGGCGTCCGGATCGGTGACGCATACCCCGCCTGATAGACGATATTTGCGAAGGCCCGGATACGGTTGTTCGACGACCGCCTGTACGGTGCGCCCGGCCATTCGTTGAACGGGATCAGGTTGATCTTGGCCGGGATCCCTTCGATCAGTCTGATCAGGCGGTGCGCATCCTCGTCGCTGTCGTTCACACCGTCGAGCATCACGTATTCGAAGGTGATCCGCTCGGAGTTGCGACCGCGCGGATACGTGCGCAAAGCCTCCAGCAGGGTCTCGATGTTCCACCGTTTGTTGATCGGCACGAGTTTATCGCGCACCTCGTCCGTCGTTGCATGGAAACTCACGGCCAGCTGACAGCCGATCTCGTCCGCGGTGCGTTCGATCTCGGGCACCACGCCGGAGGTAGACAGCGTAATCCGGCGGCGCGAGAGCTGAATACCCTCTTCGTCCATCGCGATCTTCATCGCGTCGCGCACGTTCTCAAAGTTATAAAGCGGCTCGCCCATGCCCATCAGAACGATGTTGCTGAGCAGGCGCGTTTCGTTCTTTGGCGCACCCGGCTCCGGCCACTCGCCCAGATCATCGCGGGCCACCAGGACCTGGCCGATAATTTCACCAGCCGTAAGGTTGCGTACCAGCTTCTGCGTGCCTGTATGGCAGAACGAACAAGTCAGCGTGCAGCCCACCTGGCTTGAAATGCACAGGGTGCCACGCCCCTCCTCGGGAATGTATACGACCTCGACTTCATGCCCTCCGGCAATCCGCACGAGGTATTTGCGCGTGCCGTCATCGCTGACCTTGCGGGTCACCACTTCTGGCACCTCGATCACAAACTTTTCTTTCAGATCAGCGCGGTACGCTTTGGCCAGATTGGTCATCGCGTCGAAATCCCGCACACCCCACTGGTAAATCCACTGCCAGATCTGGCCTGTGCGCATCTTTGCCTGCTTTTCAGGTGTGCCAGCCTCAATCAGTGCCTCGCGCATCGCCTGGCGCGTGAGCCCGACAAGATTGACCGGCCCTTCCGGCAGTTTGCGCGGAATGGTATGTACGTCCTGTGTGATCGGCGCGGTGGCAGACATCTGATTGATCCCGGGTTGGCTTGGATGCGCCTCTATATAGTGGTTTCAGCACAATACAAAAGGAAAAGCCCGCGCACTTGTTTACGTGTCGCGGGCCATCAGGTCTGACTGCTGTCGCTGATCAGGAGCAGCGCTGCTCCGCGTCCTCGACAGCAGCCGTAAAGCCAAGCAGCGAAAACGTGTCTTTGGTGGTCGTTCCACGGCTTGATACGCCGGTGACAACTGCATTGGCACCCCGTTTCATCGCACTGACGATTTTGGCGTCATCCGACGGGCTCGCGGGCCAGGCCCATTCTCCCTCGGTGAACATCGAGAACTCGGTGCCCCCGATATTGACACTGACCTGGCTGCCATCCCGGAACGGATACCCGCCGGTAAACGAAACCTGACCTGCAACGCTGGCACCCGGCTGATACGACACCATCAGCAGAATCTGGCCGCGGTTGGCTGCAACAACACGCCCATCCCGTGTGTTTACGGTCTCGGTTGGTACCGATACGCCCCAGCATTCCTTTGGATTATCTTCGACGAACACATTCCAGTCTGTCTTGGTCGCTACACGGTTGCTGCTCTGCTCCTGCGCCGACGCGCCGGCCGCAACCATCGCAAGCGATGCAGCAAAACCTAAAATAGCAATTGAATTCCGCATGTTTACAGCCTCCAGCCGTATCTGACCTCAAGTGTTTCAGGATCTGACGGCGCCGTTTTTTCGGTACGCTCTCTTGCCAGCCCGGTTGTTCTTCCCGACAAGAACCACAATAACGCGAATTGCACATCGGCTGAAAGACCGATCAGCAGCTTTTCGCTGGAAAGTGAAGGAAAAAATGACTCAACCTGTAGTGATGACAGAAATCTGGCGCGGCGATTTCGTCGAAAGCGTCCATGCCGGCCATGCAGTGGTCTGTGACGCGTCAGGAGATATTGTCAAAGCCTGGGGCGATCCCGATGCCATCGTGCTGTCGCGCAGTTCGTCGAAAATGATCCAGGCCCTGCCGCTGATTACCTCCGGCGCGGCAGACAGGGCCGGTCTTACAACCGAGCACCTGGCGCTTGCCTGCGCCTCGCACACTGGGGCTGCCATCCACACTGACAGGGTCGCGGACTGGCTCGAAACGCTGGGGCTTGATGACGATGCGCTGCGCTGTGGCCCTCAGGAACCGACGGATCTGCCCGCCCGGAACGGGCTGATCTGTGCGGGTCAGGCCCCCTGCCAGCAGCACAACAACTGCTCTGGTAAACACGCGGGTTTCCTGACGCTCAACCAGCATCTGAGCGGTGGAACAGAGTACATCGACAAAGCGCATCCTGTTCAGCAGGCGGTTCTGGAATCCTTTGAAAGGGTAACGGGTGAAACGTCACCGGGATACGGGACCGACGGGTGTTCGGCACCAAATTTTGCCAGCAGCCTGCACGGTATGGCCCGCGCCATGGCGCATTTCGCAGCAAGTTCCGAAGGCAGCGCGGAAGCGCGCCTGCGGGAAGCCATGTGTCTGCACCCCGAACTCGTCGCTGGCGAAGGCCGCGCCTGCACCGGCCTGATGCGCGCAATGGGCGGCAGGGTTGCCATCAAAACCGGCGCCGAAGGGTTTTTCACCGCGATCATCCCGGAGAAAAAGATGGGCGTTGCGCTCAAGATCGCAGACGGTACGACGCGCGCATCGGAATGCACAATCGCTTCAATCCTTGTGAAACTCGGCGTGTTAGAGCCTGATCACGCTGAAACACTGCGGGTCATGGATGCGCCCGTCATCAACCGGGCCGGCCGTCAGACGGGGTGGATCCGACCAGCGCAGACACTGCGCTGATCACATCTCGATGACTTCGGCGACCTCAACAGATCCGGAACCGTCAGCAACCATCGGACAGCCTTTGGCCATGGAAACAGCGTCTTCGACCGTTTCGGCTGACACCACGGTGTAACCGGACAATGGGTTCGCGCCGCCATTGTCCTCAACACCGGTGGCCGTCACCGTTTTTGACATACCGACCGGGTTGCCCGGTACAACGACCGCCGGCCCCATGCCCTCGAACCAGGACTGCCATGCGGCCATGGCCCTTTCGCCCGCTTCCTTGGTCTCGGGTATCGTCCCGCCGTGATAGGCGAAAATGTACTGTGGCATAGTGTTCCCTCCCTGTTTGGCTGCAGCCATCATAACACAGATCGGGTGAGTCGCGGTTCAGGGTGTGACGAAATCCGCCTGGGCATAGCCCTGCAGGTACAAAAGCGCGGTCAGATCACCGTGGTTGATCCGCACATCGCACTGCGCTGCGACGCTGGGTTTTGCATGCAGCGCAACCCCCGTTCCAGCGAGGCCAAGCATGCCCAGATCATTGGCGCCATCGCCCACGGCGATCACATCTGCAGGTGTAAGGCCCAGACGCGCGGTGATCTCGTTCAGCGCGTCGACTTTGGCCTGTTTGCCAAGGATCGGTGTGCCGACTGCGCCGCTCAGCACATCGCCATCGGTCAGCAGCGTGTTCGCCCGGTTCTCATCAAATCCCAGTTCGTTCGCCACAGCACTGGTAAAGGCTGTGAATCCGCCAGAGACGAGGGCCGCGTAACCGCCATGTGCCTTCATGGTTGCGAGAAGTGTGCGACCGCCCGGCATAAATTCGATCCGCTCAGCCAGGACCTCGTCGATGATGCTGACGGGCAGCCCTTTGAGCAATCCGACACGTTCACGCAGCGCATCATTGAAATCCAGCTCACCATTCATGGCACGGGCCGTGATGTCTTTGACCCGATCGCCGACACCGGCCTCGTCCGCCAGTTCATCGATACATTCCTGCCGGATCATTGTGCTGTCCATATCCGCCAGCAACATGCGCTTGCGGCGACCGTCGGTTGGCTGAACGATCAGATCCAGGCCCATCTGCTGCAGATCCGCCCAGACGTCCCACCGGTTTGACGGCACCTCCGCCATGCCGAATTCCGCCGCAACATCGGGCGCGAGCCAGAGCGCATCGCCCCCGCCCCAGGCATTGCGCAGCGCATCGACGGCATGGGCGTCCAGTGCGCGGGCTTCCGGCGCGGACATCAGGGTGACTGTAAACATCTCTGTAGTTTCCGATCCGCAACCAGCATGTCGCAAAAACACGACCCGGCGACGTATTAGACGCCTTTTTGTGATTGCACCAGACAGCAGCGCCCCTTAAGTCCGTCCGTGGGACACCCTTCCCCAACGAAGGGCGCATATCTGGAAGGATAGCATCAATGGCTATACAACAACCGGCCACGCGGCCGGAAAATCCGCGTTTTTCATCAGGCCCCTGTGCCAAACCCCCCGCATACGATCTGAGCCGTCTGGCATCTGCCCCCCTGGGCCGGTCACACCGCGCCGCGCCCGGCAAGGCAAAGCTGCTCGCCGCGATTGAAACCACGCGCGAGATACTCGGCGTGCCGGCAGATTACAAAATCGGCATCGTACCTGCCTCTGACACCGGCGCTTTTGAAATGGCGATGTGGTCTCTGCTCGGTGAACGCCCGGCAGAAATGGTCGCGTGGGAGAGCTTTGGCGCGGGCTGGGTCACGGACGTAGCCAAACAGCTGAAGATTGAGCACAGCGTGCACACAGCAGACTACGGCGAGATCGTAGACATGGCCGCGCTGAACTATGATAACGACGTCTGCTTTACCTGGAACGGCACCACCTCAGGCGTACGCCTGCCCTCGGGCGATGTGATTCCATCAGACCGCGCGGGGCTGACCCTGTGCGATGCGACGTCTGCAGCCTTTGCCGCGGACCTGCCCTGGAACAAGCTCGATGTAACGACATTCTCCTGGCAAAAGGTACTGGGGGGCGAAGCCGCGCACGGCATGCTGATCCTCAGCCCGCGCGCTGTGGAAAGGCTGGAAAGCTATACGCCACCCTGGCCCCTGCCAAAGATTTTCCGCCTGACCAAAGGTGGCAAACTGATCGACGGTATCTTTACCGGTGCGACAATCAACACCCCGTCAATGCTCTGTGTCGAGGACTATCTGCTGGCGCTCGACTGGGCGAAATCCGTGGGTGGCCTGCAGGGGCTGATTGCCCGGGCGGATGCCAATACGGCGGCTATTTCCGCTTTTGCAGAGACACATGACTGGATTGATTTCCTGGCTGTGGACCCGGCGACACGGTCCAATACATCCGTCTGCCTGAAGTTCACCGACGACCGGATCACGGACGGTGCCGCCTTTGCCAAAGCTGTGGCGAAGCGGCTCGCAGACGAGAATGCGGCCCTTGATATCGGTGCCTATCGTGACGCGCCCGCCGGTCTGCGGATCTGGTGTGGTGGCACGGTCGAGACCGCCGACATCGAGGCGATGCTGCCCTGGCTGACATGGGCCTTTGAGACCGAGATCGAAGCCCTGGCCGTGTCGGCGTAATCCGCCGACGCGATCCCGACAGAACACCGACGTAATACCGACATTCAGAAATGGAGCCCCAAATGGCCCCCAAAGTACTCATCTCCGACAAACTTTCGGAAGCCGCCGTTCAGATTTTCCGCGACCGTGGCATCGACGTGGATTTCCAGCCCGACGTGGGCAAGGACAAGGAAAAACTGGCGGCGATCATCGGCGATTATGACGGCCTGGCGATCCGCTCGGCCACCAAAGTGACCGAAAAGATCATCGCTGCCGCCACGAACCTCAAAGTCATCGGCCGCGCCGGGATCGGCACCGATAACATCGACAAGGATGCCGCTTCACAGAAGGGCATCATTGTAATGAACACGCCCTTTGGCAACATGATCACCACTGCCGAGCACGCTATTGCGATGATGTTCGCCGTAGCACGCCAGATCCCCGAGGCCTCGTCCTCTACCCACGCCGGCAAGTGGGAGAAGTCGAAGTTCATGGGCACCGAGCTTACCGGCAAAACGCTGGGTGTTATCGGTGCCGGCAATATCGGTGGGATCGTCTGTGACCGCGCCCGTGGTCTGAACATGAAGGTTATCGCCTATGACCCCTTCCTCGGGCAGGAGAAAGCCGACAAGATGAAGGTTGAAAAGGTCGAACTGGACGATCTGCTCAAACGTGCTGACTTCATCACACTGCATGTCCCCTTCACCGATCAGACGGCAAACATCCTGAGCCGCGACGCCATTGCGAAAACCAAAAAGGGTGTGCGCATCATCAACTGTGCCCGCGGCGGCCTGGTAGACGAGGAAGCCCTCGCAGATGCGCTGAAATCGGGCCATGTCGCTGGTGCTGCATTTGATGTTTTCGCCCAGGAACCGGCAAACGAAAACCCGCTGTTCAATCTGCCCAACGTGGTCTGCACACCGCACCTGGGTGCCGCTACGACAGAAGCGCAGGAAAACGTAGCCCTGCAGGTGGCCGAACAGATGTCGGACTATCTGCTGACCGGTGCGGTCACGAACGCGCTGAACATGCCATCGGTCACCGCCGAAGAGGCCAAGGTTATGGGCCCCTGGGTCAGCCTGTCGGGTCATCTGGGTGCGTTCATCGGTCAGATGACGGACGAGCCGATTAAGGCGATCAATATTCTTTACGACGGAACCGTCGCTGAAATGAACCTGCAGGCGCTGAACTGCAGCGTGATTGCGGGCATCATGAAAAAGGTCAATCCGGACGTGAACATGGTCTCTGCGCCAGTTATCGCTCAGGAGCGCGGCATTCAGGTCTCAACAACCAACCAGGGAAAGTCCGGTGCATTTGACGGGTACATCAAGGTGACGGTGGTCACGTCCAAGCGCGAACGCTCCGTTGCGGGCACCGTCTTCTCGGATGGCAAACCGCGCTTTATTCAGATCAAAGGCATCAACATCGACGCTGAAATCGGTGCGCATATGCTCTACACGACCAACACGGACGTGCCGGGTATCATCGGGGCCCTGGGCCAGACCATGGGCGACAACGGTGTGAACATCGCGAACTTTACTCTGGGTCGTGCTGCAGCCGGTGGCGAGGCCATCGCCCTTCTCTATGTGGACGAGCCTGTCCCCGCCGAGGCACGCGCAAAACTCGCGGAAACGGGTCTTTTTACGCAGATCAAACCGCTGCAGTTTGACGTCGCCTGACGGGACAACCTGCCACAGATCAGAGGCGCCCGTTTTACAGCGGGCGCCTTTTCATTTTTGCGCTTATGCGGCATGACGCCCACAAGGAGCCGGATTATGCCCACACCCGTCTATGCCATAGGTGACATCCACGGTCAGTTTGAAGACCTGCAACGCGTTCTGGCGCTGATTGAGGCGGACGGCGGCAAAGACGCCGAGATTGTTTTTGTGGGTGACTATGTGGATCGGGGGCCGGACAGCAAAGCAGTGGTTCAACTGCTGCTGGACGCGCAGACGCAGGGCCGGCCCTGGCGCATAATCAAAGGCAACCATGACCGGTATCTGACACGGTTTCTGGATTTCCGCATTGTACATGATCCGGCCACCCGGCCCGATCTGTTCTGGTTCAATCCGCGTCTGGGGGGCGACAAGACTCTCGCCTCATACGGGGTGCAGGCCGAAGACGGAGGCCCGCTGGTCGAGATTCAGCAGGAAGCTGTAGCGGCTGTGCCTCAGGCGCACCGGGATTTTCTGAACAACCTGCCGCTGACACATGCGCATGGTGATCTGCTGTTTGTGCATGCCGGAATCCGCCCGAAGGTATCACTGGATCGGCAGATCGAGGACGATCTGCTGTGGATCCGCCAACCGTTTCTGGAATACCGCAGGTCATTTGGCCCGCTGATCGTGCACGGTCACACGGCGCTGGATTATCCTGAACACGCTGGCAATCGTGTGAATCTGGACGGCGGCGCGGGATATTTCCGCCCCCTGCATGCCGCCGTATTCGAGGGTCGCGACTGCTGGTTATTGTCCGGCGACGGGCGCGTTCCGCTTCGTCCATAACGCGACAGCAACCATTGCCCAGGCCAGGAGACCCTGGCTGTGCGCACTGAGGTTTGACCGCCAGGAAAACGTCAGCAGCCGGGCAAGGCGCTCCGGACCAGGCAGATCACCGATAACAATTTGCCGCGGCAGGTCTTCGAACAGAAATCCGTAGTAGGTGTAGTAAACCTGCGGCGACAGCCAGACAAACAGCACAAACAGCACGATTGCTGTAAACAGTCGCAACCACCACGGCCGCCCGCGCGTAACACGACGGGTTACCCACAGCATAAACAGGCAAAGCACTGCAGACAGCAGTGCCAGCCCGGTCTGCCCCATCTGCGTCAGCGAGAAAAAGCTATCTTCGGCGTATGTGCTCAACGGGTCCAGTCCAGCACCACTTTCCCCGACCGACCGGACCGCATCGTGGCAAAACCGGCCTCAAAGTCATCGGCTGAGAACCGATGGGTGATGACCCCGCTGACGTCCAGACCGTTCTGCAGCATCGCTATCATTTTGTACCATGTCTCAAAGATTTCCCGTCCATAGACACCTTTGATCGTAATCGCCTTAAAGACAATATCGCTCCAGTTAACCGGACTTTTGCCTGGTGGAATGCCCAGCATCGCAATCCGCCCGCCCATGGTCATGGCCCCGACCATCTGGTCAAGAGCATGCTGATTGCCGGACATCTCCAGGCCGACGTCAAAACCCTGAGTCATCTTCAGGTCAGAAATTGTTTGGGTCAGATCCTGCTCGGCAACATTTACCGGCACCACATCCGCAACCTGGGCGGCCAGCGTCAGACGTTCAGCATTGACGTCGGTAATCACCACGTGACGGGCACCGGCATGGCGCGCCACAGCCGCCGCCATGATCCCGATGGGTCCGGCACCGGTAACCAGAACATCCTCGCCGATCAGATCGAAACTCAGTGCCGTGTGCACAGCATTGCCCAGGGGATCAAGGATTGCGCCGATATCGTCAGAAATATCGTCGGGCAGTGGCACCACGTTGAACGCGGGCAGGCAAAGATATTCCGCAAAAGCGCCCTGCTCGTTCACGCCGATGCCCCGTGTCGCCGGATCGAGGTGAAACCTGCCCGCGCGGCTCTGACGGGATGTTTTTCCGATCAGATGTCCTTCGCCCGAGCACCGCTGCCCGATCGCCAGGTCGGTCACATCACGGCCCAGTTCGACAATCTCACCGGCAAATTCGTGCCCGGTGATCAGCGGCACAGGAACGGCTCCGGCAGCCCAGTCATCCCAGTTCCAGATGTGGATATCCGTGCCACAGATACCCGTTTTTCTGATCCTGATAAGCACATCTTCCGGACCCGGTTCCGGTACGGGTGAATGGGTCATCCACAGGCCCTCGCGGGCGTGGAGTTTGCTGAGTGCTTTCATTTCATTGGTCATGTGATTACCCCGCAGGCTTTGCCTGCGACCTCAAAAGCCTGCAGCGCACGGTCCAGATCTGCCCGTGTCAGGGCCGCATTCATCTGCGTCCGGATGCGGGCCTGACCACGCGGGACCACCGGGAAAAAGAACCCCGACACAAAGACACCTTCCTCGAAAAGCCGTGCGGCCATGTCCTGGGCCAGCTGTGCTTCGCCCAGCATCACCGGCACAATCGGGTGTGACCCGGGCAACAGGTCAAATCCCAGCCGTTCCAGCCCCGCACGCCAGTACTCAGTATTTTCAAACAGCCGCGCGCGCAGGTCGTCGCCCGCCTCCACCAGGTCCAGCGCCTTCAGCCCGGCAGACACAATAGATGGCGGCAATGAGTTGGAGAAAAGATAAGGGCGCGCACGCTGCCTCAGCAGGTCGATCACCGGCTGAGGGCCCGCGATATAGCCTCCGATCGCGCCACCCAGAGCCTTGCCGAGTGTGCCGGTGACGATATCAGCCTGAATTCCTGCTGCTGCAGGGGTGCCAGCCCCTTTTGGCCCGATGAACCCGGTCGCGTGGCAGTCATCGACCATCACCATCGCGTCGTATCTGTCGGCCAGCGCCCGGATGTCTCGCAACGGCGCAAGTGTGCCATCCATGCTGAAAACACCATCTGTTGCGATAAGAATAAACCGGGCACCTTCTTCGCGTGCAAGCTGCAGCTGGCCTTCAAGATCGGCCATGTCCGCATTTGCATAGCGGTATCTTTTCGCCTTGCAGAGCCGGATACCATCAATAATCGAGGCATGGTTCAGCGCATCTGAAACTACCGCATCCTCTGGCCCCAGAAGCGGTTCAAACAGCCCGCCATTGGCGTCAAAACATGCGGCAAACAGGATCGAATCGTCATGGCCCAGAAACCGTGCAAGCCGCTGTTCAAGCTGACGGTGAATGTCCTGCGTGCCGCAGATAAACCGGACAGAGGCCATCCCGAACCCGCGCGGTTCCATCGCATCACGGGCAGCCCCGATCAGGTCGGGATGATCAGCAAGGCCGAGATAATTGTTGGCACACAGGTTGATAACGTCGCGATCGCCTACGGCGATCTGCCCACCCTGAGGAGAGGTGATCATGCGCTCGCGTTTCATCATACCGTCGGCCTCGATCTGGCCGAGAGTTTCGGTGATGTGGTCGATATAGCGTTGCGTCATGACAGACTCCTTTCCCGGATCGTCTAACATGGCGGACGGATTTCCGAAATAGGGGAATTACACTTTAGCGGATAAATTCCGTGTTATCGGATTTCAGGCATCCTGGACGACCAGAAAAACCCGTGCGGCCCCGTTCCGGGCGGCAATCCGGTGCGGCACATCTGCGGCATAGCGCGCTGTGTCTCCAGATCTCAGGGTAGTGGTGCTGTCTCCACTGGTAACCTGCAGTTCTCCCTCGATGACTGTCAGGTGTTCACGCGCACCACGGGTATGCGGCTGGCTGTCGAGCACGCCCTCAGATTCAAATGCTACCTCGTAGACCTCGTGCTTTCCTGCTTCTTCGGGTGGTGACAGGATACGGATCCGACACCCCGAGCCGAGGTTGTCGATTGTAGGCACCTCGCTGGCCCGAAGTGTTTCGATACGGGGCGTCGCTGCGGCGCCATCCAGCAATCCGGCAAAATCCACCTGAAGCGCGCGCGTCAGGTTCCAGAGGGTCGCGATTGTCGGGCTGCTCTCGCCGCGCTCAATCTGGCTGACCATCGAGCGGGAAACGCCCGAGAGTTTAGCAACAGCATCCAGAGAGAGTCCCAGCGACCGTCGCGCCTCTTTGAGCCGGGCAGGAAGATGAGTGAGAATGGCATCTGCGGAATCCGTCATATGAGCGGTTTCGCCGATATGGCGGAACCTGTCAACGCAGCTCTGACGGCACGTCGCGGCTGACATCCCGGATGGCATGGATCATAGTCAGACCGGCAACGCAGGGAGAGCACCATGACCAACGAGATCGTAATTCTGGACGGCGCGCGGACCGCTATCGGCACTTTTGGCGGGTCTCTGGCCGGGACGACACCGATTGAACTTGGCACTGTTGCCGCCAAAGCCGCGCTTGAGCGCTCGGGCGTCGAGGGTGCTCAGATCGGACATGTTGCCTTTGGTCATGTGATCAACACCGAACCGCGCGACATGTATCTCAGCAGGGTGGCCGCGATGGACGCGGGCGTGCCGGAGACCACGCCGGCCATGAATGTGAACCGGCTGTGCGGGTCCGGCGCACAGGCAATTGTCTCTGTAATTCAGTCTCTGATGCTTGGGGATGCGGACTTTGGTCTTGCCGGCGGTGCAGAGAATATGTCGCGCTCTCCCTTTATCATGCCTCAGCAGCGCTGGGGTGCAAAGATGGGTGATGTCAAAAGCCTCGATATGATGCTGGGTGCGCTCAACTGCCCTTTTGGCACCGGTCACATGGGCGTGACGGCAGAAAACGTGGCGGCAGAACACGGCATCAGCCGCACGGATCAGGATGCATTCGCGCTTCAGAGCCAGGAGCGCGCGGCAAAGGCAATCGAAGCCGGGCACTTTGCAAGCCAGATCACACCCGTTCAGGTACGGGTAAAGCGGGATATGGTCCCGTTTGAAACCGACGAGCACCCGAAAGCGACGACTGCCGAGGCGCTTGCCGGTCTGCGCGCGGTTTTCCAGAAAGACGGAACCGTCACGGCGGGAAATGCCAGCGGGATCAACGACGGTGCCGCGGCCCTCGTCCTGGCAACAGCCGGTGCTGCTGAAAAAGCAGGGCTGACGCCCAAAGCGCGCGTGCTCGGCTATGCCCACGCCGGTGTCCGGCCGGACGTTATGGGGATCGGACCAATTCCCGCTGTGCAGAAGCTGTTTGACAAGACCGGTCTGACTGCCGGGGATTTCGATGTTGTCGAAAGCAACGAGGCATTTGCCGCGCAGGCGCTTGCCGTCTCTGGTGCACTGGGGTTCGACGCAGCCCGGGTAAATCCAAACGGCGGCGCGATTGCGCTGGGCCACCCTGTTGGCGCCACAGGTGCCATAATCACCGTCAAAACACTCTACGAGCTGGAGCGGACCGGCGGCAAACGCGGACTTATCACGATGTGTATCGGTGGTGGTCAGGGCATCGCGCTGGCCATTGAACGCCTCTGAACGCAGACCGGGGTACCGTCAGAAGAACGCAAGATCCACAAGGATCAGCGTGGTCGCCCCGGATATCCCGATCATCGTGCCCAGAACGACCGCACCGGCGATCCAGCGCAGCAGGCTGCGGTCCTTGGCCGGCGTTTCCGGGTTGCCCTGACGGATCAGCGCACTTTCAACCAGCCCCGGCAGGCGCGGTCCGAAACGGCTCATCACGCGCGCGGTTCTGGCAATATCTGTCAGAACTGCCTTTGGTCCGATCGCCTTTGAAATATAGTCGGACACAATCGGGCGGGCGACTTCCCAGATATTGATCTGGGGGTTGAGAGAACGGGCAACACCTTCGACAACGACCATTGTGCGTTGCAGCAATATGAGTTCGGTGCGGGTTTCCATGCCAAAGCGTTCGGTCACTTCAAAAAGATAACTGAGCAACCGGCCCATAGAGATTTTCGTGGCATCCATGCCGAAGATCGGCTCACCAACAGCACGCAAAGCGCGGGCAAATTCGTCAACGTCTTTGTCCGCGGGCACGTAACCGGCTTCAAAATGAACCTCGGCCACGCGTTTATAGTCGCGGCGGATAAAGCCATAGAGGATTTCGGCATACACTCTGCGGGTATATTCATCGATATGCCCCATGATGCCAAAGTCGTAGGCGACGATATCGCCGTTGGGCGCCACCTTCAGGTTGCCCTGGTGCATGTCTGCGTGAAAATACCCGTCCCGCAGCGCGTGGTTCAGAAAGAGCTGCAGCACCCGGTCGCCCAGCACGACGCGGTCGTGCCCGGCAGCATCTATCGCGTCATTGTCACCCATCGGGGCACCGTCAGCCCAGCCCAGAGTCATGACACGGCGTGCGGAATATTCCCATTTCACCTGCGGGAGCTGAAAGCCTTCATCATCTTTGGTGTTCGCCGCAAACTCGGCGGCCGATGCGGATTCCAGCCGCAGATCCAGCTCGCCCTGAACGACACCGTCAAAGTGTTCGATGACCTCGATCGGACGCAGCCTGCGCGAGCCCGGCGAAAAGAAATCCACGACCCAGGCCGCCAGATAAAATGCATCAATATCCTTGCGGAATGCCCGCTCAATGCCCGGGCGCAGGACTTTGACGGCGACTTCTTCGCCATTTTCGGCGAGCGTCGCTTTGTGCACCTGTGCGATAGATGCAGCCGCCACCGGTTCACTGAAGTCGGTAAACATCTGATCCACAGGCAAGCCCAGCTCGCGCTGCACTTCGGCTTTGGCCTCCTGCACCGAGAAGGGTGGCAGCTTGTCCTGCAGAACCCGCAGCTGCAGCGCCATCTCGTCACCCACAACATCCGGGCGGGTCGACAGGATCTGACCAAACTTGATGTATGCAGGGCCCAGCGCGGTCAGGGCGCGCGTCACGGGCGGCATATTAGTGTCACCCTTATAACCCAGGAACGTGAATGGCGTGGCGAGGGCACGGGCCACGATCCGGACGGGCGCAGGTGTCTCGAATGCGTCCAGCACGGCCTTCATCGCACCGGTTCGCTGAAATGTGGCGCCTGTGCGGATCAGCCGCCAGATATTATGCGGGCCGCGCACAGATCAGATCTTCCAGCCGGAATGCAGACAGGCCACACCCATGGTCAGGTTACGGTATCTGGCATTGGCAAAACCAGCATCACGGACCATCTGCAGAAAGGTTTCCTGGTCCGGAAAATTACGGATCGATTCCACCAGATACTGATAGCTGTCGCGGTCACCGGCAATTACCTGACCCATGCGCGGGATGACGTTGAAACTGTAGAGGTCGTAGGCCTTTTGCATGGCAGGATTGGGCAGCTGGCTGAATTCCAGCACCATCAGGCGGCCCCCCGGTTTCAGCACACGAAAGGCTTCGTTCAGAGCGTCCTGTGGGCGCGTCACATTCCGGATACCGAATGAGATTGTATAGACGTCAAACGTGTTGTCCGCGAACGGCAGCGCCATGGCATCACCGGTGACCCAGTCCAGCTGGTCGGCCATCTGTTCGGCCTCGGCGCGTTTGCGGCCCTCGACCAGCATGGATTCCGTCAGATCCAGGACGGTCGCATGCCCGTGTCCTGCGCGTTTTAGAAAGCGGAACGAAATATCACCCGTTCCCCCGGCCACATCCAGCAGTTTCTGGCCCGCGCGCGGCGCCAGCCAGTCCATCATCGCGTCTTTCCACAGGCGGTGCACCCCACCTGACATTACGTCGTTCATGATGTCGTATTTGCTGGCAACAGAAGAAAAAACGCCCTGAACCAGACCGGCTTTGGCGTCTTCTGCCACAGTTTCAAATCCGAAATGTGTGGTTTTGTCGTCTGGGTCGGTCATCGGGTCTTGTCGCCTTGTGGTTTCGGTCTTGTTATAGGCCTCAGGGGGGCAGGCACAATGCGGCCCTTTGGTCACACCGCGAAATCAGGAATATATGGCAGCGTCCGAAACACATACATGGCGGGAAACCCGGATGACGGGCTGGGGGAAATGGCTGCAGCTTGTCCTGGACGGCCTGTTCGCTCTGCTGGTGGGTGCAGTGCTGTGGTGGGGTAACCTGACGGCCGCCGGGACCCTGCCCGGTGTCATCATCTGGCTGGTCATGGTGTATGTGGCGATCTACAATCCGGTCTCGCGGTTCAGAACCGGGCTTGCATGGAATGACGAGGGCATTCGCCGCACGGGTCTCTTCCGGGACGGGCCGGTCCGCCACTGGGACGACCTGAAGGATATGCATCGTAGTCCACATGCACGCTCCACTGTTCTTGAGTTCGGACTACTCCGAAAAATCCGGGTGCGGTGGAGCTATGATGCCCACCGCGACATCATCCAAATCGCAGAACGAAAGCTGAAAAAAGATGCCTGAACTGCCCGAGGTCGAAACGGTCATGCGCGGCCTGAGCCCTGCTATGCAGGGGGCCGTCATCGCCCGTGCGGATGTAAACCGCCCGGACCTGCGGTGGCCTTTTCCGGATAATATGGCGGGCCGTCTGTCCGGAGCCCGTGTGCTGGGTCTGCGACGGCGGTCCAAATACATCCTCGCAGACCTGGACACCGGTGAAACCCTGCTCATTCACCTGGGCATGTCAGGGCGCATGCTGGTTTCCGGGGACCCGCTTGGTCAGTTTGTGCACGATCATCCGGCGCCCGAGAAACACGACCATGTGGTTCTGCATATGGATAACGGCGCGCGCATTACATTTAACGATCCGCGCCGCTTTGGCGCGATGGACCTGATGCAGACAGCCGGCGCGGAAAACCACAAGCTGCTTGCTGTGCTGGGCCCGGAGCCGCTGGGCAATGATTTCCATGAATCACATCTGATCGCCGCACTGCGAGGACGCATGATGCCGGTCAAATCTGCGCTTCTTGACCAGAAAATCGTGAGCGGACTGGGCAATATCTACGTCTGTGAGGCGCTTTTCCGCGCGAAAATTCACCCACGGCGAAAGGCGGGGCGCATTGCTGAACCCAGGGTTGCAACACTGGTTCCGATTATTCGTCAGGTACTCGAAGAGGCAATTGAGGCAGGCGGGTCGTCCCTGCGGGATTTCCGCCAAGCCGATGGAGAGCTTGGATATTTTCAGCACAGTTTCGATGTTTACGGCCGCGAGGGTGCGCCCTGCCGGGCCGGGGGCTGCACCGGTGAAGTCCGGCGAATCGTGCAGTCGGGACGCTCATCTTTCTTCTGCGCGCAATGCCAAAGATAGCTTGAAGTGCGCAGGCCGCATGGTATTGACTGCAATTTCCACGAAACGACAGAGAGCTTTTCTGCATGGCTTACGAGACGATCATCGTTGATGTCGATAACCACGTCGCCCTGATCACCCTGAACCGGCCCGATGCGCTGAATGCGCTGAACGACCAGCTGCTGGGTGAGCTTGCAGATGCCCTCGCCGGTGCGCAGGAAAATGAAAAGGTCCGCTGCATCATCATCACCGGCTCTGAAAAGGCGTTCGCTGCCGGTGCGGACATCTCGATGATGAAGGACAAGTCTTTTGTCGACGCGTTCGCCGGTGATCTTTTCACGCCTGAAACCGAACAGATCATGCGTGTACGCAAGCCAATCATCGCCGCCGTATCCGGGTACGCGCTGGGTGGCGGATGCGAGCTTGCAATGATGTGCGACTTTATCATCTGCTCGGACACCGCCAAGTTCGGCCAGCCAGAGATCAACCTCGGTGTTGTCGCGGGCCTGGGCGGCACCCAGCGCCTGACACGCCTTGTCGGTAAGTCCAAGGCCATGGATATGAACCTCACGGGCCGCTTTATGGACGCCGAAGAGGCAGAGCGTTCTGGTCTGGTGTCCCGCGTCGTGCCCTGCAAGAAACTGCTGGAAGAAGCGCAGAACGCTGCACAGAAGATCGCCGAGAAATCGACATTGTCGGTCATGGTCGTCAAAGAAGCGGTGAACCGTTCCTATGAAACCACGCTGCGCGAAGGCCTGCTTTTTGAGCGGCGCATGTTCCACTCGCTGTTTGCCACCGAGGATCAGCTCGAAGGCATGTCCGCATTCCTGGAAAAACGCGAAGCACAGTTCCGCGACAAATAACGTCTGTCCGGGGTGCCGACTTTCCGGTTTGCAAATCCTGCAGAACCGTCTATAGACCCCGCCAGACATGCGCGTGCAGCCCGCTCAGGCTAGAATCACCTTCGGGACAGTTCTGTCCGTCCGGGTCCTGCGTTGCGCAACAAGACCGAAACAACGAACCCGAGAAAAGGTTTTTCACGCATGGCAAATTCGCCCCAGGCTAAAAAACGCGCCCGCCAGAACGAAGCACGTTTTCAGATCAACAAAGCGCGTCGTTCGCGTATCCGTACCTACCTGCGCCGTGTCGAGGAAGCGATTGCTTCCGGTGACAAGGACGCGGCCGCTGCTGCCCTGAACGCGGCACAGCCTGAACTGATGCGCGGCGTCACCAAGGGCGTTTTCCACAAAAACACAGCGGCACGCAAAATGTCCCGGCTGTCCTCGCGGGTCAAAGCCCTGGGCTGATCCGGACTTCTGATGAGTCTCAAAAAGCGCCGTTTTTGCGGCGCTTTATTTATGAAAATAAGGCTTCCGGGACGCGGACAGAGATTCTTTTCTGAAAATTCAGAGTCAAGAATGAAGTTCAGTTGCCGTGCCGCTCACGATCTTGCTACCAGTGTACAGCGATTCATTTCGCATTGGGGGGCGGGCCCTGAGAATTCCGCGGTGTTGCGACCGCAAAATGGAATTCCCGGGGACTGGGTACAGAAGTATCTGTGCACTGTCTGCAAGCGCCGTTTTTCGGTTGTTTGCCCTGTCGAAAATAAGAGGACGGCGAGTCCTGATCCGTTGAGCAGCCCGTGTCAGGGCGTAAGGGTCGGACTCTCTTAATTCTAAAACGTCCGGCGGACCTCGCCTGTTCCCACGGGAACGGGACAGGAGAGCTTTGCCTGACATAACCGGACCGGCAGTCAAAGATGGCGCCGTTCCTGAACGGGTAAAAAAGGAAAACGGGTCTAATATGACTGAAGAAATGTGGGGGCAGCTGAGGCAGCGGCTGCGCAAGACCGTAGGGCAGAACAATTATACAACGTGGATCGAGCCGATACGCTTCCGATCTGCTGTGGATGGTATCGCCCTTTTTGATGTGCCCACAAACTTCCTTGGAAACTACGTGAATCAGAATTTCGCCGATGCGATTCTGCATGAGGTCAAAACTGCAGAGCCGGACATCAGAAGACTGAAGTTCGCCGTGCCTGCCGTTGCCGCCGTCGCTGACGGCCCTGCCGGCGAAACCACTTCTGCGCGGCCCGCCACGCCGCGCGCCGCGTCCAACCCCACACTCGCGACTGCCCCGCTCGATACCCGTTTCACCTTTGACACATTCGTTGTGGGCAAACCCAACGAGCTTGCGCATGCTGCTGCCAGGCGGGTGGCCGAGGGTGGTCCCGTGACCTTCAACCCGCTCTTTCTTTATGGCGGCGTCGGCCTGGGCAAAACACACCTGATGCACGCGATTGCGCATGAACTGCGCCAGCGTAAACCCGGTATGAACGTGCTCTATCTGTCGGCAGAGCAGTTCATGTACCGTTTTGTTCAGGCCCTGCGCGACCGCAAGATGATGGATTTCAAGGAAATCTTCCGGTCAGTCGACGTTCTGATGGTCGATGATGTTCAGTTCATTGCCGGCAAAGGCAGCACGCAGGAAGAATTCTTTCACACCTTCAATGCGCTGGTAGACCAGAACAAGCAGATCATCATCTCTGGTGATCGTGCGCCCGGTGAGATCAAGGACATGGAAGAGCGCGTCAAGTCCCGTCTTCAGTGCGGTCTGGTGGTTGATCTGCATCCGACGGATTACGAACTGCGTCTCGGCATTCTGCAGAGCAAGGTTGAGCAACAGCGCGAAACCTACCCGGATCTGGAAATTGATGAGGGTGTGCTTGAATTCCTCGCACACCGCATTTCGACAAACGTCCGCGTGCTCGAAGGCGCACTGACACGGCTCTTTGCCTTTGCGTCTCTTGTCGGTCGTGAGATCAACATGGAGCTGACGCAGGATTGTCTGTCTGACGTGCTCCGCGCCTCCGAGCGAAAGCTCACCGTCGAGGAAATCCAGCGACGGGTGTCTGACCATTACAACATCCGGCTGAGCGACATGATCGGCCCCAAACGCCTGCGCAGCTATGCGCGCCCGCGTCAGGTCGCCATGTATCTGTGCAAACGTATGACCAGCCGTTCGTTGCCGGAAATCGGTCGTCGCTTTGGCGGTCGGGACCACACAACCGTCATGCACGGGGTCAAACGGATCGAGGAGCTAAAGGTACAGGACGGTCAGATCGCCGAAGACCTTGAACTGCTGCGCCGGGCGCTCGAAGAGTAACTTTCCCTGTGGCCTGCTGCCTTTGATGGATGCAGCAGGCCTTGACGCCCTGCCCGTATGCTGGGACTACTCCATAAAACGCTTGTGAAGTCGGGCAAACCGGGTAATTTGCCTGTCCCGACCGTCGACCAGGAAGTGGTACCATGAAGATCAGCATCGAACGCGCAGCTCTGCTCAAAGCCGTGTCTCAGGCACAGTCAGTGGTCGAGCGCCGCAACACCATTCCGATCCTTGCCAATGTGCTGATTGAGGCCGAAGGCAGCGATGCCACTTTCCGCGCGACCGATCTGGATATCGAAGTGGTCGACAAGGCCGCAGCCCAGGTGGAGCGTGCGGGTGCCACAACAGTCGCTGCCACGACACTGCATGAGATTGTGCGCAAGCTTCCCGACGGTGCGCTTGTGACGCTGACCGCCGACAACGCGACAGGCCGTCTGACGGTCGAGGCGGGCCGGTCAAACTTCTCCCTGGCAACGCTTCCAAAAGAAGACTTTCCGGTTATGGCGTCGTCAGAATATGCGTCGAACTTTTCGGCTGCGGCACCTGCCCTGCGGCGTCTGTTCGACAAATCAAAATTCGCCATCTCGACAGAAGAGACACGTTACTATCTGAACGGTGTCTATATGCACATCGCGGACGCTGAGGGCGGTCAGGTGCTGCGCTGCGTCGCAACTGACGGTCACCGCCTCGCACGCATCGATGCCGACCTGCCCGAGGGTGCTGCGGACATGCCGGGCGTGATTGTGCCCCGCAAGACAGTTGGTGAGCTGCGCAAACTGCTGGACGATGATGAAATGAAAATCGCGGTTTCGGTCTCGGAGACCAAGATCCGCTTTGCCACTCCGGATATTACGCTGACCTCCAAGGTCATCGACGGCACATTCCCGGACTATACGCGCGTCATTCCCCAGGGAAATACGCGCAAGCTGGAGGTGGATGCCGCCGATTTTGCGCAGGCTGTAGACCGCGTGGCCACAGTCAGTTCCGAACGGTCGCGTGCGGTAAAACTGCAGCTGGATGAAGATCGCCTTGTCCTGTCGGTCAATGCGCCGGATTCGGGTGCTGCGGAAGAAGAGCTCGCCGTTGCCTATGGGGACGAACGTCTCGAGATTGGCTTTAACGCCAAATACCTGCTGGAAATCGCCAGCCAGGTGGATCGTGAGAATGCGGTGTTCCTTTTCAATTCATCGGGCGATCCGACACTGATGCGCGAAGGCAATGATCAGACGGCTGTTTATGTTGTCATGCCAATGCGCGTCTGAGCGCCGTTACGTCTGAATTTCGTGCCTCGGCGGGGATGTTTTCAGCCAGAAGAAGTCCGGAGCCATGGCACTTTGCCTGACAGCCCTAACACTATCGCATTTCCGCTCGCATAAAACGGCGCGCCTGGCGCTTGATGGCCGGCCCGTGGCTCTGTTCGGACCGAATGGTGCGGGAAAAACCAACATTCTCGAAGCAGTTTCTCTGTTTTCACCGGGGCGTGGTCTGCGTCGGTCGAGTGCGCAGGACATGGCACGCCGTCCGGAGGCGCTGGGATGGAAAACCACAGCCGAGCTGCGATCTCTGCATCAGGTCCACGAGGTCGAAATCTGGTCGGAAGAGGGTGCCCCCCGTCAGGTCAGGATTGATGGCAAAGCTGCAGCACAGACCGCTCTGGGTCGTGTTGCCCGCGTTCTCTGGCTGATACCCTCGATGGACAGGCTCTGGATTGAGGGCGCCGAGGGGCGCCGGCGGTTTCTGGACCGCATGACCCTGAGCTTTGAGCCGGATCATGCAGAAGTATCACTGGCCTATGACAAGGCAATGCGGGAACGTAACCGGCTGCTGAAAGACATGGTACGCGAACCCTCCTGGTACACAGCCCTGGAGGCGCAGATGGCCGAAGCAGCGATCAGCATCAGCGCCAACCGTGACAGCGCTCTGAGGCAGCTGGCACTGGCACAAAAGGACGCGGCAACAGCTTTTCCCACCGCAACACTCGAGCTGGTGTACGCGGAAACACCCCCACCCGCGTCCGAAGAAGATCTGCGCGCTGCGCTGTCGGATCACCGGGCGCGCGACATGGCGGCGGGGCGTACGCTGATCGGCCCGCATCGCGCGGACCTTTTCGGAACCTACGCCGCCAAGGATATTCCGGCCCGCGATTGCTCGACAGGCGAACAGAAGGCTTTGCTGGTGTCACTTATTCTCGCCAATGCGCGGGCGCTGGCCGAGAGTTTTGGCGCGCCACCGCTCCTGTTGCTCGACGAAGTGGCGGCGCATCTTGATCCCGACCGGCGTGCTGCTCTTTATGACGAGATCGCGGCCCTGGGGGCGCAGGCCTGGATGACCGGAACTGAACGTGCGCTGTTTGACGCCCTGGGAGACCGCGCACAGTACTTTGAGGTGACCGAAACAGAGGGTACATCCGGGGTCCGCGCCCTGTGACAATCTCTGCTTCTGACCTTCTGCTCTATGCCGGCGCGCTCGTGATCCTGTTTCTCACACCGGGACCAGTCTGGCTGGCGCTCATGGCGCGCGCATTGTCAGGCGGTTTCAGTGCGGCCTGGCCTCTGGCGCTGGGTGTGGCTGTGGGAGACATCCTCTGGCCGCTGCTCGCCGTTCTGGGCATCTCGTGGATCCTGTCTGTCTTTGACGTTTTCATGGCGGTGCTGCGCTGGGTTGCCTGCGGGGTTTTTATCGCCATGGGCGTGCTGCTCATCCGGCACGCAGGTCAGGCCATCAGCACGGACAGCAGGCTGACAAAACCCGGTCTCTGGGCCGGTTTCTTGGCGGGTATCATCGCCATTCTGGGAAACCCCAAAGCGGTCCTGTTCTACATGGGCGTGCTGCCGGGGTTCTTTGACCTTCGGGGCATCACGTGGCTTGATGTCGCTGCAATCATCGGCATGTCCGTGGCCGTCCCTCTGGTCGGCAACATCATCCTCGCCGCCTGCGTAGGTAAAATCCGCAGCGGCATCACGCGCCCTGAAACACTGCGCAGGATCAATATCGTATCGGGTGCGGCACTTATTGTGGTTGGTGTGCTCATCCCCTTGCTCTGACACAAAATATTGTGCCTGCCGCGTGACATTGCCGGCAAAAAATCGTATAAAATCGCAAAAATACAAAGGTGTGACACGATGTCGGATACCGGGCAGACGCCACAGGAATATGGCGCCGATTCTATCAAAGTTCTCAAAGGGTTGGAGGCGGTCCGAAAGCGCCCCGGGATGTACATCGGTGATACCGATGATGGCTCCGGTCTGCACCATATGGTCTATGAGGTCGTAGACAACGGTATCGACGAAGCTCTGGCAGGGCACGCAGACGCTGTAACGGTCACAATTCACGATGATTCATCAGTTTCAGTCAGCGACAACGGCCGCGGTATTCCGGTCGGTATCCACGAAGAAGAAGGTGTTTCAGCGGCCGAGGTCATCATGACCCAGCTGCACGCCGGCGGTAAGTTTGACAGCAACTCCTACAAAGTCTCAGGCGGCCTGCACGGCGTGGGTGTGTCGGTTGTCAATGCGCTGAGCGACTGGCTCGAACTGCGCATCTGGCGCGAGGGTAAAGAGCACGTCGCACGGTTCGAGGGCGGCTTTACCACCAAACACCTCGAGGTTGTGGGCGAAACCGACCGCACCGGCACCGAAGTACGGTTCATGGCCTCGACAGAGACCTTTTCCAACCTGGAATACTCCTTCGAAACGCTGGAAAAACGTCTGCGCGAACTGGCGTTTCTGAACTCAGGCGTGCGGATCATTCTGGTGGACGAACGGCCTGCCGAGCACCTCAGATCTGAGCTGTTTTACGAAGGCGGGGTAAAGGAGTTCGTGAAATACCTCGACCGCCACAAAAGCTCTGTCATGCCCGAGCCGATCTTTATTACCGGCGAACGCGACGACATCGGTGTCGAAGTCGCGATGTGGTGGAATGACAGTTACCACGAGAATGTGTTGCCTTTTACCAACAACATCCCGCAACGCGACGGTGGTACGCATATGGCGGGTTTCCGGGGCGCGCTGACACGGACGATCAATAACTATGCCCAGTCCTCCGGTATTGCCCGCAAGGAAAAAGTCAGCTTCACCGGCGATGACGCGCGCGAGGGTCTGACCTGTGTGCTGTCGGTCAAAGTGCCGGATCCGAAATTCAGCTCGCAGACCAAGGACAAACTTGTCAGCTCCGAGGTACGCCCGGCTGTCGAAGGTCTGATGAACGAAAAGCTGGCTGAATGGTTCGAGGAAAATCCGACAGAGGCCAAGATCGTCGTTGGCAAGATCATCGAGGCGGCTCACGCGCGCGAGGCTGCCCGCAAAGCGCGCGACCTGACACGGCGCAAGACGGCCATGGATGTGAACTTTCTCGCCGGTAAGCTGAAGGACTGCTCTGAAAAAGATCCTGCCAAGACAGAAGTTTTCCTCGTCGAGGGGGACAGCGCCGGTGGCTCTGCGCAGACTGGTCGTGACCGGCAGACACAGGCGATCCTGCCGCTGAAGGGCAAGATTCTGAACGTTGAACGCGCCCGCTTTGACCGGATGCTCGGCAGCCAGGAGATCGGGAACCTGGTGATGGCTCTGGGCACGGGCATCGGACGCGACGAGTTCAACCTGGAAAAGCTGCGCTACCACAAGATCGTCATTATGACGGACGCCGATGTGGATGGTGCGCACATCCGTACGCTGCTTCTGACGTTCTTTTACCGTCAGATGCCCGAGCTGATTGAACACGGGCATCTCTACATCGCACAACCGCCGCTCTACAAAGTGTCGCGCGGCAAATCGGAGGTCTATCTGAAAGACGAGGCCGCGATGGAGGAGTACCTCATTCAGCAGGGTGTAGATGGCGCGATCCTGAAGCAGGGCAACGGCGAGGAAATCTCCGGGGCTGATCTGGCACGGGTTGTAGACCTTGCACGCCAGATGAGACGTGTGCTCGAGGCCTTCCCGACGCATTATCCGCGCCATATTCTTGAACAGGCTGCGATTGCAGGCGCCTTTGCGCCCGGTGTGGTCGACGCAGACCTTCAGGGCACCGCTGACAAGGTTGCGGCGCGCCTGAACCTGATTGCCGAAGAGTACGAACGTGGCTGGCAGGGCCGAATCACGCAGGATCACGGCATCCGGCTGGCGCGCATCCTGCGCGGTGTCGAGGAGGTCCGCACGCTGGACGGTCGTATTCTCCGCGGCGGAGAGGCCAAAAAGACCGGCAGTTTCACCCGGAGTCTGCAGGACGTTTACAACCTGCCGGCAACACTGGTGCGCAAGGATAGGTCTCAGATGATTTTCGGACCTCTTGATCTGCTGCATGCCATTCTTGAAGAGGGTGAAAAGGGGCTTTCTCTGCAACGGTACAAAGGTCTGGGTGAAATGAACCCGGACCAGCTGTGGGAAACGACGCTGGACCCGGATGCGCGCACGCTGCTGCAGGTGCGTGTCGAGGATATGGCAGAGGCGGATGATCTCTTTACCAAACTGATGGGTGACGTCGTCGAGCCGCGCCGTGAGTTTATTCAGCAGAATGCGCTGAGCGTTGAAAACCTGGATTTCTGACGCGCGTTTGCCGGCTGTACCAGCTGCAACGCGCCCGGCCCGCCCAGCTCATCGCTGCGCCCTGACATTAAGGTAAACGCAACGTTAATCCGCGGTGCGGACGGCTAAACCATGCGAAAGGCTTTTGGCTCAGTTTGTGCTGGTCAAACAATACGCACGGGAACCCAAATGGCCGATATCTCCAGCAGTCTCTCGCTCCCCTTCATTATGCCGAACCAGGCACAGAAACATGTCACGCACAACGAAGCGCTGCGTATTCTCGACGTTGTCACGCAGCTTGGGGTCATGTCGGATGACCTGACGGCCCCGCCCGCCAGCCCCGCGACGGGCGCGCGGTACATCGTGGGCGACAGCGCCACGGGCGACTGGGCCGGACGCGACGGCGAGGTCGCTCTTTTCGAAGACAGCGCCTGGCGTTTTTTCGTGCCGCGTGCAGGATGGCGTGCCTGGGTGACCTCCCGCGAAACACTTCTTGTGCATGACGGCGCCGAATGGATCGACCTCGACAGTGCCGAATTGCAGGATATCGAGGCCTTTGGTCTTGGCATGGCCACCCTGCCCGGCACACCTTTTTCCGCCAAGCTCAACGCCGCAGTCTGGACAGCGCTCTATTCTGCAGATGCGGGCACCGGGAGCTTTGTTTCGACCCTGAACAAGGAGAATTCCGCCGATGACCTCGGATTTATCTTCCAGCAGGATTTCCAGACGCGCGGGCTTTTTGGCCTTTTTGGCAGCGACAATCTTCGCCTGTCCACCTCGCCTGACGGCACGAATTTTTTTGACGGGCTGAGTGTCGATGTCGCGACAGGCATCGTTGATCAGCCTAACCTGCCGCGCTTCAAGGGGACTACGAATTTTGATAACTACTGCGCTGCCGACACCTGGATCACGATCGCGGTCAACGATACAGAGTACAACGACCAGAACGTCTTTGATGCCGGTACCAACAGTTTCACCGCGCCGGTTGCAGGAACCTATGTTTTCGGGGGCGGCCTGACCTTCCGTGAAAACACCAGCGCACTGGTCAGCATCGGCGGGCGACTTTTGCTGAACGGAACGGATGTGATCTCCGGCTCGCAGGGTGAAATCACCGGCCCGCATGTCACCGAGCGCACCTCGCTGAATATTCACGCCATGGCTTCGCTGGCCGCCGGCGATACAGTAGAGCTTCAGGGGCGCGTCCGCGCGCTGGACGGTTACTTTCTGGCGGACCAAACGGCGTTCTGGGGCTACAAAGTCGGCTGATATCACACCGGTGTGTACCGGGGCTGCGTGACAGTGCGGCTGTGTCATGTACACAGTCTGGCATGGATACCGATATACTGATCATTGGCGCGGGTCTTGCAGGACTGAGCCTCGCGCGCAGACTGGAACAGCAGGGCATGGACTATCTGCTCTGCGAGAGTGCCGGACGCATTGGTGGCCGCGTTAAAACTGACCTGGCCGGGCAGGTTCCCGTGGATCTTGGTCCGGCATGGATATGGCCGGACCAGCCACGTATCAACGCCCTGGCCCGGCAGCTTGGCCTGTTGGTTTTTGATCAGTACAGCAAAGGCGACGGGCTCTGGCAGACTGTTTCCGGCGAAGTACACAGGGCACCAGGTGCAGGCTCTATGAAGGGCTCTTTTCGTATTGCTGGCGGTCTGGCGCGGCTCACGCAGGGGCTGGCAGATAGCCTGCCCGAAAACCGGTTGCTGCTGCAGAATTCCGTTAAGAGCCTTGTGAAGGGCGACAACGGCATTCTTGCCGGTACTCAGCGGGGTGAAATCCGCGCGAACCGCGTTGTTGTTGCTGCTCCACCCCGCCTGGTCACCGCGACGACCGGTTTCAGCCCTTCGCTGCCGGATGAAGTCATGTCTGAAATGCACGATGTCCCGACATGGATGGCCGGCCATGCGAAATTCATTGCCGTCTACGGCCGTCCCTGGTGGCGCGAAGCAGGCCTGTCCGGAGACGCGATCAGTCAGACCGGACCGCTCGCAGAGATACACGACGCCTCGCCCCATGATGAACAGGCGTTTGCGCTCTTTGGCTTTGTCGGCACGCCGCCTGCTATCCGGGCAACTCATCGCGACAAGGTCATCAGCGACGCCGTGAGCCAGCTGGCAACGCTTTTTGGGCCCCAGCTTGCCAGCCCGCAGGCGGTCCTGATGGAAGACTGGGCCGCCAACCCCATGATCGCGACCCCTGCGGACCACAACGGTCCGGATCACCATCCGGCCTATGGCACGCCTGCTGCATTACGTGGTTTGTGGGATGGCAACCTGATTTTTGCCTCGTCCGAAATGGGCAATCATTTCGGCGGATTTCTCGAAGGCGCGCTGGAAGCGGCGGAGCAGGCCGAAGCCGCGCTCGGCTGATGTCAGTCGTCCTGCCATTCGGGCATGGGTTCTTTTGCGATAAAGGCATCAATGCCCGCGCGTGTATCGCGCGCCATCATATTGTCGGCCATGGTCCTGCCCGCGAAAGCATAAGCGTCTTCCAGCGGCAATTCCGCCTGTTCGTAAAAGGCACGCTTACCCGTTCGCACAGCGACAGGCGCTTTTCCAACGATCTGCCGGGCCATCGCCATGGCCACTTCATCAAGTTCGGCAGCCGGTACAACGCGGTTGATCAGCCCGATCTCTGCCGCACGGGAGGCGGAGATGAAATCACCGAGCAACAGCATTTCCATCGCCAGTTTGCGCGGGATATTGCGGGACAGCGCAACCATCGGTGTGGAGCAGAACAGACCAATATTGACACCAGAGGTGGCAAAACGTGCGTCATCTGCAGCAACCGCCAGATCGCATGTCGCTACCAGCTGGCAACCGGCAGCGGTCGCTATGCCCTGGACCTGAACAATGACAGGTTGCGGCAGATTCACGATCGACAGCATCATCTTTGAACACCGCGCGAAGAGATCGTTGAAGTATGCCTTGCCCCCATCTTCATCGCCGCGCCGCGCGGTCATTTCCTTGAGATTGTGCCCGGCACAAAAATGGTTGCCCGCGCCGCGCAGAATGACGGCTTTGACATCACTGTTCGTCGCAAGGTCGTCCCAGGTTTCCTGAAGCGCCTGCAGAACATCCTCTGACAGCGCGTTCATGGCCCGTGGATTGTTGATCGTCACCGTGGCAACGCCCGCGTCAACGGCCAGCAGGACAGGGAGTTCGTGGTCGGACATTGTTCGCCTCACAACGGGTCTTGTTTCGTGCACACACGATGGCATCGGCGGGCCACGAACACAAACACCAAACAGCCGGCGGATCACACAGCGCTGTTTTCCCGCACGGCTGTCGCGTCTGGCACGCTGTCTGTACGGCTCCACAGAGTGTGGGGCACCGGATCTTTTGTCCGCAGAAGAAACAGCCACGCGATGTGCCAGTAAGACCGATAGGCATATCCGCCATTACGTTCCAGGAACGCGGATCTCCGGGTGCGATAGAACTGATCCAGCCGATACCAGGCAAGTGACGGGCAGGCATGATGTACGGCATGCAGATTGTTCTTGAGAAAGAGCACCGACAACAATCCACGGTCCTCAATAATAACACTGCGACAACGGGCTTTTTCATGCACGCGGTGCTCAAGGAATGTTCTGATCTTGAGCACCGAGAGACTGGCATAGGCTGACGCCAGAAACACCCATACCGGCATGTCTGCCACAAGGACCCACCAGACGATCACAGGCACCAGACCAAAGGCATGAAAAGCCCATCCGGACAGAACGTTCCTGTCCCCGGATACGATGGCTTTCAGGTCGTCCGCCCAGAACGTAGCTGTACTGATCAGTGGCCCGATGAGCATTCTTCCAAACAGGGTGTTGTTAAAAATATAGATCGCACGGCGCGGTTTTGACCACCTGTTCCAGACCGCAGGGTCGATGAAGTTCGACTCGGGGTCATCGTAGGGATCGGTCAGAGACGGATCGTGGTGATGCGCCAGATGTGTATCACGAAAACGCAGATAGGGGATGAAGAGCCCAAGTGCTGGAAAGACCAGTGCGGTGTTCAGTGTCTGATAACGGAATGGATGACCATGCAGCACTTCGTGGTTCAGAGACGAATACAGCGTCAGAATGAGAGCCAGCAGAACAGCAGAAACAGGCAGACCGATGTGCCCGGAGAAGCCGGTGGTCAGCGCAAATCCTGAATAGCAGAAAAAGGCCACCGCCAGTGTTGGCCATTCAGTATTCGGGGTTGCGGGGCATTCGGGGGTCGCCAACTGGTGCCTTTCATTTGTGCAGGTATCACGTTTCCTGAGGATTTTCCCGATCCGGTCCACCGGTTACAAGCGCGTGAGTTTGCATTAGAAAGATTACTTGTGCGTCTGTTTCCCTGTTTTGTTGTATTTTCACTACAAAATTGCATATATGCATTATGGATAAACGTAATCTCTCTGTGCAGTTCCGCGCAAGACTGCGAAAGGTTCTGGAGTCGCACGTCGAAGGGAAGTCGCACTTCATGGAGCAGACGGGTCTTGACCGCTCCGCCCTCAGCCAGTTCCTGAGCCCGGCCTCGGATCGGCTGCCACGCGCCGAGACGCTCCGGCGTATTGCCCGGATCAGCGGTGTTTCGGCGGACTGGCTTCTCTGTCTGGAGAACGCTCCGGAAGGCCGCCAGGAGGTTGCCGGCAGCGTTCAGATCGAACAGGAAGTTCAGGCGGATGGTTCAACACCGCTGGACCAGTGGCGCAGCGAAGCGGCCGGGTTCAAACTGCGCTATGTCCCGTCGACCCTGCCCGATATGTTCAGCCTGGCACCTCAGGCGCTCGACGATACGCCTGAAGACGCGCGCGGTGGCGGGGTCGAAAACGTACTGGGGCACATTTCGCTCGAAGACATGGACGTGGAGATCGCAATGCCGATACAGACGCTGCAGGATCTTGCCGCACGAACTGGTCTGTGGCGCAATACGCCCGCCCGTCAGTGCCGGCGCCAGCTGGAGCACATGGCCCGCATCTGTGCACAGACCTATCCTGCGCTGCGGCTGCACCTCTATGACGGCAGCAAAACCTATTCCGCGCCCTTTACGGTCTTCGGACGGCAGCGGGTCGCGCTCTACATCGGTGACGCCTACCTGGTGGTCAGCAGCCCCGAGCAGGTGCGCGGGTTTTCCCGGCAGTTCGACCGGCTCGTACGAAGTGCAGTGATCGGCTCCGATCAGGTCAATCTGACCCTTGAACGTCTGGCGCAGTCGGTGAAATCCTACTGATTCAGTCTCTGATGTGCCGAAAGTGTCGATCTGGCAATCACAACTTTCTGCACATCCGAAGCACCTTCGTATATGCGCAGAGCCCTGATTTCCCGGTATAGCCGCTCTGGTACAGATCCGCTGCGCACGCCCTCGCCGCCAAATAACTGCACGGTTTTGTCAATTACACGCTGGGCCTGATCTGTCGCAAAGAGCTTGGCCATAGCGGCCTCGCGCGTAACTCTGGACGCGCCGGTATCGCGCGTCCAGGCAGCGCGGTACACCAGCAGCGCCGCGGCATCCACATCCAGTGCCATGTCAGCGATATGCCCCTGAACCATCTGCAGATCAGACAGCGGTGCCCCGAAAAGCCGGCGCTCCTGCACCCGTTCGAGTGCGGCGTCCAGCGCGCAGCGGGCAAAGCCAAGCGCGGCGGCAGCAACCGTCGCCCGGAAAACATCCAGAACGGACATCGCGATGCGGAACCCCTGCCCGGGTGCGCCGATCAGGGCGTCGCCCGGCAGCCTGAGATTTTCAAAAGACAGCCGCGCCAGAGGATGCGGCGCAATCACATCCAGCTTTTCAGCTATCCGCAGACCCGGCGTCTTGGCAGGCACCAGAAAAGCCGAGAGCCCGCCCGCGCCGGGTGCCTCGCCGGTACGCGCAAAGACCGTATAGACGTCAGCAATACCGCCGTTTGAAATCCAGGTCTTTTCGCCGTTGAGAATATAACCGTCACCGTCCTGTTCGGCGCGCAACGAGATATTTGCCACGTCAGAACCTGATCCCGGTTCAGTCAGGGCAAAGGCGGACAGCGCATCACCCTGCCGCGTTCTGTGCAACCACGCCTGCTGTTCCCCGGACCCGAAGAGCGACAGTGCGCCGGTGCCCAGACCCTGCATCGCAAAGGCAAAATCGGCCAGACCGTCATAGCGCGCCAGCGTTTCGCGGATCAGACACAGGCTGCGCACATCAAGCGTGCCCGGGTTATCGGGATCAACCGCCGAATGACGCAGCCATCCACCCTGCCCCAGCATCCGGACCAGCGCGATGCAGCTGGCATCCACGTTTGTGTGGTCGATATCGCACAGACTGGCCGCGCACCAGGTATCCAGCGCATCCGCAAGTTCGCGGTGCCGTTCCTCGAAAAACGGCCAGTTCAGAAAACTGCGGTCGCTCATCAGCATGATCCCTTTATGGTCCTGTCAGTCGCCCTGAAACACCGGTTGTTCCTTGGCGACAAAAGCCTCGTAGGCGCGGCGGAAATCCCCGGTCTGCATACAGATTGCCTGGGCCTGTGCTTCGGCTTCAATGGCCTGATCGAGAGTCATTGACCATTCCTGGTTCAGCATCGTCTTTGTCATCATGTGCGCGAAATTCGGACCTTCGGCAATTTTACCGGCCAGCGACAGTGCTTCGGCACTCAGATCTTCAGAAGGAACCAGACGGTTGAAAAATCCCCACTGCGCTCCTTCGTCGGCACTCATGCTGCGGCCCGTGTAAAGCAACTCTGCGGCCCTGCCCTGGCCGATGATACGGGGCAGCATCGCACAGGCACCCATGTCACAGCCCGCGAGCCCCACACGGGTGAACAGAAATGCCGTCCGCGCCTGCGGCGTTGCCAGCCGCAGATCAGAAGCCATCGCGATGATTGCCCCCGCGCCCACACAGATACCGTCCACGGCTGCCACCACCGGTTTGCCACACCCCAGCATCGCCCTGACCAGATCACCAGTCATACGCGTGAACTTCAGCAGGTCTTTCATATCCATACCGACCAGCGGCCCGATGATGTCATGAACATCGCCACCCGAACTGAAATTCCCGCTGTTAGAGCCAAATACTACAGCTTTGGTCCCTTCATCGTCGCGCAGATTGCGGAACCAGTCGCGCAGCTCGGCATAACTGTCAAAGGTCAGGGGATTCTTCCGGTCGGGCCGGTCGAGTGTGACCGCGGCAACACTGCCCTCGTGTCTCAGTCTGAAATGATCCGGCATCAGCTGTCCTCTCCGGTTGTTTCGGCAATGCGGCCCAGGCGGGAATAAACGGTCGCAAGCCCCTGAGCGCCGATGGGTGACAGCAATTCATCGACCCAGCGTTCGTGAACTCCGGCCATGTCGTCAAAAAGGACGCGCCCTTTTTCCGTCAGCACAACACGCATCGCCCGCCGGTCGCCCTCGACCGAGCGACGCTCCACCAGACCGTCTGCAACCAGCCGGTCGACGATGCCGGTCACGTTGCCGTTGGAGACCCGCAACACACCGCTGAGGTCGCTCATTTTCATGCCCTCGCCATTGCGATGCAGGGCCGACATTACGTCGAAGCGCGGCAGCGTCGTGTCCCATTCCTGCCGCATACGTTCGCGGAGTTCCGCCTCAATTCTTCGGGTGACCTTAAGCATCCTCAGCCAGACGCGCAGCCGGTCTTTGCTGAGATCACCTTGTGTGTCTGTTTGTCGGGTCACATGACTTCTCCGCCTGAAACTGATAAGGCCTGACCGGTCACTGAGCCGGCACCCGGGCCTGACAACCAGAGAACTGCATCGGCAACCTCGTCCGGCTGAACCAGGCGGCCCTGTGGGTTTGTCGCCGTCAGTGCTTTTCTCGCATCTGTGGCATCGCGCCCTGTCTGGCGCATGATGTTGGCGATCGTGTCATCCAGCATCGGTGTGTCGGTAAACCCGGGACACACCGCATTAACGGTTATTCCCGTCGTTGCCAGTTCGAGTGCGAGCGAGCGTGTCAGGCCGATCACGCCGTGTTTTGCCGCTGAATAGGCACTGACATAGGCGTATCCCTTCAACCCTGCAGTCGATGCGACCGTGATCAGACGTCCGGAACCGGTCTCTTTAAGTGCGGGTAGTACGGCAGACCAGATATTGAAAACGCCCAGCAGGTTGACTTCCAGCATGTCGCGCAGATCATCGGCGGACATCCTGTGGAACGGCTTTGACACTGCTGCACCGGCGTTGGCTACGACGATTCCTGGCCGGCCGGCGGCCCCGATCATCCGGGCGCAGTCTTCGGGGCTGGTCACGTCACCGGTTACGGCGTGCAGGCGCGCGTGCCTGTCCGCCATCGCCTTCAGTACCTCTGGCCGCCGTCCGCTGATCCAGACCTCTGCGCCGGCATCGGCAAGAGTACGGGCAATTGCGGCACCCACTCCGGTGCCGCCCCCGGTCACAAGCGCCTTCTGCCCGGAAAGATCGTTCATACCCGCCCTCCGTCATTTGTGGCGGCATCCCTGCCTGCAAGCCGCCAAGCCTGGTCGCGACCCGCCAGATAGGGATCGGGCCATTGTTCCAGGCGATCACCGAGCGCTGTTGCCGCGTGCAACGTCCAGTAAGGATCCGCCAGGTGTGGCCGGGCAAGGCAGACAAGATCCGCTCGACCGGCCATCAGGATAGAATTGACGTGATCAGGCTCGAAGATATTGCCCACGGCCATTGTCGGCAGACCTGTTTCGTTGCGGATACGGTCCGAAAAGGGCGTCTGGAACATCCGACCATATACCGGTTCTGCATCCGTGGACGTCTGCCCGGCCGATACATCGCAGATATCCACCCCGTGCGCCTTGAACGCCCGGGCGATGGCCACGGCGTCATCTGGCGTAATGCCACCGTCGCGCACCCAGTCATGGGCCGAAATACGCACCGACATAGGTTTGTCTGAGGGCCATACCGCGCGCATCGCATCGAAAACTTCCAGCGGATATCGCAGCCGGTTTTCCAGCGATCCGCCATATGCGTCGGTGCGCCGGTTCTGCAGCGGCGTGATGAAACCCGACAACAGATAGCCATGGGCCGCATGCAGTTCGATCATGTCAAAACCGGCGCTGTGCGCTCTCGTTGTGGCATCGACGAACTGGCTGGTCACACGGTCCATGTCTTCCCGTGTCATTGGTCGGGGGGCAGCATTCCGATGCGACCATGGCACATCGGATGCGGCGATAAGGGGCCAGTTGTCCGACACCAGCGGGGCATCCATCTCGTCCCATCCGACCTGTGTTGACCCTTTGGCACCTGCGTGACCGATCTGCAGGCAGACCTTTGCGTTGCTTTCGGAATGAATAAAATCCATGATGCGTTTCCAGGCCGCTTCCTGGTCGTCTGTACAGATACAGGGACACCCGGGTGTGATCCGCGCATCGTCACTGATACAGGTCATTTCGGTATAAACCAGACCCGCACCGCCTTTGGCGCGTTCGCCGTAATGCACCAGATGCCAGTCGGTTGGCAGCCCGCCGACCGCTTTGTATTGCGCCATCGGCGATACGACGACGCGGTTTTTGAGGGTCATCCCCCGCAGCTGGTACGGCGCGAACATCGGATGGCGGACCGGAGCATCTTCGCGGACACCGGCCTGTGTCTGGAACCATTTCTCGGCACTGACCAGCCAGTCCGGATCCCGGTCGCGCAGGTTTTCGTGACTGATCCTTTGCGACCGGGTCAGCAGAGAATAGCTGAACTGCACCGGGTCCAGATGCAGATACCGCTCCACATCCTCGAACCATTCCAGCGAATTGCGCGCCGCGGACTGCAGTTTCAGCACTTCAACGCGGCGGTCTTCCTCATAGCGCGCAAAGGCGGCCTGCATATCATCTTCATTCGTCAGATAATCGGCCAGTGCAATTGCAGATTCCAGCGCCAGCTTGGTGCCCGACCCGATCGAGAAATGCGCCGTGGCGGCCGCATCGCCCATCAGCACGATGTTTTCGTGGTGCCACCGGTCACACAGCACACGCGGGAACCGGATCCATGCCGACCCGCGCACGTGGTTTGCGTTGGACATCAACGCGTGACCACCGAGGCTCGTGGCGAAAATCTTCTCGCAGGTGGCGATGCTCTCTTCTTTGCTCATGGCGCCGAAACCCCAGGCGTCCCAGGTCTTCTGGCTGCATTCAACGATGAAAGTCGCTGTATCAGGGTCGAACTTATAGGCATGTGCCCAGACCCAGCCGTGTTCGGTTTCCTCGAAGATAAAGGTAAATGCGTCGTCAAACTTCTGCCTGGTGCCCAGCCAGGTAAACTGGCATTTGCGCACGTCCGTCTGCGGACCGAAGGCAGAGGCGAATTCCGCGCGGGTGCGGGAATTCAGGCCATCGGTGGCGACGACAAGGTCGTATTCCTGCGCGAGAGACCCGGCGCTTTCCACATCTGTCTCGAACTGCAGATCAACGCCCAGCGCCCGGGCGCGGTCCTGCAGCAAAAGCAGCAGCTTCTTCCGCCCGATCCCGCAGAAGCCGTGCCCGGAGGATACCGTTCGCGTACCCCGCAGAACGACGGCGATGTCGTCCCACCAGGCAAAATGTTCACGGATCAGCGCCGCGCTGTCCGGGTCATTCCGGGCCAGGTTCCCAAGCGTCTCGTCAGACAGGACGACGCCCCATCCAAAGGTGTCATCGGGCCGGTTGCGTTCAAAAACGGTTATCTCGTGACCTGGATTCCGCAACTTCATGGAGATGGCAAAATAGAGACCGGCGGGACCGCCTCCGAGGCAGGCAATTCTCATGGGACACCCGTGATTGTTTCCCTGTGAAGCCTACTCAGGACTCAGATTGTTTCAAGTATAAAATTTTTATACCTAAAGCTATTTGGCCCTCAGAAAGTGCTCCATCCGGAACCGCATCCCGTCTGGCCAGGGGACGGGCCTGCCCGTACTCATATCAACCGAGACCAGCACAGGCGTTGCCGTCATGCGGCGTTCCTCGCCACAATGTGCCTCGACAAAAAGATGCGCCGAGGTCCGGCCCATTTTCGTCATCCACAGCCGCCAGGTCAGCACGTCGCCCATGCGGCTGGGCGCAGAGAATTCCGCACCAATAGAGACAGTTGGCACCCCGTGACCCCGCTCCAGGTGCATATCGGCAAAGGAATGCCCCAGGCCCACTTCATGCCATTCTTCGACCGTCTGGTTCACCATTTCAAAATAGCGGGGATAGAAAACGATTCCCGCAGGGTCGCAGTGCTGAAACAGAACTTTGATATCGTGCTGAAAAATATTGGTCATTGGTAAGATGTGATGCCGGTTCAGCGGGTTTCAAGACTGCCTGTCCGCGGCAAGGTCAGCCAGGATCGGGCAATCCGGCCGGTCGTTACCGGCACAGGCGTCGATCAGATGCGCAAGGGTGTCGCGCATCTGTGTCAGTTCATCCCGCTTGCGCTCGATCTCCTGCAGGTGCGTCAGCGCCAGTTGCCTGACATCTGAACTGGCACGGTCAGTGTCGTTGTAAAGACGCAGCAGGCTCCGGCAGTCATCAATGGAAAAGCCAAGTGACCGGGCACGTCCCAGAAAGGCCAGTTTGTGCCGGTCCGACTCGCTGAAGTGGCGATACCCGTTGTCACTGCGACCGGGCGTGATCAGATCGATCTCTTCATAATAGCGGATCGTTTTGACCGGCAGGCCGGTTGCGGCTGATACGTCGCTGATGTTCATCAGAGCTCTCCTGTCATCCGGCGCAGACGCAGCGCATTGGACACAACGAATACGCTCGACAGTGCCATCGCCCCCGCCGCCAGCATCGGTGACAGCATCCAGCCGGTTACGCTGAAAAATACACCCGCCGCCACTGGGATCAGTGCCACATTGTATCCGAAGGCCCAGAAGAGGTTCTGGCGGATATTGCGCATAGCACTGTCAGAGACGGCAATAGCCCGTGCGACCCCGGCGGGATTACCGGACATGAGCACCACATCTGCCGCTTCGATCGCGACATCTGTGCCGGTACCGATGGCGATGCCTACATCCGACGCCGCAAGTGCCGGTGCGTCGTTGATGCCGTCTCCGACAAAAGCGAGTGTGCCCCCCTCTGCCCGCATCCGTTCGACGGCCTGAGATTTCTCTGCAGGCAGGACGCGTGCGACAACCTCTATGATACCGATCTCATCGGCAATCACGCGCGCTGCTGCTTCTGTGTCGCCGGTGATCATCACCATCCGGACACCCCGCCGCTGCAGATCAGCGGTCAGGTCAGCAGCAGAGGGTCTGATGCGGTCAGCCACCGCCAGCATCGCAAGAGGTGTGTTGTCTGCTGCTGCAAAGAAAACCGTCTGGCCCTGTGCCTCGCAGGCGGTGCGTGCTGTGTCAAACTGGCTGATGTCAATGCCTGCACTCTTCATCATCCGGTCCGAGCCGATCCGCAGGTGACGGCCCGCGACCACTCCTGAGATTCCCATACCATCGTCTGCCGAAACCTCCGTTGCATCCGGCCAGACCACACCGGCATCCCGGGCTGCCTCCAGTACGGCGCGGGCCAGAGGATGTTCGGATCGCGCCTCCATCGCTGCGATCAGGCGCAGGGCGTCTTCTTTTGTACACCCTGCGGCCGGTGCGATGGACTTCATTTCCGGCCGGCCCTCGGTCAGCGTACCGGTTTTGTCAAAAACAACCGTATCAACAGCCGCCAGACGCTGAAGCGCGTCGCCCTTGCGAAACAGTACGCCCAGTTCAGCCGCCCGCCCGACAGCCACCATAATGGAGGTGGGCGTGGCAAGCCCCATGGCGCAGGGGCACGCGATGATGAGCACAGACACCCCGGCCACCAGCGCATAGGAAACCACAGGCGCCGGCCCCAGCAGAACCCAGGCAAATACGGTAACAACCGCAACGGCCAGAACCGCCGGAACAAACCACAGAGTGATGCGGTCAACCAGAGCCTGTACGGGCAGTTTTGCGCCCTGAGCTGCCTGAACCATACGGATGATCCCGGCAAGTACCGTGTCCTCTCCAACACCTGTGGTCTCCAGAACAACACTGCCGGAGCCATTGACGGTGCCCGCTGTCATTGTGTCGCCGGTAGCTTTGTCAGCGGGCAGCGGCTCTCCTGTGATCATTGATTCATCCGCGAAGGTACTGCCTTCAACGATCACACCATCAACCGGCACTTTTTCACCCGGGCGAAGGATAATCCGGTCACCCGGCACAATCTCTTCCAGCGCGATGTCACGGCGAACGCCGTTCCGTTCAACCTGTGCAGATGTCGGGCGCAGACCGGCAAGTGCCCGGATCGCGGCACCGGTCCTGCCACGCGCCCGCGCTTCCAGCCAGCGACCCGTGAGGATCAGCGTCACGATGACCGCTGCTGCCTCGAAATATACTCCATGCGCGCCCGGCGGGAAAAGCCCCGGGGCAATCATCAGCAGTGACGAATATGCCCATGCGGCCAGTGTGCCGATTGCCACCAGACTGTTCATATCAGGCGCGCGTTTCCAGAGAGCCGACAGTCCGTCCGTGTAAAAATGGCGCCCCGGACCTGCCAGCACCAGAGTTGTCAGCACAGCCTGAACAAAATGATTTACGTCCTGCCCGATCATGCGCCCAAGACCCGGGAATACATGGCTGCCCATTGCCAGAAGAAATACCGGTGCGGTCAGCAGGGCAGCCAGCAGCGTCCGGCGCTGCAGGCTCTGCGTTTCGGCATCACGTTTTGCGTCCTGCTCCGACGTGTCCGGACCTGCCTGCTTTGCCGGATAGCCCGCATCATCTGCTGCACGGATCAGCGCGCCGGCCGTCATGTCTCCGATCACTGTTGCAGTGTCCGTGGCGAGATTGACGGACACATCGCGTACCCCGCTTACCGCCGACAACGCCCGGTCCACGCGCCCCACACAGGAGGCGCAGTTCATTTTCTCGATTGAAAGCGTAACTGTCCGGGACATGGAATGACCTTGCAGGAGCTGATGTATCCTACATAAGGGTTCCAGTCACTGGAGGGTCAAGAGCCCGATAGTAACTTTCAGACTTTCGCGTTTTCGTCCGGTGCGTTTTCGGGCGGGTCCGTCACCAGTTCAACATCCTCGACGTCTGTCTCTCCGGTGGCTTCGTCACCTTTGTCCGCGGCAGAATTATCTTCCAGCGCGCCAACGATCAGAGGCAGCATCTGCACACCGCCGGGCATGGCCATCTCTGCCTCGGGCGGGCGCTTCCACTCCAGTGTGTCGAAGCTCTCGCAGTTTTCGCATATGGGCGCCCATTCGGCATGGATATGCTGGCAGTTGTCGCAGATCCACTGCGGCCCCCGCGATACGGTCACGGCACGGGCAAGCCAGCCGCGCACCACAGAATCGTCCGCCCCCTCGCCCCGCTCAATCGCCGCCATCAGCGTCACAGACCGTGCGGTCGGGTCGCTTGTCGCCAGATCGCCCAGCGCACGGCGCGCCTCGGGAAAATCCTCGTTGGCGATATGCAGTTCGGCCATCAGCATCTTTGTCTCGGCGTGATTCAGTGTGGACCGGGTCAGCAACGTAAAACGTTTGATGCGCTGTTGCGGCGTCTCATCGGGTTCAATCTCTGCATAGGCTGCGGCAAGATCCGGGTGCGGTTGCGCCTCCCAGGCCTTTTTCAGCAGACGCGTCGCCAGTTTCGGCTTGCCATGCGCGATATAACTGCGTCCGGCCATGACAGCCGCCGGTACCAGATCCGGCGAAAGCTTGTTGGCTTCAATCGCCTTTTCGCGCATCTCAATCGGGCTTTCGTCAGACAGGATCGACTTTGCCTCGGACAGGGCCAGAACTGCATCACGACGACGATGCACGTCCCGCGGCAGACTGCCGTGCTTCAGTTTGGCGCTCAGTGTCTGACGGGCACCCGCCCAGTCTTCTTTCTGAGCCTGGAGCTTCAGCAGGACGTCCTGGACTTCCTCATGTTTTGGTTTGATCGCAAATGCTTTTTCAGCAAGAGCCAGAGCAGTGTCGGTATCTCCGTCTTCCAGCCTCTGGCGCATGATCCCGCGCACACCCACAAAACGTGTGGCGCTGTTTGCGACGAGCTTTTTGTAGGTCTCTTCCGCCTTGCGCCGGTCGCCCGCCATCTCGGCCGCCTGCGCAGTCAGCAGATTGGTCAGCTCCGGTTTATTGAGGTATCGGTCAGCCTTTGCCGCTTTGGACATCGCAACCCGGCCTTCGCCACTGGCCAGCGCCATCAGACCTTCGGACAAAGCCTCAAAGCCCTTGCGCTCCCGGTTACGGTCAAAATAACGCGACAGAGCCGTCTCGTCGCCGTTCAGGAACCGCCATGTCGCCATCAGCAACGACAGGAGTTTGAGCAGAATCCAGACCGCAACGACAAAGGCCAGAACAGCAATCACAGATTGCAGCGGGCCAAACGTGTACTCACTGCCCATGACCGTGACCTGCACGCCACCCTCGCTTTCGAGCAGGTAACCAGCGCCCAGCGCAAGAGCAGCGACCGCGGCGACGAACAGAATTATCTTAATCAGAGACCACAACATATTCGTCTTCCTCAGTTACTTTGCAGGCTGTCAGACAGCGTGTTTGCGGCATCCTGCGCCGCACGCCGTGCCTCGGCCGAACTCAGCCACCCCTGCATCGCAGCACGCGCCGGTTCGGGCAAAGCTTCCATTTCAGACAGAGCTGTTGCCAGATCACCCTGTCTTATCGCTGCCTCAGCGCGGGACAGGATCGCATCCGGATCTGATCCCTCGCGGGGCGTGACCGATCTGGCACTCAGCTGCCGGCGCAGGAATGCGCCAATACCCTGAACTTCGCTTTCGGGTACGTCAGACCGTGCCGCGGCCAGAGCGTCGCGCGCGGCATCGGGAAATGTCTCGCGGAGTGTTGCCATGGTTGGCACGCCTTCTGCCGCCGCGGTTCTGAGCGCATCCGGCACATCAACGGGCGCAACCTCTTCCAGATCATCTATGGCGGGCTCGAAAGTCTCACCGCTGTCGACGGCCGTGACAACACGCGTGAGTGCGGCACGTGCCAGAATGCGGGCCGCCTCACTGCGGGCGGCGGCTTCTGCTTCTTCTGCAATCGTACTGAGCGCTTCTATTTCTGCTTTCTGAGCATCAAGCGCCTGCTGAAGAGCAGCAACGTCAGCAGCACTTGCGCCCTCCGGTGCCGTCTCGACCGGTCGCGCCTCGAGAGCATCAAGCCGCTCTGCCAGCGCCTGAAGCTCTGCAGAAACAACCGCCACAGTTTCGGTCAGACCTTCTGTGGCAGCAGCAAGCTCCTCTGGCACTTCCAAAACCGGTGCCGGCTGCGATTCCAGCGCAGCCAGCCGGTCGGACTGCGCCTGCGTAACTTCCACCAGTCCAGCGGCCTGGGTTTCCAGCGTTTCGAGGATACTCAGATCCACGGATCCGCGCTGCATCGATGCCGGCAGCCACTGATCAATCTGGTCTCCTCTTCCGGCGATAAACCCGAGCATTGCCGCGATGACACCGCCAAAAACAGCCGGCCACATATTACCGCGCACAACAACTTCTTCGGCAGGGGTCTCAGCAGGTACAGGCTCTTCGCGGGGAGTCTCTTCGACCTCGTCAACTGTCTCAGCAGTCCCGTCAATGACGTTACTGTCGTCCTGATCAGTGTCTGATTCCACTGTTTCAGTCTCTGAATCCTGTTGCTGGTCAGTATCTGCAGCTTCTTCGGCCTTTACGATGTCGCCGGTCTCTTCAGTCCGCTCAACTTCCTGATCGGGTATATCGTCAGATACCGTGTGTTCGGGGGTTTCCGGCGCATCCTTGTCTGTCGTTTCAGGGTCCGGAAACACATCCTGTTCCGGGATAACTTTGTCAGCCACCTGCTCTTCGATGGCCTTGTCAGAAGCTGTGCCGGCGGGTTCCTTGTTCTGTCCGGTTCTGGCGCCCGATTTGCGTGATTTTGCCAAAGTCTCCACCCCTAATTCGATTCTCCGCTGGCAGGCGGTGTCAGGAAAGCATACTCCGCAGCCACTTCACCCTCAACCCGGACGGGCGTTGACTGTCAGGTTTTCTATACAGGTGACCACAGACTGCGCATCGGGCCACGCGGATATAACCTGTTGCGCAAAAGGGGCTTGTCCAGTGGCGCGCGCAACAGCCGCACTCAGAAAGACGGCGATGACATTCTGCGGTGCTGGGCACTCTTTGGTGAACCACGCAGCCGTACGGGGGGAAAACAGCGGCACAATGACCTGTCTTTCACCGCTGACCGCAGCACGCGCCGCCTGGGTCAGCGGCAAAAGCGGCTGGTCATATACAGCAATCCGCTCAATCGTGAAGCCGGCGTCAGAGAGCCTGTCGGCCACCCTGCCGCGGGTGTGCACACCGCTGAAATGCGCAAGCCTGAGGGCTGGCCGCAGTGATATCAGTGTTTCTGTCAAAGCCGCGGAATCAGCGCCTGCCTCAACTGCGTCCCATCCCGCCTGCCTCGCGGTCTCTGTGGTTGCGCCACCAACACACCAGGCCTTTCGCCCGCGCGCGTCCGGTGCATAGCGTACACCATTTGACGAGGTAAAAACCGCCCCCTCGCATCTGTCGGACCCTGCCCCGGGCGTTACCGGGACGATGGAAAGAAGCGGACTTTCAATGATTTCCAGCTTTTGCCTCAGCGGCTCAGGAAGACGCCGGACGAAGGCCTCTCCAGCTGCGGCGGGCCGCGTCACGATCATTGGTATCAGGGGTTGCTGCATATTCCCCACCATTGTTTAACCCTTCTGCCGGTGTTACCTGCAGCCCATTGATCATGCAACGGGACACCCGCTTTGACCACCGCCTGCACTGTTCTTGCCATCGAAAGCAGCTGCGATGATACCGCCGCCGCAATCCTGCGCCGGGGTGCTGATGGCAGAACCAGCATTCTGGCTTCTGTTGTACGCGGGCAGACCGATCTGCACGCGGCCTATGGCGGTGTCGTGCCCGAAATTGCGGCACGCGCGCACGCCGAAGCGCTCGATCTCTGTGCCGAAGAAGCGATGGATACGGCGGGCATGACCATCAGCGAAATCGACGCTTTTGCCGTGACCGCTGGTCCGGGTCTGATTGGTGGCGTCGTGTCTGGGGTGATGTGTGCCAAGGGCCTTGCCATGGCGACAGGCAAACCACTGTACGGCGTTAATCATCTGGCCGGCCATGCTCTGACACCGCGCCTGACAGACGCAACCGCCTATCCTTACCTGATGCTTCTTGTCTCTGGCGGGCATTGTCAGTTTCTGCTGGTGCGCGGTCCGGACCAGTTTGAACGCCTGGGCGGCACCATAGATGACGCGCCGGGTGAGGCATTTGACAAGATCGCCAGGCTTCTGGGACTTGAACAACCCGGCGGCCCGGCAGTGGAACGCAGCGCGCAGAGCGGTGCCTCTGACCGGTTCCGCCTGCCCCGCCCGCTGCTCGACCGTGACGGATGCGATCTCTCCTTCTCCGGTCTCAAAACCGCAGTCCTGCGCGCCCGGGACGCCGTAGTCGCAGAAAAGGGCGGTCTGACGCAGGTTGATGTCGCTGATCTCTGCGCCGGGTTTCAGGCATCGGTCACGGACGTGCTGGCCGTAAAAACCAGACGGGCGATGCAGATGTGTATTCAACAGGACGCTGTGCCGACAGCCCTCTGTGTCGCCGGGGGCGTTGCGGCAAATCAGGCCATTCGCACCGTATTAGAGACTGTTGCAAGCGGGTTCAAAACAGACTTCGTTGCTCCGCCTCTGGCATTATGCACCGACAATGCCGCAATGATCGGCTATGCGGCACTGGAACAGATGGACATTTCAGCACCCGCCGGCATGACTCTCGCCGCCCGGCCCCGCTGGCCCCTGGATCAGTCCCGGCCGGCCATGCTCGGCAGTGGGAAGAAAGGCGCTAAGGCGTGACCGTATCGGTGCTTGGATCAGGGGCCTTTGGCACGGCACTGGCACTTTCACTCGCAACAAAAACACATGTCACGCTCTGGGCCAGAGACGCCCGGCACGCCACACAGATGCGCGATGACAGATGTAACCGACGCCGGCTTGGTGATTTTCCGTTCCCGCAGACTCTGACCGTTACGCAATCCCTCGATCAGGCGGCGCTGCCCGGGACACTGTTGCTCGCCGTTCCGCTGCAACAGCTGCGCGGGTTTCTGACGTCCTGCGAGGGTCGACTGCGGGGCAAGACACTGGTCGCATGCTGTAAGGGTATCGAACGGGGCACCGGACTCAGTCCGCATGAAATCATTGGTGCACTGGTACCTGACGCAACTGCTGCCGTTCTGACCGGTCCCGGGTTTGCGCGGGATATTGCAGCGGGCCTGCCCACCGCGATGACGCTCGCCTGTGGCGATTCAGAGACTGCAGAGTCGCTGCAATCGGATCTTTCCACGGCAACGCTGAGGCTCTACCGGTCGTCTGATGTGACTGGTGCCGCGCTGGGTGGGGCGCTCAAGAACGTGGTGGCAATTGCCTGCGGCGCAGCGATGGGCGCCGGACTGGGGGAAAGCGCCCGGGCTGCTCTGATGACCCGCGGGAACGCGGAGATGGCAAGGCTCGCCGCTTTGCGGGGCGCTGACCCTGCGACACTCAGCGGGCTGTCCGGTTTCGGAGATCTGGTTCTGACCTGTACGTCGGAGCAATCACGAAACTACCGGTTTGGGCTGTCGCTCGGACAAAACGCGGAATTTGATCCGGAAACCACCGTCGAAGGTGCCGCAACCGCGCTTGCGATGCAGGCCACTGCAGAAGCCCAGGGTCTGGATATGCCGATCACATCTGCGGTGGCGGGCCTTGTGGAAAAACGGCTTGATGTGGCACAAGCGATGTCCGGCCTTTTGTCACGCAGCCTGAAGGAAGAGATATGCTGATTGCCCTGATTGCCCGCGATAAACCCGGCGCCCTGCCCGTTCGGCAGGAAAACCGGCCACTGCACGTCGAATACCTGAAATCCGGGACCGCCGTGCAACAGGCTGGGCCTCTTCTGGATGACGCGGGCCAGATGTGCGGTTCGCTGATTGTACTGGAGGTTGCTGATATGGCCGAAGCACAGGCCTGGGCCGCAAACGATCCCTACGCCCGCGCGGGCCTTTTCGAGAAGGTGGAACTCATCCCATGGAACCGGGTGATCGGCTGATGGCGTACTGGCTTTTCAAGTCCGAACCCTCGACCTGGAGCTGGGACGATCAGGTTGCAAAAGGCGATACCGGCGAAGAATGGGATGGCGTGCGGAATTATCAGGCCCGCAATTTTATGCGCGAAATGAAAATCGGCGATCGGGGTCTCTTCTATCACTCACAGAAAGAAAAAGCCGTGGTCGGTATTGTCGAGGTTATCGCCGAGGCACATCCCGACAGTACAACGGACGATGATCGCTGGGAATGCGTTGATATCAAAGCCATTCGCGCGGTCGAAACACCTGTGACGCTGGAGCGTATCAAACAGGAGCCATCCCTGGCAGATATGGTGCTGGTACGAAACTCGCGCCTGTCAGTTCAGCCGGTGACAGCTGACGAATGGCAGGTGATCTGTGGTCTTGCGGGCATTTCAGACTAGGCCAGCGTCGCGTTTCAAGGCACCATACGGGCATTGCAGACTACAGGGAGTAAACCCATGGGGTTTCTGAGTGTTCTCGCAGCCGGTGTTGCCGGCTTTGCTTTTGGTGCCGTCTGGTACACCGTGCTCGCCAGTAAATGGATGGCTGCGTCGGGCGTGCCGCTGGATGAAAACGGTGCGCCGGCCAACCGGTCCGATCCGATCCCCTATATCACCAGCCTGCTGGGTGCCATTCTGGTCGCCGGTATGATGCGGCACGTTTTCCAGCTGAGCGCGATTGATACGGCGGGCAAGGGGCTGCTGTCCGGGCTGGGAATCGGTCTGTTTCTGGTAAGTCCCTGGATTGCGACATTCTACAGTTTTGGCGCGCGGCCAAAATCTCTCATACTGATTGACGGGGGATATGCCACGTTCGGCTGTGCCGTGATCGGGCTGGTTCTGACGCTGCTGTAACGGAAAAAGGGGCCTGACACGATTTGCCAGAACCCCTCTTCACCCCACGCGATCCCATACCCACGCGTGTATCTGAAACTGGTTCTGGCCATACTGGCCGGACAAGAGTGTTCTACCGAAAACCGCGAAAATCGTCAAACATTCAATAGATTAAATACGATACAAATAGAAAACGCCCCACATGATGCAGGGCGTTTCAGACGGAAAATCCGCTTTGATCAGCTGTATACGGACTCTTTGCCGAAATGCTTGGTCAGCATGTAATATACGACGGCGCGGTATTTGTTGCGCTCAGATTTGCCATAGGTCTCGATAACGCTGTTGATCGCAGCCATCAGTTCCGGACCATCTGCCAGGCCCAGTTTCTTGATCAGAAAATTGTTTTTGACTGTTTCAAGCTCAGAAGCCTGACTGCCGGCAACAGTGGATGCGTCAGCGTCATAGATCGCCGGACCGCAGCCAATAGTTACCTTTGTCAGCAGATCCATGTCTGCTTCCATGCCGCATTTGTTTTTCAGATCGTCCGCATACTGCGCGATAAGATCGTCGCGTTTGCCCATAATAGGTCTCCCACCTTAAATTAATGACCGCTCCCCCGCGGCCTCCTGAAAGACTAGAGGTATATTCTGTTTCAAAAAAGGGGGTTTTTGCGACAGATATTCCCCTGTGCGGGGAACCGCTCGCATGAATATTCCGGCCGCTTGCGGGCAAGGCGGGAAAAGCGGTCTGAAACGGGGCGCTGTGCAGGGTCTTTTCACCCGCCCGGCGGTGCTGTCAGCAGCCACAGCCAGACGCCGACCAGCGCCAGAGGTACGCCCATGCCACCAATGAGACCCATGCGTGGGATCATCGGGCTGTGCGGCAGGACAATATCAAAGGCGTCGCGATTGTCGCGCCCGGCATAGGCCCCCTGCTCGCCCTTGGCCCGCCACTGGCGGCTGCGCCAGACCGCAGCGACCACCGAGACCAGCACCAGCGCGCAGATAATCACGCCAAGCACGGGAATGACCGGATAATAGACGGAGGCACCGATGCCACCCTGCCGGGCGCCAAGGGTCAGAGGCACAAAGAGAAAGGCCTGGCTGGTCACCAGCCAGTTGACACGCGCATTGATCAGCGACAGTTCGAACTGAATCTCACTGCGGATATAGCGGTAGACCGCATCGTTCTCGGCCGAGCGTTCAATGCGCGCGTCAGCCATTATCAGTACCGGTAATGTTCCGGCTTGAACGGACCTTCGGGTTTCACACCGATATAGGCCGCCTGGTCCTTGTCCAGCTCGGTCAGTTTCACACCGATCCGGGCCAGGTGCAGACGAGCGACCTTTTCATCCAGATGCTTGGGCAGGATGTAGACGTCGTTTTTGTACTCATCCCCTTTGGTCCACAGCTCGATCTGAGCCAGAACCTGGTTGGTAAAGGACGCGGACATCACGAAAGACGGGTGGCCCGTTGCATTGCCGAGGTTCAGCAGACGGCCCTCGGACAGCAGGATCAGACGGTTGCCGTTCGGCATCTCGATCATATCCACCTGCTCTTTGATGCTGGTCCACTTGTGGTTCTTCAGCGCGGCAACCTGGATTTCATTGTCAAAGTGGCCGATGTTGCCGACGATCGCCATGTCCTTCATCTCGCGCATGTGCTCAATGCGGATCACGTCCTTGTTGCCGGTGGTGGTGATGAAGATATCCGCGGAACCAACCACATCTTCGAGCAGCACGACCTCAAAACCGTCCATCGCTGCCTGCAGCGCACAGATCGGGTCCACTTCAGTGACCTTCACGCGGGCACCGGCACCGCGCAGTGAAGCCGCAGACCCTTTGCCAACATCACCGTAACCCATCACAACGGCAACCTTGCCGGCCATCATGGTGTCGGTGGCGCGGCGGATACCGTCGACCAGCGATTCCTTACAGCCGTATTTATTGTCAAACTTCGACTTGGTCACAGAATCGTTCACGTTGATCGCCGGGAAGGGCAGCTGGCCTTCACGCACCAGTTCATAAAGACGGTGTACGCCGGTTGTTGTTTCCTCAGAGACACCAACGATCTGGTCACGCATTTTGGTGAACCAGCCGGGGCTTGCTTCCATGCGTTTCTTGATCTGCGCCTTGATCGCAACTTCTTCCTCGGATCCCGGAACGGGGATGATTTCTTCGCCGGCCTCAGCGCGCGCGCCCAGCAGGATATAAAGCGTGGCGTCACCACCATCGTCCAGGATCAGGTTCGGGCCTTCCTCAAACAGGAAGGATTTGTCGAGGTAATCCCAGTGCTCTTCCAGGCTCTGACCTTTGATCGCGAAGACCGGCGTGCCACCTGCGGCAATCGCGGCCGCCGCGTGGTCCTGCGTGGAAAAGATGTTGCACGAGGCCCAGCGCACATCAGCGCCAAGCGCCACCAGCGTCTCGATCAGAACAGCGGTCTGGATCGTCATATGCAGCGAGCCCACGATACGCGCGCCCTTCAGCGGCTTGCTCTCGCCGTATTCCTCGCGGAGCGCCATCAGACCCGGCATTTCCGTCTCGGCAATGTCGAGTTCCTTGCGGCCGTATTCCGCCAGCGCGATGTCTTTTACAATGTAATCATTGGCCATGTTTGTACGATCCTGTGACTCTCTGGTTTTGCGGCGCAGATAACACCGCAGCGTGTACAACACAATGCGGGTGCGGTGACGCAGGTGAACACTGTGTTACCGGGTTTCCGGGTCCTGCGAGGGAACAGTGTCATTTACTGATCCTTTTCCGGCGACAGCCGGTTTGATTTTCCCTCGGTGACGGGTACAACCGCCGTCTGAAAGGTGGGATCAATGGCGACAAAAACACGGGCATGGCAGCGGATGCTGTCGGGGCGCAGACTGGATCTGCTGGACCCGACGCCGGTCGATATCGAAATCGAGGACATCGCCCATGGCCTCGCTTTTGTTGCGCGCTGGAATGGTCAGACACACGGTGATTATGCCTATTCAGTTGCCGAGCATTCCCTTTTAACAGAGACGATTTTTGGCCGTATCGCATCAAAAGCACCGGCGAAATGGCGGCTGGCGGCCCTGCTGCATGACGCACCGGAATATGTGATCGGGGACATGATCTCGCCGGTCAAATCTGCGGTGGGTCCGGGCTATGGCGCACTTGATGACCGGCTGATGGCCGCCGTGCATCTGAGGTTTGGTCTGCCAGCCAGCCTGCCGGGAACGGTCAAAAAACAGATCAAGAAAGCGGATAAGATCAGCGCCTGGATGGAAGCCACACAAATCGCCGGATTTTCGGCGACCGAAGCGACGAAATTCTTTGGCCAGCCGGACGCGGCACTGATGCAGGGTCTTTCGATTGTGCTGCGCCCACCGGTAGAAACCCGCGCGGCCTTTACCGCACGACATGCAGAACTTCTGGAGGAAATGGGATGATCACTGTCCGCCGTGCCGGCGATATGGATGCCCGCGACATGGCTGATCTGCTGAATGCGATCATCCGCAAAGGCGGGACAACCGCATTCACTAACGAGGTGACCGCGGATACACTCAGGGGTTGGTTCCGGCAGGCGCCCGACCGGTCAGCGTGGCACCTGGCCGAGGATCAGGACGGCGGGGTTCTGGGGTTTCAGTCGATTGAGCCCCACCGCGACCTGCCCCCGGAAGCCTGCGATATCGCCACTTTTGTCAAAGTAGGCCAGACCGGCCTTGGCATCGGATCCCGGCTGTTCGAGGCGAGCCGTTCTGCTGCCAGAGATTTCGGATATTCATGGATCAATGCCACAATCCGCGCGGATAATGCGGGCGGCCTGGCCTATTATCAGAGCCGTGGGTTTGAAACCTACGCCCAGCACAAAGACCAGGCGCTGGCAAACGGCATGGTCGTGGACAAGGTCAGCAAACGCTACGATTTCTGAAACCGGCCGGGGACGCCGAACAGGGCACGGTTCAACCCGGCACTGCGAACCGGGGTTTGACCAACTCGAAGCAGACGGCGGCTTTACCGTGGTGAGCGTTTCGCCAGAATACGCTGCAGTGTCCGCCGATGCATGTTCAGACGGCGCGCAGTTTCGCTCACATTCCGGTCACAGAGTTCAAACACACGCTGAATGTGTTCCCACCGCACGCGGTCTGCACTCATCGGGTTTTCGGGCGGCGGGGGCAGATCGTCGCCGCGGGCCAGCAGGGCGTTCACGATGTCTGCGGCATCCGCAGGTTTTGAGAGATAGTCCACCGCTCCGATCTTGACCGCTGCAACTGCTGTCGCAATCGCACCGTATCCGGTCAGGACCACAACGCGCGCATCGGGACGTTTTTCCTGAAGCACCTCAACCACATCAAGCCCGTTGCCGTCCTCCAGCCGCAGATCAACAACTGCAAAGGCAGGGGGACGCGCGGTTGCGATCGCTTTACCGGCGGCGACAGACCCCGCAGTCTCAACTTCAAAACCACGCTTTTCCATCGCCTTGGCCAGGCGTCGCAGAAACGGCTCATCATCGTCGAGCAGCAGAATACTCCGGTCGGCCCCGGGTTCGAGATCAATCATATCTGGCATTGGCGCACGCGGTTCCCTGAGTTTTTTATTTCGCAATTATATGAGGCGCGAAGGGTCTCAGGTCAAACGGGACATCTCAGTTATTCAAAAAAATCAGGCGCTTTCGACAAAGCAGGCCACCGTGTCTGCCATCTGTTCAGGTGTCGCTTCACGCCGGAAGAACTCAACAAAACCCTGCTCAGGGAGTACCAGGTAGCTGAATGTCGAGTGATCAACGAGATAAAACTCATCATCGCCCTCGTGGGCCTTGTAGTATGTACGGTACGCTTCACTGGCCGCTTTGATCTGCGCATCCGATCCGGTCAGACCAATCATCCGCTCGTGAAGATTATAGGCAAAATCGCCCACCACTTCCGGCGTGTCCCGCGCAGGATCGACAGTGATAAAGACGGGGGTTGCCGTGATCCCGCGCTCGGCCAGGATGTCCACCGCCTCTGCGTTGCGCGCCGTATCGAGCGGGCAGACGTCCGGGCAGAAGGTATAGCCGAAATAGAGGATCGAAGGCTCTGTAATCACGTCTTTGTCTGTGACGGTTTCACCGGAGGCGTTCACAAGTTCAAAGGGCCCGCCGATCGATCCCGCGCCACCCGCAATCTGACTTGCCCGGCACTGCGCAAACTGGTCTGCGTTGGGATCAGGTTGTGAAACAAACCAGAAGACACCGACAAAGACGGCAATTCCCAGGACGGCAAGCGGGGCAATAAGACGCGCGTTCATTACAGACTCCAACGAAAGCTGACGGGTTGATCCTAGCAGGGCGCAGTCCTAACGTCCTGCGACACATGTGCAACTCAAGAAGAGGTGATTTTGATGCCCGGCTCTGACGTCAGACCTCTGAGCGGACAGTTTCGCGCGAACTGGATACGTCTGCGCACGATGATTCTGCTGCGCTGGTTTGCGGTTGCCGGACAGCTGACCGCGATAACGGTGGCGCAGAATTTTTACGGCCTGCAGCTGAACCTCGGCCTTTGCTATCTGGTGATCGGCACTTCGGTGATCGCCAATCTGGTTTCCATGTTCGTCTTTCCGGAAAACAAACGCCTGACGGAAACAGAGAACATGCTGATGGTCCTGTTTGACCTGCTGCAGCTGAGCATTCTGCTGTTTCTGACAGGCGGGCTGCACAATCCGTTTGCGCTGCTGGTGCTTGGGCCGGTCACTGTCTCGGCGGCGGTTCTGAGTTTCCGCTCAACGGTTTTTCTGGGCGCGACTGCTATTTTCGCTGTCTCACTGCTCTCGGTTTTCCATTTTCCTCTGCGGACCCACCAGGGGTTCATCCTCGAAATTCCGGACGTCTTTGTCTTTGGCAACTGGACGGCTCTGATCATCGCAATTGTCTTTATCAGTGCCTATTCCATGCGTGTGACATCAGAGATTCACTCTATGTCCGATGCTCTTTCAGCGACCCAGATGGCACTGTCCCGTGAACAGAAACTGACGGATCTGGGGGGTGTTGTTGCCGCCGCCGCGCACGAACTCGGCACACCGCTCGCAACCATTAAACTGGCAAGTGGTGAGCTGCTGGAGGAACTGTCTGACCGGCCCGACCTGCAGGAGGACGCAGCCCTTATCCGCGAACAGGCCGACCGCTGCCGTGATATTCTGCGCGACATGGGGCGTGCGGGCAAAGACGATCTGCACCTGCGACAGGCCCCTCTGATGGCCGTACTGGAAGAAGCGGGAGAGCCGCACACCGATCGCGGTAAGCAGGTGCATTTTGAGGCATCCGGCGATGCGATGGAGCAACCGTCCATCCTGAGAAAGCCAGAGATCATTCACGGTGTGCGCAATCTTATCCAGAACGCAGTCGACTTTGCTCATTCCGAAGTCTGGGTAGAGGCCCGCTGGTCTGATGAACAGATTGCCTTGCGTATCATCGACAATGGCCCGGGTTTTCCCTCTCAGCTGATCGGGCGGATTGGCGATCCGTTTATGCGCCAGCGTCGCAGCGGATCCGAGCGTCGGGCACGGCCCGAGTACGAGGGTATGGGCCTCGGTCTGTTCATTGCGAAAACGCTCCTTGAACGATCAGGCGCCGAGCTCAGCTTTGCAAACGGGCGGGATCCGTCTTCGGCTGCGCCACGATCACCCGACAGCATCGGCGCCGTGGTCGAAGTCACCTGGGCCCGCAGGCTGATCGACGCGCGGACAGGGGACACGCCCGCTCCAACCGGCCTCAACACCAGGATATCCGTTTAGAATTCTTTAAAACCTGAGCCGTGCGACGGTATTGTTAACGACGCGTTAACCACAATCCACGATCCTGAAGCAGCATTATTGCTACGACAGGGTACGAAAAAATGACGCTCTGGGAAATCACGGTTATCGTGAGCGCCGCTGCCGTGAGCGCGCTCGCTGGCCTCGCGTGGATCATTTCGCCGCGCGGGCAGTCAGTTGTGAGCCGTCGGAATATGACCCAGAAGCTGTCAGAAGGTGTCTCGTTTCTGTTTGAGAACGAGCGCTTACATCATGCGTCAGAGGCCGCTCTCGAAGTGTATCATCCGCTGCCGGGCCATGACGACTGGACAACCTGGCGCGAACGCATGCTCGGCCGGTTTCCGGGCCTGCCGTCATCTCTTTCCGATACTCAGGGTTCAAACCTGACCGTTCAGGCCCGCAACGCCGATGACAAAGCCACCTTATGTGTCTCACGCAAAGGCCGCTTTACCCAGGTCCAGATGATCGAGAACGGGATGGCCGGTGCCGCGCAGTCCCAGCAGCTGCGGGCCCTCAATCTGGAACTTGAACACCTCCGCCGCGCGAGTGACACCACCCCCCACGCCGTCTGGCAGATTGACCAGGATGGCTATGTCACGTGGTTCAATGCCGCGTATGAGCAGCTTTACAGCAGGCTCTATAACCGCAAGCCAAGTGCAGGTACGCCGGTGCTTGCTGTAAATGAGATCGGTCCGACAACAGACGGTCCCCGGCGCATGTCGGCAGAAACGGCCGACGGCGGAATGACAGACTGGTATGACGTTACAACCGCCCAGGTGGGTGACACGCGTATCTACCACGCGGTCAACATCAATGCCGTCGTCCGGTCCGAAGCCGCCCAGCGCAACTTTGTTCAGACACTGGCCAAAACCTTTGCGCAGCTGTCCATCGGTCTGGCCATTTTTGACCGCAACGGGCAACTGGCGCTGTTTAATCCTGCGCTGATTGATCTGACGGGTCTGCCCGCGGATTTCCTCAGCGGGCGCCCGACCCTGTTGTCGTTTTTCGACCGGATGCGCGAGAACCGCCGTATGCCGGAACCCAAGGACTATGGCACCTGGAGACAGCAGATCGCCGAGGTGATCGCCGCAGCGACCGATGGCCGCTATCAGGAAACATGGACGCTTGAAACAGGTCAGACTTACCGTGTGCGCGGACGCCCGCATCCGGACGGGGCGATCGCATTTCTGATCGAGGACATCAGTGCCGAGATATCCCTGACCCGGAACTTCCGGGCCGAGCTCGAGCTGGGGCAATCACTGCTGGATACTTTCGATGAGGGACTCGTTGTTTTCTCCTCCACCGGCGTGCTCACTTTCTGCAATACCGCGTATCGCGATATGTGGGGTCTGGACCCGGACAGCTCCTTTGCCGACGTGACAATTGCCGATTCCGTTCGCGAATGGAAAAACCTCACAGAACCCGGTGCACGGTGGGCAGCGCTGACGGATTTCGTACTCGAATTCGGAGACCGGGAATCCTGGCAGATGCCGGTAACGCTCAAGAATGGCAACAGACTGACCTGCACGGTGTCCAGAATCGCCTCGGGCGCAACGGTCATCCGGTTTATTTCCACAGGTGCCAAAAAGGCACGGCGCCGTGTGTCGGCCATCGGCGAAAACTGATCTGAAACGGGTCAAAATCGGCTTGCGGCTTCTGCCCCTGCCCGTCACCATACGTCCATGGTTTCGCAATCCCTGTCAGCAGTACTGAGTTCTCCGGAGGAAACCGGCACCCTGGCCGGACGCCTGGCACAGCAGCTGAACCCGGGCGATGTTCTGCACCTGATCGGAGAGGTCGGCGCAGGTAAAACCCATTTTGCCCGCCATCTTATTCAGTCTGTGCTCGAGGTTCACGAAGATGTCCCGTCGCCGACGTTTACACTTGTACAGGAATATGAAACTGTCCGCGGCCCGCTGTGGCACAGCGACCTCTATCGCGTGACCTCGACCGGTGAAATCGAAGAGCTCGGTCTGACAGAGGCCTTTGACACTGCGATCTGTCTGATCGAATGGCCGGACAGGCTTGGAGACCTCGCAGCCGCCAAAGCGCTTGAAGTCAGACTTGATCCTGCGCCAGAAGAGATGGCACGGCGGATGACAGTTTCATGGTCAGACAATCGCTGGACAGACAGGGTAACTGCATGGCTGAGCTGAACACGCGCGCTGCGCTCAAGACAGATTTTCTGAAGCGCACCGGCTGGTCAGACGCAGACATCCGGCCCCTCGCCGGGGATGCATCGAACCGCACCTATGAACGGTTGCGCCATACCGGAGGCCAGCCTGCTGTTCTCATGGATGCGCCGCCGGACAAAGGCGAGGATGTTGGTGCTTTCGTCGGGATTGCGCGATACCTGACCGGAACAGGCCTCAGTGCGCCGGAGATTCTGGAAATCGATGAGCAGAACGGGTTTCTGCTGATCGAGGACCTCGGCGATGATCTTTACGCCAGATGCCTTGCGCAGAATTCGTCTCTGAACGGGCCGCTGTATGACGCAGCGGTAGACGTGCTGACACATCTGCACCGTCATGATCCCCCGGCTGGTCTGTCGCGCTATGACGCAGACAGAACAGTGCCGTTGGCCTGCCTGGCTTATGACTGGTATGTTCCGGGCGTTATCGGATCGTCGGATCCGGAAGGCAGGGAAGCTTTTGCCCGGATGGCCGATGCTCTGCTCCGGCCATTTGACACGGATTGTCAGGTTCTGATCCAGCGCGACTATCATGCCGAGAATCTGCTCTGGCTGCCAGAGAGACAGGGTGTCGCGCGAGTGGGTCTTCTCGACTTCCAGAATGCTGAACTCGGGCATCCCGTCTATGATCTCGTTTCTGTCCTGCAGGACGCCCGGAGAGACGTGGGGCGTCAGACCGAACAGGCTATGAAAGAGCGGTTTTTGGCATATAACGCCTTTGACAGAGACGAATTTGAACGCGCCTATGCTGTTTTTGGCTTGCAGCGGAATCTGCGGATTCTCGGTGTTTTCGCAAGACTTTGTCTGCGCGATGGCAAGGCCCACTATGTCGATCTGATCCCGCGCGTCTGGGGGCATATCCAGACCTGTCTGCGGCATCCTGATCTGCATGACATCGCAAACCTTCTTTCTGAGAACCTGCCCGCCCCTGACAGAGCCCTCCTGGCCACACTGAAGTCGCAGGTCGCTGCATGAGCATGCCGGTAATGATGTTTGCCGCGGGCTTCGGAACGCGGATGAAACCGCTGACCGACACGCTCCCGAAACCAATGATCCCCGTTTCTGGCCGACCTCTTGCAGATTACGCACTGGACATGGCGCGCGCTGCAGAGCCACCTGTGATTGTGGCAAATCTTCACTATCTTCCGGACCTTCTGAGGGAACACCTGAATGCGCGGGGCGTAAAGACCATCACCGAAGCGCCGGAGATACTGGATACCGGGGGTGGCTTGCGCAACGCGTTGCCCCTTCTGGGCAGTGATCCGGTCATTACGCTGAACTCAGACGCCATCTGGTCTGGCCCCAACCCGCTCAAAGAACTGTTGCAGGCGTGGGATGGCGCGCGGATGGATGGGCTGCTGATGTGTGTTCCCCGGCACAATGCCCTCGGATCCGGATCCCGTGGTGATTTTGTTGCAGACGAAACAGGACGGCTGAGCCGGGGACCGGGTGACATATACACCGGCGCACAGATCATCAGAACAGATCTGCTGGAAACGATCCCCGAGACCTGCTTTTCACTTAACCGGGTCTGGGATCTGATGATGGCACGTAAAAGGCTGTTCGGTCTTCAGTATCAGGGACAGTGGTGTGACGTCGGTCATCCTGACGGTATTCTCATCGCCGAGGATTTGCTGGAACGCAGCGGTGTTTGAAGCGTCGGACACACCACGGGTCTTTGGCCTCGCACCTGGCGCAGATTTTCCGGCCGGTCTGGTTGATGGTCTGTGCGCACGCCTCACAGGTCGCCCGCCCGAAGAAATGGCCCGGGTCACAGTGATCGTGAATACGGCCAGGATGCAGCGGCGTATCGTTTCACTGTTTCACCGGAAACAGGCACTGTTGCTGCCCAGAATACTGCTTCTGTCAGACCTGAACCGGTTACAGCCCGGCGTTCATCTGCCCCCGGCGACATCCGCCCTGCGGCGGCGTCTTGAACTGATTTCGCTGGTTTCCGGGTTGCTGGACAGACAGCCGGATCTGGCAGCTCGCGCCTCGCTCTATGCGCTGACCGACAGCCTTGCGGCACTTATGGATGAAATGCAGGGCGAAGGTGTTTCCCCGGAAAGCCTTGCGCGACTGGACGTCACGGACCAGTCCGGGCACTGGCAAAGAACGCAGCAGTTCATTTCCATAGCCCAGCGCTATCTTGCTGAAACCGGGTCGGCATCAGACAAAGAGGGCCGCCAGCGAGCGCTGATACAGGCAATTGCCGAACACTGGACTTTGCATCCTCCTGCCGATCCCGTCATCCTTGCAGGCTCAACCGGTTCGCGCGGCACTACGATGTTGCTGATGCGCGCGATTGCTGACCTGCCAAAGGGTGCGATTGTACTGCCCGGCTTCGACTTCGGGATGCCGGCACAGGTCTGGGCCCGCATGGATGATGCGCTGCTGTCCGAAGATCATCCGCAGTACCGGTTTCACCGCCTGATGCAGGATATGTCGATCAGCCGCAGCGATGTCACGCCGTGGTTCAGTGCGGCGCCACCCTCAGAAGCACGCAATGCACTGATTTCTCTGTCCTTGCGCCCTGCCCCGGTCACGCATGCCTGGCTGAGCGAGGGCCCGAAGCTGACGGACATCGCGGGTGCCTGTGAAAACGTAACACTGCTGCGCGCACCGACACCGCGCCTTGAAGCCCTGACCATTGCGATGCGGTTGTGCAAGGCGGCGGAAGACGGCCAGACAGCCGCGCTGATCACTCCGGACCGAATGCTGACACGACAGGTGACCGCTGCTCTGGATCGCTGGGACATTGTGCCGGACGATTCAGCCGGCGCCCCGTTGCATCTGTCTCCTCCGGGCAGATTTCTCCGGCATACGGCCCGTCTGTTTCACCGGCGACTGGACACCGAGGCTCTGATCACGCTGCTGCGGCACCCGCTGACGCATTCCGCGACGGACCGGAACCAGCACATTCTCAACACGCAACGGCTTGAACTGCGGATACGCGACCGTGGCATGGCGTTTCCGGACACCAGCGGTCTGCTGCGGCTCATGCGTCACAGCTTCGAGAACGAAAAGGAACAGCAGGCGCTGGACAACTGGCTGCGCTGGGTCGGGGACACGTTCTGCGGACATCATGAAGACACCTCTGAACTGCCCCTGAAGACGCGCGCGCAGAAGCATTTTGCCTTGTCAGAGACTGTTTCCCGTGGGCCGGCCGGTCAGAATTCCGGTGAACTCTGGCTTAAAAAAGCCGGCCAGCAGGCACTGAAGGTAATGCAGGAACTGCTCGAAAACGCGGGCTATGGCGGCGGGATGACAGCATCCGACTATGCAGATCTGGTCGGCGCGCTCCTGTCCGAGGGAGAGGTGCGGGACCGGGACACACCACATCCGGGCATCATGATCTGGGGTACGCTTGAGGCACGTGTTCACGGGGCCGATCTGGTGATCCTCGCCGGTCTGAATGACGGAACCTGGCCCGAAGCGCCTAAACCCGACCCGTGGCTGAACCGCAAACTGCGCAATGATGCCGGGCTTTTGCTGCCCGAACGGCGTATCGGGTTGTCTGCGCATGACTATCAGCAGGCGATCGGTGCGCCCGAGGTCTGGCTGACCCGGTCTGTCAGGTCGGATGACGCAGAGACCGTTGCATCTCGCTGGCTGAACCGCCTTGGCAACCTGCTGGAAGGTCTCCGAACCAATGGCGGTCCGGAAGCACTGCGCGCAATGACGGGGCGCGGTGATGTCTGGCTGCAATACGCACAGAAGTCTGAAGAGGTTCGACCCGGAACGCCCGCGCCAAGACCGTCGCCGCGACCCCCGGCAAAAGCGCGACCGCGCAAACTTTCCGTGACCGAGATTAAACGTCTGATACGCGACCCATATGCTGTTTACGCCCGGCATGTGCTCCGGTTACGGCCCCTTGGGCCACTTGTGCCTTCACCGGATGCCCTGTTGCGCGGGATTGTTTTACACGATGTGATGGAAAAATTCATCCGGGACTCCCTGACGGATCCATCACTGATATCGCCTGGGCATCTGTCTGCAACCGCGGCACAGGTTCTGCCGGCGAGTGTGCCCTGGCCCGCCGCCCGCAGTCTCTGGCAGGCGCGGATCGACCGTATCTCGGGCAGGTTTGTTTCCGGCGAGATTGCACGTCGCTCCACGGCAACTCCTGTAGCGATGGAAAAGCAGGCACATGCGGTTCTGCGATGGGCTGACATAGATTTCGACCTGATTGCCCGTGCCGACCGGATTGATGAAACCGAAAACGGTGATGTGCTGCTTTATGACTACAAGAGTGGATCGCCACCATCGGCCAAAGAGCAGGCCAAATTTGACAAGCAACTGCTGATCGAGGCTGCGATGATTGAGCAGGGCGCCTTTGACACGCTTGGTCCGCGCGCGGTCAGCAGGGCTGTTTTCCTCGGTTTAGGCTCTGATCTGCGTGAGACAGTGGCGCCTCTGGACAAGGAACCGCCGGTTGTTGTGCTTCAGAACCTGCGAGAGCTCATCACGGCGTATCTTGATCCCTCACAGGGGTTTTCATCGCGACGTATGATGCAGAAAGACGACTTCGCCGGAGACTACGATCTGCTTGCCCGTTTTGGCGAATGGGATGTGACAGACGACGTCGTACCGGAGGATCTGACATGATCCGGCGCGATGATGCTACAGAAGCGCAGGTCCGCGCCGCACGACCCGATGCCTCGACCTGGCTTGCTGCAAATGCCGGTTCAGGAAAAACGCGCGTCCTGACCGATCGTGTTGCCCGGTTGCTGCTGGAAGGCGTCGAGCCACAGCACATTCTGTGCCTGACCTACACAAAAGCCGCAGCGTCCGAGATGCAGAACCGTCTGTTCCGGCGTCTGGGTCAGTGGGCAATGCTTGAAGATGATGCCCTGCGTGCGTCTTTGGTCGAGCTTGGCGCCGAAAACACCGTCGACGCAGCAGGGCTGCGGAATGCAAGAACGCTGTTCGCCCGCGCTATCGAGACACCGGGCGGCCTGAAAATCCAGACGATCCACTCGTTTTGTGCGTCTCTGTTACGGCGGTTTCCCCTCGAAGCAGAGGTCTCACCGCAATTCACCGAGATCGAAGACCGAGCTGCCGACCTGCTGCGTGCGGAGATCGTGGATCAGATGGCCGACAGTCCGCAGGAGACAGCCCTGGTTGTGGGTCTGGCGCAGCACTACACCGGCGAGGACTTTGGCGCCCTGACCCGCGCAGTGGTGCAGCATTCGGAACAACTGCGGCAGCCGCTGTCCCGTGCGGAGATCCTGCGCCTGTTTGGTGCGCCGGACACTCTGACGTCCGGCGATGTGGCACGCATGGTTTTCACCGGCGGTGAACAGAGCCTGATCGACCGGATCATTCCGGTGGGTGCTGCGTCGGGCAAAACAGATCAGACACTCGCGGCAAGACTGGCGGCCATTGCCAGTCTGGACAGCGGCGCGTTACCCGAACTGGAGAGCATCTTTCTGTATGCCTCGGGTGAATACGTGGGTCAGGGCAAGGTCGCCGGCACCTCAAAACCGGCCCTGACCAAGGCGGCACGCAAACTGCTTGGCACGGACGAAGCGGAAGCGGACGCCCTGATGAACCGGCTTGCTGCCGCGCGCCCCTTGCGCCTCGCGCTGGCCGCAGCCGACAAAAGTGAGGCGCTGTTTCGTTTTGCGCAGCGGTTCCTGCAACACTATGCAGCGCAGAAACAACAACGGGGCTGGCTGGACTTCGACGATCTGATCCAACGGGCACGCGACCTGCTGACAAATCCGGATGTCGCTGCCTGGGTGCTGTACCGTATCGACGGCGGTATTGATCATATTCTTGTCGACGAAGCCCAAGATACCAGTCCCGCGCAATGGGACGTGATAAGAAAACTGGCTGCGGAATTCTCCAGTGGTGAAGGCGCACGCCAGGAGAAAAAGCGCACGCTGTTTGTTGTGGGGGATAAAAAGCAGTCGATCTATTCGTTCCAAGGCGCAGACCCGCGTGAATTCGACCGCATGCAGGCGGAGTTCCGGGAGAAACTGGAGGCAGCAGGGCAATTATTCCAGAGCGAGAGCTTGCAATATTCATTCCGGTCATCTGATGCCATCCTGCGGTTGGTGGATCAAACGTTCAACCGACTGGATAACGCGGGCTTTGGCCAGGACGGTCAGCATCTGGCGTTCCATGCCGATCTGCCGGGTCGCGTTGATCTTTGGCCGCTGACTGAACCGCAGGAAGAAGAGGATGAGCGCGCGTGGTACGACCCGCTCGACCGCCGGAGCGCAAGACATCACGACGTGGTGTTGGCAGAGAAAATTGCCGATTGTATCAAGGCGATGATCGACAGTGGCCAGACGATTCCGGCGGAAGATAAAGTCAACGGCAGGGCCGCGCGTCGTCCGGTAACGGCGGGTGATTTTCTGATCCTTGTTCAGCAGCGGCAAAACCTTTTCAGCGAGATTATCAGGGCCTGTAAACGGGCAGGGCTGCCGATTGCCGGCGCGGACAGGCTGAAGATTGGCGCGGAACTGGCAGTGCGGGATCTAGCGGCGCTACTGTCCTTTCTGGCGGTAGCCGAGGATGACCTGTCGCTGGCCTCGGCGCTGAAATCGCCGCTGTTCGGATGGAGCGAGCAGGACCTGTACGGGCTGGCGCACAAGCGGACGGAAAAATACCTTTGGGAAGCTTTGCGGGATCAGGAAGCCGAATACCCCGATACACTGGCAATCCTGCATGACCTGAGAGCGCGGACCGAATTTCTGCGGCCCTATGACCTGATCGAACGGATACTGACGCGACATGGAGGGCGGCGCAGACTGTTGTCACGGCTTGGGGCGGAGGCCGAAGACGGCATCAATGCACTGCTTTCCCAGGCCCTGGCCTATGAACGGACCAGTATCCCGAGCCTGACGGGGTTTCTGGTTTGGATGCAGACCGACGACCTGGAAATCAAGCGTCAGATAGACAACGCCTCTGACCAGATCCGGGTGATGACGGTGCATGGCGCCAAAGGTCTGGAAGCTCCTATTGTGATCCTGCCGGATACGACGAAACGCAACATCACAATTCGAGAAGACCTGCTGAAAATCGGGAACAGCACTGTCTGGAAAACAGCCAGCGACGACATGCCCACAGCAATGGCCGACCGTGTGGCAGAGATGAAGGAAGCAGAACGCGAAGAACGCCTTCGGCTGCTTTATGTGGCTCTGACACGGGCGGAAAAGTGGCTTATCGTTGCGGGCGCGGGGGAGCTTTCCAAAGAAAACGACAGCTGGTACCAGCTGGTCAGCGCCGCGATGGACCACGCGCATGCGGGCAAAACGGTGTTTCAGGGGGAAACGATCCGCCGTCTTGAACATGGCGACTGGGACAGCCTGCCGGTCATGGAATCAAAGTCTGACCCCGTGGCAGATGTCGCTCTGCCAGACTGGTTGTCACGTCCGGCACCCGACCCCGCTCCCGCCCAACGCGTCATCACGCCGTCTGATCTCGGTGGTGCCAAGGCGCTTGCCGGAACCGAGGGCCGCGACGAGGCGGCAGCGAAAAAATGGGGGCGTCTTGTGCACTCTATGCTGGAGCATATGTCGGCCACGCCCCCTTCGGGCTGGCCGGATATCTGCAACAGTCTGAGGGATGCCGATACAACAGCCGCCGATCTTTCGGAGGCGGAAGAGGAGGCCAGCCGGGTTCTGAATAATCCGGAACTGCAGCATCTTTTTTCCCAGGGAACACTTGCCGAGGTCGCGGTTTCCGCACCCGCAGGCCCGGATCGTATCTATGGAATTGTGGACCGTCTGATCGTTACCGACGATCACGTTCTGGCCGTTGATTTCAAAACAAACCGGGCGGTGCCGGAATCACCCGTGCAGTGTCCCGAGGGTATTCTGCGCCAGATGAGCGCCTATGCCAGCGCGCTTGCCTTGGTGTACCCGGGCAAACGGGTTGAAACCGCAATTCTGTGGACCAGAAACGCGACTCTCATGTCCCTGCCGCACGAAATCGTGACGGACCTGTCAGAAAGCGCGCTATATCTTGACGATGCCGGGTCGGATACCTAGGTTTTGCGTCCAAGCACAAGCCGGTCAGGAGATCACCATGGCAACCGTTGCAGTAACAGACGAGACATTCGACGCCGAAGTCAAAAATTCCGATATCCCCGTTGTGGTGGATTTCTGGGCGCCCTGGTGCGGCCCGTGCAAACAGATCGGACCGTCGCTTGAAGAGCTGTCCTCTGAGATGGATGGCAAAGTGAAAATCGTCAAAGTCAACGTCGACGACAACCCCAATGCCCCCGCCCAGATGGGTGTGCGCGGCATCCCGGCGCTGTTCATTTTCAAAGACGGCCAGGTGGTCTCGAACATGGCAGGCGCCAAGCCGAAGGCTGCACTGCAGAGCTGGATCGAAGACGCGATCTGATCCCGGCAGAACGTCAGAATATCGGGCGTCCCGGTCGGGGCGCCCTTTTTCTTTGCGCCGGGGCTGCGCCCTTGTACCGCTGAGACGCCCGCGCCATATAGTCGGGCAGGGCGACAACAGGAGACGATCATGGCGCGCGAAGAATTTCCCGGCTGGCACGGTACGACAATCATCGGCGTCAAAAAGGGCGGCGAGGTTGTGATTGCCGGTGATGGTCAGGTCTCTCTGGGACAGACCGTGATTAAGGGATCCGCGCGCAAAGTGCGCCGTCTCAGCCCCGGGGGCTACGACGTTGTATGCGGATTTGCCGGTTCGACGGCGGATGCTTTTACCCTGCTGGAACGGCTGGAGACCAAGCTGGAGGCGACACCGGGCCAGCTGGCGCGTGCGAGCGTTGAGCTCGCCAAGGACTGGCGCACGGACAAATACCTGCAAAAGCTCGAGGCCATGCTGATTGTGTCGGATGGCACGGATATCTTTGTGATCACCGGCGCCGGCGACGTGCTGGAGCCCGAACACGATGTCACCGCCATCGGGTCCGGCGGCAATTATGCGCTGGCTGCAGCACGCGGCATGATGGACAGCGACAGGGATGCAGAAGCGGTTGCCCGCGATGCTATGGCGATTGCCGCCGATATCTGCGTTTACACCAACGGCAATCTGACGGTTGAAAAGATCACCAAATGATCGACAAGGACGACCTGCGCGCTTCTGTCGGAGCCGGTATTCTGACCGAAGCGCAGGCTGCTTCGCTGAAAGCCCTCGCGGACAGCCGGCGCGGTGCGCGCGAAAACCTCGAACCCGGTGATGAGCCGTTTGAGCTTTTCCGCGGTTTCAATGAGATTTTCATTGTCGTGGGTCTCGCAATCCTGACCAGTGGATGGATTGGCGTCGTGACATTCTCCACCATCGACAGCAGCGACATCCGCAACAGCCTCATTTACTCCGGACTTCTCGGGGCTGTCATCATCTGGCTGTTGTCCGAGTACTTTGTCCGCAGACGCAGAATGGTAGCGCCGGCAATTGCGCTGTCGCTGATGTTCGCTGCAAATGCCGGATACGGTTTCGCCGGCGGTCTGGCTGAAATTTTTATGGTAGCACAGGGGGATAACAGCTCTCTGGCGCTGCCCTTCATTCTCGCGACGGCGGCGATGCTGGCGTACTGGTACCGGTTCCGTGTTCCGTTTGCGCTGGCCATCATTGCGGTGATGGCTTTTGGCGTATCCATTCTGATCGCCGGAAACAGCAATGGCGCCCCATCCACAACCCGCGATCTCTTTCTGCTGTCAGCCGACGGGCCGTTCGCGCTGATTACGCTGGGCATTGGCATAGTCGTTTTTGCCATAGCGATGGCTTTTGACATGTCCGATCCCCACCGGGTGACCAGACGTGCGGCGAATGGCTTCTGGCTTCATGTTGTCGCCGCTCCCGCACTGGTCAACACGCTGGCGCTCAGCCTGCTTGAATCGTCAGGTGCCTGGTCAGACACTGTGCTGATTGCCGTAATGTCGCTCTTTGCGCTGGTCGCCATCATCATCGACAGACGGAGCTTTCTGATCGCTGCGATCAGTTACATCGTTGTGCTTTCGTCGACTGTTTTCGATGGCGAAGGCGCTGTCTTCACTGTGCTCCTGCTGGGAGCATTTCTGGTGTTTCTCGGAGCGCGCTGGGAAAGCATCCGCGCGCATCTGTTGCGCGCGCTGCCGGATTTTATCCCGAAACACCGCCTGCCGCCCAGTGTCTGAGGGCGACAGGGGTCTCTGACAGGTCAGCAGATCAGAAGGATGCGACAGCCAGCGGTACGTTATACTGCTCGCACCAGATCCAGACCTCATTGTAGTCATCCGGATTGATGCCGGCCGGCACTTCGTATGAAGAGGCGCCTTTGTTCGATTTCAGCAGGCCCATGAGCGTGTTTTTGTCATAACCGTTCTTGCCCAGCGCAATCTTGGGATCCGGTGCGCCGTCAAACTCAAAGTCGTCCAGCAGGTTGATGACATAGCCATCACCTTTTTTCGCGATTTCGGCGCGACCGGAAACGGCATAGCTGTTTTTCTTTTTGAATGCGGCAACACGTCCGTGTCCGCCTGCGAGAACAGGTTGAGCGATTGTTGCCGCAACGGCGGCGGCGGTCATATTGAGAAACTGGCGGCGATCCATGACAGGGTCCTTTCAGGTGCGTTTGGTGCATTCAACATACGCGGTCCTGCTTTTCGCAACAGATGCCTCTCTTCGTCGTGAACAACCGGGATCATTTCGTGTTCCTTGTTGCGTTTCCGGCCCTGATCCTTACATCCGTTGTAACAAACAGACCTCAGGACAGCGCTTTGACCGACCTTACCCCCCAGCAGATTGTTTCAGAACTCGACCGGTTTATCATCGGACAGAAAGACGCCAAACGTGCCGTTGCGGTCGCACTGCGGAATCGCTGGCGCCGTAAACAGCTCAGCGATGACCTGCGGGATGAAGTTTATCCCAAGAATATCCTGATGATCGGACCCACCGGGGTCGGCAAGACAGAAATCAGCCGCCGGCTGGCGAAACTGGCCCGCGCGCCTTTTCTCAAAGTTGAGGCCACCAAGTTCACCGAAGTGGGGTATGTCGGTCGTGACGTCGAGCAGATCATCCGTGATCTGGTAGACAGTGCCATCGCCATGGTGCGCGACCACATGCGCGAGGATGTGAAGACCAGTGCCCATGCTGCCGCCGAGGAACGGGTGATTGAAGCCATCGCAGGAACCGATGCCCGCGAAAGCACCCGCGAGATGTTCCGCAAGAAGCTCAAGGCGGGCGAGCTGGACGACACCGAGATCGAGCTGGACCTTGCCGATAATTCCAACCCCTTTGGCGGCATGATGGATATTCCTGGCCAGCCGAATATGGGCGGAGGCATGATGAACATCGGTGATCTTTTCGGCAAAGCGCTGGGCGGGCGCACCACCCGCAAGAAGATGACCGTGGCCCAGAGCTATGACATCCTGATCGGAGAAGAGGCCGACAAGCTTCTGGACGACGAATCCGTGACACGTGCTGCCATCGAGGCGGTTGAGCAGAATGGCATCGTTTTCCTTGATGAGATCGACAAGGTATGTGCCCGGTCTGATGCACGTGGTGGCGATGTCAGCCGCGAGGGCGTCCAGCGCGATCTGCTGCCGCTGATCGAAGGCACCACCGTCAGCACCAAACACGGACCCGTCAAAACGGACCACGTTCTGTTCATCGCCTCGGGCGCTTTCCACATCGCCAAACCCTCTGATCTGCTGCCGGAACTGCAGGGGCGTCTGCCGATCCGCGTCGAGCTGCGCGCGCTGACCGAAGAAGATTTTGTGCGCATTCTGACCGAAACTGATAACGCGCTGACCCTTCAGTACACAGCCCTGATGGGCACCGAAGCTGTGACCGTTTCCTTCGAGGAGGACGGCATCGCAGCACTGGCAAAAATCGCAGCAGATGTGAACCAGTCGGTCGAGAATATCGGTGCGCGGCGTCTTTACACCGTTATGGAACGCGTGTTCGAAGAGTTGTCCTTTTCCGCACCCGATCGCGGCGGCGAAGAAATCGTTGTGAACGCTGCCTTTGTCGAGAAGAACCTTGGTGAGCTGACCAGGTCCACTGACATCAGCCGCTACGTTCTTTAGGCTTCCAATCATCGTGGATGCCTGCGACAGGTGATCCATGGGATACCTGCGCTTTCTGATCGATAACCGGCTGTTTCTGCTGGCAGGGTTCCTGCTGTGCTTTACCTCGTCGTTTGGTCAGACGTATTTCATTTCGCTTTTCGCAGGCCAGATCAAAGAGGCCTTTGTTCTGACGGACGGACAATGGGGCGGGATCTATACGATCGGCACAACTCTGTCTGCGGTCACGATGATCTGGGCCGGTGCACTGACCGACCGGTTCAGGGTGCGGGGGCTGTCGCTGTGGGTCATGGTTCTGCTGGCACTGGCCTGTGTCGCGATGGCGACGGTGCAGTCTGCGGTTTTGCTGGTCTTTGTTGTCTATGCCCTGCGTCTGATGGGTCAGGGGATGATGTCGCAACTGGGTGCAGTGGCGATGTCGCGCTGGTTTACGGCTACGCGCGGCAGGGCAATTTCGCTTGCGTCGATGGGGTTTGCTGCCGGGCAGGCAGTGTTGCCCATCATCTTTGTCGGACTGATGCTCACACTGGACTGGCGGTGGCTGTGGATTGTTGCCGCCCTCTGCGTTGTGGCGGCCATCCCGCTGATGCAGGGGTTGCTGCGTCAGGAACGAACGCCGCAATCAATGTCTGACGACATGCAAAGCGTCGGGATGGGCGGGCGACACTGGACGCGGTCTGATCTGCTGAGGCACCCGCTGTTTTACTTTCTGGTCCCTCTCGTGCTCGGACCGTCTGCCTGGGGTACCGCACTCTTTTTCCAGCAGGTTCACCTGACCGAGGTCAAGGGCTGGAGCCTCGCGTCTTATGTGGCACTCATGCCCGTCTACACGCTCGCATCCATCGCATTTACCTTTATCACAGGATGGGCCGTCGACAGATTTGGCGTCAAATGGATTGTTCCCTTTCAGATGCTGCCCTTTGGCGTCTCTTTCCTGATCCTGTCGGTTGCTGATACGATTTTCATGGCCGGTATCGGTCTCGTAATTTTCGGGATCGGGCAGGGCATGCAGGGTACGGCGACAACCGCCTTCTGGGCTGTTTTCTACGGCACCCGTCACCTGGGTGCGATCAAGGCCGCCGCCGCCGCGCTGATGGTTTTCGGTTCAGCCATCGGTCCTGGCATAACGGGTGTGCTCATCGACTGGGGGATCAGCTTTCCTGACCAGATGGTTCCGATCTCGTTTTTCTATTTCGGCGGTGCGGCGCTGGCGGGGTTGGGAATCTACCGGTACCAGCGCGATCTGCCGGTCAGCGCATCCGTCTGAGATAGACATAATAGGCGCCACCGCCACCATGGCTGATATGCGCCTCGGACACCTGCAGAACCATGGACGACATCGGGGGGGATGCCAGCCATTGCGGCACCTGATGACGCAGAACCCCAAAACGTACCGGAATGGGGCCACCGTCATCGCGGTGTTTTCCCTTGCCCGTGATGACAAGAACGAGGCGCTTGCCGGATCCGTGCGATGACATGATGAACCGGTTAAGCGCGGTATGCGCGCGGTCCAGCGTCATACCATGCAGGTCGATCCGGCCTTCTGGTTTAAGTTTGCCGCGGGTCATTCTGGAAAAGGTTTTCTGGTCCATCTGAACCGGCGATCTTGCAATACTCTCAGGCAGTGAGGGTGCAAGATCATAACTGACCCGTCGGGCCGGGGGTTTCGGCAGCTGGTTTCGTTGTGCGGTCGGACTGGTTTTCAGGGCGGGCACAGGCTGCGGCCTGGGTGGCGGTGCAAATGCCTCGGGGTCAAAGGTCTCGGGTTTGCCCAGTGGCTCAGTTCTTTCAGTGACTTTCTTCCAGAGCGCGATTTCGTCAGGGCCGAGCTTGCGGCGGCTCACAACCCGCTCTCCGGCGCCATGGCCCATGCGCGCTGAATGGGCAACAGCACGAGCATGCGGCCCGGGTCTTTGAGCTGCCCCGCCGCGCGACCGGCTGCATCCCCTGTGCCAAAGAAAACATCGGCACGCTGTGCGCCCTTGATCGCGGACCCTGTATCCTGAGCAATCATCAGCCGTCGCATCGGACCAGCCCCGTCTTTTTCGATCCAGACCGGTGCACCCAGGGGCACAAATGCCGGATCGACCGCTATCGACCGCATCGGCGTCACCGACCGGTTCATTGCTCCAAGCGGACCCTTGTTTGCGGGCACGCGGCTGACTTCGCGGAAAAACACATAAGATGGATTGTGAAACAGCAGCTCCTGGCCCGCCACCGGGTTTTTGCGCACCCAGTTGCGGATAACCGTAGCGCTGACCTGATGGGCCTGAAAGACACCACGGCGAACCAGTTCTGCGCCGATAGACTTATAGGGATGACCATTGGCGCCGCTGTATCCGACCCGTACTTTGCCCCCGTCCGGCAGAGTAATCCGGCCTGAACCCTGGATCTGCAGAAAGAACAGCTCAACGGGGTCATCGACCCAGGCGATCTCCAGACCACGGCCCGCCAGCTTGTCTGTTTCGAGAAGCTCGCGACGGGAATACCACTGATCCACCTCGCGCGCCTCGGGCGGCATGGCATAAACCGGGTAACGGTATTTGCCTGACCTGCGAAGCGAGCCATTGAGTTCAGGTTCAAAATATCCGGTGAAAAGCCCGTCGTCGCCATCTGTGATCAGAACAGGCCGGAACAACAGTTCAAAGAAACGACGCGGATCGGGGTTGCTGGTGGCAAAGGCGCAGACGGCCTGCCAGTCCGGGTCAGTCATGTCTGCGCAGGTTGACCTGAACACCTCGAATGCCGATGCATGATCATCATCCGCCCAGCCATCAAGATCGTCGAAAGAAAGAACTTCGGCATGCACTTCTGGCGATGTCGGTTCAGCCAAAGCAGCCGCCCCGATCCAGAGTGCCGCCGCCGCCGACGTCAGGCGTCTGTGGATACGAGCTGCCAATTCGGATCATCCGAGCCCATCGTTCTGGCAAAAGACCAGGTATCTTTCTGCCGCTTCATTTCGGTGGTGCTGCCTTCAACGATTTCGCCTTCGCTGTTGCGTACGGCCGATGTCAGCTCACCGATGAAGCGGATGGTCAGCTCGGCCTCGTTGGTAACCGGGTCGAGGGTTGCATCCACCAGTTTCAGCTCGCGGACACCAATAAAATTCGCCTCAATGGTCAGTCCCTGGTCTTCGCGTGCTGCGACACCTTCGACAAATGAATCATAGATGTCTTCGGCGATGAATGGCTGAATGTCGTCAAGATCGCCGTTCTCATAACCCATGACGATCATTTCATACGCACCGCGCGCGCCGCCCAGGAATTCGGTCACGTTAAAAGACGGCTCGAGACGCTTCATCTCGGCCAGCGCTGTGGCCGCCGGGCTGTCCTCATCCACGTGATCTGTGATATCAAGATCAGGACCACCTTCGATTACTTCGAAATCATGTGTCCGTTCACTACGGCCGGTGACCTGCGCCTGAGACGGGGGTTTCTCAAAACCCTCACGTGTTCCCAGCACACTTTTCAGTCGCAAAATCAGAAAAACAGCGATGCCGGCAAGAACCAGAAGCTGTATCAGGGGCGAATTCATATAAACCTCATGCGGGGAACGTGTGGAAACGGGTATACAGAGAACTTATGTAGGTGCGGTGCACGCTCAAGTCCACCGTCGTGCCGACGAAAGGAAGGATCAAAATGTGGTTGTTTATCGCCTTTCTGGCTGTACCGCTGATTGAGATCACACTTTTTGTGCAGATCGGTGGCGCGATTGGTCTTGGCTGGACGCTCGTAACTGTCGTGCTGACAGCCATTCTCGGCACTTTTCTGGTGCGCAACCAGGGTGCTCTGGCGATGTCACAGTTGCGCGCGTCATTTTCGGAGCTTCAGGATCCGACCGAACCGCTGGTGCATGGTGCGATGATCCTTTTCTCCGGCGCCTTGCTGCTGACGCCCGGGTTTTTCACAGACGCGGTGGGTTTTCTGCTGCTGGTGCCGGCGTTTCGCACGTCGGTCTTTCATGCTGTCCGCAAACGGGTCAATGTCCAGACATTCAGCACTGGTCCGCACCCGGGTGCCGGGCGTCCCGGTACCGGTCCGCGCCGTGGAAACGGTGGCAATGGTGACATCATCGACGGCGAGTATTCCGAAGTACCCACTGACGCCGACAGGATCCGTAAACCCTCCGGCTGGACGGACCATTGAGATCATAAACCCAAGCTGTTAAGCGTGCGCTGATTTTTTATTCGCTCAGGAGCTCGCAATGGCAGACGAAGAAGCACAGGCACAACCGAACGGTCAACAGCCCCAGGTCCAGGCACCGCAGATGCGCGTGCTCGGTCAGTACATCCGGGACATGTCGTTTGAAAACATCATGGCGCAGAAAGGTGCTCCTGCTGACACTACGCCGGATGTGCAGGTGCAGGTTAATCTTGATGGCAAGAAGCGCGGTGCCGAAAACCAGTATGAATCTGTCATCAGGCTGAACATCACGTCGAAAGCCAAAGAGGGCGACACGACGCTTTTCGTGCTGGAAATCGAATATGCCGGCATTTTCCATATCGAAAATGTTCCCGAAGACCAGCTGCATCCTTTCCTGCTGATCGAATGCCCGCGGATGATCTTTCCGTTCCTGCGCCGCGTTGTCAGTGACATCACACGCGACGGGGGCTTCCCGCCGCTGAACCTGGAAAACATCGATTTCCTGTCACTATACCGCAATGAGCTTGCGCGCCGTCAGGCTGCCGAGACCGGAAAAGCAGACGCCTGAGTCAGGCTTTGGACCACAACGCGTCGTCGCCCAGCTTTGCCACAAATTCGGCATGGGCGGCGGCTTCTGCATCCGTAAGACGGGATGCAAGCGGTATGGGCCGTGGTCGCGGTGACCATTCAGGCACCGCATCTCCGCCAGAAGACTGAGACGAAGTCGACAGACCGAAGTCCGGCTGGCGCCCGCCGATCAGCTCCAGATACACCTCTGCCAGGATTTCGCTGTCCAGAAGCGCGCCGTGCAGCGTCCGCGAAGAATTGTCGATCCCGAACCGGCGGCACAGCGCATCCAGCGAAGCGGGTGATCCAGGGAACCGTTTGCGGGCAATCGCAAGCGTATCAATCGCCTGCTCCCACGGTATCTGGGGGAGGTTCATCCATTTCAGCTCGGCATTCAGGAATTTGATATCAAAGGCTGCGTTGTGAATGACCAGCTTTGCGTCACCAATAAAATCAAGAAAGGCCTGCCCGATTTCGGCAAACTTTGGTTTGTCCTTCAGAAAGTCGTCCCCGAGTCCATGAACCTGAAAGGCTTCTTCGGGCATGGCACGTTCCGGATTGATGTACTGATGATAGGTCCGGCCCGTCGCCATATGACCCATCAGCTCTACCGCTCCGATCTCCACGATCCGGTCGCCGGTTTCCGGGTCAAAACCTGTGGTTTCTGTATCGAGGACAACCTCACGCATCTGCTGATGCCTCTCTGATCTGCCTGACGATATTCTGCACCTGCTGGCGGGCATGTTCAATCGTATCTGTCGTCACGACAAAGTCTGATCTCGCGCATTTCTCTGCCGCTGGCATCTGTTTTTCCCGAATGGCCAGAAACTGTTCACGGGTCATTTTACCCCGCGCCAGAACACGTTTTTCCTGTTCTTCGTCTGACACGAAAACACAGACCACCGTATCGGCAATGCCTTCTCCGCCGGTTTCAAACAACAACGGAATATCCAGAACCGCTATGTCGGTTGCTGTGGCTTTCAGAAAAGCAACCCGATCCGCGGCAACAAGCGGATGCACAATGTCTTCGATTTTTTTCAGCGCGTCCGGATCTGCTGATATGATTTTCCGCAGCCGGTCCCGTGAAACAGCGTCGGAAATAATTGCCTCGGGAAAGAGCCTTGATACAGGTGCAACAGCCGCCCCGCCCGGTTCATACAGACGGTGCACGGCAGCATCGGCGTCCCACACCGCACATCCCTCGTCGGCGAACATCTGAGCGGTGGTCGATTTCCCCATACCGATCGATCCTGTGAGGGCGATCACGTGGGTCATCCCAGCACAGCACGCCGCAGTTCGTCATCGACCACCGGTTCGGTGCCAAACCAGCGGGTAAATCCCGGCGCACCCTGATGCAGCAGCATCCCGAGCCCGTCCACAGCAGTGCACCCGACAGCGGCTGCCTGCCTGAGCAATTCTGTCTGCAGCGGTGTGTAAACGAGATCGGTGACAACGGTTTGTCTGCTCAGAGTCTGCAAACTGAGCTCCAGAGGTGGTTTGCCGACCATACCCAGAGATGTCGTGTTCACAAGCAAACCTGCGTCCGGGAAGCTCTGGGATATGTTTTCCCAGGGGTGAACGACCACCTTCTCTCCAAAATCTCTCCGCAGTTGTTCTGCACGTGCGATGGTCCGGTTGCTCAGACGTATTTCCGGCACACCTGCATCGAGAAGGGCCACGATCACCGCCCGCGCCGCGCCCCCCGCGCCAAGAACGACCGCAGGCCCCGAAGTGGGCTCCCATGCAGGAGCGCCAGCCTGAAGATTGTTCAGAAACCCGTACCCGTCCGTATTGTCCGCCTCGATTTTTCCATCCGGCAAAAACGTCAGCGTATTTGCGGCACCGATCCGCCGCGCGCGATCGGTTGCGACATCAGCCAGTTCCAGGACCTGCTCTTTGTGTGGGATCGTAACATTGACACCGACAAAGCCGGCACGGGGCAGGGATCGCAACACGCTTTCCAGATCTTCCGGCGAGACATCCATCGGAATGTAGAAACCAGGCAGATTGTTTGTTGTCAGCCAGTGACCGTGCAGTTGTGGTGACCGGGAATGCGCAATCGGTGATCCGATGACACCGGCCAATGGGATTTTGTGTCCGCTCATTTTTCCAGATCTCCCCGCAACGTCAGCCAGGACAGCAGTTCAAGCAGCGGCAGCCCCAGGACGTTAAAATAGTCACCTTCGATCCGGGTGAACAGACGAACACCTTCTTCTTCGAGCTTATAGGCCCCGACAGCGTGTCGGATACTGTCCCAGTTCCGGTCAACATAGCCACGGATGTATGCGTCAGAAGCGTCACGCATATGCAGTCTGACCTGACCGATGTGCCGCCACAACGGTTTTCCGTCCTCGCACACAACCGCCGCAGAGAGCAGCATATGCCGACCTGACCGCATAGACCGGAGCTGGGTCACTGCGTCATCCGGCGTCCGGGGTTTTGACAGAATTTCCCCATCATGGTCCAGCACCTGGTCACACCCCAGCACGAGTGCACCCGGGTTTTTCTCACTGATTTTGCGTGCTTTCAGCTCTGCAAGGGTATCGGCGACATCGCGTGGCCGTGCCTGTTCTGCCAGAAGGGAATCGCGTACCATATCCTCGTCGATACGGGCTGGTTCCACGCGATGGGGGACACCTGCCTGTGTCAGCAGCGCTGACCGTATCGCAGACCCTGATGCCAGGACGATTGTGTGTGACATGTGGAAAAGCCTGTGTGCAGCGTTAAGGATATTTTAAGAGTTATGAATGTGGTCAGAGCGTTTCGCCATGGTCCGTCTATAAATCATCTTTCGCCAGGGTTTTACCAGGGATTTGATACAGCTCTGATAAGGATAAAACAGAAGGTGTGCATAAACCGGCTTCCACGAGGATATCCACAGGTTTATTTCGTCAAATCACTCTTAAGACAGATCTAACCTATTGTTAAATATAATATAAATTTTCCTGCTGGTTTCTCCCCGTGTTCGGGGACAATTTTCTCCACCTGTTCAGAACAGATGGGATGACACGTTAATCCCCAGAAACCGCCGCCCCTACAAAATCATCATCCTTTTCTCTTTCTTTATTAATTATTAAGAGAAGTTCAGATTGGAGTTTCCGGTGTCAGACTTTCTTGCTCAGAGCTATCCATGGATCAAGGCATTCCATATTATGTCGGTGATTGCCTGGATGGCCGGTCTCTTTTATCTGCCCAGACTGTTTGTCTATCACACTGAACAGGTCGGCCAAAGTGGTGAAACTCACGAGATGTTTCAGACCATGGAACGTCGCCTTCTCAAAGCAATAATGAATCCGGCGATGATAGCGACATGGGTTTTTGGTCTGTGTCTGGTGTTCACGCCCGGGATTGTCAGCTGGGATGAGATATGGCCATGGACCAAAGCCGGTGGCGTACTTGGGATGACGTGGTTTCATCACTGGCTGGGATTGCGCCGTAAAGAGTTTATGCGGGCAGAGAATGCCCTGACAGGCCGGCAGTACCGGATGATGAACGAAGTCCCGACCGTACTGATGGTCGTCATCGTGCTCTCGGTGGTCGTACGCTTCTGATCCGATTGACTCGTGGACTGGCTGTCACTATGTCTTTCTCACCACCCCGTCCGGGGATGGCGCAGACCTTACATTCAGAATGACAGACCACACGGGAGGTTCCGCGTGTGGCTATGGATAGTTTCATGACATCAGAAAACAACGACACCCCGGTCCAGGATGGCCCCCTCGAGACGCTTAACCTGGCGGATCTGAAGCGGAAGAGCCCCAAGGATCTGCTGGCGATGGCAGAGGATCTGGAGATCGAAAACGCCTCGACCATGCGTAAGGGCGAGATGATGTTCCAGATCCTTCGTGAACGCGCGGACGAGGGCTGGGAAATCTCCGGTGATGGCGTGCTGGAAGTTCTGCAGGACGGGTTTGGGTTCCTGCGGTCGCCAGAGGCAAACTATCTGCCCGGTCCTGATGATATTTATGTGTCTCCGGAGATGATCCGCAAATACTCGCTGCGGACGGGTGACACGATCGAAGGTGTGATCAAGGCACCGGATGATAATGAACGTTACTTCGGCCTGATCGATGTCACGCGGATCAACTTTGAAGATCCGGAGAAGGCCCGCCACAAGGTTGCCTTTGAAAACCTGACGCCGCTTTATCCGGACGAGCGCCTGACCATGGAAACTGAGGATCCGACGGTCAAGGACCGTTCTTCGCGGATCATCGATCTTGTCGCACCTATCGGCAAAGGTCAGCGGTCGCTTATCGTTGCGCCGCCGCGGACCGGTAAAACCGTGCTGTTGCAGAACATCGCGAACTCGATCGAACGCAATCACCCGGAATGCTATCTCATCGTGCTGCTGATTGACGAACGGCCCGAAGAGGTCACCGACATGCAGCGCTCGGTTAAGGGAGAGGTTGTCTCCTCGACCTTTGACGAGCCGGCAACGCGTCACGTGGCCGTCTCCGACATGGTGATCGAAAAGGCGAAACGGCTCGTTGAACACAAGCGGGATGTTGTCATCCTGCTCGATTCCATCACCCGACTGGGCCGGGCCTTTAATACGGTCGTTCCGTCCTCTGGTAAAGTTCTGACCGGTGGTGTGGATGCGAATGCTCTGCAACGCCCCAAGCGTTTCTTTGGTGCCGCCCGGAATATCGAAGAGGGTGGTTCACTGACCATCATCGCCACGGCCCTGATCGATACAGGCAGCCGCATGGACGAGGTGATCTTTGAAGAATTCAAGGGCACCGGTAACTCGGAGATTGTTCTGGACCGGAAGGTCGCTGACAAACGCGTCTTCCCGGCGATGGATATTCTGAAATCCGGCACCCGGAAAGAAGACCTGCTTGTCGACAAAATCGATCTGCAGAAAACCTTTGTTCTGCGCCGTATTCTGAACCCGATGGGTACGACAGATGCGATTGAATTCCTGTTGTCCAAGCTGAAACAAACTAAGAGCAACTCGGAGTTCTTCGATTCTATGAATACGTAACTTATTGTTTTAAAACAGTGGGTTAATAAGATGGATACGATTTTTGCCCAGGCAACTGCTCAGGGCCGGGCCGGTGTTTCTGTCATCAGGATTTCGGGACCGCGTGCGTGGCAGGCGGGCGCTGCTATGGCGGGCTCATTGCCATCAGTGCGTCATAGCGGGTTGCGTCAACTGAAGGATGCTCATGACGTCCTTCTGGACGAAGCTCTTGTTCTGACGTTCCGGGCGCCTGAGAGCTTCACAGGCGAAGACGTTGTCGAGCTCCATACGCATGGCAGTACGGCAGTGGTGCAGGCTGTTTTGCACCAGCTGTCCGGCACAGAAGGTCTGCGACTTGCAGAGTCCGGGGAATTCACCCGTCGTGCGATGGAGAACGGCCGCCTTGATCTCGCCCAGGTGGAAGGTCTGGCGGATCTGATCGATGCAGAAACCGAGGCACAGAGGCGCCAGGCCCTGAGGGTTTTCAGCGGCGCACTGGGAGATAAGGTCGAAGGTTGGCGTTCTGATCTCATCCGGTCGGCCTCGCTGCTTGAGGCTACAATTGATTTCGCTGACGAAGATGTGCCGGTTGATGTAACGCCTGAGGTCACAATCCTGCTTGATAGGGTTCAGCAGGAACTGCGGTCAGAAATCGCGGGCTCTTTTGTGGCTGAACGCATCCGGACGGGTTTTGAAGTTGCAATTGTCGGGCCACCGAACGCAGGAAAATCGACGCTGCTGAACCGACTGGCAGGACGTGATGCGGCCATCACGTCAGAGATTGCCGGAACCACGAGAGACGTTATCGAAGTTCGGATGGATCTGAAGGGACTGCCCGTTACTTTTCTTGATACCGCGGGGCTTCGCGAAAGTGAGGATGTCGTTGAAACAATCGGCATAGAGCGGGCGGTTCAGCGAGCGGAAGCTGCAGACCTGAGGGTTATTCTGTCTGAGGCTAACGAGCAGCTGTTGATTGTACCAAAGCCCCAGGATGTTGTGGTTTCCCCTAAATCTGACCTGACGGGTGATACAATCAATGGGGTTTCCGGTGTTACAGGAGAAGGTGTGTCGGCGCTTATCGAGCGGATTCGCACGGTACTTCAGGACAGAACTTCAGTTGCTGGTCTGGCGACGCATGAGAGGCACCGTTCGGCCATGCAACAGTCGCAGGGATATCTTGACGCTGTCAGGGACATCCTTTCGCAGGGTCCGGAGAGTTATGATATAGCAGCAGAGGAACTCCGATCAGCGATTCGAGCATTGGAAGCCCTTATCGGGCGCATCGACGTGGAAAATCTGCTGGACGAGATTTTTTCAAGCTTTTGCCTTGGCAAGTGATGGAGTGTTTCACGTGAAACAATTCGACGTTCTGGTTATTGGTGGCGGACACGCTGGCGCGGAGGCGGCACATGCGGCTGCGCGGATGGGTGCCCGTACGGCCCTTGTAACCATGTCGGAAGCCGGGATCGGTGTAATGTCCTGCAATCCGGCGATTGGTGGGTTGGGCAAGGGGCATCTGGTGCGTGAAATTGATGCGCTTGACGGCGTAATGGGTCGGGTTGCGGACAAGGCCGGTATTCAGTTCCGCTTGCTTAACAGACGCAAAGGGCCCGCAGTACAGGGACCCAGAGCGCAATCTGATCGACAAATCTATCAGTCAGAGATGCTCAGGGAAACGAGGGCTCGCGAAAACCTGGATATTGTTATTGGCGAGGTGACTGACTTTTTGATGTCAGGGAGCCGTGTTTGCGGAGTTATCCTGCACGATGGATCAGAAATTCCCGCGGCTTCAGTTGTTCTGACAACCGGAACTTTTCTGCGAGGTGTTATCCATATTGGCGATATTTCCAGACCTGGTGGGCGTATGGGCGACAAGGCCTCTGTCAAACTTGCTGAAAGAATTGATTCCTTTGATCTACCGCTTGGAAGGCTGAAAACTGGCACACCGCCACGTCTGGACAGCAGTACGATCCGCTGGGATGCGCTGGAGGATCAGCCGGGCGATGAGGATCCGACACTCTTTTCTTTTCTTTCCACAGGCGTATCCGCCCGTCAGGTGTCCTGTGGCATCACGCACACGAATGAAAAAACGCACAATATTATTCGCGAAAATCTTGATCGGTCTGCCATGTATGGCGGCCATATCGATGGCATTGGGCCACGATACTGCCCGTCGATTGAAGATAAAATCGTAAGATTTGCGGATAAAACATCTCATCAGATCTTTCTGGAACCAGAAGGGCTGACAACAAATACCGTTTATCCCAACGGCATTTCGACTTCTTTGCCCGAAGATGTGCAGTCAGAGTATGTGAACTCCATTTTTGGTCTGGAGAATGCAGTGATACTTCAACCCGGTTATGCGATCGAATACGACTACGTCGATCCCCGGGCGCTGGACGGTACGCTGGCGCTCCGAGATATTCAGGGTTTGTACCTTGCCGGCCAGATAAACGGGACAACCGGATATGAGGAGGCCGCCGCACAGGGCCTGGTTGCCGGCTTGAATGCAGCAAGCGCTGCTGCCGGGGGAGATCCGGTGAGTTTCTCAAGGTCAGAGAGTTACATCGGGGTAATGATTGACGATCTGACGACGCGGGGCGTTACAGAGCCGTATCGTATGTTCACATCCCGGGCAGAGTTTCGCCTGTCATTGCGGGCGGACAACGCAGATCAACGCCTGACGCCAAAGGGCATTGACATCGGGTGCGTCAGTGATGAGCGAAAGCAGGTGTTCGGAGAAAAGCTTGGAAAGCTTAATGCTGCGCGCGATATCCTGACGGATCGGGTGTTTACGCCGTCACAGGCGTCTTCTGCGGGGATCAAAGTCAATCAGGATGGATCTCGTCGGACGGCCATGCAGCTGCTGGCTTTCCCAGATGTGGATTTTGATGTGATAACAGGCCTCGACGATCGTTTTGAAGCGTTGGACACAGAAACGAAACGTCAGATGGAGCGTGAAGCACTGTACGCCAATTATATTCAGCGGCAGCAAAGAGATATCGATCTTCTTCGCAAAGATGAAGCACAGAAAATTCCTGCAGATTTTGACTATGCATGTCTGGAAGGTTTATCCCGGGAGTTGCAGATCAAGCTGGCCGCGGCACAACCGGAGACGCTTGCTCAGGCCGGGCGTATTGATGGTATGACACCGGCGGCGCTGACGCTGATACTTGCGAGACTGCGTCAGAACAGAAGACGCCAGACTGCATGAGAATGGATCAAGCCGCGCCCTTTGATGTTTCACGTGAAACAATGGAGCGCCTCGAAGCGCTTCATGACCTTGTCCTGAAATGGACACCCAGAATAAATCTGATATCTAAATCAAGTGTCCAGCACTTGTGGGATCGCCATATATGGGATTCGGCGCAGATTATTCCTCTGGAATTTCCCGGCGATGCATGGGTCGATATTGGCAGTGGTGGGGGGTTTCCTGGCCTGGTGGCTGCTGTATTTGCAAAGGAACGGTTTCCGGCGCGGTATACCCGAATGATAGAAAGTGACCAGCGAAAGGCCGCTTTTCTACGGACAGTCATCCGGGAACTGGATCTGAACGCCAGTGTTCTGGTGGCGCGGATCGAAGAAGCGGTTCCAGAGAATGCTGATGTCCTTTCAGCCCGCGCACTTGCAGACCTGACCAACCTGCTCGGTTTTGCAGAACGTCATCTGAAGCCCGATGGAACTGCGGTTTTTTTCAAGGGAGAATCCTGGCAGAAAGAGGTCAGCGCGGCGCAGGAATCCTGGTCATTTTCGCTGGTATCGCATACAAGTATTTCAAACCCCGCTGCTGCCGTTCTTGAGATAAAGGAAATCAAGCGTGTCTGATCTGTCGCGTCCTCACGGTCCGAAAATAATAGCGATAGCAAACCAGAAGGGCGGCGTTGGAAAGACCACCACTACAATTAATCTGGCAGCGGCACTTGCCGAAGCCGGATCCCGTGTTCTGGTAATTGACCTCGATCCGCAGGGCAACGCATCCACGGGGTTGGGCATCGAAGTGGACGACCGGAAGTACACAACATATGATCTTTTGTTGGATGATATACCACTACATGATGTGGTTCTGCCGACCGTGACACCAAACCTGATGATCGTGCCGGCGACGGTTGATCTCAGCTCGGCGGATATAGAACTGATGTCTAATGAAAAGCGCAGTTTTCTGCTGCACGATGCTCTCCGCCAGACACCGATGGATGAATTCCGGCTGGATTACATCCTGATTGACTGCCCTCCGTCGCTCAACCTGCTGACTGTAAATGCGATGATCGCGGCGCATTCTGTTCTGGTGCCTTTGCAGAGTGAATTCTTTGCGCTCGAGGGTCTGTCACAACTGATGCTGACCATCCGCGAGGTACGCCAGACCGGGAATAAAGATCTGCGCATTGAGGGCATCGTTCTGACGATGTTTGACCAGCGGAACAATCTGTCTGGCGCGGTGGAGCAGGACGCCCGGGAAAACCTCGGGGAACTGGTATTCCGGACGCGGATTCCGCGCAACGTGCGGGTCAGCGAGGCACCGTCTTATGCCATGCCTGTGCTGACCTATGATACGACCTCAAAAGGAGCGCAGGCGTACAGAGCCCTGGCGCGTGAGGTATTGGATAAAAACAGGGTGCATGCAGCCTAGAGGGAGCAGGTTATGGTGGGTGGAACCGAACGGAAGAGGGGTCTTGGTCGCGGATTGTCGGCACTCATGTCCGATGTGGCCGAGACAGAGGAGCGCGCGAGTGCTGGTCCTGCGGCGGCGGACAAGAAGATCCCGATTGAACAGATCACACCGAATCCCGATCAGCCGCGGAAACGTTTTGCCGAGGGTGACCTGGATGATCTAGCAGCGTCGATAAAGGAAAAGGGTGTTATTCAGCCCCTGATCGTCCGCGCCATAGCCGATGGGCGCTATGAGATTGTTGCGGGTGAGCGCCGCTGGCGCGCATCGCAGATGGCGCAGCTGCATGAGCTGCCGGTTATCGTGCGGGATTTCTCGGATGCCGAGGTTCTCGAGGTTGCCATCATCGAGAATATTCAGCGGGCGGATCTGAATGCTATCGAAGAAGCGGCCGGCTATCGCCGCCTGATGGACCAGTTTGGTCATACTCAGGAAAAGATGGCCGAAGCTCTGGGCAAGAGCCGCAGTCATATTGCAAACCTGTTGAGGTTGCTCAACCTGCCGGAACCGCTTTTGGAAATGGTACGCAGCAATGACCTGAGTGCGGGCCATGCGCGTGCTCTCCTCGGTGCCGAAGATCCTGTGGGACTTGCGCGCCGGATCATCCGGGATGGGTTGTCCGTGCGCGCGGCCGAGGCGCTGGTCAAAAAAGAGCAGTCAGGTGATGCGCGCGGTAAACCCGCCGCATCGAAGGCGCCAGCTGAAAAAGATGCAGACACCAAAGCCCTGGAGGGCGATCTTTCTGCGACGCTGGGTATGAAGGTTGTTCTGACGCACAAACCGGGCGGTGAATCAGGCGAGGTCACGCTGCATTACAAGACGCTTGAAGAGCTGGATGAACTGTGCCGGATTCTGAGTGGAACCTAACCTCCGGCGAGGCGTGAGATTATCGCATTCAGAATCATAAAGCCTTGATCTGAAACGATAATTCTGTCTTTTGTCGCTGTTATCATTCCCAGGTCAACCAGATCGGAAATAGCTGCAGGCGAAATCTGATGACCTGACAGTTTTTCATATCGGGCAGGGTCAATTCCTTCCCTGAGGCGCAGTCCCATCAACAGAAATTCATTCGCCTGGTCTTCGCCTGACAGAAACAGCCTCGGTTTTTCAGCGTTCCCGGTTTCGACTGATTTCAGCCAGCGGTCCGGATTGGACCAGCATTCTGTTGCCGCCCTCTGGCCACCGGTGGTCAGCCGCCCGTGCGCGCCAGGCCCGATACCTGCGTAGTCGCCATATCGCCAGTAGATCAGATTGTGTCGTGACTGCGCACCATCCCGGGCATGGTTCGAGACTTCGTAAGCCGGCATGCCGTGTTCTCCGCAAAGATCACGGGTCGCCGCATAAAGATCGGCGCTCAGGTCATCATCGGGCAGGTCGCGCAACTTGCCGGCATTGTATCTGTCGCCAAATGCTGTGCCCTGCTCGATGGTCAGCTGATAGAGCGACAGATGATCCACGGCCATACTCAGCGCCTGCGTCAGTTCAGACCGCCAGTCGGCGAGGGATTGCCCCTGCCGGGCATAGATCAGATCGAAACTGACCCGATCAAAGGTGCTCCGCGCAATCTCAAAGGCGGCCATCGCCTCTGAGGCTGTGTGAATACGGCCCAGTCTGCGCAGATCATCATCGTTCAGCGCCTGTATCCCCATGGAAATGCGGTTCACGCCGCCATCCCGGTACGCCCTGAACCGCCCTGCTTCGACCGAGCCGGGGTTAGCTTCCAGTGAGATCTCCAGATCATTGGCAACAGGCCAGAGCCGGCGAATTTCCGAAATAATGCCGCTGACCGTTTCGGGATCCATCAGGCTGGGCGTCCCACCGCCAAAGAATACTGACCTCAGAACGCGCCCTGGTGTTTCAGCGGCAACCCGGCGCAGTTCCGTCAGATAGGCGGCGCGCCAGGCTGTCTGGTCAATGCTGCGCGAGACGTGGCTGTTAAAGTCGCAGTAGGGGCATTTGGCCTCGCAGAAGGGCCAGTGAATATAAAGGCCAAAGCCACCCTGTTCCCAGTCTTCAGCCAAAGCAACCAGCGATCAGTTTTGCAAAGGCATCTGCGCGGTGGCTCACCCGGTTTTTTTCGTCCGGATCCATTTCTGCAAAGGTGATGTCATAGCCGTCGGGCATAAACATCGGGTCATAACCATGACCGGTTTCACCACGTATCGGCCAGACCAGTGTGCCGTTCACCTTGCCCTCAAAAACTTCTTCGTGGCCATCAGGCCAGGCGAGAACGAGCGTTGCCCTGAAACGTGCGCGACGCGGGTGGGCCGCGCCGGCTTCTTCCAGTTCGGTGTGTGTGCGGGTCATTGCCATCAGAAAATCACGGCCCCGGGGTGTCTCCGCCCAGTCAGCCGTATAGACGCCCGGGCGATTGCCCAGAGCCTCAACCTCAATTCCGGAATCATCGGCCAGCGCCGGTAATCCGGTGGCGCTCACCGCAGCACGCGCTTTTATCCGGGCATTGCCGATAAAGGTGTTTTCGGTTTCCTCGGGCTCGGCGAGGTTCAGTTCGGCGGCACCCACGACCTGCACACCATGGGGCGCAAAGAGCTGTTGCATCTCTTCGAGCTTTCCCGCGTTATGCGTCGCGATCAGAATTCGGGTGCCGTCGAACCTGCGTGTCATGCCGTGGCGGCTTTCTGTGCAGCAACCAGCTCGCCCACGCCTTTTTCAGCCAGGTCTATCAGTGCATTCATCTGGTCGCGCGAGAATACAGAGCCTTCGGCGCTCATCTGGACTTCGATCAGCTGTTTACTGCCTGTCATGATGAAATTGCCGTCTACACCTGCCTCGGAATCCTCCGGATAGTCCAGATCAAGCACAGGCTGCCCGGCGTAGATTCCACAGCTGATCGCGGCAACAGGGTCTGTCAGCGGATCGCTGATGACATCTCCCGCTTTCATCAGCTTTTTTACCGCCAGCTTCAGCGCAACCCAGCCTCCTGTGATCGAGGCACAGCGTGTTCCGCCATCCGCCTGCAGAACGTCACAGTCGATGGTAATCTGGCGCTCACCGAGGGCGACCCGGTCAACGCCGGCCCGCAGAGAACGCCCGATCAACCGTTGAATTTCAACTGTGCGGCCGCCCTGTTTCCCGGCGGCGGACTCGCGCCGCATGCGCGTGTTCGTTGCACGTGGCAACATGCCGTATTCGGCGGTCACCCAGCCGAGGCCCGACCCTTTGATAAACGGTGGCACACGGTCTTCGATTGTTGCGGTACACAGAACATGGGTGTCACCCATCCTGATCAGGGCAGAGCCCTCTGCGTGTTTCGTGAAACCCGTCTCAATGGAAACGGCGCGCATTTCGTTCAGTTCTCGACCAGAGGGACGCATGACATATCCTTTTAATGTGCACTCTCCGATACAGGCCCGCACGGCAGGGATGCAACCCCGATTGAATTTCCGCTGTGTTGTGCTTTTATACCGCTTCAGCCAGGGAACCCGTGATGAATGACACACCAAACATACTCGGAGAGATGAACGACCGCTCGCGCGAGGTCTTTCGCCGGGTGGTGGAAGGCTACCTGGATGACGGGATGCCGGTGGGCTCACGCACGCTGACCCGGGACTTCAGCGAAAAGGTTTCGGCGGCCACGATCCGCAACGTGATGCAGGATCTGGAATACCTCGGGCTTCTGGACAGCCCGCATGTCAGTGCGGGGCGAATTCCCACCCAGATGGGACTGCGCATGTTTGTGGATGGTCTGCTCGAGATCGGCGATCCGGATGCAACCGACCGGGAAAAAATTGATGCCACCGCTGCCTCGAACTCCGAAGACGTCAGCGGGCTGCTCGATCGGGTCGGATCGGCACTTTCAGGCGTGACCCAGGGGGCATCGCTGGTGATGACACCAAAACGCGAAGCGCCCATCAAACATATCGAATTTGTGTCGCTGTCACCCGACCGCGCCCTTGTGGTGCTGGTATTTGCCGATGGCCACGTCGAAAACCGTCTGTTTTCACCACCTCCCGGCCAGACACCAAGCTCAATGCGCGAGGCAGCGAATTTCCTGAACGCGCTGATCGAGGGCAAAACCCTGAGCGAACTGCATGGTGCAATGAAAGCCGAGATCAGCAACCGGCGCCAGGAAATAGATTCGCTTGCGCAGGATCTTGTGCAGTCCGGTCTGGCCGTCTGGGAAGGCGAGGGAGATCAGATTGAACGGCTCATCGTGCGTGGCCGGTCGAATCTGCTGAGTGACGAGGGTGAGGGTGAAGATCTGGAGCGCATCCGCCGGCTTTTTGACGACCTTGAACGCAAGCGGGACATCGCCGAGTTCCTTGAACTTGCCGAAGGTGGCGACGGTGTCCGCATTTTTATTGGTTCTGAGAACAAACTTTTTTCACTTTCGGGTTCCTCTCTGGTCGTTTCCCCATATATGAACGCTGATCGAAAGATCATTGGCGCCGTGGGGGTCATTGGTCCGACACGACTGAATTATGGACGCATTGTGCCGATTGTGAATTACACGGCGCAGCTGGTCGGAAAACTGATCTCCGACCGGAGTTAGAGGTAAGATCATGGCAGAGCCCAAGAACGAAGAATTTCTGGACGATATCGATGACGCCGAGGCGGAAGCATTCGCTGAAGAAATGGCCGAGATTGACGACGAAGCCCTGGAGCTTGAACAGATAAGGGCAGAGCGCGACGAGTATAAAGACCGGTTTATGCGCGCTCTGGCAGATGCGGAAAACGCGCGCAAAAGGTCCGACCGGGATCGCAGAGAGGCCGAGAACTATGGTGGCTCCAAGCTTTCGCGCGATATCCTGCCCGTTTATGACAATATGAAACGCGCCATTGAAACCGTGACGGACGAACAGAAAGAAGCAAATGCTGCCCTGATCGAGGGCATCGAGCTGACCATGCGCGAATTGCTGAGTGTTTTCAAAAAGCACGGTATCGAAGTCATCGCGCCCGAGGTCGGTGACCGTTTTGACCCGAAACTGCATCAGGCGATGTTTGAAGCGCCACTGCCGGACACGCGGGCCGGTGATATCATCCAGGTCGCGGCCGAAGGCTTTATGCTACATGATCGTCTGCTTCGCCCCGCGCAGGTGGGTGTGTCGTCGACACCGGCTGGCTGACCCAAGCACCGTTTGATCTGCCCTGCACAACGGGCAGTGCACGGGGTTCGGATATCAGAAGAAAGAACTAGAGGCCGTCAGGATCTGGCGGCTTCTTTGAGTTTATAAAGCATGTCCAGCGCTTCGCGGGGCGTCAGCTCGTCAGGGTGGATATCTTCGAGAGCGTCCTCAACGGCTGATCGGGTCGGGGCTGATGGTGGAGGGGAAACCGGCGCGGCAGAGAAAAGCGGAAGATCATCGATCAGTGTTTTCTGCGTCGCACCCCCCTCGCGTTCCCCTTTTTCCAAAGCATCAAGGACGACGCGTGCACGGGCAATCACCGGTGCCGGCAGACCGGCAAGCTGCGCAACCTGGACACCATAAGACCGGTCCGCCGCTCCCTTGCGCACTTCGTGCAGGAAAATGACCTCACCTTCCCATTCTCGGACGGCGACGGTTGCATTCTCTACACCATCCAGTTTGCCCGCCAGAGCCGTCATCTCATGATAGTGCGTTGCAAACAAAGCGCGGCTTTTGTTCACGTCGTGCAGATGTTCCAGAGTCGCCCAGGCAATTGACAGCCCGTCATAGGTTGCGGTGCCCCGGCCGATCTCGTCCAGAATTACGAGAGCGCGGTCATCTGCCTGGTTCAGAATAGCTGCTGTTTCAACCATCTCGACCATAAAGGTAGATCTTCCGCGGGCCAGATCGTCTGATGCGCCGACACGACTGAACAACTGGCTGATAACCCCGATATGTGCCGAGGTGGCCGGTACAAAGCTGCCCATCTGTGCCAGAATAGCGATAAGTGCATTCTGACGCAGGAACGTAGATTTACCCGCCATGTTCGGCCCCGTCAGCAGCCAGATATTTGCGGTGTCCTCTCCCGCAGACAGTGCGCAGTCATTGGCAATAAACGGCGCGCCGGATTGCTGTCGCAGCGAGGCCTCGACCACCGGATGGCGACCGCCGCGGATATCAAACTGACGGCTGCCATCAACGTCCGGGCGCACCCAGTTTTCTGCCACGGCAAGATCAGCGAGACCGGATGCAATGTCCGTCTCGGCAACAGCGGTGGCCGTCTGAGAAATCTGCGCGGCCTCGCCAAGAATACGCGCGCGCAATCCCTCAAACAGACGTTTTTCAATCTCCAGAGCGCGGGCACCGGCATTGATGATTTTAGTTTCCATTTCAGACAGTTCGACGGTCGTGAACCGGACCTGATTTGCAGTGGTCTGGCGATGGATAAACGTCTCGGACAGGGGTGCCGACAGCATTTTGTCGGCATGAGTAGAGGGTGTTTCGATAAAGTAACCAAGAACATTGTTGTGCTTGATCTTCAGAGACGAAATGCCTGTATCAGAGACGAATTGTTTTTGCATCGCGGCAATAACACTGCGTCCTTCGTCCCGCAGTTTCCGGGCCTCGTCGAGCGCGTCATCGTATCCCGGGGCAATGAACCCACCATCCCGCGCGAGAAGCGGCGGCTCTGCAACCAGAGTTTCATCAAGATGTTCCGTCAAGGCAGCGTGACCTGTCAGGCCCTGCAGACATCTGTGCAACAAGTCCGGCAGATCCACATTGCTGAGCTCGGAATTCAGCGCATCAGCAGAGATCAACCCGTTCCGGATGGCTGCCAGATCACGCGGGCCGCCGCGATCGAGCGCCAGACGTGAAAGCGCGCGGTCCAGATCCGGAATGCGCCGCAGCAGATCGCGCAGTGACTGGCGAAGGGTGTTGTCCCCGAAAAGGAAGTCGACCGCATCCAGACGCTGTCGGATGGTTTCGCGGTCCCGCGAAGGGCTGGACAGTCTTTGTTCCAGCAGTCGGGCACCACCCGCTGTCAGCGTCCGGTCAATCACCGACAAAAGTGACCCCGCCCGACCGCCCGAGAGCGCATGTGTCAGCTCAAGGTTCCTGCGCGTAGCCGCATCGATCTGAACGGTGCCGGAAACAGCCTCTTTCTGTGGTGGCCGGAGAAGCGGCAGCTGCCCTTTCTGCGTAATGTCCAGGTACTGAATGACCGCGCCCATTGCGGATACCTCGGCGCGGGAGAAAGTCCCGAAACCGTCGAGCGTTTCCACGCCAAAGAGGTCACAAATGGATTTTTCACCACCGGTACTGTCAAACGCCGACCGGGCAAGCCCTGTCAGCGCGATACCAAGATCCTCAACTGTTTCACGCAGGTCTCCTTCGCGGTTCTCGGCTACGATCAGCTCAGAGGGTGCCAGCCGCGCCAGCTCTGGCCCAAGACGCAGCGCGTCAAGTGGCATGACATGAAAGGACCCGGTTGAGATATCCACCCAGGCCAGCGCCTGTGCATCCCGGACTTCTGCAAAGGCTGCCAGATAGTTGTGCCGGCGGGCTTCGAGAAGGCTCTCCTCGGTCAGTGTACCGGGTGTCACAAGCCGCACCACATCGCGCTTTACGACCGATTTAGAGCCTCTTTTTTTGGCTTCCGCCGGGCTTTCCATCTGCTCGCAGACAGCAACGCGAAACCCCTTCCGGATGAGTGTCAGCAGGTAGCCTTCGGCGGAATGCACCGGCACACCGCACATAGGAATATCGGCGTCGTTATGTTTGCCACGTTTGGTCAGCGCGATATCCAGAGCCTGGGCCGCCGCCACGGCGTCGTCAAAGAACATCTCGTAAAAATCGCCCATCCGGTAAAACAGCAGTGCATCCGGATAACCGGATTTGATTTCCAGATACTGCGCCATCATCGGCGTGACGGTCATAAGGCCCCCCGGCGGTTTCGGGTGACCTTACAAATGCTCCGGCCCGGGTAAAAGCTCAAATCGCGCATGCTTGAGGCGGGTGCCCGGCTGAGATATAGCCTGGGGGCTCCGGAACGTCAGAAAAGGCCGAATAACATGTCAAAAACACGCGTCACCGCCGAAGAAGCGCTCGCCTTTCATCTCGAACCGACACCGGGGAAATTCGAAATCACCGCAACCGTCCCGATGACAACCCAGCGGGACCTGAGCCTTGCCTATTCACCCGGCGTTGCCGTTCCCTGCGAAGCCATCGCGGCAAATCCTGAGACGGCCTATGATTACACCAACAAAGGCAACCTTGTTGCTGTGATTTCCAACGGCACGGCGGTGCTGGGCCTTGGAAATCTCGGCGCACTCGGATCCAAGCCCGTGATGGAGGGCAAAGCGGTACTGTTTAAGCGTTTTGCCGACGTGAACAGCATCGATATTGAACTGGACACCGAAGACGTTGATGCCTTTGTCGATGCGGTCCGTCTGATGGGCCCGACATTTGGCGGCATCAACCTTGAAGATATCAAAGCGCCCGAATGCTTTATTATCGAGCAACGTCTCAAAGAAGAGATGGATATTCCGGTTTTTCATGACGACCAGCACGGAACGGCCGTCATCTGTGCGGCGGGACTGCTGAACGCGTTGCAGATCTCGGGAAAGAAGATCGAGGATGTGCGCATTGTCCTGAACGGCGCAGGTGCGGCGGGTATTGCCTGTCTTGAGCTGCTCAAAGCCATGGGCGCGCGTCATCAGAACTGTATCATGTGCGACACAAAAGGCGTGATCTATCAGGGCCGTACCGAGGGTATGAACCAGTGGAAGTCCGGCCACGCTGTTGCTACAGAGCTCCGCACGCTGGAAGAAGCGATGAAGGGTGCAGACGTGTTCCTGGGTGTGTCTGTCAAAGGTGCGGTCACGCAGGAAATGGTTGAAAGCATGGCGGAAAACCCGGTCATCTTCGCCATGGCGAACCCGGACCCGGAGATCACCCCCGAAGAGGCACATGAAGTCCGGCCGGACGCCATCGTCGCAACGGGGCGCAGCGACTATCCCAATCAGGTCAACAATGTGCTTGGCTTTCCCTATCTCTTCCGTGGCGCGCTCGACATCAACGCGCGCGCGATCAATGACGAGATGAAAATTGCCTGCGCCCATGCACTTGCCAATCTGGCGCGAGAGGATGTGCCCGATGAGGTGGCGCTGGCGTATGGCAAAAACCTCTCCTTCGGGCGGGATTATATTATTCCGACACCGTTTGACCCGCGCCTTATTCACCGCATACCCCCGGCAGTTGCCAAAGCCGGCATGGACACCGGAGCCGCGCGGCGTCCGATCATCGATATGGAAGCATATGAGCTTTCGCTGAAAACCCGGATGGACCCAACGGCAAGTATTCTGCGGGGCATCAACGCCCGGGCGCGGGCCAACCAGGCCCGCATGATCTTTGCCGAAGGCGATGATCCAAGGGTGCTGCGCGCCGCGGTCATGTACCAGCGTTCCGGCCTGGGCAAAGCGCTGGTTGTCGGGCGTCTTGATGACGTCAAAGCCAAACTGGACAAGGCCGGTATGGTGGACGCGGTCCGCGAAATCGAAGTGGTGAACGCAGCGAATACCACCCACCTCGATACCTACAAGGATTTTCTCTATAACAGGCTCAAACGCGGGGGTTTTGATGCCCAGGACATCCATCGCCTGGCCGCACGGGACCGCCATGTTTTCTCAGCGCTGATGCTGGCGCACGGCCACGGCGACGGTCTTGTGACCGGTGCGACCCGCAAGTCTGCGCACATTCTGGACCGCATCAATCACGTCTACGACGCATCGAAATATGACGGTGCAGTCGGTATCACTGCGCTGCTGCACAAGGGACGGATTATCTTTATCGCGGATACGCTGGTTCATGAGTGGCCGGACGAGGAAGACCTGGCGACGATTGCAGAGCGTGCCGCCACGGTTGCTCAGAACATGGGGCTGGAGCCCCGTGTGGCTTTTGTGAGTTTCTCGACCTTTGGATATCCGGTTTCCGAGCGGGCAGAGAAAATGGCCCGTGCGCCGGAAGTGCTCGATGCACGCGGTGTCACCTTTGAGTATGAGGGCGAGATGACGGTGGACGTTGCCCTGAATGCCACTGCCCAGTCTGCCTATCCGTTTTCACGCCTGACCGGCCCGGCAAACATCCTTGTGGTACCTGCGCGCCATTCGGCCAGTATTTCTGTGAAGCTGATGCAGGAAATGGCTGGTGCCACCGTGATCGGACCAATCCTGGCGGGCGTGGATGGATCGATCCAGATCTGCTCGACGGTATCCACGGCGAATGACATTCTGAACATGGCCATCCTCGCGGCCTGCAAGGTCGGCTGATGACGATCTATAACCTGGGATCAATCAACGCAGACAACGTGTACCGCGTCAGCCATCAGCCCGCGGGGGGTGAAACTCTGGCGGCACAGAGCCTGACACGCGGGCTTGGCGGCAAGGGTGCCAATATGTCTGTTGCGGCGGCCCGGGCAGCAGCGCGGGTCGTGCATATCGGCGCCGTGGGATCGGACGGGCGCTGGGCGAGCGAGCGGTTGCTCGAATACGGTGTGGATACGCGACACATCGCAGTATCTGACCTGCCAACGGGCCATGCCAACATCTGTGTCGACCCGCAGGGTGAAAACACGATTGTTCTGTTGTCGGGCGCAAATGGCGGCATCACCCGTGAACTGATCGGTGCCGCGCTCAGCAATGCCGGCCCCGGCGATATCTTTGTCACGCAGAACGAAACCAGCGGACAGAAAGAGGCAGTTGATTTGGCCGCCCGGCTGGGCCTGCGGGTGATTTACGCCGCCGCACCTTTTGATGCGGATGCCGTACGCGCTGTGATGGACAAGGTCGATATGCTGGTCCTGAATGCGGTTGAGGCGGCTCAACTGTCGCAGGAAACAGGCTCTGAACCGGGCGATCTGCCGTGTTCCGACGTAGTTGTGACCATGGGGGGTGATGGCTGCGTCTGGCACAGCAAAGGCCAGGCGCCCCAGAGTTTTCCGGCGATTCCCGTGAAACCGGTAGATACGACAGGTGCGGGCGATACGTTCACCGGGTACCTTATTGCCGGTCTGGATCGCGGCATGCCCGTCGCGCAGGCCATTGGACTTGCCACGAAGGCGGGGGCACTGATGGTCACCCGTGAAGGGACGGCAGATGTGATCCCCGATCTGAAAGAAATCGAGGATTTCACCTTTCGCTGATCAGCTGGGCAGGAACGGCGCGTTCTCGCCCCAGAGTTCGCGGACGCGCTGATCCCGGCCACAGGCATCGCGGTAGGCTTTGTACGCTGATGATTTGCGTTTGGGACCAAAACGGGTCAGCACAAGATCATCGGACCTGTAGTAATCCTGGTGATAGTCTTCGGCTTCGTAAAAAGGCGCAGCCGGCAGGATCGGCGTGACAATGGTCTGACCCAGCACTTTTGCCGCCTTTGCTTTTGCTGCCGCGGCGTCTTCCTGCGCCTGAGGTGTGTCCGCAAAAACAGCTGTCCGGTAACTTTCGCCTCTGTCACAGAACTGTCCTCCGGCATCAGTTGGATCAACGGAGCGGAAAAACAGGCTGAGGAGCGTCGTCCGCGAGACAATCGACGGATCGTAGGTGATCTGCACGGCTTCGTAGTGGCCTGTTCCGCCCCGCGTTACCTGCTTGTAGGTCGGGTTTTCGACGGATCCACCGGTATAGCCGGAGACGGCGCCTGTTACGCCTTCAACACGTTCGAAATCAGCTTCAACACACCAGAAGCAGCCTCCGGCGACGGTCAGCGTTTCGAGATCATCCGCAAGAGCGGTCCGTGTCTGTGCCGCAAAGCCGAGGACGATCATGCCGGCCAGAGCAAAGGTCTTGAGCGAGGAAATATTCAGCATTTTCGGTCTCCTTTGCACTCAGACTGCCGCCTCGGGCCCTCACGGGCAATTCATGAAACCGCGATGTCACGCGGTGGTGAGATCAGTTTACAGCTTGGCATCCCCGGCCCGCATTTTTACGGTCGTGATGTAACAACCCGGCGGGTAATTCCGTGCCCGCTGTAATATTCCGGATCGTTCGGGGAGAGATAAATGCGCATTGCAATGTGGTCCGGGCCACGGAATCTGTCGACAGCGATGATGTACAGTTTTCTGGCGCGGGGTGATTTTACTGTTCAGGACGAGCCGTTCTATGCGCCCTATCTGGCGGCATCGGGCAGACGTCACCCTATGGACGACGAAATCATCGCCGCACATGAAACCGATCCCCGGAAGGTCGCCCGCGATTGCCTTGCCCCGGTGCCGACGCCGCATCTCTATATGAAGCACATGCCACATCACATGCTGCCGGGCTTTCCGATGGACTGGGCGCGGGACTGTGTGAATGTACATCTGATCCGGCATCCTGCGCGGGTGATCGCCAGTTATGCCGCGAAACAGGCGGACCTGACCCTGGACGATATCGGGTACGTGCGCCAGGCTGAAGTCTTTGATGCGCTGGGCGGCGTGGTTATTGATGGCACAGACATCCGCGCTGATCCCGAGGGCATGCTGATGAAGCTTTGCGCCGAAATTGGCCTCCCATTCGATCCGATGATGCTCAGATGGGACGCAGGCCCAAGAGCCGAAGACGGCATCTGGGCAAAACACTGGTATGGCGCGGTGCACCGCAGCACCGGTTTTGCTGGGGCAGAGGGTGAAATGCCCCGGTTAGAGCCTGATCTGGCTGAATTATGCGCGGCGGCGCTGCCTTACTATGACAAACTCGCCGCCCTGCGCATCAGATAGCGTTACTTCAGCCGCCGGTCCCGTGCGGCCAGAAGTTTCAGGCGCAGCGCGTTGAGCTGGATAAAGCCCGCGGCGTCTTTCTGGTCGTAGGCGCCGGCGTCATCCTCGAAGGTCACATGTGCTTCCGAGTAGAGAGACCGGTCTGACCAGCGGCCGACGGTCCGCACATGGCCCTTATACAGCTTCAGACGCACAGTGCCCTCGACGTGTTCCTGGCTTGCATCGATCGCGGCCTGCAGCATAGTGCGTTCGGGGCTGAACCAGAAGCCGTTGTAGATCAGTTCGGCGTATTTCGGCATCAGTTCGTCCTTGAGGTGCATGGCCCCCCGGTCGAGCGTAATGGATTCGATGGCGCGGTGTGCTTCGAGCAGCAGCGTGCCGCCGGGTGTTTCATAAATGCCCCGGGATTTCATACCCACGAACCGCCCCTCGACAAGGTCGAGCCGTCCACAGCCGTGTTTGCCGCCCAGCTCGTTCAGTTTCGTCAGGATCGTCGCAGGCGACATCGCTTCGCCATTTATGCTGACAGCGTCGCCCTTTGAAAATCCGATTTCGATGTATTCCGGCGTGTCCGGTGCGTCCTCGGGGTGCACGGTGCGCTGATAGACGTAATCGGGCGCATCGACGGCGGGGTCTTCCAGCACCTTACCTTCGGACGAGGTGTGCAGCAGGTTGGCGTCAACGCTGAACGGCGCTTCGCCGCGCTTGTCTTTAGCAATCGGGATCTGATTTTTCTCGGCGAAGTCGATCAGTTTTGTCCGGCTCGAAAGGTCCCATTCCCGCCAGGGCGCGATCACCTTGATGTCCGGGTTCAGCGCGTAGGCGGCGAGTTCAAACCGCACCTGATCGTTGCCCTTACCGGTCGCACCATGCGCCACGGCATCAGCGCCGGTTTCCGCCGCGATTTCCACCAGGCGTTTGGAGATGAGCGGACGCGCGATGGAGGTGCCAAGGAGGTACAGACCCTCGTAAACCGCATTCGCCCGAAACATCGGAAAAACAAAGTCGCGCACGAATTCCTCGCGCACATCCTCGATGTAAATCTCGGACGCGCCCATCATTTCTGCCTTGGCGCGGGCGGGTTCGAGTTCTTCGCCCTGGCCCAGATCGGCCGTAAAAGTGACGACCTCGCAACCATACTCGGTCTGCAGCCATTTCAGGATGATTGAGGTATCAAGACCGCCGGAATAGGCGAGCACAACTTTTTTGGGCGCGGACATGAAATCTTCCTTTTCGGTTTAAAATGCGCCCTACCGCTTTTTGAAACGCTGGGCAAGATATCAAGCCGCCGTTGACGCCCGCCCGGGCGGCGCTTATCGAAAAGGGACCGTGAAACAGAGGGTCTCCCATGTCTGACACATTCCGTGCATGCGCCATTGCGGCGATGCAGGCCATGCGCGAGGTTTTTCCGGCCACACCGCTGATGCGGAACGATCTTCTGAGCGTGCGGTTTGATGCTGATATCTGGTTGAAGCGCGAAGATCTGAGTCCGGTCCGGTCTTACAAACTGCGTGGCGCCTTTAACGCGATGCGCAAAGTCATTCCGCAGCAGGATATGTTTGTCTGTGCCAGTGCGGGGAACCATGCGCAGGGTGTGGCCTTTATGTGCCGGCATTTTGGGGTGCGCGGCGTGGTTTTCATGCCGGTTACGACCCCCGAACAGAAGGTGATGAAAACCAGGATGTTCGGCGGAGATTTTGTCGAAGTTCGTCTGGTCGGTGACTATTTTGACCAGACCCTCGCGCAGGCGCAGGAATTCTGTGCACAGGCCGGGGCGCATTTCCTGTCGCCTTTCGACGATGAGGATGTGATCGAGGGGCAGGCGTCTGTCGCAGCAGAGATCGAACAACAGCTGGGGCGTATTCCGGACCGCATCGTGCTGCCTGTTGGCGGTGGCGGTCTGTCAGCCGGCGCGCGCAGTTTCTTTGGGCGGCAAACCGATTTCACCTTTGTGGAACCTTCGGGTGCAAAGAGCCTTGCGGCGGCGATTGAAGAAGGTGCGCCCACAGATGTGTCACCGATCAACAGTTTTGTTGACGGTGCTGCTGTTGCGAAACTGGGAGAGCGCACCTTTGCACGGCTGAAGGATGTGGACTTGTCTGAGATCGTGCATCTGTCCGAAGACCGGATCTGCGGCACAATTGTCGATATGCTGAACGTCGAGGGGATTGTTCTGGAACCTGCAGGCGCTCTGGCCGTCGAAGCGCTGAGCGAAATTGCGGCTCTGATAAAAGGAAAAACAGTGGTTTGTGTTGCGTCGGGCGGCAATTTCGATTTTGAGCGTCTGCCCGAAGTCAAAGAGCGCGCGCAGCGTTATGCCGGGCTGAAAAAGTATTTTATTCTGCGTCTGCCGCAGCGCCCCGGCGCACTGAAGGATTTTCTTCAGACCCTTGGTGCCCACGACAATATCACCCGGTTTGAGTACATGAAGAAGTCGGCGCGCAACTTTGGTTCTGTGCTGATCGGTATCGAAACAGATCAGCCTCAGAATTTTGCAGAGATGTTTCAGCGCATTGATGATGCCGGATTTACATATACAGACATCACAAACGACGAAACCCTGGCGCAGTTTGTGATCTGACACGGTATGGCGTTCGCAGGCAGATCTGTAGTGATTACCGGAGGTGCCAGTGGAATTGGTGCCGCCCTGGCGACACGGATGGTCAGTGCCGGTGCATATGTCACAGTTGCCGATCTCGTGGCGGCGGATGTCTATGTCGCTGCGGAACGTATCGGCTGCGATGGACTGGTCTGTGACGTGACGCAGGAATCTGACGTCAGATCATTGTGCGAAACAGTTACCGGCAAGGCCGGTTCTGTTGACATATTTGTCTCTAATGCCGGGTATATGGCTCGACAGCCTGAGCATGCTGCGTCCGCAGACGACGCAGTCTGGCAACGCAGTTTTGCCGTGCACGTCATGGCACAGGTCTATGCCGCGCGGGCACTGTTGCCTCAGATGCTGGCGCGGGAATCGGGGTGTCTGGTGACTGTCGCCTCGGCCGCCGGATTGCTGAATCAGATAGGAGACGCGGCCTATTCAGCAACGAAACAGGCAGCAGTCAGTTTCGCCGAGTCGCTCGCGATCACGCATGCTCATCAGGGGCTGAAAGTCAGCGTGGTTTGCCCGCAATATGTTGCGACCCCGCTGATCGGTCTTTCCGACAGCGACGCAGCGCAGGCGGCAGGTCTTCTCACGGCAGATGAGGTTGCATCTGTTGTTTGCGATGGCATATCTGCCGGTCGTTTTCTGATTTTGCCACACCCTGAGGTCAGGGGGCACGCGATCAGGCGGGCTGAGGATCATGACAGGTGGATCGCCGGTATGCAGAAGCTGCATGCCCGCGCCGGAGAAGTTCTTTCTGCCGAAGGTCCGGGCGGGCTTTACAGGCTGCTTTGATCTGAGACCTGAGTTACGAGGTTTTCCAGGAAATCATCCCGGGATGCCTGATAACAGGAAAGCAGAGCAGGTACGTCAATGGTCCCGGCGCTGCCTGCCGAAAAACCTGTCTCGCCTTCCTGGCAAAGGCTTGAAAACTTCCGAAACCCGAGACTCATGGCGCTGCCTTTCAGAAAGTGCAGTTTTTCGCCCAGATTGGCACAGTTCTGATCAAGAGTTTCGATTTCGGAGTCCACTTCATCAAGGAACAGTTCAACAACTTCCTCGAAATCCTCTGTGCCGACTTCCTCGCGCAGGGCGCGAACGCGATCCCAGTCTATCATAACTTTCTCCACGCAGGGTGCCGCGGACACTGTCAGGAGAGTCCTAACTGCAGGTTATCATGCAGCGTGTTTCGCTTACAATTTTACCCTTCACCGGTCTTTAACGCGCAACCCCTAGAAAATCGCTGAACACATGTGAACAGGGACACGAATGCCGGCCTTTTTGCCCAACGGTCCAGAATTATCGGCTGCAGACGACAAGGCGGAGACCCGCCTCGTCCTCGTTGTCGATGACAGTCGGCTTCAGAGGAAAATCCTGAAGAGTCTTCTGGCCCGCTGGGGTTTTGACGTGATCGAAGCTGCATCGGGAGAAGAGGCGCTGGAGCTGTGCCGCGCGCAACAGCCTGAGATTGTGATCAGCGACTGGGTAATGCCCGGGATGTCAGGTATCGAATTCTGCTGTAAATTCAGAGAGATGACCAATGAGCAGTATGGCTATTTCATTCTGCTGACTTCCAAGAGCGAGAAGAATGAAATCGCAGAGGGTCTGGATTCTGGTGCAGACGATTTCCTTACCAAGCCTGTTGATGGAAACGAACTGCGTGCGCGTATCACCGCCGGTGAACGCATCCTGACCATGCAGCGCGAACTGACGATGAAGAACAGCGTCATCAGTGAAACTCTGGACGAACTGCAGCGGCTCTATGATTCTCTGGATGGCGATCTTCTTGAAGCAAAAAAGCTGCAGCAGTCTCTGATCCGCGAGAAGAGTCGGTCCTTTGACGGGGGCGACCTCTCTCTGTTGCTGCGTTCCAGCGGCCATGTGGGTGGCGATCTGGTGGGCTTTTATCCCGCCGCTCCCGGGCATCTGGGTCTTTTTGCGATTGATGTGTCCGGTCACGGGATCAGCTCTGCGCTGATGACAGCACGCCTTGCCGGCTATCTTTCAGGCAGTGCACCTGACCAGAATATTGCGCTCGAGAAACTGCCTGACGGCACGTACCAGTCGCGCCCGCCGGCAGAAGCGATAGAGACGCTCAACGAACTGGTGCTCGATGAAATGGAAACAGAGCACTATTTTACACTGATCCTTGCCGACATAGATCTTGCCACAGGCCATGTCGTAATGGGCCAGGCCGGGCACCCGCACCCGGTGGTCCTGCGATCGGACGGCTCGATGGAACAGGATGGCACCGGCGGATTCCCGGTCGGGCTGATGTCCGGTGTGACGTTTTCGCAGTTTGAGGTTCAGCTGAACCCGGGCGATCGTCTTGTGATCCTGTCAGACGGAGTTACCGAATGTCCTGCAGGAGATGGTGAAATGCTTGGTGAGGAGGGTCTGGAGGAAATGATTTCCGGGATTACTGATGTCACCGGTACCGCGTTTCTGGAATCACTGGTGTGGAAGCTGTCAGAATTCGCGGGTATCGAGGAATTCCCGGACGACGTGTCCGGTATCCTCTTTGAGTACAGTGGTCAGCCGATTCCGAAATAACGGCGCAGAAACATCCGGTCTCCATCGTTTCCGAGCATATCTGCTGCCTCTGACGGGCTCAGTACGAGGGGTACATGGTCTGGCTCTGTGGGCTCTGCCAGCTGTCGGACCGGGCGCGCCGTGTAGATGTGGCAGACCTTTTCCGCCCAGATGTTATATTCCGGCATAAACACAAACCGCCGGAAGGCGCCGAGCCGGCGTGTGCGCGCGATCCGCCAGCCCGTCTCTTCCATCACCTCCCGGTGCAGTGCCTGCAAAGGGCTTTCACCGGGATCAATTCCGCCACCCGGCAGCTGAATGTCATTGAAATCGGACAGCTGACAGGTCAGCAGCACCCGGTTTCCGAGGGGCAGAATGGCATAGGCTCCGGGCCGCACGACATACCGCTGCCCTGCATCCGGCGCATGGCCGACCCGTCGCATCATTCTGGCTCCCCCTCTTTTCAACAGGCCCCGGACCCATATATGGACGCGGGTATGCCAGGCAAAAGCCGATAAGGAAACCCCAATGACACATGGACAGCAAATCGCGTGGGACGACACAGTCCTGCCCTTCCAACTCGACGCCAGCGATATGCGTGGCCGCGTTGCGCGGCTGGACAGTGCATTGAATGGTATCCTCAGACAGCACGACTATCCGCCTCAGGTCGAAGCCCTGGTGGCCGAAATGGCGTTGCTGACCGCTCTGATCGGACAGACGATCAAACTGCGCTGGAAGCTGCAGTTGCAGGTACAGTCCAAGGGCGCGGTGCGTATGATCGCAACCGACTACTATGGCCCGGAAAAGGAAGGCGATGCCGCCCGCATCCGTGCCTATGCCAGCTACGATGCTGACCGGCTGACAGACGCGGCGCCGTTTGACCAGGTGGGCGAAGGGTATTTTGCCATCATGATCGACCAGGGTGAGGGCATGACCCCTTATCAGGGGATTACGCCGCTCGAAGGCGGGTCGCTGGCATCCTGTGCCGAAGCCTATTTTGCCCAGTCCGAGCAGTTGCCGACGCGCTTCTCTCTCAGCTTTGGGAAATCTACTGAACCCGGTTCAGATGAGCACTGGCGCGCCGGTGGCATCATGTTGCAGCACATGCCCAAAGCCTCCCCCTTTGTGGCGACCGGCGAGGGCACGGGTGCTGTGCTGACGGCCAGCGACCTTGTTCAGGACGACGAGGCCGAGAACTGGACCCGGGTGAATGCGCTTCTGGACACCGTCGAAGAGATGGAACTGATCGGGCCGAACCTGCCGCCAAACGACCTGTTGCTGCGCCTGTTCCACGAAGAAACACCGCGGGTCTTTGACACACAGACCGTGCGGTTCGGGTGTACCTGTTCTGAAGACCGGGTGCGCCAGAGCCTGTCGATCTATTCGGCAAAGGACATTGAAAAGATGACCACCGAAGAAGGCCGTGTCACCGCAGACTGCCAGTTCTGCGGCGCGCACTACGATCTCGATCCGGCAACTGTCGGATTTGAGGCGGAACAGGCAGGCAATGACAGCTGAAACAGACAGGATCCGGGCGGCGCTTGACCGCCCGGGTCCGCCCTCTTCGGATTTTGACCTCAACCCCGAAACGGTTTTGCCCGACGACCGCCGGCTGCGCCCTGCGGGTGTTCTGGCCGCCATCACGCAAACGCAGGACGGCCTGTCGCTGCTTCTGACCAAACGGTCATCCGCGCTCAGGCATCACCCCGGACAGATCGCTTTTCCCGGGGGAAAACAGGATGAGGGCGACGCCGACGTTATCGCGGCCGCGCTCAGAGAAGCCGAAGAAGAGATAGGACTGCCGCGCGATGCCGCCGAAGTTCTCGGCACGCTGCCGCCGCATGAAACGGTCACCGGGTTTCAGGTGACGCCGGTGATTGCGCGCGTGACGCTGGATTTCGATGTGCGGCCGGAACCAGGCGAAGTGGACGAAGTATTTGCTGTACCGCTTTCCCATGTTCTGAACCCCGGCAATTACCGTGTCGAAGGCCGGCGGTGGCGTGGTCAGAAGCGGTTGTACTACACGGTGCCTTACGGACCCTATTACATCTGGGGTGCGACTGCGCGTATGCTCAGGGCATGGACCGAACAGATGAAATACTGATCCCGCGGGAAACACCCTGGTTGCATGACCCGGATGCGCAGCGCGTCTGTGCCGCTGTGACGGCAGAAGGCGGGGCTGTCTATTTCGTCGGCGGCTGCGTGCGGGATGCGCTCCTGAAGATTTCGGGCGGCGATACGGATCTGTCGACCGACGTATTGCCAGAGGATGCGATGCGGCTGGCGCGTGCGGCCGGGCTCAGGGCTGTGCCGACCGGCATTGACCATGGTACGGTGACTGTTGTGTCGGGCGGGCGTGGTTTTGAGGTCACGACGTTCCGACGCGATGTCGAGACAGACGGGCGACGCGCCGTTGTCTCTTTTTCCCGCGAGATATCGCAGGATGCAAAGCGTCGCGATTTCACGATGAACGCACTTTATGCGACGCCCGGGGGCGACCTGGTCGACCCCCTCAATGGTGCTGCGGACTGCCTCGCACGCAGGGTCCGGTTTATCGAAGACCCTGATCGTCGTATTCGTGAGGACTATCTGCGGATCCTGCGGTTTTTCCGGTTTCATGCATGGTACGCCGCAGCCGGCGAAGGCTTTGACGCGGATGCTCTGGATGCTGTCGCGCGGAATGCCGATGGCCTGGAGACGCTTTCTGCCGAGCGTATCGGCCATGAAATGCTGCGGTTGCTTCAGGCCCCCGATCCGGCGCCGGCCGTCGCTGCAATGCGCCAGACCGGTGTTCTCGGGCGCGTGCTGCCTGGCTCGGACGACCGTTTTCTGGCCCCTGCCATTCATCTGGAGGAACAGACCGGACGATCTGCAGACGCGCTGATGCGGCTCGCGGTGCTTGGAGGGAATGACGTGGCAGACCGCCTGCGTCTCAGCCGCAGTGATGCAGGAGCGCTCAGCCGGATGGTCGGGGCGGCGTGGAATGGTCAGCCAGCGGGCGCGCTGGGATGGGAGTATGGGGCAGACATCGCCATCGCGGCGCTGATCCAGCGCAGTGCTGTCGCCGGTCATCCTCTTGATCCGGCCGAAACAGAAAGTGCAGTGCGCGGGGCTGAAGCGGTGTTTCCGGTAAAGGCCGGTGATCTGATGCCCGGGCTTCAGGGAAAGGCGCTGGGCGAGGCACTGAAAGCGCTGGAGGCGCGGTGGGTCGCCTCGGATTTCACCCTCACATATGAAGATCTGATGACACCGGAATGAAAACCTCGACAGGTTGTATATCTGTCTGCTACACACGGCGGACAAGAGCGGAGGAATACGAAATGTATCGCGGGATCTGGGACAGCTGAGGCTGGCATAACCCTTCCCTGTCAGGCCCGGAACCCGGCGCCTGAGCATTTCTGTTATTCACTTCCAGGACTACCCCCATGTTCCGCTTTTTCGAACGACTCGTCGACCCATATGCCAGCTATACCGAAACCGATCACCCGCCGCAGAAGCTTTGGCCGTTCCTCTGGGAATACTCGCAACCCTTTAAACGGGTGTTCTTCTGGGCTGCGGTCATGTCGATCATTGTCGCCGCGATCGAGGTGGGTCTCATCTTCTACATGGGGCGCGTCGTTGACCTTCTCGAAGGTGATCCGTCGCTGGTATGGGAAACCTACGGCACAGAGCTGATCCTCGTCGCGCTGGGCATCATCTTCATCCGGCCGGTGCTTCAGCTTCTGGACATCGGGTTGCTGAACAATGCGATTCTGCCGAACTTCGGGACGCTGATCCGCTGGCGGGCACATCGCCAGGTGCTGCGCCAGTCTGTTGGCTGGTTCGAAAATGACTTTGCCGGTCGTATTGCCAACCGGATCATGCAGACACCTCCCGCCGCCGGTGAGGTTGTGTTTCAGGTATTCGACGCGATCTCCTTTTCGCTGGCCTATCTTCTGGGGGCAGCAATTCTGCTCAGCACATCTGATCCGCGGCTTCTGCTGCCATTGCTGATCTGGTTTGCGCTTTATGGCTGGCTGGTGCACTGGACGGTGAAACGTGTGGGCCCGGCGTCACAGGAAGCATCGAATGCGCGGTCCGAAGTGACCGGTCGCGTGGTGGATGCCTATACCAATATTCACTCGGTCAAGATGTTCGCGCACCACGAACAGGAACTGGAATACGCCCGCGATGCCATCGAGTATTCGCGCGAAACATTCCAGAAAGAGATGCGGATCTTTACAATCATGGACGGCACGCTCGTGATGCTCAACGGGTTGCTGATCGTTGGTGTTGTGGGCTGGGCAATTGCGCTCTGGGTTGCCGGCGAGGCGACCGTTGGTGTCGTTGCGGCGGCAACCGCGCTGACCCTGCGGCTGAACGCGATGACCGGCTGGATCATGTGGGCGCTGACAACGTTTTTCCGCCAGCTTGGCGTTGTGGCCGAAGGGATGGAAACCATCGCCCAGCCGGTCACGCTGGTGGACGACAGGAATGCAAAGCCGTTGCAACTGACGCAGGGCGAGATCGTTCTGGATGATGTGAGACACCATTACGGGCGTGACAGTGGCGGCCTGGACGGGATCAGCCTGACGATCCGCCGCGGTGAAAAGGTCGGTCTTGTTGGCCGGTCAGGTGCGGGAAAATCGACACTGGTAAAGCTTCTTTTGCGGTTTTACGACGCCGAGAGCGGCACAATTACAGTCGATGGCCAGGACATCACCCAGGTGACGCAGGACAGTCTGCGTCTGGCTGTTGGGATGGTGCAGCAGGACAGTTCACTGTTGCACCGGTCGGTGCGTGACAACATCCGTTATGGCCGTCCTGATGCCACCGATGACGAGATCTTTGCCGCCGCCCGGCAGGCCCAGGCGCATGACTTCATTCTTGATTTGCAGGACCCGGAAGGCCGTGGCGGTTATGACGCTCAGGTCGGTGAACGGGGTGTGAAACTGTCCGGTGGACAGCGTCAGCGGGTGACACTTGCGCGCGTGATCCTCAAGAACGCTCCGATCCTGTTGCTGGACGAGGCAACAAGCGCGCTCGACAGCGAGGTGGAGGCCGCCATTCAGGACACGCTTTACGGTATGATGGAGGGCAAAACGGTGATTGCGATTGCCCACCGTTTGTCCACGATTGCTGAAATGGACCGCATCCTCGTGCTCGACCAGGGGCGCATTGTCGAAGATGGTCCGCATGACGCGCTTTTGGCGCAGGGCGGGCTATATGCAGAATTCTGGGCCCGGCAGTCGGGCGGATTTCTGAGTACCGGAGACGATGCGTGAGGATTGAGAACTGGATCGATGCTTTTCGCGCGGCAGAAGGGCCACCGCCTCAGACCCTGGGCGCGTTCATGCGCTGGTGTCTGGGGGGTGCCTGGCCTGCGCTGTGGCTGGCTGCGTTCTTTTCCGCCGCAGCAGGCGCAATGGAAGCGGGCACCGCACTGATCCTTGGCATGGTTATCGACGCGGCGGCCAGTTCCGGACCTGAGGCGTTTTTTGACGGGGGCAACATCGCGCTGATCATCGGGGCGGTTGTCTTCTTTGTTGTCGCACGGCCCATTCTGTTCGGTCTCTCCGCCTCGGCCAACGCCATCATCGTGCAGCCCAATGTGAACCCGCTGGTGCTGTCGCGCCTGCATCGCTGGACGCTCGGACAGACGGTCGGGTTTTTTGACGACGACTTTGCCGGTCGCATTGCACAGAAACAGATGCAGGCCGCGCGGGCTGTCACCGATGTCGTGTCTGAGGCCATCAATGTGGTGGCCTTTGCGCTGGCGTCCCTCGTCGGCTCGGTTCTGCTTCTTTTTGCCATCGACTGGCGCGTGGCGCTTGGGTTTGGTGTCTGGCTGATTTTCTATTTCGCAATGATCAACTGGTATCTGCCGCGTATTCGCAAAAGGTCGGCCGGGCGTGCAGGTGCGCGGGCGATGGTTTCGGGCCAGGTGGTCGATACGATTACCAACATCAAAACGGTCAAGCTGTTCGCCCATGCTGATCACGAGGACCGCGCGGCGCTGGGCGCGATGCAGACCTTTCGGGAGCGTGCGCTTGAATTTGGATATCTGGCTGCTGGTTTCCGGTTTGCGCTGATGACCCTTGCGGGTGTACTTCCGGTGATCCTGCTGGGCGGTACCATCATGCTCTGGCAGGCGGGGCAGGCCAGCCAGGGCGATATCGTCGCCGCCGGCGCGGTCGCGATCCGCATTGCGCAGATGACCGGTTGGGTGAGTTTTACCCTGATGGCGATCTATTCGAACATCGGCGAGATCGAGGACGGCATCCGCACGCTGACACCACGCAACCGGGTCGAAGACGCACCCGGCGCCGGGGACCTTGATGTCAGTGCCGGTGCCATCACGCTGCGCGATCTGGGCTTTGCCTATGGGCGGGACGCGGGAGGCGTGCAGGATATCGGTCTTGAAATCCGCCCTGGCGAGAAACTGGGTATCGTCGGTGCGTCGGGTGCGGGCAAATCCACGCTGGTTGCTCTGCTGCTGCGCCTCTACGACGCCGAAGAAGGATCGATTGAAATCGATGGTCAGGACATCACCGGTGTCACCCAGGAAAGCCTGCGGCGCAATATCGGTATGGTGACCCAGGAAACAGCGATGTTTAACCGCTCGGCGCGCGACAATATTCTCTATGGTCGTCCCGATGCGACGGAAGAAGAAATTATTGCTGCGGCCAGGAAAGCCGAGGCACACGGGTTCATTCTCGAGCTGCAGGACCATGCAGGCCGGACGGGTTACGATGCGCATCTGGGCGAGCGTGGCGTGAAACTGTCGGGTGGGCAGCGTCAGCGGATCGCCCTGGCGCGGGCCATTCTCAAGGATGCGCCGATTCTCGTGCTCGACGAAGCGACGTCGGCGCTCGACAGCGAGGTCGAAGCCTCTATCCAGACCGCGCTGGAGCGGGTGATGGAGGGCAAGACCGTGCTGGCGATTGCGCACCGGTTGTCGACGCTGACGGAAATGGACCGGATCATCGTTATGGAAGACGGTCATATTGCCGAGGATGGGACGCACAGCGATCTGCTGGCGCGTGGAAAACTCTATGCCAGGTACTGGAACCGCCAGTCCGGTGGGTTTATCCGGACCGAAGCAGCAGAATAGGCGCGGTCCGCCGGGGCAGGAACATGACAGAATTTACAGTATCGCGACTTGGGCTGCAGGGAGACGGGATCGCGGAAGGCCCGGTTTATCTGCCGCTGACGCTTCCCGGCGAACGGGTCAGCGCAACGGTCAGAGATGGCCGCGCCGAAGACATCCGGATCGTGCATCCTTCAGAGCGCCGTGTGTCAGCCCCCTGTCGGCATTTCCGGTCCTGCGGCGGGTGCCAGCTGCAACACGCCGATGATGATTTCGTGGCCGCCTGGAAAACAGATCTGGTGCGCAATGCGCTGCATGCCCACGGAATAGAGACTGTTTTCCGACCCATCGAGACATCGCCAGCGGGCTCGCGACGGCGGGCGGGCTTTGCTGCGCGGCGTACGAAAAAGGGCGCGATGGTCGGGTTTCACGGACGTGCCTCCGACACCATCATTGCGATCCCGGACTGTGTACTGCTCGAGGCCGCGGTACTTGAGGGACGACATGTTGCCGAGGCCCTTGCCCTTGTGGGCGCCAGCCGGAAAACTGCGCTTTCGGTGATGATCACACAGATGGAAAATGGTCTGGATGTCTCGGTTTCTGATGGCAAACCGCTTGATGGCCCATTGCGTCAGCAGCTCGCTGCGATCTGCGAAAATCATGCACTGACCCGCCTGACGTGGGGCGACGAGGTGATCGCCATGCGCGCACCGCCCCGTCATATGATCGGGCGGGCTGCTGTGACCCCACCGCCTGGCGCATTTCTTCAGGCGACAGCCCATGGTGAGGCCGCGCTGACGGCAGGTGTTCTTGAGATCACGGCGGGAGCGTCCGCGATTGTCGATCTCTTCGCCGGTTGCGGAACATTTTCGCTGCCACTTGCTGAAACGGCGGCTGTGCATGCGGTAGAAGGTGACGGTGCGATGATGGCGGCGCTGGATGCAGGCTGGCGGCATACTGAAGGTCTGAAGGTTGTAACGACAGAAACGCGTGATCTTTTCCGCCGCCCGCTGTTGCCTGACGAGCTGGCCCGCACGGATGCTGTTGTCCTTGATCCGCCCCGTGCCGGGGCCGAAGCACAGGTCGCTGAACTTGTTAAGACAAAAGTGCCGAAAATTGCCTATGTCTCCTGTAATCCGGTGAGTTTTGCCCGCGATGCGGCGGTGCTGGTCGCAGGGGGTTGGCATCTGGATCATGTGCAGGTTGTGGATCAGTTCCGCTGGTCTGCGCATACAGAGCTTGTCGCCGGGTTCACCGCTGCCCATATGCGGGCGTGAAGATGAGGAGAATCAGATGACCTTTCGGCAGGCCCTGGACAAGTGGCTGGACAAAACATGGGTGACCAATCTGGTCGTTGCGGTCATTCTGCTGAACGCTGTTGTGCTGGGCATGGAGACATCAACCGAGCTGATGTCGGCGGCCGGTCCTCTGATTTTGATGCTGGACAAAGCCTGCCTTGCCTTCTTCATTGTCGAAATTGCCCTGAAACTCGTTGCGCGGGGCGGGCGGTTCTTCAAAAGCGGCTGGAATGTCTTTGACCTGGTGATCGTGGGCGTGGCGCTTTTGCCCGCATCTCAGGGTCTGTCTGTTCTGCGCGCACTGCGCATCCTGAGGGTTTTGCGGGTGATTTCTGTGGCACCCAGCCTGCGGCGCGTGGTCGAGGGATTCATCACGGCGCTGCCGGGTATGGGCAGTGTTTTTCTGTTGATGGCGATCATTTTCTATATCGGTGCCGTGATGGCGACCAAGCTGTTTTCCGGCAGTTTTCCGCAGTGGTTCGGATCATTACCGCAAAGTGGCTATACGCTCTTTCAGATCATGACGCTGGAAAGCTGGTCGATGGGCATCGTGCGGCCCGTAATGGAAGTTTACCCATACGCCTGGGCGTTTTTCGTACCGTTCATCATGGTGACAACATTTGCGGTTGTGAACCTGCTTGTCGGTCTCATCGTGAATTCGATGCAGGATGCGCATCAGGAAGAGGCTGGTGCCGTGACAGACGCCTACAGGGATGAAGTTCTGCAAAGGCTTGCGGCAATCGAGGAAAAACTGGACGGCAAACCGCCATCCTGACGGTTTTGTGAGGTTGATTAACCAGTTTCTCATGGTACCTGTGGGACAAGAGCAGGGCGTCGCAAAGGCGCATTTTACGGGACAGCAGGTTAATGCGCCGAAGAGATTTATTGTTGGGCACCGCGGCGATGGTATCGCTGGGGGCCTGCGCCACAGATCCTAAATTCCGCCGTTATGACGGGCCGGAAGTTACCTTTGTCGTCGTCAACAAGGGCGCTCGCCGGATGCACCTGTTGCACAACGATACGGTCCTGCGCAGTTACAACATCCACCTTGGCTTTGCGCCGGTTGGCCCGAAACAGTTCGAAGGTGATGGCAAGACGCCCGAGGGCCTGTACCGGATCGACCGCCGTAACCCGAACAGCCAGTTCCATCTGTCTCTGGGCATATCCTATCCCAACGTGAATGACGTGGCCGCGGCCAAAGCGGCGGGCAGGTCTGCGGGTGGGGACATCTTTATCCATGGCCAGAAGAATCCGTTCAGGAAAGATGACCCTGACTGGACCTGGGGATGCATCGCCGTCACGAACGACGAGATCGAAGAGATCTATGCGATGGTGGCGGACAACACGCTCGTTACGCTGAACGCCTGAGCTTCAGAACGATGCAGGCTGTGGTGGTGGCGCGGTGCCATCACGCCCCATAACGAGGGTCCACCAGATTTTTCCGTTGGATTCCTGAAACCACGCAAACCCCATGTCTGTGGCGTCCGGTGACAACAGAATACGCTGCGTGTCCGGTTGCTGCATCCACGCACCCAGTGTTTCGAGCTCGGTTTCGTAGGTCTCGGAAATCGTTTCGCCCACCAGAGTACCCTGAAAACCAACCCGCTGGATGCGATCAATCGGCGAGGAGCCGTCAGAGCCGAAATGCCAGGGCCGGTTCTGGATCGACATGTCCCGCGCATGTGTGGCCGCCGCAGCATTCAGCAGCGGGTCCATTTCTACCGGGTTGCGCGCAGAGGCCCCGCGCAGAGCATTTACAGCATCGAGCATCCGGAACTGCAGTTTGGCCGTATCGCGCTCTTTGATTCTGTAAAGAGATGGCAGTGGTTTTCCGTCAGAACCCAGTGTCGGAGCTGTTTGTGTGGGCGCACAGGCTGCCAGCGTGAGCCCAAGGGCGAAAAAAACAGAAATCAGACGGATCATATGGCACTCCACAAGCGTTAGAGTCGCACATAGCGTGCAATGCGTGGTAATTCAAACGCACATAAGCGTCAGAGCGCCAGATGACATCTCTTTGATTTGCGGGTGCGGCATCTGCGCCATAAAGTGCGCGTCAAACAGTTTTGGTTTTGGAGGCAGTCATGTCTGACAATCGTTTCAAGCACCCGGGTCGCCGGTCTTTTCTGGCCGGCTCGGCGGCAATGCTCGCGGCACCTGCGATCGCGCAGGACGCATCTTCGGTAAATTCGACAACAACTACAGTGGGAGAGCGTGATTTGACCGAGACGGTCCGCCGCAACATCTCCAGCTTCCGTACACTCGACTGGCGGCCCTACTTCTCTGACCTGAAAAACGGCGCGGTTCTTGTAGACATTGACAGCCGTGCGCTGCATTTCTGGGGCGAAGGGGGAGATTTCTACAAACTTTACCCCTCAAGCGTCCCGCTGACCGAAGATCTGACACGCCGCGGCCGGACAAAGATCATCCGCAAGGTTGAGGGTCCGGACTGGCGTCCCACGCCCTCGATGCTCAAGCGGAACCCTGACTGGCCGGAGTACATTGGCCCCGGTCCGGATAACCCTATGGGAACACACGCTCTTTACCTGACGTGGACCTATTACCGTATTCACGGGACGCATGATACGCGCAAAATCGGACGTCAGTCTTCGAACGGGTGCATCGGGCTTTATAACGAGCATATTGCTGAACTGTTTGGCCTGACCAAAGTCGGCACGCAGGTGTTGCTAATTTGACGACATTAGGCCGATTTTGGCCACTGTGTTCCAAAACCGGTTTGCAAACAGCGTTCTGTGCTGTTTAGACATAATCACGAGGTAAGTCTTGGGCGTCTGCTTTCCAAAGTGGAGCGCGCCTTTATGGAGGTTATTGATATGAAAAAACTCGTTCTCGCAGCTGCACTGACAGCCGCCGCGTCGACAGCTTATGCAGGTTCGCTTGCAGAGCCGGTCGTAGAAGCACCCGTAGTGGTTGAAGAAGCAGAAAGCTCGTCCTCCGGCGCGCTGCTGCCGATCCTGCTGCTGATCATCGTTGCAGCAGCAATCGCCTGATCGCCTAGCGGTACTATTCAAAAAGGCGGCACGTCAGTGCCGCCTTTTTTTGTTTGCTCATCCGACAGACAGGGTCAGTCGATCCAGCCCCTGAGATTGTCCGTGATGACAGATGACAGTGCGTCAATATGCGAATCATCATCATTAAGGCAGGGGATGTACGTAAAGTGTTCACCGCCGGCCTCCTCAAAGCTTTCCTTGATTTCCTCGTTGATCTCTTCGAGCGTCTCGATGCAATCCGCGGAAAAGGCCGGTGCGCAGACAGCAATGTTCTTTTTGCCGGCTTCTGCCAGACGCGCCACTTCCTCAACCGTGTAGGGCTGGAGCCACTCCTCGGGGCCGAATTTTGACTGGAAGGTCGTTGTGATCTCGGTGTCTTTCCAGCCCAGACGCTCCTTGAGTAACCGGGTCGTTTTCTGACACTGGCAGTGGTAGGGATCGCCTTCCATCAGGTACCGGATCGGCACACCGTGGTAGGAACAGACCAGGATATCCGGCTTTTTGTCGAGTCCGGCATAGGCGCGTTCAATCGACTGCGCCAGCGCATCAATATAGTCGGGCCGGTCAAAGTATGGTTCGACAGTACGTGTAACGGGCTGCCACTTTTCATAAGTCAGGGCGCGAAAGAACGCGTCATTTGCTGTGGCTGAAGTTGCCCCGGCATAATGAGGATAAAGCGGGAAAAACAGTATCTTACGGCAACCGGCCTGTGTCATCTCGGCTACTTTGGACCGTGTGGACGGATTGCCGTAGCGCATGCAGAAATCAACCATCACGTTGTCGCCGTAGCGCGCGTGCATCTGCGTTTTTACCTTTTCGGTCTGCGCCCTGGTGATTGTCATCAGGGGGCTCTCGCCCTCTTCTTCATTCCAGATAGATTTATAGGCCGCGCCGCTGGAGAACGGACGCTTGCTCAGGATGATGAGCTGCAGCAGTGGCTGCCAGATCCACGGGCTGTAGTCGATTACCCTGCGGTCCGACAGGAACTCGTTCAGATACCGGCGCATCGACCAGTAGTCGTAATTGTCAGGTGTGCCGAGGTTGGCAAGCAGGATGCCGACTTTGGGGCGTGCGACCTCCGGGTGATCCGCGCCGGCGTGGGTCGGGCGGGCCATCAGTGGCCTGGCGGAGCTGCTGTCCAGCATGTCGTTGTCCTTGCTCATCTCGTTCCTCCGCTCAGATAGAGGCTTTTGCGACAGCGTCAATCGCTGAGGGGTCTTTCGGGAACAGCCAGCGCATCTGCCAGCCGCTGTTGCGCAGATCCGGGTCTCAGCGGTTTCTGCTGGCTGTCGTCAGGCGCCCAGCCAGTCAGGAATACGATTTCAAAGGTCGTCAGAATACGACCACCGGGGGTAGAAAAACTGTCGCCGTATAGCCTGGCGGCTTCCGCAAAGAGAGCGCGGGGCACCGCTTTGCGCAGGCGCTGCGCCAGCGCATTGGTTTCCCCCATCGCGCGCAGATCATGCATCAGATGGGTCGCGTCGCGGTATTCAGTGTGCAGCGTGAGACTGTCAGCCACGGGCAGGGCGAAGCCCGCCCGCTGGAGTAACGCGCCCAGATCGCGGATTTCTCCCATCGGGGCGATGCGCGGCGACAGACCGCCCGACAGGGTGGCTTCTGCCTGGCCAAGACAGGCGCGCAGTTCCGCGAGGGTCTGACCTCCCAGTGCTGCGCTGATGAACAGACCATCAGGCCGCAGGGCGCGCCGGCATTGAATCAGCTGCCCCACCGGGTCATTGGCCCAGTGCAGACCCAGCGCATGCACGACGAGATCACAGCTGGCCGGTTCGAGATCAAGCGTATCATCGTCCGGAATGATGTGCGCATCCGGCAGTCTGTCTGCCCAGACTTCCGCAAAAGGCGTCACAACTGCGATGTCGGTAAACGTCCTGTTAACCATGCCCAGGCGATCCTGAACTTCGTCCGCTGCCTGGTCCTGCAAAAACAGATCGGCCCGTTTCGCCCGTTGGCGATGAAGGGCCAGTGCCCTGGTGTCAGTCAGTGTGGTCGCTGTGTTCATGGAGGGTTTAATAGGATGGTGCAGTCGGGTTTACAAACGGCGGTTTCGCTCATTTATCCGCCGCGTTGTCTTGGATGCGGCGGAACGGTTGACGATGATTTCGGTCTGTGCGGCCCATGCTGGCGGGACACGCCGTTTATCGGAGGCTCGATCTGTGACACCTGCGGTACGCCACTGCCGGGTGATGATCTGTCCGATACACTGAAATGTGATGAGTGTATGCGGACGCCCCGCCCGTGGAAGCAGGGACGCGCCGCGCTGATCTACCGTGACGGTGCGCGGCGCCTTGTTCTGGCGCTGAAACACGGTGATCGTCAGGAGATTGCGCAGCCGGCCGCGCTCTGGATGTCCCGGGCCATCAAGGATCTGCCACAGGACAACATGATTATTGCGCCGATTCCTCTGCACTGGACCCGTCTGCTCAAGCGCCGGTACAACCAGTCGGGCCTTCTGGCACAGGCTCTGGCGCGCCATACGGGCCTGCCTGTGTGCCAGGATCTGCTTGTGCGGCAAAAGCGGACCCAACCCATGGAAGGGATGACCCGCGAAGTACGTTTCACATCCGTCAAAGGTGTCATCAGTGCCCACCCGAGGCGCAGGCACCGGCTCATCGGGCGCCCGGTTCTGCTGGTCGATGATGTTATGACCTCTGGTGCCACGCTTTCCGCCGCTGCGGATGCCTGTATTGCAGCAGGCTCAGGGCCGGTATACGTGGTGGCACTGGCACGGGTGGCACGGGATACCTAGATATCCGTCTGAACCCAGTCACGGGAAGGACCGGTTATGAAAAACGTTGAAATCTATACATCGCCGCTTTGCGGATTCTGCCACGCGGCAAAACGTCTCCTGAACCAGAAAGGCATCGATTTTGCAGAAGTCGACGTTCTGGCAAACCCCGAGCGCAAGCCCGAAATGATAAAACGCGCAAACGGCGGGCGGACTGTGCCGCAGATTTTTGTCGGCGATATCCATGTCGGCGGGTGCGATGATCTTTATGCGCTGGAGCGCGCAGGCAAGCTCGACGGATTGCTGGCAGCCTGATGCAGACGGCACTGCTGCAGCTGAACGTCACGGATATGCCGGCGGAGAATCTCGTGGAGACCCGCCGGCTGCTGGCGCAGGCGGCGACGGACGGTGCGCAGTTTGTTCTGACCCCCGAGGTCACAAACTGCCTGTCCACCAGCCGTCAGCATCAGCACGGGGTGCTGCAGCACCAGGAAGAGGATATCACACTTGAAGCCCTGCGTGCCGATGCAGCCCGCTTTGGCATCTGGCTGCTGATCGGGTCGCTGGCGCTGAAAACGCATGATGCCGATGGTCGGTTTGCCAACCGCTCCTTTCTGATCAGTCCCACGGGTGAGATCGTGGCCTGGTACGACAAGATCCACATGTTCGATGTTCAGGTCACCCCAGAAGAGACCTGGCGCGAATCAGAAGGATACCGACCCGGAGCGCGCGCTGTAACGGCCCAGACCGCTTTCGGGATGCTGGGGCTGACGATCTGTTACGATCTGCGGTTCCCGGCTCTGCACCGCGCGCTGGCCACTGCTGGTGCGCAGATTCTGACAGTGCCCGCGGCATTCTCTCCGGTGACCGGCGCCGCCCACTGGCACACGCTGTTGCGGGCGCGGGCGATTGAGACCGGGTGCTTTGTTATTGCTCCGGCGCAGACCGGCGAGCATCGGAGTGCTGCGCATAAAACCCGGCGAACCTATGGGCATTCTCTGGTCGTCACCCCCTGGGGAGAGGTCCAAATGGACGCAGGTACGGACCCGGGCGTTTACATGACGGACATCGATATGGGATTAGTGGCACAGGCGCGCGGAAAAGTTCCCAGCCTGGAAAACGCACGACCATTCGATGGACCCTGATGAACGACGACCGGAATTCACTCGCGATATCACTGTTCAGCGAAGTGCTGACCGCAGATCAGATGATACGGGCACGGCTCAGCAAGGTGCTGCCCAAAGGTATGGAAATCTCGCACTTTTCGGTCCTGAACCATCTGGCAGGTAATGTGGGCGAGCGCACCCCGGCGCAGCTGGCCGGTACCTTTCATGTCACCCGCGGGGCGATGACCAATACTTTGTCCAAACTGGAATGGGCAGGCTACATCCATATCCGGCCGGACTGGGACGATGCCCGCCGCAAGATGGTCGCGATCAGCCCTGCCGGCCGCCAGGCGCGTGACCAGGCGGTCGGATCTATCGCACCGGTCATCAACCAGGTTGTCGAAAAACTGGGTGACGAACGGGTGCGGGAGGCGCTCCCTATCCTGCGCGAGATGCGTCGTCAGCTGGGCGAGGGAAGTTAAGCCGGTTTCAGGCTCGCGGTCACGTAGTTCACGCTGAGATCCCGGTCCGACAGCCGCCAGGACCAGGAAATCGGATTGAACACGAACCCTTTGCGGTCGACGGGGTCGAGGCCTGCGTCGCTCAGCAGGGCAAACAGCTCGTCCGGTGTGATGAATTTTGACCATTCATGCGTGCCTTTGGGCAGCCAGCGCATCACATGTTCCGCGCCGATAATCGCCATAACATAGGACTTCGGGTTGCGGTTCAGTGTCGAACAGATGTGCAGCCCGCCTGGTTTCAGCAGCTGCCGGCAGGCTGTGAGATAATCAATCGGCGAGGCCACGTGTTCGACCACTTCCATGTTGAGAACCACGTCAAACTGTTCACCGTCTTCGGCAAGTGCCTCGGCTGTTGTGTGCCGGTAATCGATCGTCAGGCCGGATTGCTCTGCATGGATCTGCGCCACCGGAATGTTGCGCTCTGCGGCGTCCGCGCCGACAACCTCTGCGCCAAGACGCGCCATGGGCTCTGACAGCAGGCCGCCACCACAACCGATATCCAGAATGCGCAGACCTTTGAACGGCAGCGCGCCCTTGAGATCACGGTCAAATTCACCGGCGATCTGGCTGGTGATATAATCCAGCCGGCACGGATTGAGCATGTGCAGCGGCTTGAACTTACCGTTTACATCCCACCATTCGGCAGCCATTGCCTCAAATTTGGCAACTTCGGCGGGGTCGACGGTGGATTGAAGCGCTTGCATTCCTGTCTCCATGTGATCATTTGCGGTTTCGTATTATATAGGCCTGATATGGACAAGTTCCCGGATCAAAAGCGCGCAGTGCAGTATTTGTACCCGCCGATCGACCCTTTCGATCAGCGGATGCTGGACGTTGGTCAGGGACACCGGGTCTATGTCGAGCAATGCGGCAACCCCGACGGTATCCCGGTGGTGGTTCTGCACGGCGGTCCCGGTGGCGGCTGCAGCCCCGCGATGCGGCGCTATTTTGACCCTGAAATCTATAGGGTTGTGCTGTTTGACCAGCGCGGCTGCGGGCGGTCCCGGCCACATGCGAGCGTGACGCACAACACGACGTGGCACCTTGTTGACGATATCGAACTGATCCGGCGCGAGCTGGACATTGACCAGTGGATCGTTTTTGGCGGCAGCTGGGGCGCGACACTGGGTCTCATCTATGCGCAGGCACATCCGGACAGAACCAGCGCGATTGTCCTGCGCGGGGTCTTCCTGATGACGCAGCGCGAACTGGACTGGTTTTATGGTGGTGGCGCGGGTCGTTTCTGGCCAGAAGTCTGGGCGCGGTTTACCTCGCTCATTCCAAAAGACGAGCACGGGGACCTGATCGAGGCATACCGCAAGCGCCTGTTCTCCGGCGATCTGTCGATCGAGACGCGCTATGCCCGCGCCTGGTCGGCCTGGGAAAATGCGCTGGCCTCAATCTATTCGTCGGGCTCAACAGGTGAAAGTCCGGGGGAATATGCCCGTGCTTTCGCGCGTCTGGAAAACCATTATTTCTCGAACGCAGGGTTTCTGGAATTCGACGGTCAGATTCTCGCACATGTCGGACGTATTGCACATATTCCCGGCGTGATCGTGCAGGGTCGATATGACATGATATGCCCGCCAGACAGCGCCTGGGCGCTTGCAGATGCCTGGGAGAACTGCGAGCTCAAAATGGTCCGCAATGCAGGTCATGCTTTGTCTGAACCGGGAATCAGTGCAGAACTGGTGCGCACAATGGACAGGATTGGCGGACGGTGACACGCAGACCCCATATTGACCGACGCGCGCTTTTTGCGTCAGGTGCAGCCGCAGCCCTGCTCGCGGCGACCGGCCTGTCTGCGGGCCCGGCGCCCGCGCGGGGAGGCCGGCTGCGCATGGCGCTCTCGGGTGCGAGCCGGGATGACGTGCTGGGTCAGGTCGGCACGCCGGGTCTCTTTATGCAGGTTGCTACCGCGGGTGTTCTGTTTGACACGCTGACGGAGATTGCCGCTGACGGCACGCTGCACGGCGAACTGGCTGTTGCGTGGCACAGCAACGCTGATGCGACCCGCTGGGAGTTTGATCTGCGCCGGAATGTGGCGTTTCACGACGGCAGGTTTTTCAGTGCTGATGATGTGCAGGCCTCTTTTGCGCCGCTGCAGGACGGGCTGCTGTCAGATGTGGAGTCGGTTGAAGTTGCGGGTTCGCAGCGCATTATCATACATCTCCGCGATGGAGATCCGCAGTTTCCGATGCGGCTGAGCCATCCTCAGACGGTTATTCTGCCAGGTGGTGACGCAGCCAGCGCGGCGGCGGGTGTCGGTACCGGGCTGTACCGGCTGCATGAATTCCGGCCAGGGCGGCATCTTGTGGCGTACCGTGTCGCCGATCACTACAAGGACGGGCGCGCGGGCTGGTTTGACAGTGTTGAGCTTGTCTCACTGCCGGCGGATGAGGTCCGCGCCGAGGCATTGCGCGATCACTTTGTTGATGCCGTCGACCTCGAGCATCCTGCGGACCTGGGGGATCTGGAAAATATCACCCTGCTGCCGCGCGAGGACTTTATGTCGACGGCCGTCGACCAGCGTCTGGCATTGCCCGCGACGGTGGGCAGCCGCTGGCCGATGGACAATCTGCGTGCTGCAGAGCGGTGGTGGATGGCCTGACGCGATCAGGGGTTGCAGACTCAGAGCGCCGGGCGTATATCGTGCTCAACAGCGGCGCTCTCGGGTCCACACCGAAAGCCCACCGGAATTTCGAACGGGCCGCGCGCCCGTTTTTTTGTGCCTGAAAGACAGATGACAAACGATCTGATTGCAAAAGCAGCGATAGACCGCCGCATGGCCGAGATCATCACACCGGTGATCGAGGATATGGGGTTTGAGCTGGTGCGCGTACGTCTGATGTCGGGCAAGAGCACGACGTTGCAGATCATGGCCGACAAGCCGGATGGTGGTATCGAGGTGGACGACTGCGCCGAGATCAGCCAGGCGATTGGCGCTGTCCTTGATGTCGAGGACCCTATTCTCGATGAGTATACGCTCGAAGTCTCCAGCCCCGGTATTGACCGCCCGCTGACCCGTCTCAAGGACTTTGAGATGTTCGAAGGGTATGAGGCCAAAATCGAGACCGGCGAGATGATCGACGGCCGCCGTCGCTTCAAGGGCGAGCTGGCCGGTGTCGAGGGCGACGAAGTGCTGATCAATGTCGCCGAGGGCACCATCGGTCTGAAATTCGACTGGCTGACAGAGGCCAAACTCGTACTGACCGACGACCTGATCAAAGAGATGCTGCGCCAGCGCAAAGCCGCGGGCGAGATAGACGAAACAAAGTTTGACGAGATTTCCGATGAGGTTTCATCGGACGATTCCGCTTAAGGGAGACCTGAGACATGGCCATTACATCTGCCAACCAGCTTGAGCTGCTGCAAACTGCCGAGGCGGTTGCGCGCGAGAAAATGATCGACCCCGGACTGGTGGTCGAGGCGATGGAAGAATCACTCGCCCGCGCGGCCAAGTCCCGTTACGGCGCGGAGATGGACATCCGCGTGTCCATCGACCGCAAGACGGGCAAGGCGACGTTCACGCGCGTGCGCACCGTGGTTGAGGACGAAGAGCTGGAGAACTACCAGGCCGAGTTCACCGTTGAACAGGCAAAACAGTATATGGAAAATCCCGAGGTCGGCCAGCAGCTGATCGAAGAGGTTCCCCCGGTCGAGATGGGCCGGATTGCTGCACAGTCCGCCAAGCAGGTCATTCTGCAAAAGGTGCGTGAGGCCGAGCGTGACCGTCAGTTCGAGGAATTCAAAGACCGTGCGGGCACGATCATCAATGGTCTGGTCAAGCGCGAGGAATACGGCAACGTCATCGTTGATGTAGGTGCCGGCGAGGCGATCCTGCGCCGCAATGAAAAGATCGGCCGCGAAAGCTATCGTCCGAATGACCGGATCCGCGTCTATATCAAGGACGTCCGCCGTGAGCAGCGCGGCCCTCAGATTTTCCTGAGCCGCACGGCGCCGGAATTCATGGCAGAGCTGTTCAAAATGGAAGTGCCGGAAATATATGACGGCATCATCGAGATCAAGGCCGTCGCCCGTGACCCGGGCAGCCGCGCCAAGATTGCTGTGATCTCGTATGACAACTCGATTGACCCTGTGGGTGCCTGTGTCGGTATGCGCGGATCGCGCGTCCAGGCGGTTGTGAACGAACTGCAGGGTGAGAAAATCGACATCATTCCGTGGAATGAAGATCAGCCGACGTTCCTGGTGAACGCGCTGCAGCCAGCAGAAGTGTCCAAGGTGGTTCTGGATGAAGAAGCCGGCAAGATCGAGGTCGTCGTTCCCGAAGAGCAGCTGAGCCTCGCGATTGGACGCCGTGGCCAGAACGTGCGTCTGGCGTCGCAGCTGACCGGTCTTGATATTGACATCATGACCGAAGAGCAGGAAAGCGCGCGCCGTCAGGCCGAGTTCGAGCTGCGTACGAAACTGTTCGTCGACAATCTGGATCTCGACGAGTTCTTTGCGCAACTGCTTGTTTCGGAAGGGTTCTCGAACCTCGAAGAAGTTGCATATGTCGAGCTGGACGAACTGCTGGTGATCGACGGTGTGGACGAAGACACCGCCAACGAACTGCAGGCGCGTGCCCGCGATGTGCTGGAAGCACAGAACAAGGCAGCGCTGGAAAACGCCCGCAGCATGGGTGTCGAGGACAGCCTGGTTGAATTTGAGGGTCTGACACCCCAGATGATTGAAGCGCTGGCCAAAGACGACGTGAAAACGCTTGAGGACTTTGCAACCTGCGCCGACTGGGAGCTGGCCGGCGGCTGGACCACGGTCGACGGGGAACGCGTCAAGGACGATGGCGTGCTGGAGCCCTTTGACGTTTCGCTTGAGGAAGCACAACAGCTGATCATGACGGCCCGTGTCCTGCTGGGCTGGGTGGACCCTGCCGATCTCGAGGCTGACGCTGAAGAAGCTGACGCCGAAGAAGAAGCGGAGGAATCCGAGGTCTGATCTCAGGCCTCGGGGTCACCTGATGGGTCGCGGTGGCGCTCCCAAAGACCGGTCTGACGGTCCTTCGCGCAAGTGCATCGCCACAGGTGAGGTGCAGCCAAAACATGGACTGATCCGTTTTGTGGTCGGGCCGGACAATCAGGTTGTTCCCGATATTCTGGGCAAGCTGCCTGGTCGTGGTATCTGGGTAGCAGCGGATCGTGGGGCTCTTGAGACGGCGGCAAAGAAACGTCTGTTCTCGCGGGGCGCAAAGGCACAGGTCAGCGTGCCGGATACGCTGGTTGAAGAAGTTGAGCGGCAACTGGCGCATCGCGTCGTGGAGCTGATTTCGCTCCAGCGTAAAGCCGGAAAAGCCGTGGCGGGCTATGAGAAAGTGAAAAGCTGGCTGCAGATGGAAGAGGCAGAGGTGCTGATCCAGGCCAGCGACGGATCGGGGCGCGGCAAGTCGAAACTGAGCACGCCGCATTTCGGAACGTATATTGGCTGGCTGACGGCTGACGAATTGGGTTTGGCATTCGGACGCCAAACTGTGATACATGGGGCGCTCGCCTCTGGTGGACTCACGCAACGTGTTGTAGAGGAAGCCCAAAGACTTAAAGGCGTGCGCAAAAACGAGGGTGGTAACGGCCACCCGAAAGGATAGACGAGCTTCATGAGCGATACTGACGGCAAAAAAACATTGGGTCTGCGCGGCGGCGCGCGTCCGGGCAACGTAAAGCAGAGCTTTAGCCACGGACGGACCAAGAACGTCGTGGTTGAGACCAAACGCAAACGCGTTGTGGTGCCCAAAGCGGGTGCCGCGAAATCCGGTGGCAGTGGTTCTGCGGCGACGGGTGATCCGTCTCGGCGCCCCGCTGGTATCAGTGACGCGGAGATGGAGCGTCGGCTGAAGGCCGTTCAGGCTGCGAAGGCGCGTGAGGTTGAGGAATCTGCGGCGCGCGAAGCCGAAGAGAAGGCCCGCGCAGAAGAGCGCGAGCGCCGTCGTGCCGAGCAGGAAGCCAAGGAACGCGAAGAACGCGAGCGCGAGGAAAGCCTCAGGGCCAAGGCCGAGGAAGACAAACGCCGGCAGGAAGAGGCTGAGGCCGCTGCAAAAGCTGCAGCCGCGCCGGCACCTGAACCCGTTGTTCAGCGTCCGACAAGCAACAAAGCGCCCGATCCCGCACCACGCAAGCAGGAACGCGAGCGCGACAACAAACGCGGCGGCAAGGGTGGCGACGACAACCGTCGGTCCGGAAAACTGACGCTGAACCAGGCTCTCGCCGGCGGCGAAGGTGGGCGTCAGCGCTCGATGGCTGCGATGAAACGCAAGCAGGAACGTGCCCGCCAGAAAGCGATGGGCGGTCAGGTCGAGCGTGAGAAGGTCATGCGCGATGTGCAGGTCCCCGAGGCGATTGTCGTCTCCGAGCTTGCAAACCGGATGTCCGAGAAGGTTGGGGCCGTGGTCAAGGCGCTGATGCAGAACGGCATGATGGTGACGCAGAACCAGACCATTGATCAGGACACCGCCGAGCTTATCGTCGAGGAATTCGGCCATAAGGTCGTGCGTGTTTCGGACGCCGATGTTGAGGATGTGATCAAAGAGATCGAGGACGACGCAAAAGATCTGAAATCCCGTCCCCCTGTTATCACCATCATGGGTCACGTTGACCATGGTAAGACATCGCTGCTGGATGCGATCCGGAATGCCAAGGTTGTCGCCGGTGAAGCTGGTGGAATCACCCAGCACATCGGTGCCTATCAGGTGAAAACTGACGGTGGTCAGCTGCTGAGCTTCCTGGATACACCCGGCCACGCCGCGTTTACGTCGATGCGGTCGCGCGGTGCGCAGGTCACGGACATTGTTGTTCTGGTGGTGGCTGCCGATGATGCGGTCATGCCGCAGACGATCGAGGCGATCAACCACGCGAAAGCGGCCGAGGTGCCGATGATCGTGGCGATCAACAAGGTCGACAAGCCCGACGCCAATCCGGACAAGGTCCGGACTGATCTGCTGCAGCACGAAGTGATCGTCGAGAAGATGTCCGGCGAAGTGCAGGACGTGGAGGTTTCAGCGATTTCGGGCCAGGGTCTGGACGAACTGCTTGAGGCAATTGCGCTTCAGGCCGAGATTCTCGAGCTCAAGGCAAACCCGGACCGTGCGGCGCAGGGCGCCGTCATCGAGGCGCAGCTGGATGTGGGGCGTGGGCCCGTTGCCACCGTTCTGGTCCAGAACGGTACGCTGCGACAGGGCGATATCTTTGTTGTCGGCGAACAGTACGGCAAGGTGCGCGCGCTGATCAACGACAAGGGCGACCGTGTCAAAGAAGCTGGTCCGTCGGTTCCGGTAGAGGTGCTTGGTCTGAACGGGACACCCGAAGCAGGCGACGTGCTGAATGTCACCGAAACCGAAGCGCAGGCCCGTGAGATCGCGGAATACCGTGCCAATGCGGCCAAAGACAAACGTGCGGCCGCGGGTGCTGCGACAACGCTCGAACAGCTGATGGCAAATGCCAAGGCGGACGAGAACGTGTCGGAACTGCCCATTCTGGTCAAAGCCGATGTGCAGGGTTCTGCCGAAGCGATCGTCCAGGCGATGGAAAAGATCGGCAACGACGAGGTGCGCGTGCGCGTGCTGCACTCGGGTGTGGGCGCGATCACGGAAACGGACGTCGGTCTTGCCGAAGCGTCCGGCGCACCGATCATGGGCTTTAACGTTCGGGCCAATGCCTCGGCACGGAACACAGCGAACCAGAAAAGTGTAGAGATCCGCTATTATTCGGTGATCTATGATCTGGTGGACGATGTAAAAGCCGCAGCCTCCGGCCTGCTGAGCGCGGAAATCCGCGAGAACTTCATCGGATACGCGACCATCAAGGAAGTCTTTAAAGTCACAGGCGTCGGCAAAGTCGCCGGTTGCCTTGTAACTGAAGGTGTGGCGCGACGCTCTGCGGGCGTACGTCTGCTGCGCGACAACGTTGTAATCCACGAGGGCACGCTGAAAACGCTCAAGCGCTTCAAGGATGAAGTCGCCGAAGTGCAGTCCGGACAGGAGTGCGGTATGGCGTTCGAGAACTACGATGATATCCGTGCGGACGATGTGATCGAGATCTTCGAGCGTGAAGAGATTACCCGTACTCTGACCTGACAGTCAGACGCAGCACAAAAAAACAGGGACGGTGAAATTCACCGTCCCTTTCTTTTTCGCTTAACGATCCTTAATGCAGTTTGTCTGCATTCCGGGCCACAGGCTTGCCAGTGTATGTATCGTCGTCGACTTTGACGACAATACGTCCATCAGGCAGGTCCCTGACAAAGATGCCCTGTACAGAAACCGCACTCCCGATAGTGATGGTGCGAAGCATATTTTTCTCCCCAGAAAAACTTCACCTAAAACTAGAAGAATTTGATTAATAATCCATAAACAAAATTTGAATTATTACGATTTTGTTCATAAATGGGAAAAAATCCGCCGATTAGAGCCAGTCACGCAGTATCGGGATAAGCGGAATGTCCGCTTCGGGCATCGGATAGCTCCTGAGCTCGTTCGGGCGTACCCATTTCAGCGCCTGGTTTTCGCGTGAAACCGGAGTGCCTTCCCACTTTCGACAGGCGAAAAGTGGCATCAGGAGATGAAAGTTTTCATAGCTGTGGCTGGCAAACGTAAGCGGGGCCAGACAGGACTGCCAGGTGTTGATACCCAGCTCTTCTTCCAGTTCGCGGATGAGCGCAGCTTCGGGTGTTTCTCCGGCTTCAACCTTGCCGCCTGGAAATTCCCACAGCCCGGCCATGGATTTGCCTTCGGGTCGTTGCGCCAGCAGCACCCGCCCATCCACGTCGATCAGCGCGACGGCCGATACCAGCACAGTTTTCATTGCCAGTCCCTTGTCAGCAGATCAGGAGCGATAATCCGCATTGATTTCAATGTAGCCATGAGTCAGATCACAGGTCCAGACAGTAGCAGAACCATCACCCAGCCCGATATCAACTGATATCAGAAGGTCCTGCTTTTTCATGTGCGCCGCCGCTTCAGCTTCGTTATAATCCGGGCTGACCCAGCCGTTTTCCGCAACGATGACATTCCCGAACCTGATCGCAAGGCGGTCGCGGTCGGCAGCCGCCCCCGATTTTCCGACGGCCATGACAACGCGCCCCCAGTTCGGATCCTCGCCCGCAATTGCTGTTTTGACCAGCGGGGAGTTCGCAATGGACAGTGCGTGAATGCGCGCATCCCTGTCGTTCAGTGCGCCCGACACCGTTATTTCCACAAATTTGCTGGCGCCTTCGCCATCCCGCACGACCTGATGGGCCAGATCGCGCATAACACCATGCAGCGCCGTGGAAAATGCGTCATTCCCGGACACGTCAGCACCCGACTGACCGGTGGCCGCCACCAGCAGAGTATCCGAGGTCGAGGTATCACTGTCCACGGTGATGCTGTTGAACGTGACTTCGTTATGTGCAGAAACCAATGCCTGCAGCTCGTCCTGGGGTATCCGCGCATCGGTAAAGATATAGACGAGCATCGTGGCCATATCGGGCGCTATCATGCCGGACCCTTTTGCGATCCCTGCTATACGCACCATCTTGCCGTCAATCCTGACCGTTGTTCCCGCGCCTTTGGGAAAGGTGTCGGTGGTCATAATAGCCCTGGCGGCGGCATCAATTCCGTCAGGCGCAAGCGCGCCGGCCAGCTCTTCTATTTTCGAGGTGATCCGGTCGTGTGGCAGCGGCTCGCCGATGACGCCTGTTGACGCAGTAAAGACCCGCTCCTCCGGTACACCACAGACGTGCGCGGTGGTTTCGGTGATCGCACGCACAGACTCTGTGCCGTTGCGGCCGGTAAAGGCGTTTGAATTGCCCGAGTTGACCAGAATCGCTGCTGGTTTGTCAGACGAACCGCCCAGTTTTGCCTGACAGTCGAGCACAGGTGCGGACCGCGTGGCCGACCGGGTGAACACACCGGCGATGACGGTACCCGCATCAAGTGTTGCCAGCATAACATCTGTTCTGCCGGTGTATCTGACCCCCGCAGCCACTGTCGCAAAACGCACGCCATCAACGATGGGCAGCTCCGGGAAACCCGACGGTGCGAGCGGAGAAACGGGCAGTGATCCGGCCATATCAGTTACTCCGACAGCAGGTCCGTGCGACGCAGGAATGCACGGTCCATATCGCTGCCCTCTCCCGAGACGACCTCAGCCTCATTTGTGATTTCTTCCAGAAACTCGGATGCAATCTTCTGGGTCAGGTTCTGTTCCAGATCAGCGCGGACATCCTCAAGCGTCGGGATGTTCTTGGCGCGCACTTCGTTCAGGCGGATGACGTGCCATCCGAACTGTGTCTCGACCGGGCCAGAGACCTCGCCCACGTCCAGCGCGATTGCAGCGGCTTCAAAAGACGGTACCATCATACCGGTGCCGAACCAGCCCAGCGATCCGCCGCCCGGGCCGGAAGGTCCGGTCGAAAATTCGCGCGCGGTTTCGGCGAAATCGCCGCCATTGTTGATCTCTTCGATCACTGCAAGCGCTTCTTCCTCCGTGGCGACCAGAATGTGCGAGGCGTTGTATTCTTCTTCGGGTTCGATGTCGCCGTACTGCTCGTCGTAGAGCGCTGCGATGTCTTCTTCGGTCAGTCGTGCCTCGACCGCATCCTCAACGACCTTACGGGCCACCAGCGCACGTTTTTCGTTTTCCAGCTGAAGCGCCAGCTTCGCAGGAAGTTGTTCGCGGAACGTCTGCGCCAGGGCTTCCTGCTGCACCAGCTGCTGAAGAATACCCTCAAACAGAACGTCGTCTTCCAGTTGCTGGTATTCGGGCGGGAGAAGTGATGTTGCGGCGATCATATGACCCAGAGTGATATCGGTATCGCCAACCGTTGCCACAACGGTTGAGGCATCGGGTTCTGCAGCCGGATCGGTTGCCGCATTGTCCTGCGCGCTGACGGGCAGGGTGAGCAGTGCAACAAGTGCGGCAGATGTGAGGGTTCTGCGATGTTTAAACATGTTTTGGTCCTGGAACAGGGTCACGACGGGGCGCGACATTGACACGGTTTGGCGTGACCCTTACATCGCCCTATGGGCGCCACAAGAGGCTGGCGTTCACATTATTTCTATGGGCTGCGCCGCGGACGAGCAAGCAGATCAGCGCCTGACACAAACACTTCGGCTGGAGAACGCATGCTGGGTATCGGAACAATAGCAAAAAAAGTCTTTGGCACGCCCAATGACCGCAAGATTAAAGCGACCCGGCCCCTGATCGCGCAGATCAACAGTCTTGAGCCTGAGTTCGAGAAACTCTCGGACGAAGAGATCATCGCAAAGACCGAAACCCTGCGCCAGCGTGCCAGAGAGGGTGAGAGCCTCGACGCTCTGCTGCCAGAGGCCTTTGCCAACTGCCGTGAGGCGGCCCGCCGTTCACTGGGCCTGCGGGCCTTTGATACCCAGCTGATGGGCGCGGTGTTTCTGCATCAGGGCAACATTGCCGAACAGAAGACCGGTGAAGGTAAAACACTGACGGCGACATTCGCGGCTTATCTGAACGCGCTCACCGGTGACGGTGTGCACGTGGTGACGGTCAACGAATATCTCGCACGGCGTGATGCTGCATGGATGGGGAATGTGTTCTCTGCTCTCGGCATGACAACCGGCGTTGCCTATTCCAACATGCCCGAGGAAGAAAAACGCGTCGCCTACGAAAGCGATATCACCTACGCCACAAATAATGAGCTTGGGTTTGACTATCTCCGCGACAACATGCGGTCGGAGCTCAGCCAGATTTTCCAGAAGAAACATAACTTTGCCATCGTTGACGAAGTCGACAGTATTCTGATCGACGAGGCCCGGACGCCGCTGATCATTTCGGGGCCGTCGCAGGACCGGTCGGATATGTACCGCACCATCGACAAGGTAATCCCGTCGCTGCAGGACGAGCATTTCGAACTTGATGAGAAAACCCGGAATGTGACGTTCACCGACGAGGGGAACGAGTTCCTCGAAGACCTGTTGCGCAGCAATGAGCTGCTGGAAGAGGGTCAGTCGCTTTACGACCCTGAAAGCACGACCATCGTGCACCACATCAACCAGGGTCTGCGTGCGCACAAACTGTTCATGCGCGACAAGGATTATATCGTCCGTGACGACGAAATTGTTCTGATTGACGAATTCACCGGCCGGATGATGCCGGGCAGGCGCCTGTCGGATGGTCTGCACCAGGCGATTGAGGCAAAAGAGGACGTTTCCATCAAGCCCGAGAACGTCACACTCGCCTCTGTGACGTTCCAGAATTACTTCCGCCTCTACAACAAGCTGGCGGGCATGACCGGTACGGCGCTGACCGAGGCCGAAGAATTCATGGAAATTTATGGCCTGGGTGTGGTCGAGGTTCCGACCAACCGACCCATCGCCCGCGTTGACGAGGACGATCAGGTTTTTCGCACGGCCCGTGAAAAGTATGACGCCATGATCGAACAGATCAAGGAGAGCCATGCAAAAGGCCAGCCGGTTCTTGTCGGCACCACGTCGATCGAAAAGTCTGAGATGCTCAGCAACATGCTGACGGCCGCGGATATTCAGCACAATGTTCTGAACGCACGCCAGCACGAGCAGGAAGCACAGATTGTGGCAGATGCGGGCAAACTGGGTGCCGTAACGATTGCCACAAACATGGCGGGTCGCGGTACTGACATTCAGCTTGGCGGCAACGTTGATCTTCAGGTCATGGATGCTTTGACTGCCGACCCCGAAGCCGACCCCGAAGACCTGCGGACCCGTATCGAGGCCGCGCACGCCGACGAGAAAGAGAAAGTGCTTGCTGCAGGCGGGCTTTATGTTCTGGCGTCCGAACGCCACGAAAGCAGGCGGATCGACAACCAGCTGCGCGGACGTTCCGGTCGTCAGGGTGATCCGGGCCGGTCGTCATTCTATCTCAGCCTCGAAGACGATCTGATGCGTATTTTCGGGTCCGAACGCCTTGAGAAAGTGCTCAAGACCCTTGGTCTCAAGGAAGGCGAGGCCATTGTACACCCGTGGGTCAACAAGTCTCTTGAACGTGCGCAGGCCAAGGTTGAAGGCCGCAACTTTGATATCCGCAAGCAGCTGCTCAAGTTCGACGATGTGATGAACGAACAAAGGAAAGTGGTTTTCGGGCAGCGCCGCGAGATTATGGAAGCAGAAGATCTGTCAGAAATAACGACGGACATGCGCCATCAGGTTATTGATGATCTGATCGACACCTATCTGCCGCCAAACACCTATGCTGACCAGTGGGACGCTGACGGACTGCTTGTGGCAACGCGTGAACAGCTGGGCATTGACGTGCCCGTCACCGACTGGGCCGAGGAAGAAGGCGCCGATGACGAGGTGATCCGCGAGCGTCTGGTCGAGGCGTCTGACGCCTATATGACCGAGAAGGCCGGAAAGTTCGGCCCGGAGAACATGCGCAATATCGAAAAGCAGCTGCTGCTGCAGGCCATTGACGCCAAGTGGCGGGACCATCTGCTGACACTCGAGCATCTGCGTTCGGTTGTCGGTTTCCGTGGCTATGCGCAGCGTGACCCGCTGAATGAATATAAAAACGAGTCGTTCCAGCTTTTCGAAAGCATGCTCGACAGTCTTCGGGAAGATGTCACACAGAAGCTTGCTCAGATTCAGCCGCTGACAGATGAAGAACGCGAGCAGCTCATCGAGCAGATCAGGGCACAGCAGGCTGCGGCTGCAGCCGCAGCGGCCGGTACAGTCGTTTCTGCGTCGGGAACAACTTTGTCAGCTGATCCGGTGGTTTCTGAAGGAGATCCTGAGAATGCGGCAGAGGGTTTTGTCGAAGATGACCCTTCGACGTGGGGGAATCCGGGCAGAAATGAGGCATGCCCATGTGGATCCGGCAAGAAATTCAAGCACTGTCATGGGCGTCTCGTCTGAGCAGTTTGCCTTTTTGTTGCCTGAATGACTCCCAATACCCGTCATAAGTGAGCCCTGTTTACGATCTATTAACCATTCTTAACAGGTGGAAGAGGATCGAAATATGTCTCACAAGACAGAAATCATGACCGCGGCTGGAACACTGGCATGTGCGCTGGGCATTGGTTTCGTTATGCAGAGCGGCGATGCAGCTCAGCAGCGATATGGAGACCATGTACAGGTCGCGCAGAACAGCGTGATCACAGTCGGGCTTTCGTCGGTGGAACGGCTGTCACAAGCTGCCGATCCCGCAGCTGACGGTCCGGTTCTGGACGTTCATGACATTACGCTCACTTCCGCAGAGCTTCCCGAGGCTGTAACCAGAACAGCCACGGCCGAACCCGCCGTTTTCGAGGAACCAGCGCCACTGGCCCCCGGACCTCAGTATACAATCCGCTCTGGCTGCCCTGTTTCTGCCACGGCACAACCCCTTCCGGGGGCAATGGTAAGTGTGGATATCAAGGCCGCGTGTTTTGCCGGACAGATAGTGACAATCACTCACCAGAGCATCGTATTTGACGAGAAACTGTCAGACGATGGTAAACTGAGCGTGGTTATTCCGGCGCTGAAGAGCGATGCAGAGTTCTCCATTTCTTTCGAAAACGGTAAATCAGCTACGGCCAGCACATCTGTGCCGACGATCGCACTTTATGACCGTGTCCTTATTCAGGGCGTGGGCGAAACAGGCATTCAGATCCACGCGCGTGAATTCGGCGCGTCATATGGCGACGACGGACACGTCTGGTCCGGCGCACCGCGTGATGCATCGGCTGTCAACGACGGTGTTGGTGGGTTTATGACGGTGCTTGGTCAGCCAGGTGACAAAGACCACCTGGTCAGCGAGATCTATACGTATCCGGTTGCAGTTTCCCGAGCTGTGGGCGCCGTTGATCTCAGCATCGAAACAGAAGTCACTGCCGCCAACTGCGGTACGACGGTATCCGCAACGGCGGTAAAGGTTTTCCGCGGCGGTCTGCCTGAAGTCAGTGATCTCAGCATCGATGTCCCGTCCTGCGAAGCAGTGGGTGACTTTCTGGTGTTGAAAAACCCGCTCGGAGACCTGAAACTCGCCAGCAACTGATCCGCTGCGAGGCCATTTCATGACACTCCTGCGTGCAGCGTTTTGCGCTGCACTTTTTCTTTTTGCGCTGTGCCGGCCGCTGGGTGCCGAGGATGTGACACTGACGTCCCGCGACGGAGAAGTGGAACTGTCCGGCACGTTGCTGGGCTTTGATGGCGAACTTTATCGCATCGATACGATCTACGGCGAACTGACTGTTGACGGGTCCGGTGTCACCTGTGACGGACCTGCCTGTCCGAGCCTCGAGGACTACGTTGCCGAGATACGTATTTCCGGCGCAGCTTCGATGGGAACGGTCATGGTGCCGGCGCTGATCGAAACCTTTGCGCAGCGAAACGGATACAACGTCACGCGGGAAACGCAGGATGCGTCGCACAGAAGCTACAGTCTGACAGACCCGGATTCGGATCGTGTAATTGCGCGGTTTTTCTTTCGGCTGACCAACACCGATGAAGGATTTGCAGACCTGCTGGCAAATGAAGCGGATATCGTGATGGCGCTTCGCGAAATCCGTGCCGGCGAGCGGGATCGGGCACTTGAGGCCGGAATGGGCGATGTCGCGGATGCACGACGCGCGCGTGTTCTGGCACTGGACGCCGTTGTGCCCGTGGTGGCGCCAGACAACCCGGTGCGATCAGTGTCCCTGACAGAACTTGCACGGATTTATGCAGGTGAAATCCGGAACTGGTCGGCCCTGGGCGGACCGGATTCACCGATAACGCTCTATGCACCGGATGCGGAAACCGGCCTCGCACAGGCCTTTGAGCGGCAGGTGATGGCGCGTTCGTCACTCGAGCAGACCGGTGATATCAGGAGGTTCGCGCTCGGAGAGGACCTGGCGCGCGCTGTGGTCGCAGACCCTTTCGGGCTGGGCATTACCAGTTATGCGGAGACCGGCAGGGCACAGGTTCTGTCACTGCGGGGAGGCTGCGGCCGTAACCTCGTGGCAGGTCGCCAGACCATCAAAACCGAAGACTACCCACTGACCGCACCGATGTTCCTGTACCGTCCTGCCCGGCGTTTGCCGCGCACAGGGCGGGAGTTTCTGGCGTTTGCTACTTCCTCTGCGGCACAGCTGGTGATCCGCCGGTCCGGGTTTGTGGATCAGGCACCCGAGCTTGTGTCCCTGGAACTGCAGGGAAACCGGCTCGCCAATGCGATTGATGCAGCTGGTCCGGAAATCACGCTCGAGGTTTTGAAACGCATGATCTCTGTTCTCAGCCCAAGGAAACGGCTGACAACGTCATTCCGATTTGAAACCGGCTCCGCGCGACTTGATGCACAGTCCCGGTCGAACGTTGTGCGGCTGGCCGAAGCCCTGGAGCGGGGACGTTACGATTCGCGTGAACTTCTTTTTGTCGGGTTCAGCGATGGCGATGGAAGCGCTCTGGCCAACCAGTCAATTGCCCTGCGGCGGGCAGAAACTGTACGCCGCGCTGTCCTGGATGCGGCCGAGACATTTGACAGCGCCCGGGCTGAGCTTCGTGTTGACGCGTTTGGCGAGGCAATGCCGGTTGCCTGTGACACGAGCGAATGGGGTCGGCTGACCAACAGGCGTGTGGAAGTCTGGCTGAGGTAGTGGTCCGCACAGAAAAACCGGCAGGGGTTAGTTCCTGCCGGTTCGGTGTCTGCGACGAACGATGGTGTCAGCCCTTCATGGAATCCCAGAAGCTTTTCACAGAGGAAAAGAAGCTTGAGGATTCCGGGTTGTTGTCCTCGGACAGGTCATCGAATTCCTGAAGGATTTCCTTTTGCCGCGCTGTCAGATTAACGGGCGTTTCCACAGCGAGTTCGATGAACATATCGCCGGTTCCGGCACCGCGCAGGGCCGGCATCCCTTTTGACCTCAGGCGCATCTGACGACCAGACTGGCTGCCTGAGGGAATCTGCACACGTCCCCGGCCGCCATCGATTGTCGGTACCTCGATTGATCCGCCCAGCGCCGCTTTGGCCATGGATACAGGAACGCGGCAGTAGAGGTTCGTGCCTTCGCGCTGAAAAAGCTCGTGATCGGCGACATCGATGAAGATGTAGAGATCACCGGACGGTCCACCGCGCATACCTGCCTCGCCTTCGCCGCCGAGGCGAATACGGGTCCCAGTCTCGACGCCGGCAGGGATATTGACGTTCAGCGCACGCTCTTTCTCGACACGGCCGGCGCCCTGGCAGGATTTACAGGGATTCTTGATGATCTGACCAAGGCCGGAACACGTGGGGCAGGTCCGTTCGACGGTAAAGAAACCCTGCTGGGCACGGACTTTACCCATGCCTGAGCATGTCGGACAGGAAGCCGGCTCGGAGCCACCCTCCGAGCCCGAGCCATTACAGCCCGAACAGCTGACCGATGTCGGAACGTTGATGGTCTTCTGAATGCCCGAGAAGGCTTCTTCAAGTTCGATGCGCATGTTGTAGCGCAGATCGGAGCCGCGTGAGGCGCGTCGTCCACCACCACCGCCACGCTGGCCACCCATGAAATCTCCGAAGAGATCGTCGAACACATCGGAGAACGCAGATGAAAAATCGCCCTGGCCACCGCCGCCGAATCCGCCGCCCGGCCTTCCGCCGCCGCCGCCCATGCCGCCTTCGAATGCGGCATGACCGAACCGGTCATAGGCAGCCTTTTTCTCAGCGTCCTTGAGGACTTCGTAGGCCTCATTTGCTTCTTTGAACTGTGCTTCGGCCTGTGGATTGTCGGCGTTCCTGTCAGGATGCAGCTCTTTGGCTTTTGTACGGTAGCCCTTTTTGATCTCGTCAGCCGAGGCCCCTTTGGCGACGCCAAGCACTTCGTAGTAGTCACGTTTTGCCATGGTAATGTCCCCTCTCCGGAACGTGACAGGCCGACCCGGGGGGTCGGCCTATGCTGGGGTTCCGGACCACGCGTTTCTTATGCGCGCTTGTCGTCGTCAAGATCCTCGAACTCGGCATCAACGATGTCGTCGTCATCTGCACGCGGCTCGTCGGCTGCTTCGGGCGCATCCTCGCCGTCTTCCTGAGCGGCCTTATAAATGGCCTCACCAAGTTTCATTGCGGCTTCTGTTACGTTCTGGATGCCGGACTTGATCTTGTCCACGTTGTCTGTTTCCAGCTCATCCTTGAGCGCCGCAATCGCCAGTTCGATCGCTTCGATCGTTGTCGGATCAACCTTGTCAGCATGCTCTTCCATCGATTTTTCGGTCGAGTGGATCAGGCTCTCAGCCTGGTTTTTCGCTTCGATGAGTTCGCGGCGGGCCTTGTCGGCCTCGGCATTCTCTTCCGCGTCCTTGACCATTTTATCGATATCGTCATCTGACAGGCCACCGGAAGCCTGGATCGTGATCTTCTGCTCTTTGCCGGTGCCCTTGTCCATGGCGCCGACCGACACAATGCCGTTGGCGTCGATGTCAAAGGTTACTTCGATCTGTGGCATACCGCGCGGGGCCGGCGGGATGTTTTCCAGATTAAAGGCACCAAGGATTTTGTTGTCAGACGCCATCTCGCGCTCACCCTGGAAAACCCGGATGGTCACAGCGTTCTGGTTGTCTTCAGCCGTCGAGAAGATCTGAGATTTCTTGGTCGGGATTGTTGTGTTGCGATCGATCAGCCGCGTGAACACACCGCCCAGGGTTTCGATACCCAGCGAGAGTGGTGTGACGTCGAGCAGAACAACATCTTTGACGTCACCCTGCAGAACACCTGCCTGAATGGCCGCGCCCATGGCCACAACCTCGTCGGGGTTCACACCCTTGTGCGGCTCCTTGCCAAAGAATTTGGTCACTTCCTCGACCACTTTGGGCATCCGCGTCATACCACCGACGAGGACAACCTCGTCGATGTCAGACGGGGACAGGCCCGCGTCCTTGAGCGCCGCCTGGCAGGGCTTCATCGAGGATTTGATCAGGTCACCGACCAGGCTTTCCAGTTTGGAGCGGGTCAGCTTCATTACCATGTGCAGCGGCTGGCCATTGGAGCCCATCGAGATAAACGGCTGGTTGATCTCAGTCTGACTTGAGCTGGACAGTTCGATTTTGGCCTTCTCGGCAGCTTCTTTCAGACGCTGCAGGGCCATCTTATCCTGCGTCAGGTCCACCTGATGCTCTTTTTTGAACTCACCGGCGAGATAGTTGACGATGCGCATGTCAAAGTCTTCACCGCCCAGGAAGGTATCACCGTTGGTGGACTTTACCTCAAACAGGCCGTCGTCAATTTCCAGGATGGTGACGTCAAACGTACCGCCGCCAAGGTCATAGACAGCGATTGTCTGTGTGTTCTCTTTGTCGAGGCCATAAGCCAGAGCAGCAGCCGTCGGCTCGTTGATGATCCGCAGCACTTCGAGGCCGGCAATTTTGCCCGCGTCTTTGGTGGCCTGACGCTGTGCGTCGTTAAAATACGCGGGAACGGTGATAACCGCCTGCGTCACTTCTTCACCGAGGTAGCTCTCGGCGGTCTCTTTCATTTTACCGAGGATGAATGCAGAAATCTGCGAGGGCGAGTACTTCTCGCCTCTGGCCTCAACCCATGCATCGCCGTTACCACCGTCGATAACCGCAAAGGGGAGGTTTTTCTTGTCTTTGGCAAGATCTGCGTCGTCGTTGCGACGGCCGATCAGGCGCTTGACGCCGAAGATTGTGTTGTCGGGGTTGGTAACCGCCTGGCGTTTCGCCGGCTGGCCTACCAGTCGCTCCTCATCCGTGAAAGCGACGATCGAAGGTGTCGTCCGTGCACCTTCGGCGTTCTCAATAACACGCGGCTGCGATCCGTCCATGATGGCGATGCAGCTGTTTGTGGTTCCAAGGTCGATACCGATCACTTTGGCCATTTTCTGATCCCTCTTAAAACTAAAGGCGATGACACGGAACGCGGACCCGTTTCGGCGCCCTGATCCCGATCTGTTTACACATGAAGCGGGTCGCCTCATGCGGTTCGCAGGGTATATAAGGAGGGGCCAGCGGCCCTGCAACCTTTGAGAGCGCCGCCCGGAGGGAATCCGGAAGAAATTTCGTCAATGACGGCCATGAGGGGTGGGAATGATGCAAATGAGCATCGCAGGTTTCACAATTTATAAAGGTTTCCTTAACAAAAGCGCCTGCGAAGCCCTTGTCGGAGAGCTGCGGGACGTGGTGCGTGACGCTCCGTTTTTTGCGCCGGTGACACCGCGGGGAAAGCCTATGTCAGTGCGGATGACGGCTGCGGGTGATTTTGGCTGGATCACCGACCGTTCGGGGTACCGCTACAGCAGAACGCATCCGTCCGGTACGGCATGGCCACCTGTTCCGGAAGCGGTTCTGGATATCTGGCGGGATGTGTCCGGATCAGATCGCCTGCCGGAAAGCTGTCTGATCAATTATTACGGCGAAGGTGCACGGATGGGCCTGCATCAGGACAAGGACGAAGCCGGGTTTGTCTGGCCGGTTGTTTCGGTGTCGCTGGGCGATGACGGGTTGTTCCGTATGGGTGGCACGGAACGGGGAGGCAAAACGCAGTCCATCTGGCTGGAGAGCGGAGATGTGGTGGTGATGGGCGGCGCAGCGCGCCTCGCTTATCATGGTGTGGACCGGATCCGCTATGGCTCGTCGTCCCTGCTTGAAAACGGCGGGCGGCTGAACCTGACGCTGCGCGTTGTGACATAGCCCGGCGTCAACGGGTCAGTACCTGCGCAGCCCGTCCGATGGCGACGCCTGCATTTGTAGCCATATATGCCGGTCTCGGCGGGTGAAGTGATGCGTCCGTATTCCGCTGCAGCCAGTTTCTTGCGTGCAGGTTTTTCAGGGTCTGTGACAGCGCACGGTCAGTGACAGGCGCCAGATCAGTTCTGATGTCGCTGAAATATCGCGGCTCCTGACACACGGCCAGCACCGGGATTGTCCACATGCGGCGCAACAGGTCCGGAGCGCCGTCTTCCTGTCCGATTGTCAGGACGTGTGCTGCCATGTCACCAGCCGCCAAACCGTCTCTGGTCAGCCGGAACTCGGGGCGCAGAGGATGGCCATGCCCCGGATTGCGCTCCAGCAGCCCCAGATCAACAAGGTGGGAAATGCTTTGTACAAAGGCCGTGCGCCCTGCACCGGTTGCGGCAATCAAAGGCGCCTGCCGTCCGGGTACACCTGCGTTCAGGCTTGCGAGAATATGCAGGGACCATGATCGCGAGGTAATCTTGACAAGTTGCTTTATGTCCATAAAGTATAGTAACTATATTTTATGTCGAAAGGAAAGCCTGTGCCGGTCGCGAATCTCGAAAGCACCATCACTCTCGCGATGTCAGTAAGAGACCGCCACAGGAGTGCTGACTGGTATCACGAGATGCTGGGTTTTGAGCTTCTTTACCACGCTGACGAAGCGGGCTGGAGCGAGATGGGCACACTGACAGCGGGCGTCACAATCGGATTCGGAGAACAGGCCGAACCTGCGCCGGGCAATACGGTACCGGTATTCGGGGTCGCAGACATTGAAAGTGCGCGGTCAGCGCTAGAGGCGGCAGGAGTGGGTTTTGACGGGCCCACAGAAGTGATCGAGGGCATGGTGAAAACCGCGACGTTCTATGATCCTGACGGCAACGCTCTCATGCTCGCGCAGGACCTCACAGGAACCGCGTGAAGACCGGCAGACATCAGCGCCGTGCGCTCCAGCTGATGGATGCATGACGGCGGGTGTAAAATTCGCCCATCAGACCGATCATCACCAGAATGAGACCAACGATGACCGCGTATTCCCAGTTCGTGTAACGCGGGACGTAATTGATGAATATGTATCCGCGCGCCTGGTCGATGCAGTGAAAAAGCGGATTCCAGTCAAACATGGCCAGCATGTACCCGGGCATGACGTTGGCCACGAACATCTTGCCTGACGCGATCATATTGGCCCGCTGATAGATGGTATTAAAGATCGTCACGAACTGCGGCATCCATGGCTTGAGTGCCAGCAGGACAAGACCGATGGCGACACCGGTAAACCAGGCGAGCATAAACATCGCAAAAGCCGCGAACGGGTCGTCGATACTGATCGGTGTCCACGCCACGTGATAGATAAACAAAATCACCGCCATGGACAGCAGCTGGATATAGAGCGACCCAAGTGCGGCGGACGCGATTGCGACAATCGTGTTCATCGGGGCGTGCTGCATCATCGGGCTTGCCGGACCCTCGGACCCGAACACAGCGCCCATGGCCTTGGTATGCGTCATGAACAGAAAAACGCCGGACATAATGTACAGCAGAAAGTCGCCCCGGACCGCAGCGCCCTTGAGCCCGAGCAGCGCAAACATCGCATAGAATGCCGCAACAAAGATCACTGCCTGCAGCAGGTTGATCCCGATTGCCAGAAAGGCATTCGAATGGGTCTTGCGCACCGAGCGGACCACCGAGTGGTAGATCAGCGCAAGGATCGTGAACGCAGAGGACAGTGCGCCCTGCCGTCTGTGGGATGCCTGAAACATGTCTGCCGAGCCTCGTGTCTAAGGGCAGTCTCGCACGGATTTCTTGCTGTTCCGTTAGGCTGGCAGCATAAGGGGCAATATCGTTTTGATCAACAAAGGCCGGCTCGGGAATAAAATATATGGATTACAGCCTGTTAGTGACTGAGATGCGCAGACTTGCGCTGCTTGGGGGTGCACGTATCATGGAGATTTACGAGGCGGACGACTTTGACGTAAAGGTCAAATCAGATGCCAGTCCGGTCACAGAAGCCGATGAAGCGGCGGATGCGATAATCTCGGCTGGCCTTCGCGCCTCTTTCCCCGATGTTCTGCTCGTGACCGAAGAACAGGCTGCAACCCATGACAAGACCAGTGATACTTTTCTGATCGTGGATCCGCTCGACGGGACCAAGGAATTCATCAACAGACGCGGTGACTTTACCGTCAACATCGCACTGGTTGAGAACGGCGTGCCCACACGCGGCGTGGTCTATGCACCGGCCAAAGGGCGCATGTTTTACACAGACAGTGACGGGCGCGCGGTCGAGGAAACCGGTGATCTGGCGCTTGATGCTGTGGGGGAACTGTCCCCGATAAAGGTCTCTGATCCGGATAATTCGGCTCTGCTGGTCGTTGCCTCAAAGTCTCACCGCGACCAGGCGACAGACGACTACATCAGTAAATACGCCGTCCAGGATATGAAGAGTGCAGGCAGTTCTCTGAAATTCTGTCTGGTGGCAACGGGCGAGGCTGATATCTATCCGCGACTGGGCCGGACAATGGAGTGGGACACAGCAGCCGGAGATGCGGTTCTCCGTGGCGCAGGGGGTGCCGTGGTACGCTTTGATGATCACACAGCGCTGAAATACGGCAAAGAAGGCTACGCCAACCCCTTCTTTATCGCCGCGGCGCCGGGTGTGACACTGAAAGCGGGCTGATGTCTGTTCTGATCGCCATCCCCGCCCGTTATGCCTCGTCGCGCTATCCCGGCAAACCTCTGGCCATGCTGCGCGGCGCTTCGGGGCAGGCGCAGAGCCTGATCGAGCGCAGCTGGCGTGCAGCCATGTCTGTCTCTGGTGTCGACCGGGTCGTGGTGGCGACAGACGACGACCGGATCAAAGAAGCGGCCGCAGCCTTTGGCGCCGAAGTCGTGATGACCTCGCCTGATTGCGCCAATGGCACGGAACGCTGTGCAGAAGCGCATGAACAGCTGGGCGGGAACTATGATATTGTTGTGAACCTGCAGGGTGACGCTCCGCTGACCCCACACTGGTTCATCGAAGATCTCGTGGCGGGACTTCGTGCCGCGCCGGATGCCGAGATTGCCACGCCGGTACTGCGCTGCGACGGCGCAACTCTCAGCGGGTTTCTCGAAGACAGGCAGGCCGGACGGGTGGGTGGAACGACTGCGGTTTTCGGAGATGGCGGCCAGGCGCTCTACTTTTCCAAGGAAGTGATACCCTATACCGGGCGCGCCTGGACGGGTGACGAAACTGAAACGCCCGTTTTTCATCATGTTGGTGTCTACGCCTACCGGCCCGCGGCGCTCGCTGCTTATCCGGGCTGGAAAACAGGCCCGCTGGAACGTCTTGAAGGGCTGGAGCAGCTGCGGTTTCTGGAAAACGGACGGCACGTCCTGTGCGTTGAGGTGTCCGCGCGGGGACGCCAGTTCTGGGAGCTTAACAACCCCGAAGACGTGCCGAGGCTTGAAAAAATGATGCAGGAAATGGGTGTCGACTGATGCGCCGGCCGGGTTTCCCGAAACAATAGCAGCCGATTGCCACAATTATGCCATGGCAGGCGCTATACTGCGCATGAGAAACAAATGTTGCATTTCCCCGGGCGTCCGCCGGAAAGCTGATGTAAAGCTCTGATTGCATGGTCCGGCAGAGCCGTTAGCGCAGGTACGCGATTCTGTGGTACAGTGACGACATGTGTGATGAGGATAAGAGTAATGAAACGCAAGGTAACCAAAGCGATCTTCCCTGTTGCGGGGCTGGGTACACGCTTTTTGCCCGCCACCAAATCTGTTCCCAAGGAGATTATGACGCTGGTCGACCGGCCACTGATCCAGTACGCGATTGACGAGGCCCGCGCCGCCGGGATCAAGGAATTCATTTTTGTGACGTCCCGTGGCAAAGGCGCGCTGGAAGATTATTTCGATCATGCGCCCCAGCTCGAGGAAGAACTGCGTCGCAAGGGCAAGACAAAGCTGCTTGAGACGCTGGAAACCACCAACATGGAAAGTGGCGCAATTGCCTATATCCGTCAGCACCGCGCTCTTGGCCTCGGTCACGCCGTCTGGTGCGCCCGCCGCCTGATCGGTGATGAGCCTTTTGCTGTTATCCTGCCGGATGATGTGATTGCTGCTGACAAGCCGTGCCTGCAACAGATGGCCGAAGCCTATGAGGAAACCGGCGGCAATATGGTGGCGGCGATGGAAGTGCCGGCGGCAAAAACGTCGTCTTACGGCATGCTGGATATTTCCGAAGACATGGGCGCGATGGTGCGGGTCAAAGGCATGGTGGAAAAGCCCCCTGCAGGCGAAGCGCCATCAAACCTTGCCGTTATCGGCCGCTATATTCTGTCGCCATCGGTGCTGCAGAACCTGCACAATATCAAATCAGGCGCGGGTGGTGAGATCCAGCTGACCGACGCGATTGCGCGCGAGATCGACAACGAGAACGGCGTTTACGGGTACCGTTTCGCCGGTCAGCGTTTCGACTGTGGATCCAAATCCGGGTTCCTCCAGGCGACGGTCGCGTTTGGTCTGGCGCGCGACGAACTGCGTGACGACCTGTCCGCATATCTGCATGATATTGTCACGATGGGCAAAGCGGCAGAGTAAGGCGACACTCCATGACCAATATTCTGGTAACCGGTGGTGCGGGCTATATCGGCTCGCACGCATGTAAAGCACTGAAAGCCGCGGGATACACGCCGGTCACCTTCGATAATCTCGTCACCGGATGGCAGGACGCCGTGCGGTTCGGACCGTTCGAACAGGGTGATCTGCTGGATCTGGCACGGCTGGAAGAGGTTTTTGCCAGGTGGCAGCCTGCGGCTGTCATGCACTTTGCTGCACTCAGCCAGGTGGGCGAGAGTATGCAGCAACCAGGCACCTACTGGCGGAATAATGTTCAGGGCTCTCTGAACCTGATCGAGGCTGCGGCGGCATCCGGGTGCCGGCAGTTTGTTTTCTCCTCCACCTGCGCGACCTACGGTGATCAGGACAATGTGGTTCTTGATGAAAACAGCGAACAGCATCCGATCAACGCTTATGGCGCGTCAAAACGCGCTATTGAGGACATCCTTCGCGATTTTGACGCTGCGCATGGGCTCAACCATGTGATTTTCCGCTACTTCAACGTTGCGGGGGCAGACCCCGACGGCGAAGTGGGCGAGTTCCACCGGCCGGAAACGCACCTGGTGCCACTGTTGCTGGACGCCATTGACGGCAAGCGGGATGCGCTTACGATATTCGGCACCGATTACGATACGCCTGACGGGACATGCATCCGGGACTATGTGCATGTCTGCGATCTTGTGGATGCTCATGTGCTCGGGCTGAAATGGCTCGAAAGTGGTAAGGGATCCCGGGTTTTCAATCTGGGCACCGGTACGGGCTTTTCTGTGCGCGAGGTCATGGACCACAGCCGCACGGTAACCAACCGCCCTGTACCCTTCAACGAGGGCGACAGGCGACCCGGTGACTGTACGCGGCTTGTATCCGGCTCGACCCGTGCCGAGGCAGAGCTCGGGTGGAAACCGACGCGCTCGACCATGGAGACAATGATCGCCGACGCCTGGCGCTGGCATCAGAACGGTCATTATGACAAATAAACCCTGAGAAGGCGCTGTGACGCGCTCGTCAGGGGACATCGGATGGCTGGTAAGCGGACAGTCCTGAACCGGTACAGACTGCGTCTGAGACGCAAACGCCTGCTGTGGCGAGCCTTCCGCTCCCGCCGTGATCTGACACCGGTTGCTGACCGGACAGCCAGCGTAACCCAGGAACAGATCCTGCTCTTTTCGACAGTGCGAAACGAGATGATGCGTCTGCCGTGGTTTATGAAACATTACCGCGCGCTGGGCGTCGGGCATTTCATCTTTGTGGACAACGACAGTGATGACGGAACAGCGGAATGGCTGGCCGGACAACCCGACACATCGGTGTGGGCAACTGCATCAGGTTACCGCGCTGCGCGCTTTGGAATGGACTGGCTGACATCGCTGCAACGCCGCTTTGCACCGGGCCACTGGACGCTGACGGTCGATGCAGATGAACTTCTGATCTATCCCGGGCACGATAACTGCCCGCTTCCCGATTTCGTGAAGCGACTGGAGCGTTTCAACCAGAAGGCGATGGGTGCGATCATGCTGGACCTCTACCCGAAGGGCCGGCCAGACGAACACACCTATCTGCCGGAGCAGAATCCGCTGGATGTTCTGCCATGGTTTGATGCCTGGGGGTACCAGGTGCAACGGCAGGCCCGAATGGGTAACCTCTGGCTCCAGGGAGGACCCCGCGCGCGGTGCTTTTTTGCTGATGATCCCGCGCGTGCGCCCACGCTGAACAAGATTCCGCTGGTGCGCTGGGACCGGGCATTTGTCTATGTAAATTCGACACATAACGCTCTCCCGGCCTGGTTGAATGAGACATGGAAGTCACACGGCGGAGTGGCCGCATCCGGCGTTCTGCTGCACACAAAGTTCCTTCCCGGAACAGCAGAACGCGCAGCACAGGAGAAAGCGCGCAGAGAGCACTTTCAACAACCGGAAGCATTTGACGCATATTACGATGCACTGATCCGTGGCACCGACATGTGGGAACCGGGCTCTGCACGTTATACGTGTTGGCGCCAGATGGTCGACCTTGGGCTGATGTCCGAGCTGCGCTGAGCCCCGGGATGCTGACCGGTTTCCGGGCAGCGCAAAATGCGACAAACCGTTGCAAAATGGGACTTTTCGGGCAATAGATTCTTAATAAATCGCGATTTGGAACAAGCGATAAAGATGTGTCCGGCAGGCGACCCTGGTATACAGCGGGGCGGAATGACGGACGACACGGGCAGAAAAGGGCAGGGGCTTGGGCGTTCTTGGGTCTTACCGTATGCGTCTGGCGCGCAAGCGCCTGAGGATCCGTGCGCTCCGTAAAAGTAGCGAGCTACGTCGCGTCCGGGACCGGACCGGTATGATAAGGCCGGATGAAATCCTGCTGTTCTCAACCATGCGGAACGAGAAGATCCGTCTGCCGTATTTCCTGGATTACTACCGGAACATGGGCGTGACCCATTTTCTGATTGTTGACAACGACAGCACAGACGGCAGCACGGAATATCTGGCACAACAGCCGGATGTATCTGTCTGGCAGACCGGCAAAAGCTACCGCAGGTCGCGCTATGGGGTGGACTGGCTGAACTATCTGCAGAGCCGCTATGGGCATGACCACTGGTGCGTCGTTGTCGACCCGGATGAGTTCCTGCTTTACCCGTTCTGCGACACGCGGCCCCTGCGCGCACTGACTGACTGGCTGGACGCCTGCTCGATCCGCGCTTTCAGCGCGATGTTGCTGGACATGTACCCCAAAGGACGGCTCGAGGATCAGCCCTATCTGCCGGGGATGAACCCGCTGGATATCGCCTGCTGGTTTGACAGCGGCAACTATACGATCTCGCGCAATCACCTTTATGGCAACCTTTGGATACAGGGTGGTCCGAGGGCCCGGATGTTCTTTCCCGAAGAACCGTCAAGGGCACCGGCGCTCAACAAGATACCGCTGGTCAGATGGAACCGGCGTTACGCATATGTCCACTCGACGCACATGCTGCTGCCGCGTGGTCTTAATCTCGTGTACGACGAATGGGGGGGCGAGAAAGCATCCGGCGTGCTTCTGCACACGAAATTCATTGATACCTTCGCCGACAAGGCCAAAGAGGAAACCGAGCGACGCCAACACTACGCGGAGTCCTATGAGTACCGCGCCTATGCTCACCATCTGGGGCGGGACACGCAGATCTGGTGCAAGTGGTCTGAAAAATACATCAACTGGCGGCAACTTGAGATTCTGGGGCTGATGTCCAAGGGGAACTGGGCATGAGCCTTGGGGTGGTCATGCTGGTGCACACGGCATTCGACCGGGCAGAAGAAGTTGCCCGGCACTGGCGCGCCAGTGGCTGCCCGGTTGTGATCCACGTGGACAAATCTGTCCCGCGACCGGTTTATGACGCCTTTGTCTCGGCCCTGAGTGATCTGGCGGACGTCAGTTTTTCACGGAGATTCCGGTGCGAGTGGGGCACCTGGGGCATTGTGGCGGCCACCCAGGCGGCTTCAGAGCAGATATTGCAGGCTCATCCCGGTGTTCGCCATGTCTATCTCGCGTCGGGATCGTGCCTGCCGCTGCGCCCGGTGAAGGAACTGATCGACTATCTGGCCGCAAGACCCCGCACCGATTTTATCGAAAGCGCGACCACAGCGGACGTACCATGGACAGTCGGCGGCCTGAACGCCGAGCGTTTCACACTCCGGTTTCCGTTTTCCTGGCGTCGCCAGCGCTGGCTGTTTGACCGGTATGTTTCACTTCAGCGTCGTGTCCGGTTCCGGCGGCGCATCCCTGCCGGACTGGTGCCGCACCTTGGTTCGCAGTGGTGGTGTCTGACCCGCCAGACCCTTACAGCCATTTTACAGGACCCGTCGCGCGCCGACATCGAACGGTATTTTCGCAGGGTCTGGATCCCGGACGAAAGCTATTTCCAGACCATGGCGCGGCAGTATTCCACGCACATTGAAAGCCGGTCCCTGACACTGTCGAAATTCGACTATCAGGGCAAACCGCATATTTTCTATGACGATCACCTGCAGCTGCTGCGGCGGTCCGACTGTTTTGTCGCGCGAAAAATCTGGCCGCATGCGCAGCGTCTTTACGATGCCTTCCTGACTGATGCAGAGAGCGCGATGAGCAAAACGGAGCCCAATCCGGGCAAAATTGATCGCATCTTCGCCAAGGCGGTCGACCGTCGGGTATTCGGGCGCACCGGTCTTTACATGCAAAGCCGGTTTCCCAGAGATGACTGGGACAGTGGTGTTACCGCGTCACCTTATTCTGTCTTTCAGGGGTTCACTGAACTGTTCGAGAATTTCGAGCCCTGGCTTGCCCGTGCGACGGGTGCGCGGGTGCACGGCCACCTGTTCGCACCGGCGGGTGCGGAATTTGCGGACAATCAGACGTCGATCAATGGTGCACTGAGTAACAGCGCTGTTCTGCGTGACTACAATCCCGAGTTCTTTCTGACGAATCTGTTGTGGAACACGCGTGGGGAGCGCCAGTGTTTTCAGTTCGGGCCGGGCGATACACAATCGGTTAACTGGCGTATCGCCAAAGACCCCAACGCACAGATTTCCGTCATCAGCGGCGCCTGGGCCATCCCGCTGTTCCGTTCCAATGCCAGTTTCGCTGACCTGCGGCAGAAGGCTGCGACCCTGCAAAAGACCGAAAGTGAGCACCTGAACGTTCTGCGATCTGCCTGGACCAAAGCGCGTGTGCGTATCTGGACCATGGCAGAATTTATCGAAGCACCGATGGAGCCACTGCAGACTGTCCTTGACGAGATCGGTGCAGGCGAAACGCGTCGCCTGGCCGAGGCGCCGCGCATGGTTGATCTGCGCGGATTTGGTCAGTTCCTGCAGAACCTGAAAAACCAGGGGATGCATCCGCATCTTATGGGTGATTTCCCCGTGGACGATCTTCCGGCGCATCAGCCTCCCGGTCGGGCCGCGCCGCGACCCTATCTGGTGCGTTAATCGATGCCTGCATTCGACAGTTTTGTGGTTTTTGCCGGGATGCGGACCGGCTCCAACATGCTGGAAGCGAGCCTGAACAGCCTGCAGGATGTCAGTTGTTACGGTGAAGCCTTTAATCCGCATTTTGTCGGCTATCCGGACGCCAGCGATATCCTTGGCTTTGATGCAGCTGCCAGGGACCGTGATCCCCTGGCCCTTCTGCAGCGCATCAGGTCTGCGCCCGGGCTGACGGGATTTCGCTATTTTCACGACCACGACCCACGCGTGCTGGATGCAATCGTCAATGATCCAACCTGTGCCAAGATCGTCCTGACCCGCAATCCTGCAGAAAGCTACGTGAGCTGGAAAATTGCGCGCGCTACCGGACAGTGGAAACTTACCGACGTGCGCCGCCGCAAGACAGCCAGTGTTGTTTTTGACGCGGCCGAGTTCGCCGATTTTCAGGATGCGGTGACCGGGTTTCGATCCCGGCTGATGCACCGGCTGCAGAGCATGGGACAGACCGCGTTTCACGTTGACTACAGCGATCTGCGCGACGTTGGTGTGATCAACGGTCTCGCCGTTTTCCTTGGCTCGGATGCGCGGGTGGACAAGCCGGGTGGCACTCTGAAAGTCCAGAACCCGATGTCTCTCTCATCCAAAGTAACCAATTTCGAGGAGATGGAGCGCGCTCTTTCCGGACAGGATGTGTATCAGCTGGCGAGATTGCCGGACTTTGAACCGACGCGGGCGCCGGCCGTCCCGACCTATATCGCGGCACCGGAAACGCCGTTGCTCTTTCTTCCGATAAAGGGCGGACCGACGGATGTGGTCCGCGCCTGGCTGGCCGACCTTGACGGCGCCGGAGACGATGACCTGCAAACGCAGATGTCCCAGAAAACGTTGCGCCAGTGGAAACGAAAATCACCCGGGCACCGCAGCTTTACAGTTCTCCGCCATCCGGTCGCCCGTGCACACCATACGTTTTGCAGTTTTATCCTTGGCACCGGTCCGCAGGTTTATACTGCGATCCGCAGGACACTGATCAACCGTTATGAGCTGCCCCTGCCGGATACCACGCCGGGAAAAGACTACAGTCTTGCGCAGCACCATGCGGCTTTTGCGGCTTTTCTGAAGTTCCTCAGAGCCAATCTGGCCGGGCAAACGGCGATACGAACCGATGCGGCATGGTGCAGCCAGTCACACGTTGTACAGGGATTTGGCGGCCTGGCATTGCCGGATTTCATTTTCCGTGAGGATGAAATTGCTACAGCGCTGCCCGACCTGGCCGGTCGTCTGGGTTGCAAAACAGCGGCCGAAGTACCCCAGGCTAGCGAAGACCAGCCCTGGTCGTTGTCAGCGATTTACGATGACGAGATTGAACAGCTTGCGGCAGAGGCGTATGCGCGCGACTACATGACGTTTGGCTTTTCTGCCTGGCGTCAGGCTGCCTGTTCTGCTTCGCTGGATGTCAGGATCGTATAGAGCGTTGCCGGGTTCGGGTTCGCCCGAAGTTTGGAGCAGACCGCCGCATCGCGCAGGGTACGAGATACAAGTGCCAGAGCTTTGAGATGTTCGACACCTGCGTCCTCAGGCGCAAAGAGCCCGAAGGCGATATCGACCGGCTGCCGGTCAACCGCGTTGAAATCTATCGGCTTGTCGAGCAGCACGAAAACACCCGCAACTGACTCGAGCCGTGTGGTGCGGGCATGCGGCAGCGCCACGCCGTAACCAACACCTGTTGGTCCGAGAGCCTCGCGGGCAAGCAGTGCGTCAAGTATTTCGCCTGATGGCAGGCCATAGGCCTGCTCTGCGAGATCACCCAGATCCTGCATCAGACGCTTTTTACTGGAGGCCGAGGTTATAACCTTTACGGCCTCCGGTTTCAGGAGGGTAGCAAAATCCATAATTTACGCACTTTTTGCCCGGGTTCTCCGCGCAGGTTGTCCTACTGAGGGTCAATCCAGCCAATGTTGCCGTCTTCGCGGCGGTACACGACATTCAGCCCGTTTTTGCTCTCATTCCGGAAGATCAGAACGGGCGCGCCGGCAAGTTCCATCTGCATCACGGCTTCTCCGACTGAGAGAGATGGGATTTTCGTTTCCATCTCGGCCACGATCATGGGTTGCAGCGTGTCCGGCTCATTTTCTTCCGAGTCGGTTTCTGAAGCGAGGATATATGAGGAGCCTCCGTATAATTCAACCGGTTCTGACCGATCTTTGTGATGATCTTTCAACCTGCGCTTGTAGCGACGCAGCTGTTTTTCCATCTTTTCACAGCAGGCATCAAAGGCTGCATAGATTTCGGTCTGATGCGCTTTTGCCTGCGCTGTAAGGCCCGTTGACAGGTGTACTGTCGCTTCACAAACGTATTCATGCGCCGATCTGGAAAACACAACGACAGCTTCGGTAGGGCGCTCGGCGTATTTTTTGACAGATGCACCAAGTTCTTCTTTGACGTGTGTCTGCAGCGCTTCACCAATGTCGATCTGTTTTCCGCTGATCTGATATCGCATAACTTCTCCTTCTCGTGGCGCACTCCGCCTGTTTCCGACGCCTCAACGTGGAAGACAGTTTAGCAGAGTTTCAGAAAATGGCGTGAGTTCAGGCTGTTAGCTTGGGACCCCTGAAAATCAGGGCGAACATCCAAAAGACAGAGCCGGATACTTGCCATACGACCATTGAGCCCGAAAAGGCAGTACTGAGTCAAACAAAAGACCGTTCTGACAGGCGAAAAAATGGTTAACGCGTTACCGGGAGTGTTAAGAAATCCGGAAGTTGTCACCCAGGTATACGCGGCGCACATTCTCGTTCTGTACCACATCCTCGGGTGTTCCGGACATCAGTACGCGGCCCTCATGAAGAATGTACGCACGGTCAACAATTTCCAGCGTTTCGCGCACGTTGTGGTCGGTGATCAGAACACCAATACTGCGTTTTTTAAGGTCTGCGACCAGCTGGCGTATATCTCCGACCGAGATCGGGTCAACGCCCGCAAAGGGCTCATCAAGGAGCAGATAACGGGGATTTGCCGCAAGTGATCGCGCGATTTCGACCCGCCGGCGTTCGCCACCGGACAGCGCGAGGGCCGGAGCGCGGCGGAGGTGTTCGATCGAAAACTCACTGAGCAGCTCTTCGAGCCGTTCGCGCCGTTTGTGGCGGTCACTTTCGGTGATATCGAGAATCGCAGCTATATTGTCCTGCACAGACAACCCGCGAAAAATGCTCATTTCCTGCGGAAGATATCCGATCCCCATCTGCGCGCGCCGGTACATCGGAAAACCGGTCACATCCTGGCCGTCAATGGTTACAGACCCACCTTCAGGTGTTACCAGCCCCGCGATCGCATAGAAGGTGGTTGTTTTGCCCGATCCGTTGGGGCCAAGCAGAGCCGCGACTTCTCCGCGTTCCAGATACATGGAGAAGTCCCGGATGACGGTTTTCTTGCGGTAGGATTTGCGCAGATGCTCTACGCGCAACCCCGCTGAACCTTCTGCAACAGTGAGCTCGGGAGGTGACATCAGTTGTCGCCGGTCTGCAGCACTGTCCGGATGTTCCCGGTCATCTGTGCCGTGCCTTCACGCAACTGAACAGTCATTTTGTCTGCCGAAAGCACAGACGGTCCCTGCACGAGCAGGACATTGCCTGTCATCACGATCGAGCCGTTGTCGATATCATAGTTGGCCGCCTCTGATTCTGCAGCATCTTCGCCGGATACCAGTGTCACGCCGCCGGTCGCTTCGAGACGGGCGATACCTTCGGCTGCGGACTTATAGACCACCAGTACTTTTGCGGCGGACAGCCGCATCTCGCCCTGCGCGATCACGACATTTTCGGTAAAAACCGCGGATCCGGTTTCCTGATCAACCGACAGGTTGTCGGCGGTAACCTCGACGGGCAGGTCGGTGGCCTGTTGCAGTGCGCCAAAAGCGACCTTGGCGCCCTGTGCGGAAACACTGGTCGAAAGAACCAACAAGGACAGAGAAAAAGCAATCAGTCTGAAAACGTTCACGGAGTTAATCTTCCACCTCTTTCGGCTGATATAGCAGTTTAACACCGTTTGTGAAAACCATTTGGGCGTTACCGCCGTCGTCGTTTTCCCGGATGTGCATAGCGCCTGCAACGAGGTCGCCACCGGGCGTCACGGCAGACACCGTTTCGGGCGACCGGACATCAAGTGCGGTGACCCTGGCCGTCAGCAGCTGACTGCGGACCTCGTAGCCCTGCGAGGTGATCAGAATGACATTGCCTGTCAGCTCTGCGACATCGTCCGCCAGCAGCACCGACGCGCTGTCGGATTTTACGGTGACTTCGGCACCACCCGCCATGTCGATACGGACAAATACGTCGTTGGCACGGGTTTCCCCGACGAGGTCCTGCGGGCTCGTAACCGTCTCAGCGACAAAGGCGATCTGATCCCCGTTTGCTGTCGTACCGGAAAAATAGGGTCCGCTGATCTGCTGGTTGGCCAGCCTTTCCTGAACCTCTGCGTCAGCAAAAGGTATGGAGTCGGTCGGGTCTACTGCGCGTGACAGCAAAAAGAGCGTCGAGAGTATTGCGAGCGCCATAATGGGCAAGGCCACTTTCAGCCAGGCGACCATCTGAGAATACCGGTCTCCCTGCATTGTGACCTATCCCAGCCCGACGCGCAGGCAGTCGTGGATATGGATCAGACCAACGACCGTTTCCGGGGCTTGCTGATTCACGACCAGCAGGCAGGTGATCTCGCGCGCGTTCATGACACTGACGGCTTTCTCGGCCAGATCCCCGGGCGCGATTGTGACAGGTGACGGTGTCATTACGTCCCGTGCACGGGCGTTGCTCAGTATCTCAAGGTGCCGGCCGATATCGCCGTTCGTTATGATGCCGCGTAACCGGTTGCTGTCATCCATAACCGCGACAACACCAAACCCCTTCTGGCCGATTACTGCGAGTGCGGCCGCCACAGGTGCATTTTCGTCTACCAGAGGCAGAGCGTCACCGGTGTGCATAAGGTCTTGGACGCGGCTCAGCTGCGCACCAAGTCTGCCGCCCGGGTGAAAGTCCCGGAAGTTTTCCGGCGTGAATTCGCGGTGCTCCATCAGGGCGATGGCCAGCGCATCGCCTAGCGCAAGTGTCATCGTCGTGGAGTTGGACGGCACGACCCCGGTGTCACAGGCTTCTCCGAGTGACGGGAGCAGCAGCACGACATCACACTGTCGCCCCAGGCTGCTCTGTTCATTGCGCGTGATGCCCAGCAACGGGATGTCATAGCGCCGGGAATAGGTGACGAGATCTGCCAGTTCGGGCGCTTCGCCGGAGTTTGAAATAGCGAGCACGACATCGGCCGATGTGATCATGCCCAGATCACCGTGACTGGCCTCGGCCGGATGGACAAACTGTGCAGGCGTGCCGGTGCTGGCCAGGGTTGCTGCAATTTTGCGTGAGATGTGCCCGGACTTGCCAATACCGGTCACAATCACCCGGCCCTTGCTGTTCAGCAGCAGGTCAATTGCGTCACGAAACCGTCCATCAAGGCTTTCTGCCAGGTGGCTGAGGGCGTCAGCCTCCGCGCGGATAACCCGGCGGGCGGTATCGATAAAAGGCGTCTTCATGAATGGGCAAAGATGTCCGTTTCGGGCCATCCGGCCAGATCAAGGCGTGCGCGCATCGGCAGAAAATCAAAGCAGGCCTGTGCCATTTCCATCCGGCCTTCGCGTTCCAGCATCACGTTCAGCGCGTCACGCAAACGGTGCAGATACAGGACATCAGAAGCCGCATAATCAACCTGGGCCTCGGTCAGCGTTTCCGCGCCCCAGTCGCTGGACTGCTGCTGTTTGGAAATGTCGACGTTCAGAAGTTCCTGCAACAGCTTCGCCAGACCGTGCCGGTCGGTAAAGGTGCGCACCAGGCGGCTGGCGATCTTGGTGCAGTAAACCGGCGATGTCTCTGCACCAAAGGCATTCAGCATGGCCGCGATATCGAACCGTCCAAAGTGGAACAGTTTCAGAACGTCCGGGTCTTCAAGCAGACGGCACAGGTTCGGTGCTTCGGTCTGACCTTTGGCGATCTGCACCAGATGCGCGTTTCCGTCTCCACCTGACAGCTGTACAACGCAGAGCCTGTCACGATGAGGGTTCAACCCCATGGTTTCGCAGTCAATTGCCACAACGGGCCCCAGATCAAGGCCGTCCGGCAGATCGTTTTTGTATACTGAATGAGTCATGGCTACCCTATAGCCTGACTTATCGGGGCGCGAAAGCCCGCGGGTCTAAGCGGATATTTTCAGCTCTGCCGGGGCAGGACGGCTGACCCGGTCCAGCAGACCGGTCACCAGAACCCGGCAATCGTGACCGCGCCAGCCAGCCGGGCACAGGGCCGGAGGAATGTCGGGATGCCGAAGAACAAGGCGTCTCCAGTTGTGCACGATCAGGCATCGCAGTACGGCCCGGCCAAGCGGCGGCAGCGCGTCTTGAGGCGAAACAGCTGCAGAAACCTGTTCCAGAATGCTGTACAGAGACTGGTATTCCTGTATCAGCCGTTGGGGAACGATACTCTCTCTGACCCAGTCCGGCACATGATCTCCGGTCAGTGCCAGCGTATCACCCGGTGCTGCCAGGCCGCGCGGGCCTGCATAGATCCGGTGAGCAATTTGCGTAAATCCGGCCTCGCGAACCTCTTCTTTTGGCTCGTGGCCGTCTGTGATGATGACCTGCCAGCTCAGACAGGTGTCCTCCGGACGGGCATAGATCCGCTGACTGGCCAGGATGGTTTCCGCACGACCCGACCGGGTCAGGCTGTGCCGGCTGGTACGCCCTGTCTTTTCTGATGTGATCCATCCGTCATTACGCAGTCTGTGCAGCGCAACTCTGGTTGCTTCCGGGCGTACATCCATTGCGGTCATGATAGCTGACAGGACCGGCCCCTCAATCGAAGCACCCTCTTCTTGTGCAAGATCACCGAAAACCGACACCAGAAGCGACCAGACCCGCTGGCCGCCAAGGTCAGTGAGTGCCGTCGTCCAGGGGGTCAGGTCTTCAGAAAGCATTCATGGTCAACAGCTCATATTCCGCGACGGTGGCTGCCTCCTGATTTGTCAGCGTGACGTGCCAGCGTACTTCGCCATAGGTCTCGTTGCGTGGCGTTTTGGCTTTGACGGTCAGTTGAACAGAGATGGCGTCGCCCGGGCTGACCGGTGCCATGAAACGCAACGAATCGAGCCCGGTGTTTGCGAGAACCGGTCCGGGGTCGGGCTGGACGAACATGCCAGCTGCAAAACTGAGTAACAGGTATCCATGCGCGACCCGGCCAGGGAAGAACGGATTGGCGGCGGCGGCGTCCTCGTCCATATGGGCATAAAACCTGTCACCGGTGAAATGTGCGAAGGTCTCGATGTCGTCGATCGTGACTGTCCGTGGGCCCGCGTGCAGCGTGTCGCCGATTGTCAGGCTGCCAAAAGCGCGCGTAAACGGGTGTGCGTCGTCTGTTTTAGTAGCAGCACCGGGAACCCATCGCTGTGTAATGCCCGTCAGGATGTCGGGGCTGCCCTGGATCGCTGTGCGCTGCATATAGTGCAGCACCCCGCGGATGCCGCCCAGTTCTTCGCCACCACCGGCACGGCCTGGTCCGCCGTGAACCATATGCGGCAACGGCGCGCCGTGACCTGTGGCCTCGTCCATCGAGGTTCTGTTGTTGAAATAAAGCCGCCCATGGAATGCCGCGGCCCCAAGCGTTATCTCGCGCGCGGTGTCAGCAGAGGCGGTGAACACCGACGCGACCAGCGACCCTTTGCCCCGCTTCAGGAGGCGGACCGCATGGGATGTATCACGGTACCCCATGACTGTGGCGACCGGTCCAAAGGCCTCGGTGTCATGCAGATGCTGCGCAGCATCCGGAATGCCGGCGCAGAAAAGCATGGGCGATATGAACGCGCCATTTTCAGTGTTTTCGCCCGTAACAGAGACGTTATCCGGATCGCCAAACACGCGTTCAGCGTCACGTCCGATCAGCGCTGCTTTCTCCAGAACATCCTTTTTCTGGGCCTCAGATACCAGCGCGCCCATGTGTGTTGTTTCCAGACGCGGATCGCCAACGGTGGTTTTCGCCAGCTTATCGGAAAGCGCATGAATAACAGCGTCCACCTGGGCGTCGGGGACCATGATGCGCCGGATGGCCGTGCATTTCTGACCCGCCTTAACGGTCATCTCGCGATGCACCTCTTTGACAAAAAGATCGAATTCCGGTGTGCCGGAGCGTGCGTCTGAACCCAGCACCGTGGCGTTGAGGCTGTCCTGTTCGGACATAAACCGCGTTGAGTTTTTCATCAGACGGGGATTGGCGCGGAGTTTAAGTGCCGTATCCGCAGATCCGGTGAAACTGACCACATCCTGGCAATCAAGGTGATCCAGCATATCTCCCAGTCCCCCCGCAACCAGCTGCAGCGCACCATCGGGCAGCAGCCCGCTTTGCAGGATCAGCCTGACACAGGCCTCGGTGACATAGCAGGTGGCTGTTGCCGGTTTGACAATCGACGGGACGCCGGCCAGCAGGGCAGGCGCGAGTTTTTCCAGCATGCCCCAGACTGGAAAATTGAATGCGTTGATCTGAACTGCCACGCCCTGCAGCGGCACGGCAATATGCTGGCCCACAAAAGAACCTGACCGACTGAGCTGTTCGGTTGCACCGTCAATATAGACGTGACCGTCCGGCATCTCGCGCCGGCCCTTTGAGGCAAAGACAAGCATTGTGCCGATGCCGCCGTCGATATCGATCAGGTGATCCTTTTGCGTAGCGCCGGTATCAAAGCTGAGATCGTAGAGTTCCTGTCTGTGGTCGCACAGATGCAGTGCGACGGCTTTGATTATCTTTGCGCGGTCGTGGAATGTCATTCCGCGCAACGCCGGACCGCCTTTTTCCCGCGCCCAGCCCAGCATCGCGCCGATATCCAGCGCATCATTGCCGGCGGCAAAGATCGGTGCGCCGGTGACAGCGCTGGCGATTGTGCGTGCACCTTCGCCGGGTTCGATCCACTGACCGGCCGCAAAACTGTGAACTTCCTTCAGGGCGTTGTCCCGCGGCATGCCGTCTCCTCAGTGAGTATCGTATTCCACAGTGATCGTGTCGCCCAGCGGATAACACTGGCACGTCAGCACCATACCCTGCTCGACTTCGTAATCCTCGAGCGCATGATTGCTGAGCATTTCGTATTCGCCGTCCAGCACGCGGGCCTTGCAGGTCGAACAGACTCCCGCCTTGCAGGCAAAAGGCGCATCCAGCGCATTTTCGAGCGCGGCCTCCAGTACGGACTGGTCTTTGGGCATCGTAAAGCTGCGTGTCACGCCTTCGACCGTCACCTGTGCGGCCGTGCCCGGCTGGTCGGCCGCGCGGTCGGTCAGTGCCTGGCGGGCCAGCTGTCCCTGCTGGCTTTCTGTGAACAGTTCAAAACGGATCTGATCAGGCTCTAACCCATGTGCTTTCAGACTCTCGGCGATGGCCAGCATCATGGGTTCGGGACCGCAGATGTAGGCGGTATCAACGTCAGACACACTGACCCAGTTGCTGAAAAGCGCGGTACATTTGGCCTGATCGACGCGGCCCGTAAACAGCTCCATATCCTGCCCGGATTCCAGAATATGGATCAGCGTCAGACGACCCATATATCGGTTTTTCAGGTCCTCGAGTTCTTCGCGGAACATGATCGTGTTCACCGCCCGATTGGCATAGACCAGCGTAAACGTGCTTTGGGGCTCCTGTGCCAGGGCCGTTTTCAGGATCGACAGAATGGGTGTGATGCCGGAACCGCCCGCAAACCCGAGGTAGTTGCGACCCGTTTTCGTCTCTGTTTCGGCGTAAAACGAGCCGGAGGGCGGCATCGCCTCAATGGGGTCACCGACCCGGAGTACGGTATTGGCAAAGGTCGAGAAGGCACCGCCTTCGACGCGTTTGATACCCACCTGCAGCAACCCGTCGTCCACGCCGGCGCAGATCGAATAATTACGGCGCACTTCGGTGCCGTCGAAATCATGTCGAAAGGTCAGATACTGGCCCTGCGTGAAGCGGAACGCCTCGGGCTCATCCGGTTGCAGGGTCAGGACAACCGCGTCGCGGATCGTGCGGTGAATATCTGTGATCGTGAGCGAGTGAAAACGGGCCATGTCAGATACACTTGAAGTAATCAAAAGGTTCCAGACAGGTGCGACACCGCCACAGCGCCTTGCAGGGCGTTGATCCGAACTGGCTGATGCGCTCAACGTCCCGTGCCTGGCACTGAGGGCAATGCGCCGGTCCGCCTGCCTTTTGGGGTGGCGCTATGCCGTAGGTTTCGAGGTTCCTGCGGCCCGTTTCGCTCAGCCAGTCGGTGGTCCAGGCGGGCGACAGGCGGGTTCTGAGCCTGATTTTGTCGATTCCACGGTCGCGCAATGCTGTTTCGATATCAATGTTGATCACGCGCGTCGCCGGGCATCCGGAGTAGGTCGGCGTGACTGTTACTTCGAGCGTATCGCCTGACCAGTGAACATCGCGGATCACACCGAGATCAACCAGGCTGATCACAGGGATTTCGGGGTCAGGGATCTGGTTCAGCCAGCCCCATACAGTCTCTGTCGTGGGCTTATCGCTTACCATGTGGCATCCGGATAGGCTCTCTGCAACCATTGCATCTGCGTCAGAAGATGGCCCAGGTGCTCAGAATGGCGCGCACCCGACCGGCCGCCTCTGTGCGCAAAATCGCTTTCAGGCCGGGTCAGTGTCGCTTTCCTCAGCACCGGATTTACGGTCGCGTCAAAGCCCGGCCGCAGCGTTCCCGGATCAGGAGCAATGCCCTTTGCCACCATGTCCATGTCGACCGCGTCGCTGTCAAACATCTCGCCAACATAGGGCCAGAGCCGGTCGAGTGCTGCCTGCATGCGGGCATTGCTTTCTTCGGTGCCGTCCCCCAGACCGATCACGGTTTCAGAAGCGCGGTCCAGATGATAGCGCGCTTCCTTGAGAGATTTCTCCGCGATCGCCGCCACTCTGGCATCGCTGCTTTTTTCGAGTTCTGTCAGATACAGCACGTGCCATGCATCGAACAGAAACTGCCGCATCATTGTCTGTCCGAAATCACCGTTTGGCTGCTCGACCAGCAACAGATTGCGGAAATCCCAGACGTCCCGGCGAAAGGCCAGCGCATCAGCGTCGCGCCCTGCGCCCTCAACCTCACCGGCCAGGTTCAGCCACATGGTGGTCTGGCCGATCAGGTCCAGCGCTGTATTGGCGAGGGCGATGTCCTCTTCGAGCACCGGCGCGACGCCACACCATTCGGATACGCGGTGGCCCAGCACCAGCGTATTGTCACCCAGGCGGCAGAGAAATTCGAACAGTGGGTCGGTCACATGGCCCCCGCGTCGTCCGGAATATCGTAGAAGGTCGGGTGCCGGTATACCTTGTCGTTCGACGGCTCATACAGCGGGCCTTTTTCGTCAGGGGACGAGGCGGCGATGGCGCTGGCTTCGACGACCCAGATGCTGACGCCCTCGTTTCGCCGGGTATAGACGTCGCGCGCATTCCTGATTGCCGCCTCCGCGTCCGCGGCATGCAGTGATCCTACGTGACGGTGGCTGAGACCGTGCTGCCCACGGATAAATACTTCCCAGAGTGGCCATTCGTTCTGCATGTCGTTACTCCGCCGCGACCTTGCGGGCCTTTTTCTTTTCTGCATGAGCCAAAAGGCCTTCACGCACCCAGGCGCCTTCGTCCCAGGCGCGGTTGCGTGCCTCCATCCGGTCGGCAGAGCAGGGACCGTTGCCCTTCAGAACGTCAAAAAATTCATCCCAGTCCGGTTCAGAGAAATCATAGTGCCCACGCGCCTCATTCCACTTCAGGTGTTCATCAGGAATGGTCAGGCCCAGGAATGCAGCCTGTGGCGCGGTCTGGTCGACGAACTTCTGGCGCAGTTCATCATTGGTGTTCATTTTGATTTTCCAGGCCATGTTCTGCGCAGAGTGCACCGAGTTTTCGTCCGATGGCCCGAACATCATCAGCGAGGGGTACCAGAAGCGGTTCAGGGCATCCTGCGCCATTTTCCTCTGCGCTTCGGTGCCATTGGCCATCTTCATCATGATGTCGAACCCCTGGCGCTGGTGGAACGATTCCTCTTTGCAGATGCGCACCATGGCCCGGGCATAGGGGCCGTAGGATGTACGCTGCAGCGGCACCTGGTTCATGATCGCCGCACCGTCGACCAGCCAGCCCACAGCACCCATATCCGCCCAGGTCAGGGTCGGATAGTTGAAGATCGAGGAGTATTTCATTTTGCCCGACAACAGATCACGCGTGAGATGATCGCGGGAAACGCCCAGCGTTTCGGCGGCACAATAAAGGTAAAGACCGTGGCCTGCTTCGTCCTGCACTTTGGCCAGAAGGATCGCCTTGCGTTCCAGCGTGGGCGCGCGGGTAATCCAGTTGCCTTCCGGCAGCTGGCCGACGATTTCGGAATGCGCGTGCTGGCCGATCTGGCGGATCAGGGTTCTGCGGTACCCCTCAGGCATCCAGTCCTTTGGTTCGATCTTTTCACCGGCATCGACACGCTCCTGAAAGGCGCGTTCCTGCGGGTCCATCTCTTCGGGCGATTTCACGTTCTGCCCGGTCGATTTGATCATCTGTGCGTACATCGTTCAGACCCTTTCCAGAATAAGTGCCACACCCTGACCCACGCCCACACACATGGTGCAAAGGGCGTAGCGGCCGCCGCTGCGCTGCAGGTGAAAGGCGGCCGTCATCACAAGACGCGCTCCAGACATGCCGAGCGGATGGCCGAGGGCAATGGCTCCCCCGTTGGGATTAACGTGTGGCGCGTCGTCTGCTACCCCGAGCGCCCGCAGCGTCGCCAGCCCCTGCGCCGCGAACGCTTCGTTGAGTTCAATGACGTCCATCTGATCTATGGTCAGTCCTGTCCGTTCGAGAACCTTACGGCAGGCAGGGACGGGGCCGATGCCCATGACACGTGGTTCCACCCCCGCAGCGTACATGGCAACGATGCGCGCCAGAGGTGTCAGATTGTTTTTACCGGTCGCGGCCTCGGATGCGATCAGCATGGCGGCCGCGCCGTCATTCACACCCGAGGCATTGCCGGCGGTTACCGTCAGATCGGGCCCATTGATGCCCCGCAGCTCTGCGAGCTTTTCTGCCGTGGTGCCGGGGCGGGGATGTTCGTCCTGGATAAATTCCAGCGGATCGCCTCTGCGCTGGGGAACGATTACAGGCGTGATTTCAGTTTCAAACACGCCTGATGCCCGGGCGGCCTCCCAGCGTGCCTGGCTGCGTTCTGCAAATGCGTCCTGGTCTTCACGGCTGATGTTGTAATCTGCTGCCACGTTGTCCGCTGTCTGAGGCATAGAGTCGATGCCATGAGCCGTCTTCATCGCAGGGTTCACGAAACGCCAGCCGATGGTGGTGTCAAACACCTGGTTGTTCCGGCTGAACGCTGTTTCCGCTTTTGGCATGACGAATGGTGCGCGGCTCATGCTTTCGACACCGCCCGCGATGGCCATATCCATATCGCCCGCCCGGATGGCCCGCGATACGGCGCCGACAGCGTCCATACCCGACGCACACAGGCGGTTGAGTGTCATACCCGGCACCTCGACAGGAAGGCCCGCCAGAAGGGCAGCCATGCGCGCGACGTTCCGGTTATCTTCGCCAGCCTGGTTCGCACATCCGAGCACCACATCCTCAAGCGAGGCCCAGTCAACATCCGGGTTACGGGCCACTAGTGCTGCGATCGGGGCGGCAGCCAGATCATCCGCGCGCACGCCGGACAGACTGCCACCATAGCGACCGATCGGCGTTCTTTGCGCATCACAGATGAATGCCTGCATCTGGCTCTCCTTTTGACAGGAAACTAGGGCAGGTCACGATTCGACGCAATGTTTATGTTACGTATATACAGTCTTGAAGTACAATCCGTAACGCTTCACGCATCTTCCCGGTTGAAGTCAGGATCGCAGGAGCCGGCAAGCGCCCGAAGGGTTGTGCCGCCGGTATCCGCAGCTGCATGCCGGGTCGCACGGTTTTGGCTCTGTGCCTGTTCTGCAGGCGGATGACGGGCCGGAGTTTCTGCACGTCTGACGGTCTTCCGGATGTCCTCGACAGCCCGCTGAACACCCCGACAGATACCGCTCAGGGTCGCCACGCGTTCAGAGCTGTTGGCGCAGAAGAGTTCGCTTTTCTGTGCGGCATCAAACATGGAAACAAGGTTTTGTAACTGCAGATCTGCCAGAGCTGAAAAGAACCTGATGTCCTCAAAGACCAGCCGGCTGTTTGCGGCACCAGTGTCCTGCAGAACAGGCATGGCAGTCGCGATGACCCGGTCAATCCCTGACCGGACCGGAGCATGCTGGAGAAGGATATCCCAGTGCCGCAGGCCATGTGGCAACGTCAGGCATTCAAAGTACCGCTGGTCTTCCTTTGCCGCCACGCAATCCGCAAAACGTGATTGTACAGCCGCGGCTTCATCCTGTGGCAACAGGTCCGACGGATCGGCATTGCGCATGTCGGAAGGACAGACGCCGGACACGTCACACCAGGCTTTATTGGCACAGACAAAAACAAAAGGCGCGTCAGGCCTGACACGCTGGGCCGCAAACATCGGCACATGAAAATGGTCAAACAATGACGCCAGCTGGCTGGCGGAACGGGTATCAAACATCAGTCCTCTCAGAAATCGGGTGCCGCTATGGTGCCGGATTTCTGTTGTCAGATACTTATCAGAACAATTTCAATTTTAGCCATTCAGGGTCGTTGGTCCGCACGAGCCTTTCGGGAAAATCCAATTTCCACAGGGTTTTATGCACAGAAAAGGGGATCGTTCCGGCACCGGGAACAGTCTGTGTACGAAACGACCCCTGTCAGAAATGGTTAATCGCCGAGTGTCACCCACGCTGAATTCCGCGCCGACGAGCGCACACACGCGTCGACAAACTGCATGCCCCTCAGGCCATCTGTGATCCCCGGGTAGGTAACCCCGGCGTCAGGTGCGCGACCTTCGCGCCTCGCGACAATAGCTTCTGCGGCCTCCGAATAGATGTTGGCGAATCCCTCCAGATAGCCTTCGGGATGGCCTGGCGGGACACGGCTCATGCGGGCTGCGGCATCGCCGGCGCCGGCACCATTCCGGGTGATCAGACGTTTCGGCTCGCCCAGCGGGGTGAACCAGAGCTGGTTGGGGTTTTCCTGTGACCATTCGAGGCCACCTTTTTCGCCATACACCCGCAGGCGCAACGCGTTTTCGTTGCCCGGTGCGACCTGACTGCACCACAACATACCCCGCGCGCCGCCCTCAAACCGCAGCATTACGTGGCCATTGTCATCGAGCTGGCGCCCGGAGACAAAGGCCTGCAGATCAGCAGCAAGGCTGTCAACTTTCAGACCGGTCACGAAACATGCGAGGTTGTGCGCGTGGGTGCCGATGTCTCCGGTCGATCCACCTGCGCCGGAGCGCGCCGGGTCCGTGCGCCATGCGGCCTGTTTGAAATCCTGTTCTTCGCTCAGCCAGTCCTGCGGGTATTCCACCTGGACCACCCGTATTGCGCCGATATCGCCTGCGCTGATCATCTCGCGCGCCTGGCGCACCATGGGGTATCCCGTGTAATTATGGGTGAGGACAAACAGGGCATCCGAGCTCTCGACCGCTTTCACGAATTTGCGTGCATCAGCCATTGTCGAGGTCAGCGGCTTGTCGCAGATCACGTGGATGCCGCGTTTCAGGAACTCGCGCGCGGCTGCGAAATGCACATGGTTCGGCGTGACAATCGCAACGGCTTCGATCCCGTTCTTCAGGCGGGCTTCCCGGATCGCCATCTGCTTGTAGTCGTCATAGATGCGATCCGCCGGCAGGCCCAGTGCCTCGCCGGATGCACGTGACTTTTCCGGCGTCGAGGACAGCGCACCCGCCACCAGTTCGTAGCGGTCATCAATGCGGGATGCGATGCGGTGTACGGCTCCGATAAAGGCGTCGTTGCCGCCCCCTACCATGCCCAGTCGAATTCGGCTCATAACTTATATCCCCAGCATTTTACGGTTTGCGGCCTCGTCTGTTCCGCCGTCTGCAAAGTCGTCAAAGGCTCTTTCCGTGACACGGATGATGTGATCAGAGACGAACTGTGCGCCCTCGCGGGCACCATCTTCCGGATGTTTCAGGCAGCATTCCCATTCAACGACGGCCCAGCCATCAAAATCATTTGCAGCCATTTTTGAAAACACCGCAGCGAAATCCACCTGGCCGTCGCCCAGACTGCGGAAACGACCTGCGCGATCGACCCAGGACTGATAGCCGCCATAAACACCCTGGCGTCCGGTGGGATTGAACTCGGCATCCTTGACGTGGAACATACGGATCCGGTCTTTGTAGATGTCGATGTTGTCGAGATAATCGAGACACTGAAGCACATAATGCGACGGATCATACAGCATGTTGCAGCGGGCATGGTTGCCCACGCGTTCCAGGAACATCTCAAAGGTCACACCGTCGTGCAGGTCCTCGCCCGGGTGGATTTCGTAGCAGACGTCAACGCCGCAGTCTTCGGCATGATCGAGAATGGGCCGCCAGCGTTTTGCCAGCTCATCAAAGGCCGTTTCAACAAGACCCGCGGGCCGTTGCGGCCACGGATACATATAGGGCCAGGCCAGCGCGCCGGAGAATGTCGCATGCGCACCGATGCCCATATTGGCCGACGCCGACAATGCCTTTTTCACCTGGTCCACGGCCCATTCGTGGCGCGCCTGCGGATTGCCGTGCACCGACGGATCGGCAAAGCCGTCGAAGCCCGCATCATAGGCTGGGTGGACCGCAACCAGCTGGCCCTGCAGGTGGGTCGACAGTTCCGTGACCTCGACACCGTTCGCTGCCGCCTGGCCTTTGAATTCATCGCAATATGTTTTGCTCTCTGCCGCCTGCGTCAGATCAAACAGACGCCCGTCCCAGCTGGGCACCTGAACACCTTTGTAGCCGCAGTCAGCAGCCCATTTCGTGATGGAATCCCACGAGTTGAACGGCGCTTCGTCGCCCGCAAACTGCGCCAGAAACAGCGCCGGTCCCTTGATGGTTTTCATGTGTTTTCCTCCCTTTTGCACGCCCCGTCAGGGCGGCAGATTTTCTTTGAGATAGACGTCGATACGAATGCGTTCCTGCGCGGGGTTGATCGGCGTGTTATCGACGACGGCCCGCATGATCCGAAGAGCGCTGCGCACCAGGTGGCCTGCGTCCTGGCTGATCACGGCATCAAAGAGGCCGTTACCCAGCGCAGCGCGTGACAGCGGCGTCAGCTCGTGTGCGATGATCACCGGGGTGCGATGCAATCCGGTTTTTTCCAGGTGCCGGATCAGACCCGCGTTGCCTGCAGCAGACGAATAAATTCCCACCACGTTCCGGGTGCGCGCCAGAGTTTCCGGCAGCAGTCTTTCGATCAGGTCCGGGTCATCCCGCCCTTCGAGCGAGGCAAGCACATTCAGCTGCGGAAAGTCCCGCGCCATGACCTCGTCAAACCCCAGCCGCCGTTCCAGGTGGTCGCGCGCGAGCATTGAGCCGGTCAGCACGAGCACATTGCCTCCGACCGGTGCGAGGAACCTCCCCATCAGCTGGGCGGCAGTGCGCCCTGCGGCAATGTTGTCGATCCCTACATAGGTATTGCGTTCAGAACTGGGAATGTCGGACACCAGTGACACGACCGAAACGCCATGCGCGCGCAGCCGCGATATACTGTCCCGTACGGATGGTGTTTCCGGGCCAAAAACCGCGACCCCGTCCGTCTGTGATACATCCACTTTGTTAATGGCTTCGGCCAGGGCCATCGGATCAAAAGCCGGTACACTGACATGCGAGACCTGGGTGCGGTCCCGCAGCAGGCCCGGCGACAGCTCGGCGATGTGGTCTTCGATGAGAGACAGAAACTCGTTGTTGGTCGCGGGCAGAATAAACAGAAAGCGATAGACCCGCCCGCGTGCCAGATTGGCGGCAGCCGTATCCCGAACATATCCCAGGTCGGCAATCGCGCGGTTGACCTTTTCGACGGTAATTTTGCGGACACCCGGACGTTCGTTGAGTACCCGGTCAACGGTCGCAAGGCTGACCTGAGCCACACGCGCAATGTCGTTGACCGTAGGTTTCAGCGGATTGTTCTCGCGACCGGCTTTCATGCCCGCAGCTTATCCTTTCATCGCACTGACCAGCCCCTCAAAGAGGCGGGCGACAGCTTCCGCTCCGGGATCGTTGTGGCCGATCAGGTTTTCTTCGGGCACGTAAGAGGCTCGCCCTGCCTTTGCCCGCCCAATCGAGGCGGTGGCATCAGCACCTGCCCGTGCGGCTGTCGCGGCGGCGCCGACGCCATCGGACAAGGCAGTAAGCGCGGGTTCCAGCGCGTCGATCATGGTGCGGTCACCGGCTTTTGCACCGCCAACCTCGCTGATCCGCTGCAGACCTTTCAGCAACGCCTCATGCGTCGGGTGCCCATTGGCGCAGGCGTCTCCGGCAGCACCAAAGAAAATCGCCAGAATGACCCCCGAGGAGCCGCCCATCGTCTGGCTGAGCTCATTGCCGACGGCCCGGAAAAGCTGTGTCAGATCAGCCAGCGGCATCCGGTCGAGTGACGTCTTCAGGGCCCGCGCGGCGGTTGCCAGCGTGCTGCCGGTGTCGCCATCACCTGATTTGGCGTCCAGCAGGTTCAGGTCCGTTTCGGCCGCGGTCAGAAGATCGCAGCAGGTCTCGATGATGCCGCGGACACGGGGGTTATCCGACGGAATAGGCTGAATCGGGCTCAGCCCGTCAGGCAGCGGTCTGACGATCACATCGTCGAGTGTGTACATCCCCGGCCAGGCCGCAGGCGTCACGGGTTTTTGCAGGCCGGCGCGGTTTGCGTCGGACAATGGCAGGATGGAAACAGAAAACCCGTGCATATCGAGTGACGTCATCATCGGTGCCGGGCCGACAACGGCGGTGATCCCGACTGCTTTGGGTGATGAGGCAAGGGCATGGGCCAGTACGGCCATTTCCAGGGGCGTCGTACTCCCAAGGTTGTTGAGCAGCGCCACATGCGGTGTCCCGTCAAGGCGGCTGGCAAGTTTTTCAAGGACCATGTCCATGGCGCTCGCAGCGGTGTCGAACTGTACCTGCTGCACGCCGGCCTCGCCATGAATGCCGAGGCCCAGTTCAGCCATACCTCTGGCAATCCGGTCTTCTTTGGCAGACCCCGGTACGGTGCAGGTATCCAGAGACATGCCGATCGAGGCCATTTCGTCTGTGGCCCTCTGTGCGGCGGCGGTCACCGTATCCAGATCAGCCCCGTCCGCAGCCAGTGCGCCTGCGATCTTGTGCACAAAGAGTGTGCCGGCAACGCCCCGCGCCTGCGGCAGGTCGGGCAGCGCGATGTCATCGTCGATCACGACCATCGAAACCCTGAGCCCGAAGGCGCGGGCGCGTTCGGCGGCAAGCCCGAAATTCAGCCGGTCGCCCGTATAGTTTTTTACGATGAGCAGGCAGCCCGCCTCGCCGGTTACGGCGAGGATGCCGGCCAGCACGGCGTCAACCGAAGGTGAGGCGAAAACCTCACCACAGACAGCGGCGGTCAGCATACCTTCGCCAACAAAGCCTGCGTGCGCCGGCTCGTGCCCCGACCCGCCTCCGGAGATCAGCGCGACCTTTGATTTGTCCCAGTCTGTCCGGCAGACCACTTTGATGTGCGGGTAGCCATCGAGCCGGCAGAGAGCGCCGCCGGAGCCTGCAAGAAGCCCGTCGATGGCGTCGGTGACAAGGCTCTCCCTGCTATTGATAAACTGCGCCACAGATGTCTCCTTTCAGTAAATCCGATCGCCCTGAGCGTCAAAACACAGAGGGTTGTTTGGGGTTATCCTGATCATGCCACCCGGTGCGTACTGTGCATGCGGGTCGGCAAGCGTCGTGATGTCGTGTCCGTCGAGTTTCAGGTGCAGCCGGCTGTGATCACCGAGCCGTTCAATACGGCCGATTGTGGCTTCGCGCCCTTCACCCTGGGTGACATGTTCAGGCCGCAGGCCGATCTGATGTGCGCCGTTTGGTGCCGGACCAAAGAGGTCACCGGGTAATATATTGATACGCGGCAGACCCAGGCGGGAGGCCACATAGACAGAATTCGGGTTCTCATAGATGTCGCGCGGTGTGCCGTACTGGACAAGGCGACCCTCGTTAAGAACGCCGACGTGGGTGGCCATTGTCATCGCCTCGATCTGGTCATGTGTCACATAGAGGATCGTTGCACCGAGGCTGGCCTGAATCCGTTTCAGCTCGATCCGGAGATCGGTCCGCAGTTTGGCATCCAGTGAGCTGAGTGGTTCATCCATCAGATACACCTGCGGTTCGCGCACCAGCGCACGACCGATGGAAACCCGTTGCATCTCGCCGCCCGAAAGCGCCGTTGCCTTGTTGTCGAGCTTGTGCGAAATCTGAAGCACAGAGGCGACCTCTGCCACTTTGCGCTCGATCTCATCTTTTGGCGTTTTGAGTATTGGTGATTTCAGTGGGAACTCGAGATTTTCGCGCACGGTCAGATGCGGATAAAGCGAGTACTGCTGGAACACCATCGCCACATCGCGCTGGGCGGGCGTCTCGTCGCGCAATGTATATCCACCGATGCTGATCTCGCCTGCATCGAGCTTTTCGAGGCCCGAGATCAGGCGCAGTGTCGTCGTCTTGCCCGCGCCGGTCGGGCCCAGCAGCACTACGAATGCGCCGTCCGGGATCGTCATGTCGATGTCTGCGACGCCTGTTGTGTCGCCAAAGGATTTTGAAACCCCTTTGAGCACTACCTCAGCCATTGGAGAGCACCTCCTCGTTCAGTTCAGACAGCAGTGCCTTGCCTGAGTTCCGGTCAAAGAGCGTTATGGTCGACGCATCAAAACCCAGTCCGATCTTTTCACCCACCGTGGCCACCTGTCCCGACGGCACGCGGGCTTTCAGCTCGCCGTTCGGTGTATCAAGCGTGATGATCTGCGTGGTGCCGAGGTATTCCGTGGCCAGTACCTCGCCGCGGTATTCGCCGCTGTCAGACAGTGTGACATGTTCTGGCCGGACACCGAACACCAGGTTGCCCGAACCGCTCTGTATCTGGCGCGGCACGCTCAGTTTCTGGCCATTCATCTCGACGCTTTGTGCGCCCTCACTGACAGTTCCCTGAAACTCAAGGAAGTTCATCGAAGGTGAGCCGATAAAATCCGCCACGAACATGGTGGCGGGTTTGTCGTAGATTTCCTGTGGTGTCCCGAACTGTTCGACAACTGCGTTATTCATCACAACGATCTTGTCGCCCATCTGCATCGCTTCGAGCTGGTCGTGGGTCACATAGACGGTTGTTGCATTCATCCTGTCGTGCAGTGCGCGCAGCTCCTCGGACATGTGTTCTCGGAATTCCGCATCCAGCGCGCCGAGTGGTTCATCCATCATAAAAGCCTTTGGATCACGCACGATAGCGCGCCCCAGGGCTACGCGCTGTCGATCACCACCAGAGAGGCCGCCCACCGGTTTTTTCAGAATATCACGAATGCCGAGGATACCTGCGACCTCGTGCACCTTATCGCGCACAGCGGCGCGTTTCATGCCCTGGCTGACCAGCGGGTAACTGAGGTTTTTATAGACATTCATATGCGGGTAAAGCGCGAACATCTGGAACACAAAGGCGATGTCACGTTGGCTGGGAGGCTTCTGGCTGATCTCTTCACCGTCGAGGTAAATCTCGCCGGAGGTGGGCAGTTCCAGGCCTGCGATCATACGCAGTGTCGTGGTTTTGCCGCAGCCCGAAGGACCCAGCAGCATAAAGAACTCACCGTCCTCGATCGTGAAACTGGATTCCCTGACGGCTGTGAAATCGCCGAATTCCTTGCGGACGTTTTTGATTACGATTTCAGCCATGGGCTTTTTTGTTCCTGTGGTATGTCAGTGCCTGGGAAATGAACGCGCGCAGCGGGCCTTCGGGCAGCGGTTTGTCCGGATCGAGCATAAGCCCGCGATTGCCGTCGAAAGCCAGATCTTCGTCCTGGCGTAACCTGAAGTCCCGGATGAGGGTGGTCTGGCAGTGCACATAGATCGCTGCCTGAACCGGCGTGTCGCTGGTGTACCCGAGCCGGAGTGTCGTCCCGGTTCTGCGCCGCGTGTTAAGGTAAGCGGGCTGCCCCCATTTCAGGGTTTCCTCCAGCGGGCCCGCGTCCAGTTCATCGGCAACAGACAGGATCATTTCGCGGATGCGCATATGACAGCCACGCACGGCGGCGGGAAAGGCGTTGATCGCTGTCTGTACGTCAGATGCTGATGACACTAGGCGGGTCATTTCGGAAAGTGACTGACGACGATGAACATGACCGTGCCGATCAGCGTCGTGATGAAGGAATAGGTGTAGCCCCACATCACAAATGGCTGCATCAGCATGAAGACACCCAGCGCGATGAGGATGGTTGCGACCATCTCCCAGGGGCCGCGACGGAACCTCAGGAGACCGGTGAAAAAGTTACTCATGTCAGGGCCTCCGGAAGCTGATTACAGGCTGTCGGTTTCGTGCGCGCACCATACCGGCACAGCACAGCTGCGCGGCGCGTTGTGCACAAGGGTCTGGTCAGGGTCATTTTCGTACCGCTCCGAATGTAATGCCGCGCAGGAGATGTTTGCGCAGAGCGACCGTGAAGATCATCACCGGCAGCAGGAAGATCGTCGCACCGGCGGCAACGGCGGGCCAGTCAAGACCGCCCACACCGATGATGGTCGGGATAAAAGGTGGCGCCGTCTGGGCTGTGCCGGAGGTCAGCAGAACGGCAAAGGCGTATTCGTTCCAGGCAAAGATCAGGCAGAAAATCGCGGTCGATGCGATGCCGGTGGCGGCCTGGGGCAATACGACTTTGTAGAAGGCCTGAAAGCGGGTGTAGCCGTCGATAAGAGCCGCCTCTTCGTATTCCCGCGGGATCTCGTCGATGAAACCCTTGAGCAACCAGACCGCCAGCGAAATGTTGACCGCTGTATAAAGCAGGATCATGCCCAGATGTGTGTCACTCAGACCCAGCTGACGGTACATCAGGAAGATCGGGATCGCGACGGCGATGGGCGGCATCATCCGCGTACTCAGAATGAAAAACAGCAGATCATCCGCCAGCGGTATTTTGAACCTGGAGAAAGCATAGGCGGCCAGTGTGCCGAGGAAAATGCTGAGAAAGGTCGAACCAAAGCCGATGATCACCGAGTTCAGGAAGCGTTCGCCGAATTTTGACGGGCCGGCGATGACCATATCATACTGGCGTACAATCTCTTCGTACCAGGTCTCCGGCGGGTTGGCGGCGAGGAATTCATCCGTCTGGCGCGTTCGTGTGGTGAAGAGGTTTACGTAGCCTTCGAGCGTCGGTTCAAAAAGCACCTTTGGCGGATAGCTGATCGCATCCGCGGGCGATTTGAACCCGGTCAGCATAATCCATGCCAGCGGCACCATGGTGATGAGTGCGTAGACAATGACCAGTGTGCCGGCGAACCATTTGGAGCGTTTGCTGGGCTCTGTAACGGAGAAACTGCTCATGACGCGGGACCCTGTTTCTGTGGCTCTTGCCCGGTGGGAACCGCCGGGCAGCGCCCGACCCTCCCCACGGGAGGGCACTTCACGCCCCCCAAGGCTCGGACGCTGCCCTCAACGCAGACGGTTTCGGTGTAAAGCCAGTCGTTCATCATCACCGCTCCTTCACCTTGTTCAGTGCTTTGACGTAGATGCTGGCCAGGCCAAAGACGGTAACGAAAAGGATGATCGCATAGGCCGAGGCATAGCCGGTGCGCCATTTCTCAAAGGCCTCGCGTTTCAGGTTGATAGAGGTCAGCTCGGTCGTAGAGCCGGGGCCGCCGCCGGTAAGCTGAACCACAAGGTCGAACATTTTGAAGTTCTCGATGCCGCGAAAGAGCACCGCGAGCATGAGAAAGGGCAGGACCATCGGGATGGTGATGGTGAAAAACTGGCGCAGTTTAGAGGCGCGATCGATTTCGGCAGCCTCATAAATGTAATCCGGTATGGAGCGCAGTCCGGCGAGACAGATGAGCATCACAAAAGGCGTCCACATCCAGGTGTCCACAATCACGATGGACCAGGGAGCGAGGTCGACAGAGCCAAGCATCTCAAAACTGGAGGGGTCTTTGCCGGTGAAGAAGGCAACGATGTAGTTAAAGAGTCCGATCTGCGGCTGGTACAGGAACTTCCAGAAGTTCCCGACGACGGCCGGAGACAGCATCATTGGCAGGACGATGATCGTGGTCCAGAGGTCGTTACCCTTGAATTTTTTGTTGATCAGGTAGGCCAGCGTGAAGCCGATAAGGACCTGAAAGAAGATGGTCCAGAACAGAAAGTGCGCTGTGGCCTGCATGTTCAGCCAGATGTCGGTGTCGGTCAGGATACGCTCGTAGTTGCGCAGACCAACGTAGTCGACTTCGCGGTTCAGACGATTGGCGCGGAAGTTGGTGAAGCTGAGGTTGATCGTCCAGATCAGCGGAAAAATATTGATCGCGAGCAGCAGAAAGATCGTGGGGGCCACGAAGATCCAGGCGATGGCGCGGTCGCTCAGGCCTTTGATCCTGCGCGCCATAGCGGGCGGTGTGACCTGTGCAGCACGGGAGATGGGGGTATCTGACATGTGGACGCAGCTTTCCCGGGGCGAGGCGGGTGTGGCCGTCTCACCGGTTGATCAGGGGACAGGGTGGGGATGACCCCACCCTGAGTGATATTCAGAGCTTGCCTTCGTCTTCAAAGGTCTCTGTCCAGTCCTCGATCAGCTTGTCGAGGGCTTCCTGGGCTGTGCCCTGATCGGCAACCACATAGTCGTGGATGCGTTTCTGCATGGCGAGCAGCAGTTCGGCGTAGGCCGGTTCCTGCCAGAAGTCCTGTACCGCGCCCATGGCTTCGAGGAAGTCACCTGCAAAGGGGGCGCTGTCCACGAATTCAGGGCTTTCAAGTACCGCCTTGTGCGCTGAGTAGCCGCCCAGATCCCACCATTTCTGCTGGACCTCAGGGTTGGCGAACCATTTGATATACTCAAGTGCCGCGTCCTGCTTGTCGGAGTACGCTACAACCGAGATGCCCTGACCACCCAGCGTGGAGCCGGCCTGGTTCTGTGGCGGGTTCACGAAGAAGTCGATCTTGTCGCCGCCGGTGTTCGGGTCTGCATAGAGGCCCGGGAAGAAGGCAAACCAGTTCATCGCCATCGCGACCTGACCGGATTTGAAGGCGTCGAGGCTTTCACCCATGTAGGAGTTTGTGTAGCCCGGCGGTGTCGCGGTTTTGTAGAATTCCTTGTAGAATTCCAGCGCCTCGACGGCCTCTGCAGAGTTCACAGCACCTTCCATGTCGTAGGAGCCGGGGGTGTTTTCGTATTTGAAGCCCCAGGGGTAGAGCGCGGATGTGACGCCCATGGTGATGCCTTCAGAGCCCCGCTCGGTAAAGATAGCGGCACCATAAACTGTCTGGCCGTCGATTTCCCGACCCTGGAAGAACTGCGCGATTTCCAGCATTTCCTTCTGGGTTTTCGGCTCGCCCAGCTCGCGGCCTGTTTCGGCCTTGAAGGCTTCGCGGATGTCTTCGCGCGCAAACCAGTCTTTGCGGTAGAACCAGCCATTGGCGTCACCCATGGCGGGGAGCGCGTAGTAGTTCGGTGTACCTTTGGGCCAGGTGGAGTAGGCATAGACCGTCGCATCAGCGAAATCGCCCATGGAGATGCCTTCGGCGTCGAAGAAGTCGTTCAGTTTCACGTAGTGGCCATTTTCGGCGCCGCCGCCGATCCACTGGCTGTCACCGATCAGCAGGTCGCAGAGTTTACCGCCGGAATTCAGCTCGTTGAGCATCCGGTCGGCAAAATTAGGCCAGGGGATGAACTCAAAGCTCATGCTGTGGCCGGATTCCGCTTCGAATTCCTTGCTGAGTTCCACCAGCGCGTTTGCCGGATCCCATGCGGCCCAGCAGAGCGTCAGATCATCGGCCTGTGCCGACGCACCAAGGCCCGCAATTGTCATGCTCAGTGCGCTGACCGCGGTCAGTTTTGAATACTTCATGTAATTCCTCCCTATGAGTCCTGTCCGACCGGTCCCTGCCGATTCGGTTAATGACTGCCTCAAACGCTAAATGAGGTACGCACCTCATGTCGACATATTTTTGAGGGACGTACCTCAGAAAAGGCTTAAGATGATGAAAAGTAATAACTTTAAAACTGTTCACGGTTGGCTGGTCAGAAAATGATACCGGAAACACTTCTGCAGACAGGTCAGGAGGATTGCCTCAGTTGCCGCTCGCGCCAGATGATAAGCAGACCGCCCGCGACGATCAGCAGTGCCCCCGGAAAGAGCTGATCCCACGGGTTTTCGTCAAAGAAAAACCAGCCAAGCCCGAAGGCCATGGGGATGCCGAAATAGCTGAAAGGGGCGAGGTTGCTTTGTTCGGTCATGCGGTAAGAAACCACCAGAAAGAGGACAGCCGTGCCACCGAAACCACCCATTGCGACGATCCAGGCCATATCAGTGCTGGTCGTCACCGGGGTAAAGCCACCCCATGCGAGGGCCAGAATTACAGAGCCGGACAAGGCCGCAACCGAAGAATAGACGCTGATCAGAGGGCTGGGAACATCTTCGTCAAACAACCGCGATGTGACGCCAACCAGCGCATAGAAAACTGCGGCCCCCAGCGGCAGCAGGGCATAGGGTGTGAATGTGGCGGCGCCTGGCTGCATCACCAGGATAACGCCCGCAAATCCAACAGAGACCGCACTCCACCGCATCCAGCCGACCTTTTCGCCGAGCAGCGGCACGGCCAGTGCGGTCATGAAAAGCGCATTGGCATAGGCGATAGTCGACGCGGTGGCAAAAGGCAGAACCCCAAGCGACAGATAAAAGCACAGCTGTGCCAAAGTCACGATCACACCGCGCATCAGGGCCAGTTTCCACTGCCGTATTCGCAGCGGTCTGCCTGCTGCATGCCAGCCGCGCGCTGCGGTCAGCGCGATCATCGACGGGATCAGCCCGAAGAGGTTGCGCCAGGCCGACAGTTCAACAGCGGAATAACGGTCAGACAGCAGTTTGATCACCAGACCCATGGCATCAAACAATGCAAGAGCAATGAGGCTGAGGACAATGGCGAGGCCGGTCCGGTCGGTGGGGCGCATGGTGGGAATCCAGTTGGTCTGGTGCCACCCTACGCATTGCAGCGATGCGGTCACTCAAATTCGGTGCGCGGGTCAGCCCTCGGGATCGACACGCCCGCGCAGGGATTTCACTTCGCCCCGGACTTTTTTGGCTTTGAGCCGTCGCTTTTTTGAGCCGAGGGTGGGGCGTGTGGCGATCCGGCGTTTGGGCGCGACCAGTGCCTTGCGGATCATCTCTGCCAGACGTTCGCGGATCAGTTCCCGGTTGCGTGCCTGGCTGCGGCTTTCGTCGCATTGCAGAACCAGCGCGCCCTCGGTGGTCCAGCGGCGTCCTGCGAGCCGTTTGAGCCGTGTCTTCACCGCCGGCGGCAGATTTGGTGAGCGCGCGGCCTCGAACCTCAGTTCGACCGCCGAAGAGACCTTGTTCACGTTCTGCCCGCCGGGACCCGAGGCACGCATGAAGCTTTCTGTGAACTCCCAGTCCTCAATGGTGATGTCGCTGTTGATCTCAATCATGCGGCGGTCCGGTTACTCTGCGAGGCGGCCCGAAATGCTGACAGAATTGCCAGATGGGTCCCTGGTATTGGCAAAAACATACCCGTCCGCCTCGTGCAAGGGGCCGAAAACCAGACCCTGTGCTGCGCGCCCGGCTGCAAATCCTGGCACATCGGCGATGGCAAAGACCAGTTTAACAGCGGCCTGGCCCTGGCGCGCACCTTTGCCCGCCGGATGCAGCAGCAAAACAGCGCCGCCCGCTGCCGGGCGCAACTCAACGATCCGGTCGCCGGGCAGATCGTGCCTGGTATAGCCGAAATGATCGCAGTAAAAGGCGGCCATTTCATCGGTTTTGCGGGTGTAGAGGATGAGGCTGGCGAGGGCTGGTGGCATAGAAAATCCCCGGATGGGTTGCCTTGCCGGTGTAACGTAAAAGGGCCACACCCGGAAGTGTGGCCCAATCGAATGGTTTAAGGAGGGGATCGGTTAGACCGAAATCCACTCGGGAGTTCTGCCCGTCAAGGGCTGCCTCAGCAGGCGACCTCCAAAGCTGTTCCGACACCTCGCTCCAATACCTTTCTTGACACTGGATCACCTCCTTTACCTATCTGTTGACGTTGCAGGAATCGTCGCACAGGTTTCGGAAATCACCAAGAGTTTTTTCGTTAACGAATCCCTAACGCACAGCTGCTGCCCGCGCGGTGATCACGCGGAACGGCACGAGTGCCAGCAGGGCGAGGCTGAGTTTGACGGCCCAGTCAGCGACCGCAAGCGACACCCAGAGTGGCGCTTCGGGGCCAAAGCCGAGGACGGGCAGGATTTCGCCGGCCCAGGACACGTCATTTGCGGGCTCGATGAATGCCAGGCTGGCGGAAAAGGCGATGGTGAAGAACAGCGCCGTGTCGACTGTGCTGCCGATAAGCGTCGAGGCCAGCGGTGCGCGCCACCAGCGGCCGTCCCGCAGGGCAGAGAAAATCGCCACATCCAGCAGCTGTGCCGTCAGGAAGGCAAGGCCTGAGCCGACGGCAATACGCAGCGTGACCAGCGGCCCGAATTCACCGATGATCTGTGTGCCGATCAGCGAACAGATGATGCCAACGATGAAGCCCGCAAAGACCACGCGGCGCGCGGCGGCGGCACCGTAAACGCGGTTCATCACGTCGGTCACCAGAAAGGCGAGCGGGTAGGTGAACGCGCCCCAGGTCAGCCAGTTGCCAAAGAGGAACTGCACAAGAATGTTCGAAGCCACCACGATGGCGGCCATGGCAATAATGCCGGGAAGGTGAGCGCGTGTCATAAGATGTATCCGTTTTGACAAGGTTGCGGCACTTGGAGGGCCCGGTCGGGCCGACGGGCGGTCTTTACGGTGGATGTGCGCGGGGCGCAAGTCACTCGGTGAGCACGTATTCCACAATTTCCGACCGCAACAGCCGCAGGAAGTTGTCGTCGGAAACCATTGTCAGTCGGATTTTGCCCGCGTTATCGCGCCAGACCGCGATGCCTTCTAGGTTGCCGTGGGTAAACAGAGGGGTTTCAAGGATTACGCGGATGTCCTCAAACCCTGTGTCGGTGACAGACATACTGCGGATCTGACTGCGAAAGCCAAAGGGGTAGAGTCCCCGCTCCAGCAGATAGAGCCGCCCGTCGGGGCCGAAATCTGCTCCTGTCGGTTTGAACCCCGCGGCCAGTGGCAGGGTAAAGGGCTGCTCCCAGGGATTGGGATGGCTGCGCCTGTAAACGAGCGCTTCCCAGGCGCCCGAGGCGACCCCTTCGGGAATGGCGAAAAGAGTTCCGCTGGCGTCTACAGCCAGCGCTTCCATACCGCCGTTTTGCGGCAGGGCACGCCAGGATCTGGTATAGGCGGGCCATATGGCCGCTGCATCCCAGTCGTCATACCGCAGTACGCGGTGCGCGTGCTCGAACGAGACATTCAGACGCCCTTCTGAATCCAGTGCCAGGCCTTCGGCATCAGTGTGCGGAAACTCGCGTGCGTTGCCAAAATGATCCACCAGTGGTTTGAACGCCGTGACGTCTGCAGAGATCAGCTCATTGTTCTGCCGGATAAAGGTACCCCGGGCAATATGGCCCCTGTCGGTCACAAGGTACCAGGCACTGCCATCCGGCAGGACCTCGATCCCGGAAAACCCGCCGGCCCACTCGGCACCGGTCTCTGTTGCGATCACAGCGCTCAGCTGCGCGGGCTGTTCGGCGGGCGGAACTGCGGGTGGAGCAGGCTTCAGGGCCAGCCAGGGGGCAACCCCCATGGCCATGATCAGCGGGACTGTAAAACGGCGGCGCATTGTGCAGGCAGATCTGCGAGCACAAGGTCGCGTCGGGGTTTACGGGGTTTTGCGTTGGGGTCTGGCGGTGGTGGATTCAGGATGTTGTTGACCCAGGCCTGGGCATCCGCGCAGCCGTCACCGGCGGGCGGCGGTGCCTGATCAATGCATCCCTCCGCCCCGGCAGGGCATTTCAGACGCACGTGGAAATGATAGTGGTGTCCGAACCAGGGCCGCACCTTGTTGAGCCATGATCTGTCGCCTTTTGCATCCTGGCACATACGGACCTTGGCACCGGGAAAAATAAATATCCGAGCCACCCGCGGGTCAGAGGCGGCGGCTCTGATGATCTCCTGATGCGCGGGCGTCCAGTTGTCGTTGACAAAAGCACCGCGATCACGCCGCAGGGAAATTGACGAGATATTTTCGCGTTCCGAAGCAGACAATGCAAGATTGTCCGCAGGCCGCAGCCAGATATCCGCGTCCAGCCCGATCTGGTGGCTCGCATGACCTGTCAGCATCGGGCCGCCGCGTGGCTGGCTGAGATCTCCGACATAGAGACCGTTCCAGCCGGGTTGCTGTGCTGCCTTGCGGCTGAGGTCCTGGACAAAGTCGACGGTTTCGGGATGCGCCCAGTTGCGGTTGCGCGACAGGCGCATGGCCTGCCACGTCGGTCCGGTTTCGGGCAGTTGGGCCGCCCCTGCGACGCAGCCTTTTGCATAGCTGCCCAGTGGGCCGGGTCGCTGGGCAGAGGCCTCTTTTTTGGCGCCAAAGAGCTGTTTTGCGATCGCATTCGAATTGCCCGATGTCGCGATGACCGGCTCGGGGGGTGCCAGCACCTCCGGGGCAGGGGCTTCGTCGCAGCTGGCAAGGATCAGGCCGGCGATGGCAGTCAGAAGTCCGATGGACAGGCGTGTCATTCTGCGCGGTCTCCTTTTGGGTTAACCCATATGAGCACAATCAGGGCGAGTACGAAAAGCCCGATCAGCGGCGAAATGCCCAGACGTGCGTTTTCGGTTGCTGTGGTGACGACGCTGATCAGCAGAGGGGCCAGGAACGCAGTGGCCTTGCCCGACAGAGCAAAAAGACCAAAGGCTTCGGTCGGGCGGTCTGGATTGGTGTGGCGCACCATCATCGAACGGGATGCGGCATAAAGCGCGCCGCCTGCGCCGCCAATGGCCGCGCCACAGACAAAAAAGGTGATGTCTGGCAGAGATGAGCCTGGTGCCAGAGCCATCCCGAAAAAGGTTTCGCGTGACATGCCGACGATCACGCTGCAGACCACGATCAGAATGAAGATACAGACCCGGATGACCGGTTTGGGGCCGTATTTCTCATCGAAAAGGCCACCAACCCAGGTCGCGATCGCCGCGGTGATGGCCCCGATGATCCCGAAGATTGCGATGTTGGTGAGCGACCAGTCCAGCACCAGCCGGGCGTAGACGCCGCCGAAGCCATAAAGCGCGTTGAGCGCATCGCGGTAAAGCATTGAGGAGCCGAGGTAGGCGGCAAGGCTCGGGCGTCTGAGCACCTGTGCCAGAGAGGCGCGCAGATCTGCCATAGCCGCAGAGAACCCCCCCTGTTTCACGGTCGGTTTCGGCTCCCGCACCCAGGCAAAGTAGGGGATCATAAACAGCACAAACCACCCGGCGATAAAGGGGCCGACAAACCGTGTGCCCTCGCTCTGTGAAGCGTCCAGCCCAAGTGCCGGTGCCAGACCGATGAGCGTTGTGCCGGCCTCCGGATTGGCCTCGAAGAAAAACAGCAGCATGATGAAAAGCGATACCACGCCACCCCAGTAGCCCAGCGATGCGCCTATGCCGCTGATCTTGCCGATGGTGTCCTCGTCTCCCAGACCCGGCAGCTGCGCATTCACAAAGATCAGAGCGAATTCTGCGGCAACAAATCCGATGGCAAAAGCGTAAAGGCAGAACCAGAGCGCCGATCCGTCAGGGACCATGTACCAGAGCGACGCAGAGGCAACGACATAGACAACCGAAAAAGCAATGATCCAGGGCATCCGCCGTCCCGTGCTGTCTGCATATGCGCCGATCACCGGCCCCAGGGCAGCAATAAAAAGGCCGGCGACCAGCTGGGCATTGGCCCAGACGCTTTGCGCACGCGCGTCAGCGGCGTCTTCGCTCATACCGGAAGCCGTAAAAAAATCTGTTGCGACGCCAGCGAAATAAGGTCCGAAGATGAAAGTCAGACCCAGCGTGTAATAGGGTTGTGCAGCCCAGTCGAAGGCGAACCAGCCCCAGATCCGCTTCTTTTCTGCTGTCATGTCCGCCTGCCTCTTTAGGGTATCTTAAGCTAAAACAGGCACAAGGCTGCGGCGCAAGCACGGCTTTGACGTTTTTGCACAGGGGGCCGGCTCTTGCCCTTTGCCGGTTGCCTGCTTAACTGGGAAGCGTCGCAAGGAAAGGACCCCTGATGCAATCGCTGTTCGAAATTCTGATGCTGCTGCTGAACGTCGTGTGGTTCTTTATCATTGCACATGTGATCATGAGCTGGCTGATTAATTTTCAGGTCCTGAATACGCAACAGCAGCTTGTGGCGCAGATCTGGTATGGCCTGAACCGACTGCTGGAACCGATCTACGGGCCGGTGCGCCGGATGCTGCCGCAGATGGGCGGTATTGACCTGGCCCCCCTGGCGGTGCTGCTGATCGTTGCGATCCTGCGTATTGTGCTTGTGAACAACTACGCACTCTTCATCTGATCTCATAAAAATTGCCGGTTTATGTGTCCTGCTGACGCGGCAGGCCTTGTTCACGAATCCTTAGTGTGGGAGTCTGCATAAAAAGAGCAGACAATTTTACAGGGTTCCCATGACAGGCGCTGCCACGCTGTTACGTGATGTATTCGGATTCAACAGCTTCAGGCCTGGCCAGGAAGATATTGTTGCTGCCGTAGCGACCGGGCAGAACGTACTGGCAATTATGCCCACCGGTGGTGGTAAATCCCTCTGTTTTCAGCTTCCTGCACTAATTCGTGACGGCGTCACGGTGGTAATCTCTCCGCTGATCGCTCTGATGCGCGACCAGGTGCGCGCACTGCAGGAAGCAGGCGTATCCGCCGGCGCCCTGACATCTGGCAACACCCCCGAAGAGACCGACGCGGTTTTTGCCGCACTGGAAGCAGGGCAGCTGAAACTGCTTTACATGGCGCCGGAGCGTCTGGCATCGGGCGGCTCGCTTGGGCTTCTGCGGCGGGCCTGCGTTTCAATGATCGCCGTGGATGAGGCGCATTGTGTCAGTCAGTGGGGCCATGATTTTCGCCCAGATTACCTGCGGATCGGCGCATTGCGGCGCGATCTTGGTGTACCGCTGGCTGCCTTCACGGCGACCGCGGACGCCGAAACCCGGCAGGAGATTGTTGAAAAACTGTTTGACGGCGAAGCACCGACGTCTTTCCTGCACGGCTTTGACCGTCCGAACATACATCTCGCCTTTCTGGCCAAGAACAGCCCGCGACGGCAGATTCTGGATTTCGCAGAAGCACGCCGGGGACAGTCTGGTATCGTCTACTGCGGCACGCGTGCCAAAACCGAAGGGCTGGCCGCCGGTCTGCGCGAGGCCGGTCACACCGCGTTACATTATCACGGTGGGATGGAGGCCGAGGACCGGCGGATCGCGGAGCGACGTTTTCAGCAGGAAGACGGCCTGATCGTTGTGGCCACCGTCGCTTTTGGTATGGGTATCGACAAGCCGGACATCCGGTGGGTCGCGCACGCTGATCTGCCCAAATCGATCGAAGCGTACTATCAGGAAATCGGACGTGCCGGACGCGATGGCGCCCCGGCTGAAACGCTGACCCTGTTCGGACCAGAGGATATCCGGCTGCGCCGGTCCCAGATCGACGAGGGTCTGGCTCCTCCGGAACGACGCGCGGCGGATCATGCCCGGCTGAATGCGCTTCTTGGCCTCGCCGAAGCACTGAGTTGCAGACGCGAAACACTTCTGCGGTATTTTGGTGAACAGAATGTCACCTGCGGCAAGTGTGATCTCTGTGATACTCCGGCAGATGTGTTTGACGGGACAACGGCTGTGCGCAAGGCACTGTCGGCGATCCTGCGCACCGGAGAAAACTTCGGAGCGGGCCATCTGATCGATATTCTGACGGGTAACGAAACGGACAAAGTCCGTCAGCGCGGCCACGAGGCTCTGCCAACTTTTGCAGTTGGTCAGGAGTATGACCGTCGCCAGTGGCAGGCGGTGTTCCGTCAGATGATGGGTCACGATCTTGTGCGCCCTGACCCGGAACGCCACGGTGCGCTGCGGATGACGGATGCAGCGCTGCCGATTCTGCGCGATCAGGCGAAGATATCGCTGCGGCGCGACAGTATCAAAGCCGCAACCGCATCGCGCCGGCCGGCGGTCAAAGCGATGGTATCTGATGAAGATGCACCGCTGTTGTCCGCACTCAAGGCAAAGCGCCGGGCGATTGCCGAGGCTGCCCGCGTTCCGGCGTATATCATTTTCACCGACAGGACGCTTATCGAGATGGCTGAGAAGCGACCGAACACTCTTGATGCAATGGCCGGCATTGGTGGTGTCGGTGCGAAAAAGCTCGACAGCTACGGTGACGCATTCCTCGAAGTGATCGCGGGCGATGCCCCGCAGATGCACCCGACCCGACGCAAACTGGCCGGGCGTGCGGCAGGGTCGGTCTATGACCGCCTGCTTGAGGTGCAGGCCAGTCTCGCGCGTGGCGAAGGGGGGCAGGACAAGCCTCTGAGCTGTCCGGCGTCGCTGCTGGCGCGGGTGGCACAGCTTCGTGCGCCGGATCCGGTACTGCTGCAGAAACTGCTGGGAGAGCGCCGGGCCGAGAGATTTGGCCCAGCGTTTCTGGACGTCCTGCGAGAGGCGGGCTAGATCACGCGCAAAGACCGGGGTAGCCGACAGAGGAGACGCAGATGCTGGTGGTGATTTCGCCTGCCAAACGACTGGACTGGGACGCGCGCGCTGACCAGACAACAGAGCCGCTATTCCAGAAGGACGCCATGCGTCTCGCCCGGACGGCCCGCAATCTCACACTGGGCGGCCTCAGGGATCTGATGGGTCTGAGCGATGATCTGGCTCGGCTTAACCGGGACCGGTTTCAGGCATTTCAGGAAATGCCCGACGCAGATATCACGCGACCGGCCGTGATGGCCTTTGCCGGGGACACGTATCAGGGCCTCGGGGCAGGCAGTCTTTCGCAGGAAGATCTGGCCTGGGCTCAGGATCACCTGCGGATTCTGTCTGGCCTCTATGGTATATTGCGTCCGATGGATGCCATCCAGCCATACCGGCTGGAAATGGGCAGCCGCCTGAAAACGCGCCGCGGTACCAGTCTTTATGATTACTGGCGTGATTCCCTGTCAGAGCATCTCAATGCCCAGGCCGGAACGGTCGGTACAGAAGTTCTCGTCAATTGTGCAAGCCAGGAATATTTCGGTGCCGTTGCTCCCAAAGCGCTGAAGCTGCGTGTGATAACGCCTGCCTTCATGGAAGACAAAGACGATGGCAAAGGCCCAAGAATGGTGAGCTTCTTTGCCAAAAAGGCACGGGGTGCGATGGCGCGTTTCATCGTCACGAACAGGCTGACTGACCCTCAGGCGCTGCTGGATTTTGATACTGGTGGATATTCTTATCGTGCCGACCTTTCGGTCGAAGACAAACCCGTCTTTGTGCGCCCTTATCCAGCTTCCTGATCCGGTTCCGGCACGGGGCTGACTGCGCCTGCGGGGCAGTGCGCCAGAACACGTGACACGATTTCGGCTTTGCGCAACGGTTTCGTCATGTAGTGATCCAGACCCGCGGCGAGGATTTCCTTCTCGTCGCCGGCCATCGCGTGGGCGGTCAGTGCAACGATCGGAACACGGGTACCGCTGCCTTCTTCGAGTTCACGGATTTTGGTGGCCGCTCCTTTTCCGTCGAGCCGTGGCATTGAGATGTCCATAAAGATCAGGTCCGGATCAGATGTTTTCCACGCCTCGACGGCTTCTATGCCGTCACAGGCAAACTCAAGATCAATGTCCAGCGATTTGACCATTTTCGAGAATACCAGCCGGTTGGTTTTGTTGTCTTCGGCTGCCAGTACCCGCATCTTCCTGGGCTCGACGGGTTCGGGCGCTGCCTCTGACGGTTCAGCTGCCATCACTTCGTCATCGGCCGGCAGAGTGTCTTCCGCCGTCGGTGAAGTGCCTGTTTTATGCCGGAAGGTGGGTAGTACGGGCGCAGGTTTATCAACAGCAAACTTCCCAAAGCATTCATCAGACAGCCAGTGATGCAGGTCGCTGCGCACGAAAGGGCGCTGCACAAGCTTGTTTGATGCGTCCTTGTCCGGGTTCTTGCGGGCGTTGCCGATATTGCGGCACATCACATAGACTGGCCCGTTGTGACCCGCGCTGCGCACCTCGGCGGCCAGCGACAGTCCGTTCCGGTCCGGCAGATCATAGTCGGACATGATCAGATCGACGCTGTCGTCCAGCCTTGTCAGAGCGTTTTCCGCAGTATTGCAGGTCGTCACCCGCAGCCCGAGCTGTTCAAGCTGCTGACACAGATGGTTCTGCTCTGCGTTGGTTCCGTCCACCAGCAATACGTGTCGCAACGCATCGGCCATATCCGGTGGTTCGAGCAGTGCGGGGCCCGTCGTTTTCAGATCAACTTCGAAACTGAATTCCGAACCGCTGCCTTCTTCAGAAGTCACCCAGATCCGGCCACCCATCATGCCGACCAGCCGCTGTGTGATCGCCAGACCCAGACCGGTCCCGTCAAACTGGCGGTTGCGTTCGTTTTCAACCTGGTTGAATTCGCCAAAAATCAGATCGATCTGGTCTTCGGGGATTCCGATCCCTGTATCGCAGACACTGACCCTGAGGCGTATCGTTTCGCTGTTCTCATCCGGTTGCCCCCGGACCCGCACAACCACATGGCCCTCTGCGGTGAATTTAACGGCATTGCCGATGAGGTTTGTCAGAACCTGGCGGATCCGGCCCGGATCACCCACGAGGTTGCCGGTCAGGCCGGGCTCATAATCCATCAGCAGGCTGATCCCTTTGTCCTGGGCAGACGCCTGCAGCAGGGTCAGGACGTCGTAAATCGCCTTTTCCAGATCAAAGGGCTCGGGATGCAGTTCCAGCCGGTCCGCCTCGATTTTCGAATAGTCGAGCACGTCATTGATGATAACGAGCAGCGCTTCGCCGGACCGTTTGATCGTATCGACGTACAGCTCCTGTTCCTCGTCCAGTTCGCTCTCCAGGAGCAGGTCGGCCATGCCCACAACGCCGTTCATCGGGGTACGTAACTCATGACTCATATTGGCCAGGAATGCTGACTTGGCCCGGTTGGCGATCTCCGCGGTCTGTCGGGCGGCCTTGAGTTTCTTTTCGTACTCGACAGATTCTGTGATGTTCAGCCCCAGAGAGATAATGTCTCCGTCCGGGCCGCGCTGATCAAGCAGGCGGATGTACTGACCGTTCCAGAGCTGGATCACTTCGGGCGGCGGATCAGGCAATTGCATCCGCTCGATCATATATTGTCGCCAGTCCGCCGGACGCATGCTGCCCGTATTGACAATACCTTCATCTGTCAGCACCTGCAGGATCGTGACGTAGCTCACGCCCGGTTTGATTTCTTCGAGGCCGTCAAAAACCGCGAGATAGGACGGGTTGGCCATGATCATCTCGAAATCAGGCGAGAAGAATGCAAACCCGTCCTTGATGGTCTCGATGGAATGCCACAGCCTGCGTTCCACACGCTGGATCTTTTCCTGTGCGGCACTGAGATCTGATTTTACACGCTTGTTCTCGTCGCGGACGGTTGCGACCTCGGCCCTGGTCTCGACGATCTGATCGGTCAGATTGCGCGCGTGCTGACCCAGCTTGCGATTAGCCGCAAAGAGTTCGGCCTGCTTGACCTCAAGCAGCCGTTCTGCGGCAAGTCGCCGGCGTCGTTCTTCTGCCAGAATGTTGGCAAGGGTCATAATATCAATCGCAGGTTGGTCAGTGCAGACTGGCCTGTGATAGCTGCTTCACGGTGAATAACTGCTTAATCTGGGCCGGCCTGCAGGTGCGCTTCTGTGAACTTTCGTGTCAGAATGCACCTCTGGGCAGTTACCGTCTGCCCTCACGTAACCATGCGGTTGTAATCAGCGCTGCAGTGAGCAACAGGACCAGCCAGCCTGGCAACAGAGTCGTCTGTCGCACATCACGCGTTTCATAGGCATTCCTGGGTGTCAGACCGATCCAGCCGCGTCCCGCAGCGGGACGGCCTTCGCGTACATCGCGAAGACGTGGCAACCCGTCTTCGAGGCGGACGACACCACCACGGACACCGGCAATGACGGGCGCCAGAATATCACCAGTGGAGATTGTCTGTTCAAATTCACGGGGCGCTGCCGGACCAAGTCCGATGACCGCAATCTGATCACCATTTTCCAGACGATAGAGCCCGATCTCGGGGCCCTCGAAAACGGTTTCGAAAACGCCTGGCCGGCTTTCCGTCAGCTCAAGCTCGGTCACATTTCCCGAAGGATCTGTCAGGCGCAGGGGTGGTACGTCATCTTCAAGTGTCCGGCGCTGGATGCGCATTGTCTGGCCGGTGGCCTGGGCTGTCAGCGCTTCTTCCTCAAGTTCCGGCTCCTTCATCATCCAGTGTGCCAGCCGCCGGAGCAGTTCCAGCTGGGGGCCACCGCCCTCATAGCCACGGTTCCACAGCCAGGCATGATCGGATGCCAGCAGTGCCACACGCCCCGCGCCGACGCGGTCGAGCACCAGCAGCGGACGATCACCTGTACCGGACATAACGGTGTGGCCCGTTGTGCTCGTAATCTCGACCTGGCGCAGCCAGCGCCCCCAGTCGCCACCGCCCGGCAGGCCCGTGCTGACAGGGTGGCGCTCGCCGAGATCTGTGACGGTTGGCCGGTATGGCTGATCCACGACGCGCGCCGTCGGTGCGCCGGGCAGAACAGAGCCGAGAGGCGACCGGAAAAGGCTGTCAGCACCCGCGAAATCAGGACCAGCTGCCACCAGTACGGCACCGCCGGCGCGAATATAACTGGCCACGTTATCAAGATAGAGCGAGGGCAGGATGCCGCGGCGTTTATAGCGGTCAAAAATGATCAGGTCGAAATCATCGATCTTTTCCAGAAACAGTTCCCGTGTCGGAAAGGCGATCAGAGACAGTTCGCTGACCGGTACGCCGTCCTGTTTTTCGGGTGGGCGCAGAATGGTGAAATGCACCAGATCCACCGAGCTGTCTGATTTCAGCAGGTTGCGCCAGGTGCGTCCACCAGGGTGGGGTTCCCCCGAGACCAGCAGTACGCGGAGCCTGTCGCGCACGCCGTTCATCTGAATGAGCGCTTTGTTGTTGCGGTCGGTCAGTTCGCCATCGGCGGTGGGGACGGTGAACTCGATAACATTGCGACCGCCATGCGGCAGGGTGACCGGCAGCTCGATGTCCTGCCCCAGCGGAACCTGAAACTCCTGAGGCTCAGCCCCGTCGACGGAGATCAGCAGCGGAGCGATAACCGAGCCCGCAGGGGCGGCACCCATATCCTCGACGCGCAGCGTCAGTGTGACGGGCTCTCCGATAATGGCAAAGGCGGGGGCATTGCGGATCGACAGGCGACGGTCCCAGTCGGTCTCCTTTCCTGTCATCAGCAGGTGCATCGGTGCCGGCAGATTTACCGGCAGGTCTGCGTCATGCACCCGCCCGTCGCTCAGGGCAATAATGCCGGCAATGCGCGCGCGCGGCTCTTCGGCCAGAGTCGAGGACAACGCGGTCATCAGCTGGGTACCTGCGTCGCCCTCGCCATCCGGTATCGCCACGCGCCGCACTTCTGTATTGGCGCGCGCCCCGATCCTGGCGGCCAGTTCATCGGCGGCGCTGACTGTCTGCTCGGGACGGTCTGACAACTGCTGGCTGGCGCTTTCGTCTTCCAGCATCACCACAATATCGGTGAGCGGCGCGCGGTCTTCCTGCTGATACGACGGATTACAGAGCGCACCGAGTACGACGGCAGCTGCCAGCCCCCGAAGCGCCCAGCCATTGAGGCCACGGAGCGCCGCGAGCACGACAGAAATCGTCGCAATGACCGCCACCATGGTGACCATCGCCCAGGGGATGAGCGGGTCAAATATGACTGTCCCCGTCACTGGCCGAGCCTGTCAAGCAGGGCAGGCACATGGACCTGGTCGGATTTGTAGTTGCCCGTCAGCACATGCATCACAAGGTTGATGCCAAACCGGTAGGCCAGTTCGCGCTGACGCTCTCCGGTAAAGCCCCTGCCGACCGGTACCATCGGCGAGCCGTTCGCATTGATGGCCCAGGCGGCCGCCCAGTCGTTGCCACCAATGACCACGGGCGTGACACCGTCGTTCAGGTTGCGGAACGGCATGCCTTCGATCTGCTCGGCATCGGGCGGGGCTGCTTCTACCCAGACCTCGCGGCTGGTGTGGCGGCCCGGAAAGTCCTGCAACAGATAGAAAGTGCGCGTCAGCACATGATCAACGGGCAATGGTTCAAGCGGTGGGATGTCGAGCGGTGCTGCAAGATCCTGCAGTTTGCGCCCGTTCGGTGACGCGCCCCCAAAACGGGCGATATCAGCATCACGGGTGTCAAACAGAATAAGGCCGCCAGAGCGCAGGTATGCATTGAGTTTGGCGTACGCCTCGGACGAAGGACGCGGTTGTCCGGTGGTTACCGGCCAGTACAGGATCGGGAAAAAGGCAAGCTCGTCGGTTTCCAGATTGACACCTACCGGGTCGGCAGGCTCCACCGATGTCCGGAAATAAAGCGTCTGCGAAAGGCCCGTCAGCCCCGCTTCTGACAACTCGTCCACGCGACGGTCACCGGTGATCACGTAGGCCAGAACCATTTCTGCGGTGGCATTCAGCGCAAAGGCGTCGGCCTGTGCGTTAGTTTCCTGGGCATGGGCGGCAGGGGGTGGGAGGAACAGAAGGGCGAGAAGAGCAATTGCTGCAGTGTTGCTGTTCACGCGGCCCAGAAGCCGGCCTGAAAGCGCCAGAGAGGCAACAACGTCAGCAAGCAGCAACAGGATCGACAGGCTGAGCAGCCATCCGGCAATGGGTTGTTCGGGCGGTACAGCAAACCCACGGATTGGAATATCCGCGGGCCAGGTCGCGGCCGTCAGAGTGGTATCCGCACCGATGACATTACGGGCCAGGCGCCGGTCGCCATCGGCATAGATGCCCGGTTGCATGTCAGGCCCTGCCGGCGCCTCCAGCAGATCAGGTCCGGGCACGCCCGGCAGAGTGCCGGCGTCCGACAGCACGCCAAACCCGTCCATCACCTGTTCGGGTGTCCATGTGGTGCCCTCCAGCTGGGATGCATCGGGCGCTGAAGCTGATGAGGAAACAGCCAGCCGTTCCAGCATCTGCACAAACAGACCTGAGAGCGGAAGCGTCGACCAGTCGGCTGTTGCAGTGATGTGAAAGAGAACAATCTGCCCCTGCTCGCGGGCCTTGCGGGTGACGAGCGGCGTGCCATCCGTCAGTTCGGCAATCACCCGTTCGGCCAGCGTCGGATCAGGTTGTGCCATGACCTGGCTGGTGATCTGTACATCATCCGGGATGCGCAGGCCGAAGAAAGGAGAACTTTCGCGGAAAGGGGCGAGGCTCTTTGGCTGGCCCCAGCTCATCGCCCCGCCGACGGTGCGGCCACCGGTGCGCAGTCTCACCGGCATCATCGGGTCCTCGTCGATCCGCGAGATATCACTGGCAGCGACCCGTGGTCCGGCAAAGCGGACCAGCAGACCACCATTGTCAATCCAGGTACCCAGATCTTCGGTTTCAGCAGGCGACAGGGTCGCCACATCGGCCAGAACGATCACATCCGGGTTAGCGGGCAGAACATCGCTGATCGCGCCGCGGATAAGGTCGGCATTGGGCGCCAGTGCCTGTTCGATGTAGTGCAGCGGGGAAAGCAGTTGCAGACCCTCACGGCTTTCCCGGCCTGCGATCAGCGCAACCTCGCGACGGCGCAGTGCATCATCTGCGAGGGTTGTGGCGCCTGCAGAGCGCTGGCCCTGGATATCGAAACGCGTGATCCGTGCCCGCAGTTCTGCCGGCAGGGAGAGTGCTGTCGTTGCTTCTGTCTCGCCCGACGCGAAGACCGCACCGGCACTTGCAAGGATCGATGCGTTGCCGGCAGGATCACGACCCTGCGCCTGAATGACAATCTCCTGTTCCGGCCCGGCTGCGGCGCGCAGCGCGGTCAGCTGCACTGCACCGTCTTCAAAGCCTGCGGGACTGAGAGCGACGACGTTTGCAGCAGTCTGATAAATTTCAACAGCACCTGCGGCCCGGAACGCGTCCAGCACATCTGTGCGGCCGGGATAGTCCAGCCCATCGCTGAACCACATCGTGTCAAAGCTGCCAAGCTCATCCGCGAAAGAAACAGCCTGCGCGGAACGTGCCGCATCGGGTTGCCATGCTGCAGGGCGGAACCCCGGCAGGCGGCTGCGCCAGACATCTGCTGCCTGAAAAACCGGTGGCTCAGGTCGTGCCATGTCAAGGAAGGCAACGGTCCTGCCCGCGCGGCCCGCGCGCGTCAGCTGTGCCTCAATGGCCTCTGACTGTTCAGTCCAGCGGGTCGCGCCACCCCAGCTGCCATCAAGAACAATCAGCAGGGGACCATCGCCGCGGGACGCCTCAGCCTCGGGGTTGAGCACAGGCCCCGCAAGGCCAGTGATTACTGCCGCCACCGCCAGAATGCGCAATAACAGCAGCCACCACGGCGTGCGGTCACTTACGCTTTCGTCGTCTTTCAGTCCCAGAAGCAGTGCCACACCCGGAAAGCGACGCCGGATCGGTGCAGGTGGCACGGCGCGCAGAATAAGCCACAGTATGGGCAGCGCCAGCAGTGCAATCAGCAGCCACGGTGCGGTGAAACCTATGCCACCCAGTACGGTCATCTGGCACTGCCTGTGTCGAGTGCCCGGTAAAGCCAGAGCAGAGCGGACAGCGCGGTGTTATCTGTGTGATGCTGACCGTACTGCCACCCTGTGAGAGCGCAGAGTTCAGAAAGCTCGGCCTTGCGAAGGGCGAGGCGTTCAAGATACCGGTCGCGCAACTCACTGGCTTTCAGTGTCTCATGGCTGAGGCTGCCGCCAACGCTCTCAAAAATTGTACGGCCCCGAAACGGGAAGGCCTCTTCAGACGGGTCAAGCAGATGCAGCAGAACGCCGCGCACACCGCGGTCAGCGGCTTTTGTCAGCGCCAGCCGGACTTCTGAAACGTCCCACATAAAATCCGAGATAAACACGGCACGGGCCGAGGGGATCATCGCGCGATGTTCCGGCGGGCTGTAGTCTTCCTTTGCGTCCTGCACAAACATTTCAGCCAGGCGCAGAATCTGCGTGTTGCCGCGCCGGGGTGGCAGCAGCGTGCCCGTCAGCCCGACCCGTTCGCCCCCCCGCACCAGCAGTATTGCCGCAGCCAGCCCTAGTAAGCGCGCGCGATCGGCTTTCTGTGGCAGGGCCTCGTCGCTGGTGAACCGCATCGATGCACCCTGATCGACCCAGAACATCACCGACTGCGCAATCTGCCACTCGCGTTCGCGCACGAACTTTGTGTCACCTCTGGCAGAACGCCGGTGATCAATCATGCGGCGGCTGTCGCCGGCCTGTGCAGGTCGGTATTGCCAGAAATCATCGCCCATACCAGCCCGTCGCCGGCCATGATCCCCCAGCAGAACAGAACCTGCCAGATGCTCTGCCCGGGCCAGAAGAGCAGGCAGTGCAGCGGCCTCGGTCTCGGCATGGGCACGAAGGGCGGTGGCTGTGTTCACGCTGCGGCCTTTGTTCCGGCAAGATCAGCAGCGGTCGTTTCAATGAGTCCCTGAAGACTGTCGCCCCGGGCGCGGGCGGCGAAGTTCAGCGCCATCCGGTGGCTGAGGACCGGTCGCGCCATGTCGAGCACGTCCTCTGCAGACGGTGCCAGACGACCCTGCAGCAGGGCGCGCGCGCGCACCGTCAGCATCAGCGCCTGCGCCGCGCGGGGGCCAGGACCCCAGGCGACGGTCTCCCGCACCCGCTGGCTGGCGCTTTCCTCTTCGGGCCGGAAGGCGCGGACCAGATCGAGGATCATCTCTACTACACTGTCACCAACCGGCATCCGGCGCAGCAGTTGCTGGGCCGCCAGAAGCTCGGCGGCCGAAAAGACTTCGGTCGATTCCTCTTCGACGTCGCCTGTTGTGGCCAGCAGAATATCCCGCTCTGTCGCGCGGTCCGGATAGGCAACATCAATCTGAACGAGAAAACGGTCCAGTTGCGCTTCGGGCAGAGGGTAGGTCCCTTCCTGTTCGATCGGGTTCTGCGTGGCAAGTACGTGAAACGGTATGCCCAGAGCGCGGTTTTCCCCTGCAACAGTCACGGTTTTCTCCTGCATCGCTTGGAGGAGCGCGGACTGTGTGCGGGGCGAGGCCCGGTTAATTTCGTCCGCCATCAGCAGCTGGCAGAAGATCGGCCCCTGAATGAACCGGAATGCACGGGACCCGTCCGCGGCGGTGTCCAGAACCTCTGAGCCCAGAATATCCGCTGGCATCAGGTCAGGTGTGAACTGGACGCGATTACCGTGCAGTCCCATGACCGTTGACAGCGTTTCCACAAGGCGGGTCTTGCCAAGTCCAGGCAGACCGATCAGCAGGCCATGCCCTCCACAAAGCAGCGCGGTCAGGGTCAGTTCCACAACCCGTTCCTGTCCGATGAACCGTTTGGTGATCGAATTCCTGGCCGCGTTCAGTTTATCGCCAAGCGCTTCAATCTGCGCGACCATGTCTTCTGCATCACTCATGACAACGTGCTCCGATGGGTTATATGTCTGATGTAACTCTATCGCGGTGAAGGGAAATGGCAAAAGCTATGAGTGGACAAAAAACCGTGACTCCTTCGGCGGAAAGCCTTGCCGCATCGGTTACTGCCGTAAAAACACGCGGGTTACCGCCTGTACATCTGTGGAATCCGCCGTTTTGCGGTGATCTGGACATGCGGATTGCCCGCGATGGCACGTGGTTCTACCAGGGAACGCCCATCGGACGGCCTGGACTGGTAAAGCTGTTCTCATCGATTCTTAAAAAGGAAGATGGTAAATATTTTCTTGTCACACCGGTGGAGAAAGTCGGGATCACGGTGGATGACGCTCCCTTTTTGGCCGTGGATTTTGAGGGAACGGGTATTGAAAACGCGCAGGTTCTGCGTTTCGAGACGCAGGTTGGCGACAAAGTCAGTGCGGGTCCGCAAAACCCGATCCGCGTGGTGCGCGATCCGGAAACCGGCGAACCCTCGCCCTATGTTCTCGTGCGCGCGGAACTCGAGGCGCTGATCGACCGGAAAAGTTTTTATCGTCTGGTAGATCTTGGAGTGCATCACGACGACTGGTTCGGTGTCTGGTCAGGCGGTGTGTTTTTCCGCATCATTCCCAGCGCTGAACTGCCCTGAACCCCGGACTGGCGTTGCAACCTGGTCACTGTCCGTCTGCGGAAGTCATGTTGTAAGACCGGTGCGCTTGGGTGCCGGCAGAACACTCTCTAATCTGAGCTAAATCACAAAACGGGGGTGATCATGCAGATTGCGGCAAATCTGGACCGGCTCTGGGCTGATCTGCCATTTCCGGACCGTGTCGAGACTGCTGCAGCCGCCGGAGTGACCGCAGTTGCCGTCGCGTTCCCCTATGAAATGCCGGCGCGGGAAACCCGGCTGGCTTTGCTGCGCGCCGGCGTGGATCTGATGCAGATTATGGTGCCGCCGCCGAACTACACCGGCGGTGATCGCGGTTTCGCCGCCGTCCCCGACAGTGCGCAGCGGTTCCGGTACGACATGCGCCGGGCCCTGCGGTACGCACATGAACTGCGGGTCAGCGGCCTGCATGTACTGGGCGGCGTTGCCGAGGGTGACAAGGCGCGGTCAACACTGGTGGAAAACCTGCGCGCCGTGGCCACCGATCTGCCCGGGCACATCACGCTGACCATAGGCTATGAGGCCGACCCCGGCGCGTTTCTGTGCAGTACAGAGATCGCGGCAGATGTCCTGCGTGAAGTCGCTCACCCGCAGATCGGCCTCGCGCTGGATCTGCCGGCCGGGCCGTCGGCTGCTGAAATTGCTGTTGCCAGCTATGGTGATCTGGTGAAAACAGTCTCTGTTCCGCACGATCCGGGGGAAGAAGCGACAGCACTCGGCGCGGCCCTCCGGGCTGCAGGCTATGGTGGCTGGATTATCGCTGCCTGGGCGCTGTCGGGCCAGTCTGCCCCGGATCTGACCGGGTTGAACGCACTGACTGCTGTCTGATCTAGTGGGCGACGGCCCAGTTCGCGCCCGTTCCCGCATCTACCGTCAGTTTCACGTCCAGTTTCACGACCGGGTCTGCAGCGTTTTCCATGATGTCGCGCGCTGCTGTGATAAGATCGTCTTCCGCACCCTGATCCACTTCGAACAACAGTTCATCGTGCACCTGCAGCAGCATCACTGCCGGCAGATTCTCGATGGCCGGAGGCATGCGGATCATTGCCCTGCGGATCACATCAGCCGCCGTGCCCTGAATGGGCGCGTTGATCGCGGCGCGCTGGGCAAATCCGGCGCGGGGGCCTTTGGCGGAAATCTCGGGCGTGTGGATGCGACGGCCAAAAAGCGTTTCAACATACCCATGTTCCTTCGCAAAGGCCCTGGTGTCGTCCATATAGGTGCGGATGCCGGGGAAGCGTTCAAAGTAGCGGTCGATAAAGCCCTGCGCCTCTGAGCGCGGGATGCGCAGGTTGCGTGCAAGCCCAAAGCCGGAGATGCCGTAGATCACACCAAAGTTGATCGCCTTGGCGCGGCGGCGGACGTCAGGCGTCATCTCGTCCATCGGCACGTCGAACATCTCGGATGCAGTCATCGCATGTATGTCCTGCCCATCGGCAAAGGCCTGTTTCAGCGCGGGGATATCAGCGATATGGGCGAGGATACGCAGCTCGATCTGGCTGTAATCCAGCGCGACGAGGGTCTTGCCTTCTTCGGCGACAAAAGCCTCGCGGATGCGTCGGCCTTCTTCGGTACGGATCGGGATATTCTGCAGGTTAGGGTCTGTTGACGCCAGCCTGCCGGTCGATGCGCCGGCGATGGAATAGGATGTATGCACCCGGCCAGTGTCTGCGTTGATGTGATCCTGCAGCGCATCCGTATAGGTCGATTTCAGTTTGGAAAGCTGCCGCCAGTCCAGCACACGTGCGGGCAGTTCGTGCATAGTGGCGAGGTCTTCGAGCACGTCCGCCCCGGTGGCATAGGCACCTGTTTTACCCTTTTTGCCGCCCTCGATCCCCATTTCGTCAAACAGGATCTCGCCAAGTTGTTTTGGTGAGCCGACGTTGAATTTGCGCCCCGCCAGTTCGTAGATCTCATCCTCCAGGCCTGCCATTTTCTGGCTGAAGGCATTGGACATCTGCGACAGCGTATTGCGGTCCACCTTGATGCCCGAGCGTTCCATGCCAGCCAGCACCGGCACCAGAGGTCTCTCCATGGATTCGTAGACCCGTGTCACCTGTGCGCGGTGCAGCATCGGTTTGAAATGCTGCCAGAGGCGCAGAGTGATATCCGCGTCTTCGGCCGCATAGGGTACGGCGTCTTCAATCGGGACCTTGTCAAAGGTGATTGCCGATTTTCCAGAACCTAACAGAGGTTTTATGGGAATTGGCGTATGGTTCAGATACCGCTCAGAGAGCGTGTCCATGCCATGCCCGTGCAGCCCTGCATGCATCGCATAGGACATCAGCATAGTGTCCTCGATCGGGGCTGCTTCGACGCCGTTGCGGGCCAGGATTTTGGCGTCGTATTTCATGTTCTGCCCGATTTTGAGGATCGACGGGTCCTCAAGCACAGGTTTGAGCATGTTCAGCGCGTCCTGAACCGCCATCTGGCCCTCTGCCAGCTCGTCCGAGCCAAAAAGGTCGTCGCCACGATGCGCCTTGTGGATCAGCGGGATGTAGCAGGCGCGTCCGGGGCGCACGCAGAGCGAGATACCCACCAGATCGGCGCGCATTTCGTCGAGGCCCGTGGTCTCTGTATCAACTGCAACATATCCGTGTTCGTAAATGTCATCGATCCAGGACTGCAACGCCGCGGCATCACCAACCATTTCATAGCCCGCGCGGTCAAAGGGCACGTCCTCGATCTGCGGCGTGTCGGGAGCGTTGGCGGGCGTGTCTTCGATAGTGGGCGGCTCAACTCCCAGCTGGTCCGCGATCCGCTTTGTCAGCGTGCGAAACTCCATTTCGGCCAGGAAAGGCATCAGGGCCCCCGGGTCCGGGTCCCGCACCTCCAGATCGTCGAGGGTAAAGTCCAGCGGCGTGTTCTCGTCCAGCAGCACCAGCTGGCGCGACAGACGGATCTGCTCGGCGTGCTCTATCAGGGTCTGGCGTCGTTTGGGCTGTTTGATCTCGCCGGCGCGCTCCAGCAGCGCATCCAGATCACCGTATTCGTTGATCAGCAGGGCGGCGGTTTTCACCCCGATTCCAGGCGCGCCCGGCACGTTGTCGACGGAATCGCCCGCCAGCGCCTGGACGTCGACCACACGGTCAGGATAGACGCCGAATTTCTCGAATACACCCTCGCGGTCGATGCGTTTGTTTTTCATCGCATCCAGCATTTCGACACCGTCGCCCACCAGCTGCATCAGGTCCTTGTCGGAACTGATGATGGTGCAGCGCCCACCGGCAGCGCGGGCCTGCACGGCCAGGGTCGCGATGATGTCGTCGGCCTCGAAACCCTCTTTTTCCTTGCAGGCGATGTTGAAGGCCTCGGTCGCGCGCCGGGTAAGCGGGATCTGCGGGCGCAGGTCCTCGGGCATGGCCTCGCGGTTGGCTTTGTACTGGTCATACAGCTCGTTGCGGAATGTATGGCTGCCCTTGTCAAAGATCACAGCTACATGGGTAGGTGCGTCGGGTCCGGTGTTTCCCTCAACATAACGGTGCAGCATGTTGCAGAAGCCCGAGACTGCACCGATGGGCAGCCCGTCCGACTTGCGGGTCAGCGGGGGCAGCGCGTGATAGGCACGGAAAATGAATGCCGATCCGTCGATAAGATGCAGATGACACCCTTTGCCAAAGCCGCTACCACTCATCCTGAACACCCTTTTTCTGCGTTGATGATTTTCTACATGACCCGCACCGTAATGACGAGCCTTCTTGCCGGACTTCTTTGCACTTCTGCAGCTGCGGAAACCTGCACGCTGTCGAATGACTTCTGCGTTCCCTTTGTTGGCTGTTTCGAGGACGGACAGGGGTTTTTCCACGGATACACCACAGGCCGGGAAAGTGGACCTGTTGTCGCGCAGACCGAAAACGGGACGCTGTGCGTGGGCGAATGGTGGCGCGGTTTTGCGGGTGCAGGCAAAGCAAAGTTTGCCTGTGAGGACGGAAAGTCAGGCAGGGCCACTTACACGTATTTTCACCGCAGTTCAGGAACGGCAGTGGGGAAGGGTCGTATACAGTCGGGCGAACGGGTCAGGTTCTGGGCCGGCCATCAGTATCTTGCTTACGTTCTGGCAGACAAAAAGCAGACTGACGCGATGATTTCCTGCGTCAAAGCTGCTGCAGACCGCAAAATCAGTCGATAGGGTTCAGTGGCCCCGGGCTGACAGGTCCGGGCGCGTCTCAGGCTTTGTCCTGGTGGTCCCGGTGTATGTATTTGCAGTCGCAGTATCCGCATTCAACCCAACCGGTGTCTTTAGGGATCTGCAGCCAGACACGCGGATGCCCCAGTGCGCCCTCGCCGCCGTCACAGGCGATGCGGTAGCTGTCGACAATCTTGGTTTCGGGCGCTTGCAGGGTCATCGGTTTTTCCTCGGGATCGCTTGGGCCCGTTATGACCAAAGCGCGTGCGGGGGGCAAGCCTGTCTGCTGCTTTCCGGCGTCAGGATCTGTCGATGCGCAGCTGATAGCAGTTGTTGCGGGCAGAGCGGATGTGGATGAAAGCCACCTTCGGGTCAGCAAATACGCTCTGGATCTTGTCGGTAATCCGGGAAGTTGGGGTAATTTCGCCGGTGCCGTAGACGATGCGCTCGTCTGCGGAGTAGCCCTTGATCAGATAGTCCGGTGACGATTGCAGGATCTCGGGAGTTTCCTCTGGTTCTGCGCGCGTGCAGGGGGTGGCGCAGACAAAGACGGGTCCCGTTTCGGCGTAGGGCTGGAGCGTCTCAAAGGGGCGGTGCCCGAGAATCAGCATTTCCTGACCTTCCGGTATCTGGCGCAGGCAGTGCCGGCAGGGGTTTCCCTGTCCATCCGAGACAGCACGCTCCGGCGTCTGACCGTTGTCATCCGGTCTGCCTTCCTGCCATTTCCGGACAATTTCAGTCTCTATCGCGGTGAATCTGTGCATATTCTGCTCCCTTCTTCTGAAACAGGTATGGGCCGTTTCCGGTGCTCAAGCGACCCGGATTTTGCGCAATCACAAAAGGACTCCAAATGAGAACAAAAGGTGAATATAAAGAGGGCCTGCCATGTTTACCGAGCTCAGCATCACGTCGAATTTCTCGTTCCTCAAAGGGGCTTCCCATCCGGAGGAATATGTCTTCCGTGCCGCCGCGCTTGGGATGGAGGCGCTGGCGATTGCAGACGAAAATTCAGTGGCGGGGATCGTGCGGGCGCATGCCCGGGCCCGCGAGATTGCCCGTCAGGTGCAGGAGCGTCAGGACTGGGATACGGTCCATGGTCCGAGCGGTCCGCCCGCGCCACCCGGTACAGCCGTCAGCCCGGCGCTTTACATCCGCCCCCGGCTTATTCCTGCAGCACGGCTTGTGTTTACGGATGCCTGCCCGGTAACGGTGCTGCCTGAAAGCCGTGCAGGCTGGGGCAGCCTCTGCCGGATTCTCTCTGTCGGACGTTTGCGTACCAGAAAGGGCTCCTGCGAGCTTCAGCTCAGCGATCTGCTGGAGCGGGGAGAGGCCCTGCAGCTCATTCTCTGGCCAGAGGCGCAATGGATACAGCGCGGCGCGGGCGGATGGGTGCAGACTGCGCAGGCATTGACGCGCCGCTTTGCCGGAAAGCTGCACATCGGTCTGCACCCTGTCTATGACGGACGCGATGCGGAACGTTTTGCCGCGCTGACGGCAGAGGCCAGCCATCTGGGTCTGCCGACGCTCGCCAGTGCCGCGCCGCTTATGCATCACGGTGCGCGCCGCAAGCTGGCAGATGTGGTTACGGCCATCCGCCTGGGCCGCCGGGTGGATGATCTGGGTCGCGACGCCCTGCCCAACGGTGAGGCGCGCCTGCGCTCAGAGATCGAGGTGCGGCGCCTCTTTAAGGGGTTCGGGGACGCGGTTGATCGCGCATATGCCCTGTCACAGAGACTGGATTTCTCGCTGGATGAGCTGCGCTATGAGTATCCGCTCGAAGGGACAGAGACAGAAACACCCACTGAACGGCTGCGCCGGCTGGCGTATGAGGGGCTGGACTGGCGCTACCCGTCCGGCGCCCCGGAAAAGGTGCACAGGTTGCTGGAGCATGAGCTCACCCTGATCGCTAAACTGAAATACGAGCCCTATTTCCTGACAGTGCGCGACATCGTGGCCTTTGCCCGCAGCCGGGATATCCTGTGCCAGGGGCGCGGGTCGGCGGCCAATTCGGTGGTCTGTTACTGCATGGGGATCACGTCGGTCAGCCCCGAGATCGGCACAATGGTGTTCGAGCGTTTCGTCTCTGAGGCGCGGGATGAGCCCCCCGACATCGACGTGGATTTCGAGCATGAGCGCCGGGAAGAGGTGATCCAGCACATCTATGAACGTTACGGCCGTCACCGTGCGGGTCTTTGTGCGACGGTGGTGCATTATCGTGGGAAGCGGGCGATCCGCGAAGTGGGCCGCGCCATGGGGCTGACAGAAGATACGATTTCGGCGCTCTCCTCGCAGCTCTGGGGTTTTTTCTCGACCAGGGGCATCGAGGCGGAACGCATGGCCGAGATCGGTCTTGATGCCGGTGACAGGCGGCTGCAGCAGACACTGGCGCTGGTCTATGAGATCAACGGCTTCCCCCGGCACCTGTCGCAGCATGTGGGTGGCTTTGTCGTGACCGAGGGCCGTCTGGACGAGCTGGTGCCCATTGAGAACGCCACGATGGAGGGCCGCACAGTCATCTGCTGGGACAAGGATGATATCGAAACGCTGGGCATTCTGAAGGTGGATGTGCTGAGCCTTGGAATGCTGACCTGTATCCGCAAGGCCTTTGATCTGCTGAAGATGCATCACAGGGCGAGCCATACCCTGGCCACGCTGCCGCCTGAGGACCCTGTGGTCTATGACATGCTCTGCCAGGCCGACAGCATCGGTGTTTTTCAGGTCGAGAGCCGCGCGCAGATGAACTTTCTGCCGCGCATGAAGCCGCGCAATTTCTACGACCTGGTGATCGAGGTGGCGATCATCCGCCCGGGTCCCATTCAGGGCGATATGGTGCATCCCTATATCCGCCGGCGGAACGGAGAGGAGGAAGTCAGCTTCCCCTCGGATGAGCTGGGCGAGGTGCTGGGCAAGACGCTGGGCGTGCCGCTTTTTCAGGAGCAGGCAATGCAGATCGCCATCGTGGGCGCGGGATTTACCCCTGATCAGGCAGACCGGCTGCGCCGCTCTCTGGCCACGTTCAAAAAGCACGGGAATGTCAGTGAATTCCGCACACTGTTCCTGCGGGGTATGAAACGTAAAGGCTATGAACAGGACTTCGCCGAGCGCTGCTTTTCACAGATCGAGGGATTCGGCTCTTATGGGTTTCCCGAAAGCCATGCCGCGAGTTTTGCCCTGCTGGTCTATGCCTCGGCCTGGATCAAGTGCCATCATCCGGGGATTTTTGCCTGTGCATTGCTGAATTCCCAGCCGATGGGGTTTTATGCACCGGCGCAGATCGTGCGGGATGCGCGCGAGCACGGGGTCGAGGTGCGCCCGGTCTGTGTGAATGCCAGTTTCTGGGACAACACGATGGAGGCTGACGGCCAGGGCGGGCTGGCACTGCGTCTGGGGTTCCGCCAGATCAAAGGGCTGAGCGAGGAGGATGCCAGCTGGCTGACGGCGGCCCGGGGCAACGGCTACCGCTCTGTCCGCGATGTCTGGCGGCGCGCCGGGCTGCATCCGGCGATGGTTGCGCGTCTGGCGGAGGCGGATGTTTTTGCCGGTCTGAATATGTCCCGGCGCGATGCACTCTGGGAGGCCAGAGCACTGGTGCCGGGCGCGCCGCTGCCGCTCTTTGCCGGAGATATTGAGGGGGAGGCCATTGATGAGCCAGCCGCCCTGCTGCCGGAAATGACCCTGGGCGAGGAGGTGGTGGAGGATTACGTTTCCATGCGGCTGACGCTCAGGGCGCATCCGCTGGCCTTGCTGCGGGAGATACTGACCCCTGCGGTGGACGGGGTTTCCAGCGCCTCTCCTGGCGGGGCAGACATCGCCTGACGGGCCATGAACCGGGATATTCCCGGCCAGAAGATGCCAGACATGGTGAAAGAGGTTCACCCTGTGCACACGAGCCGCTACAAGGTGGCCAGACCACGAAGGAGCCGGGCAGATGAGCGCACCAAAACCCGTTGTTTTATGCATTCTGGATGGGTGGGGGATCAGTGACCGGCGCGAGGGAAACGCGCCTCTGCTTGCCAACACGCCAAACATGGATCGTCTGATGGCGACCTGTCCCGCTGCGACACTGGTGACCTATGGGCCGGATGTCGGTCTGCCGCGCGGTCAGATGGGCAATTCCGAGGTCGGGCACACGAATATCGGTGCGGGCCGGGTGGTTGCGATGGATCTGGGCCAGATCGATCTGGCGATAGAAGAGGGCAGTTTTGCAGAAAATGCCAGGCTCAGAGACTATATCGCGGCGCTGAAGACCACCGGCGGGACGGCGCATCTTATGGGTGTGTTGTCGGATGGTGGCGTGCATGGCCACATCAGCCATATGATCGCAGCGGCGCATGCGCTGAGCGACGCAGGTTTGCCTGTGGTTATCCATGCGCTGACCGACGGACGGGATGTTGCACCAACCTCGGCCCCTGAATTTGTTGCAACGCTGGAGGCTGCGCTGCCTGCCAGCGCCCGGATTGCAACAGTCACAGGCCGGTATTTCGCCATGGACCGTGACAACCGCTGGGACCGCGTGGAAAAAGCATATGCAGCCATAATCCGGGGGGACGGTGCGCATGCGGCCACGGCTTCAGAGGCCGTTCAGGCCGCACATGCGCGTGGCGAGAATGATGAATTCATTGTGCCCACTGTGATCGCAGACTACGCCGGTGCGCAGGATGGCGACGGCGTGTTCTGTCTCAACTTCCGGGCGGATCGGGCGCGCGAGATCATGGCAGCCATCGGCGCGCCGGAGTTCGACGGATTTGACCGGGGCGCGCGCGTGGACTGGGCTGCTCTGATGGGCATGGCTCAGTATTCGGAGGCGCATTCGGAGTACATGTCTGTGATGTACCCAAAGCCGGAAATCGTAAACACCCTCGGCGACTGGGTCGCGCAGAAAGGGCTGCGGCAGTTTCGTCTGGCCGAGACCGAGAAGTATCCGCATGTGACCTTTTTTCTGAACGGTGGTGAGGAAGTTTCGTTCGACGGCGAGGAGCGCCGGATGCCGAAATCACCCGATGTCGCGACCTATGACCTGCAGCCGGAGATGTCGGCCGCCGAAGTCACAGACGCCCTCGTTGCTGCGATTAACGAGAGGTACGACCTGATTGTCGTGAACTATGCGAACCCGGATATGGTCGGGCATACAGGTGACCTGCAGGCTGCGATGCGCGCCTGCGAGGCTGTTGACCATGGACTGGGCCGGGCACTGGAAGCCCTGGAGGCCAGTGGTGGTGCGATGATTGTCTGTGCCGATCACGGCAACTGTGACGTCATGACTGATCCCGAAACAGGCGGGCCACATACAGCACATACGCTGAACCCTGTACCGGTTGTCGTCGTTGGTGCACCTGAGAATGCCCGTCTGGCAGACGGTCGGCTGGCCGATCTGGCACCGACGATCCTGCATCTTATGCAGATCGGAAAACCGCAGGAAATGACCGGCACATGTCTGCTGTCGTAAGGATCTTTGCTCTTGTGGCCTGGCTGTTGCCGGGTGCCGCAGCCGCCGATGCCGTTTCGGACGCGCGCGAGGCGATGGCGCGCCTGGAGGCTGCGAGGGGCGCATTGGATGATGCCGGATCAGGCCGTGACAGGGTGCGCGCGCTGACAGAAACAATCCGTGCCTTTGAGGACGGCCTGGCCGCTGTACGCACAGGATTACGGTCCGCGACCACGCGCGAACAGGCGCTGGCAGATGATCTGCGACGCAGGGACAGCGAGATTGCCGCACTTCTGGTGACTCTGCGGGGCGTTTCTGCGGGTCCGTCGCCGGTCCTTATGCTGCATCCCGAAGGACCTGCAGGCAGCGTACGCGCGGGCATGGTACTTTCGGGACTTGTGCCGGAACTTAACGCCCGGGCGCTGTCACTGCGCGAAGACTTCAGCGAGCTTCAGCGGTTGCAGAGCCTGCAGTCTGATGCCGAACTGCGCCTGCGTGAAGGGCTGACGGACCTGCAGGAGGCCCGCGCGCGGCTGAGTCAGGCGATTGCCGACCGGCAGGATCTGCCCCGCAGGTTCACCAATGACCCGGTGCGCGAGGCGATTCTTATTGCCTCGGCGGACACTCTGGACAGTTTCGCCCGGGGGCTGGAGCGGATTTCGGTTGACGAAAGTGATGATGCGCCCCTGAGCCTGGACGTGGACAAGGGTACGTTGCCATTGCCAGCAGGCGGTTCGATCCTGCGCGCTGCGGGCGAACCGGATGCCGCGGGTGTCGTACGCCCGGGGATCATTGTGGCGACACCGGCGCGGGCAGTCGTGACAGCACCGGTGGCCGCAACTGTGCGGTACGCCGGGCCTCTTCTTGATTTCGGAAATGTGGTCATCATAGAGCCGCAATCAGATGTTCTGTTTATTCTTGCGGGCCTTGGCACGCTTTATGGCGCGGCCGGAGAGGTGGTCGCCGCAGGCGATCCGCTGGGGCTGATGGGCGGTGCACGGGCAACAGCGGGAACAGAAGTTTCAACAGATGGTGATGTGACTGGCGCACAAGCGTCAGAAACGCTCTATATAGAGGTAAGACAGGATAACACACCCGAGGACCCGAGCCTCTGGTTCCGAACCGATAAGGATGGATAACCGGTATGAAGAAGTTTGCCATGGCTGCACTGGGCGGCACGCTCGCAGGGGTGCTGGCGACAACGCAGATCGCAGGCCCGCTGCTGGCACAGGAGTCACAGCGTTCCGGCAGCGTCTACGAACAGCTTGATCTGTTTGGCGATATATTCGAGCGGATCCGCGCTCAGTATGTTGAGGAAGTGGATCCCGGCGACCTGATAGAGGCAGCCATTGACGGGATGCTCACATCTCTGGACCCGCACTCCAGCTATCTCAGCCCCGATGACGCGGCACAGATGCGTGTACAGACCCGCGGCGAATTCGGCGGACTGGGCATTGAGGTCACACAGGAAGAGGGTTTTGTCAAAGTCGTGTCGCCCATCGACGGAACGCCTGCTGATGAGGCCGGTATGGAAGCGGGCGACTATATTACCCACGTTGACGGCGAATCGGTTCTTGGTCTGTCTCTGGACGAGGCCGTGACCATGATGCGTGGCCCGGTCGGATCGGAAATCATCATCACTGTCGTTCGCGAAGGTGAAGCCGAACCATTCGACGTTTCGATCATCCGCGACACCATCAAGCTTACCGCTGTACGGACCCGGACCGAGGGCGAGACAGTTGTACTGCGCGTGACGACCTTCAACGATCAGACCTATGCCAACCTCGAGTCGGGCCTGAAAGAACAGATCGAAGAAGCCGGCGGAATGGATGCCATCAACGGCATTGTTGTGGATCTGCGCAACAACCCGGGCGGACTGCTGACCCAGGCGATCCGGGTTTCCGATGCTTTCCTGGAAAAAGGGGAAATCGTCTCGACACGCGGACGCGAGGTACAGGACGGTGAGCGCTTTAACGCAACACCCGGTGATCTCGCCGAGGGCAAGCCGATCGTCGTACTGATCAACGGCGGCTCCGCTTCGGCCTCTGAAATTGTGGCTGGTGCCCTGCAGGATCACCGGCGCGCGATTGTCGTAGGCACCAAAAGTTTTGGCAAAGGCTCGGTTCAGACGGTAATGCCGCTGCGCAGTGACGGTGCAATGCGCCTGACAACTGCGCGGTATTACACACCGTCCGGCCGTTCGATCCAGGCGCTGGGCGTCTCACCGGACATTGTTGTCGAACAGCCCCGCCGCAGTCCGGATGCCGAAGACGGAGAGGAAAGTAACCGCCCGTCCCGGTCTGAGGCAGATCTTCGCGGCAGTCTCAATAACGACAGCCTGTCGGAAGATGAAATTGAACAGATCGAAGCAGACCGTGCCAAGGCCGAAGCAGCCGCAGCCCTGCGCGAGGAGGACTATCAGCTGGCCTATGCCATCGATATTCTCAAAGGTCTGTCAGCGATTGGTTCGCAGAACTGATATCTCCGGTGCGCTGACCGCCGGAAACAGGAAACCCCGTCGCATCGCCGGCGGGGTTTTCAGTTTCAGTTCTCTGTATCGCGGCAGTGACGTCGGAAGGCGCGCTTCAGCATGTCCAGCTCGGCGCGCAGCAGGCTGATTTCGGCCCGCAGATCGTCACCGATGGCCTCTCCTGCGATCATGGTAAAACTGCCCAGTTCGGTATCCGTCGCGGCATCCGTTATCAGAACGGTCTGAACACCGTCTGAGATGGCTTCGCGCGGGACGGGCACCTGCAGCAGCCAGTCACCGGGGTCTTTAGCCGCGATCAGCGTGACATCCCCGACCACACGGTTCACGTGGGTCACAACGATGCGTGGCATCTCAGCGGCCCCGCTGACGATACCCTGCCAGACACCGCTTTTCATACCCGTCCGGGTGAGGACCAGCTGTGACATCGGTTGCTCTCCTACATCTGCGCGCGCGGTCGGCGGGTTATGGTCAGATCCCGCAGAATGACTTCGTTCATCCCGGGCTCCTCGAAAATCAGATCCACCCAGACTTTCTCAACCCGCTTTTCGTTCATACTGATGCCGGCCAGATCAAATTCGGCGATGCCACCGCTGGTTCCGGAAGGCAATTCGCGGACAAGCTGCTCTGTATTCGGCCCGTGCCGGATGTTCAGCCGGACGAAAATCTCCAGGGGACGTTCCATTTCGGTTGTCGCGGATACGGCCAGAACATGATTGCGCGACAGGCCCCGCAGACCTTCGGGGGGCAGATCCAGCACAAGAGACAGGAAGGAGCCCCCAAAACGGAAAACATCCAGGCCCAGACCACAGGGCGCCAGACCGGCATCGCCCTGGTTGCGTACCTGACGCAATGTCATCTCGGCAAAAGGGCAGTCGTGGAACAGAGTGAGCTCGGACCCGAGCTTTGTTTTGCTCTGCACCGATGAGACCCCTTTCACCCGCAGCGCTCCGCGCCATAGCTCCGGACGCCAGGCCCAGTCGGCATTGTGCGGGCGGGGGAAAACACCGTCTCCGGTGTCTGCCAACGCAAGTCGCTCGTCGGCGGTGTGGATCAGCTGATCAAGGTGGGCGCGTAACGCACGGGCGCGATCACTCTGACGGCTCAGAACGCTCAGTCTGGCCGTGCCGGCCGCGCGGGCCGACATCGCCCAGCGCTGCAGCATGCGCCGGTTTATTGCCGCATCCAGAAAGGTGTCGCCGCCTTTTCCCATAACCGTAAGACTGCTCCGGTACCTGTTGTCCCTTTGTCTGATGAAAGGGTTGTCCTGTGATAAACCGCGATTTCAGGTCAGATCGCAAGTTTTTTCAGGAAAAAGACGCCCCGCGCTGCCTGTGCGCGGGGCGTCAGGATCACAGATCCATGTACTCGTGGCCTTCTTTCTGGCCGCCGGGATGGGTGACTGCACCAAGGTAAGTCGGCCCCACCAGCTGCGCGTATTTCCAGAGCGCACCGGCGCCATAAATTGTCGGCCGTGCGCCTTTCCAGTTTTCCTTGCGCTCCGCCAGTTCTTCGTCCGTCAGGTCGACCGAGATCGTGCCCTCGATGGCATTGAGGGTAATCATGTCGCCGTTTTTCAGCAGAGCGATCGGCCCGCCATGTGCTGCTTCGGGGCCGACGTGACCCACGCAGAAGCCGCGTGTTGCACCGGAAAAACGACCGTCGGTGATCAGCGCAACCTTTTTGCCCATGCCCTGGCCGGAAAGGGCCGCCGTGGTTGCGAGCATCTCACGCATGCCCGGGCCGCCTGCGGGGCCTTCGTTGCGGATGACAAAGACGTCGCCCTCTTCATAGGTGCGGTTCTGAACCGCCTCAAATGCGTCCTGCTCGCATTCGAAAACACGGGCCGGACCGGTGAACAGCAGGTGCTGAGGCTCCATGCCGGCAATCTTTACGATGGCGCCTTCGGGAGCCAGGTTGCCTTTGAGGCCGACGACACCGCCCGTTTTCGACAGCGGCGTTTCGACGGGGTGGATGACCCGGCCATCTGCTTCGAGAGTGACCTTGTCGATCTCCTCACCGATGGAATAGCCTGTTGCCGTCATGCAGTCTTCGTGCAGCAGACCCGCCTTTCGCAGTTCTTTCAGCACCACCGGGACACCACCGCATTCGTACATGTCTTTGGCCACATACTGGCCGCCTGGCTTGAGATCGACGAAATAGGGGGTGTCACGGAAGATTTCGCAGACGTCTTCGAGGAAGAAATCAATCCCTGCTTCGTGCGCCATGGCCGGCAGGTGCAGACCGGCGTTTGTAGACCCGCCCGTGCAGGCCACGATGCGTGCCGCATTTTCCAGTGACTTGCGGGTGACGATATCGCGCGCCCGGATGTTTTTCTCGATCAGGTTCATAACGGCCGCACCCGAGGCTTCGGCATAGGCGTCGCGGCTCTCATAAGGTGCGGGCGCACCGGCGGAATTCGGCAGCGCCAGGCCGATTGCCTCGGAGACACAGGCCATAGTGTTGGCCGTGAACTGGCCACCGCAGGCGCCTGCAGAAGGGCAGGCCACCCGTTCGAGGATTTCCAGTTCAGCCTCGGTCAGGGTGCCGCTCTGCTGGCGACCAACGGCCTCGAACATATCCTGAACGGTCAGGTCGCGATCAGCAAAATCTTCCGGCACTTTCGAACCGGTCGGCGCGCGACCCGGCAGGATGGAGCCGCCATATAGAAAGACAGACGGCACATTGAGGCGGATCATCGCCATCATCATGCCGGGCAGCGATTTATCACACCCCGCAAGACCGACAATCGCGTCATAGCAGTGCCCGCGCATGGTCAGTTCGACCGTGTCGGCAATGGCTTCGCGCGAGGCCAGCGACGACCGCATGCCCTCGTGACCCATGGCGATCCCGTCCGTCACGGTGATCGTTGTGAATTCGCGCGGCGTCCCGCTCCCGCGTTTGACACCCATCTTGACGGCCTGGGCCTGGCGGTTCAGCGCGATGTTGCAGGGGGCGGCTTCGTTCCAGCATGTCGCAACGCCCACCAGCGGCTGATGAATTTCCTCGTCCGTCATACCCATCGCATAGTAATACGAGCGATGCGGCGCACGCGCCGGGCCTTCGGTCACGTGGCGGCTGGGCAGTTTCGATTTATCAAAGCGCGGTGTGGACATGGATAAGCCTCTTCCTCAGGATGCTGCCCGACCGGAATAGCCATCCACCTCAGGTGCTGCAAGGCTCAAGCGTTCATTCCTGCACAGGGCCACGCGCGTCTCTGCGCTTGTATTGGCTCAGGTGCGCGCCTAAGTTGTCCTTCAGGCAAAACCCGGCGGCGGACATCTGCGGCCGCGCGCGGCCCGCACACCGGGCCCTTCTGAAAGCCGGTCTATGGAACCATCACTTTTTTCATTCATCTGGAAATTTTCGCGAAAAGAGCAGCTCTTTTTGCTGTTTTTCACGATTTTTACGTTCCCGTTCCTTTATGCGACGCTCGAACTGCCCAAGCGTATTATCAACGATGCGATCGGGGCGGATAAAGACTTCGTTATTGTCATGGGTGTGCAGTTCAGCCAGACCCAGTTCCTGCTGACGCTCTGCGGTCTTTATCTGGGCGCGGTTCTGGTGCACGGGCTGCTGAAAATGCGTCTGAACACGATGAAGGGTGTTCTGGCAGAGCGGTTGCTGCGTCGGTTCCGGTACCAGCTGGTCGGCCGCATGATGCGGTTCCCTCGGGCCTATTTCCGGTCCACGAGCCAGGGCGAACTGGTGTCGATGGTCACCTCCGAAGCTGAACCGATGGGTGGGCTGATGGGGGATGCAGTGGCCCAGCCTGTCTTCCAGGCCGGACAGATGCTGATCATCGTGGTGTTCCTTTTTGCCCAGAGCGTCTGGTTCGGCCTTGCCGGTATCGCGCTCATTCCGCTGCAGGCATGGCTGATCCCGATGCTGCAGCGTCAGATCAACCAGCTGAACAAAAAGCGCATTGTCGAGGTCCGCCAGCTTGCCGCAGAGATCGGGGAAACGGCCGCCGGCATTACCGACCTGCGCACCAACGGTGGCTGGCGGTTCCGCCTTGCGGGGTTCACCAGCCGTCTTGGCCGTCTGTTTGATATCCGGTTCCAGATCTACCAGAAGAAATTCTTCATGAAGTTTCTCAATAACTTCATCACCCAGCTGACGCCGTTCTTTTTCTATTCGGTCGGCGGTATTCTGGCCATCCGCGGCGAAATCACAGTTGGCGCTCTGGTTGCGGCGCTGGCGGCGTACAAAGATCTGTCCAGTCCCTGGAAAGAGCTGCTGACCTATTACAACCAGGTTCAGGATATGTCCTTGCGCTGGGAAATCGTGACCGAGCGTTTTGCGCCTTCGGGCATGATTGATGAGAGCCTCTTCGAAGGCGAACCCGAAGAGGTGCCGCACCTTGACGGTGCCATATCCATCCAGAACGTCACCGTGCGGAATGCTGATGGAAACGCTGTTCTTGAAAACCTTGACCTTGAGATCCCGGCTGGCGCACGGGTTGCGATCAAGTCCTCAAGTCAGGTCGAACGTACGGCCATGGCCGAGCTGCTGACGCGCGAGGTCATGCCGACGCGGGGCAGTGTCACAATCGCCGGTCATGAACTGGCCAGGCTGCACCAGGCAGTTATTGCAGCCCGGATCGGATACGCGCATTCGCGTCCGTATCTCTTTAACGGCACTCTCGGTGACAATCTGCTGATGCCGCTGAAATCCAGCCCCAAAACGGTTCTCTGGGACCCTGACAGAAAGGACCGCGAAACGATCGAAGCCGCCCGGTCGGGCAACAGTCCTGACAGCCTCAGAGCAGAGTGGCTGGATCCGGGAATTGCCGGTCTCAATTCAGCCGAGGAAATCCGCGGGTGGTGGTTCCAGCTCGTGGAAGCGATGGGTCTTGATGAGTTTATGTTCCGCAGGATGCTGGCGGCACGGATGGATCCCGAAGACCATCCTGATCTGGCCTCGCGTCTCGTTGCCCTGCGCGAAGAGGTCCACGAACGCCTCGTGGAGCGTGGGCTTGATACCGTTGTACACAGATTCCATCCCGACGAATTCAATCCATCAATCCCGCTGGGCGGCAACCTCATGTTTGCCTCACCCAAACGCGACATCAGCCAGCAGGGACTGGCGGCCGAGCATGATTTTCTGTCTCTGATTATCGAGCTGGGCCTTGCAGAGCAGGGCATTGCCATATCGCAGACTCTGATCGAAACACTGCACCAGACCTTTGGTATGGACGGTACGAGTCACCCGCTCTTTACCGCGCTGGGCATCGAGGACACGCTCTATGAGCGGCTGGTCGATATTGCCGCGCGGCGTCAGGACAAGGGCGATCAGGCACTGACAGAAGAGGAATTCGCGCTTCTGCTGACGGTTCCGTTTGCCTTCAGTGCAGAACAGATCGGCCCAGCGTTTCCCGAAGCCTTCAAACAGGAAATTCTGGAGATCCGTCGCGCCAAAGCCGAGGAAATGCGTGCCCGTGCCCAGGATCTTTTTGTTCCGATTACGCCTGACAACTATCTGCCGCGCCTGTCGATCATGGAGAATGTTCTTTACGGCAAGATATCCGCTGTTGCCGGTGTGCAGGGCGAACTGGTCGAGGATGTTGTGGCCGAGGTGCTGACCCGCCACGAGCTCAAACGCCTGGTGGCTGAGACGATCCTTGATGTTCCCACCGGGCTCGGGGGCGCAAATCTTGCGTCGGTTTTCCTGGAACGTGCGGCCTTCAGCCGTGCGGGGATCAAGCGCCCGGACGTTCTGATCCTCGACACGGTGCTGGCCAGCCATGACGCTGAAACCCGCAGCCGTACCCGCAGCAGGCTTCAGGAACTGCTGCCCAAAACGACACTGATCTTCCTCGAAGAGAACTTTGCCAATCCGGAGGCCTACGACATTTACGTGGAGATCCAGAACGGGCGCATTGATGGCGACTCGGTCATGGAAACACACGATGATAGCGACACCGGCTCGGATGATCTGAGGCGCAAAATCCGCGCGATTTCGCGTACCGAGCTCTTTGCCAATCTAGACGCGCGCAGTCAGCGGTTGCTGGCCTTTTCGGCTACCTGGTACAAGGCAAAGCCCGGCAAACGCATCTTCTCTATGGGTGAACGACCGGATGCGGCCTATCTGTGCCTCTCCGGCAGGGCGATGATGAGTTACCGCGATGATGACGGCGTGTCGCGCGATGTGACAGCTGTCGAGCCAGGCCGGCTGATCGGTGATCTCGCGATCATTCTGAATGAACCACGTCAGCTCGACCTGGCCGCAACAGAAGAAACCCAGTTCCTGCGCATTGGCGCAGAACAGTTCCGCTCGGTGATTGAGAATGATCCGGTTGTTCTGATGCGGTTGCTTCAGACCGTGGCCGAGCATCTGACCGGTGCGGCGGAACTGTTGCGGGAGGCTCGGGTCAACGTGCGCGACCGGGCAGTTGAACTGACAGCGGCTGCCGAAGAAGAAGCCGGGCGTGACGCCGGCAGGGAAAAGGTCGACGACTGAGCATGCTGAGCCGCCAGGACTACCGCGCCCACGACGCGCTGATCGAACCGGTGCGCCCGACGGCGCAGCTGTGGCGGCTGGTTATAGGGCTGATACTGGTGGCAGGGGTGTATCTGCTGTGCAACCAGATGTTTTTTCAGTTTCTGGGAACGGTACTCGGGCCGGGCGCTGTCGGGTTCTTTACTTCGCTCAATGGCGGCACTTCCCCGGTCAGCATGCTGATCCTTCTGGGTACCTTCGGGTTTATGACACTGGGTGTCGCTGTTGCTGTGCGGGTGGCGCACAACCGCGGGATCACCAGTGTGTTTGGTGATTTTTCCCGGACACGCCGGCAGTTTCTGGATGTGCTTATTGTGCTTCTGGTCCTGAACGCTGCGATATTCGTGCTGCCGCCCTGGGGTATGGGCGTGGATCTCGCACCCAACCTCGGTTTTTCGACATGGATGCTGATCCTGCCGTTGTCCGTCGGTGCAGTCCTTGTCCAGGTCAGCGCCGAGGAAATCCTGTTTCGTGGTTATATCCAGCAACAGCTGGCGGCCCGGTTTCGCCCGCGCGTGGTCTGGCTGATCGTGCCGTCACTGCTTTTTGGCCTGGGCCACTACATGCCGTTGCAGGCTGGACCGAACGCGACACTGATTGCGCTCTGGGCGGTGATGTTCGGCGTACTGATGGCAGATCTGACCGCGCGCTCGGGTACGCTCGGGCCTGCCATCGCGGTGCATTTCGTAAACAACGTGGCTGCAATCCTTTTCGTCTCACTGCCCGACGGGCTGTCAGGCCTGTCACTGTATGTCACGCCTTTCTCGATGGAGGACGCTGACACGCTCCGGGCCTGGCTGCCCGTCGATTTCGCGCTGATGTTTGTCAGCTGGCTGGGCGCGCGTCTTGCGCTTCGCCGCTGATTGCACTTTGTGCAGTACCGCCTTATTTAGGGCCTGAGAGTAACAGGGGTGGCCGTATGAACTGGATCACGAACTATGTCCGGCCGAGGATCAATTCGATCTTCTCGCGTCGTGAGACACCGGACAATCTGTGGACCAAATGCCCCGAGTGCGGGACCATGTTGTTTCACCGTGAAGTGGCAGACAACCTGAATGTCTGCTCCAGCTGTGACCATCACATGCACATCACGGCACGCGACCGGTTCACGGCGCTTTTTGACGGCGGCGTCTTTACCGAAGTTGACGTCAGAGCGCCAAAGGCTGATCCGCTGAACTTCCGGGACCAGAAGCGGTATCCGGATCGCCTTAAAGCTGCTCAGAAGCAGACCTCTGAAAAAGAAGCTATGCTTGTGGCCCGCGGAGAGATCGGACGCACGCCGATCGTCGCCGCCGCGCAGGACTTCTCTTTTATGGCCGGTTCGATGGGCATGTATGTGGGCAACGCGATTATCGCGGCGGCCGAAGAAGCGGTAAAGCTCAAGCGCCCGCTGATCCTGTTTTCGGCAGCCGGCGGCGCGCGTATGCAGGAAGGTATCCTGTCGCTGATGCAGATGCCCCGCACGACGGTGGCCGTGCAGATGCTGAAAGAGGCAGGTCTGCCGTACATCGTTGTTCTGACGCATCCGACGACAGGCGGTGTTACGGCCAGCTATGCGATGCTGGGTGATGTGCATATCGCCGAGCCCAATGCGCTGATCTGTTTTGCGGGGCCGCGCGTGATTGAACAGACGATCCGGGAAAAACTGCCGGAGGGCTTCCAGCGCGCGGAATACCTGCTGGATCACGGAATGCTGGACCGCGTGACCCATCGCGGTCAGATGCGTGAAGAACTGATCACCATCACGCGAATGCTGCTGGGGATGCCGCCGCCCGTACGCGGTGACCTGCCCGCGCCGGACCCCGAGCAGGAAGCCACTGCCGAGGCCGCCGAGGCAGTTATGGAGGAAGCAGCCGCAGCCCCGCAGGACCCGCCAAAGAAATGACGGCGCTGACATCGGACGTCATTCTGGAACGGATGATGGCGCTGCATCCCAAGGTGATTGACCTGACCCTGGACCGGGTCTGGCGTCTGCTGGACGCGCTTGGAAATCCGCAGAACGAACTGCCGCCGGTGATCCATCTGGCGGGGACGAACGGCAAGGGATCAACCCAGGCGATGATCCGCGCCGGTCTAGAGGCCGCCGGCCACAGCGTTCATGCCTATACCAGTCCGCATCTGGCACGGTTTCACGAGCGTATCCGTGTGTCCGGAGACCTCATCGATGAGACAGATCTGACATCGGTGCTGGATGAGTGCTACGACGCCAATGGCGGTGCGGATATCACCTATTTTGAAATCACGACCTGTGCGGCGATCCTCGCGTTTTCGCGCGCGCGGGCTGATTACACGCTGCTGGAGGTAGGTCTGGGTGGCCGGCTGGATGCGACAAATGTTGTCGACCGCCCGGCGATGACGGTCATCACGCCGGTTTCTCTCGATCACCAGCAGTTTCTTGGAGATACCATAGGCCAGATCGCAGGCGAAAAAGCGGGCATCATAAAACGCGGTGTGCCCTGTGTGGTATCACAGCAGACTGATGAGGGCATGGATGTGATTGAGGCGAGGGCCGCCGGTCTGGGAGCGCCACTTTTTGCTTATGGCCAGCAATGGCATGTCGGGCCTGAAAGGGACCGCATGGTCTATCAGGACGAGACAGGTCTGCTTGACCTGCCGCTCCCTGCATTGCCCGGTGCACATCAGATCATGAATGCGGGTGCTGCGCTGACGGTGCTGAGGCAACTTGGTGCGGACAGCAGTGCCTGCGAGGCTGCTGTGACACGCGCCAGCTGGCCCGCGCGTATGCAGCGGCTGCAGCATGGGCCACTCGCTGAAGCGGCGGGTTCGGCGGAACTGTGGCTGGACGGCGGTCATAATCCCGCTGCCGGAGAGGCTCTGGCGCAGCATCTGCAGACTTTGCCTGCGCGCCAGACATGGCTGATCTGTGGTATGCTCAACACCAAGGATGTCGGGGGCTATATGCGCCCGGTTGCAGCAGTGGCAGAGGGGCTGGTTGCGGTATCCATTCCCGGAGAGGCGAATACGCTTCCCGCCGAGGCAACCGCCGAAGCGGCAAGCGACGCGGGTCTTGATGCAACCGTGGCGCCGGATGTGCGCGAGGCTATCGCCCAGATCACGTCACGTGCACCGCAGGCGCGCATTCTGATCTGTGGTTCGCTGTATCTGGCCGGCTCGGTTCTCCGCGACAACGGCTGAAGTGAGTCCTTTTGGCCACAAAATGTAGTTCCCGTCTGACGATATTGACGCTGCGTGAATCCCGCGTCTATATCTTGCCCGCTTGTCCCTGCGGAATTTCACGCAGGGCGGGAATATTGCCTGTGGGGGGCAGCATTCATGTGGTCAGAAAGCCGGACAGGCGGGTCCGGACTTGATATGTCGCGCCTGTCAGCGCGGCGCAGAATACAGCAGCGCTGTCTGATTGCTGCTGCAGCCTGTGCTGTCGGACTGGCAGTTGTGGCCGGTGCGGGTGTAATTGGTGCTCCCGTTGGCACTGAACGGGCCGACGTTGCCCGTGCAGACGTATCGCTGCTGCGCATCACGGCCCCCGCGGCCCTTTCGGATCCGAACCGTGTGCCGGTAAGCCACCGGGTTGCACAACCGCTGCGGCTGACGGATCGCAGCGTCGGCGCGCATGATCTGAGCCTGCGGGTGCATCAGGTGCTGGCCGGTCTGGGCTATCACGCCGCTGGCAATGACAGCCTGCATGATCTTCTGGTCCGCACACTCGCAGGCCGCCAGAGCGATGCCTACATCAGCGCTGCCATTGTCGCAGGTCACCGCGATGGTGTTTTCAGCCTGCCTGATGCTCTGATACTGTCCGGCGGTCGTCCGGATACGGATCGCCTGTTGCAGGCGTTTCTTGAAACCGCCGGCGGTTAGAAGCCCCAGCCTTCTGACTGCATTTCGCGCAGACGTGACGCGGTTCTCTCAAACTCAAATGTCCCCTCGCCTTCGACGTACAGCATCTCCGGCTTGGCCGCCGCAGAGCAGATCAGCCGGACCCGTGCCTCGTAAAGCGCATCTATCAGCGTCACAAAGCGTCTGGCTTCGTTGAAGTTGTTCCTTGAGAGTGTCGGAATATCGTCCAGGACCAGCACGCGGATTGCGTCAGCGAGCGCAAGATAGTCTGCAGGCCCGAGGTGGCGGCCACACAACTCGTGAAAGCGCGCGCGGGCGATACCGTTGCGAAAGCGTGGTATCTCTACCTCGCGCCCCTTAACCCGAAGAACCAGCGGCGTGGCGGGCCCTCCGGTGAGGTCATTCCAGACAGCGTCCATTGCAGCCCGGCTGTCACTGTTCACAGGTGTGAAATAAACCTGTTGGCCGCCCAGACGGTCCTGCCTGTAATCGGTCGGGCTGACCAGCTCGTGCACAACCATTTTCTCGCTGATCAGCGCGATAAAGGGCAGGAAAAGGTCGCGGTTAAGACCGTCTTTATAGAGATCACCGGGAACTCTGTTGGATGTCGTGACAACGACGACGCCGGCTGCGAACAGCGCCTCAAACAGGCGTCCGACGATCATGGCGTCGGTGATATCCGTGATCTGCATTTCGTCAAAAGCCAGCAGACGCACAGAGGCCGCGACATCGGCGGCAACGGGGGCAATTGCATCCTCGACACCGGTTTTCCGGGCTTCGTGCATGGCGGCATGGATTTCCTGCATAAAGGCGTGAAAATGCACGCGTCTTGCAGGTACATCACCGAGGTGTTCGACAAAAAAGTCCATCAGCATGGATTTCCCGCGCCCGACTCCCCCCCAGAGGTAAAGCCCTTTGGGAGGCTCGGGCGCTTTGCGGAAAAGACCCTTTTTGACGGGTGTTGCCAGGGCGGCACGGATGCGTTCAAACTCCGGTAAGACCGCAACCTGTGCAGGATCCGACTGTAACGTGCCGTCATTGGTCATGCGGGTGTAGAGGTCAAGCAGAGTGTCCATGTCACCGGCATAACCCGCGCCCCGTCCGGGGAAAAGAGGCGGGGTGCATCAGCGAAGGTGATGTTTGCGTAAAAACTCCTGATTTGACCTGCGTCTTTCCATGGTTACGGTCATCACAGGCAGGAGAATACCAATGTCAGAGCGCGCGCCCCTTTTTACTCCCGTACTGATTGTCGGGATGCTGATCATCCTGGTCAGTTTCGCGATCCGTTCGACATTTGGCGTATTCCAGATTCCGATCGCAGAGGAATTTGGCTGGCTGCGGGCCGAGTTTTCGCTCGCGATTGCCATTCAGAACCTCGCATGGGGCATCGGGCAGCCACTGTTCGGTGCGCTGGCAGAAAAAATCGGCGACCGAAAGGCAATCATCTTTGGCGCGGTGATCTATGCGCTGGGGCTTGTTTTGTCTGCCAATTCGGTAACGCCACTGGAACACCAGCTTTATGCCTGGCTGCTGGGCTTTGGTATTGCGGGCACCGGGTTCGGCGTAATCCTGGCCGTGGTGGGCCGTGCAGCGACAGATGAAAACCGATCCATGTCGCTGGCGATTGTCTCGGCGGCGGGCAGTGGCGGCCAGATTTTCGGCCCACCCGTGGCCGAATGGCTGCTGAGTGTCATGCCCTGGCAAAGCGTTTTCATCATATTTGCCGCAGCTATTCTGGCGGTGCTTCTGCTGCTGCCGCTGATGCGTGCCCCGGCAATGGCGAGCAAGTCGGAGCTGGAAGAGAGCCTGGGCGAGATTCTGGTCAAGGCCTTCAAAGACCCTTCCTACACTTTCATCTACCTTGGGTTCTTTTCCTGCGGCTACCAGATCGCGTTCATCACTGCACATTTCCCGGCTTTTGTGACCGAGCTTTGCGGACCGATCATGCCCGGCGGTATGCTGGACAACATGGGCATCAGCACGACGTCGGCGCTGGGTGCGGTTGCCATCTCGCTCATCGGGTTCGCCAATATCGGCGGAACACTGTTGGCCGGCTGGCTGGGCAAGCGGTACTCAAAGAAATATCTGCTGGCCGGCATATACACCGGCCGGACCATCGTCGCGGCGCTTTTCATTCTTTTCCCCATCACGCCGGAAAGCGTCATCCTGTTCTCGATTGCGATGGGTGCGCTGTGGCTGGCTACGATCCCGCTGACGTCCGGTCTGGTCGCCCATATCTACGGGTTGCGCTATATGGGGACGCTTTACGGCATCGTGTTTCTCAGCCACCAGCTGGGCAGTTTCCTGGGTGTCTGGCTGGGTGGCCGGATGTACGACATTTATGGTGACTACACACTTGTCTGGTGGATCGGTGTGGGTGTTGGTGCGTTCAGCGCCATCATCCACCTGCCGATCCGGGAGCGTCGCCTCGAAGGACTGCGCACCGCCTAACCACTCTGGTGGGTGAATTCATGGATATGATCCAGCACTGTTGTGACATGGGTATAGGTCAGCCCGTGGCCGGCATCGTCCAGAATGACAGTCTGCACCGTCGGGTTCCAGTCGATCAGACGATCTGCTGCAGTGATCGGTATCACGTCGTCCTGACGACCCCAGATGGCCATCACCGGCACACCCTCTTTCTGCAGTGTTTCATGGAAAGGCCGCAGGTCCTCACGCAGTATGCCGCGCAGACTGGAGGCAACAGCGGGAATAAATCCACGCCAGTTTATCTCGGCTTCCTGCAGATCCGCTATGCGCTGACTTGCGCCTGGCTGTGACCGTTCTGCTGCGATCCCGCGGCGGAGAATGTTCGGATAGAACTCCAGTGCCATCCACGTGCCGACAACCGGGAGCGTCATCATCCGGCGGAAAAAACCACCTGACAGATCCGTCATCCCGGCAGGCGCCAGAAGCACAACCTGTCGGATGGCAACTGCCTCTGCGGCGGCGAAAGCGGCTGCAATGGCGCCCCCCATTGAATAGCCGACGACAGTAATGTCGTCATCAATGCGCTGGTCGTCCAGCAATTCGCTCAGCTGGCGGCGGAAAAAGGCGACGTCCTGTCTGCCTTTCGGCCGATCAGAATACCCACGTCCGTAAAGGTCATAGGTCAGGACCCGAAATCCGATCTGACTGAGCCCCTGTGCGATGCCACGCCAGACAAACGACGGTGTCGTGAGCCCGTGAATGCAGACGGCAACCGGGCCGTTCTCCGGCCCCCACCACTGGTAATGAGTCACACCGTCGGGAAGCTCCGCAAACTGACCGGGCGCCTCGCTGCGTGCGGCAGCGTTCATCCTTTTGCGGGTCGCTTCGATGACCAGCGGTGTGGCGATTACGGCGGCCAGTATCAGATATGCCCACATCATGCGCGCGTACTCCAGCGATCGAGAATGTAGCGGCTGGTCATCAGGTCCAGATGCGCACCACCGCCATTTTTAAACAATGTGATTTCGTCGGGGGACTGCCGTTTAAATCTGTCTGGTCCGTAATAATCACTGACAATCTGTGAGGCCTCAAAAGTGCCCAGTCCGATCGGAATTTTCAGCTCTCCGATATGGCCCACGGTCGTCTCAAGGCTGTCGACGAAAACGCGCGCGCGGTTCAGAGCGATATCATCCACTTCGCGCATGTCCGGCCTGTAGGCACCTATGAGGTCGATGTGCTGGCCGGGTTGCAGCCAGTCGCCACGCAGCAGGGGTTCGGTGGTCATCGTGGCGGTGGTCACGATATCTGCCGCGCGTACGGCGGTTTCCAGATCATCCGCTATGGCCAGACCTTCGATTTCAGCGGCCAGTTTTTCGGCGTTGGCACGGGTCCGGTTCCACAATGTAAAACGGGCATCCGGAAAGGCTGCGGAATAGGCCGCATGAAGACCGCGCGCCTGGGTCCCTGCTCCGACAATCAGGATGTTTTCACTCTCGGGTCGCGCGAGGCGCCGCGCAGCCAGCAGGCTGTCGCCGGCGGTCTTCCATTTGGTGACCAGATGAAAATCGATGACTGCCTCAAGTACGCCGGTCGCATCCGCGTAAAGCGTAACACCCCCGTTGATCGTCGATGCCTCTTTGCCGGAATTGCCGGGAAAAACTGTCGCTGATTTCACAGCCAGACCGAGTCCGTCAATCCACGCTGCACGGTTCAGCAGCGTGTCGTTTCCGCGATAAAGAAACGTATCGGCAATATCGGCGCGGGGCATAAGGTGCCCGGCTGCCAGTGCATCTGTCAGACCGATCCAGTCGAGCAGAGCATCGCCTTCGTCGAAAGAGATAAAGGGCGGGCTCATGTGGCTTCGTCAGATGTGAGCAACCCTGCAGAAACCAGGCGGTCGGCCCAGCCCTGCGGTCCCTCAAACAGATGTGTCTGCCAGCCCTTCTTCTGCGCCGCCGCGATATTGTCTGCGCGGTCATCTGCAAAAAGCAGCGCAGACCCGGACAGGCCGGAGGTGTCCTCGACCGCGGTGTAGATTGCCGGATCAGGTTTTGTCATACGCATATGACCCGATATGAAATCGCGGTCAAAATCGCGCAGGAACGGGTAATGCGTGGCAGCGTAGTCATAGCTTTCAATGCCGAAGTTTGTCAGCGAAAATACCGGTACGCCCCTGGCCTGAAGCGCCTTCATCAGGCGCACTGAATGATCAATGACCGGCGTTGCCATTTCGATCCAGCGATCATGCCACATGCGGATTTCATCCCGCCAGTCGGGATTTTGGTCCGCAGCTGTATAGATGGTAGCAGTGAAAGGGTGGCCCAGGTCCACCAGCTCGTTCATGCCGTGCAGATCGACCACGTCAAACATCGCGCGGCGGCGCTCCTCGCCGATTGCGGCGTCATAAAAACGTTCGGGTTGCCATTCAATCAGTACGTTGCCGATGTCGAAAATGACGGCCTGTGGTGTCACACTGCTCATGCGCGCTCTCCTTTTTGGCAACAGCTAACGCAGCGTCCGGGCTTTGCGCAAGGACTGCTCGAGTGCATTCAGAAATCTCGAGCGGTCTGATTTCGTGAAACCCTTACCGCCGCCCTGGCGAAACGGGTCCGCCGCGCGCAGATCTGCCATCAGGTCACGGGTCGCCAGAACGTTGCCGATGTTGGCCTGTGTCAGCGGCTCTCCGTTGTGTTTGAGCACCTGTGCTCCCGCTTCGACGCATTTCGCGGCCAGCGGGATATCTCCTGTAACAACGACATCTCCCGGGCCACAACGCCCGGCTATCCACATGTCAGCAACATCGGGTCCGTCGGGTACTATAACCGTCTCGACCAGAGGGTTCTGCGACGGACGCAGGCCGCCGTTGGATACGACGTACATCTTTACGCCATGCCGCGTTGCGACTTTCTCGGCCTCGGCTTTGACCGGACAGGCGTCCGCGTCAATGAACAGCGATGTCATGCGTAAAGCGCGTCTGCGTGGAAGGCCACATGCTCTTCCATGAAGGTCGAGATGAAAAAGTAGCTGTGATCGTATCCCGGCTGCAGGCGCAGTGTGGCCTGCTGACGCCGGGCGTTTACCGCTGCGGCAAAAGCTTCTGGCCTGAGCAGGTCAATGAACTGGTCATCCGTGCCGGTATCGACCAGAACCGGACCGTCGAACCCTTTTTCCTGCATCAGGAGCGTGGCGTCATGCGCTGCCCATGCCGCCTCGTTGTCTCCCAGGTATGCAGAGAACTGCTTGCGACCCCAGTCACTGGCAGTGGGGTTGGAGATCGGTGCAAAAGCCGAGACGGAACGGAAACGCCCAGGCAACGACATCGCCATGGTCAGCGCTCCGTGCCCGCCCATTGAATGCCCGGTGATTGCCTGGCGGTCCATGTCGAGGGCGAACCTGTTACCAAGCAGTACGGGCAGTTCTTCGGTGATGTAATCCCACATGCGAAAGTGCGGCGCCCATGGGTCCTGTGTCGCGTTCACGTAAAACCCGGCACCCTGGCCCAGATCATAGGCATCGTCATTGGCCACATCATCTCCGCGGGGGGAGGTATCCGGAAACACCAGCGCGATGCCCTGCTCGGCCGCCCAGGCCTGGGCGCCTGCCTTGGTCATGGCGTTTTCATGCGTGCAGGTCAGGCCGGACAGAAACCACAGGAGCGGCACAGGGCCGTCTGCCGCCTCTGCGGGCAGAAAGAGAGCGAATGTCATGTCGCAGGCGCAGCTGTCCGAGCGGTGCTTGTAAACACCCTGTGTGCCGCCGAAGCATGCGTTTTCCGAGATGGTTTCCATGAGCGCTCTCCCTGTGGCGTGTTCTCTCCTGGCTAAAGCCTTGGCAGCGTTGCGGCAAGCCCCCGATGCTCAGGCGGCTGTAAACCAGGCGATTACGGCGCTGACTGTAACAATGCTGAAAACCGTCGATACCAGAATAGCAGTTGAGACGCGCTGTGGTGCCACGCCATAGTGCTGAGCGAGAATGTACACGTTGCCCGCCACGGGGAGTGCTGCTGCAGATATCACGACCGTCGCGGTATAGCTGTCCACGGGAAAGAGCCAGAGGACACCAATCGCGACCATCAATGGGTGCAGGCCCAGTTTGCAGAACGTCAGCCACAGGGCGGTCTGCAGACGCTCTGCGGACTTCCCGGCCAGAGATGCCCCGATGGCGAACAGGGCACCGGGTGTCGCGGCGGCGCCCAGTATCGTCAGAAAGTCGTTCATCGGGGCGGGAACCGGCAGTTCAAGAGCGGCCCACGTCAGGCCCAGGACGACCGAGACGATCATCGGGTTGCTGATCAGACCAAGCCCGACCGTTCTGAAAGTGTTCAGTGTCAGACGACCCTCACGCGACAGCGTAATCAGGATGACGATCAGCCCCGAGAAAACGATCAGATCGGTGCTGACGATCATGACTACCGGCCCGATCGCGGCATCGCCCAGCAGCAGCGTCAGCATCGGAATGCCCAGAAAACCGACGTTGCCGATCACAGCGCACTGAGCTTCGACGGCAGAGACCTCGAGGCTCTGGCGACGCAGAAGGGCGAAAACAGTGGCGATCAGGTAGACTGCCACGGTGCCTGCGAGATATCCCAGAACGAGGTTTGTATCCCAGACGTCGGAAAGCGTCAGATTCGACGTGAAGCTGAATATCATTGCTGACAGGGCGAAATAGAAAACGAACCTGGTCAGGTAGGCGGTGGCTTCTGCCGTGAAAAAACGGGTGTAGCCCGCCCAGTAGCCCAGCCCGATAAGCGCAAAAAAGGGCAGGGTCTTGAGAAAGATTTCAATCATGGAACCGGTCTGCCCGGATCAGGCCCGTATATCAACCCGACCCGATCAGAACACCTGCTGCAAAAACCAGCGCACCCCCGACAACAACCTGGAAAGCAGCGCGGAAAAAAGGTGTCTCCATGAATTTGTTCTGAATCCAGGCGATGGCCCAGAGTTCGATGAAAACAACGATGATCGCGATGACAGTTGCGGTCCAGAAATCGGTGATCAGATAGGGCAGCGCGTGCCCCAGACCGCCAACGGTGGTCATCACACCGGAGGCCACGCCGCGTTTCACCGGAGAGCCACGTCCTGAAAGCTGACCGTCATCAGATGCGGCTTCGGTGAAACCCATCGAGATACCGGCGCCAACCGAGGCGGCCAGACCCACGAGGAAGGTGGTCCAAGTGTCCTGGGTTGCAAACGCAGTGGCAAAGATCGGGGCCAGTGTAGACACCGATCCGTCCATCAGCCCGGCCAGACCCGGTTGTACCCACGTCAGGATGAACTGCCGTTTGGCGGCGTTTTCCTCGCGGTCGCGCGCATCCTCACTCAGGTGTTTTTCTTCGAGTGCCTCGGCAGTATTCTGGTGTCCGGCCTCAGCGACGGCGAGATCGCCCAGCAGTTTGCGTGTGGCTGCATCGCTCGTACGGGCGGCGGCCTTGAGATAGAACTGTTCGGCTTCGCGCTCCATGGCTTCTGCCTCGGCGCGGATACGTTCCAGCCCGAGGTTTTCCACCAGCCAGACAGGGCGTCGGTTGTAGTACCCCGCGACATGTTCGCGCCGGATCAGCGGGATGACCGTGCCGAACCGTTCTGTATGCAGGTCGATCAGGCGCTGACGGTGCGTATCCTCTTCGGCGGCCATACCGTCGAATACGCGGGCGCTGTCGGGAAAATCCGCGCGCAGGGTTTCGGCATAGCCGCGGTAGATACGGGCGTCGTCTTCTTCCGAGGAGATGGCAAGCGCCAGTACTTCCTGTTCTGTCAGGTCAGAAAACCGCTTTCGGGACAGTGAAAATCGCATATCTGCTCTTCCGTTGTTTAGAATGATTCTAATTCAGAGATCCGGTATGATCAATGCGCTTTGACGCTGATCTGCGGATTTCGCTTGGAACTGAACCGTTCGGTTTATACTGTAGGCAGGCAATTCCGGAGGCAGAATGACTGAAACCGCAGAGCTGATCCGAAAAGGCCGGAAGTTCGATCAGGTGCTCGAGGGCGCTCGCCAGGTCTTTATGGCGGATGGCTTTGAGGGGGCCAGCGTGGATGAAATCGCCCGCGTGGCGAACGTATCCAAGGCAACGCTCTACAGTTATTTTCCGGACAAACGTCTGCTGTTTCTTGAGGTTGCGCGCAGTGAATGCCAGCGCCAGTCGCGGGACGCTCTGGACCGGATTGACATGGACGGCGAGCCGCGCGACGTGCTGTGCCAGACAGGGCGGCATTTTCTGACCTTCATCACGTCGCGGTTCGGGCAGCAGATTTTCCGCATCTGTGTTGCCGAATCCGACCGGTTTCCGGAGCTGGGTCAGCGATTTTACGATTCCGGCCCGGCGGTGTTCCGTGCAGAGATGGCTGCGTATTTTGAACGGGCGCAGGCGCGGGGCGAGTTGCGCATTGACGATTGTATTCTGGCCGCTGATCAGTTTGGTGAGCTTTGCAAGGCAGATGTCTGGCCCCGTCTGATCTTTGGTGTCATCCGGTCTGTTTCTGCAGCAGAGATTGACCGTGTCGTTTCGGCGGCGGTTGAGACCTTCCTGGCGCGCTACGGAACCTGAGCAGAAGACTCGACAGGGCACTGGCCGGCGGCTAGATGTAGTGAGAACAAAACAGGAACAATTACTGATTCCAGGGTCCTTGCTGCCACAATGACTGATCGGCGAATTCTGTCTCTGTGGTTCCCGCGTCTGGGAGCTGACCGGCTGATGCGGCAGGACCCGCAGCTGCTGGAGATGCCGCTTGCCGTGGTGCAGGAGATCAGCAATGCGCAGATTGTATCTTCTGTAAATGCGGATGCAGCGGCCCGCGGGATCAGGACCGGACAGCCCGTGCGTGACGCGCATGCAATGTGCGAGGGGCTTGTGACACGGACCCGCAATACCGAAGCCGAAGCGGCGTTTCTGATGGTGTTGCAGCGCTGGGCGGGGAAATTCAGCCCCTGGGTTGCAACCGAAGCTGACGACGGGCTGGTGGTGGACCTGACCGGATGTGCGCATCTCTTTGGCGGCGAGACCCCTTTGCTCGGGGTGGTCCGGCAGGATTGTAGCGATCTGGGTCTCGCTGTGCGCATGGGGCTGGCAGATACCCGCGGCGCGGCCTGGGCGCTGGCCCGGTTTGCCGGTCAGACGGCAGAATCGCACAGGTCTGGTGATGCGATTGACCAGGAGGCGCGGGCGACACGGTCACGGGCAGGCAAGCGCCGCCACTGGACAAAAGGCGGTGCGGCCCCGGTACACTCTCCGGGCGCGCATGACGCTACGCACCCCATTGCAGCACCGGGGCAGAATTACTCGGCTCTCAGCCCGCTGCCGGTTGCAGCGCTGCGGCTTGATGATGGTGTGGCTGAACAGCTGTCCCGGCTGGGTCTGCGGCGGATCGGTGATCTGCTGGGCCAGCCCCGCGCATCGCTGGCACGTCGTTTCGGGCGGGGGCTGGTGATGCGCATGGATCAGGCGATGGGTTCTGCACCCGAACCGGTCTCTCCTGCCAGGCCGCCCGATCATTTTGCCGTGCGCCTGACACTGCCTGACCCGATCGGCCTTGAGACGGATATGCTTGCAGGTATTGACCGCCTTCTGCCGCGCCTGTGCGGGCAGTTGCGGGACAAGGGGCGGGGCGCCCGCCGGGTAAGGCTGCAGGCTTTTCGCAGTGACCACGATATCCAGTCCGTCGGAATCGGTCTTGCGCGGCCGACCCATGATCCTGAACGCATCCGACCGCTGCTGGCAATGAAGCTGGAAAACATCGATGCCGGATTTGGCATTGATATGCTGCGACTGGAGGCCGTGCAGTCAGAACCGCTGCACACTCGACGTACTGTCGGCCATCTGGATGCGGGGCAGGCGGTAAACCGGCGGCTGGCGAGCAATACAGCGATGGATGATCTTATTGGCCGGATTGGTGCCCGCGTCGGGCTTGATGCTGTGACACGCCTGCATCCGGCCGACAGCCATATTCCGGAAAAGACCAGCAAGATCATGGCTGCGGCCTGGTCTGCACCGCATGAAGGGGAATGGCGCTCGGCGCCAACGCCCCGCCCGCTGCTGATGTGGCGACCGGAACCTGTCAGCGCACCGGATACGCCGCATGTCCCTCAGGAATTCCGCTGGCGGGGCCAGACGCTGCAGCGGCGGCGGGCGACAGGTCCGGAACGGCTGGCGCCGGAGTGGTGGCTCGACGATCCTGACTGGCGGACGGGCGTGCGGGACTACTGGGTGACGGATACAGAGGATGGCCAGCGCCTCTGGCTGTTTTACGGGCACGGCGGGACGATGTCGTCAGGCTGGTTCTGCCATGGGGCGTTTGCGTGAGTGCAGCCAGTAAAAGAGAATTACCGTTTGATCAGCCTGTGCTCTTTCTTCTGGCCCGACGATCTGCGTTCATTCTGCGCAACCTGGCATAACGCTCTGCCCCGATGACTGTCCGAAACAGGGTACGTAGGTCAAAAATGCAACTCAGTGAAAGATCAGACAGTTTCAGCACCTGCTTTGCCCGCACAGTTGGCAACGCGCCTGAACCCAGGCCAGCCTGTATCCGTTTCAGCAGAACAGCGCGGCGTTCAAAAAACAGACTGTCCGGCTCTTCGGGTGGTGTCGATTTCCGGAGGTGTACAAAAAACTCGTGGCCTTTCGTTCCGGAAACATCCAGCACCTCGAGGTCAAGTTCGCCCAGAAAAATAAGGTCTCGTACCATCAGTTCGAAAGTCTCACCAAACATCGCACTGAAATGCGAGTCGACATAGTCAAACGGTCTCTCCAACCGCTCAAGATACGCACTGTACTGCTCTTTCAGATCCGTAACGGGAACAAACTTTTCCGGTCGCAGACGTTCCAGGTTAAAAGCAAGATGACTGCCATCGAAGTCTCTGTATTCAGCGTAGACACTTCGCGTCTCGAAAATACGTGAAGGCTGCGGCATCGCCGAGGGGCGGTGGTATGCATCCAGCCAGTCCGACAACCGGGTGGGAAACCTGAAGTGATCGAAACAGGCGCGGAAATCCGGAATCGCCATACTCAACACACCGCCGTCTTTCAGTACCACTGAACAATCCTTCAGGAATTTCAGCGGGTTGGGTAAGTGTTCGAAATTGTGGGACGAAACAATATAACCAATCTGATGATCTGTTCGCAGCTTTTTGGTAAGGGCGGCAAGGTCACTGGCGTCACCGACAAGGTCCACTTCCTCAATCAGTTCTCTTTTTGCACAATCCACAAATTCATCCGCGGCCGCACGTTTCAGGATCGTGGCTGTGTCAAAGACATCGACATTTATCGTGCTGTATCCCTCCCGCCGGGATGCAATCGGCGTACAATAGGGCGCAATTTCAATGCCGGTTTCACTTTTATCAGCGTATCGGCGTAACTCTGTGATGCGATCAAACTTCTGTGCCATACTGCTTTTTCCGAATGAAGGTTAAGCGCATTCAGGAACAATCAGGGAGCGGTGGCAAGGGGTCAATAGTCTGCCAGAGGTACCGCAGCCGTTCAGGGCGTGGTGTCCCGGCAATCGATGATCCGTACTGCCTTGCCCTGAGATCGCGCGACGGAACCTGGCGGACCGACCGTGACTGTGACCGAAATCCCGATAGTCTGTTTGATCCGGTCTGTCAGCGCGGCTGCCGCGGAATCGCCCGACCCCTCGGCCGCTTCGCACAGTATGCGCATCTGATCCATCCGGTCGGGGCGCGAGAGTTCGATCTGGAAATGCGGGGCGAGGCCAGGGGTGGCCATGATAGCTTCTTCGATCTGGGTCGGAAAAACGTTCACACCGCGCAGGATAATCATATCATCCGACCGGCCTGTCACCTTTTCCATACGGCGCATGGACCGCGCCGTACCCGGCAGCAGGCGCGTCAGGTCCCGGGTCCGGTAGCGGATAACCGGGAAGGCCTCTTTGGTCAGTGAGGTGAAAACCAGCTCGCCCTGTTCGCCGTCTGCAACGGGTACGCCAGTTACCGGATCGACGATCTCAGGATAGAAATGGTCCTCCCAGATATGCAGACCATCCTTGGTCTCGACACATTCATTGGCAACACCGGGGCCCATCACTTCTGAAAGACCGTAAATATCGACGGCATGCATGTCGAAGGCGTCTTCGATTTCACGGCGCATTGCATTGGTCCATGGCTCGGCCCCGAATATTCCGACCTGCATGGGAGATTTGCGCGGATCGAGGCCGGCCGCGTCGTATTCATCCAGCACAGACAGCGCGTAGGATGGTGTCACTGTGATTCCGTCTGGCCGGAAATCCTCGATCAGCCGCACCTGTCGCTGTGTCATGCCGCCGGACACCGGCACAGTGGTCAGGCCAAGCGCGTCGGCACCAAGGTGGATGCCCAGACCACCGGTAAAGAGGCCATAGCCATAGGCATTGTGCAGAAGGTCACCCGGCTTCATACCGGACGCCCGCAGGGAACGGGCCACCACGGCCCCCCAGTTTTCGAGATCTTTTTTTGTGTAACCCACGACTGTTGGCTGCCCGGTCGTGCCGGAGGATGCATGAATGCGCGCGACCTGATCGCGCGGAACGGCAAACATACCGAACGGGTAGTTTGCCCGCAGATCAGCTTTTTGGGTAAACGGAAACCGTGTCAGGTCGGACAGATCGCGCAGGTCTGATGGATGCACGCCTGCGTCGTCAAAACTTCTGCGATAGTGCGGTACGTTTTCATAGGCATGGGCCAGCGACCACTTCAGACGTTCTGTCTGCAAAGCGGTGATCTCGTCCCGGCTTGCGATTTCGACAGGGTCGAGCGAACTCCGGTCTGGTGTCAGATCTTTCATTCGGAGCCTCCGTCTTCCGGAAAATGCTGGCCTTTTATCGTGCGGGAGAGGCCCCGAAAGACAGCAATAACGTCATCATTCTGATTGTGAACCTCTACATCGTAAATGCCGGAACGCCCTGTGCGCGACACTTCCCGCGCGCTGGCGGTCAGCATATCACCGACGTTGCCCGGTGCGAGATAGGTAATCTGGTTCTGCTGGGCCACTGTAACGCGGTTGTAGGAATTGCAGGCAAAGGCAAAAGCGGAATCAGCCAGCGTAAAGATATACCCGCCGTGACACACCCCGTGGCCATTTGCCATCTGGTCCGTAACCGGCATCCTCAGCCGCGCTGTGCCTGGCGCAATATCGTCTATCGTCATTCCAAGCGCCCGGCTTGCAGTATCTTTCTCCAGCATCAGACGGGCGCAGGTTTCAGCGCGCATCTGTGGCGTCATCTGATCCGGCATTTGTGTTTCCGATTTCACTCCCTGATCTGCGATCGGTAACATATCACCTCGCTTCTGTATATCCTTTCGTGAGGGGCTTGATTTGATGCGCGAAGGGCGCAAGTCTGATGGTATGAATTATCAGGTTCCACCCCAGAGCAATCTGCATCAGCTGCCGCCGCAACAGGTCGCGTTTCACCGGACAGAACTGTCAGTGATCCTGTCACTCTATGGCCGCTTTGTAGCTGCCGGCGAATGGCGCGACTATGGTATCTCCTGTCTGCGGGAGGTCGCGGTGTTTTCGGTATTCCGCCGTACCGCAGAGAACCCTCTTTACCGTATCGAAAAACGCCCCCGGTTGCGGGACAAACAAGGCATGTATGCTGTCGTTGGCATGGATGGGCAGATTATGCGGCGGGGGCATGACCTGCGTACGGTATTGCGCGTGCTGGAACGCAAACTGATCCGTGCGGTTGAGTAACGGAATTTAACCTGCAGCTGACAGCCTTTTGTGCGCGGTTACCGGCCCGCCGCCCTGGGTTTCGATGCGCGTGACAGCCTCTTCAATCGGTTCATAACTGACCAGCATGTGGCCTGCGTTGGCGTGGATCAGCGTGTTTTCATCTATCACCAGAGCCACGTGGCCTTTCCAGAACAGCAGATCGTTGCGTTGTGGTACCGTGTCAGCTGGCAGACGTTCACCGAGCTGGGTTTCCTGTTGATCACTGTCACCCGGACAGGCGATTCCACAGGACAGGCAGGCGGCCTGGACAAGTCCAGAGCAATCAATGCCAGTGCCGGTATTGCCGCCCCAAAGATACGGTGTGCCCTCAAAAAGCGCGGCGACGGCGGCCGGATCGCGGGCCAGGACCTCTGTGCGGTGCACATGCTGACGGGGAACGAAGCCCCAGGCAGTTTTGATAAAGACCGCGGTTTCCGAAATGGCTGTTACCTTTGCTCCGAAGCTCAGGCAGGCCCGTTCGGGAGACTTGATATCCGCGTCTGAGTACGTATGGGCGAGGCGGGTTATCACCCTGTGCGTGGGCACCAGTGCCGGGCCGGTGTCGGACGCACAGACATAGCCACAGTACCCGTCGGCCTCTGCGCGTACCAGCGCATGGTCGCCGGTACGGCCAAGGACGGTCACCGGAGCGCCCAGTGTCAGCTGCCTGTCACGCGGGCCGTCCGGTCGGCGCAGCAGGTCTGTCACCGGCACGCAAACGCAGGCCGCCTCATTCAGAGTGACAGCCGCCGGATCCGGTGTTGAACGCGGGTCGTTCATCCGTTTGCCATCTGACCAATCGTATCGAGCAGCGCACGGATCGCCTGGCCGGCACCTCCTTTGGAGCGCGCCGGTGCATCTGTCGGATTCCAGCCATAAACATCGAAGTGCGCATAGGTGCTGTCGCCCACAAACCGCCGCAGGAAAAGCGCGGCGGTGATCGACCCGGCAAAGCCACCCTTTGGTGCGTTATCCAGATCGGCGATGCCCGGCTCGATCATCGCCTCGTAAGGATCGTGAAAGGGCATCCGCCAGACCGGATCGTCAGTGGCCTGCGCGCTGCTTTCCAACTGCCGGACAAAGTCGGCATCGTCGCAATAGTAGGGCGCGAGGTCCGGACCGACGGCAACGCGTGCCGCGCCGGTCAGCGTGGCCATGGAGACAATCAGATCAGGGTCGTCTTCCTGGGCGAGTGTCAGGGCATCCGCGAGGACCAGGCGGCCCTCGGCGTCCGTGTTGTTGATCTCGACCGTGAGACCCTTGCGGGAAGGCAGAATGTCGCCCGGGCGGAAGGCGTTTCCGGAAACTGAATTTTCCACAGCCGGGATCAGCACACGAAGCCGGATGCCTGTGGCCGTTGCCATCAGCATGTGTGCCAGACCCAGCACATTGGCGGCACCCCCCATGTCCTTTTTCATCAGTGCCATGGAGCCGCCCGGTTTCAGGTTCAGACCCCCGGTGTCAAAGCACACACCCTTGCCAACAAGAGTGACCGCGGGGCCGGAATCACCCCATCGGATGTCGATCAGGCGCGGCGCGCGGTCGGACGCGCGGCCCACAGTGTGGATCAGCGGATAGTTTCCGGCCAGCAGGTCTTCGCCATGAACGACGCTGACAGATGCGCCATGGCGCACAGAAAGATCGCGCGCGGCTTCCTCAAGTTCCGAGGGACCCATGTCATTTGACGGCGTGTTGATCAGGTCGCGGGTCAGGGCCTCTCCTTCGGCAATCGCGAGCAGACGCTGAACGTCCAGGTTTTCGGGGGGCACCAGTCTCGCTTCCATGCCACGTGCGGTGGCGTAGCGATCGAAGCGGTAACCGGTCAGCAACCATCCGAGGGTTTCACGTTCCAGCCGGTCTTCGGGGATGCCAGAGGTTATTCTGTAGGCGCCGCCCGGCAGTCTTGCAGCCGCTGCGGCGAGGTAAAACCGCATCCGTTTTCGGGTTTTGGGAGTACCGTAGCCTGCAAGCGCCAGCAGCGGCGCGCCCTCGCCGTCCGGCACGACGATCGCCTGTCCGAGAGCGCCGGTGAAGCCATTTGCGGTGACCCATTTTGACACAGATGGCGGCTTGTCCGAAAGCCAGTCATCCACCTCGCCCTGCTCAATAACGTGAAGCGGAACCGGATCGGTGTCGGGGTCAGCAAAAGCTACAGACATGACAAAAGGCCTTTCAGGAGACATCTCCCGTCAGCCTAGCCTGATCACACGCCGGCGCAAGCCGTCAGATGGTGATGTCCTGGAGATCCCAGATGGCGGTCAGGGATTGTTCGCCGGTTCTCAGCAGCCGCGCCAGTGTCGCGGCAATGGCGGGCTCGTCGCAGGAATCGACGGCACAGATTACGTCACCGGCGACGCGCGCGAGAACATGCATGCCAATCTGATCAGCGATGGCGATCAGAGACCGGGCGCATTTGCGCAGGTCCTGGCGACTTCCGTTTTTGTGCAGACGTCCACAGTGAGAAAGACGCAGTGCGAGCTCTTCCATTGCTCTGCAGACAACATCCTCGGCACCGGCCTCTCCGAGCTCGGCATAAAGCGCGCTCAGCCGGTCCTGATCGACGTGCACCTTCTCATTCAGCCTGATCTTCAGGACTTGATCCATTTCTCTCACCCTATTACGCACCCACCGCGAGTTGGGGTTATGCCATTGGAAATGTATCCAAAGGGTTGAGACTACCCCATGTTTTCCCTCGAATTTATTGCGAATTCAGGTTAGTCCGGTACCGACAGTTGCGCAAATCGGACGAATTATGGAACAGGCAAAGCCGCTGCCAGGCTATCTGGTACAACGCTATCACGGCTGGAAAGCAACCGGATACGCAGAGAATGAGGCCTGGTACAGGCATCTGGCAGCAGATGGTCAGCACCCCAGAGCAATGGTCATATCCTGCTGTGACAGCAGAGTGCACGTTACCTCAATTTTCGGTGCTGATCAGGGCGAGTTCTTTATCCACCGCAATATCGCAAACCTTGTGCCGCCTTTTGCGCCGGATGGTGATCATCACGGCACGTCCGCTGCTGTGGAATATGCGGTTACTGTATTGCATGTTACCCACCTCATTGTGCTTGGTCATTCCGGATGCGGCGGCGTGAAGGGATGCATTGACATGTGCTGTGGAAATGCACCGGAGCTCGAAGAAGATCAGAGCTTTGTCGGTCGTTGGATGGATATTCTGCGCCCGAAATATGAACTGGTGGCACAGGAAAACGATCCCGGGCAGCAGGCGCAGCAGCTTGAAAAGCATGCTGTGATTACGAGCCTTGAAAACCTCATGACATTCCCTTTTATCAGCGAGCGCGTCGATAAAGGGCGTCTGACTCTGCACGGCCTCTGGACTGATATCGGCGAAGGCGGGCTCGAGTGTTTCATGCCAGAGCAGAAAGCCTTCAGACCGGTTTAACTCCACCATCTGACTGTGGTACCGGAGGCCTGAGCAGGCACTGAAAGGGAAAACCGTGGAGCAGATACTGACACTGGCGGGCAACAATCTGCTGTCGCCGATTATTCTGTCGTTTGCGCTGGGCGTTGCTGCGTCACTCGCACGCTCGGACCTCACGGTACCTGAGGCTGCAGCCAAAGCGTTGTCTATCTATCTGTTGTTTGCCATCGGTTTCAAAGGCGGGGTCAGCGTTGCCGCCCACGGTATTGACCTGAAACTCGGGCTGTCGCTTGTCGCGGGTATTGTCCTTTCCGCTTTACTGCCGCTCATCGCATTCGCGCTTCTGAAAGTCATGACGGGGCTCAGCCGGCTGGACGCGGCTGCTGTGGCGGCGCATTACGGGTCCATCTCGATTGTGACCTTTGTGGCTGCAACATCCGTGCTGGAAAGCAGCGGGATCAGTTCGGAAGGATATATGGTAGCGGTTGCGGCGGCGATGGAGGCGCCAGCGATCCTGTCGGCCCTGTGGCTGATTTCCCGGGGTGGCGACGGGCGCCGTATGGACAGTGACCTGTGGCGCGAAATTCTGCTGAACGGCTCCATTGTTCTGCTTGTCGGATCGTTCATCATCGGGTGGGTCACCGGCGAGGAGGGCCTTGCCGAAATCTCCAGCTTTATCGTGGCGCCATTCAAGGGCGTTCTGTGTCTCTTCCTGCTGGATATGGGGCTGGTGGCGGGGCGTGGGCTGCGCGGCGGCAGCGGTGTACTGCGCCCCGGTGTGCTGGCTTTCGGAGTGCTGATGCCGGTTATCGGCAGCGCCTTCGGGCTTGGGGCTGGGCTGTTGCTGGCGCTGTCGCCGGGTGGCGTCGCGCTTCTTATGGTGCTGTCTGCGTCGGCCTCCTATATCGCCGTTCCGGCTGCGATGCGCGTCGCCCTGCCAGAGGCGAACCCGTCGATTTACCTCACACTGTCGCTTGGTGTGACTTTCCCCTTTAATCTCACTCTGGGCATACCGCTCTATGTTGCGGTTGCCACGTCATTTGCGGGAGGCTGAGGCATGCAAACTCATCAGGCCAAAAGGGTCGAAATCACAATCGAGGCGATCATGCAGTCACGGCTGACGGACGCGCTCACGCGGGCGGGCGTTACAGGATTTACGATATTGCCTGTGCTCGGCGGTTCCGGACGCTCAGGTTCATGGACGCGGTCGGGTGAAATTGGTCGTGCAGCAGGTATGGTGCAGGTCATCTGTATCATCCGGCCTGACCGGCTGAGTGCTTTGCTTGATGCCGCTTTTGAGGTTGTCGAAAGGCACATCGGCGTCGTCAGCATCGTGGATTGTGAAGTTCTCCGCGCGGAACGATTTTAACCATTTGTAAACCAGAATTAAGCAAATGTCGCGGTATGAACAAACGTACTGTTACCGTCCAGCTTCCGGCCGACCTTGCTCTCGCAGTTCACGACCTTGCCACCGAGAAAGAGGGCACGGTGGGAAAGATTGTAGAGGATCTGCTGCAGGCGCATATCGTCAACAGAAAGTCGCCCCGCAAAGCCCGTGAAGAGATCAGTGACCGCCTCGTTTTTGCGCTGCAGAAACTGCTGTTTCGCGACATGGCAGAGGCGACCAGCTGGGATGATCTTGACAGACGTCTGCGCGGGCACGGTTACTATCTGAAAGTTGCCTGGGGCGGTCTGTCTCTCCACACTGAGACCAGCGGATACAAGTTGTGCAATGTCCACGATCTCGGCTTTTCCTATGCGACCTTTCTGCGGCGCTTCGGGCCCGGAAAACCAAAAAACCCGCGCGAGACCTGAAATTCTGTTGCACCGGGAAACCATCGCACGTCAGCATCTTCGGTGCGATGTCGCGATTCACACAGCGCGGTAGGGCGCATAGAGCTTTTGGGTTTCTGCATCAGGCTGCGGGTCAGGCCGCCGATAACGCAGGAATGGAAAAATCGCGCGGAGACCGCGCATTGCGCCATGTTTTTCCACCCACATCGCATATTCAACATAGGTCGGGTCTTCTGAAAGATGCCGTTCCTCCGCCTTTGCGCGCAGCAGATAGATGGTATTCAGGCTCAGCATGAGAAGCGTGTTCTGCAACGCGACTTCGTTGCTCTCGGTAGAAAAGAACGGGACGGTCAGCAGCCACCACGATACATTCTTGAAGAAGTAGGATGGGTGCCGGAACCAGCGGAACGGTCCGTTTGTCAGGATACCGCGGTTCGTCAGGTTAGAGAAACGGATGCCAAAGGTGACATTGGCCCAGACCCAGCCAAGTTTGGAGATAATGATGGCCACTCCCCAGACGTAGAACCAGACGCCGGTATTATCAGCGAACATTTCCAGCCAGCCGTTGCCGTCCTTGTGGTCCAGGTATCGTTTACCAATCAGTCCGTAAAAGGGTGCGTAGACACACAGCGTAACGGTCCAGCCCCAGAACAGGTTGTTGGGCGAGCGAATATGCGCGTTGGCCAGGCGGATTGTCAGAAAGTATCCAACAGCGGCAATCGCCAGATCCAGTCCGAGCGTAAAGCGCGAGATATACCGGACGAACATGGGGAAGCTGTCGAAAGCCGACCCAACCGGCTCTCTGATCAGAAACTGTACCGAGTTCGACAGATAGATGAACATCAGCGGGATGAAGAATCCCTTGATGATCCAGTTCAGAAAATGGCGCCTGATGTCCTCTCCGGAAACCTTGTCGCGTTGTCCCATGAACAGTCTGCCAGCGGCATAGTATTCATCCTCGGGTTCTTTCTGCCAACGGTCGATAAGCCAGAAATAAAAAGTGGTTATGAAGACAAAAGCCAGGGCGTAGTCGTGGCAGAATGCCCAGAACGGTTCATAGAATTCACGCGCATACTCAGGGAACAGCCAGTAGGCAAAGGCAAGGCCGGCAATTGTACCCCACATGCCAAACAGTTTGATACAGATGCGTTCCCAGTTGGCCGGGCCCGTGCCACGCAGCGTGAACCCCTGGAGACCGGCAGCTTCCTGCCTGTGTGCCTTCAGAAACACTACTTCGTGCAGCAACATTGGCAAAGCCGTCGCCGCCATAACGATGACTGTCGCATGCACCCGGTCAAATCCGGCATTACTCAGGAAATACAATGCGAGTGCAAAACCGATTACGCCCAGCAGGCCCGTCATCTGGCGGGTGACCGATGGAGGTGGGCCTGATTTTCGTCCGGTCTGCATTTCGTCGGGGCATCCTGAAAAGTGTTTGTGCAGCATTACCAGAAAAAAGAAGCAATTTGATGCGCATTTTAGGGAGAGCGTCTGACTTTTCTGCAGGCTCCGGGCGTGTTTATCCAGAAACTAATCGGGGTAAGTTGTTAAGAATTTGAGTATTTCCGGCAAAACGGAGCGCACGAAGCAGGTACATTCTCCGGATCCGGTGCCCGCGGCACAGATTTTTTGCCACTCCGTTATGTCTCGGAAAAGGGGCAATGCTCCCGGGTTTCGCGCCGCCCTTTTGTCCGGTGACGGTTGGCCCGATGTTACCTTGCAGGATTTCTGTCTTTTGCAGAAGTCGGCCTGTTCAGGATCGCAAAAGGTCCGGGGCCTGCGTGACGCTGCTCTTCGGTGCGTGCATTCCCCGACATCGAACCGAAGAAAGACCCCGCCGCTCCGGAGAGAGCTGCGGGGTCCTCAGAGCAATAGTTCTGTCAGCCTTTTTTCAGTATCTCGCGGCCCAGAAGTTCCGCGATCTGCACTGCGTTCAGGGCAGCGCCCTTGCGCAGGTTGTCCGACACGCACCACAGGTTCAGGCCGTTGTCGATCGTGCTGTCCTGGCGGATGCGGCTGATGAAGGTGGCGAAATCACCAACACATTCGACGGGCGTGACATAGCCGCCATCTTCGCGTTTATCGATCACCATGACGCCGGGCGCCTCACGCAGGATCTCGCGGGCCTCGTCTTCGTCGAGGTGGTCTTCAAACTCGATGTTCACCGCTTCGGAGTGACCGACAAAAACCGGCACGCGCACGCAGGTCGCTGTGACTTTGATCTTCGGGTCGACGATCTTTTTCGTCTCCGCCACCATTTTCCATTCTTCCTTGGTCTCGCCTGAGTCCATGAAGACGTCGATATGCGGGATCACGTTGAACGCAATCTGCTTGGTGAATTTTCTCGCCGGTTTGTCATCGGTCGGGTTGTAGATCGATTTCGTCTGATCCCAGAGTTCGTCGATCCCCTCTTTGCCCGCACCGGACACAGACTGGTACGTGCTGACCACAACACGCCTGATCGTTGCGCGGTCGTGCAGCGGTTTGAGGGCCACCACCATCTGCGCGGTCGAGCAGTTCGGGTTCGCGATGATGTTCTTTTTGGCATAGCCGTGGATCGCCTGAGGGTTCACTTCTGGTACGATCAGCGGCACGTCCGGATCATAGCGATAGAGCGACGAGTTATCGATCACGACACAGCCCGCAGCTGCGGCTTTGGGCGCATATTTCTTTGTGGCCTCAGAGCCTACTGCAAAAAGCGCGATGTCCTGGCCGGTGAAATCAAACGTGTCCAGGTCCTTTGTCTTGAGCGTCGTATCGCCAAAGCTGACTTCCGTGCCGAGCGATTTACGGGACGCAAGTACCGTCAGCTCGTCCACCGGAAAGTGGCGTTCGGAAAGAATATTCAGCATTTCGCGGCCCACATTGCCTGTGGCACCCGCAATAACGACGCGGTAACCCATCTGTTTGACTCCAATATATGTGTGATGGTGCGGGCCTCTTATACCCGCGCGCGCTCAGTGGAAAGGGGACTCTGTGCGGAATGACATGCGTGTGACCTCAGAGCGCAGTCACACAGATGATCAGCTTGCGTGGCTCTTCCACTTTGCAGCCGTTGCTTTTCCCGTGTTCAGGAGAAGCGCAATGTCCATCGCTACGGCGACAAACTGCGCGCCTGCGTCCAGCGAGGACTGAATCATCCCGTCATCGGTCGTCAGTATGCCCGGCGCTTTGCCCGCATCCGAGATCCGTTTCAGGGCGTCCAGGATTGTCGCCACCATGTCAGGATGCATGGTCTGGCCCAGGTAGCCCATACTGGCAGACAAATCCGCAGGTCCGATGAACACGCCATCCACGCCCTCTACAGCCAGGATCTCGTCGAGGTTATCAAGGCCGGTTTTATTTTCGACCTGCACCAGAAGACAGATCTGTTCATCCGCAGTGGGCCCGTAGTTTTCCATCTGACCAAAGTCCGATACGCGGCCCACGGCATAACCGACACCACGGGTGCCGTTCGGCGGGTACCGGCAGGCACGCACGAGCGCGCGCGCCTGATCTGCGGTCTCGACCATAGGGACCAGCACGGACTGGGCACCGACGTCGAGAACCTGCTTGATGATCCAGGTCTCGCCGATGGGCACCCGCACAACCGGATGGCTGGCGCTGCCTTTGAGCGCCACCATCTGGTCCCGGATTGACCGGATGTCATTGGGCGAATGCTCGCCGTCGATCAGAAGCCAGTCAAAACCGGCGCCGCCCATGATTTCGGCGGTATAGCCTTCTGCCATGCTCATCCAGCAGCCGAAAAGTGTGTCACCCTCTGCGAGAGCTTTCTTGAAAGTGTTCAGAGGAGCGGGCATGAGCATTCCTTGGGTTGTTGTCCGGTGCACCCTAATCGGAGCTGGCATGAGATTGCCAGAAAGAATGCCCGGAACGCATTTTCAGCGTCATGCACAGGAACGGTGCCCGGGCCGGACATCCGAAGATAAGTAAATGCGGCCAAACCATGTGGCCAGACATAACAGGCGCTGGCCGCCCCAGTTGTCAGCGCAACCGCCGGTCCGTTGCGTGCAGAAAGAAATCTCCTGAACAGGCTGCCAGATCAGGTGCGTCTGCATCCGCGGCTATATCCCGCCTGTACAAAACGCCACATCAGACTTTGGTGCTGCACCAACCGCGACCAGCGCTGAACGCAGTCTGCAACTGAAAAGGGCCGCCCGAAAGGCGACCCTCTGCATTGCATCGAAAGCGACGGTATCAGCCGTTGACGCTGTCTTTCAGCGCTTTGGCGATGGTCATTTTCACGACCTTGTCTGCCTCTTTCTTGAACTGCTCGCCGGTGGCAGGGTTGCGCACCATGCGCTCGGGGCGCTCGCGGCAGTAGATTTTGCCGACACCCGGCAGCGTTACGGCGCCACCGCCGGACACTTCACGGGTGATCAGGTTGCAGACGGCGTCCAGCGCAGCGCTTGCAGATTTCTTATCGGTGCCCATTTCATCGGCCAGTGCGGCGACGAGCTGGGTTTTCGTCATTGGTTTCGTAGCCATTTTGTTTTTCTCCTTCGCTGCCCGAACAGTTGGGCCTCATGCGGGAAACCTAGCCCTATGTTGTGCGTAAACACAACGATTAGTAGTGAAAATTAACGAAAAACATCGCAATTTTCACCGATTTCCGGGGAATTCCGCCGTCAGAGGAAGGCTGTTTCCTCAAACGAGCGCAATTTCCTGCTGTGGATGCGCTCCAGAGGCATCGTGCGCAGGTGTTCCATCGCGCGGATTCCGATCATCAGATGGCGCGCGACCTGTGTTTTGTAGAAGTCTGAGGCCATACCCGGCAGTTTGAGCTCGCCGTGCAGAGGTTTGTCAGAAACGCACAGAAGCGTGCCATAGGGCACCCTGAAACGATAGCCGTTTGCCGCAATCGTGGCGCTTTCCATATCAAGGGCGACCGCACGCGACTGGCTGAGCCGCTGCACCGGGCCTGACTGATCGCGCAGCTCCCAGTTTCGGTTGTCGATCGTGGCAACAGTGCCGGTGCGCATGATACGTTTCAGCTCGTAGCCCTCAAATGCTGTGACCTGTGCGACGGCCTGTTCCAGCGCAATCTGAATTTCCGCCAGCGCCGGGATCGGCACCCAGACGGGCAGATCGTCGTCAAGCACGTGATCCTCGCGCAGATAGGCATGGGCCAGCACGAAGTCACCAAGTGCCTGACTGTTGCGCAGACCGGCGCAGTGGCCCACCATCAGCCAGGCATGTGGCCGCAACACCGCAATGTGGTCTGTTGCGGTTTTGGCGTTTGAGGGGCCGACGCCGATATTGACAAGTGTAATGCCCGAGCCGTCCGCCCGTTTGAGGTGGTAGGTCGGCATCTGCGGGGTCTTGTCTGCGGTTGCCAGCGTTTCGTCACCGCGTGTGATTGTTGCATTACCAGTCGAGACGAACGCCGTGTACCCGCTGTCAGGATCATCCAGTTGCGCGCGGGCGTAGGCCTCGAATTCGGACACATAAAACTGGTAGTTCGTGAACAGAATGTGGTTCTGAAAGTGGTCAGCGTCGGTTGCTGTGTAATGCGACAAACGGGCGAGTGAGTAATCGACCCTCTGGGCCGTGAACGGCGCCAGCGCGCCCACGCCATCGGTCGGCTGGTAGGTGCCGTTTACGATATCATCGTTGGTGGTCGACAGATCAGGGACGTCAAAGATGTCGCGCAGGGTAAAGTCTGCAGCACCTTCCTGGGGCACTGTGATTGTGGGATCGCTCGCCACGGCAAAGTGCACCGGGATCGGTGTTGTCGACGGGCCGATAATCACCGGCTGGTCGTGATTGCAGATCAGCAGATCGATCTGCTGGATCAGATAGGCCCGGAAGAGATCAGGGCGTGTGATCGTTGCGGCATAGCTGCCGGGTGTCGATACATGGCCAAAGCTGAGGCGTGTGTCGACCTGTGCGTAGCTTGACGTGCTGAAGGCCACCTGCGGATAAAAGGCACGGACCCGAGCGTCGGGCGCGCCGGTGGCCATTGCTTGGACAAAATGACGGCACAGGAATTCTGTGGCCTGTGTGTAGAGTTCCTCGAGACGTGCGACGGCTGCTTTTGCGTCCCGGAATTCTTCAGCGGCCGGTGCCGCCGGGGTCAGTGTATTGGTCATGATACGGGTTCCAGTACCGGAATAAATTCAAAGGTGCGTACATCGACCAGTCCAAGGTCGGAAATGCGCAGTTCAGGAATGACCACAAGGGCCAGCAGCGAATGCTGCATATAAGCGTTGTTCAGGGTGCAGCCACAGTCGCGCATGGCGTCCATCATACGGTCTGCCTTTGCGGCGACCTCGGTGGCAGGGTTGTCAGACATCAGACCGGCAATGGGCAGATCGACAAGAGCCAGCTCTGTGCCGTCTTTATAGATGACGATGCCGCCGCCGACCTCGCCAAGGCGGTTGGCGGCAAGGGCCATATTGTCCGCGTCCGTGCCGACGACAATCATATGATGGCTGTCATGCGCCACGGTCGAGGCCATGGCCATCGGCCCTTCGTATCCAAAGCCCGAGACAAAGGCGTTTGTGACCTGACCCGTGGCGCGGTGGCGTTCCACCAGGGCGATCTGGCAGACCTCGCCAGTGGCCTGAACGCGGCCTTCCGTCACCGGCAGTTCAAATTTCAGCGCGCGGGTCGGGGCCTGGTTTTCGACAACGCCGATCACGTTGGCTGTTACTGCGTTGGCGCCCTTGGGTGCTGAGATTACAAAATCACCTGCGCTCAGGGTCCTGCCCATGTGAACCGTCTGCCGCGCGCGGTCGGGCCAGTCATAGTGCGGGCAATCCACAAGGCATTCACCATTCCTGGCGGCCACCTGACCACGCGCGATGACCACTTCAACGGGCAGGGTTTTCAGATCAGAGGTCAGGATCACATCCGCGCGGCGCCCCGGTGACAGGCTGCCGATCTCGCGTTCCAGCCCGAAATGCGTTGCGGTGTTGATTGTCGCCATCTGCAGGGCGACCACCGGATCACAGCCGCAGTCGATCGCATGTCGTACGACCCGGTTCATATGCCCGTCGTTCACGAGGGTGCCGGAATGGCAGTCATCAGTGCACAGGATCATGTTGCGTGGATCCAGCCCCTTTTCCGTAATTGCGGTGATCTGGCTTTCGACATCATACCAGGCAGAGCCCAGGCGGATCATGCTGCGCATCCCCTGGCGCATTCGGGCGATGGCATCCGCCTCGCAGGTGCCTTCGTGATCGTCTGCCGGTCCTCCGGCCACATACCCTGCAAAAGCCGGCCCGAGGTCAGGGGAGGCATAGTGGCCACCAACTGTTTTCCCGGCACGTTGCGTCGCGGCCATTTCGGCCAGCATTTTGGGATCGGCGTTCGATACTCCGGGAAAATTCATCATTTCCCCCAGACCGATGATGCCGGGCCACGACATTGCTTCGGCCACATCATCGGCCGAGATTTCATAACCGGTCGTTTCCATTCCGGGGGCTGAAGGCGCACAGGACGGCATCTGCGTAAAGATGTTCACAGGTTGCATAAGGGCTTCGTCATGCATCATGCGCACGCCCTCCAGGCCCAGAACATTCGCGATCTCATGGGGATCAGTGAACATGCTGGTCGTGCCATGGGGGATGACGGCGCGGGCAAATTCCGCGGGGGTCAGCATACCACTTTCAATGTGCATATGGCCGTCACAAAGTCCGGGGATCATATAGCGACCGGCTGCGTCGATGATCTGTGTTTCCGGACCTCTGCAGTAATCCGCATCCGGCACAATGCATGCAATTCGGCCAGCCACGATGGCAATATCGTGATTTGGCAGGATTTCGCGCGTATGGACGTTGACCCAGGCACCGCCTTTGATGATCGTGTCCGCGGGGGACCTGCCCGTTGCCACGTTGATCAGATCGGCAGCGGTATCAGGCCAGGAGGGAAAAGGAACATGCGTCATGTCCCTGATTGACACGGGGCAGGGCGATGTTCAAGCGGGGAGCCTGCAGAATGGATTACGAAACGGTCTCGGCTGAAGATTTCGGCAAATCTCTGCGCGGCATCGGACTGAATATCCTGGTACGGGACGTGCGCGCGACCAGCGGATTTCTCGAAGCGGTGTTTGATGTCCGTGTGCACCGGCTGAGTGATGATTTTGCGATCATCACCAGCGGGTCAGACGTCTTTCAGCTGCACAGTGACGGTACCTATGCGTCGAACCCGCTGCTCAGCATCCTGCCCGAGAACCCGCCACGGGGCGCGGGTGTGGAAATCCGTTTCTACGATACGGACCCTGATCAGGCGGCGGGTCGCGCAGAGGCGCTGGGCTTTATGGTTCTGCAGCCGCCAACCGACAAGCCCCACGGTCTGCGCGAATGCTATATTCTGTGCGACGACGGTTATGCCTGGGTGCCCAGCCGACCGCTGTAGAACGCCCCGAGTTCAGAGCGCAGCCAGTCTGTAAACGCCCGGGCGGCGGGCATATCCTGCGCCCGGGGGCTCTGGATAAGGAAATAGGCTTCCTGCATCACGGCGCGGTGGGCGAACGGAACAACAAGGTGGCCCTGCTCGATCAGACCCCGCGCAATGGCGTCATGGCCCAGGGCCAGCCCGCCGCCGCTCATCGCTACGGACAGAGCAACGGAATAGGTGGTTGCATATGTCACTGCCGGATCGGGCCAGGGCAGGTTCTGTTCTTCGGCCCAGACGGTCCATGTGCCCATCATGTTCGAACAGTCATAGAGCGGATGTTGTGCGAGGTCTGGGAGCGTGACGGCATATCCCGGCGCGCAGACCGGATAATAGTGATCTGTCGCCAGCAGTTCGGCATAAACGCGGTCTGAGGGCCGCAGTGAATATCTGATCTCGACATCAGCACCCTCGACACTGTCGCGTGGCTCCCAGAGTTCTGTGGTGATGTTCAGCTGTACGCCAGGGTGCAGCTGGCGAAAGGCAGACAGGCGCGGGGCCAGCCAGTGGATCGCGAACGTCAGATTACACTGTATGTGCAGCACATCGTTTTCGGTGCGCGTCAGGGCACGGGTGCCATGCGCCAGCGTGCGGAAGGCATCGCGCACCACCGGCAGATAGCTGATACCTGTCTGCGTCAGTTCCAGTGCCCGGACCCGGCGATGAAAAAGAGGACGGCCCAGAAATGCCTCCAGCGATTTGATCTGCTGGCTGACCGCGCTTTGCGTCATGTTCAGATCCCGCGCCGCACCCGTAAAACTCAGGTTGCGGGCCGAGGCCTCAAAGGCGCGCAGCCAGTTGAGAGGGGGCAGGTCGGACATTCATAACTCATGCATAAGTTCAACTAATGCATAGCGTGAATTTTTTTCGTTGGTCAAGAAGCCCGGACCCATGCTGAGATATGCGTGTCTGACAGGAGGAACCGGCATGTCCGTCACTGAAATGCGCCCGAACATGGAAAACTGGCAGGAACGTGTGGATCTGGCTGCGGCCTTTCGGTGGACCGTGCGGCTGAATATGCACGAGGCTGTGGCGAACCATTTCAGCCTGGCAATTAATGACGACGGCACAAAGTTCCTGATGAACCCCAATCAGATGCATTTCTCGCGGATCAAAGCCAGTGATCTGATTGTCGTCGATGCCAACGATCCGGAGACCCTCGAAGGGCCGGATGCGCCGGACCCGACCGCCTGGGGTCTGCACGGGGGCCTGCACCGCCATTGTCCGCATGCGCGCTGTGCGATGCACGTGCATTCGCCCTATGCCACCGCGCTTGCCTCTCTCGCAGACAGTCGTCTGCCGCCCGTGGATCAGAATGGTGCGATGTTTTTTGACCGTGTCGTCGTCGACGAGAACTATGGCGGTCTGGCGTTCGAGGAAGAAGGCGAGCGCTGTGCGCAGCTGTTTGATGACCCGAAAAAGAAGGTCATGGTCATGGGCAACCACGGCATCATGATCATCGGCGACACGGTGGCCGAGACGTTCAACCGGATGTTCTATTTCGAACGCGCCTGCCAGACATACATCCTGGCGCTGCAGACCGGCAAACCCCTGCGTGTCCTGCCCGATGAGGTTGCCGAGAAAACCGCGCGGGAGATCGAACAGTACCCCGAGCAGGACATCCGTCATCTGGCAGAGCTCAAGGCGATCCTGGACGAAGAAGGCTCCCCCTATGCCAGCTGATTTCGATGCGGGCGGCGAGGCGGCGCGCTGGCATTACCATCCGGGCAGGGCGGTGGCCAGCAACCCGCTTTTTTCCTGGCCGCCCGAACCGCGTGCGGTTGTGAAATGGTATGCCGCCTACTGGCTGGCGTTATCCACGACGACGGTTACGGTGATCCTGTCTGTCGCGATCTGGTTTGCGCTGCTGCCCGCGCTGGGCGAGATGCAGACATTCGCGCCCGGCTGGATGGTCCGGGTCTGGCTGGCCAACCTGCTGCCGATGCTGATCTGCGCAGGCGGGTTGCACATGTGGCTCTATCACTGGCGTGCGCAGGACAAGCGCACCAAATATGACCCGCGGGATCTGGCGCGGGACAACGGCATCTTTACCTTCCGCAACCAGGTGGCAGACAATGTGTTCTGGTCGCTGGCCAGCGGTGTAACGCAGTGGACGATTGCCCAGTGGCTGGTGTTCTGGGCCATGGCCAACGGCTGGGCGCCGTCCTTTCTGTTTCCGGAAAACCCCGTCTGGTTTGTGCTGATGTTCCCGCTTCTGGTGATCTGGTCCAGCTTTCATTTTTACTGGGTGCACCGCCTGCTGCATGTGCCAGCGCTATATAAAATCGCCCATGCACTGCATCACCGGAACGTCAATGTCGGGCCCTGGTCGGGGATTTCGATGCACCCCGTTGAGCATTTTCTGTTCTACACCAACTTCCTGATTCATCTGGTGGTACCCAGCCATCCGATACACGTGCTCTTTCACGGGTACATGCAGTCGGTTCACCCGGTCTTTTCCCATTCGGGCTTTGACCAACTGGTCGTCCGGGAACGTGAGCGGGCAAAGATGGGTGATTTTTTCCACCAGCTGCACCACCGCTATTTTGAATGCAACTACGGCACTGTAGAAATGCCCTGGGACCGGTGGTTCGGGTCTTTCCATGATGGATCCGAACAGGCTACTGCCGAGACCCGCGCGCGCAAAAAGCAGATGTACACATGAGCGCCCGACAGGAATGGAATTACCGCCCAGATGGCGCGATCGAGGTCTCGCCGCTGTGGCAATGGCCGCCGAAACCGCTGGCTGCGCTGAAATGGTACACGGACAGCTGGTTTTTCCTGACGATCAACATGGCAATCCTGGGCCTCGCCTTTGCGACCTGGCAGGTGGCCAGCCCGACGCTGGAACAGACCGCCCGCCTGGCGCCCGGGTGGATCGCACTGATCTGGGTGCGGAATTTTGTGATCGTCTCGGTCGTGGCCGGGACGCTGCACCTGTGGTTTCACCGCTACGCGGTGCAGGGCGAAAACCTGAAATACGATCCGCGCCCCTTTCCGCGCAAGGGCCGGATGTTCACACTGAACGACCAGGTGAAGGACAACATGATCTGGACGCTGGCTTCGGGCGTGACCGTCTGGTCGCTTCTGGAGGCGCTGATCTGGTGGGGTCTGGCCAACGGGGTCGTGCCATCAACGAGCTTTGCCGCAAACCCGGTCTGGTTTGTCGCCTTTTTCTTTCTGATACCGATCTGGGAGAGTTTTTACTTTTACTGGATTCACCGGCTGCTGCACACGGACCTGTTTTACCGCTTTCATGCGCTGCACCACCGCAACACGGATATCGGGCCCTGGTCCGGGCTGTCGATGCACCCGGTCGAGCATCTGTTCTATTTCGGCACGGTGATCATTCATCTGGTGCTGCCCACACACCCCGTGCATCTGATTTTTCATCTGATGTTTTACGGACTGCTCGCGATCACCTCGCACACCGGGTTCGAGGGGCTGGTGTTCCGGAACAGAAAGCGCATGCATCTGGGAAACTTTCACCACCAGCTGCACCACCGGTACTTTGAGGTGAACTACGGCAATCTGGATGTGCCCTGGGACAAGCTCTTTGGCTCGTTTCACGATGGTACTGACGCAGGTAAAGCGGCCATGAAGGCGCGTCTGCAGGCAAGGAAAAGATAATGCACTACGGGCTTTCTGATGAGCATCAGATGATTGCGGAGACCGTCCGCAGTTTTGTTGAAAACGAGATCTATCCGCATGAGGAACTGGTTGAACGGACCGGTGAAGTGCCTGAAGAGATCGCGCAGGAGATCAGACAAAAGACCATCGACCTGGGGTTTTATGCCTGCAACTTCCCTGAAAGTGTGGGCTGTGCGGGCCTGAACCATCTGGAGTTTGCTATCGTGGAGCGCGAGCTGGGTCGTGGTTCCATGGCGCTGAACCATTTCTTTGGCCGGCCGCAGAATATCCTGATGGCCTGCGAGGGCGACCAGGTGGAGCGCTATCTGCTACCAGCCGTGCGCGGCGAGCGTATGGATGCTCTGGCGATGACAGAGCCCGGGGCAGGATCGGACGTGCGGGGCATGAAATGTGCGGCCGTGCGTGATGGCGGTGACTGGGTTGTGAATGGCACCAAGCATTTCATTTCCGGTGCGGAACATGCCGATTTCATCATTGTATTTATTGCGACCGGCGAGGATCAGACACCAAAGGGACCGAAGAAGCGGATCACCGCCTTTCTGGTCGATCGCGGCACGCCGGGCTTCACGATCCGGGACGGGTATAAATCCGTCAGCCACCGCGGCTACAAAAACATGATCCTTGATTTCGACGACTGCCGCCTGCCGGATGCTCAGGTGCTGGGCGCGGTTGATGGCGGGTTTGAGGTGATGAACACATGGCTCTATGCCACACGCATCACCGTTGCCGCGATGTCGGTGGGCCGGGCGCGGCGCGTGTTTGACTATGCGCTGACCTACGCGGCCGAGCGCGAACAGTTTGGCCAGAAAATCGGAAAATTCCAGGGCGTGAGCTTTCAGCTCGCGGATATGATCACCGAGATTGATGCGGCGGACCTGCTGACGCTGGCCTCTGCAGACCGTCTGGACAAAGACCTGCCGGCGAACCGGGAGATCGCGAGTGCAAAACTCTATGCTTCTGAGATGCTGGCACGGGTCACAGATGCGGCGATCCAGGTGCACGGCGGCATGGGTCTGATGGATGACTATCCGCTGGAGCGGTTCTGGCGCGATGCACGTGTCGAGCGGATCTGGGATGGCACCTCGGAGATACAGCGCCACATCATCAGCCGGGACCTCCTGCGGGCGCTGGGAGCCTGAGCCGTTATGCTTTCGGTGAAGAACTCAGGGGCCAGTAGATGCCGGGGGATTACCCGTGCGCCGTGATCTTTCGCGTTTGTTGCGGCCGCGCTCTGTCGCAGTGATCGGCGGCGGTAACTGGTGCCGTCAGGTTCTGCGCCAGTTGCGTCTCATGGGCTTTGATGGCGATGTCTGGCGCGTTCATCCGCGCCCTGATCCTGTCGAGGGGGTGACCGCCTTCAGCACGGTGGGTGATCTGCCTGCACCCCCGGACGCAGTCTTTGTCGGCGTGAACCGCCACCAGACTGTCGGGGTCATCCGGGAACTGTCCGGAATGGGAGCCAGAGGGGCGGTCTGTTTTGCCTCGGGATTTTCGGAGGCGGGCAATGAAGACACAGAAGCCGGAGGTCTTCAGGCGGAGCTGATCATGGCCGCCGGTGATATGCCCGTCCTCGGACCGAACTGCTACGGGTATATCAATGCGTTCGACGGCGCGCTGCTCTGGCCGGATCAGCATGGATGCCGGCCCTGTGAGAGCGGTGTCGCCATTCTGACCCAAAGCTCGAATATCGCGATTAATCTGACCATGCAGAAACGCGCCTTGCCCCTTGGTATGGTCGTCACCTGTGGGAATATGGCACAGACCTCGCAGGCAGACATCGCCATGGCGCTACTGGACGATCCGCGCGTTACGGCAATTGGCCTGCATATTGAAGGGTTTGGCGATCCGTCGGCCTGGCACAGAGTGGCGCGGCGCGCGTTCGAGCGTGGTGTGCCGCTTGTCGCTCTGAAAGCCGGTGCGTCCGAGCAGGCGCGCCGCGCGACGGTCTCGCATACAGCATCAATGGCCGGAAGCGACGCAGGGGCACAGGCATTGCTGGAATATCTTGGTATTCCGCGTGTCGGGGATCTTCCGACCTTTCTCGAGACACTCAAGGTGCTGCATTCCGCCGGCCCGCTGAAATCGCGCGCGCTGTCCTCGATCAGTTGCTCAGGTGGTGAAGCCAGCCTGATCGCGGACACTGCCGAGGGGTGCGATGTGTATTTCCCGGCATTGTTACCAGATCAGACGACGGCACTGGCAGACGCGCTGGGTCCGATGGTGGCTCTGGCCAACCCGCTGGATTACCACACGTATATCTGGGGGGATGTGGACCGGATGATCGATGCATGGCTGCCGATGGCGGCAGATCACATCGGGCTTCTGGTGATCATCGTGGATTATCCTCATACAGATGCCAGCGACTGGGCGAGCGCGACAGCGGCGGCACTTGCAGTGGGCAAAGCCGGAAAATGCCCTGTTGCCGTGGCGGCCACCCTGCCGGAACTGATGCCGGACGATGTGGCCCTGGAACTGATGGCTGGTGGTGTGGTTCCCCTCTGTGGTCTGTCCGAGGCAGTGCACGCAGCAGAAGCGGCTGCGAGGTGCCGAGCGCCAGAGGCGGATCCGCCGCTGAGCCCGGGCCCTGATCGGGCCGGGCAGATATTGACGGAGGCGGAGGGCAAATCGTTGCTGGCAGAGTATGGCATGCCTGTCCCGCGCTTTGTCAGAGGTACCGAAACTGACAGTCCTGAGAGCCTGGCGGCCAATCTTCTGGCGCCGCTGGTGGTCAAAACCCTGGGTGACGCGCACAAATCAGAAAGCGGTGGTGTGCGTCTGGGGTTGTCGCACTGCGAATTACCGGGTGCTGTGGCGAGCATGGGGATGCCGGCTTACCTGATCGAGGAAATGGTGGGCGACAGTGTCACAGAGCTGCTGATCGGTATCACGCGCGACGCGGCACATGGATTTGTGCTGTCGATAGCCGCCGGTGGTGTCACGGCAGAGCTTTTGCAGGACCGCGTGTCGCTGCTGGTGCCTGCCAGTACTGCACAGATCGGTGATGCACTCCGGCGACTGCGCTGCTGGCCGGTATTGCAGGGCTATCGTGGCAGGCCCGCGGCGGACCTGCCGGCAATTGTTTCCGCCATACTGGCCCTGCAGGAGACCGTGATTGCGCTGGCTGACCGGATCAGCGAAGCTGAGGTCAACCCGCTCATCTGTACGCAGCAGTCGGCAGTGGCTGCTGACGCGCTGGTCGTGCTGGCGCCGGAGTAAACGAACAGGAGCAATGATGAACCCGATCAGAACAGAAACCCGCGGAGCGGTTTTCGAGGTCACCCTGGACCGCCCCAAGGCCAATGCGATCGATCTGCAGACGTCCCGGCAGATGGGGGAGGTTTTCGCTGCATTCCGGGATGATCCGGATCTGCGTGTTGCGATCATTACCGGTGGAGGTGACCGGTTTTTCTGCCCGGGATGGGATCTCAAGGCGGCGGCAGATGGTGACGCCGTAGATGGTGATTATGGCGTCGGCGGATTTGGTGGTCTGCAGGAGCTGCGCGACCTCAACAAACCGGTGATTGCGGCGGTGAACGGGATCGCCTGCGGGGGCGGTCTGGAACTGGCGCTGAGTGCGGATATGATCCTGGCCGCAGATCACGCTCAGTTCGCGCTTCCTGAAATTCGATCCGGAACAGTTGCGGACGCCGCTTCGGTCAAACTGCCGAAACGCATCCCCTATCACATTGCAATGGAGCTTTTGCTGACGGGGCGCTGGTTTGACGCGGCGGAGGCGAAACACTGGGGCCTGGTGAACGAAATTCTGCCGGCAGCCGATCTGATGGACCGCGCGCGTGCTCTGGCCGACCTGCTGGCATCGGGTCCGCCGCTGGTCTATGCGGCGATCAAAGAGATCGTACGCGATGCCGAGGACGCAAAGTTTCAGGATGCCATGAACCGTATCACTGGCCGGCAGCTCGCGACGGTTGACCGGCTTTATGCTTCCGAGGACCAGCTGGAAGGCGCGCGCGCCTTTGCGGAAAAACGGGATCCTGTCTGGAAAGGACGCTGAAACCGGGCTTGCGCATCGCGCCTGTGAGGGTCACTTTCCGGATATGAGCAAAACGCTTCTTTCTCTTGGCCATGGGTTCAGTGCACGCGCTCTGGCGGCCCGTCTGGTGCCGCAGGGCTGGCGCGTGATCGGAACAACGCGGTCTGAGGAAAAGGCAGAAGCCATCCGGCAGACCGGCGTGGCGCCGCTGATCTGGCCAGGCAGCGATCTTTCGGAACACCTGCGGGCCGCCGATGCCCTGCTGATTTCAGCAGGCCCCGGGCCGGATGGCGACCCCGTTCTGGCGGAATGCCGTGCGGCGGTTGAGGCGGCGGCCAGCGGGTTTGAATGGGCCGGATATCTGTCTACCACGGGCGTTTACGGGGATCATCACGGTGGCTGGGTCGACGAGACCGCAGCCCTGACCCCTGCGACAAAGCGCGGGCAGGCCCGCGTTGAGGCCGAGGCGGCCTGGCGGGATGTTCCCGGTCTGCCGCTGCATATCTTCCGGCTTGCGGGGATTTATGGACCCGGGCGCGGCCCTTTTGCAAAGGTGCGGAGCGGGACCGCGCGGCGGATTATCAAAGAGGGTCAGGTGTTTTCGCGCATCCATGTCGACGATATCGCGCAGGTACTTGAGGCGTCGATGCGGCGTCCGCGTCCGGGAGCGATCTACAACGTCTGTGACAATGATCCGGCACCGCCGCAGGACGTGCTGGCCTATGCGGCAGAGCTGTTGGGCGTGCCGCTGCCTCCGACGGTGAATTTCGATGAGGCCGATATGACACCCATGGCGCGCAGCTTTTATGCCGAGAGCAAAAAAGTGCGCAACGACCTCATTCTTAATGAGCTGGGTGTCGAGCTGATCTATCCCGACTATCGCACCGGTTTGCAGCAGATGCTGGCGCAGGAGGACTAGGCCCGCGCCTCGCCGATCTGCGCGATGCCCAGCACCGACAGCACTTTGCTTTCGATATCTGCGGCGTTCATGCCTGCAACAGCATACATGTCTGCCGGGCTGGCCTGGTCGATAAAGATATCCGGCAGGACCATGGAGCGGAATTTCAGGCCGTTATCAAAAACGCCTTCCTCGGCCAGCAGCTGCGAGACATGGCTGCCAAAGCCGCCCACGGCACCTTCCTCGATGGTGATAAGCGCTTCATGATCTGCGGCCAGCTGCAGAATGAGATCCCTGTCGAGCGGTTTGGCAAACCGGGCGTCGGCAATGGTTGGGGATATCCCCCGGGCGAGCAGGGCCTCGGCGGCCTCTTCGGTTTCCGCGAGACGTGTTCCAAAGGACAGCAATGCGACGCGCGCGCCCTTTGCGATGATCCGGCCCTTGCCGATCTCCAGCACCTCGCCACGCTCGGGCATGTCGACACCCTTGCCTTCACCGCGCGGGAACCGGAAGGCAATCGGGCCGTCATCGTGCGCGGCGGCGGTCGCAACCATGTGTTTCAGCTCTGCTTCATCCGCGGCAGCCATAACCACAAATCCGGGCAGATTGCTCAGATACCCGATGTCGAACGAACCGGCATGGGTGGCCCCATCGGCCCCCACAAGACCGGCGCGGTCAATGGCAAAGCGGACGGGCAGGCGCTGGATCGCTACGTCATGCACCACCTGGTCGTACCCGCGTTGCAGGAATGTGGAATACATCGCGCAGAATGGCTTCATCCCGCCCGCCGCAAGGGCCGCAGAGAAAGTAACACCGTGCTGTTCGGCGATGCCCACGTCAAAGCACCGGCTGGGATAGCGTTCGGCAAACAGGTTCAGACCGGTACCGTCTGGCATCGCCGCTGTGACCGCGCAGATTTTGTCGTCGCCCGCCGCCTCCTGCAGCAGGCTTTCGGCAAAGACCTTTGTATAACTCGGCGCGTTGGACGGCGCTTTTTTCTGCTCGCCTGTGACCACATCGAATTTTGCGGTCGCGTGGCCTTTGTCGCGCGCGGTTTCCGCAGGCGCGTATCCTTTGCCCTTTTTGGTCAGGACGTGGATCAGAATAGGACCGGTGGCGCGCGATTTTACCGTGCGCAGAACAGGCAGCAGCTGATCCATGTCGTGACCGTCGATCGGGCCGAGGTATGAAAAGCCCAGCTGTTCAAAGAGCGTATTGCCGACGGCCATTCCCTTGAGCACATCCCTGGCGCGTTTCGCGCCTTCGCGGAAGGGTTCCGGCAACAGGCTGACCGCACCTTTGGCAGCGGCTTTGAAGTCCTGGAACGGTTCTTCGGCGTAGAGGCGGCTGAGATAGGAAGACATGGCCCCCACAGGCGGGGCAATCGACATTTCGTTGTCGTTCAGAATGACGATCAGGCGCTTTTTGAGGTGACCGGCGTTGTTCATCGCCTCATAGGCCATGCCAGCGCTCATCGAGCCGTCGCCGATCACTGCTATAGCGTCCCCCAGACCTTCGGGGACTACGCCGCCCAGATCCCGCGCCACGGCAAACCCCAGTGCGGCCGAGATCGAGGTCGAACTGTGCGCGGCGCCAAACGGATCATAAGGGCTCTCGCTGCGTTTGGTGAAACCGCTCAGCCCGTCTTTCATGCGCAGCGTGCGGATCCGGTCGCGCCGGCCGGTGAGGATTTTGTGCGGATAACACTGGTGTCCCACGTCCCAGATCAGCTTGTCGCGTGGTGTGTCAAATACTGCGTGCAATGCGACGGTCAGTTCCACAACGCCGAGGCCTGCGCCCAGATGACCGCCAGTGACAGACACAGCCGAGATCGTCTCTGACCGCAGCTCATCCGCGACCTGACGCAGTTCGCGGTCGCTGAGACCTTTGAGATCTGCCGGGCGCGTGATCCTGTCGAGCATCGGAGTATCGGGTCTGTCGGCCATCGTCTGGTTCCTCAGTGCGTCCGCGTCACGACAAAGCGGGCAGCCTCTTTTAGGGTTTCGGCGCGGTCTGCGTAACCTGCCAGGCTGTCGCAGGCTTCTTCGACCAGCGCGCCGGCCCTTGCGCGTGCGCCGTCGACACCTAGCAGAGAGACGAACGTCGCTTTGCCGGCGTCAGCGTCCTTGCCGACCGCCTTGCCAACTGTAGCGCTGTCGCCGGTTACATCCAGCAGATCGTCGGCAATCTGGAACGCAAGGCCGAGCGCGCGGGCATAAGCGCTCAGCGGGCCGGTGTCTGCTCGGGCCAGGCGTGCGCCGGCTGTGGCCGACCATTCGATCAGTGCGCCCGTTTTTCCCTGCTGCAGAGTTGTTATTTCATCGAGTCCGAGCGGATCCGGGCTGGTTTCAGCTGCAATGTCCAGCGCCTGTCCCAGCACCATGCCCTGCGCGCCGCCGGCCCGGGCCAGGGTCAGCGCAAGGTCCGCACGGACCGCTGCATCAGGGCTGCATTCAGGACGGGTAACCAGTTCGAAGGCCAGGGTCTGCAGCGCGTCACCTGCCAGAACCGCAGTAGCGTCATCCCATTTTTTGTGAACCGTCGGCTGGCCGCGCCGCAGATCATCATCGTCCATACAGGGCAGATCATCGTGCACCAGACTGTAGGCATGCAGCGCTTCGATGGCCGTGGCAGGCCAGATCGCCTGGTCTTCACCGGTGTCATGCAGGCGGGCGCTTTCCAGCACCAGAAAACCGCGCAGTCTTTTGCCCCCGTTGACGGCATGCGCCATCGCATCAACAACAGGGACCCTCGGCATACCACCCAGCACTGCATCAAAGGATGCCTGGACTGCCCGCGCGGCAGCACCCAGTCGTGTCTCAAACACCTCAGAGTCCTTCGACAGGTTTTGTTCCGGTGGCCTGACCGTCCCCGTCCAGGGTGATGGCCGCGACCTTCTCCTCGGCTTCTTTCAGCTTGGTCTCGCAGCGGGCCTTGAGAGCTGCGCCACGTTCATAGAGTGCGATGCTCTCATCCAGCGCCACATCCCCGCGTTCCAGCTGGCCCAGAACTTTCTCAAGTTCTGCCATTGCGTCTTCAAAACTCATTTCTGCTACGGGGGTATCTGACATCGTGGTGTTCCGGCTCTTATTTCACCGGCACATATACCGGGTTAGGACACCGCGCGCCAGACCGGCCGGTCGCGCTTATTCAGGTGCCAGCATGTATCCCGCGCCACGCACCGTCTGCAGATAGCGGGGCTGTTTCGGGTCGGCCTCGATTTTGCGGCGCAACCGGGTGATCTGGACATCCACAGCCCGCTCCTGGGCCTGACCCCGGTCACGTCCCAGTTCCTCAACCAGACGTGCCCGGCTGATGGGTTCGTTGCAGTTGCCCGAGAAAATCTTCATCAGCAGTATTTCAGTTGCTGTCAGCCTGACCAGCTCTTCGCCGCGCCACATCTCTCCACGCTCCATGTCGTACCGTATCGGGCCGAGCGTCAGGACCTTGGGCGCGGTCTCGTCCGCCGGTGCTTCGGGCACACGTCTCAGGATTGCGTTGATCCTGAGCAGCAGCTCGCGCGGTTCAAAGGGTTTGGGCAGGTAGTCGTCCGCACCGGCTTCCAGACCTTCGATGCGGTTGCCGGTTTCGCCTTTGGCAGTCAGCAGCAGGATCGGCACCGCGTTGTTTTCACGCAGGGAGCGCGTCAGTTCCAGCCCATCCTCGCCCGGCATCATCACATCGAGGACAATAAGGTCGAAATCCAGGCCGGACAAAATGCGCCTTGCGTGTGCCGCGTCGCGGGCTGAAGTGACCAGAAAACCGTTGCGGATCAGAAACTTCTGCAGAAGGGTGCGGATACGTTCGTCGTCGTCGACGATCAGGAGATGCGCGTCAAAATCGCTCATGTCGTTGTATCTTTCAGTCTGGTGTAGGCGAACCGCATTTCTTTATCCATCATAGCCTCGAGCACCCGACGAAAGCCGGCGACTGCATCCGGACCTGCGTCGCGAAATGCCATTCGCATCCGCGCCCGCTGTGCATCCGACAGTTTCTGCTCAAGTGCTTTACCCTCCTCTGTCAGAAACAGGTGCCGCTCGCGCTTGTCGGCCTTTCCGATCCTGCTCTCTACCAGACCATCCTCGATCAGGGTGCGCAAGACCCGGTTCAGTGACTGTTTGGTAACGCCAAGAATGTTGAGAAGGTTATTCACAGTGGTGCCGGGCGCACGGTTGATAAAGTGAACAGCGCGGTGATGCGCCCGTCCATAGGCCATGTCCGCCAGAATTCTGTCAGGATCGGCGGTAAAGCCACGGTAGGCAAAAAACATTGCCTCAATCCCCTGGCGCAACTGCTCGTCCGTCAGAAACAGAAGGTTTTCATTGCGATAGCCGGCTGGTGCCTGTCCCTCGGCCATGTCGTCATCCCCGCTTTGACGTCTCAGGTTTGTTACAGCATACGTCAGTCTTGTTGACATTCCAAGTATGAAGCGATATCGAATCGCAGGTTTTGCGCAATTATATGTCCGTACCGGACGTAATTTGCGCAACATCTGGAAATTTAGATCTGATCCCGGGAAGGAAATGAGATGGCGGGTGCATATAACGACCGTGACGGAACGATCTGGATGGATGGCCAGATGATCGACTGGCGCGAGGCAAACGTCCATATCCTGACCCATGCCATGCACTATGCCTCGTCGGTTTTTGAAGGCGAACGGGCCTATAACGGAAAGATTTTCAAGAGCCGCGAACACTCCGAGCGTCTGAAGCGTTCCGCCGAGATGATCGATTTTGAGATCCCCTGGACTGTCGACGAGATCGAGGCCGCCAAGGTCGAGGTTCTCGCCGCTTCCGGTCTGCAGGACGCTTATGTGCGCGCGATTGCGTGGCGTGGCGCTGGCGAGGACATGGGTGTCGCCTCTGCGCGCAACCCTGTCCGTCTGGCCATCGCTGCGTGGGAGTGGGGGGCGTATTATGGTGACGCCAAGATGAAAGGCGCAAAGCTGGACATCTCAAAGTGGAAGCGCCCCAGCCCGGAGACGATCCCGAGCCATGCCAAGGCGGCGGGTCTTTATATGATATGCACCATGTCCAAGCATGCGGCCGAGGCCAGGGGCTGTTCTGATGCGATGATGTTTGACTATCGCGGCTATGTGGCCGAGGCGACGGGCGCGAATATCTTCTTTGTTAAAGACGGAGAAGTGCACACACCTGATCCGGACTGTTTTCTCAACGGCATTACGCGCCAGACCGTCATCGGTATGCTGAAAGACCGCCAGATCAGAGTGCATGAGCGTCACATCATGCCCGAAGAGCTGGAAGGGTTCGAGCAGTGCTGGCTGACCGGCACCGCTGCCGAGGTGACACCGGTCGGACAGATCGGGGATTATAACTTTGAGGTCGGCAGCCTGACGCGCGACATCGCCGAAGGGTACGAAAAACTGGTTCGCGCGTAACCGCGTGGACTATGCAGCCTTTGCCGAGGCCTGGGAAGCCGCGTGGAACTCCCACGATCTTGACCGCATCCTCGCCCACTACAGCGCGGATGTGGTCTTTCGCTCTCAGAAGGCGATGCGCCTGACCGGGCGCGGCGAGCTTTTTGGGCGCTATGCGCTGCGGGCCTATTGGGCAGCGGCTCTGGAACAACAGCCTGATCTGTCATTCGTTGTTGTCGATGTGCTTCACGGGCACGGGATGATGGTGATTACCTATCGCAACCAGCACGGCGTCCTGGCGGCAGAGACCCTGCGGTTCGGCCAGGACGGCCTGATCGTCGAGGCATCGGCCTGCCACGCGCGCTGATCTGAAGTGCCGGGAGGTTCAGAGGTCGAGGTCGGACCGTTCATAGACGTGACGTCCGGTGTCTGAAGGCAGCCCCTTTTTCAGCGCCCAGAAGTGACGCACCTCTTTCATGCCCATGTGCGGGTTATCTGCGAGAAAGTCCCGGGTGTACTGGTTGAACTGGTTGTGGTTTGCAATTTCAGACTGGAAACCGGGCTGCGCCTCTTCGGCCTTCATGCGGTGGTATTCCGAGACTGCTTCCGCAAGCGTCCGGCCTGTGTTGGATTTCATCCATTTCATGAAAGCGATGTTGAACTTAAATGCCGGATCCGCATGCGTTTTGAAGAAACGGCGGACGTTCTGCGAGTTTCTGTAACTGTCGGTGATCACAGTTTCGGGTGTCAGCTCCGCACTGTGCCAGTCAAAACGGGATCGCGGCGTGGTGCGTCTGTCCCCGGGCCAGACGGTCTCGCCCGTATCGAGAAAGTGTGCCAGCCGGTCGAGAATTGTAAACTTGCCCCCTGTGTGCCGCAGCCCCAGAGCCCTGGCATGTGCCTCCAGTTCCGGTTTTAGCCAGTACCACCTGCGCAGCTCGGTGCCCGTGGTGATCTGCCCGATGGGTGGTCTCAGGTCACGGCGCTTGTCCATGCCAGAAAGCTAGGCGTATGCCGTTGTTGTTCAAGGCGCGCCGGTCGGGGTCTGGTTGGGCTTTGATTTGCTCCGGTCGAGTCCGAGCTGCCGCTCGCGCCAGATGATCAGAATGCCGCCGGCAATCACCAGTGCAGCACCAATGATGATGGGGCCGGTCGGCACTTCGTCAAAGACCACGTATCCGATCAGACCAGCAAAAATCATGGAAGCATAGTCAAATGGTGCCAGCATCGAGGCGCCGCCGAACCGGTAAGACGACGTCACCATGATCTGTGCGACACCGCCCACCAGCCCGGCAGAAATCATCATGCCCACAACCCAGCCCGGAGGTACGACCCAGACCAGCGACGGGTGGCTGTATATCAGACCCAGCGGCATACTGAGCAGGGCGATGCAGCTTGCTGTCACAGAGAAATAAAACACAATTGCGGCCGTGTGGTCCGTCTGCACCAGGCGGCGTACATGGATCTGCACGAGCGCCCGCAGAATAGATGCGGCAAGGACCATCAGTGCCCCGGCGGTCGCAGCCGTAGAAAGCGTATCTGCACCAACACTCAGGCGCGGCGCGATCACGATCAGGACGCCGATCAGGCCGAGACCCACAGCGGAAAGGCGGAAAAGGCGGATACGCTCACCCAGAAAAACGGCAGCGAAAATCACTGCAAAAATTGGCGTGGCATAGCCGATGGCGGTCACTTCGGGCAGCGGCAGCAGGCCCAGTCCGGCAAAGGTAAGTCCCATAGCCGAGGTGCCAAAAAGTCCGCGCCAGACATGCCCCATCAGATTGGACGGCACCAGGCCATAGCGCAGCTGCCCGCGCTGCCAGAGCCAGAGGGTAATCACCGGAATGGCAAAAAATGATCTGAAAAAAACGGCCTGGCCGGGCGGGACCTCGTCCGAGACGGCTTTGATGATCGCGGCCATCACCATAAAGAGAAAGACCGCGGCCAGCTTGAGAGCTATGGCGCGGCCGGGTCTGTTCTGGGTCAGGTCAGAGGGCATAGGAGTTCTTTGCGCCTCTGGCGGGGAAAGATCAAGCGCCGCAAGGGAAAACGGCGCCTGATCAGAGGCATATCAGTTCAGCGCAGCAACGCCGAGCGGTACCGAGAATTTCAGGCACCAGATATAAATTTCGTTGTAGTCGTCTAGGTTGACGGAGGCCGGCACGATGTAGGTCTGTTTGCCAGTCAGGTTTTTCAGAGCGCCGAGGTCAGCTTCGAGCGCGTATTCACCGTCTTTGCCAAAACCCACGCGCGGGTCGGGCGCGCCGTCCAGTGAGAAATCTTCATGCAGGGTGACGGTCGCGGTGCCGTCGTCATTGCGAACGATCGTTACCTTACCGGTGGTGATGTGGTCGCTCGCGCCTGTGAAGGTGCTGCTGGTGTCGGCCTGTGCGCCAAAGGTTGTCAGTGCGGTGAGGCCGGCGATGAGTACGGCTGTGACGAGGTTTTTCATGTTTTTGTCCATTTCTGCGGTTCCGATGAGCGACATATAGAATTAGGAACCGAATGGTACAATACACAAAACTGTGATTGTGTATCGATTAGTTCCCAATTATATAGGGGCGACATGAAAACATGAGGGTGCCATGGCGCGACCAAGAGAATTCGATACAGACGAGGCAATCCGGAAAGCTGCTGACGTTTTCTGGGCCAAAGGGTATGAGGATGCCTCTCTGCCCGACCTTCTCGAAGGGATGGGTCTGACCCGTGGCAGTCTGTACAAGGCATTTCAGGATAAAAAGTCGCTGTATCTGCGGGTGCTTGATCACTACGAGACTGTTGCCGTGGATAAAGCCGTCCGGCGGCTCACAGATATCAGCGTCCCGGACGGCCGCCGCAGGGTGCTGGGGTTGTTCAAGGGCGTCGTGCAGGCGGTCAGTGATGGTGACCGGCGCGGTTGCCTTTTGTGTACCGCAGCGGCTGGAAATGAAATGTCTGACCCTGAGATCGCGGCGGCTGTGAACAATGGTCTGCGCCGGATCCGCGATGCTCTGGCCGTGGCGCTGTCGGCGTCGCCTCTGCATGACACCATGCAGCCCGATGCGCGGGCCACGCTCGCCAATGTTCTGCTGACTCAGTATATCGGTCTCAGGGTGCTCGCGCGTTCATGTCTGCCGCTGGGTATTGTGGAGCAGAGCGGCCGCGGAATCGAAGAGCTGCTCAGAGCGCGCTGACGGCTTTTAGCCGATCCGGCCCTTGTTTTCACCGACCTGTCCGCGGTGCAGCAGCAGATGATCGAGGATCACGCAGGCCATCATCGCCTCACCTACAGGTACCGCGCGGATACCAACACAGGGATCGTGCCGCCCTTTGGTGATGATCTCGGTGTCCTCGCCGGATTTCGTGATCGTCCGGCGGGTGGTCAGGATACTCGAGGTCGGCTTTACGGCGAACCGGACCACGATGTCCTGCCCTGTGCTGATGCCGCCGAGTATGCCGCCTGCGTGGTTTGAGGAATATTCCGGCCCGTCCGGCCCCATTGAGATCTCATCTGCGTTCAGCTCGCCGGTCAGCATCGCCGCTGACATGCCCTCACCAATTTCGACACCCTTTACGGCGTTGATACTCATCATCGCCGCTGCCAGGTCGGTATCGAGCTTTCCGTAAACAGGGGCACCCAGTCCGGCTGGTACCCCGCGTGCAACAACCTCTATGACGGCGCCTACCGAGCTGCCCGATTTGCGCAGACCGTCCAGATAGGTCGCCCAGTCCGTTGCAGCTTTGGCGTCCGGCACCCAGAAGGGGTTCTCGTCAATCTGCGCCCAGTCAAAGCGGTCGCGGTCTATTTCATGTGCGCCCATGCGGGTCATGTACCCTTTGATCTCCAGCGCGGGGACCAGTGAGCGGAGTGCTGCGCGCGCGAGACCACCTGCCGCCACGCGCGCAGCGGTCTCGCGCGCGCTCGAGCGACCGCCGCCGCGGTAATCGCGTACGCCATATTTCTGGTAATAGGTGATGTCCGCATGACCCGGGCGGAACTTCTCTTTGATGTCTCCGTAGTCTTTTGAACGCTGGTCGGTGTTTTCGATCATCAGCTGCACCGGCGTTCCGGTGGTCACGCCCTCAAAGGTGCCCGACAGGATCCTGACCTCATCGGCCTCGCGCCGCTGGGTCGTGTATTTGTTCTGGCCGGGTTTGCGCTTGTCCAGCCATTGCTGGATCATCGCCGCGTCGATTTCCACGCCTGGCGGGCAGCCGTCCACCGTCGCGCCAAGCGCCGGCCCGTGGCTTTCACCCCAGGTTGTCACACGGAAAAGATGGCCAAAACTGTTCATCGACATGAGCTTGCTCCTCTGACCCAGGTGCTTATCGGGGCCTGCGACGCGCCTCAAGACCTTATCGCTTGCCAATCCCGCGGTGGCACTTTACGTCTGATCGCACCTCGGGGGGCCTTTCCGGCTGAGATGCGTAACACGCGGACCCGTAGAACCTGAACCGGTTAAGACCGGCGGAGGGAAGGTTGACCTGATCATCCTCTTTCGCCGTCTGACGCATATGAAAAGGAATGATCATGCGTAAGACTTCTGTAATTGCTGCCACCCTGTTCTGCGCCAGCCAGGCCTGGGCGGACACACCTGTGCTGACTGTTTACGCAGGCGACTATTTTACCTCCGAATGGGGGCCCGGCCCGATGATTGAAGAGGGCTTTGAAGCTTTCTGTGAATGCGACCTGCAATGGTCGACCGGCGATCTGCTGCCGCGCCTTTTGCTTGAAGGCGAGCGGACTAAGGCAGATGTGGTCATCGGTCTGACATCGGATGTGACGGCCAAAGCGCGGGCCACCGGGCTTTTCGGCGCGCACGGCCAGGACAACAGCGCACTGACACTGCCGGTGGAATGGAGCGACGATACTTTCCTGCCGTTTAACTACGGCCACACGGCCTTCATCTATAACGAGACACTGATGGATGCGCCGCCGGCGAGTTTCGAGGAAATGCTGGCGCTGCCGGATGATGTGAAAATCGTCATCCAGGACCCGCGCACATCCATCTCCGGTCTCGCCCTGGTGCTCTGGGTGCAGGCTGTGTATGGCGACAAGGCAGACGAAGCCTGGGCGCAGCTGGCGCCAAAAATTCTGACCGTGACCAAAGACTGGTCCACCAGCTATGGCATGTTCACAGACGGCGAGGCCGATATGGTGCTCAGCTACACAACCTCGCCCGCCTATCACATGTTCGCCGAAGAAGATTTCACCAAAAAGGCCGCGATCTTCCCCGAGGGGCACTATTTCATGGTCGAAACAGTCGGCAAAATCGCCAAAACGGAACAGCCTGAACTGGCGGATGCCTTTATGGCCTATGTGATGTCGGGTGATTTTCAGTCGATGATCCCGACGGCGAACTGGTCGCTGCCCGCGGCGCTGCCAAAGGACCAGTGGCCTGAAGGCTGGTCGCAGCTGAACCTGCCTGAAAATGTTCTGTTCTACAGCGAAGCAGAAGCCACAGAGCTTCAGGCGCAGGCCATCGAGACATGGCGCGCAGCGCTCAGCCAGTAACCGGCCGATCCGGCCTGATCGCTGCGGCACTTATCGTCGCGGTGGTCATGCTGTCGTTTGTGGGCATCGGTCTTAGGGCCGGACCCGGTAGCGGGCTGGGCCCGGCGGACTGGGCGGCAATCAGGTTCACCCTGTTCCAGGCGGCGCTTTCCGCCCTGTTTTCTGTCGTTCTTGCCATACCGCTGGCCCGCGCTCTGGCGCGGCGGGAATTGCCGGGCAAAGGGCTGCTTATCACGCTGCTGGGTGCGCCCTTTATTCTTCCCGTCATTGTCGCGGTTCTCGGCCTGCTTGCGATTTTCGGTCGGAACGGCCTGCTGAACCAGGCACTGGCGCTCTTCGGGCTGCCCGAAGTCTCAATTTACGGGTTGCACGGCGTGGTGCTGGCCCATGTCTTCTTCAATCTGCCGCTCGCCACACGTCTGCTGCTTCAGGGATGGCAGAGCATTCCAGGCGAACATTTCCGGCTTGCAGCGCAGCTTGATCTGCCGCCGCGCATGATCTTTCACACGCTCGAATGGCCGATGATACGGCGGATACTGCCGGGGGCCGCCGCCCTTATCTTTGTGATCTGCCTGACCAGCTTTGCCGTGGCGCTCACCCTGGGCGGAGGCCCCAGGGCCACGACGATCGAGCTGGCTATTTATCAGGCGTTCCGGTTCGAGTTCGATCTGTCCCGGGCCGCCTTCCTGTCGGTACTGCAGCTCGTTCTGGCGGGCGCGGCGGCGGTCCTGGCGCTGCGCGTCATTCCGGATATTCCGATGACGGCGGGGATGGACCGCAAAGTGACGCGCTTCGATGCGCGCGGCGGACTGCAGCGTGCTCTGGATATCGCCGCAATTCTTGCCGGTGGGCTTTTTCTGCTGGGCCCGCTGACCGCAGTGACCCTGTCGGGTATCGCAGGACTGGTGTATGTTCCGGCAACCGCCTGGCAGGCCGCGTTTACGTCACTCTGGGTCGCCGGCCTCAGCATTGTGGTCATGCTCGCCCTGGCCCTGCCGCTCGCCGGCTGGATTGCGATCCGGGACAAAGGCAGCGCCGAGGCCGTGGGTCTTATCGGTCTGTCTGCTTCTCCGCTCATGCTCGGCGTGGGCTGGTTCATCCTGCTCAATCCGGTTGCTGACCCCGTTGCGCTCTCGCTGCCGGTCACAGCCGTGGTCAATGCGCTCATGGCGCTGCCCTTTGCCCTGCGTATCATCGTGCCCGGCGTGCGTGACGCTCTTACAGGCTATGGGCGTCTGTGTGTGACGCTGGGTTTAACCGGCCTGCAGGCATGGCGCTGGCTGATCCTGCCAAGGGCCCGCACGCAGATTGGCTTTGCGGCCGGGCTGACAGGTGCTCTGTCTGTGGGCGATCTGGGAGTCATCGCGCTGTTTTCTGATCCTGACCGGACGACGCTGCCTCTGCAGATGTACCGGCTTATGAGCGCCTACCGCACTGAGGCTGCCGCCGGTGCGGCGCTGCTCCTGCTGGCGATGGCGCTGGGCATTTTCTGGATCTGCGACCGGGGAGGGCGCTGGCATGCTGACACTTGAAGACCTGCGCATTGAACAGGGCAGTTTCGCGCTGTCGGCAGAAATGACCATTGCAACGGGGCGACGTGTCGCCGTTATCGGCCCTTCAGGGGCGGGTAAATCGACCCTGCTTGGCGCTGTCAGTGGTTTCGTGCCGCCTGCGTCCGGAAAGATTACGCTGAACAACGTGGATATTACCGGGGCAGCACCAGGTGACCGTCCTGTCTCGATGCTGTTCCAGGACAACAATCTTTTTCCGCATCTGACCCTGATGCAGAATGTCGGGCTGGGTCTGCGTCCTGCGCTGCGCCTGACCGGCGACGAGCAGGCTCGTATCAAAAGCGCTCTGGCGCGTGTGGGACTGGAAGGCATGGAGATGCGCAGGCCCGGTGCGCTGTCCGGCGGCCAGCAGAGCAGGGCGGCCCTCGCGCGGATTCTCGTTCAGAACCGCCCGCTTTTGTTGCTGGATGAGCCTTTTGCCGCTCTCGGCCCTGCGCTGCGGCGCGAAATGCTTGACCTCGTCCGGGACCTTGCGACCGAAACGGGCGCAACACTGCTTATGGTCACCCACGCACCCGAAGACGTGCTGCGCATTGCCGACGAGGTCATTTTTGTCGAAGGCGGGCGGGCGCATGCACCGGAACCGACGGCGGTTCTGATGGATAACCCGCCGCCGGCATTGCGCGCCTATCTGGGCTAGGCCGCCTGTGCTGCGAGAGCTTCGCGCGTCTTGAGGATGCCGAGTGCGGCGTCGGCGGCCTCGCGTCCCTTGGTGACAAAATGCGCGCGATAGATGGCGTTGTGATGGCTGGTTTCCTGATACTGGTGCGGTGTCAGCGACACCGACAGGACCGGCACACCGGTGTCCAACCCGGCGCGCATCAGGCCGTCGACAACGGATTGCGCCACAAAATCATGACGGTAGATACCGCCGTCCACAACAAATGCCGCGCAGATGACAGCGCCGTATTTTCCGGTCGCAGCCAGATCCCGGGCCATAAGGGGCATTTCGAAAGCGCCCGGCACGTCGAACACGTCGACCTGCGTTGCCGGTACCTGCTGCAGAAAACCATCCAGTGAACGGTCCACAATATCAGAGTGCCACTGCGCTTTGACAAAGGCGAAACGGGTGAGTGTCATATTGATCTCCTTTGGTACAGACACGTCCACCCAAGGCGATCACGGTCACGCGCAGGCACAGGGCGCCTGTCGTGGTTCCGCATTCTCTTTCATCCGGACTGTAACCGTCGGCTCCGGCATTTCACCGGATCTGCTGACACCTCTCTGATGAAAGGCCGCTCGCGGGCTCACGGCTTTTGGCCGTATACCGCCGGTGGGGAATTTCACCCCGCCCTGAGAATGCACCCAGCTTGTCAGGCGACAAAAAACCCTGCAAGAGCAAAAGCAACAGTAAAAGAGACCAGGGCGATGCATCCAAATCCGGTTTTCCACACACAGGACGCACAGACAAACCTCGCGTGGGCACGCGAGCGGGCCTTTGGTGTGCTGGCTGTCAGCGGAGCAGATGAACCCTTTATGGCGCATATTCCGTTTCTGCTGGACGACGATGGCCAGATGCTGTGGCTGCACCTTCTGCGCTCAAACCCTATCGCGCGTGCGCTCAGAAACGGACCGCTTGCCGCGCGCCTGGCCGTTTCGGGCCCCGACAGCTATGTCTCGCCCGACTGGTATGATGTGCCCGATCAGGTGCCGACGTGGAATTATGTGGCGGTTCATCTGACCGGCGATCTGGAATTGATCGGACAGGACCAGTTGCATGCGCTGCTTGATCGCCAGTCCGCGCTTTTTGAGGAACGCCTGTTGCCCAAGACGCCCTGGACCACCGGCAAAATGAGCGACGGCGTCATGGAGCGTATGATGCGGGCCATTGTGCCGTGCCGGATGCGGCTGAGCGGTGTTGACGGCACATGGAAGCTCAACCAGAACAAGCCGGATGCGGTGCGTACGCGGGCGGCGGACCACGTAGAGGCTTTCGGCCAGGGTACCGATCTGGCCGTGCTGGCGGCGCTGATGCGCGCGGCCAATGGACAGGACTGAACGGTCTGCTAGTGTCGCGGCGCAGCCAGAAGGATCCGCCATGAAGCTTTTTCACTCACCTCTGTCCCCCTATGTGCGCAAAGTTGTCGTTCTTTTGCACGAGCTGGAAAAATCAGACGCGGTTGCGCTTGAAACTGTCGCGACCACAGCTTTTGCGTCAGATCCATCGCTGTCTGCCGCAAATCCGCTGGCCAAAATCCCGGCCCTGCAGCGCGATGATGGCATCACTTTGTATGACAGCCGGGTCATCTGCGGATACCTGAACGAGCTTTTTGACGGGCAGATGTACCCGGTTGGCCCCGGAAGCTGGGAAAACCGCACGCTGGAGGCAACCGGCGACGGAATTATGGACTGTGCGGTGTCGATGGCCTATGAGCGCAAGCTGCGTCCGGAAAATGAGCAGTCGGATGGCTGGGTCGAAGCCCAGTGGAGCAAGGTCAGCCGGGCACTCGGGGTGCTCAACAACCGCTGGATGGGCCACCTCGAAGGGCCTGTGAGCATGGCGCACGTTTCGGTGGCATGTGCTTTGTCTTATGTGGATTTCCGGCATGGCGCCCGAAACTGGCGGGATGGAAACGAGGCTCTTGTCGCCTGGCACGCAGATTTTGATTCGCGCCCGTCGATGCAGGCAACCCGCCCCCCGGCTGCCTGAATTCACACTTAATAAGGATTTGGCCGTTACGCAGCCGAAATTCTCGCGTTCGGGGCCAGCCTGCGACGGTTTGCGCGTCTAAGGTTACTGGACGAGTGGGCGTCACACGGCTACATACCCGGATCAGCAGGCTGCGCGCGCGCGGCCGATACAGTACACAGGCCCTCAAAGGCCCATGAAATGGAGTGAACCCGTGTCGCACGCAGATGATCAGGAAGGCACCCGCAGGGATTTCCTTTATTACGCCACAGCCGGGGCGGGCGCTGTAACCGCAGGTGCCGCCATCTGGCCACTTGTCAACCAGATGAACCCATCAGCCGACGTACTGGCGCTGTCTTCCATCCGCGTGGATGTGAGTGGCATCGAGCCAGGGACGCAGATGACTGTAAAATGGCTTGGAAAGCCGGTATTTATCCGCCGCCGTACCGAAGACGAGATTGCTGCAGCGCGTGACGTCGAAGTTTCCGAGCTGCCTGATCCGCTGGCGGACAACGCCAACGGCCGTGCTGATGCGGATGCCTCTGATGAGAACCGCTCGCTGGATGAAGCCGGCGAATGGCTGGTGATGATGGGTGTCTGTACGCACCTCGGATGTGTGCCTCTTGGTGACGCCGGTGACTTTGGCGGCTGGTTCTGCCCGTGCCACGGTTCTCACTACGATACATCCGGCCGGATCCGCAAAGGTCCCGCACCGCGCAACCTGCCGGTGCCGGTTGCGGAATTCGTCGACGAATCAACGATTAAACTGGGTTAAGGGAGAAACCTCATGGCTGGAATTCCTCACGACCATTATGAACCCAAGGCTGCCTGGGAAAAAGGGCTGGCCAGGCGTCTGCCGATCGTCGGCCTGATGTACGACACTCTGATGATCCCGACACCCAAGAACCTCAACTGGATGTGGATCTGGGGCATCGTTCTGACATTTGTGCTGGTGCTGCAGATCGTCACCGGCATCGTGCTGGTGATGCATTACACGCCGCATGTCGACCACGCCTTTGCGTCGGTAGAGCACATCATGCGCAACGTGAACGGCGGCTACATGCTGCGGTATCTGCACTCAAACGGTGCCTCACTGTTCTTTGTGGCGGTTTATGCGCATATCTTCCGCGGTCTCTATTACGGGTCGTACAAAGCCCCCCGCGAGATCACGTGGATCATCGGTATGCTGATCTACCTGCTTATGATGGGTACTGCGTTCATGGGCTACGTTCTGCCCTGGGGTCAGATGTCCTTCTGGGGTGCAACCGTGATCACCGGTCTGTTTGGTGCGATCCCGTTCATCGGTGAAGCGCTGCAGACCTGGCTGCTGGGCGGGCCGGCGGTGGATAACGCCACTCTGAACCGGTTCTTCTCGCTGCACTATCTGCTGCCTTTTGTGATCCTTGGCCTTGTCGTTGTGCACATCTGGGCCTTCCACACGACCGGCAACAACAACCCGACAGGGGTTGAGGTCCGCCGGACGTCCAAGGAAGAAGCAGAGAAAGACACGCTGCCCTTCTGGCCATACTTCGTGATCAAGGACCTGTTCGCTCTGGCAGTGATTATGGCGGTGTTCTTTGCGATTGTCGGGTTTATGCCGAACTACCTGGGTCACCCCGATAACTACATCGAGGCCAATGCGCTGGCGACGCCCGCACACATCGTGCCCGAATGGTACTTCCTGCCGTTCTACGCGATCCTGCGTGCCTTCACAGACGAAGTCTGGGTTGTACAGTTCGCCTCTTTCATCACTGGTGGCATCATTGATGCGAAGTTCTTTGGTGTTATGGCGATGTTCGGTGCGATCGCTGTGATGGCGCTGGCGCCGTGGCTGGATACTTCATCGGTACGTTCGGGCCGTTACCGCCCGATGTTCAAATGGTGGTTTGCTCTGCTCGTGGTCGATTTCTTCGTCCTGATGTGGGTCGGTGCGATGCCTGCCGAAGAGCCGTTCAACACGATTTCGCTGATCGCGTCGGCTTACTGGTTTGCCTACTTCCTGGTAATCCTGCCGCTTCTTGGCGTCATCGAAAAACCACTGGTGCAGCCTGAAACCATCGAAGCCGATTTTGCCGCGAAAAAAGCAAAGTCCGGTGGTGGTGAAGCAGCCGCGACACCTGCGGAATAAAGGACAATGACAATGATTAAGAAACTTGCCCTTGCAACCGCGACGGTTCTTGGCCTCAGTTCAGGCGCAGCCTTTGCGGCTGGTGCGGCCGGCCACGTCGAAGACTTTGACTTCTCGTTCGAAGGGCCCTTTGGCACTTATGATCAGAACCAGCTTCAGCGCGGTCTGCAGATCTACACTGAAGTCTGCGCTGCCTGCCATGGTCTGAAGTTTGTGCCGATAAGGACACTTTCGGACGAAGGTGGACCGGATATGCCGGAAGATCAGGTGCGTGCTTACGCCGAGAACTTTGAGGTTTTTGACGCCGAGCTGGATGATTTCCGCACAGCAACCCCCGCAGATCACTTCCCGGAATCCGGGCTGGAGAACGCACCTGACCTCAGCCTGATGGCCAAGGCGCGTGCCGGTTTCCACGGTCCTTACGGGCTGGGCATCAACCAGTTCTTCAAAGGCATTGGTGGCCCTGAGTACATCGCCTCACTTCTGACCGGCTACACCGGCAAGGAAAAGGAAGAGGCTGGTGTCACACTGTACGAGAACACGGCGTTCCCAGGTGGGTACATCTCCATGGCACCACCGCTCTACGACGAACAGGTTGAATTTGCTGATGGTCATGCAAACGACATCCACCATATGGCAGAAGACGTCTCGGCGTTTCTGATGTGGACAGCTGAGCCGAAAATGATGGCCCGTAAACAGGCTGGCTTTGTCGGAGTGCTGTTCCTGACGATCCTGTCGGTTCTTTTGTATCTGACAAACAAGCGTCTCTGGGCACCGATCAAAGGTAAGAAAACCAGCTGACCCGGTGATCAGAAATGAGCACATGAAAAAACCCCCCGGCAGAAACTGCGCGGGGGGTTTTCCGTCTGTACCTCCGGTAAAGGAGGCTAATTACAGACCCTGGGGAGAGTACAAATCAACCGGGAAACGTGCCTGCGTGCAATTGGCAGATAATACTTGATAAACACGCATGCTTCACTCGGTCGTACGCTAAAAGTCCTTGTTACCACTGACACCCGAAATACGGTGTCCACCTCTCACTCTCACTGACAATAACCGGATATTAACCTCTGATAGAATCGCTGTATGTGATCCAGTTCACATTTGGCGCTGATGCTTGTCTTTCGTGTTCGGTTTATCGCTCTTTCTTTGCGACATCCGAGGTATCCTCTGGCGAGGGATTATCTTCGCCAGAGGTCGGTGCGTCCTTGTCCTCAGCGACGAAAGTAGGTGTCGTCGACCATTGCCTGGGCTGCGCGAAATTCACGATCCGTCTCGATGAGCCAGCTGATCATGGCGCGTACCGGTGACTTTCTGGTCACTGTATTTTCCGGCTTGGTCGGGCATTTTGCGGGGCGATGCATTTTGCAATCCTCTGTGTGCTGTGTTCCCTCAGGGAACCAAATCTCCTGATTGCACTCACAATGCCCCAAAAGCGAATCGACGTATGTGAAACGCTTCACATCCCGCGAATTAAATCTGGTGAAGGTCTGCCATAATCTGGAGCGCATCGCGGTCCAGCACACGAACCCCGCCCCTGCTGACATCAATGACACCGGCCCGTTTCCACAAAGAAAGCGTTTTCGATACTGCTTCGCGTGTGGCGCCGACAAACTCTGCGAGTTCTGCCTGAGACAGTGCCAGCATGGACAGCTGTTCCGAGCCATCAAGCGTGAGGTACAGAATTTTTCGTGCAAGCCGCGCAGGCATCGGCAGGAAAACCTGCTCGTTCAGCTGGCTGCTCATCCAGCGCATCCGTTCCCCGGCAAGCTGAATCATGTCGATACCAAGTTCAGGTTTCTGTCGGATCGCTGCAATTACATCCGCATTTTTCACGCCGCGTACACTGGACTTTTCCAGCGCCGTGACGGTCGCCGTGCGGGTGCCGGGATCAAACAATGCGATCTCACCAAACAGAGCACCCGGACGCATGACATCAAGTGACAGCTTGCGGCCCTCGCGGGACAGAATGCTGAATTCGAGCGATCCGGAAACGATTGCATAGAGCGCATCGCCTGCATCGCCCTGTTCGAAAAGCACTTCGCCCTCCCTCAGGTCGACAACAGTCGACAGCGAATCCAGCAGCTCTGACAGATCCGAGGATGCATTGGCCAGAAAACCGGATTTTGGCAGTGTCTTGTTATCCATGACGATCTCTGTGCTTTCCCTGTCTGGCGGACACCGGATGGCGTTTCACATGCAAGGGCAGGAACCAGTCATACGCCAGGGCAATGCCTGCCGAAAAGCCGGGAACAGGATAACTGCGGGCTGTCGTGGCCCGAATTTCTGAGTCTGCCATTCGCACTGATACAACTACCGGTACTCCCCACCAGTAAACAAAGACTAGCGAGCCGGGTGGAGCTTTGTCACGATATTTCTTGCAAAATCAGATGCAGTCACGCGCTCAGAACGGCGCCATCCGTCCCCAAAATGTCCAGCGAAACGATCTGGCCTTCGGTTCGTGGTGCGGCTGTGTGAACCTCTGCAAACTGCTCCGTGCGCCCCATGTTCGGGCTCTCCATCAGCACGGTGTGCCGGCGTCCGACCTGAGCCTGCAGATGCCGCGCCACTCGGGTTGTCCCCGCCGCGCGCAACCTTGCGGCCCTTTCGCGAATTGCCGTGCCATCGACTGCGGGCATTCGCGCAGCTGGCGTGCCTGTGCGTGGCGAATAGGGAAAAACATGCAGCCAGGTCAGGTCACAGTCTTCGACCAGTGCGAGGCTGTTTTCGAACATTGCCTCAGTTTCGGTTGGAAAGCCTGCAATAATATCCGCGCCAAAGGTCATGTCGGGGCGCAGTCTGCGGGCCTCTTCGGTGAACCGGATCGCATCATCACGCAGATGGCGACGCTTCATCCTTTTCAGGATCAGATCGTCACCGTGCTGCAGAGACAGATGCAGATGTGGCATCAACCGGGGCTCTGTTGCAATCGCGTGCATCAGGTTTTCGTCCACCTCGATGCTGTCAATTGAACTGATCCTCAGTCGCGGCAGATCGCGGACAAGACGCAGGATTCGCATCACCAGATCGCCCAGTTTCGGCTCACCGGGCAGATCCGCGCCCCAGCTGGTCAGATCAACGCCCGTCAGGACGACTTCGTTGAACCCTTTATCCACCAGTCTCCTGATCTGGTCGACCACGACACCGGCGGGGACAGAGCGCGAGTTGCCGCGGCCATAGGGAATAATGCAGAACGTACATCTGTGATCGCATCCGTTCTGCACCTGCACATAGGCGCGGCTGCGCGACCCGAAACCATCGATCAGGTGACCGGCTGTTTCGGTGACCGACATGATGTCGTCAACCTGTACGGCTTCGGTTTCGCCGATGAAATCAGCGGCAAGGCCGGACCAGGTGCTGCCCTGCATCTTTTCGGTGTTGCCGATGACGGCGTCCACTTCCGGCATCGCGGTGAAGGTCGCAGGTTCGGTCTGTGCGGCGCAGCCGGTAACAATCAGGCGGGCATCCGGGTTTTCACGGCGAAGCCGGCGGATATCCTTGCGGGCCTTTCGAACGGCCTCTGCTGTTACGGCACAGGTGTTCACCACGACGGCGTTCTGCAGACCGGCCGCTTCGGCCAGTTCTTTCATGGCCGCCGTCTCGTAGGCGTTGAGACGGCACCCCAGCGTCGAGAAGACCGGTGCGTTCATGTCAGGCTGCCCATAAATTCCTGCGTCAGGTGACCGGAAAAAACGTGCATGGTCGGTCCGGTCATCCAGACACCATCCTCGCGCCAGTCTACATGCAGCGTACCGCCATCCAGGTCGATGCGGACACTGCGGCCCGTCAGGCCGCGCCGGGCTGCTGCAACTGCTGTGGCACAGCTGGAAGAGCCAGAGGCAAGCGTGATTCCCACGCCGCGTTCCCAGACACGCATGCGCAGGTGGTCAGGTCCGACCCGGGCTGCGACCTGAACATTGGTGCGTTTTGGAAAGAGCGGGTGATGTTCGTGAGCCGCGCCAAAAGCTGCCAGATCCACCCTGTCTGCATCATCGACGAAAAAAGTGCAGTGCGGGTTTCCCATACCTGTCGCAACAGGCGAACCATCAATCGGCAGGCTCAGTGTATCCATCGCACAGGAAAGTGGAATTTCGGACCAGTCTGTCTGTGGATGACCCATGTTGACAGATGTCAGGCCTTTCCCGGCGTCACGGGCCTGCAGGGCGCCTCTGTCAGTGCTGAGTTCCAGTTCGTTCGTGCCTGTTTCCTGCATGACATAGCGCGCTATACAGCGGGTGGCATTGCCGCAGGCGGCCGACAGCGACCCGTCTGCATTATAAAAGGTCAGATGCAGGCCGTTCCGGCCTGTTTCCATCACGGCCAGCTGATCAAAGCCAACACCACGATGGCGGTCGCCCAGCGCCTTTGCCAGGTCAGGAGATACGTCGATCACATGGTCGCGCGCATCCAGAACGACAAAGTCGTTTCCCAGCCCGTGCATCTTCATGAAGGGCAATCCGATATCATCCGCGTCGCGCATGGCGGCCATATAAGCTGATGCGGCGAAACTATCCAGTATGTCCTTTCGAAAAGGCCGATTTGGGGCTTGACCCGGTCCCGGCACCTTTCTAAGTAGACCGCCTAGTGGGGCCGTTAGCTCAGTTGGTAGAGCAGCTGACTTTTAATCAGCGGGTCGCAGGTTCGAACCCTGCACGGCTCACCATATTTCCTCTTTGATTCTGTTGATGGCGTCGATACCGCATACGTGGCCGGTCTGCGTCGCGGACCCCGGGCGGGCGCTTTCATTGCGCGGGTCTTTTCGTCGGGGTGTCTGGCAAACCTTTAAGTTCGGCTGAGCAGATGTGTGGATCGCCGACGGTTATCGTCGGCGCTGGTACCTGCTGGTTTGCCGGCTGACCGAAGATCCATGCACGCCTTGCGAATGGCATCTCAATTGCTCACTCAACAAGCTGTCAGAAGCCGGATCACGGACTGACCCATAAAGCCGCTGCTATTTGAAAGGGTTGACCTGTGCGGAATTTCGCGCAACGGTAGAGCCCTTATTTGAATATCTTGTTTTTGTAATTCTTTTTTTTGGAAACAGCGCCGCTGTTTTTGGTCGGCAATGGATTTATTGAGTGTTGCAAGCGTCAGGCGCAAGCTGGACCGCATTGAACATCTGTATGGTGTAAACTCACCGGACGAAGCGGGCGGGCGCCCCGTAAATGGCATTGACCGCTTCTTCTGGCTGCGCGCGTCCGAGCGTGAGAATGCCGAAAAACCCAGATTTGCATTCCGATCCGGTCTGGAGGCTGCCGAAGGTGACAGCACAGGGGATTTTCGTCTCTGCAATCTTGTGTTGCAGGGCGGCGGTACGCTCGGGCTGGCACATGCCGGGTTTGTTGCCGGGCTGGAACGTGCCGGTATCCGGTTTCTGGGACTGGCGGGTACATCCGCCGGGTCAATCATTGCGATGGGTCTGGCGGCGATCCGGGGCCCGGACCTTGCCCGGGAAACGCACAGGAAACTCGCTGATCTGTCAAGTTCGGCGCCCATGGACAGTTTTATCGATGGTCCGAGACCAGTTCGGATATTCATCAAACGTGCTCTGAAACGGTCCGGTCTGTTTTCTCCTGCCTTCTGGTTCTCGGTAATTGCTGCGGTGAAAAGGCTGCGGGACAGGCGTGGACTGAACTATGGCGATGTCTTCGAGACATGGTTTGAAGAGGTCATGCGCGAGCTGAACTTTGAATCCATCGAGCAACTGGATGCTGCTCTTGAACGCATCTGGGAGGACATTTCAGATCTGTCCACACCTGCGTTCGGGCATGACATTCCACCCCCTATTGCCGGAAATGACACGGACGATCCAGACGTCCGGAGCAACCGTCATCGCGACCTGCTGCAACTTGTGACAACGGCCATGCCTGTCGGACTTAAACTCACGCTCCCTCAGGATCTGAGCTATCTCGACCCGGAGTATCAGCGCGTTTCACCAGCGCGTCTTGTTCGAACGTCCATGTCGATTCCCGCGTTTTTCGAGCCTGTGATGATGCGGACCAACAAAACCACATGGCCCGATCTTGCCGGTGAAACGCTTGGCAGGTTGCTGCCGCCCAACAGGCTCAATTACTTCAAGGATCTCGACGAGCTTGTCTTTCTGGACGGTGGACTCGTTTCCAATCTGCCCAGCGATTCCTTTCGTCAGGTGATGCGGGACGTGCCGACAATAGTCGTACCTCTGTACGGCGATCAGAAAAACCCATCGGTCACCGGACGCCGTGCCTATTCAGACCTCGTCTCGGATGCTCTGTCATGTATTTCGGCAGTTCGTTTGCAGAGAGACCGCGAAGTCTGGCAGCAGAATATTGAACTCGGGCGCGAATTTGAGCGCCAGGAGGAACTAAGGGTCAGTCAGCATGGCGGTGTCGCAAGAATTTATCCGACCCGCATGGCTGAGGTGAACACAGCCGACAAGGACTGGCTGAATTTCGTGATGACAGAACACGACAAGACTGAACTTTTTCAAACCGGACTGAACGCCGCCGAGGCGTTCCTGAAAGAACTGAAACGTCAATAAGTCAGCGGGGATAACTGAAAATGATATATTCCGAGCAATTGAATGACCTTTTGAATGCGGCCCAGGCAGAGGCTTTATCTGCTGACGACGGGAGAAGGACCGCTTCCGGAAAAGATGCTGAAGTACTCTTCCTGGAGATTACCGGGGATCTGAGTTCGAAGATCAGAAACCTCGACAGTATAAATGTCTCACTTGAAACGGACCGGTCTCGTGAAAAAGCGTTGGAAAGCGAAGTCGAACAACTGGGTGCCGAACAATTGGAGCTTGAAAAGAGCCTGGCGCAGCTGGAGCAAAGCGCGGGCGAGGTTCAGGCAAAGATTGACGAACTGGAAATGCAGATTGCCAGTGAGGAGGCCCCCGAAGCCCGTGCCGAACTCGATACAAAGCTGCAGCGGCTGGTTGCTGAGCGGGAAGATGCAGTTTCGGGTCAAAAGGCCCGGCGTGACAGGCTTGAAGCCATTCCCGGTGATTTAGATGCCTGCGTGGCAGAGCAGGAAAAACTGTCGAAGCAACTCAAAAAGAGGTCCCTGTCCCGTTCTGAGAAAATCTGGGATTATCTGGACCTGGCGCATGAACTGTCTGACGTATTGTCCGACCGGGTTGCGTCCGGCCTTGACCGGACCATTCCCGAGGACACAGCAGACCGGGAGTACCTGATTGAAAGCGAAACGGACAGTCTGTTGGGCAAGGAAGATCTGACGAGGCTTCTGAAGCTCCCGGACACGGAAGCTGATGGCGGTGCCGGAATGACAGGGTATCAGCTCAGGCTGAACAGTGGCGAGCTTGAGAATCGCGTTCAGCTGCTGCTCGACCATATGACGGGCCGGCGCATCATCGAAGAACAGGACACGGATACATATGTTCAGCGCCTGAAAGCCGCCTATTCCAGAGTTGCCAAAAGCTCGGAAGTACAAAGCAAGGAATTGCGCGAAGGTCGCGCCTCCGCCGCCGCTGAAACGCGTGCCCGGTTTGCACAGATCACAAGGTTGGCAGATTTCCTCGAAAAGCAGACTGCCAGAGTGGGAAGCCCCGAGCATCCGCGCTTGTCCGAAGACGCAGACGGCATCAGTGAGAAAGCCATCCGCGATAAAATCAGTGAAACCCGGTTGTTTGCTGCCAACTCCGAGACGTTCGTCACCCGTGTTGGAATTTTCCTCGACCGGACTGCCCGAAACCTGGAAAATATTTCAAAGAAATTCTGCCACAAAAAGATGATTTCCGGTGCAGTAAATCAATCGGTTTCAGTATCCCGGGCTGCGGAAATCCAGACGTTTTACCGCCCGCTGCCTCTGGTCTGGGCGATTATCGTTACCCTGATCACAAAGGCCGTTCTCGCCCACAATACGGCGCTGATTATCCACGATAACGCAACGCTTCTGCTAACACTGACCTTTGTTGCGACCTGGGTCTTTTCCGTTGTCATCGGAACCCGGAACCGGGCGAGGCGCATGGAGCGCCTGCAACATCGCACGCGTGAAGCATTCGAGCGGCTGACGGATCCGGCCTTTGTCGAACCGGAACGGCAGCCGCTGCTGACGCGCTGGCTCTCATGGATGGGACTGCTGTCGCCGTCTGCAGAGGGCCAGACTGTGCGGTTTGCACCGGAGGCGCTCAGAGACGTCGAAACCAACGGAATGTCGAACGTTGTGACCCGGCCATTCGATTCGGCACGGTCCGCACGAAACGAGAAAATCAGAGTAGGGATCAGAAACGCGGTTGCTTTGCTTATTCCGGGTGCGCTCCTGTTTGTGATATCCGAGCTCCTGCCTGATCCGGTTGCTGAAGCCTATGTTTCCGAGCTGAGCGACGGACAGACCTGTTTGCTGGCAAAGGGGACGCTGAGATCGGCTTCTCCGAGCAATTACTACGTTAAGGAAACAGAAGGCGCTTCCTGGAATCCGGCCGGCGAAACCCAGGACAGTGACAATTCCGATGGTCCCGAGCTGTGGTTTACCGAGCGGGTCTTTCCAGAGCTTCTTTCCGAGGCGGTTCCCCGCGCGCGTGTGACCGACATTCTGTCTGCAAAAGATGTCAGACTGGGAAAAATGCGCGACTGTGCGGATGGTATTGTCACTGTGGCCGACATCGGACTTGATGCGCCCGACAAAGTATTTCCTCTTGGTCTTCGCCGGGACATCGTGAGTGCTCAGAAACTGATGTTCAGGCTTCTTGCTGAAGGCAGCGTAAGTGCTCAGGACCAGAATGAATTTACCAAGGTTTTCAGCTCGATCCGACAGCAACTGGGGTCGTCCATGAGCGAAGCGCAGACGCTGGAGCTCATTATAAAAGGCGATCTCAAAACAGACCGCTCGCCCGTTATATCCGGTGGTGGCAATACCGTGACGCAGGTATTTGAAACCGAGCTTCTGGGGGCCGAAGCCATTGCCGGGGCAATGCGTGAGCTGGCGGGTGCAACACAGGATACCCTGTCGAAGCTGGTCGAGAACAACACACTGGCCATTGAGCAGCTTGCCGCACTGAGGGTGTCCCCATCGCATACCGTTGTTCCGCTGGTGCTGAACCGCGATGCGCCGACCGTACTGGTGCAGCCGCCGGCGCCTTCATTTGTCGTCTCACCCATGGTTAACATGGCGCCTTCCTCCGGGGTGAACCCGTTTGTCACCTATGTCACTATGGCGGGCAGTGGCCGGGATCCTGTTCGTATCCAGAACAGCCTTTTCATGCCGTTTTTTCCCGATCCGGTTGACGGCCAGGACATCAGGGTGCCGCTGGATGCGTATAAATTCGGGCTGTCCAATGAGGGCTTCCGGCCTCCGTCAGTTTCAGGCGAAAAGGGTGAGCAGGACTATTTCTCGGTTGTTGTCGGTGCGATCCGGTCCTGTCTGCAGAACGACAGGGATGCGCGTATGGAAATTGACATTCAGGGTCATGCCAGCAGCTCATGGCTCGGAAAATTACCGGAAGACACAGAAAAACATATGTTCAACCACGCGCTGGCAGAGGGTCGGCGCATGGGCGCACTCATGAAACTGAAAGAACAGCTGACAAGTGACGAAGCCCGGAAAATAACAATTTCGGGCAGGACAGCTCCGAAACCTCTGGCCGAGTTTAAAGTTCTGACGGAACAGGACTCTCCGACAGCTCTGGCCGCTGCCTATGAAAACACCCGTTACTTTGAGTTGCCCGAGGATATGCACAGTTCGCAGCAGGTCTGGCTGTCATCGGTTCCTCTGCTTACGCAGGACAAGGTGAATGCGTTTGAGGAGCTTTTTGCACGAACGGTTATCGTCGAGGTGAAAAAAGTTGAAGGCACCTCCTGTGCGCTGAACTGATCAGGTGCCGGTCCGTCCGCGAAGGCAGATCGGACCGAGTTTTGTCCTGCAATCTGCCCACCGCATTATCGCCTTGGGCACAAGCACCCACGCCAATGTACTGTGGGTTTTGTCCGGTGCCGTTGTATTTCCCGGTTCCCCGGAGAAATCCCGACTGCAGATCGCGGCTGTCTGATGCGGATAGCAGTGTCGGAAACTGCATGCCTGAACCGCCGGAAACAACGTGCAAGTCTGTCGGCTCTGGTGCCTTGCAAAGCCGCTGCGGGTTGCAGGCGGACAAACCATTGAAGGAGCGGTGGAGCGCGGTTGAGTTCACGGGAGTTCGCACCCGTCGCCTTGCAATTCGTGCTTTGTTACGCCGCAGGTCACTTGTACAAACCGATCGTCGCAGACAGGATAGCCGTACCAAAAGGGGCACCGGCGGAGAAACGTATGCAGATTGAAAAGCTCGACCATGTGAATCTGCGGACCGCTCAGCTCGACGCAATGGTCACATGGTATCGCGAAGTGCTTGGGCTGTCCGAAGGGTACCGACCGGATTTCGCATTCCCGGGTGCCTGGCTGTGTGCCGGAGACACGGTCATGCTGCATCTGATCGGTGTTGCCGACGCGCCTGGTGCCGGATCCGAGCAGCCCCTGAAAATGGAACACTTCGCTTTCCGTGCCAGTGGAGCTTCAGCGTTCGAACAGCGCCTGCAGGAGCGCGGTGAGACCTACCGTCGTTCAGAAATTGCCGCAACCGGAACCGTTGCCTACAACTTGTGGGATCTTGACGGGAACCACATCCACGTGGATTTCTATACTGACGAATAAAGCTGCTAGCCGCGCCGCCCTTCGAGGGTCTGAACGGCGATGCCCGCGTGTTCGAGCGTGCTTCGGACAGAGGCCGCGATCTGAACAGCTTCGGGCGTGTCGCCGTGACAGCAGATCGTGTCGATGCTGGTCTCAATCCGTTTTCCCGATTCAGTGATGATGGCCCCGGCTTTCACCATTTCGACCATGCGCTGACCCGCCAGTGCTGCGTCATGGATGACCGCGCCCGGCAGGCTTCGGTCCACGAGGGTTGCGTCGTCATTGTAGGCTCTGTCGGCGAAGATTTCCCCGGCCCACGCACAGCCAAGCTCCCGTACCGCGGCTTCCTGGGCCGTGGCACAGAGCACCATGACAATCAGATCAGGATCAACGGAAAGCGCCGCCTCATAGCAATCGCGGGCAAGGCTCTGATCTTCAGAGGTCATGTTCCCCAGTGCACCGTGCAGCTTTACATGCCGGACTGTTGCGCCCAGAGATCGCGCCATACCAATGGACGCGCCGACCTGGCACCTGATCGAGTTCTGAAGGCTGGCCCGCGGGACGGTCATGCGCCGGCGGCCAAATCCCTGCAGGTCGGAAAAGCCCGGGTGCGAACCGATCCCCACGTTGTTTTCGATGGCCATTTTCATGGTCGCTGACATCACATCCGGGTCCCCGGCGTGCGCGCCACATGCAACGTTGGCGGAAGTGACGGTTTTGAGGAGGGCCGCATCATCCCCCATTTTCCACGGGCCAAAGCTCTCACCCATGTCGGCGTTTATATCCACGCGTGTCATCTGGTTTCTCCTTCAGGTATCAAACGGATCAGCGAGTGCCGACACCGCGCCGCTGACAAGCTGGTAGCTCAGCAGATCTGCGATGTCCGAGGGGTCCCTGACCAGCGGTTCAACAAGACCCGGCAACGCTTTGAGCGCGGCGCGTGCCTTGGCTTCCAGGGCAATGGCCTCTTCGAGGCTGATGAATTCGAACTGCAGCGGTGCACCTGCCGGGGCCTGTGCGACGCGCGGCAGATCACAGGGGATGACGGTCGCTATCCTGGGGTATCCGCCGGTCGTCTGGCTTTCACACATCAGCACGTATGGGGCGCCATCACCGGTGACCTGAATGTCACCGGTCACGATCACTTCGGAAACGATCGACAGGCCATCATTCGCAAAAAAGCCTTCTCCGTCCTGATCCATGCGGACGCCCTGCCGGTTGCCTCTGGTGTCCCTGCGGAACGCTGTCTCGCCAAACCGGCGTATCGTTTCGTCGCTGAACTCCCGCGTTTGTGCGGATTCAACCACCCGCACAGTGCCGCCATTGAGCCGGTCAGCGTCAGGGAGCCGGTAACCCGCTCTGCCATTCCCGCCACTGCCCAGCGGAAGGCTCTCGCCTGCACTCAGCAAAGCACCGATTCCGGCTTTGAGATGTGTGCCCCGCGCGCCCATGTTTTCGGGCACATCAAATCCACCTGCCACATGCAGGTACCCGTAAGTCCCCGCCTGCGCGCCACCGATGGCCAGTTTCGCCCCGGCGGCCAGTATGTGGCTCGCATTCCAGACTACAGGCGTACCATCAATCTGCGCGGTCATACGCGCGCCGGTAAGTGCGATGATCGTGTCCTGGCTGGCTTCAAATGTGCCGCCCATACCAACCATTTCAATCGCCGCGTTGTCGGGCGACTGCCCAAGCAAGGCGGCACCCTCGTGCAGGGCAAGCGTGTCTGCAGCACCACCCGGGGTCAGACCGGAAGCGAAATAGCCAGCGCGCCCACCGTCCTGCAGGCTCATCGCGGGGCCTGCTGTCAGGATGTTCATCTGTCCGCTCATCCGATGGCCTCCCGGTCTGCAGCGCCAAAGCCATCGGGATGAGCGCTTCGTATTTTTTCCATCTCTGTGCGCGAGACCTGAGGAAAGAGGATCTCGTCCCCTGGTGTCAGGGCAAAGGGTGCCGGTCCGTTCTGGTCAAACGTGCGGAACGCGGTCTGCCCGATATGGCGCCAGCCCGTGGGCGTCGGGTTCGTGAAAATGGCAAGCTGTCGGATTGCGACGACCAGTGCGCCTGCGGGAACGTTAAGTGTCAGGTCTTTCTGGCGCGGTACGTTCCAGTTCTCAGGCAGTTCACCCAGATAGGGCTGGCCGGGGGCAAATCCGATGGTCAGCACGCGCACCCGTGTTCCGGAAATCTGGCGGATTGCCTCATCAGGATCGACCCCGGCGGCGGTCGCGGCCTCTTCAAGCTGGGGTGCCAGATCGGTGCCGTAAACCGTCGGGATGTGCCAAAGGGTCCGGCCCTCAGGCAGGGGAGCGGCCAGCCAGTCGCGGGTTGCCAGCAGCGCCTCCAGGCGTTGAATGATGTCTGCGGCGCTGTGAGCGACCAGGTCGGTGATCAGAAAGACAGAGACCAGTGACATCGCCGTTTCGGAAACCTCGGGCCACTTCTGTGCATCAACAGCCGCGCGGAAAGCTACGGATGCTTTGTTGGCCTCTTCGCTCATGGCACCGGCAAATGTCACCAGTATACCGGTGAGGCCTACGGTCCGGATGATCGGGTAGTCTGTCATGTCGTTATGTTCCGGCCTGATAAAGACGTCGCAGCAGTATTGGCGTCAGGTACATCGGTAGCTGCCAGCAGCCGACGAAAACCATGAGTGGGCCGATGAATTCGGAGGGCATTGCGACGAGAAAAAGCGCGATATTCCGGTTGCCCGCACCGATGGCCAGCGGTCCGGCAAGTGGTGACAACGCGCTGCGAGAGAGCAGCAGAAAGGTAATGACCTGGATACCATAGCTGAGGGCAAAGGCCAGCAATCCCCACCACAGCACGGACATCGGATCGCTGCGCAAGGCGGGGTTGAGTGCCGCCATCAGACCGATCACGATCGCTGAAAATGCCAGTACGGAAAGTCCGTCCAGCGAGCGGATTCTGTCCGCAGACGGGGCGGGGAAAAAGCGTGCGCGCAGCACGAACCCCAGAGTGGTGGACCCCAGAATGACAGCCAGAAGTGTCAGCGCCGGCACGGCGATATCCTCGGCAGAGCCGGCCTGTGGAATAAGCGCCAGCACGGGCAGCACGGTAAGTGGGAAACAGGCCGTCCCCAGCACCAGTATCTGCATCATGCGACCTGCATCCTGTCCCAGCAGCAGGGCCAGGTTGGGAGAGCCGGACAGGGCAGGGGCGGCTGTTGCCAGGACAACGGCGAGCGCAGCGGGCGTCTGTTCCACGCCGATGACGCGGCAGACCGCGAAGAGACTGACCGGCAGCACCAGCTGCAACAGCGCAACGGACCCCAGGCCCCACCGCAGGTCTGCCAGCGCACCCGTCGCCGCCCGGTGCCCGATGCGCAATGCCGTGATGACCAGCAGTCCGGCAACCATCTGGGGCAGCCAGGACGCCATAGCTGCGGCCAGCCCGGGCAGGGCCAGCCCGAGAGCAAGGCCCAGAATAAGGCAGGCACGCGCATTGTCTGATATCAGCCAAAGAAACCGCTCCACCGTCAGCCGGGGGTTTGTCGGAGATTATCCGGCAACCAGGTCGCAATTTCGGGGAACCAGATCAGCACAAAGACCATCAGCACCATGATCAGGAACATCGGCAGCGCAGCCTTTGTGATGTAACCCATCTCGTGATCGGTCATGCCCTGCAGGACAAAGAGGTTGAACCCGATCGGCGGCGTGATCTGGGCCATTTCAACGACAACGACCACAAAGATGCCGAACCAGATCAGATCGATACCTGCCTCACGCACCATAGGTTCGACAATTGCCATGGTCAGGACCACCGCCGAGATGCCGTCGAGGAACATGCCCAGAATGATGTAGAATACGAGCAGCGCCATCAGCAGTTCAAAGCGCGCCAGCTCCATCGCGGCGATGCCATCCGCCAGCGCGCGCGGCAGTCCGGTAAAGCCCATCGACAGTTTCAGGAAAGCAGCACCTGCGAGGATCAGCGCGATCATTGCCGAGGTCCGCATGGCGCCCATCAGGCTCTCCCGGAAAGACGAAATGGTCAGCGAGCCCTGGGCCAGTGCGAGCGCCAGAGCGCCGATCACCCCGATGGCCGCGGCTTCGGTTGCTGTGGCCCAGCCACCATACATCGAGCCGATGACGACGGTGATCAGCGCCAGGACCGGCAGCAGAAAGCGCGAGTTACGCAGTTTTTCTGCAAAGCTCATCCCGGTTTCCATCACCGGATTCCAGGAAGAAGAGGTTTTGGAGACAATGGCGACATAGGCCATAAACATCCCCGCCAGGATCAGACCGGGAAAGACGCCGGCAAAGAACAGCTTGGTGATGCTTTCGTTGACGGTCACGCCATAGACGATCAGCGCAATGGACGGTGGAATCATCAGGCCCAGGGTCGCCGCGCCGGCCAGTGTTCCGATCACCATTTCCTCGGGATACCTGCGCGCGCGCAGCTCTGGAATGGCCATTTTGCCGACCGTGGTAAGTGTTGCGGCAGACGAGCCCGATACGGCGGCAAAAATCGTGCAGGAAACGATATTGGTGTGTACCAGGCCACCCGGCATCCGCGCCAGCCAGGGAGACAGACCTTTGAACATGTCCTCGCTCAGGCGGGTACGATAGAGGATTTCGCCCATCCAGATAAAGAGTGGCAGGGCCGTGAGCGTCCAGCTGGACGAGGAAGCCCAGATGGTGGTGATCATCGTGTCACCAACGGGCCTTGTCGTGAAGAGTTCCATGCCGACCCAGGCCACGCCCATCAGCGCCAGGCCGACCCAGACACCGGTGCCCAGCAGCAGGAAAAGAACGACCAGAAAGAGGACTATCGCGTAAATCTCGGTCATCTGCCTACACCTCGAAGTTTTCGTCTACGGTGTCCCGGACGATCCGGTGCTCACCTTTGAAAATGACGTGAAACAGGTTGTCCGTCAGGGCTATGGCCAGCAGGCCTCCACCGATCACCATCACAGACTGAGGGATCCACAATGCCGCGGCATCCTGTCCCTGGCTGACTTCGTTGAATTTCCAGGACCAGTAGACGAACCAGTAGGCATAGTAGGTAAAGTACCAGGCCACTGCGGCTCCGAGAGCGAAGCACCATACTTCGAGGAATCTCTTTGGTCCCGGTGGGACAACATTCAGCAGGATCGAAACCCGGATGTGTGCCCCGTGGTTCAGCGCATTGGCAAAGGCCAGAAAGCTGGCCGCTGCCATCGCATAGCCTGCATAGTTCGGTGCGCCCGGGAAAATTTCACCGGTCCAGCGTGCCACCATCTGAGCGACGATCAGCAACAGGATAGAGATAAGACACAATGCGGCAAGAACGCCGGAGGCGAGGTACAGGAAATCAAGTATCTTGCGGATCGCTGACATATCGCTGCTCCGGAAATTTCAGGTGTCGGGAAAAGGCGGCCTCCGGTTCCGGGGGCCGCCATGATCTGATTACTGTGACGCCTTGAATGCATCGACGAGGGCCGCGCCCTCTTCACCGGCAGCTTCCAGCCATTCGGCGGTCATTGTTGCACCGATTTCGCGCAGTTCAGCCATCAGGCTGTCACCGGCAGGCTGAACGGTCATGCCGCCCGCTGCCAGCCCGTCCATGGTGAACTGTGTATAGGCTTTGGATGCTTCGAGGCCGCGTGCCTCTGCTTCGGCAGCACAGGCCTGGATCGCAGCTTTGTTCGCGTCCGATACATCGGCCCATACGTCCTGGTTGACCATCACGTAGTTGCGCGGCAGCCAGGCATCGACTTCGTAGAAGTGTGTCAGGCTTTCCCAGACCTTGCGGTCGTAGCCCGTCGCGCCGGACGACACCATGGACTCAGCAACACCCGTCGCGAAAGCCTGGCTGATCTCAGCGGCTTCAACAGTCACCGGCAGCATGCCCGTCAGCTCGGCAAGGCGGCTTGTGGTGTTGTTGTAGGACCGGAATTTAACCCCCGCCATATCGGAGACCGAGTTGACCTCTTTTTTGAAGTAGAGACCCTGGGGCGGCCAGGGCACAGCATAGAGCAGCTCCAGGTTCTGCTCGTCGAGCAGCGCCTCGATTTTGGGTTTGGCAGCGGCATAGAGCTTTTCGCTGTCGTCAAAAGACGGCGCGAGGAACGGGATACTGTCAAAGCCGAAAACAGCACTTTCATTCTGGTGGCCGGACAGCAGGCGCTCGCCGATCTGGACCTGCCCGGTCTGAATCGCGCGCTTGATGTCCGCGCCTGCAAAAAGCGACCCGCCCGGGTGCACTTCGATAGTGATCTCGCCATTGGTGCCTGCGCCAACGCACTCGGCAAAAGCTACACCATTTTCCGAATGGAAGTTAGAGGCCGAGTAGGCCATCGGCATGTCCCACTTTTCCGCTGCAGCAACGGGAAGTGCCGCGCCAAGTGCCAGAGCGGCGGTCGCCGCACCTGCCATCAGTCTGTTTGTCAGTGTCATAGAAGTCTCCTTGTTGAGTAGTTTTTTTGGTTCATGTCCGGAAACGCTCCGGTGCATAGGGGGCCAGATCCATGTTCGTGGGCTGACCTGAAATAAGACCTGCAATCAACCGGCCTGTTTTGGGCCCGCCTGTCAAGCCGATGTGGTGGTGCCCGAAGGCCGTCCAGACGCGGGTTGCGCCAATCTGTCCGATGAGAGGCAGGCTGTCGCTCGGGGCAGGCCGGTGCCCCATCCATTCGACTTCGCGTGCGGCCGTCATGCCGGGATAGGCATCCCGGACCTGGCGGCGGATCAGTGCCAGCGGCGCCTCTGAGGGCCCTGCTTTCAATCCACCCAGCTCGACAATGCCGGCGCAGCGCACACCCTGCGCCATTGGTGTGGCGACGAATTTTCCCGAGGCAATCATCGTGGGATGCCGTGGACCGTTCTGTGCATCTTCGAAGACGATGTGATACCCGCGCTCACTTTCAAGCGGCACACTGATGCCCAGTTTTTTCATCATCGGACCAGACCAGACCCCGGTGGCCAGTACTGCATCGTCGCAATCAATGCGGCCGTCGCTTGTTTCAACGGCAGATATGCGACCGCCTGAAAGGTCGAAATCTCTGACCTCTGTGATGGCGATCCTGCCGCCGGCATCTTTGAAAAACCCTGCAAGAGCAGCGACGTAACCACCCGGGTCACGAATAAAGCCGTGATCTTTCAGAGCGGCAATGAGCCCGGCGCCGGACAGGTTCGGCTCGTAGTCGCCTACGTCGTTGCCCTCAATAAGCTCTGGTTCAAATCCGGCATCACGACGCAGCGCCCAGGTGTATGCTTCGGCTTTGAAGGCGGCGCGGTCCCGGTATGCAAAGCAGTAATCGCTTTCGGTGACCCAGTGCCCGAGGCCCGTATCGGCGACCAGCGCCTGGTGCTGAGCAACCGAGTCCGTGACTATGGGGGCGAGGTCTCTGGCAATCCGGCGCGTATCACTGTCGTTGGCGTTGGACAGATATTTTATCAGCCAGGGCGCCAGTTTCGGCATATACGACCAGCGCAGGAACAGCGGAAAGTCTTTCGACATGAGCATGCCCGGCGCTTTTCGGATCAGTCCGGGCGAGGTAACCGGCACCATCGAAACCGATGCAAGAACACCCGCATTGCCATGTGATGTTCCTTTGCCCGGCCCGGCGCGATCGACAATCGTCACATCCAGACCGGCGCGGCGCAGCCATATCCCGGTGGAAACTCCCACAATACCGGCACCAACGATGACCACGTGTCCGGTCATTGTGTCGTCTCTGGTGTGGTCTGGCCTGACGGCATAGTTCCCCCGGAGCGTGATTCCCCGGGTTCAATACTGACCAACTTTTACAATACGTCAACAATTTGTTGACATTTTGTCATCGAAGGGCACTCTGGTACTATGTCAGACAGCTTTCTTGGACCCGTCGTTTCTTCTGCTCATCTTGCCAGTGGTTCGTTTGCAGAGATATCCGAGCTCGAATACGGGCTTATCCTCTGTAACCATGCATTCCAGCGCTGGACGGTGCGCGCGATTTCGATGGCAGGCTACCCCGAGCTCAGTTCGCTGGATGTCCTCGTGCTGCATTCAGTCTTTCACCGGGACCGCCCTAAAAAACTGGCGGACATCTGCCTTGTCCTGAATGTGGAGGACACGCATACAGTCAGTTACTCCATCAAAAAGCTGATCAAGGCCGGTCTGGTCAAAGACGGGCGCCAGGGCAAAGAGAAGACCGTTGCTGTGACCGGTAAAGGGGCTGAAACCTGTGAGAGATACCGTGACATCCGCGAAGGTCTGCTTCTGAGTGCGGTGGCCGAGCTGGGTCTTGAGCCGGAACAGGTAAGCCGGGCGGCAACGCTGCTGCGCCTGATGTCCGGTCAGTACGATCAGGCAGCGCGGGCCGCAACGACCTATTGATTGCGCGCCGGCATCGGGGCAGACAATGCCTATGACAAAGACCGATCCTGCCCTGCTGGGTATTCTGATGCTCGACACCCGGTTTCCGCGCATTCCGGGCGATGTGGGAAACCCGGACACATGGCTTTTTCCGGTGCGCTATGCCATCGTGCCCGGTGCTACTCCGCAGGCTGTCGTCTGCGAGGATCCCGAGCCTTTTGTGCGCGCGTTTGTTACCGCGGGCGAAGAGCTGGTCAGCCAGGGATGCCGGGGAATCGCAACGACCTGCGGGTTTCTGTCGCTGATCCGTCCGCGGCTTGCGCGTGAACTGGGTGTGCCTGTTGCCGCGTCCGCACTGGAACAGGCGGGACAGATTCAGGCAACGCTCGGTCCGGGAAAACGCATTGGCATTCTGACCATCTCCGGTCCCAGCCTGACACCCGAACACCTGTCGGTCGCGGGCGTGCCGCAGGATGCGGAGGTACAGGGTGTCGAAGAAACTGCCTTTGCACACAGTATTCTGGGTAACGCAGACACGCTCGACGTCCCGAAGGCGCGTCAGGATCTGACGGAAGCGGCCCGGAAAATGGTCCAGGACACCCCGGATATTGGCGCGATCATTCTGGAATGCACCAATATGGTGCCCTATGCGCCTGACATTGCCAGAGCCACGGGCAGGCCGGTTTATTCAATATACTCTTATCTGAACTGGTTTCACGAAAGCCTTGCACCGCGCGGTTTTACGTCACAGGGTCACGCAGCCAACCGTCCTCAAAAGCGAGGGTGCTGACACCGCCCAGCCGTGTCAGGCGGCTGAGTTCACCCTCGAACGCGGCCATGCGCCCTTTGCCCCACCGGACACCCTGTTCCGGCCAGAGCGCCCGCACGACGAGCGCATCGCGGTCGCGAAAAGCTTTCATATCGACCCGTCCAACCATGCGGTCGCCTTCCATGATCGGAAAGACATAATAGCCGTACCGGCGTTTTGGTTCAGGCACAAAGATTTCGATGCGATAGTCAAAGCCAAACAGCCTTTCTGCGCGTTTCCGGTCCCTAAGGGCCGGATCGAAAGGACTGAGAACTCTCAGGCGTGATGTTGGCGGTGTTTCCAGAGCCGGGTCGTCGCCGGTCCCGGGCCGGGCAAAGCAGTCTCTCAGACTCCCATCGACACCAGTAACGCGAAGAGGCTGCAACCGTCCGGCGGCAAGTTCCGTGGCACACCACTGTTTGGCCTCCGCGAGGGAAATGTGATCCCAGAATGCCGCAAGCTCGGCCGGTGTCGCAAACCCCAGCCGGTTGAGAGCGCCGTCACAACACCAGTGGATGGTCCGGGCCGTGTCCTCCGGCGATTGGAGGGGTCCGCAGAGGGCCCCGTCGATCACTCTTTCGGTCAGGTCATAGCGTTTTTTGAAACCATCACGGCCGACGACACAGAGCGCTCCGCTGCGCCACAGGTATTCAAGTGCTGTCTTGGACGGGTGCCAGTCCCACCAGCCACCCGAGCCGCGTTTTTCGCCCGCGCCAACGTCCGAGGAACACAGCGGCCCCTGCTCCCGGATCTGATCAAGCACTGGCTGGAACTGCGCTTCGAAACCATCCCGACGCCAGTCGCGCCATTTGCTGCGCAGCAGGGCGGCATCCCGTTCGCGGCGCAACTGCCACCACGTATAGAACGCCATGGGGATCACAGCCGCATCATGCGTCCAGTGTTCGAAAAGCGCGCGGTCCTTTTCGTACAGTGCTTTCAGGTTTTTGGGCCGGTACCGTGGCCGCCTTGAAAACAGGATCAGATCATGTGCCCGGGCCAGTGTGTTGATGCTGTCGAGCTGCACAAATCCAAGCCGTGTGACCAGGTCCAGAAGTGCGGTACCCCGTGCTTCGCCCGCGGGATGTTCCGACAATGCGTGCCGGTCCAGAAAAAGCCGCCGGGCCTGGGTGTTTGTCAGCGTAAGAGTATTCATCCCCGCCGGTATCGGCGGAGGGTGTCACCCCAGGAAATCTTCGATGACAGCGTAATGTGGCCGGGGTCATCCGGCACCGCGTCTTCCTCGAGAGCACTGCGTTCGAGAATGATCCCGGCCGCTCTGGTGCCGATCTCTTTGCGGCAGGCGTCCATTGTGGCAAGCCGGCGGGGCAGCCCGTCGAGAAGCTCGACACCGTTAAAACCGGCGAGGCCGATTTCACCGGGTACATCAACACCCTTGTCGAGCAGATAAAGAAGGCCACCCGCCCCGATCATATCATTGGAATAATACAGAAAATCGAGGTCCGGCGACCGGTCAAGCATCGCCTCGGTCATCTCGCGCCCTTTGGCCAGGGCGGACCCGCCGGAATAGAATTCCCGGTCCTCGATCTCGACGCCGGCTTTGGCCAGCGCTTCGGTGAAGCCCTCAAAGCGCTTGCGGGCACGGTGATCGAGCGGCATCTTGGTGCCCAGAAAGCCAATGCGGTGATATCCCTGTTTCAGGATCGCGGCGGCCATTTCACGCCCTGCGCGCCGGTGCGAAATTCCCACCATCGCATCCACGGGCGTCCCGTCCGTATCCATGATTTCCACGACCGGGATGCCGGCATTTTTCAGCATCGCCCGGGTAGCATCGGAATGCTCAAGCCCGGCAATGATAACGCCCGAAGGCCGCCACGAAAGCATCTCGTACAGGACCTGTTCTTCTTTTTCGGGCAGATAATCAGTGACACCCACAACCGGCTGAAGTGGCGTGTCTTCAAAAGCCTGGTTAATTCCTGTCAGCACCTCAGGAAAAACCATGTTGGACAGAGAGGGAATGATAACGGCCACAAGGTTCACACGCTGCGATGCCAGAGAGCCGGCAATCTGGTTGGGCACATAGCCCAGCGTTTTGGCTGCCTCCAGAACCTTTTCGCGTGTTGCCGTCGAGACGTCCCCGCGATTGCGCAGCACCCTGCTGACCGTCATCTCGGAAACACCGCAGGCTTCAGATACATCCCTGAGTGTAAGCGGCCGCTGTTTTGGTCTTGTCACATTGATTTCCTGTGCTGCTGCCCGACGTTAGCGCAGGACAGACCCGGGCTTCAACCACTTGCGTGCCGGCAGACATCTGATCATGACAAATGCCGTCAGCTGAATTAAAGCTGATTCCAGCGGCCCCGTGGCTCAACTGGATAGAGCAGCCCCCTCCTAAGGGGCAGGTTGCAGGTTCGAATCCTGCCGGGGTCGCCAATGCTATGAAAATGACAAAGCTAAGAACAATTGCCGCTGTTCCGGTGACCTGATGGAGGCGAAAACAATAATTGATCGCAAAACAGGTATCCACAGTCCTGTAGCAGCGGTTTTGAAAACCGAAGGTGGGAAAGTATGTTCGATGGGCGCCTGTTGAGGTATTTCCAGTCAATGGCATCGTACGGCTGAACAAAAAAGGTACGGTGCAGATGCCGACCTGACAGAGATCCGAAGTATTTTCCGAGCTCCGCGCTTCAGGCCGCCGGACGTTTCAGAACGCCCGCTACGAGTTCCGCATAATTTACGGTGCAGTCTTGTGAGTCATTCCAGAAAGCGAGACCTGCCTGACCGATCTTTCTGGCTTCGTCGCTGCGCAGAAGTCGCACAACCGTACGACCCAGATGTTCCGGATCCCCGACTTTCTCCGCCGCGCCAGCCCGGCTCAGAGCCTTGTATGCCTCGGCGAAATTCGCGACATGCGGGCCGTACAAAAGAGCAGTTTCAAAACAAACAGGTTCATAGGGATTGTGCCCGCCTTCCTGCCCAAAGGATCCTCCGAGAAAAGTAACAGGGGAGAGGGTGAAAAATATGCCGAGTTCGCCGAGGGTGTCAGCGATGTAGACCTGTGTCGCCGCCGAAACTTTTTCATCGAGGCTGCGCCGCGCAGCGGTGAGGTTGGCTGACTGCGCCAGTTTTTGCAGTGGCAGTCCACGGTTCAGATGACGTGGCGCAAGGATCAGCAATGTGTCGGGGTGCGCTTCAAGAACCTCCTGATGTGCGGTCAGTACCGCCTCTTCATCTGCCGGATGGGTTGAAGCGGCCAGCCAGACAGGGCGCTTTTCCACGGCGAGGGACAGCAACGACAATGCTTCATCAGAAATAGTAAGTTTTGGCAACGTCAGCCGCAGATCTGGCAATACGTGGATGCGATCTGACGCGAGGCCCAAGGCAGCCATACCTTCTGCTATGCTGTCGGACCGGCAGGTCACAAGAGCAAAAGGTTTTAGCAGTGCCGCAAAAACGGCCGGAAAGCGTTCTCGCGTTCGCGAACGCCGGGCATTCAGCAGGATCCGGGGTATACCGCGTTTGTCGAGCCCGCCAAGCAACTGCGGCCAGAGATCCCCTTCTACGAAGACCGCCGCCGAGATCGACCATCGGTTCAGAAAGCGCTCCGTTGCCCCCGGCGTGTCAATGGGGGCAAACTGGTGGGTGACATACGGCATTTTTCGCGCGACCCAGTCCGCGCCTGCAGCCGTTGTTGTTGTCACCAGAACTCTGACGTTCTCGGATCTGATCAGATGTTGCACGAGGGATGCGATCTGCGTGGCTTCGCCAAGGCTGGCAGCATGAAACCAGACAACGCTTTCGCGACACTGCAGATCGCTGCGCCCAAGGCGTTCCGCGAACCGCGTTGGGTCAGCTCCCATGCGACGGTGCAGAACCCAGGACAGAGCGGTGAGAGGAACGGCCAGTATCCGCGTCACCAGCATCCATGTGCGTAATAACAGTGGGGGGTGTTCCTGCGCCATATGGTTCTGAACAAGACTTCTTTGCTGTTGGAGCGGCCTACCCACCATGGCCAGAAACTAAAACAGAAGATACACTTTCAGAGGGCTGTGAACAGCGAATACTGATCGCGCCGTGCTTGTAAAGAGGTGTGGATCAGCATAACTGAAGCCCTTAAATTCTCTCAGCTGCGTATTGTCGGAGCACCTGGTATGACGCCCATGGACCTTTGCCTGAACGGAACCGTCATCCGCTATGACGCAAGCGTGCTGTCGCCGATGGAACCAAACCTCTTTGACGCGGCCTGGCTGCGCTCAGAAGATATCTGGACCGGCAGTACAAAAGGCAGGAGCAAGGCGCATTTTTTCCACTATGCGGGCCGCGATATGGTTCTGCGTCACTTTCATCGCGGAGGTCTTGTCGGGCGGGTGAACCGCGACCTATATCTCCGTATACCTGCCTCAGACAGCCGCCCGATGCGCGAATTTGATCTGTTGCGTGAAATGCATGCTGAAGGTCTGCCCGTACCTTTGCCGGTGGCCGCGCAATATGTTCCGGCTGGACCCTTTTACCGTGCGGATATCATTACCCAGCGCATTCCGGACGCCAGACCTTTGCAGGATGTGATCTGCGACCGGATCCTTTCTGCCAGCCTCTGGAGTGATGTCGGAGCAAAGATCCGGAAACTGCATGACCACGGCGTTTACCATTCGGATCTGAACTGTCGCAATATCCTGATTGATGCGGAGGACCGCGTCTGGTTCATCGACTTTGACAAGTGCGAAAAACGCGCACCGGGCGCATGGATGGATGCCACTCTGGAACGGTTGCACCGCTCTCTGAGAAAAACAGCCAGCGGATCGGAAACAGTGTACTGGAGCGCAGAGGACTGGGCCGCTCTTCTTGAAGGATACGCCGGCGGGACTGCCCGCGCTGTCTGACGGCCGGTCCTCGACAGCGCTGCCCCTTCAGGACTTGCGGTAAGGTCCGGATGTGGTGGCGACAGGACTGTTGTTGAGATGGCATCTGGCAAAACCATCCGATATACAGCGCGAAATTGTTCCATTCAGTGGGCAGGTAGGATTCAGACATGCAGGTTGACACTGATGCGACCGACGTCATCGCACCAAACCTGAAGCGCCGGTACTCGGGCGTTTCTTCGACTGTGTTCCGGCTGGTGCCGGTGCAGGCCGAAAAGATCGCGATCGCGACCACGGGGCCGGTATTGCCAGACGATATACCGCAGTTCCCGCTTTCCAGACTTCCTTTTATGTCGCGTTCGGGGCCTTCGGGTTTTCGTGTCTGGCATGCGCGCCGGAACATCGAAATGCTGGTCGGTGTGCTCCTGAAATATGTGCTGCGTAAACGTCTGAAACTGGTTTTCACCTCGGCGGCGCAACGGCGCAGGGGGGAATATTCGCGCTGGCTGATCCGCCGGATGGATGCGGTTATTGCCGCCTCTGGCAAAGCAAACTCCTATCTGGAAGTGCCGGCAACCGTGATATTGCATGGCATTGATGCAGAGGAATTTGCCCCGCCCGGCGACCGTGCTGCTTTGCGGTCGAGGCTCGGGCTTGATCCGGATGCGCTGATCGTCGGATGTTTCGGGCGCATCAGAGAGCAGAAGGGGACCGACCTGTTTGTCGATGCCATGATCGACCTGTTGCCCAGGCACCCGAAAGCTCAGGGCATCATCATGGGCGGCGTCACGCGCGAGCAACAGGCCTTTGTTGACGGTCTGAAATCAAGGGCAGAGGCTGCAGGCCTTGCCGACAGGCTGCGCATCCTGCCCGAAGACAAAGGCTTTACGATCGCCCCGTGGTTTCAGGCCAGCGACATCTATGTGGCACCTCAACGCTGGGAAGGTTTCGGCCTGACACCCCTAGAGGCAATGTCCTGCGGCGTTCCTGTTGTGGCCACCCGCGTCGGGGCCTTTGAGGATCTGGTCGTTCCGGGAGAGACCGGATTTCTGGTGCCGCCCGAAGACATTTCCGAACTGATCGCCGCTACGGACAGGTTGATGACCGATACCGCTCTGCGCCAGTCGATGGCCGCCGCTGCACGACGCAAGGTTGTCGCGCAGCACCAGATTGAGCACGAAGCGGAGGCCATTACAGCGGTTTACCGCCGCCTCATTGCCGAAGGATAGAACGGGCGCGCAGGCTCTTTGAGGTCTGCCTGCACGCACTGCTGATCCCGAAGCCATAATCGCATTCCGCGCGAAGGACATCCGTTTGACCACCCCTGTCACGATCATCACCGTCTGCTACAACAGCCTTGCCGTCCTGCCGGCAATGCTGGACAGCGTGCCTGATGGCACTCCTGTTATTCTTGTGGACAACGCCTCCTCCGACACGGATGCCCTGCAGCAGCTTGCCGACAATCATGCTGCCACGTTGCTTCTGAACGCAGAAAATGTCGGGTTCGGTTCCGCGTGCAACCGGGGTGCGGCAAAAGCAGAAACAGAGTTTGTGCTCTTTCTCAATCCGGATGCGAAACTGCAGCCAGGTGCGCTCGATAAACTTATCGGGGCGGCAGAAAAGTATCCGGAGGCCAGTGCTTTCAACCCGAGAATTCTTGACAGCAAAGAGGGTCAGAGCTTCAGACGTGGCTCCAAAATCAGGCCTGCAGAACGCCTCAAAGGGCCTTTGCCAACGGGCGATTGCGAAGTGTCCGTTCTTGCCGGGTCCGCCATCTTTTGCCGCAGGGCCCTTTTTGAAAAGATCGGTGGCTTTGACCCTGCGATCTTTATGTATCATGAGGATGACGACCTGTCTTTTCGGCTGCGGGAGCACGGGCCGCTGATGTACTGCCACGAAGCTCAGGTCGTACATCTCAGCGGGCACGGTTCCCCGCGCCTGCCACAGGTTGCCGCCTTCAAGGCGTATTACTCGGCCCGTTCGCGCGTTTACGCGCTTGCAAAGTACGGCCATCCCAGACCTTTCATGAATACCCTGGGAGCCGCCGTGCTCAGAGTGCTGGGACCTGATACGCTTTTCTCAAAGCGCCGGCGCGCCAAAAATATCGGATATTTAAAAGGGGCTCTCAGCGCGCTGAAAGACGGCGGCCGGCACGGATAACAACGCTGTGGATGTTTTCAGTTCGACCTGTGAGGGATCCGTGCAGGACAGCCAGGTTTATCGGTCTGGACCTGCAAAGACCGCCGAAACCCAGAGGGCAGGAATGCGATACCCGAGGTTCACGAGCTGCCGTTGAGAGCCGGTCAGAACTGTTCCTGTCCGAAGGATTATCCTGACTGCCGATTGAGCTCTGCTTGCAAAAACTCATGCTCTCGCATGCTACCGGTTTGCCTGCCGCCCGACCCTCGGCTGATGAGCGCGTCCAACGCATCCTGCCTGGTGTGATCCGACCATAAATGCCATCCTGCTCTGTCCGGGACTGAAACACAGGGTCGCAGACGCGTGACACATGGTGACCGCTGTGCCCCTTATTGTTTCAGCCGATCCGTTTATCTCAATGCCAGACGACGCGCACTGCGCCGCCACCCTGAAGAGGAAAGGCAAAGAAATGAACACTTTCGTCAAGAAATTATCGCTGGCGGCGCTTGTCGTCACCGTGATTGGAACCGGTGTTTCAGGCCAGGCGCGTGCGTCTGACAGCTCTGATCTGGGCAAGCTGCTGCTTGGGGCAATCGCCGTCGGCGTCATCGCTGACAAGGTTAAGGACAAGAGGCACGACGGCCACGTATCCCGTCAGTACCACAATAATCACCGCAGCTATCATCAGCCCCGTCAGCACAGGAAAAAGGTGTTCAAACGCAAAAGGCTGCACGGCAAAGGGCCACGGCACAGCGGTTTCCACAGACACGGTAACTTTGGTCACTCGCACAGCTATTCGCGGGCACACAGCCACTGATGCATCTGAAAGGGGTCGGGGAAACTGTGCGATCAGCAGTTTGAACTGGTCGGGCTGAGAGGATTCGAACCTCCGACCCCCTGCTCCCGAAGCAGGTGCGCTACCAGGCTGCGCTACAGCCCGACCGATGCGCGTGGCCTACATCTATCGCATTACTTTGGCAAGTCGCCGTCGTCCGTTTTTCGCCAGCGCCGTGTTGGGTTGATGAACCCGGAAATCCGCGGTGCTGTACCGGTTTCGTGCCGCGATCTTGTGCGCAGAACCGGCTGTTCAGAATCCGGTGCACGGCTCTCGCGCAGCACAATGAACAGGCCGCTGCCGATGATAATTGTGGACCCGATGATTGTTGCCATGTCCGGTGTTTCGTCGAAAAAAAGCAAGCCATAAAGCGCGGCCCACATGATCTGCGAGTACTGCATGGGGGCCACAAAGATTGGCTCGGCCGTATTGTAGGCAGCAATCAGGAAGAGGCCGGCGATCCATGCAAAAAGGGCGATGACCGCAAGCCTGCCCAGATCCTCAATCGGCGGAGGGCTGTAGACCAGCGGCAGAAGGGCCGCCATGACCACAAGGTTTGCCATCATCGGATAGAGCATGATTACGATCGTGCGTTCCTCGCGACCGATCTTACGTACAATGATCGAGGCGAAAGATCCGCAGATCGCCGAGACAAGGGCTGCCAGATGGCCCAGTCCGAGTTCGGCGTCGCCAGGCTGCAGAACGACAAGAACGCCGCACAGCCCGACACCGACCGCCACCCAGCGACGCAGACGCACCGGCTCGCCGAGCATGGGAACAGCAAGGATTGTGATCAGCAGGGGGGCCGCGAAAAGGATTGCATAAACCTGTGCCAGCGGCAGCACAGAGAACGCATAAAAGGCACAGAAACCGGTAATCATGGCGGCGATTGTACGTGCGGCCATCCACCATGGATGCCGGGGCAGCAAAGTTCCGTGCGTCGCGTCGCGCAGCAGGGCCAGCATCGCCAGCGGAATGCCGAACAGCACGGAAAAGAACACGATCTGGACCGGTGAGTACCCACCGCCCAGCACTTTGATAATCACGTCGTGGCTGGCGAAGATGCCAAAGGCCAGCAGCGCCAGCAGCGCGCCTTTGATGTTCGGGTTCATTCCGTTTCCGGGCATGGGGAGTCCTGTCTGTCAGAGGCCCGGACAGAGCCCGGGCGTGAAGTTTCAAGTTGTCATTCCGTCCCACACCGCCCGAAGGCCTCCCCGGTGCGGGACGTTTTCGTCAGAGGCTGGCGTCGAGTGCTGCCAGGATGACATCGCCCATTTCGGACGTGCTGATCGGCTCTCCGCCTTCTTCACCCATAAGATCGGCCGTACGGGCACCATCCGCCAGTACTTTTTCGATGGCGGCTTCGAGGCGGGCGGCTTCGGTGCCTTCGTCAAAGGAATAGCGCAGCGCCATCGCAAAGCTGAGGATGCAGGCAATCGGATTGGCCTTGCCCTGACCTGCAATGTCCGGCGCCGATCCGTGTACCGGTTCGTAAAGTGCGCGCGGACGGCCTTCGGCGGCCGGGGCGCCCAGGCTGGCAGAAGGCAGCATCCCGAGGCTGCCGGTCAGCATGGCAGCGCAATCGGACAGGATATCGCCAAAGAGATTATCGGTCAGGATGACATCAAACTGCTTGGGCGCGCGGACCAGCTGCATCGCGCCGTTGTCGGCATACATGTGGCTCAGTTCGACGTCCGGGTAATCCTCGTCATGCACTTTCTGCACGACCTCGCGCCACAGAATGCCGCTCTCCATGACGTTGGCTTTTTCCATCGAGCAGACTTTGTTGTTGCGGCGGCGCGCCAGCTCAAAAGCCGAACGGGCGACACGGTCGATCTCGCCTTCGGTATAGCGCTGCGTGTTGATACCGACGCGTTCGTTGCCTTCTTCAAAGATCCCGCGCGGCTCACCAAAATAGACGCCCGAGGTCAGCTCGCGCACAATCATGATGTCGAGACCCGCAATCAGATCCTTTTTCAGCGAGGAGAAATCGGCCAGCGCGTCGAAACACTGCGCCGGACGCAGGTTCGAGAAAAGGTCCATTTCCTTACGCAGGCGCAGCAGGCCGCGCTCGGGCTTTACGCTGAAATCCAGGTCATCGTATTTCGGGCCGCCCACGGCTCCCAGAAGGACAGCGTCCACCTCCAGGGCTTTGGCCATGGTGTCATCGTGCAGGGGTGTACCATGTGCGTCATAGGCCGCACCGCCAACAAGGTCCTCGCTGACGTCAAAGGCCAGACCCCGTTTGTCACCGAACCATCCGATCACGCGTTTGACCTGTTCCATGACCTCCTGACCGATACCATCGCCAGGAAGGATGAGAAGGGAAGGGTTGGCCATAGGTAGTCTCCTGCGGAAATTGCTCCGGTGCGGCCTATCGCGGGCAGTGTTCAGGGTCAAGAAGCGCAATGCGGAATGGTGCCGCTGCACCAGGGTGCCTTCTCGCCATACGTGCAATTCGGAGCGGGTGTGGTATTGTCAGGCCTGAACAGACCGAAACAGGCGAGGCACGAGAGGATGTTCAGCCGTATCAGGTCAGCTGCGATGCCCTGCGCTGTTCTGGCGATGATGTTTCTCGTCTGGCCCTTTGTCCGGCATGCGCTTGATCTCGGGGTAGCGGGGCTCCGGGATGGTGATGCAACAGGCAGCCGGCTTTATGTGCCGGGAGCCGACGTACCGAACATCGCAATTTTCGTGCATATGGCCTCGGGTGCTGTGCTGACACTTCTGGTCGGGCTTCAGCTCTGGGAAGGAATACGCAGGCACCGGATGCGGCTGCACCGGCTGAACGGATACGTGATGTTCACATGTGCAATGCTGACTGGGGCAGGGGGTCTTGCCTATATCGCGTTGCAGGGTACCATCGGCGGGTTGTGGATGGACGTGGGGTTTGCCCTCTATGGCCTGCTGATGATCGGTGTGGCCGTCCAGACCGTGCGCCGGGCACAGCAACACCGAATTGTGGCTCACCGGCGCTGGGCACTTCGGCTGTTCGTACTGGCCATGGGCTCGTGGCTTTACCGTGTGCACTATGGGCTGTGGTACGCGCTGACCGGTGGTGTGGCTTCGAACGACGCTTTTACGGGCGCCTTTGATCTGGTCCAGAATTTTGCTTTTTACCTGCCGTATCTGCTGTTACTGGAGCTTTGGTTCCGCTGGCGACCGGTTCAGCGCGAGATGTCTGTCCAGACCAGTTTGTGACGACTGGCCAGTGCTGCAGTTTGCCCGGCTTCGGTGCCAGGATCAGGCCACCAGACTCCGGTGTCCGTGACCTGCAGATTTGCAGAAGGCAGAACATAGTCAACGCGCAGGTTACCCGGGACCGGGTCGTCCCAGTCTGCCGTGTCATACGGATCGCCGGTGATTGCGGCGCTGCCGTCGCTTGATGGTTCAGGGTCCTGAAGACGCGGATCGTTCAGAAGCCCGCGGATCGCCTCTTTGAGGCCTGACCCGCTGTTCGGGTCCTGGTTGGTATCGCCCAGCAGCACGAAATCGCCCGGTGGCACCGGGCCGAACACACCGTCCAGATAAAGCTTCCAGAACCTGATCTCGTCGTGGTTACGCCGACCATTGCGGTCTTCGGGCCCGTCGAACACCGGCGGGCTGGCGTGAAAGGTCAGCAGGTCCAGTCGGCCCGTGCCAGGCACATTTACCGGGACAACCCAGTGTGCGGTCGTGGACAATCTCTGAACTGCCTGCGCTTCTTCTGAGGGGAAAGGCCCGGCAGGCGTTTCCGGCAGCAAAGCATCAGGAAAATCGCGCCACAGCATTGCGGAATAATCCTGGACCTGATCCTCCAGAACAGGAAAACGGGACAGAACAGCCATGCCGCCCTGCCCGGAAAAGCGGCCATATCCCTGAGCGTCGCGCGGATCTCCGCGCCGTCTGTCACCGTCCATGTCGAGACCGGTAGCCATTCCTGTATTCGGGCGTCCCGCAAAAAGGTGGGGGTAGTTCACGCCGTTTTCCCGCAGCAGGTCTGCAAATGCCCCGAGCGCTGCCCCCGTCAGGTCATAGTCAAATCCCTGAATAACCAGGATATCGGGGGCAACTTCGGAAATAACCGACACAACCGCATCCACCTGCGGGTCTCCGCCACGCAGGATATCGCGGAGCAGAAGGCCCGGGCCATCGCGCTGAAGTTCAGTGTTATAGGTCGCAATCCGAAGCGTGTCGCCAGCGGCAGCACTCGCCGCTAAGAGCAGAACGGCCGTCAGGCTGTCTGAAAACCACCTTCTTCGGCGGCCGTGGCATAGGCGCGACGACGCTTTTCCTCGATCATGCTGGCAATCCGCATCATGGCAATGCCGCGCATGATCATGCTCGCAGGAAGGAAGGCCCATGCTGTGATAGTCCAGATAAGGGTTTGCGGGTTCTCCAGTGTGATCGGGTCTACCAGATCAGAGGTCGCTTTGACCACAGCCGGGATAACAAAGGGCAGCAGGAAGCCAAGTGCAATGTTAACCCGCGCATCGCGCTGAAGGCGGAAAAGAACATCGCCTCCGGCAGTGGGGTCAAACAGGGGCAGGTTGACCCAGACATTGAAAGAACCGTGGCGGATCGGCCAGCGGCCCCAGCGCACCATCGCGACAAACCAGGCCATCGCAACCAGAGAAATCAGATAGGACATGCCGGCAGCGGTCCGTACATCCGTAATCAGGCCGGGCCGCGCATCATAGGGCAGCATAAGGACGATCAGGCGAACGGGCGAGAACGGGAAATCGATTGCATTGCCCACAATCGTGCCCAAAGCCGTCAGGCCCTGTGTGATCGATGTCGGGTCGACCTTGCCGCGCGAAATGGCGGTCAGAACGATCAGTGTCGCGAAAAGAGTAACGAATCTCAGTCGGTTAAAGGGTGCCGCGTCCCGGAATTCGACAATGCTGGGTGCATTGGAGTTGTATTCCACAAAGGTCAGGAAAGCGGCGAGAAGCGCCACGAGCACAACAATCTGCGACTGATCTGAAGCAACATCACGCAGCATCAGAGCTGGGGTTGCAATCAACAGCGCTACCAATAGTCCACGCAGGGCTGCGCCCGACATACGTACGAACATTCGTCTCTTTCCCTTCAAACTGGCCAGAAGCGATACAAAGCCGCGTTCTTGTTCCAACTTGATGCCACCGGGGCGGTGGTCTGCCTCATTCTTGCCCCATTTGTGCCATCATTCGTCTAAGTTCTGCAAGTGTCGTGGTTAACAAGACGCAATCGGTGAGGCGTTTTGAGGGAAGGAGTGGTGCGTTCCTGCATCAAATCTGTGGCGAAATACTGGCATTGCGCAACATCTTGTGCAGGCGGGAAATGTCACCACAAGGCGACGTTAACCATTTAATGACACCGACCTGTCGGACAAATGATTGTTTCCCTGTTGGTCGAGCCATGAAAAATGCCCGCGCCGGGGCAAACCGGCACGGGCATTTTTACTGAGCAGGCAGGAAAGGCGTCAGACCCAGGGCCGGGCCTGGGAGGCGGCACTCTCGAAACTGTCGATCGATGCGGCCTTTTCCATGGTCAGGCCAATGTCGTCGAGACCATTCATCAGGCAGTGCTTTTTGAAAGCATCGACTTCAAAGCTGAAGCTTTCACCGTCCGAGGTGGTGATGGTCTGGGCATCCAGATCAATGCTCATCCGGGCGTTCGCACCTTTTTCAGCATCCTTCATCAGGACGTCGACCTGTTCCTGAGGCAGAGCAATTGGCAGGATGCCGTTTTTAAAGCAGTTGTTGTAAAAGATATCCGCAAAAGACGGCGCAATCACGCAGCGGATGCCGAAGTCCTTGATCGCCCACGGAGCGTGTTCGCGCGAGGATCCGCAGCCAAAGTTGTCACCTGCCACGATGATCTCCGCTTTGCGGTATGCATCCTGGTTCAGAACAAAGTCCGGGATTTCGTTTCCATCGTCATCATAGCGCATCTCGTCAAACAGGTTAACGCCCAGACCAGACCGTTTGATGGTTTTGAGGAACTGCTTGGGGATGATCATATCCGTGTCGATATTGATCAGTGGCATCGGTGCTGCGATGCCGGTGAGTGTTGTGAACTGGTCCATCTGGCTTCTCCTCGCCGGGACGGCGGTGATTCTGCCCCGGTTTTCATGGTCGGATTGACGGCTGCGCCGTTGCGCCGGTGATGCACTATTTCAGCATGCCTTGCAACCAGCCGGCGCCCTGCAGGGCCACCCCCCAGATGAATTCCCAGAGCTGTCCTGCAAACAAAAAAGTGCCGCAGCAACTGTGCTACGACACTTCTGAGAATTTGTTACCACCTGCCGCTTGCCGCAGGAACATTCACGTGGAATTCTTATAAGCGGAGAATCGCCTAAAGTTAAGCAAAATTTGACATAAATGTGTCATTTTCTCGACCAGAATCAGCTCAGATCCTTAAAAACCAATGGTTTCGGCCCACTTAGAACGGATCAAGGAAAATATTCTGACTGATTGCGGTTTGCCGAAAATCCAAGTTTTCCCGCCGGCTGCATCCGAAAAATCCGGCAAAAGTTATTTGCTGTGGAAAGGGTCGCCCCAACTGAAAACGCCCGGTCAGAGCCGGGCGGTTTCAGATTTTCATGCAGGTATCACATCAGGCTGCGGACATCAGTAAGTTTGCCTGTCAGCGCCGCCGCAGCGGCCATCGCAGGGGACATCAGGTGAGTGCGCCCACCTCTGCCCTGACGGCCCTCAAAGTTCCGGTTCGACGTGGCAGCGCAGCGCTCGCCCGGCTGGAGCTGATCGGGGTTCATGGCAAGGCACATGGAACACCCGGCAAGCCGCCATTCAAAACCGGCATCACGGAAGATGTCAGCAAGACCTTCTTCTTCGGCCTGGGCGCGCACAAGGCCCGAGCCCGGCACGACCATCGCCCGCAGCCCGTCTTTTTTCTTTTTGCCTTTGAGGATTTCTGCCGCCGCCCTCAGATCCTCAATCCGGCCGTTGGTGCACGAGCCGATGAACACAGTGTCGATTTCAACTTCGGACAGCGGCGTGCCCGGCGTCAGGCCCATATAGTCCAGAGAGCGCTGTGCGGCACCAACCTTGCCACCGTCAAAGTCATCGGCAGATGGTACATTTGCCGTGATCGGCAGAACGTCTTCAGGAGATGTGCCCCAGGTCACGACCGGCGCGATGTCTTCTCCTTTGAGGATGATGACCTTGTCCCAATGAGCGTCGTCGTCGGAATAGAGCGTTTTCCACCAGTCCATGGCGGCTTCCCACTGAGCACCTTTCGGTGCGTGCGGACGGCCCCTGCAGTACTCAAACGTCTTTTCATCCGGCGCGATCAGACCAGCGCGTGCGCCGCCCTCGATTGCCATATTGCAGACCGTCATGCGGCCTTCCATGGACAGATCGCGAATGGCTTCGCCGCAATATTCGATCACATAGCCGGTGCCGCCGGCAGTACCGGTCGCCCCGATCACTGACAGCGTGATGTCCTTGGCGGTGACGCCGGGACGCAGCTTGCCGGTAATCTCGACTTTCATGTTTTTCGATTTTTTCTGGATCAGCGTCTGGGTGGCCAGCACATGTTCCACCTCGGACGTGCCGATCCCGTGCGCCAGCGCACCAAAAGCACCGTGTGTCGCGGTGTGGCTGTCACCGCATACGACCGTCATGCCAGGCAGGGTCCAGCCCTGTTCAGGGCCCACGATATGAACGATGCCCTGACGGATGTCAGATACCGGATAATAGTGGATACCGAACTCGCGGGCATTGGTGTCGAGGGCCGCAACCTGAATGGCGCTGTCCTCTGTCATGTTCTCGGGGTTCTCGCGGCCCGGCGTGGTGGGCACGTTGTGGTCCGGCACGGCGATTGTTTTATCCGGCGCACGGACACTCCGACCCGTCATCCGAAGACCCTCAAAGGCCTGTGGGCTCGTCACTTCGTGCACAAGATGGCGGTCGATATAGAGCAGGCAGGTGCCATCGTCGGCTTCATGCGCGACATGGGCATCCCAGATTTTATCATAGAGTGTTTTGGGGGACATCGGTCCACTCCCGTTTTTGAAAAGGGTCAGGGTCTGTCAGGCGGGCGTGCTTACAGGCGTGCTTTCGCCGTATGCGTCACGCCGAAGAAGCGCTCGCGCAGACGTGCACGGTCGGACAGTTCGATTCTGATATGCGCACGGTAAGACATGCCGCGGTACTTACCGTGTCAGGGGGCTGCAGGCAAGCACCCGGACTGCCGGACGCTGTGCGGTTGTAGCGGGTGGCCTGCTGTGTAACTCTAAGCTTATGGAGCAGGAAAACATTCTGGAATTCGACCCCGATCAGTTTGCCGGAGCACTGATGTCCGTCAGTGAAATCTGGCATCTGACCGTCAGTTTTTTCGTTACCGTAGTGACGCCCGGCTGGCGCCAGAACCAGGTCATCATAATCCTCGCACTGATCGCGCTCAGCTGGCTGTTCCACAGTTTCTGTGGCACGACGCTGGACAACTGGGTCCGTCGCAGAGAGGGCTGGTCCAAATGGCAGCTCCGCCTCGTCGTTCAGATCAAGCGGCGCATGGGTCTGATCCTTTTTGCAGTGCTGTCCTATGCCATTTACACGGTAATGCAGCAGGTCACCTGGCCTTCGCGGTCTCATCTCATCGGAATCGCCGCATCCCTGGCCACGGTCTGGGTGTGTATTGCCTTTGCAGCACAGCTGGTGCGTAACAGGCCACTGCGACGCATCGTGACATGGGCACTGTGGATCTGGGCAACGCTCCATTTCCTCGATCTGTCCTCGGTAGCGGCGGAGTTTCTGGATGATGTGGCACTGGAGGTCGGCGATTTCCGGATCTCGCTTCTTGGCGTAATCACAGCGATTGCCGTGATCGGCGCTCTGCTGGCACTGGCACGCATTACCAGCAAGACCACAGCGGCCCGTATCCGCTCGAATGAAGACATCAGCCCGTCAATGCAGGTGCTGGCTGTCAAAGGCGTGCAGGTTGTTTTCTACGGCTGTGCGTTCTTTCTGGGGGTCAAAGCAGTCGGGCTGGATCTGACCGGCCTTGCCGTGCTTTCGGGTGCGATCGGTGTGGGCCTCGGTTTTGGCCTGCAGAAAGTCGTCTCCAATCTGGTTTCGGGCGTCATTATCCTGCTGGATAAGTCCATCAAGCCGGGGGACGTGATCAGTCTGGGCGAGACCTTCGGATGGATAAACTCGCTGGGCGCACGGTATGTCAGCGTCGTGACGCGGGACGGCAGGGAATACCTGATCCCGAATGAGGACCTGATCACCGGTCAGGTGGTGAACTGGTCTCATTCTGATGAGTATGTTCGCCTCGATATCTTTTTCGGCACGTCATATGGCTGTGATCCGCATCTGGTGCGACGTCTGGCCATTGAGGCCGCCGCAGACGTGGACCGAGTTCTGTCTCATCCAAAGCTGCCGGTCTGTCATATCGTGGGGTTTGGCGACAGTTCGGTTGATTACATCCTGCGTTTCTGGATCCGTGACCCCACCGGCGGGCTGACCAACATCCGCGGAAACGTTTACCTGGCGCTCTGGGACGCCTTCAAGGAAAACGATATCTCGATCCCGTTCCCGCAGCGCGAGGTGCGGATGCTGAACGACGAACCGCCCGCTGCCGCGGCCGACTGAGACGGCCGGGGTTGTCGAGGGGCCGCCACGGTCTAATCTTTAGGCCTCACCGAGTGGAGGGCGTTATGCGCAGCCAGACAGACACAGTTCTGATCCTCGGCAGTGGTCCCAACGCCATCGAGGCACAGGACTGGCCGAAAACCTGTTTTGACCGCGTCGTGGTAATCAACAACGCGTGGAAACTGCGCAGTGACTGGGATGATCTGATCTGCCCGGAGGATTTCCCCGAGGACCGCCGCCCCACGACACTGCGCCGTGGCCAGCGCATTGTCGGAGCCGAGGATTTTGTCCCCGCTCAGAACGCTCTGGGTGGGTTCGTTTTTGCGGGCGGCACGATGGCGTTCACAGCGGGCTACTGGGCGCTGCACACGCTGAAACCGCGGAAAATTGCCTGGATGGGCTGCGATATGGTTTATCCGCGGACCGGCCCGACCCATTTCTATGGCACCGGCACTGCCGATCCGCTGCGACCCGATGTGACGCTGCAGGATCTTGGTGCGAAATCCGCGCGTCTGGCGCTGCTCGCCGCCGAACAGGGCTGTGCCTGCGTGAACCTGTCGACAGCCCCCAGCCGGCTGCTGTTCCCCCGCGCGCGCGCGGAAGACCTGCGTCAGCCCGATATGAAGCTGCCGGATACATCTGCTGTCGGGCGGCTTTTGCGGCGCGAAACGGCACTGGGGTATGATGTTCCCTCAGGCCGCTACTGGGAAGTTGCTGACCGCTTTGATCCCGCGGCACTGGCAGAACTTGACGCGGGCTGGCTGTCCGCTCTGGGGAATGTGCCCGGAGACCAGCGGACGGCCGCCGCCTGACCGGGCAGAAATGCTGTGTGAACGCTGTGTTTTCTGCACCGTCATTGAATTGTCGTGTGCATATTGCTAAATTCGGGCTATCCCCAGCGCCGGGGGTCCGGCGGCGCGATCAAAGGAGGACAATGTCCTGTCTATACATGCTGATGCAGCTCCGGCTGCTCAAAACGGGTCGGCAGTGATGGCCACTGCTACCGACACAAGCACCAGCGATGATCTGCTGGAAACAATCCTCAAATCCCTTTCCGATGACAAAGCCGAAGATGTTGTGCAGATTGATCTGCGCGGCAAGACCGAGATCGGCGACTATATGGTCGTATGCTCGGGGCGCTCCACGCGCCAGGTTGCGTCGATTTCGGAAAAGCTGGCGCAGACCATCAAAGACACCTATGGCCGCACAGCAAAGATGGAGGGAAAGGATGCAGGTGACTGGGTGCTCATCGATACAGGCGATGTCATCGTGCACGTTTTCCGTCCGGAAGTGCGCGAGTTCTATCAGCTCGAAAAGATGTGGCAGCCTGTGTCTGGTCCCGGAGCTGCTGCCGGCTGATCCCGTCCGGATCAGCGGCTGAGCCACCATGCGTGTGCATGTTATTGCGGTCGGGCGTCTGCGCGCCGGACCGGAAAAAGACCTTATTGGCGACTATCTGAAACGCTTTGACCGTACCGGCCGCGCGCTGGGCCTTGGGCCTGCGCAGGTGATCGAGGTGGACGACCGCAAAGGCGGCGGAATGGCGACAGAGGCAGGAGCAATCCGCAAGGCTATTCCCGATGGTGCCCTGCTGGCGGTGCTGGACGAACGCGGCACAGCAGACACCTCCCCGCATTTTGCACAAAGGCTCGCAGGCTGGCGCGATCAGGGCCGCCGTGATCTGGCGCTGGTTATCGGTGGCGCCGACGGGATTGATCCGTCGCTGCGGGCGGAGGCGGATTATGCGCTGTCTTTCGGGAAAATGGTCTGGCCGCACATGCTGGTACGCGTGATGCTTTCAGAGCAGCTCTACCGGGCAGCTTCGATCCTGGCTGGTGCGCCCTATCACAGGGTGTGATGACCCGGTGCTGTTTGTAAGTCTGGTTTGAAGCCAGATTAACCCTGAATGACCGATGCTTCATCCCACACCTGCGCAGAGTTGGGGTAAATCGATTTTTCTGGTGCATATTTGCCTGGGTCGTCCAGCGAAGACGCATGCACGTATATCCGGTCACTCATCCGTTGGCTGTTGCGCGTAATCTGTGATCCACAATTCGGACAGAATCCACTGAACGTTGACTGACCTGATCCACCGGTCATCCGGTAGGTTTTGCAGGTATTTGTTATCGAAAAGCTGTCGAGTGCGAGGGGCATCATCTCGGAATGCCCTGATCCGGTGAGTTGCTGGCAATCACGGCAGTGACAACGAAACATCGGGACATCCAGACGGGTTCCTTCGTAGCGAACCGACCCACATTTGCATCCACCAACCAATCGCTCTGACATAGCTGTTCCTCCGCTTGGGAACGTTAGAACAGAAGCCAGAAAAAGTCAGCATCGTCCGCACGGCGGACGCTGCTGTCAGCGCAGATTGACCGTCACAGAACCGCTGTTCCAGCCGCCCGGCAGGTCTCGCGCCTGTATGCGCACCTGTGTCGTGCCTTCTGGAATGCGCACCCCTGACAACGAACGCGTAAACGGTTGTTCGTCCACATGCGGATGCACAAGGACGCGCATGCCCAGCTCATTGCCGTCCATGTCCAGAACGCGCCAGCCATCTGCATAGTGGTCCCAGCCCGTATCGGGATGTGAGATGGTCACGTCAAACCGCCAGGTGTCCCCGGTGCGCTGCACTTTGACATTCTCGATTTTCGGCTCTGCCGCCATAACCGGCAGCGCTGTCAGCATCAGCGCCGCAACCAGTAAACGTTTCATTTTCGTACCCGAACCAGTTTTGTATCTGATCTGTTATTTAGCCGTTCAGGAGAATTTTGCGAGAGTGCGATGCAAATTCCCTGCGCCAGATCACCACAAGCGTGATCAGGGTTGCCGCGATCAGGGCAACCGGACCAGCAAGCCAGGCCGCACAGGCAAGCGCAAAATAGATTGACCGCAGACCGCGATTGAAGCTGCGCGCCAGGGTGACATTGATCTCTGCCGCCTGGGTCGCGCGCGGATAGGCCTGTGGATGCTCGGGATCATTCGGCACAGAGGCAATGAGAACCGAGCAATAGCCGAAAAGCCGGTTCGACCAGACAAATTTGAGAAAGGCATTTGTCAGCAACAGCGTGACGACCAGCAGTTTGAGCTCCCAGACAATAGCCGGGTGGTCCATCAGAGTGATTTCGCTCGCTACACCGCCCAGTTTCTCGGCGTTCCCGATCAGAGCAAGCGTGCCGCCGATTGCAATCACCGAGGTCGAGGCAAAGAATGCGGTGCCTTCGCGCAGGCTGGCCAGGACCTGCGCATCAAAGATGCGCGGATCGCGGGTGACCATCTGTTTCATCCACTCTCGCCGGTAGTCTGCCATCAGGACGGAGGTCGACAGGTGCTTTTTGCCCGGATGCTCGATCCGCCAGCCGATGCCCAGCCAGCACAGAAAAAGCAGGGCAACTGCCGCGTAGTCAAGCGGCGTAAAAAGGGCGATACGGTCTGCGAATGTCATGGTGTCAGCATGTCGCAGGTTCAATTAAACTTGCCAATGGGAGAAATTGGTAATATTATTTTACCAAACGGAGGAAGTCACATGGAAATGCCGATTCCCGATCAGGCCATTCTGGCCCGAAAGTCCCGCGTCGTGGAGCGCCTGAGAGCCGTTCTGCCTGTGGATGCTGTCATTTCTGAAGTCTCCGAAACCCGTGCCTACGAATGTGACGCGCTGACGGCCTATAAGTGCCCGCCCATGGTTGCTGTTCTGCCGTCCAGTACACAGGAAGTTTCCGACGTCCTGCGGATCTGTCACGAGGAGGGTGTGCCGGTCGTGCCGCGCGGATCCGGTACGTCGCTGGCCGGCGGGGCGCTGCCCACTGCGGATTGTGTCATCCTCGGGGTTGCGCGCATGAATGACGTTCTGGATACGGATTACGCCAACCGTGTGATCCGTGTGCAGACCGGCCGCACCAATCTCAGCGTCACAGGCGCTGTTGAGGAAAACGGTTTTTTCTATGCTCCCGATCCGTCCAGTCAGCTTGCCTGCGCGATTGCCGGCAATATTGCGATGAATTCCGGCGGGGCGCATTGCCTTAAATATGGTGTGACCACCAATAATCTCATGGGTGTGACCATGGTGATGATGGACGGCGAAGTTGTCGAGATCGGTGGAGCGCACATGGACAGCGGCGGGCTTGATCTGCTGGGTCTGATCTGTGGATCAGAAGGTCAGCTGGGGGTCGTGACCGAGGCAACCCTGCGCATTCTGCCAAAACCCGAGGGCGCGCGCCCGGTTCTGATGGGTTTTGACGATAACGAAGTGGCCGGCGCTTGTGTCAGTGACATCATCAAGGCCGGCGTCCTGCCTGTTGCGATCGAATTTATGGACCGTCCCTGTATCGAAGCAACCGAAGCATTTGCACAGGCCGGGTACCCCATGTGCGAGGCTCTGCTGATTGTCGAAGTCGAGGGCTCCGAAGCCGAAATCGACCACCAGCTGTCCCTGATTATGGAAATCGCGCGTCGCCACAACCCGGTGGAGCTGCGGGAAAGCACCTCTGCCGACGAAAGTGCGCGGATCTGGCTGGGACGCAAGTCTGCGTTCGGCGCCATGGGTCAGATCAACGACTACATGTGTCTCGACGGCACGATTCCGGTCAGCTCGCTGCCTTTCGTGCTGCGGCGTATCAGCGAAATGTCCGAGCAGTTTGGCCTTAAGGTCGGAAATGTGTTTCATGCCGGAGACGGGAACATGCACCCGCTGATCCTTTTTGATGCCAACAAACCCGGTGATCTGGAGCTGTGCGAGGAATTCGGTGCCGAAATTCTCAAACTTTGTGTCGAAGCGGGCGGCTGCCTGACCGGAGAACATGGCGTTGGCATCGAAAAACGCGATCTGATGAGCTATCAGTACGCGCCCGAGGACCTTGAGGCACAGATGGCGGTGAAGGATGTATTTGACCCGCAGTGGCTCCTGAATCCGGCAAAGGTATTCCCGCTGGATGTCTCCGCCTCCCGACGCAGCCTGCCGGTAGCGGCGGAATAAGCACCAGGTGCCAGAAAGATCCGGAGCAACCAGATGACAAAACCCGACACCGAAGCGGCTCTGGCCGATGTGATAAAATCTGCGACCGGGCCCCTTTCTGTGCGGGGTGGCGGAACCAGGGGAATGTCCGGAGGCTACGCGCCGCTGGAGACCGGCGGTCTTTCCGGAATTTCACTGTATGAACCGGGTGCGCTGACGATCGTGGCGGGCGCAGGCACACCGCTGTCCGATATAGATGCGGCTCTTGCTGCAGAAAACCAGCGACTGGCGTTTGAGCCAATGGACCACCGCAAACTGTTGGGCACAACAGGCACTCCGACACTGGGCGGCGTGATTTCTGCGAACATCAGCGGTCCGCGCCGAATCCAGGGCGGTGCTGCCCGTGATTACGCGCTGGGGGTCAGATTTGTCGACGGCGCAGGCAATATCATCAAAAACGGCGGCCGCGTCATGAAAAACGTGACGGGATATGACCTGGTCAAGCTGATGTGTGGTTCCTGCGGGACCCTGGGCGTCCTGACGGAAGTGTCTCTGAAGGTGCTGCCGGTGCCCGAGACGAGCGGCACCCTCATGTTGCGAAACCTCAGCAACCGTGACGCTGTCGAAGTGATGTCGGCTGCGATGGGCTCGCCTTATGAGGTCACCGGTGCCGCGCATTGCGCCAAAATCCTGGATGATGCGCCCATTACGGCTCTGCGTGTTGAGGGCTTTGAAGCCTCTGTAGCCTATCGGCTCGAAAAGCTCAGAACCATGTTTTCAGACAGAAAAACAGATATGGAGATTGTTCCGCAGGAAATGTCTGACTGGTTCTGGGAGGGCGTGCGTGATGCCGGAAAGTTCTCGGAAGCAGAAGGTGATGTCTGGCGGGTGTCCTGCAAACCGTCCGATGGTCCCGCGCTTGAAGCCGCATCAGAGGCGGAGGAGTGCTTCTGCGACTGGGGCGGCGGGCTGATCTGGTTCCGCACACGGTCTGGCAGCGACCTGCGTGCGAAACTCGGCAGCTTTGACGGGCATGCCACGCTGGTCCGGGCCTCAGCAGAAACAAAGTCAAAGCTCGGTACATTCCAGCCGGAAGCGCCCGGCGTCGCCAGGCTGAGTGCCGGGCTGCGCCAAAGGTTCGACCCGCGCGGCATTCTGAACACCGGGCTGATGGGACATGAATGATTGCGGTGCGATACGCCGTGCGGTGACAAAACGACTTCTTCTCCATAAGGGCAGATGAAATGCAGACGACCTTTACTCCTGAGCAGCTCAAAGACCCGGCAATCGAGCGCAGCAATCAGATCCTGCGCACTTGCGTGCATTGCGGTTTCTGCACGGCGACCTGCCCGACGTACCAGGTGCTTGGTGACGAACTCGACAGTCCGCGCGGCCGCATCTACCTGATCAAGGACATGCTCGAGAACGACAGGGACCCCGACGAGAAAACGGTCATGCATATAGACAGGTGCCTGTCGTGCCTCGCCTGTATGACGACCTGTCCTTCCGGCGTACACTACATGCATCTGGTGGATCACGCCCGCGAGTACATTGAACAGCGCTATAAGCGTCCTTTTGGAGACCGCGCCCTACGCTGGATACTGGCGCGCGTTCTGCCTTATCCGATGCGGTTCCGCATCGCTCTTCTGGGGGCCAAGATTGGCCGGCCGTTCGCGCGGCTCATGCCTGATGCACGGTTGCGTGCGATGCTGGAAATGGCGCCGAAGACTATCCCGCCTGTCAGCCGGAATGATGATCCGCAGACCTTTCCGTCCGAACAACCACGCCGCAAACGCGTGGCGCTGATGACGGGTTGTGCGCAAAAGGCGCTGAACACCGATATCAACGACGCGACGATCCGCCTGCTGACACGTCTGGGGTGCGAGGTTGTGGTGGCTGAGGGTGCGGGCTGTTGCGGCGCACTGACCCACCATATGGGTAAGAGTGACGAAAGCCATGCGACAGCCGCGAAAAACATACGGGCCTGGGCCCGTGAGATGGACGGGGGCGGTCTGGACGCAATTGTCGTAAATACTTCGGGATGTGGAACGACGGTCAAGGATTACGGCCATATGTTCCGCAACGATGCGCTCGCGGCAGATGCCGGGCGTGTTGCCGGCATTGCCATGGATATCTCTGAACTGCTGATGCAGCTGGAACTGCCCGAGGGTGAAGATAAAGAGACTGTTGTTGCCTACCACGCAGCCTGCTCGCTGCAGCATGGTCAGAAGATCAAGACGTTTCCCAAAGACCTGCTGCGCAAAGCGGGATTTACCGTGGTCGAACCCGCGGACCCGCATCTGTGCTGTGGATCGGCCGGGACGTACAACCTGATGCAGCCTGAGATTTCCGGCAAGCTCAAAGCTCGCAAAGTCCGCACTCTTGAGGCAAAGAACCCGGATATCATCGCCGCCGGTAACATCGGTTGCATGATGCAGATCGGATCCGCGACTCAGGTGCCGATTGTGCATACGGTCGAATTGCTCGACTGGGCCACCGGCGGACCGAAGCCTCCCGCCCTGGTAGAAGGTTTCAACCCACGGTCTGAAATTCCGCGCCTTCGTTGAAAAAATGGCGACGAACCGTTAACAGATTAGGGGGCAATCGGGCTGCGATGGCCCCATTTCTGCCGCACATTTCCGATAGTTATTTCCTCCATTGAGAGGATTTTTTCTGTGTGGAAATGGGTAATTCTGGCGGCTGTTGTTACCGTCGCAACGACCGGTGCAATTGCACAGGACGATAAGCTGCGGTCACTTGAGGCAGGGATCGATGCGTCCCCCTGGGAAGCCGTAGGTCGTCTGGACATTGGCGGCGCGGGTTTTTGCACCGGGTCCCTGATCGGACCTGATCTGGTGCTGACGGCGGCGCATTGTCTTTTTGACAAGTCATCAGGCGAGAGGATCAATCACGAAACCGTGGAGTTCCTCGCGGGGTGGCGAAACGGCCGCGCATCTGCCTATCGCAAGGTGCGTCGCGCGGTTGTGCATCCTGATTACGAGTATGACGAACAGGTGTCGTCGTCACGGGTGCGCAATGACGTCGCCCTGCTTGAACTGGTGAGACCGATCCGGAACACCACCATCGAACCTTTTGAGACAGCGTCGCGGCCGCGCAAGGGCGCGCGTGTCGGAGTTGTCAGTTATGCCCGCGACCGGTCCGAAGCACCGTCGCTGCAGGAAGTGTGCCGCGTTCTCGCGCGCCAGGAAGGGGTTCTTGTAACTTCGTGCACGGTTGATTTCGGATCCTCCGGCGCGCCTATTTTCACTTTTTCCGATGGCAAAGCGCATATCGTTTCAGTGGTGTCCGCCAAGGCCGAACTGGATGGTCAGAACGTCTCGCTGGGTACAGCACTCAGCGGTCCGCTGGCCTTCCTGCGCAGTGAACTCGACGCAGGCAAGGGCGTCTATCAGGAGACCAGACCTGTCAGCCGTGTCACCGTCGGAGACAGCCGTCGGGAGACAGGAGCAAAATTTGTACGGCCGGGCGAGGACTGAGACGATGTTTCGCAGCCTGCTGTCGGCCACCATGTGCCTGTTTGTTCTGACATCAGTGCCGACCCCGCTGGATGCGCAGCAGTCGACGACACGGCTCCGGGGATTGGACGGTGCCAATGATGCACTGGTCTGGCAGGCAGTGGGGCGGCTTGACGCAAACGACACAGGCTTTTGCACTGCGACCCTGATCTCGCCCGAATTCGTTCTGACGGCGGCTCACTGCGTATATTCGCCGCGGACCGGTGAATTGCTGAATGCCCCCGATCTGACGTTTCGTGCGGGACTGCGCAACGGACATGCCGCCGCAGAGCGCGGCATCCTCCAGATTGAACCACACAGAATGTACGATCCGGCAAATGGCATGTCCGTTGCGAATGTGCGGCACGATGTTGCTCTGCTCCGGCTCGCGCAGCCCATTCCGACACATGAACTCGATCCGTTTGTGCTGCATGGCGACCGGGTGACCGGGGGCGCGGTCAGCGTTGTGTCCTACGGTCGTGGACGCTCGGAAATTCCGTCGCGCCAGGAAGTCTGTAAACTGCTGCAGGAGTATCAGGGCGTTCTGGTCATGAACTGCGATGTCACGTTCGGGTCGTCCGGAGCGCCGGTTTTCACGCACAAAAACGGTCGTGGACAGATCGTGTCTGTCGTGTCGGGCATGGGGTCCTATGATGGCAAACGGGTAACATATGGCATGTCCCTGCCGTCGGTGGTTGCAGATCTGAAGCGCCAGATGCGCGCGAACGCACCCCGGCCCGTGGCACAGATCCGCAGACTGACCGCCGGCAGCCGGGAAAATCCGGTTTCCGGCGGTGCTAAATTTGTTCGTCCCGGGGGGTCTTGAAAGGCGCCGAACCATTCCCACATTGAGGTCGTACCGGGTGCCTGTTCAGGGCCCGGTCAGATACCAACGCCGCGGCGCGTCCTTAAAGGAGCGTCCGGAGATTATCGCTCAGAAAAGAGGATGAACTATGCGTACTTTTGATTTTGCACCACTCTACCGTGCCACTGTTGGCTTTGATCAGATTGCTGACCTGATGGACCGGGTGCTGACCACCGAAGGCACACAGCCTTCGTATCCGCCCTACAATATTGAAAAGCTCGACGATGACGCCTACCGGATTTCGATCGCGGTTGCCGGCTTTTCCGACGAGGACCTCTCCGTTGAGGTGCGTGAGAACGCCCTGATCGTATCGGCCCGCAAAGCCGAGGACGACGCAGGTCGTTCGTATCTGCACCGTGGCATCGCGACACGTGCCTTCGAGCGCCGTTTCCACCTGGCAGACCATGTAAAGGTCACAGGCGCGGCGCATGTTGACGGTATGCTGAACATTGATCTGGAACGCGAAGTGCCCGAAGCACTCAAGCCGCGTCAGATCGCGATTTCGTCCACGAAACGGATCGAGAAAGACGTGGTAGACGCCAAGTCTGTTAACTGACCGGGTCAGCCACTGCTGACAGTGGGGCGCGGCTCTGGGGTCGCGCCCTTTTTACGTGTCGCCCCGCACAAGGCGCATCGCGCCGTCGCGGACGCCCTCCAGGACGGGCACACCGACGGCACCACGTGACAACAGGCGCAGACCGACCAGCATAGACAACAGCGCATGAGCTGTACTGACCGGATCAGTGGTATCCGGGACCTGGCCCGTTTTCTGGCCCTTTTTCACCATTTCCCGAAAGAACAGCTCAATATCTTCCAGCGATTCCTGAATGATCCGCACGATTTCCGGTGGCTGGTTGGGCAGGTCCTGTGCGGTATTGATCACAAAACAACCCAGATTGCGCGGGTCGTTCCGGGCGTCTTCGATAAGACCGTCAAAGAACGCTTCAATCGCTGCGACAGGATCGGATCGCTGCCGCAGGCTGGCCAGTGTGGCCGCACGGTTTTTCTGGTCGTATCGGGCAAGGGACCGATCAAAGAGCTCCTTTTTCGAGCCGAAGGCGTTGTAAAGGCTGCCTTTGTTGATCTTCATGGCCGCAGTCAGATCCGACATGGATGTCGCATCATATCCTTTTTTGCCAAAGACCTCGGTCGCCCGGTCAATGGCTTCGTCGAGATCGAATGTCTTTTCCCATGGCATATTCAGAGCCTCATCAGCGTCGCCTGCTGCATCTGATATAAGGGTTTAAACCGAACGTTCAAGAAAATTGCACCCATGTCTTGACCGAATGGTTTAGACAGCCTACATGGGGATTATACCGAACGGTATAAACAAACAGATACCTATGGAGACCGACATGACCGAATTTACAACACACACAGCTGAATCCGCACCTGAAGCATCCGCGAGACTTCTGGAAGGTGCACAGAAAAACATGGGCTTTGTTCCGAACCTGCTGGCGACAATGGCAGAAGCACCGGCCCTGCTCGAAGGTTACATGACCCTCGCCGGTATTTTCGGAAAGACGGACCTGTCCGAGACAGAGCGTCAGATCATCCTGATGACCAACAACCGGCTGAACGGCTGTAATTACTGTATGGCGGCGCACACAACGATTTCGCAGGGTGCCGGCGTCCCGTCAGATGTCATTGACGCGCTGCGCAACAACACTCCGATAAGTGATCCAAAGCTGGAAGCGCTGCGCCAGTTCTCGATTGTTGTGAATGAAACGCGCGGCTGGCCAGGTGACGCGCAGGTTCAGGCGCTTCTGGACGCTGGCTACACAAAGCAGACTATTCTGGAAGTTGTTCTGGGGACCGCCTTCAAGGTTCTGTCGAACTACACCAACCACATTGCCGAAACGGAAGTGGATGCCGCATTCAGCGCGAACGCCTGGACCGATAAGGCCGCTGCTGCCGCCTGAAACCTGCCAGGGTAATTACACCGGGGCCACGTTCAGCGTGGCCCCTTTATTGCGCGTGGCCGATCAGCAGACGCTCTGCCGTGGATTGCATGACCCCGACATAGCGTTCAGCAGACCACCCCTGCGTTATACACAGCTGCTCCCATGAGGGGACAGATAACAGGGTCCACAACAGATCTGTTGCTTCCTCTTCGGTAAGATCCGGGCGCAAAAGGCCTTCTGTCGCCAAAGCGCGCACCGCAGCCGCGCAACCATGGCGCACAGCCTGCATCCGGTCGTCCCAGGCAGCGCGTGCTTCGGCATCTGTATCGCGCATGGCCATCAGTGCCCGTGCCACTCCGTAAATCTCGCCGATGTATCCACCCCATGCACCAACCCATTCGGCCAGGCGGGTGCGTGCGTCGGCAGCCTGTCGGCTGGGTGCCAGGCGGGCCTCAACATCATGTGCTTCGTCAAGATAGCGCACTGTCGCGACAAGCAGTTCTGCCCGGTTCGGGAAGTGCAGATAGAGCGCCTGGCGGCTGATTTTTGCAGCCTTTGCGATATCGGACATGCGCACTGCAGCGGCTCCCTCTGTCTCCAGAAGCTGCCAGGTTGCGGAAAGAATTCTGTCGCGGGTCGGATTTTTGATGCTTGACATGATGTAAAGTTACAGTCTATTGACACGATGTCAACTTTACACCGTGTCAATAAAGAGAAACGGAGATTGGAATGAAAGTCATCGTCTTTGGTGCAACAGGCACTCTGGGGAAAATCGTCACTGACCAGCTTCTGGCAGAAGGACACAGCGTCACCGCCTTTGCGCGCCGCACGGTGAATGTGGGCGCCACACGACCCGGTCTCGCGGTCGTCGCGGGTGATGCTCTTGACGCAGACGCGGTTGCCGATGCCGTGCGCGGACATGATGCAGTGGTGGTGACGCTCGGTGCTGGCATGAACCGCAAAAGTGTCATCCGATCGCAGGGGACGCTGAATATTATCCGGGGGATGCAGAAACACGACGTTCAGCGCCTGATCTGTCAGTCAACACTTGGTGCACACGAGAGCTGGGGAAACCTCAATTTTTTCTGGAAGCGGATCATGTTCGGCGCATTATTGCGACCCGTGTTCCGCGATCACGAGTTGCAGGAACAGCTGGTGCGCGCCAGTGGTCTGGACTGGACGATTGTGCGCCCCTCGGCCTTTGACAAGGCGCCGGCAACAGGCAGCTTTCACGAAGGCTTTGCACCCGATGAACGCCGCCTGACGCTTAAGATTCCGCTTGCTGATATCGCTGCATTTCTCGCGCGGCAGCTGGACGATCTGCAGTATCTGCACCGCGCGGTCGGGATTTCTAATTAGGATCGGTTTCCGGAAAGTTCCGGAATGCGGCCCGGATCAGCGATGCAATGTAAGCGCGCGCGGATCCGGGCTCTATCATGGTGATCGATGGCCGGCAGGCGAGTGAGACAATCCCGTGCACTGACGCCCAGAGCATCAGATAAAATTCCCGGTGCTGGCGATCATCCGGATCGCCTCCGCCAGCCCGGATCAGCATATCCAGAAGCCCTTCCTGCAGCTGCTGTGCGCGCAGATCGAGCTGCAGATCAGAGTCCCGCTCAAACAGCATGTACCAGCGTCGCGGCTCGGCCAGAGCGAAGTCAAAATATGCAGCGCCAATCGCATTCACCCGGGCAATCGGGTCAGCGGCCTGCGCGCGCGCTGCCTTGCGCAACCTGTCAGCCAGACGGTCCGCACAGCGTACGTTCACGGCGCGCACCACACCGTCGAGATCGCCAAAAGCGTTATAGAGCGAACCCACAGAGATATTCAGTTCCCTGGCCAGCCCCCGCGCATGAAGCGCATCGCCCCCGTGTTCAAGGACGATGCGCTCGGCCAGCTCCGTGGCTTTTTCGCGGATGTCGGCGAGATTGCGATCCCGCCGGGACATTGGTTTCTCTGTGGTCATGACCCGATGTCTTGTGGGATCGGCCCCGGCTTGTCAATTCAGGTAGGAAACCGCGCCGGACGGACTCTGGCGATATATCGAGGCGTCGAGATCGTGCTCCCGCATGAACCGGGCAATGGAACTGAAAGTCGCAGTTGCCACGGTGCCGCTGTGATCCACTGTTGTCAGCGCAGGCGAGGCTGCCGGTGCCAGGATACGTTTGATCCCCCCGATTTTGATCGGTTGCGGATCAAAGTACGCCGCAATGTTGGCTTTGATCAGCGTCGTGCTTGTGGTGTCGTAAAGACTGGCCATCAGCACATCCAGTGTGTGTTCAGTGCAGTTCTGGAATTGCGCGGTGGTAGGGTTGGCGAGCACTGAATAGCTGGGGTTATGCAACTGAGCGTAGGTGGGGCTTGCGATCACGTTCAGCAGCTTTTTTTGCAGGCGTTTGTCCGGAATAATGATACCCGCGTCCAGTTCATATACACCGGCAAAGAAGTCTTCCGGACTGTCCTGGATCAGGCGGCTTGTCCGCCCGTCATCGCCCTGCTGATACAGATTGTAGACGCGGTAGCCTTTGTATGTTGTGCCGTCGTCGCGCAGCATCTGCGAATAAACCCAGTAGGCGACGTGCGTATACCTGATGCCTTCGGGCAATGTCTCCGGGTCGCGTCCGACGCGTCCGACGATAGCAACATGCGCGCCGCGGGCGGCCAGAACGTTCTGCACATCGGTTGAAAACGCCGCGACCTCACCGGCATTCAGCATCGGGTTGGTGTCCTGTGTGCTTCCGGCCCGTGTGAGGGTCGGAAGCATTGCCATAAGCATGATCATTGCGGCACAAAAAATGCGTTTCATATGAAATCTCCTTTTCGTTTTTCAGCTCAGTCGAGCGTCGGTGCCGCGCCGGGCGCCACGATGATATTGACAGTATGGGGCTGACCCACACGGCTGAGATCCGAGCCTGTGTGCACCGTGCTGGTGCCGACTTCTTCGAGAGCCGCGCCGGTGATTGCGATCGCAGAACCCACAGCGACGATAGGGACTGAGGCAACAGTGGCGGCGCCGGACACCACTGCAGTACCCGCGTGGCTCGCGGCCTGACCGCTGTGTTCCACTGCCTGAGCGGAGTGCTGTCCACTGGGGCCGGCTGTGGCGGCAGCAGCAGTTACGACAAGGGCGAGGCCAGCAAGGGCAGAGCGAATGAACATTGTAGATCTCCTTTTGTGAACAATGTTCATAACACTTAGAGATCGGATGACGTTGTATCAACAGTTTTGTGAACAAAGTTCACAAAAAGCATAGTTTCCCACCGAAATCTGGATTTAACCAATTGTAATCAAACAAAAGAAAAGGGGCCGCAAAAAGCGGCCCCTTTGTAACATTATGGGTTTTCCGGTCAGACGGACATACAGATGTACTTCATTTCGAGGTAATCCTCGATACCGTGGTGGCTGCCTTCGCGGCCCAGCCCGGACTGTTTGACACCACCAAAAGGGCCGACTTCGGTCGAGATAATCCCGGTGTTTACACCGACGATACCGTACTCCAGCGCCTCGGCCACTTTGTACACTCGGCTGAGGTCTTTGGCGTAGAAATACGATGCGAGACCAAAGATCGTGTCATTCGCCATAGCGATAACCTCATCCTCGTCCTCGAACCTGAAGAGCGGGGCCAGTGGACCAAAAGTCTCTTCCTGAGCAACTTTCATATCCTGGGTCACACCTGTGACCACGGTTGGTTCAAAGAAAGTGCCGCCTTTTTCATGCGCCTTGCCGCCGGTCAGGACTGCGCCGCCATGAGCGACAACGTCTTCCATGTGCTCTTTAACCTTGTCCACGGCTTCGGCGTTGATCAGCGGGCCGGTCGTCACACCGTCTTCAAGACCATCGCCAACCTTCAGGTTCTCAACCGCGACCTTCAGTTTCGCGGCAAAGGCATCATAGACACCAGCCTGCACATAAATGCGGTTCGCGCAGACGCAGGTCTGACCGTTGTTGCGGAATTTGCACATCATTGCACCTTCGACAGCGGCATCCAGATCGGCATCATCAAAGACAATGAAGGGGGCGTTGCCACCCAGTTCCATAGAACACTTCATCACCTGGTCCGCGGCCTGTTTGAGTAGGATTCGCCCTACTTCTGTCGAGCCGGTGAAGGTCAGTTTACGCACTGCAGGGTTCTCGCAGAATTCCTTGCCGATCTCGGATGAGGACGATGAAGGAACGACGTTGAACACCCCGGCGGGAATGCCCGCCCGTTCGGCAAGGACCCCCATCACAATTGCGCTGAGTGGTGTTTCCTTGGCGGGACGTGCCACAAAGGAACAGCCAACCGCGAGGGCCGGGGCCGCTTTGCGCGTGATCATTGCATTGGGAAAGTTCCACGGCGTGATGGATGCGGCGACACCGATGGGCTGTTTCAGAACGGTGATGCGCTTATCAGCCTGGTGGCCCGGGATCGTTTCGCCGTAGACCCGCTTGGCCTGCTCGCCCATGAACTCGATGAAGCTTGCGCCATAACCGATCTCGCCTTTGGCTTCGGCAAAGGGTTTGCCCTGCTCGGCAGTCAGGATGGTCGCCAGATCGTCGGCGTTTTCCATCATAAGATCATACCATTTGCGCAGGATGACTGCCCGCTCTTTTGCGGGGCGTGCGGCCCATGCTTTCTGGGCAGCTTCGGCCTGTGCGATGGCGCCGGCGACCTGTGCGCGGCTCAGGTCAGCAACTTCGGCGATGACGTCCCCGCGGGCAGGGTTTATTACGTCAAACGTGCCCTGTTCCCCATCGACCCATGCGCCACCGATATAGGCGCGGGTCTCCAGCAAAGAGGGGTCTTTGAGCAGAGATTTCAGGTCGGTGTTTAGAATATCTTTCATTTCGGGTCCTCCACGAAAATGGCTGTAGTTCTCAAACCAACTCTGGGTATGATTGTCCAGTTCCCAAATTGCAGGTGTAACAAATGAAGCCACTGGACGACGCATATGCCAATGCTCCCTACATACCTGGCGCAGACAGCTTTCTTCCGCGCTGGACTGCCGATGCCGCAGCCTTTCGGGACGGGTTAGGAGGCCGGGCTGAAACGGGTGTCTCCTATGGCGACACTCCGCGTCAGGTGTTTGATTTCTTCAACGCGGAAAGTAATCCGCGGGGTACCGTGGTGTTTGTGCACGGGGGGTACTGGAAAGCATTCGATCACACGATCTGGTCACATTTTGCGGGTGGGGCCATGGCGCGGGGCTGGTCTGTTGCGATGCCCGGGTATGACCTGTGTCCTGATGTCAGGATCCGGGACATCACCCGCCAGATCGCACGGGCAGTAACAGCGGTGGCGGACCGGACAGAGGGGCCAATTGCGCTTACCGGTCACTCTGCAGGGGGACACCTGGTGTCACGTATGACGGGACCCGGTGTGCTGCCCGAAGCTGTACGGATGCGTCTGGCCTGTGTTGCTCCGGTTTCGCCCGTAGCAGACCTGACCCCATTAACAGAAACCACCATGAACGACATTCTTTCTCTGGATGTCGATGAGGCCGCTGCGGAAAGCCCTGTATTTATGCCGGCCCCAGACATCCCGGTGGAAATCCATGTCGGCGCAGATGAAAGGCCGGTATTCGTCGAAAACGCCGAGCGCCTCGCACGCGTGTGGGGAGTGGAAGCAGTCGTCGAGCCAGAACGACACCACTTCGATGTGATTGACGCGCTCAGGCACCCGGACAGCAGGCTCACCCGGTTTCTGACGGCATCCGGGAGATAAACTGCGACTGTATCTGCCTGGTGCCAGCTGCAACCCGGTTGCGTTGCCCGGCTGTTCTGCCGGCTTTGTGGTGCAGGTCCGGACAGAACTGCGGAAAAGGGCGGAAATGGTTTTTCCGTCCGCGCCAGAATGACCGGGAGGAAACTGCCTCTTCCGGGGCGGGAACGGTCTGCCACCCGATGGTGTACGGAACCGACTGTACTCCATCGATGCCTGGCCTGACCCCTCGTCGGGTTTCGCGACAACGTCATGCAAACTTATGGAAAGCGCGATACGCCCCGGGATTTCCTCCCGGCACTGACGTCCAATTGTCTGTGCCGGGTTGCGATGCGATGGGGCATGCGCAGATCGGGGGCAGAGGTCGCGCCTTACCGGAATCCACGCACTCCCCGAACTACGCTTTTGCATCGCCACGGCTGTTTCTGCTGTGGCGATGCAGAATTGAATTACGCAAGAACCGGGGTGATGGTCAGGCTGCCCCTGGTTGCGTGGCTGTACGGGCAGACACCATGAGCGCCTTGAATCAGGTCCTGAGCAATATCTGCGCTTACACCCGGAAGAGAAACACTGATCCCGACTTCGAGGCCAAACCCCGGATCTTCTCTGGGGCCGATGCCTACACTGACACTCACGGTCGCGTTGTCCGGCACGCTGATCTTTTTCTGTCCGGCATAGAACCGCATCGCGCCGAGGAAGCATGCCGCGTATCCGGTTGCAAACAGCTGTTCGGGGTTCACGCCGTCGCCGCCGGCGCCCCCCAGTTCTTTCGGGGTCACCAGTGTTGCGCTGAAGCTGCCATCGTCGACAGTGGAAGTACCTTCCCGGCCACCACCTGTCGCGGTTGCACTGGTGCGGTATAAAATCTCTTTAGGCATATTTGCCTCCTGTTCTATGTGAGCGATTAAATCGTGTACGATATAAAAGTCTGACGGGCGCTTTGTCAAGCTTGTGATTTAATCGTTCGCGATATAAATGCGGTGTATGGACAACGAACTGAGCAGCAACGTCGTGGCAGATGACCCCATGGAACAGATGATCTGTTTTGATCTCTATGCAGCGTCGCAGGCCTTTACACGCGTCTACAAACCACTGCTGGAGCCTCTGGGGCTGACCTATCCGCAATACCTCGTGATGCTGAACCTCTGGTCGGATGCGCCGCTCACCGTTGGGGAAATCGGACGGCGTGTGAGCCTGGAGAGCAATACGCTGACACCATTGATCAAACGTCTTCAGGAGGCTGACCTTGTCACGCGCCGGCGCGATCCCGCAGACGAACGGCGCGTTGTGGTGGGGCTGACGCCGCGAGGCCACGCCCTCAGCGAGCAGGCGGCGCACGTTCCGTCGTGCATTCTGCAGGCGACGGGCATGGAGCCCGTGGAACTGGCAGATCTGCAGCGCCGGTTGCGTGGGCTTACCAGCAGAATGCTGACCTACAACAACAAATAGCACTTCCTCCTTTCTCCGGCATTTGCCATTCAGGGGCAAAAGTTGACGCAGGCGGATGTAAGTCCACTTTACATGTCTATATCTGTTCAGAAGAATTCGGGAAAAGGATAGTCACTATGGCGCTCGCCAGACTGGTTGTGATCGGCTTTGTCGTACTGACTGTGGTTTATATCTGCCTGTCGTTTTATTCCCGCGCGCGGCGTCGTGAAAAACTTGAAGCAGCGTGGGACGATGACGGCGGACCGGGTGCGCGCGCCGAATTTGTGCGCCGGGGTCTTGAAGACTATGATGGGTCATTGCGGCGCAAACTGATCCTGGGGGTCTATGTTGTGCCCACTCTGGTGGTCGCGCTGATCATCTACTTTACCAATTTCGCCTGAAAAGGATCCGCGTATGGCGTATGTAAAATGGAGCCTGATCCTCGCATTCTGGCTGATCGTGGCCGGCTTTTTTCACTATACACTGCCGCAGGTCGATATCGTGCGGATCACCGATACCTATGAAAAGCGTGAAAATCCCGGTGCGAACAGTCTGTTCTGGTCGAGCGGGGATGCCGGCAGTGCGTCCGGCACCAGTGGCCGGGACGTGTTCTTTATCCAGACGCGTCAGGTCGGCGACAGGGTGATGGTCTATCGCAATGAGGACACCGGCTGGAGCTGGCCTCCCTATTTCAAGTTCGACACATCAAATCTCCAGGCCGAGGCTGCTGATCTGCGCTCTACTGCCGCAGATCCGCAATACGTGGCGATCAGGCACTATGGCTGGCGCAACGAGTTTCTGTCGATTTTCCCCAACGCAGTTTCCGTCCGGCCGGTTGATGGCCCGGATGCCGCGAAACCACTGCCATGGGTCAACATTCTTATTCTGACACTGGTCGCGGCTGTCTGGTACGGCCTCTGGGTGCGCTGGCGGCGGTTCCGCGCACGCCGGATTGACCCGACGCTGGAGGAAATCCAGGACAGCTGGGAAGCAACCGAGGATGCGGTGGCTGAAAAACGCGGACGCCTGCGGCAGTGGTGGGCAGAGAAACGGCGCGGTTACTGAGCCGTCAGTCCGCTTTGGCGACCATCCGGCCCATGGGCCGACCGCCCAGAACATGTACATGCAGATGCGGGACTTCCTGAACACCGTGTGCGCCCGCGTTTGAGATCATCCGGAAGCCTTCCCCTGCTGTCAGAGTGACGCCTTCCATGCGGCACACTTCGCCAACCGCACGGGTGAAGTCGACGATTTCAGCATCTGACGCCTCTGCCGCAAAGTGATCAAAGCTGACATAGGCGCCCTTCGGGATCACCAGCACATGCGTAGGGGCCTGGGGGTACAGGTCGCGGAATGCGAGGCTGTGATCGGTTTCCAGAACCGTCGTATTGGGGATCTCGCCGCGCAGAATTCTGGCAAAGATGTTCTGGTCGTCATAGGAATAGCTCATGATCACTCCGTCATATCAGTCTGCGAACAGCGTATCCGCACCGGTAATTTCCAACGCACGTTCCGGCGGTATCGACAGGAAACCGGCAAGTGCCTGTGCATTCTCTGCATCGTCCCCGTTTTCCCGCATACGGGCAAAATTCTCAAACCCGGAATCCCGCAGCGCGTCACTTTCAAAGGTGATGTCGTTCCGGATGGTCGGCAACAGACGCTCCAGCGCTTCGCGTGAAGTATGTGGCCCTGCAAGACCTACGCGCATGGCATGACCGATCAGATAATCCTCGGTGAAGTTGCATTCGATTTCGAGCATACGCGTCACAGAACGGTCTGAGGCAAAGTCGCGCAGCAGATCTGTGTTACCGGGGTCGATACAGACAATCAGCCGGTCGGTCCCGTAGTAATCGAACAGCATCCGCATCAGTGCGCGTCTGTGCCGTGACCGTTTTTCGAGCGTGGCCTGGATGCCGCCCAGATCGGGCAAAGGTGTATCCTCTTCATTAAAGAGGTATTCGACCGCCGGAATGTTGGTGACCTGCCGCATCCGGTCGAGCACGCGTTTGGCCACATGCCATTTCTTGCAGATGATGATCATCAGCTCGCGTTCGCGCCCCAGGGTAGATTCCTTTTCCCAGAAACGCGGTGCAAACCGGCGGCCAACACGACCGCGCCCCGTCAGAAAACGGAAAAGGCCGGGGCCTTCGTCGGATATGCGGAATTCCATTCCCGTGGCTGAATAAAGCAGGCCAAGCCGGCGCTTGAGGTCCTGAGCCTCGGGGCTGATTTTCCGCGCAAAAAGAAAATCCTGACTGAGCAGCATGTCGTAATGATCGTTATAGAAGGTCAGTGGCATGCCGTAGTCGGTGAACATCAGAAATGTCAGCGGCCGGCTGCGAATTTCGTCATGTGGTGTCACATGCGGTACCACGGTCTGAAAGAAGGTTTCGTCCGGGATCCACGTGGTCGAAAAAAACCGCAGTACATCTTTGCGCGTTTGCGCAAATTCCAGAACGCGGGCGACCGTAGCACGGCGCAGGCACCACCACTGGCTGCCGATACGCATTTGCAGATCGTCCGGGATCCTGCGGGCCAGACCAAACCGTCGTTGCAGCGCCATTGCGCCGTAAAACAACCGGCTTTGCGCGCGTTCATTGAAAAAGTGGCGGTAGATCAGCCGCTCTTCCTTCATGCCGGTTTTGATCCAGTCGCTTTCAAAGTAGTCAAAGCTCTCGATGAAATCGGCATCGTTCCCGTCGAGATAGCTGTGCGTGTACTCTGCTGTTTTGATGGCCATGCAATCGCCGGACAGCATGTAGAAGTGCGTGGCCCTGGGATATGCGGTGCAGGCCACCTCGAGAGTGTTCAGCGTCGCCTGTACCAGCGACCATTCACCCCAGCCGCATTTCACACGCCTTCGGGCAAACGTAACGGCTGCATTGCCTGCCAGAGCCGTGCGGATCCGCTCATAGTCTGCGGCACTGGCGCTCGCATCAAAGTGGATCGCCATGTAATCGCCCGCCGCTGTCAGACGCTCCGCCTGCCGGATAATTGCGTCCGGGTCCTTGTGGCACAGCAGGATATAGGCGATTTTTGCCATTAGTTTTTCAGACGGCCGTTTTTTGACTGCTCATTATACTGATAAGGCCGAAGCCCAATTGAATAAACCTTGTTTATTTGCTTTTTTCGGGCGTAAGCGCACAGGCCTGTCATCAAAAGGAATTGCACATGGGTTTCCCGGGTACCTGGATGACCACAAGCCAGAGCATTGTGTATCGCGTTGTGCCCAAATGCGCCTGTTCGACCATCGGGCAGATCATGTATTTCTCGGACCATGGCAGATACTTTGACGGTGACATCCACGATGCCAGAGACGGCATGCACAAATGGGCGATGGACGACAGCAAAGAGCTGATCGAGGCCAATGTGCATGATCACAGGTCTTTTGCCTTTACCTGTGTGCGCAATCCCTACGCGCGCATTCTCAGCTCGTTCTTTGACAAAATCTGCGGGATTCAGCGGAACGGCAAAAGGTACAGGGGGAACCTCGTACCACAGCTGGCTCAGACCTATGGGGTCAGCGTCGGAGGTGAGGACGGCTCAGAGGAGTTTGATCAGATCGCGGCATTCCGCAGATTTGTGCTGTTCGCCCGTGATACCATCCGGTTCCGCAAGCCGATGGATCCGGACATCCACTGGTCTGCGATGTCAGGTCACATAAGCACTTTCATCGTGAACGGTGGTACCTATGACCGCATTATCTGGACCGAGGCATTCAACGACGGGATGCAACAGGTGCTGGACGCTGTGGAGACACCGCATCAGGTGGTGCTGGATGAAGTGCCGAGGTTCAATGAAAGTGCCGGGCACGGACCGCGACGTGCGCATCCGGTCGAGGACTACTTTGACGACCTGACAATGCATCTCGTCTATGAGATGTACAAAAAAGACTTCGAGCTTTTCCGATACGATTTTGAGAATCCGTCCAACAGGGCTCCGGACGGAGAGATCGATCTGGACGAGGTCCACGCCATACTGGGAGACTGACGCGCGTCAGGATTTGCCGGTAAACGGCCCCAGCATACTGGTCCTGTGGTCTACCTGGAAAATGTGGTTGTAAAGCTGGGCAACCCACTGTTTGCCTTCCATCGTCTGTTCCAGATGACCGAGCGCGGGTCCGATAAGTGGCTGCACGCGCGACCAGAAAAAGTCCGGAAACTGTTCCATCAGGTCAACAGCGCTTTCGTAACCCAGCTCGTCATTCATGCCGGTTTCGCTGAACTCCTGATAGAGCGCGCCGATTTTGCGGTGATAGAACGGGTCAGCCATCTGTCCGATCAGATCGGCAGCGCGCAACAGGGCTGGTTCGCTTGTTGTTGAGCCATAGTGCGGGTCATCCGGAACGGGAAACCGCGTATAGTCAATCGCTGCCGCAATGCGCTCTTCATCTATCAGGTCAGTGCCCGCAAAACGCTGCCGGACGTACATCATACCGCGATCAACGTGATAGGGGGCCAGAAAGGCATCAGACGCGCCACGTGGCGGTTTGACAGTGTCCCCCTTGTCGTTGATCACGACAAGATTGTCCTCGTCGCCTTCGACGATGTCCCGCAGGTACCCGATGTCGTGCAGCAGCAGGGCGATCACATAGTGCAGCCAGTCTTCTGCCTGAACCGATTCAGTTACCAGACGCCCCCGCATGATCTGCTGGCCCACCAGTGTGACCATGATTGTATGCTCGGCGTTGTGATAAAGCGCATCAGAATTGCCCAGCCTTTCCAGCACCATTCTTGCACAGCCGCTGATAAATGCGGCGTACTCCGGCTGGCGCCCCGAAAAGTAATCCAGGAACGTGTCGGACAGGTGGTTGGCAAAGGAAGAAGCCAGTTCTGCGGTCGGGTTAAACATCCATCGCTTCGGGTATGCTGTTTGTCAGTTCTCCCTGCATACACTATTTCAGCCAATGTGGGTATGCACTTCCCGCCCCGCGGGAGCGCATGGCTTGCGCGCACTGTCCCGAGCGCCTAAGTCTGCGCGCATGGCACAGGTGAAATCCGCTTCGAAATCAGACCCGAACTACAAAGTCGTCGCCGAGAACCGGCGCGCGCGATACGACTATGCGATCGAGACGGATCTTGAGTGTGGCATCATTCTCGAGGGTTCGGAGGTCAAATCCCTGCGCGAGGGCGGTGCCAATATCGCAGAGAGTTATGCGGCGGTTGAGGACGGTGAACTGTGGCTCGTGAACGGCTATATCGCGCCCTACAAACAGGCGAAAACCTTTCAGCATGAAGAACGCCGGCGACGCAAGCTGCTGGTGAGCCGTAAAGAGCTGGCAGACCTGTGGAACGCAACGCAGCGCAAGGGCATGACCCTCGTGCCGCTGGTGCTCTACTTCAATCACCGCGGTATGGCCAAGATCAAGATTGGCGTGGCAAAGGGTAAAAAGCTGCACGACAAGCGCGAAACTTCGGCCAAGCGGGACTGGTCGCGCCAGAAGTCCCGCCTGCTGAAAGACAACGGCTGACGGGCTTGCCAGCGGGGTCGCCTGGCGTTAGTCAGAGGCGTTTGCTCTTTCCGGGAAACCGTCTCATGTCCGATGATCCGAAAACGCTTGTTTCCACCGACTGGCTCGCGCAGCACCTGAAGGACCCTGATCTGCGGATTCTGGATGCATCCTGGTATCTGCCAGAGGCCGGTCGCAATGCGCGCGATGAATACAACGAGGCGCATATTCCGGGCGCGCGGTTCTTCGATATTGATGAGATTTCTGACAGCCGCTCTGACCTGCCGCATATGGCGCCCCCGGTAGAAAAGTTCATGTCGCGCATGCGTGCGATGGGTGTCGGCGACGGGCATCAGGTTGTTGTTTACGATGGTGCCGGTCTTCTGTCCGCTGCACGCGTCTGGTGGCTGTTCCGACTGATGGGTCAGGTGAACGTCGCTGTTCTCGACGGTGGGTTTCCGAAGTGGCGGGCCGAAGATCGCCCCACCGAGGACATGCCGCCTGTTGTGCGTGACCGCCACATGACCGTCCGCTTTCAGAACCACCTCGTGCGCGATGTCACGCAGGTGTCTGCGGCGTCCAAGCTCAGAGACCATGCCATTGTAGATGCCCGCGCGGCCATCCGGTTCCGGGGTGAAGCGCCTGAGCCCCGCGAGGGTCTGCGGTCCGGCCACATTCCCGGATCGCGCTCGGTGCCGTTCACGACGCTGCTCAATGATGACAAAACGATGAAGACCCCCGCCGAGACCCGCGCGGTGTTCGAGGCGGCCGGTGTTGACCTCGATAAGCCGGTGATCACTTCCTGTGGTTCTGGCGTGACAGCGGCCATTCTGGCCCTGGCGCTTGAACGCATGGGCCATTCCCGGTGGTCGCTTTATGATGGATCCTGGGCCGAATGGGGTATGTTCCCCACGGTCCCGGTGGCAACCGGAGAAGCCTGATGTTTGAGACCCTTCAAGAACGCCCCGCAGACGGCATTCTGACCCTGATGCAGCTGTACAAGGACGACCCGCGTCAGACCAAGATCGACCTTGGTGTGGGCGTCTACAAAGATGCCACGGGCCTGACGCCGGTCATGCGCGCGGTCAAAGCCGCCGAGCATCAGCTGTGGGAAACGCAGGACAGCAAGGTCTATACCGGCCTCGCCGGTGATCCCGCTTTTGGCGATGCGATGGTGCGTCTGGTTCTGGCCGATACGGTGGCACGCGACAACATCGCCGCCGTCGCCACACCGGGTGGGACGGGTGCGGTACGCCAGGCCTTTGAACTGGTGCGGATGGCGCGCCCGGACGCGCGGGTGTTTGTGTCGGACCCGACCTGGCCCAACCACCTGTCGATCCTGAACTATCTGGAAATGGAACGCGTCGATTACCGCTATTTCGACGACGAGAGCCGCGGCGTTGATTTTGACGGCATGATTGCCGATCTGAAGACCGCCAAAGCGGGTGATGTGGTGCTGCTGCATGGCTGCTGTCACAACCCGACCGGCGCCAACCTGAACATGACAGAGTGGCAGGCTGTGGTGGATGTGCTGGTCGAAACCGGCGCGGTGCCGATGATCGACATTGCCTATCAGGGCTTTGGGGACGGGCTGGAAGAGGACGCGGCAGCGACCCGTCTGGTGGCGTCATCGGTGCCGGAGTGCATCATCGCGGCGAGCTGTTCGAAAAACTTTGGTATCTACCGCGAGCGCACCGGGCTGCTCATGGCGGTGAGCCAGAACGCCGGCGCGCGTAAACTTCATCAGGACACCCTGGCCTTTCTGAACCGCCAGAACTTCAGCTTTCCGCCCGACCATGGTGCACGGATCGTAACGATGATCCTGAACGACGACGCGCTGCGGGCCGACTGGATGGCCGAGCTGGAAGAGGTGCGGGGCAACATGCTGGACCTGCGAAGCCAACTGGCAGGCGAATTGCAGCGTCTGTCCGGCTCGGACCGTTTCGGGTTTCTGGCACAGCACCGTGGTATGTTCTCGCGTCTTGGCACGACCAAAGACAAGGTCGAGCAGATGCGGAGCGAGAACGGAATTTACATGGTCGGTGACAGCCGCATGAACATCGCGGGCCTGAATGCGGACACCATTCCGATCCTGGCCAAAGCGATTATCGACGCGGGGGTCTGAGACCTGACGCATTGATTGCAGCCGGTTGGTAAGTGTGAGGTGACTCCGTCAGATATACATTGACGGCCGTGGCAGCTTTGACTTTCGATATATGACAGCTGCGGAGAGGGCACCGCTGGCAAGTGCCGGTAGGGCAAGAAGCATATAGTCGGCATCCGTCGGATCTGGTGGCCATCCACCGGGCATTCCCAACGTGCCACAACCAGCAGCCAGGCAACCGCTCAGTATGCTGGACGGATAGCGGGGTATTCCAAGCCGTCGAAGCACCAGCCGGCCGGTAACCCATCCCGCCAGTGCTGGTGGCAATGTCCACTGCCACGCAAGTACCGCAGCCATCAGTCCCAAAAATAGGAGAGTAGTGAACATTTCGAAGGTTTCTGAAAGCGTTCGGCCGAGTTCGTCGGCAGAAAGGTACATGGCCGCCAGAACAAGAAACAACACCGTTAAGACCGTCGAACAAGGGATCAACAACAGCAGCCTTGTGTCGAGACCGGCATCCAAAAGAGTCCGTTTCATATATGCTCTCCGATCAGTAAACGCATTCTGCAGTCGGGTCGCTCACGGTTGCGGCATGAATACGGCCTGATCATGGGCATCGCCTGCAACTGAAACGGATTTCAGAATAAAAAAACCCGGGCGCGAACGCCCGGGCCAGTGCTGTTCCTCGGGAGGAGAGGAAAATCAGCCTTTTGAGAAGTCCGGATAGGCTTCCATGCCCAGCTCGGATGTGTCGAGACCGTTGATCTCCTCTTCTTCGCCAACGCGGATGCCCATGACGGATTTGAGGATGAACCACAGGATCAGCGATGCGACAAAGGTGAACACACCGTAGGCCACAATACCTGTCAGCTGTGCGCCCAGTGTCGCGCTGCCGCTGAAGACGACCGCGATGGTGCCCCAGATACCTGCAAAGAGGTGGACCGGGATTGCGCCGACGACGTCATCGATTTTCATCTTGTCGAGCATCGGGACAGTGATGACCACGATCAGGCCGCCGACTGCACCGATCAGCAGAGCACCCAGCAGGCTTGGCGCCAGCGGTTCCGCTGTGATGGACACCAGACCGGCCAGTGCGCCGTTGAGTACCATTGTCAGGTCGACCTTTTTGTACATCAGCTGTGTGAGGATCAGAGCCGCGACAGCACCGGAAGCAGCTGCCATGTTGGTGTTGGCAAAGATGCGGCCCACGTCTGTGATGTCGCCCACGGTACCAGCTGCCAGCTGCGAGCCGCCGTTAAAGCCGAACCAGCCGAGCCACAGGATGAACGTACCCAGTGTGGCCAGCGCAAGGTTTGAGCCGGGCATCGGGTTGATACGGCCTTCTTTGTACTTGCCAATACGCGGACCGAGGATCAGAGCGCCTGCCAGAGCCGCCCATCCGCCGACAGAGTGCACGACGGTCGAACCGGCGAAGTCGGAGAAGCCCAGTTCAGACAGCCAGCCGCCGCCCCACTGCCAGGATCCGGATATCGGGTACAGAACGCCGGTCAGGACGACCACGAATACCAGAAAGGGCCAGAGTTTGATGCGTTCAGCAAGTGCGCCCGACACGATCGACGCGGTTGCCGCCACAAACATCAGCTGAAAGAAGAAGTCGGATGCAACCGAGGCATAACCGAGGTCAGCATCAGCAGCGGCAAGTCCCACCGGCTCCAGCGAGGTGAACAGATCACCTACTGCAAAATAGCCGTTGAAATCGCCGGGATACATGATGCCATAGCCGCAGAGCCAGTACATGATGGAAGCAATCGAGAAGAGCGCGATATTCTTTGTCAGCTGCATCGTCACGTTCTTGGAGCGCACGAGGCCAGCTTCGAGCATGGCAAATCCCGCAGCCATCCAGAAAACCAGGAAGCCGCCCACGAGGAACAGCAGCGTGGTCATGATATAGGGGCCGACCTCGTCAAAGGACGGAGCGGCATCCTGTGCCAGCGCCAGCGATGGCAGCACGGTAAGCGCGCCCGCGATGGCAAGAGTTTTCAAGTTTGTCATAAGTCTTATCCCTGAGTTGCGGCCGCTTTACAGCGCATCTTCATTGGTTTCGCCGGTGCGGACGCGCACCGCCTGATCAACACTCAGCACAAAAATCTTGCCGTCACCGATCTTGCCGGTGTGCGCAGTCTTTGTGATGGTATCGACGATCTGGTCGACGCTGCTTTCCGGCACCACGATCTCGATTTTCACTTTTGGCACGAAATTCACGGCGTATTCAGCACCACGGTAGATCTCTGTGTGACCTGACTGTGATCCGAAGCCTTTGATTTCTGTGACCATCATCCCGCGTACGCCGGCGTCGGTCAGCGCTTCGCGCACCTCTTCCAGCTTGAACGGTTTTATCGTTGCAATGATGAGTTTCACCTAACGTCCCCTCGACTTGAGCAGGTCTCCCCGCAGTTCTGTGCCCGAAGGTGTGGCCTGTGGGGGTCCGTACATGAAAGATCAGGGGCCGTCTGAAGGTTAAAATTGGAGCCATTCTGCACAAATTTTAAACACAGCGAAAAATATGCCCAAAAAATGTGCGAAAAAATGATGCAAGTTGGGTGAGAGTTCTCCTCAACAATCCTTCAAAAGCGGAGTAAGCTGCGCAAAACAACAATGGGCCGGGCAGGTTCTTCATGAGTGATTCACCCAGAGGCAGGAAGCCGCTGGTAGCTGACAGGCGCTACGGTAAAGCGCCCGCCACAAAAAAACGTGGCAAGGCCAGCGCGGCAAAAAGAAAACCTGCGAAACAACGCAGACGCGCGCGTCCCCAGCGGCGTGGGCTGATCGGTCTGTTCCAGCGTCTTGTACGCTGGATCGTGCGACTGGTGTGGCGGATTACGTGGCGCGCTGGTCTGCTGGCTGGTGCTGTTCTTGCACTGTTTGTGGGTTATTATTACACGACGCTGCCCCCTGTTGAGGACCTGCTTGACGGGCGCGCGCGCGGCTCAGTTACACTGCTGGATTACGAAGGCCAGGTGTTTGCCTGGCGCGGGGATCAGTTTGGCGGTGCAGTCACCGCACAGACCGTTTCCCCGCATCTCAAAAACGCTATTGTTGCGACAGAAGACAAACGGTTCTACCGGCATTTCGGTGTAAGCCCACGCGGTGTCGCCAGTGCTGTGCGCATTAATCTGCGCGAAGGACGGGGGCCACTGTCCGGCCACGGCGGGTCAACGATCACACAGCAGACCGCAAAGCTGTTGTGTCTGGGTGTGCCCTATGATCCGGCCACGCAGACAGAGGCCGAATACGAACGCGAGTGCCGCCGTGGCACGATTCAGCGCAAGGCCAAAGAGGCGATCTATGCGCTGGCGATGGAAGCGCGGTATTCCAAGGACGAGATCCTTACGATTTACATGAACCGGGCTTTTCTGGGCGCCGGTGCCCGCGGATTTGAGGCTGCTAGCCAGCGGTACTTTGGCAAATCTGCTGCCAATGTCGATCCGGCCGAAGCCGCCATGCTGGCAGGTCTCCTTGTTGCACCGACACGATTTGCGCCGACAAATGACCTGACGCGATCGCGCAACCGGGCAGCGACCATCCTGCGTCTGATGAACGAGCAGGGGTACCTTTCGGACGCCGAGACTGCGCAGTTCCAGAACGATCCGGCACAGCTGTCAGAGGCCGCAGAGGAACGGTCCGGCGGATATTTCGCGGACTGGGTCATGTCCACCGGTCCTGAATTCTTTACCCGCAAGACGACGGAAGACGTGATCATCCGCACCACGCTCGACCAGCGCATTCAGCGCAGCGCCGAGCAGGCCATGACCTGGGTTTTCGACAACAAGGTCCGTGAAGGCAGCAAAGCACAGGCGGCCATTGTTGTGATGTCAGCCGATGGTGCTGTCAGAGCGATGGTCGGAGGACGTCGTACAAGAGCGGACGGCGCATTCAACCGGGCAGTGCAGGCCAAACGCCAGACCGGCTCGGCGTTCAAACCGTTTGTTTATGCCGCGGCCCTCGATCTTGGGTATTCGCCCAATGATACGGTTGAGGACGCGCCGCTTACGATCGATATCCCGGGATCGGGCCCATGGTCGCCGCGCAACTACACGAACAGGCACTATGGCACAGTGACCCTGACACGGGCGCTGCAGGACAGTCTGAATATTCCGGCGGTCAAGGTTTCTGAATTTGTCGGGCGGGATCTGGTGCGCCAGGTCGCGAGCGAGTTTGGCCTGCAGAGCGATCTGGCGGCTGGTCCCGCGCTGGCGCTTGGTGCATCCGAGAGCACACTGATTGAAATGACCAGCGCGTATGCGGGTATTCTGAATGGTGGTTCTTCGGTCGAACCCTACGGCCTGATCGATCTGCGTCTGCTGGGTGACGAGGAGCCGCTGATGGGGACCGGGGGCGGCATCGGCGAGCGTGTCATTCAGGAGGACGCTGCGCGCCAGCTCATCTGGATGATGGAAAAGGTCGTGTCAGAAGGCACGGGCCAGCGCGCGCAGTTCGGAGGAAGGCAGCTTGCCGGAAAAACAGGAACGACCCAGGCCGCGCGGGATGCCTGGTTTGTCGGTTTCTCGGCGGATTATGTGGCCGGCGTATGGATGGGGTACGACGACAACACGCCCCTGACTGGTGTGACCGGCAGCGGGCTGCCTGCGGAAATCTGGCGCGAAACGATGCAGCGGGTGCACGAGGGCGTGCCTGCGCGCCCGTTGCCGATGATGGCGCCTGATGCGGGCGGTGAAACACGCGATCCGGGTGCATCGACCGGTGGCGGGTCGGGTGGTGGCGTCGGAGGGTTACTGGAAAACCTGCTGCGCGACATCCTGGGTGGAGATTCCAGTAACAGGCCGCCCCCCGTTGCGAGGAGCGGCTCTGATCGCTGAGCTGGTTCAAGGCAGATGTCAGCCGGTGGTGCGCAGATCGCTGATCAGCTGGTCGATGTTGCCGCGCCGGTTATCCAGCATCGCGCCGATCTCGGTACGCTCTGTCAGCAGCAGGTTCACGCCCTCAACAAAGATATTGTAGAGTTTGTCCGAACCGGACCGGTCTGACACCAGAAAGGTGACGTTGACCGGTTCCTGGCCCTGCAGGAAGGCTGTCGACTGGATTTCGTATCCGGAGCGAATTTCGCGCGAAGACCGGAACTCAATCCGACCGCCGATAAAATCGCGGAACTGCTTGCCGTACTTGCGGGCCAGATAGCCCTGAAAAGCCTCTGCAAACGCCCGGTGCTGGCTCGCTGATGCGCTGCGACCGTCGTTGCCCAGGGCATACCGTGCCATGGTCGGCACATCCGCGTATTTCGCAAACAGCTTTTCAAAGTCCCGGATGGTTGCCGCTTCGGACTTGCCAGCTGAAATCACGCGGTTGATCTCGCCAACCACGGTATCTACCAGCTTGCGCGCCTCTGCTTCGCTCAGTGCATAGGCCGGCGCGGCGGCAGCCAGGGCTGCTGCAGTTGTACCGGCAAGAAAAGTGCGTCTGTTCAGATCATTCACCATAGATATCCTCATACGGGTCAGCTGCATCGGCCTGATCGTCCCCAAGCTCGAACCGGCGGTTCTGCAGGTAGATCTGACGGGCCTGTGCGTAGCTGTCCTCACTTTCATAAAGAACAGAATCGATCTGGCGGCTGAACTTTTCGCGATCATTCAGGACCGAGGCAGCCAGCGCCGTGGGCGGTACATACCGTTCCGGATCGTCGTCGATCGTGTAAATTGTCAGCGGGTTGGTAAAGAAGTCCACCACAAGGCCCACTGCGTCGCGCTGGGTCGACGGGCCAAAAACCGGCAGTTCGATATAAGCGCCTTCGCCGCTGCCCCAGACAGCAAGCGTTTCACCAAAATCGGTTTCACGCGACGGGATGTTCAGCTCGCCCGCGGCATCAACCAGTCCGCCGATGCCGATTGTCGTGTTCATGAGAAAGCGCGTCAGCGAAACGCCCGCGCTTCTGAAATCACCCTGCAGCAGGCTGTTTACAACATAGCCCGGCGTAGAGAGGTTTTCTGAAAAATTATTGACGAGATCGCGCATTTCCACAGGTACAACAGCGCCGTAGCCTTTGGCGACAGGGCGGACCAGATTGCGGTCGAGGCCCTTGTTGAAAGCGTGAATACTGCGGTTCGTTGATTCATAGGGATCATTGATCCCGTTGCTGCGTGTTGCGACATCCTGGGATGTCGCGCATGCGCTGATGAAAAGTGCGGCGGTCAGGGCCAGAGCAATACGGCCGGTGGCCTGGCGGAAAAGTGAAAGTGACAATGGTGCAATCCTGCGAATCTGATCAGTGCTGTAACTAGGCATATTATCGGCAAAGCCCAGAGGGCGTTTACATGGAATTCTGGTGTTGTGGCAGTTGAGCGACATGGAAAGAACCAGACGCCAGTGACATTACCGTAAGAATGTTGGCAGATCGTGAAAATCGCAACCATCGGCGGTTGAAATACTACTGCCAAGGATGACAGATGTGAAGCAGTCTCGGCTGTCACTTTCATGGCGGCGGGCGATCCCGCGCCTGGATGGTCGCGGATTGGGCAAATACATGCCGGATGCGACGGGGTGAGACACACCTGGCACCGGCGAACGGAAAGGACCAGAAATGAGCATTTCGGAAAGACTTGCGGAACTCGGTGTCAGCCTGCCTGACGCACCGGCCCCTGCCGCCAATTACGTGCCTTTTGTGCAGGTTGGCAGCACTCTTTATGTCTCCGGCCAGGTTTCGGCGGGTCCGGATGGACTGATCACCGGCAAACTTGGTGATGATATGTCTGTTGAGGATGCCGCTGGGGCCGCCCGTCAGTGCGCAATCAGCCTGCTGGCGCAGGTCCGGGCTGCCTGCGGTGGTGACATTGAGCGTCTTGTCAGGGTCGTCAAACTCACCGGTTTCGTCAATTCGACACAGGATTTCGCAGATCAGCCAAAGGTAATCAACGGCGCCTCCGATTTCCTTGTGGAAGCACTGGGTGATGCAGGGCGCCACGCGCGGTCGGCTGTTTCTGCTGCGTCGCTGCCGTTCGGTGTCGCTGTCGAAATCGAAGGCATTTTTGAAATCCGATGAAGCAGCCGCTGCCTGATGTATTTTTGCAGGTGCCTCTGGCGCACCGGGCGTTGCATGATGTGAACAACGGTCGCCCGGAAAACAGCCGTGCTGCTGTCCGGGCGGCAGTCTCTGCCGGGTATGGCATAGAAATCGATGTGCAGTGCAGCGCGGACGAGGATGCGCTGGTATTTCATGACTACAGCCTTGAGCGACTTGCGGAAGCCGACGGACCGGTCCGGGGCCGGGCCGCCGCTGACCTGCGGTCGATCCGGCTCAGAGGCGGTGACGGCGAGGGAATACCAACCCTGCCCGAAGTGCTGGAGCTTGTGGCGGGTCAGGTGCCATTGCTTATTGAGATCAAGGATCAGGACGGCGTCATGGGCCCTGACATCGGCGGTCTTGGTGCCAGGGTGGCTGAGGCGCTTGGTGGGTATGCAGGTCCGGTTGCTGTGATGTCTTTCAACCCGCACGCTGTCGCGGAAATGGCCAGACTTCTGCCGCAGGTGCCCCGAGGACTGGTCACTGATCCTTATGAACCAGCCGACTGGCCTTTGCCCGACGCGACCTGCGAACGGCTTCGCGCCATCCCGGATTATGGCCACACAGGCAGCAGTTTCATCAGTCACAAATGGCAGGACCTTGGCAGGCCACGGGTTGCCGAGCTGAGGGAGCAGGGCGCTGATATTCTTTGCTGGACGGTGAAATCTGCCGCAGACGAGGCCGAGGCGCGCCGGATCGCGCAGAATATTACCTTTGAGCAATATACCGCACCACTCCGGGCTTGAACCCGTCGTCCGCGACCACAGGTTAGGTGCAAACGTCGGGGCGCGGGCATGCACGAACAGGAAGTAGAAATTTCGGTGGTGGCCAGTCTGCGCGATATCAGTGCCGCGGACTGGGATGCCTGTGCCTGTCCGGAGGCCCGCGACGGAGCAAGACCGGATGATCCGTTCACGACGCACCGGTTCCTGAGTGCGCTTGAGGAGAGCGGGTCTGTCGGAACCGGCACGGGGTGGCAGCCCCAGTACCTCGCGGCGCGCATCGGAGGTGAACTCATCGGCGTCGCGCCGATGTACGTCAAATCGCACAGTCAGGGCGAGTATATCTTTGATCACAACTGGGCGCATGCCTATGAACGCGCCGGTGGGCGGTATTACCCCAAGCTGCAGATCGCGGTGCCGCACACACCGGCAACCGGTCGTCGTCTGCTGGTCCGCCCGGGTTTTGAGGAGACCGGCACCGCGGCACTGATCCAGGGCGCCGTGCAGCTTGCCCACAACAACCGGGTGTCTTCTCTGCATCTGACGTTCTGCACCGAAGAAGAGAGCCACCGTGGCGCGGATCTTGGCCTGATGGTCCGGAAAACGCAGCAGTTTCACTGGCACAACGACGACTACGCGACGTTTGATGATTTTCTGGCGGGTCTGAGTTCGCGCAAACGCAAGAACATCCGCAAGGAGCGCGCACAGGCGCAGGGATTTGGCGGCACGATCCGGACGTTTTCGGGCGATGACCTGGAACCTGAACACTGGGACGCTTTCTGGGCGTTCTACCAGGATACGGGCGCGCGCAAGTGGGGCACGCCCTATCTGACCCGACGGTTTTTTGACATCGCACAGGAAACGCTGCGCGACGATATGGCGCTTGTGATGGCCGAGCGGGACGGCCGCTGGATCGCAGGCGCCCTCAATTTTATTGGCGCGCAGGCGCTTTACGGTCGGTACTGGGGATGCACGGAGCATCATCCCTGCCTGCACTTTGAGCTTTGTTACTATCAGGCCATTGATATCGCGATCAGGCTCAGACTGGCGCGGGTGGAGGCAGGTGCACAGGGAGAGCACAAACTGGCCCGCGGATACCTGCCAAAGCCGACATGGTCACTGCACTGGGTCGGAGATCCGGGTTTCTCTGATGCAATTGCGCGCTACCTCGAAGCGGAACGGGACGCTGTCGATGAAGAGATCAGCGTTCTGACAGATTACGGACCCTTTCGCAGGGCAGATGTGGAGGAACAGCAATGACCGGAAAGATGACAGATGGAGACCGCGCCGATCTGCTTGCAAATGGCTGGCAGATGGTAGATGGACGCGACGCAATCGCCAAAACCTTTGTTTTCGGCAATTTTGTCGAAGCATTCGGATGGATGACCCGCGCGGCCATCTGGGCGGAAAAACTGAACCATCATCCCGAATGGGACAACGTGTACAAAACTGTAAATGTAGTGCTGACCACGCATGATACCGGCGGGCTGAGCGACCTGGACGCGCAGCTGGCGCGCAAGATGGACAGCCTGACGGAGTAAGACCAATGAACGAACTGCTGTCGACGGAAATCTGGCAGGGAAAAACCCTGGCGGACGTCCTTTCTGTTGATTTTCTGCTGAGCACTGTCGGCTCGATTTTTGCCGCCATTGCCATTCTTCTGCTCGGCTGGATTGTTTCCGCCTGGCTGCAACGACGTGTCCAGAACCTGGGACGCAGGCACAGACACCTCGACGACATGCTGTTCGACTTTTTGTCGTCCATCGTGCGCTATGTGGTCCTGGGCTTCACCGCGCTTTTCGTGCTCAACACCTTTGGCGTTCAGACCACATCGGTGGTTGCGGTCATTGGTGCTGCGGGTCTTGCAATCGGTCTTGCCCTGCAGGGGACGCTGTCCAACGTGGCCGCCGGTGTGATGCTGATCCTGTTCCGCCCGATCAAAATGGACGATTTTGTGGACGTCGGCGGCACAATGGGTACCGTCAAAGCCATCACGCTGAATTTTACCGAGCTTGCTGATCTGAGCAACGTGCAGGTGATCATCCCCAACTCGATGGTCTGGGGCAATATCATCACGAATTACTCGACAAACAAAACGCGCCGGGCCGAATGGACCTTTGGCGTGGGATATGGCGCGAATCTCGCGCAGGCTGAAAAAATTATCCGCGATACCATCATGGCTGATCCGCGGTCGATGGCCGATCCGGAGCCTTTTATCCAGGTGAACAACCTGGGCGACTTCTCGGTCGATTTTCTGGTCCGGGTCTGGGTCGAATCGTCGGAATTCTTTGCCTACCAGGCTGATATGAAGCGAGCGGTCAAAGAAGCTCTGGACAGTGGCGGAGTGGATATTCCTTTCCCGACGCGCACAGTGATCCAGTCAGCCGCAGAATAATCAGGCGGAAACCCCTTATCAGACAGTGAAAAGGGCCGGGAAACGCCCGGCCCTTTCTTGCAGTGCGGGTCAGCGACCCGGGCGTTTACATGCTGGCCAGAAGGCCTTCTCCGGCAGAGACTTCGCAGACGCCGGGGCTTTCTTCGGGCTGGAAGAGCATCACCTTGCCGTCGTCGACGAGCATGGCATAGCGCTTTGAGCGGTCATTGAGGCCGGCTGGTGGTGCACTGAATTCCATACCGATGTCTTTCGTAAAGGTGCTGTGCGGGTCGCCCAGCATCGTGATGCCCGCAGCAGTGGCACCCGTCGCCTCACCCCAGGATTTCATGACAAACGGATCATTGACGGACACGCAGATGATTTCCTGCACGCCTTTGGCCTCAAGCGCCTCTTTCGTGCGGATAAAGCTGGGCACATGCGCAGAGTGGCAGGTCGGCGTGTAAGCGCCGGGCACGCCGAAGATGACGACTTTGCGACCCTTGGTCTTGTCCGCCAGAGAGACCGGTGCCGGTCCTTCCGCGCCCATTTCAACCAGAGTTGCGTCGGGAAGCTGATCGCCCTGTGAAATCGTCATGTGATACGCCTTTCCTGTAATTGCGTTCGTTCTCCTGCCCGATATAGGTTGCCGGCAGTGGGTGGACCACAGGAAATGAAGTCACGGAGGCCGGAATGGGACATGTTATTGTGATCGGAGCAGGCCAGGCAGGTGCTTCCTGTGTTGCCCGGCTGCGCAGTGGTGGCTACGGCGGTGGCATTACGCTGATCGGTTCCGAGCCCGTGCCCCCCTATCAGCGCCCGCCCCTGTCCAAGGCCTATCTGATGGGGGACATGGCTCTGGAACGCCTGTTCCTGCGCCCGGAGTCTTACTACGCCGAAAACGACATCACGCTGAGAATGAACACAACCGTCACGGCAATTGACCGCGCAGCGCGCACCGTCCGGATCTCTGATGAGACCCTGACCTATGATCACCTTGTACTGGCCACCGGGTCTGTGCCGAACCGCCTGCCAGCCGCAATCGGCGGTGATCTGCAGAATGTCTTTGCCGTGCGTAACATTGCAGATGCAGACGCGATGGCCCCGCATTTTCGCGACGGCGCGCATGCACTGATTGTGGGCGGCGGGTACATCGGTCTCGAGGCCGCAGCAGTTGCCGCAAAAAGCGGTGTTCAGGTAACGCTGATCGAAATGGCGGACCGTATTCTGCAGCGTGTCGCAGCCCCACAGACCAGCGATTATTTCCGTGCGCTGCACATGGCGCATGGGGTGGATATCCGGGAGAGCACCGGCCTTGAACGTCTGCTCGGCGACGATGCTGTGTCTGGTGCCAAACTGTCAGACGGCAGCAATATTACCGTCGATTTCGTGATTGCCGGTGTCGGTATCCGCCCTGCAACAGCGCTGGCAGAAGCGGCGGGCCTCACGCTGGACAACGGTATTGCCACCGACGCACAGGGCCGCACGTCAGATCCGAACGTCTGGGCTGCCGGTGACTGTGCATCATTCCCGTTCAGAGGAAACCGTATCCGGCTGGAAAGCGTGCCCAACGCCATTGATCAGGCAGAACAGGTGGCGGACAATATCCTCGGCGCGGACGCGGAATATGTCGCAAAACCGTGGTTCTGGTCGGACCAGTACGATGTCAAGCTGCAGATCGCCGGTCTGAATACAGGCTACACCGATGTGGTGACCCGCACCGGTGAAGGGCAGACGGCATCCTTCTGGTATTTCCGCGATGACGTGCTGGTGGCCGTAGACGCGATGAATGACCCGCGGGCCTATATGGTGGGCAAACGTCTGATCGAAGCGGGCAAATCGGCAGACCCGTCGGTGATTGCCGATGCATCGGCAGATCTGAAAGTGTTGATGCGCCCGTGAGGATCATCGCCGGCAAACACCGCAGCGTACCACTGGCGGCCGTGGGCAAGGGAGATGCCGGCGCGCATCTGCGGCCCACCACGGACCGTGTGCGGGAAAGCCTGTTCAATGTCCTGAACAGTTATGACGTGATTGATGGGGCACATGTGCTGGATCTTTTTGCGGGTACCGGCGCACTGGGCCTGGAAGCATTGTCCAGAGGTGCGGCGTCAGTGACCTTTGTGGACGATGGCCGCGCAGCGCAAAAACTCCTGCGCGAAAACATCGCAAAGCTGCGTGCAAAGGATACAACGCGCATCATCGCGCGGGATGCCCTGCGGTTGCCGGCCTGTAATGCGACGCCCTGCGATCTGGTTTTTCTGGACCCGCCTTATGGGAAGGGGCTGGGCGAGAAGGCTCTGGCGGTTGCAGACGACGGGGGATGGCTGGCACCGGATGCGCTGGTGGTCTGGGAGGAATCAACTTCCGTCGGGACGCCGCACGGCTTTGAGCACAGGGATCACCGACGCTATGGCGATACCCATGTGACACTGTTGTCGAAATTTTCCGGATGATCTGCCAGGATAGGGCCATGTTTGCCACGGCTCGCTTCTCTATCCGGTTTTTTGATGCGGACACCGCAACCGCGCCGGAAAGACCCGTGCGCCGCAAATCACCGGTGTTTATCGGCGATGCGGTCCAGCCCTGGGGCCCGGATACACTGCTGCTGGATCTGATGCGCCGCGACGCGGAGAGCGATACGGATCAGTCCTGAGGCTGTGTGGGGTGAAACCTGCCGCCGGGCGACAGCGTAAAGATCTCGCAGCCATCTGCGGTGACACCGATGGAATGTTCAAACTGCGCAGACAGCGATTTGTCGCGGGTCACAGCCGTCCAGTCATCTGCCAGTGTTTTGGTCTCGGGCCGGCCAAGGTTGACCATCGGTTCGATCGTAAAGAACATGCCCTCTTCAAGCACGGCGCCGGTGCCCGGGCGCCCGTAATGCAGCACATTGGGGGGCGCATGAAAGACGCGGCCCAGCCCGTGCCCGCAGAAATCGCGCACCACTGACATGCGGTGGCTTTCCGCATAGGTCTGGATGGCATGCCCGATATCGCCGAATGTGTTGCCGGGCTTTACGGCTTCGATACCCAGCATCAGTGCGTCATGCGTCACCTGAATGAGGCGCTCTGCCTTGCGGGGCAGTTTGCCGGCGACATACATCCGGCTGGTATCGCCAAACCAGCCGTCTACGATAACGGTGACGTCAATGTTGAGAATGTCTCCGTCTTTGAGAGATTTGTCGCCCGGAATGCCGTGACAGACCACGTGATTGACCGAGATACAGCTTGCGTGCTGATAGCCCTTGTAGCCTATCGTTGCAGATGTTGCGCCGGCTTCCTCGACCATTTCGGTAATACGTTTGTCGATTGCGCCGGTTGTCTGCCCGACGAAAACGTGGTCCGCGATGTCGTCGAGGATACGCGCTGCAAGTGCGCCCGCGGCATGCATGCCTGCAAAGTCGCCGGCTTCATAAATGCGTATGCCGTCTTTGGTCTGACGGCCCCGAAGATCTTCGTTCACGTGGGTCTCCATCGTGGTGTCGTTTTGCGGCTTCTAGCGTGCCTTCACGTCAGGCACCAGTCGCGTTCAGAGCCTGAAAGGCAGCGGTTTACCGACCTCTACCCCTTTGGGCGAGATATTGGTGCCAAAGCACAGAGTTTCAACGCCCGAAGATGTCGCAGCCTCCCAGGCAGCCATATAGGCAGGATCAATATCACCCGCGAGGGTCACTGTCTGCGCGTCTGTTCGCTGGACCAGATAGAGCATGACGGCGCGGTGGCCTGCGCCGGCAACCCGTGCCAGTTCGCCCAGATGCTTTGCACCACGCGCGGTGACGCTGTCGGGGAATTCCGCGACACCGGCCGCGCGGCTCAGCGTTACGCTTTTGACCTCGATGTAGACATCCCTGAGACCTTCACCGCTCAGCAGAAAGTCGATGCGGCTCTTCTCACCATAGGGCACTTCGGGCCGGACAAGCGGCCAGTCGGCAAAAGGGGCAAGCTCACGGGCCATCAGCGCCATTTTCAGCGCGCGGTTTGGCACGCTGGTGTCGACACCGGTGAAATGACCGTTTTCGTGATCAACCAGCCGCCAGCCGAATTTCAGTTTCTTTTTCGGGTCGTCATTTGGCTCCAGCCAGACGCGTGTACCGGGCTCTGCAAGTCCCATCATCGAACCGGGATTTGCACAGTGGGCGGTAATTTCGCGCCCGTCTGATTCCAGAACGCAGTCGGCGAGAAATCTTTTGTAGCGGCGTGTCAGCCGGGCTGGCACAAGATCGGTTTGAAAGCGCATGATGCCCCGTCTATACCTCTGAGAGGAAGGGACGCAAGGAGGGTGCTCATGGCAAATCCAACGGCTGCGATGCTGGTGATCGGTGACGAAATTCTGTCTGGCCGCACGCGCGATGCAAACATGTATCACCTCGCGGGCAAGCTGACCGAAGCGGGTATAGATCTGCGCGAGGTCCGGGTCGTGAGTGACGACGCCGAGGCCATCATCTGTGCCGTACAGTCACTTGCGGCGAGCTTTGATCACGTGTTCACCAGCGGTGGCATCGGCCCGACTCATGACGATATTACTGCCGACTGCATTGCGCAGGCTTTTGGTCGGGACATCGACGTGCGTGAGGACGCCCGCCGGCTGCTGGCCGATCATTACGCACGGACGGGCAAAGAGCTGAACGCGGCGCGCCTGCGCATGGCGCGTATTCCCGAAGGAGCGGCGCTGATTGAAAATCCTGTTTCAATAGCGCCCGGTTTCATCCTTGAGAACGTCTATGTCATGGCTGGCGTGCCATCCGTATTTCAGGCGATGGTCGAGACCATGCTGCCCAGGCTGGCGGGCGGCGCACCGCTGGTTTCCGAGACACTGCGGATAGATCAGGGAGAGGGCGATATCGCCGGCCCGCTTGGTGTTCTGGCGCAACAGTATCCGGCGCTGAGTATGGGCTCGTATCCTTTTCAGCAGGACAACGGTGCCTACGGCTCGAACGTCGTGATCCGGGGACAGGATCCGGCGATGGTAAAGGCGGCCATGGACCAGCTGTCGGCAGCCTTTCCCGGATGATACCGGATACCGCTGATCTGCTTGCGGCAGTTGATGCAACATGGCCCCCGGCGGCTGCTGTGCGGATCGGGCCATGGACAATCCGCGATGGGCAGGGCGGCGGAAAACGGGTTTCGGCAGCAACGGCAGAGGCCGAGGTTGCCGGCGATGATCTGGCGCTTGCCGAAGAGCAGATGCAGGCACTGGGCCAGCCGCCGCTTTTCATGATCCGCGCTGGCGAAGAACGTCTGGATACGCTGCTTGCGGCCCGGGGCTATGTGGTGGTCGACCCTGTGCGGTTGATGGTGATGCCGGTTGCGGGCCTGACCGATAAACCGGTTCCCCCCGTAACCGCTTTTGAAATCCGCGAGCCACTGGCGATTATGGCGGAAATCTGGGAGGCAGGCGGCATCGGTCCGGCACGTCTGCGGGTGATGGGGCGTGCCAGAAACGGAACGGGTATATTGCTGCGCTGGAACGAGAAACCTGCCGGAACGGGTTTTGTGGCCCACAGCGCCAATATCGCAATGGTGCACGCTGTCGAAGTTCTGGAACATCAGCGCAGGCAGGGCGTCGCGGCCTGGATTATGCGCGCAGCGGCCTTCTGGGCTGAACGTCAGGGCGCAGATCAGATGGCCGTGCTCTGCACAGAAGCCAACAGCGCTGCAAACGCCTTGTATTCCGCGCTGGGCTTTGAGCCGGTCGCACAGTACCATTACCGTATGAAACCCACGTCAGGAGCCGCCGACTATGGCTGAGACAGATCTGCCCACAGCACTGAACCTCCCGGCTGTTGACCCGCTTCCGGAACCAACGCGAAAATATTTTGAGGTCTGTCAGGAAAAGCTGGGCATGATCCCGAATGTCCTGCGCGCATATGCTTTTGACATTGAAAAACTTGATGCGTTCACTGGCATGTACAACAATCTGATGCTGGCGCCTTCGGGACTGAGTAAGCTCGAGCGTGAGATGATCGCGGTGGTCGTTTCATCGATCAACAGGTGTTTTTACTGTCTGGTGGCACATGGCGCTGCAGTGCGCGCGATGTCGGGAGATCCGATGCTGGGCGAGGCTCTGGTGATGAATTACCGGGTTGCTGCGCTGTCTGCCAGGCACCGTGCCATGCTGGATTTTGCGGCAAAGATGACCACTGCCAGTGCCACAATCGAAGAACCGGACCGTCAGGGTCTGAGGGATGTGGGGTTCACTGAACAGGACATCTGGGACATTGCCAATGTGGCAGGGTTTTTCAACATGACAAACCGGGTTGCCAGTGCAACTGATATGCGCCCCAACGACGACTACCACGCTCAGGCCAGATGAGTGCACCGGCGTCAGCCTGGCGCGCAGCCCTGCTGGTTGCCTGTACCGCCCTTGTTCCCCACCCGGGGTACGCATTTGCGCCGGAGCTGCCGCTGGGCGCGCGTCAGACCGTGGAACGCGACAGCGAACTGGACAGTTTTGACGCGCCGGTCGGGCGATTTGCAAACGGCGTGCTCCCGTCAGTCACAATCGAAGGCGCCATTTCGCGGCGTGCATGGCGTATCGGTACGGCTGGGATGACTCCGCTGCAGATCATTGTGCCGCTGCGGGATCAGATCGAAGCCGCCGGCTACGAGGTTATATTCGAATGCTCGGCACGGACCTGTGGTGGCTTCGATTTCCGCTTTGCCACCGAAGTTCTGCCCGGGCCGAACATGTATGTGAACCTCGCGCGGTTCCGGTACCTGACCGCGTTTTCCGGACCGCGCGACGCGCCGGACGGAGCCATCGGTATTCTCGTGAGTGCGACGTCTGCGTCGTCCTATGTGCAGATCATCACTGCTGGAACAGGGCCGCAGGCAGAGGCGCTGCTGCCCGAGACCGCCGTTGTGGCGCCCGGCGATGCCGCACCTGAACCTGTCCCGCTGCCGGTAACCGGCGAAGCTCTTCTGGAACAGGGTCATATGGTTCTGGAGGATCTGATATTTGCCACCGGATCAACGGACCTGGGAGATGGGGAATACACCTCTCTGGCAGATCTTGCAGCTATCATGACCGAGCAACCCGGCATGCGGATCGCGCTGGTCGGTCACACCGACACCGTTGGGGGGCTGGAGCCGAATATCGCTTTGTCCCGCGCCCGTGCGCGTTCTGTCCGGCAGCGGCTGATCAGCGGTTATGGCATTGATCCGGGCAGGATGGAGGCAGAAGGCATGGGGTATCTCGCGCCCATGGCAAGCAATCTGACCGAAGAGGGCCGCCGTCGGAACCGCCGTGTCGAGGCGATTGTTCTGAGCGTCGAATAAAAAAGCCCCCGATGCACGAAGACACCGGGGGACAGGGTGGTCACCGAGGATTGGTGGATTGTTCTGTTACCAGTCCGATGGGCCTTTTTCTGCAAAGGCATGGACAAGGAAATCGATGAAGGCGCGGACTTTGGGCTGGGTAAAACGACCCGGTGGATACACGGCATAGATGCCCTGGGTCTCCATCGGCAGATCAGGGATGGCGTCTTCGACAAGCCCCTGTTCCATCGCTTCGGCGTAGAGGAAACTGGGCAGGTAGGCGATGCCAAGACCTGAGATGGCCGCATTGAGCAGCGACTGACCGTCGTTGACACTCAGCCAGCCGGCAGTACGCACGTGGCGTTTCTCACCGGAAGGTGCCGTCAGTTTCCAGACATTTCCGGACGACTGGTTGGAATAGTGAAGCAGTTTGTGATCGTTCAGATCGTCAATCTTCTCGGGACGGCCGTATTTTTCAAAGTAGTCCGGGCTGGCGATCATACGTTTTGTGGTTTCCGTCAGCTTGCGTGCACGCAAGGTGCTGTCTTCCAGCTCTCCGATACGCACCGCCATATCGAACCCTTCGGAAATCAACTCGACGTACCGGTTGTTGAGCACCATGTTTACGGTGATATCCGGGAAATCGGACAGAAACTCACTCAGAACCGGCGACAGGTGGTTCACACCAAAATCTGTAGCAACAGAGATGCGCAACAGGCCCGACGGCGCGCTTTGCATAGACGTGACAAGGGCGTCCGCCTCGCCTGCATCGTTCAGAACGCGGCGCGCGCGATCATAATAGGCAAGACCGATCTCAGTGGGGCTGACACGGCGAGTGGTCCGGTTCAGCAGGCGCGCACCAAGACGTGCTTCCAGTGATGATACGTGTTTGGAAACAGCGGACTTGGAGATTCCCATCTTTTTGGCCGCATCTGTAAAGCCGCCCTGGTCCACGACCGTTGCGAATGCTTCCATTTCTGTGAGGCGGTCCATTGCCGATCCCTTCAATCTCTGCGTTGAAGGCTTGTATGGCGGTGAAATCGGGCAGGATCGGGGCGTATCTGAGACAGTATCGCGGTTTTTGCTAGGATCGTTCAGAACGCGGAAACGCTGAGCGCCCCACGTCAACCGTGGAAATCACACCCCTAAGAATTTAATAATATTGAATATATTCTCCTCAGGGTTGTCGGCCTGCGACGTTTGCTGTGTTTACACTTTGGGCAAAACGATGCCGGAAAGGGGAGATTCAGTTGTGTCAGGGCTTCAGAGAACGGCCGCGAGCCGCGTACCCTGGTCGATTGCTCGTTTCGCATCCAGTTCTGCTGCTACATCTGCCCCCCCAATAACATGACAGGATATTCCCCTGGCCTGTAACGCGTCCGCGAGGCTGCGGTCCGGCAATTGCCCGGCGCACAGAACGATTGTATCCGCTTCGATAAGTTCGGGGTTCTCTCGCGCCTCGCCGCGCGAGACGACCAGACCGCCCGCCTCAATGCGCTCGTAGTTCACACCGCCGATCATTCTGACGTTTTTCATTGCCAGTGCCGCCCGGTGGATCCAGCCGGTGGTTTTCCCCAGACGTTTTCCGGGTTTCTCGGCCTTGCGTTGCAACAGCACAACATCCCGGGCAGGTGCTCCGGGCTGCGGGCCTTCGGGGGCGAGACCAGAGCGATGCTCGGCCGGATCGGTCACACCCCATTCGCGCATCCACTCCGGCAGGTTCACCGTCGGGCTTTCCCCTTCGTGCACGAGGTATTCGGCGACGTCGAAACCGATCCCGCCTGCACCAATAACGACCACGCGCCTGCCAACAGGGGCTTTGCCCTGCAGGACGTCGATATAGCTCAGCACATTCGGCGCATCCTGACCCGGGATTTCAGGATCGCGGGGGACAACACCGGTGGCGACGACGACGTCGTCAAATCCCGTCAGATCATCCGCGGAAACGTCACGGCCCAGTTCGACGGTGACACCCGCCGTATCAACCATCGTGCGATACCAGTCTACCAGCCCGTGGAATTCTTCCTTTCCGGGCACCTGACGGGCCATGTTCAGCTGTCCGCCGATCTGGTCAGCACGGTCGAACACCGTAACGGCATGGCCGCGTTGTGCCGCTGTGATCGCCGTCGACAGACCAGCGGGACCAGCGCCGACAACAGCGATCTTTCTTGTGCTCGCGGCAGGTGAAATTGTCAGCTCGGTTTCATAGCAGGCGCGTGGATTGACAAGGCAGCTTGATATTTTCCCCGAGAAAGTATGATCAAGGCACGCCTGATTACACGCGATACACGGTGCGATCTGCGCATTGTTGCCCGCAATCGCCTTGGCGACGAAATCGGCGTCAGCAAGCATCGGGCGGGCCATCGAGACCATATCAGCACAGCCTGTTGACAGAACCTCTTCTGCCACGTCGGGCGTGTTGATCCGGTTTGAGGTGATAACGGGGATGCCAACTTTTCCCATCAGCTTTTTGGTCACCCAGGCAAAAGCAGCACGTGGCACCGAAGTTGCGATGGTCGGGATACGCGCTTCGTGCCAGCCGATACCGGTATTGATGATCGTGGCACCTGCGGCCTCGACTGCCTGCGCCAGCTGCACGACCTCTTCATGCGTCGAGCCGTTGGGTACAAGGTCGATCATCGACAGCCGGTAGATCAGGATGAAATCCGTGCCGACCGCCTCGCGCACACGGCGCACCACCTCAACCGGCAGGCGCATCCGGTTCTCATAGGATCCGCCCCAGCGGTCCGTGCGTTTGTTGGTATGTGTGACCAGGAACTGGTTCAGGAAATAGCCCTCGGAGCCCATGATCTCGACACCGTCATACCCGGCCTCGCGCGCCCGCATGGCACAGGTGACAATATCGCTGATCTGTTTTTCGATACCCTCCTCGTCCAGTTCGGTCGGCGGAAAGGGTGAAATGGGGGATTTGATGGCCGAAGGAGCCACGCATTTCGGGCCATATGCGTATCGTCCGGCATGCAGGATCTGCATGGCGATTTTGCCGCCTGCCTCGTGGACGCGATCCGTGACAACACGGTGGTTGGCCACATCATCATCCGAGACCATCATGGCAGCGCCCGGCAGAACGGAGCCTTCGAGGTTCGGGCCGATCCCGCCGGTGACCATCAGTGCGACCTCGCCGCGGGCACGCGCCGCATAGAACTCGGCAACACGGTTCCAGTCTTTGGTTTCTTCAAGACCCGTATGCATAGACCCCATCAGGACGCGGTTTTTCAGCGTGGTGAAACCCAGATCCAGCGGCGCCAGCAGATGCGGATAATTGGCCATCGGAAAAACCCTCCCTGGTTTTGATTGCGCTCACTTCACATTTTCACATATCCGGTGTCACGTCGAACGCCGCGTCACAGCAGAGCAGGAAAAGAGAATGATCAGATGGGCAACTGCTGCAGACGCGGATCTGCTTGGTCACGTCTTCTTTCGGGCAGTGCGCGAAGGCCCGAGCCCTTATACCGAGGCCGAACGTGCCGCATGGATGCCCCATGTGCCCGAAGCGGTATCATGGGCCGCGCGCCTTGCGGAGAAAAGCTGTATCCTCAAAGAAACTGAATCCGGCCCGGTTGGTTTCATGACCATTGAATCCGGCGGCTATATCGATTTTGCCTACATCCTGCCGGACTATCGCGGACGGGGTGTTTTCCGTGCGCTTTACCTTCCTGTTGAAGAGCACGCGCGCGCCAGCGGCGAAAACCGGCTGCACACCCATGCCAGTCTAATGGCTCAACCAGCTTTCCACGCTGTTGGCTTTCGGGTAGTCCAGCACGAAACAGCAGAACGTGCAGGTCAGTTTCTGCGCCGCGCTGAGATGGAGAAGAGCCTGATATGACGCCAGACGAAATCGCCGGACTACCGTACCGCCCCTGTGTCGGTGTCATGCTGATGAACCCGGCGGGCGAGGTGTTTGTCGGGCAGCGCATCGACAGCCGGATTGCAGCATGGCAGATGCCCCAGGGCGGGATTGACGACGGAGAGCAGGCGCAGGACGCCGCGCTGCGCGAGCTTACCGAAGAAACCGGCGTCACCGCCGACAAGGTCACCGTCGTTGCCGAAAGCCCGCGTTGGCTGCCCTATGAACTGCCTCATGAACTGGTGCCCAGACTCTGGAAAGGCCGGTTCCGCGGTCAGCAACAGAAATGGTTTCTGCTGCGGTTCCACGGCACAGACGATGACATCCGGATTGAACAGAAGCATCAGGAATTTTCTGAATGGCGCTGGCTGCCGGTTGACGATCTTGTCGACAATATCGTGCCGTTCAAGCGGGATGTTTACGTCGCTGTACTTGAGGATTTCCGCGACTATTTCTGAGCGCGGAAGATCGGCACATTGGGTCCGTGGTCTTCGGGCAGCACACCGATGACGCGCGGGTCGTCGTCTATCTCGACCTGCTGGCGGCAGGGTGTGAACCCACTGCGTCGGTAAAACGCAAGGGCCTGCGGGCTGTCGATGGTACAGGTATGCACGTGGAACCGGGTGATCGGTTTCGCCCAGGCGCGTGTGATCGCCTCGTTCATGAGGTACCTGCCTGATCCGGTGCCGATCAGTGCTGCGGTCAGGCCGAAATAGGCAAGCTCGCATTCACCCGGCACTCTGAAATCCAGCTCCAGCAAGGCTTCATCGTGACCATCGTGGCGCAGGGTAAAGACCTCGACGCCGGGGTCACCCAGAATATCCATGAGTTCCGCATCGTTCTTACGCAGGCGGCCATACCAGAGCCAGTCCTGCGAGCCGACGCGCCGGAAAACGTCACGGTACCACTCAGGCCTGGCGTCAACCTTGTGAAAGCTGACCCCTTCGGGCAGCGGGATCTGTCGTGTGTCCGCCCTCGACGTCATCTCCAGATGGGTGACGATCATCGCCACTTTGCCTGGCGGAACGTCATGGAAGCCATCCGCGATCATTTTCAGACGAGACCTTCTGCCTGGAAAACCTGCATCATGTCCTTTTGCGGGCGCGGACCGATATGGCTGATCACTTCGGCGGCACAGGCGTTGCCCATGCGTGCACAGGTCTCGATGTCCCGCGATGTGGCCAGGCCATAAAGAAAACCCGCAGCGAACTGATCACCGGCACCGGTGGCGTCGACGGGGGTTACTTCCTGCACGGGTATGTCGTGACGGCTGCCGTCGGCAATCACCGAAACACCGTCGCCTGAACGCGTGCAGACCACCAGCGGACAGATCTCAGCCGTTTTGCTCAGCGCCAGCTCCAGGTCATCTGTTTCGAACAGGGATTTGATTTCGTGTTCATTGCCGATCACGTAGTCGAGGTCGTTCCCGATCAGTGTAAGAAAGTCTGCCCGGTGGCGTTCGACACAAAAGGGGTCCGAAATGGCAATGCCGGCAATGCCATTACCTGCCTTGGTCGCCCGGGCAGCTTCGCGGAATGCGGTTTTGCCGGCGTCGTGGTCAAAGAGGTATCCCTCTAGGAACATGATCTGTGTATTGCCGGAGACCTCGACCGGCACATCATCAGAGGTCAGTCCTGTGGAAATACCCAGGTAAGTATTCAGCGAGCGCTCACCGTCAGGCGTGACAAAAATCATGCATCGCGAGGTTGGTGTTTCACCGTCCTGCACCGGCGGGTTGACGAAATCGATGCCATTGTCGGTCATAGCACTGGCATAGAATTTTCCCAGCGCATCGTCGCGGACACGGCCGATGAATGCGGTCTGCAGGCCCAGAGCACCGACGCCTGCAACCGTATTCGCCACAGCGCCGCCAGGCGTCTGCAGGCGGTCGGACATAGAACCATAAAGCGCCTCTGACCGGTCCCGCTCTACCAGCTGCATGATGCCTTTTTCGATTCCCATGTGGTCGAGAAAGCTGTCATCGGCGTGGCTGATCACATCGACAACGGCGTTGCCGATACCCACTAACTTGTATTTTTTCATTCGGTTTTGTCCTCAAAAGAGCAGAGATCACGGATAATACAGGTGGGACACTGCGGCTTGCGCGCTTTGCAGTGATAACGCCCGTGCAGGATCATCCAGTGGTGCGCATGGAGCTGAAAATCAGCAGGAATATTGTCTTCGATGGCCCGTTCGACGGCTTCGACTGTCTTGCCGGGTGCAATGCCCGAACGGTTGCCCAGCCGGAAAATATGCGTATCGACCGCCTGCGCCGGTTGCTGCCACCACATGTTCAGCACCACATTGGCCGTTTTGCGCCCGACGCCGGGCAGGCCCTGAAGTGCGGCGCGGCTGTTGGGCACCTCGCCGCCGTAATCGTCCACCAGGATCTGGCTGAGCTTCATGACGTTCCTGGCCTTCTGGCGGTAGAGACCAATCGTTTTGATGTGTTCGGTCAGACCCTCAAGCCCCAGATCCAGCATCTTCTGCGGTGTGTCCGCGATCGGGAACAGTTTGCGTGTTGCTTTGTTGACACCTGCGTCTGTGGCCTGAGCGCTGAGTGCAACCGCTACAACCAGAGTATAGACGTTCACATGTTCCAGCTCGCCTTTAGGGGCCGGATCGGCCTCGTGAAAGCGGGTGAAAATCTCGCGGATCGTATGATAGCCGAGTTGTTTTGCCATGGTGCCGCGTTATGCGTGGATTCACCGGGCGGGGCAAGCGCAACGCCGGCGGGATAGCTAAAAGCAGAGATAAATCCCGGGTTTTTTATGATGTGACTGTTTACGCGACTCTGGCAAAACAGGGGGACCCATTCAGCCGGAGCCACCATGACTTTTCCAGACCGTTTTGTCTGCGCGCCTGACGCGCTTGTTTTTGATCCGCAGGCGCAGACACTCACCCTGGACCCGGCGAAATCCTATGATGTCTGCGCCACGGGCCTGGCTGTGGCCCCGGGCAGCGATCGGGGGCAACCCTCGCGTGGCGCGGGCTGGTGCATTGCGGATGACGGGCACGTGTCCCTGCGGGCGCCGGATGGGACCGGCGTCACTCTTTTCTGCGTAAAGCGGAACGGGAACTTGTGCGGGTATCTCGTACCCGAAACGATGGCGCCTGGTGCACCTCTGAAGGTCGTGAGTGGGTGGAACGGGCATGAGGCGGCTGGCGGCAGAACGCGCCCGGTGCCGGGCCCTGCGTTTTTTGGTCCCGGCACAATGATCCGGACTGAAGAGGGTCCGGTGCCTGTAGAGTGGCTTGAGACGTCGGACCGGGTACTGACCCGCGATAACGGCTACCAGCCGATACTGTGGATTGACCGGACAAAAGCCGACCCGGGCGTTCTGCGACAGAATCCTGATCTTGCGCTGGTGACCGTCCCGGCGGGTTCAGTTGCACCGGGTGTACCGGCGCATGATCTGCGGGTGACCGGAGGGTTGCGGATCATTCTGCGTGGTGTCGGTGATGGTGCCGCCGACCGGCTGAACGAAGTTCTCGCGCCGGTGCAGGCATGGCGTGACTGTGGCGTCGCGGCGCCGGTACGGCCAGCGCGCAGCTGCCCGATGACGCGCGTTCTCTGTGCAAACCACGAGATCATTCTTGCTGAAGGAACCTGGGTGGAAACCTTCTGTGCAGACGCAGACACATATGATCAGATTGCGGAGGGCAAACAGAACAGATTGTCACAACTGCTGGGGCCACACCTGCATAACGGGCGGACCGCACGGCCCTGGATCGACCGGTCACAGGCCGGGCGCATGATCACAAAAGCGCGCAACGCCTTCCAGGCCTTCGACGAAAGCGCTTAAACCGCAGGTTTCGGGTCGAAAGCCCGAGCGTGACAGATTATTCTGAGGGCATGACACAGCACAGCCAGATAGCCGACACACCCGAGAGCGCCTACCATTACCAGGTGATCCGCCGCGCGATCAACATGATTGACAGTGCCGAGGAAAATGTCTCGCTGGAAAGTATCGCCGCCGATATGGGGATGAGCCCAGCACACTTTCAGCGCGTCTTTTCCCGCTGGGTTGGTGTCTCCCCCAAACGGTATCAGCAGTATCTGATGCTCGGACATGCCAAATCGCTGCTCAGCGAGCGCTTTACCACGCTGGAGGTGTCGCAATCTGTCGGGCTCTCGGGGTCAGGCCGTCTGCATGACCTGTTTTTACGCTGGGAGGCGATGAGCCCGGGAGACTTTGCGCGCAAGGGCGACGGGCTGACTATATTCTGGGGCTGGTTTGAAAGCCCCTTTGGCCCGGCGATTGTAATGGGGACCGAAAAAGGGATCTGTGGCATCGGCTTTGCCGCTGAGATGGGCGAGGAAGCAGCTTTTGAGGATATGCTGAAGCGCTGGCCCAAGGCCGAATTCACAGAAGATCCCATGATGCTGCGCCCGTGGGTCCTTCAGGCCTTTGGCGCGGGGGACGGCTCGCTGGATGCAGCACCATTGTTCCTGATAGGCGCACCTTTTCAGATCAAGGTCTGGGAGGCGTTGCTCAGCATTCCGTCCGGGCAGGTCACGACTTATTCGGAAATCGCCCGTGTCGTGGGCGCTCCCCGCGCCGTGCGTGCCGTCGGAACGGCCGTCGGGCGTAACCCGATCAGCTGGCTGATCCCCTGCCACAGGGCTCTGCGCAAATCAGGCGGGCTGGGCGGATATCACTGGGGGCTACCCATGAAGCGCGCCATGCTGGCCATGGAAACGGTGTATGCTGAACACTGAAAAGTGACACAGGCAGGTTTCTGCCTGGCGGAAATTCCCCTTTGTTTGCGGCGGAACCACGCCCATATATACTGCGTTCCTACAACGACGCCCCGCCCGAACGGGGCCGCAACCACAGAAGGCAGTACGAATATGACACGTTTAAAGACCCCGGCAGCACTCGCACTCGCGGGAACACTGGCTCTGGCAGCCTGTACCGATCCAGGGCAGCTCGGCGCAGGATCTGAAACGCCGAAGGCGCAGCAGGGCGCACTGATCGGCGCAGGCGTAGGTGCCATCGCGGGCCAGATCGCGGGCGGTGATACAAAAGCGACCATCCTTGGTGCCGCACTTGGTGCCGCAGTGGGCGGCGCGGCGGGCTATAACCTCGACAAGCAGGAAGCGGAGCTGCGCAACCAGCTCGACAGTGACGTGACCATCACAAACACAGGTGACCGGCTGATCGTGTCCATGCCGCAGGACCTGCTTTTCGCCACTGACAGCTTTTCGGTAAGGCCGGATCTGCAGGATGACCTTGTTTCGGTAGCGCGGAGTCTGAACCAGTATCCCGCCTCGATCGTCCAGGTTATCGGTCACACTGACAGCGACGGTGATGCGGCGTACAACCAGGGGCTTTCGGAGCGGCGGGCGGGTTCTGTTGCCAGTGTTCTGATCAACGCGGGCGTCCCCGGCAGTCGTATACAGACAATCGGTCGCGGCGAGACGCAGCCTGTTGCGAGCAACCTCAACGCAGGCGGCAAGGCGCAGAACCGCCGTGTAGAGATTGTAATTCTTCCAACCGCCTGAGCAGCGACATTCGCTGACAGGGGCCACACCAGCGGGTGTGGCCTCTTGCTTTTGTGCGGCGTCGCGCCACCTCTGCGACGTGGAGTGTAACCAAGGATGAGATGATGGCTGATGTAAAACTGCTGGGCCTTTCCGGCTCGCTGCGCGCAGAGTCCGCAAACACAATGCTGGTGAAAGAAGCAGCCCGTCTGTTTGGCCCCTGCAGTTTCGGGCTCGGAGACCTTCGGATGCCACTCTATGACGGTGACGCCGAAACCGCAGATGGCATACCTGACATGGTGCAGGATCTGTCTGACAGGATCGCGGCGGCTGATGCGGTGATTATCTCAACGCCTGAGTACAACAAAGGACCATCGGGGGTTCTTAAAAACGCGCTGGACTGGGTGAGCCGGACAGAGGGTAATCCCTGGGCGGGGAAGCCACTGGCCGTGATGTCGGCAGCGGCCGGACGCGCGGGCGGAGAGCGCGCGCAGATGGTTTTGCGCGGGTTTATGGTACCTTTCAGGCCACGCATCCTTCAGGGGCCGGAGATTCACCTCGCGGACTGCACAAACCAGTTCGACGACAATGGTCACCTGACCGGTGAAGTCTACCGTCGGGAACTGACAACACTGATGCAAGCACTGGCCGAGGAGGTTGCGCGCTAGTCTGCCGGCACCGAGATTTCGATCAGGTTTCCGTCCGGGTCACGCACATAAACCGACCGGATAGGGCCGGTTGCGCCTGAACGGTCTACGGGGCCGTCAATAATATCAACCTGATGCACTGACAGATGCGCCACCCACTCTTCCAGTGGCGCATCCGTCAGAAAACACAGGTCTGCGGTCCCGGGATGCGGATGGGCTGCTTTAGGCTCAAACTCGCGCCCTTTCTGGTGCAGGTTGATCTTGTTCTGCCCAAAGGTCAGCGACCAGCGGCGGGACCCGTCAGCGGCATCAAACTGGCGGCCGCGCATTCCCAGCACCTGTGTGTAGAAACGGACGGTTTCGGGGATACTGGCAACGGTCAGGACCAGGTGATCAAAGGTCCGGACACGGCATTGAAATTCGCTCTGGCTCATGGCACCTGTTTCGCAGGGAGAATACGTGCATGCAGGATGCAATGCTGGCCAGCACAAGTCAAAGTGACCCTGTTGATCCGTCGCGCGCCAATGCGCTGCTCGCAACGCTGGAGCATGCCGGCAGGATCGTGTCGGGTGATCCGCTGCCGCCTTTTTTCCATCAGCTTTATTTCTGGGATGCGCGTCCGCCGTCGGAACTGGGTCCGGACGGGCATCCGAAAACGGGCGGACTGATCCCTGATACGGGTCTGCCGCGCCGGATGTGGGCCGGAGGGCGCCTTGTTTTTGACGCTCCGTTCAGGGCAGGCATCGTGGCGAAAAAAACAAGCGTTTGTGAAAATGTAGTTCGCAAGACCGGTCGGAGCGGACCGCTGGCGCTCGTGACACTGCGTCATGAATTTCGGCAGAACGGCAGGCTTTGCGTCACGGAATGGCAGGATCTGGTGTATCGCGAACCGGCGCGGGTAGGCGCCCCGGATCCCGCCGTGGCTCTGTCACCCGTGAACGAAGAGACTTCAGAAACAGTGAAGTTTACGACCACTCAGCTTTTCAGGTACTCGGCGCTTACGTTTAACGGACACCGGATACACTATGACGAAACCTATGCCCGGCAGGTCGAGGGTTACGATGGTCTGGTGGTGCATGGGCCTTTGCTGGCGCAGATGCTGATGTTGTTTGCATGCACGGACAGTGTGCCGCTGCGACGGTTTTCGTTCAGGGCGACGGCACCGCTTATGCACCACGAAAGTGCCATGCTTTGCCGGCGTGGTGGTGAGCTGTGGGTGCGTGCTGTCGACGGTCGCCAGTGCATGCAGGCAACGGCCGAATTTGCGTCATAGCGACGCTTCGACACCGAAACCTTCCGGAATGGTGTTACGGTTTTCCAGTATCAGGTCTGCCATGACGACGGCGATGCGTGGCGCCATACCGAAGCCGATCTTGAACCCGCCATTGGCGATGAAATGCCCGGGCCTGTCGGGCCAGGGGCCCAGCATTGGCGCACGGCTGCGCGCTCTGGGACGCACACCGGCCCAGCGTTCCAGAACGGGGGCATTGGCCAGAACAGGAACGAGGCGTCTCGCTTTTTCGATGAGATCATCGAGCTGGCTGTCGGTTGAAACCGGATCTGAATAGTCGCGCTCTGACGTAGAGCCGATCGCAACGGTGCCGTTGAGATGCGGGATGATGTGCAGGCCGTCAGCAAAAAGCTGCGGCTGGCCGGATGCGTCATAACCGAGCACTGCCGCCTGTCCTTTTACACCGTTTCCGACCGGTCTGTGGTTCTGTGCGTTGAGCATCTCAAGGCCTTGCAACCCGGCGGCCCAGACAACCTGCCCGCGGTCTTCCCCCTGCGTGCTTATGCTGACGCCCCGCGTTTGCAACGCCGCTACGAGGGCGGCGCAGCCCAGACGGGGATGCACAAGCGCGCTCAGCGTATCCCGGATCAGAAAACCCGCAGGACTGGGCGGTGCCCAGCCAGTGTCGGGTACCGGCTCGACGCTCCAGTCGGCGTGATCGCCCCAGAGTTCGCGCGCCGAGGCACACCGGCTCTCAGCCAGTGCCAGAGCCCTGGCATCAGCAATGGGCTGCAGGCGTCCGCTGCGCAGGTAACCGGGCTCAGCGCCGCTGACGTTCCTGACATCTGCCCAGAAGGTTTCTGCCGACAGCAGGCTGTCCAGCTGGAAGGCTTTTTTGGCGTTCCAGTTTTCCGGCACATGCGGGGCCAGCGCGCCGACGACACCACCGCTGCTGCCTGCCGCAGGGCCGCCCGGGTCAATGATCTGTACTTTTGCGCCGCGTTCTGTGCAGATCCATGCGATGCTCAGGCCTAGAATACCCGCTCCGCGTATCGTAATTTCGACCATTGCCAAAGACTGCCTTGTGCCCCAGTGTCGCGCCTGATTGCGGGCACCTTACAGGGTCGGATAGTGCGGAACCAGATGGCTGAACTGAGCTGGAATCCCGGGGATGTACCGGTGTCGGAGCAGTTTGATGACCCTTACTTCAGCCTCGAGAACGGCTTTGAGGAAACGCGCCACGTGTTTCTGGGTGGTAATGACCTGCCTGCACGCTTCGCGCCGGGGTTTCACATTGCAGAGCTCGGCTTTGGAACCGGGCTGAATTTTCTGACGACGGTGCTGGAATGGCAGCGCGCGGGTCGCCCCGGAACGCTGCATTTCACTTCATTTGAAGCCTTCCCGATGACACCGCCTGAAATGGCACGCGCACTGGCGGCGTTCCCCGTGCTTGCTGATCTGGTGCCGCGGCTGGTCGCGCACTGGTCTGCGGAAGGCTGTTGCGCTGACATCGTGCCGGGTGTGCGTCTCGAGGTGCTGATCGGTGATGCGCAGGCGTCCCTGTCTGACTGGGACGGAAAGGCTGATGCGTGGTATCTGGATGGTTTTTCCCCGGCAAAGAACCCGGACCTGTGGTCGCCGGATCTTATGCGGGCGGTTGCCGGGCATACGTATCCGGGAGGCACTTTCGCAACCTATACTGCAGCGGGGTTTGTGCGTCGCAGTCTGGAAAGCAGCGGTTTTGACGTTGTCCGCAGCCCTGGGTTCGGCCGCAAGCGCCATATGAGCCGGGGTGTGCTGCGCCCGTGATACAACCCGACAATCTGCGCGCCGCTGTCCTGCTGATGCTGCTCACTACTTTTGTGTTTGCGCTGCAGGATGGAATCTCACGGCACCTCGCCGGCAGCTACAATGTGATCATGGTGGTCATGATCCGGTACTGGTTTTTTGCAGCATTTGTAATCGCTGTGGCTTCGCGCCGAGAGGGCGGTGTACGTGCCGCTGCGGCCACCAGACAACCGGTTTTGCAGGCCTTCAGGGGTTTCCTGCTTGCTACAGAAGTCTGCGTGATGGTGGCTGGATTTACGCTGCTGGGACTGGTCGAGAGCCACGCGGTCTTTGCCTGCTATCCTCTGCTTGTCGCGGCACTCAGCGGTGTAATCCTGGGTGAGCGCGTTGGATGGCGCCGCTGGCTGGCCATTGCCGCCGGTTTTGCCGGGGTGATGACCATTCTGCAGCCCGGATTTGGTGTGTTTGACCCTGTGGCTGTTGTGCCGCTGATCGCCGCGATAATGTTTGCGCTCTACGCGCTGCTGACGCGATACGCGGCACGCCTGGATACAACAGCAACAAGTTTTTTCTGGACGGGTACGGTCGGAGCGGTGACCCTGACTGTTCCCGGCCTCTGGTTCTGGGAGCCTATGATCGCTTCTGACTGGGCGTGGATGTCGGTTCTGTGCGTGACAGGCGCGCTGGGCCACTGGTTGCTGATCCGGTGTTATGAACTGGCCGAGGCCAGTGCGGTGCAGCCCTTTGCATATTTCCAGCTGGTGTTCGCAGCGGCCATCGGGCTGCTGGTATTTGGCGAAAGTATCCGGACAGAAGTGGCACTGGGCGCGCTGGTGATTGTCGCCGCCGGGTTATTCACCCTTTGGCGCGAAAGACAGCAGCGTTGAACCTGTGAGCTCTTCGGTAAACGAAACGGGCATCGGCTCCTTGCCAAGCATTGCACGATAAACAGGGAGACTTTCGGCAACGCGCATCACATAGTTCCTGGTTTCCCGGAAAGGAATATGTTCGATCCAGTCCACCACATCCACAGTGCCCCGACGCGGGTCGCCATAAATCTGCATCCATCGGTCCGGTCGGCTGGGGCCCGCGTTATAAGCCGCAGACATCATGACGATGTTGCCGCGAAACCGACCCGCCATAACGGAAAGATAAGTAGCGCCCAGTTCAGCATTATATGCGGGGTCAGATATCATACGCTCCGTGCTGTGCTGCGACAGTCTTCCAAGCCGCCGGGCGACTTCGCGGCCGGTTGCAGGCATGATCTGCATCAGGCCCCTGGCGCCAACGCCGCTCTGAACGGAGGGGTCAAATTCGCTTTCACGTCGCGCGATGGCCAGCGTCATCTCAGGCGCCATCGGAAGATCCTGGCGCGCAACCGGGTGCAGTGGATAGTATCCGCCCGGGATAACGATGGCCTGCCGCGCGGCGCGTTTTCCGATCGTTACAGCGAGGTGCGGCTCGCCCAGGTCAAGAGCCGCCTGGGCCAGAAGACCGGCATCATTCCGGTCAAGGCTTTCAGTGAGATGAGTCCAGAACCTTTCCGCCAGGCTCAGTTCGCCGGACGCCTGCAGCAGCAGACCTGCCTGAAACACATCATTGTTTGTCAGGATGGAATTCCGCCAGTCGCCTGACGCCGTTTCGCCGGCCAGGTCCATGTCGAACCCGATACCAGCGCGTTCTGCTGCCAGCAGGCCGTAGAACGACGTCTGGTACTGCGCCGCGTCCAGGTATGCCTGATCCGCGCCGGCCACATTGCCCATGGCTTCGAGGGCGCGTCCGCGCCAGTATCCCGCGCGCCCTTTCGAAATCGGTGACTTCACTGCGGCATTGTGGTTTTCAAAATGCCTGAGCGCCGTCTCCGGTTCGCTCAGTTTGCGCAACGCAATAAACCCGGAAAGCCATTCCAGATCGGCATAATCGGATCCGGCTTTCAGGAAATGACGCGAGGCCAGCTCATATGCCAGTTCCGGGTCGCCATCGCGCATTTCATCGCGTGCAAGCGACCTGCGGCGGTTTGCCCATTCGCCCGGGCGGCCGAGCGCCTCTGCACTGACGGAGGTGGCCCGCAAAAGCGTTTTCGCATCAGCTGTGCGGCCTTTCCGGGATCGCCAGATAAACCTGTCATACTGCAACCCGCCGTCCTCTGCGTGCGTATCAGGTATCGCCGCAATCAGTCCGTCGACACCTTTTTCGCCCTCCCGCAGGGCGATCCGGGCCTTTGCAACAGCGACCGCCGCGTCGGATGCGAGCGGGAACATACGCCGCGCATTGCTGTAGGCACCCTTCCAGAGCATCGAATCCAGCCGCGCGTCGTGATGCCCGCGCAGGTAGCCGGCGTACCGGGCCTGAAAGGTCGACTGTTCGTCCGGGCTCATCGGGAAATTGCGCCAGGCATTGATCACCAGTGCGCGGGCCTCCTCGGGCGCGCCGGCCTCATTTCGCGTATCGGCAAATGCGAGAACGCCCGTCGGAGTCTGCGGTGGTGTTTCCGAGAAAAAGGCGGCAATGCCTGCTGTGCCGGATCGCGCGATTGCTTCCTCTGACTGGCGGCGGAGATACCGCTCGCCCGGCCAGTCCGGTCTTCGTTTCAGAAAAGCAGCAACTTCTGCAGCACTGCCCCGTCCGTCCCGCAGGCGCGCCCATTCGACAATATCTGCGGCCACTGCGCCGTCTCTGGCGGCGACGCGGGCTGCATTGTCCCAGTTGCCACTGCGCAGCGCATCAAAGGCGATCGCAAGTGGTCTTGGTCGCTCTGCCGCGGCGGGCAGGGCCATCAGTAAAACGACCCCGAGAATCGTCAGCTGGCGTCTGATCACTTGCATTTCCCAACGTTTGAAGGCTAGAGCCTCTGAGCATAGACCGTCGTCAGTAACGATCAAATCACGATCGTGCTTAAAAGATGGTAAAACCCAGGCCATTTGCCGGCCACAACTAAAGGAGCGTGAACATGTTCAAAGGCTCGATGCCTGCCCTCGTCACGCCGTTTCGGAACGGCGAGCTGGATCTGGATACACTCAAGAAACTTGTCGAATGGCATATCGGAGAAGGCAGTAACGGCCTTGTTCCGGTTGGCACTACCGGTGAAAGCCCGACCCTGACGCACCGCGAACACGAAACCGTGGTTGAGGAAGTCGTGAAGGCTGCTGCGGGTCGCGTGCCGGTTATTGCCGGTGCAGGTTCCAACAATACAACCGAGGCGATCCGGCTCGTCCGGCACGCGGAATCGGTCGGTGCAGACGCGGCACTTGTGGTGACACCTTACTACAACAAGCCCACACAATCCGGCCTGATTGCGCATTTCACCGCCCTGCATGATTGCGCGGAACTGCCGATAATCATCTACAACATTCCCGGACGTTCGGTTGTCGATATGACGCCGGAGACCATGGGCAAACTGGCCGAACTGCCGCGCATTGTCGGCGTCAAGGACGCCACTGGTGATCTCGCGCGTGTCTGCGACCAGCGTATGACCTGCGGGCCGGACTTTATTCAGTTGTCGGGCGAGGATGCGACAGCGCACGGGTTCAATGCCCAGGGCGGTACGGGATGCATTTCTGTCACGGCCAATGTCGCACCGAAGATGCTCAGCCAGATGCAGGCGGCCTGTCTTGCGGGCGATTACGCGACTGCGCTGGAAATTCAGGACCGTCTGATGCCCCTGCACAAGGCCATCTTCACCGAGCCAGGCCTCGTCGGCGTTAAATACGCCATGTCCCGCCTCAATCTGTGTTCGGATGAGGTCCGGCTGCCGCTTACCGGTCTGTCGGATTCGACACGCGCGCTGGTCGAAGATGGCCTGCGTCATGCTGGCCTGACGAACTAACCCGACAAAGGCGGGGTTTTGTGCCCCGCCTTACCCGGGCGTTGACCCGGAGCCGAACATCTCCAATGGTAGGGCATGGCACCCGGACATGGAGAAACCCTTTGAATATTCTGCCTGAAATTGAAAACGAAACGGACACGCTGACTGCGCTTTACCGTGATCTGCACGCGCATCCTGAGATCGGGTTTCAGGAAGTGAGGACCAGCCGAATTGTTGCAGAAACGCTGGAAAAATGGGGCGCCGATGAGGTGCACAGCGGCATTGCCGGAACCGGCGTTGTAGCACTGATCCGCGGGCGCGGGCAGGGGAACCGCCGGGTAGGTCTGCGCGCAGATATGGATGCCCTGCCCATCGTTGAAGACAGCGGACTGGCATGGGCATCCGGGAACGAGGGCGTCATGCACGCCTGCGGCCACGACGGTCATACAACCATGCTGCTGGGGGCGGCAAAACACCTGGCGGCGACACGGGAATTCGACGGCACTGCCGTGCTGATTTTTCAGCCAGCCGAAGAAGGTCTGGGGGGCGCGCGGGGCATGATTGCTGACGGCCTTTTCGAGCGGTTTCCCTGCGACGAGGTTTATGGTCTTCACAACTACCCCACAGGTGTTCCCGGAAAATTCGGAATCTGCAAAGGAGCCGCACTGGCCGGGGCTGCGTTTTTCGATATCGAAGTGCGGGGTGCCGGCAGTCACGCGGCTCATCCGCACGAATCCCGCGATGCGCTGATGGTGGCGGCGAGCCTGGCCACAGAACTGAATACTGTTCTGGCGCGCAGCATCCCGCCCCAGGACACCTGTGTTCTGTCCGTGACCCAGCTGCACGCAGGAACAGCCTACAACATCGTGCCGGGCGCGGCCTCGCTCGCGGGTACGATCCGGTACTTCCGGGACGAAATTTACACGTTGGCGGCTGAACGCATGCAGGCGATCTGTGATGGGTTCGCGCTGGCGCATGGCGTGAAAATCGATCTGGAACTGCGCAACGTTTTTGACGTGCTGGTCAACGACCACGATCTGTCAGACGCCTATGTCGAGGCGGCCGCCGACATTGTGGGCCCGGAGAATGTGTCGGTGAATGATGCGCCGACCACGGGGTCTGAGGATTTTGCGGATATGCTGCGGATCGTGCCGGGCGCCTATTGCAGCCTGGGGCACAGCGGCACGTTGCCGCTGCACAACCCGGGGTTTGTTCTGGGCGAGGAAATTCTGCCCGTTGGTGCCTCGATCATGGCAAGGGTTGTCGAACGGCGTATGCCGCTTCAGCGCTTACCGTAGTAGAGCCCGACCACATGTTCGGCTTCGGCAAAGAAAAGCCAGCGGGCGGTCAGAACACCGGCCACGTGGCTGATCACCGCGAGCAGGGCAAGGAAATGTGAGAACGGCAGCGCCAGCAGGATCACTGGCAGAGCGACCATAAGCACCAGCGAAATGATCCGCAGTTTCTGGCTGTGTTTGCGACCAATTTCGTGCACGAATTCGCGCAGCAGATAGTTGGTGCCGGTGTGCGGAGGCTCAAAGGCGCGGACTTTGCCGATGCCGCCCAGTCCGGTTGCAGATGCCATATCGGTGCCGGAGGCAGCGAGAGCTTTGTCTCCCATGCTCCAAGTCAGAAGCTGCACGGCACCGGCAATGATCAGCAGCACGAGGGCAGCCGTGACCTGGCCCGAGAGCAGCGCGCCGCCCGCAAGCGAGAGGGACAGGAACTTGACCGGTGTGACGGGCATATTCCAGCGTGGGATGGTTTTCAGCTGGGTGTAGATCATCGAGGTTGTAAAGACAGTCGCCATCGACAGGGCCGCACCGATGATGCCCAGAAGGCTGTAACGTTCGCCCAGAAAAACAAGGCCTGCGCCGTAGAGACCCATGGCCACCAGCGCACCAACGGCACACCAGGCCTCGCGGCTGAGCCAGCTGGAACGCCATTGCGTAAAGGCCTTGATGGCCCGTTCAGGCCGGCCGAGGTGGAAGGTCGAGGACAGCAGACCGCCCACCGCCATCGCATAGGCGATGGCGAAAAAAGCAAAGGCTGTCCAGCCGGTGACAGAAGGGTATCCCAGCCCCAGCCAGGTCAGTAAACCAAAGCCCAGGCCGCTGAAAACAGTGAAGAAAATGACGGAAGGTGCGGGATGCATCAGAGTTTCTCCAGTGTTTTGTCGAGCCAGCCGAGGAAGCCCTTGGGCTCCTGGGCGACAGGTTCCAGGAAGGGGGCCAGAACGTCAAACTCGGGCATAGCGTCTTTGGGCCGTGGGGGCAGATATTTGTTCACCGGCTTTGTGCCCTGCTCGGGCATCAGGTCCATGCCGCCACGCTCGGCGACGAGTTTGCTGACGTCGCTGTCCGGATCACCCAGATCACCGAAGTGGCGCGCGCCTGCCGGGCAGGTGCGCACACAGGCGGGCTGGCGGTCTTCTTCGGGCAGGTTCTCGTTGTAGATCCGGTCCACGCAGAGGGTGCATTTCTTCATCACCCCTTCGGCCTGGTCGAGTTCGCGCGCGCCGTAGGGGCAGGCCCAGGCGCAGAGACCGCAGCCGATGCAGTCGGATTCGTTCACCAGAACGATGCCGTCTTCGACCCGTTTGTAGCTGGCGCCTGTGGGGCATACGGTCACGCAGGGCGCGTCTTCGCAGTGCAGGCACGATTTGGGAAAGTGAATGAGCTGGGCCGCGGCATCTGCGGCTTCTGGCTGGACCTCAAACGAGTGCACACGGTTGAGGAAGGTGCCGGAGTTATCCGCACCATAGGCATTCTGATCACTGAGAGGCGCGCCGTAGTTTTCCGTGTTCCAGCCTTTGCAGGAGATCACACAGGCATGGCAGCCGACGCAGGTATCGAGGTCGATCACAAGGCCCAGTTTCTTGTCGGTCTGTGTTGGCAGAGTGGTCATTTCGGGCCCTCTTTTCTGGCCGTCGGTGCGGCGTCGTTAACACGTCGGTTGAACGTCGGTATTCCGTCAGTGCGTCGCGTACGGTTGGGTAACTGAGGAGAAAGGGTTGTGGGCTCTGCCCCTGCGCGCCGGATTTGGTGAGAGGACGCACCTTCCGGAATGGGGCTCCGCCCCGCTGCGGGCCTGAAACGCTCCGCCGGAGCGTTTCCGGGACGGCCCTCGCCCCCCGGAGTATTTCGGGAAGGGTGAAGAAGTATCATTTGCCCACCTTCCATTTCAGGTCTTTGGGACCTTTGCCGACCGGCGATTTTATGGCGTCAAAGCCGGGTTTGGATTCGTCGGGAGCAGGGGTTTTTTCGATCCGGACTTTGAGGTCGAACCAGGCCGCCTGGCCGGTGATCGGGTCGGAGTTGGCCCACCGCAGTCCGTCGCCTTTGGGGGGCAGTAATTCGTGGATCAGGTGGTTCAGAAGAAAACCGCGGGTGGCTTCGGGCGCGTTTTCTTCGAGCGCCCAGGCGCCTTTGCGTTTGCCGATGGCGTTCCAGGTCCAGACGGTGTTTTCGTTGAGTGCGGCCATTTCCAGGACGGGTACCGTGATCTCGCCGTGCGGCGATGTCACTTTGGCCCAGTCGCCATCCGCGAGGTTGTTTTCGCGCATCAGTTTTGTCGGCAGGTAGAGCGGGTTGTGGCCGTGCAGCTGGCGGAGCCAGGCGTTCTGCGAGCCCCAGGAGTGGTACATCGCCATAGGGCGCTGGGTGAGCGCCGTGACGGGGAACGCATCCGCTTTGTTCTCTTCTTCAGAGGAATACCAGATTGGCAGGGGGGACATTTTCTCTTTGATACGCTCGCGCAGGTGTTCGGGCGGCTGGCGTTCGCCATGGCCTTCCGCGGCCAGCTGGAATTTGCGCATCGGCTCGGAATAAAGCGAAAAGAGGTAGGGTTCGGGCTTGTCATAAAGCCCCATGCCCACGGCCCAGTCCTGGTAGGCGGCGTTCCAGGGTTTGTAGTAGTTGGCCCCGGCAGGGATATGTTCGACAAAGAAGCCGCCGTTTTCGATGTAGCGGTCGAGCTGGTTGGGGTTCACTGCACCCCGGCCGGCCTGGTCGCCGTTTTCGCCCCGGAAGCCCGCCAGTGGGCCAATGCCCGGCTTGCGTTCGTGGTTGACGATATAGTCGCCGTAGTCGGCATATTTCTGGCTGCCGTCCTCGTTGGTGAAGCCGGGAAGTTTCAGCATCGCGCCCAACTCGCAGAGCATGGACTGGAACCCTTTGACATCGCGGTCAGGTTCGATCACCGGCCAGCGGATGGCGTCTGCGGCGGCATCGGCCTCGCAGATCGGACGGTCGAGAAGCGAGATACAGTCGTGGCGCTCCAGATAGGTGGTGTCGGGCAGCACCAGATCGGAATAGGCGACCATTTCGGAGCTGTAGGCATCCGAGTAGATCAGTTTCGGAATAACATACTCGCCGTTCTCGTCCGTGTCCGTCAGCATATCGATCACGCCCCGGGTGTTCATGGACGAGTTCCAGGACATGTTGGCCATATACATGAACAATACGTCGATCTTGTAGGGATCGCCCGCATAGGCGTTCGAGATTACCATATGCATCAGCCCGTGGCTGGACATGGGGTTTTCCCAGGTAAAGGCCTTATCGATCCGCGCCGGCGTGCCGTCGTCCTTAAGAGCCAGGTCGGCGGGGCCGTGTACGAAACCGAGGTGCGGGCCGTCGAGTGGTGCGTCCGCCGTGACTTTGCAGTGCGGTTTCGGGTGCGCGGTGGCCGGTTTCGGATAGGGCGGTTTGAACCTAAAGCCGCCGGGCACTTCGACGGTACCCAGAATGATCTGCAGCGTGTGCAGGGCGCGGCAGGTCTGGAACCCGTTGGCGTGGGCCGAGATACCGCGCATGGAGTGGAAGGAGACCGGGCGGCCGATCATTTTGTCGTGCTTTTCGCCGCGGAAGTCGGTCCATGCGTGGTCCAGCTCGAAGCTTTCCTCGAAGGCGACGCGGGCAAGTTCAGCGGCGATGGCGCGGATGCGGTCGGCGGGGATGCCGCAGCGGTCGGCCACGTTTTCCGGTGCGTACTGATCATCTAGATACATATCCGCCATCTGGTGGAAGACCGGGCGGTGGGTCCGGCCGTCTTTTTCGTAGGTGGCCGCGAGATCGGGTTTCACGCCGGGCTGATCAAAGGGCGTGAGCTTGCCGGTGGCGCGGTCGATGACCAGCTCTTTGCCGTTCTCGTCCCGCATCAGCAGGCCATGATCGTCCGCTCCGGGGTTATTGATCACCAGCACTGGCGCGTTGGTGTATTGCGCCAGGTAGTTGAGATCCATTTTGCCCGCCTTCATCAGGCAGTGGATCATCGACAGGATAAAGAGCCCGTCGGTGCCGGGGGTGATGCCGACCCAGTCATCGGCCACGGCGTTATAGCCGGTGCGGATCGGGTTCACGCCGATCACACGGGCGCCCCGCTTTTTGATTTTGCCGATGCCCATCTTGATGGGGTTGCTGTCGTGATCCTCGGCCACGCCGAAGAGCATAAAGAGTTTGGTGTGATCCCAGTCCGGCTGGCCAAACTCCCAGAAGGCACCGCCCATGGTGTAGATGCCCGCCGCAGCCATGTTCACGGAGCAGAAGCCGCCGTGGGCTGCATAGTTACAGGTGCCGAAATTCTGGGCCCAGAAGGACGTAAAGGACTGTGACTGATCACGGCCCGTGAAGAAGGCCAGCTTTTCGGGATTGTCGCGGCGGACGGGCTCGAGCCATTCAGTGGCGATCTTCAGGGCCTCGTCCCATTCGATCTCCTCGAACTCGCCGGAGCCGCGCGGGCCCACACGCTTCAGCGGTTTGCGCAGACGCGAGGGCGCGTTGACCTGCATGATCCCTGCCGAGCCTTTGGCGCAGAGCACGCCCTGGTTCACCGGGTGGTCCTTGTTGCCCTCGATATAGGCGACCTTGCCGTCTTTCATGTGCACGTTGATGCCGCAGCGGCAGGCGCACATGTAACAGGTGGTCTTGCGCACCTCGTCAGAGACTTTCGGGCTCAGATCAAGGACTGGCTGGTTCATGGAAAAATCCCTTCGGTTAGCGCGCGACCTGAAGGACAGTCACGGCGATCATATTGGTCACGTCGGCAGCGTTGCAGCCCCGGCTGAGGTCGTTGGCGGGTCTGGCCAGCCCCTGCAGCACCGGGCCGATGGCCTCGGCCCCGCCGATGCGCTGTGCGATCTTATAGCCGATATTGCCCGCATCGAGGTTGGGAAAAATCATCACATTGGCCTGGCCTGCCACATCGGAGCCTTTGGCCTTGGAGGCGGCGACTTCGGGCACAAAGGCCGCATCAAACTGCAGCTCTCCGTCAGCTTTGAGGTCGGGATGGTTTTCTTTCAGCAGTGTCACAGCGTCGGTCACTTTGGTGACCTTCGAGTGTTTTGCGGAGCCCATCGTCGAGAAAGACAGCAGAGCCGCGACCGGCTCCACACCAAGCAACTGCCGGCACGACGCAGAAGAGGCAACGGTGATTGCGGCGAGTTCTTCGGCGGAGGGATCAATAACAAGACCACAGTCACCAAAAATCATCGCGTCCCGGCCAGAGGGGTGATTGTCCGGCAGAGCCATAAGGAAAAAGCTGGAAACCAGCGGCGCCTCAGGCGCTTTGCCGATCACCTGAAGGGCCGCGCGTACGGTGTCGGATGTGGTCGCAACAGCGCCGCCAACGGTGCCGTCGGCGTGGCCCTGGCGGACCATCATCGCGGCAAAGACCAGCGGGTTGCGGACCTGGGTCTCAGCGATCTCGGGTGTGACACCCTTGTGCTTGCGAAGTTCAAAAAAGGCGGTGGCAAATTCAGCGGACAGCGCGGATGTTTCCGGGTCCTGGATCTGAATTGCGGGATTGTTGGGGGTGCCGGCGTCCACAAGCTGTGCGGCGACATCGTCCTGCGGACCCACAAGGGTAATACGGGCAGTACCGGCCTTGACGGCGGCAATGGCGCCGGCCACGATCCGGGGATCGTGGCCTTCGCTCATCACGATGTGGGCAGGCCGGGCGTTGGCGCGTTTCGTAAGATCGCGCAGTACGCTCATGGCCTCATCCCTTTCTTTATGCAGGTGCGTTGATGCACCCTCAGACAGTCTGCTGACGCATGTCGTCTTTGCTGATGCCAGCAACGGCAACCGGCTTCTTCATCGCGTCGCGACGGAAGGGGTCACCCAGTTCCTGGTTGATCATGGCTTCGATCAGCGTGGTCACGCCGTTCTCCATCTGGTCCTTGATCGCCTGGTCCAGCGCCGCTGTCAGTTCGTCCATTGTGCGGGCGACAACACCTTTGAGACCACAGGCGCTCGCGATACCGGCATAGGAGACTTCCTCGTCCAGTTCGGTACCGACGAAGTTGTCGTCGAACCAGAGCGTCGAGTTCCGCTTTTCAGCGCCCCACTGGTAGTTGCGGAAAACGATCTGTGTGATCGCGGGCCAGTCGCCGCGGCCGATAGCCGTCAGCTCGTTGACCGAGATGCCGAAAGCACCGTCGCCTGCGAAACCAACAACCGGTACGTCCGGCTTGCCGATTTTCGCGCCAACGATCGAGGGCAGGCCGTAGCCACAGGGGCCAAAGAGGCCGGGGGCCAGATATTTGCGGCTCTCGTTGAAGGACGGATAGGCGTTACCGATCGCGCAGTTGTTGCCGATATCCGAGGAGATGATCGCCTCGACCGGCAGAGCGGCCTGAATGGCGCGCCACGCCATGCGCGGGCTCATCCAGTCCGGCTTGGCCGCACGCGCACGCACGTTCCAGTCAGTGCCGGGGTCGTCCTGCTCTTCGTTCATGGACGTCAGCTCCTGCGCCCATGCGGATTTGGTTGTCGCAATGGTGTTCTTGCGCTCGTCCCGGTTGGTATCGCCCGCATCGTCAGCAAGTTGCGCGGTGATGCCGCTTGCCACTTTCGCTGCGTCCCCGACGATACCCACGGTGACCTTCTTGGTCAGCCCGATCCGGTCGGGGTTCAGGTCAACCTGGATGATCTTCGCATCCGAGGGCCAGTAATCGATGCCATAACCCGGCAGTGTCGAGAACGGGTTCAGACGCGTGCCGAGGCACAGAACAACGTCGGCCTGGCTGATCAGCTGCATGCCGGCTTTGGAGCCGTTGTAGCCCAGCGGACCTGCAAAGAGCGGGTGGTTGCCGGGGAAGGCGTCGTTGTGCTGGTAGCCCACGCAGACCGGTGCATCGAGGCGCTCGGCCAGCACGCGGGAGGCTTCGATGCCGCCTTTGGACAGCACAGCACCGGCGCCGTTCAGGATGACCGGGAATTTCGCTTCGCTGAGCATTTTCGCAGCTTCGGCCACGGCGGCGTCACCACCCTGTGGCAGTTCAAAGTCAACGATGACCGGCAGTTCGATGTCGACCACCTGGGTCCAGAAGTCGCGCGGGATGTTGATCTGCGCCGGCGCAGAGGCGCGTTTGGCCTGCATGATGACACGGTTCAGCGTTTCCGCGATACGCGACGGGTCGCGGACTTCTTCCTGATAGGCAACGCAGTCAGCGAACAGGTTCATCTGTTCCATTTCCTGGAAGCCGCCCTGGCCGATTGTCTTGTTGGCCGCCTGTGGCGTGACCAGCAGAACCGGTGTGTGGTTCCAGTAGGCTGTCTTTACAGCTGTCACAAAATTGGTGATGCCCGGGCCGTTCTGCGCGATCATCATGCACATTTTGCCTGTGGCACGTGTGAAGCCGTCGGCCATCATGCCGCCGGAGGTTTCGTGGGCGCAGTCCCAGAATTTGATGCCTGCATCCGGGAAGATGTCAGAGATCGGCATCATGGCTGAACCGATAATGCCGAATGCATTGTCGATGCCATGCATCTGGAGAGTTTTTACAAAGGCTTCTTCGGTCGTCATCTTCATGGCGGTAGCTCCTGAGGGCTGGGTTGGCGATTCTTGGTTTGGTGAGACAGTAGTGTTTACATAATGGTGGTGTTAGGGCCAGATCAGGATCGGGCTAGTGCCAGATTGGCCATCTCCTCGATTTCTGATGCTACCAGTGAAACACCTTCGGCAATGCGCTGGGCGGGTATCGAGGAATAGGCCAGCCGGTAGAACTCACCTGGCTGAGCAGGTCCTGCGAAAAAAGAATGGCCCGGCTCGATCAGAACGCTGCGGTTCTGCAGCCTGCGGGCCAGTTCCTGGGTGTCCACATGCTCGGGAGCGCGCATCCAGAAAGATGAGCCGCCGTTGGCCCCCTGACCGGCAATCTGCAGGCCGTGATCGGCGATGGCGCGTGTCATCACCTCGCGGCGCTCATGCAGGGCGTTTCCCATGCGTCGGATCAGGGCGTCGTGGTGGCCGAGTGACAGGAAGTAAGCGGCGGTGCGCTGGACGTGTCCCGGCGGGTGTCTCAGGACCGAGGCGCGCAGGGCGCGGGCTTCGCGGATGAAGGGTTCTGAACCAACCAGATAGCCCAGCCGCAGCCCGGGAAAGAGGGACTTTGAGAAGCTGCCCACGTAGATGACCCGCCCGTCGGCGTCCAGGCTCTTGAGCGCCGGAGACGGACTTTTGAGAAAAGACATCTCAAATTCATAGTCATCTTCCACGATCAGCGCATCCATCTCCGCGGCCCGTTTCAGCAGATCGTGCCGGCGGTGCATCGGCATTGTCCCGGTTGTGGGACACTGATGGCTGGGGGTTGTGAAGATCACATCTGTGTCCGGAGGAATGGCGTCAGGTGGCATGCCATCGGGGTCGACGCGCACTGGCGTGACATGACAGCGGGACTGCGACAGAATGTCCCTAAGTGCATGATAGCAGGGATCTTCCAGCGCAGCCCTGCGCCGCTGTGTCAGCAGAATCTGCGTCGTCAGCCAGAGTGCGTTCTGAGCGCCCAGTGTGATCAGAATCTGCTCGGGCCGGGCTGCAATTCCACGTCTGGGCAGCGTGTGCCGCGCGATAAACTCAATGAGCTGAGGGTCGTCCTGGTCGTAGTAATCGGTCGTCAGCGCTGTGAAATCCTTCTGACCCAGCGCTTTGAGTGCGCAGATCCGCCAGTTGGCGTGATCAAAAAGCGACGGATCGGCCTGGCCGTAAATGAATGGAAAGCGGTAGCTGGCCCAGTCTGGCGGCTTGCGCGGCATGTCTCCGCCAGAGAATTTCTGGCCGATGGCCCGGGTCCAGTCGATGGCGTCGGGCCCGGCCTGACTGGGCGCGAAAGCAGGTGGGACCGGGGCGTTTTCAGAAACATAATACCCCGACCGCCCGCGTGAGGAGAGATAGTCGTTTGCCAGCAGTTCGGTATAGGCGATCGTCACTGTGATCCGGCTGACCCCGAGGTGGGTAGCAAGCTTGCGGGTCGACGGGAGTTTTTCGCCGCGCTGAAACCGTCCCGACAGGATACCCTGAGCGATCATCTGCTGGATCTGCGACTGCAGCGTGCCCTGAGCATCAGGATGCAGAAAGAAAGTTTCGACCGGAAGCGCCATATGGCAAGCGTACACTGGACTTATCGGTGAAGCAATCTGGTATTAATTTTTGAGGAAAATGCTTAGATGTGACTTAGTATTCAAAGCGTTGCGGCGCCTTTGATATCTATTATTGAAACTATTTGTATCATTAATCGTGAAAATTGCAAGTCTGATGTGCGGGCTTTGGCGAATCTGCCGGCGAAACCAGCACGAAAGCAAAAGAGCTGAGCCGCCCCGGCAAAAAAAGTGGTAACTGTCGGGCATACCGGAGGGAGTATTGCAATGTCTGTTGGACAACTGATTGAGACATATGTGAAGGCCTGGCAGGCAGAGGATGCGACGGATCGTGCAGATTTTCTGGCAGCTTGCTGGCACATTGACGGGCGCTACCAGGATCCCGGTGCCGATGTGAATGGCCGCGATGCCCTGGCCGATCATATTGCCGGTGTACACAAGCAGTTTCCCGGCGCGCGCATCGAACTGACCAGCGGCGTCAGCACCCATCATGACAATTTTTACTTTGCCTGGCACCTGGCGCTGGCGGACGGCAGTATGCTTGTGGCGGGCGTGGATTTCGGCACGCTGTCGCCCGATGGGCTGATCATGTCGATCTGTGGTTTTTTCGGGCCGCCGGGTGGGTAGGTATTATGCGGGGTTGTGTGTTTTGAGTGTCCGGTCGGAGCCCACACTTTCCCCGGAAGTGATGTGCTAAAGTGTCGGAATGACAGCCGCCAGAAAATATAATTTCCGCAAAGTGACGATGGGCGATCTACCCATGCTGCTGGGGTGGCAGGCGCAGCCACATGTCCGCGAATGGTGGGCTTCAGACGAACCTTACAGCTATGAGGAAATAAGCGATCCCCGCGTGTCGCGCTGCATTGTCTCTGTTGATGGACATCCATTTGCCTTCATGCAGGATTATTCCGTCCACGGGTGGGAGGAGCACCATTTTGCGCATCTTCCAACGGGCGCGCGGGGGATCGATCAGTACATCGGCGATCCCAACATGATCGGAGTTGGGCATGGGACAGCTTTCATCGGCGCGAGAATGAGGTTTCTCTTTGATCGCGGTGCACCGGTGATAGCGACCGACCCTCACCCGAACAATGCACGGGCGATTGCAGTTTATAAAAAGCTGGGATTTGCCCCAACAAGGCAGCCTCAGGAAACGCAATGGGGAAGTATACTGCCAATGCTGGCAAGGCCCTGAACCCGATATAGCGAATTGCAGTGGTGTCCTGGACTGCTGATCTTCCTCCACCCCCACAAAAAAGGCCCCGGCGGAAAACCGGGGCCTTTCTGCGCAGTAGGTCGTGTGCGTCAGCTGAACACGCGGGTCAGCGCGGTGTCGACCGCTTCGACGATCTGGTTGATGTCGTCTTTGGTCGCGATCAGGGCGGGCGAGAAGCACAGCGTGTTGTTCTTGCTCGGGATCGAGCGGTTGGTGGCACCGATGATGACGGCCTGGCTCATGCAGTCTTTGACAACGGCCTGAACCTTGGCTTCGGCCAGCGGCTCTTTGGTGTCGCGGTCTGCCACCAGTTCGGCGCCCAGGAACAGGCCCTTGCCGCGCACGTCGCCGATGACGGCGTGTTTGTCTTGCAGCGCGCGCAGTTGGTCGAGCATATAGTCACCCATGGCCACGGTGTTGCCGAGCAGGTCCTCATCCTCGATGATGCGCATGTTTTCCAGTGCTGCCGCCGGACCCGCCGTGCAGCCGCCAAAGGTGGAGATGTCGCGGAAGTAGTTCATGTGATCCGTCGCGTCGTCCATGAACATGTCAAAGACGGCGTTCGTGGTCGCCAGGACAGAGATCGCCGCATAGCCCGAGGCCACGCCCTTGGCCATGGTGACCATGTCGGGCTGGATGCCGTAGTGCTGGTAGCCGAACCATGTGCCGGTCCGTCCGACGCCGCAGACGACCTCGTCGATGTGCAGCAGGATGTCGTACTTTTTGCAGATCTCGGCAACGCGGGGCCAGTAGCCGTCGGGGGCCTCGATCACGCCGCCACCGGCTGTCACCGGCTCAAGGCAGAGCGCGCCCACGGTGTCGGGGCCTTCGCGCAGGATGACTTCCTCGATCTGGTTGGCTGCCCATTCGCCGTAGTTCTGATCGGGCGCGCCTTCCTGCTCGTGTTTGCGGTATTCGAGGCAGTGCGGCACACGCACGAAACCGGGGGCAAAGGGGCCGTATTGCGCATTGCGCTCGTCCTGGCCGCCTGCTGACATCGTGGCCAGCGTGGAGCCGTGATAGTCGCGGTCACGGTAGAGGATTTTGTATTTCTTGCCGCCATAGCGTTTGTGCGCGATCTGGCGCACCAGTTTGAACGCCTTTTCGTTCGCCTCGGAGCCGGAGTTGGCATAGTAGACGCGGTCGAGGCCGGGCATTTTGGAAATGAGCTTTTCCGCAAAAAGCGCGCCGGGCACGGTGCCGACCGTGCCGCCGAAGAAGTTCATTTTGACGATGGCGTCGCGCACGGCGTCGCCCATGCTTTCGCGGCCATAGCCCACGTTGACAGTCCAGACGCCGCCGGAGACCGCGTCAATGTGCTCGACGCCTTTCTGATCCCAGACGCGCAGGCCTTTACCCTCGATAATGATCTTGGGGTCAGCACCCGTGAAAAAGGGCTGGTGCTGAACCAGGTGGTGCCAGACGTTCGCGCGGTCCGCTTCGATCACGCGGCTGATGTCGTTCTCGTTGAAATTGCCGTCCATGGGTCAGGCCTTTCCTTATACATAGAATCAGGTGAAATCGGATCGCATTTTATCCGGATTAAACTGAGATGACTGTTTTTGCGGCACTGGAAGTAGGGCCAGAAGTGTAGCAAAGATAAGGCCAGAATGTTGCTTCACACAAGTGCCTGGGCCGACAAGGACCGGTAAAAACAAGGTTACAGGAGGTTTTGCAGTGTTTTCCTGCAGAATATCACCTGTGTTGTCGTTCAGGACAGATCGGCAAAGCGACCATAAGCGAGGCTGTCAGCCTTGTCTGGACTCATCAGGGTCCGGCAACTGGACATTTGTTCTGAGTCAGCAACGTCATCAGTATGTCCGCGCGCGCGGCGGGTGACCAGAGGATCCCTGGCAGGGCCCCGATGCACAGGCAGCACGCAGGGAACGTAAGATGGATTTTGTGGCATGTGCCGGTTAATTCAGCCTTTCGTCTCAATAAGGCACTTGCAGGCTCAGGAAATCTGACATTGGATGGAAGTGTGCACAGGAAGAAAATAAGCGGCAGCAGGCCGTAAAGCACAAACAGGCCGGTTCACACTGGCCGGTATATGATCAACGGGAGAACACAATGATCAAAAAGACAGCATGCGCTTTTGTAGCAGGCGCAGTAATGGCGATGACGGCCCAGTCGGCAGTCGCGGATGGCCACGGTGAGATCACCGTCGGTTACTTCCTCGAGTGGCCGATGCCCTTCCTCGCCGCCAAGGCATCCGGTGCCTATGATGAAGCGTTGGGCATGAAAGTAAACTGGGTCAGCTTCGAGACCGGGACAGCGATGTCCGCAGCAATGGCGTCCGGCGACGTTCAGATCTCCGTCAGCCAGGGTGTACCGCCCTTCGTGGTTGCCTCATCCGGTGGTCAGGACATCCAGATTGTGGATGTCGCGGTTTCCTACTCTGAAAACGACAACTGTGTTGTTGCTGAAGCGCTGGAAATCGACAAAACAAGCGCGGGCGAACTGGCCGGCAAGAAAGTCGCCGTGCCGCTTGGAACGGCTGCACACTATGGCTTCCTGCGTCAGATGGACCACTTCGGTGTTGATGTCGCCAGCCTGCAGGTTGTTGACATGGCACCACCAGAGGGTGCTGCTGCACTGAGCCAGGGCGCTGTTGATTTCGCCTGCGGCTGGGGCGGTGGTCTTGCCCGCATGAAAGAGTACGGCAACGTGCTTCTGACAGGCACCGAAAAACAGGAACTGGGTATTCTGGTGTTTGACGTAACATCTGCGCCCGCATCCTACATTGCGGAAAACGGCGAGACTGTTGCCAAGTTCCTCAAGGTGACCGCTGACGCCAACGCAGAGTGGGCCGCAAACCAGAGCCCCGAGATGCTGGCGGTGATCGCCGAACAGTCCGGTATGGACGCTGACGCGGCTGGAGCTTCCATGGCAACTTTCGAATTCCCAACAGTTGAAGAGCAACTCTCTGACGCCTGGCTGGGCGGTAATGCTGCTTCCTTCATGAAGGGTGTTGCAGACGTGTTCGTGGGCGCCGGTTCCATTGACTCTGCGCTCGACAGCTATGTGGACACGGTCAACACCGGTCCGCTGAAGGCTGCCAGCGAAATGTAAAACAAACCGGAACGGCGCGGGACATTCCGCGCCGTTCCTCTTTCAGGCCCGAGGCGGGGCAAACCCCGTCCGGTCAGCAGCTCCGAAAGAGCGTACCAGGTGGGGACAAAATGACTGGTTTATCCATAAACAATTTATCCATGCGCTTTGATCTTCCCAACGGAGATCATGTTCAGGCGCTGCAGGATGTATCTCTGGATCTCAAGGCGGGCGAGCTGCTGAGCGTTCTGGGGCCGTCCGGATGCGGCAAGACCACACTTCTGAACATCGTGGCAGGTTTTCTGGCGCCGACTTCAGGGGAACTGATCCTGAACGGGCACAAGGTCACCGGGCCGGATGCAGAGCGGGGCATGGTGTTCCAGCAGGGCGCACTCTTTGAGTGGATGTCCGTGCGGGAGAATGTCGGGTTTGGCCCCTCGATGAAGGGCACGCCGAAAAAGGACAAGGATGAGACAGTCAACCACCTGCTGGATGTTGTCGGTCTGCAGGATTTCAAGGAAAAGGCGGTCTATGAGCTGTCCGGCGGCATGCAGCAACGTGTTGCTCTGGCCCGGTGTCTGGCCAACGACCCCGATGTCATTCTGATGGACGAACCGCTGGGCGCGCTCGACGCGCTGACCCGCGAGAAAATGCAGAGCCTGGTGCTCAAACTGTGGAAAGAGACCGGCAAGACGATCATCCTGATCACCCACTCGGTCGAGGAAGCGCTGCTGCTGGGCGAACGTCTGATTGTCATGGCGCCGCGTCCGGGCCGGATCCACAAGGAATACCGTCTGCCTTTTGCGGACCTCGGCGTCGATGCAGACCTGCGTGAGGTCAAGAAACATCCCGAGTTCGGCCCCCGCCGCGAAGAAATCCTGAACATGATCTGGGATATGGAAGAAGAAATTATGGGCGGAAAGGAGGATGCGGCATGATCCCTCTCCTTATTTACATCGTCATCTTTGTTGCCGCGTTCTTTATCGTGACCAAAGTGGTCCAGGGCGCGGGTCTCAAGGATTATACGTCGCTCAAGACCGTAACGTTCGGTGACGAGAGTGCGGTGCGGCCCAACCGTGCGGCCGGCATTATCTCGATCCTGACTATATTCCTGATGTGGGGGATTTTCACCGGCTCCAGCCTGTTGCCTGGCTTTCTGCATGCACCGGGTCCTTTTGAGGGGACGACTACATTTACCTACACCGCGCAGGTCGAGGGCCAGGCCCCCGATGATGCGACCGTCACAGTCATCGTTCATCCGCGCGAGGTGGAAACCGACGCGCCAGAGGTCGATCCTGGGGATGGTTTTGCCAAGAACGACTCTGCGGCTATTGCACAGTGGCGTACCGGCCTGATCAATGTGGCCCGCAATGACGATATCTCCAAAGCGGACGGCAACAGGGTCATCGCAATCAACGGGCAGAAGATCGCGCCCGGCGAAACCGTGAAGGTCGACGGTGGATCCGTGACACTCAGCGACAAGGGCACGCCGAACTTTGAACCGATCAAGGGCTGGCAGATGGAACCGCTCTATCTGCCGTCGCCCGAGGCCGTCTGGGTGCGCTCCATCGAGATTGCGAAAGAGGGCTTCCGGAACTTCACCCTGCTGGAGCATCTGGGCTATTCGCTCTTCCGCGTTGTCGTGGGCTTCTTCTTTGGCGCGCTGGTGGGTATTCCGCTGGGTTATGCCATGGGTCTGAGCGACTGGTTCCGCGGCTGGTTTGATCCGATCGTGGAATTCATGCGCCCGGTGCCGCCGCTCGCGCTTATTCCGCTGGTAATCATCTGGGCCGGGATCGGGGAGGCCGGTAAGATCATTCTGCTCTTCCTGGCTGCCTTGTGGATCATGGCCATTGCGGCGCGATCCGGTGTGTCGGGCGTCAAGATTTCCAAGGTGCACGCGGCCTACTCGCTGGGCGCCAGCAAGTGGCAGATCATGCGTCACGTCATCGTGCCCAACTCGCTGCCGGAGATCTTTACGGGCGCGCGGGTTGCGATGGGTGTCTGCTGGGGCACGGTGGTTGCGGCCGAGCTCGTTGCCGCCGAACAGGGTGCCGGTATGATGATTATGACAGCGTCCAAGTTCCAGAACACCGACATTGTGATCATGGGTATTATTCTGATCGGTGTCATCGGTTTTGGCATCGACATGCTGATGCGCTGGGCCGAGCGTCTGCTGGTGCCCTGGAAAGGCAAAGGCTGATCTGTCCCAGGCAGTTATTCAGAAATGGCGGGGCCCCCCTGGGGCCCCGTTTTTTTTAGCGACGGGCAAAAGCGCGCCCGTCTGTATCTCAGCCCCGCCGTTTGGGTGTGGCGTTCGGCCCTTTGCCGGCCTTCGGGCCAGGTTTCTGCCCACGCTTGTTTGGTGGCACGAAACGTTTTGAGGTGTCTGCGGCACGTTTGCGGCTGGCGCTGTCGTCCCGGCCACCTTCCGGTTTTCCGGCAGGTTTGCCACCAGCTTTTCCGCCCGGCCTGCCAAAGGATTTGCCGCCGGGTTTTGCGCCATGTTTAGCGAACGGCTTACCACCTGGTTTGCCGCCCGGCCTGCCCGGCCGCTTGTCTCCGGAGCGCGCTGCGGGGCGCTCGTCTCTGTCGCCGCGGTTCTCGGCATCGCGTTCTCTGCGGGCGGTTTTCGCTGCATCACGGTTTTCTTTGGTCCAGACCGCTTTCGTACGCGTGCCCGACCGTTCCGGGCTGTCCGGAGCGCGTGATTTCGGTTTGGGTGTTTCGCCCGGCTTCATCGGAGACCGGTCTGTTTTGTGCGATTTCGGTGGCTTTTTGCCCTTGGGCGCGGCTGCTGGCTTATGCGGTTTATCCGTTGCAGCAGATTTCTCGCGGCGGGGTGCGCGCGGGGGTGCTGCATCAGGGTCATAGGCGGGTTTTGCCGGCCGCGGGCCGCGGTCGGTTCTGCCTTTTCCGCGTTCCTCGCGCGGCCCGCGTTTGTCGGGTGCGGGCGGGCCGTCGCGACGGGTCAGAGTGACGCCCTCCTCCAGTTGCATATCCGGCCCGAGCGCTGCTGTCAGTGCATCAACCCGGCTCTCCAGGACCTCGATGAAACTCTCTGTGGGGCGTATCCGGATCGCGCCGATATCGTCTTTGGTCAGGTCGCCACGGCGGCAGATCATCGGCAGCAGCACCCGCGGCTCTGCGCCGTCGTTGCGTCCCATCTGCACGGAGAACCACACAGAAGGACCAAAGGCCTGGCGTGGCCGGTCATCGGGCGTACCTGCATCGGTGAGTTCCTCCGGCGCCGAGAGGCGCGTGCGGAACAGGTTGACGAACCCTGCCGCCAGCTGTTCTGCGGTGAACTCGCCCGCCAGCCGGGTTGCCAGTGCGCTCATGTCTTCAGGGACCGGGTCTGTCCAGACGCTGTCCTCCATCAGTCGGGCTTCATCCATGGATGTGACATCGGCTGCCGAAGGCGGGTCTGCCCATTCGACTTTCAGTTTGGCCCAGCCGATCAGCCGGTTTGCCTTGGTCCGGAACTTCGGTGGAACGATCAGGGCCGAGACACCTTTGCGTCCCGCCCGCCCTGTCCGGCCCGAACGGTGCAGCAGGGTATCCGCGTTAGATGGCAGTTCTGCGTGGATCACCAGTTCGAGGTTGGGCAGGTCGATGCCGCGTGCGGCAACGTCGGTCGCCACGCAGACCCGCGCGCGCCCGTCCCGCAGCGCCTGCAGGGCATTGGTCCGTTCGGATTGTGTCAGCTCGCCTGAAAGCGCCACGACCGAAAAACCGCGGTTCGTCAGTTTCGTGGTCAGCCGGGCGACAGCGGCGCGGGTGTTGCAGAACACGATCGCATTGCGCGCTTCATAATAGCGCAGCACGTTGATGATGGCGTTTTCGGTATCGCGCGGATGTGTGTTGAGCGCGCGGTATTCAATGTCGGCGTGCTGGCGGGCTTCACCTGCGGTTGCGACGCGCCGGGCGTCTCTCTGGTAGCTTTGTGCGAGCTTTGCAATGGCGGCTGGCACTGTCGCGGAAAAGAGCAGGGTGCGGCGGTCTTCCGGTGCTTCGGACAGGATAAACTCCAGCTCTTCACGAAAGCCCAGATCAAGCATCTCGTCTGCTTCGTCCAGCACCACGGCGCGCAGGGCAGAAAGGTCAATATTTCCGCGTTTTATGTGATCACACAGACGCCCTGGCGTGGCCACGACCACATGTGCGCCCCGGTCCAGCGCACGCCGCTCGGTACGCTGGTCCATGCCGCCCACACAGGAGGTTACGACAGCGCCCGCGTCTCCATAGAGCCAGGTCAGCTCGCGGCACACCTGCATGGCAAGTTCGCGCGTTGGCGCGATGATCAGTGCCAGCGGGGCGCCGGCAGCGTCAAAATGGGTCTGATCGCCCAGCAGTGTCGGTGCAATCGCAAGGCCAAAGGCCACGGTTTTGCCGGATCCTGTCTGGGCGGAGACCAGCAGATCGGCATCGCCCAGGCCGGGATCGGTGACCGCCTCCTGAACAGGTGTCAGTGTTTCATAGCCCTGTCGGGCCAGTGCATCGGCGAGTGTGGTGATCACGGAAGGTTCCAGTCTGTTTCGCGGCACATGCCACGTTTGCCGCGTCGTTATGCTTTTCCTTGGCGGGAGTCGACCCATTCCTGTCCGGCACAGTGCGCGTCGGCCATTGCCGGCGTGCGGTGTCCGGGGCAGACTGATGTCATCTGATCGCAAAGGATTGCTGCATGACCATCCGCCCCCTTGGCCTTGATCCGTCTCACTGCCTGATCGCAGGACGCTGGCAGGTACCCTCTGCCGGGGAAAGAATTGCGCTGATCAACCCGTCGGACGGCAGTACTCTGTGTGGTGTTGCAGCGGGTAATGCTGACGATATCAACGCCGCTGTCGCCGCGGCGCAGGCCGCGCGGGACGGCGAGTGGGGCCGCCTGACGGCCTCCGAGCGGGGCCGCATCCTTGCCCGCATCGGTGTGCTGGTGGCAGAGAATGCAGGACATCTGGCTGAACTTGAAGCACTTGATGTGGGCAAACCGCTGACCCAGGCGCGTGCAGATGTGGCTGCCCTCGCGCGGTATATGGAGTTTTATGCCGGAGCTGCCGACAAGGTGCACGGGTCAACCATTCCCTATCTGGAGGGGTACACTGTCTACACCCTGCGCGAAGCGCACGGCGTCACCGGCCACATTATTCCCTGGAACTATCCTATGCAGATCATTGGCCGGTCCGTGGGAGCCGCACTTGCGATGGGGAACGCCTGTGTGCTCAAGCCCGCAGAAGAGGCCTGTCTGACGGCTCTGGCCTTCGGAGAACTGGCCCGACAGGCCGGATTGCCTGATGGGGCGCTGAATATCGTACCGGGCAGTGGCGCGGTAGCCGGAGCGGCGCTGAGCGCGCATCCCGGCATACAGCACCTTTCGTTCACCGGTTCCGTGGCCACAGGGCGCCTGGTGCAGCAGGCTGCCGGGTCCAATGTGGTGCCGGTCACGCTGGAGCTGGGGGGGAAATCGCCGCAACTCGTGTTTGACGATGCCGACATCGACGGGGCGCTGCCTTTTCTGATCAATGCAGGTATCCAGAACGCGGGCCAGACCTGTTCTGCCGCTTCGCGTATCCTCGTGCAGCGGGGTGTCTATGATCAGGTTCTGAGTGCAATGGCCGAACGCTACCGCGCGCTGACAGTGGGCCCGGCACTGGGCGATCCGAATGTGGGGCCGCTGATCTCGTTGCGGCAGAAGGACATTGTGACTTCTTATATTGATGCGGGGGCCGATCTGTCCGTGGCAGCCACAGGGCAGATTGCGGAGGACGCGCCCGCGGGTGGCGCCTATGTGACGCCAACGCTGTTCGGAGGGGTGCCGCCTTCACACAGACTGGCGCAGGAAGAAATTTTTGGCCCGGTGCAGGTTGTCATCCCTTTTGACGACGAGGCCGAAGCGCTCGGGATAGCCAATGGTACGGAATATGGCCTCGTCGCCGCCGTCTGGACGCGTGACGGCGCGCGCCAGATGCGACTGGCCCGCGCGCTGAGGGCAGGGCAGGTGTTTCTCAACAATTACGGTGCCGGTGGTGGCGTGGAGCTGCCGTTCGGCGGCAGCGGACTCTCGGGCCACGGACGGGAAAAGGGATTTGAGGCTCTCTACGCCTTCTCCTCGCTGAAAACGGTTGCCGCGCTGCACGGCTGAATTTGCTGTGGCACAGGTCAACGTGGTGCAGGGGGCGTAACCCGACCTCTGGGTGGCTTTCCCGGAAGCGCTCGATACACCGACAGCGGTACTCTGGCCCGGTAGCCGGAATGCCTGTTTTGCGGACAAAGGCGCAGTTCGTGTCCGGCGCCATGCACATGCGGGCGACAATCAATCAGATTTCGAAACCAAAGCGTGGTGGCTCGGTTTGATCTCCTTCGGAGTACCGCCCTTCGAATGTCCTCAGCGCGCGGGTAATGCGCACTCCTTTCGCCCGGCGGTTTGCATGAGGTCTGCCGCCTGCGCGTCAGTCTGCAATCAGATCCAGGTTGCGGATAAGGGACGGATCGACCCCGGAATCCGAATTGACGATTGTTGCTGCTGCCATGGCCGCGTCAACAGCCGATTGAGCACGTCCCTCGGCGAGTTGTTCCTCGAGGTTACGGCGCACTGCCTCAAAGGCGGGCGGCCCGACTTCGCGTTTGTCGTTGAGGATCAGAACATGCCAGCCAAACTGGGTTTCAACCGGCGGTGATACTTCGCCCACCTCCAGCGCCAGCGCGGCCGCTTCAAAAGGTGGCACCATCTGGCCCATCCCGAACCATCCCAGATTGCCACCATTTGGTCCGGACGGACCGGTCGAGAAGGTTCTGGCCAGCTCTGCAAAATCCTCACCCTCTGCCAGCTGCGCGACGAGCGAGGCGGCCTCAGCTTCGGTTGCGACCAGAATATGGGAGGCGTTGAATTCAGGCTGCGGGGCAGCGTTGCCGTAGGTTTTTTCGTATTCCGCGCGCAGGTCTTCTTCGGTCATGTCGGTCGCCTTTGTGATAGCGAAATTCGCTATCATTGCGGTTTCCTGCGCTTCGATTTGGAGTCGCAGCGCACGGTCAAGGTTGTCACCAAGGCTTGCCGCAAGGGCCTCCTGCCGGATTGACTGCGAAAGCAGCCCGCTGAAAAGCTGTTCATCCGGCAAATCCTTAAACTGCTGCGGCAGGCTGTCGAGTATGGCAATCAGTTGTCCCAGCGTAATCTCCTTGTCATTGACGGTCGCGAGGACCGTATCGGCATCCTGCGCAACTGCAGGCGCAGCGAGAGAGGCAACAAGGGCGGCGGAAGCAACAAACTGTTTCATGGGTGTCCTTCTGGATTTTACAGCACGCACTGTGCAAATGATCTGCCCGCTCTTTAAAACTCTGCCTGTGCGCCTGACCGGGACTTCGCGTTTACACCCGAAGACAGCATGTTGTTCTCAGAGGAATGGAACGCACATGGCGTTTTGTGAGCCGTACATTCAGCAATAACCGCGCCGTGTCGCGCGGACAAGCAGGCGTCACTAAGTTTTTACCCGCCCGGGCAACAGCCTGCAGGGTCGCGAGGCTGACTTTGCAGGCCTGATAAAGCGCCAGTCTGAATGGGCGCAAAGCGGCCCTGCACTGGCTGCGATCGGAAAGGGCGGTCCTGGTGTCCTGAAGAGCTACTCTGCCGAACGACAACTTCCACGGCGCCGCCAAAAGGGTAACCGCAATGCCTGGAACAATTCAGAAGATTTGGTGGAGCCTAGCGGGATCGAACCGCTGACCTCCTGCATGCCATGCAGGCGCTCTCCCAGCTGAGCTAAGGCCCCAAACCTGGACATATGTCCGGTGCGCCGCTGAATAGGCGCAACGCGGGGCGGGATCAAGCGTAAAAATGACCCGCCACGCGAGATGTCAGAAAATCAGCTGTCTTCGTCTTCCGACGCGACATCTGCAATCTCGTCAAGCGAGACGTTGTCATCATCTTCGTCGTCGTCGTCCAGGATGTCGTCGCCGAGATCCACATCAACGTCGTCGTCGTCATCAAGGACCACGTCTTCTGAATCCGCAGCCGCTTTGGCTTTGGTTGTGGCCGCGTCTTCGGCATCAGCAGCGATCATACGCGACTTGGACTGGTCAACCTCGACCTGTTCGCCTGTGTAGGGGCTGATGATCGGATTGGCATTCAGGTCATAGAAACGTTTGCCGGTTGTGGGGCAGAGGCGCTTCGTTCCCCATTCTTCCTTGGGCATGAAAAACCCCCTTTGCAATTGCGGTTCGTCTGTAGATGATTCCGGCCAAGTGCCATAAGCAGCGGGGGCTGTAAAGACCTCGCCTGCTCCAGATGACCACAGGAAGCGTGACATGTCCGATATCATCCTGCCGGGGAACCCGCCAATTCCCCTTATCCTGCGCCGCTCAGGACAGGCGCGTCGGATTTCGCTCCGGGTCTCGCAACTCGACGGGCGCGTTACGCTGACCTTGCCGCGCCGGGTATCCGAACGCGAGGCGTTGCGCTTTGCCGAAGAAAAGCAGGGCTGGATTCGCAGGCACCTCGCATCCCGAGGCGAGGACGTTTTGGTCGGACCGGGAACTGTCGTTCCAATCGGCGGTGAACCCCATGAGATTATTCAGGGCGCTGGGCGCCGGGTGGTGATTGCAGATGGCCGTGCAGAGGTGCCCGGTGATCCTGCGCGGGCCGGTCTGCGGCTTGCCGCCCATCTGCGCGCCATCGCCCGCGACCGGTTGTCAGAGGCATCGGATAATTACGCTGCCCTTCTGGGCAGGCCCTACAGTGCAATAACGCTGCGTGACACCCGTTCGCGCTGGGGTTCCTGCACGTCCGAAGGCCGGCTGATGTATTCCTGGCGCCTTATTCTCGCACCGCCGGAAGTGCTGGACTATGTTGTGGCGCATGAGGTTGCGCATCTCGCGGAAATGAATCACTCGGCGGCTTTCTGGGACGGTGTGCGGCGGATTTACGGGGATTATGAGGCTCCACGTCGCTGGCTGCGCCAGAACGGCAATGCGCTGCACCGCTACAGATTTGTGACGTGATCACAGATTCTCTTGACCTGTGGAATGTTTGTGATCACAAAAAGAAGCATGCTGCCTTTGCAACGCCAAACCGATGCCGCGCCCGCCGCCCACGACAGGGTGTACCGCACCCTGCGGGGGCGGATCATGCAGGGCGAGTTGTCCCCTGGCCAGGCCCTGACCCTGCGGGGTATCGGCCGCGAGTTCGGTGTCTCGATGACGCCGGCGCGGGAATCGGTGCGACGGCTGGCGGCCGAGGGGGCGCTGACAATGTCCTCGTCTGGCCGTATCTCGACACCCGAGCTCAGCAATGAAAGGATAGAAGAGCTTGCCGCGCTGCGTGCGCTGATTGAGGTCGAGCTGGCCAGCAGGGCACTGCCGCGCGCGCACATGGCGCTGATTGAGCGGTTGCAGACCATCAATACCGCTGTGGCGGAGACTGTCGCGCACCGCGACGCGGTGAGCTACATCCGTACCAACCTGGAATTTCACCGCACGCTTTATCTGCGGGCGCAGGCCCCCGCGATGCTGGCCATGGCGGAAACGGTCTGGCTGCAGCTCGGTCCAACGATGCGGGCGCTCTATGGCAAGCTGCGCAAGACGGAACCGCCACAGTTTCACCGGCTGATCATAGCAGCCCTGCGTGCTGGCGACGAGCCGGGTCTGCGGCTGGCGGTGCGGTCGGATGTGACGCAGGGCCTGCGGATGCTCGCCAGCTGAGACTGGTTGCCGTCGTCAGGCGGCAAGGCCCTGGTTGCCCAGATCAATAAACTTGCGGCGACGGTCCGCGACCAGCGCCGCAGCATCCTTGCCCTCGAGATCCGCGAGCATGCCTGCGATGGCTTTGCCTACTGATTTGATCGACGTGACTGCGTCGCGGTGTGCGCCGCCCCTGGGCTCGGGGATGATACGGTCGATCACGCCCAGCTGTTTGAGATCCTGCGCAGTAAGACGCAGCGCCTCGGCGGCCTCGCGCATCTTTTCGGCGTCCTTCCAGAGGATAGAGGCGCAGCCCTCGGGACTGATCACAGAATAGACCGAGTGTTCCAGCATCGCCACGCGGTTGGCCGTGGCAAATGCTACCGCCCCGCCGGATCCGCCTTCGCCGATCACAACAGAAACCAGCGGGACGCCGATCTGCAGACATTTTTCGGTGGCGCGTGCAATGGCTTCAGACTGGCCGCGTTCCTCTGCGCCTTTGCCCGGATAGGCCCCGGGCGTATCCACCAGAGTGACCACGGGCAGGCCAAAGCGGTGCGCAAGATCCATCAGACGAATGGCTTTGCGGTAACCTTCCGGCCGCGCCATCCCAAAGTTGCGTTCGATGCGGGATTTGGTGTCGTTGCCCTTTTCGTGACCGATCACCATAACGGGGCGGTCGTCGAGCCGGGCCAGCCCACCCATCACCGCGTGGTCATCGGCAAAATTACGGTCGCCGGCCAGCGGAGTGTAATCGGTGAACAACGCGTCGATATAGTCCTGGCAGTGTGGTCGCTCCGGATGACGGGCAACCTGGCATTTCCGCCATGGTGTCAGCGATTTATACAGTTCTTCCAGCATAGCCTGGGCTTTGAGGTCGAGCGCCGCTGCTTCTTCGGTGACGTCCATGTTCTCGTCGGCCCGCGCCATCGCCCGCAGTTCTTCTGCCTTGCCTTCAATTTCGGCCAGGGGTTTTTCAAAGTCCATATACTGGGTCATGGCGCACTCCGCTCTGTGTCCGTTGTATATGGCGGGCATTGGCGGGCAATGCAACGGCCTCAGACCGGCAGCAGCACCGGCAGCAGCGAGGCGATCAGCAAAGCCGCCATGGTCAGATTAAAGATCCGCAGCCGCCTGCGACTGGTCAGGATGCGTGCGACCTGCTGTCCCAGAACCGTCCACATCGTGATTGCGGGCAGGTTCACCATCGAGAACACCAGCGCGACGATGCAGAACGCCAGCAGGGTCGCATCGCCTGCGTATACCGTCAGCGCTGTCAGCGCCATGGCCCAGGCTTTTGGATTGACCCACTGAAAGGCGGCAGCCTGAAGAAAGGTCATCGGGTGCCCGGTCGCCGCGTGTCGGGTGATGGGGGCTGCGTTGGCGATTTTCCAGGCAAGCCACGCCATGTAAATCACCGACAGTGCCTGCAGGATTGTGTAGCTGACCGGCCAGGCATCAAAGATCTGAACCAGTCCGGCCCCGACGAGAATGATCATCACGCCAAAGCCGATGGAGATGCCCAGCATATGTGGCACCGACCGCACAAAGCCATAGTTTGCACCGGATGCCATCAGCATCAGGTTGTTGGGCCCCGGCGTTGCAGAGCTGACAAAGGCGAAGGTCGCGAGGGCGAGGAGTATATCGGGTGTCATCGCGCAACTATCGCCGCGTCTGAACCGAATGTGGTTGCAAAGGTGATCGGACACGGGCAATTATTGCAACTTATGGCAGGAAAAGATGCAAAAACTGATCAGATATTGCGTGAACTTTCGCGCGATGGTCGGATCAGCAATATCGAACTGGCGGAACGTGTCGGGCTTTCGCCGTCAGCCTGTCTGCGGCGGGTGCAGGAACTGGAACGCTCGGGCGTGATAAAGGGCTACCGGGCGGTGCTGGACCGTGCGGCCATGGGGGCAGGGTTTGTTGCCTATATTGGTGTGGGGCTTGGGTCGCATACCAAGGACAGTCAGGAATCGTTTGAGCGTGCTATTTCGCGGGCACGAGAGGTGGTTGAATGCCACAATATTACTGGCACGATTGAATATCTGTTGCGCGTGGAATGTGCCGACCTGCCGGCCTACAAGCATTTTCACACCGATATTCTCGGGGCTATGCCCCAGGTGACTTCGATCACATCCTATGTGGTGATGGGATCGCCCAAGGATGAACGTGCGTGACCCCCCGGGTCGGGGTTTTTGTCTCTGAAAGGGATATTTTCAGCCTGAGGTAACGGTTATTCCGCAGCCGCTCGGGCGATCGATTCGAACCTGGTGTCCAGTTCAGCAGCAAGGGTTTTGAGCGCGTCCCCGCCCTCGTCGTAGTAGGGCGCAAAAACGAAGCCTGGTGTCTTGTACGACAGAGTCGCAGTGCCGTCCGCGTTTTCTGTGACATAAAACCGGATCGGCGCCTCAATCATCGCAGGCGTCGACAAAGCCAGAATTTTCACAGCAAAATCATTGTTAAAGACGCCGACCACCCGGTTTCCGGGGATGTCGATCCCACGTTTGCGCGCGGTCGCGGTGGGTCCTGCCTGTGTCACGACGCCCATGCGGTTCTTTTTGACGGCGGACTTCAGATCACCCAGCAGGGTCGCGTGATCTTTGGTGGTTGGCAACACGGCCCAGCCGTCACGTGGTGCCATTTCCGCTGTGGCAGGGGTGCCAAGGCAGAGGGCCAGAAGGATAAGGAAACGGCGCATGAGGAACTCCTTTCCAACGAGAGAGCCACGCAGCGCGCCGCCTGCCAAGTCACATCTGCGTCAGCCCGCGATCATCTCGGACTGGCGTACGATCACCTCGGCCTGTTTGATCGAAGCGATATCTACCAGGCGGCCTTTGTAAACGGTCGCGCCTTCGCCGTTCGCCTTTGCCTGTTCCATGGCGGCAAGGATTTCGCGTGCCTCTGCCACGGCTTCGTCGGACGGGGTAAAGACTTCGTTGGCGATGGCCACCTGTTTGGGGTGGATCGCCCATTTGCCGACCATGCCGAGGGTGGCGGACCGCCGTGCCTGTGCGCGGAAGCCTTCATCGTCCGAAAAGTCTCCGAACGGGCCATCGACGGGCAGTACGCCGTGTGTCCGGCATGCAGCAACAATGGCAGCCTGGGCCCAGTGCCAGGGATCCGACCAGTGCTTTTCACCGTCGCGGATCATGTAGTAGTTTTCCTGTGTACCACCGATGCCGGTGGTCGCCATGCCCATGGAGGCGGCAAAATCTGCGGCGCCGAGGCTCATGGCAGCAAGGCGGGGCGAGCTGGCCGCGATCTCTTCGACATGGGCGATGCCGGCCGCGGATTCGATGATCACCTCGAAGGTGACTTTCCTGGACCGGCCCTTCGCAGCTTCGATTGCTGTTGCAAGCGCGTCCACAGCGTAAACATCTGCCGCGCATCCGACCTTGGGGATCATGATCTGGTCGAGGCGGTCTCCGGCCTGTTCGAGCAGGTCCACGACGTCGCGGTACCACCACGGCGTGTCCAGGCCGTTGATCCGAACAGAAAGGGTTTTGCTGCCCCAGTCGATGTCCGAAATCGCAGCGATTATGTTGTTCCGTGCGCTGTCTTTGTCGGAGGGCGCTACGCTGTCCTCAAGATCGAGGTTGATCACATCGGCTGCCGAGGCGGCCATTTTCTCAAAGATTGCCGGTCGCGAGCCTGGTCCGAAAAGCTGACAGCGGTTCGGGCGGGCAGGGGGGGCAGGTTGGATACGGAAGCTCATGGAGGCTCCTTGGGTAATAAAATTACAGGTTCGTTGCTTTGCGTGGTATTAAATTGCGCGACATGCTGCAAGTGCATTTTGCAGTCGCAGCATGTGAGTCGATGTCGCCTCGGAGACTTCTCCGCTGAATTATTCACCAGATATCGAGTTTTTTCGAAGAAATTTGCGTGATGGGTATGAATTTCGTCGATTTCACGATGTCATTGCGGCTGCTTCGGGTGAAATTGCGACAAACCTGACGGAGGCTTACTCATGATCCAGACACCTTACCTTTTGTTCCTCGGGGACGCTCCTGACCAGCTGGCGGCCAAGGTCGCTCAGGGTATCAAAGACTGGCGTCCAGAGAATGCTGTCGGTCAGTTCCGACTGCCGGGCTGTGGTGCGGACATGGGCCTGACGGACATGTCTCTGGAAGAGGGCCTGAGGGCCGGAGCCAAAACGCTGGTGATCGGCGTTGCCAACCGCGGCGGCGTTATCTCGGATGAATGGAAAGTGGTTTTGGTCAAGGCGCTGCAGATGGGTTATGACCTGGCCGCGGGCCTGCACAACCTGCTGCGTAACGAAGACGAGCTGCAGGCGGCGGCCAAAGTCAACGGCATGACCCTGCACGATGTGCGTGTCCCCTCGGTCGCCTATCCCATTGCCAATGGTCAGAAGCGCACCGGCAAACGTGTGCTGGCGATCGGGACCGACTGCTCCTGCGGAAAAATGTACACTGCGATGTCGATGGATGCCGAAATGGTCAAACGCGGCATGAAGTCCGATTTCCGCGCTACCGGCCAGACGGGTATTCTGATCACCGGCAAAGGCGTGCCGCTGGATGCTGTGATCGCCGATTTCATGGCTGGTGCGGTCGAATACCTGACACCCGATAATGATGCAGATCACTGGGATCACATCGAAGGTCAGGGCAGCCTGTTCCACGTGTCCTACTCGGGTGTAACGATGGCCCTTATCCATGGTGGGCAGCCTGATGCACTGGTGCTGTGTCACGAACCCACACGGACGCATATGCGGGGCTTGCCCCACTACAGTCTCCCGACGCTTGAGCAGTTGCGCGATACAGCGCTGCCGATTGCCCGCGTGGCCAACCCGGCATGTCAGGTGACCGGTGTTTCGGTGAACACCAAGGCACTGGACGAGGCAGCGGCCAAAGCCTGCCTGCAGGAAATCGAAGACCGGATGAACCTGCCCGCGACCGACCCATTCCGGTTCGGGGCAGAAAAGCTGGTCGACGCGCTGCTGGCGATGTAAGAGCCGCTTTGCGGCGGTCTGATGCCTCCGGCGGGGACAGTGACAGCCAGGAGAGAGCTGCGATGCAGATAGAAGTGACACGCGATGTTTTCCGGCTGGCGCAGGTTTTCACCATCAGCCGGGGATCGCGTACCGAAGCGAAAGTTCTTACGGTCCGGATCCGTGACGGTGGTGTCACGGGTGTCGGGGAATGCGTTCCCTATGCACGGTATGACGAGACACTTGAGAGTGTCACAGCCGAAATCGAGGGATTGCCGGGATCGTTCACACGCGCGGATCTTTATGATCTGTTGCCAGCGGGTGCTGCACGGAATGCCGTTGACTGCGCGCTGTGGGATCTTGAGGCGAAGCGCGCTGGTAAACGTGTGTGGGAACTTGCGGGGCTGCCAGTGCCGGGGCCGGAGATCACGGCCTACACGCTGTCGCTGGATACGCCTGAAAAAATGCGGGCCCAGGCGGCCGAGAACGCCTTCAGGCCGCTTTTGAAGATCAAGCTCGGCACGCCCGATGATATGCCACGCCTTGAGGCCGTGCGCGCAGGTGCGCCGGATGCAAGGATCATCATAGACGCCAATGAGGGCTGGAGTGCCGCCGTCTACGCCGAACTTGCACCGCATCTTGTGCGTCTGGGGGTGAGCCTGGTGGAACAGCCGCTGCCCGCAGGCGAAGACGAAGCGCTCATTGGCATGGAACGTCCGGTGCCCGTCTGCGCCGACGAGAGCTGTCACGATCGCGCCAGCCTGCCGGGCCTCAAAGGCAAATACGATGTGATCAACATCAAGCTCGACAAAACCGGAGGGCTGACAGAAGCGCTGGCCTTGCGCGAAGAGGGTCTGGCGCTGGGCTATGACGTGATGGTGGGCTGCATGGTTGGCTCGAGCCTCGCGATGGCCCCGGCGACCCTGGTGGCCCAGGGCGCACTGGTCACGGACCTGGACGGGCCGCTTTTGCTGGCTGAGGACCGGGAGACACCTCTGGTATTCGACGACGCCGGTGTTCATCCGCCGGGAGCAGCGCTCTGGGGATAAGGTTATGGTGTCCGGGTCCTGTGCGACTGTAAAACGCTGACCTGTTGCACCGTCCTGTCGCGGTCCGGCAACACCTGCTTGCAACCGGGCCGCGCACATGCCTGGATGTGACCAAATTCTGTGGTCAGGGGCCCAGGCACCCTGCCAAAAAGCAATACACCCGGATTCCTGATTTCCGGGCAGGACGAACGTCAAGGAGAGAACGATGCGCACTGTATATCTGAACGGCGAGTATATGCCCGAGAACGAGGCACAGATCTCGATCTTTGACCGCGGCTTTCTGATGGCGGATGGCGTCTATGAGGTGACGTCGGTGCTGGGTGGCAAGCTCATCGATTTTGACGGTCACGCGGTACGCCTGCAACGGTCTCTCGATGAGCTGGAAATGCAGAACCCGATCAGCAGGGAAGATCTGCTGGAAGTACACCGCGAACTGGTGCGCGTGAACGGGATCGACGAAGGCATGATCTATCTGCAGATTACGCGTGGCGCACCGGGCGACCGGGATTTTGTGTTCCCTGACCCTGCAACAACTGCCCCGACCATTGTGCTCTTTACCCAGAACAAGCCTGGTCTTGCCAACAGCCCGGCAGCGCAAAAGGGCATGAAAGTGATCAGCATTGATGACATCCGCTGGGGGCGGCGTGACATCAAAACCGTCCAGCTTCTTTATCCGTCGATGGGCAAGATGATGGCGAAAAAGGCCGGCGCCGATGATGCCTGGATGATCGAGGACGGCTATGTGACCGAAGGAACCTCCAACAACGCCTATATCGTGAAAGGCAACAAGATCATCACGCGCGCGCTCAGCAACGATATCCTGCACGGGATCACGCGTGCGGCGGTGCTGCGGTTCGCGCAGGAAGCGCAGATGGAGGTAGAAGAACGCAACTTTACCATCGACGAAGCGAAAGAGGCGGATGAAGCCTTTATCACTTCGGCCAGCACCTTCGTGATGCCGGTGGTCCAGATTGACGACGCGGTTCTGGGGGATGGTACGCCCGGTCGCGTGGCACCTCGCCTGCGTGAGATATACCTTGATGAGAGCATGAAGGCGGCGGTCTGACCGCTGCCGGGGCCGGTTTATAACGCGGGGTATCTCTCCCGCGATGCGCTGATGGCGCGTGTCGGTCACGAGATTGGCCGGTCCGGTTCTGTAACCGTCAGTCAGGAACAGATTGCCCGGTTTGCCGATGTCACCCGTGACGGTCAGGAGATCCATCTAGACTCCAAAGCCGCCCGGGACGCTGGCTTTGCCGGACCGGTAGCGCACGGGTTCCTGACGTTGTCGCTGCTCTCTGCCTTTGCCTACGATGCTGTGCCGCGCGTCGAAGGTCAGACCGCGTCGGTCAACTATGGGTTTGACCGCGTCAGGTTCATTACCCCCGTAGTGACTGGCGATGAGATAGCAGCCCGCTTTATACTCGAGGGGGTCGAGGAGCGTGCGGATGGCAGTCTGATGCTGGTTCTTGATGTCGCAGTGTCCATTCCGGGAAGCGACGCGCCTGTACTCAGCGCCCTGTGGCGGATTCTGATCCTTTTCTGACGAGCTCTGTGCAGACGGCGCAGCAGCGCTATCTGCAGCGTAACAGGAAAGAGGAAAAAACATGTTCAGATACGCGGCGGTCGCCATTTTGCTCTCCACACAGGCTTCCTTTGCCGATATTGCGGTACGGTTTGTCGAAAGCGCGCCCAAGGACCGGTTCATTATTGAAAACACAGGTGACTGTGCGCTGACTGCGTCGGGTCTGACGCTGGACATGACCGGGTCTGCCGGTGGTCTGATCTTTGACGTCACAGGCAGTGGCGCAGGGGTTGAAGTCTTTCAACCGTTCGATCTGGTCGCGGGTGCGGCTTCGCTGGACGGCGTCCCTCAGGTCCGCGATGGTGACCGCGCCATATCGCTGAGCATCAGGGCGCTGGCGCCCGGTGATCAGATCGCCTTTACCATCGATGTAGACGATACGGCCGAGGCACGCGGGATCATGGTGTCGGGTGCCGAAATCACAGGTGCGGCGGTACGTATTACCGGGGAATCCGGCACACGGTCCGCTGAATTTGATGCCGGGGCCGCGGCAACGGTCGTTGCAGAACCCTGCGCATCTACCTGAGCCCGGATGAGCTGTCCGGGTGCTGCGGATAGTCTGATACTGATGTCAGATCCGGGCTATTTTCGCCTGAACAGCCCTATTGTTGACAGAATCCGGGTGTATCCCGACTCCTGAGAACACGCAGGGGCGCCACCCATGGACACCGTTTTCGGGTACTTTCGGTATCTGCTGAATATCTTTTTCAACATGAACGAGCGATTTGCGCTCCTTTACATCGGCTGCACGGTGTTGCTGGCGTTTGCTGTCTGGTGCTGGCGTGGCCGGCCCGGCTCTTTTCTGAAATGGCTGGTGCCGGCGCGTATTTATCTGCACCGCTCGAACCTTCTGGACATAAAGCTGTTTCTCGCGGTGCGCTGCATTGCGTTTTTCGGCGTACTGGGAAGCCTGTTTTTCCCTACGGCAGTAGCCTATTTCGTCCTGTCCTGGCTGTCCGAGAGCTTTTCCGGCGGGTTCAGTCAGCCGCCGGTGACCTGGGAGCGCAGTCTGATCGCGACAGTCGTGATCGTTATGGCATCGGATTTCTGCAAGTACTGGGCGCACAGGCTTCATCATGAATGGAAAGTGCTCTGGCCCTTTCATGCCGTGCATCACTCGGCCGATGTTCTGACCCCGCTGACGGTGCAAAGGGTACATCCCATCGAACCGATCATCCGCAATCTGTTCATTACCGTGCTCGTTGGCATTGTGCAGGGCGTACTGCTCTACGCACTGATCGGAAAAATTGATCTGGTCACGCTGGGCGGGGCAAACGCGATGTATGTGTTGTTCAACGCCCTGGGTGCCAATCTGCGCCACAGTCATATCTGGCTGAGCTATGGCCGTGTCATGGAGCATATTTTTATCTCGCCTGCCCAGCATCAGGTCCACCATTCGGTCGCCCTTGAGCATCACGACAAGAACTACGGCTCGATGTTCGCCATCTGGGACTGGATGTTCGGCACATTGTATGTGCCCGAAAAAATGGAACACATCACCTATGGGGTTTCCGATGGTACAGGCAAGCCGTTGCCCCAGCCCTATGTGACGCTGCGCGATGCCATGATCAAACCGTTCATCGAGGCGTGGCAGGCATTCCGGCAACAGCAGGCAGAGCATGCAGCCCGCCGCGCAGCGATGCCACCCGTTGTCATGTCGCAGGGGTTTTCGATCTGGCTGGATTTTCTGCGGGCCGCTGCCGCCCTGACGGTTCTGTTCGGCCATATGGCGCACATTCGTTTCACGCGCGGGGACTATTATTTTCTGCGCGAAATCAATATCGCCAGCGACTCTGTGATTGTGTTCTTCGTATTGTCAGGTGTGGTGATCTCCTATGCCGCCACCCGTGACGGAACGCTCGAGCGTTTTGCCTTTAACCGGCTGACCCGCCTCTGGTCTGTCGTGCTGCCGGCACTGGTGCTGACGGTCATCTTTGATGCCGTCGGGACCAGCATCCGCATGGAGGCCTATCCGGCCGGGTACTATAACCCGGCGCCCGTATCCGAGATGTTCCTGCGGGGTCTGACCTTTACCAATGAGTGGCAGGGGCAGTGGGACAGGGTCCGGCTGGGCACGAACGGGCCACTCTGGTCGCTGAGCTATGAGGTTGGCTTCTACATGATGTTTGGCGTGGCGGTCTTCCTGCGCGGGGCTCTGCGCTGGGTGCTGCTGGCCCTGCTGATGCTTCTTGTGGGACTCCCGATCCTCGCGCTGCTGCCCGCCTGGCTTATGGGCGTTCTGGTCTGGCACGGATCGCGCAGACCAGCCGGGGAAGCAGCCGTGCCCGCACGGGACTGGGCGCGCGCGGTTCTGAGCGTCGGCGCTCTGATCCTTCTCAGGCTCAATGGTGTGCCGGAACTGCTTTCAGAATTCACCGCGCAGGCGCTGGCGCCTGTCAGCCATCACAAGCTGCTGAACTATTCGGATGAAGTCCTTTGGAATTCGATCATCGCAGCCTTTGTGGCGCTGCATCTGTCGGGGGTGAAGAACATTGCTGACCGGATGACGATCCGGAGCGAGGGCTGTACTGTCCGCGCCATACGCTGGATCGCCGGTGCCAGTTTCTCGCTCTATGTGATGCACTATCCCACACTGCATCTGCTCGATGCGACCCTGCCAGAAACGCTGCCGGGGTATGACCTCTGGCTGCTCGGGCTGACCTTGCTGATCTGTTTCGGGTTCGCCGCCCTGTTCGAACGCCCGCTGAAAACTTTCAGACGGCTCGCCGACCCGGTCTGGCGCCGGGCCGGATCGCCGTTCGGGCGCGCGCCGGCCGCACCGTCCTGATCAGCTCTTGCCGACGTTCTCTTCAAAGGACTTCTCAAAAGCAGTCTTCTGAGCGCCGGTTGCTTCGGTCTGATATTTCGTTTTCCACTCGTCCATTGTCATGCCGTAGAAAAGCTCGCGCGCGGCGTCTTTGGACATGTCGATGCCCTTTTCCGCAGCGGCTTCCTGATACCAGCGCGACAGGCAGTTGCGGCAGAATCCAGCGAGGTTCATCATATCGATGTTCTGCACATCTGTGCGATCTTCCATGAGGTGCTTCTGCAGGCGCCGGAACGCGGCAGCCTGGAGCTCGATCTCTGTCTGCGTGGGCATATAGGGGACTCCGTGATGATCAGACATCAAAAGTGGGCACGCCCGCCGCGTTGTCAAGCGCTGCGCCGTCATGACGCTGTCATGTCTGCCGATGCACTCTCTGTGCTGTTGCGCCCTGCGCCGCGATGCGGCATAAGGCTCGCAACCCGTTAGCGATAACGGTTCCACCGGGTGCCGATGACCCGGACAGATCAGAGGGACGACCGAAGTTATGAGACGCACGCGCAATGTAAAGATCGTGGCCACACTCGGCCCTGCCTCCAGCAGCTACGAGATGATCCGGGCGCTGCACGATGCCGGCGCGGATGTTTTCCGTCTGAACATGAGCCACGGCAGTCACGATGAAATCCGCGAACGCCACAGTATTATCCGGCAGATCGAAAAGGATACCGGTGGCAGTATCTGTATCCTGGCTGACCTTCAGGGACCCAAACTGCGCGTCGGCGTTTTTGCCAGCGATGATGGCGAGATGCTGGAAGACGGTGCGAAATTCCGCATGGATCTGGATGATACGCCAGGTGACGTAAACCGTGTGCAACTGCCGCATCCGGAAATCTTTGCCGCACTGGAGCCTGGTGCCACACTGCTGGTCAATGACGGTAAGATCCGCCTGACCGTGGATGACTGCAGCGCTGAGCATGCCAACTGTACCGTTGCAGCCGGTGGCGTGATCTCGAACCGCAAAGGTGTGAATGTCCCTGATGTCGTTCTGCCGCTGGCGGCTCTCTCGGACAAGGACCGTAAAGATCTGGAATTCGTCTGTGAACTGGGTGTCGACTGGCTGGCCCTGTCCTTTGTTCAGCGTCCCGAAGACGTGCTGGAGGCGTCTGACCTGGCGAACGGGCGTGCTGCGATCCTGTCGAAAATCGAAAAGCCTGCGGCCGTCAAAAACTTTGACGACATCCTGGCTGTCAGTGACGGCATCATGGTCGCGCGCGGTGATCTTGGTGTGGAACTGCCTGTGCAGAATGTCCCGCCCATCCAGAAACGCCTGGTACGCAAGTGCCGTGCAGCGGCGCGGCCGGTCATCGTAGCGACGCAGATGATGGAGAGCATGATCGAAAGCCCGGTGCCGACACGTGCCGAAGTCTCGGATGTTGCCACAGCCATTTATGAAGGTGCAGACGCGGTCATGCTGTCAGCGGAATCGGCGGCCGGAGCCTATCCGATCGAAGCGGTAACCACGATGAACAACGTGGCAACCGAGGTCGAACAGGACCCGACCTACACCCAGATCATCGAGTCTTCGCGCGAGGCCAAGGGCCGGACCATCGCGGACGGTATCGTTTCTGCTGCGCGCGAGATCGCTGAGACCACGAACATCAAGGCGATCTGCTGTTTCTCGCAGAGCGGCACAACGGCAGCACTGGTTGCGCGCGAGCGGCCGCGCGTTCCGATCATTGCCATGACATCGGTGCCGCGCACTGCGCGCCGTCTGACGCTGACCTGGGGTACAAACTGCGTCATCGTGGACCCGCTCGACCGCTTCAAGATGGCGGTTGTTCAGTCTGCACGTGCCGCGACACGGCAGGGGTATGCTGACAAGGACGACATGATTGTCGTGACGGCCGGTGTGCCCTTCAATGTACCGGGCAGCACGAATATTCTGCGCGTGGCTCCCTGTGACGAGCGTTTGATTTTCAATACCGATCCGGAGTAACCTTCCTCCACGTAAGGCGGAATGGAGTTTGAGATGGATCCGGATCTGGCGCTGGTTGTCGGCATTGTGGTTTCCGTACTCTCTGTGCCTCCCCTGATTTCTGCGCTTTCGGAACGTCGGCCTCCGCGGGTTGGCGCTGTTGCGCTGCTGCTGGGTATCGGCCTCATCGGTTATGCAATGGCGACGGTGCAGGGCGGCTACACGCTGACAGGTATTCCCAGGGTTTTTGCGCGGGTCGTAAACCTCTATATCTTCTGAAGCCCGGGTGCTGATTCAGGGCTTGCCTTAGACAGGCGTCCCCCCTATAGAGCAGCCTTCCACCGCGCGACCGGCTTATGTGGCATGCCGAGTCGTGCGTAAACCGACCCAATATCGAGGAGACGGAAATGCCCAAGATGAAGACCAAGTCGAGCGCCAAAAAGCGCTTCAAGGTGACAGCCACCGGCAAGGTGATGTCCGGCCAGGCAGGCAAGCGACACGGAATGATCAAGCGTACGCGCAAGTTCATCCGCGACGCCCGCGGCACAACCACTCTGTCCGCACCGGACGCCAAAATCGTCAAGGGCTTTATGCCCTACGACCGCTGAGCCTGAAGGAGATCACACATGTCCCGAGTTAAAGGCGGAACAGTCACACACGCACGACACAAGAAGGTCATCAAGGCAGCCAAAGGCTATTATGGTCGCCGCAAGAGCACCTTCAAGGTCGCGCGCCAGGCCGTCGATAAGGCCAATCAGTACGCAACCCGTGACCGCAAGAACCGCAAGCGCAACTTCCGCGCGCTGTGGATCCAGCGGATCAACGCGGCAGTGCGCAGCCACGACGAAGCGCTGACATACAGCCGCTTCATCAACGGTCTGAATCTGGCCGGCATCGAAGTAGACCGTAAGGTTCTCGCCGACCTGGCGGTACACGAGCCCGATGCGTTCGGTGCAATCGTCAAGCAGGCGCAGGACGCGCTGGCTGCCTGATCCGGTTCCAGAACACGAATTCATAAGGCCGCTCCGGAAACGGGGCGGCTTTTTTCATGGGTCTCGCGTTTTTCCATTCACGTGGCCATAGTGGGCGCTGAGACAGCGAAAGGAATTCCCATGGCCGGACACATCAGATCATCTGCCGAAATGGTCGCCGGGGCGCGGGCGCGCATTGAAGAAGTTGAAACAAAAGATGCCATTGCAATGGTCGGCCGGGATGATGTGCTGATCGTCGACATCCGCGACGTGCGCGAGCGACAGCGCAGCGGTTTTATCCCGGGCAGCTTCCACGCCCCGCGCGGCATGATCGAGTTCTGGGTCGATCCCAAAAGCCCGTACTTCAAAGAAGAATTTTCGGGGGACAAAAAGTATGTGTTCCATTGTGCATCCGGCTGGCGATCAGCGCTGACCGTTGCGACACTGCAGGACATGGGGTTTGAAGCGGCTCACCTGAAAGAAGGATTTTCCACGTGGGAAGAACAGGGCGGTCCGGTTGAAAGGATACCTCCGGCAGACAGCTGAAACATGCAGCAGACACCTTGTACGAACCACGCCGTGTCGCTTCGCGCTTGCGTGTCATTGCCCGGGGCGCGATAAATCCGGCAGACAATCACACCCGGGGAGTAATGGATCATGTGGAAAACGACTGTAACCGCTGGGCTGATGGCAGCCTGTCTGGCCGGCGCTGCCGCTGCACAGAGCTGTTCTGACGGCAAGACGCTCGCTGAGGGAAAGCTCACCATCGCGACGGGCAACCCGGCCTATTACCCCTGGGTGCTGGACGATGCCCCCGAGGCGGGCAAGGGTTTTGAGGCGGCTGTCGCCTATGCGCTGGCTGCTGAAATGGGATTTGATGCAGCAGATGTGGTCTGGACCCGAACATCCTTTGATCAGGCAATCCAGCCAGGTGCAAAAGACTTTGACATGAATATGCAGCAGTTCTCGATTACCGAGGCGCGCGACAAGGTCGTGGACTTCTCGGAACCGTATTATACAGCGCCGATGGCTGTTCTGGTGCGCGGTGCGGACGGTCTTGCTGCTGATATGGAAACGCTCAAAGGGCTGCAGTGGGGCGTCGTGGCTTCGACGACAGCACTTCCCGTGATCATCCGGACAATTGCGCCCGACAGCAACCCTCTGATCTATGATGACAACGCAAATGTCGTTGAGGCCATGAAAGCAGGCCAGGTCGACGCGGCGCTGTTCGATCTGCCGACAGCGCTCTATCTCTCTGCTGTCGTGCTGGAGGGGGGACAGGTGCTGGGGCAGTTCCCGGCGGATGAAACCGACAACCCCGACCACTTCGGGGCGCTTATGCCCGAAGGTTCGGCGCTCAAGGAGTGTGTGGATGCTGCCCTGGGCGCTCTGAAGGCTGATGGGAGCCTTGCAGCAATCGAAGCTGAGTGGCTGCAGGAAGCAACGGGTGTACCGCTGATCCGGTAAGCCGATGAACCGCAGGCAGGCATATGAGGCGGCGCAGCGGCGCCGTTCGCTGACCGTTGCAGGCGTCAGCACCTTTGTGGTCGTTGCGGCCATAATCCTGCTGGTACCACTGGCTCCTGGCTGGCCTGCGGTCAGGGCGAGCTTCTTCGACGGACAGGTCTTTGCCGAAACGTTTCCGACGCTGCTCAGGGCCTTCATGATCGACATCATGATCTTTGCATGGTCAGTGCCGCTTATTATGGGCCTGGGGCTGGCCATTGCACTTGCGCGGGGTGCGCGGTCGCCCGCTCTTTTTCCTCTGCGGATATTCGGTGCGGTCTACGTGGACATCTTTCGCGGCGTGCCTGTGGTTCTGACGATCTATCTCATCGGTTTCGGCATTCCCGGTCTGGGCCTGCCGCGCCCCTGGAACAGCCCCTATATCTGGGGAACCGTTGCGCTGGTACTGACATATTCGGCCTATGTCGCCGAGGTGCTGCGGTCGGGTATTGAAAGCATCCACGCCAGCCAGCGCAATGCAGCCATATGCCTGGGCCTCAGCGAGCGGGACACCATGCGCTACGTGATCCTGCCGCAGGCGATCCGCCGTGTGGTTCCGGCAAACATGAACATGCTGGTGGCGCTGCAGAAGGACGTCGCCCTGTTGTCGTTCATCGGACCGGTTGAAATTCTGCGCCAGGCTGGCATCTACAAAAGCCTGCTGGCAAACTTCACACCATATGTGGTTGCGGCGGTGATTTTTCTGCTCGTGACAGTGCCCGCGACGCGATACGCCGATTACCTGCTGAACCGGGACCGCGATGCCAGAAGCTAAACTCTCCTGTCGCGGCATTCAGAAGTCTTTTGGCGACAATCACGTTCTGCGTGGTATCGACCTTGATGTGGCGGAGGGTGAGATGATCTGCCTGATCGGCGCGTCGGGTTCCGGCAAATCCACGCTGCTGCGTTGCATCAACCAGCTTGAGACGATTGATGAAGGGGCCGTGCTGCTCGAAGGGCAGGACATTTCGGAACCGGGGATTGATCTCGGCCCTGTCCGCCGGCGTATCGGGATCGTTTTTCAGTCCTACAATCTGTTTCCGCATATGTCGGCGCTGGAAAATGTGCTGCTCGCACCGCGCCGGGTTCTGCACGAACAGGGCGGCGCACTCGAAACACGCGCCACAGAGCTCTTTGAGCGTTTCGGACTGGCCGCCCATATGCAGAAATACCCTGACCAACTTTCCGGCGGGCAACAGCAGCGGGTTGCCGTGATCCGCGCGCTGGCCATGCGACCCGAGATTATGCTTTTTGACGAAATCACGGCAGCGCTGGACCCGGAACTGGTGGGAGAGGTTCTGGCAGTCCTGCGTCACCTGCGCAGTGAGGGGATGACGATGTTGCTGGCCACTCACGAGATGGGCTTTGCGCGTGAACTGGCGGACCGTGTGTGCTTTATGGATGGTGGGGTGATCGTTGAGGAGGGCCCTCCCGAGCAGATATTCACGGCACCACGTGTGACACGAACGCAGGAGTTTCTGCGGTCTGTACTGCGTTAGGCAGGCAGCTTATGCAGCGGGCAGGTTCTCGGCGATAAAAATATTCACGCCGCAGGCCTGCGCGCCGACAATGTTCCGGTCCAGTGCTGTGCTGACAGCTTTCTTGCCAAGTTCATCCACGTCATGGGCCACAACGAGCCGGTACGTGCCGTTGCGCAGTGCTGTACGGCTTGCTTCCGAGACCTCGTGCCCGATCACAACCGGCTGCGTTCCGGTGGTCACCCGCAATGCATCGATCAGGTAGGGCTGTCCGCCACCGGCAATATAGACACCACGAAGGTTGCGGCGGTCTGCCATCAGATCCCGCACAATTGCTTCGGCCTGCGACGGGTCCGCGCCATAGGGATGGCATGCCTGAACCGCGAGTTCCGGCCGGTTGATGGCAAGTGCCTGCTGAAAACCGGACTGCCTGTCCAGCAGGTGGCGGAACTGCGGGTGTCCGATCAGCACCGCAACGCGCCCGCGACCGGAGGGCACAAGGTCAGCCATGAGTTGTCCCGCTGTCCGCCCGGCGGCGAAATTATCCTGGCCCACATAGGCCGAGCGCCGGGACATTGGAACATCCGATACAATCGTGACAACGCGAATGCCCCGGTCCGCGAGGTTGTTGATGGCCAGGCCGGCCTCGTGATTGTCCACGCCGACGGTGATCACGGCCGTTGTTTGATTGTTCACCGCGCTCAGTCGCTCGACCATGGTTTCCGGGCGGTACGGATCAAAACCGCTGATCCTCAGGTCGACACCATGTTCGGTGGCAGCGCTGACCGCAGCATCGATCCCCTTGCGCAGGTGAGAGAAGAACGGATTTGTGCCCTCGGGCAGGAAAACTTCGATGCGCGCATTCCGGGCTGTCTGGTGCAGGGACAGTGAGCTTGGCGCATATCCAAGCTCTGCGATCGCCTGTTCAATCTGTCTGCGGGTCTTTTCCTTGACGCCCGGGCGCTCGTTCAGCACGCGATCAATGGTGGACCGCGACAGCCCCGTCATTCTCATAATATCGCTGATGCGCGCCCTCTTCCGGCTGACCATAAATGCTCCCTGTCTCCGGCCTTTGGCAGATTGCAGCCCGCTGGCTGCGAAACTCCTTTCACCGGCATTTGTGTTTTGTAACCGCTATCATGGCTTGTCTGAGCTACAAAAGTCATAAAATGAGGTTAATGCGTATATCTGGTAAAATGGTTCGTTCAATTACGCATTCAGGTTGATCATGCCCATATAAACAGGCCTGAGGGTAGATCAAAAATGAAGTAATTACCTCATTTCTCTGCCGGCTGCGTTCCGGCGCGCCACGAGCCGGTGCGCCAGCGCGCCCTTGCAATCAGTGATCATTCTGCTAGCACCGGCGAAGACCGAAGAACGAGGCAGAGATGGACGATCTCAAGCACAAATATCTCACCCGTATTGCCGGGGCCGAAGACGAGAACGCGCTGGAAGCGATCCGTTTGGAAGCCGTCGGAAAAAAGGGTGAAATCTCGCTCAAAATGCGTGAGCTGGGCAAGATGACACCTGAAGAACGTCAGGTGGCCGGCCCCGCGCTGAACGCGCTCAAAAACGAGATCAATTCGGCGCTTGCCGCGCGCAAGGCAGGCCTTGCTGATGCCGCACTCGACGAGCGTCTGCGCACCGAATGGCTTGATGTAACGCTGCCTGCGCGCACCCGCCGTACCGGTACCATCCATCCGGTCAGCCAGGTGACAGAGGAAGTTACTGCAATTTTCGGAGAGATGGGATTTTCTGTCGCCGAGGGTCCGCGCATAGATACCGACTGGTATAATTTCGATGCTCTGAACATTCCCGGCCATCACCCCGCGCGCGCTGAAATGGATACGTTCTATATGGCCCGCGCCGAGGGCGATAACCGTCCGCCGCACGTTCTGCGCACCCATACGTCGCCTGTACAGATCCGCACGATGGAAGAGCGCGGCGCGCCGTTGCGGATCATTTGTCCGGGCGGTGTGTATCGTGCCGACTACGACCAGACCCACACACCGATGTTTCACCAGGTCGAAGGTCTGGCGATCGACAAAGACATCTCTATGGCGAACCTGAAGTGGGTGCTTGAAGAATTCTTTTCAGCATTCTTCGGTATCGAAGGGATCAGGACACGTTTCCGCGCATCGCACTTTCCCTTTACCGAGCCCTCTGCAGAGGTTGATATCCAGTGTTCATGGATCGACGGGCAGCTGCGCATCGGTGAAGGTGATGACTGGATGGAGGTGCTGGGCTCCGGCATGGTGCATCCCAAGGTACTGAAAGCTGGTGGAATCGACCCCTATGAGTGGCAGGGCTTTGCCTTTGGTATGGGGATCGACCGGATCGCAATGCTGAAATATGGTGTGCCCGACCTGCGGGCATTCTTTGACAGCGACCTGCGCTGGCTCCGCCACTATGGCTTTGCCAGCCTCGATCAGCCGACACTGCATGGTGGCCTGAACCGCTGACCGGTCTGCGCGCGCGACGGCAACTGAGAGCACCCGGCACATGGCGCTGAAGATTGTGGTCGTTGACAACGATCCCGCAGAGATCAATGCAAAGAAACGCGCGACATATGGCGAGACCACAGGAGAGGGCTATGCATCTGCACTGCGCGCCGTTGCGCCTTCGTGCCATGTCACCATCGTTGCGCCCTATGATGGCGAGCCACTGCCAGAGCTGGGCGGTCTGGACGGTGCGGTGTTCACGGGATCAGCGGTAGACTGGACAACAGACGACGCCCGGGCTGAACCTCTTGCAATCGCCATGCGCACTGTCTTTGCGGCGGGTGTTCCGTGTCTTGGATCCTGCAACGGCTTTCAGCTCGCGGCCTCGGTTCTGGGTGGTGCGTCTCAGCCATCCCCCAGCGGTCGGGAAGACGGGCTGGCCCGTAACATAAGGCTGACACCGGAAGGGCGGCGACACCCGCTTCTGGAGGGGCGGAGTGATGGCTATGCAGTGCCCTGTGTGCATCGCGACGAAGTTGTTCGTGTGCCCGAGGGCGCAACAGTTCTGGCATCGAACAACCATTCACCGGTGCAGGCCATGGCGTATGAGCGCGAAGGTGTTCGTTTCTGGGGTATGCAATACCACCCGGAGTACAGCCTCGCATTCATCGGCGCCCGCGTGCGTGACTGGGAACTGCTTCCCAACGCAGAAGCGGATGATCTGATGTCGGCGGATCAGGACCCTGCAGCTTCAGACCGCCTGGGCGTGCGTTTTTCGGACATGCAGTCAGAAACGCGTCTGACGGAAATTCGCAACTGGATACGCAGCCTCTGAACCCTCATCATCTTGTGAGGTGACACCACCTGTCGCCGCGCTAGAGTGCACCCCATGAAGCTGCTTTTTCTCGTCCTTTCCTCTCTGTTTTTCCAGACATATGCTGTATTTGCCATGGGGCCGACGCAGGACGCCTGTACGGACCAGACGCCCTGCAGGATCGGTGACCGCAGCTATCACGTAAAACTGCCTGACGACTGGGATGGCGTAACGCCGATGCCGGTGCTGCTGCATTTTCATGGATGGCAGCGTCAGGGCAGTCTGATCGTCCGGCATCAGCGTATTTCCGGCGCCACACGGCGGCGCGGCGTCCTGCTTGTGGCGCCCAACGGCCTGGGCCGCAGCTGGGATTTCTGGCGGGCAGGTACGCCCGATGTGGCCTTTGCACGCGCCGTTCTTGAAGACGTGCGCAAAACTTATCCGGTCATTGACGGGCAGATATTTGTCTCCGGATATTCCTGGGGGAGCAATATGGCATGGCGGTTTGTCTGCGAGGACGGCGCGGATGTCGCAGCGCTTCTGGCGATCTCCGGCACCCTGTCCCAGGCTGAGGACTGCGCAACCGCGCCAGGCCAGGTGCGTCAGGTATATGGACTGAACGATCAGGTCCTTGATTTCCCCTTCGGGCCGGGCGGGGACACCGAATATCCTGTCTATCTGTGGCGTGAGAAATTCGGATGCGGCGCCGGCACGCCGGAAGGCCCCTGGAATGCCCGCGACTTTCTGACATTCCGGCGCACGACATGGGATTGTGACGGTGGCAGTGTCAGCCTTGATATTCACCCTGGCGGGCATTTTATTCCGCACGGCTGGATCGCCCGCCAGCTGGATCAGATACTGGGTCTGCCCTACAGCTATCCCTGAAACACTGCTATGGGTTTTCCCCCGCCCCGCTTTGGTCTATCAGGACGCGGACACCCAAAGACCCGGCGGATACCTCATGAAATTCACGCTTTCCTGGCTCAAAGACCATCTGGATACGACAGCCACCCTGGATGAGATCCTTTACGCGCTGACAGACCTCGGCCTCGAGGTCGAAGGTGTCGAGGACCGCGCCGCGCGGCTGAAGGATTTTACTCTGGGATATGTGGCGTCTGCTGAGAAGCATCCCGATGCAGACCGCCTGCGTGTCTGTCAGGTGGACACGGACGAGGGCCAGAAACAGATCATCTGCGGCGCACCCAATGCCCGGCAGGGGATCACGGTCGTCGTCGCGAAACCCGGCGTCTATGTGCCGGGCATCGACACGACTATCGGCGTCGGCAAAATCCGTGGCATCGAGAGCTTTGGCATGATGGCGTCCGAGCGAGAGCTGGAGCTGTCCGATGAGCATGATGGCATCATTGAGCTTCCTTCGGGCGAGGTCGGGCAGTCCTTTGTCGACTGGCTGGCAGCGAATGATCCGGCCAAGGTCGATCCAGTGATCGAAATCGCCATTACGCCCAACCGTCCCGATGCGCTCGGCGTGCGGGGCATTGCGCGCGATCTTGCCGCGCGCGGTGTCGGGACTCTGAGAAAACGCGATGTTGATGCAACCGAGGGCGCTTTTCCCTGCCCGGTCAGTGTCACGATCGAGGGCGATACGCTGGATCAGTGTCCGGTTTTCTACGGGCGCGTTATCCGGGGCGTAAAGAACGGCCCAAGCCCGGCATGGCTGCAGGATACTCTGCGGGCCATCGGTCTGCGCCCGATCAGTTTTCTCGTGGATGTGACCAATTTTTTCACCTACGACCGAAACCGTCCGCTGCACGTTTTTGATGCCGACAAGATTGCGGGCAATGCGTTGCGGGTTCACCGCGCCCAGGGTGGTGAAACGCTGCTGGCGCTGGACGAGAAAGAGTACACCTTTTCAGAAGGCATGACCCTGATCTCTGACGCCGACGGTGTCGAAAGCATCGGCGGTATCATGGGTGGCATGGCGTCCGGCTGTACGGAAGAAACGGTGAACGTTTTCCTTGAGGCGGCCTACTTTGACCCGGTGCGCACGGCCTATACAGGTCGCGCGCTCAAAATTAATTCGGACGCGCGCTATCGCTTTGAGCGCGGAATCGATCCCGAATGGACGCCCTATGGTATTGAGCATGCCACGCGTATGATCCTCGATCATGCCGGGGGCGAGGCATCAGAGGTGATCGTGGCAGGGAAAATTCCTGATACGTCGAGGGCGTACCGGCTTGATGCCGCCCGCGTTCAGTCCCTGGTCGGTATGGATATTCCCGAAAGTGAGCAGCGCCAGACACTGACATCTCTGGGCTTTATCCTGGAAGGCAATATGGCTCACGTGCCCAGCTGGCGGCCGGATGTACAGGGCGAGGCGGATCTTGTGGAAGAAGTGGCGCGGATCGCGTCTCTGACAAAGCTTCAGGGCAAACCGCTGCCGCGCCTTACAGAAGGTGTTCCGAAACCTGTGCTGCTGCCGATGCAGCGGCGTGAAGCGGTCGCGCGACGGACATGTGCTGCGCTTGGCTACAACGAATGCGTGACATACAGCTTTATTGATGTCGCTTCTGCTGCGTTGTTTGGTGGCGGAGACGAAGCCACGCGGCTCGAGAACCCGATCAGTTCGGATATGAGCCATATGCGCCCTCATCTGCTGCCCGGACTGCTTCAGGCCGCTGCGCGTAACCAGGCGCGGGGCTTTGCGGATATGGCGCTCTTTGAGGTTGGCCCGGCGTTCAGCGGCGGTGAACCCGGGGAACAGCATCTGCAGGTTTCCGGTCTGCTGATCGGACGGAACGGACCGAAGGATGTGCATGGCTCTGACCGGGCTGTGGATGTCTTTGACGTCAAGGCCGATGTCGAGGCGGTTCTCGCGGCAATCGGTGCGCCGGCGCGGGTTCAGATCATGCGCAACGGCGCTGGCTGGTGGCATCCCGGACGGCATGGCGTGATCTGCCTTGGCCCCAAAAAGGTGCTTGGTGTCTTTGGCGAGGTGCACCCGCGTGTGCTGGAGGCGATGGATGTGAAAGGTCCGGCAATGGCCTTTACGGTCTGGCCTGCCGAGGTGCCGATGCCACGAAAGGCCGGCGCGACGCGTGCGGCCCTTGAGATCAGCGATCTGCAGGCGGTCGAACGTGATTTTGCCTTTGTTGTGGATGCGGGCGTTGAGGCGCTTACATTGATCAATGCCGCCATGGGGGCGGACAAGGCGCTGATTGCAGATGTGCGGATATTCGATGAATTCATCGGTGGAAGTCTTGGTGAAGGTAAGAAGTCTCTGGCCCTGACCGTGCGGATGCAGCCGAAAGATCAGACACTGACCGAAAAAGACATTGAGGCGGTAAGTGCCCGGGTCGTCGAAAAGGTGACCAAAGCCAGCGGTGGCAGCCTGCGGGGCTGACGCCGGAACCTCTGAAAGGACTGTAACATGACACTGAAAGTATATCTGGCAGGCGAAATTCATACAGACTGGCGTGAGCAGATCGTCGACGGTGCTTCCGGGCTCGATGTGAGCTTTGACAGCCCCGTCACCGACCACGATGCCAGTGATGACTGTGGCGTGGCCATCCTGGGTGCCGAGGAGAACAAATACTGGCACGACCACAAGGGCGCTATGGTCAATGCCATCCGCACACGCAAGGGCATTACCGATGCGGATGTGGTTGTCGTGCGTTTTGGCGAAAAATACAAACAGTGGAATGCAGCCTTTGATGCGGGCTATGCCTCTGCGCTGGGCAAGTCGCTGATCGTTCTGCATGGCCCCGAACATGCACATCCGCTCAAGGAGGTGGATGCGGCCGCACTGGCAGTTGCTGAAGAGCCGCGGCAGGTTGTCGAAATTCTGCGCTATGTGCTGACCGGAAAACTTCCGGTCTGAAAAGGTTCAGAAACGGAATGAAAAACGGCGGGTCACTGACCCGCCGTTTTGATTTATGCCGGCGTGCGCGGCGGTATGTTTTTGGCTTTGTCCACGGCGGGTCGCGCGTAGAACCTGTCGCGGTAGGCCACAACGTTCGCGAAATCTGAATAGCCCACGGCATCTTTGGCGCCGTAGAAGTCCAGCGCGTTTATCCATGGCGCAATTGCGATATCTGCAATGGAGAAATCGCCTGCGATCCACTCCTTGCCCTCCAGTTCCCGGTCCAGAACGCCAAGCAGGCGTTTTGCTTCGTTAACGTAGCGCTCCTGCGGACGCTTGTCCTCATACTCCGAGCCTGCGAATTTCCAGAAGAAACCAAGCTGCCCCAGCATCGGGCCCAGCCCGCCCATCTGGAACATCACCCACTGGATGATGCGGGCTTTCTCGGCTGCATTGCTGCCCATCAGCTTGCCTGACTTCTCGGCCAGGTAGATCAGGATCGCACCGCTTTCGAAGAGTTTCAGCGGTTCTCCGCCAGGGCCATCAGGGTCGATGATCGCGGGGATCTTATTGTTTGGGTTGAGTGACAGGAATTCCGGGCTTTTGACGTCTGAATCAGACAGGGTCACCGTGTGCGCCTCGTAGGGAATACCCATTTCTTCCAGTGCAATAGACACTTTCACGCCATTCGGGGTCGGGAAAGAATAGAGCTGCAGTACGGTGGGATCCTGCGCTGGCCACCTGTTGTTGATCGGGAATGTGGACAGATCAGCCATAGGGCCTGTCTCCTCTGAGTTGTTTATGGGGTAAAGCTAGTCCTCTTTCCCCCTAAAAACAGTCTCGTACACGCGCAGTAATGTGTTAACACGCGCACAGGGGGCACTGCAGCAAACTGTGGGCCTGAAACTTGTGCGAGGGACAGCAATGCTGAACGAATTCAAGAATTTCATCGCCAAGGGTAATGTCATGGACATGGCCGTTGGTATCATTATCGGTGCGGCCTTTACTGCGATCGTCACCTCTCTGGTTGGTGATCTGATCAACCCGATCATCGCCCTGTTTACCGGCGGTATCGATTTTTCGGGCTGGTTCTATGTTCTGGGCGATGAAACTTTCGCTTCCATCGAAGCTGCAACTGAAGCCGGCGTGCCTGTGTTTGCTGTTGGCAAATTCGTTATGGCCATCATCAACTTCCTGATTGTTGCATTTGTCGTCTTTCTGCTGGTGAAAATGGTCAACCGGATCAAGGAAGCTGCAGAAGAAAAGGAAGAAGCGGCGCCCGAGGAGCCCAAGGGCCCCAGCGAGCTGGACGTCCTGCTGGAAATCCGCGACGCGCTGGCCAAAAAAGACTGAGGTCAGAGCCGAAAAAAAAGGCCCGCAGCAATCTGCTGCGGGCTTTTTTTTGTCCTGCTGACTGGCTCAGTTTTTGTTCAGGTTCAGTGCCGGAAGCGCGCCGCCGCCGCTCAGCGCCTGAACGGGTGCAGGAGCGACTGTACTGATCGAGGCTCTGATAACGGCATTACGCGCGCGTTTCTTGGCCGGCAGTACGGCAGGCTCTGCGCCATTCTCCATTGCGGTCAGCGCCGTGTCATACCAGCCCAGTGATGAGCCACGTGGTGCGTCTGTTCCAAAGCCCCAGCGCACATGGTGTCCGACAAACTCAGCATAGGGCGCCTGACCTGTGGCAAGCATGACAGTCGCCGCACCAAGCGCCATTGCTGCATCGTCTTCGCGATAGCCAAGGCCAAGGCAGATTTTGCCGTACCCGGCTGCGGTCGCCATGTCGCCGTTAAACAGAGCATTTGCCGTCTGCTGGGCTGTCACAGCCACCGATGCGGCACCCTGTGTCGCAATTTCGGAAATCGCGGGTGACATGGCATCGGAAATCTGCGTGCAGCCTGCCCGCAACTGGGCATCTGACTGGTCCACGGACGCGCGCAGCAGATCGCTCTGACGGATCGCGTCGGCGCGGGCGTCACAGAACTGTTCACCCAGTGCCTGATCGGGGTTCGTGACGTTGCTTGCGAGGATAACGCCGTTCGCCTGCGTCTGCGTGTTCACGACCTTGCAGTGACTGACCATCGATGCAGAGGATTGCGCGCCGCTCAGCGACAGCGGTGCCAGCGGTGCAACTGCCGCGGCAGTTGTTGTATTCGGTGCAGCCGGTGCAGCGCCACCATAGCGGCTGGCCGCATAGTTCGGATCAGCAAAGGCCTTGAGCAGCCCCTGCGTGCCTTCGTTGGCCACGACCTGCGGATAGGCGCTGCCGCCACCGGCCTGCAGCCGCTGGTGGCTGGAGACCAGAGCGATGCGCTGGTATTCCTCGAGATAACCCGTCGCCGGATAGCCCATATAGGCCTGGTAGTTCGCGATGGCCGTGCGTGACCTGCGGCCCAGCGATCCATCGACAACGCCGACGGGGAAGCCGAACGCGTTCAGCGAAGACTGTACTTCGCGGTTCTGCTGGCGCTGATAGCTGTTCGAATAGTTCTGGCGCTGAACAGTCTGCTGCTTTTTCTTGTTGTTATTGACCTGCTGATTGACGATGGCTCCCACAGCGGCACCGACGGCGAACGCGCCAAGGTTGGAATCTGCCATCGCAGTGGAAGTTGTGAGCATCATGGCAGCGGCCAGCGCTGCGGAAACTGTGTTACGTTGTTTCATCGTTATTTCCCGCAATAAATGAACTTATATTGGCTGATTAAACCCGATTCTGAGCGTTCTGGCACGGAATTTCTTGACGACTGGCATGATACAGCCTGAACCATCCGGGAGGGTGGCACGCAACCGCCGGGGAACAAACACAAAAGGAGGAACACACCGGAAAGGTATGCTCCTCCTGGCAGGCTTCGTACGGGCGCCGGGTTTCAGAGAAGCGTGATCTGCGTGTCTGCGCCGGTTGTGCGAAGGGCATGTGTTTCTGTGAGGTCGGGGTCGCTGATCCAGGCGTGGGCCGCTTCGCGGTCGGGGAAGCTGAGCACGGCGATGCCGTCAGGAAGAGGTCCGGTTCCCTCGATCAGCGACAGGTCGGTTGAAGCCTGGACAATATTACCCCCATGGCGCGCGAGCGCTTCCGCGGCTTTCTCGCGATAGGCGGCCATGCTTTCGGGGTCTTTCATGCGCAGGGTTGCAACGGCGTAGGTGGTCATAGCGGTTCCTTTCTCATTTTGCTCCCTCAGGTTAGCCGCGCCTTATCTGTGCGAAAACAGCTCAACACTGCAGATAGGTTGTGCAATAATGATCGGCATGATGGACTGGAACGATCTGCGCTATGTGCTCGAATGTGTACGACATGGCGGTCTGAGCGGCGCAGCCAGAGCGCTGCGGGTTAACCACGCGACCGTGTCACGCCGGATTTCGGCCGCTGAAGAGGCCATGGGCGCGCGATTGTTTGACCGCTCCCCCGCAGGTTACCGGCCTACTGATGCGGGCCTCGAAGCGGCCCGCGCGGCGGAGCAGATGGAGGCTGTTGGCCATGAACTCAGCCGCAGCCTGAGTGCCAGAGATCAGCGGTTGAGCGGCCCTCTGACGATTACCGCGCCCCAGTTGCTGGTAGAGCACGCGCTGGCGCCGATCCTGAAAGATTTTCGCACACTATATCCGGACATAGAACTCAAAGTCGTGGCCGCGAACAGGCAGCTTAACCTGACCGCGCACGAGGCGGATGTTGCCTTCAGGATTGCTGAGGCGCCGGCAGAAACGCTGGTTGGACGACGCGTGAGCGAACAGTCAGCGGCGGTCTATGTCGGACGTGAGCAGGCCGATCGCCTGCGGGCCGACCCGACCCTGCCGCTTGACTGGATCCGGTTTGCGCACTGGCCGGGGCCGCCTGATGCCCTCAGGCAGGCATGGCCAGACCGAAGGGTGGCGATGACTGTCGACGACATGTATGCGGCGCTCGCGGGCGTGCGCGCCAGCATCGGTGCGACGCGTATGCCGTGTTTCCTGGGGGACGCTGAACCAGGCGTCGAGCGTTTGTGGGGGGTGCCGCTGATCCCCTATCGTCCCTTGTGGATCCTGACCCACGCTGATCTCCGGCGAACGCGCCGTGTGGTCACATTTACCGAATTTGCGGCCTCCCGACTGCAGAGCCTGCGCCCTCTGTTTGAAGGACGCAGGCCCGGAGAGGGTGCGTCAGCCCTTCACGACAAGTGATGGTGCCACCACGTCAATTCCGAGTGCTTTGCCAACTGCGTAGTACGTCAGCCTGCCATCGTGGACGTTCAGACCGTTCAGCAGATGCGGGTCGTCCTGACAGGCCTGTTTCCAGCCCTTGTCCGCCAGTGACAGCATAAACGGCATGGTGGCGTTCCCCAGCGCTATGGTCGAAGTCCGCGCCACGGCACCCGGCATGTTGGCAACACAGTAGTGCATGATGCCATCCACATCATAGATCGGGTCCTGGTGCGTGGTGGCGCGCGACGTTTCAAAACAGCCACCCTGGTCAATCGCAACATCTACAAGTGCTGCACCTGGTTTCAGTTCGGACAGCTGCGCGCGGCTGATCAGTTTCGGCGCTTCTGCTCCTGGGATCAGAACCGCGCCAATGATCATGTCTGCGGCGCGCGCAAGTTCAATGGTGTTGCCGGCAGAGGCATAGCTGGTACGGAACTGCCCGCTGAAGACGTCATCGAGATAACGCAGGCGGGGCAGGGAGCGGTCCAGAACGGTTACGTCCGCGCCCATGCCTGCGGCGATCCGGGCTGCATGCGTGCCGACGACACCACCACCGATAACGACAACGCGGGCGGGTCCGACACCCGGCACGCCGCCCATCAGAACGCCGCGGCCGCCGTTTGCCTTTTGCAGCGTCCAGGCGCCGACCTGTGGTGCAAGACGCCCCGCAACCTCTGACATAGGCGCCAGAAGCGGCAGCCCGCCGCGGTCATCTGTCACGGTCTCATAGGCGATACAGGTCGCCCCCGATGCAAGCAGATCGTGGGTCTGATCCGGGTCGGGGGCCAGATGCAGATAGGTGAACAGAACCTGACCCTGGCGCAGCATCTTGCGCTCGCCGGCCTGAGGTTCCTTGACCTTAACGATCATGTCCGCGCGGGCAAAAACGTCCTGCGCTGTGGCGGCGATGCCGGCACCGGCCTCGACGTAATCCGCATCCTCGAAACCGGCGCCTGTGCCGGCCTGCGTCTCGATCAGCACCTCATGTCCGTGTGCAACAGCTTCGCGCGCGGCATTGGGCGTCATCCCGACGCGAAATTCCTGCGGTTTGATCTCTTTCGGGCAACCGATAATCATGGGATCTCCTCCAAATCCGTACCTGAAGGGTAAATACAGGCGCAAAGGCGCAAGACGGAACGATTTATGCCTCGCGTTAGCGTGCAAACTAAGAATACTCTTCGAAGAACAGACAAAATTATGGAAGATACTTGCACAGATGGCACTGGATACGACGGATAAACGGATACTGGCCGCCCTTCAGAAATCGGGGCGGATGTCGAACTCTGATCTGAGTGAGGCGGTTAACCTGTCCCCGTCGGCCTGTCATCGCCGGGTCCAGCGTCTGGAAAAAGAGAAGTACATCAAAGACTATGTGGCTCTGCTGGATGCCCGGAAAATGGGTGTGCCGACGACTGTCTTTGTGGAAATCACCCTGCAGGGTCAGGCCGATGAGGTGCTGGATGCGTTTGAGAAGGCGGTGTCGCGCATTCCGGATGTGCTGGAATGTCATCTGATGGCCGGGTCCGCAGATTACCTGCTGAAGGTCGTTGCCGAGAACACCGAAGATTTCGCGCGCATCCACCGTCAGTATCTGGCACGCCTGCCGGGTGTCGCTCAGATGCAGTCCAGTTTCGCGCTGCGCACCGTTTTCAGGACCACGGCGCTGCCGGTTGCCTGACAGGGATCAAAGTTGCGTTCCGGAGAGTTGTTGCTAGCCTGCAGGAGCATCAAAAGGAATGACATGTGAACGCCGGGCGGACACAGGTTGCCGGACAACCGGCGCAGGGCGGTAACGCAGCAGGGCCGCAGGCCACTGCACGAGCTGACCCCGGTGCGTTTCTGGGAGACCTCGCTGCGAGGGCCGGGTCGTCGGCTGCAACTGCGTACCTCGCGGGCATCGCGCAGCGGGCAAAAGCTTTCGGCGGGGATCGGACCGTCCAGGGGAAAGTCGTCCAGCGGGTACGGGATCTGAACACGATCTATGCTGCTGACAAATACAATGTGAACCCGCAGAGCGGTGCGGACGACAAGGCAGAATGGCTCAGTCTTTTCAGGCGCGCGCAGGACATTCTGCGCGACGGGGACAATCTGCGCGAGGCACTGCGGCAGCTTTCCTCCGAGATGGCACAGACCGGCCGGACCCTTGCGAGATCGCTGGCAATGCACCTCAATGCCGAAGATCAGCGCCGCGTTTTCCTGACCGGTTTCGTGCCACCGGCGGCATTTACCCGCCTCGTGCGCGAAGAGCTTTACCTGTTTGAGGATTTCGTCCGGCAGGGGCACGGCGTTTATTCGCACCAGCTGCAGTTTTACATCCTGTTACACAATATGGGTGAAACCGCCGCAAATCTCATTCGCAGAGAGGCGCTCAACAGTCGCTGGAATGCAAGTGTCGGGATAGGTGCTGCGACCATGTGGGACAATATCGTTGATGGTGTGAACGCGAATGTGGACAAGCTTGACGACCTGACCGTCCCGAACAACGTGACAAAATATGTTATTGAAACCCTGCGCGAGGAGCAGGGCGCGGAGGCCCGTGCGGCTGCATCAGATGAGGTCGCACGTTCATTTGACGAACATGGAGAAGACCGCGACCGGATACGCGCGCGGTACCCCTCTCCTGATACGCTCCGTGGTGCACTGAAGGCGGCGCAGAAACGGTTGCGCAAACTGGAGAAGCGTCGCGGAACGTCGAAAGAAAAAGATACGGACCGTGATGAAGCAGTGCAGCTTGAGGAAAGCATCATACACGAGGTGCAGGTGAACACGACAACTGTTGGTGGGCAGAAAATGACGATCGAATGGACCGGGTGGATCAGAAAAAATGAGCAGAGTGTGATCTGGCTGGAGCCCACGATCGGCAAGGTGGTCTGACGGATTGGCAAAAGAAAACCCCCGCGGCCTGAAGCACGCGGGGGCAATTCCGGTCGCACAAGGCGAAGGTGCTCAGAGCATTCCTTCGCGCTGGGCTTTTTTGCGTGCCAGTTTACGGGCACGCCGGATCGCTTCAGCTTTCTCGCGCGCTTTTTTCTCGGATGGCTTCTCGAAATGTTGCTTGAGCTTCATCTCGCGAAAGACACCTTCACGCTGCAGCTTTTTCTTCAGAGCCCGAAGGGCCTGATCGACGTTGTTGTCGCGAACACTTACCTGCATGTGGTTTTCACCACCTTTCTAAGTTGAGTTGCAAGGATTTGCAGGAAGTGGGCATATAGCAAGGAGGACCTATATTGTCCAGTACCACAGTGCGCCGCCACAGGGAGTTTGCCACATGACAGTACCTTATGAGACTGCAAAGCAGCAGCTGCTTGATGCCGCCCTGATGCATGTACCCTTTGACGGCTGGTCCGAAGCCACATTTCAGGCTGCGATTCGCGATACGGAGCTCTCGCCGGAAACTGCCCGGTCCGTCTGTCCGCGCGGGTCGGTTGATCTGGCGATCGCCTTTCACCGTCTGGGCGACCAGGCCATGCGCGACAGGCTGGCGGCGACCGATCTGTCGGATATGAGGTTTCGTGACAGGGTGACCGAGGCGGTATGGTTCCGGCTCGAGGCGGCCGAGGACAAGGAAGCCGTGCGCCGGGGCACAACGCTTTTTGCGCTGCCGGTCTATGCCGGCGATGGCGCGCGCCTCATCTGGGAGACGGCAGACAGCATCTGGACGGCGCTGGGCGACACGTCGGACGATGTGAACTGGTACACCAAACGCGCAACCCTGAGCGGCGTCTGGTCGGCGACTGTGTTGTACTGGCTGGGGGACGACAGTCCGGATCATATGGCAACGCGTGCCTTTCTGGAGCGCCGGATCGGCGATGTGATGCAGATCGAAAAGCTCAAGGCACAGGCGCGCAAAAGCCCGGTGCTGAGCCGGCTGATGGCAGGTCCCAGTCACTTTCTGGGAAAAATTCGCGCGCCGCAGGCCGCCCGGCGGGATGATCTGCCCGGCCGCTGGACCAGTCCGGATAACTGACCGCCGGCATGGCACACGGGTTTTCTGCCAGACCGGGTGCTGATACGTAACGGTCAGTCAGAAGGACAGTTTCAATGACAGATACAATGCGCGCGATCGAGATTTCTGAGCATGGCGGTCCGGATGTACTCCGGCCTGCCACACGCCCCGTGCCGGCACCGGGCTACGGCCAGGTCGTGATCCGTGTGGCCTATGCCGGGGTCAACCGGCCCGATGCGCTGCAACGGGCAGGGCTTTACAACCCGCCGCCGGGTGCCAGCGACCTGCCCGGGCTAGAGGCGTCGGGCGAAATTGCAGCACTGGGCGAGGGCGTGTCCGGCCTGGCAGTCGGTGATGCGGTCTGTGCACTTTTGCCGGGGGGCGGTTATGCGGAATACGTGGCCACACCCGCGGCGCACTGCCTGCCTGTGCCCGCCGGCATGGGGCTGCGCGAGGCCGCCTGTCTGCCAGAGACGTTCTTCACCGTCTGGTCCAATGTCTTTGGCCGGGGCGCGCTGAAGGCGGGTGAACGGTTTCTGGTGCACGGTGGGTCGTCCGGGATCGGTACGACAGCGATACAACTGGGCCGCGCCTTTGGAGCGCGGGTTTTTACCACCGCCGGCAGTGATGAAAAATGTGCGGCCTGCCGGGCGCTTGGCGCTGAACTGGCGATCAATTACCGCAAAGACGATTTTGTCGAAAAAATCCGCGCAGAGGGTGGTGCGGACGTTATCCTCGATATGGTGGGCGGCGATTACATCCCGCGCAACCTCAGGGCGCTGGCAGATGACGGGCGCCTTGTACAGATCGCCTTTCTGGGCGGGATGAAAGCAGAAGTGAATTTTGTGCAGCTGATGACGCGCCGGCTGACCATGACCGGCAGTACCCTGCGCCCGCAAAGCGATCTTGCCAAGGCACAGATTGCTCAGGAGCTGCGTGAGGCCGTCTGGCCGCTGCTCGAAGCGGGCAAGGTGGCACCTGTAATGGATCAGGAATTTCCGCTGGAAGAAGCGGCTGCCGCGCATACACGTATGGAAAGCTCGGGCCACATCGGGAAAATCGTTCTGAAGGTCAGCTGAGCTGCCTTGCCGGGAGGAGATCAGATACCCAGCAGAGTGCGTATGAGCAAGGGCACCACGGGCAGCGCTGTGAAAACAGTAAAAGTGCCCAGAAAGAACGCGGCAGCGAGGTTAAGCCCCTGCAGCGGCCAGATGATCCGCCTGCTGACAGCGAACCTGCGGGCTGCCAGATAATTGAGCGCAAAAATCATGGCGACGCAGAACAGAAAAACCATCGGAAGCGGACCGAACCCTGTCCACAGCAGCCCGTAACGCAAGGCCAGCGGCAGCACGAGGTTGATTGCGGTAAAGACTGCAAAGCCTTTCATCTGATTGCGTCAAAAAAGGCGCTGGGCGAGGAACAGTCGCGCAGAACATCCGGGCCACATCTGCGTGGTGCGAGGTCGCGGTCCAGACATATTCGGGCCTCCTGGATCTGGTCCTGTTTGCAGGTGATCGTGATCATATCCGCGCTCAGCCCGGGGTTGTCGCGCAGAAACGCCTCTTCGACCACGGACGCGGGCAGACGAACAGCCTTGTTCAGTTTGCGAAAAACAGCCGGTCGCGTGACCGTGCCGTAGGCATCTCTCGACAGAGCATAATATCCGGCCGCCGACAGCCCCGAGCAGGTTCCGTGCTTCTTCCACTGGTGCCACGCGAGGCCCGAAGTGCCCATAATGTCCGCCATTTCCGAGGTCATGCGCCGCGACGGCTGACGCTCGGCCGTTTTGCAGTACTCGGGATATCCCCGTTCATACTGGGGCCAGAGGCCGTGCAGAATCCAACCATGACCTTTGCCGGGATCGCATTGCGGCGACCCGCGCGCATCACCCGTGCGGGAGCACCAGTTGGGTGACCAGCTCAGCGACATGACGTAGTAGTCAAATTCACCGGAGCGGTCCTGGGCACCGGCGGCCGGCGCCAGCGTGATCATCAGCCAGAAAAGCAGACAGCGCATTGGGTCTTTCCTTATCTCGTTGTGACGACTATATACGCCGCAAGTTCCCCCACAATGGTAACCCGTTCCGGCCTCCGGAACCGCCCCTCCAGGCGATGGGAAAGACGTGGGTCAACAAGTGGATTCGCAGGAGAAAAAACATGGCAAAACCGATCATGGCCAAGGCTACCGCCGTCTGGCTGGTGGACAACACGACAATCAGTTTCAAGCAGATCGCAGATTTTGTCGGGATGCATGAACTGGAAGTGCAGGGGATTGCCGACGGCGACGTCGCTCAGGGCGTAAAAGGGTTCGACCCGGTGGCCAACAACCAGCTGACGCAGGAAGAGATCGATACGGCCCAGTCCAATCCACTGCACAGGCTTCAGCTGAAATATAACGCTGCTGCCGAAGGCGAGCAGAAGCGCCGCGGCCCGCGCTATACACCGCTCAGCAAACGTCAGGATCGTCCGGCGTCTATCCTGTGGCTGGTAAAGTTCCACCCGGAGCTCAGCGATGGCCAGATCAGCAAACTGGTGGGGACGACAAAACCGACCATTCAGGCGATCCGCGAACGCACCCACTGGAACATTGCAAACATCCAGCCGATCGATCCTGTTGCACTGGGTCTGTGCAAACAGTCTGAGCTGGATGCTGTGGTTCAGAAGGCCGCTGCCAAAAAGGCCGCGGATGCGCCTGTGATGAGCGATGATGAACGCCGCAAGCTGGTGAGCACTGAGCAGAGCCTCGGGATGGATGCAGAGCCGAAAATCCCGACGGCAATTGAGGGGCTGGAGACCTTTACGCTGTCTGGCGAAAACGCAGACGAAGATGACGAAGACAAAACCTCTGCGGGTGATTTCTCGGATGCCGACAGCTTCTTTAACCTGCCGGACAGCTCGGATGAGGACGAGGAAGAAGACACCTCGCGCGGCTGAGCCGTCCAGCAGTTATGATGAAAAGCCCGGCGTCCTGTGACGCCGGGATTTTTTTTCGACAGGTTCCTGAGCCGGCGACGGAGGTTTAACCCTTCAGTCAGGTCGCGGGCGCCACAGGCGGTCGGGCCAGGTGCCGCCGTTTTATCCAGACTTTCGCGCCATCAGGACCTGCAACAGCGTCTGTAGCTGACCCGCAGGGCAGGCGCAGCCACGAGTCCTTGCTGAAAGCCTCGCCAGACTCTTCAAATCCGCCGTTCAGAACGAGCACTTCCATCCCGTCCGGTGCCTCGAGCAAAAGGCGGGCGCCCGGCGCCCAGTGCTCGGTGCATACGTCTTCGTTGTCATCGCTGTGCAGTGCCAGCCGCGTTACCCCGGGTGCGCCGTCTACTCCAGTGTAGCTGTCGACGTTTGTGTCCACCCGGAACTGGTTGCGGTCCTGCATGTCAAACTGCCAGAGCTTGACAAAGATCACGCACCCTTCCCGGGATCCGGGCGTATGGCTGGTCGTCGGCGGATTGCGCACGTATGTGCCCGCCGGAAAGTCGCCGTGTTCGTCCTGGAAAACGCCTTCCAGCACGAAGAACTCCTCGCCGCCTGTATGGGTATGGGCCGAGAAATGGCTGCCGGGCGCATAGCGCACAATCGAGGTGGCCCGCGCGACTTCATCGCCAATACGGTCCAGCATGCGTCTGTCCACGCCCGCCATGGGCGATGGTTTCCAGGGAATCTGTGCAGCATGCACAACCGCGCGTTTGCTGAAATCTGCGTTGAGTTCCATTGTTCTGTCCTTATCCTGCGATGCTGGGCCGGCTTGCAACCCGCTGGCGCCATGCAATCAGGTTAGCACAGTCTTCGGGCACTTCGATCTGAGCAAAATCCGCAAAGGCAAGGCCGGCAAACGCGGTGATATCTGCCATCGAAAACGCATCGCCCGCGACAAAGGCCTGATCCGCAAGGACGCTGTCAAAATAGCGCATCCCGTTCAGAGCACGGTCTTTCTGCATATGTCCCCATTCAGCGCACTGGTTTGTTTCGATATCGGGGCCGAGGCCCGGTGTTGCATGATGAAAATAGGCGCCCACGGCATCCAGCAGTTCAGCCTCTGCCCGGCGCTGCATCATGTGGGTTACCGCCCGTTCTCTGGGGGTCCTGCCTGCAAGTGCGGGGCTGTCTGATATCCCGTCTATGTATTCTGTGATTGCGGTGCATTCCGAAATGATCGTGCCGTCCTCCAGTTCAAGTGCCGGGACAAGGCCGCTCGGGTTCTTGGCGCGGAAGGCTTCGGTTTTATGCTCGCCGCCGGGAACGTCGACTGTGATGAATTCCACCGCGTCGGTCAGACCCTTCTCGGCAAGAGCAATTCGGATGCGGGCGGGGTTCGGAAAGCCCTCGAAGTCATAGATTTTCATAGCGGTGATTCCTTTAACTACCTAGTGATAGATAGGTGGTATCTGTTGACCTGCATCTCCGTCAAGCCTATCTGATGGCAGGTAGATGACCACCAGGGGACGAAATGGCCGGTACGCGGGAACTGCTGATGGATGAAGCCGAGCGCGGTGTGCGTTCCGGCGGGTACAATGCTGTAAGCTTTCGGGATCTTGCGGATGCGCTCGGGATCAAAAGCGCCAGCGTGCATTACCACTTCCGCAAAAAGGAAGACCTTGGTGTCGCGCTGGTAGACCGCTACAGCAAGCGCTTTTTTGAGGCACTTGATGCGCAGGCAGAGATTGCCAGGACGCCAGAGGATCGTATCCGGGCTTATTGCCGGACCTATCGCGACGCCCTGACCAGTTCTGATGCGATCTGCCTTTGCGGAATGCTGGGAGCAGAAACGTCCGGGCTGCCCGAAGCTGTTTCATCGGCTGTGCGTGAATTCTTTGAGGAAAATCTGGCCTGGCTCAGAGGCTCGCTGTCGGCGCATATGACGGATCATGACGCGCATGCCAGATCGGCCCATATTCTTGCGACACTTCAGGGTGCGATGATGCTCAGCCACAACATGGATGATCTCTCGGTATTTGATGCAGCAGCAGCCGGGGTTACGTCCGGTTTCTGATCAGTGGACTTTGTCAGATAGACTTCCGGGCCCGCATCGCTGCAGAGATTGTTCCATCATCCAGGTAGTCGAGTTCGCCACCAATGGGCACGCCCTGAGCCAGTGACGTCAGCCTGACGCTGCCTTCAAGCCGGTCAGCGATATAGTGAGATGTTGTCTGCCCGTCTATTGTGGCGTTCAGCGCCAGGATCACTTCTGTGATTTCCTCGGTCGCAACCCGGTCAATCAGCCTTGGAATGCGCAGTTCCTCCGGGCCCACAGCATCCAGCGCTGACAGTGTACCGCCCAGAACGTGGTAACGCCCCTTGAAAACACCTGATCTTTCCATGGCCCAGAGGTCTGCAACATCCTCGACAACACAGAGTTCGCCGTTGGCCCGTTTTTCCGATGTGCAGATGTCACAGACGTCTGTTGTTCCGACATTGCCGCAATTCAGACATTCCCGGGCTGTTTCGGCGACCACACGCATTGTGTCGGCCAGCGGGATAAGCTGCAGGCTGCGCTTACGGATCAGGTGCAGAACGGCCCGTCGGGCAGAGCGCGGGCCAAGCCCCGGCAGCTTCGCCATCAGCTCAATCAGCGCGTCGATATCTCTGGTGCTGCTCATCTGTGCCTGTTCCTGCTCCTGTCTGCCGGCCTGATACGGTTACTGGACAGGGACTGCCATCATCTGCTGGATGTACTGTATGCCTGCGGGCAGGAATGACAAGGCGGTGACGAAGGCGGTCGCGGACACCGAAATCTGTCCCCCGGGCGGCAGGGTCTTGATACCGGACACGATGCTCTGCGCCTCGCGCAGTTCATGTAGTTTCTTCAGGCCTTCCGTACTGACGTCAGGGTCTGTGAGGGCGGCGATGTGCAGCGAGATCTGCCTTTCGATCTTATCCAGCTCTTCTGACCTCAGCCGGTTCAGCCGGTTTGAAAGCGGGATGGTTGGTACTGCATATGTGGCTCCCACGGTCAGGAACGTACAGATCGAGAAAATGATTATCGGAGGCGTACTTTTATAGTCCGCCAGTGCAAGACCAAGTATCGCCATAGATCCGACAAAAGCGCACAGAAGTACCACGCGGCTGTTAAAGCGCAGAAACGCAGGCACCGGCTCCTGGGACAGGTTCAGGATATCCAGCGGAACCGTCGGCAGCACGCGCAGAAATCCGCGCCAGTAGCGGTAGACAGCCCAAAAGCCAAAGCCGATCATGGAACTGCCGGCACAGATGAACAGCCCGAAGGCAATACGCAGGGTTTCATTCGTCTGATGCGGTGCAATCGTGTAGGCACCCAGTCCCAGTGCCCCGCCATAAACCAGACCGGCGAGGACAGCAGGAGGGTGCGCGATAATGCGGTTGACCCGGTCCTGAAGTGACAGGTGGCTGGCGACAAAGTCAGGTCGGGGCAGGTGCAGCAGCATCTCGGCAAGGTCGCGCGAGATATGCAGGCCAAAAACATAAACAACAAAAGCATTTATCACGACCAGTACAACCAGCGCCCAGTCTGACAGCGGTACCCCGGCCTGAGATTCAAGCCACAGGTAGATGACGGCCATAGCTGTCGTAGCGATACTGGCCACCAGACCAAAAACGCGCCATAGCGGCGGTGTCGTGATGTCTTTTATGGCCTCAGGTCGCACGCGCTCAGAATGGCAGCTTCATGTCCGCCGGCAGTCCCATGCCTTCGGTCAGCCTGGCCATCTCTTCCTGCGCGCGCTCGGAGGCTTTGGTCTGAGCGTCTTTGATTGCCGCCAGGATCAGATCCTCGACTACTTCTTTGTCGTCGCTGTTGAAAATCGACGGGTCAATGTCCAGTGTCTTCAGCTCGCCCTTTGCCGAGCAGGTCGCCTTGACCAGGCCTGCGCCGGATGCCCCCTCGACCATGATGTTGTGCATGTCTTCCTGCATCTGCGCCATCTTGGTCTGCATTTCCTGGGCTTTTTTCATCATGCCGGCCATGTCGCCGAGCCCGCCTAGTCCTTTGAACATTGCATCGTCCTTTTTGATGTCGCGTTATCTGCAGTATATGCGGTCGTCGCCGCATCGAACAAGTGAGTCAGTCGTCCTCGAAAGGGTCCCATTCGTCCTCGACCTCCGGCAAGGCCTCACTTACGGCCTCTGCCGCAATCTGCTCCTGCGTCCGGATGCTGGTTATCGAGGCACCCGGAAACTGTGCGAGTACGGCCTGCATCAGCGGGTGTTCGCGCGCCTGCGCGCGCAGTGCCAGGTCGCCCGCATCACGGATTTCCGCGATTGTTTCTGCATTGGCGTCCCCGACAATCGTGACCGCCCAGCGGTTTCCGGTCCAGTGCTGCAGGCGCTGGCCCAGGCGCTGTGCCAGATCGCGGGGCGCACTGTCGGTCGGCGTGAATTCAATCCGTCCCGGCTGGTATGCGCCAAGACGCAGGCAGTTTTCGACCTCAACAAGCAGTTTTACATCGCGGTTGGCGCGAATGAGTTCGACAACATGGCTGAATGTGGGAAAGCGTGCCAGCGCGGCATCTGCGTCCGGAGCGCGGGCCGTTACCGTACCATTGCTGCTGCCGGTGCTGTGCCGCGCTCCGGCGACAGCCGGAGCGCCCCCGCCCGCGGCCCGCGCGCCTGTGCTCTGCACGGGGCTCCCGCCGGGGCCACCCGACGACGCCGGCGGGGGTGTCGCTCCCTGCAGCCTGCGTACCAGCTCTTCGGGTGAGGGCAGGTCGGCCACATGTGTCAGCCGGATGATCGCCATCTCTGCCGCCATCATTGCGTTTGGCGCGCTCCCCACCTCGTCGAGGGCTTTGAGCAGCATCTGCCAGAGGCGCGTCAGCACCCGCATCGGCAGGGCCCCGGCCATGGTCAGTCCGCGCGATCTTTCATCCGGTGAAACCGTCGGGTCCTCGGCCGCCTCCGGAGTGATTTTCACGACGGAAACCCAGTGCGTGATCTCTGCCAGATCGCGCAGCACTGCCATCGGATCAGCGCCTTCGGCATATTGCGCCGAGAGTTCGGTCAGGGCGCCGGCGGCATCGCCTCTGAGAATGAGGTCAAAGAGGTCCAGGACCCGGCCGCGGTCGGCAAGCCCCAGCATGGAACGCACCTGGTCTGCCGAGGTCTCACCCGCCCCGTGGCTGATCGCCTGGTCCAGCAGGGATGTTGCATCCCTGGCCGATCCTTCCGCCGCCCGCGCGATCAGCGCCAGCGCATCATCGGTGATTTCCGCCTGTTCTGAGCCTGCGATTTTCCGCATCAGGGCGATCATGACCTCGGGTTCTATCCGGCGCAGGTCAAAGCGCTGGCAGCGCGACAGCACGGTTACGGGCACTTTGCGGATTTCTGTGGTCGCAAAGATGAATTTGACGTGTGCCGGCGGCTCTTCCAGTGTCTTGAGCAACGCGTTGAAAGCACCGGTCGACAGCATGTGAACTTCGTCGATGATGTACACTTTGTAGCGGGCAGACGCCGCCCGGTAATGCACCGAGTCGATGATTTCGCGGATATTCGCAACGCCGGTATTAGAGGCAGCATCCATCTCCATGACGTCGACATGGCGGCCTTCCATAATCGCCACGCAGTGCTCACAGGTTCCGCAGGGTTCGGTCGTCGGCCCGCCGGTGCCATCTGTTCCGATGCAGTTCATCCCTTTGGCGATAATCCGGGCGGTGGTCGTTTTGCCCGTTCCCCGGATTCCTGTCATGACAAAGGCCTGCGCGATCCGGTCTGCCTCAAAGGCATTTCGCAGGGTCCGGACCATCGCGTCCTGACCCACCAGATCCGCAAAGGTCTCGGGCCGGTACTTGCGCGCGAGGACCTGGTATTCGGGTTTGGTTTCGTCGGACATTCGGGCCCCTGTCGGCAAGATTCGCAGAACCCGGACAGCGTAAGTGCTGAGGGGCCGGACGTAAACACGGCTGGCACCACCGGAAATGGCGGAACCGACGAAACTGTTGTGTCCGGAGCCCGCTGGCGTACACAATGGCCGCACGTGTGGGAGGTGTGAGTATGCGTTTAAAAGGAATCCGATCCAGCAGAAACGTCAGAGTGCGCAGCGGCGCGCGGGGATCTGGCCGGCGTGGCAGGGCCGGCGGCCTGGGTGTATTCGGCATTCTTGCTGTGCTGGCGCTGGGATATTTTACGGGCATTGATGTGTCGCCCCTGCTGACGGGGGAGCCGATGCCTGCAGAACAGAGCCGCGACGTTTCCCAGGAGGATGAGGCAACTGTCATTTTTGCATCAAAGGTGCTTACAACGACCGAAGACGTCTGGACCCGTATTTTTGCCGAACAGGCGGGCCGGCAGTACATGCCGCCACAGCTGGTCATTTTTTCCGGGGTCACACAAAGCGGGTGTGGCGGCGCTTCGGGTGCGACCGGCCCGTTTTACTGCCCTGCCGACCGGATGGCCTATCTTGATACACAGTTTTTCCGGCAGCTGGAGCAGCAGCTCGGAGCAGGCGGAGATTTCGCAGCCGCTTATGTGATAGCGCACGAAGTTGCCCATCACGTCCAGAACGAGCTGGGTATCCTCGGCCAGGTCAGTCAGATGCGTGCGTCTGCTTCAACCGAACAGGCAAATGCGCTGACTGTCCGTCTGGAACTTCAGGCCGATTGTCTGTCCGGCGTCTGGGCACGTTCGGTTCAGGGACTGATGGAACGCGGTGACCTCGCCGAAGCTCTGAACGCAGCCCGAATGATCGGTGACGACCACCTGCAACGTCAGGCGGGGCGCGTACCACAACCGCATACCTTCACGCACGGCACATCGGATCAGCGCGCGCGCTGGTTTGAACGGGGCTTTGACAGTGGGCTGATGGCAGAGTGCGATACATTCTCAGCACGCAGTCTGTAAGACATACCGGCAGTGCATCGTTGCTGCGTGAGGTGGTGAGAGGCTGGACAACGACCCAAGCGGGGCTCGTTACGGCTGCTTCCTTCCGGACCTGACCGGGTTGGCGAGGCGCTTACCCGCGCCAACCTCTCGCGGCTGATATAGGCAAAGACCCCGCAGTCTGCAAGGCCGTGCGTCACAGATGCAGCCGCACGCGTGCGAAGCCGTCAGCACTGGTTCCGCAGCTCTCCGGGGCATAGGCAGAAATCTCATCCAGATGCTGCAGAGCATCTGGTGCAGTCAGAAGGATCGCGGCGCAACCTCCGGGCGTCCGGAATTTCCACGGAACAGTATCGCGCACTTCGTGACAGTCCGGTGATCTGAGGTATTCCACGAGGCCTTCATCCATGGGTGCATGTCCGCGGAAAGCGATATCCTCGTCCGCAAAAGGTTTGAGCGCACCACCACCACCGGTCCTGTGATCCGTCGTTGCGACCAGAAATTCCTGGTCCGGGTCCAGCGGGCGCCCCTGCCAGGTCACGTTCAGGATCCTGCCAGCCTCGCCGGGCCTGCGCTGACCGGATGGGTCATAAGCGGGTGGCCGCGACGGATCTATCTCGTATTCCAGCCCATAAATGGAATCAAAGCGAAACCCCGGAATATTGACGTCCACCAGTGGCTGGTCAGGCCGGTCCGGTTCCAGCGTGCTGAAAATCAGTGCGGAACGTTCCAGCCAGTCGATCAGACGCGCCCCGTTGGTCCGGACGGCCCATATCTGGTTGGCGTAAGGGGTGAGTCCGGCGATGTGCCGCCGCATAATCGGACCGCTGGACAGACTGATAAAATTTCCTGGTCCGTCAAATCCCCCGGTCGCGGCTGTGGAGCCAACAGAAAGCAACGGGAGCTCGGCAAGTTCGGTTCCCTGCACAGCGGTTGCAATCACATGTCGCTTGGTGGCCGCAATGAGCGCGGGCACCGGACTCGGGCAGGCCAGGGCGAAGTAGCTGTGCATCGGTCCGGCGAGTTCCCCCACGTGCTCATTCAGGTGCAGGCGGGTCGCATTATGCGCCGGGGTTACCAGAGCCGCGATTTCCGGATCAGGGGCGTCCACCGGCTCCGGATGCAGCAGGGCGCTGTCTGAAGACGCAACCGACCACCGGCCCGCTTCGGGGTCACGTTCCAGCGTCAGGCGGATGCGTCCGAGACAGGACGCTGACGCGCCCGGCATGATAACCGGCGTGTCACCTATCCTGCCGTTTTCGGCATCGACGCCGGCAACACCTGCATGATCCCTGCCGGGAAACGTCAGGTGTGTGTGCCCGCCGATCACAGCATCAACACCGGGCATCTGCGCGACCTGTGCCAGCTCGTTCTGTGGGGATCTGCCTTCATCGTAGAGCGGAATACCCATATGGGCGAGTACGATTACAACATCTGCCCCGGCACGGCGCAGTGCGGCGACTTCCAGGGCCAGGGCCGGCAAAGGGGGTGTAATCTCGGCGTGATCTGACAGGTGATGACGGTTCCAGTTCATCGTTTGCGCCGGTACAGCGGACGTAACACCGATATTTACGACGCGGACATTACCGTCAGAGCATCGCAGCTCACGTTCCAGCACAGCAGATCTTCGGAGCATCGGAAGCGCCGCACAGATCGTATTTGCCCCCAGAACGGGCATGCTGAACCCCTCCAGACCCCGTCGCAGCGCTGGTAATCCGTGATCAAAGTCGTGATTGCCCAGACCTGCGGCATCATAGGCCAGAGCATTCATGCATGCGGCCATCGGGTTATCTGTCGACTCGGGATGCCGGGCGAAATAGCCGGCGAGCGGCGTTCCCTGAAGCGTGTCGCCATTGTCAAACAAAAGGCATGTGCTGTTTTCTGCATCCGCGCCTGCCCGTTCCCGCCGGATGACACGGGCCAGCCTGGCAAGGCTGTGGCCGCTGCCCGGAGTGTCACGCGCATAATCGAAATCGGTCAGTTGCATGTGCAGATCGCTGGTCGCGAGCACTGTTATCCGGGCTGTGTACGGAGCGGCCGGAGAAGATTGGCGATTGGGTATTGCAGATGCCTCCGGGTGCATTTCAGAAAAACAACCATTGCGTGAGCACTTGCAAACCAGATCATGCGTGGGTTGGAATGTCCAGCTTCCGGAATCATTTTCCTTTTGAATTTTGTCCGCAAAACCGTGCATGTAGCGGCTCTGAACTGAACCGGGGTCTGAATATGCGTATAGCTGAAACTGTAACTTTTGGCGGATCGGGCCTCGACCGTGCGGGCGAAATCCGGGATGACCGGGAAGCACTGGACACTCTGGCGTCAGATCCGGCGGCCCGCGCAATCGTCTTCTGGCGGGGCAAACCTCTGCTCAACATGGAAAAGCCTGCGTTTCTGTTGCGGTTGCCGATGGATCACATGGTGCTCGAACTTGCCGGGGATGCGCCTGTTTTCCTCGGGCGCGAGGACGGAGCAGCGCGGTTCGCTTTTGACATATCCGCCTGGGAGCCGGACGGGCTTGAGCCGGATCAGCTGGGTGGTTTTCTCGATCCGACCGAACAACGGCACCCGGACCTGCCGGCAGAGGCGGCCTTCGCCGAACTGCGCCGTGTTATGACATGGCTCACGCCGCGCGACGCCGAACTGGCGGCCACGGGCAAGGCGATACTGGGCTGGCACGAAACCCACCGGTTCTGCGCCAGATGCGGTGATCGTTCAGAAGTGGCGCAGGGAGGATGGCAACGGCGGTGCACTGGTTGCCGTGCGGCGCATTTCCCACGCACAGACCCCGTCGTCATCATGCTGATCACCCGCGGAAACTCTGTCCTCATGGGGCGGTCACCGGGCTGGCCGGAAGGAATGTATTCGTTGCTTGCGGGCTTTGTGGAACCGGGAGAAACGCTCGAGGCTGCCGTGCGCCGCGAAGTCTTTGAGGAAACAGGTGTACATGTCGGGCAGGTCGGTTACCTGGCCAGCCAGCCCTGGCCGTTTCCGGCCTCTCTGATGTTCGGATGTGCCGGAGAAGCAACAAGCGAGCAGATTACCGTCGACCCGATGGAAATTGAAGATGCCATTTGGGTCAGCCGCGAGGAGATGACACAGGCTTTTGCAGGCGAGCATCCGTTCATGCTGCCCGCCCGAAAGGGGGCGATTGCGCACTTTCTGCTGGAGAACTGGCTTGCGGACAGGCTGGATTGACGGGAAACTGGAACCCGGAACCAGTCCGGAGCGAGATCGATGAAGTTTTCGACGCAGGAAGATATTGCGATGCCGGCCGATGCCGTGTTTGACGCGCTCTGCGATTTCGAAAGTTTTGAGAGGGCGGCCGAAAAGCGGGGCGCAGTTGTCCGGCGGACCGACGCACTTTCCGGTCCCGAAACGGGCATGACATGGCAGGCAGAATTCACGCTGCGCGGTAAGCCGCGCGAAGTGAGTCTGCAACTGACCGAACTGCGGCGACCCGAAGACATAGTGCTGGATATCTCATCGCCCGGGCTCGATGGGGAGGTTACCTTTGAGCTGTCGGGTCTGACACCCGGGAAAACGCGTCTGACGGCGGGTATCGAACTGCGTCCGCGCACGCTGGCCGCACGTCTGCTCGTGCAGTCACTGAAGCTGACCAGGACCTCTCTTATGGAAAAATATCAGGCACGGGTGGCCGAACATGTGCGTGGCATGGAAAGCCGGTTTGCCACCGGGCAGACGGGCTGATCCCGGCGCCGAATGTCAGGTCCGCACATTCTCGGCCGGGTAGACACCCAGTATCTCCACCATATTGGTGAAGTAATCGAGTTCTTCCATGGCGCGGCGGACGGCCGGATCATCCGGATGCCCGTCGATGTCGGCATAGAACTGGGTCGCAGTAAACGATCCGCCGACCATGTAGCTTTCCAGTTTGGTCATGTTGATCCCGTTTGTCGCAAAACCACCCATCGCCTTGTAGAGTGCTGCCGGTATGTTGCGCACCTGAAAGACAAAGCTGGTGATCATCCCGTGCGACCCGCGCCTGGAATAGTCCGCGTCTGGCGACATGAGCAGGAACCGTGTGGTATTGTTACCCTCGTCTTCGATATGCCGTGCCAGTACGTCGAGGCCATAGATCTCGCCAGCCAGTTCGCTGGCAAGCGCGGCAACCGTCGGATCACCCGCTTCTGCAACCTCTCTGGCTGAGCCGGCGGTGTCCGCGCCGGTGATACGGCTGATACTGTTTTCGGTCAGAAAGTTGCGGCACTGACCAAGCAGCACAGTGTGGCTCTTTGCGCTGCGGACATCTTCCAGCCTGGTGCCGGGCAGTGCCAGCAGGTTGATCCGCACGCGCACAAAGGCCTCCTCGATGATATGCAGACCAGAGCTGGGCAGCAGTGAATGGATATCTGCGACGCGCCCGTAGGTTGAGTTTTCCACCGGCAGCATGGCGAGTTCGGCCTCGCCCCGGCGCACGGCCTCGATAGCATCTTCAAATGTGCGGCAGGGCACGGGGGTCATGTCCGGCCGGGCCGCGCGGCAGGCCTCGTGACTGTAGGCCCCCGGCTCCCCCTGAAAGGCTATCCGGGCTGTGGCATCGGCGGTCATCGGGTCGTCCTTGAACAAAATCTTCTGAAAGTGGTCGTTTGGTCGCGGTAACTACACCTTGCCACGGGGAAGGGGAAGCAATAGATACCGCGTCAAACATAAGCAATGGATCTGAATGCAATGCTCGACACAATGACCTTTACCAAAGCGGCCGGCGGCATCTGCGGTGCGCTTCTTGTGTTCCTTCTGGGCAAATGGGCCGCTGAGGAACTGTATCACGTCGATGCCCACGGCGAAGCGGCCTATGTCATCGAAGTGGAAAGCGGTGAAGACGTTGCCGAGGTCGAAGAAGTGGACTTCGCGACCGTTCTGGCATCCGCCAGCGTCGAGGATGGCGCAAAGGTCTTCCGCAAATGCTCTGCCTGCCACAAGCTGGAAGACGGCGCGAACGGAACGGGTCCGCACCTTTATGGCGTTGTTGGTCGTGACAAGGGCGCAGTTGACGGGTTCGCTTACTCTGACACGCTGGCATCCATGGACGGCGACTGGTCGGCTGAAAATCTGAGTGGCTTCCTGGAGCGTCCCTCGTCCTACGCACCTGGCACATCCATGAGCTTTGCCGGCCTGAAGAAGGTCGAAGACCGGGCCGATGTGATCGCGTATCTGGACAGCCTGGACGACTGATTTTAACGCTCTGTTAACCAAAGTGGCCGCTTGCTGTACTGCAGGCGGCCTTTTTTGTTGGCGCCAGGGGCTTCTGGCCGGCGGATCACATTTTCGCAACTTGTATCTTGGCCTGCAGTCCCTTTAGCTTACATCTGAGCAGATGAGCCGGAGAACCCGGCCAGAAACAGGAGGAATTTCCGTATGAATGCCGCCCGGAGCCGAGCCAGATCCGTATGTTCGCCCGCCGACACACTGACGACCGGCCTCGGCATCCTGACCCTCGTATGCGCACTTCTGTACGCCGGCATTGCAAAAGCTCAGGACAATATGATCGTCAGTCACGGCTACTCTTTTTATGGCGATCTGACTTATCCGGCTGACTACACCCATTTCAGTTATGTCAATCCCGATGCGCCCAAGGGCGGAGAAATCGCGCTCAGCGTGGTCGGAACATTCGACTCCATGCACCCCTATACCCGCAAGGGCCGCGCAGGCGCGCTGTCATCAATAATGTATGAGAGCCTGCTGGGTGACGGAACGGGCAACGCCTCGGCACCAGCGGATGTCTACGGCGAATCCTACTGCCTGCTCTGCGAAAGGGTGGAGTATCCGGAAAGCAAGGACTGGGTTATTTTCCATATGCGCAAAGAGGCCCGTTTCTCGGATGGCTCTCCGGTAACCGCACATGACATTGCTTTCAGCCACAACCTGTTGCTCGATGAAGGCCTCAAATCCTATGCGGATGCTGTGCGTCAGCGTATCCCAAAGGTCGAGGTTATCGACGACCACACGATCAAGTTTTTCTTCACCGAAGGCATTTCCCGGCGCAGTCTGATTGATCAGGTCGGCTTTGTGCCGGCGTGGTCAAAGAAGTGGTACGAGGAGACCGGATATGGTCTGGACGAAAGCCGTCTTGACGTCTCGCCAGGTTCCGGCCCCTACATGATCGACAGCGTCGATGTAAACCGGCGTATCGTCTACAAACGCAACCCCGACTACTGGGGGCGTGACCTCGCATTCAACGTTGGCCGCAACAACTTCGACATCATCCGCATCGAATATTTCGGAGACGATACCGCCGCTTTTGAAGCCTTCAAGGCCGGCGAATACACCTTCCGCTCGGAAGGCGACTCCAAAAAATGGGCCACCGGGTACGACTTTCCCAAACAGCGGGAAGGCCTCGTTGTGACCAGCGAGTTGCCCAACGGGTCGCCGCCAACACCTTCGGGCATCGTTTTCAATCTTGGTCGCGACAACCTCAAGGACCGCCGGGTGCGCCAGGCCATCGCGCTGGCCTTCAATTTCGAATGGACAAACGAGAGCCTGCAGTATGGCCTGTTCCGGCAGCGTGCCTCGTTCACGCAGGACACCCCGCTGATGGCAACCGGACTGCCTGAAGGGCCGGAACTGGCGTTTCTGGAGTCGCTCGGCGATCCGGTGCCGGCGCAGATGCTGACCGAACCGGTCATCGAGCCGCATACGTCCAGGGCCGAACGCCTGCTTGACCGGCGCAATGCGCGTCAGGCCATGCGTATGCTCGATGACGCGGGCTGGGGCGTCGGTGATGATGGCATCCGCCGCAACGCAGATGGCAACAAGCTGACGCTGAACTTTCTTTTTAACAGTGCCACGTCGCCAACGCTGAGCGCGGTGATGGAGAATTTTGTCGCCAACGTAAAAACGCTCGGCATCGACATCACCTTCGAGAAGGTCGATGCAGCGCAGTATACCACGCGGGAGCGCGACAGGGACTATGATCTGGTATTTGATTCCTATGGTGCGTTTCTCGGGACCGGAACCGGCCTGATGCAGCGCTATGGGTCCGAGGCCGCACAGTTCAGCCTGTTTAACCCGGCGGGTCTGGCCAGCCCGCTCGTTGACGAGATCATTAACCGGTCTCTGAATGCGACCACGCGCGAGGAAGAACAGGCCAGCCTGATGGCGCTGGACCGGGCGCTGCGGTACGAATTCATCATGATTCCAGTGTGGTATAATCCCAGCCACTGGGTTGCCTATTACGACCAGTATGAACATCCCGAGGAGATCCCCGCCTATTCGCTCGGTACGCTGGATTTCTGGTGGTACAACCAGGAAAAAGCAGACGCCCTGCGCGCTGCCGGGGCGCTGAGGTAAGCCCATGGGCGCCTATATTGTCAGAAGACTTCTGCTGATCATCCCGACGCTGCTGGGGATCATGCTGATCAACTTCGCGCTGGTGCAGTTTGTCCCCGGCGGGCCAGTTGAACAGGCTATCGCCCGTATCCAGGGCGGCGGTGATGTGTTCGAAGGGTTCTCGGGTACCAACAACGACGCAGGTGCTGCTGATCTGAGCAGTAACGACTCGCAGTATATCGGTGCCCGTGGCCTCCCGCCGGAATTCATCGCCGAACTCGAGGCCGAGTTCGGTTTCGACAAGCCACCTGTCGAGCGGTTTCTGAACATGATCTGGAACTACATGCGCTTTGATTTCGGTGAGAGCTACTTCAGGTCCATATCCGTCATAGACCTGATCAAGGAAAAGCTGCCTGTTTCCATTACCCTAGGTCTGTGGTCGACGCTGATTGCCTATCTGGTGTCCATTCCGCTGGGTATCCGAAAGGCTGTCCGCGACGGGTCGCGGTTCGACACATGGACGTCCGGTGCCATTATTGCGGCCTATGCGATCCCAGGCTTTCTGTTTGCGATTCTTCTGCTGGTTCTCTTTGCGGGTGGTTCCTACTGGCAGATATTCCCGCTTCGGGGGTTGACCAGCGACAATTTTGACGAGTTGTCCACACTGGGCAAGGTTGCGGACTATTTCTGGCACATCACACTGCCGGTTCTTGCCTCGACCATTTCCGCCTTTGCGACACTGACCCTGCTGACCAAAAACAGTTTTCTCGACGAGATAAAAAAGCACTATGTAATGACGGCCAGGGCCAAGGGCCTGTCGGAATCGCGTGTGCTCTATGGCCACGTGTTCCGCAATGCGATGCTGATTGTCATTGCAGGTTTCCCGGCCGTATTCATCGGAGTTTTCTTTGGAGGATCTCTGATAATCGAGACGATTTTCAGCCTCGACGGCCTGGGGCGGCTTGGTTTTGAAGCCGCCGTAGCGCGCGATTACCCGATTGTTTTCGGCACCCTTTTCATTTTTGGCCTTATCGGCCTGATCGTCGGGATCCTGTCCGATCTGATGTACGTGCTGGTGGATCCGCGCATCGACTTCGAGCGGAGAGAAGGCTGATGGCTCTGTCTCCGCTGAACCAGCGTCGCTGGCGCAACTTCAGGCGAAACAGGCGCGCATACTGGTCCCTGTGGATATTCAGTATCCTGTTTGGCCTGTCGCTCTTTGCTGAGTTTATTGCCTATGACAAGCCGATCCTCGTGCAGTACCGCGGGGACTACTACACGCCGATATGGAACTTCTATCCCGAGACTGCCTTTGGTGGCGATTTCCAGACGGAGGCTGTCTACCGGGATCCGGAAGTAAAATGCCTGATCGCGACAGGCGGTCTGGATCTTTGTTTTGATGATCCCGAAGGATATCTTGAAGATGCAGAAGACGGTGTGATCGAAGGCGAGTCGATTGAAAAAGGCTGGGCGATATGGCCGTTGATCCCCTATTCCTATGACACGGCGGTTGACCGTCCGGGTGCGGCGCCGCTGCCGCCGAATGGCGAGAACCTTCTGGGGACCGATGGCACCAAACGTGATGTGCTGGCACGGGTAATCCATGGGTTCCGTCTGTCTATCTTTTTCACCCTCGTGGTGACGGGGCTGTCCAGTCTGATCGGAATCATAGCAGGCGCGGTCCAGGGCTTTTTCGGTGGCAAAACTGACCTGATCTTTCAGCGGATCATCGAAATCTGGTCCTCGACGCCTTCGCTTTATGTGATCATTATTATGTTCGCTATTCTGGGGCGAAGTTTCTGGCTGCTGGTCTTCCTGCTGGTGCTGTTCAGCTGGACATCTCTGGTTGGCGTGGTGCGTGCCGAGTTCCTGCGCGCGCGCAATCTTGAGTATGTGCGCGCTGCCCGTGCACTGGGCGTGTCCAACGTGACCATCATGTTCCGCCATATGCTGCCGAATGCGATGGTGGCAATGCTGACGATGCTGCCCTTTATCATTACTGGTACGATCTCGACGCTGGCCATTCTTGATTTCCTCGGTTTCGGGCTGCCGTCCTCGGCGCCCTCGCTGGGCGAGCTGACCCTGCAGGCCAAGCAGAACCTGCAGGCACCCTGGCTTGCGTTCACCGCCTTTTTCACCTTTGCGATCATGCTGTCGCTGCTGGTGTTCATCTTCGAAGGTATCCGTGATGCCTTTGATCCGCGAAAGACCTTTTCATGAGCGCGCTGCTTGAAGTCAGAAACCTGCGCGTCGGGTTCCGCCAGGATGGACGTGTCACTGAGGCCGTCAAAGGCGTGAGCTTTGCAGTCGAACGCGGGGAAACTGTTGCGCTGGTGGGCGAGTCCGGGTCCGGCAAATCGGTATCGGCGCTTTCCACAGTTTCGCTGCTGGGCGAGAGTGCGGAGGTCTCCGGTTCTGTCACATACGACGGACAGCAGATGATCGGTGCTGATGAGGCATTGCTGCGCAAGGTGCGGGGCAATGATATCAGCTTTATTTTCCAGGAGCCGATGACCTCGCTCAACCCGCTGCACACAATCGAAAAGCAGCTGGGCGAGAGCATTGCACTGCATCAGGGGCTGGCCGGTGCCGAGGCAAGGGCGCGCATTCTGGAGCTGCTGGAGCAGGTCGGTATCCAGGACGCGGAAACGCGCCTGTCAAGCTATCCGCACCAGCTGTCCGGAGGCCAGCGCCAGCGCGTCATGATTGCCATGGCGCTGGCAAATGGCCCGGATGTTCTGATTGCGGACGAACCGACAACGGCTCTGGATGTAACCATTCAGGCGCAGATTCTGGATCTGCTGAAAGACCTCAAGGACCGCCTTGGAATGGGTTTGCTGTTTATCACCCATGACCTTGGTATTGTGCGCCGGATCGCAGACAGGGTCTGCGTTATGCAGCATGGCGAAATCGTCGAAGCGGGCCCCACGGCAGAGATTTTCGCAGCGCCCGCACATCCCTATACCATCAAGCTCCTGAGTGCAGAACCTTCGGGAAAACCGGAACCTGTGCCCGAGAATGCCGAGGTAATTGCACAGACCGAAAACCTGAAAATATGGTTCCCGATCCAGCAGGGTCTGCTGCGCCGCACTGTCGGCCATGTCAAAGCGGTAAACGACGCGAACCTGACCGTGCGGGCGGGTGAGACCATCGGGATCGTCGGGGAAAGCGGGTCGGGCAAGACCACGGCGGCCCTGGCCATTATGCGGCTTATTTCATCTGAAGGTGGCATCACCTTTATGGGGCGTGATGTGCGAAAATGGTCAACGCGCGAGTTGCGCAGTCTGCGAAAAGATATGCAGATTGTATTCCAGGATCCGTTCGGTTCGCTCAGCCCGCGTATGACATGCGCGCAGATTATTTCAGAGGGCCTGTCGATCCACAAAGTAGATCCTGACCGTGCTCCGCGCGAGCTGGTGCATGAGGTCATGAACGAGGTGGGCCTCGATCCTGCGACCATGGACCGGTATCCGCATGAGTTTTCCGGTGGTCAGCGCCAGCGCATCGCGATTGCCCGCGCGATGGTATTGCGCCCGCGCCTGCTGGTGCTGGATGAGCCGACGTCAGCACTGGATATGACCGTTCAGGTCCAGATTGTTGACCTGTTGCGTGGGTTGCAGAAAAAATACGGGCTCGCCTACATCTTTATCAGTCACGACCTCAAGGTCGTGCGCGCCATGTCCCATCAGGTCATGGTGATGAAGCGTGGCGATGTCATAGAAGCCGGGCCGGTCGACCGGATATTCGACGCGCCCGAAGACACCTATACGCGGACCCTTCTGCAGGCCGCAACCTGACGTTCAGATCGCCGATGCATGGGCCTGCTCGGACATATCATACGCGTCGAAATAACGCGCGATGATCCGCGTCAGCGGACGCGCATCCTCCGCAATCCTCAGACCCGCGTCCGTCAGGCGAACCGTATCTCCAAATTGTCCGGCCGCTCCCGACAACAGATCGTCCGCCAGCGAGACAGCATCCGGGAACTGCGTATGCAGGTCTTCTCTGAGCACCTCGAAATCACACATGATGGCCTCGATGATGCGGGATCTCAGGTGGTCTTCAGCGGTGAACTGATGGCCCCTCACGGTGCTGAAACGGCCTTCCCTGATCTCTCTGGTATGCGCCGAGGTTCCGGGGTCGTTCTGCGTGTATCCCTGCGGAAAACGTGAAATAGACGACGCGCCAAGCCCGACGAGTGTTTCGGATGCCTCATCGGTATAGCCCTGGAAATTGCGCCGTAACCGGCCGGACTTTGCGGCGATCGCCAGCCCGTCGCCCGGAAGCGCGAAATGATCTATTCCGATCTGTTCGTAGCCGTCCCACTCGAAAAGCTGGCGGGCGGTTTCAAACAGAGCGAGACGTTCTTCGGGTTGCGGAAGGGCGTCCGAGGGGATCAATGACTGGCGGCGTGCCATCCATGGCACATGCGCGTACCCATAGAGAGCAACACGGTCAGGGCTGAGCGTCAGCAGTTTCTGCACGGTGGCTGCAATGCGTCCGCAGTCCTGGTGCGGCAGCCCGAAAAGAATATCGGCATTGAGTGACCGGATGCCCGCAGCGCGGAGCATGTCTGCGGCATCCCGTGTGGCCTCAAACCCCTGAATGCGTCCGATCGTGTTCTGAACCTCGTCATCAAAGTCCTGCACGCCGACTGAAGCCCGGTTCATTCCGGCTGCGGCAAGAGCGTCCACACGCGGCTGATCAATCTCATTCGGATCAACTTCTACTGAGAACTCGGCGCCCTGTGCCAGCGGCAGAACGTCCGCGATTCGACCTGCCAGCTCTGAAATCATGCCTGGTTGCAGCAGTGTCGGTGTACCACCGCCCCAGTGCATGCGACCGAGTGTAACACCCTCCGGCAGGCGACGAGCCAGCAGCTCCAGTTCTGCCTTCAGCGTCTCAAGATACGCAGCGACCGGACTGTCGGTTTTCGTGCCCTGGGTCCGACAGGCGCAAAACCAGCATAACCTTCGGCAAAACGGGATATGCAGATAGAGAGAAATGGATGAGCCTGGCCGGATCGCAGAGATCCAGTCGCCCATCTGCGACGGTCCCACGGCATCCGAAAACCGGGGTGCGGTGGGGTAGCTGGTATAGCGGGGAACTTTCGTATCGAAGAGTCCGAGCTTTGCTAATCTGGAGATCGTGTGCATACTGCACCCATAGGGTGTATTGTGTCAGTTCGCCTTGACACAGATCAAAAACAGGAAGCTTTGAATGACGCGGACGCTTGCGCCAGACCTCAAGGATTGCAATGACTGTCCCATCCGGCACAGGGCCGTTTGCGCGCGGTGTGAAACCGACGAGTTGCGTAAGCTGGAAGAGATCAAGAACTACCGCAGTTTTTCAGCTGGTCAGACCATTATGTGGGCCGGAGACCGCATGGATTTTGTGGCTTCGGTCGTGTCAGGCGTCGCCACGCTGACCCAGACAATGGAGGACGGAAGGCGGCAGATGGTTGGTCTTTTGCTGCCGTCTGATTTTGTCGGCAGACCACAGCGTGAAACGGCAAGCTATACCGTCACGGCGGCGAGCGATGTGGTGATGTGCTGCTTCCGGCGCAAACCGTTCGAGCAGCTGATAGCCTCGACACCTCACATCGCGCATCGCCTGCTTGAAATGACGCTGGACGAACTGGATGCGGCCCGCGAGTGGATGCTGGTGCTGGGGCGTAAGACCGCCCGCGAAAAAATTGCCAGCCTTCTGGCGATTATCGCGCGGCGGATTGCCGAACTGGACGAAGCGGCAGATACCGGTGCGATCTCTTTTGATCTGATGCTGACGCGCGAGGCGATGTCAGATTATCTGGGCCTTACCCTTGAGACGGTGAGCCGGCAGATGTCCGCTCTGAAGAAGGACGGCATTATTGTTCTCGATGGCAAACGGCACATCATTGTGCCTGACATGAGCCGCCTGCTGGAAGAAGCCGGCGACGACAGCGATGGCGGCCTGCCCGTCTGATACGGGCAGAGGATCTTTGTTCAGTGCATCATCAGGACCGGGACTTTCGCATTTTCCAGCATGTTGCGGGTGGCGCCGCCGAGAATGGCCTCACGGAACCTGGAATGCCCGTATCCCCCCATCACGAGCAGTCCGGCGCCGGTTTCCTGAACATGTCTGGCCAGTCTTTCACTGACACTGCCGCCACTGCCTGACATTACCTGGATGTCACAGTGAACGCCATGTCGTGACAGAAAAGTTGCAAGCGCGCCGCCGGGATCAGACCGGTCGCTGCCGTGTGGCGGCGGGTCAATGATGGCGATATGCACACTGGCCGCAGTCTGAAGCACCGGCAACGCGGCACGGACTGCGCGCAGGGCCTCCGGGCTTTCGTTCCAGCCTATGACCACGCTCTCCGGCGCCGGATCGGGGGTCATGCCTGCGGGGACAACAAGGGTCGGACAACGTGCTTCTATCAGCAACGCCTCCAGCACCGCACTGTCTTCGGGCTGCACACTGTCACCATAAGGCAGAGGCAGTACGGCCATATCCGCGAAACGGCCCGCAGATACAACCGCCCGGCCTGCATCATTGCCCATCGAAACGGCATCAGATGCATCCCAGCGCGCGTCCGAGCGCTCCAGTTCCGCCACTGCTGCGACACGGATTGCCTCGGCCTTTTCATGCGCATTTTCTATGGCAGCCTGCATGACCGTCGCATTGGCGCCGAGCTCGTAATACGAGGCATGAGACCTGTCCAGTCCAAGACAGATGACTTCGAGATGCGCGTCGTAACCCTGTGCCAGCGTGATTGCCGGCCCGAGAGCTGACGCGTCCATATCGGGCGCCGTAAGAACCGTCAGAAGTGTTTTGAAAGCCATTGCCGCATCCTTTCTGTTTTCCCGGAGCATTGCGTGATGCGAAACGCCCGGGTGCGCCAAGCGTAGCACCGGAATTCACACCACTTCTTGATGCAGATCAAAGCGCTGATGCGCGCCTGCGGGCAGTAAGGTGACACGATAAGTTACAGCGGACTCGCCCCGGCGGCATGTCTGCTGCGCCAGACGGAAGGGAACCGGATAAATGGAAACCGGAACAAACGATTACGTAAAGCTGATCGTGCTGGGACTCGTGACGCTGTTCGCAATGATTGCGGCCAGCTATGCGCGGGACCTGGCATACCAGCTGCACATGGTAATATTCATGATTGTGGGGGCGGGACTGTTCCTTGTGACCCTGCGTGGTATTGACGAGCCAAAAGCTGCAGTTCCTCAGAACGAATACTTTGATTCAGTGGTGCGGGCCGGGGTCATCGCAACCGCCTTCTGGGGCGTTGTTGGCTTTCTGGTTGGCGTTGTCATCGCGTTTCAGCTCGCATTTCCGGCCCTGAACTTTGAGTGGGCCCAGGGATATGCCAACTTCGGACGGCTGCGCCCGCTGCATACGTCGGCGGTGATTTTTGCTTTTGGTGGTAACGCGCTTATCGCGACCTCATTTTTTGTTGTGCAGCGTACGTCGGCTGCGCGCCTGTGGGGCGGAAATCTCGGGTGGTTCGTCTTCTGGGGTTATCAGCTTTTTATCGTCCTGGCTGCCACCGGCTATCTGCTGGGCGGCACGCAATCCAAGGAATACGCCGAGCCTGAGTGGTACGTGGATATCTGGCTGACCATCGTCTGGGTCGCTTATCTGGCCTGTTTCCTCGGCACCATCGTCAGGCGCCGCGAGCCACACATCTATGTGGCCAACTGGTTCTACCTTGCCTTTATTGTCACCGTTGCGATGCTGCACATCATGAACAACCTGTCGATCCCGGTTTCTGTCTGGGGATCAAAGTCGGTGCAGGTCTTCTCGGGTGTTCAGGATGCCATGGTGCAGTGGTGGTACGGCCACAACGCGGTGGGTTTCTTCCTGACGGCCGGCTTTCTGGGTATGATGTACTACTTTGTGCCCAAGCAGGCTGAACGCCCTGTCTTTTCCTATAAGCTCTCGATCATCCACTTCTGGGCACTGATCTTCCTGTACATCTGGGCGGGGCCACACCACCTGCACTATACCGCCCTGCCTGACTGGGCCTCGACGCTTGGTATGGTCTTCTCGATCATCCTGTGGATGCCCAGCTGGGGTGGCATGATCAATGGTCTGATGACGCTTCAGGGTGCCTGGGACAAGCTGCGCACCGATCCGGTGCTGCGGATGATGGTCACCAGCCTTGCATTCTACGGCATGTCCACCTTTGAGGGGCCGATGATGTCGATACGTGCGGTGAACTCGCTGTCGCACTATACCGACTGGACAATCGGACACGTGCACTCCGGCGCTCTGGGCTGGAACGGACTGGTCACCTTTGGCGCGCTTTACTATCTGGTACCGGTCCTGTGGAAGCGCGAACGTCTTTACAGCCTCGGGCTGGTCAGCTGGCACTTCTGGCTCGCGACGATCGGTATCGTGCTCTATGCGGCATCCATGTGGGTGACCGGCATCATGGAGGGCCTGATGTGGCGCGAGGTGGATGCCAACGGGTTCCTCGTAAACAGCTTTGCCGACACCGTAAGTGCCAAGTTCCCGATGTATGTGGTGCGTGGTCTGGGCGGGGTTCTGTTCCTCTCGGGTGCTATCATCATGTGCTATAACCTCTGGATGACTGTAAGGGCGGCGCCTGCCAAAGACGCCCTGCCCACAGCCGTCCCCGCTGAATAAGGAGGGAGCTGACATGTCGATCCTTACCAAACACAAGTTCATCGAAACCAACGCCACACTGCTACTGGTGCTCAGCTTTCTGGTGGTATCTGTCGGGGGACTGGTTCAGATCGTGCCGCTCTTTTACCTGGAGAACACCATCGAGAAGGTCGAGGGCATGCGCCCCTATTCTCCGCTGGAGCTGACAGGGCGTGACATCTACATCCGCGAAGGGTGCTATGTCTGCCACAGTCAGATGATCCGCCCGATGCGGGACGAGGTCGAACGCTATGGTCACTACTCTCTGGCGGCAGAGTCCATGTATGACCACCCGTTCCAGTGGGGGTCCAAACGCACGGGTCCTGATCTGGCGCGTGTTGGCGGTCGTTATTCCGACGACTGGCACCTTGTGCACCTGCGCAACCCGCAGTCCGTCGTGCCGGAATCGATCATGCCGAAATACGCGTTTCTCGAGGAAACACTGATCGAGCCTGAACACATCGAGGAGTTGCTGGCCACCCATGCACTTGTGGGCGTGCCATATACCGACGAGATGATCGAAACCGCCGCGGCAGACTTCCGCGCTCAGGCCGACCCGGACAGCGATTACGACGATATGCTCGAACGCTACCCGGGCGCTCAGGTGCGGAACTTTGACGGGCAGCCCGGTATTTCAGAGGCGGATGCGATGATCGCCTATCTGCAGATGCTGGGCACACTGGTCGACTTCTCGACATTCACCCCTGACGCCAGCCGCTGAGGAGACTCACTATGGAAACCTATTCACTCCTGCGCGAATTCGCGGACAGCTGGATGCTTCTGCTCCTCTTCACTGTGTTTGTGGGCATGGCCTTCTGGGTGTTCCGCCCGGGCAGCCGCCCGCTGCACCGTGACACCGCAAACATGATTTTCCGAAACGACGAACGACCCGCTCCGGCTGAGGAGGCAGACAAATGACCAAAGTACCCCCGAAACAAGAGGGCGATCCCGATACCACCGGCCACAGCTGGGACGGCATTGAGGAGTTTGACAACCCGATGCCGCGCTGGTGGCTGTGGACCTTCTATGTCACCATCATCTGGGGCATCGGCTATACCATTGCCTATCCTGCCTGGCCGCTGGTGTCCTCGGCGACGGCAGGCATGCTGGGCTACACCACCCGCGGCGAGGTCGCCGCGGAGATTGCCGCAGTTGAAGAAGCCAACGGCCCGATCAATGCGCGTCTTGCAGCCGCTGAACTGACGGAAGTTGCCGCCGACACTGACCTGAACAGCTACGCGGTATCGGCCGGTGCAGCCGTCTACCGGACGTGGTGCACACAGTGCCACGGATCTGGTGCCGCCGGTGCCGTGGGCTATCCGAACCTGCTGGACAATGACTGGCTGTGGGGCGGGGACATTGAAAACATTCACGCAACAATTGCTCATGGTATCCGCAACGAAGAAGACGATGATGCGCGGTATTCCGAAATGCCGGCATTTGGGGACATCCTCGAGCCGGAAGAGATCGCGCAGGTCGTCAACCATGTTATGGTGCTTTCAGGGGGCACGCCGGATGATCCGGCAGCGGCGGCAGCGGGCGCAGAGGTATATGCCGATAACTGTGCTTCATGTCATGGTGACGAGGGACTGGGGAACCGCGACCTCGGAGCACCTAACCTTGCTGACGCGATCTGGCTTTATGGCGGCGACTACGACACGCTGACAGAGACTGTGACCTGGAGTCGCTATGGCGTTATGCCACCCTGGACGCAGCGCCTTTCTGAGGCAGAGATACGGGCAGTCGCACTTTATGTGCATCAGCTCGGCGGCGGTGAGTAAGCCAACCCGACGGGCCCAGATCTGACAAGGACAGCCTAAGTGACCGATCAAGTCCCTCCTCCCGGCCTTTACGCGGCGCGCGAACCGATCTTTCCGCGCCGCGTTTCCGGCAGTTTCCGTAATCTCAAGTGGGTGATCATGGCGGTCACCCTTGGCATCTATTACCTGGTGCCCTGGATCAGATGGGACCGGGGGCCTGAACTGCCGGATCAGGCTGTGCTGCTGGATCTCGCCAACAGGCGGTTTTACTTTTTCTGGATCGAGATCTGGAGCCACGAGTTCTATTTCGTCGCAGGTCTCCTCATCATGGCCGGTCTCGGCCTATTTCTGTTCACTTCCGCGCTGGGCCGTGTCTGGTGCGGTTACGCCTGCCCTCAGACCGTCTGGACTGACCTCTTTATCCTTGTGGAGCGCTGGGTCGAGGGGGACAGGAATGCCCGCCTGCGCCTGCACCGGCAGGAAAAAATGGATTTCCGCAAGCTGCGGCTGCGGCTGACCAAATGGACACTCTGGCTTGTCATCGCGATGGCTACCGGCGGTGCATGGGTCTTTTACTTTGCGGATGCGCCAACGCTTTTTGTTGACCTGTTTACCGGGCAGGCTGCAGCGGTCGCCTATATCACCGTTGCCATTCTGACGGCGACGACGTTCGGCTTTGGAGGCTTTGCGCGGGAACAGATCTGCATTTATGCGTGTCCGTGGCCGCGTATTCAGGGTGCCATGATGGACGAGGATACCCTGACCGTCGCGTATCGCGAATGGCGGGGTGAGCCGCGCAAACACAGTGAGGCCGCGAAAACAGAGCCGATGGGTGATTGTATCGACTGCATGGCCTGCGTGAACGTCTGCCCGATGGGCATCGACATCCGCGACGGGCAGCAGATGGAGTGCATCACCTGTGCGCTGTGCATTGACGCCTGCGACGATGTGATGGAGCGGATAGGCAAGCCCCGGGGGCTGATCGACTATCTGGCGCTGTCCGACGAGACAGCAGAGCGGGGCGGGGCTGCACCACGCCCGATCTGGAAGCACGTGTTTCGTCCGCGTACGATTCTTTATACGGCGCTCTGGAGTGCCGTTGGTATCGCGCTGGTCATAGCCCTTTTTGTGCGGGCCGATATTGAAATGACGGTTGCCGCTGTGCGGAACCCGACATTCGTCACGCTCTCTGACGGCTCCATCCGCAACACCTACGAAATCCGCCTGCGCAACAAGAACAATGATGACCGGTTGTTCCGCCTGAGCGTAATTGGTGATCCGGCCGTACGGATCGACCTCGAAGGCACACCCTACGGCTCGATCGAGGTTCCTGCGGACACCTCTTTGCTGCAGCGGGTCTATGTGATTGCGCCGCCGGGTTCCGCTCCTGCGCAGGCAGAACGGTCGGATCTGCGGTTCTGGGTCGAAGACCTGACCAACGGGGACCGGGCCTACAAAGACAACAGCTTCATCGGAACAGGAGAACAGCAATGACCAGAGAACTAAAAGGTCGTCACGTTGCGATGATATTCGGCGTGGCGTTTTCGGTTATCATTGCGGTGAACCTGACACTCGCCTTCAGTGCAGTAAAAACCTTTCCGGGACTTGAGGTGAAGAATTCCTATGTGGCCAGCCAGCAGTTCGATGAGAACCGCACAGCACAGCAGGCACTGGGCTGGACGGTCCGTGCAAGCGCCCTTGGGGACAAGGTGACCCTTTCCATAACTGACAACACCGGCAAGCCCGTTGAAGTCAGTTCGCTGGATGCGACGCTGGGACGTGCCACCCATGTGCGTGACGATCAGCGCCCGGATTTCGTATTCGATGGCGACGCCTACGTTGCTGCTGCTGCGCTCGCGCCTGGCAACTGGAATATCCGGATGGTCGCCCGGAATGCAGACGGCACCGAATTTCGCCAGCGTGTCATTCTGCAGGTGGAGGACGACCGTTCATGACACTGGCAGAGCAGTCCTCCGCGATGGGGTGCCCGGGGTGTGTTGCCGCCCCGGCTCCGTCACAGGACACGCGTCTTTGTGATGCGACGCTTGCGCTGTCTCTGCCGACAATTCACTGCCAGGCCTGTATTGCGACGGTTGAACAGGCGCTGGAAAAGTATCCGGGCGTTCTACACGCGCGGGTCAATCTGACGCGAAAGCAGGCTATGATTGACGCCGCCGGCGATGTCACCGCGGCAGAGCTTGCCGCTGTTGTGCGTGCGGCGGGGTTCGATGCCTGGGAACTTGATCCTGATGCTCTGCAGGAAACGCGCACGGGCAACCTCGGGCGCGATCTGCTGATGCGGATGGCTGTTGCCGGGTTTGCTGCGATGAATGTCATGCTGCTGTCGGTTGCGGTCTGGTCGGGAGCCACGGATGCCACCCGGGGTCTGTTTCACTGGATTTCTGCCGCTATCACCCTGCCGGCACTCGCCTTTTCGGCGCAGCCATTCTTTCGCAATGCATGGAGCGCGCTGCGGGCCCGACGGCTCAATATGGATGTTCCTATCAGTCTGGCGATAGCCCTGGCCGTGGCAACCTCTCTCTGGGAGACCTCGTTGTCCGGCAAGCACGCCTATTTCGATGCAGCTCTTACTCTGACGTTCTTTCTGCTGGCCGGGCGGTGGCTTGAGGCGCGGGCGCGGTCTGCGGCACGCTCGGCTGCCGAAGAACTGACAGCCCTTGAAGTTCCACGTGCGTGGAAAGTGATCGCAGACGAGCCGACCGAGGTGCCGGTTTCAGAATTGCGCGCCGGTGATGCCGTGCTGGTCAGACCCGGTTCCCGCGCGCCCGTAGACGGCGTTGTTATCAGGGGCACTTCCGAGGTCGACAGGTCCGCTCTCACCGGTGAAACCCTGCCTGAGATGCGCCGGACAGGAGACGCGGTCAGCGCGGGAGAGGTGAATCTCACAGGTCCGCTGGTACTGAAGGCAACGGCCGTAGGAACCGACACGTCGCTGCACCGGCTTGCTGCGCTTGTGGCTGTCGCGGAGAGTGGCCGGTCGCGGTATACTTCGCTGGCGGACAAGGCTGCCACGCTGTACGCGCCGGGCGTGCACATTCTGGCCGCACTGTCATTTTTCGGATGGTTGTTGTGGGCCGGCGACATGCGTGTCGCCGCGAATATTGCCGCGGCTGTACTGATCATTACCTGCCCCTGTGCCCTGGGTCTGGCAGTGCCGGCTGTAACCACCGCCGCCTCGGGGCGGTTGTTCGGACGTGGTCTGCTGATCAAGAACGCCACGGCGCTGGAACGTCTGGCGCAGGTGGATACCGTGGTCTTCGATAAAACCGGGACACTTACTGAAGGAAACCCACAACTGACCAACTGGCACGACTTGACCGCAGATCAGCAGGCAATGGCGGCTATGCTTGCGCAAGGCTCGGCGCACCCATTGTCGCAGGCTGTCGCATCCGCCGCGCGGGAGGCTGGCCTCGAAGTGCCGCTTGCCGATGTCCGTGAAGTGCCAGGTTACGGCACTGAACTGGTACAGGGTGGCGAGGTTATGCGCCTCGGGCGGCCCGACTGGCTCGGTGCGGATGCACGGGGGGATCAGCTTGCCGCTGCGTTTCAGGCCGGAAGTCAAAAACCCGTTGTCCTCACGTTCTCGGACTCCCTGCGGCCGGGCGCCGAAGCTCTGGTGCAACAGCTCGTGACGATGGGAAAAGAAGTGATCCTTTTGTCCGGAGACCGGGCCGCTGCCGTTCGCAGCATCGCCGGCAGACTTGGAATTAGCCGGTGGGAAGCCGCTGTTCTGCCGGATCAGAAAGCTGACTTTGTGCAGAAACTGCAGGAAGACGGGCGCAATGTGCTGATGGTCGGCGATGGCCTGAACGATACTGCGGCTCTGGCGTCCGCGCATGTGTCAATCAGCCCGGCACAGGCTCTGGATGCGGCGCGGGCCGCGTCTGATATTGTTCTGCTGGGCAGGGATCTGACGCCGGTTGGCGAGGCGCTGGCTACAGCAATGTGCGCAACAAAACGTATCCGGGAGAACTTCCGGATTGCGACGGTCTATAATATCGTGGCTGTGCCGCTGGCCGTGGCCGGGCTGGCGACTCCTCTGATCGCGGCGCTGGCTATGTCGCTGTCGTCGCTCACGGTTTCGGCAAACGCGCTCAGGATTTCAGGAAAGAGCAGATGAACGTCCTTGCCTATCTCATTCCGGTATCACTTCTGCTCGGGGGCCTGGGGCTTGCCGCTTTCGTCTTTACACTGAAGAGCCGCCAGTATGATGACCCCGAGGGTGACAGCCGCCGCATCCTGAACGACGTCTGGGATACGCGGCCGCGCCCGGATGACGTCAGGACGGACCGACCGTCTGACAACTGATATTGCGTGCCGCGAGCCGTCGACAGGCCAGATCCGCGCTCTCTTCGGTCATCCCCAGAAAGTTCGCATCAAAACCCGTGGGACGTTTCACGACCTTGCGCAGCGTGCCGTCAAGAGTGGCCATCTCGGCCAGCGCTGTTGTGACCAGCGCCCGTTCCGCATTGTAGCGGGAGGTATACTGACCAACATTCACGCCCCACTGATGCCCGCCGGACGTGGAAAGGCGGGTGACAACTTCGGGCTCGGCGATAACTGCGACGGTAGCTTCCTGCTGGGTGCCCGTGCCTGCGGCAACCGCCGATCCGGGGCGCAGTACAGGCCGCGCAGAAACAAAGGTGCCCGCAGGCACTGCTTCCTCAGACGGTTTTTCGATCGCGGCGGCTGCCTGAGCTGCTATCAGCGCGGTTGTGGTGTCCGTGTTCAGAAGACCAGCAGTGCTGGCCGCGGCGGCGGCGGGCACAGGCGTGGCAGGAGCTGTATCCTCAGTGAGCGCCGCGACAATGGCTTTGTCCGTACGTGTGACGATCAGAGGTGTTGCAACCGCAGCAGCCGGGCGCAGAGCGGGCCGCAGGCTGGACGCGAGAACAGTGCTCGGACGCTGAGGCTTCGCGCGGTAAACCGGCAGAGAAGGCTTTTTCAGACGGGCACGGCTGGGTGCGCGTTTGAACCCCATATCCAGCAGTTCGGCAACCCGCGCATTGCGTGCGCTCGTCGATGTGCCTCCGAAAACTGTGGCGATGATACGTTCCTGCCCCCGTTCTGCAGAAGCCACCAGATTAAAGCCGGCTGCGCGGGTGTAGCCCGTCTTGATGCCGTCGGCACCGCGGTAGGCAGAAAGAAGGCGACGGTTTGTGTTGGCGACATTGCGCACGCCTGCGTTCGTCGATTTGCGCGAGAAAAGGTTGTAGTACTCAGGGTAGTCGTAGAGCATATGGCGTCCCATGATCGACATATCCCGTGCCGTCGACATATGGCCTTTTTCCGTCAGCCCGTGCGCATTCTTGAAGGTTGTGCGGGTCATGCCGAGAGCCTTGGCAGTACGGTTCATCCGGCGGGCAAATGCGGCTTCGGACCCTTCGAGCGCTTCGCCGATGGCAGTTGCGGCATCATTGGCGGATTTGACCGCAGCGGCCCGGATCAGATAGCGAAAGGCAATGCGCTGGCCTGATTTAAGACCCAGTTTCGAGGGCGGTTCGGACGCTGCGAAGCGCGAGATCCGGACCTTTGTATCAAGCGAGATCTCGCCGCGTTCCACCGCCTCGAAAGCGATATAGAGCGTCATCATTTTTGTCAGAGATGCGGGATGAAGCCGCGTGTCTGCGTTTCTGGAGTGCAGCACCTCGCCGGTGCGCGCGTCCATCACCATTGCGGCGTAGGGCGCCGCGGCGGCGCTGAGCGGGAGGATGACCAGCATCCACAGAGCTGCAAATACAAATAGCCCGTAACGGGCCGGCCACATGCGCCGAACCTTCATGATCACTGCCTTTTCTGCCTCATGCCGTCGATTGTTCGACTGGCTCTTTTTATGTGAGAGAGGCTAACACAGGTTTTGGTCTCAATAAAGTTATTGTTTTAAGGGAATTGCGTTAAGTTTCGGTGAAACAACGAATTGGGTAACCATATTAACCTTATTGCCTCCGAAACGGGCAATAATCACTGCAGGCCGGTTAACAGGTCGCCGAGGCCGCTGAGGTCGGGCAGGCTTCGGAACCGCTGGTGTGCCACTGGCGTTTCTGCGTGTTCGAGCTCCCAGGTGACATGGTAGGGAATGTGAACACCGTATCCGCCCGCGTGTATCATGGGCAGAACATCGGACCGGACAGAGTTTCCGACCATCACACCACAGGTTGCGCTGTGTCCGTGGCGGTCAAAAATATCGTGATACACAGCGGTGGTTTTGTCCGATACGATCTCCACAGCATCAAACAGATCGCCAAGCCCGGACTGAGCCAGTTTTCGTTCCTGGTCAAGAAGATCACCCTTTGTGATCAACACAATGCGGTAGTCACGCGCCGCCTGTTCGACGGCATCTCTGGCGTGCGGCAGCAGGTCGACCGGATGCGCAAGCATTTCGCGGCCAGCCCGCAGGATCTGTTCTATCACCTGCCCGGAAACGCGCCTGTCCGTGACATCAAGCGCGGTCTCGATCATCGACAGGGTAAAGCCCTTCACACCAAAGCCGTAGTGCCCGAGGTTGCGTTTTTCCGCCGCCACGAGCCTGGCCATCAGGGTGTCTTTTTCGGTGTATTCCGACAGCAGGTCGGCAAAGTGCGCCTGGGTCATCTGAAAGTAGCGCTCGTTGTGCCAGAGCGTATCGTCGGCATCAAAGCCTACCGTGGTCACTTTATGCGCCATACCGACCCCTTTCCTAAATGCGAAGACAGGTTATATAGACCCAACTGAGACTCACCGCACGCAAAGCCTGTCAGGAGCAGCAATGCACCGAGAAGCGATTATGATGTCAGACAGTCCGGATGATGAGGGGGATTCCTCTGTCCTGACCGCAACCCGACCTAAAACAAAGCGCCCGCCGCTTTACAAGGTTCTGTTGCTGAATGACGACTTCACGCCGATGGAGTTTGTCGTGCATGTGCTTGAGCGGTTCTTTGGCCTTAATCACGCACAGGCCTTTGAAATCATGCTGACCGTTCACAAAAAAGGTGTGGCCGTAGTCGGCGTTTTCAGCCACGAGATCGCGGAAACCAAGGTAGCCCAGGTGATGGATTTTGCCCGCAGGCACCAGCATCCGCTGCAATGTACCATGGAAAAAGAAGAATAGGCACATGATTGATGCCCGACTGCCGCTCGCGTTTGAGGGGGGTGGCTCTGTTCTGCCGGAAGGCGGACGCGTCGCTGTGTTCAGGCCTCCTGTCGACGCGGCTCTGCCGGATCTGGCAGGGTTCAGCACAGAAATTATCGAAGGATTCCGACCTGCGCATGACGCGTGGACAGCACGTGGCTACGCCTGCGCAGTGATGCCGCATGGCCAGTACGACGGAGCCATCGTGTGCCTGCCGCGCGCCAAAGCTGAGGCCAGAGCCATGATCGCGGATGCCGTTCGGATGACCAGAGGGCCGGTGCTGGTGGACGGCCAGAAAACCGATGGTATCGACAGCATGCTGCGCGCGGTACGAAACCGGACAGCGGTGGACGGCCCGTTTGTACGCGCCCACGGCAAGCTCTTTGTGATCCCGGACGCTGTAGCGGATGACTTTGCCGACTGGCAGGCGGGACCGGCGCTTACAGAAGGAGGTTTCTGGACCGCACCGGGCGTCTTTTCTTCCGATGCTGTTGATCCCGCGTCTGCGTTGCTGGCGCAGGCACTGCCGGCAAAGCTCGGTCGGACTGTTGCGGATCTGGGAGCCGGGTGGGGGTACCTGTCGGCGCATGTGCTGACGCGGGACACCGTAGAGCGGATCCATCTCGTAGAGGCAGGCCATATGGCCCTGGAGTGCGCCCGCCATAATGTGACAGACGACCGCGCAGTATTCCACTGGGCCGACGCGACGACCTGGCAAGCACCCGGCGCCTGTGACACGGTCGTGATGAACCCGCCTTTCCATACAGGGCGCGACGCAGATCCCGCACTGGGACAGGCGTTTGTCGCGGCTGCCGCAAGGCTTCTTGCGCCTCAGGGGCTTTTGTGGATGGTTGCAAACCGGCATCTGCCCTATGAAGCGACCTTGCAGAAGTACTTTGTAAAGGTGACGGAAACCGGGGGAGACAACCGGTTCAAACTGTTTCAGGCCATGCGTCCGGTCAGACGCCGCAAATAACAGCTTCCAGAGGGCGCATTACGCGCCAGAAAGGAAAAGATGTCATTCTCAGTCAAAGGAAAGACCGCAATCGTCACCGGTGCGGCGAACGGCATCGGGCTGGCCATAGCGCGCCAGTTTGCGGACCGGGGCGCCAATGTGATGTGTGCCGACATGGATGAAAAGAGGCTGGCAGATGAATGGGGCGAGCAAAAAGATGATGCGACCCTGCGGTATTTTGCCGGTGACCTGCGCCAGCGGCTGACGATTGCCAACCTCGTTTCGGCGACAATCGATGCATTTGACAGGGTGGATATTCTTGTCAATGCGTCCCGGCAGGTCATGCCAACCAATGCGCTGGATGTCGAGGATAACTCCGTCGAGGTGCTGCTGGAGCAAAATCTGATGACGGCGCTTCAGCTGACCCAGCAGGTGGCCAAGCGAATGATGAAGCAGGGGGCGGATCAGCCCGAAGGGCAACTGGGTTCCATTGTAAATCTCAGCTCTATTGTCTCACGGCATACGCGGCCCGAGCTGATGGGGTATTCCATCGCATCCGCCGCACTGGAGCAGATGACCCGTTCAATGGCGCTCGCTCTGGCACCTGAGCGTATTCGTGTAAATGCGGTGGCATTTGGTTCTGTGATGAGTGCGTCGCTGCAGTCTTCGGTTGTCGAGAACAGCGACTGGCGCGAAGACATACGCACCCACACTCCTATGGGCCGCATCGCTGGTCCGACCGAGCTGGCGGATGCTGTACAGTTTCTGGCCGCCGAAAGCTCCGGATTTATGACGGGCGAGATAATTACTGTTGATGGCGGCCGCAGCCTGCTGGATGTGGTGGCAGCCCCGGCGCACTGATATTTCTTTCTTTTCGTTCCGGACAAATCCGCGTTAGATAACTGTCAGAGAAAACTGACACATCAGGCGGACCATGACCGATACATTTGATACTGAGAAACAGCGGGCCTCTGCCTGGTTCCGGACCCTTCGCGACGACATTGTAAGTGCCTTTGAGGACCTTGAGCGCGACCACAGCGAAGGACCACTGGCTGACGCTGCTCCGGGTATGTTTGAAGTATCAGAAACCACACGCACCAGCGATGACGGGTCAGATGCCGGCGGGGGCCTGATGAGCGTGATGCGCGGCGGCCGTGTTTTTGAGAAAGTCGGCGTCAATATCTCCACTGTATACGGTACGCTCGGAGAGCGCGCCCAGATGGCCATGGCAGCGCGCAAGGGTATTCCGGGCATGAAAGATGATCCGCGCTTCTGGGCCAGTGGTATCAGTCTGGTGGCACATATGCAGAACCCGCATGCGCCTGCGGTTCACATGAATACCCGGATGTTCTGGACACCGCACGCATGGTGGTTCGGTGGCGGCTCGGATCTCAACCCGTGCATCGAATACGAAGAAGACACGCGCCATTTCCACCAGACCCAGGAAAAGCACCTCGCGCCGCATGGCGATGACCTTTATCCCAGACTGAAAGAGTGGGCTGACGAATATTTTTTCGTGCCGCACCGTGGCCGGGCCCGGGGCGTTGGCGGGATTTTCATGGATGATCACTGCACCGGTGACTGGGCGGCGGATTTCGCACTGACACAGGATATCGGGCGGGCGTTCCTGCCAGCCTACCTGCCGCTTGTGCGTAAACGCCGCGTCATGCCCTGGTCTGATGCGGACAAGGATGCCCAGCTGGTGCACAGGGGCCTTTATGCCGAATACAACCTTGTCTATGACCGCGGTACAAAGTTCGGTCTCGAGACGGGCCATGACGCGAATGCTGTGCTGATGAGTCTGCCGCCGCTGGCAAAATGGGTCTGACCTGACACACAGGCCTGACGCGCATCAGTGCCAGTCGAAAAAGCCGTCGCCGGCCTTTGACAGCAGTTCGCGTGCCAGATCCCGGCCCATATCCGCACCATCCGCCACGGGTCCGTTCCGGCTTCCGGCAATGGCATCGCTGCCGTCCGGGCGTAACACTTCTCCGCGCAGATGAAGGTTGCCGCCGGTCAGTTCGGCCAGTCCGGCAATGGGTGTTTCACACGACCCGTCCAGCGTGAGCAGAAAGCTCCGCTCTGCGGCCAGTCGCTGACCTGTCTCTGTATGGTGGATCGCAGCCAGCAAACCGGCGGTATTTTCATCTGCAATGCGCCGTTCGATTCCGATGGCACCCTGAGCCACCGCGGGCAGCATGTCGTCTGTTGCGACAGGGGTTGCCGGTACGTCATCCATATTCAGCCGGTTCAGACCAGCAGCAGCCAGAAAGGTGCATTCTGCCACGCCATCGGCGAGTTTTTTCAGTCGGGTCTGAACATTGCCGCGGAACTCTACGACTTTGAGGTCGGGACGGCGATGAAGCAGCTGTGCCCGGCGGCGCAGACTGGAAGTGCCGACAACCGCGCCGGGCGCAAGCTCGGCGATACCTGACAGTTGCGGCGAAACAAATGCGTCCCGCACGTCTTCACGCGGCAGGTAGGTGTCGAGCGTCAGGCCGTCCGGCTGCACGGTCGGCATGTCTTTCATCGAGTGCACGGCGATGTCGATTTTGCCGGCGAGCAGGTCTTCTTCAATCTCGCGGGTAAACAGACCTTTACCGCCGATTTCTTTCAGCGGGCGGTCCTGGATCGCGTCGCCCGTTACCTTGATGACGACAATTTCAAAGGCGTCTTCGGGCAGGTCAAAGGCGCGCATCAGTCTTTCGCGGGTCTCATAGGCCTGGGCCAGAGCCAGCGGTGAGCCGCGGGTGCCGATTTTGAGCGGGGAGTCGGGGGTGGGAAGGTGCACTGTCATGGGTTTATCTTTTAGATGTGTCAACTTAAACTGACAACTGGAATGATCAAGAATCTCAGGCTAGAAGCAGGACGTGCGCTATGAAAGACGGAAATCAGACGATGAGCCAGACCAAAACCATCCTGCGCGCCCTCGCGGGTGAAACGCTGCCGACACCGCCGATCTGGATGATGCGTCAGGCTGGCCGGTACCTGCCGGAATATCGCGCAACACGTGCGCAGGCCGGTGATTTCCTGTCACTGTGTTATAACTCGGAACTCGCCGCCGAGGTCACACTGCAGCCGATCCGGCGTTATGGGTTCGATGCCGCCATTCTGTTTGCCGACATTCTGCTGCTGCCCCAGGCACTGGGCGCGGATCTGTGGTTTGTTACCGGCGAGGGGCCGCGTCTGTCGACCGTGACCACACAGGCCGACTTTGACAGGCTCGGGCCAGTCAGCGATATTCACGAAACACTTAATCCGATTTATGAGACAGTGCGCATTCTGCGGCGTGAGTTGCCGGCCGAAACAACGCTCATCGGTTTTGCAGGCGCGCCCTGGACCGTGGCGACCTACATGATTGCCGGCCGTGGTACCCCGGATCAGGGCCCTGCCCATGCGCTGAAGGACGAGAACCGCGCCCTATTCGAAGCGCTGCTTGACCGGATCACAGAGGGTACAATTGATTATCTCTCGGCACAGATCGAAGCCGGCGCCGAAGTCGTCAAGATATTTGACAGCTGGGCGGGATCACTCAAAGGCGATGACTTCCGGAAATACGCGCTGGAACCCGCACGACGGATTACCGCGGCGCTCAAAGCCAGCTATCCGCATATCCCGGTGATCGGCTTCCCACGCGAGGCAGGTGATCAGTACATCGGGTTTGCAAAAGCCACAGGTGTGGACTGTGTGGCGCTTGATAACTCGGTTGATGCCGGATGGGCTGCCGGCCATGTCCAGGTTGACGGATGCGTACAGGGTAATCTTGCGTCCAGCCATATGGTGACCGGTGGGCAGGCACTGGTGGATGAGGCGCGTGCAATCGTACGGGCATTCTCCGGTGGACCCCACATCTTTAATCTGGGGCACGGGATCACACCGGATGCAGACCCCGACAATGTCCAGCGGATGATTGACGCCGTTCGCGGGCTTTAATCTCCGATTGTGGCTTGACGGCGCAGGCCGGCTGGCATAGGTCACGCGCCGATGGCGTTATAGCTCAGTTGGTTAGAGCGAACGACTCATAATCGTTAGGTCGGTGGTTCAAGTCCACCTAACGCCACCACTTCTTCACCCGCATACCCCTGACCGGTAAGGCAGATGCGTCCCGCCGCTGGCGCGACCGGCATTTAGTTACAAACACAGGTGACATCCCCTGACTTCTGCAATAGCAATTTGTGTGGGATAAAAGGGTCTGAGACCGTCGCAAGTACGGGCCGATCCGGTTTCAGGGAGGAAACACATGAAAATCTCACGGAAATCATTTCTGAATATGGCCGCTGCCGCGACGGTCGCGCTTGGTTTTGGTGCCGGCCCGTCAGCCGCTCAGGAAGTCACCCTGTCGCTGCACCAGTTCCTGCCGCCGCAGGCGAACGTGCCAAAACTGGTTCTGGATGTCTGGGCGGACAATGTTGAAGAGGCCAGCGAAGGCCGTATCAAGATTGACCGCTATCCCTCGATGCAGCTGGGTGGCAAACCGCCAGAGCTGATGGACCAGGCCATTGACGGCGTTGCCGATATCGTCTGGACGGTGGTGGGCTATACGCCTGGTCGCTACCCAAGCACCGAGGTTTTCGAGCTGCCTTTCATGATGACAAACGCCCGGGCCGCGTCACGCGCCTATTGGGAAATGTTTGAAAAACATATGAAAGATACCGAATTCAGGGATGTGCATATCCTTGGCACATGGGTGCACGGGCCCGGCCTTATCCATGCCAACAAAGAGATCCGCTCGCCCGAAGATATGGAAGGCATGAAAATCCGCGGTGGCTCGCGTCTCGCGAATGCGCTGCTGGAAAAAGTCGGCGCGACGCCGGTTGGGATGCCGGTTCCGGCAGTACCCGAAGGTCTGTCCAAGGGCGTGATCGACGGAACAACAATTCCCTGGGAAGTGACCGCAGCGCTGAAAATCCCGGAGCTGGTTGAGAACCATACGGAATTCACCGGCAACGCGCTGTACGTCCTGACTTTCGTGCTGGCGATGAACAAAGACCGCTACGACAGCCTGCCGGATGATCTGAAAAAAGTCATTGATGACAATTCCGGTCTCGAGTTCTCGGTTTTTGCGGGCGGCACACAGGCCGACAGCGACGGCCCGGCACGCGCGGCAGCTGAAGCACGCGGTAACAACATCGTTACGCTGAATGCCGAAGAAACCGAAGCCTGGAAAACTGTGGCGCAGCCGATCTATGACGAATGGGTTGCGGACATGAATGAAAAGGGCATCGACGGTCAGGCGCTGATCGACGAAGCACGCATGCTGATCGACAAATATACTGAGTGATCAGATATGACTTTGCCCGCGGTGCCACCAGGTACCGCGGGTTTTTCGTACCCAGTCAGGATCTTTTTGAATGCACCAGGCCATAAAGCTTCTTGCACGCTCGACGGCCGTGATCGGTGGGCTGGTCCTGACGGGTCTTGTGATCATGACGACGCTGTCCATCGTAGGCCGTTCGGTCAACAAATGGCTGCATGCGGACTGGGTCGAAAACACGATGGGCGGGGTCGCACAGGCACTGCTGGATCTGGGCATCGGTGAGGTCAACGGCAGTTACGAAATGCTCGAGGCCGGGGTTGCCTTTGCAATCTTCTCTTTTTTCCCGGTTTGCCAGCTCTACAGCGGTCACGCGACAGTAGACATCTTTACCTCCCGGTTGCCGGGGCCGGTTGGCCGGCTCATTGCCGCTTTCTGGGAGGTTGTTCTGGCGGCAGCGCTGATCCTCATCTGTGTGCAGCTTTTTGGCGGCGTGCAGCGCTATCTGCGCAACGGCGAGACAACGCTCTTTCTGCAGTTTCCGGTCTGGTGGGCCTACTCGGCCAGTTTCGCAGCTTCGGTGGTGACCTGCATTGTGGCGGTTTATTGCGCGGCAATGCGCGTCGGGGAAAGCATCACCGGCCGCGCCTTACTTCCGGTCCGCTGAGCGCTATGAGTACACTTCTCGACTTGCTGCCTTTCGCCGGTATGAGCAGGCTGGAACTGGGTTTCTGGTCTTTTGCGGTGCTGCTGGGCATGATTTTCATGCGCGCCCCGATCGGGCTGGCGATGCTGCTCTGTGGGTTTGGCGGCTGGTACTATGCCATGAACGGCAACCCGACACCGCTGCTGGCCAAGCTCAAGTCCGAGACATACACCACATTTTCCAGCTATTCGCTGACCATCATTCCGATGTTCCTTCTGATGGGGCAGTTCGCAACGCTGTCCGGGATGTCGTCTGCCCTGTTCCGCGCCGCAGAGAACTTTCTGGGCCACCGCCGCGGTGGGGTCGCCATGGCGTCGGTCGGGGCCTGTGCAGGCTTTGGTGCAATCTGCGGGTCATCGCTGGCGACGGCGGCGACCATGTCCCGCGTCGCGCTGCCGGAACTTAAACGGTACGGGTATTCCGGCGGGTTTTCGACGGCGACACTTGCCGCGGGTGGTACGCTCGGGATCCTGATCCCACCTTCGGTCATTCTGGTGATCTATGCGATCATCACCGAGCAGAACATAGCAAAACTGTTCCTTGCGGCCTTTGTGCCGGGCATCCTTGCAGCCCTTGGCTATATGCTCACGATCTCGGTTTACGTGCGCCTCTACCCGGATTCTGCCGGCACCAGAGAGCCGGTGCCGATGAGTGAACGCTGGAAGGCGCTCGGGGCTACATGGCCGGTTCTGGTGATCTTTGCTGTCGTTGTCGGGGGTATTTATCTGGGCGTCTTCACACCGACCGAGGGTTCAGCCATCGGCGCGATGGGCACCGGCCTTGTTGCGTTGCTGTCAGGCAGCCTGAACTGGAGCGTGTTCCGCGACAGTCTTCTCGGGACGGCCAGGACGACCGCAATGATCTTTTTCATTGTGCTGGGGGCCAGCTTTTACAACGGGTTTCTGGCGCTGTCCGGTGTGCCGCAGTTTATGGCTGACTGGGTGCTGACCCAGGGTTTCTCTCCCTGGCTGGTGCTGTCGATCATCCTGCTATTCTATCTTGTTTTTGGCTGCCTGATGGACAGCCTTTCGATGATCCTGCTGACCATCCCGATATTCTTTCCCGTGATTTCCGCGATGGATTTTGGCATGTCGCCCGAACATGTGGCGATCTGGTTCGGTATACTGGTTCTGATTGTCGTCGAGGTGGGGCTGATCACACCACCGGTAGGCATGAACCTTTTCATCATCAACGCGATGGACCGGGAGACACCCATGACCGAGACATACAAGGCCGTAATGTTCTTTGTGGGGTCTGACATCGTGCGGGTCGTGATCCTCGTGATGTTCCCGGCGATTACCCTGTTCCTGCTGCCTGGCTGAAAGGCTTCAGCTGTATTTCTGTTACGGCCCGAAACATGCACTAAACTGCGCTCTGCCTCCTAAACGCTTGCAGCACAGCGGCGCAGGTGCACGATAGAGCATCAGGGATCACTGAGTCTTGGGAGGGAACTGTGACCAGCATTGCCGGAAATGCCGCCAGCTATTTTGTCGACCGTCACCGCAGTGAGGGGCGCGGTGACAAGGTGGCCTACCGCCAGGCCGGTACCGGGCGGACACTGACCTACGGGGGGCTGGAGACGGGTGCGGGGCAGGTCGCGGGCGCACTACAGCGTGCTGGCATCCGGCGCGAGGAACGTGCCGCGATGATTGTTCTGGATACACTTGAGTTTCCACAGCTCTTCTTTGGTGCGCTGAAATGCGGGGTCGTACCCGTCCCGGTGAATACACTGCTCGCGGCCCCGGTGTATCAGTCAATCCTCGCCGACAGCAGAGCCACCATTCTGTTCGTTTCTGCCGCTTTGTGGGACACCGTTGCGCCTGCGCTCGACGCGAATCCATGGCTGCGGGAAATCGTTGTGCTCGGCGACAGCGCACCGGCAAACACCATAACATACAGCGACTTTGTCGATGGTGCGCCGATCTGCGAAACTCTGGCGGCCTCTCCGGACGAAGTGGCCTTCTGGCTGTATTCGTCCGGGTCTACCGGCGCGCCCAAGGGCGTGCAGCATGTGCATGCCTCGATGCAGGCAACCGCAGAGACCTACGGCGCGCATGTGCTGGGCCTGAAAGAGACCGACACTGTATTGTCTGCAGCAAAGCTTTTCTTTGCCTACGGGCTCGGGAATGCCATGACTTTTCCCCTTGCGGTGGGTGCGACAAGCGTGCTTTTTTCCGGTCGTCCTGCGCCAGCGGACATGCTCGCCGCCATGGCCGCGGAGAAGCCCACGGTCTTCTGCGGCGTGCCAACCTTATACGCGGCGATGGTCGCTGGCATGGACAGCGCGGGTGCGCCGGACGCGCCGCTTCGCAGAGCAATCTCAGCGGGCGAGGCGTTACCCGAAGACGTCGGTGTGCGGTGGGAGGCGCACACCGGCGTTGCTGTTCTCGACGGGGTCGGGTCGACAGAGATGCTGCATATTTTCCTGAGCAACCGCAGTGATGATGTCTGCTACGGCACATCAGGCACAGCCGTGCCGGGTTACGATCTGCGTCTCGTGGATGAAGCCGGTGCTGACGTGCCTCATGGCGAAGTCGGCGAACTGCTCGTCAGAGGCGCCTCAGCCGCTGCTGGGTACTGGAACCAGCGCAGTAAGTCCCGCGACACTTTTCTCGGAGAATGGACCCGGACGGGCGACAAATACATCCAACGCACGGATGGCCGCCATGTCTACTGCGGGCGCACGGACGATATGTTCAAGGTGTCCGGCATCTGGGTTTCGCCGTTTGAAGTGGAGCAGGCGCTGGCCAGCCACCCCTCCGTGCTCGAAGCCGCCGTTGTGCCAATGCGTGATGCGGACGGGCTGGAAAAGCCGCGTGCCTATGTTGTGCTGCAGGGTGCGCCGGAAACAGACCTCGAGGCGGTCCTAAAGGAGCATGTGAAGAACCGGATCGGCAAGTGGAAGTACCCCAGGCGCGTGGACGTAGTGGACGATCTGCCAAAAACAGCCACGGGAAAAATTCAGCGTTTCCGTCTGCGTGAATAGGCCGTGTAATGCCCGACTGGTCAGACGCCCCGGGCTGCCGGGTCAGGATAAATGACAAATCGCTTGAGTATGCCTGCTTTGGCCCGCCTCCCGCGCAGGCCCCCACGCTGGTTCTGTTGCATGAGGGGCTGGGATCTGTCGGGCTGTGGCGCGATTTTCCGCAGGCCGTCAGCAACGCAACCGGAATGGGCGTCCTGGTCTGGTCCAGAGCTGGCTACGGGCGCTCTGATACAATCACGCTGCCACGCAACAGGGACTACATGACCGAAGAGGCGACGGCAGGGCTCGGTCCGTTGCTGGACGCTTTTGATATCCGTCAGGCGGTGCTGCTCGGGCATTCTGACGGAGCCAGCATCAGCGTGATCTATGCAGGTTCTGTCAGTGATATGCGGGTGCGCGGGCTTGTTCTTCTGGCGCCCCACTTCTTTGTCGAACGGGTGGGGCTTGATGCGATCCGCACTGCAGGCGAGGCGTTTACCACGGGTGATCTGCGTCAGCGGCTTGCGCGGCATCACGACGACCCCGAGGCGGCCTTTATGGGCTGGCATGACGTCTGGACGAGCTCTGAGTATCGCAACTGGGACATCTGTGATTGCATTGATCACCTGCGCGTACCGGTTCTGGCCGTGCAGTGCAGGGATGATCCGTATGGCACGCTGGCCCAGATACACGAGGTCGAAACGCGCATGTATGCACCGGTTGAAACACTGATCCTCGAAGGGTGCGGGCATTCCCCATATCTGGAGGCGCAGGCAGCGTGCCTTGAAGCTGTCCGGGATTTCTGCGGACGGCTGAACCGTCTGGAGGCAGTGCGTGTCGCAACGGGATGACGCCACCGGTGAAATACCTTTGCCGCCGCACGTTTACATTCCGGGCAAAACCTCCAGACATCCTGACGACTGGTTTGACAGCATCAAGGCATCGGTTGACCCGGGAATTCCGGCGGAGAAACTGCATATGACGCAGGCGTTCATTGCCGGTCGCGTGTATTTCGAAGCGGGCTATTTCTGGGAATGCCACGAAGTTCTCGAAGCCGTCTGGATGCAGGCACCGGACCCCGGCCCGGAGCGCGATTTCATTCAGGCAATGATCCAGCTGGCCAATGCGCGGCTGAAGCTGCTGATGGGGCGGCCACGCGCCACTCTGCGCCTGTGCGAAATGGTCGAGGCACGGATGAGCGGATATGCGGTGGATCAGGTGATTCTGGGTATCAGAACAAAGGTGCTGATTGCCGGAGCAGATCAGACAAAGATGGAAGCAATGCGGCATTATAATTCATATATTTGACGAGATTTCGCAGCCATGTTGATGATTATGGACGGCAAATAGAATTATAGTTCATTATCCTGCCATGATGTCTGCAGATCGGGGAGAGCAGAGTGAACGGCAGAATAGACTTTCAGGTGGACCCCGAAAACATGCGCCACTGGCGTGTCGATATTGACGGACCTGTTGCAACTCTGTGGATGGACGTGGATGAGCAGGGAGGTCTTTTCGAGGGTTACGAGCTGAAGCTCAACTCCTATGATCTGGGCGTGGACATCGAGCTTGCCGATGTCATCCAGCGTATGCGCTTTGAGCATCCTGAAGTGCGGGTTGTCGTGATGCGGTCTGCCAGGGAAAAAGTATTCTGTGCAGGTGCCAACATCCGGATGCTGGGTGGCGCCAGCCATGCACACAAGGTGAATTTCTGTAAGTTCACAAATGAAACGCGCAACACGCTCGAAGCCGCGCTACGGGACAGCAACCAGAACTATATCTGCGCTGTCCGCGGGTCGTGTGCCGGTGGGGGGTATGAGCTTGCGCTGGCGTGCAATCACATCATGCTGACCGATGACAGTACCTCGGCAGTGGCATTGCCCGAGGTGCCGTTGCTGGCGGTGCTGCCCGGTACAGGCGGTCTGACCCGCGTCACTGACAAGCGTAAGGTCCGGCGCGACCGCGCGGATGTTTTCTGCTCGCTCGAAGAGGGTATCCGCGGTCGCAGAGCTGCTGAATGGGGACTGGTTGATGAGGTCTTCCCGAATGCCTCCTTTGACGAGCGGGTATCCGAACGGGCGCTGGCTATGGCGTCAGAAGCCGGCGGTGCAGATGAGAAGGGCATCAGTCTTACGCCGCTTCAGCGGACGTTTGCTGAGGGCGGGATCAGCTATTCGACCGTGTCGGTCGCCATGGATCGTCCGGGTCGGCGCGCAGTTGTTACCATCAGCGGTCCGGATCAGGAGGAGCCCGCCACGATGGCGGATTTTACAGCGCTTGGTGCTTCGGCCTGGATGCTGCGCTGTGCGCGGGAACTTGATGACGCGATCCTGCATCTGCGTGCGAACGAGGATGAACTGGGTCTGATCGAGTTCCAGACTGTCGGATCGCCGGAGCGCGTTATTGCACATGAGGCGTTGCTGCTGGAAAACCCGGATCACTGGCTGGCGCGCGAGGTGCTTGGCCTGTGGAAGCGGGTCCTGAAACGCGTTGACATGACGTCGCGCAGCCTGGCTGCGATTGTCGAGCATGGTTCCTGTTTCGCCGGCGTACTGGCCGAGCTGCTCTGGGCCACCGACCGGAGCTACATGATGCTTGATGAATTCGAGGATGATGACCGCGCGTCGGCTGGTGTGGTGCTGTCGCCTGCCAACTTTGGTCAGTATCCGATGGGCAATGATCTGACGCGGCTGCAGACACGCTTTCTGGGCACCCCGGAACAGACAGATGTGTTGCGTCAGAGGGTGGGCGAAAAGCTTGCTGCGGATGATGCCGAGGCACTCGGCCTCGTGACGTTTGCCTATGACGACATCGACTGGGAAGACGAAGTGCGCCTGTTCCGCGAAGAGCGCATCAGTTTCTCACCCGACGCCATGACGGGTATGGAGGCCAACCTGCGGTTTGCCGGGCCTGAGACGATGGAAACGCGTATATTCGGGCGCCTGACAGCCTGGCAGAACTGGATCTTCCAGCGGCCGAATGCTGTCGGCCCCGAGGGTGCTCTGCAACGGTACGGAACAGGCCTGCGCGGGCAGTACAATATGCAGCGTGTCTGACATTCTTTTGCAACGGACAGTGCTGAAAAGGACAACGGGAGAGGTAAATGACAGATCTGATAAATGTGAGCTATGACAGCCGGATACCCAATAATGTCGGGCTGAGTTCTGACCGCAAAGTACTGAAAGCGCTGGAAAAGTGGCATCCGGGCTATATCAGCTGGTGGAACGACCTGATCCCCCAGAATTTCCAGGAGAGCATGGTTTACCTGCGTACGGCCGTATCGGTTGACCCGAAAGGCTGGGCAAAGTTCGACTATGTCAAAATGCCAGACTATCGCTGGGGCATTCTGCTGGCGCCCGCGGTGGAGGATCGCAAAATCCCGATGGGCGAGCACTGTGGCGAGCCGGCATGGCAGGAAGTGCCGGGCGAGTACCGGAACATGCTCAAGCGCCTGATCGTCATCCAGGGCGACACCGAACCGGGCTCGGTTGAGCAACAGCGGTTTCTTGGCCTCACGGCACCATCTCTCTACGACATGCGTAACCTTTTCCAGGTTAACGTGGAGGAGGGCCGACACCTCTGGGCGATGGTTTATCTGCTTCAGAAATACTTTGGCCGCGACGGCCGCGAAGAGGCGGACGACATGCTCGTCCGGTCATCCGGCTCGGATGAGGCACCGCGGATGCTGGGCGCGTTCAACGAGGAAACGCCTGACTGGCTGTCGTTTTTCATGTTCACTTACTTCACCGACCGTGACGGCAAAATGCAGCTGGAAAGTCTGGCGCAGTCCGGATTTGACCCACTCAGCCGGACATGCCGGTTCATGCTGACCGAAGAGGCACACCATATGTTCGTGGGTGAAACCGGCGTCGGGCGCACCATTCAGGCGACGCTCGAGGCAATGAACGCCAATGGTATTGCTGACCCTTACGACATCGACCGGATCCGCGATCTGGGCGTCATTGACCTGCCTACAATTCAGAAGAAACTGAACCTGCACTACACGCTCAGTCTGGACCTCTTCGGGCAGGAGGTTTCGACCAACGCAGCCAACGCATTCAATGCAGGCATCAAGGGCCGGTATATGGAAATGCGGATCGACGATGATCATCAGCTGCAGAACGACACCTATCCGGTGACTTCAGTTGTCGATGGCCAGATCGTGACCGAGGATGTTCCGGCACTGACGGCCATTAACATGCGCCTGCGCGACGACTACGTGCGAGATGCAGCAGGCGGGGTCGGGCGCTGGAACAAAGCCATTGCGCGCGCAGGTGTCGAGTTTGAACTGAAGCTGCCGCACGAAGGCTTTCACCGGCAGATCGGAGTGTTCTCGTCGGTTGCTGTTGATCCCGATGGCAATATCATCTCTGGCGATGAGTGGCAGAAACGCAGGCACGAATGGCTGCCCACAAAAGATGACGGTGACTTTATCCAGTCCCTGATGGTCCCGTGTTTTGAACCCGGGAAGTATGCCTCGTGGATCGCAGCCCCGAAGGTTGGCATCGACAACAAGCCCGGAGATTTTGAGTACGTGAAGCTGCACATGGCTTGATCTGAATCAACGCATCACCGGCGCGGGCCAGGAATACTGGCCGGCGTCACGAAAGTGACCCCATACAACAGGAGGAAACGGACCTATGCAGACCCGGAAAGCGACGAAACCTGACGTACCGGCAAACAATTGCCTCGGCTGTGCAACGTGCAAAGGCATGTGTCGCGACATCTTTGATCTCTTTTCGCTGCCGGAAGTCATCCTGCACAGGTCCGCCGCCGTTCCATGAACCAACCCGTCAAACAACATCTGATTGACCCCGAAATCTGCATTCGCTGCTATACGTGCGAAATGACCTGCCCGATCGGTGCGATCGAGCATGACGACAACAATGTGGTTGTTGACCCGGACAAGTGTAACTTCTGTATGGACTGCATTCCCGTATGCCCGACGGGATCAATCGACGAGTGGCGTGTAGTCAGCACGCCCTACAGTCTGGAGCAGCAGTACGCATTCGAAGAACTGCCCGAGCAGGACGATATCGCAGCTGAGGATGACACACCGGATGCAGACGCCGAAGCCCATGATCGGGTGATTGCTGAACTTCTGGCGGACGCTCACAGCGGTGCCGGGGGCAGGGCAACGGCACCACGCTCGGCGTCAAAGCCCACCATCAATATGTACAATCCTTCTGCGCCCGCCTGTATGACAGTGCAGGGCAACTACCGCCTGACCGATCCGGAGGGTGACAATGACGTCCGTCACATCATTCTGGACCATGGCAGCCTGCCCTTTCCGGTGCTTGAAGGACAGAGCATCGGGATTATCGCTCCTGGCACCGACGCCGATGGCAAACCTCATCTGCCCCGCCTTTATTCCGTGTCGAGCCCACGGGACGGCGAGCGACCGGGTTTTGGAAACATTTCACTGACGGTTAAACGCGAGGCCGCAGGGGTCTGTTCGAATTATGTCTGCGATCTGAACAAAGGGGATGAGATCGAGGTGACCGGACCATTCGGGTCAACCTTTCTGATGCCGGGCGATCCGGAGATGCATCTGCTGATGATCTGTACGGGCACCGGTTCGGCACCTTTTCGCGGTTTCACCATGCGGCGTCAGCGCGAGACACCAGACACCAGGGCCGGTCTGTCGCTCTTTTTCGGGGCCCGCAGCGCGCGGGACCTGCCTTATTTCGGGCCTTTGCAGAAGGTGCCGGATACATTCATGCACAAGTCTTTTGCCTTCAGCCGCCCGGAGACCGGCGATGGGCATTATGTGCAGGACCTTCTGCGACAGGAACAGGAGCGGGTTGTCCGACTGCTCGCCTCGGATAAAACCTGCATCTACATCTGCGGCCGCAGAGACATGGAACAGGGCGTTGATGCGGCTCTGAGTGATCTTGCTGCCACAGCCGGTCTCGACTGGTCGGAACTGCGGGACGAAATGCGCAATGATGGCAGGTATCATGTCGAAACCTACTGATCCCACACCACGCGGGACGCTTGTCCGCGTGCCGGGCGCGCCTGAGCCGCACGCGCAGGATAACGCGGCACGGCTGATGGCGCGTGTCGCCGCGCGTGTCCGCGACCTGCGCAAGGCACAGCGGATGCCGCGCCGCGTTTTGTCCGAAATGTCCGGAGTGTCTCCACGCTATCTTGCGCAGCTCGAAGCCGGTGAGGGTAATATCTCCATCGCATTGTTACAGCGTGTCGCGGATGCGCTTGGCGCGACGGCCGAAAGCCTTCTGGCGGCCGAAGAAACGACCAGCGCAGATGTGCAGGATGTGGTTTCACTTTATCGACAGGCGCCCGCTGCTGTGCGCGAAGAAGTGCGCCGGCTTCTGTCGACCGGTAATCCGGGCGCGCTGCGCCGCGGTCGCATTTGTCTTGTGGGGCTGCGTGGTGCAGGCAAGTCCACCCTTGGCAGACTTGCCGCCGAGACCCTGTCGCTCCCGTTTGTGGAGCTGACATCAGAAATTGAGACGTTCACCGGGATGCCAATGTCAGAGATACTGGCACTTTACGGGCAGGAAGGATACCGCAGGCTTGAAACCGAGGCTGTGGTGCGGGTTCTGGAAAAGCACGACCGGATGATCCTCGCCGTTGCCGGTGGGGTCGTTGCAGGAGAGCAGGCATATACGCTCCTGCTGGAAAGATTTCACACGGTCTGGCTGCGCACCTCTCCTGCCGAGCACATGCAGCGTGTCCGCGCTCAGGGCGATCTGAGACCGATGGAGGGCAACCCCGGGGCAATGGCGCAGTTGCGGGCTCTGCTGGATGCGCGAACGCCACACTATGAGCGAGCCGAGGCACAGGTGAACACATCAAACCGGACTGTGCCGGCATCCCTGAATGACCTGCTGGCGGTCTTTGCGTCCAATAATTTTCTGAATTCCCCTAAGTCGTGACTGCGGAGGGACTGTGTGAGGCACGGGCCGCCGACCTTATGCGCGATGCCCTTCGGGCGGTGGCCGAAGAGCTGCTTCTGGCGCACACCAACCCGTGGGAACTGGACGAGGCCATGGTCAGTTTTGGCTTTGGGCCGGGGGTCTGCGAAGCACAGGATGACGAAGGGCTGATCGCCTGCCAGATGCGCCGCGACAGCTTTCCGCCCCTGAAGGACCAGCGGCCGGTTTCACTGCTTGACCGCATGGTGTCCGAAGGACGGCAGGGGCGGGCCGCGTCGGTTGGCTGGTACAGGTATCCGGGGGGCGGTGGCCTTGTGATCGACCCGCTGGTGGAGGACCTGCTGTGCGAAGAGGCACGGTTTGCCGGGATTGAACGCGTCGACCTGAACCCGCAGGACATCATTGGCTGCCTGATACGCGGACTGGTCAATGTGCTGGCCTGCCGGGCGCCTGTGGATGATCCGGAAACCGCGCGCCGGCTCAACAGCGCATCTTTGTCAGCCATCGGATACCCGGGTGCAACAGGGGGCCTGTTCGCGACTGCCGATCAGACAGGGGTAGCCTCTGTCTGCGATGCGCTGAAACGGGCAGACGATCAGAACAACACGATATGGCAGCCGGCGCCTGCGCTGGTGACCATGGCAGCGCGCGGCGTCCGGTTTATGCCAGGCTGATCAGAATCATTGTCCCGAGACCCCAGAGGGTCATCTGATAGTGTGTGTTCTGCGCGCCTTCGTGACAGAACCAGTAATAAAAGTGATTGCCTGCCACGAGGAATCCGCCCCAGACGGCGGTAAAGGCTGTGGCACCCAGCAGGGCAAGGCTCTTTCCGGTATCAGGCTCTGCAGTGCCGGCAAGGCTCATCAACAGCCCCACAACGCCAATCCACAGCAGCCCACAGGCGACCGCTTCGGCAACGACGACGGCACGAAAGGCCAGCCTCTGCAGCCTGCGGTCTGTTATGGCCCGATGGGCCACGATCGCGAACTGTTCAGGGTATTCATGCTGCATACGCGTCATGCTCAGAACTTCGGCGGTGTAGGTCTCATTCAGAGCCGGGTGCAGCAGGTTATCGCGCAGCCCGAGAGTCAGCCATGACGCGACAAGCCCGGTCGCAACCAACTGGGCCAGTATCAGTGTCGTTTCCATATCGGCTCCTTTTCCGCGGTGTTGCCGTTGCGCACAAAAAAGGGCCGCGCAGTGCGCGGCCCTGTCTCTGCATGTATCAGATCATGTCCAGGCAATCTGCTCCGGACGGATCTCAAAGGAAATATGGTGCTCGCCACCGACCAGACCCTCGCGGGTGTGGTTGTAGAGAGAACGCCAGTATGGCTGGAGTGTCACGCCTTCGTCCTGAACAATGGCCTGACCCTTCATCATCAGTGCGCGGCGCGCCTCAACATCCGGGGTGGCCAGTGCTTCTGACAGAATGCCGTCGAACTCTTCGTTTGCCCAGCCGAACTCGTTCCAGGCTTCACCCGAACGGTAGGCAAGGGCCCAGACCTGCACGCCCAGAGGGCGGTGGTTCCAGTTGGTCGAGGAGAACGGATACTTGGACCAGTCGTTCCAGAAAGTCGAACCGGGCAGAATTGTCCTTTTGACTTTGATGCCGGCGTCGCGCAGCTGAGCTGCAACAGCATCGGTTGTATCCTTGCGCCACGCGTCGTCGATAGAGATGAGCTCGTGCTCAAAGTCGCCCATGCCAGCCTCTTCCATCAGGGCTTTGGCTGCGGCAGGGTCAACCTTGCGCTCGGGCAATGCCGCATACTCGGGGTGCATCGGGCCGACATGGTGGTTTTCTGCCACCTCGCCGCGACCGGCATAGCCAAGTTCCAGCAGAACCGCATTGTCGACAGCCATAGAAATCGCCTGACGCACACGCTTGTCCGCGTAGGGCTGCATGCCATCGACTTCGGCCAGCTGGTTCGGCCGGATCACGATAGTCGCCGCCGTGACAACAGAGTTGTTCTGCCAGCCGTCCAGCGTGTCGAAGATGTCGATGAAGTCACCTTCGATGGAGTATGTCATGTCGATCTCTTCGGCCTCGGCCGCAGCAACAAAGGCCGACGGGTCGGTGCCATAGTCGATGTATTCGACACGGTCCATATAGGCGCCGTTGCCTTCATTCCACCACGTGTGGTTCTCGTTACGAACCAGCACACCCTTGACGCCGACTTCCATGGATTCAGGCAGATAAGGGCCGGTGCCGACCGGATTGCTCAGCGCCGTTTCCGGCGTGTAGGAGGCCGGCACGATGGCCGCCGGATAATCCGCCATGCCAGGGATGAGCGAGATGTCGGGGGCCGGCAGGTTCAGGCGAACGGTGTGGCTGTCGACAACTTCAATCGCGCCGTCGATTGCTTTTTCAGTATCAGCGTCGATCAGCGTCGCAAAACGGCCAGCCATCGAGTTACCCTCAACAGCCTTGTCGCACCAGCCGGCGATGTTGCGGGCGACGTCCTCGGCAGTGAAATCGCTGCCGTCGTTCCACTTCACGCCCTTACGAACGTTCAGGGTGTAGACCGTCGCGTCGTCACTGATTTCCCAGCTTTCCAGCAGTTTGCCGGTAAAGGTGCCGTCGTTTTCATAGTGAACGAGGTATTCCAGCCATCCGCGGCTGAAGTTTGCAATCTGGCTCCAGTCATAGGTGCGCGGATCCTTGAGCGCGCGGACTTCCTGCTGGATGCGGACTGTGCCGCCCATCTTGTGACCTGCCGCCTGTGCGGGGGCAGCCATGCCGATCATCGAATAGGCGGTCGCCGCGGTTGCGCCGAAGGCACTGGCCAGGGCCAGAAATTCGCGGCGGTTCACAGCGTCGTCGCCAACCTTCGATGCAGAGTCCACGATGGACTGCGGCAACGGCTTACCGGTGCGGGTGAAAAATGTCATGTTCTTCCTCTCTGTTGTGCGCAGCGGCTGGCTGCGCGGGTGCCGGATATTTTCCCGGTCTGGTGATGCAGTTTTTCTGCTGTTGAGCGGCCCCTTCCGGGGAACGCGGTGAGTTTCAAACACTCAGGTGTCTGGCGTCAACCCCATCTTCTGCAGCGGTTTTGTGCCGGCCCGGTCGGGCGGAGCCGAATGTCCCCCACCGTCTCGGCCGTTTTTTGCATCTCTGGTTGGCCAGGTGCTTTTCACCGGGCTCGAATAACCGGCTGACCGGGCGATTTTGTTGGCCCAATGACGCAATTCAGGCCGTCAGTGTCGCTGGCAGACCTTGATCAGTGCAGGCTCATCTGCATGGGCAAGGATGACCTTTCAGTGCTCAGAACCGGGCAGGACCGCAGAGTCTGAGACGGTAAAAAATCCGGGTGGTGTAAAAAATTCTGAAATCCACCGGGAAACTATTGCACAGATTTGACCAAAACCGAATCTGGTGCTTGTGCCGGACAGAGAACAGGCGGATCAATGGCTGGGACACTGAACACGTTTTCGCGGCATTGCGACAGGCCAGAAAAATGAGAGAGAAGCTGTGAAATCTTTGCAACCCGCCAGTATTGCGCCACCCGTGGCCCGTTATTCGCATGGCGTCGAAATACCGCCAGGGTGCCGGTGGGTCCGCACCGCTGGCCAGCTGGGGATTGCTGGTGATGGCAGTGTCCCGGCTGATGCGCTGGGTCAGGCCGGGATCTGTTTCGCAAACATTTCGGCGATACTGGCGGAAGCAGGGATGACGGCTCATAACGTCTGCCATGTCACTGCCTATGTCACCGACCGGGATCATATGGCAGGTTACATGCAGGCACGCGACAGTTTCCTGTCCGGTGCTCCTGTGCTTCCCACGTCAACTCTGCTCATCGTTTCCGGCTTTACCCGGCCGGAATTTCTGGTCGAGGTCGAGGTCTGGGCCGCGGGTTAGCACCAGTGCAGGTGGTCAGCTCCGGGGATAATCGCCCCGCACAAGGCGGCGCACACTCCAGCCCCGGGTGCCCGCGAAAAAGACTAAGGAAATAATGATTGCTTCCCAGCCACCGGGGCCATGTGGCAATCCGCGCCACAAAAGCGCACCCGCAGTCAACGCCAGCCCGGCGACGGCGAAACAGGCACGGAATATGAGATCACCGCGTGAAGGGCCAAAACGGTTGGTGCTCTGGGATGGTCTGTTGTCGTGCGACGCCATCGTATCTTTGCCGGTTCAGTCGTTCTGATCCCGGTCCTTGTTCTTGTTCTTTTTTGCGGCCTGCATCCGGCGAAACAGGAAAAACAGTGCAACAAAAACGACGATCCAGAACAGCAGGTCAATCATTGCATCTGACATATTGGTCTTTCCTTTGTGCGTCCGGGCCTGGCCTGTCCCGATATCTAGCCGGCGGGCGCCGTTTCACAAGTTTTTACTGCGCTCTGATCCCGGAAGTCTCTTTGCAATATGGCGCCCCGGTCCTTAAAAGTTGTAAGTGCAACAAACCGGGATCGTCCCATGCCCTCTGACAGTACCTTCGACCTTCAGGCTTTCCTGCCATATCTGCTGACCCAGGCGGCAGAACGCAGCAGTCTGGAGTTCCATCAGGTTTACAAGGACCGCTATGGTCTGTTGCGGACGGAATGGCGGGTGCTGTTTCACCTTGGTCTTTACGGGTCAATGACGGCCGGTGCTATCGGAACAGCCGCGCAAACGCATAAAACCAAGATCAGCCGGGCCGTGCACCGGCTTGCCGAAAAACGGTACATCACCCGAAACAGGGACGAAAAAGACCGGCGGGTCGAACATCTTGATCTCACGCCGCGCGGCCGGTCCGTGTTCAATGAACTGCGTGGTATCGCGGCCGATTACGATGATGCACTGAACGCGCAGTTGTCGCCGCAGGAACTGGAGGTTCTGCGCACCGCGCTCAGAAAGCTGGGCGGCAGCGACGGCGGTCCCTTTACCTGAACGGCAATTCAGGTCACCCATGACGCATGACTGACCAGATCAAAGGACTTCTGATTACGCTCGCCGGTGTTCTTCTGGTCGTACCGGACGCACTGTTTGTGCGTCTCATCACAGCCGAACCGCTCACGATTGCGTTCTGGCGGTTGTTTCTGGCCGGTGGCGTAAGTGGTCTGGGCATTTTGCTGTGGCGCGGCACGACACCTTTCAGAGCTGTGCTGAATACAGGTGCCTGCGGTGTCATCTACATGGTCGGGATCGGCGGCAGTGGTGTGCTTTTCGTGCTGGCAGTCAGCCTGACGTCGGTGGCCAATGTTGTCTTTATCATTGCGGCCCTCCCGGTGTTCGCGGCCCTCTTCAGCCGGGTTTTTCTGGCCGAGCCGATCCGTCCTGCGATGGTAATGACCATCCTTTCGGTCGCGGCTGGCCTTGGGATTATTGCTGCCGGATCCGGAGAGAACGAAAACGCTGCCCTTTCGGGTGATCTGCTTGCGCTGTGCGTTGCGGCCCTCTTTGCTGCGGGTCTGACGGCGGCGCGGCGCGTGCGTCACGTCTCAATGGTGCCTGGCGCCGCCATGGGCTATGTCGTTGCCGCGATGCTGATCCTGCCGTTTACGGCCCCGTTATCAGTGCCTGCAGGTCAGGTGCCGCTGGTGCTGGCCCACGGGATTTTCATTCTGGGCAGTTCGGTTCTGCTGGCGATCGGTCCGCGTTTCATTTCATCGCCCGAGGTCGGCCTTCTGGTTCTTCTGGAGAGCGTTCTGGCACCCCTGCTGGTCTGGGCTGTGGTCAATGAGCACCCGGGTCAGTGGACACTGGTCGGTGGCGCGGTCGTTGTGGGCGCGCTGTCTGTTTCTAATTTCCGGATGCTGATGCGCCGGCAGATCAGAAGTCGACAGTAACGCCCGGCAGATTCAGAGCCTTGACAAGATCACGCAGTTCCTGCCGCGCGGCCACGTTCGAAATGTTCAGCTGTTTGACGCCGATATCCTTGAGGTCCAGCAGTGTCAGCCCGCGTGGGAAAAGCTCGCGGAACACGACCCGCTCAGAAAAACCGGGGGCAATACGAAAACCGATCCGCTTGCTCAGATTATTGATCGCACGTTCCATTTTTTCTTTGTTGACCATGCGCTGTGCGCCCATCCGGTTCCGGACTACGATCCAGTCAATCGGGGTCAGACCGGCCTGTGCCCGCAGTTGTCGTGCGTTCCAGACCATTTCGGAATAGACCGACGGGCCAAGGATTTCCTCACCCGTCGCATCCGTCCGCGCAAGCAGATCAAAGTCGACGAAACTGTCATTCAGCGGCGTGATCAGTGTATCCGCCAGGCTGTGCGCTACCTGGCTGAGGCGTGTGTGCGAGCCGGGACAGTCAATCAGGATAAAATCGTTGTTGGGTTCAAGATCGGCCACCGCGGCGGAAAGCCGGTGGTCATAGATGTTTTCCCCCGGTTTCAGAGCTGACGTAGAGATTTCCGGAAGGTCATGCACGTGCGCACTGGCCAGAGACAGCCCCGCCTTTTTCAGAAATGCGGCGCGGTTTTCTGAATAACGCCCGAAAGTGCGCTGCCGCAGGTCCAGATCAAGTGCGCTGACTTTGTGCCCCATCCTCGCGAGGGCTGTTGCCACATGCATGGAAACGGTTGATTTTCCCGCGCCACCCTTTTCGTTTCCGACGACGATGATATGCGCCATATGCCCGATCCTTTGTCCCGTCGCTTTGTGCGGCCGTTGTGAGCGCGGACTATAAGTTGGACGCCTGGGTTTGGGAAGCGGTCGTGGCGCTGAATTCGTCTCTGATATGCGGGAAAACAGCCGCCGCGGCTTCCCCGTCACAGGTTCGCTGGTGGCACGTGCCGCGCCAGGCGGTTTTTGCCGTGACGTGACACAGCGTGCAGCAATGCGTACTCTGTCGGGGGACCGCGGCAGGTACTGGCTTTGTGCAGGTGCAGATGCTGACCGGCGCGATTTTGCGGTAGGCTGAAGACATGCTGAAGTTCGGTAAAGAAACAACAAAGCTGCTCGAAACTGCCTATCAGGGAGGCGATGCGAGCCGTCGCAGACGTAAAGCCTTTGACGCTCTTCACCTTTGCGAGGGTGATACGGTGGTTGATATCGGTTGTGGCAACGGACTGCTGACCGAACAGATCGCGCGTGCCGTCGGGAAAACGGGACACGTGATCGGGGTTGATCCCAGCGCAGATATGCGCGCGCTGGCCCAGGCACGCTCTGCTGAATACCCGTCGGTGAAGATTTGCGACGGGCGCGCCGATGCGCTGCCGCTCAAGGATGGCGCGGCCGGCAAGGCCGTCGCTGTTCAGGTGCTTGAATATCTGTCGGACATTCCATCAGCAGTGCGCGAAGTGCACAGGGTTCTTTGCCCCGGTGGCAGGTTTGTTGCGGTCGATACCGGGTGCGCCACCCTGGACTGGTTCTCGGAAAACGAAGAGCGTATGCAACGTGTCCAGGCGGCCTGGGATCATCACTATGCCGAGGCGCGCGTTGCCGCCCGGTGGCCCGAACTCATGCGGTACGGAGGTTTTGCCGCAGCAGAAATTGAGCCTTTCACTTTCTGCGACGTGACGATGCGGCCGGATGGCATCGCATTTATGCTGATGCACCTGATGTCACGCTATGCTTCTGAAAACGGTCATATGCCCGCGCATGAGACACAGGCGTGGTTCGATGAACAGGTGGATCTCGCTCGCCGGGGGCGGTTCTTCTTTTCACTGACGTACTTCAGAATGAGCGCCGTCAGGATTTAGGCAGTTACAAAGGCAATTGTCCGTCATGCGTTGTCTTGGCAGGGCCACATGTGATGCTTGCGGCCCGGCTCCGCGCATTGCCGGTTCGTTGTGCGGTTTTATTGCCCCGGTGGCGGCAGATAGAGCCGGTGTGAAAACCGGGCTCTGAGTGATGCGGTTATCGGAAGGCTGCTGGACGGCCCCTGCTGCGAGAGCGGTGGCCCGGGCCCCGTGCAAGTGTTTCTGGCTGCGTTGCACAGAGGGGATGATTGCACCGTGACCGGCGTTTGCCAGACATCTGTTGCAGGCCGCAGATATCTTCGTCCGCGGGTGTTTCCACGCGCTCCAGAAACGGGGGGCATTTGCGGCTGACGGGTCGCCGGAAAGCGGTCAGCGCAAACAAAAAGGGCCGTCCCGGAAGACGGCCCCTTGATCTGTAAAGCGGTAAAGGGTTCAGAAACCCAGACCTGCGTATTTGTTCTTGAACTTGGAAACGCGACCGCCGGTGTCCATCAGACGCGACGAACCACCTGTCCACGCGGGGTGCACAGACGGGTCAATGTCCAGCGAAAGCTGGTCGCCTTCGGCGCCCCATGTGGATTTCATCTGTACCACGGTGCCATCGGTCATTTTGACGTCGATGATGTGATAATCTGGGTGTGTATCTGCTTTCATCGGTCAGATCCTTATGCGCTGGCGCCCGGGCGGGGCTTGTAGTTGCTGTTCTCGGCGATACGCGCGGACTTACCGCGGCGGCTGCGCAGATAGTACAGTTTCGCGCGGCGAACACGGCCACGGCGGACAACTGTAATGCTGTCGATGTTTGTCGAGTGCAGGGGGAACACGCGTTCCACGCCTTCACCGAAGGAAATCTTGCGCACGGTGAACGAGCCGGCGATGCCGTGGCCGTTGTTGCGCGCGATGCAGACGCCTTCGTAGTTCTGCACACGGGTACGTGTGCCTTCGGTAACTTTAAAACCGACGCGGACGGTGTCACCGGCGCGGAAATCGGGAATGTCTTTTCCCAGAGCGGCGATCTGTTCCGCTTCAAGCTGTGCAATCAGATCCATCTGATCGTCTCCTATACTGCTCGTGGTTGGTCCACGAAGTTTTGCGCGTTTCAGAGCTTCCGGTCTGTAATCGGGTCGGCATGCTGCGCCCGCCGGGAGAATTCAAACATCATTCCTTGGTTCACGTTTCCCATAAGAAAACGGACCGGAGCCGCACAGGCGATTCCGGTCTCGCGCGTTCTAGGAGGAAATCAGTTCAGGATCAAGCCCGCAGCAGGCGATAAGCGCAGGTAATCCGTCACAGGTCAGCCCGCGCCGGCAAAGCGGTTGGGCAGTGCGTTGCGCAGAACAGAGGTGGAGATGGAGCTTTCGCAATAAAGCTGCGCCATGAGGTCAGCGCCCGGGTCCTGTTGGGGTGCGGGTTTTTTCGCCACACGGGGTGCTGGTTTGGCGGGTTTGCTCCGTACGATCCGTTCGCGCCTGTGGCCCGGGTCGAAGCGGGAGTACTTTTCAGTGGGTCCGGTGGTTTGCATTTCCTGTCCGGCGATTGCATTGAGCAGCTTCAGCATCGATCCTCTCCCGTCGTCTTTCGCGACTTACTATTGAGGTTGAATCTGTCAGGTTTTTGTCAAATTGTCTGTATTTCGTGGCTGAATATGGGCGTCGTGACCGTATGTGTTGCCAATGAGAGTCATTTTCCGGGATTGTTGCGCTTTTTGGCCCAGAGATCAGGGCGTCTGACCTTTGTAAGCGACTCGGACTGGTTGCGCCGCCACTTTTCAATCTCGGCATGGTTGCCGGAGAGAAGGACGGGCGGGATATCGCGCCCTTCCCAGCTGGCCGGTTTCGTGTATTGCGGGTGTTCCAGCAGACCGTTCGAGTGGCTTTCATCCACGGTGCTTTCTGCATTTCCAAGCACCCCGGGCAGCAGCCTTACGGTGGCGTCCAGCATCGCCTGAGCCGCCAGTTCGCCGCCGGTCATTACGAAATCGCCCAACGACACCTCAGTGACGTCAAAGTGCTCGAGCACACGTTCATCAACGCCTTCAAAACGCCCGCACAGAACCGTCACCCCGTCGCAGCGCGCAAGATCCCCCGCCATTGACTGGTCAAAGCGTCTGCCGCGCGGAGACATATAAAGAACCGGCCACCTGCCGCGGGCATTTGACTGCGCTGCCTGCAGTGCGGGGCCGACCACGTCGGCCCGCAGAACCATCCCGGCACCGCCACCTGCGGGGGTGTCATCGACATTGCGATGTCTGCCGATGCCAAAGTCCCGCAGGTCATGGGTGTGCAGCTGCCATTTGCCTTCCTGCAGCGCCCGACCGGTCAGCGACTGTCCCAGCACGCCTGGAAATGCGTCAGGGAACAGCGTAACGACCCGAGCCTGCCATACACCGGCAAGCTCCTCGCCGCCGTCCATCAGCGACCGTGGTGTCAGCGTTGGCCGGATGGTTTTACGTCCGTGGCTGCGCGGCGTGTCAGGCATCAGAAAAGCCCGTCGGGCGGATCGGCGACAATGCGGCCTGCGCCGAGATCGACGGTGGGCACTGCGGCAATCGTAAAGGGCAGCAGAACAGTCTCAGACGATCCGGGCCGCTGGATTTCCAGCAGATCGCCGGCACCGTGGTCCTGCACCAGTTTTACTGTTCCAAGCAATACGCCACCTGTGTCAAAAACTTCGATACCGATAAGGTCGGCGTGGTAATATTCGTCATCCGGCAATGATGGCAGCTGGTCACGCTGCGCATAGAGACGTTCGCCCTTCAGCGCGTCAGCCTCTTCTTTGGAAGAGACTTCAGCGATGCGTGCAGCAAAGCCGTTTTTGATGGGCCGCACCAGCGCCAGATGAAAACTGCGCGCGCCATCTTCTGAGGTCAGCGGGCGGTATGTCTCGATATCTTCGGGTACGGCGCAGAAGCTTTTGACGCGCAGCTCGCCGCGCACGCCATAAGCGCCGCCGATGGCGCCGACACAGATTTTGTCGTCACTCATTCGTCCACTCCAATGCAGATGCCTTCTGACACAGCACCGCCCCGGTCCAGACAGGTATCCGACTGCCGGGCACGTTCATACATAATACCTGCGAAAAACGTCAGAAGCACCAGGATCAGGGTGCGGACCGGTCGGAACATGTCAGGCCTGCGGGGCTGGTGGGGGTAGGCCCGCCCGCAGCGCGCGGGCGGTGCCATTGTTTTCGGTGCGCCCTCCCGGAAAGGAGGGCCGCAACACCTGCTTATTCCGCAGTTTCTTCTGCAGGAGCTTCTTCTTCGGCGGGCGCAGCGGCTTCCGCAGCTTTCGCGGCTTTCTCTTCCGCACGCTCCTGAGCTTTCTTACCCGGTGTGCCCTTGTTGGGGTTGTTGCGCACGGACTTTTCTTTCAGGCCGGCTGCTTCCAGCATACGGGCCACACGGTCTGTGGGCTGTGCACCCTCTGCCAGCCAGTGCTGAACGCGCTCGACGTCCATTTTCACGCGCTCTTCGCTGTCTTTGGGCAGCAGCGGGTTATAGGTGCCCAGCTTTTCGATAAAGCGACCGTCGCGCGGCATGCGGCTGTCTGCTGCAACGATACGGTAGAAAGGGCGCTTTTTGGAGCCGCCGCGGGCGAGACGAATTTTCATAGCCATGGTCTGTTTTCCTCTTGGTGTTTTTTAGATGAGGCCGGAGCCTCTCAGGATTGGGGTTGTCGCACCGAAGGTGCGCTTGAAGTTGTCGCACCGAAGGTGCGCTTGAAGTTGTCGCACCGAAGGTGCGCTTGAAGTTGTCGCACCAAAGGTGCGCTTGAAGTTGTCGCACCAAAGGTGCGCTAGTTCTGGTGTTTACGATGGTGCTGAATCACTTCAGCGATGATGAAGTTCAGAAACTTCCTGGCGAATTCAGGATCCAGATCGGCCTGGTTCGCCAAATCTTCGAGCCGCTCGATCTGGGCCGCTTCGCGCGACGGATCTGACGGGGGAAGGTCGTGTTCGGCTTTGAGTTTCCCCACAGCCTGAGTGTGTTTGAACCGCTCGCCCAGCGTATAGACGAGGATCGCGTCCAGCCGGTCGATGCTGCTGCGGTGCTCTTTCAGCACTTCTGCGGCGCGGGTTACTGCGTCGGTCATTTCCGGCCTCCTGTAACGCACCGGCAGGAACGAGGCCCTGCATCGGTATCACGTGGGTATTGTGCCGGCTCATGGCGCACGGGGGTATAAGGATCAGTCAAGAGCCCATCCTTTCGGTCTGAACAGCGGATCAGCGTAGTGGCCAATCTCCATTTCGATACCGTGCGCCAGCTGCGAGTTGCGCAGCGCCTCAGGGGCCGGATGCCGGTAGACAGCGTCGTTCCCGTCGATGGTAGCAGCCGCAGGATCTTTCTTTGCTCCCAGACGCTCGGCCAGGCGGATACTGTCGAGGTTTTTAGGGTCGATGTAGCTGACCGCCGTTATCCAGCCGCAGATGTCGTAAAGGTATCCGCGTACTGCGTGGGTCGCCTCGAGCGCATACCCCTTGCCCGCCATCTCGGGCCAGATAACCCAGGCGATTTCGGCCTCGGGCCATTGCGCAGGCTTCCAGCCGCCCGCCATACCATAGGTTCTGTCGGTCTGTTTGTCGTGGATCATCCACATGCCATAGCCGCGGATCTGCCAGTGGCCGATTTCAGCGGCATAGAGCATCCACGCCTCATAGGCGTTCAGGGGCCCGCCCATGAAACGCGCACGGTAGCTGGTGAAAGTCGCCTTGAAATCGGGATAATCCTGGGGTTCCGGGCCGCGAAGGATCAGGCGTCTGGTTTCCAGTACGGGGATGAGTGCACCGGTCATGCCATGTGCCCTCCGCGGTGATAACGCCAGACGCGGGCGTCTCCCTGCATTCCCTCTGGCACAGCGCCGAGGCGCCGGGCAGTTGCCTGAGAACGGATGTTTGCGGGATCAATATAGCTGACCAGCGTGTTCCAGCCGAGTGTCTCGAAAGCGTGCGTGCGGGCGGCGTCCGCTGCCTCTGTCGCCAGCCCGTTGCCTTCTGCTTCGGCTGTCAGGACAAAGCCAAGTTCCGGTTCCATGTCACCAGGCTCGAACCCAAGCAGGACAAAACCGGCGATGGCGCCCTGATGGCCGATTGTCCAGATACCGTGGCCATGCAGCAGCCAGGTTGATGTCATCTGCGCGAAATCTGCCCAGGCGTCCTCACGCGACAACGGTCCCCCGAGGTGTTTACCGCGTTCGCTGCAGGCGATTTCTGCGTAGACCTCGAAATCTGTCACGCGGGGCGCGCGCAGGATCAGCCGCGTGGTGCGCAGGGTCGGCAGTTTTTCCTGCAGGCCGAGGGCAAAGAGCGCCGCCGCACCCGGGCGTGGTGTTTCGCAGGCAAATGTCATTTCAGCACCTCCGGGCGGGGGTGGCGGTAGACCAGAACGTCCTTTTCCGGGTTCGGGATGGTGGCACCGGTATCAAGCGCTGCACCCAGCCGTTCGGCGAGGCGCACCGAGGCATTGTTGCCCCTGTCGATGTAGCTGACGATCGTGTCCCAGCCCAGCACGGTCCACGCGTGATCAAGGCAGGCGCGGGCGGCCTCGCGCGCGATGCCCTGGCCTTCGCTGGTGGCATCGAAGAGGACCCAGCCTACTTCTTTTTCCGGCCAGCCGTGCGGATACCAGTGACCGACGATCCCGAGCGGTGCGTCAGAGCCCCGGCGTGTCACGGTGAACATGCCAAAGCCACGCATGACCCAGTGGCCGATTTCGGTGCCGAAGAAGTTCCAGGCCTGGCGCGGCGTCATCGGCCCGCCCACAAAGCGGGCGCGGTCCGTCTGATAAAACGCCATGAAAGCATCGGCGTCCGCAGGGGCGGGCGCGCGCAGCACAAGGCGTTCGGTTTCCAGCACCGGGGTATCAAACCAGGGCGTGTTCATGTGGTCACCGGCGACGGATGTGTCCAGATTTCGGCGTCAGGCTCATGAGGCGGAGCGGTGCCATCCGTTGTTGCGCCAAGCCGTTCTGCCACGCGCTGTGACCGGCGGTTGTCGCGGTGGATGTAGCTGACCAGTTTTTGCAGGCCCAGAGTATCGTGTGCCCAGGCCCGCACGGCTTTTGCCGCTTCGGTGGCGTAGCCTTTGCCTTCGGCACCGTCAAACAGGTGCCAGGCCAGCTCTTCCTGTGGCCATTGCGCGTGCCGGAGCAATCCCGCTCGCCCTACTGCGGTGGCGTTTTTATCTTTCAGGGTCAGCGTGAAAAAGCCGAAACCGTGCCATTGCCAGTGGCCGATGCCCGTCATGAAGGCAAACCATGCCTCGGCCACAGTGGCCTGCTCGCCCTGCGCCTTCATGCGCGGGCTGGCGGTCAGAAATGCCGTGAACGGGGCAAGATCCGACTTTTCCGGTCCGCGCAGGACCAGCCGCTCTGTCTCCAGACGCGGGGCATATGTCAGCGCTGTGCTCACTTCTTTTTGCCAAATCCTGAAAGACCGGGGGGCAGAGGCATGCCGCCACCACCCATACCACCCAGGCCGCCGGGCAGCCTGCCGCCCATCTGCTTTGCGGCGGCTTCCAGCGCTTTGGGGTCCATGCCGGCGGCCATGTCCTCGGGCGAGGGGCCGCCTTTGCCGAACATGCCCTTCATGGCCTGCTTCAGCATGCCGCCTTTGCCCATTTTGCCCATCTTCTTCATCATGTCGCCCATCTGGCGCTGCATCTTGAGCAGCTTGTTCAGCTCGGAGACTTCCATACCCGCACCCTTGGCGATGCGTTTTTTGCGGCTGGCCTGAAGGATCTGCGGGTTCGCGCGTTCTTTCTTGGTCATGGACTGAATGAGCGCGATCTGACGTTTGATGATGCTGTCGTCGATACCGGCGTCCTCGACCTGTTTGGCCATTTTTCCCATGCCGGGCATCATGCCCATCATGCCCTGCATGCCGCCCATCTTCTGCATCTGCTCCAGCTGCATGCGCAGGTCATTCATGGTGAAGTGGCCCTTCATCATGCGTTTGACCATTTTCTCGGACTGTTCCAGTTCGAGCGTTTCCTGGGCCTTTTCCACCAGAGCGACGATATCGCCCATGCCGAGAATACGACCGGCGATCCGGTCCGGCTCAAAGGTCTCAATGGCGTCCATTTTCTCGCCCAGACCCACAAAGCGGATGGGCTTGCCCGTGACAGCACGCATCGAGAGCGCGGCACCGCCGCGTCCGTCGCCATCCATCCGGGTCAGGACGACGCCGGAGACGCCGATCTTGTCGTCGAATTCGGTGGCCACATTCACCGCGTCCTGGCCGGTCAGGCCATCCACCACCAGCAGGGTTTCGCGTGGGTTGGCCACATCGCGCACGGCAGCGGCCTGGGCGATCAGTTCCTGGTCGATGTGCAGACGGCCCGCCGTATCGAGCATATAGACGTCATAACCACCAAGGCCCGCCTGGGTCTTCGCGCGTTTCGCGATGGCGACCGGGTCCTCGCCCTTGACGATGGGCAGGGTGTCGACACCAATCTGCGTGCCCAGGATCGCCAACTGTTCCATCGCGGCAGGTCGGTTCACGTCAAGCGACGCCATCAGCACGCGCTTGCCTTCTTTTTCCTTCAGCCGCCTGGCGAGTTTTGCGGTCGTTGTGGTTTTGCCGGAACCCTGCAGGCCGACCATCAGAATAGGTGCGGGCGGGTTGTCGATTTTCAGCGCGCCGGGGTCTTCTGAGCCTTTGAGCACGTCCACCAGGGTGTCGTGCACAATTTTGACGACCTGCTGGCCCGGGGTGATCGATTTGGTGACGGCCTGACCGGTGGCCTTTTCCTGGACGGCTTTGACGAAATCGCGGGCAACGGGCAGCGATACGTCCGCCTCGAGCAGGGCCACGCGGACCTCACGCAGGGCGGTGCTGACATCCTCGTCGGACAAAGCACCCTGTTTGGTGAGACGGTCAAAGACGCCACCGAGGCGTTCGGACAGATTTTCAAACATGGGCCGCGGCCCCTTTCGTTGTCGGTTGCGGGATGTTCCTGATGTAGGAACGCCGCGGTAAATGCACAAATGCCCCCGCCCACGGTTCAGTCGTGGGGCCAAAGCCAACGGACTTTGCCCCCACGGGCGAAACTCGCTGGTGGGGGGCGATCCCGGATGATCCGGGACCGGAAGTCTGACGCTTCCGGAATTGTTGCGGTCGTTTAAGCCTGCTGGCGCGCGGAGTCAAGCCAGGCGTTAATACGGTCAACGGCTTTTTCGGCCTGTGGGCCGCTGCGGTAACTTCGGGTCAGCCCCACTCGGTTGTCTGGGTGATCCTTGCCAAGCACGAGCGCGATGCGATGACCGTCGGGATCGTCGTGACCGCCCTTGTATGTCTGTACCATCGCCCGGGTTATCTGCCCGATGGGATGGCTTTGCGCGTGATATCCGGACCGGCGTTTTCGCCGCAGCGTGCAGGCGCCTTCGCGCCGGTCAAAGATCACCTGCACCCGTTCGGTCGCAAGCCACAGCGCCGGACAAAGCAAACCAAGCGTGACCAGGGCGGCAAAAACCGCAGATCCACGGTCGCCGCCCGCCCAGGCGTCCATCGAAACCCAACCGATAAACAGCACAAAGGCCACAAGACACAGCGTCAGACGCCAGGGCCGGTATTCCAACACAAGCAGATGCGGGGTATCCGTCACGATTTTCATGTTGCCCGTATGGCCGGAAATTATGGCGATTTCCGGGAACGCGCACGAAAAGGGCGCACGACCCGCGTGCGCCCGGCGTTTAAGCGGCAGTTGGTTCAGGCAGCAAGGCTCTGGATTTTTTCTTCTGCTGCGGCGATGGCGGCACCGGCGTCGGCCATCTGGCGATCAGCGGCAATGATTTCGACGTCGGTGATGCCGATAAAGCCCATGATGTGACGTATGTAGCCGGAAGCAAAGTCGATATCAGAACCGACCGGCGTGCCGCCTGTGGCCAGAGCGATCACCGCGCGTTTGCCTTCGAGCAGACCGACGGGACCGTTTTCGGTATACTTAAAAGTGACACCGGCCCGGGCGATCTGGTCAATCCACGCCTTGAGCGCGGCGGGCACACCAAAGTTGTAAACCGGCACACCGATGACGAGGACATCGGCGGCGTTGATTTCGGCCACGAGCCTGTCAGACAGAGCCAGGGCCTGTTTCTGGTCATCAGTACGCTGATCAGCCGGGGTAAAGTTGGCATTCACCCAGGTCTCGTCGATCTGGGGAATTGCCTCGCTGAGGTCACGTCGTGTGACTGTACCGCCCAGACGACCGGAGATTTTCGACGTCAGCTGACGTGTGGTCGAACCGTTCAGGCGGGCAGAGGCATCGATCTGAAGAATTTTCTGTGTCATGTCGGGTGTCCTTGCTGGAGATATGTTGTCTTTCTGCCCTCCAATATGGTCAAAACAAATTTGCACGCAATGCATCAATTCAAACACAAGATGTGCATTTTTGAACATTTCGGGTAAATCTGACGCGATCCTCCGTTCACAATCACAGGGGCGCGGCCCTGATTCCAAAAGATTCTTGCAATTCCGCACATCTTTCCCGAATTCTGGCCCGGACACAGATACAGACGGGCGGGGATACGCGGGTGGACAACTGGGACGAGATCAGAACCGCTTTTCAGGTGGCGCGCATGGGGACTGTCAGCGGTGCTGCAGATGTGCTGGGTGTACACCATGCCACGGTCATCCGGCACATTGATGCGCTCGAAGGCCGGCTGGGTGTAAAACTCTTCCAGCGCCATGCCCGCGGGTATACTGCGACAGAGGCGGGTCAGGACCTTTTGCGCGTCGCTCAGGCGACCGACGATCAGTTCAGTCAGCTTGCCGGCCGTATAAAGGGCCGGGGCAACGATGTGTCCGGTGAACTGGTGGTGACCTCGCTCATCAGCATCGCGCCGCGCATGGCGCCCTTGCTGGCCGAATTCCAGCGGGGGCATCCGGACGTCGTTGTGCGATACCTTACCGGCGCGCGGCTTTTCCGGCTTGAATATGGCGAGGCACATGTCGCGATCCGCGCAGGTACAGTGCCAGATCAGCCGGACAATGTGGTCCAGCCTTTCCACGAACAGAAAATGGGGCTCTATGCCAGTCGCGGATATATCGAAACCCATGGCAGGCCTGACGGCGTCGACAGTTTCGGACGCCATCGTTTCGTGGCGCAGGACGCAGACGACAGCAGAGCGCCTTTTGAACGCTGGCTGCGTCAGAATGCACCGGCCTCTGCGCTGACGTTCCGCAGCACAGACACACGCGCGATGGAAGCTGCGATCAAGGCAGGTGCGGGTATCGGGTTTATGCCGGTATACGATGCAGAGCAGGACGAGAACCTCGTCGAAGTACACCCGCGTGAAGACGGCTGGGCAGGGCCGCTCTGGCTTGTCACGCATGTCGATCTGCACCGGACGACCAAGGTTCAGGCCTTTCTGACGTTTCTCAAAGAACAGTCACGGGACTGGAAAGTATGACACCTTGACGCCCGCGCTGCGCGGCCATGCCGCCATGCTGGCTTTCTCTGCTCTGGTGGCGGGATCGTTTTCGCTCGGCGCGCAGGCGGCAAATGATATCGAGCCCGCTGCGCTGAACGCGGTGCGCTTTGTCATCGCAGCCATGGTGATCGGCGCGGCGCTACTGGCCACGCGGGGTATGCCCGAGGGCGGGTTTCGGGCGCCCTGGCGGTATGTGGTGCTGGGCGCGTTGCTGGCAGTTTACTTTGTGCTGATGTTCGAGGGGCTGAAGACCGCGCCGCCGGTAAGCGCGGCGGCTGTCTTTACGCTGACGCCGGTCGTGGCCGGCTTCTTTGGCTGGCTGCTGCTGCGGCAGGTCACCACCGCGCGCATGGCGCTGGCGCTGAGCATCGGCGCGGTTGGCGCGCTCTGGGTCATTTTCCGTGCGGATTTCGCGGCTTTCCGGGCGTTTGAGGTGGGGCGGGGCGAGCTGACATATTTCGCAGGCTGCGTGAGTCATGCCTTCTACACACCAATGGTGCGGCGGCTGAACCGCGGTGAGTCCCCGGTGGTCTCGACATTCGGCACCTTACTGGCAGGCGCGCTGCTGTTGCTGGTCTGGGGATGGTCTGATCTGCGTGCGACGCCTTGGGCGGATCTGCCGGGTATCGTCTGGGTGACCATTCTCTATACGGCTGTCTTCGCCTCGGCGGCGACCTTTGTTCTGTTGCAGTATGCCAGCCTGCGCCTGCCAAGCGCCAAGGTAATGGCCTATACCTATCTTACACCGTCCTGGGTGATCATCTGGGAAGTGGCGCAGGGCAAGAGCCCGCCGCCGCCGCTGGTGGCCGCCGGTGTGGCACTGACTGTGCTGGCGCTGCTGCTGTTGCTGCGCGACGAGCACGGCCAGGCCTAGCCGGACTTAAGCTCGGTTTTCAGAAAGCGCTCAAAGGCATCGAGGTTCACGGGCTCAAACTGCCCGAACCCCTGCATCCAGACTGAAGCCGCGCGCATTGCGTCCGGGTCCAGTTTGCACCATTTCACCCGGCCGCGTTTTTCCTGGGTGATGAGGCCGGCATTGGTCAGGACCACAAGATGCTTTGAGATGGCCGCCAGCGACATCTCAAACGGCTCTGCCACATCCGTGACCGCCATGTCATCCTCGAGCAGCATTGTCAGAATTTCCCGCCGTGTCGGGTCCGCCAGCGCTGCAAATACCTGATCAATCGTGCCTGCCATGCCCCGTCATACCCGTCGGGCGCCTGACAGAAAAGAGCCGTTACCCTCGGGGATGAAAGGTGGATTGCGACGGAAACCTGTGACGGGAAGCCGCCAGATCAGCCGCGTCGAGCCCGATATCACGGGCCAGATGGTCGCTGAGTGGGGGTAGCGCGTCATAGCGTCCGCGTGCCGGGATGACCCGCCTGATCGCGGTAATAATGCGCGACACCAGCGCAACCCGACTGGCTCCGGCGCGCAGGGATGGGTCGCGCCGGGGCGCGTTTGTGTGCAATAAAGTCATGATTGGCCTGCTTTCTACGGTGTAAATATTCTATAAAGGGCCGGATGCGTCGCCACAAACGCCGATCCTTGACAAGATATGTGCAGAAAAGTCACGTATAGGCATGTCCAGGACGCTCCCTCCCCTGAATGCCTTGCGCGCTTTCGATGCTGCCGGGCGGCATCAGAGCTTCAGCCGTGCGGCTGATGAAATGAATGTCAGCCACTCTGCCGTGAGCCGTCATGTGCGCGGACTGGAAGCGCGGCTGGGTGTTCAGCTTTTTCGCGACTTACCACGCGGCGTGGAGCTGACGGCGGCCGGGCAGGATTATCTTGAACGCATCCTGCCCGCTCTGGATGCTATTTCGGAGGCGACAGAGGACCTGTCTGCCGTGCCGCGGGGCCGTGTGACCGTGAACAGCGAACCGCTCTTTGCCGAGCGCTTCATTCTGCCCCGCCTCGCGGGATTTCAGACAACCTTTCCCGACATAGAAGTGCGGCTGGAATCCTCGCCCATGCTGGCGGATGTCGATCGGTATGAGGCTGACCTGGCCATCAGATTTGCCCACACCGGGCGCCTCGACGTGCCGGCGGATCTTCTCAGCTCGGCACCGATCTATCCGCATGCCTCGCCTGCGTTTCTGGAACGGCACAGGATTGATCGCCCTGAGGACATGCTGGGCCTGCCGATGCTCCGTGACCGGTCCAACAACATCTGGAACGACTGGTTTGCCGCTGCCGGGATCAACGCGCCGCAGCTGCCACAAGGTGGCTGGCGGCTCAGGTCGCCCCTTGCCTATGAAGCGGGGCTGAACGGTCTGGGCCTCTATATGGGTTCGACCGAATGTGTGTCGCATGACCAGGCCCTGGGTCGTTTCGTGCGCTGCTTTGAGACAGGCATTCGCGACGGCGCGTTCTATATCGTTTATGGAGCACAGGCCAGACGCCGGACGGCCGTCAAACAGTTCGGTGCCTGGCTTCTGGACGAGACACAGGCGTTCCGTGACGGCTCTGAAGGTGATCAAGATCAACCGATTGGTTGAATAACGGGTTTCGTGCGGAATCTCTGAAACGACCCCTGCGACAGGGTGACCCGCCGTTCCGGAAGCGGTGGAAAATGATTAAATTACAACGCGATAAGTGCAAACTGCCCCTGGGTTGATGCCTGTTGACTCTGCAGATGCCGCGCAATAGCAAAGCGGCAGTTCCACAAAGGGGCATTTTGCGTGTCAGAACCCGGGCCAGATCAGCAACTCAAAGAGCTGGAAGCACGGATTAAGGCAGCGAAGAAGGCGCAGGAGCCGGGTGCCCGTGTGGACGAACATTATTCTCAGGCGCAGCTCGCCTGGCGGATGGTGATAGAGCTTGTTGCCGGTCTCGGGATCGGCTTTGGCATCGGATACGGGCTGGACAGCCTGTTCGGGACGCTCCCGATTTTCCTGGTGCTGTTTACAATGCTGGGTCTCGCGGCGGGCATCAAAACGATGCTCCGGTCGGCGCAGGAGATCCAGGAGAAGAAACTGGCCGAAGAGGCCGAGACGAAAGACGAGGGAGCCTGAGATGGCGGAAAAGGCAGAGACAGGCGGTCTGGTATTCCACCCCATGGACCAGTTCATCGTGAAGCCGCTCTTCGGCAGCGACGTCACATGGTATACGCCGACAAATACGGCGCTCTGGATGGGTTTTTCAGTCATCGCGATCATCGTTCTGCTTGTACTGGGGAGCTCGAAGCGGGCAGTTGTTCCATCGCGCTCTCAGTCGGTTGCGGAACTGGCCTATGGCTTTATCTACAAGATGGTCGAGGACATCTGCGGCAAAGAGGGGCTGAAGTTCTTCCCCTATATTATGACGCTGTTCATGTTCATTGTCTGCGCGAACTTCCTTGGCCTCATCCCCACATCCTTCACGCCGACGTCGCATTTTGCGGTGACTGTCGTGCTGGCGCTGGCGGTGTTTATCACCGTAACCATCGTGGGTTTCGTGAAAAACGGCGCGGGTTTCCTGAGCCTGTTCTGGGTCGCATCGGCACCGCTGCCCCTGCGCCCTGTGCTGGCAATAATCGAACTGATCTCGTACTTTGTGCGCCCGGTCAGCCATTCCATCCGTCTTGCCGGTAACGTCATGGCAGGCCACGCGGTGATCAAGGTGTTCGCGGGCTTCGCGGCACTTACAGCTGTCAGCCCCGTCGCCATTCTCGGCATCACAGCAATGTACGGTCTGGAGGTCCTCGTGTCCTTCATTCAGGCCTACGTTTTCACCATTCTGACGTGTGTCTATCTCAAAGACGCTCTTCATCCGCATCACTGATTTCGGACGGCACGTCCGTTCACATCTTCAACTTCCAATCGTAAGGAGAATTCACATGGAAGGCGAACTCGCACACATCGGCGCAGGTCTGGCAGCAATCGGTTCCGGGGCAGCAGCCATCGGTGTTGGTAACGTGGCAGGCAACTACCTGGCAGGCGCACTGCGCAACCCATCCGCTGCTGCAAGCCAGACAGCAACACTCTTCATCGGCATCGCGTTCGCCGAGGCTCTGGGCATCTTCGCCTTCCTCGTCGCCCTGCTGCTGATGTTTGCCGTCTGAGAACTTAAGAGACGACATTCCTTACGGTCGGGCGGCGCGCTTCAGGTGCGCTGCCCGATGTAACGGCCGTTTCTTCAGGAGACCAACATGGCAACCGAAACAACAGGCGCTGAGGCCGCTGCCGCACCCGGCATGCCGCAACTCGATTTCTCCACCTGGGGGAACCAGATCTTCTGGCTGGTGCTGACCCTTGTGGTGATCTATTTCGTGTTGTCCCGCGTGGCCCTTCCCCGCATTGCGGCCGTTCTGGCCGAGCGTCAGGGCACGATTACAAACGACATTGCCGCTGCCGAAGACCTGAAGGCGAAAGCCCAGGAAGCAGAAGCGGCCTATGACAAGGCGCTGGTGGATGCGCGTGCCGAAGCGCACCGCATTGTTGCCGAAGCCAAAGCAGAAATTCAGTCTGATCTCGACGCGGCGATCGCCAAAGCGGATGAGCAGATTGCAGCCCGCAGCGCCGAATCCGAAAAGGCGATCGCTGAAATCCGTGCAGGCGCATTGGATGCAGTGAAAGAAGTAGCGGCAGATACCGCCGGCGAGCTGGTTACAGCGCTGGGCGGCAAGGCCGACGGCAAGGCCATCAGCGCTGCTGTCGGCGCAAGGCTGAAAGGATAAGAGCATGCGGATTATCACCAGCCTGACAACACTGGGGTTCGCCCTTGCGGTCGCAACACCGGCGCTCGCTGCCGGCGACAAACCGTTCTTCTCCCTCAAGAACACCGACTTTGTTGTACTTCTGGGTCTGATCGTTTTTGTCGGCATTCTGGTTTACTTCAAAGTACCCGGCATGATCGGCAAAATGCTGGACAGCCGTGCAGACGGTATCCGGTCCGAGCTGGACGAGGCGCGTGCCCTGCGTGAAGAAGCGCAGAGCCTGCTGGCCAGCTACGAGCGCAAGCAGCGCGAAGTGCAGGAACAGGCAGACCGTATCGTCGAAGCTGCCAAGGAAGATGCGCGGGTCGCAGCAGAACAGGCCCGGGCCGATCTGGCGGTGTCCCTGGAGCGTCGCATGGCTGCAGCAGAAGAGCAGATCGCCACGGCGCAGTCTTCGGCCATCAAGGATGTGCGCGATCAGTCGGTCACTGTTGCTGTGGCCGTGGCCCGCGAGGTGATTGCCAAACAGATGACGGCGAGTGAAGCGAACAGCCTGATCGACGGCGCGATTTCCGAGGTGGAGGCGCGGCTGCACTGATCTGCAGCACAGTGTCAGAGTTTCAGGGGACCCCGGCCATTGTGCCGGGGTTTTCCTTTGCCGGACTCAGGTGCGGCTTACTGTTTCGGCGCTCTTTTTTCCGGTCTCATGATCAAGCCGCTGGCGGGCGACTTCTTCCAGCGCATCCGAACGGTGCTGATCCCGCAGTGCCTTTTCAACAAATGAAAGATGCGTCTCAACTGCTGTCCGGGCGCGCGACGGGTCGCGTTCCTGAAGCGCATCATTAATCGCGGCGTGTTGTTCGAGGAGAAGCTCCCGCGTTGTCTGTTGACGGAACATGACCTGACGATTGTAGAAAACACCTTCGCGCAGCAGCTCATACATGGACCGCATCATGTGCAGCATCACAACGTTGTGGCTCGCCTCAATGATCGCCATGTGAAATTTCGCGTCAAGTCGGGCCTCTTCTTCTGCGTCCCGACCGGTGTGTGCGGCACGCATTTTCTCAAAAACAGTCTGCACGACCTGCAGATCAGTCTGTGATCCGACCCGCGCGGCACGCTCGGCTGCCAGACCTTCCATGTCGCGCCGGAACGAGAGGTAGTCAAAAACAGCGGCTTCGTGGCGCGAAAAAAGCTGCACCAGCGCAGGCGAAAACGCCGACCCCAGCACGTCAGCAACATAAATACCCGCCCCGGCGCGGGTGCTCAGCAAACCCTGTTCCTGAAGAACACTGACCGCGTCGCGCAGGCTCGGGCGCGACACCCCAAGCCGCTCGGCCAGTTCCCGTTCTGCTGGCAGCCGTTCGCCAGGGCGCAGGATACCCCGCAGGATCAGCAGTTCTATTTGTCGCACTACGGCAGTCGACAGCTTTTCGGATTGTACGGGACGAAAAGGCATAACTTCTCCTGATTGGTCATTTTATATGACCAAAATCAGAGCCCGGCAATTGGTTTCAGGGATCACCCCAGCAGCGCGGCTTCGGCCACCTCAAAGGCAAGCAACAGAGCGGACACCGCGACCGCTGCGCCCGCCAGCCGGACCTGGAATGGCTGAATACGCAGTGCCAGCAGTGCTGCCGCCGCGGCGATCAGTGTCTGGGTTGCGCCAAAGCCTGCAATATAGCCTGCGAGTCCGACAGGTGGGACGGAACCTGCACCAGCGATAAGGGTCGCGCTGAACACCGCGCCCTGCAGAAGACCGAAACCAGCGAAAACAGCAGCGATCGTCGCCCGCGACGGCCGGCGCGCTGACGCGATGAGACAGCCCGTGCCCAGCACCGCGATGCCGGTCAGCACTGCCTGCAGGGGAAATGCGTCACGCAGAATCGAGATGCTGAAGCAGGCGAAAATCAAGGCGATGAGCCAGGCGGCTATTCCGGTGATCATGCGCCCGGCCAGAGCCGCAGCGGCACCGATCACAAGAACAAACCCAAGGTGCAGAGGATCCGGTACAGGATGGCTGATCCCCAGCAGAACACCCCGGTTGAATTCTGCCGCCGAAATCATCGTTGCGGTAGTTCCGGCGAGTGCAGGCGTGGCAGCAGAAAGGAAAAGAACAGGTAGCAGGGCGCGCATGAAACAGTCCGGTGGCAGGCAGAAATGATATGGGACGCAGGATCGCCGGGTTTGTCAATCGGCAGAGGTGTCAGAGCGCCCATTTCGTCAATATCTTGTGGATAAGTGCCTGTGGTGCGCATCCTGTGGTGTCTTTCGGTTGACAGTGACGGTTGCCAGACCACAGTCTTGAGGCTCCACAGGAATCACACCGGGACGCTGGTTTGCGCTTTTCCAAACTCAGACTGACAGGCTTCAAAAGCTTTGTTGATCCGACCGACCTGATCATCGCCGATGGTCTGACCGGGGTTGTCGGCCCGAACGGCTGTGGCAAATCCAACCTGCTGGAAGCATTGCGCTGGGTGATGGGCGAGAACCGTCCCACTGCGATGCGGGGCGGTGGCATGGAAGACGTGATCTTTGCCGGTGCAGCGACCCGTCCCGCCAGGAATTTCGCCGAGGTCGGGCTGCACATTGATAACTCTGAGCGGCTGGCGCCTGCGGGCTTCAACGATTCAGATACGCTGGAGATTGTGCGCCGTATCACGCGGGATGTTGGCAGCGCCTATAAGGTCGGACCGAAAGATGTGCGCGCCCGTGACGTGCAGATGCTTTTCGCGGATGCCTCAACCGGCGCGCACAGCCCTGCGCTGGTGCGGCAGGGACAGATTGCTGAGCTGATCAATGCGCGCCCCAAAAACCGCCGCCGTATCCTGGAGGAAGCGGCCGGGATCAGTGGGCTGTATCAGCGTCGCCACGAGGCCGAGCTGAAGCTCAAAGGGGCAGAGACGAACCTTGCGCGCGTGGACGATGTGATCGAGCAGCTGGCCGCGCAGCTCGGGCAGCTGGCGCGTCAGGCACGGCAGGCGGCCCGTTACCGGGAAATCGGTAATGAACTGCGCCGGGCTGAGGGCATGCTGCTGTACCGGCGCTGGCGCGAGGCGGATGACGCCCGTTCCGCAGCTGAGGACGCCCTGCGTGCGCAGGTGACAGCGGCCGCCCGGGCAGAGGCATCGGTTCGCGAGGCCGCAAAGGCGCGCGAAACCGCAGAGGCGGCATTGCCACCGTTGCGCGAAGAAGAAGCCATCGCTGCCGCCGTTCTGCAGAGGCTGGCCGTGCAGCGTGATACCCTGAGCGACCAGGAAGCCCGCGCAGAAGCGCAGATCGAGACACTGACCGGACGTATTGCCCAGCTGGCGCGTGACATTGAACGCGAGGGTGGCCTCAATCGCGATGCGGGCGAGACCATAGAGCGGCTGGAATGGGAAGCCACCGAGCTTGCAAAGGCCGCTGAGGGTCATGAAGAGCGCCTGTCAGAGGCATCCGAAGTCGCACGGGAAGCGGCAGCGGTGCTGCAGACACGCGAAGGCGAGATGTCCCAGCAAACCGAAGATATGGCCCGTCTGGCCGCGCGCCATCAGTCCGCGCAGCGTCTCCTGGAGGACAGCCGCAAAACCGAAAGCCGCGCGGGCTCTGAAGCGGCACGTGCCCGTGAGGCCGTCGCAAACAGCGAAGCGGCGCTGGAAAAAGCCGGGGCGGATTTTGCAGCAGCGCAGACGGCTGAGGCGCAGGCTGTCAAAACTGCCGCGGACGCGGATAAGGCATTGCAGGAGGCCGAAGAGGCCAGGGCCGAGACTCAGGCCCGGGAAGCGGATGCCCGTGCGCATCGTTCTGAGGCCGAGGGTGAGGCCAACGCATTGCGGGCTGAGGCGGGCGCTCTGGCCAAGCTGGTGGCGCGGGATACCGCCGAGGGTGGTCAGATCCTTGACCAGCTGCAGGTCAGAAGCGGATACGAAAAGGCTCTCGGCGCTGCGCTGGCAGATGATCTGCGGGCGCCGGAGGTGTCGGCCGATGGCCCGTCCGGCTGGGCGGTTCTGCCTGCCTATGAACGTCATCAGCCGCTGCCGCCAGGCGTTCAGCCGTTGTCTCTTTTTGTTACCGTGCCCGGGGTGCTGGCGCGGCGGATGAGCCAGATCGGGCTGGTAGATGCCGATGACGGATCACGTCTGCAGAAAGACCTGGCGCCGGGCCAGAGACTGGTCTCCGCCGATGGCGATCTCTGGCGCTGGGACGGATACCGTGCCTGGGCCGAGGATGCGCCGTCGGCCGCAGCGCTGCGTCTGCAGCAGCTGAACCGACTGGAAGAGCTCAAGCAGGGTCTTGAGGTTGCCACGCAGAAGGCCGAAGGCGCACTGGCGGCGCATGAACTGCTGACGCGGCAACTGGGCGAGTTGTCCCGGGCCGATCAGATGGCGCGCGAGGCCCGCCGGTCGGCCGACCGTCTGGTGGCCGAGGCCGGGCGGGCGCTGAGCAAGGCCGAGGCAGATCGCAATCTGGCGCAGGGCCGGCTGGAATCGCTGGGTCTCGCGGTGACGCGCCACGAGGAAGAAGCGATGGCCGCCCGCACGCGTCTACGCGAGGCCGAGCGCGCGCTCGAAGAGCTGGGGGATCTCACAGAAGCACGCGAACAGGTCGAAGCTGTGCGTGTTGCTGTCGAAGCTGCGCGGATCACGATGATGTCGCGCCGCTCTGCACATGACGAATTGCGCCGTGAAGGCGAGGCACGGACCCGCCGCGCACAGGAAGTTACAAAAGAGATCAGCGGCTGGCGTCACCGCCTGGAAACGGCCGAAAAGCGCAGTGCCGAGCTGGTTGAGCGCAAGGGGCAGGCCGAAGCAGAGCTGAAGGAAGCCAGTGCGGCACCTGCAGAGCTTGCGGCAAAGCGCGACGAGCTGTCAGAGGCGATCAACACAGCGGAAGCGCGCAGGGCAGAAAGCAGCGATCGGCTTTCTGCAGCCGAAGGTGCGCTGCGAGAGGCAACAATGGCTGAGCGCGATGCGGAGCGACTGGCCTCAGAAGCGCGCGAGGCGCGTGCCCGCGCAGAGGCCCGCAGTGATGCCGCCCGCGAAACGGTTGCTGCAGCTGCCGAGAGAATTGCCGACGAAGCCCAGGTGACGCCCAGCCAGTTGCTGACTCAGCTGGAGACGACCCCTGATGAGATGCCCGATGCCCATGCGCTTGAAGCGGATGTGAACCGTCTCAAGCGTCAGCGCGACGCGCTGGGGGCCGTCAATCTGCGCGCCGAGGAGGACGCAAAAGAGGTTCAGGTCGAGCACGACACGCTGACCAGTGAGAAGGCTGACCTCGAAGAGGCGATCCGCACCCTGCGCGGCGGAATTGCGAGCCTCAACAAAGAGGGGCGCGAGCGCCTGCTGACCGCCTTTGAACAGGTGAACACCAATTTCTCGATGCTGTTCACGCATCTGTTCGGCGGCGGCGAGGCAAACCTGGTGATGGTGGAGAGCGAAGATCCGCTGGAGGCGGGTCTGGAGATCATGTGCCAGCCACCGGGCAAGAAGCTCTCAACGCTCAGTCTGTTGTCGGGCGGAGAGCAGACCCTGACCGCCATGGCGCTGATCTTTGCGGTGTTCCTGGCGAACCCCGCGCCGATCTGTGTGCTCGACGAGGTGGACGCACCGCTGGACGATGCGAACGTGACGCGGTTCTGTGATCTGCTCGACGAAATGTGCCGGCAGACAGACACCCGTTTCCTGATCATCACACACCACGCGGTGACAATGGCGCGTATGGACCGGCTCTTTGGTGTGACAATGGCCGAACAGGGCGTGAGCCAGCTGGTATCGGTGGACCTGAAAAAGGCCGAAACGCTGGTCGCCTGATCTGCGCCCGGGCGATGGCCCGTTACCGTTCACTGAAATGTGTCTGCCGAACGGGTCGGTCTGTGCCAGTCTGGGCACATGAAATACGCTGTCTGCCTGCCTTTGTTTATTGTTCTGGCTTTGCCGGTCGCTGCGCAGGACTGGGCACTGCGCAGTTCGGACCGGGCCCTGGATGCAACAGAAACGCGCGCGCTGACCGAAGGGCAAACTCTGACGTTTTTTGATGACGGGCAGTCAAAATACTCCGCTGGGGGGGCGTATTCATATACCTATGCCAGTGGTCAGACGGCCTATGGAGCGTATCGCATACAGCCCGACGGAACTGTCTGTATTACGTTTCGTAACGGTTTTGGGCGATGTGACAGATATGTTGAGAGCGCAGGCCGCATTGTTCTTCTGACGGAAAAGGGCGAGCGCTATCCTGTCCGGCCGCCTGCAGAAAAATGACCCCGCCGGAGGACCGGCAGGATCAGAGGTGTAAACAAACCTGAATGCGTGTTTCGCCGGGAAAATTATAAAACACCGGGTAAAAAAAGGTTAACAACGCGTGCTTCAGAGCCGCGAGAGCAGCGCCTGTGTGGGCCAGGCATCGGCAGGAAGACCGAGCCTGCCCTGTTCGGCGCGGACGGCTGCGCGCGTGCCCGCGCCCAGAATACCATCGATTTTCCCCACATCATGTCCCCGGTCGCGCAGCCTGCGCTGCAGTTCTTTCATCGCATCGCCGGACAGGCCTTTTTCGGGGCTGCGGGGGTCGAAAGCGGGTGCACCTTCAATCCGCGTTGCAAAGTAGGCGGCGGTCAGCACATAGGTAAAGCTCTGGTTCCAGTCGAAGTAGACACTGAAATTCGGATAGGCGAGGAAGGCGGGCCCTTTGCGCCCCTGCGGCAGGATCAGCGACGCCTGCAATCCGGTTGCCATTTCCCCGCTGCGCGCCGAGACGCCCATTTTCTGCCAGTCTGCCGCAGACCGCGTGGTGGTAATGCCGCTCAGAGACCAGTCCATGGTGTCAGGGACCGTGACTTCCTGCAGCCAGGGTTCATCAGCCCGCCAGCCAAATCCGTTCAGCATCGCAGCGCCTGACATCAGCGCATCCGGTGCCGAGGTTTTCAGCGACACGCGCCCGTCGCCGTCGGCATCTGTGCCGTGCTCAAGAATATCGCGGGGCAGCATCTGAACCATACCGATTTCGCCGGCCCAGGCGCCCGTTGTTGTCGCCGGATCAAATGCACCCTGTTCGAACAGCTCTAGCGCGGCGAAAACCTGCGGGCGGAAAAGCTCCGGACGCCGGCAGTCATGCGCGAGTGTGACAAGCGCATTGGCCGTATTGAAATCCCCCTGGAAGCCGCCATAGTCCGTTTCAAACGCCCAGAACGCCAGCAGCACGCCCCGGTTGATGCCATAGCGTTGCTCAATCCGGTCAAACACCGCATCGAACTCGCGCCCCTTGGCCTCGCCCTTTTTCCTGCGCGCTTCCGAGATCAGATTGCGCGCAAAATCGGTGAAAGGTTTCTGAAAAACGCCCTGCGCCCGATCCGCGCGCAGCACGCTCTGGCTCTGGCGAATCCCGGCAAAGAAACGCCGGGTACTGTCTTTGCTGTGACCCCGCGCTTCAGCTTCCGATCGCAGTCCGTCCACGAAACCAGAGAAACTGCCGCCGCAGGCCAGCGCAGCAGTGCCCGTGGTCAGCAGGGCCACCAGGGCAGCAGTTGTCAGGCGCATCATGTTTTTTCTCCCGCGTCAGTTCAGTAGGGCAAGGCCAAGGCAGAGGATCAGAAACAGGCCCCAGGCTTTCCACAGCATGCCGATTGCCGCATCGATGTCCACCGACCGTAGCGTGCGGCGTCCGGCTTCGTTCACGTAAGGAAAGTCGCGCATCTGACCATCGTAGGCCCGTGGTCCGGACAATGCGACACCCAGGGCACGCGACATTGCGGCTTCGGGCCAGCCTGCGTTCGGTGACCGGTGCAGTGCAGCATCTGCCCGCACGCCGCGCAGGTCTGTGACACCGGCGCAGAGCGCGATCAGCCACGCGGTCAGGCGGGCAGGCACCAGGTTGAGAAGATCGTCCAGGCGGGCGGATGCCCAGCCGAATTCAGCGTACCGGGGTGTGCGGTAGCCAATCATACTGTCCGCCGTATTGACCAGTTTATAGATGATCAGACCAGGCAGACCGGCGATCAGGAACCAGAAGGCCGGGGCAATCACGCCGTCAGACAGGTTTTCTGCAGCACTTTCAATCGCGGATCTGGCAACGGCGGTGTCGTCCATGCCTGCGGTATCGCGGCTGACGATCATCGAAACGGCATGGCGACCTTCGGCAAGTGACCGGCCAAGACCGCTGGAAACAGCGCTGACATGGTCAACGAGCGACCGCTGTGCGAGCAGGACAGCGGCAACGATGATCTCTGCAACAGGGCCGGCGAGGGACAGTAACGTACCGGTCACGGCACCAACTGTGATCAGCACAGTTGCCGCAAGCACGCCCATGGCCTTTTCAGACCGGTCTGCGTTGAGGCGCCGGTCCAGCAGGCCCACCAGACGGCCCATAAGAACCGCCGGATGCGGTATATGCTGCCAGACGCTTTCCGGCTCGCCAAATAGCGCATCAAGCAGGAGTGCAAAAACAAGGGCGGCAGCGAGGCTCATGCGCGCAGCGCTGCCTCGACGCGCGGCCAGTGGATTTCAGCCGGCAGGCCCAGCCGTATCCAGCTGTCGGAATAGGGAAAGATGCGGGACCAGATGTGGTGCCGTGCGAGTCGTTCCTGCATCGCGGCAGCGTTGGCGACGCTGTAGAGGCGAAAGAGCGTGGTGCCGCCAAGGCATTCAGCACCTGTTGCGGACATCAGTGAGTCGAGCCGGCTGCTGTCCTCTTTCAGGCGCTGGCGTGTCGCAGTGGCCCAGCCTGCGTCGCGCAGGGCTGTGGCGCCGGTCTGCAGAGCGGGCCCCGAGACGGCCCAGGGGCCAATTCTGTCGCGCAGTACAGATATCGTCCCGGGGTGCGCGATGGCAAAGCCAAGGCGCATACCCGCGAGTCCCCAGAACTTCCCGAAACTCTTCAGGATAACGTACCCCGGCTCTGCGCTGAGTGCGATGTGTGATGCATCCGGAAGCACATCACAGAAGCTCTCGTCGATGATTGTCAGCGAAGCGGCGGCGGCCGGGAAGTCTTCTGTCCGCCAGAGCCGTCCATCAGGGTTGTTGGGGTGCACAAGCACCTGTGTCTGTGCTGATGTGTCATCCGTGCTCAGGCTGCGGTCCGCGGCGCCAAACGCAGCAGCGTGTTCGTTGTAGGTCGGTGCCGGAATGGTCACAGTGCCGGGCTCGCTCAGGGCCGGCAGTGCTGCAATCAGCGCGGAGGCTCCGGGGGCTGCAAGCACATCTGCCCCCTCGGGCACATTCCAGAATGTCCGGGCGGCCCCGACAAGAGCGTCCTGAGCCGCCTGATCCGGCAATGCGGTCCAGACATCAGCGGATACATGCGATACCGGATACGGCTGCGGATTAATGCCGGTGGAGAGGTCGATCCACCCGATTCGGCTGCCTCCGAAACGCGCGGTGGCTGCATCCAGCCCTCCGCCGTGGTCACGATTTTCTGTTGTCACTCTGAGACAAACCCCATTGCACCGGCGCTTATCCGCGCGCCCACACGAGACAGAAAGCGGAATCCAGCCGTTTATTCAAGACATGGTGATCGCACACCCGGATGCAGGCGGAAGTTAACCGTTTGTTAATCTTTCAGGCAGACCAGTGAGGTACCAGCTGGCAATTCAGCCACCCCGGAAGGGTCATCAGATGAAAGTCCTTATCGTTGAGAAAGACAAAGGCCTTGCAGGGATCTGGTCGTCCTATCTGCAGCGTTGTGGCATGTCGGTCCATCACACGTCGGGCCAGGCAGAAGCGACGGAGTATCTGTCGGACAACGACGTCGAGGTGATCATCCTGAACCTCGTGCTGGGTGATGATTCCGCGCTGGCTGTGGCCGATTATGCAAGCTATCGCCAACCGTGGGCACGTGTGATTTTCGTGACCAACACCAGCTTTTTCTCAGACGGGTCAATCTTCTCGCTTGCGCCGAACGTCTGCGCGTTTGTTCCAACGCGCACGCCGCCTTCGGATCTTGCCGCAATGGTTGAGCATCACGCCCCGCGCGCAGAGCCTCAGGGTCCCGCGCGACGCTGATCCGGCTATCCCCGGCCGTGTGGCGCCTCCAGACCAGACACCGGATTGATCGGAATGATCCGGTGTGGATTGATGGTTTCGTGACTGTAATGGTAATGGCGCACAATATGCGCCAGGTTCACCGTCCCGGCGATGCCCGGCATCTGGTAAAGCTCGCGCAGATAGCCGCTGACTGCCGGGTAATCGATGATGCGCCGGCGATTGCATTTGAAATGCAGGTGATAGACCGGATCAAACCGGACCAGCGTAGTGAAAAGCCGCCAGTCAGCCTCGGTCACGCGGTCTCCCATCAGATACCTGTTGTCTGTCAGCCGTTCCTCCAGCCAGTCCAGCGTATCAAAAAGGGGCACAACAGCGGCATCATAGGCTTCCTGTGTTGTGGCAAATCCACATTTGTAAACGCCGTTGTTCAGCGTGTCGTAGATGCGGTCATTTACCGGCGCAATTGCAGCACGCATCTCTTCGGGCCAGTAGTCGTCAGTGTTCCCGGTGATCCCGTCAAAGGCGGCATTGAACATGCGTATGATTTCCGAACTTTCATTCGATACGATTGTATTCCGCTGTTTGTCCCAGAGAACGGGTACCGTGACCCTGCCTGAAAACTGTGGTTCGGCCCGGGTGTAGATATCACGCATGAATTCAGACCCGAAAAGCGTATCACCGGTTGCGCCATGGTCGTCGCGGGCAAAAGTCCAGCCATCGGTCAGCATGTCCGGATGTACGGCGGAAACAGATATGTGATCCTCGAGTTTTTTGAGTACCCGAAAGATCAGAGCGCGGTGCGCCCAGGGGCACGCAAAGCTGACATAAAGATGGTACCGCCCCGATTCGGCAGCGAATCCGTCGCCGCCCGAGGGACCAGCCGATCCGTCAGCCGTGATCCAGTTCCGGAATTTTGCCTCGGACCGCTCGAATTTTCCGCGTGTCGATTTCGTGTCGTACCACTGATCGTGCCACACGCCGTCTACCAGCAGACCCATACCAGACTCCCCTGTTTCATGTATCAAACCTAGGGTTCTGCAGCGCAGCGGCAACCGGTACGGGGCGCGCACAGAACTCTGCAGAAGCGCACAAACCTGTGGTTGTATTACAAAAACTTAACTTGATTTTTAGACAGAACCGGTCAGTTTTCCCTGTGGGGCGAAGCGGAGTGATCAGTATGGAATCGGTACTTTCCAAGGAAATTCAGGCGGGCCTCGACAAGGCGCGCGCAGACGCAGCCCGGAAGTCATCGCGGCTCAGAGTTGATATCGGTGACAAACAGGTCCCTGTCCTGCGCATGTGGAAAACCGGCTTTGCCACCGAACTGGGTGGTTCGTCTCTGCGCGGGTTCGTGGACCTCTATGATGGCAGCATCCACATGTTTCAGTGTCTCATCGTTGCGGCAGAGGAAGCGCCTGGCGAAATGCTCTATGAATACAAGCGCGCAACCGCAGTGGCGGACAAAGCGGCGCTGGATTTTGAGCTTCCGGAAGGCGCACCCGTCGCCCTGATCACCGACGCAAACCGCTGATCACTGCAGGTCGCTGAATGCCTTCGTCAGTCTCTGGCAGGCCTCTTCGACCCGCGAGCGGGGTGTCGCAAGGTTAAAGCGCAGGAAAGTTTCGCCACCGGCTCCAAAGGCCGGGCCGGCGCTTGGCGCGATACGCGCGTCTTCGCGGACACGGCGCGATACTTCCTCATAGCTCATGCCGGTGCCGGAAAAATCCACCCAGCCGAGGTAAGTTGATTGCAGCGGCAGTGACCGCACGCCGGGGATCGCATTGAGAGCGGCATCAAACACCGCCGTGTTGCCCTGGAGATAGGCAACCTGGGCGTCGGCCCATTCCGCGCCTTCAGGGCTGTACGCGGCAGTGATCATCTGGATCCCAAGCGCCGAGGGTTTGTAATCCAGCGAATTCAGACGCCGCACCATGCGCCCGCGCAGAGCATCGTCGGGGATGATCATGTTCCCCGTCCGCTGGCCGGCGATATTAAAGGTTTTCGACGCCGCACAGGCCACAATCAGGCGATCGGTATGCTCGGGTGCGGCAATATGCATTGGCACAAATTCATGCCCCGGGTACACCAGATCGTGGTGGATCTCGTCAGACACCAGGATTAGGTCGTTGCGGGCGGCAAATTCGGCAACAGCGCGCAGCTCGTCGCGCGACCAGACGCGACCCGAAGGGTTCTGCGGTGAACACCACAGCAGGATTTTTTCTTTGCCGGTCATCCGCGCCTGCGCGTCATCGAGATCGAGCACATAAGTGTCACCGTCACGGGCAAGGGGACATTCTGTAACGACGCGCCCGGCTTTTTCGGTTTTGACGCGGAACTCGTGGTAAACCGGGCTGAAGGTAACGATGTGATCACCCGGATTGCTCCAGACGTCGATCACAAGCGCGATGGCGTTGCCCAATCCCTGGGATGTCAGAATCCAGTTGTTTTCGACGTCCCAGCCGTGCCGGTTTTTCATCCACCAGCGGATGGCGTTCAGATATTCATCATGGGTCGCCATATAGCCGAAAACGCCGTGTTCCACGTCCCGCTGCAGCGCACCAAGCACACAGGGGGCCGTTGGCCAGTCGCTGTCAGCCGTCCACATTGCCAGTCCGTCTTCGGCAGAAACACCATACAGTTTTTCCATATAATCCCACTTCGTCGAATGCGTCCCGCGACGTTCGACGACTGCGTGAAAACGTGGATCAGTGCTGTATGTGCTGGTCATGCGCGGCTCCTGTTCAGGCACGTCCGTGATAGCGCGAAACTGTCGCGGTGCAAGCCCATCTTGTTGCAGGAGACGGCGTGTTGTCATACATCAGCGGCATGAAACGGAATATTCTGCTGCACCCTGATCCGCGCCTGAAAAAGACGGCTGCACCGGTCGACGATCTGTCGGACGAACTGCGCGTGCTGGCGGACGACATGCTCGAAACGATGTACGACGCGCCCGGTATCGGCCTTGCCGCGCCCCAGGTCGGTATTCTGCAGCGACTTGTTGTCCTTGACTGCGTGAAAGGCGAGCAGGAAAAGCCGCGCCCGCTGATCATGTTCAACCCGGAGATCATCGCATCATCAGATGACACCAGCGTTTACGAAGAAGGGTGTCTGTCGATCCCTGATCAGTTTGCCGATGTAACCCGCCCCGCCGAAGTTGATGTGCGCTGGATCGACCGTGACGGCAATGAGCAGACCGAAACGTTCACGGGGCTCTGGGCGACCTGTGCCCAGCACGAGATCGATCACCTCGATGGCAAGCTGTTTATCGATTATCTCAAACCTCTGAAACGGCAGATGATTACCCGCAAGATGGTCAAACTGAAGCGGGAACTGGCACGTTCATGAGCGTCCTGCCGATCCTGTGCTGGCCTGATCCGCGCCTGTCTGTGGTGTGTGATGCGGTTTCATCTGTAACGGCGGAAATGCAGGATCTGGCCGATGACATGCTGGAAACGATGTATGCAGCACCCGGGCGGGGTCTTGCGGCGCCGCAGGTCGGGCATCTGCTGAGACTTTTCGTTATGGACGTTACGTGGAAAGAAGGCGCGCCCGCGCCTCAGTTTTTTTTCAACCCTGTCATTGCTGATGCCAGCGATACCATGGCAACGCACTCTGAGGGTTGTCTTTCGATCCCCGGAGTTACGGCAGAGGTGGCCCGTCCGGATCGGGTCAGACTGACATGGACAGACAGGGCGGGCGTTACGGATACCGCCTGGTTTGAGGGGTTTGCAGCTGCCTGCGTTCAGCACGAACTGGACCACCTGAACGGCCGGGTGACACTTGATCACCTTGAGCCGTCTGTCCGCGTCCGAACTGTTGAAGCGTATGAAGCATATAAGGAGGCGCTGACGTGACGATCCGGCCCTTTCTGAAATGGCCAGACAAACGCCTGCGCACGGCTGCCGGGCCCGTCGGTGAGATCACGGACGAAATCCGCGCCCTGTGGGACGATATGATCGAGACAATGGACGCCATGCCCGGGGTTGGCCTCGCAGCGCCCCAGATCGGCGTGATGCTGCAGGTCGCTGTGGTGGATGCTTCCGATGCGCGCAACCGGCGGATACGGCTGGCCAACCCGTCGATTGTGGATGCCTCTGCCATCATGAACGAGCATCAGGAGGCGAGCCCCAACCTGCCTGGCGTCTATGCTACCATCAAAAGGCCGCGCGGGGTGTCTGTGCGGTTTCTCGATGAAACGGGCACATGGACACGTCGCGATTTTGCGGGGCTTGAGGCCACCAGTGTGCAGCACCAGATCGATCACCTGCAGGGGCGGATGTATTTCGACCGGCTGAGCCGTGTAAAGCGCGATATGCTGCTGCGTCGCGCCCGTAAACCGGGAGGTTGATGGAGCAGTGATGCGCGTCGTTTTCATGGGCACCCCTGATTTTTCGGTGCCGGTGCTTGAGGCACTGGTTGATGCCGGTCACGATATTGCCTGCGTCTATTGCCAGCCACCACGGCCTGCGGGGCGTGGCAAAAAGGAACGCCCCAGCCCGGTTGAGGCGCGCGCCCGGACGCTGGGCCTTGAGGTGCGGCACCCCGTATCGCTGAGAACGCAGGATGCCCAGGCGGAATTTGCCGCGCTTGAAGCAGATGTGGCTGTGGTCGTGGCCTATGGTCTGATCCTGGCGCAGACCATTCTGGATGCACCGGCCCGTGGGTGCCTGAATATCCATGCGAGCCTTCTGCCGCGCTGGCGGGGGGCTGCGCCCATCCACCGCGCAATCATGGCAGGTGACGCCGAGACGGGTGTCTGCATCATGCAGATGGAAGCAGGGCTCGACACCGGACCTGTTCTGTTGCGGGAAGCAACGCCCATCGGGGCAGAGGAAACAACAGCAGACCTGCACGACCGGCTGAGCACACTGGGCGCGGCGCTGATTGTCCGCGCACTGGCGGCACCTGATGCGCTGGTGCCGGAACCGCAGCCGGAAGAAGGTGTGACCTATGCCGCCAAGATCGACAAATCAGAGGCGCGCATTGACTGGACCGTTCCGGCCACAGAGGCAGACCGCCTGATCCGTGGCCTCTCGCCCTTTCCCGGCGCATGGACGGAACATGAAGGAACGCGTATCAAGGTGCTGGCGTCCCGGCTCGCTGATGGAGACGGAGCCCCGGGTACCGTGCTGTCTGATCCGCTGCGGGTGGCCTGCGGGCAGGGGGCCGTCGAACTGACCCGCCTGCAACGCGCAGGAAAGGGCGCGCAACCGGCAGACGAGTTTCTCCGCGGCTGGCCGCTGGCCAACGGCACCAGGTTCTGAAAGAGGGCAAACGATGTTTCCAACACTCATCGGCACCGTCGTGATCGCGGGCATCGTGGGTTACCTGTCTGAACGATCAGGTTTCACGCACAACGGCATTCTGCAGAGTATTGTTATCTGCGTGGGCGGTGCGTTTGTCTTTTATTTCGTGACGCTGATGTTCGGACTGGGTTTCAGAAGCCCGGGCATGAACGCTGTTGCGGCCTCGGTCGGCGCTCTGGTGATCGTGCCGTTTCACTGGCGCCGGTAAGCTATTCTGCAGGGCTTGTGGCGAGGCGTTCCGCATCGGTACGCGTCGCCCGGATGCACAGACGTAAAAGCGGTGGCACGGTCAGCAGGGTCAGAAACGCTGACATAGACAGTCCGCCGACCACCACAGCGCCGAGGCCCTGGTACAGCTCCGAGCCTTCACCCTCGAACAGCACGAGGGGCAACATGCCGAACACCGACGTCATGGTAGACATGAATATGGGCCGGATGCGGTTGCTGGTCGCCGCCTCGATGGCGTCAATGGGCGACATTCCCTCTTCGCGCAGGTGATACAGCGCCTGGTGCACGATCAGGATGGCATTATTGACCACGATACCGACCAGAATGATGAAGCCCAGCAAGGTCAGCATATCGAGCGGTTGCGTCTGGTACTGATTGAGCAGCGCCAGCCCGCCGACGCCCCCCGCTGCCGCGACAGGCACCGAAATCAGGATGACCAGCGGCAGGACAAAACTCTCAAACAGAATTGCCATCACAAGAAAGACGATGATCATTGCCACAGCCAGGTTGATCTGGATCGCGTCCCAGGTCTGGCTCAGCTGATCGGCCGTACCGGAGACGCTCAGACGCACGCCATCAGGCAACCCGCGTTCCTGCAATGCCGAAATCACTTCTGTTTCCAGCAGTTCCACGGCAGCTTCAAGCGGCAGGGTATCGGATGGGCGTATTTCCAGTGTCACAGTCCGCAAACGGTCACGGTGCCGGATTTCCGTAGGACCGGCTGTCACCACGACATCGGCGAGTGCGGATACGGGCACGATACCGCCCGAAGGTGTGACAACCGGGAAGTTCCCGATGTCCTGCGTGCGCTGGGCGGTCTGCAGACCCGGATCGCCCTTGAGCATCAGGTTGAGCCGTTCGGCACCGACGGTGATTTCCGCCACGCGCAGGCCGTCGTTGAAGGCATCGACCGTAATCGCAAGGTCAGAGGCCGTCAGGCCGGCATCCGCCAGCCTGAGCCTGTCGGGGACCAGCCTTACTTCGGGCGCGCCAAGCTCAAGGCCCGGAATAGGCCGGAACTGGTGTCCTTCTGACCGGGGCAGAAGCTGTGCGATGGTTCCTGCTGCCTGTCCGGCTACGCCGAGGATCTCGTTGAGATCCTGCCCGGAGATGTTGAGCTCAATTGTGCGGCCGCCGCCAACACCGCGCCCGAAGAGAGAGGGCTGGGTCATGAACCCGAACGTGCCGGGTTCTGCAAAGATCGGGCCGGAAAGAACGGGGATCAGCTCGCCCGCGCGGGCGCCATCGACAGCTGCCGCGCCAACGAAACTGGTGCCACTGAGGGCGACAAAGAAGAAGTTCTCAATTGTCGGTGTCCCGTCTTCGAGCTCTGTGGCAGGGGCGGCTTCCCAGAGCGGACGCGCCACAGTTTCGATACGCTGGGCAATCGTCTCGGTCGTTTCCAGGTTGTACCCGGGCGGCGGAATGATCACCCCGAAAACAAGATTTCGGTTGCCTTCGGGCAGGTATTCGAGCCGCGGCAAAAAGACAATTGTGGCCAGGGCCGCGCCACCCGCGATCAGCGAAACAACGACAAGCCCCAGGGCACGGAACCGGACCGTCATGCGGACATAGGCCATCACCAGCCGGTGGAACGCGCCAGCAATATGGTCGATCCCCCAGAGCCGGAGGGTTTTCTGCTCACCCTGGCTCATCAGGCGGCTGGACAGCGCGGGGATGACCGTGACCGCCACAACCAGTGACAGGAGAACCGACACCGAAATCGCAACGGCGATATCCCGGAAGAGCTGGCCTGCCTCAAGCTGCATGATCAGGATGGGCACAAAGACCAGCACAGTTGTGAGTGCTGAAACCAGGATCGCCCCCCACACCTGACGGGCACCATGATAGGCCGCCTCGCGCCTGGATTTGCCCTGCTCGCGCAGGCGGTAGATGTTCTCCAGCACAACAATGGCGGCGTCGACGATCATCCCCACAGCAAAGGCAATGCCTGCCAGCGAGATCACATTGAGCGTCCGCCCCGTTGCGGCCATGGCCACAAAGGTGGCGACGATGCTGACCGGAATGGCCATCGACACCACCAGCGTTGCACGCAGGCTGCGCAGGAACAGCAACAGAATGATGGCCGCCAGCACGCCGCCCACCCAGATGTTCTGCGTCACCAGGCTGATCGCGCCGTTGATATAGACCGTCTCGTCATAGACCTGGCGCATCTTGAGACCAGCGTCAGTAACCGGCCCGTCGTTCAGTTCCGCAAGGACCGTGCGCACAGAATCCATCGTTTCGATGACATTGGCGCCTGGTTCCCGCACGATGTTGAACGCCAGTCCCGGTGCACCGCGAAAGCGCAGGCGTGCGTTTGGGTCCTGATAGGCAAAGCCGACATCAGCGACATCACCAACGCGCACACGCCCCGAGCCGCCGGAGCCCATTTCAGACCGCAGCACGACCTCTTCGATGGCTGCTGCGGTGTTCAGGTTACCCTCGGCGCGCACGATGTAACGACGCTTGCCTTCTTCGACGTCTCCCGCTGAGAGAGAAATATTTTCGCTGCGCAGGATGCGCACGACTTCGGGCACGGTCAGATCAAAACGGGACAGACGCCGCGGGTCGACCACGACCTGCAGTTCGCGGGTCACACCGCCAAAGACGTTCACCGCAGAAACGCCCTCTATCCGCTCGATCCGGTCCTGAATAATATCCTCAACGAAATCGCCATAGGTAGGCATTTCGCGGGTATTACCGTCCTGTGCTGTCAGGAGCACCCAGGCAATGGGACTGTCGTCTGCGCCTGATGTATCCAGCGATGGCTCTCCGGCCTCATCGGGGTAATCACCGACACGGTCGAGACGGTTGGACACCAGCAACAGCGACTGGCTCATATCGGTGCCGATGCCGAATTCCAGCGTGATTTCTGCCTCGCCTGTCCGTGCCCTGGAGGTCATGACGTCGAGGCCTTCGAGTCCGCGCAGGGCCTCTTCCTGCGGATTCACGATCTCGCGTTCGACTTCAGAGGGTGCGGCCCCCGGCCAGTTTGTCGTGATGACCACTACCGGCTTGCGGACGTCCGGTGCCAGCTGGATCGGAATGCGCGTAACGGCGATCAGACCGAACAGGACGGCCATGATCACCGCAGCAATAACGGCAACCGGGCGGTCGATGGCAAAGCGGATGATATCCATTGCCCCTTACCCCTGATCAGCGGCGCCCATGGGCGCGATATCCTGCCCGGGCCGCAGGCGTTCGTTTCCGCGCGTAACGACAACGTCTCCTTCGCTCAGGCCGCCGAGCACCTCAAAACGGTCTCCCAGAGCAACGCCAATCTCGACCTGCCGCGGTTGCGCCTTGCCGTCTGCGGCGACAAAAACCGTCCATCCGCCGCGTGCCTGGACCAGTGCGTCCTTCGGCACAGAGAGCACATCGCGCGGTTTGCTGACCGGAACGGATACAGTGATCGACTGGCCGATCGCGGTTCCGTCCATCTCCAGCAGCTGTGGAGAGCTGAACCGCACGGGCCGTGTCCGGGTCGCCTGGTCCTCGACCGGTAACAGGACACGCACTTCCATTTCCAGCTCAGCGCCGGTTTCCGTCTGACCTGTGACGGCCAGACCGGGCGAGAGCGTACCGATGTACCGGGCAGGAACCGAGGCCTCGACCTCGAAAGAACTGGTGTCCAGCAGTGTGACCACTGTTGCGCCCGAACTGATGAACTCGCCGGGGTTGGTGTTGACTTCCAGCACGATGCCGGCAAAGGGCGCTGTAATTTTCGCGCGTTCAAGCTGGTACTGCGCTTCTGCCCTGGCGGCTTCGGCGGTGTTTACCCGCGCTTCGGCCTCGGCCAGCAGGCCGCGCGCCTCGAAAAAGTCGCTCTGCGCCTCATCAAACCGGCTGGTTGAAAAGGATGTGGTGTTGCGCAGCCCCTCGATCCTGGCCAGCGCCTTGGTCGCCCGGTCCACGCGGGCCCTTGCCGTCTCGATGCCTGCCGCGGTTTCTGCCAGACGTGCTTCGGCCTGGCGGGCCAGAATTTCAGAAAGCTCCGTGTCCAGCTCGACGATCACGCCGTCTTTCGGAACGCTCATGCCTTCGAGTACGTTCACCTTTTCAACCGTACCGGATACCCGGCTGGCAACAGAGCCTTCACGCGACGTGACCACCTCGGCGAAAAGCGGCACAGTTTCTGCGATCTGGCGGTAGCTGACGGTCTCGACGCCCACCGCTGCCGGACGGCCCTGCGCCACAGCGGAAGCCCCTGCAACAACTGTTATAAGTAAGAACAGCGAAAACCACCCGCGGCCCATGTGTGCAAAAGGGTTCATGAATCAGCTCTGTCAAAAGTTTTTCCGGTCTGCACCTGAGATAGAGCTTTTGACCTGAAATGAAACAGGAAACCGGTACTGCGAGAGCGATGTGCATTCCCGAACAGTTCTTAAGGCGCTAAAACGGGCAGCGTCGCGGACCCGGTGACGGTCGCTGCCGTGTCGCCTGGTTCAGCTCTCAGGCGGTGCGCCGCCTTCTTCAGTTTTTTGGTGGATATAGTCCTGCAGCCTGCACAGGGCATCCCTGTCAACGTCGGGTCCGGGCGCATCATTCAGAATGCTTTGCCATTTGTCGGTTGCGCGTGCAGTGGCATCCAGCGCGCCATTTTCTTCCCACGTGCCGAAATTTGACCAGTCACCGATAAGTGGTTCGTAGAACGCGGTCTGATAGCGCTCCATCGTGTGCGCGGCCCCAAAGAAATGTCCGCCGGGAGCGACTTCGGCCAGGGCATCAAGCGCGATATCACTGTCCTGGCAGGGCGTTTCGGAACAAAGCTCGGCCACCATCTGAAGCACTTCGACATCCGTGATGAGCTTTTCGTAAGAGACCGTCAGCCCGCCCTCAAGCCAGCCCGCCGCGTGGATCACGACGGTAGATCCCGCCATCAGGCAGCCCCATAGACCAAACTGCGTTTCATTGGCGGCCTGCGCGTCTCCGAGGTTGGCGGCCGATCCGGTTGCGCAGCGCCACGGCAGACCGGTCAGCCGTGCCATCTGGCCCGCTGCGACACTGGCCTGGAAATGTTCGGGGGTTCCAAAGGCCGGAGCGCCGGATTTCATATCGACGTTTGAGGTGAAAGTGCCGTAGCAGACGGGCGCACCGGGTCGCGCCAGCTGTGTCAGGGCAATAGCGGCCAGTGCCTCGGCGTGACTCAGCGTGATCGCACCGGCGACCGTGATCGGGGCCATGGCCCCCATCAGCGTGAATGGTGTTACGATACTGACCTGGCCGGCCCGGGCAAAATCGATCAGGCCACGGGCCATCGGCACGTCGATCTGACGGGGTGAATTGGTATTGATGATCGTGTAGCAATGGCTTTCCGCGCGGAATTCGTCTTCTGACAGACCGCGGAAGTCCCTGATCATTTCAAAGTTCTGCTCTGATTGTGGTGTGCCGCGTGCATAGATGAACGGTGCCTTGTCCGAGTGCTGCAGCATGGTCTGCATGGTCATATAGTGACGCAGATGCATGGGCACATCCTGCGGCTCCACGAGAGGCGGCAGCATATGCAGAACGTCAAAGTGCTGGGTCAGGCGAATGAGTTCCCGGAAGTCCTCCCCGGTGCCGGGGCGCCGTCCGCGGATCCGGTCAGTGGCGTGTGGTGCGCCCGCGCCGGGCTGAAAAACCAGTGCCCCCTGCTCCAGCACGAGGTCCCTTTGGCGCGCGCCGCCCCGTATTGTCACAGATTTGGGGGCTGAGGCCAGCGCTGCAGAGATGATGTCCGCGCCGACAAAGACCATCTGACTGGCTTCATCGACCTTTGCGCCGGCTTTGGCAAAAAGGCGGCGTGCTTCCGGCAGCAGAATCCGGATGCCCAGTCTTTCAAGAACGTCCAGTGCCGCGGTGTGCACAGCGGCAACACGGTCATCTGACCAGACGCTGGCAGGCGGAAAGGGATTGCGCAGCCTGCGATAATCGGTGACCCGCGCTGCCTTTGCCCGCCGGCCGGTGCCTTTGCGGGTGCGCCTCCGCCCCTCGTTTTCGGGCCCGCTCACCCGCGCATCGCCTGACCCGAAGGATCATAGGGCGAGGGCGGGACGATCCGTGCTTTGCACGCAACCCCGACAACATGCACTGTGAGCTCCGTGCCAGGTTGTGCGCGGTCACTGTCTAACAGTGCCATAGCCAGTGATTTCTCGACGGTATGTCCGTATGCCCCCGAGGTGACAAACCCTACCTTTTCTTCGCCTGCCCATACCGGTTCAAACCCGCTGGCGTCTGACTCTGTGGTGTCGATTTCCAGGGTCACCAGCCGCTTCTGCGGCCCGTTCCCGTCGCGTTCGGCCATTGCTGCGGACTTGCCGACAAAGTCTTTGTCCCAGTTAATCCAGCGGTCCATGCCCGTCATGGCAGGCGTGTAGCCCTGGGTGAATTCCGCGTTCCAGATGCCAAAGCTCTTTTCGATACGCAGACTGAGCATGGCGTTAAATCCGATCTCGCGGATGCCCTCATCTGTGCCCGCCTCCAGCAGAACCTTACGAAGTGTCGCGTGGTCGCCCGCGCGGCAGTGTATTTCGTAACCCAGCTCGCCTGTAACGGACAGGCGACCCACCCGGCAGCGCAACAGACCAATGTCGAAGTCGCCACAGCCCATAAAGGGCAACGCGCCAACGGGACCATCGGTCAGTTTTTCAATCACGCGCCGCGACGCCGGGCCTGACAGGGAAAAGCCCATAGTGTCGTCGCCCAGATCGCGCAGGGACACGCCGTCTTCCATATGATCATCAAACCAGCGCATGTGCCAGGCGCGCAGATAGTAGCTTCCCATGATCCACCATGTGCCGTCGCCCCAGTTAAAAACGGTCAGATCGCCTTTGAGGCGCCCGTCTTCTGCCAGCATGGGCGCCAGCCGTGCACGACCGGGTGCGGGCAGTTTCGACGCCATGATCCGGTCGAGCCACTTTTCTGCGTTCGGGCCGGTCACCTCGAACCGTGAAAAGCCCGAGATATCCAGAAGACCAACGCTGTTCCGCACTGCCTGACATTCGTCCGCGACAATCGGAAAGGCGTTGGACCTTTTCAGAGAGGGCGTTTCCTCGAACCCGGTCGGCGCGAAGTAAAGCGGCACTTCGAGATCCCAGCTCTGGCCCCATCTGCAGCCTGCTGCGGTCATATCTGCATGCGCACCGGCGGTCTTCAGCGGTCGTCCCGCGGGCAGTTGCTCGTTCGGATAGGTCATCACAAAGCGGCGCGAATAGAACTGGCCGGTGGTCTCTTTGATGTACTGCTTGTTTTCAGCCCAGATACCGTAGCGGGCGACATCCATGCCATAGACATCCGCTTCGGGCGCTCCGTGGATCATCCATTCAGCCAGGCTTTTGCCCACACCACCACCCTGCAGGAACCCGGCCATAACAGCACAGGCGGACCAGTACCCGCGCTTGCCCGGTACGGGACCCACGAGGGGGTTGCCATCGGGGGAGAAGGTAAAGGCGCCGTTGACCCAGGTTTTGACGCCCACGTCCTGCAGGCAGGGGTAGCGTTCAAAGCCCATGGTCAGTTCATTTTCAATCCTGTCAGGGTCTTCCTGCTGCAGTTCAAATCCGTATTCCCAGGGCGCGCCGTCCATCATCCAGTGCTGGTGGTCGATCTCGTAAATGCCCAGCAAGACGCCTTTCTGGTCCTGTCGAAGATAGGTGAAACCTTCGAGGTCCACCGTCATCGGCACCTCGAAATCGATCTCTTCGAGCTGTGGGATGGTATCCGAAATCAGGTAGTGGTGGTTCAGCGGCGATACAGGCAGCTCCACACCTGCCATGCGACCCACCTGTTTCGCCCACAGACCTGCCGCGTTGACGACGTGTTCGCAGGTGACCGTTCCCTTTTCGGTCACGACTTCCCAGCCCTGCAGTGTCTGGTTCAGTTCCAGCACCCGGTTGTGCTCTATCACCTGTGCACCACGTTTTTTGGCGGCTCCGGCATAGGCATGCACCGTGCCGGTTGTGTCGATGTATCCTTCGCGGTCGGCCCACATTCCGCCCAGCAAACCCTCACCCGACATAATCGGGTTCAAAGATACTGCTTCCTCAACCGAGACCAGCCGGCAGTCCTCAATCCCGATAGACTGAAAAGTACGATAGGCCGACTGCAGCCATTCCCAGCGATCCGGGGTGCCTGCCATGGTCAGACCGCCCGTCATATGAAGTCCGATGTTCTGGCCGCTTTCTTCTTCGATCTCGCTGAGAAGATCGATGGTATAGGCCTGAAGGGCAGCGATGTTCGGGTCAGCATTCAGCGCGTGTATGCCGCCTGCTGCGTGCCAGCTCGATCCGGCTGTCAGCACCGACCGCTCGATGAGGCAGACATCAGTCCAGCCGAATTTGGCGAGGTGATAGAGCACCGAAGCGCCAACAACGCCTCCGCCGATAACAACAACTCTGTAGTGCGATTTCATGCCGGGCCCCCGTGCTGGCGTCACAGATTTACTGGACAGCAGTGTACAGTATAATCGGGGACGCTAGGTGCAAAGGCCCGGCTGCGTCAAGCGTTCTCAGCGTGAAGGCGTCACCGCTGCATCAGGCTCTGTGCGAGGCGCATCAGGCGGATGGCTTCGGCGCGGTATCCGAAGGTATCCTCTCCGCGCGTCGCCACGGCGGCATCAATTGCATTCTGCATGGTCCAGGAGCCGGTATAGGGCGAGTTTCGCAAAAGCTGCCCAAAGCCCGCAATCGCGGCGGCGAACCCGTTATCACCCGGGGTGTCGACGCCCGGGGCGATGGGTTGTTCTATCAGCCTGCTGACGCTTTCGCCCGGTGCCTTGTAACGCAACCGCAGGAAGCCAAGCTCATCGCTCTGCGCTGTTTCCTCTGGCAGGGCATAGCGCAAAGGGTCGCTCAGACGCGCGGGCGATCCCACGGGCGTGACCTCGTACAGTGCCGTCACGCTGTGCCCTGCACCAATTTCGCCGGCGTCCACTGCATCATTGTTGAAATCCTCGCGGCGCAGCGCGCGTGTCTCATAGCCAATCAGACGGTATTCGGCGATCTGGGCGGGGTTAAACTCGACCTGGATCTTAACGTCATCGGCAATCGGAAAAAGCGCACCGGTAAGCTGGTCAGAAAGTACTTTCTGCGCTTCGGCCAGCGTGTCGATATAAGCTGCTGTACCGTTGCCGTTCTGGGCCAGCGCCTGCATCGTCGCGTCATCCAGATTGCCGCGTCCGAACCCCAGGACAGAAAGATAGGTTCCGCTGTCGCGCCGGTCTGCGATGAAGTCTTTCAGGGCGTCCGGGTCCGACAGGCCAACATTGAAATCGCCATCGGTGGCCAGGATCACGCGGCTCACCTCGCCATCGTCCGTCATGCTTTCCGCTGTGCGGTACGCCTGGACCAGTCCGGCCTCTCCGCCCGTGGCACCGCCAGCCTGAAGACTGTCCAGTGCGGCAAGAATGATGTCTCGCTCAGAGGCTGATGTGGGCGCCAGGACCTCTCCGGCGCTGCCGGCATAAGCCACAATGGACACTTCGTCGGTCGGGCGGAGCTGACCCAGCATAAGCCGGAACGACTGCACAAGAAGGGGCAGTTTGTCTGACTGGTTCATCGACCCTGAAGTATCAATCAGAAAGACAAGGTTCAGCGGTGGACGATCCTCGACAGAAGGCAACGTGCCCTGCAGGCCGATGTGTACCAACCGGGTGTCCGGGTTCCACGGCGTCTGGCTGACGGAAACTGTTGGCCGGAACGGGGCGTCGCCGTCGGGCGCTGCATAGTCGTAGGTGAAATAATTCACCATCTCTTCGATCCGCACCACTTTTGGGTCAGGTAACCTGCCGTTCGTCAGGCTGTCACGTACGAGGCTGTAGGAAAAGGTGTCCACATCGACTGAAAAGGTGGAAACTGGCGTTTCGGACGTGATTTGCAGCGGGTTTGCCTCTGCACTGGCAAATTCTTCCGATGTCGCCTCGGGCACCGGCGCCGGCAGGGTTCTGACGACAGACAGGCCTGGTTCTGCAATACGGGTCCGGCCGCCCGCGGCAGGCAGGTCAGCGGTTTTTGCGATGGACCGTTGGAGCACCATGGGCTCGGCGGCAAAGGTCTCTGCGTCTTCGGCGAGGGTAAGCGGTGCTTGCAGGACCTCGTCAGACACGATTGCAGAGCCCGGCGCCGGTCCGGGCGGCGACAGCAGATCCCGGTCGCCGGGCAATATCAACAGCAGGCCTGCGGCCACCAGGGCCGTGGTGGCGGTCAGTCCGCCGCGTGTGGTCATTGTGTTCAGCATCATCTTTACTCCGTTCAGCAGACCCCATCGGGTCCCAACAGAGGTTTGACGCGTGTCATCCTGCGATCCTTGGAGCGCCGCGAAATTTTTTGATGCGAGCGCCAGATCGGCGGCTCTGCGGCGCGCATCTGGGGCAGGTGTTGCGGCATCCATGGCCTGTCTGAGATCGTCGAGTTCGTCAGTCATTGGTCCGCCTCTTCTGCGGCGCGCATGGCGCGGAGGTGTTTACGGGCTTCGGAGACACGCCAGCTGACAGTGCCCTCGCTGACACCCAGGACGGCAGCTGCGTCTGCGTGCTTCATGTCGTCCAGCACCAGGGCAAGAGTATCCCGCAGGTCGTCGGGCAGCGCGCGCATCGCCTGGGTCAACCAGTCGATACGGTCGCCGGTTTCTGCATCCCGGGCGCGGCGTTCTACCTCCCAGTCCCCCCAGCCGCTGGAAGCGCGGTCCCTGGAGGCGTGCCGTCTGCGCCGGTCATGAGCGGCGTTCACGGTGACCCGGTAGACCCAGGTGCTGAAACGGGATCTGCCCGAGAATGCTTTCAGTCGGGCAGGCAGTGCCGCGCAGATATCCTGGGTCAGATCTTCGGCTTCAGCCCGTGTGCCGGTCAGCCGGAAAGCCAGCCGGAAAATCCTGTCGTAGTGACGGTCCAGCAGTGCACTGAAGGCATCTGCGTCGCCGGCAGCGGCGGCACTGGCTAGGGTTTCATCACTGGTCTTCATGCGCATCACGTTGGTTAGACGCATGTGAAGCGTCAATCCCTGGCGAGAATGCGAAATATTTTGCAGCCCCCGTCAGATAATGCGTCTGAAATCCGGACCAGGACCGCGTGGCTGCCCTGACTCAGAGCCGCATTCAGTAAGCGCCCCTGCTGCTCAGCAGGCTGAGTGGTGTGCGCAGCAGGATCCGGAAATCAAGCCAGAGAGACCAGTTTTCGATGTAGTAAAGATCGTGCTCAAATCTTGCCTCAAGTTTTTCAGCAGCGTCAATCTCTCCGCGCCAGCCATTGATCTGCGCCCAGCCGGTAATGCCCGGGGGCAGGCGATGCCGGGCTGAATATCCGTCGACAATCTGCGAGAACTTTTCCTGCCGGCTCGACAGGGCATCGACGGCGTGAGGGCGTGGCCCAACAAGCGAGAGGTCGCCCCGCAAAACGTTGAAAAGCTGCGGCAACTCATCAATGGAGGTGCGACGGATGAACCGGCCGACCCGCGTGACGCGCGGATCATTGCGGGTGACCACCTGTCTTGCGGCGACATCTGATTTGTCGGCATGCATTGAACGGAATTTGAGTACCTCGATAACACTGTTGTTGAAGCCGTGCCGCGGCTGGCGGAAAAATACCGGCCCTGGACTCTCGAGGCGGACTGCAAATGCCGTCAGGAGCATTACCGGCCAAAGCATAAGCAATGCGCAAAGGGCAAAGAACACATCGAACACACGCTTTGTAAGGCGGCAGCGCGGGGCAAAACTCCGGCTGATCCGGCCCAGAAAAGGTGCCCGCCCCGTTTGTCCGAATGCATAGTCCTTGCTGTAGGTGGACAGACCGACTTCGACAGGCAGCACCCGGAACGCATCCAGCAGCCACCTGATCCGCGCTTCGGCCGCAAAAGGCAGAGCGATAATGACCAGATCGACATTCGACGCGCGCACAAATTCCAGCAGATCGCTGTATCCGCCGATCTTTGGAACGCCCAGCACCTGTGTCGGTGACCTGATGTCATCACGGTCGTCGAAAATACCAAAAAGCCTGATGTCATTTGCGGCGCGGTCATTCAGGCCGCGAATAAGGCGTTCTGCTTCTTCACCGCCACCGGCGATAATTGCCCGTCGCGCGATCAGCCCCATGTCGATTATCCAGCGCATGGCGATCTGTGCGCCAACCCGTGTTGGGAGTATTGCCGCAGCCAGGCTGATCGCTGCTGCCCTCAGACCCGCTGCCGTGTCCGGAACAGGCCCAAGCACGAGCAGACCGGTTGCCGGTGCGATCAGGCAAAGAATGGTGCGGGCTGAAAAGGCGATACGGTCTGACATGACCCCGCTTCGATATACATTGGCCACAACCATGGTCACGAGAAAAACAACCGTCGCCGCCGCTGCAATCCCCGCAGCTGCAAAAGGCTGAAATACGTCTGTCGGAACAACGGCATAAAGCACGAACCAGAACGCGAGCGTAAAAACAGGAAACTCGATGCAAAGTGCGACACAGATCAGCCAGAACGGCTCCAGCGCGCCGCGTCGCAGGCCAAGAGCCACGGTTCTGGCTGCTTCGTTCAGTTGTCTGGAGTGTTCGACCATGTCCGCCGTTGCGCTGGTATATGCTGAGTGCCACCGTCTGCAGAACGGTGCCCGGTCTTTCCTAGCGAAAACCGGTTAATACTTGCTGATCATGCTTGGCAAAACTTCAGACCGGGGGGCGCCGTGCGCTTGTCAGTCTATAAAGAAGGCGTCCGTATCCGTCCGGCATATGCCATTGGCTGCTGCGTTTACACTCCGCCGGACAGGAACATAATCTGAAGCAAGGCCAACATGGAGGAATAACGCCCCATTCTGAACACGCCTCAACTGCAGGCTTCACCTTCACATGGATAACAGCAGAGCGGATTGTCCGGATCATCCGCCTGCGTGTTTTCTGACAGGTCGTTAGCGAGCTCCTGCTTTTGTTAAGTTAACTGATCTATTTCGACATTTTCCAGCCTGTCGTGCTGCAGAGGACGCAGACCCGGTCCGGCCCCCGGCCTTGCCTCTCAGAGGGAAAGCCAGTGGCGCACAGTGGCGGCTTCGGCTGGAATCACGGCACTGACAAAGAAGCCCCCCTGCACCGCGTGTGTCCAGTGACACAAAGATGAACTGCAGCGTTTCACGACGGAGATAACCGCATATTTCCCGGTCCATCGCGCAGACGGCCCGGGAATGACATGACGCCCGACAACGGGGACACCGCAGGCTGTGACACCCGCAGTGCCGGCTTTCTTTGCTATCTCAGGCGGCCACTTCATCCGCGCTTCGGCCGGAAAGCCAGCGCTGCGCTGCCATGGCGACACGACGCCCCAGGTATTCGGCGGTTCGCAGGTCTGAACCCGACGGCGCAACTTCGGGAGGAACGTCGGCGTCCGCCTGTGACATGGCGCCCAGAAACCCGCCGAGGCGGTTCAGATCTTCGGGCGACCCGGTGCTGGTGTTGTTTCCCGGGGGCAGTCCCAGCCCTGACCAGATCATGCCGTGCTGCATGGCAAAATGGTTGAGCTGCTGGAGTGTCGCCAGCTTGTCCCCACTCATACCGGCCGAATTGGTAAAGCCCGCAGCGAGCTTGTCTGCCCACCGGCCTTCGAGCCACCGCCCCGATGTCTCATCCAGAAAGGCTTTGAATTGTGCGGATGCACTGCCGAAGTAGGTTGGTGACCCAAAGATGATTGCATCTGCCGCGTCCATAACATCCCAGTTCAGCTCGCGCTCTTCGACCGGGATCAGAGTAACTTCCGCGCCCGGAACTCCGCTCGCACCACGACGAACGGCCTCGGCCTGCACTGCGGTGTGGCCATATCCACTGTGATAAACGATTGCTATCTTCGCCATTGTTTTCTCCATTTTCAACGGACCGGGCCTGGCTGGCCGGGTCGCAGTTAGACGGGCCCCAATGGTCAGGGGCTGGGCTTCGCTCACCACTGACAACTGATGCCCTGCCCGGATCTAATGACAAAACCCTTCAGTTGATAATATTGAGTTGTAATGTTTATGATCAAAGAAACAGATCGTATGAGGTGCTGTATGACACTGGATCAACTTGTTGCCCTGGACGCCATTGTGGCCGCCGGTACCTTCCGTGGTGCAGCTGACCGCCTGCACAAAGCGCAGTCTGCAATCAGCCATCAGATCAAAAAGCTTGAGGGAGAACTGGGCTTTGATCTTTTCCTGCGTGATGCCTACAGACCCAGGTTGTCGCCGGAAGGCGAAGTTTTTTTCCGCGAAGCGACGCGGGTCCTCGAACAGGTGCATGGGTTGAAGGCTGTCGCCTCGGGTCTCCGGAGCGAACAGGAGGCGATGATTTCTGTGGCGATGACTGCCACGATGTCGCTCGACCCGATCCTCGGTATCATGGGTGATGTCGGTCGCGCCTTTCCGGGAACACATATCACGCTGGTAAGCGAGATGATGGGCGGCCCGCTGGCCCGCCTGATGGAAGGCGATGCTGATCTGATCATTGCGGGGCTCGATGGGGTCCCGATTGACGAAGTCGAAACGCTCCCGGTCAGTTCGATCACGATCCGGCCCGTCGCAAGCCCCGGGTTCCCGGCCGCCGGGCGACCGGGGGTCCGGTCGCGTCGCGAGATGCAGAGCTATACCCAGGTCATCGTATCGGGCACAGGAGGTAAGGACTATGATCAGAGCCGCGACCTGCTCTCTGGTGGCCAGCGTTGGACTGTATCGGATTTCGAGGCCAAGAAATCGGTCATTTTGGCCGGCCTCGGGTGGGGCGGGATTCCGGAACACCTGATGATCGAAGAACTGGCGACCGGTGCGTTGATTCCTCTTGCCGTCGAGGGCTACCCACCGCGGCATACAGAGATATTCGCGATAAGACGCCGCGATCGACCGATGGGAACCGTTATGTCGAGCATCTGGAGAAGGTTGGCGGAAGAACCGGTTCAGACCGCGCAGTAATTTACCCGGCACGATGCGCTAACCGAAACCGAAGCGACGAACTGACCCGCGGTGCGAAGGTCAGCGACAGATGCTGAAGCCGGCTTCAGCGACACTGTTCGCTGACAGCCTGAAACCCGGAGCCCGTAGCACGATCAGTGAGGTCTGAAACAGCCCCGCTCTCTGCAGCTTCTGTTTTTCCGGATCGTCTTCGGGAATGCCTTCACACCGTCATCTGCATTCTGCTGCATCGGACCTGCGTATCGCTCCGGGGTATCTGGCTGCGCCAGAAAGACGTTCGCCACCAGATCCAGGAAAATCAGACGACCACATGATCTGTTTACAGCATCATAATAATGAAAACACAATATTATCTATCGACGATTTCCGTTGTTACGATCGGGCGTGACATAAAAAACGGAGCGTCCGATGAAGGTATTCACTCGACCCTGGATCTGCGATTTTGCCGATCAGAGCAAAAGCTGCGCGCCAGGCGCAGGCAGCCTGGCGCAAGCCGGATGTGTTTCGGAGGGTTCCGCACCATGACCCGCTCAGACGAAACCAGAGTTCGGGCGGTCATGCAGCTTTATTTTGACGGCCTCTATCACTCCAGCAGTGACATTCTGCGCAGCGTCTTTCACCCGGACCTTGCCTATGTGAACGGCACCGCCGGGACATACGAACATATGGGGCTCGAGGATTACATGGCGCGTATCGACGCGCGCACGCCTCCTGCCTCGCGCGGCGACCCCAGAGAAGAAGTGATTGAACGCATCGAATTCAAAGGGGACCGCATCGGCGTTGTCGAAGCGCGGATGACAATGATGGGGCGCAATTACCAGGATCTGCTGACGATCATCAACACCGATGACGGATGGCGCGTGCTGACCAAGGTTTTCTCGTTCGTTGAAAGAAAGGACTGAACACATGCCTTATGTAAACATCAAAGTAACGCAGGAAGGTGGCCCCCGCGGCACCGGTCCGTCGACCGAAGAAAAACAGCAGCTGATCGAAGGGGTGACAGAACTGCTGTGCAGAGTTCTGGGCAAGAAACCCGCGACAACATTTGTGGTCATCGACGAAATACCTATGGAAAACTGGGGTATGGACAGCCGGCAGGTCAGCACCATTCGCGCAGAACAGAGTTGATCACCCGGTGTCATGCCTACAGAAGGTATCGGCGCACCGTCGGGCGCGTTGGCAGGAAAGGGCGCTGTGACGCCCGGACCTCAACGGCTCGTCCCGACACTGTGCAATAGTCGCGATAAGGCTGGAATGGAGCCGTGTGCGGGCGGGCATCTCCGTCCGGGCGCGACCGGCCCTGTTCTCCTGCCATCCTTGTCGCCTGAGTTCCGGCACGACATGCCGGTCGGCGGGGCCTGAAAATGCAGACTGGCAACAAAAGAGCGACGTTAATGGCAGGCTATGCCTGGATGTCGCTCGCTGTTCTGATCTGGGCGGGTTGGCTGGTGCTGACCTCTTCAGGGCACACGACGGCTCTTTCAGTGGTCGATCTGGCCACGCTGCGTGCCCTCATCCCTGCTGCGGTACTGTCGCCGTTGCTGTGGCGCCACCGCCGGACTGTTGCTCAACTGGGTGTGATGCGATGCCTGATGCTGTCTGCCTACGGTGCACCGTTTACTCTGCTCGTCGGCTACGGTCTGGGCCTTGCGCCAGTCGCCCATGCAGGCGCCCTGGTTCCGGGACTTATGCCGGTCTTCGCCTTCGGGCTGGCCTGCATGTTTCTGGGTCAGCGGCTGAGCCGCAGATACGTCGTGTCGGTCTTTTTTATTCTCTCCGGTGCGGCAGCAATCGTGCTGCGCGGCGCCGGTCATGCCGCCACGCAGGACCCATCTGCAGGGCACCTTCTGTTCCTGCTGGGTGCACTCTGCTGGGCCTGCTTTACCGTTACGATTCGCGCATTCGGGATCCCGGCTTTTCTGGCCACGGCTGTCGTCGGCACAGTATCGGCTGCCTTGCTGTTTCCTGTCTGGATGTTGTCTGATCTGTCAAACTTTTCAGAGGCGCACTGGACCGACATTGCTTTTCAGGCAGTCTTTCAGGGTATCATTTCGGGGCTTGTGTCCCTGGTCGCGTTCAGCCGCGCACTTCGGCTGATCGGTGGGCAGGCATCTGCTCTCTCGGCCCTTACACCAGGCGTGGCAACGTTACTGGCTGTTCCGGTCCTGGGCCAGACGCCGCACTCAATCGACGTTCTGGCAATCGTGTTTGTGGTGACAGGCCTGATCATCTGGAACCGGGCGGCATCGCAGCCCGATTACAGCCGGGAGCGTATATAGAAAAGGTGCTGAGGCATATGCGGCGTCCCCGACCGATTGGGCATTTCCGGAAGCTTAAAGGGTAAATGAGTTTCAGGCCGGTGCCCGATCCGGGTCAGTGTCTGCATAACCTGCGACAGTAAACTACCTGAATTCAGTCTGAAAACCGCGGGACTGTCGCTTGATGGTGCTGCTGCGGAGATTTGAACTCCGGACCTCTCCCTTACCAAGGGAGTGCTCTACCCCTGAGCTACAGCAGCCTGTCATTTGCGGGCGCCGGGATCTGTGCCAGGCTATAACCCTCTGTGTTTCCCTTTGCTCTGCTAACTCAGTGTTCGGGCACTCTTATCTGCGATGGATCCGTCCAGTGCAGGAAGCGTGCTCTGCATATGAGTTGCAGCAGCGCCGGTGTGGCGCGTGATTAGACCCAATCGATCATTGGTGCAAGCCTAATCTGGACGCTCCGCGACCCCTGCTGTAGACAGGCGCCATGGCAGAGAAAACCCCGTCAAAAGCCGCCGCCAAACCAGCGGACGCGCGCGAAGACCGTCTCAAAGCGGCGCTCAGAGCGAATCTGGCCCGGCGCAAAGCGCAGAGCCGCGCGCGGTCAGGCAAACCGGGGCAACAGGCAGGCACTCCGGGAACCACCGGGCAGGAAAAGGACGCATAGGCGCATGGATTCGATACTGGTCAGGGGTAATGGTCCCCTTCACGGGCAAATTCCGATTGCAGGTGCCAAAAACGCCTGTCTGACGCTGATGCCGGCGACATTGCTGTCGGATGAGCCGCTGACGCTGATCAATGCGCCCCGCCTGAGTGATATCCGTACCATGACACAGCTTCTGCAGTCACTCGGCGCCGAGGTGACTTCGTTGCAGGACGGGCAGGTACTGGCGCTGTCCAGCCATGACATTCATAACAAAACCGCAGACTACGATATCGTCCGCAAGATGCGCGCTTCGATTCTGGTACTCGGCCCGTTGCTCGCGCGGTATGGCGAGGCGGTTGTATCATTGCCCGGTGGGTGTGCCATCGGAGCGCGACCCGTAGACCTGCACCTGCGGGCGCTCGAGGCGATGGGCGCGACGCTTGAACTGCGCGACGGATACGTGCACGCAAGTGCACCCGGTGGTCTCAGGGGCGGTACAGTAGATTTTGATTTTGCTTCGGTAGGGGCCACTGAAAACGCGCTGATGGCAGCAACTCTTGCCAGGGGCACAACGGTGATCCGCAATTCCGCGCGCGAACCCGAGATTGTTGATCTTGCGCGGTGCCTGCGTGCAATGGGCGCACAGATTGATGGCGAAGGCAGCTCTGAGATTACGGTACAGGGCGTCGACCGGCTGGGTGGAGCGACCCACACCGTGGTGACGGACCGGATTGAGCTCGGCACCTATATGCTGGCCCCTGCGATCTGCGGCGGAGAGGTTGAGCTGCTGGGGGGGCGGATCGAACTGCTCGAGGCTTTCTGTGAAAAACTGGATGCAGCGGGTGTTTCGGTTTCTGAAACCGAGAGGGGTCTCTCGGTAACCCGTGGCAACGGCGACATCCGCGCCGTGAACGTTACAACGGAACCGTTTCCGGGCTTTCCCACTGATCTGCAGGCGCAGATGATGGCGTTGTTGTGCACTGCCAGCGGCACGTCGGTGCTCGAGGAAAAAATCTTTGAAAACCGCTTTATGCACGCGCCGGAACTGATGCGTATGGGCGCCCGGATCGACGTTCAGGGCGGCACTGCGACAGTGACAGGTGTGCCGAAACTCAAAGGTGCTCCGGTAATGGCAACTGACCTGCGCGCCTCTGTCTCACTGATCCTTGCGGGGCTTGCCGCCGAGGGAGAAACCAAAGTCGCGCGGGTTTATCATCTTGACCGTGGGTACGAGCATGTTGTCGGTAAACTCTCCGGCGTTGGCGCAGATATTGAGCGGATCAAAGAAACATGACAGATGCACGCTTCGAAGATGGCCGCGAAGCTCCGCTCAACCTCGGAGCACTTGACGTGGATGATCTGCAGGTGATCTCGTCGCTGTGCCAGGATGCGGTTTTTCCGGCCTCTGAAATGAAATGGGACCGTCGACAGAACCGTTTTGGCCTTCTGCTCAACCGTTTCCGCTGGGAGGAAGGGCCTGCCCGCAGCCTTGCACCTGAACGGGTCCAGTCTGTGCTTGCGATTGACACCGTGCAGGGTGTGGCGACCAGCGGCGTTGACCGGCGGGATGCCGATACGATCCTGTCAGTGCTGTCCGTTTCCTTTGAGGCAACTGATGCACCGTCCGGCCATGTCCTGCTGACACTGGCAGGGGATGGCGCAATCAGACTGACTGTCGAAGCGCTTGAAGTCTCTCTCAGAGACGTGACACGGCCCTATCAGGCTCCTTCGCGGAAAACGCCGGACCATCCGGATTAATCTGCCCCTGCTGGCTCAGAATATCCCTGCCGGTGAAAAGAAACCCTCCTGGCTTTCGCAAAAGGTACGACATGCCCGTCTTTCTCAACGCTGATGATACCGGTTTCGAAGAAGCCTTTGCCAGACTGCTGTCTGCCAAGCGCGAGGACAGCCCGGACGTGGACGACACAGTTGCGGCAATTATCGCTGATGTGCGCCGCCGGGGGGACGAAGCTCTCCTCGAACTGACCGCGAAGTTCGACCGGCTGACACTCACAGCTGAAACACTTCGCATCGGCGCGGACGAGATTTCCGCTGCTGCTGCAGATGTGCCAAAGGGCGAACGTGACGCGCTTGCGCAGGCGGCCGCCCGTATCCGCGCTTACCACGAACGCCAGTTGCCGGAAGACGCCGAATGGCAGGATGAGGCTGGCGCGACACTGGGCTGGCGCTGGACGCCGGTGAGCGCTGCCGGCCTCTATGTGCCGGGCGGACTGGCCTCTTATCCCTCTTCGGTGCTGATGAACGCCATCCCGGCCAAGGTCGCAGGCGTGCCGCGTCTTGCAATGGTCGTGCCGACCCCTGACGGCGTGCTGAATCCACTGGTGCTGGCGGCCGCAGAGCTGGCTGGCGTAGACGAGGTCTACCGTGTGGGCGGTGCGCAGGCTGTAGCTGCACTCGCCTACGGGACGGACACCATTGCCGCCGTGGACAAGATTACCGGGCCGGGCAATGCCTTTGTGGCGGCGGCCAAACGACGTGTCTTTGGCAAAGTGGGCATCGACATGATCGCGGGGCCATCGGAAATTCTGGTAATTGCCGATGCAGACAATGATCCCGACTGGATTGCTCTCGACCTGCTCAGCCAGGCCGAACATGACGAAAGTGCACAGTCGATCCTGATCACTACTGACGCTGCCTTCGGCACAGCTGTGGCCGCTGCGGTGGAAAGCCGCCTCGAAACGCTTGAGCGTACCGCGATCGCCGGCGCATCCTGGCGCGATTTCGGGGCGATCATCACCGTTCCTGACCTCGCCACGGCTGCCATGCTGTCCGACCGGATCGCGCCTGAACATCTGGAGCTCTGCGTGGCCGACCCCGATGCACTCAGCGCACGGATTACACATGCCGGCGCAATCTTTCTGGGCCAGTGGACGCCGGAGGCCATCGGCGACTATGTGGGTGGGCCAAATCACGTGTTGCCCACAGCGCGCTCTGCGCGGTTCTCCTCGGGCCTTTCAGTGCTCGATTTCATGAAGCGCACAACGCTTGCCCGCATGACACCGCAGGCGCTGCGCGCCATTGGTCCGTCAGCGGAAACACTCGCGCGATCAGAATCGCTGGAGGCGCATGGCCTTTCAGTCTCGGCGCGTCTCCGGCGCCTTAATGACTGACAGATGCGCCTGATGGTTGCCCCCGGGCAGGGTGCGCGCTAAGCAACACCGTCACGTATCCGTATCAGAAGTTCCGCCATGTCCCGTATTTCACAGATCGAACTAGACGATTCAGGCCTGCCGCCGCCAACGCCAGAGATCGAGCAGGAGCGTAAAGTCGCGGTTTTTGATCTGCTTGAGGACAACACCTTTGTGCTGCCACAACGTGATGGCCGTGCTGTGCCCGATGGCCCATACCGCGTGGGCCTTGCGATCCGCGAGAAACGCCTTGTGTTCGATGTGAACACCGAAGCCAATGAAAAAGCTGCGGAATTTCACCTGTCGCTCGGGCCGTTCCGCCAGGTGGTCAAGGATTACTTCCAGATCTGCGAGAGCTACTTCGAGGCCGTCAAGAAACTGCCTCCCAGCCAGATCGAGACGATCGACATGGCGCGCCGGGGTATCCACAACGAGGGCAGCCGTGTTCTGCAGGAACGCCTGGAGGGCAAGGCCGAAGTGGATACCGATACAGCCCGCCGCCTGTTTACGCTGATCTGCGTGCTGCATTTCGGGGGCTGAATGACGGAGGAGATGCCACAATCGGTACTGTTCTGTTGCGATCACAACGCTGTGCGCTCGCCCATGGCCGAAGGCATCATGAAAAAGCTCTATGGCACCGGCACCTATGTGCAGTCCGCCGGTGTCACGAATGACATGGAAATCGACGGGTTTTCCATCGCGGTCTGCCAGGAGATGGACGTGGAACTGTCACGCCACCGCTCGCGAAGCTTTGACGAGATGGAAAACTGGGGCGACGATCTGGGTTCCTTTGATCTGGTGATCGCGCTCAGCCCGGCCAGCCAGCGGCGCGCGCTGGAACTCACGCGCTACTACAGCCTCGAAGTGGAATACTGGCCAATCCTAGACCCCACGGGCCTCGGTGAGACGCGCGATGCGAAGCTGGTCAGCTACCGCCAGGCCCGCGACCAGATCCGCGACCGCCTGATCGGCCGCTTTGGCCCACCCACGGAAATGATATGAGGTGCGTATGGCGGATGTGATCCGGCGTTATTTTGAGGCGTTCAACGCGGGCGACACAGAGGGCATGCTGTCGTGCCTGACAGATGACGTGGCGCATCATGTGAACGAAGGTGGGGTGCGCCATGGCAAAGAGGCCTTTGCAGAATTCTGCGCCCATATGACCCGCTGCTACCGCGAAAACCTGACGGACATGGTCATCTTTTCCAACCCCGAAGGCACGCGGGGGGCGGCAGAGTTCACGGTCAACGGCACCTATATCGGCGATGACGAAGGTTTGCCCGAAGCCACTGGACAGACCTATGTATTGCCCGCAGGTTCGTTTTTCGATCTGCGCGATGGGCTGATTTCCCGGGTGACCACCCGCTATAATCTGTCCGAATGGATCCGGCAGGTGTCCTGACCCGTGGCGCTGGACTACCGGCTTCTGGCGGGCGGCGATCTGGCCTCGGCGATTGATGATGTGGCGGCTCTGCGGATCGCGGTGTTTGCGGAGTGGCCCTACCTTTACGACGGCGATATGAACTACGAGCGGAACTATCTCGCGCCTTATCTGTCCAGTGATGCCGCAACCGTCGTGGGTGCCTTTGATGGGGACAGACTGGTGGGCGCATCCACCGCGCTGCCGCTGACGAAGCACTCAGATGACTTCAGTGCAGCTTTTGCAGGCACGGATTTTGATCTTTCAGACCTCTATTACTGCGCTGAAAGCGTCCTTTTGCCGGAATACCGCCGCCAGGGCGCCGGTCACCGGTTCTTTGATGCGCGCGAGCGCCGGGCACGGTCGCTGGGGTTTTCCCGGAGTTGCTTCTGCGCCGTGACGCGGCCTGAGACACATCCGGCACGTCCGGCGCATTACCGTCCGCTTGATGATTTCTGGCGCGCGCGGGGGTACTCCCCTGTGCCCGGGGCTGTCGCGTATTTTTCATGGAAAGACGCCGGTGAACCGGAGGAAACGGAAAAGCCGCTTCAGTTCTGGATAAGATCGCTCTGAGGCCGGATCAGGTGCTGCTGCAGATCAGTTCGGCCTGATCGGCGAAACGGCTCCAGTGTTCCCAGAACCGTTCATTTGCAGGTGAATCAGACACTTTCATCTCATGCACCCGTTCCGGATCCCCAAAGAAAGCCGCGCCGCGCCGCTTCTCTGATGGGGTGAGCGTCCGGTTCGCAACGGCCTGGACGCAGCCGCACCTTGCCGGGCTCGCTCCCCGTCTGTTCTTTTTCAGGCAGGCGTTCGCGATCTCGCCGGACGCGAACTGCGGGGACCCGCCACTGGCGGGCAGGAACACCGCACGTTGCTGGCCCGCAGGTGCGCTGGTTGTGCCGGGCGCGCTGCAGGCAGCAAGCAGAAGGGTCAGGCAGAACGCAGCGGCGGTTCGGGTCAAAGCAAAGCTCCGGGTCAGATGTCTGGTCAGCAGCTTTTCTTATGACCCATGATGCGGATTTCCGCAATCACGCCGCAGATCGCGCGCCTCAGAAACGCCAGCGCGCCCCGACAAAGATCACGTCCTGATCAAGCAGGTCGGCTCCGGTGCCATCAAGGCTGAAAGTGCGGTAACTGGCGTAGAACTCGGTGTTGATACTGTCGACCTTCTGGACAACGGCCAGACCGATGGATTCTGAATCCGATCCGGTTACAGCAAAATCCTCGCCCGAGTAGTAATCAACCGAGATCCGTGTCTCGCCGGCCTGGATCCAGTCGCGTTTGACCCCCGCTTTGACATAGATATAGCTGTCGTCCCCTTCCTGCTGGCGGCCGCTTGCCACAGCAAGATTGAGACCGGTTGCCTTGTGCAGGACCGCAAATGAGCCCAGCAACAGTTCCTCGTCAGAATCGCGGATCGAATACCCCAGACGTCCGGCCACCTGATAGGCACCGTAGTCTTTGTCGTACTTCAGCCCGATATCGTAGAATTCATCGTCGTTGCCGCTCGCCAGCACTTCTTCGCCGGCTGAAACGATCAGCCAGAAACCATTGTACTGCGGGGTCTCGTAATGAATGCGGAACCGGCGCCCGCCGTCAAAAGCGTTGAACCCATCGCCGATGGTCGTGCCCGATCCGCCGCCCGAGGCCAGCTGGAATTCCTGGTTGCCGGCCTGGTCCTGCAGACTGGAATAGGCAATGACCGACGTGCCGGAGAAATCCGCCTCGGCAAGGCCATCGGTTGCGATGCTGCCCTGACCGAAGGACAGGGTGCCCCAGGACGGTGACCGGTAGATCACCTCAAATTTGCGCAGCTCGGTACGCCGGTAATCCACGTCAAAACCGTCGTCACTGCCGCTTATGGAACTGGAACCGGTAAAGCCGAGGGCGGTTTCGAAATGGAACCGGAATTCACCGCCGTTGCCGGTGGCCTGTTTGTAAATCAGCCCGATGCGGCTGTTGGAATTGTCGTTATCGGTAAAGCTGGTGTTGGATCCTGCGCCGTTGTCGACATTGATGATGCCAAGGTTCAGGTGACCATAGAAATCGAGTTCCTGGGCAGAGGAAAGCGACGGCAACGCGAGGCTCAGGAGGCCGGCAGGCAGGGCAGCAGAGCGGAGGAGAGCGGAACGTGTCATGAGAGGCCTTTCAGGGGAGGGCGTGTGAATACACCTTACGCGTGTGCATCCGGATCGCAAACTCACAAAGCGGGGAAGCCGGTGCGCGAATGCACAGGGCCATAGTCAATAATTAGAGACTGAATGGTTCCAAAGTGACGGATGGCCGGCAATCAGCCACCGAGCTCGACTTCGTGTTCGGCATCGGGCAGTCCGCCCTGGTTTTGCCGGGTATAGCGCAGACTGACTTTTTCAAACTCCAGTTCGACGCGCTCAAAAACGGTCTCATCTTCTCCGCCGGGCTGCTCGTTGCCAAATCCGCAGGCGGTTACGGTCACGTTCTCCATTGTGATTACAAGGTAATCGAGAGAGGTTTCCCCGGAGGTGCGTGCGACTGCCAGTGTTACCTCCGGAAATGCCTTGCCGCGCCACACCGCGTCTGCAAGGTACGGAGAGGACGCATCAACCGCCTTGTGCACGACCAGCGGGTCGATATCAGCCCGTGCTCTGGCACGTCCGCGACCGATCTGTTGGCCGGCCATCTGGCGTACGTCGAACTGCATTCCCCAGACGTCAATCTCATCCTCATGCCCCGCGCGCTGGCTCTCGCCGGGGATGTCCTCAATCTTAAGGTATCCGGTAAGTGGCATCGTTATCTCCCAAACATGGTTACTACTATGGCGGGAGGGTAGCGGGTTTGACAGGGGCGGACTGTGATCTGGATCACAGAACCCCCGGCAACTGCAGCCCTCGCGACAATGGCCTGTCTGATTGTTGCGATAAACGTGGCGAAAGAACCGGGGGATCGAAGTAAAGCGCACGAATTGTGGGGCGTGGTTCGGGTATTCAGACGTCTGAGGGTGTCAGGGCGTTGTCCTGGATTGCCTTTGCGGCCTGGCCGGGCTTCATCTGATTGCTGATGAATCCACCAACAATGCTGCTTGGGACAGCGCCAACCGGACCGCTCATCAGCGCTTCCAATCCAGTGCAGCCAAGGATTATCGCTACCAGCACCATCGCTTCAGATGCGTTTTCGGGTTCTGCGTATCGCCCTGCCATCCTGGGAACGAAGGTTCTGTCAGCGCGAAACCATCGAATGATGGCACAGTCTTTCTCTGGTGTAACAGGCTCGGCCTTTTCTGGCAGATAACTCAGCGATTTGTCGAGCTTGCAGGGAAGATGGTCAATAAAACCAGATCAACCGTCACGACCCACCGCCCCAGACGACCAGCATGTCCAGCCACTGGCGGTACCAGACTACACCCCAGGCGAGGCCGAGGTTCCACAGGATCATCAGAATGCCCGCTATGGCGCCAAACACCAGGGCGAGGCAGCCTGTCCAGAGGGCTGCGAGGGTCAGCGGGGCGCTCAGGCGGGCGCTGATGTTTCCGTTGCGGGCTGCATCGATCCGGGTGCAGAGCGCTTCGCGCCAGCTGGCCGGCGCAAGGGACTGCAGGCTCAGTGCTGCGATGCTCACATGCACAACACTCGGCAGCAGGGTCGAGAACATCATCAGGTAAAGCCACCAGTAACGACTTGTATTCCAGGTCGAATCGAGCAGCCGTTCAAGATTCACGAAAGGAGTGCCCGACAGCCATTCCAGCGCCGCTGTGGCGCAGACCAGCGTGCTGCCCAGAGCCAGAAACAGAAAGACTGCAACCGCGATGTCTGCGAACGCCCAGAGCAGGGTCTGTCCATGGCGTCCCCGTTCGGTAAAGGCCAGCGTGACGGTAAAGCTGATGACATCAAAGATGACATTGACGACGGGCGCGACAATCAGGATCAGAATGCTGATCCGGATGGCACCGCTCCAGTCACCGGTTTCGCCAAGGGGAACCAGAAGAAGAGCGGCCGCCATCGTGATGACAGGAATCCCAAAAGCCAGCGCCCCTGCGATATCCGGACTGTTCCTGCTGCGGAAGACGTCGACGGCAATAAGATGTATCAGGGCCGCGACAAGTGCGATCAGCGCGGCGCCAAAGAACGCCGCAGCACCCGGGAGCAGGCCGTGCAGCGCAAAGGCCAGCGGTCCGGTCAGCGCCAGGACTGTGGCAACTGCCATTGCGGGTACCCCTGCAAGAAAGCCGGAGAATGCCCAGAGAGCTGCAAAACCTACAGCCAGAATGGCGGACGTGGTGAACCATGGAAAGTCCATCAGGATCAGGACAGAACCACCGATGGCGAATGCGATAAGGTCGAGATAGCCCGCCATGCCTGCCAGCGCTCCGCGCAGATGCCGTTCGCCGAGCGCAATATAGTGCGGGCCACCTGCGATCAGAAGGATCACCGCCAGTGCGAGAGGTCCTGTCCACCATGGATCTGCCGCAGCAATGATTATGGTCTGCCCCAGAACCGCATCGAGGCCTGTCGTGCCCCAGAAAATCAGAAGGCTGAACAGCGGATAGATCACCGCCAGAAGCAGCGCGCGATCGAGGAGTCTGAAGGTCAGAGCCTGCCGCATCAGAACGGACACTGGCGCCGTGGTATCAGACGGCTCATCAGCGCCGACCCAGCGGCGTGCGCGCCTCAGGACGCCGCGCAGCAGCAGATCATATGTGGGGCGGTAGCCAGCACTGCGCAGGCTTTCTCTGAGCGCAGCCGACTGTCCCCGCCCGCCAATCCGCAGAACAGCAACGACCACGGCGAGGGCGTATGTCGTCGCAACCAGCAGAGGTATCAGGCCCGCGGCTCCGGGCCCTGCAAGCACAGCAGGAACTGCCAGCACGACAGCAACCAGCGCAAGCGCTGTCAGCAGCAGTTCAATCCTCATTCTGCCGTCCGTGCCGGGTGACTGTTTTCACCCACAGAACCATTGCACCAACTCACCTTGACCGCCCCCGCATTCCACTCCATATCCCCACCATGACACCGCTTTCGCATATCCGCAATTTCTCGATTGTCGCGCACATCGATCACGGGAAATCAACGCTCGCTGACCGCCTCATTCAGTCTACCAACACGGTGGCTGACCGGGACATGAAAGAGCAGATGCTCGACAGTATGGACATCGAACGCGAACGCGGCATCACGATCAAGGCCCAGACCGTTCGGATCAACTATACCGCTGAAAACGGTGAAGACTATGTTCTCAACCTGATCGACACGCCGGGTCACGTTGACTTTGCCTATGAGGTCTCCCGCTCCATGCGCGCGGTCGAAGGCTCGCTTCTGGTGGTCGACAGCACGCAGGGCGTCGAGGCGCAGACCCTGGCCAATGTCTATCACGCCATCGAGGCCGACCACGAAATCGTGCCGGTGCTGAACAAGATCGACCTGCCCGCCTCTGACTGTGACCGCGTTGCCGAACAGATCGAGGACGTCATTGGCATCGATGCCACCGACGCTATCCGGGTCTCTGCAAAAACCGGCCAGGGCATCACTGAAACGCTCGAAGCCATCGTGCAGAAACTGCCCGCGCCCACCGGCAACCCTGACGCGCCGCTCAAGGCCATGCTGGTGGACAGCTGGTACGACAGCTACCTGGGCGTCATCGTTCTGGTGCGCATCATGGACGGCCAGCTGAAAAAGGGCGAGCGCATCCGCATGCTCTCCAACAACTCCACCCACCACGTGGACCGTATCGGTGTCTTCCGCCCCGCCATGACCGAAATCGACGCGCTTGGCCCCGGAGAGATCGGCTTTCTGACCGCTTCGATCAAACAGGTGCGCGACACCCGCGTCGGCGACACCATCACCCACGAGAAAAAGGGCACCGAGAATGCGCTGCCGGGCTTCAAACCCTCCCAGCCGGTGGTCTTCTGCGGCCTCTTCCCGGTCGATTCCGCCGAATTCGAGGACCTGCGCGACGCCATTGAGAAACTGGCCCTCAACGACGCCTCCTTCTCTTATGAAATGGAAACCTCTGCCGCCCTGGGCTTTGGCTTCCGCTGCGGCTTTCTGGGCCTGCTGCACCTTGAGGTGATCCGCGACCGGATCGAACGTGAATACAACATCGAACTGATCACCACCGCGCCCTCCGTCATCTACCACATCCACATGAAGGATGGCACGATGATGGAACTGCACAACCCCGCCGACATGCCTGACCTCACCCTCGTCGACCACCTGGAGGAGCCGCGCATCAAGGCAACCATTCTCGTGCCCGACGACTACCTGGGCGATGTGCTCAAACTCTGCCAGGACCGCCGCGGCATCCAGCTCGACCTCACCTATGCGGGCTCGCGCGCCATGGTCGTCTATGACCTGCCGCTCAACGAGGTGGTGTTTGACTTCTACGACCGGCTGAAATCGGTGACCAAGGGCTACGCCTCCTTTGACTATCAGATGATCGGCTACCGCCAGGACCAGCTGGTCAAAATGTCGATCCTGGTCAATGACGAGCCGGTGGACGCGCTCTCCACCATGGTCCACCGCGACCGCGCCGAACAGCGGGGCCGCGCCATGGTCGAAAAACTCAAGGACCTGATCCCGCGCCACATGTTCAAAATCCCGATCCAGGCCGCGATTGGCGGCAAGGTCATCGCGCGGGAAACGCTCTCAGCCATGCGCAAGGACGTGACGGCCAAGTGTTATGGGGGGGATGCCACCCGGAAGCGCAAACTGCTGGATAAGCAGAAGGCTGGTAAGAAGAAGATGCGGCAGTTCGGGAAGGTGGATATTCCGCAAGAAGCGTTTATTTCGGCGCTCAAGATGGATGGTTAGGAGCCTGAACCGGTTGCTTTGCCTACCGTAGCTTCAAGTCGATCGATCAACTTCGCGTAGACACTTATTGATTGTTCCATCTCTTTTCTGGAAGCAGTTCTAATTTTGTCTGGGCTAATATTCGCGTCGAAAAACACAGAGGCCATATCCGCTTTGATCGCGGTACGTTCTTTATCATCAAAGTTTGCAAGATAGGCATCGAACGTAGCAACCCTTACTCCAAGAGATCTGAGAGCTGTTGCAACGCGGCGGTGCCGTTGAGCTGTGGACGCAAAATATGCGGCGGGGATTAAAAACACCGCTGACCCGGTTATCTTAGACAAAATGCCTGCGTAGTCTTGTTTGGTTAAATCCAGTGATGCCCATTGATATGCAAAGAATACGGGTGCAATTATAAAGAAAATCGTTGCTGCAAGGGAAAACCACCAAGCATTGCTCGCTTCTTCCTTTGCCGCTTTTTCAAAGTCCCCGGCCATTGCAGTTTGGCCAACAACCTCATAAATATTTCTAATCTTTCCAAGAGTTTCCTCGGCACTGGCTAGCTCTTTCTGCCGCCAAGTTGCTAAATCCGACTCAATTCCATGCATTGTCTTTCGGGCTTCGATATGAGACGCTTGAGCCTCAGATCGAACTTTGTCCAAAAGCTCTGAAATCCGTTCAACTTGCTTGTCATTCTCAGTTCGTCGTCTTGTCTGGGACTCTTCAAATTCAGTGTTCAGTTCACCTAGACGCTCCGCAATTTCAGCTTTTTGTTCATTTTCCCAAACTTCGGTTTGGCTTTGAACCTGTGCTTTCATTGATTGCAGATCTGAGGATAGCTGTTCAATCCCCTGAGTCGCTCCTTCAAGCTTCTTGTTTATCAAGTCCACTTGATTTTGGGCTTGTTCGATACTGGCTCTAAATCCGCTTTCTACGGTCGCTATCATTGACCGAAATTCGTCAATTGCTTCGGAAGTTTCAGATCTGAAGATCTTGCGCACCCTTGGATACGGAATTTGCTGCATAATTGACGTGAAATGAGGGTCAAGCTGACTTAAGTTTTGAGGCGACGATATATTCGCATTCAATACATTCACAATGTTCTGCAAACCACCTGAGCTTATTTGGTCGAGCTCTTTTGAAGCAAAAAGTGAAGGGTCTGACTGCTCTAGCAGCCAACGAACGTATCCAATTTTGGATTTAGCTTCTTGGTATTTTGGTAGCAGAAGCGAATCTTTCGTGTAACCCTTAAGACTTTGTTCTGCTTGATCCAAAAGCGCCCAAGCTGAGTGTTTTTTGAATTGATCACTTTGCAATTATTCGGACTTTCTTAAAAGCTGGCGAAAATACTTCTGAGATGGGCAACCGATACTCAACCAAATGTCAATACAAATCCTTCAGATTTGAAGCGCCCGAACCGCCCCCACGGGGCGGGCGCTTCGCTTCCCGCCCCTCGGTTCTGGCGCTGGCGATTCAAATTCTAAGTGTCCGCTTGATTTCCGTCCGGCCCGATCCTTGCGGATCGTGCGTTCGGCCTTTCAAATGATCCCCCGGATCATTTAATCTGGCTGCGCCTGACTAGGCCTCACCCACCCCCACGGGGCGGGCACGTGGGTGCGCAGCTCCTGCGGGGGAGACAGAGCGATGGCGCAGCCATTGCGGAGTCGACCGGGGCTCACAAGACACCGCCAGCTTCCAGGTGCCTCTCCCCCGGGGCTCCACCCGTTGGCGCTGCAAAAGGTCCCCCGGACCTTTTGTCAGGCTGCGCCTGAACCAGCGCCGACCCCACCGACACCTCTGAATGGTCCCTTGGCACAGTCTCTACCCGGGGCCCCGTCGCGGTGATTCTGCCTCTCCGGCACCTCTCGGGACCTGCGGGTCATCGAAAAACGACCCTCGCGAAGACGCCACTTTCCACAGCTTTTCCGCGCTGCGGCAAGTGCGCCGGAAAGCAGGCAAAAACCGGGTTATCCCCCGTTTATCCACAGGTTGAAACCCCATAGTTTTCAACAGCTTATCCACAATAAATTTGGCCTCAACGTCATTTTTTCATTGCCAGAACGGGTCCCTCTGACGCATCGTTATCTCACCGCTTCAGAGGTCTTCGGAACAAAGAGGCGGACGCAGAGGCCCCGGTGGCCGCGAGCGTTCAGAGACGGATCAATGATGCAGCTCTGGGCAGGAACGGTGATCGGAAGCAGGTCGGATCGTGTGGACCCGAAAGGGTCGTGACGAACGGGCAGCGGGTGCCGGAGCAGGTCGAAAAACTGCGATCCCGCAAGGGATCAGGTTGGAAGGCAGCGACGGCAGGGGTGATGCGGGGAACAGTCGGCAGCAATGCAGACGGTTCCGGCGACGGGCGGTGACGCTTTTCGCAAGCTGGGCCTGCTGTCGCCCTCTGGGGGGATGATAAGGTTCAAGAAGGCGTCAGGTTGTGCCGCAGGGCACGGGTCTGGATTTCGGTCCGATCCCCTGGCGCCTTTCGCCTTTCCAACCCTTCTTCTTCTGCTGATCCAGATCAATGCGCCGCACGTTCTGTTGCGCCATGCTTTCCCCATTCAACGAGGAGACACGCGATGGATATGGAGAAGCAGAAAGGCATTCTTCTGTCCCGCCGGCGTGAGCTGGTCGGACATCTTATTGAGGTAGAACAGGCCCTGGACGAAACTCCCACCCGCGACTACGAGGATTTTGCAACGGAACGGCAGGGTGATGAGGTGCTGGAGGCTCTGGGGCAGGCAGAGCTTGATGAAGTCGCCCGCATTGATGCCGCACTGGCCCGGCTGCGGGACGGCACTTATGGCAGCTGTCTCAGCTGTGGGAACGAAATTTCCGCCGCCCGCATGGACGTCCTGCCGGAAACCGCGCTTTGCCGGAACTGTGCGGCGCTGAACGGCTGAGCCTTCTGCGCCGGGTCAGCTTCAGAACTGTTCGTCGAGCGCTTCGCCCGCGTTCTGGACGTCGCGGCCAATGCCTTTGGTTGTTTCACAGGCGGTAAGGCTCAGTACAACGGTCAGAAGAAGTGCGGCTCTCAGCATCTGAAGGGTCCTTTCAAAGTGCGCTTTCACAGGCGATTCTACACCGATGCTGCGTGTGGTTCACGCAAAAAATTCAGGCCGTTTACCTGGATCAGTTCAGGGCGCCCGGAAGAAGAGATAGCGCTCGGGATCGATGGTGTCGGGGCCCCGTATCTGCTCGAAACCGACCAGGGGCTGCTGGCTGACAACAAGGCCGCCGGATAACATCAGCGGCGCAATCAGCGGCGACAGGCGTGCGCCTTCCTCGACATCCCGGGCCTTGTCACCAAACCCGAAATCATAATGCGCCAGTGCCATCTGTGCGCCGCGGGTGGCCAGTTCGGCCAGCATTTCCTCCGCTTCGCCCAGCAGGAAATCTTCTCCGGGCGGCACACAGGAAGGATGTGGCTTGAGCACACGATCAATCACCCAGATACGGCGACCCGGGAGGTTCTCGCGCAGGTGGTCATATGTGCGGCCATTGCCCAGCCCCAGCTCAAGGACATCCCCCGACAGGCCCGCAATCTGCTCTGCCGCCCAGTTAATACCATCAATCTGCGCGGTCAGCCTGCGCCGCATGGATTCAAGCCTGCTCATCGGGGGACTCCTGTTGCAGTGGTGAGGACGGTTCCGCGCCGCCATCCAGCATTTCGCGCACCCAGCGTCCGGAGAACTGCCAGACCTCTTCGTCGTGCACAAGGTGGTGCGTTAACAGCCCCAGAGGTTCTGCCGGATCGGTTTTACCGGCACGTCGGTCTGTCAGTGTCTGCACGGTCAGCTTAACCAGCGTTTCCGGCAGGACAAGACCCCGCCCTCCGTGCCAGCTGATCGGATCGATATGTGTGTTGACCTGCATCAGGCCAGGTGCCGCGCAGCGCGAGACCCGCGGCAGGAACGTCGACACGCCTGCATACCCAAGGTGCGCCAGGTCGTTGCAGAACCCGGGGTCCAGACGATTCCAGGGCGGAACAAACACCGGTAGCAGGCGCGAACCGAACAGATGTTTCAGGCGTTTCAGACCGGCGTCCAGTTCTCCGGCGGCACTGGCCCGAACCCGTCCGAATTCGGCTTTCTTCTGACCTTCGCAGCTGTGGTTGATGTGCTGCCACCCATGCACCAGGGGCACCAGACAGCTGTGCGCACTCACAGCTGCTGCCAGCGTCTGGTCGGCGGGCTCAGGGATCACCGCGATATGAACTGCAAGACCGAGGTCTTCTGAAAGCCCACAAAGTCGATCAAGCGCCGGCGTATGCGTAACGGCGTCATCATCCCGCCACCAGACCGGCAGTGGCACACCGGCGGCACGGCATCTTGCGAGTTCCTGACGCAGCGGTGTCCAGTCAGTCTGCATACTTACCTTTCCAGAGGGCTTCGGCGATACTGACGCTCTCAGACGCGCCGTCAAAAATGCCCGCCGGGGCGGATCGGGCCGGGGCGGTGATCACGGACTGAATTGCAGATTTCAGAGTATCGGGGGCCAGCGCGCTGTTCGGCAGCAGGCTTATTCCTGCCTGTCTGGCGAGCGCCCGGGCGCGCAGGGTCTGCTCTGTTTCACCGTCTGCGTCAAATGGTACGAAAACGGCCGGTACATCCGTCTGCAGCACATCCAGTGCCGTGTTGTAGCCGCAAAGCGATACAGAAGCTGCCGCGCGGCGCAGCAATTCGGCAAAAGCATTGCTGGCAGGCGTGACCTCAACACCTGGCCCCGCGCTTCTCTGAAACCGCGCGATCCGTTCGGCGGCATTCTCTCCTGTGACCAGCAGGTGCCATTGCTGCCGGGGCATATCACGCGCGCAGGCGATACTGATGTCAAAGAGGTGATCTGCAACAGCACCGCCGCCGGTACTGACCACAATACCGGTGCGATCGGTGTGTGGCTTTCCGGCCGCGGCCGGTCTGGCGACATACCCTGTGTATCGCAGTTTCTGTCTGATTTCAGGGGTTACCGGCCAGCTGTCCTCCAGTGGCGAGATGGAAGCGTCGGCATGTACCAGAACGGCATCGTAAAACCGGTCCAGAACATCAGCTGTTGCGCTGACCCGCGCGGGTTTGGAAGGGGGAGCGAGAATGTCTCGCACGGATGACAGGATAAGAGGGGCGGGGTTCAGTGCTGCCGCGGTTTCCAGCGCGACGAGGAATTCGTCTTTCAGGACTCTTCTGCCGAAGGGGAACAATTCGGTAATCAGGACGTCAGGTTCACATGCCGTTATCGCCGATGTCAGCGCAGTGCTGCGCGCGGTCATTATTTCTGCGCCGGCAGGTGTGCCTGTCTCATCCAGAAGGCGCGCGAAGGATGTGCCATCGGAGCGCAGTGGAGGTAACTGGATCAGTTCAGTCTCGCCGGTGGTCAGGTGTGGAACGGGCATACCGCCTGAAACGACGCAGGATGTGTGACCGGCCGCATCAAAGGCCCGCGCGAGCGTGAGGGCACGGGCCAGGTGGCCGGTTCCCAGCAGATGCGTGACGACGATCATGACCCTCATGCATCCCGCTCCGCCAGACGCACAGGGTCCTGTTCGCTGCGCCAGCCATCCGGGTCCGGGCTGATGATATACAATCGGTCCCGCTTGATGCGAAACGGGGCAGGACCGCTGAAATCCCATCCTGCAGCGATGGCCAGAAGTACCCGCATAACCCCGATATGACAGACGGCTACGGTGTCCTGGCGGAGGCTTTCGGCCCATGGCACCAGACGCGCGCGCAGATCCTCAGGGCTTTCACCACCAGGAGGGCGATAGTCCCAGCCCCAGTTCTCGATATCGCGGAAACCGCTGGCCGGGTCGTCGCGGAGGTTCTGGCCTTCCATGCCCTCCCACGCTCCCCAGTTCATCTCGATAAGGGCATCATCAGCACGTGGCGTTCTGCCGCTGATCAGCTCGGCGGTCTGCTGTGCCCGCATCAGTGGGCTGGCACAGAGATCGGCGGTGTCCCATGGCTCAGGCAGACAGCGTCTGGCCAGGGCGGCTGTGGCATCTGTATCAAGAGGGATATCACTGCGACCCTGGATGCGGCCGCTGCGGTTCCAGGCCGTGTGCCCGTGCCGTATGATTGCAAGCCGTATCACGCTGCGGCGCTTCCTATCAGCGATCCCAGAGTGCGCGCAGCACCGGCCAGCATATGATTCTCCGCAACATAGGCCCGGGCATCAGCGCCGCGCCGTTGTCGTTCGGGTCTGTCGCGCAAAAGGGCGCTGACAGCTGACGCAAGAGCGCTGGCGCCGGAAGCCGGATCAGGCCGGTGTCCCGGAGCCAGTACGTCCCGGACACCGGGTCTGTCCTGTGCAACAACCGGCAGGCCGGCGGCCTGCGCCTCCAGATATACCATCCCGAATGCCTCATTTACGCCGGGCCAGAGCAACAGGCTTGACGTTGAAAGGGCTGCATCAAGCGCCGCGGCGTCGAGTTCCCCTGCAAAACCCACCCTTTCCCCAAAGGGTGCCATCAGGTCGCGCACCTGTTCACGAGCGGGACCGTCGCCCACAATCTTCAGGCGCCATTCGGGGATTTCGAGCTGTCCGAGTGTTTCGGCAATGAGCCTGTACGAGGCAAGCTTGTCGCCGGCGCGGAACATGCCCACGCTTATCATCGGTCCGTCAAGAGATGACGCCGCTGGCAGCCTGTCGCTGCCAAGGAACGGATGCAGGTGTACCAGCTTCTGTCCAGCGGGTGCATCACGGCGCAGTGCGTCCGCATCCCTTTCAGTCAGATAACAGATGGTTGCCGCAGCGTCACAGGCGGCTTCAGCGGCCCGGGCAAAACCGTCCCAGGCGCCGCCGAGCCGTTTGCGGGCCCGCGTTGCCTCGACGAGGATGTAGGGGATGTCCAGAGCCGCAGCAACGTCAGGACCCAGCAGGTCCGGTGCCTTGTAGTAGTTGTGATAGGTGACCCAGGCCTGCCAGTCTGCCTTGCGCCCGGTGGCGATAACGCGACCGGTCTCGGCAGCTGCGGCTGTGGTTATCGCCTCCTGGGTTTTCTGCTCACCCCGGCCATCGCGCGTCTGGAGATCGGAGGCCAGATCCGGCTGATATCCTGCGCAGCTGAGCGCCTGCATCAGGGCACGGGCCATCGCCCGGTCTCCGGACGGCACTGGATGGGTCGGCGGCTTCATCGGCGCATAAAAGGCCACGCGTTTCATGCAGCGTTGTCCATGGTTTCGCGCAGACGACGGACCAGCCTGGCAATGCCCGGTTCCATACCGAAATCGCTGACCAGGCGGTCATAGGCGGCGGCGGCAAGCGCGGGGCCGCGGGCCGGGTCAGATGCAAATTCTTTAATGGCTGTTGCGATGCTTTCGGGTGCGTCGTCTGTGAGAATGCCATGTACGCCTGTATCGATGAACTCGGGTATGGCGGACACCGGTGTCGAAAGGATCGGCAGTTTCTGGCTGGCGGCTTCCATCAGCACGTTGGGCAGCCCGTCGCGGTCTCCGTCGTCGGCAACCCGGCTGGGCAGCACAAAAAGATCCGCAGCACGCATGGCTGCAATGACTTCGGGCTGATCCTGTGCGCCTTTCCAGATGATACGACCAGCCACACCGCGCGCTGCGGCGCGGCTTTGCATCTCGTCTTTCAGAGCGCCGCCGCCGATATGCGTCCAGTGCCAGTTGAGGTCTTCAGGCAGCAGCGCAAGGGCATCAATCAGCCGGTCAAAGCCCTTCTTTTCCACGAGCCTGCCTACAGACATCAGAGCAAGCGGCGCATCCGGCGCCCTCATGAGGCGCTCGGGCGGCTTGGGGAACCGCGCCAGATCGAGACCATGGTACACCAGATCAACACGATCAGGCGAATCCGCAAGGTTCTGCAGATGCTCGGCGCCAAACCCGGTGCAGGTCGCGCCAAAGGCGGCACCGAAACTGTCAGCGGACAGTTTTTCACGCAGTTCCCATTCCGGTGACGTCCAGATGTCCTTGGCATGCGCTGAAAAGGACCAGGGCAGTCCGCGCAGAATCGCAGCATAGCGGGCCACCGACGAAGGTGTATGCAGAAAGTGCGCATAGAGCGCGCGCGTATCTCCGGGCAGTTCGCGCGCCATAACACAGGCCTGGCCGAACCGCCGCAGTCGGTTCGGTGTCCGGTCCCGGGCATAGTCAGCGCGGATCATCCGCCAGGCGGCCGTAAATCCGGGGCGCCGCAGAGCACTGAGAAACCCCAGCAAGACGCGCAGGGGAGCATCGCGCAGGTATTCCGGCAGATAGCGCACCGGGGCCTGCAGCCGGTCATGCAGCGGGTGCGTTTTTTTGTCTGTCGGGTGGCGCAGGGACCAGATTTCAAAGGCCAGCCCTGCCTCTTCCAGAGCAACAAGTTCCTGTGCGATGAATGTCTCTGACAGCCTCGGCCAGCCCTTCACCACCACCGCCAGTGGTGCGCAGTCTGGTCGGGTCATCTTTTTGCCACCAGGGCCCCGGCCCGGCGGACCACCACGTCCAGCCCGTCGAGCAGGCCGTCGGCGCCGGCCTCTGATGGCTTTGACTGTGCCGGCAGACCGCGGATGGCACGGACCATAGAGGCCGGCGTCATACCATCACGTTTTTCGTCCAGCATGCGCACCAGCCCGAGCTCTTCAGCGCGCGATGCGCGGATCCACTGCTCAAGGCGTGGTACGGTACGCGGTACGATAACTGCGCGCTGATCAAAGGACAGCACCTCGCAGAACGTGTTGTAACCACCCATGCAGACCACGCCCTGCGCGCCTGCGAAAAGTGTTTCGATCCGGGCGTCAAATCCGACGGCGGTGACCCGCCCGTTAAGCGCCGCAACACGCGCGTCAAATGCGTCGCGCACATCTCCGGACAGGAACGGACCATAAACCAGAATGGCATCCGGTTTCAGTGTCGGGTCGGATTCATAGGCAGACAGGACCAGACTGACCATGGCCTGACCATCGCCGCCACCGCCGGGGGTGATCAGCACATAGGGATTTTCGGGTGTTTCGGCGGCATCCGTCACTTCGCGGCGCAGATAGCCTGTCCAGTACATCCGGTCCCGGGTTGCCTGTGACAGGCCCAGCCCCTCGGTCGGATCATAGACGGATCTGGGACCATAGACCCAGATCTCGTCATAAAACTGTTCAGCCGCTTCGATAGCCCCCTTGCGCTCCCATTCCGCGCGCAGAACACTGGCTTCGTCGAGAACATCGCGCAGGCCCAGCACACAGCGTGTTGTGCCGCGTGACGCCAGCCATTCAAGTGTCGGCAGCAGTTCACCGCGAAACCCTGTGGGCTCTTTGTCGACGATCAGCAGGTCCGGATCATATTGCTCTATCGCGGTCTGTATCAGCCCGGACCGCAGTGCTGTTGTCTCATCGATATTCAGGCCCAGCGTCTGACTGACATAGGAGCCGTCCGGCAGTTTGGAGACGCCGGGCAGGCGCACGTGGTCAACCCGCTCGGGAAAGGTAAAGCGCCCGGCAATCGGCGAGCCCGTAAGGATGATGGCCGATGTGCCCGGATCAGAGGCCGTCAGCGCGGAGGCCAGCGCACGCGAGCGGCGAAGATGCCCCAGACCAAAGGTGTCGTGGCTGTAGAACATCGTGCGAGATGCGCGCACGCTGCTCTGCCCGTCGCAGGTCTCCGCAGGCTTGCCTGCCCGATCCTGCACGTTCATCCTGAGCACCGGCTGGCAGGGGCTGCGCACCGGTCAGCGATTTTTCTGTTTTTCAGGCGCATGGGCCGTTCCCCGGGTCGTTCGTTCACGGACTGCGCCGTGCTCCCAAGGCTTCCTGGCATAAATCCGGCGCGGGTGCAAAACACGACTGAGATCGGGCGCGTGAACTGATGTCCAATTGCAATGCCCTGCTGCCTCCCCTACGGTCCGGACCGTTAACAGTTTCCGGAAAGTGCTCTTTATGCGCCTGATCCTGCTCGCTCTGTCTATGATGATACTGCTGACCGCAGGTGCCCCCGGATCCGGTGCGGCAGACGCACAGGGTCTTGGTTCACTCTTCTCGGCGGCCAGCGGTGACAGCGCTGCAGACGTCGAAAACGCCCGTGTATCCGAAATTATGCGTCAGGCTGCAGAGGCCGGAGTCGGGGTGGTGGTCATCGGACCGGACGGTGAGATCGTTCTGACCTCAGCGCCGGAGGCACCTGCGGAAGACATTGAAAGCACTGAAGGTTCCGGCCTTATGAAGGCGCAGGACACGGTTGTGCGGTTCCGGACTGCACTGGTCGAACGGATTCTCGATCTGCCCAACGCCTTCAACGAGGTGGTGTATATCCTGCGCGCCACCAGCCCCACCGGCGAAATCCGTGTTTTCGCAGAGGTAGTGATGTATTCGCTTCTGCTCTTCGGCGTGGGTGTTCTTGTGGAGCGGTACATCTACGGTCCGAAAATTGCCAAGAGCTGGGTGGTTGCCCGGACGCGGGAAAATCCACATGGGTACTCTGAAAAGATGCCCTGGCTCGTTTTCCGGTTTGTCCTGGGCGTGGTCGGCATTGTCGTCTCGATGGTGGTGGCCTATGTGCTCGGAGCATTGCTGTGGGGGCCGATCAAAGACCCGGCGATCCAGTTTACTGCCAGCATCGTGAATGTGGCCTATTTTCTGAGCCGGTTTGCCGCAGTTCTGTGGCGCATGATTCTGTCACCCTATATGGAGCAGTACCGGATTCCGGTGCTTACCACCCGCGATGCAAGACATCTGCACCGCTGGCTGTATATCGTTGCTGCCTTTGATATCTGTACGATCCTTTTTGGCGTATGGATCGGTGAACTGGGCCTCAATTACGACGTTTATGCCTTCTTGTCCTCTTTGCTGTCCGCGGCTGTGGTGCTGCTGAATATCCTGATGGTGCTGGTAAACCGTCGTGCTATTTCCTACGCGATCCGGCAGGGGAAACCGGTAGGCGAGGTCAGCTGGCTTGTGCGTATGCTCTCGGCTGTCTGGGCACCAGCGGTCATCCTGTACGTGCTCTTTGCCTGGGCAGAGCTGACGTATGATCTTGTCCTCGGGAACGCTTCCTCAATACCTCTGATCGGCGGCGCATACATGATCCTGCTGTCGATCATTGTGGTCTATGGTGTGATCAATTTTGCCATCGAGCGCAGCTTTGCCCGCGCCCGGGCCCTGCGTGCGCTCAATGAGGCAGAAACGGTCGGCACAGAGGAGCCCGACGAAGAGACGATGGCCGACATCGCCGAAATGCATGATATCCGTCCACGCGCGGAGCTGACGACCTTTGAAGGTCTGGCGCGGCGTGTTGCGGGTATTCTGGCCTTTGTTGCTGGCGTTTACGCGTTCTTTTACATCTGGGACAACGACTCTGCCCAGATGGTTGAATCGGCCGCGACGCAGTTGCTGGACATCATGGTCATCCTGTTTCTGGGCTACATTGTCTATCACGTTTTCCGCATCTGGATCGACAACAAGATCCGCGAAGAGCAGGGCGACATGGAAGAAGGCGAACTGGGCGACGAGGGCGGTGGCAGCAGCGCCAGCCGTCTCGCAACACTCCTGCCGCTCTTCCGGAATTTCATCCTGATTGTTCTGCTGGTCACGATCGTGCTCATTGTCCTGCTCGAACTGGGCGTAAATGTTGGACCGCTTTTTGCCGGTGCCGGTGTGGTCGGTGTTGCGGTTGGCTTTGGCAGCCAGGCGCTGGTGCGCGACATTTTCTCGGGCGGTTTCTTTTTGTTCGATGACGCGTTCCGCAAGGGCGAATACCTTGATATCGGCGGGGTCAAGGGGACCGTGGAAAAGATCTCGGTCCGGTCTTTCCAGCTGCGTCACCATCTGGGTGCGCTGCATACAATTCCCTTTGGCGAAATACAGGTCATGACCAATTATTCGCGCGACTGGGTGATCATGAAGCTGCCGCTGCGGGTGACGTACGACACGGACGTCGAAAAAGTGCGCAAACTGATCAAGAAACTGGGTGTTGAACTGCTGGACGATCCCGTGATCGGAGATAACTTTATCCAGCCGCTCAAATCGCAGGGCGTCATCGAAATGCAGGATTCTGCAATGATCATCCGGGTCAAATTCATGACCAAACCAGGCGACCAGTGGCTGGTGCGTAAAAAGGTTTACGAGGAGATCAGAGCGCTGTTCGAACGCGAGGGTATCCGTTTTGCACACCGCGAAGTGACGGTCAGGCTGGCCGGGGACAAAGACCCTGAGGAGCTGACGGACGAGGACCGCAAAGCAGTCAGTGCAGCTGCTCAGGCCGCCATTGAAGAAGAGCTGCTCGACGGCGAGGAAGCTGGCGGCGACGACCGCTGATACCTTCTGCGGTTGCCGGGTGGCCGGGCCAGAACCATCGTGTCCGCGCTGTGAAAGGGCGGTTTTCAGGTATCACGCCTGGTGTCGCACTGTCGGAGACCCGCACCGGATGCGACGCGGGTCCCTGTATGTTTTATTGCAGCATTTTGCAGAAGGTCACTTTGTCATCACCCGCCGCCCAGTAGTCAGGGATAACCGCGACCTGTTTATAGTTGCAGGCGCGGTAAAAGGTGCGGGCACCTTCGAAATCGCTGCTGCCCGAGGTATCGACGATGAGCATGCGTTGCCCTGTCTCGCGCAGTCGCGTTTCGGCACTGGCTGCCAGAGCCGCTCCGAGACCCTGTCCGTGACGCGCCGGCAGGACCCCAAGCGCCAGCATATTCCATGTGCCGTCCGTCAGCGGCTCAGGTCTGCACCAGCACAGTCCTGCTGCAGTTCCGTCTGTCGTGACCGTCAGCCAGAAGTCCTCATCGGTACCGCTCAGAAACGGCTCCATAAGGTCTTGCAGCATCTCGGGCGGGAAAAGGTCTGTGCCTTCGAGTACTGCCCTGAGATCAGGGATATCGGCGCGGGTTGCAGCCCGCAGAACTGGTTTTGTCATTTTATGCTCCTCAGCGATTGTTCTGTTGCGCGTTGACAGCCAGAAGCCCGACGCGTGTCGCGCGGTATGGCCGTCCGTTTTCTGATTTGATAAAGCGCCGTTTCCTCAGGCGTTCGAAGGTTTTCAGTGTGCAGTCTGACAGCACGTGCCCGTTCCGCGTGAAACAGATCACGCTGCTGACTTTGCCGTTCGGCAGACGTTTGAAATGAACGGCGCCACCCTGCGCCAGCACGTGCAGCACACGCTGTTCCTGTTTTGATATATTCAATGGAGTTGTCCCGGAGTCTGGGTCAGCACGAAAGCCGCCCTGCATCACGCGAGGACGTCTTCTGGCTCAGTTCGGTCCGGTCAGGCGGACCTCAGCGGCGTGCCGCAATCTCCAACATAAAATCTCCGTCGTCCGGCATCGTAGCAGGACCGGGTTCAGGCATAGCGCCCCTCAGGTTCTGTTTCAAGAGTGAAGCAGGGGGTCAGGTTTTGTAAGGATCGAGTGATGCGCGCAGACCATCACCCAGAAAATTGAAGGCGAGTACCACAAAGATGATGGGCAGCATCGGAATCGCGGTCCATGGGTATATCTCGATCGAGGCAAGGTTCTGCGCATCATTGAGCATCACACCCCAGCTGACGGCGGGGGCGCGCAGGCCCAGACCCAGAAAGCTCAGAGCCGTTTCGCCAAGGATCATCGCGGGAATTGAAAGTGTTGCCGAGGCGATCAGGTGCGACATGAAATTGGGTAACAGGTGCCGCCGGATCACCCGACCCGGTTTGGCCCCCATCATCTCGGCGGCGCGCACGTATTCCTCTTCGCGAAGGCTCAGGAACTTACTGCGCACGGCCCGCGCCAGCCCCGGCCAGTCGAGAATGCCCAGAATGATGGAAATGATAAAGAATACCGCGACAGGCCCCCAGTTGGACGGGACCGCTGCCGACAGTGCCAGCCACAATGGCAGCTCGGGCAGGGACCGCAGGATCTCAATGACCCGGTTTATCGCCCAGTCTGTCCGCCCGCCAAAGTAACCTGCAACAGATCCGAAGAAGATGCCGAGTGCGAAGGAAACGGTAATGCCGATCAGGCCCACCGTCAGCGAAAGCTGAGCGCCATAGAGAATGCGGCTGAACACATCGCGTCCCAGCCGGTCTGAGCCCCACAGAAAGACAGTGGCACCCTCTGGTGCGCAAAAGAGATGCGTATCTGACGGAATAAAACCAAAGAGATTATAGCGCTCACCCTCGCAGAAGAACAGCAGGGGCATAGGCCGGCTGGTATCTGTCTCGTAGGTCCATCGGTAGTTGACCAGATCAGCGGTTGCCGTGGTCGGATAGACAAATGGCCCGACAAACTCGCCTTCGTGCCACAGATTGATCGACTGCGGCGGTGCATAGAGGTAATCCGCACTGCGCTCGTTTGGTGTGTAGGGCGCAATAAAGCCCGCCACAGGCAGCATCAGATAGCTGAGCAGAAGAAAAATGCCCGAAATCAGCCCCAGCTTATGGCGTTTGAACTTGCGCCAGACCAGCACCCAGTTCGGTGCATCCATGTCCGATCGTTCCAGTGCCGACAGATTTGCATCATCGGACCAGGGGGCTTCGTCAATCCAGCGACCGTCGGGCAGTTTCTTCATGAGCCGCGCGCCCCGTAGCGTATGCGCGGATCGAGAAGCACCAGAAGCAGATCAGAGATCATCGTGCCGATCAGCGTCAGCAGCGCAACGAACATCAGCACGAAACCCGCCAGGAACTGATCCTGGGACTTGAGGGCCGTCAGCAGGGAGGGGCCGATGGTTTGCAGCCCCAGAACTACCGAGACCAGAACCGAGCCGGACACCATGGCCGGCAGCAGGTTCCCGATATCCGCGACAAACGGGTTGAACGCCATGCGCAGCGGATACTTTGCCAGAAGTTTCGCGGGGCCAAGCCCTTTGGCCCTGGCCGTCTCGACATAGGGCTTGCTCAGTTCGTCCAGCATGTTTGCGCGCAGCCGCTGCATCATGGCAGCGGCACCGGAGGTGCCGATGACAAATGTCGGCACGATGAGATGCACAAGGATAGACTTCACTTTGTCCCATGACATCGGTTCTCCCTCATACTCCGGCGACATCAACCCGCCGATCGGCAGATCGAAGTATTTGTTGCCATAGTAAAAGAGGATCAGCGCAAGCAGGAAATTTGGCGTCGCCAGCCCGAGATACCCCACAAACGCGGCGGTATAATCTACCCATGTCTCGGACCTGGCGGCAGCAATCACACCAAGGGGCAGCGCCACAAGATACACAAACAGAACCGCCGCAAGGTTCACCAGAACGGTGAGCCAGAGCGCATCTCCCACCACTTCGCTGACGGGGCGGTCAAATTCAAAAGACCAGCCAAAATTGCCCTGGATCAGCCCGTACCAGCCCTGAGGGCCGGGGGCCATGCCGACCCAGATCAGATATTGCTCCCAGATCGGCCGGTCCAGGGCATATTCGGTGCGCAGGAATTCTGCCTTGGCGACACCCTCGGCCTGCCCGGTGGCGCGCAGTTCTGCAATCTGGTTGGACAGATAGTCGCCGGGCGGCAGGTTTATGATCACGAAAATCAGGATCGAGACGACCCACAGCGTGAGCAGCATCGTAATGAACCGATAGATGGCGTAGCGCAGGAACATCATTGTGTGAGCTGTTGGAACGGATCTTCGTAGTAGAATTCATCAACGCGGTGAATTCCGAAATGGGCGCCCGGGTCCCAGGCCCATTTGGCCACTTCCGGCACGTTGCGCAGGTTTTGAGATACGACAACCGGTTGCGGTGCTTCGGCGAGAATCCCGATACCGTATTGCTGGTCAGCATGGATCGCCAGCATCTCGCGCCAGATCGCTTCGCGACGCGCGTTGTCCTCGGTGTGATCCCACTCCCAGCTCAGCAGCATCAGTCGTTTCGCTTCCGGCATATCCGGCGCCTCGCCCAGCTCGCCGCCGGTCTGGTAATGCTGTCCCCACTTTGGCCAGGCAAAGAACTCCTGGTGTGTCGGTGCAAGGTATTCAGGGGGCGTGTAGGGCTGTGGCAGCCCGTTGTCCCACCCATACCAGACCGCGGCCATGCTCAGGCCGGAATAAACACGGTTGCGCAGGATGTCCCGGTCCAGAGGACGCATAATCAGCTTGATGCCGATCTCGCGCCAGGTGTCGGTTACGATGGCCAGTGCGTTTTCAACTTCCTGGCGCTCACCTGCGGTTTCTATCACAAACTCCATCGGGCGACCGTCGGGCAGTTGCCGGATGCCGGTGGGTGTACGACCGGTCAGCCCCATCTCATCAAGGAGCACGTTGGCCTTCTCCACATCAAAGATGGCCCAGTTCGTCAGGTTTGCGGGGTCAAAGAAAGGGCTTTTTGCAAGAGCGGTCATGCCGCCTTCTTTTGCCAGACCAAAATACAGGGCACGGTTGATCATGCGTCTGTCGATGCCAAGGCTGAGCGCGCGGCGGAAGCGCACGTCCCGGATGACTTCGCGCCATGCAGGATCGGCAAAGTTCAGATTAGGGTAAATCGTAATCTGATTGGCTGCGCCGTTTGCCCACAGAAGCGTGCGATACCCGGCCCCGTCAACCTCTCCCTTTTTTAGAATTGAGATGTCCGGAAAATCGAGGCCGCGGGCCTGCAGGTCAACCTCACCCGCGTTTGCCTTTGCGGCGATCAGGCCACCGCCCACCACTGTCATTTCGACCACGTCAATGTAGGGCAGTTGAAGACCCTGCGTGTCGATACGGTGATAGTATGGGTTGCGGACAAACAGGTGGCGGCTGGATTTGGCGTTCGATGCATTCATCCAGGGCTGCAGGGTTGGCAACGCCGGATTGTCGAATTTGTACATATTGTCTTTGGCGTTGTGCAGCGCCGCCCAGCCGCGCACCCGTGCTTTTTTGATGGCTTTTTTCAGAGTTTTCGCATCAGTGAATTCGGCATGGAACTGCTTGAGGTAATGCGCCGGGCGATAGATGATAAACGGGCTGGCCTGGGCGAGCAGCTGCAGAAACTGGGCATTGGGTGTGGGCCATTCGATGACAACCGTATGCGCATCGGGGAAGCTGACATCAGCCAGTACACCGTCAACAATCAGGTTCTGCGAAGGGCCTGAGGGGCTGAGCTCTTCGTTGAGCGCGACATGTTCCCAGTAATACCGGAAGTCTTCGGAGGTGAACGGGTGCCCGTCCGACCAGCGGTGCCCGCGACGCAGATGCAGCGTAAACTTGCGGCCGTCCTCGACGGTAATGTCCCGCAGAATATCCGGATAGAGTTCATAGTTCTGGTCGTACCCGACCAGTCGGGCATACCCATAGACCACCATCTGTCGAACGTCTTTGGACCGGGAGACCAGTGTCCGCAGTGTGCCACCCTGCTTTCCGGGGCTGCGTCCCTTGGCCTCCAGATCCACCACCAGCGGGTCCAGCGGCAGCCGGTCTGCGACGGCCGGCAGGTTGCCGTTTGATACTTCCGAACTCCAGAAAGTGCTTTCGCTCACCTGCGGCACGAGGGCCGCGGGCGTCGCACTGACGACAGGTGGGGATGTCTGTGCCTGTGCCGGTATCGACCCCAGCACAAGCAAGCTCAGTATGATTACAAGTGTTCTATACATGACACCGTACCTTGTGGCCCGGTTCCAGTTCTGTCAACGCGGGAGCATCGACCCCCTCGAACCTGTAGGCCTCAGGCCAGGTGGAGGGTGAGCCGGCACCCCTGGCCACAAGGCTCAGATCAATAGGCCGGTTCAGGTCCGGCTCAGGTTGTGCCGCGATGAGCGCTCTGGTGTAGGGGTGGCGTGGATTGTAAAATAATGTGTCTGGCGGGGCCTGTTCAACGACCACGCCCTGACGCATCACGGCGACCTCATCCGCGATACGGGCCACGACTGCCAGGTCATGACTGATGAACAGATAGCTGAGCCCCATCCCGTCGCGGATATCTTCGAGCAGTGTCAGGATCTGTTCCTGAACGGATACATCCAGCGCAGAAGTCGGCTCGTCACAGACGAGCAGTACAGGATCCAGCGTCAGGGCCCGTGCAATAGACAGTCGCTGCCGCTGACCGCCGGAGAAAGCATGCGGGTAGCGGGACAGCATCGATGGGTCGAGGCCGACCCATCTCAGCATTTCGGCCGCTTTTTCACGACGGTCTTTCCGGGACCCGATGTTATGGATTTCCATCGGCTCGGTGAGCGCCTGCTGAATGCGCATTCTGGGTGAAAGCGAAGAATACGGATCCTGAAAAACCATCTGGGCCTGCCGCTGGAATGCGACCCGTTCGCTCTGGCTCATTGCATCCACGCGCAGTGGCTTGCTGTCGGCGGCAGCGCGGAACAGCACCTCGCTGCCGCGATCAGGCAGTTCTGCTCCCAGTGCGATCCGCGCGCAGGTGGTTTTGCCTGATCCGCTTTCTCCGACCACCGCCAGCGTTTTGCCCCGCTGCAGTTCAAGATCTACGCGGTGGCATGCGGTCACCACTTTGGGCGCGCTCCAGCCACCCGCGCGCATGGTGTATGTTTTTGTGACCTTGCGCATATCAAGGATCAGATCGTCATGAGGTGCAGCGCGCGCGGGCGCGGCGACCTCGGGGATCATGGGTGCTGCGGCAAAAAGCTTCTGGGTATAGCCATGTGCGGGCGCGCCCAGAACAACATCTGCAGGGCCACGTTCCATCACCCGGCCCTTGTTCATCACGACCACGCTTTCGGCCATATTGGCCACTACGCCCAGGTCGTGTGTGACGAGGATCACGGCCATGCCGGTATCCTTCTGCAGATCTTTGATCAGCCCGAGTACCTGCGCCTGCGTTGTCACGTCCAGCGCCGTGGTAGGCTCGTCGGCAATCAGCAGCTCAGGGCGGGCGACCATTGCCATGGCGATCATCGCGCGCTGGCGCATGCCACCTGACATCTCAAAGGGATAGGATTGCCAGACGCGTCCGGGGTCCGGGAACCCCACGCGTTCAAAGGTCTCGAGTACAGTTCTCCTGGCTTCCCGCATGGGCATGTCCCGATGCAGGCGCAGTACTTCGGAGACCTGATCGCCCAGACGGTGCAGCGGAGACAGAGAGCGCATCGGTTCCTGGAAAATCATGGCGATCTGGTTGCCGCGGATCCTGCGCATCCCGCGCTCGGGCAGCGTCAGCAGATCAATCTGCGTGCCTTTACAGTCGAAATTGATCTCGCCACCCGAGATCCGGGCCGCATCGGGCAGGATACGCAAGACGGACCGGCAGGTAATTGTCTTGCCCGAGCCGCTCTCGCCCACCAGCGCGAGCGTCTCACCGGGCATGACACTGAAGCTGACATCGCGCACGACAGGGTCCGCCGTTCCGAAGCCGATGCTCAGATTTCTGACATCAAGCAATGGGGTACTCACTGGCAGGCCACTTCCTAATCCTGTTACGCGCTGTCGGGGGCGTGGCCCCACCACAGACAGTCAACGCGATTCCGGCGCTCAGGTCCAGCACACAGAAGCGTGAGTGCCTTTGCACTGTCATTTTTGTTCCGGAAAGGGCATCTGATGAAGACGAATACCGTAAAAAGGACCCGAAATGAGCCGTCTTGACCTGTTTATCAACCGTATGGTGTCCCAGCGGGCCTGTCTCAACCATGCCGCGGCACTGACCGCAGACCTTCAGGGGCCGGTCTTTGAACTGGGTCTGGGTAACGGACGGACATATCACCATATGTGCCAGATCATGCCATCGCGTGATATCTGGGTTTTTGAACGCGCAATTGCTTCACACCCGGACAGTACACCACCCGATGAGCGTGTCATGCTGGGAGATGTTTTTGAAACACTGCCAGAGGCTGCGAACAGGTTCCCGGAGGGCGCGTCTCTTATCCATGCGGATCTGGGCGGGCACAATGCGCAGAAAAACGATGAGTTCGCGCGACGCGTGTCGCCGCTGATCGAACCGTTGCTGGCATCCGGAGGGCTGATGGTATCCAGCGACAGGATGTATTTCGACGGGCTGGCTGAGATTGATCTGCCCCCGGACGCCGTTCCTGGGCGGTGTTTCATTTACCAGCGCTGAGAATTGACGACGGGCTTGCGACACCCTGCAGTCTGTTTTACTCTGCGGAACATATGACGATCTTCAGATATTCTGCCAGCGACATGTCAGGTTTGCATACCACACGGCCCTGCCGGTGAGTGCGTCGCCGTCGGACCGCAAGTTCGCCAACACCCTGGCCCGCGGACTGGGTGTCCTGCAGGCGCTGGCTGTATCAGGTGAGCCGCTGACACACGCAGGTATTGCGCGGGCTACCGGACTGCCCAAGCCAACGGTCTCGCGCCTTACCTATACGCTGTGCACACTTGGCTACCTCAGTCACCCCGAGCGCAATGGTCCGTTCTATCCCGGACCCGCCGCCGTTATCCTCGGGGCCGCGTCGGGTCTTTCGGTCCCGTTCATTCCGCAGGTGTCAGGGCAGATGCAGAGACTGGCGGAAGAAACCGGCACGCTGTGTACGATTGCTCTGGCTCACGATCGTCAGATGGTTCTGACCCACACCTGGCAACCAGCCGGCGGGATGGTACTGCGTGTCCGTGACGGTCACCGGATTCCTTTGTTGGGCACGTCCTCCGGGCAGGCATGGGTGGCTGCTTTGTCCGCAGCAAAGTTCGAGGCGCTGGAGCCCGACCCGCCTCTGAGGGCTTTTCGGGAAAACGGTCATATGCAGCTGTTGCGACGCGGATTTACAATTGCCACCGGAGCCGATCGCGCGTCGGGGCAGGTAAATGCCGTGAGTGTCCCGTATTTTGTGCCGGCGTTCGGGGCGCCGGTGGTCTTTTCGTGCGGGGGACCGGCGCGTGTCATGACAGCCGCACATCTGGAAAACGAGACAGGACCGGCGCTGCGGGATGTTGTGCAGACGCTCGAACGTCAGACAGGCCAGCCGCCGGCACTCATCGCAGGCAGCCGGCAGGGGAGGATCGGGGATGACCGATAAGGTGAATTACAGACGTCTTGGTGACATAGCGGTCATCCGGATAGCCAATCCGCCGGTAAACGCGCTGGGCCAGGCCGTGCGTGCAGGTCTGCAGGACTGCATGGACCGGGCCGAGGCGGACGATGGTGTCCGGGCGGTCCTGCTGGTCGGCGACGGGCGGACGTTCATCGCGGGTGCCGATATCCGGGAGTTTGGCAAACCTCCTGCAGAGCCTCACCTGCCTGATCTGTGCAACCGGATTGAGGCCTCACCATTGCTCGTGGTTGCGTCAATGCACGGTGTCAGCCTTGGTGGCGGGTTGGAAGTGGCTCTCTCGGCGCATTACCGTGTGGCCCAGCCCAGCGCCAGAGTTGGTCTGCCCGAAGTGCACCTGGGCCTGATCCCGGGTGCCGGCGGGACGCAGCGCCTGCCCCGAGTGGTGGGGTCCGGGGCCGCGGTGGATATGATCACCTCGGGTCGTCATGTTGGCGCCGCTGAGGCGCTGGCGCTTGGGGTTGTGGACGAGATCCGCGAGGGCGACCCGGAGGAAGAGGGTCTGGTTGCAACCCGCGCTCTTTTGGACAAAGGAATGGAACGGCGGCCGGTCAGCGGGTTGCCGTCACCAGCGCCGCTCGACTGGGATGCAGTATACGCAGCAACCCTGAAAAAGGGTCGTGGACAGATTTCGCCGGCAGCCGCAGTCCGCGCGATCCAGGCCAGTACCGAACTGCCTTTTGCAGAAGGGCTTGCAGAGGAACGGCGCATCTTCCGCGAACTTATGGAAACCGACCAGCGTCAGGGAATGATCCATTCCTTTTTCTCAGAGCGGGCTGTGAGCAATCTGCCTGACCTCAGGGGAGTGGAGCCGCGGGCTGTCGGCCATGTGGGAGTGGTCGGCGGTGGCACAATGGGCGCTGGTATCGCCACAGCGGTACTGCTCGCAGGCCTGAATGTAGTACTGCTCGAAATGACGCCGGAGGCTGCGGATAAAGCGCGGAACCGAATTGCGGGAAATCTTGCCGGGGCCTTGCGGCGTGGAAAAATCAGTCAGGACAGGTACGACACCCTGCTGTCGGACGCTTTGCAGACGACCACAGAATACGCTGACCTTTCGCAGGCCGATCTGGTGATCGAAGCCGTTTTTGAGGATATGGCCGTAAAACGCGACGTGTTTTCAGAACTGGACAGAATATGCAGGCCCGGTGCGGTACTGGCAACGAATACGTCCTATCTGGACATCAATGAAATTGCCGCTGCCACCTCGCGTCCTGCGGATGTGATCGGTCTGCATTTCTTCTCTCCGGCGCATATTATGAAGCTGCTCGAGGTTGTTGTGGCAGAACACACCGCACCGGATGTGACCGCGACCGGTTTTGCACTGGGCAAAGCACTGGGCAAGATTTCCGTGCGCGCGGGTGTCTGTGACGGGTTCATCGGCAATCGTCTGCTGAATGCCTGCAGGACAGCTGCAGATCATATGGTGCTGGATGGTGCGAGCCCCTGGGCAATTGACAAAGCGTTGACAGAGTTTGGTTTTGCCATGGGGCCGTTTGCGGTTTCTGACCTTGCCGGTCTCGATATTGCCTGGGCCACGCGCAAACGGCTGGCACCGCACCGTGATCCGCGAGAACGGGTTGGTCGCTATCCGGACCGCCTTTGTGAAGCGGGCCATTTCGGGCAAAAGACGGGCCGTGGCTTTTACCTTTATGAGGACGGCATGCGTGCTGGCACACCCAATTCAGATGTCACAGGTTTTATCGAGGCAGAGCGTGCGGAACTTGGCATCGTGCCCCGTGACTTCAGCCCGGACCAGATTGTTGCACGCTATCTGCTGGCCATGGTCAACGAGGGGGCAAAGCTGCTGGAGGAAGGCATCGCGCGGAGGCCGCTCGACGTTGATGTTGTGCTGGTCGCGGGCTACGGGTTTCCCAGGTATCGGGGTGGACCGATGAAGTGGGCGGATATGACAGGCCTGTCGGATGTACTGTCTGATATCCGGAAGCTGGCAGAAGGGGACGCATGGTTCTGGAAACCGGCACCTTTACTCGAAGATCTGGTGCGTGAGGGCCGTTCGTTTGAGGCCCTTAACGGCTAGTGCCGAGCGGCCGCTGAAAGAGGCAGAGTATCAGGCCCAGACGCCCGAAGCGGCCTCGCGGATGGCGCGGATATTGTCACCATAGGGCGCAGGGTTGCTGACTGATCCGCCCCGGAAGACGGCAGAGCCTGCCACCAGCACATCAGCACCCGCACGCGCGACAAGCGGCGCCGTTTTCGGATCTACACCACCGTCAATCTCAATGTGAACTGGGCGATCACCGATGATGCTCCGTAGTGTCCGCACTTTGTCGACCTGAGAGGCAATGAATTTCTGTCCGCCAAATCCGGGGTTTACCGTCATGACACAGATCAGATCGACCATATCCAGAAGGCCTGAAACGGCCTCGGCGGGCGTGCCGGGGTTGAGTGCGACACCGGCCTTTGCGCCTGCCGCACGGATGGCCTGCAGCGTGCGATGGATATGCGGGCCGGCCTCGACATGCGCCGTAATGACGTCTGCACCGGCCTCGGCAAATGCAGTGATATAGGGATCAACCGGCGCGATCATCAGGTGGACGTCCATGACCCCCTTTATGTGGGGTCTGATCGCCGCACAGGTCGCCGGGCCGAAAGTGATATTCGGGACAAAATGGCCGTCCATCACGTCGACGTGGACCCAGTCGGCACCTTCGGCCTCGATGGCTTCGCACTCTGCGCCGAAGTTTGCGAAATCGGCAGACAGGATCGACGGAGCGATTTTTACAGAACGGTCAAAAGTCATCGGGCAGCACCTCCGGCAGAAACCTTCGGAAACCTTTAGCCACCCTTTTGCCCCGGGAGCAAGTCTGGTCACAGGTGTTTGCGATAACCGCCCGCCGCTGGTCTGATCGTCTGAACTGGCGCTAGTTGCGCGGGGGAACGGGTTGGGTGACCAGATCGACCAGGTCGCTGAAGAGCATATCGCCCTCGTCAACCATACGCATCCGCATATTCCATAGACGGGCGGCACGCGCATCCCCGGTGACCGGCGCGCAGAACTGCATGAATTTCTCTTCGTATTCGGCTTCCGGCAACCAGGTGTCCGGGCCACCGCGCGCATCCGTGACGCCTGAGCGCAGTGTCGTGCCGTCATTCAGGGTGACCACGACCTCTGCTGTGCGGCGCTGAGGAAAACGGGCATTGTGACCGGTGTCTTCGTGGACTGTAATCCGTCTGATCAGGGCTGCGACGTCCGGATCATGCAGACCCGGGCCTGAAATATGTTCAGGTCCGACCTGGCCATAGCACATCAGCACAGACAATGCGAAGTGCATCGAATACTGCGCCTGGCCGGTGGTTTCCGGCAGGCCCGGATAGAGCGCGGCTCCTTCTGCGAAAGTGTGCACGTCAATGGCGCTGATATCGGTATGAGCAAGGTCGTGCCGGTGCATCACAGCGCGCAACCCGTCCAGCGGAGCATGTGCCCAACGGCAGACGGGGTAGGGCTTGATGTAGTTTTCCTCAAGCGTCCAGCGTGTGCCCAGATCATCCCAGTATTCCCGGATGTCCGGCGCTTCAACGGTGATAGCGGGCGCCCCCTGAAATCCGTCCAGTGCGAGTAAGGCGGCCATTGCGCCCGTGAAAGCCCCCATGCCCGATCCATCGTGCAACATAGTCGGGGTTTCGATTTCACGCATCATCTGGCTGCGCGGTCCGTGGTATTCTGCAATGCCAAGTGCCTCGCGTGTCTGTGTCGCGTCAGCATCACGCAGCCTGCACCCGATCGCGGCCACACCCAGCGCGTTCCATGCGCCGGAGGTGTGATAGTCAGAAACGCTGGCATGCAGGGCCAGCCCGGCCCGCGCGCTGATTTCATAGGACATGGCCAGGATATCCAGCGCGTCCCGCGCGGTCAGGTTGGGGCGCGCTGCTGCAAAAGCGAATAATGCGGGTACCACCGCGCAACCGATGTGACCTTTGACGGGATTAAAACCATCATGTGCATCAAGATTGTCGATCTGCGTTGCTGCCGCATAGGCGGATGCCGGAACCGACACCATCCTGCCATCAAACAGCATGGGCGCGCTGTCTGCCGGATCAGCGGCCCTGTGAAACCGCACAGCATGCCGGCGCGCGATCTCTGACGGTTCAAGATGTGTGGCACCGGCGGCAACACCGATTGTATCTGTCAGCAGCAGAGAGACCCGGTCGCGGGCCGACGCGGGAACACCAGGACGGGCGATGAACTCTGCGATACGGGAGTACTGTTGTGACATCCGGGGCCCTTTCTCAAAGCGGTATCTGTTATCAGAAGAGCAGAACCATTCACGGGCATGTCTGTTCGCGACATTGGCTGCGTGTCACAAACCACAAGCGGAAGTGATTTTACGCTACTGGTTATACCGCACTTTCTGTGCAAGGACCCGTGCAGTCATAACACGAGAAAGGAATGCGCCATGCTGATGCCCCGCCAGAAAGTCCCTGATCTTCGACTGCCAACACTGGATCACGGTGATTTTGATCTGTCATCTGACGGATCCGAGCGCGGTACCGTTGTCTGCTTTTATCGCGGCCTGCACTGTCCGCTGTGCGCAACCTACCTGACCGAGCTGGAAAAACGCACCGCAGACTTTGCCGAGCGCGGCGTGAAGACAATCGCTGTCAGTTCAGACGGCGAAGAGCGCACACGTGCGATGGCGGAAAAAATCGGGGCTGCGACCCTGCGGTTTGGCTATGATCTGTCGCTGGCGAAGGCGCGCGAATTCGGCCTCTATATTTCTACAAGTCGCGGAAAGACATCGATCGGCATTGAGGAGCCGGCACTGTTTTCCGAGCCTGGCCTGTTCCTGATCACGCCTGAACAGACCCTTTATTACGGCTCTGTTCAGACCATGCCTTTTGTGCGCCCGCACTTTTCTGAGCTGGTTGGCGCCATGGATTTCGCAATTGCAAATTCATATCCGGCGCGTGGCGAGTACAGTGGCGCCGTCTGATCACTGATCCTGTCGCGCGGCTGCGCCGCACACTATGCCCGCCTCATATCCTCGCGGATCTGAGGCGGCTGACCCTGCTGCGCAGGGAGCGCCCGGCTAGCCTGCTGCGAGTTCCGCCAGCATCTGATCCCGCATGACGAACTTCTGAGGTTTGCCGGTCACCGTCATCGGCAGGGTGTCGCGAAGCGAGATATGCGCGGGCACTTTGAAGTGCGCGATGTGTTCACGGCACCATGTGCGGATAAGTTCGGGGGTCGCGTCGGCACCTTCTTGAAGTACCAGCCAGGCACAGACGATTTCTCCGTATTTCTCATCAGGGATACCAAAGACCTGAGCCTGCGCCACCTGGGGGTGGGTATAGAGGAATTCCTCGATCTCACGGGGGTAAATGTTTTCACCTCCGCGCAGGATCATGTCTTTGACCCGGCCCGTGATGGCGACGTAGCCATCGGCATCCATTGTTGCCAGATCGCCCGTGTGCATCCAGCCCTCCTTGTCTATACTGTCAGCGGTTTTTTCCGGATCACCCCAGTATCCTTTCATCACCGAATAACCGCGCGTGAGCAGTTCGCCCTGGGTGCCCGTCGGCACTGTTTGTCCTGCGTCGTCGACAATACGCACCTCGACATGCGGATGGATGCGCCCAACGGAGGAAACGCGTTGCCGGAGCGGGTCATCGGTGTTGCTCTGGAAAGAGACAGGGCTGGTCTCTGTCATACCGTAGGCGATGGTCACCCCGGTCATGTTCATGCGTGACTGAACCTTGCGCATCACCTCAATCGGGCAGGGTGCGCCGGCCATGATGCCTGTGCGCAGACTGCTCAGGTCATAGCTGTCAAAGTCCGGCAAAGCGAGCTGGTTCACGAACATGGTCGGAACACCATAAAGGGCTGTGCATCGCTCTTCTGAGACTGCCGCGAGCGTTGCGACCGGATCGAAAGCCTCCCCTGGAACAACAATCGCAGCCCCCTTGGTAACGCATCCAAGCGTACCCATTACCATGCCAAAGCAGTGATAGAACGGCACCGGAATGCAGAGTTTGTCCTCATGTGTCATGCCCAGGGTCTGCGTTACGAAATGCGCGTTATTGACGATATTGTGGTGCGTAAGGCATGCCCCCTTCGGGCTGCCGGTGGTGCCGGATGTGTACTGGATATTAATCGGGTCGGAGGGATCAAGCGTTGACGTGATCGCATCAAGTTCTGTTTCCGGTACGTCGTCGCCCGCACTGCAAAGGCTGTCAAAACCGAGCATACCGTCGGGGATGTCGTCGCCCATAACGACCACAGCACGCAGATCCGGCAACCTTGCGGACTGCAGAGCGCCAGGAGTGGCCGTCGCCAGTTCCGGGGCGAGGGTTTCAATCATACCTGTGTAGTCAGAGGAGCGAAACCGGCGGGCGGTTACCAGTGCCGCACAGCCGACCTTGTTCAGGGCGTATTCCAGCTCGCCCAGCCTGTATGCGGGGTTGATACAGACGAGAATGGCGCCGATCCGTGCAGTTGCGAACTGTGTGAGTAACCATTCTGCCCGGTTCTGAGACCAGATTCCGACCCGGTCACCCTTGCCGATGCCCAGGCGCAGCAGACCACCTGCCAGACGGTCTGTCTGTCTTGCGAATGCGCTGTAGCTCCAGCGAATATCCTGCTCCCTGAAAATCGCTGCGGGATGGTCAGGAAGTGCCCCGGCAGTCTGTTTCAGAAGAGCAGGCAGGGTAAGATCAAGCAACGGGGCATCGGTTCGTCCGTGAACGTGCGACAGGCCGTTATGCGGGCGTCGGTCGTGCTGGATCATCTCTCTGGCCTCCCCGGGGTTCTGCGCCGGCAAGTAAAGTTCATGTCACCGCCGGGGGCAATATTGCCCGGAGCCCGACGGCGGCAGAAAGGTCTCAAAAATCTGCTAGCCGTACCAGATTGCACGGCGCAGGAGGTTCAGGCCGAAGAACACAAAAACAATCAGGATTGCATTGCGAAACCCCTGGCCGGTCAGCCTGCGTCGCAGAATCTCGCCCAGGGAAAATCCGGCTATTGCTGGCAGAAGCATCGCAATCGAGACGCCGCTCAGAGGGCCGGTCAGAAAACCCAGCCTGGCGTAGGCATAGCAAAGCGGCAGGCTGCCTATGAAAATCATGAACCCGGTCGCCCGGATGAATTCGTCTTTTTCGACCTGCCGCGTGGCAAGATACATTGCCATTGGCGGCCCCCACGCAGCTGTCATACCCCCTATGACGCCCGAAAATAAACCAAACCCCACCTGAGCTGTGCTGTCCCATCGATCCGGCAGCGGCGGCACCAGATTGCGCCAGCTGACAGCGACAAAGATCAGAACCACGACACCAAGCGCGGCCAGCAGCAGCCGGTCACCTGCATTCTGCGTGAGAAAAGCGGTCAGGACGACACCCGTAAAGAGTACGACGGAGAACAGCCAGTAGCGCCGGGCTGTTCTGAGGATTTCCCCACCGCGCCAGAGCTGCCAGGCGTTTGAGCCGATCATCGGAAACATCACCAGCGCAATGGCGGTCCGCGGGTCGGTGAACAGCGTCATGATCGCTATGGCCGCTGTTGGCAGGCCTATTCCCGCGACGCCCTTGATCCAGCCCGCAATCAGAAAAGCGGCTGATGCCATTAACAGGAGAGGCCAGATTTCCACCAGCAGGTCCGGTCAGTCCTGTGCCCAGGGTCCGTGTTGTCCTGTGCTGCCATCATCCAGACGGGCAAAGCCATGCAGACCAAAATAGTCGCGCTGACCCTGGATCATGTTTGCGGTGCCGCGGTGCGTCCGCATTGCATCAAAGTACGTGAGGCCGGATCCGAGTGCGGGCGTGGGCAGACCATGCAGTGCAGACTGGGCTACCGTCTGGCGCAGCGCGTCATGGCTGGATTTCAGATGATCGGCAAAACCCGGTGCAAACATCAGGTTACGGCCCGGGTCTTCGGTCAGGGCCTGGGCCATGTCGTTGAGCATATCAGAGCGGATGATGCAGCCCTCGCGCCACACCCGTGCAATGCCAGGCAGCGCCAGTTCCCAGCCAAAGGCCTCGGATGCCGCAGAGATCATTGCAAAGCCCTGGGCATAACACAGGATCTTTCCGGCGATCATCGCCTTTTCGAGGACGCCCTCATCCAGTGCGTCGTGAGGCATGCGGCGCGGGGCGGACCCGAAAAGCGCCTCGCCTGCCGCGCGTGCCTCGCGCTGTGACGACAGATTGCGCGCCACGACGGCGGCCTCGATTGCAGGGATGGGTGCCGCGAGGTGCTGTGCTTCGATAACCGTCCAGCGCCCGGTGCCTTTCTGGCCGGCAGCGTCCACGATGACGTCAAGCAAAGGCCCGCCGGTAGCGATGTCCGTTGCGCCGGCGACTTTACCCGAAATCTCAATCAGATAAGAGCGCAGAACACCCTCGTTCCAGCGATCGAACACCGACCCGATGGCCGCAGCCCCGAGGCCTTTGCCGTCACGCAGGATGCCGTAGATTTCTGCGATCATCTGCATGTCAGCGTATTCAATGCCGTTGTGAACGGCCTTGACGAAATGGCCGGCCCCTTCCTCGCCCATCCAGGTGGCGCAGGGCGTGCCCTCGTACTTTGCACTGATCGCTTCCAGAATATGAGCCACGCGGTCCCAGTATTCGCGTTTGCCACCGCCCATGATCGCAGGGCCGTGCCGTGCGCCCTCTTCTCCGCCCGAAACACCCACGCCGAGGAAAGGACCGCTGGTTTCGCGGGCGCGCCTGTTGGTGTCGTGGAAGTTGGCGTTTCCGCAGTCAATGATCAGATCGTCCGGACCCAGCAATGGCCGCAGCGCGTCAATCTGAGCATCCACAGCCTCGCCCGCAGGGACCATGAGAATGATTGCACGTGGCGTGGCAATGGCCTGCACCAGATCCTCAAGGCTTTCAGTAGGTGTGATGCGTTCTGCCAGTTCACCCGCACCAGCGGCAAAATCACGTGTGACCTGTGTGGTGCGGTTCCAGACGGCAATATCAAAGCCTTTATCCGCGATGTTGAGTGCAAGTGCGGCACCCATTGTCCCGAGGCCGATCAGGCCGATTTCGCTTGGCATGGAAGGGTATCTCCTGTGTGACGGCCCGGCGCTGGTGTGCGCGATCCGTGTTGTTGGCGCGATCTTATCCGCGCGAAGATGCAAAGGGAAAGGGTGAACCGACAGGACACCCTCCGTCAGTCGAATGTGATCTGCGCTTTCATGGCCTGCGTGCGGTCACTGGCGACCTCAAAGGCTGCAACGGCGTCGTCAATTCCCATCGTCTGGGTTATGAGTGGCGCCACATCAAGCAGCCCCTTTCGCATCAGTTCAACGCCGGTAAAGAACTCTTCGTGGAACCGGAACGAACCACGCAGCTGCAGTTCTTTCGCTGTCAGCGCCTGGACCGGCAGAGTCATGTCACCACCCAGTCCGAGCTGCATAATCACCCCTTGTGGGCGCATTGCCGCGATTGCACCGGCAAGCGCCTGCGCGACTCCTGTGCATTCGAATAATACGTCGAAATGTCCTTTGCCGGCTTCGTAGCCACGAAGTGCCTCTGGTTCGGTGCCCGAGTTGATGACCCGGTCTGCACCGTTCTGTGCGGCCATCTGCAGCGTAAAGTCCGTCAGGTCAGTCGCAACGATTTCGGCTGCACCGGCACGTCGTGCAACCAGAATGCAAAGCAGGCCGATAGGGCCGCAACCGGTGACCAGAACCCGCTTTCCCAGCAGTCCGCCGGCCTGGCGTGCAGCATGCAGGCAGACGGCGAGCGGTTCGGCCATTGCCGCCTCTCCGGCAGTCAGATCGCCGGCCGGTGCGCACTGGCGCGGATCGACGACAAGCTGCTGACGAAAAGCGCCCTGAATGTGCGGGAACGGCATGGCAGAGCCGTAAAAGCGCATGTTCAGACAGTGGTTGTGCAGACCTTCATGACAATAGGCGCAGTCATAGCAGGGACGTGATGGCGAGACAGCAACCAGATCGCCGATCGTCAGTCCGGTAACACCGGCACCGAGTTCCGTGATCCGGCCGGACACTTCGTGCCCGAGAACCATAGGTTCGCGAATGCGGATCGTGCCAAAACCACCGTGATTGTAATAGTGCAGGTCCGACCCGCAGATACCGCCCGCGGCAACGGCGACTCCAACCTCTCCCGGACCGGGAGCCGGGGCGTCGTGCTCTTCGATGCGCAGATCTCTGGGGGCATGTATGACAACGGATTTCATGGGTTTCCCTTTGCGGCGGCAATCAGGCCGTCCGGTTACTTGACAAGTGTTGTTAACGGTAACATAAATTGAGAATATCCAGAAAGTCGAGCAGAAAGAGACGTAATATGAGCCTGAGCTTGTTTGATCTGACCGGGCGCCGTGCGCTCATTACCGGCTCTTCGCAGGGTATCGGTTTTGCCTTGGCCAAAGGATTGATGGCTGCGGGTGCAGAGATTGTGCTGAACGGTCGGGATGAGGGCAAGCTCGCGGCGGCTGCGGCGGAACTGGGCGAAGGCGTGCATCAGCTGCCTTTTGACGCGACAGTTCACGACGCCGTGCGTGCAGCGGTAGATGGCTTTGAGGCTGGCAACGGCGCAATCGATATTCTCGTGAATAATGCAGGGATGCAGCATCGGACACCCCTCGAAGACTTTCCTGCGGACGCGTTTGAGCGCCTGATGCAGACGAACATTGCCAGTGTGTTCCACGTAGGACAGGCCTGTGCCCGGCATATGATTGGCCGGGGCAGGGGCAAGATCATCAACATCGCCTCTGTGCAGACCGCTCTGGCCCGCCCGGGGATTGCGCCCTACACTATGACCAAAGGGGCTGTCGCGAACCTGACCAAGGGTATGGCAACGGACTGGGCTGGGTATGGTCTGCAGTGCAACGGTCTGGCGCCCGGATATTTTGACACGCCGCTCAACGCAGCCCTGGTTGCTGACCCGGAGTTTTCAGCCTGGTTGGAAAAACGCACGCCTGCAGGGCGCTGGGGCAACGTCGAAGAGCTGGTTGGCACCTGTATTTTCCTTGCGTCCGATGCTTCGTCTTTCGTGAACGGCACTACCGTTTTTGTTGACGGTGGCATTACGGCGTCACTGTGAACGCGCGCCACTATGTGGTGATGGGGGTTTCGGGCTGTGGCAAGACCTCTGTGGGACAGGGGCTTGCGGCGTCGATCGGAGCGGAATTCGTCGACGGTGATGATCTGCATCCGCCTGCGAATGTCGCCAAGATGGCCAGAGGCGAGCCGCTGGATGACGCGGACCGTGGGCCGTGGCTTGAAGCAGTCGCTGCCCGTATGAAAGCCGGAACGGGCAGCGTTGTGATGGGTTGTTCGGCCTTGAAACGGCGTTACCGCGATATCATCCGCGATGGTGCGGGCAGGCCGGTGATGTTCCTGCATCTTGCTGGCAGCCGTGATCTGATTGCGGCGCGCATGTCAGCGCGTGAGGGTCATTTCATGCCCCTGTCCCTGCTGGACAGCCAGTTTACTGCTCTTGAACCGCCGGCATCTGACGAGCTGGCCCTGACAGTTGATATCGACCGCAGCGAGGCTGAAATCGTTGCCTGGCTGGTCAGTGAGATCGCTGGTCGGTAGGTCACACCAGTCAGGTATGCCTACAGCGGCGGAAGACCGGCAATAGCGCGACCTTCGGCACTTTTGAGCGAAAAGTCCTGCCCCAGCCACGCATCCGCTGCAGGGTTTGCCGCCCATGCAACAGCCCGGGCGACGTCCTGTGGCGTGATGTGGGCGCTCCAGTCCAGCTTGCTGACCGGGTTGATCCCGGATGCACTGATTGTCTTCTGCATCGCAGTGGCAACCGTTCCCGGAGACAGTCCGATTACCCGGATGCCTTTGTCCCGATACTCGCGGTCCGCGACGCGGGTAAGGGACAGTACGGCTGCCTTTGTTGCGCAATAATGACTCCACCCTTCGAGAGCACTGGTCGCGGCGCCCGAACTGATATGCACAAAAGTGCCTCCGCCGGCGTTTATCATACCGGGCAGCGCCGCGCGCAGCCCAAAGTAGACACCCTTCAGATTTACATCTGCAACATATGACCATGCCGAAGGGTCGCTGTCCGCGATCCGTGCGATGGGGTCGATCAGTCCGGCATTGCTGATCCAGAGGTCTGTCCTTCCGTTCACGGACTGTGCATGCCGGGCAAGTGCAGCGACATCGTCATAGCGACTGACATCACAGGTCACGGCCTCAGCGACTCCACCTGCATCTTTGATCCGTTCGGCAAGTTGCGCTGTTTCGCGGGGTCTTCTGGCCGCCAGAACGACGTGGGCACCAGCGGCGGCAAAATGCTCAGCGGTGGCTGCACCTATCCCCCGGCTGGCACCGGTGATGACAACGGTTTTTTCGTAAAAGTTCATGCCCGGTTCTCCTTTGACTGAGAACAGGGAGATACATGCGTCTTTTCATGATAAAAACAGTTCAATTTTCATGATACTCATGTAAAAACCGCATGAATGGATACTGACGCTCTCAGAACAGTGGCTCTGGTCGCAAGGCTCGGCAGTTTCGCGGCGGCGGCAAGGGCGCAATCGCTTGATCCTTCCGCTGTGTCGCGGGTTGTGGCATCTGCAGAGGCACGCCTTGGCTTTCGTCTTTTCCAGCGGACCACCCGGCGGCTTGCGCTCACGGACGCCGGCGCTCTCTATCTGGAGCGCATCGTCCCACTGCTGGACGAACTGGACATGGCTGCAGAAGAGGTCGGTGCCGACAGTCGTGAGCCCAGTGGTTTGTTGCGGCTGACAGCCTCGGTAGCTTTCGCGCAGGTTTGCATCACGCCGTTGCTTGCCACGTTTCGGCAGCGGTTTCCCGGTATTACGCTGGAACTGATCGTCGAGGATGCGAATGCCGATCTGGTGGCGCAGGGCATCGATCTGGCGATCCGACTGGCCGAGGCCCCGCACGGTGACCTGATCAGTACGCGGCTGATGGATACACGTTACCTTGTCTGCGCATCGCCTGACTGGATTGCAAAGCACCGGTGCCCGGAAAAACCGGCTGAACTGGCTGCGACAGAGTGCCTGCGCTCGGCCCTGCCGGAGTTTCGCGATCGGTGGATATTCCGGGACCAGAGCGGCGAAGAAACACGGGTGCCGGTGACCGGATGGTTTCTCACACCCAGTGCGCTGGCGCTGAGGGCGGCGGCGCTTGACGGGCTTGGGCCTGCATTGCTTCCGGACTGGCTTGTCACACAGGATCTGGCGAAAGGACGACTTACAGAGCTTTTCCCGCAGTACCGCTGTGCAGCGACCGGGTTTTCCACCGGGGCCTGGGCGCTCTATCCCAGCCGGGCGTACCTGCCACACAAAGTCCGGGCCACGCTGGATTTTTTCCGTTCTGAGCTGGGGCGGGCGGTTTACTAGGCTGCCGGGTTCTGCCCGGAAATCGTTTGTCAGAAGCGTAACAGATACGCAGAACGACTGCTGGTGAGGGGCATCAGGCCTTATGGGCGAGCGCGTCGTAAAAAGCTGCAGAGGTTTTACAGTTCAGAAAGTCGGACAGGTGTTCCGTCACGGCTCGTCTCCACGCGGGCCTTTCACTCAGGCTTCGGGGCACGACGCCGGGCAGGATGGAAAACCCATCAAAGATACGGCCGGCACTTCCCTGCGCGCGGTCGAAAATGGAGCGGATATCGGTCTCCAGCGGGTCGCGCAGGGCGTATCGCGCGCCATTGATCTGACCGGCACAAAATCGCATCCAGGCTGCGGTTGCGACAGCGTATGTGCCGGGCGTTTCACCTGCATCCAGTGCTTCTGAAGCAGGCTGGAAAATCCGCTGCGTCATTTTCTGACTGCCATCCATCGCAATCTGCCGTGTTTCGTGCGCGATGGCCGGATTGGCAAAGCGTGCGGTCAGCGCGCGGGCGTATTCCCCGGTCTCCATCGCTGCAAGCCGGGGCAGCGTACGGGCAGCAGCGTCCATGTGCGACACCGCCAGGCGCCGCAGAACAGGATCCGCCATAACATCCCTGACAAAGGCCCGCCCTATCAGAACACCGGTGTAGGCGATGAGTGAATGAGCGCCGTTGAGCATCCTGAGCTTCATTTTTTCATAGGGCGCAACATCGGGCACAAATAATACGCCTGCGTCTTCCCAACGGGGGCGCCCGTTACAGAACTTGTCTTCTATTACCCACTGAGTGAAAGGTTCGGTTTCGACTGCTGCTTCATCTCTGACACCGAGTGCCGAGGCCACATCTGCACCGAGTTCCGGTGTCGCGGCCGGTGTGATGCGATCAACCATGGTAGATGGAAATCCCACGTTCTCTGCGATCCAGACAGCAAGATCCGGATCGGTTCGCTGTGCAAAGTCCAGAACGCCGGTGCGGAGCAGAGAGCCGTTGTCAGGAAGGTTGTCACAGCACAGAACAGTAAAGGGCGGCAGACCGGCAAGCCTGCGTTTTCCGAGGCCGGCGACGATGATGCCGACCACACCCGCAGGTTCCAGCGGGTTTGCAAGGTCCGCCGCGATTGCCGGGTGCGAAATATCCACCGCGCCGGTGTCGCGCCTGATGCCATAGGCTTTTTCGGTCACTGTCATACTGACGATACGTGTGGATTCAGCTGCCAGCAGATCGAGCACCGGCCCGATCCCGCGTGACGCGGCCAGCGCGCCGGAAATGCTGCCAATAATCCGCCGGTCTGGCCCGCTGTTTCCCGGAACAGTCAGGCAATAACGCCCGCCTTGCCGGTTCAGTGCGTCAGCACCAGAGGTGCTTTGCAGACTGACACCGCAGATCCGCCAGTCGCCGCCGTGACGGGACAGAACGTCATCTGTATAGACAGCCTGATGTGCGCGATGAAACGCGCCGGGTCCGAAGTGCACGATGCCCGTCCCATGTGCTTCGGGCATGTAGTGCGGTGCTGTAATCCCTTTTGGCAGGGGCGTGTCCGGTGAAAGATACATGCAGAAACCCGGTGCTGTTGCCGGTAAACTGTCGGCCAGAACCCCTCAGAATGTAAAGCGGGGATGCGGGCCATTTCGCCCGGCGCTGACAGGAGGCTAAAAAGCTGTCAGGATCTGCACGGTCACCTCGTCCGGTGGTATCGGAGAAGGTACCGGGCCAGAAAAATGGGAATAACACATTGACCGAACAGCTGCCGAACCGGCAGGCGGACCGCCTGCGCACATTGCTTGCACAGGATCGAATGATCATGATGCCCTGCTGCTTCGACGGGATATCCGCGCGTCTGATTGAACAGTGTGGTTTTGATCTGACGTTCCTGTCCGGGTTTTCAGCGTCTGTCAGCCGTATAGGTGCGCCGGATGTCGGGCTGATGAGTTACAGCGAAGTGCTGGATCAGGCGCGCAACGTGATGGAAGGCATATCCGTGCCGATGATGGTTGATGGCGACACAGGGTACGGCAACCCAATGAACGTTGAGCGAACCGTCGAGGGGTTCGCACGGGCAGGATGCGCCGGCGTGATGATCGAAGACCAGCTCTCCCCGAAGCGCTGCGGGCATACAGCCCGCAAAGCCGTAGTCGACCGGGAAGAAGCATCTGACCGTATCCGTGCGGCTGTAACCGCCCGCGGGCGCGCAGATATCCTGATCAAGGCACGCACCGATGCGCGCCGCGACCACGGTTTATCCGAAGCTATCGCAAGAGCGCAGATGTTCGCGGAACTGGGAGCGGATATCGTCTTTGTCGAAGAGCCTTTCAGCAAAGAGGAAATGCGGACGATCTGTGCCGAGGTGCCGGTTCCGGCTGTTGCCAACATGCTTGAAGGCGGTCAGACACCCATCCTGCCACCGGCCGAACTGGAGGACATGGGGTTTGCGATTGCGGCGTATCCGCTTGCCTGTCTTTCGGCGGCTATGCAGGCGATGTGTACCACTCTGGAACATCTGAAAGCAGGCAGGGACCACACAGGCGGCCTGATGCCCTTTGACGAACTGCGCCGGCGCGTCGGGTTCGAAGACTACTATCGGGCCGAGGACCGTTACCGGCGCTGAAGCACGGTTGAGCCGGGAATGAGCCGATAGCCGATATCGCGCGTGTTGGCGACAGGCTCGCCGGACAGGCGGGCTATCATCAGTTCTGCGGCGGCCTGCCCCAGCTTCAGATGTGGAACATGCATCGAAGTCAGCCGCTTTCTGAGTACTGAGGCGACAGGCAGATCTCCCCAGCCGGCGATTCCGATGTCCTCGGGCACGCGCATACCGCGCTGTTCGCAGTACTGAAGTCCACCGAAGGCCATTGAATCGTTCTGGTAAAAGATGCACTCGATATCGCGCTGTGCTGCCAGCAGCTGTTCGGTGCCGTAAAACCCGGGATAAAAGCCGGCGGTATCGTGCAGGCAAAGCTGGCGCACAACCTGTCCGCCACCATCCTCGACTGCCTTTGTAAACCCTTCCAGACGGGCTGTCGCAGCATTGGCAGTATCGTGGGAGGTGCCGACAAAGCCCAGCGACCGATACCCGCAACCGATCAGAAAACGCCCCATCTCAAAGCCGCAGTCAAAGTGATTGATCCCGACGCTCATGTCGAGCGGGCTGGAATTCAGGTCCCAGATCTCGACGATCGGGATACCGGCATTGCGCAGCATCTCAAGCGCGCGCACTGAATGGTAGCGGCCTGTGAGGATCAGTCCGGCTGGCTGCCAGGACAGAACTGTGCGGATCCAGTTCTCTTCTTCTTCGTGTGTGTGCTGGGTCAGGCCCAGCACAGTCTGGTGTCCGAAACTGCCCAGCTTGCGGTCGATCGCCTCCAGAACCTGAGCAAAGACCTCGTTGCCCAGATCGGGGATCGAAACGCCGATAAATGTCGATGACTGGTCACCTGCAAAAACGGTCGCAAGACGATTCGGCAGGTACCCGAGCTGGTCTACCTGGGTCATCACTCTGACCCGGGTCTTTTCAGAGTAACCGCCTTCACTTCGAAGCACACGACTTGCGGTCATCTTGGAAACGCCTGCTGCCCTGGCTACCTCTGCAAGGCTTACTTTATTGTTTTTGTTTGGTTTATCTGCCATCTGCCCTCTGGTTACGTTACCGGTAACTTTTTTCTTGACTTGCCCTGTGCTTCAGAACGACGATGGAGATACGTTACGGGTAACGCGGATTTTCATCAAGCCTCCTGTAGCGAAAGGTGCGGCGGTTGCCGCATGGGGAGGAAACATGGCAGAGCACCTGCAGCAGGGTCTGTTCTTTGACAGCATCGACAAGCATTTTGGCGGCACTTATGCGCTCCGCGATGTGTCATTGTCGGTGGGACGCGGCGAGATCGTGGCGCTGCTTGGCGAGAACGGCGCAGGCAAGTCCACGCTGATCAAGGTGCTGGGTGGTATCCATGCACCGGACGGTGGTCAGGTGCTGATCGATGGTTCGCCCTACATCCACAGACCTGCCGGTTTCGGAGAACGTCAGAAGGTTGCCTTCATTCACCAGGACCTGGGTCTGATCGAATGGATGACGGTTGCCGAGAACATTGCTCTTGCGCTTGGGTATGCCCGAAAGGGCGGTATGATCCGCTGGTCCGAAGTCGAGGTTTTTGCTGCGGATGCGCTGCGCAAAGTGGATTGCACATTTGACCCGACTACGCGGGTCGAGGATCTGACCCGCACCGAGAAATCGCTGGTCGCTATCGCGCGGGCGCTGGCCGTTGACAGCGAATTCCTGGTGCTTGACGAGCCGACTGCGTCTTTGCCGGCCGATGAGGTTGGCCGTCTTTTCGAAGCACTGCGCCCGTTGCGGGAACGCGGTGTTGGCATGATCTACGTCAGCCATCGGCTCGACGAGATTTTCCAGATCGCAGATCGGGTTGCCGTGCTTCGCGACGGTGCGATGGTCGGCGTGCGCAGCATCGCGCATACAACGCCCGAAGAGCTGGTTCAGAAGATTGTCGGTCGCAAAACGCGTGCGACGCTCAAATCAGAGGAAGCCCCCGGTCGCGCTGTTCTGGAGTTGCAGAATTTAGGCGTTGGTCCGGTAGGACCATTGTCCTTTACTCTTAAACGCAATGAGATTGTAGGTCTGGTCGGCCTCCGCGGGGCCGGTCACGAAGCCATCTCACGCGCCCTGTTCGGGTTGGAGCCTCACAGCGGCGATGTCCTGCTCAACGGTGATACGCCTGATCTCTCAAGCCCGCAGGCGGCACTGAAATCCGGCATCGGGCTTGTGGCGCGTGACCGCACCGAAGAATCGGTGGCGATGAATCTCACGATCCGGGAAAACACTTTTCTCAACCCGGCGGCGCTGGGTCGGGGCCTTCTGAGTGTGCTGATGCCTGCGCGCGAAGCAGAGCAGGCCTCCAGAATAGGAGACGATCTGGGGCTTTCGCCCAATGATCCGACGCTTGCTATCGAAGCCCTGTCGGGCGGAAACCAGCAGAAGGTCGTGATCGGCCGCTGGCTTGCGACGAAACGGCAGCTGCTGTTGTGCGAAGACCCCACCGCAGGTGTCGATGTCGGCGCCAAGGCAGAAATCTATGCACTGCTGAACCGTGCATTGTCCGAGGGCATCGGGATTCTCGTGGTCTCAACAGACTTTGAGGAGATCGCCACGATCTGCCATCGGGCGATCGTGTTCAGCCAGGGCACCATTGTAGACGAGCTGTCTGGCAGCCGTCTGACAACTGAAAATCTGATCCAGTCGGCTTCGGCCGGGAATATCGCCTCCGGGGAGGAGCAAACAAATGCAATCGCTTGAATCCGGTGCACTCGAGCCGACACGCGCGGAAATGAACGGGCTGAGTACCGGCAGACGTCTTATGCGCCTGTTGCCGGTCTATGGACTGGTCATTCTGACAGTGCTGCTGATCGTATTGTTTTCAGTGCTGCTGCCGAACACATTCCCGACAATGCTGAACCTCAGGGCGATCATATCGGACAAAGCGATCATCGCGCTGTTGTCACTTGGTGCTATGATCCCCATGGCGGCGGGGCGTATCGATCTGACTGTAGGATACGGTATCGTACTGTGGCACATCCTCGCTATCAGCCTGCAGACAATGCTGGGACTGCCCTGGCCAATCGCCGTGGCAATCGTTCTGATGCTCGGCGCGCTGTCTGGTTTTCTGAACGGACTGCTGGTCGAGGTCGCACGGATTGACAGTTTCATTGCAACACTGGGTACCGGCACGGTTCTTTATGCGCTCGCGTTGTGGCACACCGGTGGCCGGCAGATGGTCGGCGTGCTGCCGGATGGATTTTATGCCCTCAGCACCACGTTCGTTATGGGTATTCCGATCACCGGGTATTATCTGATCGCGATCACGCTGATCCTGTGGATCGTCCTCGAATATACACCCGTCGGGCGGTATCTGTATGCGATCGGTGCCAACCAGCGCGCGGCACAACTCAATGGCATCCCCACACGGAAGTACGTGATCGCAGCCTTCGCGACGTCCGGAACCATGACGGCACTGGCCGGTGTGCTGCTGGCGTCCAAGCTGCGGATTGGTCAGGCCTCTGTGGGTCTCGAATTTCTGCTGCCGGCACTGGTCGGAGCCTTTCTGGGGTCCACCACTATCAAACCGGGCCGGGTCAATGTCTGGGGCACTATCGTGGGTGTTGCGATCTTGGCGGTTGGTATCTCCGGTATCCAGCAATTTGGCGGATCATTCTGGGTCGAACCACTCTTCAACGGCGTGACCCTGCTCGTGGCAATCGGGATCGCGGGCTACGCACAGCGCCGGAAAGGCGCTGCCAAAAAATGAAACTACTCAGCTTCTGGGAGGAAACTATGCTGAAAAGAACATTCCTGAACACGATGGCGGCAACGGCTCTGATGGCGGGGCTTGGCATGCCGGTATCTGCCGAAACAGCCTTTGATGGCCCGACGTCCGGCCCGGCCGGTGCGCCAGACAAGACAATCGTCGTGCTTGCAGCAGACCTGAAAAACGGCGGTATTCTGGGCGTGACCAACGGTGTCGAGGAAGCGGCCGAAGCCATCGGGTGGGACGTTCGTGTCCTGGACGGAGCCGGCTCTGTGCAGGGCCGTACGGCCGCAATCGGGCAGGCGCTGGCGCTGCAGCCGGATGGGCTGATCATCAACGGATTTGACGCGGTCGAGCAGCAGGCGGCTCTGGAGGGCGTGGTTGCGGCAAGCATTCCGATGGTTGCATGGCATTCAGGGCCCAAAATCGGCTGTGACGCACCAGGTGGCATTTTCGCAAATGTTTCAACGGATGCGATGACGGTCTCGGAGGTTGCCGCAAAGTGGGCGATGGAAGATGGCGGCGACAAAGTGGGCGCGGTGATCTTTACCGACAGCACCTATCAGATCGCCATCGACAAGGCGGATCGCATCAAAGAGACCATTGAAGCGATGGGCGGTACGGTTCTGGAGTATGTGGACACGCCGATCGCGGATACATCCACACGTATGGGGCCACTTACCACCAGCCTGTTGCAGAAATACGGTGACAGCTGGACGCATGCGCTGGCCATCAATGATCTGTATTTTGACTTTATGGGTCCGGCGCTTGCCGCAGCCGGCATTCAGGGCGCGGGATCACCCAAGGCAGGCTCTGCCGGTGATGGTTCTGAGGCGGCGTTCCAGCGGATCCGCGGCGCGCAATACCAGGCGATAACAGTGGCCGAGCCGCTGAATCTGCAGGGCTGGCAGCTCGTGGACGAGCTGAACCGGGCAATTCAGGGCGAGCCCTGTTCCGGATACGTCACGGCGCCTGCGCTGGTGACACAGGAAGGTCTGGCCAAGCTGGGTGACAGCAATGCCTTTGACCCCGACAGCCCTTACCGCGAAGCCTATTCGGCTATCTGGGGCAAGTAATTCTCCCTGGGGCGGCGGGTCTCATTATTTGCCTGCCGCCTCCTTTTTCAATTTCTCATCATGCGGAGGCTGCAATGGCAGACACCCCCCTGGTCGAAATGCGCGGGATCACCAAAAGGTTTGGTGGCGTTACCGCGCTCTCTGAGGTCGACCTGACCGCCCGCTCTGGCGAGGTGCTTGCGATTGTGGGCGACAACGGCGCCGGAAAATCGACTCTGATCAAGATACTGACCGGTGTGTATCAACCCACCGAAGGCAGCATTTTTATCGACGGCAAGGAAGTCTCCTTTGCCAGTCATGCTGAATCCATCGAACAGGGTATCGACGCGGTTTACCAGACGCTGGCCCTTGCCGATCACCTGGACCCAGCCGCTAACATGTTCCTCGGCAACGAACTGACGAAAAAAGTATTCGGTATCACCATACTGGACAACAAACGCATGCGTACGGAAACCGAGCGTGTCCTGATGGAGCGCCTCGGCGTGCGGCTCAAATCGCTTGATGCAGCCACCGAGAGTCTTTCGGGCGGTCAGCGCCAGGCGGTTGCTATCGCCCGGGCCGTGTATTCCGAGGGTCTGCGGGTGCTTGTGATGGACGAACCCACAGCCGCTCTGGGGCCGCAGGAAACGGCGCGTACCCTGAAGCTGATTGAAACACTGAGAGATCAGGGCCTGGCGGTCATTCTGATCAGCCACTCGCTCGACGACGTCTTTCAGGTGTCTGACCGTATCCATGTACAGCGCAGGGGCCGACAGGTCGGCGTCGTGAAAACAGCCGACAGCAGCACTCAGGAAGTGCTCGGGCTGATCGTTGGCGCAGAGGAGGCCGCATAATGAGCATGTCTGAAACAGGCCCTGCGGCTTCGCGCAGCGTTGGCGAACGGCTGGAGCCCTACATCGCGATCATCGGACCGATGGTGATGATCCTCGCCATCCTTCTCTTTATGGGCGTGGCAGAACCAGCACGCTATTTCCGGCTGACGAACCTCAATCTCATTTTGCTGGATGCGGCACTCTATATGCCGATGGCCATGGCGATGACATTTGTCATTACCCAGCGTGGCATTGACCTTTCCATCGGGTCGATTGCCGCACTGTCGGGTATTCTGATGGCGTTTCTGATCAAGCAATACGACTTTCCGGCCTGGGTGGCGGTGCCGATCGCGCTGATGCTCGGTGCACTGATGGGGCTCATCAACGGGCTTGTCATTACCCGCCTGAAGGTACCGGATCTGATCGGCACGCTGGCTATGGACCTCGTATACCGCGGGCTTGCACTGGTAATTGCAAAAGGCCTCGTACTGGCCCGGTTCCCGGACCTGATCACGGACATCGGGCGCGGCCAGATCCCCGGATTTATCCCGATCCCGGTCATTATCGGGATCGCAACAATGGTTGCCGGATACTTTATCCTGACGCGCACCTTTTTCGGGCGCTACACAATTGCCATCGGTTCCAGCCCGGAATCGGCTGAACTGACGGGGATTTCTGTCAACCGTCACAAGGTCTATGCCTACGTACTGATGGGCGCGTCCGCGGCGCTCGCCGGTCTGATGCTGACGGGCAAGCTGAACGCAATCCAGGCAACATCCGCCCCGTACTTCAATCTGCATGTTATTGCGGCCGTTGTCGTTGGCGGTACCTCGCTCTTTGGCGGGCGTGCCTCGATGGTCGGCTCCTTTGCCGGTGTGCTGTTGCTGTCCATGATGATCAACGCGCTGGTGACGCTGCGCATCGAGTTTTTCTGGCAGTCCGTCGCCTCGGGCGTGGTGATTGTAAGCTCGGTCGCTCTCTACACCTGGATGCAGAAAAAGGACCGTGACGGTGCAAAAGGCCTGTTTGCAGGTCTCGCCACACCGGACGGACAGAAACTGCTGCGGTTTACCGCGGCCATTATTGGTGTGCTGATTGCCTTGCTTGCTCTTGGCGCACTTTTTGCCGGAGATCCCACACCCAGTGGCTGATCCGGTATCTGCGGGGTGGTGTAACCGGGCTGCAGACCCGGCCACACCGGTGGCCCCGCGCTTTTTTGAAAGGGAGGAACCACAATGAAACAATTACTGACAACAAGCCTCATCGCAACGCTGGCAGTTGCGGGCGCGGCATGGGCGGATGGCCATGCGACGCTGCCACTCAAGGAGCTGCCGGGCATCGCTGACCGTGACTACTGGGTCCCCGGTGAGGTTAATGCCGAGGGCAAACTCGAAGCATTGCAGGCCGTTGTGGGCGCGGAAGCCGTGCCCTACGCAGGCACACTGGATAACCCGGTGCAGATTGCGCTTATCTATCCGTCGGCTGATACATCCGATTTCTGGGCGCGTAACTACCTGGCGCTGACAAAACGGCTGGACCAGCTGGGCATCGCCTACGAGACAACTGAATTCGCCAGCCGTCAGATCGAGCACTCGTTGCAGTCGACCTATGCAAACCAGGTCGAACAGGACGCAGATCTTTATGACTATGTGATCTTCGGGCCGTCCGAACTGGCAATCCAGGCGGACAACATCGACAAACTGTCGGCCAATGATGACTTCGCGACCTACGTCTGGGCGTTCCACACGCCGCTGAAGGATCTCGAAAATCAGCCTGACGCGTGGTTTGATTTCTCGTCTGCCGCCGGTGCCCTGACCATGTGTGATTATATGCTCGGGCGTCTGGGCAATGACGTGACTATGGCGATGAACCGCGGCATTCCGGGCATCACGGACAATCAGCGTTCAGGTGATTTCAAAGCCTGTGTCGAGGAAAAGGGTGGCTGGACCACGGTCTATGAACACTATGGCGAGTACCAGCGCGAAGGTGGCTTTGAAGGCACATCGCTGATCCTGCAGGCCTATCCGGAAGCCAGGATCATTCACAACGCCAACACCGCAATGGCGATGGGCAGCGTTGAGGCACAGGTTTCCGTTGGCAAAGAGAAAGAAATCTTCTCCACCGGCTGGGGTGGCACGGGTCTTGAGCTGGACGCGATCCGTCGCGGCGAGCTGGATGCCACGCCAATGCGCATGGGCGATGATGTCGGTGCGGCGACGGCCGAGGCCATCAAGGCAGACCTTGAGGGACGTGCCGCTGAACTGCCTCTGGTATTCCTGGGGCGTATCACGGTGGCACATGACCAGATGAGTGCCGACGAGATCGACGCGCTGGAGCAGGAAGCTTTCCGCTTTTCGGGTGTCGGCGCACTTGAGCGGTAAAACACAATCAGGCGCCGGTCGCACCGGCGCCTTTTTTGCTGTATCGGTACCATGTGGGCGGACTTACTGCCCTGTGGTCAAAGGAGAATACGGGAATGTTCGGGGTGATTGAGGGGACTGGCTTTGAAGAGCTTATGCCGGAATTCGGCGGCTGTCTGATCGGGCATGCGCGGGTCGAGCGTCTCTGGACAGGGGCGCGCTGGTCCGAAGGACCGGTCTGGTTTGCCGCCGGGAGATACCTGGTCTGGTCTGACATTCCCAACAACCGAATGATGCGCTGGGATGAAACTGACGGGTCGGTGTCCGTTTTCCGCCAGCCCTCGAACAATTCAAACGGCAACACCATCGACGGGCAGGGGCGGATGGTCACCTGTGAGCATCTCGCGCGACGTGTCACGCGTACAGAGCATGATGGCAGTATCACAGTGATCGCCGACAGCTTTGAAGGCAAACGCCTGAATTCCCCGAATGACGTTGTGGTCAGATCAGATGGCACAATCTGGTTTACGGACCCGTCCTACGGCATCCTCATGGACTATGAAGGCGACCGCGCCGAGAGCGAAATCGGTGCCTGCCACGTCTATTGCGTGAACCCTGAAACCGGCGACATCCGCATTGTCGCTGACGACTATGTCAAACCGAACGGGCTGGCCTTTTCGCCGGATGAAACGTCGCTTTATATCGCCGACACCGGTATCACCCACGACGCAGATGGCCCCAAACACATTCGCCGGCATGCGGTGGCGGCTGACAACACGCTGTCGGGTGGCGAAATTATCGCTGATTGTACGGCGGGCGTGTTTGACGGTTTCCGCTTTGATCGTGACGGGCGTATCTGGACCTCGGCCGCTGACGGGGTGCACTGCCTCAACGCCGGCGGTGATCTGATCGGCAAGGTCCTCATCCCCGAGATGGTGGCAAACGTCTGCTTCGGTGGCCCCAAGCTCAACCGTCTGTTTATCTGTGGCACCACTTCGCTTTATTCGATCTACCTCAACGTAAATGGTGCGCGGTGATGGACTTCACTGCAGACAACACCATTCTGACCCATGCAGGTGTGCTTGCGATGCTTCAGGCAGGTGTCAGCAAGGCCGAAGAGATCGGACAGCCCCAGTGTATTGTCATCGTTGACGCAAGCGGTGAGGTGCTGGGCGAAATCCGGATGACCGGCGCCAAGTTTCTCAGCCGAAAAAGCGCACGTTCCAAAGCAAGAACCGCTGCCTCAATCGGCGCGCCCACCACGGGCATCCCCGAAGCCGTCAGGCCCGCGATTGCCGCGGCGACCCAGGGCGAGATGACCGGTCTTGGTGGCGGCCTTCCGATCCGCATCGGAGGCGCGCTGCTGGGAGGCATCGGAGTGGGCTCAGGTAGTCCTGATCAGGATGTGGTCGTTGCAGGTGCTGCTCTGGCAGCAATAGGCGCGGACGGCTGAACGCAGTATTCAAAGAACCGGAGAGCAAGCATGAGTGAACGGATTGCACTGATAGGTGCAGGCGCAATGGGTGGAGCCATAGGCACGCGCCTGCTGGAAACAGGCAATCATCTTGCTGTGTTTGACCTGGATGCGGAAAAGGTTGCTAAGCTTGTGGAAAAAGGCGCAGTTGCCGCTGCAAGCGCATCCGCCGCCGCTTCGGAGGCTGACTTCGTTATCACCAGCCTGAACGCTGTACATATCGTGGACCGGGCTGTCTTTGGTGCGGGCGGGGTCGCGGATGGCGCGCGGCCCGGGACCGTCATTATCGATATGTCATCCATCGCACCCGATGCGACGCGCGATCTTGCTGCGAAGGCAGCCGAAAAGGGCCTGATGTGGGTGGATAGCCCGCTCTCCGGCGGTGCACCCAAAGCGCTGACCGGAGAACTGACACTGATGGCGGGCGGTGAGGCTGATGCGGTTGAAAAGGCGTATCGTGCGCTGCGCCATGTCGCAGCGAATTACACGCATATGGGGCCACCCGGCGCGGGGCAGACAACCAAGCTGATCAACCAGGTGCTGTGCGGTCTTGGCTTTCTGGCAGTTGCCGAGGCCACGCAACTGGCACAGGATGCTGGTGTGGATGCCGAAAAAATTCCGCTCGCTCTCAAAGGGGGACGCGCGGACAGTGCGCTGCTGCAGGAATACCTGCCGCGCTTTGCCGCAAAGGATTACCGCCGTACCGGGCGCATCGACAATATGGTCAAGGACCTGAACGCCGTGCAGGATCTGGCGCGTTCGACGGGGACCCCTATGCCCATGACGGCACTTTGCGCAGAGATCCACAGGATGTTGACGGCAGCAGGTCTTGGAGGTGAGGATCAGGCCGCAGTGATGGAATTTTTCCACGGGGCCAGCGAGGAGATCAGCGTTTGAACTCACAAGTCCGTTCGGCAGGAGACGCCGGGTGAAGTCCCGCGTGACGATGCGCGATGTGGCGCGCGACGTCGGCGTTTCGCCGATGACTGTGTCACGGGCGCTGCGGGGCGACGGTACGGTCAGTCAGCGGACCCGGGACACAATACGTGCAGCTGCGAACCGGCTGGGATATGTCTATGACACTACGGCTCAGGCCTTTCGCGCGCAGAAAAGTGGTTTTGTGGCCGTCATTCTGCCCTCTCTGGATAATGCGAATTTTGCCGCGACGCATCGTGGACTGACCGAAGTCCTTGGCCAGACGGGTCTGCAGATACTCCTGGGGAGCACCAATTATTCGGTTGTGGAAGAAGAGCGGATCGTCCGCCAGCTGCTGGAGCGCAAGCCGGAAGCGATTATTCTGACGGGCGGGCATCATTCCCGGGACACGCGTGATCTTCTGGATGCGCGGGATATCCCTGTAGTTGAAATGTGGGACCTTCCCGCAGAACCGATCGGGCACACTGTGGGGTTCTCCAACTCTGATGCCATGGTCGGTGTGGTCGATCAGCTTGTCGCGTCGGGCCGCAAGCGTTTCGCATTTCTTGGTGCAGAAGGCGACAGTGACAGGCGTGGATCCGAACGTTGTCGCGGTGTCTGTCAGGCTGCTGAACGACATGGACTGAAGCCAGTGGACGTAATCGGCATAGGACCCGCACCTGTTTCGATGACCGAAGGAGCACGCGCGGTGGAAACACTCGGTGCGCGTCTGTCAGAATACGACGCGCTGATCTGCGTGTCCGATACGGTTGCTTTTGGCGCGCTTGCGGCCTGCCAGCGGCGCGGTATCTCTGTGCCGGAACATCTGGCGATTACCGGCTTCGGCGCTTTTGAAATTGCAGCGGTTGCCTGCCCCGCCCTGACGACTGTTGATGTCTTTGCGTTTGATATCGGTGTTGCCGCTGGCAACATGATTACCCGGATCCTTTCCGGGGACAGTTCCGGTACGCGACTGAGGGTCGAAACCGGGTACCAGCTCAGGCAGGGCGAAACGTCCTGAACGCTCTGACCTGACACGCACATTAAAAAGGCCCGGCGGATAACCCCGGGCCTTTTCAGTTGCATTTCCTGCAGTGCTATTCTGCGGGTGTTGCGACCTGATCGGAAAGCGTCTGAACACCAGCAGCCTCACGACGACCGTCGTTCCAGATTGCCTTGATCAGCGCAATGCACATCAGTGCCATCACGATGGAGAACGGCAGCGCGCCAATGACCATCGCTGTCTGGATGGCACCCGTCCCGCCGGAGATCAGCAAGCCTCCAACCACCAGGGCCAGGGCAGCACCCCAGAACAGGATGTGCGGGCGTGCCTTTGGACCTTCGTCGCCGGCCGCGTTGATTGTGTTAACGATCAGAACCGCAGAGTCAGCGGAAGTGACCAGGAACGTCATCAGCAGGACCACGATCACCACCGCCATGCCCCATGCCAGGATGTCAGCAATCGGCGACAGCATAAACTCTGTCATGGCAAAGATTTTGTCACCGTTGGCAGCATCCAGGATGACACCGTTGGCACCGCCGTTAAGTTCCAGATCGATCGCTGTACCACCGGCCCAGGCGAACCAGACGAAGCACATCAGCGACGGCACGATCATCGCGCCCAGAACGAACTCGCGGATGCTTCGGCCGCGTGAGATGCGTGCCAGGAACAGGCCGACAAAGGGTGCAAATGCGATCCACCATGCCCAGTAGAACACTGGCCACCAGCCCTGCCATTGAGTTAGCAGGAAGGCTTCGGAACCCTCAACGCCGTCAGAGCTGTAGACGTTGAAACTCAGCCACGGCAGAGCAAGCAGATAGTCCCAGATACCGACAAAGAACGCCGCCGCGCCAAAGAAAGTCGCCCCGAAGATGATGAAGAAGCTCAGCAGAAAGATCGACAGCACCATGTTGATGTTTGACAGCCATTTGATGCCTTTTCCGACGCCCGAAAGCGCTGACAGTGTCGATGCGCCCATGATGACCACAAGTGCAACAACGATGCCGAGTGTGGTTGCTGAACCATCTTCAAGTGCCAGGCCACCAAATCCGATCCGGGTGAGGCCCGCAACAAACTGTTCGACCCCGAACCCGAGCGTCTGCGCGACACCGAGAATGGTCGCAACGACGGCAACGATGTCAATGATGTGACCAAGTGGGCCCGAAAGAGACTTGCCAAACAGTGGTGTCAGCGACGAGCGGATCGTCAGCGGAAGCCCGCGTCGGTAGCTGAAAAAGGCCAGTGCAAGTCCCGCAATCGCATAGCAGGCCCAGGCGCCAAGACCCCAGTGCAGATAGGACCAGACATATGCGGTACGCACATTGTCCGCATCAAGCGCGGTTGTGAGCCCCTGAATGACCGAAGGGTTATTTTTGAAGTGGGCCACCGGCTCGGCCACGGCCCAGGTCAGCATGCCGACACCGATACCGGCGCCGAACATCATGGAAAACCATGAGAAATTTGAAAATTCGGGTTTTTCGCCATCGACGCCCAGGTTCAGGCGTCCGGCGGTCGGCCAGATTGCCAGACCGATACAGACGATCACAAAGGCTGTAACCACCCAGATATACCAGGCGGCGAACTGCGCAAGAATTGCGGTGTTCCAGTTGCCGAGAATTGTACCGGCCTGAGTTGGCCAGACAATACACCAGACCACCAGCATACTGATGATGACCTTACTCACGACCGTGACGTTAACGCTGAACCCCCGATAAAACCCCTTGTCGGCGGTTTTGATCGGCAGATCCATAAGAGGCGGTTCTATTGCCATTGTTGTCTCCTTGCTGGCTTCTCTGCTGTTTTTTTGGCTCATTTGCCGGTGCAGAGCTTCTTTTCTGAGCACGCCCCGGAGTGGCAGACCCCTGGAACTCCTCACCTGCAGCCTATACCTTTATTCTCGTTTGATAAGGGGAAACTTTACCCACTATAGTTGCAGAAAACGGAAACATTGGTTTGGCAAAACGTGCACTGCTGAAACGGCTGAGCGATGTCGACATCCGGCTGATCCGCATTTTTGTCGCTGTGACAGAGTGCGGTGGCTTTGCTGCGTCTGAGCTGGAGCTGAATATCGGCCGCTCGACAATTTCGCGGCACATCGCGGATCTGGAACACCGGCTCGGTCTGCGGCTGTGCAATCGTGGACCATCCGGGTTTTCGCTGACTGCTGAGGGCGAGAAGGTCCTCGCCTCTGCCCGTCGACTCCTGGGATCGCTCGACGGATTTCAGGCTGAGGTGGATGAGATTCACCAGACCCTCACGGGAACTCTGAGGATCGGGCTGTTTGATCAGTCCACAACCAATCCGGACGCGCATCTTGATGATACGATCCGGCGCTTTGACCTGTCGGCACCGGGTGTCACGCTGGAAATTGCACTGCATGCTCCGAATGTTCTGGAGGCCCAGGTGGTGGAGGGTTCGCTCGATGTGGCCGTGGTGCCGATTCACCGCCAGTCGGGATCACTCAGCTATGAACCGCTCTATGATGAGCATATGACGCTCTATTGTGGTCGCGGCCATCCGCTGTTTGAGAGCGCCGCAGATCCGGACGCGCTGCCGGATCTCAGTGGCTGGAAATACGCAGGCTTTGGTTTCAACTCTCCCAATATGATTGCCGGGCAGAAACTGGGGCTGCGACGGGCGGCAAGGGTTCAGGAGGAAGAGGCACTGGCTTTGCTGATCCAGTCGGGTTGCTATCTGGGGTACCTGGCCGATCATGTGGCCGCGACTTTTATGGCAAATAATAGCGTCCGGCCTATTGCTGCGCGGCATTCAGCCTACGTCAGCCGGTTTGCCGCCATTACGCGCCGGCAACCCGAACCTGACCGCAAAACGCAGGAGTTTCTGAGGTGTCTGCGCCGTGCACATGCAGGAAACCGGTTCTGATGAACGAACTTGCTGCTTGGCATGCGCGGGTCACCGGGCATAATGCGTTCAGTGCCGGGCCAGTTGCGAGCGGCAAAGGTGGGGCATTATGAGCGGTACTTTCAGATTTATTGACCTGTTCGCCGGTATCGGCGGTCTGCGTCGTGCGATGGAAACCGCCGGTGGCCGGTGCGTTTTCACATCCGAATGGGACCGGTTCGCACAGAAAACCTATGGGGCCAACTACCCCGACAACCGGCCGCTTGCCGGCGACATAACGACCGTGGCGGCCGCGGATATTCCGGGGCATGACGTTCTGGTTGCGGGCTTCCCCTGCCAGCCGTTTTCCATCGCAGGAGTGTCGAAAAAGAATGCTCTCGGGCGTGCACATGGATTTCAGGACGAAACGCAGGGGACGCTCTTTTTTGACGTGCTGCGCATCCTCAAACACCACCGGCCTGCTGCGTTTTTGCTGGAAAACGTCAAAAACCTGAAGAGCCACGACGGAGGCCGGACCTTTGATGTCATCCGGCGCAAACTGCAGGAGGATCTCGGGTATGCGCTGCACACGCGTGTCATTGACGCGGCGCACTACCTGCCTCAACACCGCGAACGGATCGTCATCGTCGGCTTTCGGGAAAGAACAGGCTTTGACTTTGATGCGCTGCAACTGCCAGAGCGGGGGACGCACCGGATGCGGAGCATCCTGCACCCGGAGGATGGCACCGAAGCACCCGAGCCTCCCTTTACAGATACCCCGATGGCTGTTGTTGCCGAAAAATACACACTGTCTGACAAGCTCTGGTCGTACCTGCAGGCCTATGCCGCCCGCCACAGGGCAGCGGGCAATGGTTTTGGCTTCGGGCTGGTCGGACCGGAGGATGTGGCACGTACCCTTTCGGCACGCTACTATAAGGATGGCTCCGAAATTCTGGTCAGCCGGGGGCAGGGGCAGAACCCGCGCAGGCTTACGCCTCGGGAATGTGCGCGGCTTATGGGGTACCCGGATGATTTCAGAATTGAGGTGTCGGATACCCAGGCTTATCGGCAGTTTGGCAATTCGGTGGCCGTGCCGGTGTTTGCGGACGTGGCCCGACTGATGCACCCGCATATCATGCACTGCATGATGAGTGACCTTGCGGAAAGCTGATCTGCGTGGCGGATGTACACAGCCGCGCCGTGCGCAGCAAAAACATGTCCCGCATCAGGGGGCAGAACACGCAACCCGAGATGATCGTGCGCCGTGGACTGCATGCGGCTGGTTTCCGGTTTCGTCTGCATGACCGGAAACTTCCTGGCCGCCCCGACATCGTATTGCGCCGGTACAATGCTGTAATCTTCGTGCACGGTTGTTTCTGGCATGGTCACGACTGTGCACTGTTCCGCTGGCCGGCGACGCGGCCCGATTTCTGGCGCGACAAAATTGGTGGAAACCGAGCACGGGATACGCGCCGGACTGCTGACCTTCTGAATGCGGGCTGGCGTGTTGCCACAGTCTGGGAATGCGCGCTGAAAGGCCGGGGCCGTCTGCCAGGCGAAGAAGTGACGGGGAAACTCGCGACCTGGTTGCACAGCACTTCTGACCGGCTGGATCTGCGCGGCACAGTCTGACGCGGGCGGTACAACCGGCAGAGCACGCCATCACATGTCGTTACGGCAGTTGACATGGGAATCCACTTGCACGAACGATTGAAGCAGCCGCTTTTGTCGGTTGATGGAGCGAGTGATCGTGAGCGGTCAGGACACAATTCATGCTTTTTCAAACATCGGCCATCTCAGTGGTGCGCGCCGTTTTCCCGGATTTCAGCCGGCCGGCAATCTGCTCACGGCACTGATCGGACCGCGCGGACTGAAAAAATTCGAGCTGGATCAGGGCGATCTGCTGAGTTTAACCGTGTCGGCAGGAAATGCGGTATCCATTGCTGTGTTTGACGGACAGGGGAACGATGCATCCGCAAGCCTGAACCTCTCCGGTGCTGACAGCGTCCGCTCTGGTGATTTTGCGTCGGCACCACTGGCGGGCTGGATCCGCTCGATGGGGGGCGAAGCGGCGGACTGTGTCGTCTGTACAAACCTGGACTGGTCTGCAGAACCCGTGGTTCTGAAGGCGCAGGAACCCTGCACCGCCTGGGTGATCCGGGGCGCATCCACGGGATGTCTGATCGAACATGGCAGCGGCGGAACAGTCAGCGTATCGCACCGTCGCGCCAGCGTATCCGGGCCGATACTGCCGGAACCTCTTGGTGACATCCGCGAAGAATTTACGGTGCCACGGGCAAGCGCAGTCAGCTATGAGCTGAAACGTGGCGAATTTCTGCAGATTATTGATGTCGAGGGGCAGCAGTGTTCTGACTTTCAGGCCTTTCGGGCGGCAGGGCTGGACCGCCAGCAGGAACTGATGATTGATGCCACTGCGACCCGCAGTATGGTGCGCCGCGCGTTTCCCGGCCCGGGGCTTTCCGATAAATTCTTTGATCAGGACATGGTTCCTGTGCTGCAGGTCATTCAGGATACCTGCGGACGCCATGATACTTTTGGCCTCGCCTGCACAGCGCGTGGGTATGAGGAACGCGGGTTCCCGGGGCACGTGAACTGTTCGGACAATATCTCCGAAGCGCTGGACAGTTTCGGCGTCGCGCGACGTTCCGCCTGGCCTGCGATCAACTTTTTCTGGAACACCTGGGTGGATCCGCACCACAACCTGATGACCGAGGAAAGCCATTCACGGCCCGGAGATTATGTCGCAATGGCAGCGCTCGATGATCTTGTCTGCGTGTCTACGGCATGCCCCGATGATATTGACCCGATCAATGGCTGGAACCCGACGGACGTGCATGTCCGGATCTACAAACCACAGACCCGCATTCAACGGGCGGTTGCCTATCGGCCAAAAGAGGATGCTCCTATGCTGATCAGTCACGAATCCGCGTTCCACCCCAGGCTGGCACCGCAGACGGATCACTTTGCCCCGGCCCGCGATCTGTGGACGCCGGTCAGCTTTCCCGCGCATGGCACAACCGGTGAATACTGGGCCTGTCGGGAGGCCGTGACCCTTCAGGACATGAGCGGTTTGCGGAAATTCGACATTATCGGACCGGATGCCGAACGCCTGTTGCAGCAGGCGATGACACGCGATGTCAATCGTCTGGCCGTCTGGCGTGGCACATACAGCCTGATGTGCGATGAAAGCGGAGAGGTCATCGACGACGGTACGCTGTTCCGTATGGCACCGCAGCTTTTCCGGTGGTGCTGCGGATCCGAAGAAAGCGGCCGCTGGCTGAGCCGTCTGGCCCGGGACAGCGGTCTTCAGGTACGCGTACATGATCTGCGCAATGCATTGCCAAATCTCGCGTTACAGGGTCCACGATCCCGCGATCTGCTCAGCAAACTGGTCTTTACACAGCCGCACGTTCCCGCATTGTCCCGGATCAACTGGTTCGGCGCGACAGTCGCCCGCCTGCGCGACCGCGATGGCGCACCGTTCATGCTCACGCGGACGGGATACACCGGCGAACTGGGATATGAGATTTTCTGCGCCGAAGCGGATGCTCTGGAGATCTGGGATGCTCTGACAGAAGCGGGCGATGCGTTTGGTCTGCGTCCTATGGGTTCGGCCGCGCTGGAAATCATCCGGATCGAAGCCGGCCTGGCTGCGGCTGGTGCTGAATTCGCGCCGGGTGTCGATGCCTTTGAGGCGGGGCTTGGCTTCGCCGTCGATATGCGCAAACCGGACTTTACCGGCCGTACGGCTCTCGCGCGGAATGCCAGGGACCCGCGCCGCCTGCTCAGAGGTCTTGTCTTTGATTGCGATGATGTACCCGCTCACGGCAGTCCGGTATTCAAAGGAGAACGCCAGGTCGGGGTGGTTACCTCTGCGACACGCTCACCAGTGCATCAGCGCGCCATTGCAATGGCCAGACTTGCTGTTGAACACGCTGATACAGACACGAAACTGCAGGTTGGGATGATGGACGGGCACATGAAGCGCCTTGAAGCCACGGTTGCTGACATTCCCTTTGTCGATCCACGCCGTGAAAAGGCGCGCGCCTGACAGAAAAACAGGGTGCAACCGGACAAAGGCCGCCCGTAGGCGACCTTCGGTCAGTCGATTTCTGTTGGCGTAAACACTGTCGGTGTGGTCAGCGCACAGGTCGTCGAGTAACACAGCTGGCTGGCGTAACGAGGCCGCGTAAAGACGAAATTGTCGATGTTGCGATTGGCCAGTCCCAGATCAAACAGGGGGTCAAATTCGGTACGGGTTTCGACCACAATGATCTGGTCGTCGTCCGGCATTACGGGAAGGCGGTCGTGCCAGGACGCCACATCGGTGCTGGTCAGGGCGACGAACATGCCGCGCACCTGCGACCATACAACTTCGTAGGTTCCGGCAGCCGTGTCGTACTGAACAACGGAAACTCGCATGTGGGATTCCGCAACAGCCCGGGTCAGTTCGTCAAACAGATCCTGCGCACCATCAATGAAGCTGTTGTCCAGCGGCGAGACCTGCCGCGAAATCATATCAGAGATCGTATATGTGGCCTTCTGATTGTTCGTATACTGGCGGTAGGCGTCAAAAATCGAGAACATCCCGAGGTAGGCCCAGAAAACCAGCGGCAGAATGATCATCGCTTCGATTGCAACGTTTCCGTCTTCGGACCGGCGAAAGCGGTCCAGCGTCAGTCGGAGGCTTGCGATACGGGTCATGAGTTTCCAGGCTCCTGTACGAAGGCCGAAGTCGCCGTCATGGACGCCTGCCCGGCGTTGTCCTTGACGTAGTGAAAGCCAAGGCCCGTGGTCGGGAAAATCGGATCGAATTTGACACAGGCGCGCAGCAGCATGAGGTCATGCTCTTCGCCGGTCTGATAGTTGGGTGGATCTGCACTTGTGATCGGCTCGGATTTGTCGATGCAGTCTACATCATTGTCCAGACCGACATAGGCGCGCGGGTCTACCACAATCATTTCGAGTTTCAGGCTCGCGGTACATTCCGGGATGAAACCTGCGTTGTTACAGATCACTTCCTTGAGCGCGTCGTGTGACGGAATGGCCTCTGTGTTCAGCCGCACCTGGCGAACGGCGATATCAAGGCCGCGGTCCAGCCACATCTGGCGCATCGAATAGATGCCCAGTTCAACAGATGACAGGAATGCCGTGAACAGGATCGGTACCAGAAGCACGAATTCGATTGCGACCTGGCCATCCTCTTTCTTACGGAACGACCTCAGAAAGTTCAGTGTTCTCATAATCATTGTGTCAGCCTCAGTTCATTGATCTGGCGCGCGATGGCTTTGAATACCGTTCTGATTTCCACACCCTGCGCCTTGTAGGCGTAAGAGGGCTCTGTCGCGCAGTTGCGCATCTGTGTCACGGCGGCATCGGGGGCTTCAAAGGCAATCGTGTAGATCACAATTCCCTCGGCCTTGGCCTTGTCGCACATTGAATAGAACCGGGTAATATTGGTGCTGGAAGTGGAAATCCTCTCACGGTCGGTTTTCCGCGCGTTCAGTTCCTTGGTTGGGTTCAGCTGGTGGTTGGCATCCTTGGGACGCACCTGTTCCGTGATTTTACCGTCAGTCATCAGCACGACAAACTTGCGCGTGTCCGTGTCTGTGAAAGGTGCCGGGCGATCTGCAAACTGTGGGGGAACAAGGCCAGCTGTTTCAAGAGCCCGGAACGTCGAGTTGGACGTCGGGTTCAGAAGGGCCACGCCGTACTTCATCCCATAGTGTGTGCCGGTACCATCGTGCAGGCGCATCGTGTTGATGAATGTTTTCAGGCTGTCGAGGTTGTTCTGCGCATACTGGATTGCGGTATTGTTCAGCGGACACCAGCCCCAGTCCATTGTAGGCGCGTCGATGGCCCAGTTCATGAAATGTGGTGTCTGGAAGTAGCCGCCGGACGGCAGATTGATGTTGTTGAAGTCGCTGCTGTCCATCTCCAGACAGGCCGAACGGTCGCGGTACGACACATAGTTTGTTTCGGTCTGTGTATTGCCGTCCTCATCGACATATTCGTTTTCGACGTCGCCGCCGTAAGGTTGTTCTTCACCATCTACCGTGATGGTTTCAGCAAACTGGATGCCACCCGCGCGGTTGAAAACAATCGGTCCGGGATTCGTCTGGCCCGCGTAGGGAACGATGTTGATGGAAGTTGTTGTACCGGCCTGACCGTCGAGTACGGATTCGAGGAACTCGTTGGCGGCAACGCGCAGCCGGCCGATACGGTCGTCAAAACGCATCGATCCAGAGATGTCGAGAACCAGAGAAATCTCTGTTTTTTCAATGATCTCTTCGGCCATACCTGATGTGTACACGGGCAGCGATTCAACGCCTGTCATTGCCATATAGATGGCAGGCGTCCGTGTTCGTGCCGTCGCCGCAACAATCCGGTAGTTCGTGACAGGCAGGTGTGCGCCGGGTGTGATCTGCACATCGTCCAGAAACTCTGTCATACCCGCTTTAGCAAAGTAGTCATCGACGACCTGGTCGGCCGGGAGGGGCTGGTCGAGGTCTGATGCCGCGAGAATAGCGCGATCAAGCGTGTTCTGTACACGCGTCCGCATCATTTCGTTCTGCATCAGGTCGACGGCGATGCCGCAGACCATGAGCATCATAATAATCATGAAGGTGGCGAAGATCGTCACCGTACCTTCTTCTTCTTTGCGGAAGGCGGAGACCTTTTCGACAGCTTTCTGCCGGTTTGATCTTATGTTGTCCAGGCAAGCACGCAGCATTACTCTAACTCACTTTCACTATCGCCCCCGCGATATTCCGATTGATGGGACGGTAAGCGGGAAACTTGTTGAAAGTGAGGCCGCTCTGGATTGCTACCAGAGCCTGATGCCTATGATTTTATGCACTTTTTACCTGAACTTGTTGCTGAATCGGGAGGATAACTGCGCAAACAGCAGGCATTGTTCGCCTTAAGGAAACGCGAATCCTGTCTTTCGCAAATCCGGCAACGTTGAATGCGGCAATTTTGGGGCGGGCTCTCTGTGCACGCCGAGAATCGCCTGCCAGCCTTAATTCGTGTGATCGTGGCAGGTCAGGCCGTTGTGTTTCAAGGTGTTTGCACTGACCAGAATACCTGTGCGCATTTTTTCCTGGCGCACTTCGAGCAGGATTGGCCAGAGTAGCGCATTAAGTGCATTGTAGACGTCAGTTCGGCAAATCAGCCGTCGGGAAAGAACATGGCAGAAAAAAACAGCGGCACGGGCGGGCGGAATGTCAGGCGGATTACCAAGGACGACTGGATCCGCATTGCCCTTGATACGTTGATTTCGGAAGGCGAAGAGAATGTCAAAGTTCTGTTGCTGTCCGCAAAAATGGATACATCGCGGTCGAGTTTTTACTGGCATTTCGACAGTCGCGCCGACTTGCTGGACGAATTGCTCGAACACTGGCGCAGTACCAACACCCGGGTAATTGTCGACGCGGCGGCGGCCCCGGCGGACACAATAAACGCGGCGATTGTGAATTTCTTTGCTTCGTGGATCAGCAAGGGGAGTTTTGACACCCGCCTCGATTTTGCTGTGCGTGACTGGGCGCGACGGTCCGGGTCGGTCCGGGCGCTGCTGGACAGGTCTGATAACCAGCGGCTGGCCGCACTGACGGCTATGTTTGCACGCTATGGCTATGCGCAGGGCGAAAGCGAAGTACGTGCGCGGATCCTGTATTTCACACAGATCGGATACGATGCGCTGGATCAGAAAGAAGACTGGGACACCCGGATCAGCCGGGCATGGCATTACCTGTTTTGCCTGTCCGGGCAGGAACCATCGGATGCGGATGTGTCGCGGCTGAATGCCGTGCGGGACGGGGCCTGATTTCTGCACGGGAAGGAACCTGTGCTTTTGTCGCTGACAGACGTTTACGCTCCAGGAGCACCCCGATGCTCGGTTAACAAACGCCAGAGGCATTCTGTACATCACGACCAGACCCTCCGGCGAGCGTCTGTCGGTAAAGGAAGGCATTTCGTAAGTTGCACCGGGGGCATATCCGTCCGCCGTGCAGTGCCTCTGCTCACCGGTTCACGGTCTGGCACTTAACATTTGCGCATGTGCATCCTCCTGATCCACACTCTTACAGGGAGGACATGCCATGAAAGACCAGCCCGAAAAAGCGCCCGGCTATTACTCGGATGCGGACTGCCGACCAGAGGACCTTGAGGCTCTGACATCGCAGGTGACCACCAGTGGTCATGCGCCGCATGCCGTGGATATCTGTCACAACATTCCCGTGTACGACGCGGCAGACATCACATCTGACCTCTCTGATCCGGCAAGGCGTGCCGAACTCATGGCTGAATGGGCGCGTCTCCTTTTATCCGGTCCGGGCGTTGTTGCGCTGCGTGGTGCCGTCCGCGATACCGATGCGCTCGATACCGCGACAGGTGTGTTCGAAGACATAATCGCCGGCGAAAAAAGCGCCGGGGGCGAAGGGGCCGACCATTTTGCGGCGTCTGGTGCCAATGACAGAATCTGGAATGCGTTGCAGAAACTGTGTCTGCGGGACCCGGATGCATTCATGCGCTCTTTTGCCAGTCCGTGTATTGATGCGGTCTGCGAAGCATGGCTGGGTCCGGGGTATCAGATGACAGCCCAGGTTAACCTGGTGCACCCCGGTGGTGCTGCGCAACAGGCGCATCGCGATTATCATCTGGGGTTTCAGACATCGCAGGCCAGTGCCTCTTTCCCCGCACACGTTCATGCTCTTTCCCCGGCCCTGACCCTGCAGGGTGCCGTGGCGCATACCGATATGCCTGTTGAAAGCGGTCCGACGAAACTGCTTCCCTATTCACAGGCCTACCTGCCGGGGTATGCTGCCTGGCGTCGTGATGATTTCCGCGCTTTTTTTGAAGAGAACTGTGTCCAGCTGCCCCTGACAAAGGGGGACGCGATATTTTTCAGTCCGGCGCTTTTTCATGCTGCCGGAGCCAACACAACGACAGATATTCACAGGCTGGCAAATCTGTTGCAGGTATCGTCACCTTTTGGCCGCGCGATGGAAACTGTTGACCGCACAGCGATGTGCAAAGCGCTATACCCTGTTGCGCTCGCCGCCCGGCAGGCGGGTACACTGAGCGACGCGGAACTGACATCTGTTGTTGCGGCAGTGGCCGAAGGGTATGCCTTCCCGACCAACCTTGACAGTGATCCGCCGACAGGCGGGCTCGCACCGCAGACACAGCAGGCCTATTTCAGAGAAGCTCTGGAAAAGGGTGTCGTGCCGGACGAATTTGACGCTCATCTGGACCGGATGGATGCCCGCCGCCGTGCGTGAGGCGGCGGACGGTTTTTCAGACGGTGCCGCCCAGGCTGCCTTCGAGGGTCGCCATTTCCTGCCCACCGGCCATCATGTCCTGAAGCTCTTCGGGTGTGATGTCTCCCCGGACTGCAGTCCCCAGGGTCTGCCCCCTGTTGAGCACCGTAAAGCGGTCACCGACGGCCATCGCGTGGCGCACGTTGTGGGTGATGAAAACAACCGCGATGCCCTGCTTGCGCACCTTGTCTATCGTGGCCAGCACGTTTGATGTCTGGCGCACACCAAGAGCAGACGTTGGTTCATCGAGGATCAGCACCTTTGCGCCGAAATGCACGGCACGCGCGATTGCAACCGTCTGTCGTTCACCGCCCGACAGGGTTCCGACGGCCTGGTCTGGTCCACGCAGGTTGATGCCCATCTTGCGCATCTCTTCCATGGTCACTCTGTTCGCGTAATCGTGGTCGAAAAAACTCAGACCCGCGACCTTTTTCAGAGGCTCGTTGCCCATGAAGAAGTTCCGGCTGACAGACATCAGCGGGATCATCGCGAGATGCTGGTGCACAGTGGCAATGCCCGCCGCGATGGCATCCCTTGGATCCGCAAAGTCGAGCGGCCGGCCCTCGAAAATAATCTCGCCGTGGGTTGGCTTGTGAACACCGGACATGGTTTTGATAAAGGTCGACTTGCCCGCGCCGTTGTCGCCCAGCAGACAGTGGCATTCTCCGGGGAACACGTCGACCGATACACCTGCCAGCGCGATAACGCTGCCAAAGTGCTTTTCGATGTTTTTCATCTGAATGATCGGGTCGGACATATCAGCGTTCTCCCGTGATAATGCGACGGATGTAGGTGTTCAGGATCACCGCAAAGAGAAGGATCACCCCTAGGAATACCCGGAACAGAGAGCTTTCCACACCAGCAAAGAACAGGCCCTGCTGGACCACACCAAAGATCAGCGCCCCCAGTGCAGCGCCGATCACAGACCCATAGCCCCCTGTCAGCAGCGCACCGCCGATAACAACCGCGATGATTGCCTCAAACTCCTTAAGCAGACCGCGGTCGGCGCCAGCGGATCCGAATTCCATCACCTGACACACGGCGAACACCGTCGCGCAGAATGCTGTGAAGGTGAACATCAGGATTTTGACCTTGTTGACCGGTACGCCTGAGTTGCGTGCGGCTTCTGCATCGCCGCCAGAGGCAAAGATCCAGTTGCCGAAGCGGGTCCGGGTCAGCAGTACATGGCCGAAGATGATCAGAACAAGTGCCCAGACGATCAGCATAGGGATACCATCGACAACCGGCTGCCCGGCGCGCGTGCCACGTTCGAAGACTCCGATGATGCCCATATCACCCAGCCACTGAAACAGCGGCTGACCAATTTTCCCCCCGAAAACCGGTGCAAGCCAGTCACCCTCTGCAGCATCGCGGATGCCGCCGATGATGGTTTTACGCTCGATCGTCTGAGGGATATAGATCGTAAACCCGCGCAGGATGAACAGAAATGCAAGTGTCACGATAAAGCTGGGCAGGCCGGTGCGAACGACAATAAATCCGTTCAGCGCACCAAGCGCGCAGCAGATAACAAATGTAATGATGATCGCGATCCACATAGGCCAGGCCAGTACGACGCCGAAAACGGCGATCATCATACCGGCGAAACCGATCATGGAGCCGACGCTGAGATCAAATTCGCCCGAGATCATCAGCAGGCAGGCGCCCACGGCGATGATCATGAACTGGGCGGAAACGATGGTCCAGTTCAGAACACCCTGACTGTTGAACATGCCGCTGTCGAACGCGAACAGAGCAAAAAGCGTGAAAACCGCGACAGTACCAACAATACCGCCCAGTTCGGGCCGTATCAGTGCCTGCCGGAAAGGAGATACTTCCTTTATTCGTTCGTCTGTGTCCGTTGATTCTGCCATTGCGTGTCCCCCGGCTTGCAGAAAAAGAAAAAAAGGGCGGCCCTCATGTTGAGAAGGCCGCCCGAAAAAGTCCGGTGATCAGCGGTATTCGCCGGCGAACTCTTCAACTTTGGTCAGGCCATCTTTGGTGACAAAGCCTGGGCCGGAGTTGATGTTGTTGCCCGGCAGAACGCCGTAGCGGTCCCAGTTGGCCAGGATCACAACCGGCATATAGGCCTGCAGGAAGGGCTGCTGGTCGATACCCCAATTGATTGTGCCGTCCTTGATGCCTTTGACGATTTCTTCGCCGAGGTCAAAAGTGCCGAAGTGGATGTCACCTGCCATACCGTTTTCCTGAAGCGCGGCGATGGTCGGGTCGGCGGAAACCGGGCCCAGTGTCAGGATGCCATCAACGTCAGGGTTGGCGGAGAGGTAGGCCAGAACCTTGTTTTTGATCTCTGACGGGTCGGTGCCGCTGTCCATCATTGCATCACCCAGATCGATGCCGAGGCCATCCGCGTAACCGCGGCAGCGTTCGCCAACTGTGGGCTGCTGGATCGCGTGGTTCACGCACAGGAAGTTTGTTACGCCTTCGCCTTTGGCACGCAGACCGGCGGCAAAGCCGGCGTCGTATTCGGGCTGACCGACATACATAAGCGCACCAACCTCGCGCGCCTGCTCAGGCGTGCCGGTGTTCATGATGATGACGTCGATGCCCTGATCCACAGCGTTCCGGATCGGGCCTTTGAGTACGTCAAAGTCAGCCAGTGTTGTGATGATACCATCAGGGCCCGAGGCCGCAGCCTGATCGATGATACGTGCCATGTCGGCAATGTCGCCTGTGGGCGGGTTGCGGTATTCAACATCGGCGCCAACCTGTTCACCTGCCAGCGCAATGCCGTTCTTGATGGTGTTCCACCATGTGTCGCTGTCAGGCGCGTGGCTGACAAGAATGTACTTTTCGCCTTCGGCAGCAGCGGTATGCGCTGTCATGAAGGGCGCGGCAACGATGGCTGTCGCAAGCACCAGCTTTTTCATCAGTGTTGTCATGTTTTTCCTCCCGGGGTTCACCGTTTTCATGGCAAAAGAGTGGCCTGTGCCACCTCTGTGAATCGACTTAAGCACAGTCGAATTTACTTTGCAACCGGTTGCAAAAATCTGCTGGTGATTTCATATTCACCTGAAACCACTCTCAATGCTGCCCTCAGGGGCCAGGAAAATCACTCTATGGCCATAACACTGAAAGAAGTTGCAGAACGCGCGGGCGTGTCCCGCTCTGCGGTTTCCCGCACTTTTACAGACGGAGCTTCGGTGTCGGAAAAAATGCGGCGCAAGGTCGAAAAGGCAGCCCGCGATCTGGGATACAGCCCCAATGCTCTTGCGTCCTCGCTGACAACCGGGCGGACCAAACTCATCGGCCTGGTGTCGAACAACTTCCACAACCCGATCTTTCTGCAGGTTTTTGATCTTTTCACCCGGGGCTTGCAGGACCGCGGTCTGCGTCCTTTGCTCGTCAACCTGTCCGATGAAACCGACCCGGAAGCCTCGGTGCGTATGTTGCGTCAGTATTCGGTGGATGGTGCCGTGGTCGCATCGTCCACGCTGTCTCCGGAATTTGCCAAAGCCTTCCGGGATGCCGGTGTTCCGGTCGTGCACAGTTTTGGTCGTCATTCCAGCACGCCCCAGGTGCATGTGGTGGGAATCGACAACGTGGCATGCGGCCGTATGGCTGCCCGCAGCCTGGTTGCGCGCGGGTACCGCCGTATCGGTTTTCTGGGCGGACCCCAGAATGCGACGTCAACCCAGGACCGGTTTGCCGGCTTTATGAGTGAACTCGAAGGGCATCCGGGCCTTGATCTGTCGCACAGTTTCGCCGCGGCATACTCGTTTAACGCCGGGCGTGCAGAAATGATGCGGCTTCTTCGGTCTGAGCCTGCGGAGGCCTATTTCTGCGGTGATGACGTTCTGTCGATCGGTGTCCTGTCTGCCATTACCGAAAGCGGTCTTTCAGTTCCGCATGACATTGGTCTGATCGGTCTGAATGATATGGAAATGGCGGGCTGGCAGAACATCAACCTTACGACGATCCACCAGCCGATCCGGCAGATTGTAAATTCGTCCATTGAGCTGATGGTTGCCATGCTGGATGAGCCTGACCGTTATCCCGAAGCGCGGATTTTCCCCTGTTCAATCGTCGAACGGGGCACGCTGCGCCCCGTTACCTGACGCCTTCAGCGGAACATCGGCGGCCGGGCATCAACCCATGCACCACTGGCCGCGGCCGACTCCACAGCGGCATAGACTGCCGCCATTGACCGCAGTCCGTCCTCTGCCGTTGGCAGGGCAGGGCGGTGTTCACCCCGGATTGCAGCGGCGAGGTCGACGTAGATGTTTGCCACTGCCAGCGGGAAACCTTCCGGATGCGCGATCGCGACGCGCGACAGCCTGCCCGCTTCATCAGACAGTCCGTTTTCGCCCTTTTCCATAATCTGCGTACGTCCGCCGACCGGGGTGTAGAAGACCTGATTGGGTTGTTCGGATGCCCAGCGCAGACCGCCGGTTTCCCCAAAGACCTGAATGTCAAAGCCATGCTGGCGTCCGATGGCAACCGATGAAGTCCACAGGCGCCCGACAGTGCCACCTGTTGTCCGGAAATTCACCAGCGCATCGTCTTCCAGCGTGCGTGACGGGATCGTCGACGCGAAATCTGCCGACAGTGTTGCCACATCGTCACCCGCAATAAAGCCCGCCATATGCAGCGCATGAATGCCGCAGTCCGCGAACTGACCGGACACGCCCGCCATAGCCGGGTCATAGCGCCAGCGCACCCGCGGATTGTCTGCATCGGTTGCATCCCCGTGGTGCCCGTGACTGAAGTTCGTGACAATCAGCCTGACCTTGCCAATATCGCCGCTGGCCACCATCTGGCGCATTTCGCGGACCATCGGATAGGCAGAATAGCAGTAATTGACAGCGCAGATTTTCCCGGAAGCGGCTGCGACGCGAACGATCTCTTCGCCTTCTTCCACGGTCATGGTCATGGGCTTTTCGCACAGGACGTTGAACCCGGCCTTGAGGAACGCGCGTGTGATTTCAAAATGGGTGGAGTTCGGCGTGGCAACCGTCACCAGATCGACACGGTCCGGCCGGTCCTTTTCGCCCGCCAGCATCTCCTGCCAGTTCGCATAGGCGCGGTCCGGCGAAACACCAAGACTTTGCGCATATGCGCGGCCTTTTTCTGCATCGACATCAAGTGCACCGGCCGCGAGGACAAAGTTTCCGTCGGCCTGTGCGCCGAGGCGGTGAGCCGGGCCGATCTGGCTTCCTTCTCCGCCGCCGATCATGCCCCAGTTGAGTTTTGCCATAGGAGCTGTCCTTCAGTTAAAGCCAATAGATTCAAGGTATTCCCTGTTTGCACGCGCGTCGCCCAGCGGGTCGGGGTCGAGGGTTGGATCACAGTCCTGCTCGACCGTGCACCAGCCTTCGAAACCGGCATCCAGCAGTACCTGACGCACAGCAGGGAAATCGACGTCTCCCTGTCCGAGGTTGCAGAAGATACCCTGACCGCAGGCATCGTAAAACCCGGTCCGTTTCGCGATGACATCAGCTTTGACCACGGGGTCGATGTCTTTGAAGTGCATATATGAGATCCGGTCGATGTGGCGCTTCATGAACGCCACAGGGTCAAAGCCGGCATAGGAATGGTGCCCGGTGTCAAAGCAGATTTTCAGGATGCTCTCATCGACTTCGCCGAGCAGCCTTTCCAGTTCCGGTTCAAAGTCCATAAACCCCGCGGCATGCGCGTGAATGCCGACAGTCAGGCCGTATTCTTCCGCTCCCATACGGGCGACAGTAGCGATCCGGTCGCGGTACGCTGCCCACTCTGCGGCATCCATCTGCTCTGCCTCGCCGGCGCGACCTGCCGTCGGGGCGCGACGTTCAGAAATGGAGTCAATCAGGACGAGGTGCCTGGCTCCATGCGCGACCAGCGCCTTGCAGGTGCGCACAGAGCCGTCCATGACGTCGTCCCATGCTGCCGGATCGTGAAATGGCCGGAACACGACGCCGCCGATCAGTTCGAGGTCATTCTCCGCCAGCGCATCGCGCAGCACGGCCGGATCCTCTGGCATGAAGCCAACCGGGCCCAGTTCAATTCCCCTGTAGCCGGCATCAGCGCAGTCTTTGAGTACTGAGCGCCACGTCGGGTTTCGAGGGTCTTCTGCAAATTCCACGCCCCATGAACAGGGTGCATTACCGATACGGATTGTCATATGGGGTGTACCTTTCCCAGGTCAGATTCAAGTCAGAAAGAGGATACATCCTGCCAGGTTTTTTGGCGGGAAGACGCCATCGCTGCAGCAACGATCCGGTTGACTTCCATCCCGTCCCGGAAGGTCGGCCAGACCGGATCACCGGTCGCGATCGCTTCGAGAAAGTCGCGGGCTTCGATGATGATCTGATCCTGATAACCCGTGCCATGCCCCGGCCCCTGGCAAAAAGGTACATAGTCAGGATGCGCAGGGCCAGTCAGGATCTTTGTAAACCCGCGCGTGGCTTCCGGGCCCTCGGCACGATAAAGCCACAGCGCATTCTGGTCCTCCTGATCAAACCGGATGGCGCCTTTTGTGCCGGTCACTTCATAGGCGTATCCCATTTTGCGACCGGTCGAGATACGGCTGAAATACATCTGTCCCATGGCGCCGCTGGCGAACCGGCACATCATCTGCCCGTGATCATCGTTGGTGACAGCGCCGCCGGGCCTCTGACTGTGAACGGTTTCCACTTCGGCGATCAGCCTGTCGACAGGGCCCAGCAGGGCGAGGGCAGCGTTGATCATATGCGGTGACAGATCGCCCATGGTCCCGTTGGCGTCGCCTGAAGTGCGCCAGCTGGCTGGTGTCTGCGGGTCTGACAGGAAATCCTCTGTGTGCTCGCCCCGGAACCAGGTGACGGTGCCAATGGTACCATCGGCAATCAGCTGGCGTGCATACTGGCTTGCCGGAGTCCTGATATAGTTGAACCCGGTCATATTCGGCACGGATGATGCTTCTGCGGCCTCAACCATCGCATGGCTGTCGTCCAGCGAAGCCCCCAGTGGTTTCTCGCAAAAGACCGGTTTACCCAGCGCAAAAGCAGCAAGCGCAATTTCGCGGTGCGTTTCCTGAGGTGTAGCGATGACAACAGCATCGACTGCAGGGTCATTGACGAGTATGCGCCAGTCGTGGGTGGCGCGCGCAAACCCATAGGCGGCCCTGTATTTTTCCGCGCTGTCGGGTGTGCTGGCGCAGATCATCTCAAGCCGGGGTCGCAGGGTGGTGTTGAAAACAGCGCCCACAGCGGCCATAGCAACGGAATGGGCTTTGCCCATGTATCCGCCGCCCAGAATACCAATGCCAATATCTGTCACGCCAGGCACCTTCATGAAAATCAGTTTGCAACCGGTTGCAAAATTAGTATCGTGGGATTCTGAACAGCGCAAGACGCGAAATGGGGTGCCCCGTAAATCGTCCGAAGGATCGCACTGAGAATGACCAGCAGCAATACCATAACCCTTACCACAGCACAGGCGATCATAAGGTGGCTTGAAAACCAGTACATTGTGATTGACGGCGAGGAAATGCGCGTCTGTGGTGGCGGGTTTGGCATCTTTGGTCATGGCAATGTTACCTGCCTGGGTGAGGCCTTGTATGAGGCGCGGGATACACTGCCACTCTACCGCGGCCAGAACGAGCAGAGCATGGGGTTCGCCGCCGCGGGGTATACCAAGCAATGGCTGCGGCAACGGTTTATGTTCTGCACCGCTTCGGCAGGTCCTGGCACGTCAAATCTTGTGACCTCGGCGGCGCTTGCGCATGCCAACAGACTGCCTGTGCTGCTTTTGTGTGGCGACACATACGCCACGCGGCTTCCGGATCCGGTTCTGCAGCAGATGGAGAATTTCAACGACCCGACTTTCGGGGTTAACGATGCATTCAAACCGGTCAGCCGTTACTGGGACCGCATCATGCATCCCGCACAGGTGATCCAGTCTTTGCCGGCAGCTCTGGCGACAATGCTTGATCCTGGCGATTGTGGCCCGGCCTTTATCGGCCTGCCTCAGGATGTGCAGGGCTGGACCTGTGACTACCCGGCTGAATTCTTTGAAAAACGGGTGCACCGCATCCGCCGCCAGCACCCGGATGCAGACGAGATTGCAGATGCGGTTGCGTTGTTGCGGACTGCAGAGCGCCCGATGATTATTGCCGGTGGCGGCGTCCAGTATTCCCGGGCCGCGGACGAGATGCGCAGCTTTGCCGAGGCGCACCGGATCCCGGTTGTCGAAACCATCGCCGGGCGCGCCAATCTGGTTGCAACGCATCCGCTGAATATCGGCCCCATCGGCGTGACAGGTTCTGACAGCGCAAACTCGATCGCAGAGGAGGCCGACGTTATCCTTGCTGTTGGTACGCGGCTGCAGGACTTTACAACCGGATCGTGGACAGCCTTCAGTAAGGACGCAAAGTTCATCTCGCTGAACGCCGCCCGACACGATGCAGGCAAGCACCTGTCGCTGCCTGTCGTTGGCGACGCGAGAGAAGGTATTGGTGCGCTCGCAGAAGGTCTTGAGGGATACGGGGCACCAGACAGCTGGGTGAGCAAGGCCCGTGATCACCGGGCCAGGTGGGATGCCTATGTGGCTGAAAATGTGGCTCATGGGAACAACCGCCCGAATTCCTATGCGCAGGCCATCGGCGTCGTGAATGCGCTGTGTGACAAGCGGGACAGGGTCGTGGCCGCAGCGGGCGGACTGCCGGCCGAAGTCACGGCAAACTGGCGCACGCTGGATACGGGTACGGTCGACGTGGAATTCGGGTTTTCCTGCATGGGATACGAGATTTCCGGAGCCTGGGGCGCGCGGATTGCCCAGGCCGAGCGCGAGCCGGCGCGCGATACGATCGTCTTTGTGGGTGACGGGTCGTACCTGATGATGAACTCGGATATTTACTCGTCGGTTCTGACGCGCAAGAAACTGATCATTCTGGTGCTCGACAACGGCGGGTTCGCGGTCATTAACAAGCTGCAGAACAACACAGGCAATGAAAGCTTTAACAATCTGATTGCGGATGCGCCCACTGTGCCCGAGGCCTTTGCGGTTGATTTTGAAGCGCATGCAGCGGCTATGGGGGCGCTTGCGGAAACCGTCGCAAACCCCGCGGAACTGGGCGAGGCGTTCCGGCGCGCGCAGGCGGCGGACAAAACGTCGGTCATTGTCATGAAGGTGGATGCCTATGAGGGCTGGACCGCGCAGGGCCATACATGGTGGGAATGCGGTACGCCCCACACGTCCGCGTCTGAACAGGTGCGCGTCGCGCACGCAGACTGGGAAAGTGGCCGGGCGCGCCAGCGGAAGGGCGTATGATGCTCCGGGACGCGCTTGCAAAACGCAACTTTGTGGTTGTGGGCCGGGTCGGCATGGATTTCTTTCCGGACCCGCCTGGCACGCGCGTTCGTGACGCCACTGAAGTGCGCGTCGGTATGGGCGGGTCCTCGGCGAACATTGCCGCCGGTCTGTGCAAGTTTGGCTGCAGCGCGGCTCTTGTCACGTCGGTTTCCGACGACGCGGTGGGCTGGTACTGCGAAGGACAGCTTGACCACTATGGTGTCGACAGACGTCACGTAAAAAGGGTGACCGGCGAATTCCGGACTTCGCTGGCTGTCTACGAGACAAGGATCGAGGACCACCAGTCGGTCATCTATCGCAACAATGCCGCCGACTTTCAGATGACCTCTCAGGATGTCTCGGAGGTGGATTATGCGTCATATGGCGCTCTGATCACGGCAGGAACCGTTTTTGCGGCAGAGCCATCCAGAACTGCAGCTTTCCGCGCCTTTGAACTGGCCCGCGCGGCGGGATTGCCGATCATCTTTGATGTTGATTACCGCCCCTACAGCTGGCCGTCGCCACAGGTCGCCGAAGAGGTGCTGAGCAGGGCGGGCGCGATGGCGGACGTTATTGTCGGCAATGACGAAGAATTCGGTTTCATGGCCGGTCACATCGACAAAGGCCTCGACAAGGCGCGCGCGCTGGCAGGTCAGTCGGCGCAGATCGTGATCTACAAGAAGGGCCCCGAGGGCGCCGTCACCTTCGCAGAGGGGCAGGAAATCAGTACCGGAATTTATCCTGTCGAGGCCGTAAAACCCACCGGTGCAGGCGACAGTTTTATGGCAGGCTTTCTTGCATCCCTTTCCGAAGGCCGGTCGGTGAAAGAGGCAGTGCTGCGTGGTTCTGCCTGTGCTTCCATCGTCGTCGCCCGCCCTGGCTGCGCGCCGGCTATGCCCTATCCGGACGAACTGGAAGACTTTCTGAAATCGCATCCCGGCCCGACAGAGCCCTGAGGAGGAAACCCCAATGCACATCGCCCCCCACGACAACCAGAACAAACCCATTGTTGATGCTGAGGATCCGACGGTTCCGCTGAACTATTTCAACATCGTCAAGCTCACGAAGGGTCAGAGCTTTGAGTATCAGGTTCCGGGGTACGAGACATGTATCGTACCGGCAACCGGCACCGTTGACGTGGAGGTAGAAGGTGTCAGCTTCACGGCGCTGGGCAATCGCGGCGGCGATGTCTGGGACGGTGAGCCCGAAGGCGTTTACATACCGGTTGGCGCAAAAGTGCGGATGACCTGTGTTTCTGAGGGCACCGAAACCTTTATTGCCGGCGCGAAGTACGACAAGGTGCTGGAGCCGTTCGACGTCCGGGTCGCAGAGCTGGACAAGGTGCAGTACGGGTCCGATGACACCAAGACCCACCGGAAGATCAAACACATCCTTGGACAGAAGCAACACGACAAGGTGGGCCGGTTGCTTGTGTCCGAACTCTTTACGGTCGGGCAGGGTGGCTGGTCCGGGTTCCCGGCGCATAAGCATGACACCGACAACCTGCCGCATGAGACGCGCCATGATGAGACCTATAACTTCCGCTTTCGTCCCAACCACGGCTCCGGCGTGCAGATCCTGCAGCGCGAAGAGGGCAAACCCGGCGATGCCTATCAGCTGATGGACGGATCAACGATCTGTATCGATAAAGGCTATCACCCCTGTGCGGTGATGCCGGGCTATGAAATGTACTATTTCACCATTCTGGGTGGTCTGTCGCAGCGCAGCCTCGTTCAGTTTTTCCAGCCGACACACGCCTATCAGGTGGAAACCATTCCGGGCATCAAGGACATGGTGGCCAAGTTCAAATGACGCTGGCGACACTTGCAGACGTTCTGCAGCCGGCGTTGCGGGAAGGTTATGCCGTTGCGGGCCTTGTGACCCTCGGCTGGGAAGACATGCGCGCCTATGTGGCTGCGGCGGAGGCAGAAGGCGTGCCGGTTATCCTCCAGGCCGGCCCGTCGTGCCGCGCGCACACGCCGCTGCCTGTTCTTGGTGCCATGTTCCGGCATCTGGCCGATCAGGCCTCTGTGCCGGTGGTTGCCCATCTTGACCACGGCTATACCTTTGACGAGTGCCGCGAGGCGCTGGACAGCGGTTTCACCTCTTTGATGTTCGATGGTTCACGGTTGCCGCTGGATGAAAACATCGCAAAGACGAAAGAAATCGCGGATATGGCGCATGCGGCGGGCATTTCCTGTGAGGGAGAGATCGGATTTGTCGGCTATTCAGGTGGCGAGGACTCTGCCGGAACAGATCCGGAGGAAGCACGCAGGTTTGCTGCCGAAACCGGCGTGGACGCAATGGCGATTTCAGCAGGCAATGTACACCTGCAGGAAAATAAAGAGGGCGGTCTTGATGAGCCACGCATTCGCGCCATCGAAGCCGCAACGAACGTGCCGCTGGTAATCCACGGCGGTTCTGGTGTGCCTGTGGCACAACGCGGGCTGCTGTCACGGGGATCGGCGATATGCAAATTCAATGTGGGTACAGAACTGCGCATGGCGTTTGGCGAAGCGCTGCGCGCTGCCGTCAACAGCGACCCGGCGCGGTTTGACCGTGTGACGATCCTGAAAGATACGCATGAACCGCTTGTCGCTGCCACACGCCGCGTGCTTGAGGGTTTTAAGGGAGAGAGCCAGTGCTGAACATCGGACTGCTGGGGTGTGGGCGGATCGGACAGGTGCATGCCCGTACCCTTTCACGCATGAATGGCGCGCGGGTCACCGTGGTTTCTGACGCATTGCCGGAAGCCGCCGGGGCAGCGGCCTCATGGTCCGCTGCGGCCGTTCTGGACAGTGATGCTCTGATCAACAGCCCGGATACGGACGCTGTTGTGATCGGCACGCCGACGGACACGCACTACGACCTGATCCATGCCGCAGCACAGGCTGGCAAGGCAATCTTCTGCGAGAAGCCCGTCGATATGTCTGCCGACCGGATCCGCGAATGCATCCGCGTCGTGGAGGCGGCGGGCGTTCCGTTTATGACAGCTTTCAACCGGCGTTTCGATCCCGGGTTCGCCGGCTTGCAGGCCCGGTTGGCACATGGTGAGATCGGCGATCCTGAACTGATCACCATTCTCTCGCGCGATCCCGCACCGCCGCCGATCGGGTACATAAAAAGCTCGGGCGGCATCTTTCGCGACATGATGATCCATGACTTTGACATGGCGAGGTTTCTGCTGAGTGAAGAGCCGGTTTCGGTCTTTGCAGTCGGGAGTGCGCTGGTTGATCCGGAAATCGGTGCCGCCGGAGATGTCGACACTGCGGCGGTGACGCTGACCACGACCTCAGGCAAAATCTGCCAGATCAGCAACTCTCGCCGCGCAGTCTATGGCTATGACCAGCGGGTCGAGGTGCATGGATCGGCAGGGTTACTGCGCGCTGCGAACATCCGTGAAAACAACGTTGAGTCAGCAACTGAAGCAGGGTTTCTCTCAGCACCCACAAAGCATTTTTTCCTCGAGCGATATGAGGCGGCATATGCAGCGGAGATGGTTGCTTTTGTCGAAGCTGTAGCGTCGGGCACCGCGATCTCACCTGACATTCACGATGGCCTGCGGGCTCAGATCCTGGCTGATGCCGCGACACAGTCCTGGCAGGGTGGCGCCCCGGTAGCGGTCGGCTGATCCCGACAGGCTCGCCAGGCCAGTACCCGGCGGGTCTGTGAAGGCCCGCCGGGTATGTGTCTTGAACTTGTCGTTGTTCAGAACCTGCCGGGAGACCAGAAAAATGTCTCTCCCGAACTGTCGTCAACGCCATCATTATCCGTGCTGATCCAGGCCTGTCCGTCGCCAAGGATCGCAAGACCCTCCACTTTGTCGACCACAAAGCCACCGTGATCCCGAAGATCGGGGATCATGTCGTAAACAAGTTCCCGGCCGACAACCGGCAGCGTGCTTCCCAGGCTTGCGGGAACCATATCGTCCGCCGGTATCCGGTAGATGCGTTTGACTGTGGCGTCGGGTCCGATCTGGTTGTCCCGTTCAATGACATAGAAAAAGTCGCCGGCGAAGCTAATCTCTGACAGCCCGACCCAGCCCTTTTCGACAGCTGCCTTTGGATGGTGTACTGCGCCCCATGCACCTGTCTGTGTGTTGTAGGAGACAAGTTTGACTCTGTTTTCGGGGTCATCCGCCCATTCACGCTGAACGGCCATCCAGAGAGTTTCACCGGCACGCGTGATTCCCTCGAAGCCAAACCGTTTCTCTGCGGCGAGAAGCTCGGCAGGCAGGCTGATTTCCTCACGGATTTCACCTGTGGTATCAACGCGGTACAGCGCATGAGGAATAAGTCGGTCTGTGCGGCCTTCAGATGCAAGCCAGAAACCACCATCGCTGTCCAGCGTGATGCCCTCGAGGTCAAGTTTCTGCGCGGGTCTGCCTGCTCGTGTGACGGGCAGGGCGTTTATGATACGCGCAGGAAATACTCTGGTGTCGATCGTAAATATGGTGGGCTGATAGCCGTAAAAGCTGTCATTGACCGCGTAGATCAGGCCATCCTCACCAGCGACCATACCGGAAATAGCGCCCCATCCAATCAGATGGTCCGCACCGGCAGATGTGAGTTGCGGATACCTGGCCGGTCCATCCTGCAACGCATAGATCATGACGTGACTGCGGATGCCGCCAGATCCGGTCAGGTCTGTTTCATTGGCTGTGACAAAGAGATTGCGCGCAGGAATGGCAACCGCGCCCTCCGGGCCGATGCCTGACGGCAGCAGCTGGCGCAAAACAGGTGCTGAGGGATCCGAAACGTCATACACTCCTACGATGGATGCGTGTTCGGCCAGAACAAAAAGGTAGGGTATGCCGCCGATTACAGCGAATTCCATACCCTCGGGCTCCACGCCCTTGCTGTCTGATCGTTTGTCCGGATAGTGCCCGGCCCGGATGATGGCGTGCTCAAAGCTGTTGCCGGATTCGTAGACAACCGTGCCGTCCTTGTGAAAAATCGTCCAGCCGCGCGCGCCACCATCCATGTCACCTTCATTGGCAGTTGCGAAATGGGCATCATCAATCCACTGAACGCCGTCAGGTTCGCGCAGCCGCCCCGTCTGGCTTTGCGTGAAAATCAGTGCGCCGCGTTCGTCGGTTGTATCGATGTCTTCCAGATCGACTGACCCGGCGGAGAAATGGCTCAGGATGTCGCCTGCCGCGGACGCAACGACGATGTGGTTGTTTTCCTGCAGCGTCACAACGATTTCACCCAAAGCATTGATATCGACAAACTCCGGCTCGGGATCTTCGGGTGATATCCCGGCAAGGCCGGTGACATCGATCTTCACCATGCTGTCGCAATCCGCACCATCCTTGTCGATATCAAACGTAACAATGAACCCGCCGGGCGCCTGTCCGGTGCGGCCGTCGCCGGCGTCTTCATTGCGCTCGTTTTCGATCGCGACCGCGATGAAGGTGCCATCAGGCGAGACTGCTGTGCTGTCCGGCTGTCCGCCCAGATTGCAGGTGGCCGTTCTGACGCGTGTCCGGATGTCGTATGACACAAGAATGCCCGATGGCGCCGTATAGCTTTCTGATGTGTTTATCGCGACCAGAGCTGTGTTGCCTGTCAGGGAAACGGCTGTTGGCTCCCCATCCAGCAGAATACGCCCTGCGGGGGCCGGAGCGACCGGGTCAGTGATGTCGATGAAGCCAACAGCACCAAGCGGGCTGTCGGAATAGGCAAGGGTCATGCCATCGCCCGAGACGCCGACAATCTCTGCCGAGGATTCTGCAGTGACGTCTTCGTTGTTTCCGGTTGTTGGAAAGCTGCTGATGCGATTGAAATTCATCTCTGCGGCAACAGCTGACGACATCAGTGCAACCGTGGATGCCATGCTGATGACTCTGTAGAGCATTGGGGCGTCTCCCGTGGTTTTTGACTGCTCTGGTGTAAATGTCTGCCCGTGACCGGTCCGTAACAGTGCTACAAAAGTTTTGTGACACCGTTGTTTTATCCCGCCGGGGCTAGTGCGTATCTGTGGCGGCGCTGAGCTTTGCAGAGTTGCGTCGTGTGATGCGCAGGCGGCGCACGAAAGCCACGATAAATGCCGCCGTCAGGATCAGTACAATTGTTGGAGCAGGCGCGCTGTCGATAAAAAAACTCAGGTACGTGCCAAGGAACATGGAACCGGCACAGACCACGACCGAAACCCAGAGCATTGCTGCGAAACTGCGGACCAGCAGGAACGCAATTGCGCCCGGCGCGATCAGCAACCCGATTGCCAGAATGAGTCCGGTGGCAGACAGGGTTGCGACCACGGTCAGCGAAAGCGCTGCAAGCAGACCATAGTGCAGCCAGAACACAGGCAGGCCGGACGCCTGGGCCTGCGCGGGATCAAAGCTGTGCAAGAGCAGGTCTTTCCACTTGAGCACCAGCAGCCCGGTGACAATTGCGGAGATAACGGCCGCAGTCCGGATCTCGTGAGCCTCGATGCCCAGCACATTGCCAAACAGAATATGATCCAGGTGTGCGTTGGTCTCGACGGCGACATAAAGCACAATGCCGATGCCAAACATGCCGGAAAAGACGACACCCATCACTGTGTCCTGTTTGACGCGGCTGTTGCTGGCGAGGTAACCGCTGGCCACGGCGCAGACCATCCCCGCTGCGAAGGCACCCAGAATGAGCGGCAGACCAAAGATATAGGCCAGCACGATGCCCGGCAGGACTGCGTGGCTGACCGCGTCGCCCATCAGCGCCCAGCCTTTGAGCACCAGAAAGCACGAGAGCAGCGCTGTTGGCACAGAGACAATGGCCGCGATGAGAAATGCGTTCTGCATGAACGCAAATCCAAACGGCTGTATAAGGACCTCAGTCATACGCGCATTGTTCTTTCGGGCCGGTCCTGGCGGTTGGCTGGCGTCCGTGCACGTCGTCTGCTGGCTAGCAGGCCGTGGGTCGGCGCAAACACAAAGGCGAGCAGGAAAATGAGCGTCTGAAGTGTCACGATTATACCGCCGGTCGCACCATCCAGAAAGTAACTGATATAAGCACCGCTGAAAGCTGTTCCTGCGCCGATTGCTATCGACGTGGCAATGAGACGGGGAAAGCGGTCGCAGAGCAGGTAAGCTGTGGCACCCGGTGTCACGACCATTGCAATAACGAGAAAGGCGCCAACGGTCTGCATTGCCGCAACGACACTGGCCGACAGCAGGGTAAAAAAGATGACCTTCAGGAGGCCGGGATTCAGGCCGATCGTCCGTGCATGGTTCTCGTCAAAAAAAGTAACCATCAGGTCTTTCCATCTGGCGAGGAGGACAACCAGCGAAATGAAACCGATCAGAGCCAGTTGCAAAGTGTCACCGGGTGTGATCGCGAGGATGTTGCCCATGGTTATGGTCTGTACCGATACGGACATCGGGTTGATCGACACAATAAAAAGCCCAAGGCCGAAAAAGGATGTGAAGATGAGCCCGATAATCACATCAGGTTTCAGCCCGGAGCGTTCAGAGAGGAACAGCATTGCTCCTGCTGCCAGACCGCCTGCGATGAAGGCACCAAGGGCAAAGGGAAGACCCAGGATGTATGCACCGGCAACACCGGGCACGACCGAGTGCGACAGCGCATCACCGATCAGAGACCAGCCCTTGAGCATCAGGTAAGACGACAGGAATGCGCAGACCGCACCGACCAGCGCGGAAACCCACATGGCATTGGTCATGTAGCTGTAGGAAAAGGGTTCGAGCAGCGTCCCGATCATGACTGATCCTCGGTGCGCTGGGTCTTTTCACCGTATTGCACAAAGGGGCGTTCATCGTCAGTGAGGATGGTAACTTCGCGTCCATCTTCGTCATCATGCAGTGTATTGCCACCCAGGGTGAAGTGACGCAGCACACCGCCAAAAGCCAGCTCCAGGTTTTCGCGTGTGAATGTTGTTTCTGTCGGACCATGCCCCAGCACCGTTCCTTTGACGAGGATGGTACGATCGCAGAATTCAGGTACCGAGCCGAGGTTGTGCGTTGAGACCAGCATCACCCGGCCTTCGTCGCGCAGCTCGCGTAGCAAGCCGATGATCTGTTCTTCGGTTTTCACGTCGACACCAGTGAAGGGCTCATCCAGAAGAATAACCTGTCCGTCCTGCGCCAGGGATCTCGCCAGAAAAACCCGCTTGCGCTGCCCGCCCGAGAGCTCACCGATCTGCCGGTGGCGGAAATCCTGCATACTGACGCGGCGCAGGGCTTCGTCCACTGCCGCGTGATCCCCGGCGCCGGGGCGCCGCAGAAAACCCATATGTCCGTAACGACCCATCATCACGACGTCTTCGACCAGAACTGGAAAGGCCCAGTCCACGTCTTCGGATTGCGGTACATAGGCGACGAGGTTTTTGCGCAATGCGTCCCGCACGGTCATGCCGAGAATTTCGATCTGTCCTTTTGCCGCCGGAACGAAGCCCATAACGGCTTTGAACAGGGTGGACTTTCCGGCGCCGTTGACGCCGACAAGCGCAGTGACTGACCCGCGGGGGATATCAAAACTTGCATCCCAGAGCGCGGTATGGCCGTTGCGGTAGGTGACAGTCACATCTCGTGCGCACAGACCGGGACCGTCCGGCGTTGTTGTCTGCACTTCTGCAGTGTTTTTCTCAACCGGTTGCATCATTTGTTTCCCGGGCCGTAAGCCCTCTTTCTTTGCACGCATCAGACCCGCAGTCTGCAAACTGCGGGTCCGTCAGTTTCATTTCCGGCCGTACCTCTCAGTTGGTAGCGGCTGTCAGGCCTTCAGCGACTGTGCGCGCAGTGACAGTCAGCAGATCAAGATAGGTCGGTACGGGTCCGTCGCTCTCGCTCAGGCTGTCAACGTAAAGCACGCCTCCGTATTCAGCGCCGGTTTCGCGCGCCACCTGCTCGGCAGGAGCCGTGTTGACCGTACTCTCGCAGAACACCACCGGGATGTCATTTTCGCGCACACCGTCAATCACCGAACGGACCTGCTGTGGTGTGCCTGTGCGATCTGCGTTCATAGGCCAGAGGTAAAGCTCCTGCAGACCAAAGTCCCGCGCAAGGTAACTGAAGGCACCTTCGCAGGTAACCAGCCAGCGCCGGTTTGCCGGAATATCTGCTATCGCGGCACGCAGTGGCTCTATTGTTTCGCGCAGCCGGTCTTTGTATCGGGCCGCATTCATCGCGTAGATTTCGGCATTTTCCGGATCATGCTCCGAAAATGCAGCTGTGATGTTGTCGATATAAACCAGCGCGTTATCCAGACCCATCCAGGCGTGAGGGTTGGGTTTGCCCTCGTAACTGCCTGACGCGATGGAGATGGGATCAATGCCGTCCGTCAGGGTTACAGAGGGTACATCTTCCATGTTGGACAGGAACTGTTCGAACCAGAGTTCCAGGTTCATACCGTTCCACAGAATAAGATCGGCATCCGAGGCACGGACAATATCCTGCGGTGTTGGCTCATACCCGTGAATTTCGGCACCTGGCTTTGTGACAGAAACAACCTCTGCAGCCTCTCCCGCAACGTTCGAGGCCATGTCGGCCAGAACAGTAAACGTCGTTACGACTTTCATCCTGTCTTTGGCAACGGCTCCGCTGGCCAGTGCTCCGGCCAGAAGTGTTGCGGCACTCAGTCCCAGAAACTTTTTCAGCATCCTTTTCTCCTTTGAGGAAGATATGGGGCTGAAACTTGTAAATGCAAATCACTCGCAACTGTCAACTGAAGGATTTCAGACAGATGATGCACTAATACCCGCCAGAATGCGCCGGAGATCTTCAGGCAGCACCCGGCAGGAACATGCAGGCCGACAGCCCCTTGCCCTCAGAGTCCAGTGTGAACGTACCACCGTGGCCCTTTGCAACAGCCTCTGCGATAGGCAGGCCAAGCCCGTTTTCGGAGCTTTCAGACACCTGCACAAAACGCTGCATTGCACGCAAAAGATCCTGTTTTGAAAGCCCGCGACCGTTGTCGTCCACAGACAGGCTGATCTGTGGGCCGGTTCGTCTCGCACGTACAGTTATTTCTGAAAGGTCCGGCCCACCATGGCGCAGGGCGTTGTCGATCAGGTTGGTGACCGCTTCGCGGAGCATTGTGAAGTCTCCTGTGACGGTCAGGTTTTCATCGGGGACATCAGCCCGCAGCCGGACCCCGGAGGGCACTGTGCCCTGCGCGGCATCAACCCACCCCGGGATTTCCAGTCCCAGATCCACCCTGGCAAAGGTTTCCTGTGGTGTCAGCGACTCCGCGCGCTCCAGCATCAGAAGCTTCTGGCTGAGGTCGGCCAGATGCTGTGCAGCCTCCAGCAGATCACCCGCGCGGGCGGCGCTCTGTTTCTGGCTGCCGGCAGATACAACCGCTTCGGCCAGGGCAAGAACGCCTGCGATCGGGTTGCGCAGCTGGTGCGCGGCATTGCCGATGAACTCAGATTGCGCGGAGAGCGTCTGCGACACCTGACCAAGCAGGCGGTTCAGCGTTGCAACGATACCTCCTACTTCATCCGGCACCGCCCGCCGGATCGGCGACAGGTCACTTCCCGATCGCGCGCCGATCGCGTTCTCCAGATCCAGCAGCGGGCGCAATCCTACCCGTACGCCAAACCATACGATCAGGGCCAGTGAGAGAATGAGTGTGGAAATGGCGATGAAGGAGCGCATCACCAGATCTCGTACGAATGCCTGACGCAGCGCGGTATCCTGCCAGACGGTGGTTGTGAAAATACCGGAAAACCCGTCGATTTCGGTCAGGTTATGTACGCGGACACCGCTGACCGGCTGTCCCTGGTAAACTGCGGTGAAATAGGTCGGCTGAGCGATTTCGGTGCGTCGGGCCGGAATGCCAACCGGCGGAGTTGCATAGCCCGCGACAATAACCCCGTCAGGCGCATAGACGTGATAGAAAACCGGCCCGCCCGACGTACTCTCCAGAATGTCGCGCGTTTGCGGGGACAGAGCATCGCCATCGGAATAGGCAATGTCGTTTGCCACTGCCAGGGCGGCCGACAAAAGGCTGCGGTCGAAAACTCCTGCAGCGGTCTGACGTGCATTGCCAAGCTGCCAGAGCCCGGCGAGGATCGCGAGGGTCATCAGCGGCAGCAGAATAATTGCTGTCAGCCTGACGCGCAGAGAGACGCTGCGTTTCATTCAGGCAGTTCGAGTGCATAGCCGATCCCGCGTCGGACCGTAATGCGCAGATCAAACCGCGCCAGACGTTTGCGCAGACGCGACACATATACCTCGATGACCTTTTCGTCGGTCTCACTGCCAGCACCATAGACCCGGTCCAGCAACTGTTCCTTGCTGACCGCACTTCCCTGCGCCTCTGCCAGGGTCTGCAGAACGCCGAGTTCCCGGCGTGGGACATCGATCATGCCGTCCTGTGACAGGAGTTGCAGCGGTTCCAGATCAAGCGACAGACTGCCGAGTGTAATGCTCCGTCTGGGCGCGGTGTCCCGGCGTCTTGCGAGTGCCCGTATCCTTGCGGCAAGCTCTTCCATGGCAAAGGGTTTCACCAGGTAGTCGTCGGCGCCTGCATCCAGACCGCGGACACGGTCGCTGGTGCCGGAGCGGGCAGTCAGGAGGATGACGGGCCTCGGGTCGTTGCGCTGCCGCATGTCGCTGAGCACATCAAGACCGCTCTGGCCGGGCAGGTTTATGTCCAGGATGACCAGGTCGCTGTCTTCCTGCCGCAGAAAATCTGCCGCCTGAAGGCCGTCGGCAAGAGCGTCGACGGAATACCCCTCGTCCTCCAGTCGGTAGGTGATGCCCTTGCGCAGGCTGGTGTTGTCTTCGACGAGGGTAATGCGCATCCCTGCATTTTTCAGGGGATGAAGGCTTAATGCAAGCTTCCTGCGTCAGACTATTCTTACGGAGGCGGGAATCACCCGTCCGGAATTCTGAGTGCGGACGGCAGTCGTCCGTGCGATCTGGGAGGAAAACATGGAAATTTCGAAAACCACGCGTCGCGTGGCGCTTGGGCTTGTGGCTGCGGCTGCGGCATCAGTAGCGACCGGTGCAGCTGCGGGCGGTCACGGGATCGATCTGTCGGGTAAGACAGTGGAATGGGTGATCCCGTTCTCTGAAACCGGCGGTTCTGCCAAATGGGCAAACTTTTACGCACCCCTTCTGAGCGAAGCACTGCCCGGTAACCCAACGGTTGTGGTCAAGTTCATGCCGGGAGCAGGCTCGACAAAAGGGGCGAACTGGTTTCAGGAGCAGAAGTACGAAGACAGCGAAGGAACGCTGATTTTCGGCTCTTCGGGTTCCACACAGTTCCCCTATCTGCTGGGCGACCCGCGGGTACGTTATGAGTACAATGACTGGGAGGTCGTTCTGGCGTCTGGGACAGGAGGCGTTGCTTACCTGCCCCCGGATCTTTCAGAAAAGATGGATGGTATGGATGCGTCGGGTCTGCGGGACACCGATTTCATCTATGGCAGCCAGGGCGCGACACGCCTTGACCTTGTGCCCCTGCTGGCCTGGGAAATGCTTGGTCTGAACGTTGAGCCTGTCTTTGGTATCAAAGGCCGCGGCGACGGTCGCCTGATGTTCGAGCGCGGCGAGGCCAACATCGATTATCAGACATCTTCGTCCTACCTCAAAGGGGTAACGCCACTGGTTGAAGAAGGAACGGCGGTGCCGATGATGTCCTGGGGCGCATTGGATGCAGACGGCAACATCGTCCGCGATCCGACTTTCCCGGACATGCCGACGTTCAAGGAAATCTGTGAAGCCACAGATGGCTGCGAGACGAGCGGAGAGCAGTGGGACGCATGGAAAGCATTCTTTATCGCCGGGTTCCCCGCGCAGAAGATGGTGTTCCTGCCCGCCGGTGCATCCGAAGATGCAAAAGTAACATACACGGCAGCATTCGAGGCGGTGAAAGCACGCGCAGATTTTGCTGAGATTTCCGCTGGCCGACTTGGCAAATACCCGCAGATGACCGGCGAGGAAGCTGCCGGTGCGCTGAAATCCGGCACCAATGTTCCGGATGCGGCGCGTGACTTTGTTACCAGCTGGCTCCAGGATCGCTATGGTGTGTCGCTGAAGTAAATGACCCAGCCCCGGCGTTCTTTTTTGGCGCCGGGGTGATTTTTTCTGCAGAAAGCTGAACCAATGGAAGTGATCTCGGTCGCATTGCCTGCGCTGTCCGATGCTGCGGGCCTGATCCTGCAGCCCGTTGTTCTGGGATATCTCGTACTGGGCGTCGTCATGGGCCTCTGTATCGGTGTTTTCCCGGGGCTTGGAGGTATTGCCGGCCTGTCGCTGCTGCTTCCGTTTATGTTTGGCATGGACCCGGTGCTGGGCCTTGCGCTCATGATCGGCATGGTGGCTGTGGTCCCGACATCAGACACTTTCGCATCCGTTCTGATGGGTATTCCGGGGTCATCTGCAAGCCAGGCAACTGTTCTGGATGGCTTCCCGATGGCAAAAAAAGGCGAGGCTGCGCGTGCCCTGTCTGCGGCCTTTGCCTCATCTCTCTTCGGCGGCCTCGTCGGTGCGATGTTCCTGACTGTCTTTATCCTGATCGCGCGTCCGATTGTTCTGGAGTTCCGTACGCCGGAACTGCTGATGATCACTATATTCGGTCTTTCGATGGTGGGTATCCTCGCCGGCCGTGTGGCGATCAAAGGGATAGCCGCTGCCGGTCTGGGGATGATGATCGGGACAATCGGGGAGGGCGACAGCGCGGGCGAGCTTCGTATGGCAACATACGATATGCCTTATCTTGTTGATGGTCTGAAGCTGGTCATTGTCGGTCTCGGTATCTTTGCCATTCCGGAAATCGTTGCTCTGCTGCGCAAGGACCGTGCGATTTCTGACCGCAAACCGCTCGGTGGCGGCTGGGCGGCCGGGGTGCGCGACTGGTTCGCCAATATCTGGCTGTCGGTGCGGTGCTCAATCATTGGCGTCGTCGTCGGCGTGATCCCCGGGCTTGGTGGTTCTGTGGTGGACTGGATTGCCTATGGTCACGCGGTGCAGACCACCCGGGACAAATCGAAATTCGGCAGCGGCGAAGTGCGCGGCGTGATCGGGCCTGAAAGCTCCAACAACGCCAAAGAAGGCGGTGGGCTTGTTCCGACGCTCCTGTTCGGCATTCCCGGGTCGGGATCCATGGCGATCTTTATCGGCGCGATCGCGCTTCTGGGATCCGGCAACATTGAGGTCGGCCCCTCAATGCTGAAGAACAACCTGGACATCACCTATGCTATCGTGTGGCTTCTGGCGCTGGCGAATGTCGTTGGCACGCTGATCTGTATCGCGGCCTCGGGCGGCATTGCCCGTCTGACCACAATACCGTTCTCGTTGCTGGCGCCGTTCCTGTTTATGATCATCGCCTTCGCGGCGTTTCAGTCCGGCCAGGACATCATGGACCTTGTGGCACTTTTTGGCATAGGTCTTCTGGGCATCATGATGCGCCGTTTTGACTGGTCGCGACCGGCTTTCCTGATCGGCTTTGTTTTGTCCAATCCGGCTGAAACCTATGCCAATCAGGCAGTGCAGATTGCCCAGTCCCGTTTTCGCAAGAGCTTTGAGGAAGGCATCGACTATATCTTTTCGCCCATCGTCATTGTGCTGTTGATCATCACTGTGATCTCTGTTGTCGTCGGGTTGCGTCAGGCGAAAACAATCATGGCCGAGGGATCTGTTGCCAGTGGCTCCAAACGCGCACCTCTGATCTTCCTGCTGGTGGTGCTGGGGTATCTGCTGGTGGCTTTCACGAATGCGTCGCTGATCCCCGACTACGCAGCCGCTGACCGCGTGTTCCCCCGGTTTGTGTCCGGCGTGGCAATTGTCGGATGCCTCATCCTGCTGGTTCAGATGATGATACGTCCCGAGACACATCCACTCTTTGCAGACCGGGAAACAGAAGAAGACAGCCGCCACGGTCTCTGGTCGACGCTGGCCTGGTTCGCGGCACTGCTGATCATGACCGCCCTGGTTGGATTTGTCCTTGCGCTCGCCGTGTTCCTGTTTGGGTTCATTCGCTTTCGCGCCGGACGCAGTTTGTCCTTTGCGGCTGCCTATACAGCAGCAGGGATTGCCTTTATCTGCCTGATGGCCGGATTGCTGAACCGTGACTTCCCGGCAGGCCTGCTGCAGGAGTTTGTGGATCTGCCATGGCCACTGACCTGATCACAGCCCGGAATACCAGATGACCCAGACAGGAATACCTTTTCTGCTTATGCGCGGCGGTACATCCCGCGGTCCTTACATGCGACGGGATGATCTGCCGCAGGATCGAGATGCTCTGGCGCGGGTTCTGGTGGAGATGCTCGGATCGGGTCACCCTCTCAATATCGATGGTATCGGTGGGGGCGCGGCGGTGACGACCAAAGTTGCCATGCTGTCGGTCTCCGACGACGATGATGCGGATATCGATTATTTCTTTGCGCAGGTCGGTGTTCTGGATCGCAAAGTAGATTTCAGACCTACCTGCGGGAACATCCTGGTCGGTGTCGGGCCTGCAGCCATCGAGATGGGGCTGATACCGGTCGCGGGCGACATAACGGATGTGCGCATCCGGGCAGTGAATACCGGTGCGCGGGTACAGTCGCGTGTCCGGACTTCGCCGGACGGCGTGATATATGAAGGACAAACAGCAATAGACGGTGTGCCGGGGACATCGGCTCCTGTCGAACTGATGTTCATGGACGTGACAGGTGGCGCCACAGGTGCGATGTTTCCGACAGGTAACCGCATTGATATCATCGACGGCACAGAAGTCACCTGCATGGATGTTGCCATGCCCATGGTTATTGCCCGGGCGGCAGACTTTGGTCTTACCGGAACCGAAACCGCCGCAGAACTGGACGAGAACCGCGCGTTTTATGAGCGTATGGAACCGATCCGTCGAAAGGCCGGAGAACTTATGGGGATGGGCGATGTCTCTTCGTCGGTCACGCCCAAATTCGGATTGCTGGCGCCACCTGTGGCCGGTGGTACGGCACTGACGCGCTATTTCATGCCGGCCAACTGCCACCCCAGCCTTGCCGTTACCGGGTCGCAGTGCCTGTCGGCATGTCTGATCTGTCCGGGAACAGTCGCCGGGGGGATCGCCACCTTTCCAGATGCCGGGCCGGTGCCTCTGCGGCTCGAGCACCCGATGGGTTTGCTGGATGTCATAATGGATTACCGGTGTCAGGGAGATGATTTTGAAGTTGTCTCTGCCGGGCTCACCCGCACGGCACGAAAGCTGGTATCCGGAACAGTTTTCGTCCCTGGTAACCCTGTCTGAAACAGGTTGGTAATTTTGGTATACTATGGTATACAGTTTGCGAAAACGGAGATTACCCATGACTGTTGAGACTTCTCTCTGCGCCGCCCGGCAGGCTCTGATCGGTGCACGTGCCGCCATTGCTGAAGAACTGCGCGACTACCCGACGCCGGTTTCGGGATGCGACGCGCAGTACAATTATCTGATCGGGCAGCGCGGTTCGGTGAACGAGGCGTTACGCGTGCTTGAAGCGCCCCGTTTCGTGGCCACACCGCGCAGTCCCGAGCCCGGTGCCGGGATCGAAAGCCGGTGAAAATTCATATCCTTGATGACTGGTTCGACACTCTGCGCGGGCTGCCCTGTTTCGATCTGCTTGCGGCGCATGATGTGACCGTCTGGACAGATCATGAACCTGATCCCGACCGCCTGGCCGACAGGATCAGAGAGGCCGAAGCACTGGTGCTTTTTCGCGAACGCACCAGAATTGGCGCCACTTTGCTGGATCAGCTGCCGGCGCTGAAACTGATTTCACAGCGCTCTGTCTACCCGCATGTTGACGTCGGTGCCTGCACACGAAACGGTGTCCTTCTGAGCTCCAACATGCATTCCGACACACCGTCTTACGCCGCCGCCGAAATGACCCTGGCGCTGATCCTTGCCAGTTACCGGCAGATCCCCGATCAGGTCGCGTCGATCCGGGCAGGCAACTGGCAGTCGGGTGTTGGACGTACCCTGCGTGGACGCACTCTGGGGCTTTACGGGTATGGTCGCATTGCCCGGGCGGTTGCGGAATACGCGCGCGCCATCGGCCTGAATGTTCAGTGGTGGGCGTCCGGGGAAGGCCGCAAACGGGCGCGGGCCGATGGCGAGACTGTCGCCTCAGACAAAGCAACCTTCTTTGCGACCTCAGATATTGTCAGTCTGCATGTTCGTCTGAAACCCGCCACAAGAGGCATTGTCACCGGCGATGATCTCGCGGCGATGAAGGACCGGGCACTTTTGGTCAATACCTCGCGGTCCGGGCTGGTTGAGACGGGCGCGCTGGAAAAAGAAGTCTTGCGCGGCCGGATTTTCGCTGCGGTTGATGTTTTTGAGACTGAGCCTCTCACAGATACCGCCAACCCGTTGCTGACCCACGCCAACGTGCTGCCGACCCCGCACATCGGCTATGTGACCGAAGATGAGTTCGATCTGCAGTTTTCCGATATCTTTGAACAGATCAATGCCTTCTCCGACGGCGCACCCATTCATATGATCAACCCGGAGGTGCTGGGCTGAAGACTTTTGCAGCAAGCGGCGCGCCCAGGATCACCGTGAAAATCCTCAGGATGTGATGTGCGACGACAAAGGCAACATCCGCGCCGACGATCAGTGCCAGCACTGTCAGCTCCGCCTGGCCACCGGGGGCAAATGACAGCAGAGCCTCCATGCCCGGAGCAAGCCCGAAGGCATAAATCACTTCCACAAAGGCGATGGTCAGAACAATAAGGATAACGCAGAAACCGAGGCCCGCAACGATGTCGCGTCGAACTTCCTGCATCGTGATACCGGCGTATTTCGTGCCAATCCCCATGCCTATGAAGAATTGCGCGGCCCAGATTGCTTCTGCGGGCGGACGGTTATGCAGCCCCCCCGCAAGGGTCACCGCTGCTGTCAGGATCAGCGGCCCCAGGATCGAGGCGCCGAACATGCCCAGCCTGCGGGCGATCTGCCAACCCGCAATGGCACAGAACACCATCAGGAAAAGCTCCGTCAGGGGAACGGTCGTCGCGGGAACGCCAGGTGGGTTTGACAGATCGGCCTCCCAGATCCCTCTCAGCAGGAAAGGCAGTGCAACCACGATCACGAGAACGCGGGTTGCGTGCACAAGGCTGAGCGTACGCACGTCTGCGCCGGCCTCCTCGCCAAAAACGAGCATATCCTGGAGACCGCCAGGCATGGTCGCGTAATAGGCTGTTGGAAAACTGTAACCGCACAGACGCTGAAAATACGGGACTCCGATAATCCCGATAGCCGCGATCATCAGCGGCACCATCAGCAGTGTTGGCCACATCGCCGGGAAACTGGCAAGCACAGGCGGCGTCAGCGTTGCGCCGACAGCAACACCAAGAACAGTGCGCATCGAGTCGTTGAGCAGCTTTATACCGCCCAGCGGTACGCCGATCAGCGCAGCCGCCAGGCAGCCAAAGATCGGGCCCAGAAGCCAGGGCAGAGGTACGTTAAGTGCCATAAAGACGGCAACACCCGCGCCGGCAGTCACAAAGGTTGTCGCGATACGGATCATGAAAGGCTGCTTTTCAGCCGGTGCTGGAGCGATGTTTTAAGGTGGGCCTCGGCAGCGGCACCCGCCGCCTCGGCATCCCCGTCGCGGAGGGCTGCAATGATGTCCCGGTGCTGGCGTACGACCACATCAATCCGGTCAGGGTCGGTATATGTCGTTGGCCCGAGCAGCAGCAGAGAATTGTTCAGTGCACGTGCTGCTTCGAGCAGAAAACGGTTGCGCGCCGCGAGGTAGAGACCCCGGTGAAAATCCTGGTTGATCGCCGCCCCTGTCGCAGGGGTGCTCCGATCCGCCTCGATCTGGTCGTTCATTGCATCCAGCGCGTCAAATTCCGCTTCGGCACCGTGTTTGGCGGCCATCTCGGCGGCGGTGCGTTCGAGCACCATGCGCATCTCGTAAAGCTCTACGATTTCTGTGTGCTCCAGTGATCGGATAACGGCCCCGATACGCGGGCGATGTTCGACAATGCCGTCACTTTCAAGACGCCGCAGAGCCTCGCGCACTGGTGTGCGGGACAGGCCCAGCTGCTCTCCGACCTCCTCTTCGCGCAGGCGCGCACCGGGTGAAAACGTACCTGCGCGCAGGGCTTTGAGCAGTTCCTCATAAGCTGCCTGGCCGCTGGATCTGGTTTGCTGAGACATGGTGGTTGCCTTTTGTATCCAATCGGATACAAAACAGCCTAGTGAGTTGGAAACTGAATGTCAAAGCCAGACACAGCATGGACGCGGCCGGATGTACTGGTTGTCGGTGGCGGAAACGCTGCCATGACGGCAGCGCTGACGGCACGCGAAGCCGGTGCAACAGTGACTGTGCTGGAGGCTGCTCCGCGCGCGTATCGTGGCGGCAATTCGCGCCATACGCGCAACTTCCGCTGTATGCACAGCGGCCCTCTCGGAGTGCTCACGGGCGAATATGGCGAAGATGAATACTTTGACGATCTGCTGCGCGTAACCGAGGGAAAGACGGACAGGGATCTCGCACGCCTGGCCATCCGCTCTTCTGAAGAATGCTATGACTGGATGCAGTCGCACGGGGTCCGGTTCCAGCCATCGCTTTCGGGTACCCTGTCCCTGTCGCGGACAAACGCGTTCTTTCTGGGCGGGGGCAAAGCTCTGGTCAACGCCTACTATGCACAGGCCGTGGCGGCCGGAGTGAGCGTTCACTACAATGCCGAAGTGACGCATCTTGCGGTGGAGGGCGACCGGGTTACACAGGTGCGCGCATCGGTGAATGGCGGCGAGTGCGTTCTGGAGCCGCGCAGTGTCGTGGTTGCATCGGGTGGGTTTCAGGCAGATGTTGACTGGCTTGCACGTGCCTGGGGGCCTGCTGCGCGCAACTTTCTGATCCGGGGGACGCCGTATAATTGCGGCGTTGTGCTGCGCAACCTGCTTGATCAGGGCATGGAAAGCGTCGGGGACCCGACGCAGTGTCACGCAGTTGCTATTGACGGCCGTGCCCCGAAATTCGACGGCGGCATCGTGACCCGCCTCGACTGTGTGCCGTTTTCTGTGGTCGTGAACAGGGACGCAGAACGCTTCTATGACGAGGGTGAGGACGTCTGGCCAAAACGCTATGCCATCTGGGGACGGCTGGTTGCGGCTCAGCCGGATCAGGTGGGATATGCGATTATTGATGCCAGATCGCGCGCGCTTTTCATGCCGTCGGTTTTCCCGCCGGCGAAGGCAGACACCATCGAAGGCCTTGCGGCGGAACTGGGCCTGCCTGCCGGAGCGCTGCGCCGGACCATTGAAGAATACAACGCGGCATGTCAGGCCGGCACATTCCACCCAACAGAACTCGACGGTCTTGGAACGAAGGGGCTGACGCCACCCAAAAGCAACTGGGCGCGTCCGATTTCCGAGCCGCCCTTCTTTGGCTATGCGCTGCGGCCCGGTGTGACGTTTACGTATCTCGGGCTCAGGGTTGATGAAACAGCTCGCGTCACCGGTGCAGGTGGCCGGATGCGCAACCTGTGGGCAGCCGGAGAAATCATGGCCGGTTCCATTCTGGGGCAGGGGTATCTGGCCGGTTTTGGCATGACAATCGGTACGGTTTTTGGCCGTATTGCAGGCAGGGAGGCCGCACGTAATGCAGGCTGAAACGTTGGACGAAACGCGCAGGCAACTCCAGATCTGCAATGCCTGCCGGTACTGTGAAGGCTATTGTTCGGCGTTTCCGGCCATCACGCGCCTGCGGGACTTCAGCGACGGCGACATCACACAGATTGCAAATCTCTGCCACAACTGCCGTGGTTGTTATTATGCGTGCCAATACACCGAACCTCATGAATTTGCGCTGAATCTGCCGCGTGCGCTGGCTGAAGTGCGCAGCGGGAACTGGGCGGATTATGCCTGGCCCGCGCCTCTCGCCAGGGTATTTCACAAGCACGCCGTGGCAACTGTGATTGCCGCGGTAACGGGCTTTGCGCTGATCTTATTTGTGATGCGCTTTCTGGGCGAGCAGTCCGGTCCGGGGTTTTACGCGCTGCTTTCACACACAGCGATGGTTGCCATTTTCGCACCGGCGTTTGTACTGCCGCTGGCTACCGTCTGTGTCGGGCTGCGGCGCTACTGGCATGACGTCGGCGGACAACCGATCCGGGCCGCCCATCTGCGGGATGCTCTGGCGCAGGCCGCACAGATGAAAAACCTGAAAGGCGGGCACGGGGACGGTTGCAATTTCGAGGAGGGCGAGCGCTTTACCCACAGCCGTCGGAGAGCTCATCACGCGGTGATGTACGGGTTTCTTCTTTGTTTTGCCTCAACAGCCTCCGGAACCGTCCTGCACTACGTATTTGCGATGCATGCCCCTTATGGTCTCATTTCTCTGCCAAAACTCTTTGGACTGCCCGGTGGTATCCTGCTGACACTGGGGTGCGTCTGGCTGCTGATGCTCCGGCGCCGCGCTGCGCACGATCTTTCGGACACACGTACGCATGGCTCCGACGTCGCGTTTCTCGCCTTGCTGGGCTTTGTTGCCGCAAGCGGTCTGGCGGTTTATGCGTCCGGCGGCACGGCCCTTTCGGGTCCGCTGCTCGCGCTGCATCTCGGAGCGGTTCTCAGTTTCTTTCTCCTCACCCCTTACACCAGAATGGCCCATGCGTTCTTCCGCATGGCGGCTCTGGTCCGGGACGCGCAGCAAAGACTCTGAGCCTGGTGGCGCGGACGCGTGGTGCTACCTGCCGCATTTATCACGTGGCAGCAGATGAAAAAGCCGGATGTAGGTGGTACAGTCATCACCGGTCACCATGCCGTCCAGCCACTGGCGTGAGCCATCCAGTGTGCCGACCCAGCCCAGCATGATATTGTCACGTCTGACCGTCCCTTCCCCACCGAGATCCGCAATCACCTGATTGACAACATCCGGTTCCAGCAGGAGCAGTTTGGTCAGGATCAGCGTGTTGTAGATCGCAGGAACGTCCCCGACACGGAAGTGCTCCCCCGGGTTGTTGTACGCGGTATCAGCGATCCTGAGGTATTCCGTGTTGAAACGCTCCAGTGTGACTTTCTCACCCTTTTTTCCGGACTGCATCGCAATATCGAAATAACGGTCAGGCCGCGTCAGGTAGCCTTTGAGCTCGTCCTTTGTCATACCGGTGGCACTCATCAGGACAGAGTTCAGCAGATTGTCCTTTAGTCTTCGGATCGGTGCCAGCAGGAACTCCGGTGTCACGGCGTCGATCAGTTTGCCGATGGCACGCGAGCTGAGACCAACAAAGTCCGGTGCGCCTGCCATCGAGAGCAGATGCAGCTGCACATATTCCGTCAGGATACGGTCAGCTTCTTCGGTATCTGCCTTGCGCTGCGGGTTGAAGAAAAGCGCGAGGGCTACCCGGTGGCTGACGCCGGGCCAGGCCTTCAGTCCGCTGTCAATGTCCCTTACCCAGTGCTCTTTGTACGTTGTGGGCAGGGCGTGCACCGTCACATGCGTTGTGAGCTGCCCGCCAAGGAAAGTCTTGGAGCAGGAAAAATCCAGCCAGTCACAATCCTTTATCGCCTTCTGCAGCTTCTTCTTTTTTCGGTAATACCACCGGATATCCTTATCCAGCTCTGTGCGCATTGTGGAGAAAATCCGCGGGACGGACAGCCGGGCGGCCGGACTTCTGGCGGGCAGAAGTTTCCTGTCGAGAGCGGTCCCGGGTCGTGCGTCTACCATGGTCCTGAATATTTTGTTTTCGAGGCCCCGGATCGACGTTTGGAATACCGAAGCACCGAACTGATCAGACGGAAACCTCTTGTCGATATAGCCCTCCAGGACAACATGACGGATCGCATTGTCTGACGGATCAAAGGTAAAAGGCGCGCCGGAAAAGTGATTGACGAAACTGTGGCCGTACACGTCGCCCGCCACGTGGGTAATGAACCCCAGACGGAAAGCATGTTCTCGGGCATCGCCGTCAAACGCATTCCAGATGTGGTCGATCCATTGCGATGAGCCCCGGTTGACCAGCGAAAGAGTCTGTTCGGGGTGTATGTACTGTTGCCCTGTGGCCATGTCGGGGTAGGCATCGGGGCCGAGAACGCCGGCGCGGAAGTATTTGCGCCCTTTGTCCAGCGCTTCGAGCGTCCGGGCGGACACCGGGTAGCGGCGGACCGTACCCGTCTCCAGATCAGGTATCTCAATATGGCCGTCGTCCAGCGCATCCATTGCCGCCATTTCGGCAATAAAGACGTGCGTGGTGGGTTTCCATGCAATGGCCGGTGATGCCGTGGCGAGGATCGATATAAATGCGATGATCCTGATCATGAGGACTTTAAAGAAACGTGTCGGCCCGGGGCCGGATTGCTGGGGCAAGGTTTTCTCCACTGAAAATCCGTAAATCTGAACACCGTAACGATAGCATTCCTGTTGATTCTGAACACAGATTTTCCGTCTTACGTGGACCGCGTCAGCCAGGACGTGCCGCTGGTCTGCCCGCGCGCGTCCGCCTCCACTCAGCACCGGAAAGGGTGCGGCGGCTTTCCTGATCAGGGAAGACCCTGAGGCACTCCTGGTCACCCGGACTGTCTGGCTGTTTCGGTGGGCGGCGAATGGCCTTTTTCCGGAACGCAGGGGCGCATTCCGACTGGTGCGACGATGCCGGGAGCGATCAGCAGACATGCAAGGTAGTCTGTAATGCGGTGTTGCGCAGGCTAAGGCGCGCAATACACGCTTTTCCTGTGCTGGCAGCTTGCGATCAGGCGACCGGAACCCGGCCAGTTCCCGGATCTGTTTGCGCGGTGTGCGACACAGGCGCGTACACCCAGCGCCTTTGGGATCAGTTTTCCCGGACCGTATCCGACACACTGCCGCGATCAGGCGGCACAATATGCAGCAGTTCTGCTGCTTCCTGCGGGTCTGCCTGTCTGGCTGTGATAACCGGTTTCGGACCATAAAGCGCTCGATTGAAGCGCCGGGATCCGCTTACAGCATACCGGTTGTCCGAAATTTTCCAGGCGCCGTCACATTTATTCAGCGTAGACAGAACCTTGAACGGCTCCTGAACCAGTTTCCCGTCGCGCAGCAACCGAGCCTCGTGAACAGAAAGTATCACATCGTCTCCAAAAAACTGCGCCGTCAGCAGGTCACGCCGAAGCTCTGTGACGCTCAGGGCCCGATAGTGCCAGCGCACGCGCTCAAATATTTCCCGGTTTTGCCGGTGGGACAGAACTCTGGTTTCACCAATATCCGTGAACAGCGTGAAGGGTATACAAAAACACTCTCCAAACGCGTCGTAATCACCGCTCGTCAATGCGTTCCGTGTGCGGATCAGCAGATCGCCGGCAATCTTCCGTGCTTCGTTTTCCATCGTCTTCGTCATTCTGCCGTATCGGCCTGCGCCGCTCCCTGACGGGTGTTTTGTCGCCCGGTCGCCGGCATACGTTTTCCCTTCGGACCCTCTGAGCCGCATCTTTTGCCCAGGGTTGCAAGGGTGCGACAGAAATCATCGTAGCGTTGTTTGGCCTGATATTGTATGATCTCGGTCATTCGGGGGTGCATTTTCAGCAGGTTTATATGGAAGACAGATTTGATATTCTGCGGCGTATTCGTCTGGAGTTTGGCAGCGAAATCACGTCTGTGACAAGGATTGATATCAGCGAAGGCAAGTTTTCGCACATAGTATCAACTGTCTTCTCGGATTGCCTCGAAGCCTTTGAAACTCCGCGGCTTTCCACCACCTGTTGTGCGAGGGTTATCGAAACCGGCCGTCCGTTTATGATTGCGGACATGAGCAGGACAAATGGTGACGTGTGTTGCCCGATGATGACCGCAGAAGGTATTGCGGCCTATATGGGTGTCCCGCTTTTTACAGGTGGTTATGCCGCTGGTGCGCTGGAGGTTTTTGCCCGAAAGCCCAGAGAGTGGCGCGACGATGAGGTCGATACACTGGAGCGGTATGCCCGGATTTTCGAAACTCTGCTGGATGATCAGCGTGTTGGCAAAAAGGTGTCCCTACTTCGTCAGGTAAGGTGACAGATGATTTCTCCGGGCCGGGAAGGCAACTCAGGCGCAGTCAACTGAGGGGTGGCGGCAATTGCTTCGACACTATGTCTGTCGTTGATGGCTTTAATCGGGTGACATAGCCAGCCTGAAAGCTGGTCATGACTTCGACGCGACAAGGGAAACGGGGCTTGCGTGCTCATTATTTCGCACTTCAACCCGGCAACCGGTGGGCCCAATCGCGCAGGGCGCGACCGATGGCTGCGGGGTGATCTTCCTGCACGAAATGAACGCCGGGGCCGAGGAACACATCTTCCAGATTGGACGCGTTGGCTTTCACGTATTCGACGACCGGCGGCGGCATCAGCGCACCAGGTGCGACATGAAACATCAGCTTGGGCATGTCGGTCGAGTACAGCCAGTCTCCGTTGGCCGTGATCACTTCCGCGGTGTCCGCCGGCTCGCCAGCGATGGGAACCTGCCGCGGCCATACAAGGGTGGGTTTGCGGCTTTCAGGCGTTGGGAAAGGTGCGCGGTAGTTGTCCAGTACCTCTTGCGAAAGCGGTGTTGCGACGGCCATTTTGCCCAGGACTTCTTCGACAAAGAAATTGCCCTGCAAAACGGCTTCTTCACTGGCGGACGAACGCAACATCGCGAAGAGTTGCGCACTTGGCTCACCCATTGCTTCAAGGCTGGGCGCGGGGAGCGCGGGCGGTATGCCTGCTTCCATGAACGCGACGGCCTTCACATTGCCTTCGTTCAGACGCGCATATCGCATCCCGAGGACCGAGCCCCAGTCATGGACCACCAGAGTGATGTCCTGCAATCCAAGAGCTCCGATGAAGCCACCAAGGTACCCCGCGTGATCAGCGAAGGTGTAGTCGATGTCGGGCTTGTCACTGTCACCCATCCCAATGAGATCGGGTGCAATAGCGCGGTGTGTATCGCTTACGAATGGAATGATGTTGCGCCAAAGGTAGGATGACGTGGGATTTCCGTGCAGAAAGAGAATAACCGGTCCATCCCCTTCATCGACATAGGCCATCTGCGAGCCGTTCACTTCGACGAATTTTTTCTCGAATGGCATGTCTGCAGAAGGAATAAACCTTTCTGCGAGCGCGGGAAGCGCCGACACGAAAGCGATCGTTGCAACGGTTCCCTGCAGCACGGAACGTCTGGATATTCTGAGGGTCATACGTCGTCTCCTTGTGAGGTGTGACTGGTGGATCAATCGGCACTTTTGGCCAAAAATGTGCGCAGCTCACGCACGAGAGCCGCAGGTTCGTCGTCCTGCAGGTAGTGACGCGCCTTTTCGAACTCGGTGACGCCAGCCTGGGGCAAACGCTTCTTCCAGGCGGCCAATGCGCCTGTTGGGATCAGCGGGTCTTTCAGCCCCCAGAAGATATGTGCCGGGCCATCAAACTGTTCGACATAGGGGCCTGTTTCTTCGAGCAGGATTTTGGCCGCTGGATGGGCCGTTTTGGTCGGGATCATGCGCGGAAATGCCATGACACCGGCGCGTTCCGAACTGTTCCGTAAAATGTCGCGATAAGCCCGCCTGGCGGCGCCCCTGCGCTTGGTCGCGGTGGCCATGGGCATAACCTGCCGCTCAAAGAACCCCAGGCGGCGCACCATAAAGTCGCCCAGACCTCTGGACCGCATCATGAGGAGCGGCGGGGGCAGTTTGAGGTGTTCCGGGTTCATCCCGTCGACCGGTGGATAAAACCCGAATGTGTTCATCACCACCAGCGCCTTGATGCGCTCAGGATGACGGGCCGCGACGCCGAGGCCAATCGGGCCGCCCCAGTCCTGCATCACAAGGGTGATGTTGTTCAGCTCAAGCCGGAGCACCAGTGCCTCAAGATGATCGATATGGGCCTTCAGCGTATAAGCGGCTTCGTCATCAGGTTTGTCAGACAGACCGAAGCCAATATGATCCGGCACGACGATGCGACGCTCTGTTGAGAGGCCCTTTACCAGCGCGCGATACAGGAATGACCATGATGGATTGCCGTGCACCGCAAGCACCGTTGAGCGCTCATTCCCGGTGCCCTCGTCGAGGTAGTGCATCTGACCCATTGGCGTCTGAATGAACTGCGATGCGAACGGATACTCGCCCTGAAGTCCCAGCTCCTTAATGCGTGGATGCACGCCTTTTGATGTGTCGAGCATGGGAGTTTCCAAACCAAAACCGTTGTGTGGCTCAGAAATAGCATCGCAATTTCGCAGCATCACGGAGTAAGTTTGCAGCTATCTGGTGCGAATTTGCAAAGTTGCTTATGCCTCGCCAATCAGACGTTTTTTATGTTTGCGTAAAACGGTTTCTGCAAAGCTCATGAATGCCTGAACACGTGCTGTCTGGCGCAGATCATTATGTGTCAGTAACCAGATGTCCCGGCTGCTTACCGGAGCCCTTTTGCCTGCGCGTTGCAGATCCTGATCCGCGTCGCCAAACAGGCAAGGCAGGATCGCGAGACCCAGTCCTTGCCGTGCCGCCGCGTGTTGCGCCGGGATGGTCGGGAAGACGCCCCAGACGGGGTTGTCCGGAAACTCAGATGTCCGCACCCATTCCGGCGCGCCTTGCGTCGCTTTCCCCCAGCCGAGCCAGCGATAAGACTTCGGATCACGAGACAGATAATCGGGCGTAGCGTATGCAGCCTCTGTATATGCATAGAGGCGTTTTCCCACCAGAGTGTCCGGTGGATTATTGTCCAGCCGGACGGCAAAATCTGCTTCGCGCCGCGCAACGTCCCGGATCGACAGTGACGTATCAAAGCGCAACTCGATCGATGGGTGTTGCGCGATAAAACCTGGCAACTCCGGCATGAAGAGCACATTGAGCAACGGCTCGGGCATCGTGACGGTCAAGGGACCGGCCAGTTCATCGTCCAGGCCCGCGATGCTGCGCTCCGCGTCAATCAGTGCTTCGCCAAAGGTCTGCGCAACCCGGTACAGGGTCTCTCCGGCAGAGGTCAGAAGCAACCCGTCAGGCGTGCGGCTGAACAGGCTGGTGCCGAGGCTTTCTTCCAGCGAGTCGATCCTTCGCCCGACTGTTGTGTGGTGCACGCCAAGCGCTTCTCCTGCAGCACGAACCGTCTTGTGCTGAACGACGGCGCGGAGTGTTTTGATGTCTTCCCAGTTCATACCGACCTCGCATTTTTGCACCATCAAGATGCCAATACGCTACGTGATCTTGCGAAAAGGCACCAGTAGTCTTGCGGGGACACTCGCTTCGAAAGGATAAGTTATGCCCACCATCGCACAATTTGACACGCCTGGAGGACCCGAGAAAATCGAGCTGGTCGAACGGCCCGTTCAGCCGCTGGCGGCCGATGAAGTGCAAGTCCGCATGCGCGCGGCAGGCCTTAATCGGGCAGAGTTGCTTTATGTCGCTGGTCTCTATCTCGTCGAGCCACCTGTCCCACATGCACCCCTGGGTGCAGCAGGCGCAGGAGAAATCATCAGCGTTGATTCTGGTGTAACTGAATTCGGTGAAAGTGACAGGGTCTGTGCGGACCGTCGTCGCGGTATTTCCAACCCGATTGCGGCCAGGTCAGAGCCAAAATCGTAGATTCCAGTTAACAGAACAAGAATCCCATGAGCAGTCACGGTCTGTTCCCCTGGTTTTTGCAGCACAGTTGTGCGGAGCCAGGAGACACATCGCGACGCATTGCTCAGCCGTCTGTCGCATCGCTGCGCGTCATGATGATCTCGCGGACGATCTGCCAACGGCCGTCTTCGAACACGAAGTCTATGCTGAGCGAGATGAGTTGATATCGCCCGGTCGCGTTATTCTTTCGGCTGACGACAATGTGCCCGTGCGTGTCATCGGCCTCGACCAGATGGTATTTTACCCACGGATCGTCGTCCTTCAGCGCCCCCATGTTGTCTCTGATAAAGGCCATGAATCCTGCCTTGTCGTTGCGCATCAGGGTGCCGTCATTCAGTAAAAGACAGGTCTGCATGTCGCGGTGATACAGGTTATCCAACACTTCAAACGAGTGCCCGGAGACACCATAGATCAATCCGTTCAATGCCTCTTTGACGGCGGTCGCGTTCGGGTGGTTTTCTGTCATTGCCATTGTCTTTTTCCTTCGAAAATTTCGGATATCGGGGGCATTGGCGCGTTGGCTACTCAGCTGCATAGTTGCTGAACATATCCAGCACGATCCGCCACGGCTCACTCTCGCCTGCCCGCTCAAGGACATAGATGTAAGAACCTTCAAGCTGGAAGCCGTGGCTTTCGACTGAGGCCCGCGTCACGCCTTTCATGACGGCCAGTCTGCCGTCGTCAGAGATGAAAAGGTCTTCTACGGTGTGAGATAACCTGCCATTGTTTTCGCTCATGAAGGTGATGGTCTGGCGAGGAACTCCGTCTCGCCCCTGGCTCGGTCGCGTTGCTGGTGCGATCCAGAACGCGTCTTCGTCATAGAGAGCGATCAGGCCGGCCGCGTCATGTGATGCTGCAAGCTGGTTGAAGCGGTCGTTAAAGGCAATCAGGCTTTCGCGTGTTTCGTCCCGGGCCGTCGTTTCGGCAATAACAGGCAGCGCCAGGGAGAAAATGACGGCAATAGCGGAGAGGGCGGATATCAAGCGCATGAGCTTGTCCTTTCAGATCAGTACAGTGATTTCGGTCAGTTGTGAGGTTTTATCCAGGTGCGGCGCGTGTTCCCCGAATGGGATAGTTGTTTTCGGGATTGCGGATGAAGCGAAGACCGCCGAGCAGAGTTTTCAGGTCTGGCCGTGCAAACGGCGCGTTTGAAATGTCGGTCACCTGGATCTGGCCATGTGCATTGACGACGAAGATACCTGGCTCAGCAAAGGGACGATCCGTTTCCTTCGGAGACCTTGGGTCGGACACGTAGAGCCCGAGCTTGTACATCTGGTCGACGCTCAGACCATAACTAACAGGGTAGTCTGGCTGCACAGAACTGATCTGGTCTTTTGCTTTGTCTTCCGGGTCGGCAGAGATGGCTACGACATCCAATCCAAGCGCGTGAAATTCTGGCAGGAGTGCCTGAAGCTCCTTCAGATAGCTTGTGCACATCGGGCAGTGTTTGCCGCGATATACGACCACCACCTGCCAGTCGCGACCTTCCTGTGGAACACCTGGCGTCAGTTTGCCCCCACCCAGTCTGGCTACGGACATTACCGGAAACGGCGATCCGGCAGGCAATTTTTGTGACGGCATGATCTGGTCCTTGTATTTTGTGATGATCGTTATAAAATATAGATACGCCAAAACGTCAAGGGATTTTGTAATGAGCGTTACAAAAAAAGTTGGAAGACCTAAAGCCTTCGATCGCGACAATGCCCTGGCCAAAGCAACCGGCGTGTTCTGGAAGCAGGGATATGAAGGCGCGTCGATGAAGCTGCTCACAGATGCGATGGGGATAAACAGCCCGAGCCTTTATGCCGAGTTCGGTGATAAGCACGGCCTCTATCTGGAAGCCATCAACAGCTATGCGACAAACGATGCATGCACACCTCTTGTCGCACTGGAAACCGAGCCAGACATAACTCAGGCAGTCCGGGCATTTTTCGAGGCGGTGATTGACTACTCAACACATCATGCGAGCGGGGCAAAAGGCTGCTTCCTCGTATCCTGTGTTGCGACAAGTGCTGGACATGTCGAGGGAACGGCAGAGTTGTTGCGTGATGCGATTACATCGACAGACAGTCGTATCAAAGCCCGTTTTGACCATGAAATTGAACTCGGCAACCTGCCCCGAGAATTCCCGAGCGCTGATCGCGCAAAGCTTATGTTCGATCTCAGGCAGGGGATGGTGTTCCGCGCGCGGGCCGGGTTCGATGACAGTGATCTCACTGGCGATACAGAGAAATACGTCAGCTCGGTTCTGGCAAAGCCCGAAAACTGATATGAGTGCCAGACACAGCGCGTGGACGCACTGCAACTGCCAAAGCGTCGTGGCCTGGGCCATTAAATCGCGCATCAGTCAGCGGCCCCGTTGACCTAAGGCGGCGCCGCGCGATGCTGACGTCGCGCGCCTCTCCTCGATCGTTTTCCGCATTGTTGAACGGAGCGGACCTTGTGATATCTGACCCCGGGCTCCGGGCGCGCTCCATCCGGGAACGTCGTGAATGCTGGCCGGTTTTCGTTCGGCCACGCAGGCGTCCTGGATTCAGCAAGGGCAGGATCCGGGTATCCGGGTCATTGCCCTGTTTCCCTGCGGTGCGCGTGCCGAAAGACTGCAACCAGCGCCAGTTTTGCCGGGTAGCCCGTCACCGCGCCAAAGATCAGCTGCATCCTGAACAGCCCTGCAACCACTCGTGCAATCAGCAGAGCGCAATCAGAACCCACAGAGCCGGGATGTCGTGTGAGAGGCAATTGTTCTGATGTCGGTGCAATTTCAGCCGTTTTGGAGCTGGCTCTGACGGCAAGAAGAATTTTCTTGAAATTTCATTTTGTGAAATTTAGGTTTGATATTGCGAAACAAAACTGCTCAGGGAGAGTATACGATGATCAGAACGACAACGATCGGCTTTGCTGCAGGGGTTGCGATGACCCTGTCGGGCCAGGCGGCCATTGCTGACGGCCACGAAGAAATCACGGTCGCCTATTTCCTGGAATGGCCGATGCCTTTCCTTGCGGCCAAAGCATCCGGAGCCTTTGATGAGGCACTTGGAAAGAAAGTAAACTGGGTCAGCTTCGAGACCGGAACGGCAATGTCTGCAGCGATGGCTTCGGGCGACGTTCAGATTGCCGTATCTCAGGGTGTTCCGCCTTTCGTGGTGGCAACCTCTGGTGGGCAGGACCTGCAGATCATCGACGTTGCAGTGAGCTATTCAGAGAATGACAACTGCGTGGTGCATGCCGATCTTGAGATCGACAAGGCCTCTGCGGGCGAGCTGGCAGGTAAGAAGGTTGCCGTCCCTCTCGGGACCGCGGCCCACTATGGCTTCCTGCGCCAGATGGCCCATTTCGGTGTCCCCCTGGAGAGCCTGCAGGTTGTTGACATGGCGCCGCCTGAAGGGGCCGCTGCACTGAGCCAGAAGGCGGTTGATTTCGCTTGCGGTTACGGCGGTGGCCTGACCCGTATGAAAGAATACGGTAACGTGCTGCTGACGGGTGCGGAAAAGGAAGAAGTCGGCATTCTGGTGTTTGATGTCATCTCCGCGCCGGCTTCCTATATTGCCGAGAACGGCGATGAAGTGGCCAGGTTCCTGTCGGTCGTAACCAGGGAGAATGAGCGCTACAACTCCGGTGCTGGTGGCGAGGAAATGATCGAAGTGGTCGCCAAAGAAGCGGGTATGGATGTGCCTGCGGCCAAGGATGCGCTCTCCGGGATGAAGATGCTGCCTGCGGATGTCGCACTGTCCGATGCCTGGCTGGGCGGCAATGCCGCTTCCTTTATGAAGGGTGTGGCAGACGTCTTCGTTGAGGCAGGATCCATAGACTCGGCGCTCGACAGTTATGAAGGCACGATCAACACCGGCCCGCTCGAAGCCGCCCGGGGTATGTAAACCGGTGGGTAATGCGGCCCCGAGGGGCCGCATTTTTCTGTGCTTCACAGCGATGAAAGAGGTGGGGTAACCCATCCGCTGCGTCATCAGACGAACTCGGAAAGCCAAAGACAGTGACCGGACTGAAAACAGATACACTATCCATTCACTCTGATCTTCCGAAGGGAGATCATGTTCAGGCGCTGCAGGATGAATCTCCGGATCTCAGGGCGGACGAGCTGCCGAGCGTTGCGGGGCCGTCCGGATGCGGCAAGACCACGTCTGAACATCGTGGCAGGTTTTCTGGCGCCGACTGCGAGGGAACGGATCCCGAACTGGCACAGGGTCACCGGGCCGGACACCGAGCGCGTCATTGCGTTCCAGCAGGGCGCACCATTTGAGTGGATGCCTGTGCGAGAGAACTTCTGTTCTGGTCCACGACATGCTGATGTCCAGAACCGGGCGCATGAACTTTCCCCGGAAGAGCAGAGGCCGAGCCTTTCCCTCCCGGGTTCTCCCTGAGACACGTAACCGTGTTTCAGATCATAACTGGCCGCGCTTCGTGCGCGGCCTTTTTTCTGACTGTTTGGATGTCGCACCGGAGAGTATGTTCACGCCGGGCCGCCAGGTTGCGATCGCGTGACGGTTACTGTGGCTTCCAAAATCCATCTGACAGGTCTGTAGCTGTTATCGGCGAGGCACTTGCCACGATGCCGGGATCTCCCGGTCCAGTCGACTTTCCAACTAAAACCCGGGCACGCCCCGCCGTGTTGGGTTTGCCACGAAACGCCTCAACTGGCGCGGGGGATGCCGCCCGGGCGGTCGCCGGCATCTCAACCGGGCCGTCCTTGCCTGACAGCGCTTCGATCAGGTTGCTAACCACGTCCGGCAGGCCGTCACCTACCTGGCCTGCAAAGACGGGAATGCGGCCAGCACCGCCACCGGGAACAACACCAACCTTGCCTGCACCCAGTGCCGGACGATGCATCATGCGCGCCGTGACGCCGCCCATCTGCAAGATATCCGGGTGTGCGGCCTGTGTGCCATCCGGTCCCCCGGTGCACACAGCTCTCCGGATTACTGACCGGCCTCTGAATTCATCTGTTCCTGCCAGGCTTCGCGGCAATATCAATAAGCCATATTGAGAAACATACACTTTGTGATGCGACCCTTATGAGTACTGGAGATGGGGCAACATTGTGGTTGCCGCGCAACCGGAAAGTCTGCCAGATAAGGCCCGGAGCCGAGGGGGATCACAGACATGTCGCGTGAAGTACAAAGCTCGATCATTCAGAAAAGTGTTGCTGTGATAAACCTGCTGGCCCAGCACAGGGGCCGGCTGTCGCAGACCGAGATTGCGCAGGAGACGGGCTTCAACAAAAGCTCGACCCACCGCATCCTTGCGATCCTCATGGGGCAGGGGCTGGTCGAGTTTGACGAAAGGGACAAGACCTATACCACCGGGCCATTGCTGATCAGCTGGGCGCGCGCGGCGTGGGAAAAGATGGACCTGAGCCTCGTGGACGATCAGGACCTGCGCGATCTGATGACAGAGACGGGCATGAATGTCGCCCTTGGGGTTCGCATCGAACACACCGCAACATTCATTCGTACCAATATTCCTCATCCTTACCGGCTCGCTGTAAAGGCAGGGGGGCAGTCGGAACTGCACAATACGGCGGTTGGAAAAGTGTTCCTGGCACATATGACCGCGGAGGAACGCGACGCCTACTTTAAAGTCGCCGACCTTGACAAGTTCACCGAGACCACGCTGACAACCCGCCGCGATATTGAGGCAGGTCTGCCGGGTATCCGCAGCAAAGGATATGCGGTGTCGGACCGCGAGGAGTTCTATCAGGTGGTAGGCATTGCAGCACCGATCTTTGACCATGACGGGCGTGTTCTGGCCGCAATCAGTCTGTGGATCCCGCTGCGGATTGCCTCTTTGGACCAGCTTTTGGCCTGTGTTCCGAGTCTGCTTGCCAGGACAAAGGAGATATCGGCTAGATTTGGCCTTTTGACAGGGGACTAGGCCGCCGGGAGACGGCCACAGGCGCCTGATGCAAAGTTGTGTATTGCGAAACTGAATTTTTGCATTACAAATGTTGGTGCGCAAGCATGCGTGTTGAATCTCTTTGCTAGGACCTGCAATTGATACCGGAAGACATTCACTGGAACCGAACTGCGCCGCCACCTCCGACCTGCGAAAAGCTCGGCGGGAACCATAAATCGGATGTTGTTATCATTGGCGCGGGCCTCACCGGTCTGCGCACCGCAATCTCGCTGGCCGAAGCTGGTGTCGATACCGCGGTGCTGGATGCCGAAAAGATCGGTTTCGGCTCCTCAGGGCGCAGCGGAGGGCAGTGCAACCCGATCTGGCGGGCGACGCCGGCTCAGCTGCACAAAAAATTTGGCAGTCAACAGGCAGAGAGGCTGATCAGCACGACACTTTCCTGTGCAGATGATCTTTTCGACGACATCCGGCGTTATGAAATTGACTGCGGGGCCGAACAGAACGGCTGGATACAGGCCGCGCATACGTGCAAGGCCGCAGATGGACTGAAAGAGCTATATGCTTCCTGGCTGGACGTCGGCGCGAGAATTTCGGTGCAGACGACCTCCCAGACACATGCTTCTGTGGGTTCGGATGCCTATAATTTTTCGCTCCATCACGAAAAGGGCGGGTTTGTTCAGCCACTCGCGCTGACGCGTGGTTTTGCCTGGGCCGCGCAGAAGGCCGGTGCCCGGCTGTATGAGCAGACACCGGCCGGGAAAGCCGATCGCAAGGGGCAGAAATGGTGCATCACCACTTCCCATGGCAGCATTACTGCCGACACTGTGATCCTGACCACCAATGCGTATACGGATGATCTGTGGCCGGGGCTGCGTCAGACCATGCTGCCGATGTACTCGATTTCCCTGGCGACGGCGCCGCTCTCGCCGGATCAGCAGGCACAGGTGCTGCCAGGGCGCAGAACCATCTCTGACACCCGGCTGGCAATTTTTTACGCACGCTATGACGCGGGTAATCGCCTGATATTTGGCTGTGTCGGAAGCAACGACAGTGCGCGAACGCTGGGCGGCGTGGGCCGGTTGCTGAGTGGTATGCATACAGTTTTCCCGGCACTCAAAGACATAGACATAGAATGCACCTGGGCTGGTCGCATAGGCGTAACACAGGACATGATGCCGCGTATGCACGCGCCTGCGCCCGGCGTGCTGGCCGGTGTCGGTTTCAGTGGTCGGGGGATCGCGATGACATCGGTTATGGGGCGCAGCCTGGCCCGTAAGGTGCTTGGCGGACACAATGACGATCTGCCGTTCCCTGTCTCGGAAATTTCGCCGATTCCGTTCCATGCACTCTCGCGCCGGCTTGTGCCACTGATGGCCCCCTCCATGTCCATGAAGGATCGCGCAAGTGTAGCCTGGGACCGCCTTATGCCATCGACATCGAAGGAAGACAGCTGATGCAATTCGTGAAATTTGCCGAACAGGATATCGAGCCGTTCAAAAAGGAATTTGCGGAGGACATCGTCGAAGGCACTCCGGAGCAGAACGTGTGGAACTATTTCACGGGGGCAGACGGCACGGTTAAATCCGGCATGTGGGACAGCACTGCAGGTGTGTTCAGAGGGCCCATGAACAATCAGATCGAATTCTGCCAGATCCTCGAAGGGGACGCCCGGATCGAGACGGCGGATGGCGCATCGCACACGGTGAAGGCCGGTGATGCCTTTATAATGGACAACGGCCTGCAACCTGTCTGGCATGTCGGGAAATACATCCGGAAATACTACGTCATCGTGTCTGTCTGATCTGAACAGCGAAGAGAACGAGGCTCACGATGGCAAAGACGAACACAAACCGAACTGTCAGAGTTCCCCCGGGTCCGTCGCAGGCGTGGAATTTTCATCCTTCATTGCCGATCTCTGTGTCGCCGCTTTTCGATCTGCCGCCAAAACCCAGGGCGGCCATTGCCTGGGTGATCGGCACCTGGTTCAAAATGGCCCCGCCGGTAAGCCACGTCCTGCTCGCTTTGATCACGGTCGCGTTCCTTCTCCCGGCAGCGCCCACCATGCAGAAAACTGACGCTGGCTGGATGCTGCAAGTGGCGGCAATCAACTTTGGCTGGTCAGTTTTGCTTGGCGGAGCACTTCACCTCTATCTCTATGTTTTTGCGGCCCAGGAGACGCGGCTCAAGTTCGACATTCGCCCGATGGAGAAATCCAGCCGCTTCACTTTTGGAAATCAGGTGTGGGACAATATTTTCTGGAGCCTCGGGTCGTCCGTGGTGCTCTGGACGCTCTGGACCATCCTGTATTTTCATGCGGCAGCAAATGGCTGGGTGCCAACGCTCACCGGCATTGGCCAGTCACCCGTATGGTTCGTGCTGTTCTTCTTCGTGATCCGCTTCTGGCAGTCGTTCCATTTCTACTGGATCCACCGGCTGATTCATATGCCGCTGCTGTTCAGGCATGTGCACTCGCTTCACCACCGAAACGTCAACGTGGGTCCGTGGTCAGGCCTTGCCATGCACCCTGTTGAAGGGTTTCTCTATTTCTCAGGCATCCTGATCCACTTCGTTCTGCCGTCTCATCCGATCCATGTGATTTTTCACATGTTCTCTCTGGGCCTCGGCGCGCTTTATTCCCACTCAGGCTTCGAAAAAATTCTGTTCGGCAACACTGCGGACATGAAAGCCGGATCATTCCACCACCAACTGCATCACAGGTACTTTGAGTGTAACTATGGCTCAGAAGAAATGCCCCTGGATCGCTGGTTCGGCAGTTTTCACGATGGAACAGAAGCGGCCACCAGACGCATCCGCGCCCGCAAGAAACTCATATTCGCACCGAGACAGAAACATCCGTGAAACACATATTTACATACGGCGGGCACCCCGCACAGCGGCATCTGACAATCGGCTGCATCCTCGGGAACAAGGCGGCAGGCAGACGCATGACGCAAGTGACCGCCTTTGATGCCGGGGAAGCTGCCGCTGCTGCCGATGCGGGCATCGATACTGTGACGGTGGGGTGTGAGACAGTTGAAGAGATCCGTGCGGCAGCACCTCATATATTCATAACTGCTGCTCAGGCAACGAGAGAGCATGTGACCGAGGATCAGGCGCTGGGCGGCGCGATTGACGCGATGGTAAAGGGGGCGGATGCGGTCTATACGCCCAGATCGCTCAGCCATATCGAGCGTATTGCCCGCGAGGGCATCAGCGTGCAGGGCCATGCAGGCCTGTTCCCGGCGCGCTCCACGCAGGTTGGTGGTCTTCGTACAGTGGGCAAAACGGCGGACGAGGCGCTCGATCTGCTTTGCCGTTTCCGCCGGCTTGAGGATGCAGGCGCCTATTCGGTCGAGGTGGAATGCGTGGCCGGGGACGCATTGGCCGAGATCGGCAGGTATTCAAGACTGGTCACAGTGACGATTGGCGCCGGATCATCCGGCGACATCATTCTGTCCTATATGTCCGATCTCAGCGGCGACACGCCGGCACCACCCCGTCACGCCCGGGCCTTTGGCGATGTGGGCAAAATTCGCCGGCAACTCCGCGCCGAGCGGGCAAAAGCGCTGCAGGGGTACCGCGCAGCGGTGATGGACGGTTCTTTTCCGGATGCTGAGACGACGATATTCATGTCGGGGCACGAGCTGGACAAGCTCAGGGAAGGGCTCGACAAATTTCAACCAGTCCACAGGTGACCTGCCATGGTTCTGATTAATGTCGAGGTCCGGAAGATCACCCGGGAGGCCGAGGGTGTCCGGTCCTTCGTGCTGGCGAGGAGGAGCCGTCTTAATTTTCCCCGATATACTCCCGGATCTCACATCGACGTGCATTGTGGAGAGGGGATCATCCGACAGTATTCTCTCTGTGGTGATCCGGCAGATCGCCGACATCTGATGATTGCCGTCAGGCAGGTGTATCCGTCGCGCGGCGGCTCAGACCTGATGCATAAGGTCGTGGAAGAAGGCGACCGGTTGGAAATCGGTGCTCCCCGCAACAATTTTCCGCTTGTCGAAGATGCCCCTCACAGCGTTCTGCTGGCTGCGGGCATCGGGATCACGCCGATCATCGCGATGGCAGACAGGCTGCATGCTCTTGGCAGTTCGTTTGAGATGCACTATTTCTCCCGCGCGCCCGGGCACACCGCTTTCCGCAGGCGCCTGACGCACGGCGACTTTGGCGACAGGGTCTCCTTTCACGAAGGGCTGGACCCTGCCCGGACGGGCGAGGTTCTTGATGGTGTTCTGGGGTACCGGGTGGACGCGGCACGGGTCTACATCTGCGGTCCTGGCCCGTTTATGGACCGCGCCAGAGAGGCGGCACAGGGCGCCTGGCCGGAAGACAGTATCCATCTGGAACGGTTCGCTGCCAAAACCGCACTGGCCGGTGCTCCGGCGCATCCTTTCTCCGTAACTCTTGCCCGAAGAAACCTGACCCTGGAGGTCGGGCGGGATCAGACCATTCTGGAAGTGCTGGAGGAAAACGGGATCGACACAGCATTTTCCTGCGAGCAGGGCGTCTGTGGAACCTGTGTTACAGACGTGTTGAGCGGTACTCCGGAACACCGGGACAGTTTCCTGTCAAGAGGCCAGCGCGAAAGCGGTCAGGTGATCTGCCTTTGCGTTTCCCGCGCAGTCGGTGACAGGATTGTGCTGGACCTCTGACAACAGGCTGCCTGTGCCTGCCCTCCTGAATTAAGGTAACGGGTTCGTTTTCGCAAACCGGCTGCAGATGTCGCAGTTACGACGTTTGGAGAAAACAGTCAGTGTATGGCCTGCGTCCTCAGACCCGGCGGCAGTCTGAAGAGCAAAAATACCTGCCGTGCAGAAAGCCGAAACAGGTGCCATCTGTTGGCCGATTAAGTGCGTCGAACCACACCCCTGGTGTTCGCCCGGGTGCAGGGAGATCAGATACGATGCACCTGTACCGGGCCTGCGCGATCCGCTCTGACGATGAGAGTTTTTTGCAGGTTGCGGGGGTAGGGGACCTTCCGTCCAGACCAATAGGCTCCTGTATCCGAAGCAATTGGCCATCGCCTTGCCCGCCTCTGACCATTGCCAGGAGGCCCGTCCGGTTCAGATACGATGTGCAATCCCGGAAGGCATGCGTTGTTACCCGAGAAAGTCCTGGGTTTCAGCGGATGTCACATCAGGTGTGAGTGGCTGGGATGGTAGGATTCGAACCTACGGTACACTGTACCAAAAACAGTTGCCTTACCACTTGGCTACATCCCAACGTGGTGCGGTAATTAAGCCCATGACGCGCGACGCGCAAGACCCGTTTTCCAGAAAAACGCATTAACCTGAGTGCCGGTCGGGACGATGGCCGAACCGTCCGATTGATGGCCTCAGGCCCGGACGTCGATCAGGACGGCCCCCGTGCGACTGCCTCTTTCAACCAGTTCATGCGCCCGGGCAGTTTCTGCCAGAGGAACCTTTTCTGCGACCGGGCAGTGCAGCGCGCCGGCGGTGACCGCATCATGCAGCCTGTCAATACAGGCGTGTCGCTGTGGATCGGGCAGAATGTAGATGAGGCTGATATCAATACTGACCGCCTTGAACAGCAAGGATCCGAACGGGATTTCCGGCGTCATGTTCAGGGCCGACCCATAAACAGCAACCGTTCCACATGGGGCGATGACTTCGGCTGTTACGCCGATATTTGCGCCGAATTCAACTTCGATGATCCGGTCCACTTCGCGCCCCGCGTTTGCCTGCAGGATCTGAGCGGCACAGTCGCGAGCGGCGTAATCGATCACTGCATCCGCTCCCGCGTCGCGGCAACGCCCGATGCCGGCGCCACGCGCAGTAGCAATCACATGTGCACCGCCCCGTTTGGCCAGCTGTACAGCAAGATAGCCAACAGTGCCGGCACCACCCTGTACCAGCAGCGTCTTGCCGGCGACGTCACCACCACCGAAAACCACCTGCGCCGCGGTCAGGCCGGGAATGCCCATAACGGCACCCTGTTCATCGCTCATGGCATCGGGCATCGGCACGGCCTGCGCCTCCGGAAGTGTTATGGTTTCTGCCGCAGTGCCGAACGGCCGTTGCCATTGCCCGTTCCAGATCCAGACGCGCTGACCGATGCGCGCGGGATCTACGCCCGGTCCCGCTTTGGTGATGACCCCTGCGCCGTCGCTGTGGGGGATGATCGTCGGAAAAGGCGGATGGGTCACACCGGGCCGCGCTCCGCTGCGTGCTTTGACGTCTGACGGGTTTACAGCTGAGTAAACGAGCGAAACAGCGACCTCGCCCTGACCGGGCGCGGTACTGTCCTGTTCCGCGAGGGTCAGAACGTCAGCTGCCGGGCCAAAACGGTCGTAGGTTATTGCGCGCATGTCGGTTCCTTTGTGGGTCGGTTTCAGAAAACCGGATGACGTACACGCCTGGAAAGGCGCATGTTATCTGTGTTCGCCCGGTCAGTCCCGGATTTCGTCTGCGGCCACGCCCCACAGGTGGTCTTTGCGCGCCCAGCCCCGGTAGCCTCCTGACCTGAGCTGACACCAGCTCTCTTCACATTTGCCGAGCCGCGCAATAACGCCCAGTTCCAGCGCTGCGGCAACCGGCGCATCGGTGTCCGGTCGCTGGTGAAGGGTCAGCATATCGTGTTCGACGATGACCGTCCGGACACCTGACAGAAGGGAATAATGGACCCATCCGCCCTGGCCTTCGCGGTCTTCGACCCTGCGCCAGTGTCCGTGTTCTGCGGTAATCTGAAGTGGCATGTCCCGGCGGGTGAACACCCAGTCGATTCTGTGTGTCAGCGACGGTCCGCGACGCACATTCCCTTCAGAAGCCTTCATCGACACATAGCGCGGCAAAGGCAGATTGGTCACAGGACCTGTCTGTGATGCCGTTGCAGATACGAACGTCATTGCCGACAGGATCAGACCGGCCAAAATCCGGCGGAATACTCTGGTCATCAAACACAGCCTGTAATTCTTATTTTGCTCATAACTTGGTGCGGGGTTCTTGTGCCTCGTCACCAGTTCCGTCACCATGCCATGAAAACAGAACGTTCGCCAAGTCCCGGGAGGCCCAGAATGTCAAAGCCGCGGTTGAGTGTTGTTGTGACGCGACGGTTGCCCGAAGCGGTCGAAACCAGACTTTGTGAGCTGTTCGATGTCACGCTGCGCGACAGTGATGAGCCTATGACCCGCGAAGAGCTGGCTGCGGCGGTGCGCGAGGCAGATGTTCTTGTGCCGACTGTGACCGATACAATCGACGCGCCGCTGATCGGCCAGGCGGGGGACCGCCTGAAACTGATTGCGAACTATGGTGCTGGTGTGGACCACATTGATGTCGCAACAGCCCGCCAGCGGGGCGTGCTGGTGTCCAACACACCTGGCGTTCTGACGGATGACACGGCTGATATGACCATGGCGCTGATCCTGGCCGTGCTGCGCCGCATGTCCGAGGGCCTGGCGGTGATGCAGGCGGACGAATGGAACGGTTGGGCGCCGAATGCTTTTCTGGGCGGGCGGGTCGGCGGGCGCAGGCTGGGCATACTGGGTATGGGCCGGATCGGACAAGCCGTTGCCCGGCGGGCCACCGCGTTCGGCATGCAGGTGCACTATCATAACCGCCGCCGCCTGCGTCCCGAGCAGGAGGCCGCACTCGATGCCACATGGTGGGAAAGCCTGGATCAGATGGTCGCGCGGATGGATGTCATTTCGATCAACTGTCCGGCGACACCGTCGACGTTCCATCTTATGAATGCGCGCCGTCTTAAGCTGCTGAAACCAGAGGCTGTGATCGTAAATACCTCGCGTGGCGAGGTGATCGACGAAAATGCGCTGACCCGGATGCTGCGCGCGGGTGAAATCGCAGGCGCAGGACTCGATGTCTACGAACATGGCACCCAGGCGAATCCACGCCTGCGTGAGCTGCGCAATGTGGTACTCTTGCCGCACATGGGTTCGGCCACCCGCGAAGGACGGATGGAGATGGGTGAAAAAGTCATCATCAACATCAAGACCTTCGATGACGGCCACCGGCCACCGGATCAGGTGGTTCCGTCCATGCTGTAATCAATGTCACCCGAAAGGACCGATCATGCGATTTTCTGCTGCTCTTCTTGCTCTTTCAGTTGCCACAGCCGCACAGGCCCAGCAGGCCGCCGATGCGGTGCAGCCCGAAGCGGCCACACAAGGCGCTTTTGAGGCGCTTTCCCCGGAGATTTCGGCGGCATTCGCGGCCAAGGCCGCCCGCCAGCCTGTTGAGGCATCTCAGTGGATGGTCGCCGCGGCCAACCCCCTCGCGGTCCAGGCCGGTGCTGACATTCTGGCACAGGGTGGCACGGCTGCGGATGCTCTGGTTGCCGTGCAGGCGATGCTCGGTCTGGTCGAGCCGCAGTCATCTGGTCTCGGTGGCGGTGCGTTTCTTGTCTATTACGATGCGGCAACAGAGACCCTGACCACACTCGATGGGCGGGAAACCGCGCCTTTGGATGCGACCCCCCGATTGTTTCAGGATTCTGCGGGCGAGCCGCTGAAATTCTTCGACGCGGTTGTCGGTGGGCTGTCCGTCGGGACGCCCGGCACACCCGCGCTTATGGGTGAGGTACATGCCAGGTGGGGCGCTCTGGAATGGCAGAACCTCCTGACCCCTGCCATCGAAACCGCCGAGCAGGGTTTTGCGGTTTCGCCACGTCTTGCAGCTCTTGTGGAATCGGACGCGGAGCGGCTGGGGCGTTTCCCGGAGACTGCGGCATATTTCCTGCCCGAAGGGGTGCCGCTCGCGGTCGGAGACACGCTTGAGAACCCTCAGTACGCTGAAACCCTGCGCCTGATGGCACGAGGCGGCGCTGACGCCTTTTACACCGGCGACATCGCGCGGGATATCGTGGCAACCGTGCAGTCCGCTCCGGGCAATCCTGGTGTGTTGTCTGAAACGGATCTGAGTATCTATGAGGTCAAAGAACGCGCACCGGTCTGTGTGACCTACCGTGCCCATGACGTCTGTGGCATGGGCCCGCCATCATCGGGTGCACTGACGGTCGGTCAGATCCTGGGCATGCTTGAAGGCTATGATCTCTCAGCGGGCCCCGGTGATGCACAGGTGCGCAGACTGATCGGGGATGCGTCGCGCCTCGCGTTCGCCGACAGGGGCCGTTACATGGCGGACAGCGATTTTGTCCCGGTGCCTGCGGTGGGTCTTGTTGATCCCGCATATCTTGCAGAACGCGCAGCACAGCTGGGTGGGCAAAGCGCTCTGACAGAGGTTGCCCCGGGCAATCCTGCGTTCGATCATGCCCTGAACTATGCTGATGACGCGTCGATCGAGCTTCCGTCCACCTCGCATATTTCGATTGTGGATGCGGCCGGAAATGTGGCGTCGATGACAACAACCATCGAAAACGGCTTCGGCAGCCGGCTGATGGTGCGCGGTTTCCTCCTGAACAACGAACTGACGGACTTCTCATTCCGCTCACACAGCGAGGGTGTGCCGATTGCCAACAGGGTAGAACCCGGCAAGCGCCCGAGATCTTCTATGGCGCCGACCATTGTGATGAAAGATGACGCCCCGGTTCTTGCCATTGGCAGCCCGGGCGGCAGCCGGATCATCGGATATGTGGCCGAGAGCATTATCGCGCATCTCGACTGGGGAATGAATATTCAGGAAGCCGTGTCCGTTCCGCACGCTGTAAACCGCTTCGGCACATATGATGTAGAGGCCGGTACCGGTGCCGAAAGTCTGACTGGGCCGCTCACGGATCTGGGGTTTGAAGTGAACGCCCGCGCGCTGACCTCGGGTTTACATGCGATTGCCATCGGTGAAACACTGCAGGGCGGTGCCGACCCGCGACGCGAAGGCATTGCGCTCGGGCGCTGATGGCAAAGCACTGAAGGAGACAGCATTGGCAGGCATCGTATCGCTTCCACGCAATGAGACGGGTATCGAAACCGTCACCGGCATTCTGAAACAGAGCTTTGGCGAACGGCTTCAGACCGGCCAGTCCATCCGTGAGCAGCATGGGCACACGACCACCTGGATAGAAAACCAGGCGCCTGATGCCGTTGTCTTCCCACACAGCACCGTCGAAGTGTCGGACATCGTCAAGGTCTGCGCCACGCATGATGTACCGGTCATTCCTTATGGCACGGGTACGTCGCTTGAGGGGCATGTGAACGCTCCCGCAGGCGGGATCTGTATTGATCTCAGCCAGATGAACGCAGTTCTGGAGGTCAATGCCGACGATCTGGATTGTCGTGTTCAGCCCGGCGTCACGCGCGAGGATCTTAACACGTGGTTGCGCGATAAAGGACTGTTCTTTCCGATTGATCCCGGAGCCAATGCGTCGCTTGGCGGTATGGCGTCTACGCGCGCCTCGGGCACCAATGCGGTGCGCTATGGTACGATGAAAGACAATGTGCTTGCGGTCGAGGCCGTAATGGCGGACGGGCGGGTGATCCGGACCGGCACCCGGGCGCGAAAATCTTCGGCCGGGTACGACCTGACCCGCCTGCTGGTCGGCAGCGAGGGAACGCTGGGCATCATCACCGAGATCACACTGCGCCTGCAGGGCATCCCGGAGGCCATCAGCTCTGCCCGGTGTTCGTTTCCGACAGTGGATGCGGCCTGCCGGGCCGTCACCGCTGTAATCCAGTACGGCGTCCCGGTCGCACGTATCGAACTGCTGGACACGACGATGGTGCAGGCGGTGAATGGGTATTCAGCGCTGGGGCTGCCTGAAACACCACTGCTGCTGCTGGAATTCCATGGCACCAAAACCGGCGTGGAGGAGCAGGCAGCCATCTTTGGCGCGATTGCCGCTGATCAGGGAGGTTCCGGCTTTGAGGCGACGTCCACGCCCGAGGAGCGCAACCGCCTGTGGAAAGCACGGCACGATGCCTATTGGGCAATGCTGCAATACCGGCCGGGTGCCAAAGGTGTGGCGACCGATGCCTGCGTGCCCATTTCCAAACTGGCTGACTGCGTTAACGCGGCACAGGAGCGTGCCGCAGAGCTGGGTCTTGTTGCGCCGATTGTGGGGCACGCGGGTGACGGCAATTTTCACGTCACGCCTCTGGTCTTTATGGATGACCCCGAAGAGGTCGCGAAGGCACAGGATTTTGTCAGCTGGCTGAGTGATCTTGCGATTTCTGTGGGCGGGACATGTACCGGTGAACACGGAATCGGGCAGGGCAAACAGAAATACCTTGAGGCAGAACTGGGTGATGCGACCCTCGTGATGAGCGCGATCAAGGCGGCCCTTGATCCGGCGAATATTATGAACCCGGGAAAGATCTTTGCCCCGCAGGAATAACCGCTTCAGGCAAGCGGCGCGGCATCTTCTGGCGGCCGCCGTACTTGCTGCGACCAGCGCCGTGCCGGGCGCTGCGCAGGATGCAGCATATTCCGTAACCGTCACGCTGAACTGGTCCACAGACACCGCAGCGACCCTGCCAGAGGGCGCTCACTGGTCGCGGCTGATCGCTTTTGCCCATTCGGATCGCTACCAGTTGTTCAAAGACGGTGACACCGCATCCAGCGGGCTGGCGCTGGTCGCGACGAACGGGCGAACAGGAGTGCTGGAGGCAGAACTGACCGAAGGTGCCAGGCGTGGGCGTGTTGGCGAGCACATCGTCGTTCCGGGATCAGAGGGGGGCGTTGCAACCTTTGGGTTCACTCTTCCGGTCACCGAAAAACACCATTTTGTCTCGCTTGCAACGATGCTGGCACCAAGCCCGGACTGGTTTTCGGGCGTCTCCGGGGTCAGACTGCGCTCAGAGGATGCGTGGCGCGAACAGGTCAGCGTACCTTTGTGGGTCTGGGATGCGGGTGCTGACAGCGGACCGGAGTTCTCCAGCTCAAATGCGCCAACGCAGCCCAGGCAGTCTGTGCGGCTTCTGACGCATCCTGCGTTTCTGCAGACCGATGGATTGCGTCCGGTTGGCACAGTTGTGTTTGATCTCCTCCGCTGAGGACCTGCTGCCAGGGAAATCCTGTGCCGGAAAGGTCGTTTTTGCGCGCCGTGCGGTCGGCTCAGCAGGGCGAAAGTGCGCCGCTCTTTTCTAGAAATAGCTCAGGATTGCAGGTCGAGGGAGTCGGGCCATGAAAACGCAGGTGAAAGCACTGGTTGTTGGCGGTGGTGCCGTGGGCACATCTATCGCATATCACCTCGCCAGAGCCGGCTGGGACGATGTAATGCTGCTGGAGCGGGATGAGCTGACGTCCGGGTCGACCTGGCATGCGGCGGGTCTTCTGCCCTATTTCAATATGTCCTATGCCACGACCCACATTCACGACTATTCGATCCGTTTTTACAAAACGCTGGAAGAAGAAACCGGTCTGAATGCGGGCTTTGCGGTCGTTGGCAATCTGCGTATGGCGCAGACACAGGAGCGGATGGACGAATATATGCTCTATGCATCCACCGCCGAAACCTGCGGTGTACCCTATCAGTGGATGACGCCTGACGAGATCAAAGCGAAATGGCCGCTTATCCGCACCGAGGACCTCAAAGGCGCGCTCTACCACCATACTGACGGCTACATAAATCCTGCGGATGTCACGATGGCGATGGCCAAGGGCGCGCGCCAGCGCGGCGTGATGATCGAGCGGAAATGGCAGGCAGATGCCTTTCACTGGAATGGCACGCACTGGGAAGTGACGGCCACAAAGATGGTAGAAAGGGGCGGTAACCTGGTGCCGTCTGACGAACAGATCGTTATCACGGCAGAACACGTGGTCACGGCCTCGGGCAACCATGCTCAGCGCACCGCGCAGATGCTGGGTATCAAAATTCCGGCGATCCCCGTCGAGCACCAGTTCATTGTGATGGATCAGGACCCGGAACTGGTGAAGTTCCGCGCAGAAGGCAATGTGGAACACCCCGTTGTGCGGGACGCCGACGCTCAGTCCTATGTGCGCGAAGAGCGGGGTGGCTGGATCCTCGGCGTGTATGAGAAAAACGCGCCGGCGCGGTTTGAATATGGCGTGCCGGACAGCTTCCGTGCGGATCTCTTCCAGCTTGATCTGGAGCGGATTGAAGAACAGTACCTCGCCATGATCCACCGCATCCCGTCATGCGAGGAAAGCGGCCTCAAGGACGATTTCAACGGCCCGATCTGCTATACACCGGATGGCAACCCGCTGGTTGGACCCGCCCCGGGTATGCGCAACATGTGGCTGGCTGAGGGGTTCTCCTTCGGGATAACTGCGGCGGGCGGCACCGGCTATTATCTTGCGCAGCTGATGGTTGATGGTGAGGCCGAGATCGACATGGCCTCGCTTGATCCGAAACGCTACGGCGACTGGATGACGACTGAATTCGCGGCGCGCAAGAACGAGGAGTGCTATGAGCACGTCTATATTCTGCACCACCCCGATGAAGAGCGTCCGGCCTGCCGCCCGCTGCGCACGTCACCAGCCTATGATCGTCAGGCCGCGCGCGGCGCGCAGTTCGGCTGGGTCAACGGGTGGGAGCGGCCGAACTATTTCGGGCCCCTCGATGCTCCGGATGACTTTGATCACAATGCCCGTTCCTTCCGTCGTGGTGGCTGGTGGCAATACGCCGTCGAAGAAGCGAAAGCGATCCGCGAGGGCGTCGGTCTCATTGATGCCACAGCCTTTACCAAACACGTCGTTCGGGGGCCGGGCGCTACTCAGTTTCTCGACTGGTTCACCTGTAACAGGCTCCCATCGGTCGGACGGATCAACCTGACCTATGCGCTGACAGGTCACGGCACAACGCGGACTGAATACACCATCGTGCGGCTGGCACAGGATGAATACTATCTCGTCTCAGCAGGGGCCTGGACGGCCTATGATGCCGACTACCTGCGCAAGGCCATCGAGGATAAGGCGCCGGAGTTTGGCTATATCGAATGTCACGACGTGACGACACAATGGGGTGTCTTTGCGATTGCCGGGCCGAAATCCCGCGATGTGCTGAACGAGATTGTCAAAGAAGCCGACCCCGCGACGGTATTGTCGAACAAACGGTTCCCCTGGCTGACCATGCGCAACATCGAACTGGGTATGTGCCCGGTGCGTGCGATCCGCGTAGCCTATACAGGCGAGCTGGGCTGGGAGCTGCATCACCCGATCGAAATGCAGAATTACCTTTTTGATCAGCTGGAAAAAGCCGGCGAAAAACATGGGATGAAACTGGTCGGTGCGCGTGCGCAAAACTGGCTGCGGCAGGAGAAATCCTATCGCGCTTTCGGCACCGAGCTTGGGCGGGATGCAACACCGATTGAGGCTGACCTGCCCCGGTTTGTTGACCTGACCAAAGACTTCCATGGCCGGGAAAAGCTTGAGGAAACCGGTGTGCGCGCAAGATGCTGTACGCTGCTTATTGACGGGCCGGATGATGCCGATCCGTGGGGACGCGAGGTGCTCTATCATGGCGAAACCCGGGTTGGTCGACTGACGTCCGGTGGCTATTCGGTGCACTTCGGCAAATCTATCGGCATGGGCTATGTAACGCCTGATCTGGCCAGGCCGGGCACAAAGCTGAAGGTCAAGATACTGGATCAGCTGTGGGACGCTGAAGTTGTCGAAGACAGCCCCTATGATCCGAAAAACGCCCGGATCCGGATCGACGGCTAGGCTCGTCTGGCGACAAAGGCGAGGTTGTTCGCAGGCATTTCCAGGCGGGTGATGTCTGCAAGACCGGCCTCTTTCAGCCAGCTGTCGATATCCGCATCGTTCTTGTAGCCAATCGCCGGATCGGCGCGGCGCAGGTCCGCATCAAACCGGCTGTCACCCTCGCTGGTCAGCGTGCCATCGCGGCGGAACGGGCCGTAGATCACAAACGTACCTCCAGGGGCCAGCGCCTGTGCGGTTTCGGCGATCACGGTGCAGGTCGCCGGGGTGCTGATCAGATGCAGCAGGTTGATGACCACTGTCAGGCTGAAACCATTTCTGGTTTCTGACCATCCGGGTTTGGTGGCGTCGAGCATCTGTGCCGCGCGGATATTCTCCAGGCCGCTTTCAACCGCATAGGCGTCAATACTGGCCATTCTGTCGCGGGCGATTTCAGTCGGGTGCCAGATCAGTCCTGGCATCTGTCGCGCAAAGGAAACGATGTGCTGCCCCGTACCGCTGGCCAGCTCCAGCGCCAGGCCCGTTTCCGGCGCGTGTTGCACCAGCATTCCGGTCAGCGCCGCCGCGTTCCGCATCGCCGCAGGGGCATGCATTTTGACCCCGGTGATTGGTGTGGCCACGCTGGCGCTGGGCGGCAGGCGGCCGGTCATCGCAGCCGCTCAGGCCGCAGTGCGGCGATACTGTTTGCGGCAAGTCGGGGGGGCCTGCCGAAGACCATATCCGCCACGAGCTGCGAGGCCGCCGGAGCGGTCTGCATACCGTAGCCACCCTGGCCTGCGCACCAGACAAACGAGGGGATATCCGGATCGGGGCCCAGCACGAGCGTGCGGTCGGGAGCAAAGCTGCGCAGGCCGGCCCAGTTGGACAGCATGCGCGATACCGGCTCGGTCACAACTTCTTCGTACAAAGCAATACCCTCAGCGAGTGTCATATCCTCGGCCCATGCATCGTGCGGGTCAACGGGATCTTCGTCTGCGGGTGACACCAGCAGTGCACCGGCGTCCGGTTTTGCGTACCAGCTTTCGCTGACGCCAAAAAACATCGGCCATCCGCTGACATCGTGACCTGCCGGGGCGGCGACCCGCGCCATAGACCGCCGGTAAGGTACGATGCCCATTGGTCTGATGCCTGCCAGTCCGGCCACTTCATCCGCCCAGGCCCCCGCGGCATTGACCAGGATATCTGTGGACCATTCGTCATCAGCGCTTTGCAGCGACCAAAGCGCATCTTCGTGCGAAATAGCAGTGATCCGCTGGCTTACAACGACCCTGCCGCCATTGGCGCGTAGCGTGCGGGCAAAGCCCTGAAGCAACCGGTCGGTATCAATATCATGCGCATCTGCATGCCACGCGGCCAGGGTTACATAGCCGGGATCAAGGACAGGCACTTTCGCACAGGCGTCAGCGACGGAAATCCGGTGAACGCCCATTGCGGCCACGTCAGCATCGAAAGCCTCTTTGTCCTTGTCGTTTGCAACGATCATCAGGCCGCGGGGCGTGAGGTATCCGCCGTCGTGACCGCGCAGATAGTCCACACTGGCACGGTTCAGCGCCTGAACCGATGGCGCACCATAGTTCTGTTCAATCAGCGCCGCCGACCGTCCCGAAGCATGATACCCAAGGGAATCCTCGGCCTCGATTACGGTCACCTCTGCGTCCGCAGACAACCGGGCGGCAACGGACAGGCCAGCGATACCGCCTCCGATGACCAGGATCCGCGTCATGACTGTTCTTCGAGGCGATCCGTTGCGGGTGGCGGTGTCGGGCTGAGGGCCGCGAGGCGGGCATACAGTTCCGCGTCCATCCTGAAACTGAGCGCGTCCAGAGACGGTCGCAGCTGTTCCGCGTTCCGGGCTGAAATGATCGGCGTTGGCCCGCTGTCGTGCGCGGCCGCCCAGGCGACTGCGAGCGTTGCGACGTGCGTGCCGGTCTCGGACGCAATTTCGCCAAGGCTTACCGCGGCCTCGTGCATCCAGCCCGGCCCGTAACGCCGTGCGTATCCGTCATCCTCTGTCAGGCGCCCGGACGCACCTGCAGCGTATTTGCCCGTCAGCAAGCCGCCGCCCAGCGGGGAATAGGGCGCGCAGGCAACCTTCTGGTCGGCGCACATCGGCAGGATTTCCACCTCTGCCTGCCGTTTCACAAGGTTATACATGGGTTGCAGAATATCGATGGTCTCTCCGAGTTTTTCGGCAATACTGATCGCCTTCATCACCTGCCAGGCAGCAAAATTGGACAGGCCGATGTATCTGATCCGACCGGATTGTTTCAGCCCGGCGAGCGCTTCGATACTCTCCTGCAGGTCCGTGTCCGGGTCAAAGCGGTGCATATACAGCACGTCGATCACATCCAGCCCGAGGCGTTTCTGAGAGACTCCGAAACTGTTCAGAATGTTCTGCCGGGACCCGCCGCCGTCATAGGCGGCTTTGGTTGCGATCAGCATGGTGTCGCGCCGGTTGCCGATCATCGATCCAAGCAGCTCTTCTGATGCACCGCCGTTGTACACATAGGCAGTGTCAAAATGGTTTATGCCTGCATCAAGGCTGGCCTCAAACATCTCGCGGGAAGCGGCTTGGTCTGCGCGTCCGCCAAACTGCATTGTGCCGAAAGCAAGCCTGCTTACGGGGGTTCCGTCGGGGGTGGTCAGTCGTTTTTCCATACACTCAGAAGTGGCATGTGGCCGGCGGCCATGCAATGCTGATCTCGGATATTCACGGCAGGAGCTACGGATGATTGTTGTCGACAGCAGATCTCTCAGAGACACTCCGCGCGATGCGTCGGGACCGGGCTGGACCAGCCTGCGGTTGCTCGTCCGTTCTGATGGCATGGGGTTTTCCATGACCGAAACGGAGGTGCTGCCGGGCGCGGAGCTCGAGCTGCACTACCGGCATCACATTGAGGCCTGCTATTGTGTCTCGGGCGAGGGGCACGTCACCGATCATGCCACCGGAAAGACCCATGTCATTACATCCGGTGTTCTCTATGCGCCTGATGCGCATGATCGTCACCGCGTGGAAAACCGCGGCGACGTGCCGTTTCGGCTGATCTGCGTTTTCTCGCCGGCCCTTCAGGGTGATGAAGTGCACAATGCCGACGGCAGCTATTCTGCGTCGGACTGATCCGGCATCAGCGCACCCACGAAATCCGTCACTTTCTCGATGCTCATCTCGCAGGGATACAGTTGGTCACCGCTGGTCAGTCTGTAGAAATTGAGGCTGATATAGTCGTTTCCGCCCAGCTCTTCCGCGACCAGTTTTACAGAGCGGCCATTGCTGAACAGTGATTTCGTGACCACATAGCGGCGATCTGCGGCGACCCCGGTAAATGTGCCTTCAGGAAGGGCATGAAGTGCGCCGGCAAAACCTTTGCCTGGCGAGGGCATCAGGATTTCTGTCCGATCCGCGGCTCTTCACCGGCGATGATCCGGGCAATGTTGGCCCGGTGCCGCCAGAAAATAAGTAATGCCAGCAACAGCCCCAGCAATATGGCGGAAGACATGCCCAGAAACAGCATCAGCACCGGTGCTGATGCGGCGGATACCAGTGCACCGACCGAGGATATCCGCACCGCGAAAGCACCGATCAGCCAGGCAATACAACAGCCAGCGCCCACCGGAAAACTGAGCGCCAGAACAATGCCAAGAAAGGTCGCGACACCCTTGCCGCCCGAAAAACGCAGCCAGACCGGATAGCAGTGACCCAGCATGGCGGCCAGTGCTGCGATCTGCGCGGTATCCTCGCCACCTGCTGCACGCGCGAGCAGGACAGCAGCCAGCCCTTTGCCGCCATCCAGCAACAGTGTCAGTGCAGCGGCAGTTTTATTGCCAGTGCGCAGCACATTCGTGGCACCGATATTGCCAGAACCGATCTCACGCAGATTGCCCAGGTTCATCACACGCGCCAGCACCATGCCAAAGGGCACGGACCCGAGCAGATAGCCTGCAACGGCCCAGAAGGTCAGCAGGCCTGTGGTGCTTTCAATTGCGGGGATCATGGCTTTTCGTACACGCAGGTACCTCCGACCCAGGTGGACAGAACCCGGCCCTGCATCCGTGCGCCGTCAAAGGGGGTATTGCGGGATTTGGAACGCAGTGTCGCGCGGTCCATCAGGAAAGGTGCATCGGGATCAAATACCACCAGATCGGCAGGCGCGCCTTTTGCCAGACGGCCCGTGTCGAGGCCAAGCCTGCGCGCCGGGTTGAGCGACATGGCGCGCCACAGTGCCGGCAGGCTGACCAGCCCGCTGTGCCACAGCCGCATCGCCGCGGGCAGCAGTGTTTCGAGGGCAACGGCGCCAGAGGCGGCTTCTTCAAAAGGCAGACGTTTGCTTTCCTCGTCCTGGGGTGTGTGCATTGACGAGATCACATCAATCAGCCCGCTGTTCACCGCATCAGCAATCGCAAGCCGGTCCTGTTCGTCGCGCAGCGGTGGTTTGATCTTGAAAAAGGTCCGGTAGTCGGCCACGTCCAGAGCATTGAGGGTCAGGTGGTGGATCGATGTGCCCGCGGTTACATCGAGCCCGTTGGCCTTGGCCCGTTCAAGTGCGGGCAATGCCCGTGCGCAGGTAATCTGGTCGGCGTGATATTTTGCGCCGGTCATCTCCACCAGCGACAGATCACGGTCCAGCGCCATGCGTTCGGCCATCGGAGAGACCGCCGGCAGACCCCGCAGCGAGGCGAACTTTCCCGATGTGGCGGCAGCCCCGGCACTCAGACCGGGGTCCTGTGGGTGCGCAATGACAAGAGCCCCGAGGGACCGCGCGTATGTCAGCGCGCGCGAGAAAACCTTAGTGTCCGTGACAACACGGTCGCAGTCGGTGAAAGCGACCGCGCCGGCGTCCATCAGAAAACCGATTTCTGTCATTTCCCGGCCGGCACGTTCCTTGGTCAGGGCGGCCATCGGCAGAACATTGACTGGTGCCGCTTCGTTGGCACGACGCGTGACGAATTCAAGTGTTTCAGGGCTGTCGATAGCCGGTGTGGTATCCGGACGGGTGATCATTGTCGTGACACCGCCCGCAGCGGCGGCGAGGCCGGCGGACCGATAGCTCTCTTTGTGACGTTCTCCCGGTTCGCAGACCTTTACGCCGAGATCGACCAGACCCGGGGCCAGATACCGCAGACCGCAGTCAATGACCCGGCCTTCTGAGGGGGCAGGTATCTGGCCTGTCATAACATCCCCGATCGTTCCGTTTTCGACAAGTACAGCGCCAACGGAAACCTCGTCGCTTTCCGGATCGACGAGGCGTGCGTTCAAAAAGGCCAGTCTGCTCATGTTATCAGGCCCCGACCCACACCATCAGACCAACCAGCGCAAAGGCCACCAGCAGGGCGATCATCGCGATGCGACCTGACATCTTCGGGTCTTTGGGTTCGTTCATTATGCTGTCTTTCTCGTTGTCATGTCAGAAACCACCACAATGCCAGCAATAACAGAGCTGCCGCGATCGTCAGCACAACCATGCTCCCGACCCCGTTGCGCGACGATGTGGCAGGTACAACGCCCGGAACGCCGGTATAGGGCAGGGCACTGTCCGCCGTAAGCGATCCGGTTGCTGCGCCGGGACGGAACTCGGGATAGGTGCCGATCAGGGTCACATCCGATCCCGGTTCAAGCCGGTGTGGCTGACCTGCAAAGCTGTCGGAAAAGACCAGCAGAACGTAGCCCTCAAGAGCATCGAGCTTCGCCCTGTCCGGGCTCAGGGCCTCGTCGGTGACCGCGTACCCGTCACTGAGATATGCGGCAAGACCCACGCCCGCGAGGTCAGCCATCGGGAAAACCTCGGCGCCCGCGGTATTCAGATGCGGATCCGCGAGCAGTTCGCGCGCAACATCGGGCACCGGGGCGCTTTTCAGGAGTGTCTGCATGTCCGGGACCGGGCGATTGATGGCAAAAACCCGGATTTTGCTCGTTTCACCTGCCGGAATTTCGATGGCTTTGCTCATGCCGCACCTTCGCCGGTCATGCGCAGATTGCGGGCCAGCAGGTCCATCGCGGCCATACGCACGGCGACACCCATCTCCACCTGGTCCTGAATGACAGAGCGGTTGATGTCGTCTGCCAGTGTCCCGTCGATCTCGACCCCACGGTTCATCGGACCGGGGTGCATGACGATGGCATCAGGTGCCGCATGGGACAGCTTTTCTGCATCCAGCCCGAAGCGGTGGTAATATTCGCGCTCGGACGGGATAAAACCGCCGTCCATGCGCTCTTTCTGCAATCTGAGCATCATGACCACATCCACGTCCTGCAGACCTTCGGCCATGTTGTCATAGACTTCGACGCCGAACTCCGAAATACCTGCCGGCATAAGCGTGGGCGGACCAATCAGACGGATACGGTTCTCCATTTTCCCCAGCAGCATGATATTGGAGCGCGCCACGCGGCTGTGTGCAATATCGCCGCAAATTGCAATGGACAGCCGGTGCAGGCGGCCCTTTGCGCGTCGGATGGTCAGAGCATCCAGCAGTGCCTGCGTCGGATGCTCGTGACGTCCGTCGCCGGCGTTCAGCACCGCGCAGTTCACTTTCTGCGCCAGCAGATCGACCGCTCCCGAATGCGGATGGCGGACCACCAGAAGGTCAGGGTGCATGGCATTGAGCGTCAGCGCCGTGTCGATCAGTGTTTCGCCTTTTTTCAGAGAGCTGGCCTGCATTGCCATGTTCATAACGTCTGCGCCCAGACGTTTCCCCGCAATTTCAAAGCTGGCCTGTGTGCGGGTGGAGTTCTCGAAGAACATGTTGATCTGGGTCAGCCCGGCCAGCGCGTCTGCATGTTTGTCCGGCTGACGGTTGAGCGCGGCATACTGATCGGCGAGATCAAGAAGGGTGGTGATTTCCGCCGGGCGGAGGGCCTCGATACCAAGCAGATGTCGGTGCGGAAACGTCATGGCGGTAACCTCAGGCGATTTTCCACCTTATAGGGACGCAGGTCGGGACGGGCAAGCAGGCGAATGTGCGATTCCACAGGTTCAGTCCTGTCGTGGCACCGGGTAGAGTGCCTGAATGGAATCATCCGAATTTCATCATGCACTGGCCCTGTTGGACTGGCAGATTGAACTGGGCGCAACCGAGGCGCTCGGTGACGTCCCGGTCAACTGCTATGATCTTCCGGCCAGAACTGAAAAACCTGTGGCGCAGGCTGCTACACCCGCGGTCGCTGCCACAAACGCTGGCGTGGCATCAGCGGCGGCCCCGTCAGTGGATGCAGTTGATGCGGCCAGAACGGCGGCAGAGGCTGCCGGGACACTTGATGATCTGCGGCAGGCGATGGCCGGATTTGATCACTGTCCGCTCAAGAAAGGTGCGCGCAACCTGGTCTTCAGCGACGGGCAGGCCGGTGCGCCTGTCATGATCGTGGGCGAGGCGCCGGGCCGGGAAGAAGATCGCGAAGGCCGCCCCTTTGTTGGCGCTGCGGGGCAGCTGCTGGACCGGATGTTCGCAGCCATCGGCATGGGGCGCACGCATGAGGCAGCCCCTGTTTACATTACAAACGTCCTGCCGTGGCGGCCGCCGCAGAACCGGGATCCGTCGCCCGAAGAAATTGCCATGATGAAGCCGTTTCTGGAGCGCCATATTGCGCTCGCAAAGCCAGAGGTGCTGGTCGTGATGGGCAACATCAGTGCGCATGCCCTGTTGGGCAAGCGTGGCATCACGCGTCTGCGCGGGACGTGGACCGAGGCACACGGCCTGCCCGTGATGCCGATGTGCCATCCGGCCTACCTGCTGCGCAATCCGGCAGCAAAACGCGAGGCATGGGCCGATCTGCTGGACATTCGCGCCCGGGTGTCAGGTGCCTGAAACACGAAGAACCATAGACGAGAGATGCTGATGAGCCGAATTGACGAAACCCGGGAATTCATACCCGTGCGCATTGCGGTGCTGACAGTGTCGGACACGCGTGATCTGTCCGAAGACCGCTCGGGCGATGTGCTGGTGTCGCGCCTTCTCGAAGCCGGCCACGAGCTTGCTGACCGGCGTATTCTGAGAGATGAGCGCTCTGAAATCGCTGAGCAGCTGCGCGCCTGGTGCCGCGACAGCGGCATTGATGTGGTGATTTCGACCGGTGGCACGGGGCTGACCGGGCGGGACGTGACCGTCGAGGCGCACCGCGATGTCTACGAGAAGGAAATCGACGCTTTTGGCACCGTCTTTACGATCGTGTCGATGAAAAAGATTGGCACAAGCGCGGTTCAGAGCAGGGCGACCGGCGGCGTTGCCAAAGGCACATACCTTTTTGCGCTTCCCGGCAGCCCTGGCGCCTGCAGGGACGCGTGGGATGAAATCCTGCAGATGCAGCTCGATTATCGCCACCGTCCGTGCAATTTTGTGGAAATTCTGCCCAGGCTGACCGAAGGCCAGCGACGGAAATAGCCCTGCGTTTCGTAACACCCTTGTGGGTTGGTATTTTTTTCCCGCCCGCTAGGTTATAGTGCAGACGGTTGATGAGCTGAAATCCGGGTGCTTATGCGGTTTCTGAGGCAAAGTATGACAGGGCTTTTCCTGGCGTCGCTGACGCTGGGCCTGCTGATATCTGCCGCTGTACTGATCCGGGATGCCCTGCAGATCCGGTTCGCCGATGCACCACCACCCTCTGCACCACGCGAACGTGTTTTTGCGGTTACGCTCACGCGCGCGGAACCAGGCACAGAACAACCTGTTCTGCGTGCTTTCGGCGAAATTTCATCACGACGTACGCTGGAACTGCGTGCCGCAGTTGCCGGTCGGATCATATCCCTGTCGGAGGCCTTCGAGGACGGAGGTGCAATAACCGCCGGCACCGTGTTGCTGCAGATTGACCCGCGGGATGCGCAATCGGATCTTGACCGCCTCACCGCTGATCTTGCGGATGCGCAGGCCGAGGTTCGCGATGCTGCCCGCAGTCTCGAACTGGCCTATGAGGAGCAGAAAGCTGCTGCAGATCAGGCGGATCTGCGTGCCCGTGCTTTTGAACGACAGTCCGATCTGTCGGGACGTGGCGTTGGAACCGCCGCAGCGGTTGAAACGGCCGAACTGGCGGCAGCAGCGGCCAGGGCGGTGGTTATTTCAACCCGTCAGGCTGTAACGCAGGCCGAGGCCCGCATTGACCAGGCCGATACGCGTCTTGCCCGTGCGCAGCTGGCACTCGAAGATGCACGCCGCACGCTGGCGGATACGACCGTAACGGCACCGTTTGACGGAGTGCTCAGTGATACGGCTGTCGTTGCCGGTGGTCTGGTGAGCGTGAATGAACGGCTTGCAGATCTGGTTGACCCCGGTGATCTGGAGGTGGCGTTCCGGATATCGACGGCGCAGTATACCCGGCTGCTGGACGCGGCCGGCCAGCTGGTTCCGGCGTCGGTTACCGCAACCCTGGACGTTACAGGCGCTGATCTGAGGGCGACGGGTCGTATCACCCGGGTGAGCGCTGGCGCGGCCGAGGGACAGACAGGCAGGCTGATCTTTGCGACGCTGGAAACCCCGCGGGGGTTTCGCCCGGGCGACTTTGTGACCGTGACAGTGGACGAGCCGGCGCTGGATGGTGTTGTGCGGTTGCCTGCATCTGCTCTTGGGGCCGCGGGTGACGTGCTGGTTGTCGGCGACGATAACCGCCTGCAGTCCGTGCCTGTCAGGCTGCTGCGGCGGCAGGGCGACGAAATCATCGTATCGGGAGAAGGCATCGAAGGGCGCGATGTGGTGAACGCCCGCACGCCGCTGCTGGGTCCGGGTATCGCTGTACGGGCACTGGACGGCGCGCTTCTGACCGATGAACAGGCCGGTCTCGGTTCCGATGTGATTGAACTCAGTGACGAGCGCCGCGCACGTCTGGTGGCATTTGTGCAGAACAATAACACCATGCCGGAAGCGGCGCGGGCGCGTGTCCTGTCCCAGTTGTCCGGTCAGCGTGTATCAGGCCGTGTTGTGCGCCGCATCGAGAGCCGGATGGGCGGCTGAATATGCGCAACCTTCCGCAAGCTTCTGCATCGGGTCTGTTGTCCTACTTTACCCGGCACCGGACCGCTGCAAGCCTGCTGCTTCTGGTCCTGCTGTTGTCCGGACTGGTCTCTCTTCCGAACCTGCGCGCGCAGTTTTTTCCAGACATCGTCCGCCGGGCTGTATCGGTCGATGTTTACTGGAACGGTGCCGGTGCTGAAGAGGTCGACAGCGCAATTATAGAACTGATGACGCCGTCACTGATGGCCATAGAAGGTGTGGAGACGGTGACCTCGTCGGCCCGGGCGGGCCGGGCTTATCTCTACGTGGTTTTTGAACCTGACTGGAGCCTTGAGCGCGGCGCATCGGATATCCGTGTTGTGGTTGACGCAACCACGGATCTGCCAGAGGCGGCGGAAGATCCCGAAATCCGCGTATCTGTCTGGCGTGAGAGGGTGACGGACGTGCTCATCAGCGGGCCCGTCGATCCCTATCAGCTGGGTCTTTATGGTGATGAGCTGATCGCTTTGCTCTACTCCCGCGGTGTGACCCGTTCGACGCTGCACGGGGTCGCGGCACCACAGACTGTGGTCGAAGTGCCCTCGGTCAATCTGGTGGCGCATGACCTGTCGATGGCTGAAATTGCGGCGGCGATCGCCGCCGAGGCCGACACAGATCCGGCGGGGGATGTTGCGGGGACCAATACGCGCGTCTCAACAGGGTCAGAGAAGCGGGCGGCGGATCAGATCGCAGACATCGTCCTGCGGACCAGTGAAGACGGCTCGCAACTGACCCTGGGCGATGTAGCGATCCTGAAACGACCGGGGCCCGACAGGGACCTCAGCCTGTTTGTCGGCGCTACGCCCGCGGTATCGATACGGGTTGACCGCTCCGCGCAGGGAGATGCCATTGATATCCAGAACACTGTTGAAGAAACGGTCGCGGATCTGCAGCGAACGCTTCCCGAAGGCGTAAAGGCCGAACTGGTGAATACGCGGTCTGATGCCATTTCATCCCGTCTCAGTATGCTTATAGAAAACGGACTTACCGGGCTGGCGCTTGTTGTCGGGCTCCTGTTCCTTTTTCTGAACGCCAGAACCGCGTTCTGGGTTGCTGCGGGCATCCCCGTGGCAATGCTGGCTGCGCTGTCGATCATGTATCTGGGGGGACAGACCCTCAATATGATCACCCTCTTCGGGTTGATTATCACGCTGGGCATTGTCGTCGATGATGCGATCGTGGTGGGCGAACATGCAGATTACCGTGCCCGGCATCTTGGCGAGGCTCCGGTCGTTGCGGCTGAAAATGCTGCCAGACGGATGGCCATGCCCGTGCTTGCCGCAACACTCACGACAATCATTGCTTTCTCCGGGCTGGCCATGATCGATGGCTGGTATGGCCGGTTTGTAAGGGACATACCGCTGACCGTAGTCGCCGTGGTGGCCGCGTCGCTGATCGAGTGTTTTCTTATTCTGCCCAACCATATGTCCCATGCGCTGGCCGCGCGTGCGCGCGAGCGCTGGTATGACTGGCCCAGTCGTCAGGTCAATCGCGGATTTGTATGGTTCCGCGAGCGACTGTTCCGGCCCTTTATGGCCGGTGTGATCACCTGTCGTTACGCGGTGCTTGCAGGTGCTCTGCTGTTGCTTGCCAGCCAGGTGGCGCTGTTCATCAGAGGAGATGTCCAGTGGCGGTTCTTCAATGCGCCCGAACGCGGTGTTCTCTACGGTAATTTCGCAATGGCAGAGGGTGCGACGCGCGAGGACTCGCTGGTCATGATGCGTCAGCTGCAGCGTGCCGTCGACGAGGTTTCAGCAGAATACGAAGCGGAATACGGTGTTGCGCCGATCACGTCGGCCGTTGCACGCGTGGGTGGCAATGCAGGTCGCGGTCTGTCGGGCTCTTCAGGCAAGGACGGCGACCTGCTGGGCGGCATTGCAATAGAGATGACAGATGCTGATCTGCGGCCCTTTACCAGTGGCGCGTTTGTGACGGACCTGCAGGAACGTGTGGTGCAGCACCCGCTGGCAGAGGTCGTCAGTTTCCGACGGACACGGTCAGGTCCGGAGGCGGATGCGATTGATATCGAGCTTTTTGGCGCCGATGCCAGCGCCCTGAAAGCTGCAAGCCTCGATATCCAGGCCGCCCTTGCCAGTTTTCCGGAGGTGTCGGCGCTGGAGGATACTCTGGCCTATGACCGCGAGGAACTGATCCTCGATCTGACGGCCCGGGGTACGGCCCTGGGCTTTACCAGCGACACACTCGGACGGACTCTGCGTAACCGTATCGGCGGAATCGAGGCCGCTACTTATCCGGAAGGCCGGCGGAGCGCGGAAATCCGTGTTGAGCTGCCCGAAGAGGAGCTGACAGCCGATTTTCTTGAAAGCACCCAGTTGCGCACGCCCGACGGTCTGTATGTGCCGCTGACCGATATTGTAACCGTTCAGCAGCGCGCCGGTTTCGGCGAGATAAAACGCTACAACGGTGTACGGGTTATCTCTGTCAAAGGCGATGTGTCCGAAGACAATCCGGAGCGGGCAAACGAAATTCAGGATATCCTGGCCAATGAAATCCTGCCGGCGGTGTCCGGCGAGCATCAGGTGCGTTACCGGATCGCCGGTCTGGCAGAACAGGAAAGCGCTTTTCTGAGTGGGGCGATGAATGGTCAGATCCTGTGTCTTGCTGGCATCTACCTGGTACTGGCATGGATCTTTGGCAGCTGGTCACGTCCGGCTGTCGTGATGGTGATCATACCGTTCGGACTGATCGGCGCAATCTACGGGCACGTGGTCTGGGATGTGCCGCTGAGCATGTTTACGGTTGTCGGGCTGCTGGGCATGTCCGGCATCATCATCAACGATTCGATCGTGCTGGTGACCACAATCGACGAATATGCCGGGGAACGCGGGCTGATCCCTTCGATTATCGATGGCACAGCGGACAGGCTCAGGCCTGTGTTGCTGACAACGCTGACCACAGTACTGGGGATGGCACCGCTGCTCTACGAGAAAAGCGTTCAGGCACAGTTTCTGAAGCCTGCGATTGTCACTCTGGTTTACGGGCTGGGGTTCGGCATGGTGCTGGTTTTGCTGATCGTGCCTGCTTTGCTTGCCGTTGGCCATGATCTGTCGCGTCATGTGCAGGCCATGCGCCGGGGGCTGCGGTTACCGGTGCGCAGCGTACGGGTCAGTTTTACAGGTCTGTGGGTGCTGATCGTTGCCTGGGCCGCGGTCACAATGGGCTGGGCGGCATGGCAGGGAAGCCTGCCCGGGGCGCTGGTGACTGCAGCACCATGGGCTGCAGCTCTGCCGCCTGTCAGCGGCGCGCTGATGCTGTTTTCACTGGGGTGCGCGATGATCACGCTGCTGGCATGGCTGTCGGCGGTTCTGTGGTTCGTTTCCCGCCGCCGCAGGGCTCAGCCCGGTGTGCATCCCTGAATATCCACGGCATGACTGCTGCCCAGGACTGTGATACGGATCGCCTTGCGGTCCAGCGCAATCGCCCCGCCGTCTGTATGGATCATTTCCGATCTCGCGATAACACTGCTGCCCGCGCGCCGGGTTTCGGCTTCACTCACCCAGACACCGGGCACACCCGATTCGATCACCGCCACTTCGCGTCCACCGGCCGTCGGCATCGTCACCCGTGCCTCGAGCAGAATACCGTCTTCCGTTGGCTCAACCCGGCAGGTTGCCGCGGTCACACCTGCTTCGCCGGCAGAAAAGGGTCGTTGCGCCAGTGCCGCTGCGATTGCCGGGGTCGGCCGGGTCGTTTCACTGTCCAGCACCGCGTCAAGAGACAGCTCGTACGGAATGCAGATATCCGAACAGACACCCAGATCCATTTCGACCGCGAGCCGGACAGGCTGTCCGGGTCGGGTGGGGGTGATCGCCAGAGGGATCACCAGATTGTCCTCATAGCCAATTGAGCGCATGCCGTTCTGGTCGAACACGTCCGGTGCCGGCCACGAAACACCAACTGATCTCAGGTTTTTTGAGCCGGACCAGTCAAACGCTGGTGGAATACCTGCGTCACCTGGCGCGCGCCAGTACGTCTTCCAGCCAGCTTCCAGCGCCAGGTGCAGTGCGGCGACGCGGGTGCCATCGGCGTTTACCCAGCCTGGCAGCACCTGAGCGGTGACGGGGTCGCTGAAACTGTTCTGTGCCGCCGCGCCAGATGCGGCGCAGGCAAACAGCAGGGCGGAGATAATGGTGTTTTTCATAGCTCCGATATGCGCGCACAGGCCTGAAATGCCAAGTCACGATCCGGTCAGCGATGTTTCGGGCCTGCAGAACACCGCAGGGCTTGCACGGTCATAGTCTACAGGTCATGGTTGAATGATGACGGTCGCCCTGAACTCAGAAAACGGCCTGCACCTGACGGGCCGCCTGCTTGTTGCCATGCCGGGCATGGATGACCCGCGGTTTATGCATTCCGTTGTTCTGGTCTGCGACTATTCGGACAAGGGCGCCATGGGTCTCATCCTGAACAAGGTTGCCGAAGACGTCCGCATGAGTGACGTCCTGGATCAGCTTGAGATAGTCCCGACGGATGACGCGCGCGCCATGCCTGTTCATTTTGGTGGCCCTGTCGAGATGGGTCGTGGCTTTGTGCTGCACTCGGGCGATTACCAGTCCAATCTGCATACACTCGCAGTACCGGGTGGTTTCGGTATGACGGCCACTCTCGACATTCTGGAGGAAATAGCCCGCGGCGAGGGGCCGAAGCGCGCGCTGATGATGCTGGGGTATGCGGGCTGGGGACCAGGTCAGCTGGAAAGCGAAATCGCCCGTAACGGCTGGCTGATTGCCGAATCCTCCTCGAGGATCGTTTTCGGAACAAAGGCGTGCGATCAGTGGAGTGCGGCGCTGAAGACGATCGGCGTTGATCCGGTCCTGTTGTCGAGCGAGGCGGGCAACGCCTGACAGGTTCAGCGTGGCGCCGCCGCCCGGCGAAGGCGGTCATTGATCGCGATACCCAGTCCTGTTTCAGGAACAGGCGCGACCGCGATGGTCTGTGTGGTCCGGTCCAGACTGTGCATATGGTCGAAAAGGTTTGCCGCGGCTTCCTGCAGATCACCTGTCTCTGACAGGTTCAGGTCGCAGTCCATCGGGCCGAACCCCAGAAAGACTTCTCCGGGTCGTTTGCTGGTTGCGTTCAGGCGCATCGGGGCGCCCGGGGCATAATGTGACAGAAGCTGGCCGGGGCTTGTGATCTCGCGGCTTTCAGGCGCTTCCGGGCGCGTTCCGAGAACCCGCTCAATGTCACCGGGGGCAAGACCCCCGGCGCGCAGCAGCACGGGCCCGGGATCAGGAGCAATAATTGTGCTTTCCAGCCCGACAGAGCACGGACCATCGTCCAGAACCGCTGCAATTCTGCCGTCCAGACCGGCCAGGACGTGTTCGGCGCGGGTCGGGCTTATGCGCCCCGAAGGGTTGGCAGAGGGAGCCGCAACAGGTCCGCCAAAGGCACGTAACAGCGCACGTGCCGCCGGATGCGCAGGGACACGGATCGCGACAGTGGGCAATCCCGCTGTCACCAGCGTCGCAAGCCCGTGCCCGGCTGCCAGTGGCAGGACCAGGGTCAGGGGACCCGGCCAGAAATGCTGTGCGAGACTGTCAGCGCTGTCGTTCCACCGGACAAAAGTCTTTGCGGCGTCTGTATCCGCAACATGTACAATAAGAGGATTGAAAGACGGTCTGCCCTTGGCTGCGTAGACCGCCGCCACGGCATCGGCGTTGCGCGCATCCGCGCCCAGCCCATAGACCGTCTCTGTCGGAAAGGCGACCAGACTGCCCTGTCGCAACAGGTGAGCTGCCCTGGTCATGCCCTCTGCATCGGCCCGAAGAGTTTCTGTACCTGTTCTGGTCATGTGAAGTCGTGACGCCGCGTTCTGGTTGCTGAGAGGGCCGTGCCGCTCCATGATCTGCTGCAATGCCTTATAAGCTGCCGTGCGCATTGCCAAGCCAGCGCGCACTGACGCCGGAGAACACCCAATGCCCTATATTGCCCCGACCGAAGATCTCACCTTCCTGCTCGACCACGTTGTCGGATACGATCAGGTGGTCCAGACCGAGCGGTTCTCTGAGGCGACCCCTGACATGACGCGGGCCATTCTGACAGAGGCCGCGCGTCTGTCAGAGGAAATTATGGCGCCCCTGCAGCGGCCTGGTGATCTGCACCCTGCGCATCTTGAAAACGGTGTTGTCCGCACGTCGCCCGGGTACCCCGAAGGCTGGAAGGCGATAGCTGAAGGCGGCTGGATCGGTATTGCGGCGGACCCGGAATACGGCGGGATGGGGTTGCCGGTGACACTGGCTTCTGCCGTGAACGACATGATGAGTGGCGCCTGTCTGTCGCTGCAGCTCGCGCCGCTGATGACACAGGGTCAGATAGAGGCCCTTGAACACCACGCGAGCGACGAGATCCGCGCGCTGTACCTGCCTAAACTGATTTCCGGCGAATGGACCGGGACCATGAACCTGACCGAACCGCAGGCCGGATCGGACGTGGGCGCACTGACGACCAAAGCCACAGAAAACGGTGATGGGACCTATGCGGTGTCAGGCCAGAAAATTTATATCAGCTGGGGTGACCACGACGTTGCAGAAAACGTCTGCCATCTGGTGCTCGCACGTCTGCCCGGCGCACCGGCAGGTACCAGAGGCATCAGTCTCTTCCTTGTGCCCAAATACATTCCCGATGCATCGGGTGCTCCTGGTGCGGCCAATGGCGTCCGTGTTGTAAGCCTCGAGCACAAGCTGGGCCTGCACGGCTCTCCGACGGCTGTGATGGAATATGACAATGCGACCGGCTGGCTTGTCGGCGCGGAACAGGGTGGCATGGCCGCGATGTTCACCATGATGAACAACGCCCGGCTGGGCGTTGGTATCCAGGGCATTGGTGTCGCCGAGGCGGCATTCCAGCACGCGCTGGCCTATGCAACCGACCGGCGTCAGGGCCGCAGTCCGGTTGAGAACGGCACCGGCACAATACTCGACCACGCAGACGTACGCCGCATGCTGATGACGATGAAGGCGGATGTTTTCGCGGCCCGTGGAATCGCGCTCAGCTGTGCGGTTGCGATTGACATGGCAGGTGCCACGGACGACGCAGGCTGGAAGGCGCGTGCTGCCCTGCTGACGCCGGTCAACAAATCGTTTGGAACGGACACCGGGATCGCGGTCAGCGATATGGGGCTGCAGGTCCACGGCGGTATGGGCTTTATTGAGGAAACCGGTGCAGCGCAGTTCTGCAGGGACGTGCGCGTTACGGCGATCTACGAAGGGACCAACGGCATACAGGCGATGGATCTTGTCGGGCGCAAACTTATGGACGGCGGGGACGCCGCCTTCCGGCTCATGGATGAGATCGAAGCCTGCGCAGAAGAAGCGCGGGAGGTCTTTCCGGGTCTTGCCGAGGCCGTCTGGCAGGCCAGTGAAACACTGCGCGAAACCACCGAATGGCTTGCCGCTCAGGACGATATGAACGTTCGTTTCGGCGGGGCTGTACCTTTTCAGCGTGCGTTTGCCCGTGTTCTGGGGGCATGGATCCACCTGCGCGCAGCTCTGGTGGGGCAGGGAACGCCGCGTGAGACACTGGCGCGTTTCTACATCACCCGGCTGCTGCCGGAGCACGTCGGTCTGCTGGCGCAGGCGCGCGAAGGGTCCGGTGACCTGTACGGGCTGAGTGCTGACGAGCTGGCGGCCTGATGAAAGACAACCAAGGTGAGGTGCTGAGCTACCCCTGGCCCGATCCGCCCGCGGAGGGTGAGGCGACCAGAGTGGCCGAAGACGTCTTGTGGATGCGGCTGCCGCTGCCGATGAAGCTCGACCATGTGAACGTCTATGCGCTTGATGACGGTGATGGATGGAGCATTGTTGATACAGGTTTTGCGTCAAAACGGGCGCGCGCAATCTGGCAGAGACTGCTGGACGGCCCACTGGGTGGTCGCCCCGTAAACCGTGTGGTCGTCACGCACCATCATCCGGACCATGTTGGACTTGCCGGCTGGCTGATGGCCGAAAAAGGTGCGGAGCTGGTCACGACACGTACCGCGTGGCTGATGGCGCGGATGCTGACACTGGATGTCCAGGAGGTGCCTGCGCCTGAAGCACTGGCGTTTTACCAGCGGTCCGGTATGGACGGGGATGTTCTGGAAAAACGCAGTGGTGAGCGGCCATTCAACTTTGCAGATGTGGTCGCGCCCCTGCCGCTCGGCTATTCCAGGATCTGTCAGGGCGACACCATCCGCATGGGGGGCCGTGACTGGGACGTGCACATCGGAAACGGACACGCGCCCGAACATGCGACCTTCTGGAGCCGGGACGACAATCTGGTGCTGGCGGGTGATCAGATACTGCCCTCGATCAGCCCGAATATCGGCGTCTATCCGACCGAACCGATGGCCGATCCGGTCTCTGACTGGCTGGAAGCCTGCGAGCGCCTGTCAGGCCTGGCACGGGCGGACCATCTGGTGCTCGGGGGACACAAACTGCCATTCACCGGCCTGCCGCTGCGGATGCGCCAGCTGCTCGAAAATCATCACGGAGCGCTGAAGCGGTTGCTGGAGTTTCTGGATACGCCAAAATCAGCGGGAGAGTGTTTCCCGCCCCTTTTCAAACGGCGTATCGGCGAGGGCGAATATGGCCTGGCACTGGTAGAGGCAGTGGCGCATCTGAGCCACCTGTATCAACAGGGGCTTGCCACGCGCGACCTCCGCGCCGATGGTGCCTGGGTATATCAGCGCAAAGGATAACCCATGGGTGATGACATCAATACATCTGCCGAGGCCCGTGAGGCAGAAGTGCGCGCCGGTCTGCATGAGGTTCACACCCGTCCGGGCGCAAAAAATGCCGGCGACAAATCCGTGCCAAAGGCACTGTCGGACAAGCCTGCCACCCAGAAGTCTCCGGCGCGCTGGGCCTATGAGCGCCTGATTGTGTATCTGAAGAACTTTGAGGAAGAACTCGACAGTACGCAGGAGATGGCGATGGGATTTGCAGGCGGAGATACCGGCGTGCTGCGGATCGAAGGCATGGGGTATTTTGACCCGGATATCGTGACTTTTTATGGCAGCGACGACGGTGGCGCGCGCATGCAGCTTGTGCAGCACGTCAGCCAGCTGAACGTTATGCTGCGCGCGCTGCCTGTCCCGCAGGAGCGGCAACAGGCCGCGCGCATCGGATTCCGGCTTGTTGAGGATCTGGAAGCGGAGCCGGAAAAGGCGTCAGATCCTGACAGCTGAACAGTAGTGCTCCGGGCGGTCATAAGCGCGCAGGATTGTGCAATGCGGGTGACAGCGCCTGCCGAATCCATTAGGGCTTGTGCCGACACGATTGAATTACAGGGGCTGCGGCAATGGCAGATCACAAACACGGCGAGATGGACACCTCCGTCCAGGAAAAGACTTTTGATGGCTTCATGGCCTGGACCAAATGGGCGGTCATCGTCATCCTCGGTATCATTATCTGGATGGCGATCTTCATCACCTGATCCGGTTCGGAATGAAAGGCGTGCCGATGCGTGTCCTTGTGGCTCTCGGGCTTGTGCTGCTGATCGCCGGATGTACGGCAGTTTCCCGACCGTTTGATGCATCGCCTGAACAGGTTGCAGCTGCCGCCTACAAAGCAGACGGGCCGCCCAAAATCACCGTTTTCACCATGGTCAACAACCGGTCCATGACCGGGGGACACACGGCCATTATGGTGAGCGGCTCGCAGCGGGTCATTTACGACCCTGCCGGATCTTTCAAACATTTCGACATCCCCAAACGCGGGGATGTCCTTTATGGCGTAACGCCTGCATGGCTGCAGAGCTACAAAAGTGCTCATGCGCGCAGCACATACCATGTCGTATCCCAGGAATTTACCGTTACGCCGCAACAGGCGGAAACGGCTCTGGCGCTGGTACAGGCGCGCGGTGCTGTGCCGGGATCAATGTGTACGAATGCGACCTCGGGAGTTCTGCGGCAGGTGCCAGGCTTCGAGGATGTGAACCAGACGTGGTTTCCGATCCGACTCATGGACCAGCTCGCGCAGCGTCCTGACGTGGTCACCGACCGGTATTACGAGAACGATGAAGGCGACGTGGTTGACGGGATCGTTTCCGCGCAGAGGACCGCGGCCTCAGCCGGCGAGTGACAGCATCACTGTAAGTGTCGCCGCCCCGGCGAACAGCCCGGCGAAAACGTTTCCTGTCCGGTATCCGACCGCCAGAGTGACAACCGCCGCTGCCATGCGCGCAATGTCCGGCTCTCCGCCGGTTGCCTGTGGCCAGACCACCTGCGGCGCGACAAGGGCGGGCAGCACCGCAACGGCCGTATAGCGCAGGTGGCGCAACAGCCAGGCTGGCATCGGGCGATCCCCGACCAGCCCGATAAAGGTAAAGCGCAGCAGGTAGCTGCCCAGTCCCAGACCGATGATGACGATCCAGAGGGTGCTCTTGTCGATCATGGGGCTGGCCTTTTTGCAACAAACCACAGTTCAGCGCGCGCACCGGCCATCATCCCGCAGACCGCCGCAATGATCAGCCCCAGCGACCATGGCACACCCGCTGCAAGCAGGCTGACCACAATAGAAACAAAAGCCGCAATCATATGGGCGGGGGTCCGGAGCATCGGTGCGACCAGGGCCAGAAAGGTGATGGGCAGCGCGAAATCCAGCGCCATGCTTTCCGGAATGCGCGAGCCAAGCAGCGCGCCCGCAACGGTGCATCCATACCATGTCGGAACGACAGGCAGGACAGCTCCGGCAAAGTAGCCGATGCGTTCGCGCAGGCTCATATGCGGCTCTGCTTCATACCGGCCGATTGCGCAGGCATAGGACTGATCCAGAGTAAAATAGGCGATGAGCGCCCGTTGCCAGAGCGGCGCCGCTCCGAGCCATGGCGTAAGCGAGGCGGAATACATTGCCATGCGCAGATTCACCGCCAGAGCCGACGCCAGAACGACGACCGTTGGCGCGTTTTCTGTCATCAGCTGCAGGGCAGTGAACTGTGCGGCACCCGCGATTACAACAACGGAAAAAGCAAGTATTTCAAGAACATTCAGGCCAGCTTCGGTTGCCAGAACGCCAAAGAGAACAGCAAACGGACCGACGACCAGCACAAACGGCGCGCCGTCGCGTAAGCCCTTCCGGAAATAGCTGGCGGCTCCTGTTGTTTTCGATGTGGTGGTGGGCATGAGATGCTTTATAACGTGATGCGCGAGACCTGGCACAGACGCAGGGGGGATGCAATTGGCCCGTATCGATGACAGCACCGATTACCTGATCGCGCCGGACCCCGGCGCCGCCCGTCTGACGCGCGCTGTGACCGGAACTGATCAGAACGGGGAAGAGATATCCGCAAACGTTGTCGAGGAGCGCCCCCTGACCATCTTTCTGAACGCTCAGGAAATCGTAACGGCGATGACCATCGGGGATTATCCGGATTATCTTGCGCTGGGATTTCTGCGCAATCAGGGAATGCTGAGCGACGCCGACGAGATTACGGGCGTCGAGTATGACGAAGAGCTTGAGACGGTCATTGTCCGCACTGCCCGCAAGACGGATTACGAAGAAAAGATGCGTAAAAAGACGAGAACCAGTGGCTGTGCTGTGGGAACCGTTTTTGGCGATATGATGGAGGGCCTCGAAGGCGTGGCGCTGCCGCAGACGCCGGTACGGACGTCATGGCTCTATGCCCTCAGTGCCCGCATCAACCGGACCCCCTCTCTCTATCTCGAGGCCGGCGCAATTCATGGCACCGTGCTCTGCCAGCAGGACCGGCCGCTGGTCTATATGGAGGATGTCGGTCGCCACAACGCTGTGGACAAGATCGCGGGCTGGATGCTGTCCGAAGCCGTTGCCGCAGATGACAAGATCCTTTACACAACCGGCCGCCTCACCTCGGAAATGGTCATCAAGACCGCGATGATGGGTATTCCCGTTCTCGCCTCGCGCTCGGGCTTTACGGCCTGGGGCGTTGAGATTGCGCGCGAAACGGGCCTGACCCTGATCGGTCGTATGAAAGGCAGCCGGTTCGTCTGCCTGTCCGGCGAAGCGCGCCTTGAACGGGATGCGGATCCTGGTGCTGTGCCGCAGGAACCGCGCCGTTCCGGCCGGAAAGGTGCCGCGTGAAACAGCCGCTTGGTGTTATTCTGGCAGGTGGTCAGGCCACGCGCATGGGCGGCGGTGACAAAGGTCTGCTGGAACTTGGCGGCCAGACGCTGCTGGCGCGCGTGATCGACCGACTGGAGCCGCAGGTGGCAGCGATTGCACTGAATGCAAATGGGGATGCAGCGCGCTTTGACGGCTATGGGCTGACTGTCCTTGCCGACAGCGTTACCGGTTTTGCCGGACCGCTTGCAGGTGTTCTGGCGGGACTGGACTGGGCGGCTGAACAGGGTGCGGACACTATCGTAACGGCGGCGGCGGATACGCCGTTTTTCCCGGGCGACCTCGTTCCGCGCCTGTTGCTCGCATCGGACGGTATGGAACACCCGCTGGCACTGGCGGCGACGCCGGACCCGGAACGCGGGTCAAACCGGCACCCGACGTTTGGTCTCTGGCCCGTCGCACTCCGCAGTGATCTGCGCGCGGCGCTGGAAGGCGGTCTGCGCAAGGTTGTGCTTTGGACAGATAAACATGGTGGCCAGGAGGCAGTATTCCCGGTCGTTGGCGCAGATCCGTTCTTCAATGTGAACACGCCCGAAGACCTGCGGCAGGCCGGAGCCATGCTATGAAACTCTACGGTGTGGTGGGCTGGAAGAATGCCGGAAAAACAGGGCTGATGGAACGCCTTGTCACAGAGATAACCGGGCGCGGCTTCTCGGTGTCGACTGTAAAACATGCGCACCATGTTTTCGATGTGGATCACAAGGGCAAAGACAGCTACCGGCACCGGCAGGCGGGCGCAAAAGAGGTGCTTCTGGCGTCCCGCAAACGGTTCGCGCTGATGCACGAGTTGCGCGATGAGGACGAGCCCACTCTGGAACATCTTTTGTCAAAACTCGCACCGGTCGATCTGGTGCTGATCGAAGGATATAAACGCGACGCCCATCCAAAGGTCGAAGCGTTTCGTGCAGAGCCCGGGAACCCTCTGATCGCTGAGACGGATCCGACGGTCACGGCTATCGCAAGCGACACTGCCTTGCAGAGCGACAGGCCGGTCTTTGATCTGAATGATACTGCAGCGATTGCTGATTTCATTCTGGCCGAGGTCGGTCTGTGACCCCGTTCGATACCTTTCTGATGGTCGACTGGTCGGGAGGCAATGATCGGGGTCCGACCCCCTGTGCCGATGCGATCTGGGCGGGTGTTGCCCGCGGGGGGCGCAGCGAAGAGCCGGTTTACCTGCGTAACCGTCAGGTGGCCGAAGACTGGATCGCATCGTTTCTGCGTGAAGAGCGCGATGCCGGGCGCCGGGTATTCGCCGGATTTGACTTTCCGTTTGGCTATCCAAAAGGGTTCTGCCGTGCGCTGACCGGTGAGGACGATCCGCTCGGGCTGTGGGGCTGGTTTGAAGCGCATGTTGAGGATGCGCCGGACCGCAACAACCGGTTTGACCTTGCGGCGCGCATCAACCTTGCGCATGGGGGTAAGGGCCCTTTCTGGGCAAATGCGCTCCGACGGGACATTGATGGCCTGCCGCGCAACATGACTGGCTACGTAAACCCGTTTCCGAAAAAGCGTCTTGCCGAAGAAAAAGCCACCGGTGCCTTTACATGCTGGCAACTTGCGGGTGCTGGTGCAGTGGGCAGTCAGATTCTGATGGGATTGCCGGTGCTTGAGCGCCTGCGCCATCGGTTTGGCGCGGCGGTCTGGCCTTTTGAGCCCCTGAAAACAGATATCGCATTCGTCGAGATCTGGCCATCGCTCACGCTGGACAAGGCACCGGACAACATGATCCGGGACGCATGGCAGGTAAGCGAAACTGCGCGGATGGTTTCGCTGGTGCCGCCGGATACGCTTGCAAAGATGCTGGCGGTTGATGCGTCGGAAGAAGGATGGATTTTCGGGCTTGGGTTCGAAGACGATCTCAAGACTGCGGCCGCGCTGCCGCCCTTGCTGACCAACAGTTGTTTTGCACTGCCGCCGGGTGTGCAGTGGACACCGGTCGCCGAAGCGCTGGAACACCTGCGCAGGAACCTGGCGCCCGTTACGGCGATACGCAACGTGCCGGTTGCTCAGGCGACGGGGCTGGTGACTGCCGCGGCAGTACAGGCGGCCCGCAGCAATCCGCCGCTGCCAAATACCGCCGTCGATGGCTATGGCTTTGCGGGCGGGCGACCGGACGGCGTTCATCGCCTGCCGCTTTCGGCAAGCCGCGCTGCTGCCGGGGATGCACCGGGGCGTCTTGGCGCCGGCGAGGCCATGCGTGTTCTGACAGGCGCTGCTCTGCCCGAAGGTGTTGATACTGTCGTCCTGCAGGAGGACGTGGTTGTGGCTGACGGTCACATCTCGTTTCGCGGGCCGGTAAAGACCGGTGCCAATACCCGCAGAGCCGGAGAGGATGTGACATCGGGTGACACGGCTGTCGCAGCAGGCGTTCGGATTGGTGCGCCCGAGGCGGCGCTGCTGGCTGCGACCGGTGTGAGAACGGTACAGGTGCATGACCCGTTGCGGGTGGCGGTGGTTTCAACCGGTGAAGAACTGGTTGAGCAGGGTGACGTGGCGCGGGACGGCCAGATTTTTGATGCCAACCGGCCTATGCTTTTGGAAATGGTTGCACGTCTGGGGCACGTCCCGCTGGATATGGGGCGTGTGCCCGATGACCGGGCCGCTCTTAAACAGCGTTTCGATGAAGCGGCGTTGAGAGCGGATGTGATCCTCACCAGTGGCGGAGCCTCCGCGGGGGACGAGGATCACGTCTCGGCGCTGCTGGATGAGACTGGCACGATGACACTTTGGCGTATTGCAGTGAAACCGGGGCGCCCTCTGGCGCTGGGCCTCTGGCAGCAAAAACCGGTTTTCGGACTGCCCGGCAACCCTGTCGCCGCGCTGGTCTGTGCGCTGGTTTTCGCGCGGCCCGCCATGGCGGTCCTGGCGGGCGAAACCTGGTCTGATCCACAGGGTTTTGATGTGCCCGCGGCGTTTTCAAAGAACAAAAAGCCCGGTCGTTCAGAGTATCTGCGAGCGCGTATCCGCAATGGGGCGGCCGAAGTGTTCCCTTCGGAGGGTTCGGGCCGCATCAGCGGGCTGGCCTGGGCCGACGGTCTGGTCGAATTGCCAATGGAGGCGATGGACATCACGCCCGGAACACCGGTGCGATACATTCCGTTTGGCAGTTTTGGTCTCTGACAACGTGTCAGTCAAACGTACCGGCCACCCGCCCGAGAAGCATGAACGCCCGCGCGGTGCGCGTTTCTGCAAGTGCAGAGATCTCGGCATCCGTGGCGTCTTTCTCGAAAACGGCAAATGTCTTGTCAAACAGACGCAGGAAATGATGCGCAGCGTCGCGGAAAATAGGATCCTGCTTCATGCGTCCTGCCGTGAGGGCCAGTGATGATCTGTCCCGGATACCTCCCAGCGCCGCTATGGACCGTCCGCGCAGCCCGTGTCCGAACTGTCGCCAGACTTCCGGTCTTGCCCGGTCCGGGCGGAGGTCGTCCATATAGATGCCGTCCTGACTGAGAAGCGTCAGCACATCCTGAGCGGCCTGTATCAGCTGCGAGGATGGCCGGTCCCTCAACGCCCGGCGCAAGGCTGCAAAACCTGCTTCGTCCTCTGCGGTTTCCGGGAAGTTCAGAGCACGGATAAAATCTGCTTTTGGCAGCGGCGGGGCGATTTCAGAAACTGCAGTCCCCAGTGCGAGAGCGGGCTGATCGTCGGGCGTTGCAACTGGTGGTATATTGCGTGGCGGCGATGTGGTGCGCTCACTGTCGCGCCGTGAGGTGAATGTTGCGAGAACCGTTTCGGTGTTGCGCGTTGCAGCTGCGATTTCATCCAGACGCCGGGCCACAGACGCGGGTTCTGCACCTGTCGCGCCGGCCTGGTTCTGGGTGATATAGGCCTGACGGATGGCATCAATGGCCGTTTGCAAGCGCTGGCTCTCTTCGCGCATGACCCTGCTGGACCGCGCAGCGGTGGCCGCCACCCAGATCATGCCGATCGGCATGAAGATTCCCAGCATGACCATGATAAAACGCAGTCCACCACCGATTGCACCTGCAGAGGCGGGATCAGACGGCGCGAATACGAAAAAGACCACAGCCGCCAGCAGCCACAACCCCGACAGGGCCAGTGCTATAATCTCGATACTGGTCAGGCCCTCGGTGCCGGGACGGTCGTAAATGCCAAGCGGTGTTGGCCGGCTGTGCGCCGGTGTGTCGTGTTCGGTTTCAGATGCATCTGACATTTCAGCTGATCCTGTCAGGCGTAAACGATTTTGAGAACCTCATAGGACTTCTCACCACCGGGCGTGCGTACTTCGACGCTGTCGCCTTCGTCCTTGCCGATCAGGGCACGGGCAATCGGTGATTTGATGTTGAGAAGACCTTTCTCGATGCTGGCTTCGTGCTCGCCGACGATCTGCCAGGTTTTCTCTTCGTCAGTGTCCTCGTCCACCAGAGTAACGGTGGCTCCGAACTTGATGCTGCCCGAGAGTTTTGCGGGGTCAATGACCTCCGCCAGACCGAGAACACCTTCCAGTTCCTTGATGCGACCCTCGATAAACGACTGTTTCTCGCGCGCGGAGTGGTATTCGGCGTTTTCCGACAGGTCACCATGTTCACGGGCCTCTGCGATGGCTTTGATGATCGCCGGACGTTCGACCGACTTCAGCTGCTTGAGCTCGGCCTCAAGGTCTGAATGGCCTTGGCGGGTCATTGGTATTTTGTCCATCTGCGCGTTCCACAAGATACTGCGGCCCGCCGGCAATAACCGGGGGCCGCGTTAAAGATTCTCAATACCTGACCTTAGGGCGGGCAGAAATGCAAGAGGACTCCTCTGTGTAAACCATCTGACAGGCGGCAGTACGCTGCCCTGACACAGGTTTCAGTCGTACTGTACAACCTCGTATTCGATGCCGTCAGTGTCGTGAAAATAAAACCGCTTGCCCGGTTCATAATCCGCGTGGTTTTCAGGCACGAAACCTTCTTTTTTCACTGCAGTTTCCATCGCTTCAATGTCGGATACTGTAACTGCAAGGTGGTTCAGGCCACCTCTGATGTGATAGCTTGATGCGCCGGGTGTGGTTTCGCGGGCGGGCTGATAAAGAGCGATGTAGGACGTATCAGAGCCCACGTGGATAGAGCGACCACCGTCAAGCGAGGGCCCGTCCCAGCGGATTTTCCAGCCAAAAAGGCGCGTCATCCATGCCGCCGTTGCGACAGCATCGGAAACGGTGACGTTGGCGTGTTCCAGTTCAGTCGACATGATTTTTTCCTTTCAAAAAACACTCGTCACCAGCTACCCTAATTTCTAAACCTAACTTCAGGTCAAGGAAAAATTTATGGCGATCAGTGAAGGATTGAGCATCGGCGCTCTTGCGGACAGAACGGGGCTCGCGGTATCTGCGATCCGGTATTATGAAACACAGGGCCTGATCCGGCCCTGGCGCAACGCGGGCGGTCAGCGGCGGTTTCAGAGATCCGATCTGCGCAGGCTCAGTTTTGTGATGATTGCCCAGCAGTTCGGATTCACCCTGCCGGAAATCCGCGCGGAACTGGACAGACTGCCCGGTGGGCGGACGCCGACCCGTTCGGACTGGGCGCGCATCAGCCGGTCATTCCGCACCCGGCTGGATGAAAAAATCGGGGCTCTGGAAAAGCTGCGCGACAATCTGGATGGTTGTATTGGTTGCGGGTGTCTGAGCCTGCCGGCCTGCGCGCTCTACAACCCTGTCGACAAGGCCGCCGCCGGGGGGCAGGGGCCCCGGTATCTGATGGGGGACACGCCGGAGTGAGCGGATCGTAAACTTCCCTGTTCCAAAATGACGCAGAATTGCGAATTTCGCCTGATTGTGACGCCCGGTTGTGATTGCATTGGACTGACGCGTGGTTTAGCCAATCGCGAACGATTGTTGCGCCGGCAGAGCCAGGCCGGACATTTTAAGGACAGGGAGCTGATCGATGAGCGACACCCAACGTGAAGCAATGGAATATGACGTCGTCATCGTGGGCGCGGGGCCTGCGGGCCTTTCTGCTGCGATCCGGCTGAAACAACTGGATGCTGACTGTAATGTCGTTGTGCTGGAGAAGGGTTCTGAGGTCGGCGCCCACATCCTGTCCGGAGCTGTGCTCGACCCTGTTGGCCTTGATGCGCTGATCCCTGACTGGAAAGACCGTGGCGCGCCGCTGAATGTGCCGGTGCGCGAAGACAATTTCTATATGCTGGGCGAAGCCGGCAAGCTGCGTATTCCGAACTTTCCGATGCCGCCGCTGATGAACAATCACGGAAACTACATTGTCTCCATGGGCAATGTCTGTCGCTGGATGGCCGAACAGGCCGAAGAGATGGGCGTAGAGATCTTTCCGGGCATGTCCTGTTCCGAGCTGGTCTTTGGCGAGAATGGCGAGGTCAAAGGTGTCGTCGCAGGTGAATTCGGCAAGAACGCCGATGGCACCCACGGCGACAGCTATGAGCCCGGTATGGAGCTGCACGGCAAGTACGTTTTTCTCAGCGAAGGTGTGCGCGGCAGTCTGTCGAAACAGGTGATCGAAAAGTACGGACTGTCTGACGGGCACGAGCCGCAGAAGTTCGGTCTCGGCATGAAAGAAATCTGGGAGATTGACCCGGACAAGCACCGCGAAGGCACCGTGACCCACACCATGGGCTGGCCGCTGGGCGGCAATGCCGGCGGCGGTTCTTTCATCTATCATCTTGAGAACAATCAGGTTTACGTGGGCTTTGTGGTTCACCTGAATTACAAGAACCCGCATCTGTTTCCCTACATGGAATTCCAGCGGTTCAAGCATCACCCGATGGTGGCTGATCTGCTCAGAGGCGGCAAACGCGTGGCCTATGGCGCGCGGGCCATCAGCGAAGGCGGATATCAGTCCATGCCGAAAATGGTGGCGCCCGGCGTTGCGCTCCTGGGTTGCTCGGTCGGTATGGTCAACGTGCCGCGGATCAAGGGGAACCACAATGCCATGCTCTCGGGGAAAGCCGCGGCAGAGGCTGCGATCGCTGCCATTGCGGCCGGTCGCTCCGGTGACGAACTGGCGGAGTACGAAACCGAAGTGCGCAATGGTGAGATCGGCCGTGACCTGAAAAAGGTCCGCAACGTCAAACCGATGTGGTCAAAATACGGTCTTACCGCGAGCCTGATGCTGGGTGGTCTGGACATGTGGACAAACACTCTGGGCTTTTCGCTTTTTGGAACAGTCGGGCATGGCAAAACCGATGCCGAAGCGACGGAGGAGGCGTCTCAGCATGCGCCCATCGATTACCCCAGACCCGATGGCACACTGTCGTTTGACCGCCTCACAAACGTGGCATTCTCGTTCACAAACCACGAAGAAAGCCAGCCGGCGCACCTGCAGTTGCAGAACCCGGATGTACCGGTTTCGACGAACCTTCCCAGATATGCCGGACCGTCCGCGCGCTACTGCCCCGCAGGTGTTTACGAATTCGTCGAGGAAGAGGGCAGGGACACCCGGTTTGTAATCAACTTTCAGAACTGTGTGCACTGCAAGACCTGTGACATCAAGGATCCGGCGCAGAACATCACCTGGACCACGCCGCAGGGCGGAGATGGCCCAAACTATCCCAACATGTAAGCAGGGGGTGGTGCCCGTGGCGCCATCCACCGTACCAGGCATTGCGCCTGAACGCGAACCTGTTAGCCTGACGGGGCAGTCAAAAACAAAAAGGTTCGCTGTTATGCGTGTGCTTTTCCGTCCGCTGGCCGCCGTGGCCATTTGCTTTGCCCTTGCGGTGCCGGCCGCCGCCCAATCTGTGGCGGGCGCGTATCTGGCAGCACGTGCCGCTGCGATGGACAGTGATTTTGAACAGGCTGCCGCCTATTATACCCGGGCACTGGCCCGTGATCCGCGTAACACGCAGCTGATGGCCAGCGCCGTTGTCGCGCGGATGGCACTGGGCGAGGTCGATCGTGCTTTGCCGATTGCCCAGGCGCTTCAGAGTGCGGGCGAGAGCAACCAGGTTGCCGAGCTGGTTATCAAGGTCGATATGATCCGCAAGGGTGCCTTCAGCACTATGACCGCGCCGGTTGAAGAGGGGCGGGGCATCGGACCGCTCGTGGATGGTCTGCTCCGCGCATGGAGTTTCATGGGCCAGGGCGAAGTCAGCAATGCGCTGGCGGCTTTCGAAGAAGTCCGGAACCAGCCTGGCCTTGAAGGTTTTGCGCTGTATCATGAAGCGAACGCACTGGCGTCTGTCGGGGACTTTGAGGGCGCGGAGGCGATCTATGGTTCGGACAATGCGCGTGCGGCGTTGCAGACCCGCCGGGGCGTGATGGCGCGGGTCGAGGTTCTGTCGCAGCTCGGCCGCTTTGATGAGGCCCTGGAGCTGTTGCAGACCATGTTTGCCGGCGCCACTGATCCCGAGATAGACGTGGTAATCGAAAAGCTGCGGAGCGGAACGGTACTGCCGTTCAGCCATGTCACATCTGTGCAGGACGGTTTTGCCGAAGTGTTCTACACAGTGGCGGACGCACTGCGCGGAGAAGCGGGCGCGGAATTTACAATCCTCTATGCACAGGCTGCGCGTATCCTGCGCCCGGATCACGTGGACGCTCTGCTGGCGACGGCTCAGTTGTTCGAGAGTCTCGGGCAGTTTGGCCCGGCGATCGAAGTATATCGCGAAGTGCCTTCCGATCACCCTGCCTATCATGCCGCAGAGCTTGGTCGTGCCGCTGCATTGCGGCGCTCTGACCGGCCCGATGCATCGATTGAGGTTCTGGAACAGCTGGCCCGCAGCCACGGGACGCTGGCAACAGTGCAGTCAGCGCTCGGAGATGCCTACAGGCAACAGGACCGGTTCGCAGAGGCAGTGGGTGCATATGACGCAGCCGTGGAACTGGCACGGGACACCGGTGCCTCAAGCTGGTTCCTGCTCTATGCCCGTGCGATTTCCAATGAACGGCTGGGTAACTGGGAACTTGCTGAATCTGACTTCCGTGCGGCGCTCGACATCAATCCGGGTCAGCCACAGGTTCTGAATTATCTGGGCTATTCACTTGTGGAAAAGCAGATCAAACTCGACGAAGCGCTGGAGATGATCGAACAGGCCGTCGCGGCCAGCCCCGACAGCGGATACATCATCGACTCTCTTGGGTGGGCGCTGTACCGGTTGCGCCGTTTTGAAGAGGCCGTGCCTCATATGGAGCGCGCGGTGGAGCTGATGCCGGTCGACCCGGTCGTAAATGACCACCTCGGCGACGTTTACTGGGCCGTTGGGCGGTATCGCGAGGCGGAATTCCAGTGGGCGCGCGCCTTGTCTTTTGTTGATCTGGAAAATGTCTCTGATGACGCTGATCCTGACCGTATCCGCCGCAAGCTCGAGGTCGGTCTGGACCAGGTGCTCGAAGAAGAGGGCGCTGAGCCTCTGAAAGTGGCCAACGACGGATGACGCCTGCCCGCGCGGTCAGCGTTTTTGCCCCCGCCAAAGTAAACCTGACCCTGCACGTCACAGGTCAGCGGGACGACGGATACCATTTTCTCGACAGCCTGGTGGCCTTTGCAGATGTGGGAGACAGGTTGTTCATCCAGCAGGGAAATACTCCTTCGCTGACCACCGAAGGACCGGAAGCCCGGGACGTTCCTGCCGATATGGACAACCTGATCCTGAGAGCCGCGGGTCTTTTCGATGATGTACCGGGCGTGTCGTTTCTGCTGACCAAGAATCTTCCTGTCTCGTCGGGTATTGGTGGTGGATCGGCGGACGCTGCTGCCGCTTTCAGGGGGCTGCTTCTGTACCTGAGCAAAGGTGAAACACAACCTGACTTCAGTACATCGTCGCTGGCGCCTCTGGGCGACAGGCTGATGGCGCTGGGTGCTGACATTCCGATGTGCCTGTTGTCCGAATATGCGCGGGTGCGGGGGATCGGAGAGCAGATACAACCAATCGACAGTCTGCCGACGCTTGATGCAGTGCTCATCAACCCGCGACGCCCTGTTTCGACGCCTGCGGTGTTTCGGGCAATGCGACGCCGGGACAATCCGCCAATGCCTGACACCGCAACGTCGTTCAAAAGCAAGGATGCGTTTGTTTGCTGGCTGGCTGAACAGCGTAATGACCTCGAAGAGCCGGCAATGCGGCTCGAGCCCAGCATTTCTGACGCACTGGCGGCACTGCGTGCCGGACCTGCCTGCGCTCTTGCCCGGATGTCCGGCTCGGGCGCGACATGCTTTGGATTATATGACACCAAAGAGCAGGCGCAGACTGCGGCGCTGTCTCTTCGTAAGTCTCATCCGGACTGGTGGGTCACTGCAACACAACTGGGATCACAGACACAACTGGCACTGCCGCGCCTCAGCTGATCCTTTCGACGACGTAGTCGGCCAGATCAGACAGCATTGTTTTTATCTCGTGATCTGGCAGTGGCCCGAGTGCGTCCCGTGCACTGTTTGCCCACATACGTGCCTCTGCGGCGGTATCCTCGAGCGCGCGGTGCTTATGCAGCAACGACAGGGCAGTCTCGAGGTCGCCCTCCTCCTGCCGTCCCTTTTCGATTGTGCGGACCCAGAACGCGCGTTCTTCTGCATCGGCCTGTGCCACCGCCTTGATCAGCGGGAGCGTGAGCTTTCTCTCACGGAAATCATCTCCGACGTTTTTACCGGTCGCGCCGGTGTCACCCTGAAAATCCAGCAGATCGTCTACGATCTGGAACGCAATACCCAGGGCGTCGCCATAGCTGAACAGGGCTCTGACGTGGGCTTCCGGAGCATCTGCTATTACCCCGCCTACCTCTGTTGCCGCAGAAAAGAGTGCCGCCGTCTTGCCGCGCACCACCTGCAGGTAGATCTCTTCTGTTGTCGCCAGATCCTGGCTGGCCGTCAGCTGCAGAACCTCGCCCTCGGCAATTGTTGCAGAGGCGTTCGACAGAATGTCGAGCACGCGCAGCGATCCGGTTTCCACCATCAGCTGGAAACTGCGGGAAAACAGATAGTCCCCGACCAGAACGGATGATTTGTTGTCCCACAGCAGGTTCGCGGTTGGTCGACCCCGGCGCTGGCCGCTCTCGTCGACAACATCGTCGTGCAACAGCGTGGCAGTGTGAATGAATTCTACTGTCGCTGCCAGATTGATGTGAAACGGACCTTTGTAGCCGCACAGATGTGCCGCAGCGAGTGTCAGCATCGGGCGCAGTCTTTTACCACCCGCATCGACCAGGTGTGCGGTCACTTCGGGGATGCGCGGCGCATGTTCCGAGGCCATACGCGTGCGGATCAGTGTGTTTACACTATCCATGTCGGCGGCCAGCCATTCGGCCATCCTGTCATGCGGTTTCTGCGAATTCTCTGTCTTTTGCATCACTTCCCCGGCGGCTGGTCTCGACACGGATCGAAACTGTCCTTACATCCCTGATATGAAGGAACTTTTGCGCAGCACCGACCCGACAGTTATCGCCTTTGCTACGGCCCTTCTTCAGGGTGAGGATATAGCTTGCTTTGAAATGGACGTAAACATGAGCGTGCTCGAGGGAGGCATCGGAATCTTCCCCCGCAGGCTGATGGTGCGCACAGATGATCACGATGCTGCGATACGCGTGATGCGGGACAACGAAATCCCGCTCGGTCTGTGACTGACGATCTGACACGCGATGCGTTTCTGGGCGGCAGGCTGCACCTGTGGCAACCTGTCCGCGGCTACCGTGCCGGTATTGACCCGGTGCTGCTTGCGGCCAGCGTGCCGGCCAGACCCGGAGAAACCGTACTGGATCTTGGCTGTGGTGTCGGTGCAGCAGCCCTGTGTCTTGGTGCGCGTGTGCCGCAGCTGTCCCTGACCGGCGTCGAATTCCAGGAGAAATATGCGGAACTTGCCCGCCGCAATGGCGGCGACGCGCTGGAGGTGGTGGCCGCTGACATTGCTGATCTGCCATCTGACCTACGCCAGCGGCAGTTCAGCCATGTCGTTGCCAACCCGCCCTACTATGCCAGCGGTGCCTACCGGGCGTCACCTGACGTGGCCAGACAGAAGGCAAGGGGCGAGCAGACACCGCTGGCTGCCTGGGTCCGCGTGGCGGGCAAGCGTCTGGCGCCAGGGGGAATGGCACATTTTATCCATCGATGTGAAAGACTGCCGGACATTCTGGGCGCCTTGGAACATGACATGGGCTCTGTCGAGGTTCTGCCTCTGAGCGCACGGCAGGGACGGGCTCCGGATCGGGTAATTGTGCGCGCGCGTAAATCAGGCCGGGGTGCTTTCCGGTTGCATGCACCACTGATTCTCCATGAGGGGGCACACCATGAAAACGATGGCGAAAGCTATGTTCCACTTATACGTGCAGTGCTCAGAGAAGGCGCTTCTCTGCCATTCTGAGCGAAATTAAGACATTTTTAACTGCTTTTGTGCCCATGCTGCGACTGCGGCGTGACTTGTGTCACAGGGTGTGGTCCAATTTACGCGTAGACAAATGGAGGACTGAATGAGCGTAGCAGCACATGTTGACCAGCTGAAAAAGAAACATGAAATTCTCAGTGATGCCGTAGAGCAGGCCCAGCGGGCTCCTGGCATTGACGACCTCGAAATCGCTGACCTCAAAAAACAGAAACTCAAACTCAAAGAAGAAATCAGCCGTCTGACAAACTAGACGCATTCCGGGCGTCGGCGCACCCGCGCCGCGCCTGCTATTTACCGGCTGTATCGATGATCGTCAGAGCATCCGTAATATGCGATGTCTTATCGATCTCCGCCAGCATCCATTCACGAAAAGCTTTGACCTGTGGCCGGTTCTCGGTGCCCTCGGGGCAAAGAAATCTGAACCGGGCACCTGTTGGTATTGCGGTCCCGTAAGGCATGACAAGACGGCCCTCGTCTACGTCCTTGACGACCAGGGCCCGGCGTCCCAGCACGATGCCGACCCCGGCAAGGGCCGCGTCCACGGCGTGATCGGCCTGACTGAATCTGGGCCCGTGTGATGGTACAAAGTCGATACCCATAGCGCGGAACCATGCGGACCAGTCGCAGGACGGATTCAGAAAGCTGATCGAATCGTCGAAAATCAGTGGCGCCTCGGTCAGGCTTTGAGCGGTCGGATATCTGGCTGCGAAAGCCGGTGTCATCACCGGCGCTACCCATTCTTCGGCCAGTGGCAATGAAAAAACACCGGGGTCATCACCTGAACCAAAGCGGATCGCCACATCAATTGCGTCCCGCGCAAAATCCATCATTTTCAGCGAGGCGGAAAAGCGTAGTTCGACCTCGGGGTGGGCCTGAGCGAACTCGTAAAGACGCGGCGCAAGCCACTTGGCGGTGAAAGCAGGGCCAGCGGTTACGGTCAGGGTCTGTTCATCCTGAAGACGCTGCGCCGCGCGCCAGCCGGCAGCCAGTGTAGCAAAGCCATCGGCCACAGCGGGCGCCAGTGCAACCCCGGCGTCGGTCAGTTCCACAGCCCGGTTCAGACGACGGAAAAGCTGTGCGCCCAGATGTTCTTCAAGTGACTTTATCTGGAAGCTCAGCGCCGCCGGTGTCACGGACAGTTCTTCTGCGGCTTTTGCAAACGACATGTGCCGGGCAGCCGCATCAAAAGCGCGAAGAGCGGTCAGCGGAGGGAGGCGATCAATCATTTCAGTTAAATATATCTTATGTGAAGTGTTGAAAAGTCTCGTTTGTCGGTTTTGTTAGCGAATGCCATATTGGCTTCAGTTCAGAAACACTGATCCCAATCGGATAAGGATATCACAAATGCTCGAAGCAACGACAAACCCGACGACCCGCACAGCGATGCAACGTGCTCATGAAGAACGTGCGCAGGCGATGCGCGATGCATGGCGGTGGCTGTTTCACTCTTCTTCCCGCTGAACGTCTGCAGCGTTCTTACGGGATGAAAAAAGGGCCGGTTCCACTGGGGAACCGGCCCTTTTGCTGTCCAGTAACAGGTCTCAGACGAAGAACTGAGCGCCGTTTGCCGAGATGGTCGAGCCGTTGATAAAGCCGGCGTCGTCTGAGGCAAGGAAGGCCACGCAACGCGCGATTTCTTCCGGTTCACCCAGACGGCCTGCCGGGATCTGCGCGATAATGGACTCGCGGACTTTTTCCGGCACGGCCATCACCATGTCGGTGGCGATGTAGCCCGGGCAGATCGCGTTGGCTGTGATGCCAGCACGCGCCCCTTCCTGTGCCAGTGATTTTACGATTCCGAGATCACCAGCCTTGGTTGCGGCATAGTTCACCTGAGCGAACTGGCCCTTCTGTCCGTTGATCGAACTGATCACGATGATCCGACCGAACTTGCGCTCGCGCATACCGGGCCACACAGGGTGGATGGTGTTGAACACGCCTGTCAGATTGGTGTCGATGACGTCTTTCCACTGCTCAGGCGTCATTTTGTGGAACGGGGCATCGCGCGTGATACCTGCGTTTGCCACGACAACGTCGATTGGCCCCAGGTCTGCTTCGACGCTTTCGATACCGGCCTTGCTGGACTCATAGTCTGCAACGTTCCATTTGTAGGTTTTGATACCTGTCTCGCTGGTGAAGTTTGCAGCGGCCTCGTCGTTGCCGGCATATGTTGCAGCAACGCTGTAGCCCGCGTCTTTCAGAGCCTTCGAAATGGCGGCGCCGATACCGCGGCTGCCTCCGGTGACAAGTGCGACTCGCGACATTGATTAGTTCTCCTGTGATGGGTTTCCGATGCCGGTACAGTAACCGGCGGGCAGGTCAGCTGGGCGGCGCCGTTTTCAGGAGCCGCCCGGGCTGGTTCAGGGGCGTTCGAGGCACATGGCAACGCCCATGCCGCCACCGATGCAGAGCGTAGCAAGGCCTTTTCTGGCATTCCGGCGCTTCATTTCGAAAAGCAGCGTGTTCAGAATGCGCGCTCCGGATGCACCGATCGGGTGGCCGATGGCGATAGCGCCGCCGTTCACGTTGACGACTTCCGGGTTCCAGCCCATGTCCTTGTTCACGGCGCACGCCTGTGCAGCAAAGGCTTCGTTCGCCTCCACGAGGTCCAGATCCTCTGCCTTCCAGCCGGCTTTTTCGAGCGCCTTGCGGCTGGCATAGATCGGGCCTGCGCCCATGATCGAAGGGTCAAGGCCAACGGTCGCATAGCTTGCGATCCGTGCCAGTGGTTCGATGCCGCGCTTTTCGGCTTCGTCTGCCGACATCAGCAATGCGCCGGCGGCGCCATCGTTCAGCCCGGATGCATTCGCAGCAGTTACAGAGCCGTCTTTCGTAAATGCGGGGCGCAGTTTCTGCATTGCCTCGATCGTTGCGCCGTGACGGATATATTCGTCTTTGTCGACAACGATATCGCCTTTGCGGGTTTTGATCGTATAGGCGAAGACCTCATCGTCAAATTTGCCGGCCTTCTGAGCCGCTTCGGCCTTGTTTTGTGAAGCAACGGCAAATTCATCCTGCTGATCGCGGCTGATCTGCCATTTTTCTGCAACGTTTTCAGCTGTCTGACCCATGTGATAGCCGTTGAATGCATCCCAGAGGCCATCGCGGATCATCGTGTCGATGTATTGCATGTCGCCCATTTTGTGACCGGCGCGCAGTGATGCGGCGTGTGGCGAAAGTGTCATGTTTTCCTGTCCGCCCGCGGCTACTATGTCCGCATCGCCCAGCTGGATATGCTGAGCGGCAAGTGCAACAGAGCGCAGACCGGAGCCGCAGACCTGATTGATCGTCCAGGCAGAGCTTGCCTGTGGCAGACCGGCGTTGATATGGGCCTGCCGGGCGGGGTTCTGACCCTGAGCAGCAGTCAGCACCTGACCGAGAATTGTTTCGGATACTTCTGATGCATCTACACCGGCGCGCGCCACGATCTCCTGCAGCATGGCTGCGCCCAGATCGTGTGCGGGTGTGTTTGCGAAAGACCCGCCGAAGCTGCCCACGGCAGTTCTGGCAGCCGATGCGATTACGACATTCGTCATGGTGTTCTGGTCCTTTGCCAATTGTCTGTCGGGCCCTGTCGGACAAGACTGCACTCGCAGCAGCGGACCCTCCACTTCCATACGGTGGTGCATACAGAATGGCAAATAAGCGGACAACATGACGTCCGGTCGCACCGTCTGGTAAGCCGGTTTGCGCCAGGTGCATAGCTCTGGGGGGATCAGACCGCTTTTTTCATCCCGCGATCGGCAAGCCAGTGCGGGCGGGTGGTCGCTGCACCAAAGTGATACCCCTGCAGGCAGTCGACACCGAGGCTGACGAGCGTATCGGCGTCTTCCTGGTTTTCAACAAATTCAGCGACGGTCAGCATGTCGAAGTGATGCGCAATGGAAACAAGGGCTGCAGTCATCACCTGGTTGTCCGGATCCTGAGCGATGCCCTGGACGAACTGGCCGTCAATTTTCACAATGTCAAAGCAGAAGTCCTTGAAATACCGCAGCGCAGTGTAGCCAGCGCCAAAATCATCCATGGCAAAGCTGATGCCGCGCAACTGCAGGCGGTCCATAAAGTCGACCACAAGCTCGGGCACCATGATAGTAGAGGATTCCGTGATCTCGAGCACAAGGCGTTCGGCAATCAGCTCGTTGCGTGACAGCCATCGGTCAAGCGTCCGGTTCCAGGCGCGGTAGCCAATGGATTTCGCGGACATGTTTATGGAGAGCCGGAGGGCGGGGTTATCGTTCAGTGCCCGCAGGCCAAGCCCGAGAGCCAGCGTATCCAGCTGACGGCCGAGCTCTGTATTTTCTATGGCACCCATGAACTCGCTGGCCGGAATCACGCGACCGGTCTCGTCCAGAACCCGGATAAGCCCTTCGTACAGAGCGACTTTGCTCTGATCACGCGACTGCATGATGGGTTGATAGGCCAGCAGAACCTGCTTGTGACGGATCGCCTGTGCGACCATATCCAGAGCGTGGCGGTCCCGCCGCGAAACGGCGAAATTCAGAGGGTTGTCGGCGCCCGGTGGCAGGTCGGCAAGGGCTGTTTTGTCATCGCTGCGCATCTGTCTGCTCCCTGAAAATTGCACTGTCAGATTTGCACCACAGACCCTAATTTTGCGTAAATTTTCTCATTTTGTTCTAATTTGTTCTGTGTTCTCATAAAAACAGCAGAAGAGCGCCGGAGAGAGGGTAGCATGGAGCGATGTGGCTGGGCCGGGCCCGAACAGATCTATCTGGATTATCATGATACGGACTGGGGCGTGCCGGAATACGACAGCCGGGCACTGTGGGAGAAGCTTATCCTCGATGGGTTTCAGGCCGGGCTGAGCTGGATCACCATCCTGAAAAAGCGAGAGAATTTCCGCGAAGCCTTTGCAGGATTTGATCCGGATATCGTTGCGGCCTGGGGGCCTTCTGATGTTGACAGGCTCCTTGGAAATGCTGGCATCATCCGCCACCGGGGCAAGATTGAAGCTACCATTTCGAACGCCCGGGTATGGCAGAAGATCGAGGCCCGGGAGGGTTTCGACACGTATTTATGGAACTATGTCGGCGGCTCGCCTCTTCAGAACAGCTGGAAGACACTGGCAGAAGTGCCGGCTTTTACGCCGCTGTCAGAGCAGCTGTCAAAAGATCTGAAAAAGGAGGGGTTCCGCTTTTGTGGCCCCACCATTGTCTATGCCTTTATGCAGGCGGTGGGCATGGTCAACGATCACCTGACAACCTGCCCGCGACACACAGAGGTAAAGGCGCTGATCAGGCGTTGACTCCTGGCTGCGGCTGCGTATAAGCGCGGCTTCATTGGTGTTGGTGGCCCCCGCAAGGGGTTTCCTGTCAGTCCGGCAAAATCCGGAAAGAGGACAACGCCCTTCGAAACCTTAAACGAAGGAGATCAGCCGTGACAAAACGCACGTCTGCCAAGTACAAAATCGATCGCCGCATGGGCGAGAACATCTGGGGCCGCCCCAAATCCCCCGTGAACCGTCGCGAATATGGCCCCGGTCAGCACGGTCAGCGCCGCAAGGGCAAACTCAGCGACTTTGGTATCCAGCTGCGCGCCAAGCAAAAGCTCAAGGGCTACTACGGCGACCTGACCGAAAAACAGTTCCGCCGCATCTATGCTGAAGCTGAGCGGGTTAAAGGCGACACCGGTGAAAACCTGATTGGTCTGCTGGAGCGCCGCCTCGACGCGGTTGTGTACCGTGCCAAATTCGTGCCGACTGTTTTCGCAGCACGCCAGTTCGTGAACCACAAGCACGTGCGCGTGAACGGTCAGATTGTGAACATCCCTTCTTATCGTGTGAAAGAGGGTGACGTGATCGAAGTCCGTGACCGTTCCAAGCAGATGGCGGCGCTGATCGAAGCGACACAGCTGCCCGAGCGTGATGTGCCGGACTATATCGAAGCCGACCACTCCAAGATGGCAGCCAAGTTCGTGCGCACACCCACACTGGGCGATGTGCCTTACCCGGTGATGATGGAACCAAACCTCGTGGTCGAATTCTACGCGAAGAACTAAGCGTCTTCGCGACACTGAAGAACCCCCGAAACCGCGCAGAACCCTGCGCGGTTTTTTTAATGTGCAGGTATGCCGCACGCTGAAAAGCCCGTTCTATGGCGCTCAAATGACCGAAAACCGCAACGCCCTGACAGCTTCACTCCTCGTCGTATCCTCCGGTATCCTGTGGGGATTTTACTGGCTTCCGGTGCGCAGCCTCGAGACCATGGGTCTTTCAGGGGCCTGGGGAACCGCTGCAATCACGCTTTGTGCGGTGCTGGTCATGCTGGTCTTTACACTGTTGCGGGGGAGCCGCCTGCGCACCAGATCATACGCAGGAATTTTCTGGGTCGGCCTTGGCGGTGCGTCCTTTGCGCTCTATTCCATCGGCTTCGTGTATGGCCGGGTCGCCATCATCATCCTGCTGTTCTTCCTGACACCGGTCTGGAGCACGCTGATCGGGCGCGTTGTCCTGGGCTGGCACACCCCGCTGATGCGGGTGCTCGCGATTGTCGCGGGCCTCGCGGGGCTCGGTGTCATGCTCGGCGCTGGTGGCGAAGCGCCGGTTCCGCGTAATATTGGCGAGTGGATGGCGCTGGTCTCCGGCATCATGTGGTCAGTTGCAACGACCGGCATGCGGGTTCAGACCGATCTTGAACCGGCAGAAGCCACATTTGTCTTCGTGGTGGGTGCCTTTTGCGCGGCCCTGCCGATCGCTTTTTTGCTCGATCCTCTGCCCACCGCGATACCGTTCCGGGATGCAGCGTCCGTTGCGGGGCTTGCACTGCTTACAGGCGCTTTATGGTGGAGCCTGTTCGTCGTCGGGCTGATGTGGGCAACGGTGCGGCTCGAACCGGCGCGGGCCGGTATCCTTTTCATGTCCGAAGTGCTGGTGGGAGCGGCCTCCGCAGCTGTGATCGCCGGGGAATACCTCAGCGCCCTCGAGGTGACGGGTGGGGTGCTGGTGCTTCTGGCCGGAGTGCTCGAAATTCAACCCTGGCGTCGAACGTCCTCAGCCACCGACCTCTGAGCCTTGTTCCAGCGCGTTTTTCCGCCCGGTGCCACGCTGTTGGTGGTGGCACTCGCCCGGAACGCCCGATAATGTCCGCCCGACAGGAGACACGAGAGATGACCACAGCGCTTCGCCCCCAGCCCGGCATTATGGACATCGCCCTTTACCAGGGCGGGGCCTCAAAGATCGAGGGACAGGACAATCCGCTCAAGCTCAGCTCGAACGAAAACCCGTTCGGCTGCAGCCCCCTGGCCAGCGCTGCGGTGAGTGCGGCGGCGCTGCAGCTGCACCGTTATCCATCCACCGACCATACTCCCCTGCGTGCGGCCATCGCGGACGTACACGGTCTGCCATTGGAGCGTATTATCTGCGGTGTAGGCTCCGACGAGCTGCTGACCCTTCTGGCGATGGCCTATGCGGGTCCGGGTGACGAAGTTCTCTACCCCGAGCACGGTTTTTCGATGTATCGCATTTTTGCTCTGTCCGCCGGGGCCACACCGGTCACCGCGCCGGAGGCAAATCGCTGCGTGGACGTCGATGCGCTGATTGCGCGTATCACAGACCGGACACGTCTGATCTATATCGCCAATCCCGCCAATCCGACCGGAACCGCCCTGGCGGCTGACGAACTTGCCCGTCTTGCCGGGGCTGTGCCGGAATCCTGCCTGCTGGTGCTCGACGGCGCCTATGCCGAGTTCGCAGACGGTTATGACGGTGGCGCGGCCCTTGTCGATCAACACCCGAACGTGGTGATGACACGCACCTTTTCCAAGCTCTACGGTCTGGGGGGGCTGCGGGTCGGATGGGCTTATGCCGCGCAGGGTGTTGTCGACGTGCTCAACCGGGTGCGCGGCCCCTTCAACCTTTCGGGTGTTGCTCTGGCGGGTGCCGAAGCCGCGATGCGGGACCGCGCATTTGTCGACCGCTGCCTGACGGAAAACGCCGAACAGCGTGCGCGCCTGACCGGTGGTCTGCGACAGCTGGGCATTGGCTGTGACAACAGCGAGGCAAATTTCGTGCTCGCGCGTTTCCCGGACGAGGCAGAGGCTCTGGCGGCTGACGCGCACCTGAAATCCTGCGGCATCCTTGTGCGTCTGGTCAAAGGGTACGGATTTCCGCAAGCCCTGCGCATTACAGTTGGCAGCGCAGATGACGTCACCCGCGTACTGGAGGCCCTTGCAGGCTTCAGGGGGGCGGCATGAGCGTGATCTACAACCGTGTGGCGCTGATCGGACTGGGGCTTATCGCTTCTTCGATGTTCTGGGCGATGAAACGCAAGGGCCTGGCGGGCGAGGTCACCGGATATGCCCGCAGCCGGCAAACCCGGGATACCGCGCGGCGGATCAGTCTGTGCGACCGCGTCTGCGACAACATGGCCGAGGCGGTTGAGGACGCGGACCTGGTCATCCTCGCCGTCCCTGTGGGTGTTATGGGCGATGTCGCCGCGGAAATCGCGGGCGCGCTGAAACCGGGTGCAACGGTGACCGACGTAGGTTCGGTCAAGCGCGAAGTGATCAACGCCGTGCAGCCGCATCTGCCCGAAGGCATACATTTTGTCCCTGCGCACCCGCTCGCCGGCACAGAGCATTCAGGTCCGGAGTCCGGTTTCGCAGAACTCTTTGACGGGCGCTGGTGCCTGCTGGTCCCGCCCGAAGGCACAGACCGCGCCGCCGTCGACCGGCTGCGCCGCTACTGGGAGGATCTCGGCAGCAATGTCGAGGAGATGGAGGCGGATCACCACGATCTGGTCCTCGCCGTGACCAGCCATGCCCCGCACCTGATCGCCTACACGATGGTCGGTGTCGCAGACGATCTGCGCCGCGTGACCGACAGCGAGGTGATTAAATACTCCGCCGCGGGTTTTCGTGATTTCACCCGGATTGCTGCCAGTGATCCGACCATGTGGCGGGATGTGTTTCTGTCCAACAAAGACGCTACTCTGGAAATCCTCGGGCGCTTCACCGAAGAGCTCTTTGCGCTTCAGAGGGCCATCCGCACCGGCGACGGCGCGCATCTGCATGACTACTTCACGCGCACGCGTGCAATCCGTCGCGGTATCATCGAAGCAGGTCAGGATACTGATGCGCCGGACTTTGGCAGAGGCGTGAAGAAACCGTGAGCATTGCACGTGCGGCACTGATCTGCTGGCTAGTGCTGGTCGCTGCGGCGGTCGGGGCAGCTGGTCCTGATACGTCGCTGCGTCCGGAACCCCGTCCCGACCGAAAAGCACCTGCGGCCGTCGCGCCGCCGCAGTTATCCGGTGATGTCCGAAGTGTACTGCGGCCTGTTGAGCGACCCCGCAGTGTGATCCGCCGTGGGCGCGAGGCGGCACTCCTGCGCGAACGCGGTGCGGTCTGCGGTAATCCGGATATCCAGGGTGAGTCAATTGGCCGCGTCAGCTCGCCAACACGTGGCTGCGGTATCACTGAGGCTGTTCGTGTACGATCCGTCTCGGGCATTTCGCTCAGCCCTGCGTCGGTAATGGACTGCCGGACGGCGCAGACACTGAATTTCTGGGTGCTGGAATCGGCAGTACCACGTCTCAGTGACACCGGTGGCGGGCTGCGTGCAATGCGGGTGATCGGGCACTACGCCTGCCGCACCCGAAACAACAGATCAGGTGCGCGTATTTCGGAACACGGAAAGGGCCGGGCCATCGATATTTCGGGTTTCCGCCTGCGCGATGGTTCCGAGCTTTCGGTGCTGAAAGACTGGGATTCGAAACGCGGTTTTAAACCGCTGAAAAACATGCACCGGGATGCCTGCGGGATCTTCGGTACGGTTCTTGGGCCGGATTCTGACCGCTTTCACCAGGACCACTTCCATTTCGATACCGCTCGTCATGGCAGCGGGGCCTACTGCCGCTGATCAGCGCAGGATGAGACGCGGCGCCGGGGCCACCGGAATAAAGCCCAGCGAAATCAGACCATTCGACAGGCTGAGTTCGACATCAAGCGCGCTGGGGTTGCCGCTAAGCCCGGCAAAAGTTTCCAGGGTTCGGGTGATCTGGGGTACCAGAGCGGCGGGCAGCGAGCCGGCCCGCTCGGCCAGTGCGATGATGTCGCGCCAGTTGCGGACCTGAACGCTCAGCGTTCCTTCAGGAACGCCCCCGGCATCCACATCCAGATCAGCAGCAAACCTGACCTGCAGGTCACCCCAGACAGCCTCCGCGCGCTCCAGTTGGATGTGCCGGGGTTGCGGGCGGGCGTCCTCGAGAGCAGAGACATCCCAGGGCCGGTCAAATGCAATATCCGCATCCACCGTCAGGACATCAAACGTTACAGGCCAGTCTTCCGGAACAAAAAGCGCATCGCGCAGGACCGATCCGGGCCGCAGCGCGCTGGCGTCAAAACGCAACGTATACGCCCTGGGGTCATCCGGGTTCTGAACCAATGATGCAATGAGCGGTCCGCCTGACGCCAGATCGCCCGGATCGCTGGTTACACCCCAGCTGTCTGCGTCGGCTTCCATACTCTCAAGCTGCAGCGCAGGACCCGGCCTCAGCCGCAAACGGGCCTGTGCCCCGGCAGTGATCAGCAGCGCACTGGCCTCGGGACTGGCGAGCGTAACCCCGTCGTCCGGCAATCGCAAAGTCACGTACCCGGGCCACCATGTTGCAGCAGACAATGTCAGCGACCGGGTAAAGAACGCAGCACCTGTCTCCGGATCAGCGAGAGCAGGCTCCTCAAGTTCTGCGTTGATGGCAAGCGGCCAGCCACCCAGCTCGACATCATTCAGTTCTGCCTGCCACCCTTCGGCGCGGCGCTCTTCGAACCAGGTCAGTATGCCGGAGCGCATGCCAAATGCGGTCACGCCCCACCATGCAGACCAGGCCACGCCCGCAATCAGCAAAAACCAGACGATCCGCCGCATCCTGCCCTCTTTTCCTTTGGTGCAAATTGAGGTTTACGCAAAGCAGGCAAGGAGAACCAGCACCATGACGATGTGGGTATTCGGATACGGCAGTCTGTTGTGGAATCCGGGCTTTGAGGTGGCTGAGCAGGTGATTGCGACGCTGCCGGGCTATGCACGATCTTTTTGTATGCATTCCATTCACCATCGCGGTACCGAAGATGAGCCCGGTCTTGTGCTGGCACTCGATGAGGACCCGGCCCACGCCTGTGAGGGTGTCGCGCTGGCGGTTACTGCAGGGCGCGAGGCCGAAACACTGGCATATCTGCGCGAGCGCGAACTGATTTCGTCGGCCTATCTGGAGCGTGACCTTGAGATTGACCTGCACGACGGGCGGCGCGTTACGGCTCTTGTCTATGTCATTAACCGCGACCACGTTCAGTATTGCGGCGGCATGCCGCTCGAAGAGCAGGCTCAGATCATTGCGCAGGCGCGGGGCGGAATGGGCCCGAACGATGAGTATCTCTATAACACGGCCAGCCATCTGGCAGACATCGGCCTGCATGATCCGGACCTGGAATGGCTGAGCCACCGGGTCAGGGCGCTCACCGCATAATTCCTTGGCGCTGCCTGACATTTTCAGGTTAAACTGCGCGCAGAGCAGCACAATAACGGTCAGGAGCGAGGGGCGCATGGCGTTACCGGACCAGGAAGCAAGACCCGTATTCTCACAGCCTGTCCGTCAGATTTCTCTGATGCTGATTGTGCTGGCACTGTCAGGCTTTGGCGCGTTTCTGGCTCTGCCGCGGGTGTTGCCGGTCTTTCAGGCCAATCCGTGGCTGAACGGCTTCATTATCTTCGTGTTCCTGATTGGTGTGATTGCCTGTTTTTATCAGGTGTTTCAGCTCATCGGTTCCGTGCGGTGGATCGAACGTTTCGCCACGGACACCCTGGATTCCAGCATCAAGGCGCCACAGCTGCTGGCGCCGCTTGCCTCGTTGCTGCGCCAGCGCGGCGCGCGCATGCAGGTCAGCGCCTCTTCCAGCAGGTCCATTCTCGAATCTGTCGCCACGCGGATCGAGGAAGTGCGGGAGATCACACGATACATCGTTAACATGCTGATTTTTCTCGGCCTGCTGGGGACTTTCTACGGACTCGCAACGACGGTTCCGGCGGTTGTTGATACCATCCGCAACCTGGCGCCCGGTGAGGGCGAAGGCGGGGTGGAGGTTTTCAACCGCCTGATGTCCGGTCTTGAGGCGCAGTTGGGCGGGATGGGTGTAGCCTTTGCCTCCTCGCTGCTGGGTCTTGCCGGGTCTCTGATTGTTGGCCTGCTCGAACTTTTTGCGGGTCACGGGCAGAACCGTTTCTACCGCGAGCTTGAGGAATGGCTGAGCGGCATCACGCGCGTGGGGTTTTCCTCGGGAGACGAGGCAGCGGCAGATGGCAATACGATGGCCGTCATCGTCGACCATATGGGCGAACAGATGGAAGCGCTGCAGGCGATGTTTCTCAATGCTGACCAGCGCAACCAAGCGGTCGAACAGCGCCTCGGTGATGTTGTGGGTGCGATCGAGCATATGGCGCAGCGCATTGAGAGCCCTGACGCGGCCAGCTCGGCTCTTGAAAGGGTGGCAGCGGGTCAGGAACGGCTGATCGCCCTGATCGAGGCGCAGGGGCAGGGCGGCGACGGAATCGACGCAGAAAGCCGGATGCGTCTGCGCTCGATCGATGTGCAGATGCTGCGTATACTTGAGGAAATCTCCGCCGGACGGCAGGAAAGCATGGCCGAGTTGCGCCGGGACATCGCCGGCCTTGCCGAAGTGCTCAAGGCACGCCGGGCGCGCCCGCCTTCCACCCGGCTCCCTGACGGAGGCAGCTGACAATGGCACTGGCCCGACGCACCGGCGCACGGTTCCAGGCCTCAATCTGGCCGGGCTTCGTGGATGCGATGACGGGTCTGTTGCTGGTGCTGATGTTCGTGCTGACGATCTTTATGATTGTGCAGTTTGTGCTCACCGAACGTATCACCGGTCAGGAGACTGAACTCGACCAGCTGGCAGGCGAGGTAGCGGCTCTGGCGCAGGCGCTTGGCCTCGAAGAGCAGACGAGCGAAAACCTGCGGAACCGGGTTGGTGCGCTGGATGCCTCGCTTTCGGATGCACAGTCTCAGATCGCGGCACTGACAGCCACGCGTGACGCACAGGCCGAAGCGCTGGAAGCTGCGGAAACGCGTATCACCAGTTTTGAGGCTCAGGTCGCGGCGTTGATTTCTCAGCGGGACAGCGCGCTGGGAGATGTGGCAGCACTTGAGGATGTGCGCGCAGCACTTGAGACCGCACAGGCCGAACTGATCAGTGAACAGGACGCCCTGAACCTGGCGCTGGCCGCCGCGCGGTCAGAAGTTGATGCGCAGGAAGAGGCGGCCCGCCTTGCGGCAGCGCAACGCGAGGCACTGGACGCACTGGTGGCTGATCTGCGGGCGCAAAACGCGGCGGCGGCTGAAGAGATCGGGCAGCTGACAGGTGCTCTTGATGAGACGCGGTCGGCTTTATCTGACGAAGAAGCGGCCCGGCTGGCAGAGGTCGCCGCTGCAGAAGCGTTGCGCGCGCGTCTGGAGAATGCCGACGCAGAACTGACAGCAATGACACTGGCGCTGGAAGCACAGCGCAAGGAAGCCGAGGACACCCTGACGCTGCTGGCAGCGGCGCGGGCGGCTGAGGCGGATCTCGACACGGCTCTGGCTGCTGCACTGCTGCGGCTCGAGGGGCTGGAAACATCGGGCGCCGCAGCCGCGGAAGAAATCGCGACTGCACGCGCGCAGATCGAGGTGCTCCAGGCAGACACCCGCGATCTGAGAACGCGGTTGCAGGCTGCGGAAACACAGCTGACGGATGCACAGGCTGCTGCGGCTGAGGAAGAGGCCGCCCGTCTGGCCGCTGAAGCAGCGCTGGCGCAGAACAGAACAGAGGCAGCAGCAGATCGGGACGCACTGCGCGCCCGTCTGGCCGCAGCGCTGGCCGCAAAACTTGCCGCTGAAACTCTCGCCGAGGATACCACCACAGATGCTCAGCGACGCGCCGCATTGCTGGCCGAGGCCCGGAGAGCGCTGGCTCAGGAAGAGGCAGCGAGCGCTGAGGCGCAGCGGCAGACTGAGTTGCTGAACCAGCAGGTAGCGGCTCTTCGTACGCAGCTGGGCGGATTGCAGGCTCTGCTGGACGATGCAAAGGATCGGGATGCTGCCCAGCAGATTCAGCTACAGTCTCTGGGATCTGATCTGAACACAGCTCTGGCGAGGGTCGCTGCCGAAGAGCGCCGACGGGCAGAACTCGAAGAGGCCGAGCGGCGCAGACTTGAGCAGGAAGCGGCCCGCCTTGCTGCTGAAGCCGAGGATCTTGAGCAGTACCGCTCCGAGTTCTTCGGGAGGCTGCGCGACGTTCTGGGCACCCAGGAAGGTGTCAGGATCGAGGGAGACCGGTTTGTTTTCTCGTCCGAGGTGCTTTTCGAGCCCGCGCGCGCAGATCTGTCTGCCGAAGGTCGGGCTGAAGTTGCGAAGGTTGCAGAAATACTGGCAGCTGTGGCTGATGAGATTCCGCAGGGGATCGACTGGATCATCCGCGTGGACGGTCATACCGACAACCTTCCGCTGTCAGGATTTGGCGCCTTCGCCGATAACTGGGAGCTCAGCCAGGCCCGGGCGCTGTCTGTTGTGCGCTACATGGTCGATGCGCTGGGCATTCCGCCTGACCGTCTGGCGGCCAACGGGTTCGGCGAGTTCCAGCCCGTGGCCACAGGTGACACAGAAGAGGCGCGGGCCCAGAACCGGCGTATTGAACTGAAGTTTACAGAGCGATGAGTGTTTTGCGACGCTTGCCGTTCAGCATATGCTGGTTTCAATGCACGCAGACACCGGACCGCCACCGATGGCATTGTCGAGCGCACCTGCGCGCGGGGCATTGTGTCTTTGATGGACAGCCTTTGCGACGGCCGCTTGGCTTTTCGCGCCAGGTTTCTGCGTTCGAAGGCAGCCCGAAAAAAGAAACCCCGCCGTTCGGGCGGGGTTTCGGTTGTTTGATTTTACTCGGCTGTCAGCAGCGGTGGCTTGTCGCCTGAGATACGGGGCTTGTCCGGGCCTTCGATCTTCAGATCAATTTCACCGGCTTTCACACCGACCCGGACCACGCCGCCCTTGGCAAGCTTGCCAAACAGCAGGTCTTCGGCCAGAGGCTTTTTGATATGCTCCTGGATGACCCGGCCCAGCGGACGCGCGCCCATTTTGCTGTCGTACCCTTTGTCGGCCAGCCATTCAGCTGCCGGTTTGGTCAGCTCGATGGTGACGTTGCGGTCCATCAGCTGGGCCTCAAGCTGAAGCACGAACTTTTCGACCACCCGGAGGATGACCTCTTTGGGCAGCGGTGCAAAGCTGATGACTGCATCCAGACGGTTGCGGAATTCAGGCGTGAACGTCCGTTCGATCGCGGCTGTATCCTCGCCTTCCCGGCGGTCGCGGCCAAAGCCGATGGCTTCTTTTGCCTGCTCCGCAGCACCGGCATTTGACGTCATGATCAGCACCACATTGCGGAAATCGACAGTGCGACCGTTATGATCGGTCAGCTTGCCGTGATCCATAACCTGCAGCAGGATGTTATAGACGTCCGGATGAGCTTTTTCCATCTCGTCCAGCAGGAGCACACAGTGCGGGTGCTGGTCGACGCCATCGGTAAGCATACCACCCTGATCAAAGCCTACATAACCCGGAGGGGCGCCGATCAGGCGGGAAACCGCGTGTTTCTCCATGTATTCCGACATATCGAACCGCAGCAGTTCCACGCCCAGCGTATCGGCCAGTTGTTTTGCCACTTCGGTTTTGCCTACACCGGTGGGGCCTGCAAAGAGATAATTGCCGATGGGCTTTTCGGGTTCGCGCAGGCCGGCACGGGCCAGTTTGATCGCCGAGGACAGCGCCTCGATGGCCTTGTCCTGACCAAAGACCACACGTTTGAGCGATCCTTCGAGATCCTTGAGCACCTCTGCATCGTCCTTTGAGACGTTTTTCGGCGGGATGCGGGCGATTTTCGCCACCACGTTCTCGATCTCTTTGGTGCCGATGGTCTTGCGACGTTTGGCGGCGACCACCAGGTGCTGTGCCGCGCCTGCTTCGTCGATGACGTCGATGGCACTGTCCGGCAGCTTGCGGTCATTGATATAACGCGACGCAAGCTCGACAGAGGTTTTTATCGCGTCAGCCGTATATTTGACCGAGTGGTGATCTTCAAAGTACGGCTTGAGACCCCGCAGGATTTTCACGGCGTCCTCGACCGACGGCTCGTTGACGTCGATCTTCTGGAAGCGGCGGCTGAGCGCGCGGTCCTTCTCGAAATGCTGACGGAATTCTTTGTAGGTCGTTGAGCCCATGGTGCGCAGCTTGCCACCCGCCAGTGCAGGTTTCAGCAGATTGGACGCATCCATTGCCCCGCCTGATGTCGCACCTGCACCGATCACTGTATGGATCTCGTCGATGAACAGCACGGCGTCCCGGTGGTCTTCAAGTTCGGAAACAACAGCTTTGAGACGTTCCTCGAAATCACCGCGGTAGCGCGTGCCTGCAAGCAGTGCGCCCATGTCCAGCGAATAGATCGTGGTCTCGGCCAGAACCTCTGGCGTTTCACCGGCGACGATCTTGCGCGCGAGGCCTTCGGCGATGGCCGTTTTGCCTACGCCCGGATCACCCACCAGCAGGGGGTTGTTTTTACGGCGGCGGCACAGTACCTGGATGCAGCGCTCAACCTCGGAATCGCGACCGATCAGCGGATCAATGTCGCCCTCACGGGACTTGGCATTGAGATCCACGCAATATTTCTCGAGTGCGCTCTCTTTCTTTTCGCCGTCGGTGACGCCCTGGGCCTCTTCTTCGGCCTCCGGCGCGCCGGACACCGGGCGCTGCTCGCCATAGGCCGGATCCTTGGCAACCCCGTGAGCGATGAAGTTCACCGCGTCATAACGGGTCATATCCTGCTCCTGCAGGAAATAAGCCGCGTTGCTTTCGCGTTCCGCAAAAATTGCTACCAGTACATTGGCGCCGGTCACTTCAGTGCGGCCAGACGACTGTACGTGGATGGCAGCGCGCTGAATGACCCGCTGGAAGGCAGCAGTGGGAACGGCTTCGGAGCCGTCCACATCGGTGACAAGATTGCTCAGGTCCTCATCGACAAATTCCACCAGAGTGGCGCGCAGGTCGTCAACATCGACGCTGCAGGCCTTCATAACGCGTGTGGCGTCGGGTTCATCGATAAGGGCCAGAAGAAGATGCTCGAGGGTGGCAAACTCGTGCCGGCGCGCATTGGCCAGGGCCAGCGCCGAGTGGATTGCCTGTTCCAGTGTGGTCGAGAATGAAGGCACGGTCTGTGCTCCTTCTTATCGGGGTCGGTGGGAGGGCTGATGAATGCCAGCCCCTCAGCCAACCATGGCCTCATAGTATTAGAGTTTGGTTGATCGCGGCCCGGCTTCAAGTTTTTTCTTTGATCTGACGGTCACAAATTGTGTGAAGCCGTCATGCTGGTCACGATACAGGCGTCAGAATGCGTCCTTGCGGGCGCGGATTTCGGCAAAGACATCCACGTCCTGCGCATCGTTCATACCAAGGCGCCTGCGGATGTCCGGGTCAGCGGCTCTCAGGAACGGGTTGGTCGCCAGTTCGAGAGCCAGAGTTGAAGGGACAGTGGGGATCCCGGAGGCCCGCGCCGCCGTGATCTGTTCACTTCGTGATATAAGTTGAGGATTATCCGGATCAATAGTTAACGCGAACTTAGCATTACCGGCGGTGTATTCATGGCCTGAACAGATGAGCGTGTCGCCGGGCAGCTGCCTCAGTTGCGACAGCGAAGCCCACATCTGCGCAGGCGTGCCCTCGAAAAGCCGTCCGCAACCCAGTGCCATGAGGCTGTCGGCAGTGAAGGCCGCACCAGCGGCTTCGAGGTAGAAGGCGATGTGACCCAGAGTATGACCGGGCACATCCATCACCTGAACCGGATGGCCCGCAAAATCCAGCGTATCGCCACCGGCAACCTGCACATCAAGGGCTGGCAGCCGGTGGGAATCTGCTGCGGCCCCGGTCACGCGCGCACTGTACCTGTCCAGCACAGCATCCAGCCCCTGAACATGGTCATCGTGGTGATGCGTGAGCCAGACCTCGTCCAGCTGCCAGCCACGCGTATCCAGGGCTGCGAGCACGGGGGCTGCTTCGGGGACGTCCACCAGTGCTGTGCGGTGGCTGGCAGGATCGTGGATCAGGAAGGCATAATTGTCGCTCAGGCAAGGGACAGTAACGATTTCGGGGGCCATGGTCATTCTCCTGCGGTTTTGCGACACTATGTACTGACAGTGAACCAACACGGGGCCACCTGCAATGCACCTGGATGTCCAGGACCTGCGCGACTTTTACTATCGTTCTGCGCTGGGCCGTGCGGCCCAGGCGAGCCTTCGCGGCAGAATGCTCGAGATCTGGCCCGAGGCCAAGGGTCAGACCGTGGTCGGGTACGGGTTCGCAGCACCTTTGCTGCGTCCCTATCTCGGCGATGCCCGGCGGGTTATGGCGCTGATGCCCGGACCACAGGGGGTGATGCCCTGGCCTGCGGGGATGACAAACGTCTCGGCACTCATCGAAGAAACACTCTGGCCCATTGAGACGGGGCATGTGGACAAGCTGGTGCTGTTGCACGGACTGGAAACCTCCGAACGTGCCTTTGACCTTCTTGAGGAGTGCTGGCGCGTTCTGGGGCCGGGTGGCCGGGCGCTGTTCATTGTGCCCAACCGGGCCGGCCTGTGGGCACGGCGTGACCGTACGCCATTCGGCTTCGGACGTCCCTATTCGCCGGGTCAGCTCGAGACACAGCTGCGCAAACACCAGTTCCTGCCCGAACGTCACCTTGGTGCACTCTATCAGATCCCTTCCTCAAAGCGCTGGTGGATGAAATCCGGCGCTGCCTTCGAGAACATCGGTCGACGTATGCCCACCATGATGGCAGGTGGAGCCTTTATGGTAGAGGCCACAAAGCTGGTCTATCCACCCAAAGGAAAAGTGTCGCGCGCGCCGCGTGCGAGTGCCGTCGGTGTGCTGAAGCCGGCCGCGAGAGGTGTCTGAGCTGTCGGGGCCCGCGAAAACCGCCGGTATGCGCGAATTTGTGGCGCGGGAATCGGGTCTGACACAGGATATTTCACTGTTTTTGTAAACTTTCTGACCTGCCAAACCGTCGCACCTGGGCCAAGGCTCTGAAAACATGGGAAAACACGTCTCCAGCGGCGGTGCGATCATATGTTGCGGGGTCTGATCACGTCTGTTACATCACCGCTGATTTCGACGTCTTGACTTGAATCAAGCCGCGCCAACACTCCCGGTGACGCGATCTGTTCGCATATCCGGGGCCAGAACATCGGAAGGGTGGACGTGTCAGAACCAGCTTCGATTTCCACAGGCATTGCGAAACGCTATGCCACTGCGGTCTTCGAGATCGCCAGAGAAGGCAAAGCCGTCAAAAAACTGGAAGCAGACATCGATGCGCTGCAGGCCGCCCTGAGCGACAGTGGCGACTTTAACGCGCTGATCCATTCGCCAGTATACACGCGCGACGAGCAGGCCGGTGCCATTTCTGCGATCGCTCAGAAGATGTCGCTGTCAGAGACCACCGCAAACACGCTTGCGCTGATGGCGCAGAAGCGCCGCCTGTTTGTTCTGCCGCAGCTGCTGTCGACGCTGCAGGAACTGATTGCGGCCGACAAGGGTGAGGTGACTGCAGAGGTCGTCTCGGCCAAGGCGCTCACGAAAACCCAGTCGGACAAGCTCGCGAAAACGCTGAAAGCGTCCACTGGCAAAGACGTAAAACTCAAAGCTTCCGTCGATGAAAGCCTCATCGGCGGACTTGTCGTTAAAGTTGGTTCGCGCATGATCGACACGTCGATCCGCTCGAAACTGAATTCCCTCCAGAATGCAATGAAAGAGGTCGGATAAATGGGTATCCAAGCAGCAGAAATTTCTGCGATCCTGAAGGACCAGATCAAAAACTTCGGCCAGGAAGCTGAAGTGGCCGAAGTGGGCCGCGTACTCTCCGTCGGTGACGGTATCGCGCGTGTTTACGGTCTGGACAATGTGCAGGCCGGTGAAATGGTCGAATTCCCCGGCGGTATCCAGGGTATGGCGCTAAACCTCGAATCCGACAACGTCGGTGTGGTTATCTTCGGCTCCGACCGTGACATCAAAGAAGGCGACACCGTCAAGCGCACGAACTCAATCGTGTCCGTTCCGACAGGTGACGAACTGCTGGGCCGCGTTGTTGACGGTCTGGGCAATCCCATTGACGGCAAGGGCCCGATCAACGCGAAAACCTCTTCGCAGGCAGACGTCAAGGCGCCGGGCATTATCCCGCGTAAATCCGTGCACGAGCCCATGGCGACAGGCCTCAAGGCCGTCGACTCCATGATCCCGATCGGCCGTGGCCAGCGCGAGCTGATCATCGGTGACCGTCAGACCGGCAAAACAGCTGTGGCCCTCGACGCGATCCTGAATCAGAAATCCTATAACGATGCCGCCGGCGACGATGAGGGCAAAAAGCTCTACTGCGTCTATGTCGCCATCGGCCAGAAGCGCTCCACCGTGGCGCAGCTGGTGAAAAAGCTCGAAGAAACCGGCGCGATTGACTACTCCATTGTAGTTGCCGCGACCGCCTCCGAGCCTGCACCCATGCAGTTCCTGGCACCCTATGCTGCGACAGCCATGGCCGAGCATTTCCGCGACAATGGCCGCCACGCGCTGATCATCTATGATGACCTCTCCAAGCAGGCCGTGTCCTATCGCCAGATGTCCCTGCTGCTGCGCCGCCCACCAGGCCGTGAAGCCTATCCGGGTGACGTTTTCTATCTCCACTCCCGCCTTCTGGAACGCTCTGCGAAGCTGGGTGATGACGCAGGTAACGGTTCGCTGACGGCCCTGCCGATCATCGAAACCCAGGGTGGCGACGTTTCGGCGTTTATTCCGACCAACGTGATCTCGATCACGGATGGCCAGATCTTTCTCGAGACAGAGCTTTTCTATCAGGGTATCCGCCCGGCCGTGAACACGGGTCTGTCGGTATCCCGCGTGGGTTCTTCCGCTCAGACATCTGCAATGTCGTCGGTGGCTGGCCCGGTGAAACTGTCGCTGGCTCAGTACCGTGAAATGGCGGCCTTTGCACAGTTTGGTTCCGATCTTGACGCCTCCACACAGCAGCTGCTGGCCCGTGGTGCGCGCCTGACTGAACTGATGAAGCAGGCGCAGTATTCGCCGCTGACCAACGCGGAAATCGTCTGCGTGATCTTTGCCGGTACAAACGGTTTCCTCGACAAGGTTGACGTCAAGGACGTTGGTCGCTTCGAGACAGGCCTGCTGGCGCATATGCGGTCCAAGCACAACGATGTGCTGGAATGGATCACAAATGAAGATCCGAAGATCAAAGGCGATGCCGCCGACAGGCTCAAAGCAGCGATCAGCGAATTCGCCACTGACTTCGCTTAAGAGGTAGGCCCATGCCAAGTCTTAAGGACCTGAAAAACAGGATCGAGTCGGTCAAATCGACCCGCAAGATCACAAAGGCCATGCAAATGGTTGCCGCGGCGAAACTTCGCCGCGCGCAGGAGGCTGCTGAGCAGTCGCGCCCCTATACGGAGCGTTTCAACGCGGTGATGGCAAATCTTGCCTCTTCCGTGGGCGGATCGGATTCTGCGCCCAAACTGCTGTCGGGCACCGGCAGCGACAAGGTGCAGCTGCTGGTCGTGATGACATCCGAACGCGGCCTCTGCGGCGGCTTCAACTCGAACATTGCCAAGCTGGCGAAAACCCACGCAGCAAAGCTGCAGGCCGAAGGGAAAGAGGTCAAAATCCTCACCGTCGGCAAAAAGGGCCGTGACCAGCTGAAGCGTGATTTCGGATCGCTTTTCATCGGCCATGTGGATCTGACCGAGGTCAAGCGCGTCGGCTATGCCGATGCTCAGGGCATCGCCAAAGACATTCTGGCCCGCTTTGATGGTGGCGAGTTTGACGTTGCCACGATCTTCTACGCGAAGTTCGTGAATGTTGTCAGCCAGATCCCGACGGCGCAGCAGATCATCCCCGCCAGCTTCGAAGATGCCGAAGGCGATGAGGCCTCGACGCTCTTTGACTACGAGCCGGACGAAGAGGCGATCCTCGCCGACCTTCTGCCGCGCGGTGTGGCAACACAGATCTTCTCTGCTCTGCTGGAAAACGGCGCCTCTGAACAGGGTGCCCGGATGTCTGCAATGGACAACGCGACCCGCAATGCAGGCGAAATGATCGACAAGCTGACCATCGAGTTCAACCGCTCGCGTCAGGCTGTCATCACCAACGAGCTGATCGAAATTATTTCCGGCGCGGAAGCGCTGTAGAACAAACCGGAGAAACGACATGGCAAATGCAGTCGGCAAACTTACACAGGTCATCGGCGCGGTCGTCGACGTCCAGTTCGAGGATCACCTGCCGGAGATTCTCAACGCGCTTGAAACGGACAACAACGGCAACCGCCTGGTTCTCGAAGTTGCGCAGCACCTTGGTGAGAACACCGTGCGCGCCATTGCGATGGACAGCACCGAAGGCCTCGTACGTGGCCAGACCGTGACAGACAGCGGTGGCCCGATCTCGATCCCGGTTGGCAACGCAACGCTGGGCCGCATCATGAACGTCGTGGGTGAGCCCGTGGACGAACAGGGCCCTGTAAACGCGGACGAGAAACGCTCCATTCACCAGGATGCACCGGAATTCGCGGCACAATCGACAACTTCCGAAGTGCTGGAAACCGGCATCAAGGTTATCGACCTGCTCGCACCTTACGCCAAGGGCGGTAAAATCGGCCTCTTCGGCGGTGCGGGTGTGGGCAAAACAGTTCTCATTATGGAACTGATCAACAACATCGCCAAAGTGCACTCGGGCTATTCCGTATTCGCGGGCGTGGGCGAGCGGACTCGTGAGGGCAACGACCTTTACCACGAGATGATCGAATCCAACGTGATCGACCCTGAAAACCTTGAGAACTCGCAGGTTGCCCTGGTCTACGGTCAGATGAACGAGCCTCCCGGAGCACGTATGCGCGTTGCTCTGACCGGCCTGACGCTGGCCGAACAGTTCCGTGACCAGTCCGGTACCGACGTTCTGTTCTTTGTGGACAACATCTTCCGCTTTACACAGGCGGGTTCCGAGGTGTCCGCTCTGCTGGGCCGTATTCCTTCCGCTGTGGGCTACCAGCCGACACTCGCAACCGACATGGGTGCGATGCAGGAACGGATTACATCGACCAAAGCAGGCTCCATTACATCTGTGCAGGCCGTCTACGTCCCTGCGGACGACCTTACCGACCCTGCGCCGGCGACATCCTTTGCGCACCTTGACGCGACAACGGTTCTGTCCCGTGCGATTTCCGAGCTGGGCATCTATCCGGCCGTTGACCCGCTCGACAGCTCCTCGCGTCTGATGGACCCGCAGGTTGTTGGTGAAGAGCACTATCAGGTGGCCCGTGACGTTCAGGGTATCCTGCAGCGCTACAAGTCACTCCAGGACATCATTGCGATCCTGGGGATGGATGAACTCTCCGAAGAGGACAAGCTGACCGTGGCCCGTGCCCGGAAAATCCAGCGTTTCCTCAGCCAGCCGTTCGACGTGGCCAAAGTCTTCACCGGTTCTGACGGTGTTCAGGTCCCACTGACCGAGACCATCGAGAGCTTCAAAGCGGTTGTGGCCGGCGAATACGACCACCTGCCCGAGGGCGCCTTCTATATGGTTGGCGGCATCGAGGAAGTGAAAGCCAAAGCCGAGAAAATGGCGGCCGACGCCGCTTAAGGAGCCTGAACCATGGCAGATACAGTCCAGTTCGACCTTGTCTCACCGGAACGTCGCCTCGCCTCTGCGCAGGTGACAGCGGTGCAGATACCAGGTGCCGACGGCGACATGACAGCGATGGCGGGCCATGCGCCTACCATCACGACCCTGCGCCCGGGTGTTCTGAGTGCCGAGGGCCCGGACGGTACAACTGACTATGTTGTCACCGGCGGTTTCGCAGAGATCAGCGCCGAAGGTATTTCGGTGCTGGCTGAACGCGCGATTCCCAAGGCCGACATGACCAAAGCCGATCACGATGCGATGGTCAAAGAAGCTGAAGAAGCGCTGGCAAATGCCAAAGAGGTATTTGTAAACGAACCCGGACCGGTTGATGATGCCGCCAAACTGCTCGCCGATATGGTGGCCGTCGGCGATCACATCAGCGTCTGACCCGGCAGCAGCCTGAATTTCCGAAAGGCCCCCGTGTGGGGCCTTTCTTGTACCTGCCGCCGAGAATTATTGCGGCTTTTGCCGGCGCAGCCATTTCAGGAACGTTGCCAGCTGGGGTGAAGAGCGGCCTGGCACTGTGACAATGTGGTAGCCCACCCCCTGTTCCCGCAGTTCACAGACGGCAACCAGCTGACCGCTGCGCAGTTCGCGCTCTACAAGCGAACGTGGCTGGAAAGTAACACCGAGGCCAGATACCGCAGCAGACAGCGCCAGCTCGTTGGTGTTGAGCATCGTCAGCCTGACCTTATCCAGATCAACGCCCTCGCGTTCTATGATGCGGCGGCGCTCCATTACATGGGCGTCCAGCAGCCACGGCAGATCCAGCAGGTCCTCGAGGCAGTTTATTTTACGTCCGTCGATCAGGTCCGGGTGCGCAAGGCCAAGGTAATCGGCGCGGGTCAGCAGCTCCGCATCCAGTCCCGGCCAGGAACCCTCTCCATAGCGCACGGCCAGATCAAACCCATCCCGTCGCAGGTCAACAACCGTTGACGCCGGGCTGATGCTGATCTGAACCTCTGGATGTGCGGCCCAGAACTCACCGATCCGCGGCATAAGCCAGCCTGCAGCGAATGCGGGGGTCACACTGATATTGACCGGTCGGTCCGCGCCCCGCCTTCGCTGATTGGCAACAGCTTCCCCGATCCGGCCAAACCCCCCGGCCAGTCCCGCGGCCAGCTGGCGTCCGGCATCGGTGGGGATCACCCCACGGCCCTCGCGTACAAGAAGGCTTTCTCCGAACTCCTGCTCCAGCGCGCGGACATGCTGAGCGATCGCTGCATGTGTCACGTTCAGTTCACGAGCAGCGGCACTGAGGCTCTGATGCCGCGCAGCTGCCTCATAGGCGCGCAGCGCCGAGAGCGAAGGGATTTTACTCCAGTCCATAAGTGTAATTTCAACTTACATATTAAAAGACATATTGTTTTGCCTGAACGGCCATGCGGCAACTATGTTCAGTGTCAGAGGATAAATCAAGGAGACTGACATGTTCGAAATACTTTCACATAGCCTGAGAACTGCCACCCGCGAAGAGGTCTGGGGTCATCGTCGCTCGCTCCCGGAACATGACGGGCTGATGTCCGAGGTCGAACGCCGTGCCAGAGGCGCGCGGGGACGCTGGCGTGCACCTGACAGCTGGACCCGCCGCTGAAAGTCGCAGCCGCCCATTCGGCTGTCGCTGCCGCTCTTGTCCTGCGCGTGTATTCCCCCTAATGACATCCGGGGAAAACAAGCGGCGGAGGGCGGCAGATGCAGAAAACGGTGGTCAACAGCTGGAACGAATGGGATCCGCTGAAACATGTGATCGTAGGCCGTGCCGACGACTGCCACATCCCGCCCGAGGAGCCGGCTTTGGATGCAAAGGTACCCGAGGACAGCGACATGCGCGGCCAGTGGGGCCGCCGCCCGCAGGAAACCATCGACCGCGCCAACGAGCTGCTGGACAACTTTGCCGCACAGCTGCAGGCGCGCGGTATCCGTGTCGACCGGCCCACTTCGATTGACCACTCGCTGCCCGCCACAACCCCGGACTTTCATACTGACAGCCAGTTCGGCTGTATGCCACCGCGTGACGTGCTTCTGACCGTTGGTTCCGAGATGCTGGAGGCAACGATGTCCTATCGCTGCCGCTGGTTCGAATACCTGAACTATCGCCCGCTGATGCAGCAGTATTTTGATGAGGACCCGAATTTCCGTCATGAAAGTGCTCCCAAACCGCGCCTGACCGATGCGGACTATCACCCCGATTACCTGAGCGACAAAATCGGCGTGGAAAAGCGCCTGCAGTGGGCAGCTGAAAAGTTCTTTGTCACCACCGAGGAAGAGCCGCTTTTTGATGCGGCCGACGTGCTGCGCTTTGGGCGTGACCTTGTCGTGCAGCACGGATTTACGACAAACCTCAAGGGGATCGAATGGCTGCGCCGGCACTTCCCGGAACACCGTGTGCATACGGTGAACTTCCCCGGTGACCCGTACCCCATCCACATCGATGCAACCTTCACGCCACTGCGCCCGGGTCTGATCCTGAACAACCCGCAGCGCCGTCTGCCCGAAGACCAGCGCGGTATGTTCGAGAAAAACGGCTGGGACATCGTGGATGCCGCACAGCCGGCGCATAACACACCGCCACCACTGTGCTATTCCTCGACCTGGCTGAGCATGAACGTTCTTGTACTCGATCCTAAAACCGTCTGTGTTGAGAAATCAGAAGTCTACCAGGCGGAGCAGATGGATAAACTGGGCATGGAGGTCGTCGAGGTGGAACTGCGCGACGCCTATGCCTTTGGCGGCGGGCTGCACTGCTGTACAGCTGACGTCTATCGCGAGGGCGATTGCGAGGATTATTTCCCGAACATGTGAGGGTGCGATGAACAAGCGCAGATGGACGACATTCTTTGAGGTGCTGGGTTCGGGTCTTGCGATCCTCTATGCGCTGCTCATTGCCTCGAACACCGGCAACGAGATCACCGGCTTTGCCCTGCTGCTGGCCTCGGCGCTGCTCTTTGCCGGCTGGGCGGTGATCGACAAACGCTGGGCTTTTCTGGTGCTGCAGTTCTTTTACGCGACCTCGGCCATTATCGGACTGATCCGCTGGTCCTGAACCCGCTGTGATCCAAAGGACTGCCCCGCGCGGGCGCGGGACAGACGCCATGCCCCGGGCCGCGTGAGAACACGCGTCCGGCGCGCAGCGGCAGGGGTCTGCGGGGATGGCATGCGCCGGTCGCAGCGGTAAGGGAGTGTTTGGAAAAAGCCCGTTTCAGCCACCGCGCGGGACACACCGACAAAAACACCGACGTAATACCGACGTTTTACCGACGTGATACCGACCTGCGGTTTTGCCATGTTTTACAGGGGCTTTTCCCGCGCGCTGGCCCCGGGACCCCGCTACCATGACCGGAGTGTTGCGCGTACGCTGCGTTTACTCCGCGGCATACATCCCGTCATAGATCGGGCTCAGCGTGTCCGCCTCAAAAAGCGAGGAGACCGAGGTGCCGTTCCAGATGTTCAGGATCGCCTGGGCGAAAACCGGTGCAGTGGGCACAACGCGGATATTGGCGGCCTCCTTGACGGATTTGGTCGGGGCAATCGTATCTGTAATGACCAGCGACTTCATGACCGAGGCCGTGACACGTTCGACCGCCGGGCCGGACATGATCCCGTGGGTGATATAGGAGTGCACTTCCTTGGCACCGTGCTCCATCAGTACTTCCGCTGCCTTGCAGAGTGTGCCGGCGGTGTCGCACATATCGTCCACAATCAGGCAGATTTTCCCCGTCACATCACCGATGACTTTCATTTCCGCCACTTCGCCGGGTTTCTCACGGCGTTTGTCCACAATGGACAGCGGCGAGTTGATCCGCTTGGCCAGTTCGCGCGCACGTGCCACGCCGCCCACGTCCGGGGACACAACCATCAGTTCGTCCATCCGATCCTTGAATTCTGATTTGATATCAAGGGCAAAGATCGGCGAGGCATAAAGGTTGTCCACCGGAATATCAAAGAAACCCTGGATCTGAGCCGCGTGCAGGTCCATCGTTAGAACACGTTCGATACCGGTGCCAACCAGCATGTTGGCGACCAGTTTTGCAGTTATCGGCGTGCGCGCCTTGGTGCGGCGGTCCTGGCGGGCGTAGCCGAAATAGGGCAGAACGGCCGTGACCCGCGCGGCCGAGGACCGGCGGAGTGCGTCGGCCATGATCAGCAGTTCCATCAGATTGTCGTTGGCGGGGTTCGAGGTGGACTGCAGGATGAACATATCCTCGCCGCGCACGTTCTCGAACACTTCGACAAAGATCTCACCGTCGTTGAACCGCTCGACGCGCGCATCGACCAGCCCCACCTGCATGCCCCGGTGCATCGACATGCGCCGCGCAATGGCCTGGGCCAGCGGCATGTTTGCATTGCCGGAGATCAGTTTTGGTTCGTGAAGCTGTGGCATGGGGGAGGGGTCCTGGAGCAGAGGCACGGGAATGTGACAGATTCGTGATGTTGACTCCACCTAACACGGCCTTACCAATCGGCAAAGAACCCAGACCCAGCTAGGAGCCGCAAAATGGCGCATATTGATCTGTTTTTCTCAACCATCTCCCCTTACGCCTACCTTGCCGGGAACCGGGCGGAAAAGGTCGCGCAGAAGCACGGTGCCACGATTACCTACAAGCCATTGGATATCATGGGCTTGTTTTCCCGGACGGGTGGAACACCCCCCAAAGACCGGCATTTCAGCCGCGTGGAGTACCGGGCTCAGGAGCTTGTGCGCCAGGCCAGAAAACTGGACATGCCCTTTAACCTGAAACCGGCCCACTGGCCCACGAACCAGGCACCTTCGGCCTATGCGGTGATCGCCGCGCAGAATGCGGGTGGTGGCGATATAGGGGCGCTCTGTACCGGCCTTTTGCGCGCTGTCTGGGCCGAAGACAGGGATATTGCACAGGATGACGTTGTGCGTGATTGTCTCGGGGCCGCCGGGTTTGACCCGTCCCTGGCAGACAGCGGTATGCTGGTGGGGGCTGAAACCTACGCGGCCAACCTGGAAGAGGCTGTTGAGCGCGGCGTGTTCGGCTCACCTTTTTATATCACGGACGGCGATGCGCGTTTCTGGGGGCAGGACCGGATTGATGATCTGGATGCGCATCTGTCCGGAAATCTGTGACCTCGCATTCTGAGGCACGGGTATGGGGGGCGGGCCCTTACCCGGCCCTGGCCATCCACTGTACGCTGGGTCATTCGGGCATGTGGCGCGGGGTCGCCGGGCACCTGAGCGACCTGCTGACGTTTACGGCCTTTGACCTTCCGGGTCATGGGCATGGTCCCGCGTGGGACAGCACCACAGATCTGCACCGCGCCTGCTGCGACACTGCGCTGCCGCATCTCGCAGAACCACAGCATCTGATCGGTCATTCATTCGGTGCCACGGTTGCGCTGCGGCTTGCAGTCGAAAATCCGCAGATGGTGCGCAGTCTGACCCTGATTGAGCCGGTTTTCTTTGCCGCACTGAACGGGACCGGTCAGGCACATCTGGCAGCGCATCTGAAATCAGCAAAACCATGGACGGAGGCGATAGAACGCGGGGATTTCGCTGTGGCGGCGCGGCTTTTCAACCGCCAGTGAGGAGATGGCACGCGCTGGGCAGATATCTCTGAAAAGTCAAAACATTACATGACAGAGCGTGTTCATATGGTGCCGGCCCAGACACCTGCGATCTTTGACGATAATGCAGGTCTGTTACGGCCCGGCGCCGCAGAGCGGGCAGATATGCCTGTGACCCTGATCCGTGGGGCGCAAAGTCTGGAAGTCACACGCCAAATCAACCACGCGCTGGCCCAGAGGCTGCCTGACGCGCATGAGGTGACGATCGGGGGTGCCGGACATATGAGCCCGGTTACCCACGCTAGTGAGACCGCAGAGGCAATCCGGTCACTGGTCGAAAAGGCCGAGGAACGTGTCAATCTGCGCGGTTGTCACTGACCAGTCGCAGACAAGGCGCGCCTCAAGCATCTCTTCGGGGTCATCGCCCTCCAGCTCGCCTGACCAGATATAATAGACCGCTCCGGCGTCATGCAGCGCGCGGTGAATGCGGCGCGGAAACGCTGCAAAGATCATGTTGGCCTGCGGTTCATGCACAAATTCTGCCCCGGCAGACCGCAACCCTGAGATCAGATGCGCGGCATTCGCATTCGCCTGACGCGCGGTTTCCAGCCAGAGATCGTTATCAAGGTATCCTGCCATTTGCGCCGACAGATAGCGGTGCTTGGAAAAGAGGTGTGCGCCCCGTTTGCGTCGCAGCTCGAACTCCCACGCCTTGTCCGGATCGAACATGATAACGGCTTCTACCCCCAGGCAGCCGTTCTTTGTGCCTCCGAAACTGACAACGTTAACGCCGGACTTCCAAGTCATCTCTGCTGGTGTGCACCCAAGAGCCACCATCGCATTTGCAAAACGCGCGCCATCCAGGTGGACCGGAAGATCATACTTTTTTGCCACATCTGTCAGGGCGCGCAGCTCTTCCAGGCTGTAGACACGGCCGCGTTCTGTCACCTGAGTGATCGACACAGGCCCGCGCTGAGGGCCATGCACACCGCGCGTGTTTTCAGAGCGGATCGCCGTTTCCAGCGCGTCTGCCGTCATCTTGTCGCCGCCGCGCACCAGCGTCAGTTTGGCCCCTGAATAAAACTCCGGCGCGTTGCATTCATCCTCGTGCACATGGGCGACCTCTGAGCAGAACGTCGTCTGCCAGGGCGCGCAATAGCAGGCCAGCGCCAGGCTGTTGGCAGCAGTACCTGTCGCGACAAGATAAACAGCGGCGTCCGGTGCCTCAAAAACATCGCGGATCCTGGCTTTTACACCGTCCATGATCGGATCAGCACCGTAGGGCAAAGCAAAGCCTGCGTTGGCCTCGTTTACGTGTTGCATCACCTGAGGGTGCGCGGCTCCGGCATTGTCAGAAGCAAAATACATCAGGTCGGCTCCTCAATTATATGCTCTTCCCATTCGTCTTCGGGAACGTCGAACTCGCTCAGGGTCATCCCGCGCACTGAAATGCCTGCATCATGGACTGACTGCGGGGTGCCGCTGATGAGCGGATGCCAGTCATAAAGCGGCTTGCCGAGCCACAGCAGCCGGTATGCACAGGTCTGTGGCATCCAGTAGGCATGCGTATCCAGATTGCCGGGCTTCAGAACAATGCAGTCGGGCACAAACTGGTGGCGGATGTCGTACTGCGCACAGCGGCAGCTTTCGTCATCCAGCAACCGGCAGGCGACGCGAGTCAGTGCAACGTCGCCGCTGTCTTCATCTTCCAGTTTGTTCAGGCAGCATTTCCCGCAACCGTCGCACAGCGCTTCCCATTCCTGATCGTTCATTGCCGAGAGCGGCTTGCGCTCCCAGAACCTGTGGCCGAGGCCTGCACGGTTGATCGGATCCTTCACAGCGCGGCCAGAATATCGCGTGTCCGGACGCTGTCAGCATCCATCTGGGTGATCAGGGCATCAAGCCCGTCAAACTTCGCCTCTGGCCGCAGGTATTCCACAAGACCGACCGACAAAGGTGTGCCGTAAAGGTCGCCCTGAAAGTCAAAGATGAAGGTTTCCAGGTTCGGGCGGTTTTCCCCGAACATCGGGCGCACGCCCATCGAGGCGACACCGTGATAACTGCCTGCGTGGGGTCCGCTGAGCACGTCAACCAGCACCGCATAGACACCAAAGGCGGGGGGGTGCAGCCCATCGATGGACATATTGGCCGTCGGATATCCCAGCTCGCGGCCGCGTTGTTCGCCGCCGATCACCGGCCCCTCAATCCTGTGCCAGTGGCCCAGCATCGCCGCTGCATCGCGCGGCGCACCATCACTCAGAGCACGGCGGATTGCGGTGGAAGAAACAGTGGTTTCCGCCTGAGACACAAGTGGTGCAACAGTGACACCAAAATCCATTTGCCGGCCAAACTGTACAAGATCCGCGGCGGTCCCCGCGCGTCCCTTACCAAAGCAGAAATCCGAGCCGACAATCACGTGTTTCAGGCCGAACCCATCCGCAATAACCCGACGCGCAAACTCCTGTGGCGCAAGAGCCGCAAGGGCGGCATTGAAGTTGAGTTCGCACAGAACTTCGACTCCCAGCTTTTCAAGGCGACTGGCACGGGCTTCACGGCTCATCAGGCGAAAGGGCGGGGCATCCGGTGCAAAAAAAGCCCGTGGGTGCGGCTCGAAAGTCAGGACCCCCAGCGGTGCATCCGGTGCAGCGGAGCGCGCCAGCGAGATCACCGACTGGTGACCGATATGCACCCCGTCAAAATTGCCGATGGCGGCGGTGGCACCGCGGTCTGCCGGGTCTACAAACTGATAGTCGCGCAGTATTTTCATGCCCCGTGGTTAGCCGCCGGGGCGCACAGGTGCAAGCCGTGAGAGGCGCTTTCAGGAGCGCGCGATCAGTCGAATTTGCGCGAGGGCGCCAGGACAGTCGCTTCGCCTGCCAGTACCTTTTTGCCGTCGACGCTACACTGGCACTCCATCCGGACCCTGCGTTTGGCGGGATCAATGTCGGTAACAGTGACCTCGGCGTGCACCAGATCGCCCGGGCGGACCGGTGCGAGGAACTTCAGGGACTGGCCAAGGTATACCGTACCGTGGCCGGGCAGCTGTTCACCGATCACCGCAGAAATCAGCCCCGCGGTCAGCATCCCGTGTGCGATGCGCCCCCCGAAGATCGTATCGCGTGCGTAGTCATCGTCCAGGTGTACCGGGTTCCGGTCCGTGGAGATCTGCGCAAACATTTCGATGTCTTCGTCCGTCACTACCTTCTGAAGGTAGCGGGACATCCCCATTTCGATGTCTTCGATGCAGATCGTGCCTCGGGGCAGGTTATCCAACATTGCGCGCCTTCCGGTAATTTTCTGAAACTTACGACACTAAAGTTGAAACTTAATTACTTTGCGGGCGCAGAAAATCAAGGGAAAAATAGGTCAGCGCAAATGCCCTATTGTAAAGGTCGGACTCGATTTTTCCTTTGAAAGATAGGAGGCTAGCGCATCCGGATCGGGTTGCTCAGAAGTCTTTGTTTCTTCTGCCGCAAGGCCGCCGGAAATAAACAGCGAATCAATATCCTCTCCCATGGCCCCGGCTATGTCGGTGAGTATGCCGTCACCGATTGCCAGAATCCGGTCGTCCGGGACGCGCGCGCCCAGCTCCGCCAGCCTGCGGCGTGCGAGATCATAGATCGGCGGATAGGGTTTGCCGAAATAGAGGCTCTCACCGCCCATTTCAGTATACAGAGCGGCCAGGGCACCGGCACACCATTCGCGGACCTCGCCCCGGTCCACCACGATATCCGGATTGGCACACAGGAGTTTCAGGCCCATCTGCTTGGCCATCAGAAACTGTGGGCGCATGACAGCGGGCTCTGCGAGGCTGTCGAACGGGCCGGTGCAGACCATTCCCTCGGCGTCTTCCAGCGCCACCCTCTCTATGACCAGCGGGTTATCGACGACGTTGATCGGTTCAAAGAATTTCAGGTCAGTGGGTGGCCCGATGTGCCAGACCTTTTTCCCGACGACACCCCGGTACATGGCTGACCGGGCGCTGTCGCCTGATGTGGCAATGGTGTCCCAGGCATCATCCGGCACGCCAAAGTGGACCAGCTGTTTGCGAACGCCGGCCCGCGGACGTGGGGAGTTGGTGACGAGTACTACCTTGCCCCCGCTTGCGCGATATTTCTGCAGCGCCGAGACGGCACCAGGGAGAGCCTGCACGCCGTTGTGCACGCAGCCCCACAGATCGACAAAAAGCGCGTCATATTGCGCGGAAATTTCGGCAAGTGCGGAGATGATCCGGGTCATTCTGAGCGGTATCCTGAACTGGGAGCTGTTGCCGTTCTATGCCGGACTGGCCGTGTAATCGCCAGACAAAAGCTCTGCTCAGTTGCTGACGCTCTGAAAAAACCGGGGTGTGTCGCGATCTTTCTTCGCGCCGAAGCCGGAGAACTCCAGTGTCTCAAGATGACTCAGCGCAAGCGGCACCACGATAACACCTGCCCAGATCACAGGGACGACATTCAGCATAAACCCAAAAGGCTGCTTTCTGGTTTTGTGCCGGAACCTGCGCTGTGCCAGTTTCGCCGCGGGCCAGCCACCGCAGAGCGACAGGGCAAGCAGTGTGATTTCGGGTATCCGGCGTGTCTTTGCCAGCGCGCGATGTTTGTCGGAACGGAATGCCATCCAGGTCATGGCATTCAGCGGAACGAGATAGAAAAGAACAGCGGTCAGGGTCATATGCCCTGCGTGGCGTGGCAAAACGGCGCCAATGCGGCGCCGTTCGGAAAAATTATGGCATTTGAAAAATGGTTAGACCGCGAGATTCGGGATGATCTGTTTTTTGCGGCTCATTATGCCGGGCAATACGACCGTGTCGCCATCCACTGCGGCATCAAAGCTTTTCTCGGCCACGGTTTTCACAGTGTCGTTGGGCACCAGCAGAGTTGCCTCTTCATTCAGGATGTCGACGACAAAAAGCAGTACTTCGTCAGCGCCGTCTTCTTTGGCTACGCCGGGCATGGCCGCCATCAACGCATCCTTGCGGTCAAGAACCTGCGCCGGTGAGGTGGTTTCCAGAACCGACACCCGGAACTGCTTGCCGCCAACCGCGTATTCCTTGCTGTCCATGCGCAGCAGTTCTGCTTCTGAAAAGGCAGAGACATCGGATTTTGCCGCGAACATTTCGGCTGCGTATTCTGCAATATCAACGCCCAGATCTTTGGCCAGATCATGCGCAATTGCCTTGTCTTCCTGCGTGGTTGTCGGGCTACGGAACTCCAGCGTGTCCGACAGAATGCACGACAGCATGGCGCCTTTGACGTTTTCAGGCATCTGCGCCATGTCCTTGCCGATCATCTTCCACATGATGGTGGCCGTACAGGCGAGTGGTTCGATACGGATGTCGATCGGCCCTTTCGTTTCCAGTCCGCCGACCAGTTTGTGGTGGTCGATAATCTGGCGGATGTCGGCGTCATTGATATTGTCCGGCAGCTCCGCAGGGTTGTTGGTGTCAACGATCACAACAGGTGCGTCTTCATCGAGACGGCCTAGAACACGCGGCATGGTAAGCCCCCAGCGTTCGACGACGAATTTTGCCTCGGTATTTGGGTCACCCAACAACACGGCCTCGGCCTTTTCGCCTTTGATCTGGTTGAGATACCAGGCCCAGATAATGGGCGATCCTGTGCTGTCGGTGTCGGGGGACTTGTGGCCGAAAACGAGCGTGGTCATTTTTGTGTTCCTGATAATGCAACTGAATTCGCGGGCCTTATAGCATGGTGCTCTGCGTTGTCACCCCGCGCCTGCTGCAGTGCGGCATCGTGGTTTACAGCGGATGGAGGTTGCGGTCGGGCGTCCGTTGCGGGCAGGATCAAGCCAACCGGTTCCGGGACGGAAAAAGTGACGAAACCCAGCGAGACAAACCTTTATCCCCCTGTAAAATCCTTTCTTGAGGATCAGGGGTATGTGGTGAAGGCCGAAGTCGGGGCCGCCGATGTGGTTGCTGTCAGAGGGGGCGAGCCGCCGGTTGTGGTCGAGCTGAAGCTCGGATTTTCACTCGCGCTTTTTCATCAGTGCATTGCGCGACAGGCAGTAACGGACGATGTCTATCTGGCAGTGGCGCGTCAGCCGGGCAAACGCTTCGCAAGGGCACTGAAGGACAATACGGGCCTGGCGCGTCGCCTTGGGCTGGGGCTGATCACAGTGCGCCTGTCGGATGAGCTGGTCGAGGTGCATTGTGATCCGGGCCCGTTCAGCCCGCGCAAATCGGGAAAGCGTCAGACTGCGCTGCTGCGTGAATTTGCGCGACGGCAGGGAGATCCGAACGAAGGTGGACAGACCCGCAAAGGTCTTGTCACAGCCTATCGGCAGGACGCCCTTAAAATTGCGCTCTACCTTTTCGAAGCCGGTGCGAGCAAAGGCGCGGATGTGGCGCGTGAAACCGGCGTGTCCCGCGCGACGCGGATGATGGCTGATGATCACTACGGTTGGTTTGAGAGGGTGGAAAAGGGAATTTACGGTCTGACGCCTGCGGGCGCATCGGCGGTTACAGCTGCGAGCGACATCCTTGGCACCGGCTGAGATGGCCCGCGAAGATTCATAAAAATTTTGCAATGCCTCTGGTTGACAGCCACCGGACCCTTCCTTAGCTATGCGCCGTTAGCACTCACCACTGTCGAGTGATAACGGGCCGCCGCGCAACTGCTGCGGGGGCTCTGAATGGGAGAAACTTTGAGCCTCAAGGAGCTGCAAAGATGGCATTGAAACCGCTTCATGACCGCGTGCTGGTACGCCGCACGGAAAGCGAAGAGAAAACTGCTGGCGGACTGATCATCCCCGACAGCGCAAAAGAGAAGCCCTCCGAGGGCGAAGTGGTGGCTTGCGGTGCAGGCGCACGCAAGGACAGCGGCGAGCTGATCGAGATGGCTGTAAAGCCTGGTGACAAAATCCTGTTCGGCAAATGGTCCGGCACAGAGGTGTCGCTCGAAGGCGAAGAACTGCTGATGATGAAAGAAAGCGACATCATGGGGATCATCGAGTAAGCGCAACCGCTGCTCTGAACCTTTCGCTGACTTCAAACTGATATTTCTCAAGAGGAGAAGACAACATGGCAAAAGACGTCAAATTCGACACCGATGCCCGCAACCGTATGCTGCGGGGCGTGAACGTCCTGGCAGACGCGGTCAAAGTGACCCTGGGCCCCAAAGGCCGTAACGTGGTTCTGGACAAATCCTTCGGCGCTCCGCGCATCACAAAAGATGGTGTTTCCGTAGCCAAGGAAATCGATCTCGAGGACAAGTTCGAGAACATGGGCGCGCAGATGGTCAAAGAAGTGGCCAGCCGCACCAATGATGAAGCAGGCGACGGTACAACAACCGCGACTGTTCTGGCACAGGCCATCGTAAAAGAAGGTATGAAATCGGTTGCCGCTGGCATGAACCCGATGGACCTCAAGCGTGGTATCGATCTGGCAACAACCAAAGTGGTTGAAGCAATCAAATCCGCGTCCCGTGAAGTTAACGACAGCGCAGAAGTTGCGCAGGTCGGCACGATCTCTGCCAACGGCGAAGCTGAAATCGGTCAGCAGATCGCAGACGCGATGCAGAAGGTTGGCAACGAAGGCGTTATCACCGTCGAGGAAAACAAAGGTCTGGAAACAGAAACAGACGTCGTCGAGGGCATGCAGTTCGACCGCGGCTATCTGAGCCCCTACTTTGTCACCAACGCTGACAAAATGACCACCGAGCTGGAAGACTGCATTGTGCTGCTGCACGAGAAAAAGCTGTCCTCGCTGCAGCCGATGGTGCCGCTGCTCGAGCAGGTTATCCAGTCTCAGAAACCGCTGCTGATCATTGCAGAAGATGTTGAAGGCGAAGCGCTGGCAACTCTGGTCGTGAACAAACTGCGCGGCGGTCTGAAAATCGCAGCTGTCAAAGCACCGGGCTTCGGCGATCGCCGCAAAGCCATGCTGCAGGACATCGCAATCCTCACAGGCGGTCAGGTGATCTCCGAGGATCTGGGCATGAAACTCGAGTCCGTCACGATGGACATGCTGGGTTCGGCCAAGAAAGTGCAGATCACCAAGGACGAGACAACAATCGTTGACGGTGCCGGCGAGAAAGCCGAGATCGAAGCACGTGTTGCTCAGATCCGCACTCAGATCGAAGAAACCACATCCGACTACGACCGTGAGAAACTGCAGGAACGTGTTGCCAAACTGGCAGGCGGTGTTGCTGTGATCCGCGTTGGCGGCATGACAGAAGTCGAAGTGAAAGAGCGCAAAGACCGCGTGGACGATGCTCTGAACGCGACACGTGCCGCTGTTCAGGAAGGCGTCGTCGTCGGTGGTGGTGTTGCTCTGGTTCAGGCAGGCAAAGCTCTGGACGGTCTCGAAGGCGTGAACAACGACCAGAACGTCGGCATTAACATCGTGCGTAAAGCCATCGAAGCGCCCCTGCGCCAGATTGCAGAGAACGCGGGCGTTGACGGTGCTGTTGTGGCGGGCAAGGTCCGCGAAAGCTCCGACGTCACATTCGGCTTCAATGCGCAGACCGAAGAGTACGGCGATATGTTTGCCTTTGGTGTGATCGACCCGGCCAAAGTTGTCCGGACTGCTCTGCAGGACGCGGCATCCGTGGCAGGTCTGCTGATCACCACCGAGGCAATGGTTGCTGACAAGCCGGCCAAAGAGGGCGCAGCACCTGCTGGCGGTATGCCCGACATGGGCGGCATGGGCGGCATGATGTAAGCCACCCCGGCATTGCAGAAAAATCAGGGCCCGCCGTTCAGGCGGGCCCTTTTTCGTCCGTACCTGCCGGTTTCAGGCCGGTATCGACGCTGTCTGGTTGTCGCCACCCAGCGTACTGAGCGCAGCAAAAAGGCTGTCCCGCGGATTGTCTTTGCACAGATGCGCCGCAACATGTGGTTCGTAAGGAGTGAGAGCGTCACGTGTGATCTCGTGGGAGGAGAAGGGCAGTACCACGATGTCCTGAAGCGACGGATCGGCGCTGACGACATCGAGAAATTCGATCCCGTTCATACGCGGCATGTTGATGTCGAGCGCCACGATAAACGGGGGCAGTGCGCCCCCGGCGGTTTCGACCTCATTGTGCAGAATATCAAGTGCTTCCCGGCCATCCCGGGCGACAAGCGTGCGGTTATCGATCTCCAGTTTTCGCATTGCCCGCTGCATCGCCATGATGCTGATCTGGTCGTCATCGACCAGCAGAAATGTGGCATCGTTCAGTTGTCCGGCCATGTGCGTTCCTCGGGGTTTGCGTTGTGTCTTTGTGCAGCCCGCATCCGGTTGAATGGGGCGCCCTGCGATGGCGCTCTTGTAGGCTCAAGAGGTTTACAGAGCGTTGTCCGGTGATGTTTCCCGGCAGAGCGGCGCTGTTAACCGAGTGTTCAAGGCTGCCTGTTACCACCACCTTCACACTGAATTCTGAGGTCCAGTCTATGAATTACCCTGATATGATTTCGGACAATGCGGACCGGTCCGTTCCCGCGGATAGTGCTCGCGCGTCGAAGGAGTTCGAGGATTTCGTCTATCTTATCAGTCACGATGTCCGGAATTCCGTCCGGGCCCTGATCGAACTGCCACAATGGATCGAAGAAGATCTTTCCGAAGCCGGTGTTCGGATGGATGGTCCGATCGGCCGGAATATCGAGCTGATGAACAGGCATACCGGACGGCTGGATCGCATGCTTGTGGATCTTCTGACGTTCTCCCGTGTCGGGCGGATGCAGGACATGGTGTCCGCGGATCTGGCGGGCGTACTCGAAGAGGTGCTGGATGAGGTAATTCTGCCCGGTGGGTTCAGGCTTGTGAGCGCTTTTGACTGCACTCATGTCCGGATTGGCGAGCGCGACATCCTGACCCTGCTGACGGCCCTGATATCCAATGCAGTCAAGCATCACGATGGCGATGCGGGAAAAATCATCGTTTCTGCGCATGAGGAAAAGGACGGTGTTGTCCTGTGTGTCAGCGACGATGGTCCGGGTATTCCCGAAGATTTCCGCAACCAGGTTATGGACGCAATGACCACATTGCGCCCCCGCGATGAAGTCGAAGGAAGCGGTATGGGGCTCGCAATCGCGCGAAAAATCGCATTGCGCTACGGCGGCTCGATTTCCCTGAGCAGTGCCGGAGATGGCCGCGGTACGCGGGTCAAAGTCATATTGCCTCTGCAACGATAGAAAAACTTCCGGTTTTGTCGGCCGTTTTCCGGGTGATCACATTTGCGGCACGGTGTCTGGTGAACTGAACATTGTACTTGGCCGCATTGATGCGAACAGCTAATCGGAAGCAATGCGCCTGATACTGCTGACCGTTGTCACTATGGTGGCTTTCGCCTCCAATTCGCTGCTGACCAGGCTGGCAGTCGATACAGGCGCTTCCGACCCTTACAGTTTTGCGCTGCTGCGTGTGCTGGCAGGTGCCAGTGTGCTCGCAGCAATTCTGGCAATCAGCGGAAAGGGAAACGCATTCAGCCCGCATCAGAGGGCGGTAGGTGCGCTGAGCCTTGCCGTCTACATGATTGGATTTTCACTGGCCTATCTGACGCTGGACGCAGGCCTTGGCGCTCTGATCCTTTTCGGCGTTGTGCAGATTACGATGTTTTCGCACAGCGCTCTGACCGGCTCGGTCCCGACGCTGCGTCAGATGACGGGGGCCGCCGTCGCTTTTTCGGGGTTACTTCTTGTTTTGTGGCCCGGTGACGCTGCTCCGACCGATATCGTGGGTGCGGCCTTTATGGTACTGGCAGGGCTCGGGTGGGCCGTCTACACGATCTCGGGCCGTTCTGCTGCTGACCCTCTGGCAATGACCGGTGCAAATTTTTTATTGTGTCTGCCAGTCATGTTACTCTTTTTGCTGGCACCGGACAGGAACGTGACGGCGTCGGGATACCTGCTCGCGCTGATCTGCGGCGCGCTGACATCGGGTCTGGGGTATGCACTGTGGTATCTGGTTCTGCCGCAGCTGCAACAGACGGTCGCAGCAGTCGTCCAGCTGAGCGTTCCGGTAATCGCGATCGCCGGCGGTGCTGTGCTTCTCGGAGAACCCGTTGCCATTCAGGTTGTCGTCGCCGCCACTCTTGTTCTTGGCGGAATCGCTCTGGCGGTTACATCACAATCGTCTCAAGCGGGTCGTAAATAGCGGTCTCATCATCGGAAAATGCAACTCTGCGCAATCCGTCTGGCTTTAAGCGCACGGAATCCAGCTCATCGGCAGTAACCCACATGTGCTGATCGACAATGTTCTCCGGATCCCGCCAGTCGTGGTCAATTCTTGCGTCACCAACAATGCAACAACGGAAAAACACTTCGATCTGGTGAAAGCCGATACGCGGGTCGTGAAACTCGTTGACCATACAGGGTACACCGACCTCGATGCTCAGGCCGGTTTCTTCATACACCTCGCGCGCGAGATTTTCGGGCAGACTGGTGCCCGGGTCTGCACCGCCACCCGGTGCGCACATGAGATCGCTTTTGCCGTCTGGCCAGGCGTTGACGATAAGCAGCCGGCCTTCATGCACAATGACAGCACGCACAGCGATACGAGGCGTTTTTGAAGTCATCCGAATCTTATTCCCCGCAATTTCGCGTGACGTCATTCTTTTGTAACGGTGCAATTGCGCCTATCTCAATGATCATGAGACACGCAGGCGTTCTTTTGGTTGTCGTATCGCTGTTCTGGGGCCTGGCCGCCCCGGCGCAGGCGCGTTGTGTGGTTTTGCTGCACGGTCTTGCGCGTACAGAGTTTTCTTTTGCACTGATGGAGGCAGCACTGGCATCCGAAGGCTATCAGGTTGTCCGTCCCGGATATCCGTCCACGTCAGCTGAGGTCGAGGAACTGGTCCGGCGCACTGTTCCGGATGCGGTTTCGTCCTGCGGTCCACGCAATACAGTTGATTTTGTGACCCATTCTATGGGTGGCATCCTCGTGCGCCAGTGGGCAGCTGCCAACCCCGAGGCGCCCATTGGCCGCGTCGTCATGCTGGCACCGCCCAATCAGGGCAGCGAACTGGTTGACGCACTGGATGACATCGAGGCTTTTGACTGGATCAATGGCCCGGCCGGTGCGCAACTGGGAACAGGACCGGACTCGCTCCCGCGCAGTCTGCCCCCAGTGAATTTTCAGCTTGGTGTGATCGCCGGTGATCAGTCACTGAACCCGTACTTCTCCTCGCTTCTTCCCGGGCGTGACGATGGCAAGGTGTCTGTGGCGTCAACCCGGGTTTCAGGTATGCGGGACCATATTGTACTGCCTGTGACGCATACCTTTATGATGAACAACCCGCGTGTAATTGCGCAGACGGTGGCCTTTCTCGGTGCCGGCGAATTTGACCATTCTCTCAGCTGGCTTGATGCGGTACTTGGACAGCTGGGCTGTCCGGATGGCAGCTGTATGCCAGGGGTGGGAACTGCAGTTGGTAAGCCTTGATCTTGTAAATGCCCGCGTTCTGCGGCCCCGGGGGCTGGAGCACGACACACTGTCATTTGCCGGTGGATTCATCGCGGAGGAACCTGTCGGGCGGCCTGTCGACCTGAGCGGGTTTCTCGTTTTGCCGGGTATCGTTGATCTGCACGGAGACGCGTTTGAGCGGCATCTGGCACCACGGCGGGGGGCAATGAAGCAGATGTCCGAAGGTCTTGTGGCAACAGCCGCAGAGCTTGCGGCGAATGGCATTACCACCGGTGTTCTGGCGCAGTTTGTGAGCTGGGAAGGTGGGGTGCGTGGTCCGGAGTTTGCCGAAAAGGTCTTTGAGGCGATCCGGGATACAGCGCCGACGCTGGATACAGATATCCGCGCGCAACTGCGCCTCGAGATGCACCTTCTGGACCTGTACGAAGACCTGCCCGACAAGCTCCGGGACTGGAGTGTGGACTACGTCGTGTTCAATGATCATCTGCCGCATGACCGTCTCGCCGAAGGGCGGCGGCCACCTCGTCTGACGGGCCAGGCTCTCAAGGCGGGGCGCAATCCGGACGCCCATTTTGAGATGTTGCTTGAACTGCATGCGCGCCGTGCTGATGTGCCGGCGGCGCTGGACCGTCTGTGTGGACGGCTGGCCGAAAGAAATGTGCTTATGGGCAGCCATGACGACAATACAGCGGCAGAACGAAGCGCCTGGAATGCACGGGGTGCCAGACTGGCCGAGTTTCCGGAAACAGCCGAAGCCGCCGAGGCCGCCCGGGAAACGGGCGATACGATCATCCTCGGCGCGCCGAACGTCGTGCGCGGAGGTTCGCACAAGGGAAACGCGAGCGCGGTGGAACTTGTGGCGATGGGGCTCTGTGATGCGCTGGCGTCGGACTATCACTACCCCAGCCCGCGCCGCGCGGCGCTCATGCTGGCAGACAGCGGCGTGACCGACTTTGCCGGTGCGTGGTCGCTGGTCTCGCACGGTCCTGCAAAGGCGCTTGGCCTTCACGACAGAGGCACCCTGGACGCCGGGAAACGGGCTGATATCGTTATCCTCCACGAGAAAACCCGCCGGGTCGCTGCCTCCCTTGCGGGGGGCAGTTTCACCTTTCTGTCGGGCGAGCTCGGATCCCGCCTGTTTACCTGAAATTCACAGGATCAGCGGGCGATCCGGTTGACATGACCCATTTTCCGGCCCGGCTTGATATCGGCTTTGCCATAGAGATGCAGTGCAGCGTCTTTTTCCCGGGCGATTTGCGGCACCCTGTGCATGTCGTCTCCGATAAGGTTCTCCATCACAACATCCGCATAGCGCGAGCCGTCTCCCAGTGGCCAGCCTGCGACGGCGCGAATGTGTTGCTCGAACTGGTCTACGGCACAGCCGTTCTGGGTCCAGTGGCCGGAGTTGTGAACCCGTGGCGCGATTTCATTCACGATCAGCCCGCCCGGTGTCACAAAAAGCTCGACACCCAGAACACCGACGTAGTCCAGGGCATTGAGGATTTTCGCTGCCATAAGAACGGCATCGGTGCGCTGTGACGCGCTCAGCCGTGCGGGAACAGTTGTGGTGTGAAGAATGCCGTCACGGTGTACGTTTTCGCCCGGATCGAAACAGGCCACATCGCCGTTTTCACTGCGGGCCGCGATCACGGAAACCTCATGGGTAAAGTTCACAAACCCTTCAAGAACAGCCGCCTCGCCGCCCATCTCCCGGAACGCAGTGTCCGCATCTGACGGTGACATCAGCCGCGACTGGCCCTTGCCGTCGTAGCCGAACCGGCGCGTTTTCAGGATAGAGGGCGTGCCCGCCTGTTCCAGTGCCACGTCAAGACCGGCCCGGTCTGACACACCTGCGAAAGGGGCGACCTGAAGGCCGAGATCCTGGAGAAATGTCTTTTCCGTCAGTCGGTCCTGGCTGATGCGCAGCGCCTCGCGTCCCGGTCGGATGGGCACAATGTTTTCGATCACATCCAGCGCGGCCGTCGGGATGTTCTCGAACTCATAGGTGACCACGCTGACGCTTTTTGCAAAAGCGGTCAAAGCCTGCGCGTCGTCATAAGATGCGGTGGTAACCACTTCCGAAACATGACCGGCGGGCGCGCCCGCACCCGGTTCAAACACGTGGGCCCGAAGTCCAAGGCGGGCGGCCGCGACAGACAGCATGCGGCCAAGCTGGCCACCGCCCAGAATGCCAATTGTCGCCCCGACGGGCAGCGGGTTACTCATCGACGGGGCTCTCCGGAATTGATGCAGAAAGGGCTGCGCGCCAGGCGTCGAGGCGTTGCGCCAGATCCTGGTCCTGCAGAGCCAGGATACCTGCCGCCATCAGCCCGGCATTTTTCGCACCGGCGGCCCCGATGGCCATCGTCGCGACCGGATAGCCGCGGGGCATCTGGAGGATGGAATAGAGCGAATCGACGCCCGAAAGAGCGCGCGTCTGAACCGGTACACCGATCACCGGCACGCGGGTTTTCGAGGCCATCATACCAGGCAGATGCGCCGCCCCACCTGCACCTGCAATAATCACCTGCAACCCGCGGTCCACGGCCGTTTTGCCATAGTCCCACAGGCGGTCAGGCGTCCGGTGCGCAGAGACGATGCGTTTTTCAAAGGCGACGCCCAGTTCGTCCATAATATCGGCTGCTTCGGACATTGTGGGCCAGTCCGACTGGCTGCCCATAATGATTCCGACAGATACGGTGGTCATGAAAAAGGCCCCTTACGCCCGTGACTTGCGAAGCGGCACTATAGCCAAAACCAGGGGTCAGGCAATGATGTCGGGCGTCAGGCGGTCTTCGATCTGTGCAATCAGGTCTTTCAGCCGCAGCTTGCGCTTTTTCAGCCGTTGCAGGGTCAGCTGATCACTCACGCCTTTCTCGACCAGCGCGTGGATCGCTTCATCCAGGTCGCGGTGCTCACGGCGGAAAACCTCAAGTTCCACGCGCAGCACCTCATCGGTTTTCATCGACAGATCCGAGGGGGCATTCATGTCATGCGTGATTCCAAAGCTGCAGTGAACATAACATAGGGTGTCGCAGACAAACCGCCTAGCCCTTGCGTCATCAAAGGATGCTCCCCATATTCACCTCAGGTGTCGCCAAAAAGGGGCCCTGAATGACTGTCGCTTGACCACAAAGGACGTGTCGTATGACGAAAATGACGCTGGGATCTTATCCCCATATGCTGGGTTTTGAGCAGCTGGAGCGCCTGCTTGAGCGTACCGCCAAATCCGGCAACGAAGGCTATCCGCCTTTCAATATCGAACAGACCTCTGATTTTTCCTATCGTATCACGCTGGCGGTGGCCGGTTTTGCCGAAGACGATCTGTCGATCACTGTAGAAGACCGCCAGCTGGTCATCCGGGGACGGCAGACGGACGACAGCGAGGGGCGGATTTTCCTGCATCGCGGGATCGCTGCACGGCAGTTCCAGCGGAGTTTTGTTCTGGCAGACGGCGTCGACGTGGGCGAGGCCGTGATGGAAAACGGCCTGCTGCACGTGGATCTGACCCGCGCGCGGCCACAGAAGGTCGTTCAGACGATCAGCATCAAGAAGGGGTAAGACATGACAGAAGCATTTGATTCAGCACCCGAAGCGACCCGCATTGTCTATGTAAAGACCGTGGATGTGGCAGAACTGCCTGATGAAGTTCAGGGTCAGGTTGAAGGGTTTGAGCACCTCTACGCCGTTCATGACGCCGAGGGCCAGCAGCTGGCACTGGTTGCGGACCGCAAACTGGCGTTCCGGCTTGCGCGTCAGAACGATTATGCACCCGTCGCGGTGCATTGACCCCGACACCGGAACGTTGAATTCTGAAAAGGCCGCAGTTCCCTGCGGCCTTTTTTCATGGAGCCTGGTATGCAGTTCAGTTTTGATTGGGTCGACGCCTTTTCTGATGTGCCCTTTGGCGGAAACGGATGTGCCGTTGTGCACGACGGAGCCGGTCTGCCCGACGATCTCTGCATGGCATATGTGCGGGAAACATCACTGGTTGAATGTACTTTTACCGGGCCGTCTGAAGTCGCCGATCTGCGCGTGCGGTATTTTCTGGCCAGCCGCGAAATCCCGTTTGCCGGTCACCCGACAATTGCCACGGTTGTCGCCCTGCGTGCGCGGAACATAATCGGAGACGGGGATCTGGTGCTGGAAACCCTGGCCGGCAATATCCCCGTGTCCGTTCAGGGGAACCGGGTGAAAATGACGCAGAATGCGCCGGTCTTTGGTCAGCGGTTACCGGAAGACCTTGTCGCCGCTGTCGGCGGGATCAGTCCAGAGGACATCATTGCACCCCCGCAGATTGTGTCGACGGGTCTGCCATTCTGCATAACACTGCTGAAAGACAGGGCTGTTCTGGACAGCCTGGAACTGGATGCTGCAGCACTGCGCCGGTTTGCTGATCATCTGGGGCAACCGGGCACGGATATGATGGAACCCTTCTGGGTGACCCGGCACGATACTCCGGAGGGAAGTGATACCATCAGCCGCCTGCTGATTGCTCCGCCCAGTCCGCCCGAGGATCCCTTTACCGGATCGGCGACGGGCGCGATGGCTGCGTTCCTCTGGCAGGGTGGTCATATCAGTCGCCCGGAATTTGTTGCCGCGCAGGGCGATGGCATGGGCCGTCCGGGTCGTGCGCAGGTGCGCGTGCTGGGAGCACGCGATGCGATTTCAGGTGTTGAAGTCAGCGGCGCCGGAACGGTTGTGATGTCGGGTCAGGTGACATTCCCCCCGGCGGATCAGGCGGCCATGCGCAAATGCTGATCGCCCTTTCGAAGCACGATCGGCAAACCACCTTTCGGTTTCGGGATCGGCATCCGTTGCCAGTCCGGTGCGCCATGGGGCAGGACCACATGGTGATCCCGCAGAAGGGTCGCAACGAATAGCTTCACCTGCATCCGCGCAAAATGCATGCCGATACACTTGTGGGCGCCGCCGCCGAATGGCGTCCAGGCAAAACGGTGACGCTGGTCCTCGGCACGCTCGGGTGAAAAACGGTCCGGGTCGAAGGTATCAGGGTTTGTGTAGAGGTCCGGCGACAGCATCGTTACCCCGGGGTTGAGCGCCAGCGAAGTGCCCGCGGGGATATCGTAGCCGTGCCAGTGGAAATCCCGCAACGCCTTGCGGGGAATGAACGGGACCGGCGGCACAAGGCGCAGCGCTTCGCGGAAAACCTTGTCGGTTTCGGTCATGCTGCTCAGGGCCTCCTCGTCCAGAGGGCCCTTACCCAGTGCCGCTACCTCGCGCAGAATACGTTTCTGCCAGTCCGGATGGCTGCCAAGTGCGGCCATCATCACAGAAAGCGATGTTGCCGTCGTGTCGTGGGCTGCCATGATCAGCAGGTTGAACTGGTTCAGGATCTCATCCTCGGTCCAGACTTTGCCGTCTTCATCCTGCGCCAGGCACATGCGGGAGAAGAAATCATCTCCCCCTTTGGCGCGCCGCTCGGGGATCATTGTCCGGAAGGTTTCGCGCAGAAAATCCCGGCCGCGCACACCGTGCCACATCGGTGTCAGAGGAAAAGGCTGACGGATCGGCGTGACCGACGCGCGGATTTCATCAGTGATCGCCCGGTTGATGCGCTTTGCCAGATCACCGTCCAGCGGCAAACCCATGAACACGGCGCCGCCGACGCGCAGCGTCAGATCCTTGATCGCGGTATAAAAACAGAACGGCGTGTCCTTGGGCCAGGTCGTCACCAGGTCAGCCATCGTTTCCGCCATGCGGTCCCGATAATCCCGGATCGCCGAAGCCCGGAATGCCGAATTCATTATGCGCCTGTTCTGTCGGTGGTGATCAAAGTCCTGGAGGATCAGACCACCGGGATAGATGCGCGCCAGTGCGTCCCACCCACCTTCGGAGGAGAAGTTTTTCTCCTGATCCATCAGGACGTATTCCAGCGCATCTGGCCCGCACATATTCACCCGCCAGACCCCGAGCATTCTGGTTTTGTAAACGTCGCCGTAGCGCCGGATGTATTCCTGCTGCGTGCCATAGCTGTCGCGCGCGATAGTCAGGGTGTGGCCGATGACCGGCGGAACAGGAGGGCCAGGGATGTGGGAAAGGGCGGCACGGGTGGGCATATTGGACCTCGCAGGAGACGAAAAAGCAGCGTGTCTCAGTGGACACAGACTGCTTTATCCGTCTGCAAGGTTTGGGGCGGCTTAACCCACCGTACGCACGCAACACCTCGGCGATGCGGCTTTATTCCGCGGCACTCTCTGAGAGCACTGCGGTCTCGTCTGTTTCGTTCTCTGCGAGGAAACGTTCAGCCTCAAGTGCTGCCATACACCCCATGCCCGCCGATGTGACGGCCTGGCGGTACTTGTGATCTGTGAGATCGCCAGCGGCAAACACGCCAGGGATGGAGGTTTCGGTGCTGTCAGGCTTTGTGACGACATAGCCGCCCATGTGAGTTTCCAGCACGTCGGCGACCAGCTCGTTTGCCGGAGCATGGCCGATTGCAACAAAGACACCCTTTGCCGTGATTTCACTGATTTCGCCGGTTTTAGTGTGTTTCACGCGTACAGCTTCAACACCCAGCGGAGCATCTGTGCCGATGACTTCCTCAAGCTCGTGGAACCACAGGGGCTCAATTTTCGGATTTTTCATCAGCCGGTCGATAAGTATTTTTTCTGCACGCAGTTCATCGCGGCGGTGAATCAGGGTGACCTTAGACGCAAAGTTTGTCAGAAAAAGTGCTTCTTCTACGGCAGTGTTGCCGCCCCCGATGACCACAATCTCCTGACCACGGTAAAAGAATCCGTCACATGTTGCACAAGCGGATACGCCAAAGCCCTTGAACTTTTCTTCTGACGGCAGACCCAGCCATTTTGCGCGCGCGCCGGTCGCCAGAATGACCGCGTCGGCGACATAGGTCGTGCCACTGTCACCGGTGGCGACAAAAGGGCGGGTGCTGAGGTCCAGATCGTTGATGATGTCACCGATGATCTCGGTGCCCATGGCCTTTGCATGCGCTTCCATGCGCACCATCAGGTCGGGCCCCTGGACTTCTGTATCTCCGGGCCAGTTTTCCACTTCTGTTGTTGTGGTAAGCTGACCGCCGGGCTCGATACCCTGAACCAGGATGGGTTCAAGCATTGCACGGCTGGCGTAAATGCCTGCGGTGTATCCCGCCGGGCCGGACCCGATAATAAGAACGCGTGTTTTCCGTGTGTCGCCCATTGGATCCCCCGAGAATCTGGCTCTGTGTAGCAGACCCGATATACAGTCCGGCGGCGTTGTCTTAAACCCCCGCCGTCGCCGCGTCAGTTACAGGTCCGGCTGCTACGTTTGCGCGTGTAAGGAAATATTGTTGCGTGATTGCGAAATATTATTGCGCATGACGCGGTTGATGTTATAACTTCCGCAAATTCAAAGGGGGGCTTATGGCCGGAACACGTCTTGATCCGATTGATCGGAAAATTCTGGCTGAACTGCAGGCGGATGGTCGTATGACCAACGTAGAGCTTGCAAAACGGGTGGGTATCTCCGCTCCTCCCTGCCTGCGCCGCGTGCGGACCCTTGAAGAAGCCGGGTACATCCGCGGATATCACGCAGAAGTCGATGCCAGAGAACTGGGGTTTGAGGTTCAGGTCTTTGCTATGGTCGGACTGGCAAGCCAGGCAGAGGCAGATCTGTCAGCTTTTGAGGAACGCTGCCGGGCGTGGCCTCTCGTACGCGAGTGCCACATGCTCAACGGCGAAGTCGACTTTATTCTCAAGTGCGCCGCGCCTGACCTGTCCAGTTTCCAGAAATTCCTGACCGGGGAACTGCTGACGACGCCAAATGTGGCCAGTGTCAAAACGTCACTGGTGATACGTGGCGCAAAGGATGAACCCGGTGTGCCATTTGACGTGCTTGAACAGCGGCTTGCGTCCGGAGACTAGGCCGCGGTCAGATCGGCGTCATCACCGGACAGTCGCGCAAATTTCATCGGACCAAAATCGCTCAGCGCGCTGATGTGGGGAAACAGCGACATAAACACATCGCTCAGGGTCTGTGACATATGCTGCAACGGGTCACGACCCGGATGATAGCTTTCCACTTCTAGGCCTGCAGCAACAACCGCTGCATGTCCGCGCAGGCCTATGTGAAACAGACGCACCGGCGTCGGCGGCGACATTTCGATGACGTTCACACCATCCACGAAAGCGCGCGCAGGGGTCAGCACCTGCTGGCCGTCGCGGGCCTTGGCGGTCCCTGGTTGTGACTGTAAAAGGCGTGCGCCAGCACCAAGGCTGACGAAACTGTCGGGCCGGCTCACACCGAAACTGTCAGCCATGATCCTAGTGAGGGGCATACGGCCCATTCCCTGTGTCGGCGCAAACGATGCAGAACCGATCCAGGTAATCTCGCTGTGCTGGCCATCAGACGTCAGGACGGCGTCGCCGGGCTGAAGGTCTTCAACGGCTGTCTGGCCATGTTGTGTCTGGATCAGGGTGCCCTGCGCAAAGGCGGAAAAGGCGGCGTCAAAAACTGCAAGTGCGGGGATCCGGCGCTGACCGATCACCATGCTGCCGTCCGGGCGCAAAGCAGCGATATCTGCGATGCGGGTTCCGGGCGAGGACTGGCCGGGAACGCGGGACATGCCATGATGAGACGTGGCGGAGGAAGCAGCGTGTGGGGTCGGGGTCATGCAATCACCTTTTAACGGTTGGTCACATCCCGTGCCGGCCCCCACCGACGATCACGGAAAAGACAGTTTACAGTTCTTTCGTGTACAGGGTCTGAACAAACTGACCGATGCCGGCCCATTCTGTCAAAAAAGACAGTTAATTGTTTGTTGACGCGTGCCAGTGGGCGCCAGCCCGGTTTTTTGTTTCCGGACAGGCACGCCCGTCGTCACAATTGGGATCGCAACAAAAAACCCTCCTGCGATTCGACACAGGAGGGTTTCTGTCGACAGTAAAACCTCTGGTGAAGCAGAGGAGAGTTTCAGGCAGACTTTCTGAGAGGTGTCTGCTCTTGCTTTCGACGCGCAATGAAAGCCGCCCGGCGGCTGCCGCGGGTCCAGGGCAACTCGGTGTCTGACGCCGACGCTGTCCTGATGACCGATTGTATGAAACGTGCGTTCTTTTTCATTGTCGTGTCCTGCTCGATTATCTGCGATTGGGCCTTTTTGCCTCTTGTTAACCCTTAAATTGCCCGTTCAATCTGGCCGGATTTTGACCATGACCGTTTTTTTTCAACAATTCTTTCAGCAGATCCGCTGCAATTTTGAACGAATTGCCGCAATTCTCCATAAATGCGTAATAAATTGAAATTAAACGGAAAAGGGTAGATCGGTTTTTTATGACCCGAACAATCCGTGTAAAGCAGCGGGATTGTTTATGAGCATTCTGGCAATTTCCAGGCAGCGTTTGCCAGATTTCTGCCGGTATCGGTGCTTTTTCAGAGCGCGATCGCGGCAATCAGCCGGCCATAGTCCGCTTCCTTGGCGTGCGTCGTTCGCCTGTAGGAATAGAAACGGTCAGGGTCTGAATAGGTACAGTGACGGGTCCATTCAGCTTCAGCTATTCCCACGCTGCGCAGCCGGTGAAGGCCGAAGCCAGGCAGATCGAAATGAAAGCGATCGCCTTCTCCGTTCGCAAAGAACCGGGCATAGTCGCTGTCTTCGGCCATGAAGGTGTCAAAAAACTCCGGGCCCACCTCGTAGGCAGTCTGGGAAATTGACGGGCCGATCACAGCCGTAATGTCATTGCGCTCCGCGCCGAGCCCAACCATGGCTTCGACCGTTGCTTCCAGCACACCGTCCAGCGCACCACGCCAACCCGCATGTGCGGCGCCAATGACGCCGGTACCGTGATCCGCGAACAGCACCGGCTGGCAATCTGCGGTCAGAACCGAAAGTGCAATGCCGGGTGTACGCGTGACCATCGCGTCAGCCTGGGGTTTGTCCGTCAGAGGCGCGTTTATTTCGATAACTCTTGCAGAGTGGACCTGGTAGACCCCAACCAGGTGATCTGCGGGCACCTGCATGGCTCCGGCGACGCGCCCACGGTTAATCGCGACGATTTCTGACTGGTCCGAGCTTCCTGTTCCACAGTTCAGGCCAGCGAATACTCCGGAAGAAGCGCCGCCACGGCGGGTAAAGAAACCGTGGCGTACGTCGCCGAGAGTGTCAGATGTCAGAATTTCGAGGGTCATACTTCCAGTCCTGGCGGAGGTGTGCCGGCGTGGGGAAAAAGCCCCAGAACCTTGAACAGGTTTCCCATTTCCTGAGGGTGCGTCAAGCGGCGATGTGCGGCGATGTGCTGCTCCAGCGCAGCTCCGCTCAGCCTGCTGGCCAGCGCCTGTGCGCGCGCAGTGATGCCCAGACGTTCAAGAAATATCCCCTGTGGTGTCACGCGCGTACAGGCACAGGGAGCGGCGGCGGAGAGCGCTTCGAAATCGACATGGGCCGTAAGGTCAGCCTCGCCAGGGGACGCCAGGGGATCAACCGGTGACCGGGACTTCAGAGCCTGCAGCGTATCGCCCAGGCTGCGCCAGTCGCCATAGTCGATGATCAGTCCCGCACCACCATACTCCGCAATCCGGCGGCCAGTTGCATCGACCGCAGGTGCTGCGGCCGGACAGTACTCGACAAGATCGCCGGACACGGTGTCGTCGAGGCGACCCGCCAGGGCAGGTTGCGGGCTTAGGGGCCCCAGTCCGAAACAAAGATCACCGTCTGCCTCGCCGATCTGGCGTTCCCGCCAGTGCGTCTGATCGCGCTGAAATTGCCGGATCGGCAGCGCGTCGAAAAATTCATTCGCCACAAAAAACAATGGTGCGTCAGGCAGCTCTGCACAGGTGTTTACGAAAGTTAACTGAATGCCCTCCAGCGTCCTGCGCTGCTCGTTCCTGAGGCGATCGGACGCCTCAATCAGGACGACGTTCGCCGCCTCCCGAAAGCCCGGCAGCTGACCGGCCGCGCGCAGGATATCTGCCATCAGTGTCCCCCGACCGGGTCCGGCCTCTGCCAGTGTGAACGCTGCCGGCCGCCCCTGGTCTGCCCACGCCTGTGCAAGGCAGAGGCCGACAAGTTCTCCGAACATCTGGCTGATTTCCGGAGCGGTCACAAAATCGCCCGCGCTGCCGAATGGCTCGCGCGTGGTGTAATAGCCAAACCGGGGGTGCAGGAGGCATTCCTGCATGTATTCCGCAACACTCAGCGGTCCGTTTGCCGCAATCCTGGCAAGCAGTTCTGCGCGCAGGCTCACCGGACCGGTCTCGCTTTCAGGATCAGCCAGGCTCCGGCCAGTATCATCGGCAGCGACAACAGCTGACCCATTGTCAGCCCCCAGCCGCCGACGTGCCATGCAAGCCCCAATGGGTTACCTGCCGTAACGAAATGCGCATCAGGCTGACGCACAAATTCGACGAGAAACCGCGAAAGGCCGTAACCGGCAAAGAAAACGCCTGCGATCAGTCCCGGACGCCGCAAGGCGCCTGAACGCCAGACCAGCCAGATCAGCAGGACACCCAGCAACAGGCCTTCCAGCCCGGCTTCGTAAAGCTGGGACGGATGCCGGGCGCATATACCCGCCACATCCGGGCAGTTCTGTGCCTCGGGTCCGGGGAAGGCCACGCCCCATGGCAGATCCGTGGGCCGGCCCCAGAGCTCGCCATTGATAAAGTTTGCCAGCCGCCCGAGCAACAGGCCCGGCGGCACGCCGAGTGCAATTGCATCTGCAAGGCTCAGCCGGGGCAGAGCGTGCTTCCAGGCAAAAAGAAACGCTGCAGTGATAACACCCAGCAACCCGCCGTGAAACGCCATACCCCCCTGCCATACGGCGAGGATTTCTCCGGGATGGTCGAGATAGTAATCGCGCTGGTAAAAAAAGACATAGCCCAGCCGCCCGCCGATGATGACGCCCAGGATCACCCAGGTCAGCAGGTCTTCGATCTGACGGGGTGTGGCCGGTGGGGTTTCAGCGGGCCAGAGAGCGGGGCGCTGCAGCGCCGCGACAACCAGCCGCCAGCCGATGACAATCCCGACGATATACGCCATGGCGTACCACCGCAGGGCCAGCTCAAAGCCAAAGACGGTAACAGAAAAAATCTCGGGTGAAATTTCCGGAAACGGGAGGATCGCTTGCATAACGCCCAATTGCCCGCGCTGCGTGCGGGAAGTCAACCTTGCAGCGCGGGTCGAACAGCCCCATATACCAACTGACAGCGAGACGGAGAGATCACATGCAGACGCGCAACAAAATGTTCGACGACATTTCACAGCTTATGACCAACGCCATGGGTGTGGCGCAGGGTGCGCGTGAAGAGGCCGAAACCGCCATGAAGAGTCTTGTTGACCGCTGGCTCGCTGACCGCGATTTCGTGACGCGCGAAGAGTTCGACGCGGTGCGCAGCATGGCGCAGAAGGCGCGTGAGGAAAACGAAGCGCTGCGTGCGCGCCTTGATGCGCTCGAAGCGAAAGAGTGATCTTTTGGCGGTGCGCCGCCTGATACAAACCTGCGAAATGACCTGAAAACCGGCGAAACGGTAAAGATTTTCTTTACCCGTGCCTCAGGTGTTAACACATGCGGACAATTTGAGCCGCAAATCGCGATATCCACAACTTATTGTGTTAACCCGCAAGAAAAGGGGTTGCCAGAGAAGCCATGGCACAGCACCATATTGTGTATGGGTCGAGGGGATCGCCCCGACCCATAGCGCAGGCACCTGGTTCCTGGGGGCCAATAGGCCCTCATCGCCAGAGCGAAAAAAAGAGGTGTACCTATGGCCCTGTCCGAGCAGTATCTGGAAGAAGACATTCACCCCATCGACATCGTTGAACATCTGGCTGCCCACCATGAATGGGATTTTGACCGGATTTCCGATGAGCAGATCGCGATGGCCGTAGAAGGGCAGTGGCGCACCTATTCGCTGACGCTTGCGTGGTCCGCCTATGACGAGACGCTTCGGATGATCTGCACATTTGACATGGAGCCGCCCGAAGAGAAACTGGCTCTCACGTATGAGCTTCTGAATCATATCAATGATCAGTGCTGGGCGGGTGCCTTCACGTACTGGCAGGAACAGAACCTCATGGTTTATCGCTATGGCCTCGTGCTTTCCGGCGGTCATGTGGCCAGCGCGGATCAGATTGACACCATGATCCGGGCCGCAGTGATGAGTGCCGAGCGTTACTACCCTGCAATGCAGCTGCTTGCCTGGGGCGATCAGACACCGGCCGAGGCACTGCAGGTGGCCATTGCAGAGGCTTACGGCCGCGCGTAAACCTGACCCCCGAACGGAACGCGAGGGGGGTACATGGAAAACAGTCGAATCGCGCGCGAGGGCCTTGTCCTTCTGGGCTGTGGCAAAATGGGGTCAGCGATGCTTCAGGGCTGGCTGGCCCAGGGGCTGCCGGCGTCCTCCGTCAGTGTCATTGACCCTTATCCTTCGGACTGGCTGAAAAGCACAGGTGTCGTACTGAACGCGCACCTGCCTGCGACACCCGCGGTTGTCCTGGTCGCCGTCAAGCCACAGATGATGGCCGACGCATTGCCGGAGCTGAAAGCCATGGGCGGGGGCAGCACAGTGTTCGTGAGCGTGGCCGCCGGTATCACCATCAGTTACTTTGAACAGATGCTGGGCGCCGATACGCCGGTAGTACGCGCAATGCCGAACACCCCGGCGGCCATCTCGCGCGGGATTACGGCGATTGCGGGCAATGATAGCGCGGGCGAGGCGTCGCTGAATGAGGCCGAGGCTCTGCTGTCAGCTGTCGGCGAGGTCGTGCGCCTCGAGGCAGAGGCTGATATTGATGCCGTCACCGGTGTGAGCGGTTCAGGACCGGCGTATGTTTTTCATATGATCGAAACGCTTGCGGCGGCGGGCGAGGCCGAGGGACTGGCACCTGACCTGGCTCTGAAACTTGCAACGGCGACCGTGGCGGGTGCCGGTGCTCTTGCGCAATCTGCAGATATCGGTCCGGACCAGCTGCGCATCAACGTCACATCGCCCAATGGGACAACACAGGCAGCCCTCGAAGTGCTGATGGACGCAGAACACGGCTTTCCCGCGCTGATGAAACGCGCGGTGAAAGCGGCAACAGACAGATCAAGAGAGCTGGCAAATGGCTGAAATTACGTTCGATGACTTCATGGCGGTGGACATCCGCAAAGGCACGGTCCTGCGTGCGGAACCCTTCCCGGAGGCGCGCAAGCCCGCAATCAAGGTCTGGATCGATTTCGGCCCGGACATCGGCGAGAAAAAGACCTCTGCCCAGATAACCACGCATTACACGCCGGAAACGCTGGTGGGCCGGCAGGTTATGGGTGTCGTCAATTTTCCGCCACGTCAGATCGGGCCATTCATGTCTGAAGTCCTGTTGCTTGGGGTCGCGGACAGTGATGGTGCGATTGTGCTGATCAGTCCGGATCATGATGTGCCGGACGGAGGGCGGATGCATTGACCCGCGTTTTCATGAGCCGCCCGCTGCCAGAGCGTGTCCAGGCTGCCGCACGCGCCCGCTTTGACGTGACTGTCCGTGCTGAGACAGGTCCGCTGAGCCGCGCAGAGATGCTGGAGTCGCTGCGGGAGTATGATGCGGTGGTCCCGACCCTCGGCGATCTCTACGATGCCAGTCTGTTCGCAGATGTGCCGTCGCCGCGGTGCCGCCTGCTGGCGAATTTTGGTGTCGGCTACAACCATATTGATGTGGACGCCGCCCGCGCCGCAGGCATTGCGGTGTCGAATACGCCCGGTGCGGTAACCGATGCCACCGCAGATACCGCGATGACGCTGATGCTGATGAGCGCGCGCCGGGCGGGTGAGGGCGAGCGGATCGTGCGGGCAGGCGCCTGGGAAGGCTGGCATCCGACGCAGCTGCTGGGGATGCACCTGAGCGGAAAAACGGTCGGTATTGTCGGTATGGGCCGGATTGGTCAGGCCATCGCGCGGCGCTGTCATTTCGGATTTGGCATGACAGTTGCCTATCACAGCCGTTCGGAAAAGCAGCTGGATTTCCCGGCAACCCGGGCGGACAGTCTGCTGGCCCTGGCCGGCTCTGTTGATGTGGTCGTGATTGCTGTGCCGGGTGGTGCGGAAACCAACCATCTGATCAATGCTGACGTGCTGGCGGCCATGCAGCCGCATGCGCACCTGATCAATATCGCGCGGGGTAACGTCGTTGAAGAAGCAGCGTTAATCGGGGCTCTGGAACAGGGGCAGATCGGCGGTGCGGGTCTTGACGTCTATGAGTTCGAACCACGGGTGCCGGATGCTCTGAAAGCGCTGGAAAATGTGGTTCTGCTGCCGCACATCGGCACGGCAGCTCTCGAAGTGCGTGAAGATATGGGGCTGATGAGCGTGAACAATCTGGTCGCGTTCTTCGACGACCAGCCATTGCCCAACGGCGTCTAGGCGCTGTTCTCTGTTTCGTCCCGCCAGTGGCGGCGGCACAGCGAGACATAGGTTTCGTTTCCGCCGATCTGCACCTGGGCGCCGTCAAGCAGGGCTTTGCCGTTCTGATCTTTGCGCACGACCATCGTGGCTTTTTTCCCGCAATGACAGATGGTACGTACTTCACGCATCTCATCCGCGAGCGCGAGAAGTGTGGCCGACCCGGGAAAGAGCTCGCCGCGAAAATCCACCCGCAGTCCAAAGCACATGACAGGAACACCAAGGTCGTCAACAGCGCGTGCAAGCTGCCACACCTGCTCCTTGCTCAGAAACTGGGCTTCATCGATAAAAACGCAGGCTACCGGACCGGCATTCTGGCGTTTGTGAATGAGAGCAAAGAGGTCATCTTCACGGCCGAAGGTATCAGCGGGTTCACCTATGCCAATCCGTGAGGCGATCCTGCCTTTGCCGGCGCGATCATCGAACCGGGCGGTCAGAAGATAAGGCTCCATACCCCGTTCCCGGTAGTTGTGCGCAGCCTGAAGCAGCACCGTGGATTTGCCGGCGTTCATGGTCGAATAGTGAAAGTAAAGCTTGGCCATGCGGTTTGATAATCCGGGGCACGGGCGGTCGCAAGCAGGACCAGGGGTGTTGAAGGGAGCGGCTGCGCAATACCCGGCGGGGGCCGGACTGTTTTCCCGTCACAACAGAGCGCAGCGCGGCTCCTACCAAAAAACCAGCTGCGGGAGCGCCGGCCACTCTTTATGCCCAAAACACGCGGGTGCGTTTTTATAAATGACATTTCCCTGCCATCCGATTAATGGGGAAAGCCATAACTGTATTTCCGGCGACCGATTGGCGAGACCGGGTTCGGGAGAATGCTCAATGACTGCGATCGCGCGTTATCTGAAAAAACACACCGAGGCCCTTGTGAAGGATGTGGGCATCGAGCAGGCCTGCCGTGTGACCGGGAAGTCAAAGGCGACGCTGGGCCGCTATTATTCGGACCACGACGAGCATTCGGATCGCTTTATGCCGATCGAAACGGTTGCACTGCTGGAGCAGGCCGCACGGTACCCGCATGTAACCGGCGCGCTTGCAGAACTGTCCGGTACCTCATTGCAGTACGACGAGCGGCGTCCGAACGACGAACGTCCCGGCGGTGTAAACAGCGATGTGATTGCACTGAGCCAGCGCTTTGCCATGCTGATGGGCGAATATCAGCAGTCAATGGAAGACGGAAAAATCACCGTCAACGAGGCTAAGCGTCTGTTGAAGGAGACAACGCTGTTGCAGCAGGTACTCATCGACATGAAACTGCACCTGGAGCAGGATCACGGGGCCGCCTGACCTGGTGACACAGACTCAGCTGTGCCTGCGCAGCAGCACCGAACCTACCGAATAACCCGCACCAAAAGAACAGATCAGCCCGGCGTCACCTTCTGCCAGGTCATCGGAGTATTTTGAGAATGCGATGATGGATCCGGCAGACGACGTGTTGGCATAGTCCTGCAGGATGTTGGGCTGTTCTTCGGGCGCGGGCGTTCTGCCAAGAACTTTCCGGCCGATAAAATCATTCATTGTTTTGTTGGCCTGGTGCAGCCAGAGGCGTTTCAGGTCATCAGCCGCGATGCCTTCGCTCTGCATATGTGCGGCGATATGATCGGACACCATCGGCAGGACTTCCTTGAACACTTTCCGGCCATTCTGCATGAACTGCATGTCGCGGCGGTCAGCCATGCCGGCGGGGCGGGAGCGGCGCAGGTAACCGTTGTTATTGCGGATATTGTTGGAAAAATCGGTCGCGCAGCGGGTCGACAGGATTTCGAAATGCGCCCCGCTGGCGGCGTCCCGGCGTTCTATCAGGGTTGCCGTGGCCACGTCGCCAAAGATGAAATGGCAATCGCGGTCACGCCATTCCAGGTGCGCCGAGCAGATTTCGGGGTTGATCACGAGGGCACTGCGGATACTGCCGGAACGCACCATGTCGGCTGCGGCCTGGATGCCGAAAGTGGCCGAGGAACACGCGACATTCATGTCGAAAGCAAAGCCGCTGACACCCAGAAGCTGCTGGATTTCGATCGCCACAGCGGGATAGGCGCGCTCCATGTTGGAGGCGGCACAAACTACCAGATCAACGTCGCTCGCTGTGCGTCCGGCCTGCAACAGAGCTTTGCGCGCCGCATCAACACCCATTTCTGCCATAAGCGAGGGTTCATCATCGTCGCGCTGCCGCAGCAACGGGTGCATGACAGCAGGGTCAAGCACACCTGACTTGTCGATCACATAGCGCTGTCGGATGCCCGAGGCTTTGACGATAAAATCCTCGGATGAATGTTCTTTGGCCTCGACGGTGCCTGCGGAAATTGCCGCTGCATTCTCTGTATTGAAGAGGTCTGCATATGCATTGAAGGCCGTCACGAGTTCGGCGTTGGTGATCACATTGTCCGGTGTGAATACGCCGGTTCCGGTTATGACGGGTCTGTGCATGGCTCATATCTCCGAAGGTGCGCCGTTCTGGTCCCATCTGTGCGGTGTGGTCAAGCCCGGCAAGGGCAAGTGACGCAGCGTCTGCGCATTATCGGTACGGCGTCGTCAATGTATGGGCGCGCGGGGAATGCCGGAGCACCTGGTCGTCAGCGGACGGGAACTGAATAGAGCACATAGCCATCACGCCGCGCGACCTCGACCGCGCCGGTGTCGATCACAAACACACCGAGGTTCTCGGCATCTGCAGGGCATGCCACGAGATCGGCGGCATCATCGAGGAACTGGTTGGTGAAATCATCCTCGCCGACGCGGCGGCAGATATCGCCTTTGAACCGGTAGCCTTCGCCGAAAAGCGGCAGGGAACCGGAGACGGGTTCGGGGGCGGGGGTGCAGGCTGAAATCATGGTTGCGAAAACGACAGCGGTGGCAATGCGCATGTTTGTGATCCTTCAGTGAATGGAGTGCAGTCTATGCCAGACGGAGCGTTCTGTCCAAACAGGGCACCACCCGGTCCGTCCGGCGGCACGCAACGCCATGTAAAAACCGGTGTTTATAACCGCCCCGCCGACCGTCGCGCTCGGGAGGCAACCGTTATCCCCGATGCGTTTCCCTGTACGGAACGCCGGCCGCACGGATGTTCTCCGCCAGCCACGACAGGCTGACACCGGAATACGGTTGCAGCTGTACCGGGTCACGTGCATGGAAATGTACCCAGTACTCGCGTTTGTCCTGTGCTTCGTCCTGGTGAATTGTCCGGAATTCGATTTCTTTCAATTCATCAAGTCTGGCGGAGAACCCGCTTTCGCTGCCGTGCGCATGGCGCGGTACATGCCAGAGAAGTTCGCCGTCTTTCAGACGGAAGTGCCATTCGCCGGAAGTCCCGAGGGAGCGCGCTGCGAATAAAAGCTCTCTCAGCATTCCACAGAACCCGCAGGCGATGCAAACGACGCCAAGGAACGCCTGAACAGACCAGGTTTCCACAGCCTCGATTTCCACTTTCAGGATAGTCTTGTCCGGAATGAGCCAAAGCCCGGATGCAATCAGTACAGCGGACATCATTGGAGCAATGATCAGGCGCGTGGTGTTACGCTTCCGGACAGACTGGCGAACGTCGAAGAAGGGGAAATCGCTTTCTGTTTCCATCAGGTGAATGACCCGTGAGTTCCGAAGGCCCGGTGCATCACTTAACGCCCACAATGCTTTGCGGTACTGTAACGTGTTTGCCGCCCCGGCCGCACAGCAACCCGATCTTTCTGTTGCCTGACTGTCCTTCCGCATATGTAGCACATTACGTCAACTTGCGTGACAGTGCCGGCTGCATCGAGGCCGTGACCATCGTCATGTGGCTGCACATGCCGGACGCGCCTTGCCTGCTGGCAGTTTCCTGCGCAACACGGCGCTGTGCAACGATGCGAAAAGGGTTTCGTCGCAACAGCAGACGTTCGTGTTCGCAAACGGGAAAGGGCAGCTCTTTATCCCTGCAGTGATTTGACGCCAACATCCCCATCAGCCTGTGCCCGGATCGCAAGCGCTGCGGCATAGGACCCGGCAGCTGTGGTGAAGTAGGGAATCCGGTCATACAGCGCGATGGAACGAATGGATTTGCTGTCCTCGACGGCTTGGGCGCCCTCGGTGGAGTTCATCACCAGCTGGATGCCTTCGTCCTTCATCATGTCGGTGACGTCCGGGCGGCCCTCGTAGACCTTGTTTACCGTCCCGCAGGTCAGGCCCTGCTCGTTGAGCCAGCTGGCTGTGCCGCGTGTGGCCACGAGGGTAAAGCCTTGCTCCAGAAGAATTTTTGCTGCTGACAGCATATCTTCTGTTTTGTCTGCGTCCTTGATCGAGATAAAGGCACAGCCGGAGGTTGGCAGCGGGTTGCCCGCGCCCATCTGCGCCTTGAGGAAGGCGCGGGGGAAGTCGCGGTCCCAGCCCATGACCTCGCCGGTGGAGCGCATTTCAGGCCCAAGGATCGTGTCCACGCCGGGGAAACGGGCAAAAGGAAGCACAGCTTCCTTGACCGAGAACCACGGCATGTTCGGATCGGCCAGCGTCATCGGATCACCAAGTGGCAACACGTCATCATAGGCGGCACTGGCATCATAGGGCGCGCGCAGAGGGAAGTTGCTCAGCGGCTCACCGGCCATGATGCGCGCGGCGATGGACGCGATGGCGCTGTCGGTTGCTTTGGCGACAAAGGGCACGGTGCGCGAGGCGCGCGGGTTGACCTCAATAAGATAAATCTCGCCATCCTTGACCGCGAACTGGATGTTCATCAGACCGACCACGTTGAGGGCTTTTGCCAGGGCGCGTGTCTGCTCCTCTACCTCCGCGATGACCTCGCGGGAGAGGGAGTAGGGCGGCAGGGAACAGGCGCTGTCGCCCGAGTGCACGCCGGCCTCTTCGATGTGCTGCATGATGCCCGCGACATGCACATCCGTGCCGTCACAGAGCGCGTCGACGTCCAGCTCCACCGCGCCGGCAAGATAGCTGTCGAGCAATACCGGGCTGTCGCCCGAGACAACCACGGCGGACGTGATATAGCGTTCAAGGCTTGCCTGATCGCGCACGATTTCCATGGCCCGTCCGCCCAGCACATACGAGGGGCGGATGACCAGCGGGAAGCCAATGTCCTCTGCAATCTCCAGTGCTTCGGCGTCGGAATGGGCGATGCCATTGTTTGGCTGTTTCAGGCCAAGCCCCTGCACCAGCTGCTGGAACCGTTCACGGTCTTCGGCCAGATCGATGGCGTCTGGTGTGGTGCCCAGGATCGGGATGCCCGCGTCGTGCAGCGCGTTGGCCAGCTTGAGAGGTGTCTGGCCACCGAACTGAACGATCACACCGTGCAGGGTGCCGTTTTCCTGTTCGACACGCATGATTTCCATGACGTGCTCGAACGTGAGCGGTTCAAAATAGAGGCGATCCGAGGTGTCATAATCTGTCGAGACGGTTTCGGGATTACAATTGACCATGATGGTCTCGTAACCGGCATCCGTCAGGGCGTAACAGGCATGGCAACAGCAGTAATCAAATTCGATCCCCTGGCCGATCCGGTTCGGGCCTCCACCGAGAATTACCACTTTTTTGCGATCAGAAGGGCGCGCTTCGCATTCCACATCGCCAAAAACCGGCGTTTCGTAGGTGGAGTACATATAGGGCGTCTGCGCTTCGAATTCGGCGGCACAGGTGTCGATACGTTTAAACACGGCGGTGACACCAAGATCGGTCCGGGTGCGGCGGACAGATGTCTCGGACTGGCCTGTCAGCGCGGCCATTCGGGCGTCGGTGAAACCCATCATTTTGAGGTGCCGCAGTGCACCTGCGTCGTCCGGCAGTCCGTTGGTGCGCAGGTCCCGCTCAGCTTCGACAATCTCACGGATCCGCGCAAGGAACCAGGGGTCAAACATGGTCACGCCATGGATCTCGTCATCGCTCAGCCCGTGCCGCATGGCCTGAGCTATCGTCCGCAGCCGGTCGGGTGTCTGCCGGCTGATCGCCTTGACGATTGCCGCTCTGCTGGCACCTTCGCTTTCCCAGTGGCCGACGCCAACGCCTTCGATGTCGATTTCATCAAATCCGCTCAGACCCTCTTCCATCGAGGCAAGCGCCTTTTGCATGCTCTCATGGATGGTGCGTCCGATCGACATCGCTTCGCCGACGGACTTCATCGCCGTCGTCAGATCCGGTGTCGACCCGGGGAACTTTTCAAAGGCGAACTTGGGGATTTTAGTGACGACGTAGTCGATCGTTGGCTCAAAGCTCGCAGGGGTGACGCGGGTGATGTCGTTATCGAGCTCATCCAGCGTATAGCCTACGGCCAGTTTTGCCGCGATCTTTGCAATCGGGAAGCCGGTGGCTTTGGACGCCAGCGCCGAGGAGCGCGACACGCGCGGGTTCATTTCGATCACGACCATGCGGCCATCGACCGGGTTCACGGCCCACTGCACGTTGGAGCCGCCGGTTTCCACTCCGATCTCGCGCAGAACGGCGATCGAGTGGTTACGCATGATCTGGTATTCTTTGTCCGTAAGCGTCAGGGCCGGGGCCACTGTTATGCTGTCGCCGGTATGCACGCCCATCGGGTCGACGTTCTCAATCGAGCAGACGATGATGGCATTGTCGGCCGTGTCGCGCACCACCTCCATCTCGTATTCTTTCCAGCCCAGCAGCGATTCATCGACGAGGATCTGACCCACAGGCGAGGCATCCATGCCTGACCGGCAGATCGCCTCATAGTCATCCCGGTTATAGGCCACGCCGCCACCGGTGCCGCCCATGGTAAAGGCGGGACGGATGATGGCAGGCAGGCCAACTTCTTCCAGCGTGTTGAGCGCCAGACGCACGCCCTCGGCCAGGTCTTTCCTGCCATTGGCGTCTTTCGGGGCGGTGACAATCGCCGCTTTGGGGTTCTCGATGTTCAGGCGGTCCATCGCTTCGCGGAACAGTTTCCGGTCTTCGGCCATTTCGATGGCTTCGCGTTTTGCGCCGATCATCTCGACATTGTATTTGTCGAGCACGCCCATTTCCTCAAGCGCCAGCGAAGTGTTCAGACCGGTCTGTCCACCCATGGTGGGCAGCAGCGCGTCGGGGCGTTCTTTCTCAATAATCTTGGCAACCATCTCTGGCGTGATCGGCTCGATATAGGTTGCATCCGCCAGGCCGGGGTCGGTCATGATCGTCGCGGGATTGGAGTTGACCAGGATCACCCGATACCCCTCTTCCCTGAGGGCTTTACAGGCCTGTGCGCCGGAATAGTCGAATTCGCAGGCCTGACCGATAACGATGGGCCCCGCGCCGATGATCATGATCGATTTGATATCGGTTCTCTTTGGCATGGCGCAGCCCCCTTTTGATCAGACACCCCCGTGTGTCCAAATTGTCCTGCGTTATAGGCATGAGAGGCCGCTGCGCAAGGGGGAATGGGCGATTCGCCGGGTGTTTGTGCGGGCCTGTCAGCCGCCGCGTGTTCAGAGCCCCAGGAATGTCCGTACAGCAGCTTCGAACTCGCGCGGTTTCTCTGCATGCAGCCAGTGGCCAGCGCCCCGCAGTTTCGCGAAATGTGACTGAGGAAAGAGGCGCCTGATCCCGGGACGATGGTCCGGCAACACATAATCTGACGCCGCACCGGACAGAAACAGGGTCTCACCGTCAAACCGTGCATCTGTCGCAGGAAAGCCGAGGATTTTGTCCATTTCTGCAGCAAGCGTATCCAGGTTCAGCCGCCATGTTTTGCCCGGCACATCCAGTGACTGTGTGAAAAAGCTGCAGAGCGCAGGTTCAACACCCTGTTCGGCCAGTTGGCTCTCTGCTTCCGACCGCCGTGTCACCATGCTCAGGTCAACCGCGCGCATGGCTTCGATGTACTGAATCTGGCTGTGACTGTAGCTCACGGGGGCAATGTCCGCGACAATCAGGCGATCCACCAGATCGGGGCGGGTCAGGGCCAGCATCATGGATGCCTTGCCGCCCATCGAATGCCCGACCACATGAACCGGTCCGCCAAGATGCGTGATCAGTTCTGCGAGGTCTGTTGCCATGTCATCATAGGTATGTGTTTCGGTGCGCGGGCTGTGACCGTGGTTGCGCATGTCCACCGTGATCACGCGCGTGTCCGCTGCCAGGCGTTTTGCGATTACACCCCAGTTGCGCCCGGAACCGTAGAGGCCGTGCACAATCACCACCGCTCTGGTCCCGCCCTCGCCATATTCGCTGTAGTTCAACATGACCCCTCGCTAGCGGATATTCCCGCTCCGCGCCAGACCGCAGGCGCAGGCCCTGGTGGTGATAAAGATTTGTTAAGACTTTCCGGCCAGAAAGGCTTTGGGGGCGCCAGCTCAGTATGACGGCGCGAGGACCTGACCGAACCATGAAAAAAACCGTTATCGGACGTCTGGGTGAAAGCCCGGAGCAGGAGGATCTTGATCTGTTCCGGACGTACGGCGGACCGATTGAGGTCGAGATTGTTCCGGGGTTCCACCGATCAGGCAGATACCTTTTTCTGGCCCGCGCATTCTTTGAGAGTGACAAGGAAATCGTGACCGTTTTCTCAGGCCGCAGAGCGCTTGATACAGGCCCGCTGGCCCGCACCCTGCAGGCGTTGGAAAGCCTTGCCGCACAGCGCGCGGCTGCACAGCGCAGACCACCGCCGCCCAAGGACGCAATCCGTCTGCCGGTTCAGATAAAAGGGGCGTGGCAACATCAGTACTATGCTGATGACGAAGGCGAAGAAGTGAAGATTTTCCAGCTTCTGGTCGCGCGCTGGAGCTTTACTGATCTGCAGGGGCAGGAACACCAGTTCGGCGAATCCCCGGCGGGTGCGGTGCGTGCCCAGAGACGGGTAAAATCCCGCATTCTGCAGCGCCGCGAAATTGATGCCGTTCCGCGCGAACGGGCCTCCGGACCCGCCGAGGGCTGACGTCACAATGAAAATGGCCCCGCATCGGCGAAGCGGAGCCATTTCAGCTGTAAATCTGCAAAAACGATCAGAGGTTGGGGTACATCGGAAAACGCGCACAGAGTTCTGCGACTTCGGCTTTTACCTTCTCTTCGACGGCGGCATTGCCGTCCTCGCCATTGGCTGCCAGACCGTCCACCACTTCGATAATCCAGTCTGCGATCTGCCGGAACTCAGGCTCGCCAAAGCCACGCGTCGTCCCTGCCGGGGAGCCGAGGCGGATACCGGATGTGACCATCGGTTTCTCGGGATCGAACGGCACGCCGTTTTTGTTGCAGGTAATATGCGCGCGACCCAGCGCTTTTTCGGTCGCGTTGCCTTTCACACCTTTGGGGCGCAGGTCTACGAGCACCACATGCGTATCAGTGCCGTGGGTTACCGTATCCAGTCCACCTTTGATCAGCTGATCGCTGAGTGCCTGTGCATTGGTGACGACCTGCTGAATATAGCTTCTGAACTCAGGGCGCAGCGCTTCTCCAAAGGCCACCGCTTTTGCCGCGATTACATGCATCAGTGGCCCGCCCTGGATGCCCGGGAAGATCGCAGAGTTGAACTTTTTCGCCAGCGCCTCGTCATTTGTCAGGATCATGCCGCCGCGTGGGCCGCGCAGGGTTTTATGGGTCGTCGTTGTCGCCACGTGTGCATGGGGAAAGGGCGAGGGATGTTCGCCTGCCGCCACGAGACCGGCAAAATGCGCCATGTCCACATGCAGATAGGCGCCGACGCTGTCTGCGATTTCACGCATCTTTGCAAAGTCGATCTGGCGCGGGATTGCAGAGCCGCCGGCGATGATCAGTTTCGGCTGGTGCTCGTGGGCAAGGTTTGCAACCTGTTCGTAGTCCAGCATGTTGTCCTCTTTGCGGACGCCGTACTGCACGGCGTTGAACCACTTGCCGGACTGGTTGGGCCGCGCGCCGTGGGTCAGGTGTCCGCCTGCGTCCAGCGACATGCCGAGGATTGTATCGCCCGGTTGCAGAAGCGCCTGAAAGACCCCCTGGTTGGCCTGGCTGCCCGAATTGGGCTGGACGTTTGCAAAATCACAGCCAAAGAGCTTGCAGGCCCGTTCAATGGCCAGGTTTTCCGCCACATCAACGAACTGGCAGCCGCCATAGTAACGGCGCCCCGGGTAGCCTTCGGCGTATTTGTTGGTCATGACCGAGCCCTGGGCCTCCAGAACAGCGGCCGAAACGATGTTCTCAGAAGCAATCAGTTCGATCTCGTCGCGCTGACGTCCCAGTTCGTCGGTGATAGAGCCGAAAAGTTCCGGGTCACGGTCTGCAAGGCGTTCGGTGAAAAATCCGGGTGTGCGGTGCGGGGCGTTCATGGGGCAGTCTCCCTGGCAAAAAGCAGATATGCGCGCCTCATAGCCTAAACATCAAACCGGCAAAAGACGGTAAAGCGACGCCCCGCCGCTTTACCGCGGCATTGACTGAGCGGATCGGAAACCTGAGAACCCGGTTGTTTGGCAGGGCTCTGGTCATGGCGCGCCATATGTGCTTGTTTCAGGGAGATAAACCTGACCGGCGAAAGACCATGCCTGACAAAATCGCCTTTACCGCCAGCCGCGCCGAAGTGGCGCAGACTGCGCGCGCGGCGCTTATCACACGTTATGGCAACGTGGATCCCGAAGAGGCAGAAGTCATCGTAGCACTGGGCGGCGACGGGTTTATGCTGCAGACCCTGCATGCATCGCAGCGGCTTGATGTGCCGGTCTACGGCATGAACCGAGGCACCATCGGCTTTCTGATGAACACCTATTCCGAGACCGACCTGCGCGACCGGCTGGCCGATGCCGAAGAGGCGGTGATCAACCCGCTGAGCATGAAGGCCACGCAGGCGGATGGCACAGTGGTTGAGGCGCTGGCAATAAACGAGGTTTCGCTGCTGCGCGCGGGCCCGCAGGCGGCAAAGCTGAAGATCACTGTCGATGATCGGTTGCGGATGGCCGAACTGGTCTGTGATGGCGCGCTGGTCAGCACACCGGCAGGTTCGACCGCGTACAATTATTCTGCGCACGGGCCTATCCTGCCAATCGGTTCAGAGGTGCTGGCGCTGACAGCGATGAGTGCGTTCCGGCCGCGGCGTTGGCGTGGCGCACTGCTGCCCAAAGACGCCACAGTGCGTTTCGATGTGCTGGAGCCTGAAAAGCGGCCCGTTATGGCCGAGGCTGATGCCAAGTCCGTGACAGGTGTGGTTACCGTGGAAATCCGTTCTGAGCCGTCTGTCGCGCACCGGATTCTCTTTGATCCGGGTCACGGCCTCGAAGAGCGGCTGATCAATGAGCAGTTCACGTGATCATAACACCCGCGTTTGAGGCCCCCGCACCGCGGGGACTCTGCACGGACTGCGGAATTTCCCGCATGAAGAATGCCAGAGACTGCGGGCGGGCGTGCCAGTTCATTGCGCCGGATTATGCGGGCATGGAAACCCTCATACACGGACGTCAGCGCGGCACAGGTGACGAGCGTTTCTTTGGGCCCTTTCAGGCGATGTACCGGGCCCGCATGACGTCCCCCGCTGCTGGTGCGCAGTGGACAGGGATCACGACTGCACTGGGCGCGCAGCTGCTGGCAGCCGGTACGGTTGACGCAGTTCTGACCATGGTGCCCGACGCACAGGACAAGTGGCGACCTGTGCCCGCGCTGATCACGGATGCAGCCGGCATGGAGCAGGCACGGGGCATGCGCATGGGATATGCGCCTCTGCTGGCCTTGCTGGAGGAGGCGCAGGAACGCGGTTTTTCGCGGCTGGCTGTGATCGGTATCCCCTGCCAGATCTACGCGTTGCGCAGGCTTGAGGAAGCTCTGGGCCTTGATGCGCTTTTTGTTATCGGAACACCCTGTTCAGACAACACCACCACGGAGAACTTTCACCGGTTTCTTGCGTTGCTGGATGAGGATCCGGACAGCATCACCTATCTGGAATTTCGGGCAGATTACCGGGTGGAGCTGCGGTATGCGGACGGGCGGGTGCGCATGATCCCGTTCCTGTCGCTTCCCATTTCGGATCTGCCTCAGGACTTCTTTCCGCTGACCTGCCGGACCTGTGTCGACTACACCAACGCGCTGGCGGATATTACGGTAGGGTACATGGGTGGCGAGGGCGATCAGTGGCTGCTGGTGCGTAACGCGCGCGGTGCAGAGATGCTGGCGTCGCTGGGAGACAGGATCGAGCTGAGCGCGCCCGGATCAGCGGGCAGACGCGCCGGCGCGGTCAGAGGATTTATCGCCAATACCGCACGTGCGGCAGGCGGGCTGCCGCTGCGTCGCATGCCGGACTGGCTGCGTCCCGTGGTCAGCTGGCTGCAGCCGAGGACAGGTCCGAGAGGTCTTGAATTCGCACGCGCGCGTCTGGAAATGAAAGCTGCAGAAACCATTCTGCACCTGCGCCGGCAGATGCCGGCCCGGATGAAGAACATGATCCCGGATCACGTCTGGCGCATCGCCGCACCCTACGACCTGGAGCCGCAGCCCGGTGAACGGCAGGATGATCGTTCATCCTAGGCCCGGGCTGAATTTTTTTTATATTTTCCGGAACTCTGAGCGCCTTTGGCACGTTCTTACTCCAAGAGCATGTGATGCGCATGTGCTTGGCTCAACTGAGACGACATGACGAAGGAGAGACCAATGAACTGGGACATCATCAAAGGCAACTGGTCGCAGATGACCGGCGACATCAAAGCAAAATGGGGCGAGCTGACGGAAGACGAGATTTCCGAAGTCAGCGGCGAACGCGAAAAGTTCGTCGGCCTCATTCAGGAGAAATATGGATATGCGAAATCCGATGCCGAGCATCAGGTGGACGCATTTTTCCGTGATGTGAAAAACGCGGCATAACGCCGGACCTGCATCAGACGTTTAACGAGTAACACAGGGCGGCCCCGCAAAGGGTCGCCCTTTTTCCGTGTTACGAGCCATCCGGTGAGAGATAGGTACGCAGAATTGTGGCCGTCTCGTCAACGCTGAGTACCGGTGGCAACAGCGTGAGCAGCCGGCCGTCGGCATCCAGCAGATGTACGAAGCTGCCGTGCGAATAAATCCAGCCGTACTCGGGATCCTGAAACAGCGGCTCGACCTCGACTGAAAAAGCATCCCAGGCTGATTTCAGGGCTTCGGGCTCGCCTGTCAGACCAACGAAATCCGGGTGAATTTCTGCAAGAGGTGCCCCCATCGTGCCAACCCGGTCCTGGTCCGGCGCCACGGTAATCATCACAGGCGTGACGCTTATCCCGTCCTCGGCGAGGGTGTCCACGACGCCTGCCATGGCCGGCAGGGCAGCGGAACAGATGTTCTGACAGTTTGCATAGCCGAAAAACAGCAGTTGCGCCCGCCCGTCAGGGTCGGCCTCGGTCCTGGTCTGACCATACTGATCGGTCAGCTTGAACGGGCCACCGATGTCGAATGGCAGTGGTGTGCCTGCCACCAGCGGGCCACTCACCAGCAGAGCCGCCAGCAGGGCCCGGATGATCATCAGAAATTCTCCGCGGCATAGGCGGCATCGGCTTCGGTACCGAGGCCAAGATAGCCCTCACGTTCTGTCACCTCTCTGATCCGCGGATCGCGCCGGAACCAGGGGCCTTTGCCCTTGGCTTCGGGGTATTTCTTCGCCCACTTCTTGGTCCAGGTGTTGGCTTTGATCCAGTCGGCATCACCGGCTTTGATGCGCTGCACCAGGTAAATGTTATTTGCTGCGAGGTCCTCGTCTTCGATCATCAGACCGTCCACCTCGATCACCTGGGCACAGAAAGGCAGGAGTTCTTCGGCCGCACCGGTAAAGGCGGGCTGGCTGTTTTTCATCGGCAGAACCAGCACGTCATCTGCCGTGCGGACCAGACCCAGCTGGCGCGCGCCATCACCGCAGTTTGCCGGGCAGTCGCCGGTCAGTTCGCACAGAACATCGACGACGGTGGCCTCAAACCGGGCAGGCACTTCGGCATAGAGGTTCCAGGTTTTTGCCTCGGAACCTTCGGAAAAGTCCTGGGCTGTCAGCGGGCTGGCGACAAACGCCAGAAGGGTCAGAAGTTTTCTCATTTGTTCGGATCCGGGAATGAAAAAGGTGGCACGGTGCCATAATCCTCGTGGGTGGTATTGACGATATCCATGTCGCTGATGACTTCGCTCACCACCAGATAGTTCAGGCCGTCGCGTTCGTAGAGCATGCCGTCGGCTGTGACCGTGTGGGCCGCGAGACTGAGCTGGGTGTCTCCGCTTGCGGAGCCTGCGTCCTGTTCAATTTTGAGCACCATATAAACCGTGCCGTCTTCTGCCAGCAGTCCCACCGGAATTCCGCCGGCCGAACACCAGAGCGCGCAGGTGTGGTGTGCCGAGCCGACAACCGCATCGGGGCCGCCCATCACGCCCGAATAGTAACACCACGTGTCGATGATCTCGCCTGTGACCTGGATGCGTGTCCCCTCTGATGCCGCTGCCGGGAGGGCGAGTGGCGCCAGCATAACCGCCAGGGCTGCCTTGAATTTTCCGCGCATATTTATTCCTCTCTGATGCCTCCAGCCTGACAATGCGTCTGCCACCGGTCAACATAAATGCTTGTGCCGCCCGATCACATTTTTCAGGTGATCCTGTCGCGCGCGGATATCTGCTCATTTCATGCCCTTTGGTTTCCGGCGGTCGGCGAGACGCCGCGGGCGTTTCTGACGGGTCAGGAAAGGCTGTTGCGGAGGTTCTGGCGGGTGCTGAAAACCGGCCGTCATCCCAGTGGTCTGATGTGTGGCTGCACGTGTCACCGGGTCCGAACAGGGGGTCAGCCGGCGGTCCGGTTGCGCACTTTGATCGGGACGGCCTGCGCGGGTTGCCGCCCGCATCGAGGTCAATTCTGAATGTCTGGGGATGCCTGATACCTTTACTTTCCGACACTTCCGGCGGCGGTATCTATCGGCTGTACCCGTTCCGGACGGAGATTGGAACGGGTGTCGGAAAGAAGAAAGGGCGCCCCGATCCGGAGCGCCCCCTCAGCTGCATTCTGTCAGCAGATCAGGCTGCTTTACGCTTTTTGCGACCCATGGCGCCAAGACCTGCAACGCCTGCGATCAGCATCCACGCTGCTGCGGGCAGCGGTGTCGGGATCAGATCTGCGTTGATATCGCCTTTTCCGGATGATCTGACGCTCCATGACGGCGCTGCAACCCGAGCAGCGAAATCAGAAACCGGCGCTGAGACGAGTGTATAGTCGTACCACAGCGAAACACCCAGCGCGTCGTCCAGCAACAGTGCGTTGGCATTGATGCCTGCCTGTGTCTGGTGGCCGCTGTTGTTTGCCAAAGACCAGACGTATCCGGCAAGAGCGCCCGTGCCCGTGATGGTACCTTTGTCAAGATTGAAGTAGTCCCAGGCCGTTGGATCCAGATCACCGTCGGCAATCAGCTTTTTGGTGTTGTCTGCATCGCAGCCCTGATCGATGCTGCCAAGGAACTGGCAGTACGCACCTTTGGGGCCGATCTCCGAACGAGTAAAGCTCAGCTCGAAGTCAAACGTCAGACCCGATGAACCCGTGTTCGTTGCGGAGCCGGACATAGTGGCTTTTCCGTCTTCAACAACCATGCGGCTGTCTGCGCTGGCAGACCAGTGAATGTTCACGCCCGAACCGGTGACGTGGTTACTGTAAAATGTGCGGGGCTGCTTGACCTCGCCGATATTGTAGTCAGTCAGGTAGTACACGTCGTCTTCGAGGTTATGTACTGTTCCCGCAAATGTTGCCACAGGCGCTGCAAGCAGCAGGGCCGCGGCCGCTATGATACTTTTGTAAACCATTTAATTTCCTTACTTCGTCCCATTTTTGCCGTTTTTTTGTGTGGTGAGGAGACGTGAAGGCAGGGTCTGAAACAAGAACGAAGTGTTAAAAAACCGAAAACGTGAACGGTTTTCTACCCCGACGGGAGAAGGCAGGAAACAATCCCGCAAAATGTTCTAGTTTGACGAGACATCGTTTCGAAAACGCGTCTGTACGGTGTGTTCGCGTTGATTCGAAATCACCGCAATGCGGCAATAGCCTCAGCCGTCGCTGGCGTAGCCGATGGTTTGCAGAGCATCGCGTATCTCGTCCAGAATGACCGGATCGTCGATCGTGGCCGGCATTCGGAATGGCTGGTTGTCAGCGATTTTGACAACGGTCGCCCGCAGAATTTTCCCTGATCTCGTCTTTGGCAACCGGTTGACCACCAGCGCGTTACGGAACGCCGCAACGGGGCCGATTTTCTCGCGCACCAGTTTCACGCACTCTGCAGTGATTTCATCGTGCGGGCGGTTCACACCGGTTGTCAGACACAGCAGGCCCAGCGGAGCCTGTCCTTTGAGCGCGTCTGACACGCCGACAACAGCGCATTCCGCAACGTCCGGGTGGCCGGCCAGAACTTCTTCCATCGCGCCGGTCGAGAGCCTGTGACCCGCCACGTTGATGACATCATCGGTGCGGGCCATGATGTAGAGGTACCCGTCCTCGTCGATCATGCCGGCATCGCCGGTTTCGTAATAGCCCGGGAAGGTGGTCAGGTAGCTTTTGCGGAAGCGGTCGGTGGCGTTCCAGAGGGTCGGCAATGTGCCCGGCGGCAATGGAAGCTTCACGGCGATGGCGCCCAGTTCACCGGGTTTCATCGGGTGCCCGGCCTCGTCAAGAATCTGAACGTCGTAGCCGGGCATTGCCACAGTGGGTGAGCCGACCTTGACAGGCAGTGCTTCGAGGCCCGCCGGATTGCCGGCAATGGTATAGCCGGTCTCGGTCTGCCACCAGTGGTCATAGACAGGCACGCCCAGCAGATCGCCTGCCCACTCAATTGTATCCGGGTCAGCCCGTTCTCCAGCCAGATAGAGCGCACGCAGACCTGACAGATTGTACTTCTGGCGCTCGAGCCCTTTTGGGTCCTCACGTTTCACAGCGCGAATGGCCGTAGGTGCCGTAAAGAAACTGCGCACATTGTGTTCAGCGATAACGCGCCAGAACGTGCCGGCATCCGGCGTTCCGACAGGCTTGCCCTCGAACACAACAGTCGTGTTGCCGTGGATCAGCGGCGCGTAACAGATATAGCTGTGCCCCACGACCCAGCCCACATCTGAAGCGGCCCAGAAGACATCACCCGGATCGACATTGTAGATGTTTTTCATGGTCCAGTGCAGCGCCACGAGGTGTCCGCCAGTGGGGCGCACCACGCCTTTGGGGGCGCCGGTGGTGCCGGATGTATAGAGGATATAGGCGGGATGATTGCCCTCGACCGGAACGCAGTCCGCAGGTTCAACGCCTTCCTGAGCTGCGTGCCAGTCCAGATCGCGGCCCGGGATCAGCTCTGCCATCGCCTGTTCGCGCTGCAGGATAATGCAGACGTCGGGCTTGTGGGCGGCCATGTCGATTGCGCCGTCGAGCAGTGGTTTGTATTCCACGATCCGCCCGGGTTCGATGCCGCAGGATGCTGCCAGGACAGCCTTGGGCGTGCAGTCGTCGATGCGCACAGCCAGTTCGTTTGCGGCAAATCCGCCGAAGACCACCGAGTGAACTGCGCCGATCCGCGCGCAGGCGAGCATTGCGACCAGCGCCTCCGGCACCATAGGCATGTAGATGATCACGCGGTCGCCCTTAGTGACGCCCTGCGCGACAAGCGCACCTGCCAGACCCGCCACCTGTGTCTGCAGCTCTGCATAGGTGGTTGCGGATTTTGCGCCGGTAATCGGACTGTCGTAGATGATCGCTTTCTGATCGCCACGTCCGGCATTCACATGCCTGTCGACGGCGTTCCAGCAGCCGTTGACCATACCATCAGCGAACCATTCATAGAGGTTTTCGCCCAGATCAGTCAGCGCTTTGCGGGGTTTGCGGTCCCAGTCAATGGCCTCAGCGGCGTTCATCCACCAGTTTTCGGGATCGTCAAGGCTGGCCTGATAGGTTTGCTTGTAATTCACGCTGTGCCTCCCCCGGTCGCTTCTGGCGCTATGGTTACGCCCTTGGACAGGGGGAGAGCAAGTCCTGCGTCAGTTGGTCACAAGGCGGGGGCACGGCCGGGCACAGGGAAAGGCTCCGGCCTGGGCATGCCGGTCAGAAGTCGACACGCCGATCCTGTTTCGCCAGACGCACAGCCGCTTCGCAACTGCCCGGGCTTGCAGGAAGACACTGGAACCACATGCCGCGTACGCGCACGCTGCTGGTATCGAATGTGCGGCTGCCGCTGGTAACCGTCTGTGTGCGCAGCGGGTAGACCTGGCCATCCACAGTATAGGTGGACGTGCGTTCGTTGCTCACAGAAGCGCAGGCGGCCAGTGCCGAAAAACTCAGGATCAGAAAAATTCTCAGAAACATCGGATAAACTCCAGACCAACCACTTGTATAACCGGAGATAGAGAGCTTGTCGCCTGCGGCAACCCCACGCAGGGTCACACAAGCGTGCGTCTGCCCGTGCCCCGTCAGGCCCCGAAGGGACCGGCAGGATGAGCAGGACAGGCGCGTGATCAGCCGTAAACGTCGACGGGTGTACCCGCGATGGCCGAGACATTCAGCAACCCGCGCGCGGTAATCGACTGAGAAACGATATGAGCCTTGTTGCCCATGCCCATCAGAATCGGTCCGACCTCGAGCCCACCACCCTTCATCTTGAGAATGTTGCGTACGCCAGAAGCTGCGTCCGCATGGGCAAACACCAGCACATTCGCGGCACCTTCCATCCGGTTGCCGGGAAGGATGCGGGCACGCAGTTCCGGATCAAGCGCCGTGTCGATGTTCATCTCGCCTTCATAGCAGAAATCATGGTTGCCCTCGTCGAGCAGTCTGATGGCGGCGCGCAGACGCCCGCCGGTGCCTTCGCCCTTGTTGCCGAACTGGGACTGCGAACAGAATGCGATGCGTGGCTCGATCCCGAAGCGGCGCACGTGGCGCGCAGCGCCGATGGCAATCTCGGCGATCTGTTGCGGGTCAGGGTGCAGGTGCACCTGGGTGTCAGCCACGAAAAGCGGCCCGTCCTCAAGGATCATCATCGACAGCGCGCCCACCGGATGCAGACCGTCCTTGCCAAGCACCTGATTGATATAATTCAGATGCCAGGTGAACTCGCCGAAGGTGCCGCAGATCATGCTGTCGGCCTCCTCGCGGTGCACCATTACCGCCGCGATGGCGGTTGTATTCGTTCGCATGATCGCACGGGCAAGATCGGGCGTGATACCGCGACGGGCCATCAGGTGGTGATACGTTTCCCAGTAGTCCCGGTACCGCGGGTCATTCTCCGGGTTCACAAGATCTACGTGTTCACCAAGCCGGATGGTCAGCCCGGCACGTTCCAGGCGGCTGTTGATCACATCGGGACGACCGATCAGGATCGGGCGTTCGACCGTTTCCTCAAGCACAGCCTGGGCTGCGCGTAACACACGCTCGTCTTCACCTTCTGCGAAAACAATGCGGCGCGTTGCTCCGCGTGCGGCTGCAAATACCGGGCGCATGAACAGGGCTGATTTGAATACGGAGCCATCCAGTTTCTGCCGGTATGCTTCCAGGTTTTCGATGGGGCGTGTTGCGACGCCGGTTTCCATTGCTGCCTGTGCGACAGCCGATGAAACCACGCCCACCAGCCTTGGATCGAAGGGTTTTGGGATGAGGTAGTCTGCCCCGAAAGTGAGTTGCTCACCCTGGTATGCCGCCGCTGCCTCCGCCGAGGTGGTCGCGCGCGCAAGCTCGGCAATCCCGTCAATACAGGCAAGCTGCATCTCATCGTTGATGGTCGTGGCACCAACATCAAGCGCACCTCGGAAAATAAACGGAAAACACAGCACGTTGTTGACCTGGTTCGGAAAATCAGAGCGGCCTGTCGCGATGATGGCGTCGGGGGCAACTTCGCGTGCCAGCTCTGGCAGGATTTCCGGTGTGGGATTGGCCAGGGCAAAGATGATCGGCCTTTTGGCCATCTTCTTGACCATGTCCTGGCTCAGCACGCCCGGCCCCGAAAGGCCGAGGAAAAGATCGGCGTCGTGGATGACGTCATCCAGCGTGCGCAGGTCCGACACCTGGGCGAATTCGGATTTGATGGGGTTCATGTCGACCTCGCGGCCTTCATAAACGAGGCCGTTGATGTCACAGAGCCAGACGTTTTCACGTTTCACACCGAGCTTGAGGAGCATGTTCAGACAGGCAATGCCCGCAGCACCCCCGCCGGTCGAGACGATCTTGATGTCTTCGAATTTTTTGCCCGCAACGTGCAGCGCGTTTTTGGCAGCAGCCCCCACGACAATCGCCGTCCCGTGCTGGTCGTCATGAAATACCGGGATATTCATCCGTTCACGGCAGATGCGTTCAACCGTGAAACAGTCCGGCGCCTTGATGTCCTCGAGGTTGATCGCGCCAAAGGTCGGCTCGAGCGCGCAGACAATATCTGCGAGCTTTTCCGGATCGGTTTCGTCAACCTCGACGTCAAAACAGTCAATTGCCGCGAATTTTTTGAACAGAACTGCCTTACCTTCCATCACAGGTTTCGAGGCAAGTGCTCCGATGTTTCCAAGGCCCAGAACAGCCGTTCCGTTCGACACGACGGCCACAAGATTGCCGCGTGCTGTAAAGCGCGCAGCGGCGGAGGGGTCTTCCTTGATTTCAAGGCAGGCTTCGGCAACGCCGGGCGAATAGGCGCGGGCGAGATCACGACCGTTGGCCAGAGGTTTGGTCGCGCGGATCTCGAGTTTTCCGGGTTTGGGAAATTCGTGATAATCGAGCGCTGCCTGGCGCAGATTCTGGGTGTCGCTCATCTCATGCATCTCCTGCTTCAATAATAGTTTAGCATTAAACTAATCGGGTGATGCCGCCAAGGCGTAGTTTGGCGCGAACCCGTGCCCGGCGGTAATTGTGATCGCTGCCGCGTCGCCTTTCCGGCGCGTATCAGGCGGCGTGCCGGCAGGTGGCACAGCCCGGAGCGAAAGGTACCGACGCCTGGAGACCGCCGGAAATTTCAGGCCACAAGCAGAACGCCCGGCCTTGTCAAAACAGCGGACAGATCGCAGTCTGCGCGGGCGATTGAGAGGTTTAGATGGCTGAGATCAGAGCAGAGGTGGTTCTGCCCACGCAGGAGTTGCGGGCGGATATACCTTTTTTCACAAAGGTGCTGAAGATGCGGATGGATATGATCTATCCGGCTGATGATCCTTCGGTTGCGGTTTTTTCCGGTCACGGCCTGCGCGTTCGTGTTGAAAAAAATGCCGCAGAAGCGCCGGGAACGCTCAGGATACTTACTGAAGAACCGGACCAGTTTGCTGAGGGTCAACGCATTCTCACTGCTCCGAATGGAACCCGCATCGAGATCGTGCCTCTGCACGAACCTCTGGTGATGCCCGAAACTGTGCATTCCTTTGTGGTGCGACGCCTGGCCGATCAGGCACCATGGATTATCGGCCGTGCCGGAATGCACTATCGCGATCTGATCCCGGATCGTCTGGGCGGATCGATTATCGCCAGTCACATCCGGATTCCGGACGGCGGTCCGGTGCCGGACATGGTTCACTATCATACCGTCGGTTTTCAGCTGATCTTCTGTTACCGGGGCTGGGTTGATCTGGTTTACGAAGATCAGGGCGAACCGTTCCGGCTGTTTGCCGGGAACTGTGTCATCCAGCCGCCGGAGATCCGCCACCGGGTGCTTTATGCTTCGGATAATATTGAGGTGATCGAGATAGGTGTTCCGGCAGAACACGTCACGACAATAGATCACGAAATGACATTGCCAAACGGGCCGGCCAACCCGGGTCGTGACTTTCAGGGACAGCGCTTTGTGCATCACCGTGCGGACGACGCGATCTGGGCACCGTTTCGCATTCCCGGTTTTCAGAGCCGTGACACAACGATCGCGCGGCATACGGGCAATGTGGCGGGTGTGCATGTGGTCAGACCAGCGGGCGGGCCGTCGCCGCAGACGAGGCACGACAGCGATATCCTGTTCACGTTTGTGATGGAGGGGCGCATGACGCTGACCGCAGAGGGACGTGACCCACATCTGCTGGAAGCAGGCGATGCCTTTGTGGTCCCGCCAGGAATGGCTGTCGGTTACGAGGATCCTTCCGAAGATCTGGAATTGCTGGAGGTTTCGCTGCCCGGCGTGTTCGAAACATCTCTGATCTGACTCAGAAAAGAGACCTCCGGCTCTTGCAAAGCGGGAAGCACGGCGACAGGCTGGTGATCTGACATGCAACAGGATGCACAGTTATGAGCCTGCAGAAAGCCGCGACAGAGGTGCGCGAAAACGCCTATGCGCCATATTCCGGTTTCCAGGTCGGTGCGGCTGTGCGCGGCGCATCGGGAGAGATCTACGTGGGCTGCAACGTCGAGAATGTCGCCTATCCCGAAGGGACCTGCGCCGAGGCGGGAGCCATTGCCGCGATGGTTGCTGCTGGTGAGACGCAACTGACCGAAGCCTATGTTATTGCCGGTTCACCAACGCCTGTCACACCCTGCGGCGGATGTCGCCAGAAGCTCGCAGAGTTTGCGTCGGCTGATGCTGTCGTTACTATGGCAACGACCGGTGGTGCAGAGCAGTCCACGACGGTGGGTGACCTGTTGCCAGGCGTTTTCAGCGCAAGCCATATGGACCGCTGATGCCCGGCGCGCGCAACATTCTGGGGCGTCTCAGGCATGGATTGCCACTGGATGATGATGCGTTGGGCTGGATGGCTCAGGGGCTGGCCGACGGATCGGTCAGCGATGCTCAGGCGGGGGCTTTTGCCATGGGCATCTGTGCGCGCGGACTTGATGAGGCGGGACGTGTGGCACTGACGCTCGCGATGCGTGACAGCGGCAAGGTGCTGGACTGGAATCTGGACGGGCCTGTACTGGATAAACACTCAACGGGCGGCGTGGGTGACTGTGTGTCGCTTTTGCTGGCCCCGGCACTCGCTGCCTGTGGGGCCTGGGTTCCGATGATTTCGGGTCGTGGCCTGGGGCATACCGGAGGTACGCTGGACAAGCTTGATGCAATTCCCGGCCTGATCACACAGCACGAAGAATCGCGGTTTCGCCAGATTGTTGCCGAAGCGGGATGCGCCATCGTTGGCGCAAGCGCCGACGTCGCGCCTGCAGACAGGCGCCTCTACGCGGTGCGCGATGTAACTTCGACAGTCGACAGTCTTGATCTGATCACAGCGTCCATCCTGTCCAAAAAGCTGGCAGCCGGTCTTGATGGGCTGGTGCTGGATGTAAAGACCGGCAGCGGCGCGTTTATGAAGGATACCAAAGCGGCCAGAAAACTGGCTCATGCGCTGGTCACAACCGCAAACGCGGCGGGCTGTCCGACCACAGCTGTGATCAGCGACATGAGCCAGCCGCTGGCTCCGTCGCTCGGAAATGCGCTGGAAGTGGCCGAGGTGGTTGCAGTGCTGAACGGCGACAAAAGAGGCCCGCTGGTCGAGATTTCTGCAGCTCTGGGGGGCGTTTTGCTGGCCAATGCCGGCGTCGTCGACGACGTCCAGACCGGTGCTGATGCGATTGATGACGCGATCCGTGACGGGCGCGCGGCAGAGCGGTTTGGTCGTATGGTTGCGGCAATGGGCGGACCGGTGAAATTTCTGGAAAACAGCGGTCGTTTTCTGCCTGAAGCCACGGTGATCCGCGAGATCACAGCGCGCAAAGGCGGCTACGTCAGCGCCATTGATGGCGAGGCGCTGGGAATGGCTGTTGTGGCGCTGGGCGGGGGACGCCGGGTGGAAACTGACAGGATTGACCCCGCTGTCGGAATCGCGGGCGTTGTCCGGCTTGGCGAGCGGGTTTCGCGCGGCCAGCCGCTGGCGGTGGTTCACGCGGCACGTCCGGAGGCTGCGGATGCCGCTGCGGCTGCGGTACACGCTGCGGTCCGGATTGATGAGGAGGCGCCTGACAGTCTGCCGGCGCTGATCCTTGAAAGGATCGGCTGATGGCGCGGGCTTTTCTGGTTGTCATGGATTCTGTTGGCATCGGTGGTGCCCCGGACGCTGATCTGTTTTTCAACGGCAAGGTGCCCGACACCGGGGCAAACACGATAGCTCACATAGCCGAGGCCTGCGCCCGCGGAGAAGCCACAGGGGGGCGGTTCGGCCCCCTGATGATGCCGAACCTCGACCGGCTGGGACTGGGACGCGCCGTGCATCTGGCAAGCGGCGTCACCGCACCCGGCCTAGGGCGCGAACCGGTCGGGCTCTGGGGGGCTGCCACGGAGGTATCACGCGGTAAAGACACACCTTCCGGACACTGGGAACTTGCGGGATTACCGGTGCCATGGGACTGGCACTATTTTCCCGACGAAACGCCTGCTTTCCCCGACGATATTGTCCGGCGGGTCTGCGAAATCTCGGGCGCGGATGGTATCCTGGGCAACTGCCACGCCTCGGGCACGGCAATCATCGGAACCTGCGGCCCGGACCATATCCGCACAGGCAGGCCGATCTGCTACACTTCGGCGGATTCGGTTTTTCAGATAGCAGCGCACGAAGAACATTATGGTCTTGAAAAACTGCTGCGCCTTTGTGCGGAACTGGCGCCGGAGCTTCACTCCATGCGTGTCGGCCGTGTTATCGCGAGGCCCTTCACCGGTGATGCGGAGACCGGGTTCCGCCGCACAGGAAATCGCCGGGATTACGCAGTGCAACCGCCGGAGCCATTGCTAACCAACTGGGTGCAGGACGCCGGAGGTCATGTCAGTGCGATTGGCAAGATTGGCGACATCTTTTCAATGACGGGCATAGACGATGTCCGAAAGGGTACCGATTCAGAGCTGATGCGGCATCTGAATGAAGCGGTTGCAACCGCTCCGGAAGGCAGTCTGACCTTTGCAAACTTCGTTGAGTTTGACAGCCTCTTCGGTCACCGCCGCGACGTTTCCGGTTATGCCGGTGCGCTGGAGTGGTTCGATACCGAGATCGGTGATGTGATCGCGGCGCTCCGCCCGGGAGATATGCTGCTTCTGACGGCTGATCACGGCAATGACCCGACCTGGAAAGGGACAGACCATACGCGCGAGCGTGTGCCGGTTCTGATCGCCGGAAAGGGAACCGGGTCGCTGGGATTAATGGGCTTTACGGATGTGGCCGGGCTGGTTGCGCAACATCTGGGCATCGACGTGCCGGTCTGAGGCCATCGTTTCCCGAGCCGGATGTCTTGCAGGCGCAGGTGGATCAGGGATAAACGGAGTGGACCCAGCAAGGAAAAAACCATGTCTGACCATCTGACCGTCGTTGATCACCCGCTTGTACAGCACAAACTGACCATCATGCGGGACCAGCAGACCCCGACGGCCGTGTTCCGGCAGCTTCTGCGCGAAATCAGCCAGCTTCTGGCCTATGAGGTAACGCGTGGTCTGCCGATGACGACCAAGCAGATCGAAACGCCGATGCAGACGATGGATGCACCGACGCTGGACGGCAAAAAACTGGCGCTGATTTCGATCCTGCGGGCCGGCAATGGTCTGCTTGACGGGGTGCTTGAGCTGATCCCGTCGGCCCGGGTGGGATTTGTCGGTCTGTACCGCGATGAAGAGACTCTGAAACCCGTGCAATACTACTTCAAGGTGCCCGAGGGGCTGGATGACCGACTGGTGATTGCAGTTGATCCAATGCTGGCGACCGGCAATTCGTCTGTTGCCGCCATTGATCTGCTGAAAGAGGCCGGTGCCACCAACATACGGTTTCTGTGTCTTCTGGCGGCCCCTGAGGGAATCGCCCGGATGAAGGAAGCGCATCCGGATGTGCCGATTGTCACAGCTGCGGTCGACGAACGCCTGAATGACATCGGTTATATTGTCCCCGGTCTCGGAGACGCCGGTGACAGGATGTTTGGCACAAAATAAACCCGCTGCAGGCGCGCGGAACCCTTTCCGGCGCTTGCCATAGCCCGATGGCTGTTGCATCGTCTCCATATCTTGTGGGGGCAATGATGATACTTACCAGAACTATTGTGGCCAGTGTGCTGGCCCTCGGGGTTGTTACGTCTGCGGGCGGTGTGTTGGCGCAGGAAGCAGTGCGCCCCAGTGAACTGCCGCCGGTGACTTTTCGCGGCAATCAGTTCGCAGACAGCACCGGCTGCGTCTTTACCCGCATTGGTGTCGATGATGCCGTGCGCTGGGCTCCGAGAGTAGACCGCAACCGCCAGCAGATCTGCGGCAGAACGCCGACCTTTGACCCGGCTGAGGCCGTCGCACCACGCACTGAACCGGCGATTGTCCCCGAAGGGGAAGAGGTGGTGATCGTGGTGCCCAGATTGCCATCCGCCGACAGCGAAATTGCCGTAGTTCCGTCGGCCGGGGCGCCGGATGCATCAGTGCCGGCCGTAACCACCCGGACGACAGCAGATGCTGCCCCGGTTGCACCTGTTGCAGCGCCAGCGGCCGCCAGGGCTGCGCCAAAGGCCCCCGCGCCGCGTAAAAAACCTGCTGCGCCAAAACCGCAACCGGCTCAGACGAGCAGCGCGGGTCCGGACCTCGCAGGGGTGGTTGTCACCGCTGAAACCGCTCAGAACCTGGGTGTGGGCGGCACAGTCAGGGTTCTGCCGCGGCATGTTTTTGAGGAACGCCGGGACTTTAAACCGGTGCGCGTGCCCAAGGGGTATCGCAAGGCCTGGAACGATGGCCGGATGAACCCGCGCCGTGCGGAGCAGACACTGCAGGGACATCAGAGAATGCAGGAAATCTGGACCCGCACCACGCCCATGCGCCTTGTTGAGCGCTGAGGCTTCATTCAGGTTCAGCCGCCGCAGATACCCTGCAGGCGGAGCCAGTCTGCGTCGCTCAGGAGTGCAACAGGGTCTTTGCCCGACATCGGATCACCTTCGATCAGTGGCAGGACCGTTTCCCCGGTGATGTCGCGCGCATAGGCGTAGGGCGTACTGCGCAAGGAAACCTTCTCGAAGGCTTCGATCAGGCCGGTCATTTCAGGCTGGGTGCGCTCACCGGTCAGCAGATGCTCGGCATAACGGTCAAGCGTTTCGCCCTCGAGCCTGCCGGTCGTCAGCAACCTGAAGCTCGACCAGGTACCAGTCACATCCAGCAGATCGCGCAGCGGATCGGAGCGACGCGCCATCGCGTGTTCGGCCAGCGCAAAGCCAGCCGCAACATCCGGCTCCTCAAAATCTTCGACCAGCGCGCGGTCCATCAGAATATGGCCGCCCGGCAGGTGCAGGCTGGTTTCGACAATCCCCGGCATCATACTGATCGGCCCGGTGCCAAGCCGCGCCCGCAGCTGGCGCAGCGCGCGCAGGCCTGCAGGATCACTGCACGCCGGCCCGGTCATCCGTTCGATCCGCTGCATCAGCGCATCGCCGATTTCAGCGCGTTTGACCTGGGGCACCACGGAAACGGTGTGGCTGACCAGCGCGCCGGGCAGCCAGAACAGCGCAAGAGCCGCGACAAGTGACAGAGAAAGCAGCATGCCGACCCAGCGCAACCTGCCCGGCCGCGGTCTGGCCCGTTCCACAGCCCGGCGCAGCTTTTCGATGGCATCGATCATCTGCGCTTCTGACGGGTCGAGCTCGAGCGTCTCGCCCGGGTCGCCGTCGGGGTAAAATATTGCCGGACGCTGGCCTGGATTGGTCCGTCGGATTGCAGCAAGAGACCAGTGGGTCAGCGGCTGATCGCGCATGTCAGCGATCGTCAGTGTGGCATCGCCGATGGACACAACAACTTCACGCCGCTGATCCTGCGGCGACGCGCGCCACAGACCGGTTGCCTCGATCCTCGCGTATTTCGTCAGAGCCGTCATTGCGGTTATGTCTGCCCGTTCTCTCTCACAGGCAGTCTAGCACCAGCGCGACCCGTGCGAAACGGCAATGCCGCGCCTCTTCAGAGAGTTTTGGCCAGTTTGCGCAGTTCGAACTTCTGGATTTTACCGGTCGAGGTCTTTGGCAGTTCGCGAAACACGACATGCTTTGGTGCCTTGAAACCCGCCAGCGTCTGACGTGAAAAGGCAATCAGTGCCGCGGCATCGCCGGTAACGCCCGGTTTCAGTTCGACAAAGGCGCAGGGCACTTCGCCCCATTTCTCGTCCGGTTTCGCAACCACCGCCGCCAGCAGCACGTCGTCATGCTCCATCAGCACACCTTCGACCTCGACGGACGAAATGTTCTCGCCCCCGGAGATGATGATGTCCTTGGCCCGGTCCGCGATCTGCAGATAACCGTCTGAATGCTGCACGGCGATGTCGCCGGAATGGAAATACCCGCCGGCAAAGCTCTCACGCGTGGCTTCGGGGTTCTTATAGTAGCCTTTCATTACGGCGTTTCCGCGGATCATAACCTCGCCCTGGGTCTGACCGTCCATAGGAATCTGCTGCATGTTTTCATCCAGGGCAGTGATGTGTTCCATCATCGGGAACGCCACACCCTGACGCGCTTTGACTGCTGCGCGTTCAGGTTTGTCCAGATCGTCCCAGTCAGCCCCGCGCCACAGGCATTCGGTCACATGCCCGTAGGTTTCCGTCAGGCCGTAGACCTGAGTGACGTTAAAGCCCAGAGCTTCGATCTTGGACAGTGTTGCTGGGGCAGGGGGGGCGCCCGCTGTGAAAACCTCGACCAGGTGATCAAAGTCACGGCGTTCCTGATCCGTGGCGTTTACGATCATGTTCAGGACGATTGGCGCGCCACCAAAGTGTGTAACGCCTTCGTCCGCGATGGCGTCGTAGATATTGCCGGCGGTAATGTCCCGGCAGCACACGATTGTGCCCCCCAGCACAGGCATCATCCAGGTGTGGTTCCATCCGTTGCAGTGAAACAGCGGGACGATCGTCAGGTAGACTGGATGCAGTACCATGCGCCAGCTGATGACAGTACCCATCGTCATCAGGTATGCGCCCCGGTGGTGGTGTACAACGCCTTTGGGCCGCCCGGTCGTCCCCGATGTGTAACTGAGCGCAATGCTCTCCCACTCGTCTTCGGGCATCACCCATTCATAGGTCGGGTCACCTTCGGACAGCAGCACCTCATACTCCGTTTGACGGCCTGACGCGGGATATCCCGCAGCGGGGTCTGGCACTTCGATAATCACCGGCGGGGTTCCGTCCATTGCAGCAGCGGCGGCTTCGGCGAGTTCCAGAAACTGAGTGTCGACCAGAGCAACACGCGCTTCCCCATGCGCGAAGATGTAGCTCACGGTATCCGGGTCAAGCCGGGTGTTTATGGTGTTCAGCACGGCGCCGCAGGCAGGTACGCCGAAATGGGCTTCGGCCTGGGCGGGCACATTTGGCAGGATCGTTGCGACCACGTCGCCGGCCCCGACGCCCCGGGCTGCCAGTGCAGAGGCAAGTCTGCTGCACCGGGCGTAATATTCGGAATATGTGACCCGGTGCGCACCGTAGCTGACAGCAGGATGGTCTGCGAAAACACCGGCCGCCCGCCGAAGGTGCGATAACGGTGTCAGTGCCACGTGGTTGGCCGCGCATTTGTCCAGCCCGGTTTCGTCGCTCATCCAGCCCATTTTTTCTCTCCCCAGCCGTTATGACCCGGCGCCGTTCCGCCGCAGCGGCCACGATATTGTTTTTGAGAGGATTGAAAAGCCTGAGTGCGGCATTTCAGGGCGGTTCGCGGTCTGCACTGGCCGGAAAATGCAAAAGGGGGCCTGTGGCCCCCTCAGCGGTTTCAGGTCTGCGGTGCCTCAGGCGGCAGCAGAAGCCGCACCAAAGCGACCGTAAAAGCTCTGGTTCTTCGCTGCCATCTCGCGCAACAGATCCGGACAGGCGAACCGTTCGCCGAAGCTTTCCGTCAGCTGGTCGCAGCGTTCGGCGGCATAGGCCGAACCCAGCATGTCCAGCCAGCTCAGCGGACCACCGGACCAGGGCGCAAAACCCCAGCCAAGAATGGCGCCGACGTCGCCCTCGCGGATATCCATCAGCACGCCCTCTTCCAGCGCGCGGACGGCTTCGAGGGTCTGGGCAAACAACAGCCGGTGTTGAACGTCCACCAGATCGGGTTGTTCGTCGCGCGGCGCATACCTGTCGCGCAGGCCTTCCCAGATGCCCTGACGTCTGCCTTTTTCGTCATAGGCGTAGAATCCGGCATTTGCCTTACGCCCCAGGCGGCCTTCTTCTTCCATCCAGAAGATAACCTCGTCGGCAAAGTCGTCATAGGCATCGCCCATTCCGGCCTTGGTGGCGCGGGCAATTTTCGCGCCAAGGTCGATGGAGGTTTCGTCGGTCAGCTGCAGTGGGCCCAGCGGCATGCCCACCAGTTTGGCCGCGTTCTCGATGAGGGCCGGCTCGACGCCTTCCTTCAGCATCCGCACGCCTTCGTTGACGTAAGGCAGGATGCAGCGGTTGGCGTAGAAAAAGCGCGCATCGTTGACCACGATCGGCGTCTTGCGGATCTGGCGTACGTAATCGAGCGCTTTGGCCACAGCGCGGTCACCTGTGCCCTTGCCTTTGATAATCTCCACCAGCAGCATCTTCTCGACCGGAGAGAAGAAGTGGATACCGATGAACTGATCGGGACGACCAGAGGCTTTGGCCAGATCGGTGATTGGCAGGGTGGAAGTGTTGGAGGCAAAGATGCAGTCCTCCGGGATCACTGCCTCGACCTTTTGCGTCATTTCGGCCTTAACTTTCGGATCCTCGAAAACGGCTTCGATGATGAGGTCACAGTCTTTCAGCGCGTCGAGGTCTGTTGTTGCAGTGATCATCCCCAGCAGCTGTTCTTTCTTCTCGGGCGTGGTCTTTTTGCGCGCGATCCCCTTGTCCGCGAATTTCGCGGTATAGTCGCGGCCCCGGTCAGCAGCTTCCTGTGTCTGGTCGATCAGCACCACTTCGATGCCCGCCTGCGCGGACACAAGACTGATACCGGCACCCATCATCCCGGCGCCCAGAACGCCAAGCTTTTTCACCCTCTGGTCAGCGACGTCTGCAGGGCGCACGGCGCCTTTTTCCAGAGCTTCCTTGTTCACGAACAGCGAGCGGATCATGTTGGAGGAAGACGGGTTCATCAGCACATTGGTGAACCAGCGCGCTTCGATCTTCAGGGCGGTATCGAAAGGCACCAGAGCACCTTCATAGACCGCCGAGAGCAATGCTTTGGCGGCCGGGTATACGCCCTGGGTCTTGCCGTTGACCATCGCGGATGCGCCGACAAAGGTCATGAAACCTGCGGGATGATAGGGCGCACCGCCGGGCATTTTGTATCCCTTTGCATCCCATGGTTTGACCAGGTCGGCCTCTTTGGCCGACAGAACCCAGGCGCGCGCGTCTGCCATCGGATCATCTGACACCTCGTCGATTATTCCTGCGGCTTTCGCTTTTGCAGGGTCCGACAGCCTGCCTTCCAGCAGGAAGGGAGACGCCGCCATGGCACCCATCTTCCGGGTCAGGCGGGTTGTACCGCCTGCACCCGGAAAGATGCCGACCATAATCTCCGGCAGGCCGATTTTGGCCTTCGGGTTGTTGGCCGCGAAAATCCGGTGTGTCGAGAGCGGAATTTCAAGACCGATGCCCAGTGCTGTGCCAGGCAGAACTGTTGCGACAGGCTTGCCGCCCTTCTGGGTTTTGGGATCCATTCCTGCCAGTTCGATTTTCCGCATGATGCGGTGTGCGTTCATAATGCCATCAAACAGGCCCCTGGCAGGATTGTCGCCGGCCATTTCCTTCATCCGTGCGATGACATTCAGATCCATCCCACCGGCAAAGCTGTCTGGTTTTCCGGACGTGATGATGACGCCTCTGACCGCATCATCGGTCAGTGCACTGTCGATCAGCCCTTCGAGATCGTCCCAGGCTTCCAGCGTCATCACATTCATGGATTTGTGTCTGACGTCCCAGGTGATGGTCGCGATGCCTTCGGCATCTGTGTTCATTGTAAAATCGGTCATGTTACTTCTTCCCTTTTTTCGGGCTGTCTTTTGCGATGTCTATGATTTTTGCAGAGGGCAGGCTGCCGGACTGATCAGCAGCGTCTGTATCTCTGGATATCCAGTTCAGATGCCCGAGCGCCTGCATGATTTTTGTTATGTACCAAAAGCCGTCCTGACGCCGGAATGTCATGGCACCGGTCCAGGGCGGCACCACATACCGGGCGCCGCTGATGACATGCGCACGATAGGTCGCGAGCATGAGATCATCGTCGAGCTTTTCTGCGGTGCGGATCACGCGGGTGATGTCTGTTACACCATGAATGCGGAATTCGTTGCGGTAGATGTCAAAATCTTCGCGCAGGGTCTGCATATCTTCGATGATGGACTGACCCTGCCGTGTTTCGACGACCAGCGGAAGCAGGTAGGACCCTTTCCATTCGTCAAAATCGCCGTGAAGCAGAGTTGTGTCCGCTTTGTCGAGCATGGTCTGCACAACGCGCCGTAACCTCATTTCTTCTGAGGTGTCCTCGCGCTGAAACTGCGTGAAGTCGCTGTGCGGCAGCAGCTGCCTGTCTTCGGCACTGATGGTGCTCACATCTTTGGAAACATGCCACGTTCCGCTGTCCTGCAGATGCAGCACCCATTTCACAGTGTACTCCGGCAGCGCTGTGCCATCGGCTGTGTACATCACCGTGTCATGGTATCCGGTGATCGTGTCCCGTTCGGACTGATAGGCAAAGCGGCAGACCTGGACCATGCGCACCACGCCTTTGCGCCGCAGGGCACCAACGAAATCGGCAAACCCCACGGCGACGTCCCGCTCGTTCTCGTGTACAAGTGTGCCTTCCGCTGTCGTCATCTGAAACGGAATACCGATGATGGTCGACCACAGCCGATAGTCGTTGTCGAATACGGCCTTTGCGAGCCGTTCGAGCACAGACTGATATATGGCTTTGGCTGACTGCATGCCGCTGTCAGACCCGCTCGATGATTGTGGCGGCACCCATTCCGGATGCAATGCACAAGGTGGCGAGGCCGGTTTCCTTGTCCGCGCGTTCCATTTCGTCAAGCAGCGTGCCGATGATCATGGCGCCTGTGGCACCCAGTGGATGACCCATGGCGATGGACCCACCGTTCACGTTGACCTTTGAATGATCCACATCAAAGGCCTGCATGAACCGCAGAACCACCGAGGCAAAGGCCTCGTTCACCTCAAAAAGGTCGATGTCTTTGATATCCATGCCGTTATCAGCCAGGATTTTCTCGGTCACCGGCACGGGGCCGGTCAGCATGATGGTAGGGTCGGTGCCAATTTTAGCGGTTGCACGGATGCGTGCCCGGGGCTTCAGCCCGTGTTTGTCGCCAAACTCTTTGGAGCCGATCAGCAGGGCCGCTGCCCCGTCCACGATACCGCTGGAGTTGCCAGCGTGGTGGATGTGATTGATCTTTTCCAGGTGCGGATACTTCATCAGCGCGACTTTATCAAAGCCCGGCATGACCTCGCCCATGGCCTGGAAGGCCGGGTTCAGACCGCCGAGACTCTGCATATCCGTCTGCGGACGCATGTATTCGTCGTGATCCAGAATGGGCAGGCCGTTCTGATCGCGGATTTCGATGACGGATTTTGCAAAACGTCCCTCATCCCAGGCGGCTTTGGCGCGACGCTGGGATTCGACAGCCAGCTGGTCTGCATCATCGCGGGTGAATCCGTATTCGGTGGCGATGATGTCGGCGCTGATACCCTGTGGCACAAAGTATTTTTCCATCGCGATAGACGGATCTACGGCAATAGCAGCCCCGTCCGAACCCATCGCGACGCGGCCCATCATCTCGACACCGCCTGCGATATATCCATCGCCCGCACCGCCCTTCACCTGGTTGGCCGCAAGGTTCACGGCCTCCATACCTGAAGCACAGAACCGGTTGATCGCCAGACCCGGTATGCGTTCGTCCAGATCAGAGGCCAGCACAGCCGAGCGCGCCAGGCACCCGCCCTGTTCCATCACCTGCGTGACGTTGCCCCAGATCACATCCTCGACCGCGTGACCTTCAAGGTTGTTGCGTTCCTTCACGGCGTTCAGCGTCTGAGCCGAAAGACGCAGCGCGGTCACTTCGTGCAGGCTGCCGTCTTTGCGGCCCTTGCCGCGCGGGGTGCGCAGCGCGTCATAGATATAGGCTTCGGTCATTTTCTTCTCCTAAGGGCGCCTGTTGCGCCTGTCTTGTCAGGTCCGGTCCGCAGGGGAACCGGGCATCAGATCGTAGGGATGTTTCCATCCCGGCGTTTCGGAAATACGGGTGAGCCAGGCGTCGATATTGGGCCAGTCCGCCCGGTCAAATCCAAAGGGCTCGGGGTAAAAAAGATAACCGCAACAGCTGATATCGGCGTTGGTCAGACTGTCGCCCACGATCCAGTCGCGGCCTTCAAGGTGGTTATCCAGCACACTATACGCGGCTTTGAGCCGCCCGAGCTGGAAGCCGATCACCTCCTGTGGGCGTTTGTCCTCGGGCAGGAAGTTCATCAGAAAACGGGTCATGCCCGCGGCAGAACTGAGCTTGTGGTTGTCCCAGAATACCCAGCGCAGAATCTCGCGCCGTTCATGCGCGTCCCAGCCGCTGAACTTCCCGGATTTCTCAGAGACATAGTACTGAATAACGCCCGACTGGCTCAGGCGGATATCGCCGTCTACCAGAACCGGTGCCTCGCCCATCTCGTTAACGTCCCGGCGATATTCCGGGGTGCGGGTCTGGCCGCCAAAAAAATCCACCTTAACGGCTTCCCAATTCAGTCCGGACAGTTCCAGCGCCAGCGCCGCCTTGTACGCGTTACCACTTTCACCGAAGCAATAGAGTTGGATGGTCATAAACTGGCGTCCTTCTGCACGGTCTGTCAGGCCGGTATCTGAGTATTTTCGGAAGGGTGAAGCGGCATCCCGCGCAGCCCTGAACGATTTGTTAACCCTGATGAGGGCAAATTCTGTGCACGGTACAGGCTGGAGAGCCGATGACCGTGAAGGGTGAAGGCGCTTCGGCCGGGATGGCCAACGCCCAAAGGCCGAAGTGTCTTCGCGTCTTCACCTTTCTGAAAATACTCCCGCCGGAGGCGGCCGATAGGTTCAAAAAACGCTGATACGCTTGTTTTCACAGTGACCTCCCGATCAGCTCTTTCATAATCTCGTTGGTGCCACCGTAGATACGTTGCACCCGCGCGTCTGCCCACATTTCCGCGACGGCGTATTCCTGCATGAATCCGTAACCTCCATGCAGCTGGACGCATTCGTCGAGCACTTCACCCTGCGTATCAGTCAGCCAGTATTTGGCCATGGCGGCTTTTTCGACGGTAAGTTCGCCGCGCAGGTGTTCAACCATACATTCATCCAGGAACGCGCGTGAGACCGCCGCCTTGGTTTTACATTCAGCCAGTTTGAACCGGGTATTCTGAAACTGTGTGAGCGGCCCGCCAAAGGCCTCCCGTTCCTTGCAATAGGCGATGGTACGTTCAACAGCGCCCTCCATTGCACCTACCGCCCCGCAGGCAATGATCAGGCGTTCCTGCGGGAGTTGCTGCATCATCTGGTAGAAGCCCTGACCTTCGGAGCCACCGAGGATGTTCTCTGGCGGAATCGCGACATCGTCAAAAAAGAGTTCTGAAGTATCGGCGGCGTGCAGGCCGATTTTTTCAAGGTTACGGCCCCTTTGGAAGCCATCGGCCCCATCGGTTTCCACAACCACCAGGGACACTCCCCTGGACCCCTCTGAAGGGTCGGTTTTGGCCGCCACAATAATCAGATTGGCGTGCTGGCCGTTGGTGATAAAGGTCTTCTGGCCGGACAGTCTGTAGGCATTCCCGTCTCTGAGCGCTTTTGTCCTGATGCTCTGCACGTCTGAACCGGTAGATGGTTCGGTCATGGCCAGCGCGCCGACCAGTTCACCTGAGGCCATTTTCGGCAACCAGCGTTTCTTCTGGTTTTCGGTGCCATAGGCCAGCACGTAATGCGCAACAATGCCTGAATGTATGCCATGACCCCAGCTTGCCAGGTTGGCGCGGGCGGCCTCGATCAGAATAGCGGCCTCATGGCCAAAATCGCCACCGGCACCACCATATTCCTCAGGAACAGAGGGGCACAGCAGACCGAGATCACCGGCTTCACCCCAGGTGCTGCGATCCATCTCGCCCTGTTTGCGCCACGTCTCGAAGCGCGGCGACCATTCATTGGTGATGAACTGTGCCGTCATATCCGCAATCATGCGGTGTTCGTCGGTCATCCAGGCAGATGGACTGGCGTTCATTGTGTCTCCCCCGGGCGCTGTCCGCCTTGTCAGCGCTTGCGCGCATCAATTTCCGCATTGAAAAGCCGCAGCCTGTGGCCGAAAGTCTCTTCATTGATCACGCTGTCAAAATTCTCGAAGAGAAAAGACAGTGCTTCACCTTCATCGAGGCCGGCCTCCGATGCAAAACGTTTCAGCCTGCGGTATCCGTCTTCGGTCATTGCGACGGGAAAGCGGCGTGTCAGGCGGAAACGTTTCGGCATCCGGGCACCTCATGGAATGTGGGCGATGGCGCGGGCAGACCGCGCCGCCGCATCAGAAGTTGGCCGCGTCAAGCGCCATAACCGTGTCTGCACCCGACTGGATGCGCGACAGGTGCAGGGCGGTGCCGGGCAGCTGGCGTGCCATATAGTATCGACCGGTGTGCAGCTTTGTCTCGTAGAACGCCACGTCGGATGCGTCTGCTGCGAGAGCATCGCGTGCGGCCTTGCCCATCATTGCCCACATCAGACCCAGGCAGACGTGACCAAAGAGGTGCATGAAGTCATAAGAGCCTGACAGTGCATTGTTCGGGTTTTTCATGCCGTTCTGCATGAAGTACATGCCTGCGGCCTGAAGGTCCTTGCTGGCCGCTTTCAACGGCTCCAGGAACTGAGCGTCGAAATCAGCGTCCTGGCCTGCGTTGTCTTTGATGAAGGATTTCACCAGATCAAAGAAGGCCATCACGTGTTTCCCGCCGTCCTGCGACAGCTTGCGGCCCACCAGATCCAGCGCCTGGACGCCGTTCGCACCCTCATAGATCATCGCAATACGGGCGTCGCGGGTGTACTGGGACATGCCCCATTCTTCGATGTACCCGTGCCCGCCGTATACCTGCTGGGCTTTGATGGTCATGTCGTAGCCCTGATCGGTCAGGAAACCCTTGATAACCGGGGTCAGCAGCGAAACCAGCCCATCGGCCGCATCGTCTTTGCCGCGGTGGGCGGCGTCGATCAGTGTGGACGCCCAGAGGATAAACGCGCGTCCGCCTTCGGCAAAGCTCTTCTGGTCCATCAGCGAGCGACGGATGTCCGGATGCACGATCAGCGGATCGGCCGGTCCATCGGGGTTTTTGGCACCGGTCACGTCACGGCCCTGCAGACGGTCTTTGGCGTATTCCAGCGCGTTCTGATATGCCACTTCGGCCTGGCTGAGACCCTGCATGCCGACGCCGATGCGCGCCTCGTTCATCATGGTGAACATCGCGCGCATACCCTTGTGCTCTTCGCCAAGCAGGAAGCCGGTTGCACCGTCATAATTCATAACGCAGGTGGAGTTGCCGTGGATACCCATCTTTTCTTCGATCTTACCCACGGCAACGCCGTTCCGCTCTCCAAGGGAGCCGTCTTCACTGACCATGAATTTCGGCACGATGAACAGAGATACGCCCTTGATACCTTCAGGCGCCCCCGTGATCTTGGCCAGCACCAGGTGAATGATATTGTCGGACATGTCGTGTTCGCCGGCAGAGATAAAGATCTTCTGCCCGGTGATTTTATAGCTGCCGTCATCCTGGGGTTCGGCTTTGGTGCGCATCAGGCCCAGATCCGTTCCGCAGTGGGGTTCGGTCAGGTTCATCGTGCCGGTCCAGTCGCAGGCGACCATTTTGGGCAGATAGGTTTCTTTCTGTGCCTGGCTGCCGTGCGCGAGGATCGCCGAGGCCGCACCATGGGTCAGGCCCTGGTACATCGTAAAGGCCATGTTGGAGGATGAGAACATCTCTCCGACGGCAGTGCCCAGAACGTAAGGCATGTTCTGTCCGCCGAATTCTTCTGGCATATCCAGTCCGGGCCAGCCGCCCTCTTTCACCTGATCAAAGGCGCCTTTGAAGCCGGTGGGTGTGCGTACGACGCCATTCTCCAGCCGGCAGCCCTCGGTGTCACCGACGACGTTCAGAGGCGCCAGAACCTCCGATGTCAGTTTGCCCGCTTCTTCCAGAATAGCTGATGTGAAATCTGCCTCGAGTTCATCATAACCCGGAATATCCTGGCCGGTTACGTTGAGCACATCATGCAGAATGAACTGCATATCTTTTGTCGGTGGCGTGTAGCTGGGCATCGGTTTCTCCCTGATACGAAAAACGGTCTTGGATGTTGATTATTCGGCGGCCCTGGGGGCCTTGTTCATTGAGGCAAGCATCTGTTCGCCCCACTTGAGCTGGTCTTTGAGTTCAGCGATTGCGTCGTTGAGCGCGTCGCGCTGTTCGACCAGGCTTGCGAGACGGCGCTGGGCGACATCAAAAGTTGCCATCATCTGTGTGCGCTGCTGATCGCCTGCATCGTAGAGGTCGAGCAGCTGGCGGATCTCTTCGAGACTGAAGCCAAAGCGTTTGCCGCGCAGGATCAGCTTGAGCCGTGCGCGGTCGCGTCGCGTGAAGAGGCGCTTCTGGCCCTCGCGCAGCGGAAACAGCAGTTCCTTCGATTCGTAGAACCGCAGCGTGCGCGGTGTGACATCGAAGGCGTCACACATCTCTCGGATTGTCATGTAAGTCTCGGACATATGCTTTACTCTTATGGCGTCGGATTACGCCTCAGTTAAGGGTTGGGTATTCTGCTACAACACCGGTTCACGTTTACGTAACCCGAACGTTGCGTCACTTTGCGGCCGACCCAACGGCATCCTTGAAAACACGACTTCCGGGCCGTCTTCCGCTCAGAATCCTGGGGGGTGGCCGGACGCACCGGCAGTGTGACCGCTGAATTAATGTCGGGGGAATGCTGGCTGCATCCGTATCAGCCGAGAGATGCGGCCGTATCGTCGCGCAGTTTTTTCAGCTCGGAGATTGCGTCTTCCAGCTGAGCTTTGTCTTCCGCAAGCTGGGCGAGCTGCTGGTCTGCCAGCTCGATCCAGGCCTGCATCTGCGCTTCGTTGCCCTCGTTTTCATAAATAAGCAGCCACTGCCGGATATCCTCGAGCTGAAATCCGAACTTGCGTCCGCGCAGTATCAGCTTCATCCGGGCTCTTTCACGGGGCCCGTAATACCGCGCCCGGCCTTCGCGGTCCGGTTGCAGCAGTTCAATGTATTCGTAGTAACGCAGCGTACGTGGAGTCACGTCAAATTCTGCGCACATCTCTTTGAATGTCAGACGATCTGATGCCATCTTTGTCTCTCTCCCGCCGTGAGCGTAGGACGCCAGCAGCGCAAGCGCAACTCCCGCCCTTGATCATGGTGCAGGTCTGCGCTGATAAAGGGTCAACCGGGCGCGACCGCGTCGGAACGGAGCAACTGTCATATGTCATCCAAAACCCAGATCGCCCGCCAGTTCATCGAGGCGATTCCCCACAGCAAAGCGCTGGGCATGCAACTGACCGAGCTCGAAGACGGCGTGGCGGTGATCGAGATGCCCTATGATGAAAAACTGGTGGGCGATCCGGAAACCGGCGTGATCCATGGTGGCGCGGTCTCAGCGCTTATGGACACATGTTGCGGGGCCGCCGTCATGGCGCATCCCGAGAACCCGGGCGGCACCGCGACGATAGACCTGCGGATCGACTACATGCGCGCAGCAAAGCCCGGTCAGCGGATTACGGCACGCGCGACCTGCTATCATGTGACCCGCACCGTGGCCTTCGTACGGGCAACTGCGACGGATGAGGATACAGACAACCCTGTGGCTGCAGCGACCGGCGCCTTTACTGTAGAGGGCCGCCGATGAAATCCCCCAGACGCCCGCCTGAACCGGTTCAGGTCATCAAACAACGACGTGACGCAACTCTGCGCGCCCTCGTTTCCGGTGTGCCCTACATACAGTTTCTGGGTATCCGTTTTGAACGTCGCGGTGACGAACTGACAGGTATCCTGCCGTTTGATCAGAAGCTGATCGGCAACCCGATGCTGCCGGCGATTCACGGTGGTGTAACCGCCGCATTTCTTGAGGTGACGGCAATCATCACCCTGAGCTGGACCTATCTCTGGGCTGATGTCGAATCCGGTGCGATCGACGCCAGCGGCCTCGAAGAGGAAGGCTTGCCGCGGTTGCCGAAGACAATTGATATTTCAACAGATTACCTCCGTTCCGGCCTGCCCCGGGACGCGTATGCGCGGGCGCGTATTGTGCGATCCGGACGGCGCTATGCCAGTGTGCAGGTCGAGGCCTGGCAGGATAACCGGGACCGGCTTTTTGCCTCGGCGACGGGTCATTTTCTGATGCCTGAGAAGCGTGACTGAGGCCGCCACCGAAGCGAAGGCGGCGATCAGTCACCGGCGGGTCCTGCGAATTGCACTGCCGATTGTTCTCTCAAACGCGACGGTACCAGTACTTGGAGCGGTCGATGTTGGCGTTGTGGGACAGCTGGGCGAGGCAGCGCCGATCGGCGCTGTGGGCCTCGGCGCTATCGTCCTGTCTACTGTCTACTGGATTTTCGGCTTTCTGCGCATGGGGACGGTCGGACTGGTGGGACAGGCAGAGGGGGCGGGTGACAAAGCTGAGGTCTCGGCCTGGCTGACCCGCGCGTTGCTGGTCGCGATGTCGGCAGGTCTGGCGCTGATCGTGCTGCAGCCGCTGATTTTCTGGGCTGCCTTATCGCTGGCACCTGCGAGCGAAGAAGTCGAAGGCCTCGCGTATACGTATCTCAGCATCCGCATCTGGACAGCGCCGGCCGCGATTGCTGTTTATGCGCTGACCGGATGGCTGGTAGCGATGGAAAAGACGGCGGGCGTTTTCTGGGTTCAGCTGGTGATGAACGGGGTCAACATACTGCTCGACCTGCTTTTCGTGCTCGTGTTCGACTGGGGTGTCGCCGGTGTCGCCTCTGCGACTGTGATTGCGGAGATTACCGGTGTGTCGCTTGCGCTCTGGTTCTGCCGTGACGCTTTCGCCCGGCCTGACTGGCACGACTGGCCCCGGATCTTTGATCGCGCAAAACTGATCCGGATGGCTCTGCTGAACACGGATATTCTGCTGCGTTCAGCGATGCTGATGATCATCTTTTCGTCGTTCGTTTTTATTGGCGCCCGGTTCGGTGACGTTACGCTGGCCGCGAACGAGGTGCTGATCCAGCTGATGTACATCACGGCCTACGCAATGGATGGTTTTGCTTTTGCAGCAGAAACACTGATCGCCCGTGCCATCGGCAGGGGTGACAGGGCGTTCGTGCGGCGGTCTGCGGTGGTTACGTCAACCTGGGGTCTGGTTGTCTGTGTCACACTCGCGTTGGTTTTCGGTGCAAGCGGCGGCTGGATCATAGATCTTATGGCAAAGGATACGGATGTTCAGGCGACGGCGCGGGAATTTCTGCCCTATATGGTTGCAGCGCCTTTTGTCGGATGCGCCGCCTGGATGCTCGACGGAATATTTATCGGTGCAACACGCAGCAGGGACATGCGCAACATGATGGCGCTGAGTTTTGTGATCTACTGGGGCGCGATTTTCGTGTTGTTACCGCTTTATGGAAACCACGGGCTCTGGTTGGCACTGCTGATTTCGTTTGTCGCGCGGGGGATCACTCTGGGTATGCGATATCCTGCGCTGGAGCGGCAGACAGGAGCAGCCTGACTGCCCGGTGTGCCCCGGCCAGGCCCGGGCACACCGCGTCTGTGCGGGCTGCAAAGCTGTTGTTAACGCCTTTTTGCTACAAATTCCGCGCATCTGATGCAGGTGGGAGATGGCCGTACCTGAAAGGAGACGGCAAATGTATTCGAACTGCATATTGCGTCGGCTCGTCGCCGGACTGCTGACACTGCTGATCACTGGCCTCGCTGCAATCGCAGCTGCGGGTGACGCGGACAATCTGCGCTACGCCTCGGGCCGCGCAGACGTAAACGATCCGACGCGCGTTGACATTGCTCTGGTTCTGGCTGTCGATGTATCTTCTTCGATCAGTTCGCAGGAGCGGCTGTTCCAGCGCGAGGCCTATGCTGAGGCCCTGAGTGACCCCCGGGTTGCAGCGATGGCCCTTGGTGGTGGTGCGGGCCGTGTTGCCATTGCCTATATGGAATGGAGTGGTACCCGGTATCAGCGCGTTCATCTGCCCATCCGCATTATGTCCTCGCACGCCGAGATGGCAGACTTTGCAGAAGATATTCTCGCCATTGACGACACTCCGAATGATCCGATGTACCTGCAGCCGACAGCCGTGGGCGATGCTTTGCTGGCGGCGGAAACGGCGATGTCCGCGCTGCGCGTTGCGGCACGTGACTACATCATCGACATCTCGGGCGACGGGGTGATCAACGATGGCTTTGCCGTACTTCAGGCCCGTGATCATCTGCTGGCCATGGGGCTGACTGTCAACGGGCTGCCCATCGAAGTGTCGGCGGAACCCCCCGCCTTTGAGGATCCTTCTTTTCAGCGGGTTACTGAATTCTATGCGGATTGTGTCATTGGTGGCCCCGGTGCTTTTCACCTGGTGGCACGCGGCTTCGGTGATGTCCGGGAAACCCTTGTCATGAAACTCATGCTTGAGATGGCCCGGCTCCCGGCAGAGGAGAAGACCCGCCTGGCGACAGCCTGGAACATGGGGGACATGGGGCAGGTTGCGCGCATTCTGCCGGCCGTTGTTCTGCAACTGAACCCGCAACAGCCTCAGCGGGAACGCAAAAGCAACTGCGGTGAACGGCAGACGAGTTCTCACAATCCGTTTCGCACCAACCAGTAATCGCCTGGCGGCTACAGCCAGGCGTCCCGTCCCGTACCTGTGGCGTCCCGGACCGAAGTAAAACCGTCCTTTTCAAGCAGGCGGTCGAGATCCTGCAGGATGTCCCGGACCAGAGACAACCCGCCGAAGACCAGCGCGGTATAGAGCTGGACTGCCGAAGCTCCGGCACGGATCTTGGCATATGCCTGTTCGCCGCTGGAAACCCCCCCGACACCGATGAGCGGGATGTCCGTGAGCCTTGAAAGCTCTGCCAGAACACGCGTCGACTTTTCAAACAGCGGCTGGCCGGAAAGCCCGCCGGCTTCGCGCGCGTGCCGACTGCTCAGCCCGTCGCGTGAAAGCGTGGTATTGGTTGCGATAATGCCGTCGATCCGGGCATCTGCAGCAACGGTTGCGATGTCCCGCAGTTCCGCGCTGGTCAGGTCTGGCGCTATTTTCAGGAATACCGGCGTGCTGCCGCGCACATTCATAACGCCGTCAAGCAGTGCCGCCAGTGCTTCGGGCCCCTGAAGGTCGCGCAGTTTTTCGGTGTTGGGTGAGGACACATTGACCGTTGCAAAAGCAACAAAGGGGCGCATCTGTTGCATGACTTTCGCAAAGTCGGCAGCCCGGTCTTCGCTGGTCTTGTTCGCACCGAGATTAATCCCCAGAGGTACCTCCGATCGTGCCCGGCTCAGCCGCTGTGCAATGGCCGTCATACCTTCATTGTTAAAGCCGAACCGGTTTATTGCGGCCTGATCTTCTGACAACCGAAAGAGCCTCGGGCGGGGATTGCCCGGTTGCGCCAGAGGCGTCGCCGCACCGACCTCGATGAACCCGAAGCCAGCCCGCGAGAGTGGCCCGACTGCTTCAGCGTTCTTGTCAAACCCCGCAGCCAGGCCCAGCGGGTTCGGCATGTCGATGCCAGCAATTCTGGTGCGCAGTCGGTCCGACTGAACCGGACCCGGCTGCCGGGCGAGACCGACTTTCAGCGCGCGCAGAGCAAGACCATGGGCCTTTTCCGGGTCCACCTGGCGCAGAGCGCGCAGTCCTGCCTGTTCCATTAGTTTTTTCATGATCAGCCCTCTACCGTCCGGGATTTCACGGATCGCTGATCCCCAGACCTGCAGGGAAAGCATGTCTGCCCGCGCTGAGCGGGAGAGGCTGGGCCCATGCCACGTCTTCGAGACGCAGCGCTCTGTAGAGATGCGGAAAAAGCTGCCCGCCCCGTGAAGGTTCCCACCTGAGCGCGTCACCAAGCCGGTCCGTCTCGACCCCGAGAAGCATCAGATCGTCTTCGTCGGCGAAATGTTTTGCGGCAGTTTCTGCGGCCTGTTCAGCCGTTGAAAAGTGCACGTATCCATCTGTGACATCAATCGGCGCACCAGCAGTTTCGCCGTTTGCACGCAGATCGGCCCACTCGGAGGCGCGGAATATCTTGTAAATGATCATAAACCGCTCTTGCCCTGTGCCCTTTGCGGGGTCAAGTGCCTGCACCGTGACCGGTGACGCAGGGACAGCGCACACAAAGGCAAGACAGCCTTTGACAGCCCGCAACAGCCGGGTCACGATGGAGCAGAAGTCTTCTGAGGGGAAAAACAATGAAACGATTCCTGACCGCAACTGCGGCACTGGCGCTGACTGGTGGCATGGCTGCTGCCGAATACAGCCTGACCATTCTGCATACCAACGATTTTCATGCGCGCTTTGAACCAATCAGCAAATACGACAGCGGCTGTTCGGCTGAAGACGACGCAGAAGGCAAGTGTTTTGGCGGCTCCGCCCGCCTCGTGACGGCCGTCGCAGAGGCCCGGGCCCGCAGCAACAACTCGATTCTCGTCGATGGCGGTGACCAGTTCCAGGGCACGCTTTTCTATACCTATTACAAGGGCGCTCTGGCCGCGGAGATGATGAACAAGCTTGGCTATGATGCCATGACCGTTGGCAACCACGAGTTCGACGATGGCCCCGAAGTGCTGCGTGGCTTTATGGACGCCGTGAATTTCCCGGTTCTGATGTCCAACGCAGATGTTTCTGCTGAACCGCTGCTGGCGGATACACTGGCAAAATCCACGGTCATCGAGCGTGGCGGCGAAAGGATCGGCCTTATTGGCCTCACGCCTGAAGATACCGATGAGCTCGCCTCGCCTGGCCCGAACATCACATTTTCGGACCCGGTTGCTGCCGTTCAGGGTGAAGTGGACCGCCTGACTGCTGAAGGGATCAACAAGATCATCGTACTGAGCCACTCCGGTTATGGCACCGATCAGAGGGTTGCAGCAGGCACGACCGGCGTTGATGTGATCGTTGGCGGCCACTCGAACACGCTGCTGTCAAACTCCAATGAACGCGCCGTGGGTCCCTACCCGACGATGGTCGGTGATACCGCCATCGTCCAGGCCTATGCCTATGGCAAGTTTCTGGGTGAACTGAACGTTACCTTTGATGACGACGGGAACATCACTGAGGCAACGGGCGAGCCGCTGATCATTGACGCAGCTGTGACAGCCGATGCCGCAACCGCCGCGCGGATCGCTGAGGCCGCGGCGCCTCTGGATGAGATCCGCAATCGCGTGGTGGCCGAAACCGCTCAGGAAATCGTCGGCGTGCGCGAAGAATGCCGGGCCGTTGAATGCGCCATGGGCAACCTGATCGCCGATGCGATGCTGGACCGGGTCAAGGATCAGGGCATCGAGATCGCCATTCAGAACGGTGGCGGCATCCGCGCAAGCATTGATGCCGGCGAAGTAACGATGGGTGAAGTGCTGACCGTGCTGCCTTTCCAGAACACGCTCAGCACGTTTCAGGTCGACGGTGCAACGATTGTTGAGGCGCTGGAGAACGGCGTGAGTGAGGTTGAGGAGGGCGCGGGCCGTTTCCCGCAGGTTGCCGGCATGAGCTATGCTTTTGATGTATCCAAACCCGCAGGCAGCCGGATCAGCGACGTTATGGTCGGTGGGGCCCCCATCGACCCAGGTAAGCTCTATGGCGTCGTGTCAAACAACTACCTGCGTAACGGAGGAGATGGTTACAAAATGTTCCGCGACGCTCAGAACGCCTATGACTTCGGGCCGGATCTGGCTGATGTAACTGCCGAATTTATTGCGGCCAATGCACCTTATACGCCTTACAAGGACGGTCGCATTACTGCGAAATAAACACGCCTGAGTGTTTTCCGGATGCGCCCGTTGTAACAGCGGGCGCATTTTTTTGTTCCGGGGGTTCTGGTGTGGGGCGCCCGTCAGGAATAGACTGGGATTGTGTGTGGACGTTTCGCCATAACCCTGCCGCGCGACGCGATGGCGCAGCTCTTTAACGCGCAGCCGGATAACGATCTGCCGGATGTACCGAATTTCAATGTCTGCCCTACCACAGACATACACGTTGTAATCGGAGGTGTTGAGCGACCTCGCAGGCTGACGACCATGCGCTGGGGTTTTTTGCCCCACTGGTACCGAAAACCAACCGGCGGGCCGCTTCTGATAAATGCCCGTTCAGAGACCATCGCGGAAAAACCTGCATTTCGTGACGCTGTTCGCCAGCGGCGCGGGCTGATCATAGCGGATGGCTTCTACGAATGGACCCGAACACCTGATGGTGCCCGTGATCCCTGGTATATCCGTCTGGCAGACAGGACACCTATGGTCATGGCGGCGGTCTGGCAGGAATGGACCGGACCGGAGGGCGAGGCAATGCGAACCTGCGCCATAGTCACGGTGGCCGCGAACGGGCGAATGGCTGAGATTCACCACAGAATGCCGGTTCTGGTGAAGCCCGATGATTTTGGATTGTGGCTGGGGGAAAACGGTCACGGCGCGGCCGTGCTGATGGAAGCCGCGCCGGACGAGGATCTGGTGCAGTACCGGGTCAGTCGGGCGGTAAACTCAAACCGTGCCAGCGGTCCTGAACTGATTGAGCCGTTCGAGCCGGAAAAACAGAATTAGAGAAAGGGCCGGTTAATCTGCGGCCTGATCTGTGCGGAGCAGATCACCGGAAAAACGCCCGGTGTTGTCAAAGAACCGTCCTGCCATCTCTGCGGAAACGGACATGACGAGTTCCTGACCCTCATCAATGTCCATCGTTTCCCACAGACCGTCTTTATGGCGCACGCTGTGGGTTTTCCCGCTGACGTTTACGAAACGGACAGAATCTCCTTCGCGGACCTCGGTCACCGTCGGGAAGTAGGACGTTGCAAGGATGAAAATAACGTGCTCGCGCGCCTCCTGGGCGGCAATGCTGAATGGGGCCAGTCCGAGAAAGAACAGGGTAACAAACGAAACAGATTTAACTCGCAAAACACTTTCCTCAGACCGGCCCCACCCAATCAGCAGATGTGAATTGTGATAAATTTGAATTGAGACTGAATTGGGCCAGAGCAATGTCCCGGTAGCGGCATTCCGGGTGCATACAGAGTGTTTCCGATGCGTCTACAATACTGGCAACAAAGCACTTTTCTCGTTATGGGGGAATTGATCCGGCTGTATCCGGTGCCGTGTCCACCTGATGGGACAGCCATGACCGGAATGAAGAGAGCGCCGGGTCATTGCTGCGTTCACCTGGCCACACAAGGTAATAGCTCCCGATACTTTCTGTGGTTTGCCGTGCTGCGAGTACCAGTTGCCCGCTGTCGAGATAAGGTTGCGCGAAAAAGGTTGGCAGAAGGGCGATGCCCAGACCGTGGATTGCGGCCTGCGCCATTGTTGAGAACTGATCAAAAACCATGCCTGCAGGAGGATCCTGATCAACGCCAACCGCGCGAAACCACCGCGCCCATCCGCGGGGGCGTGTGTCGAGGTAGAGCAGATCGCAGGCCAGTAGTTCTGCCGGATCGCGTGCCTGGCCGTTGAAAAGATCCGGTGCACAAACCGGGACGACCGTCTCCGGCATCAGCGGCAGATAATGCACACCGGGCCAGTCTTCGCGTCCGAAGTGAATGGCTGCGTCAAAGGTGCTCGACCGGAAATCGAAAGGCGCAAGCCTGGTGGACAGGTTCACTGTTACTTCGGGATGCAGCCTGGCGAAATCCTGCAGGCGCGGAGCCAGCCAGTGCATCCCGAAAGCCGGCAGGATGGACAGGTTCAGCGTGCCACCGGAAGAGTCTGTACGCGCGGCGAGCGAGGCACGGGCCAGGCTGGTCAGCACGTCGCGGATTTCGGTCACATAATTTCTGCCTGCCGGCGTCAGTGCCAGTCCCCGCCCTTCGCGAACGAGGAGCGTGACATCCAGCTGCTCTTCCAGTGTGCGCAGCTGACGGCTGACAGCGCTTTGCGTCAGCGAGAGCTCTGCTGCGGCGAGGGTTGCGCTGCCAAGCCGTGCGACGGCTTCAAAACACAACAGCGCGGAAACGGAGGGCAGAAAACGGCGTGGCGCAATCATATGACTTTTTCTCATACAATGAGGGACAAAGCTTCGTTAGTCATTCCGCGTTGCATTTGCAATAATGCGACGCGAACGCTCATCTGTCCAAAAAACCGAGAGGAAATGTCATGAATGCCGAAGCGCCTGTCCTGAAAGCCAAAGACGCACCAGATCTGGGCAGTTTTGACTGGTCTGATCCTTTCCGCCTTTCTGATCAGCTCAGTGAAGACGAGCGTATGATCCGCGACAGTGCAGCGGCCTACGCGCAGGAAAAACTGCAGCCGCGGGTGATTGATGCCTTTGCCGGTGAAACGGTAGAGCCGGGCATCTTTCGCGAGATGGGCGACATGGGGCTCCTCGGTGTGACCTGCCCTGAGGAATATGGCGGGCTTGGGGGGTCATATGTATCTTACGGCCTGGTCGCGCGTGAAGTCGAACGGGTGGATTCGGGTTACCGTTCGATGATGTCTGTGCAGTCCAGCCTCGTGATCTACCCGATTTATGCATATGGCTCAGAGGCGCAGCGCAGAAAATTTCTTCCGAAGCTCTGTTCCGGCGAGTGGATTGGCTGCTTTGGTCTGACAGAACCGGATGCAGGCTCGGACCCGGCCGGTATGAAAACACGGGCTGAAAAGACGGCAACCGGATACCGGATCACCGGTTCCAAAATGTGGATTTCAAATGCGCCGATCGCAGATGTTTTCGTCATCTGGGCCAAGTCGGAAGAGCACGGTGGCAAAATCCGTGGTTTTGTCCTGGAAAAAGGTATGTTTGGCCTTTCCGCTCCCAAAGTTGGCAACAAGCTTTCGCTCAGGACTTCTGTGACGGGCGAAGTTGTGATGGACGGTGTCGAGGTCGGTGAGGACGCGCTGTTGCCCAATGTTCAGGGCCTCAAGGGACCGTTCGGCTGTCTGAACCGTGCGCGGTATGGCATCAGCTGGGGTTCCATGGGGGCCGCTGAATTCTGCTGGCACGCTGCGCGCCAGTATGGCCTGGACCGACATCAGTTTGGCAAGCCACTTGCCGGCACACAGCTGTTTCAGAAAAAACTTGCGGATATGATGACGGAAATCTCGCTGGGTCTGCAGGCTTCCCTGCAGGTCGGGCGTCTGCTTGACGCTGCGAATGCGGCCCCTGAGATGATCAGCATCGTGAAACGGAACAATTGCGGAAAAGCGCTTGAGATTGCGCGGCAGTCGCGTGACATGCATGGCGGCAACGGGATTTCCGGCGAATTTCAGGTGATCCGGCACATGATGAACCTCGAAACGGTCAACACGTATGAGGGCACGCATGATGTTCATGCGCTGATCCTTGGCCGGGCACAGACAGGTATTCAGGCGTTTTTCTGACGGCAGACTGGTTGTACGATTCGTGCGGTCCGGGACCATCCGGGGCCGCACAGACCTGTTATTGTGGCCGCTGCGTGATGAAAAATCCGGCAGTTGCCTCGGCAGCATGCGCCAGTATCCGCCGGTGTTTTTTAGAGGTTGATGACCTGTGTTTCCGGATGTGCGCCTGACGGTTCGCAGGTGCAGATTCCCAGCGTAAATCCTGAGTTTTGTAAGTATCCGGACCGGTTATCAGACCGGTCTGTCCCGTGCTGCCGGTGTCGGATCGTGCTGCGGTTGCATTCGGTCATCTGACGGACCCTTCTGCAGGAATTTTGCACACGTTTGCAAAAAATCCTTGCCAAGCGTTAACCTCGCTGACTAGCGTTAGGAAAGGCCTGCTGTCCGTGGGCTGTGTCAGTGGGGGGCATCATGGCCGAAATTCAACTGCGCAATGTCAACAAACGCTGGGGCAGCTTTGTCGGAGTGGACAACTTCGATCTGACCATTGCGGATCAGGAATTCCTCGTGCTGCTCGGCCCCTCAGGTTGTGGCAAGACGACGACAATGCGGATGATTGCGGGCCTTGAGGACGCCACCGATGGCGAGATTATCATTGACGGGCGCGTCGTGAACGACCTCGATCCGAAAGACCGCGATGTGGCGATGGTTTTTCAGTCCTACGGTCTTTATCCGAACATGAACGTCTACGAAAATATCCGGTTTCCGCTGAAGGTCCGGAAAGTGCCGGACAACGAACACGATGAGCGCGTCCGCCGCGCCTCTGCCATGGTGGAACTGGACGATTTCCTGCATCGCAAACCCGCCGAGCTTTCAGGTGGCCAGCGTCAGCGGGTGGCTCTGGCGCGTGCGATCGTGCGCGAACCAAACGTTTTCCTGATGGACGAGCCGCTGTCCAATCTGGACGCAAAACTGCGCGTTTCCACGCGGGCACAGATCAAAAATCTCAGCCACGAACTCAAGGTGACGACGGTTTACGTCACCCACGATCAGATCGAAGCCATGACCCTTGCTGACCGCGTGGTTGTCATGAAGCAGGGCAAAGTGCAGCAGGTTGGCACACCTACAGAGATTTACGACAACCCGGCGAATACATTTGTGGCCAGCTTCATCGGAAGCCCGGCGATGAACCTTATGGATGGTGATGTCTCGGGGGGGGTATTTCGCGGCAGTAATGTCGAGATCAGCGGTCTTTCCGCGCCGGACGGACCCTTTACGCTGGGGTTTCGTGCCGAGGATGCGAGCATTGCCGAAAACGGCGCGGGCCAGATCAACGCGCCGGTCTATACGATTGAGCTTCTGGGAGATGCCACGATGCTCACGGTTCGGGCAGGTGGCCAGCTTGTCTCGGTCAAAGCACACAAAGATTTCCGGGCAGAGATCGGCGATATGATCTCCTTCGCTGTTCCGGTTTCGATCTGTCACCTGTTCGACAGGGACAGCGGGATGCGCATAGGCGCGTCCTGATCGGATCACGTCCCCTGCGGGGGGCCAAAAAAGGGTGCAGCCTTGCAAGATGCACCCGCGTAAACGCAACAGGGAGTTTGCATATGTTTTTGAAAAGAATTGCACTGGCGGGCGCGGTCTCGCTCATGGGGAGCGCGGCATTCGCGGCCTGCTCCTACGAGAACGAGGTGCCGATCAAGTCGCTCTCAGCCGGTTTTGAGGCATGGAAAGCCGTCACTGACGCGATGGCCGAGTGCGGTAACTTCCAGGCTGAGCTCGATCAGGAGTTCCGCACAAAGCAGCCGGCCGCCTTTGAGGCAAATCCGTCGCTGTATCAGATCGGTGGCGTTTCCAACGGCACGATTACACCGCTGCTGAACGCCGGCACAATCCGGCCACTTGATGATCTCGTCGAAAAGTACGGCCAGAACCTGAGCCCCAACCAGCTGATCCGTATCAATGGCGAGATCATGGCTGTGGCGATGATGGTGAACACGCAGCACCTCATGTACCGCTCGGATATCCTGGCCGATCTGGGTATCGCAACGCCCACAACCTGGGATGAAGTCTATGCTGCCGCGGACAAGATCAAGGCGGCCGGGGTTGTGGATTATCCGCTGGGTGCCACGATGAAATCCGGCTGGAACCTGGCGCAGGAATTCGTGAACATGTATCCCGGGCATGGTGGTCAGTTCTTCAACGACGACAACACCACAGCGGTAAATTCTGACGCGGGGCTTGCCGCGCTGGCGACCATGAAGAAAGCGCTGGAGTACACTGACCCGGAAGTTCTTGTAAGCGATTCCACCTACGTTCAGCAGCAGTTCCAGCAGGGCAAGATCGCAATGGCGAACCTGTGGGCAAGCCGCGCAGGTGCTATGAATGACGAAGCCGAGAGCCAGGTTGTCGGCAAAGTTGCCATGTCCGCCGCGCCGAAAGCGACGGCAGACGGTGCACCTGCAACCACACTGTGGTGGGATGGTATCGTCATCGCGAAAAACATCTCGGACGAGGAAGCAGATGCAGCTTTCCGTCTGGCCATGGAAGGTCTCGACACAGAGATGGTATCCGGCGCGAATGACGCAGCGATCTGGCTGGTCAGCGGCTACCAGCCGACCGATATCGCAAAAGGGGCGATTGAAACGGCGACAGCCAACCCGGCACCTCCCGCGTACCCGTCCACCACACAGATGGGCCTTCTTCACACCGCGCTCGGCAACGAGCTGCCCGCATTCCTGACAGGCGAGCGCGATGCAGCTGCCACTCTGGTTGCGATTGAGGAAGCCTATACAACATCGGCCAAAGAAGCCGGCGTTCTGAAGTAATACACGCGCTGGCCGGATCCGTCCGGCCAGCCGCCACCATCCGGGCATTTTGCAAAGTGGCGCGATGCGCTTCTTTGCAAACTATCCGGACACATTGCAAACCAGACCGGTGCAGGGAGTAACCCCATGAAGTTCAGGACATTTGCAGCCTTTGTCGGCCCGTCAGTCTTTATGATGCTTCTGTTTATTGCGGCCCCTCTGATCAGCGTATTCATCCAGAGTTTTCAGGTGACCCAGCCGATCCTTGAACAGGTCGAGGTCGAGACCTGTACGCCGGGTTTCCTGACGCAGACCTGTACCACTGAAATAAAGACGGTCCCGGTGCTGGACGACAATGGCAAGACCATCACCGAGACCAGATGGGTTGGTTTGCAAAGCTACAAGAACGTTCTGCAAATGGATAAATTCTGGGCCGCCGTCGGCAATGGCAGCTGGAATGACATCATGCAGATCGATTTCTGGAAGGCCTTGCGGTTTACCCTGTCTTTCACTTTGCTGACCCTGCCGCTGGTGATCGGCGTTGGTCTGGCGATCGCGCTAGCGGTCAATAACGCCACCCGGGCCATACGCGGACCGATCATCTTTATTTCGCTTCTGCCGTTCATCATCACGCCGGTGATCGGGTCGCTTTCTATCTACTGGCTCTTCGTAGGCGACGGTATTCTGACCGCGATGATGGAACGCTGGTCCGGCCAGAATATCTCGATGTTTGCCCAGGCCTGGACCATCGAATTGCTGATGTATTTCTACCGTGTCTGGCACGTGGCACCTTTTGCGTTCGTGATTTTCTACGCAGGCCTGCAGACCGTAAATATGGACACGCTGGAATCTGCTGTAATTGACGGGGCCAGCCGCTGGGAAAGACTGCGTCATGTGATCGTGCCGCATCTGATGCCGCTGATCGTTTTCATTGCGCTGATCCACCTGATGGACTGCTACCGCGTCTTCGAGGAAATCGTCGGCTTCCGCAGCCAGGCGCATGTGATTTCTCTGCAGTGGCTGACCTATGACTTCATGACGCCTGACGATGCCGGGAACCGGGCAATTTCCCGGGCCTCTGCCTCTGCCATGCTGACCATGATCGGGATTGTCTTCCTGCTGATCCTGCCGCTGCGCCGTACATGGCGTGACCACAAAGGGAGTGCGCACTGATGTCTACCTCCAAAGCGATGCAGCAGTCCTTTGCACTGCGTTTCTCCTCCGGCGCTTTTCTTGCCTTCTGGTGCCTGCTCGCGGCATTTCCGATCTTCTGGATCGCAATCATGAGCTTCAAATCTCCGGTGGATGCCTTTGCCGACAGCCCCTGGGACGTCATCAGCGGCCCGGCGACACGGGCGGCGGGAAACGGACTTTCGGTTATTGATATCGTTGTCGGGCTGATCGTGCTCTATTTCTCGATCCGCTGGGCATTCACGCGCCTCCCGGGACTTGTGCAGCAGTACTCACCGCCCGCGTTTCTTGTGCTGGGCTGGGTCTTTGGCGCCGTTCTCTATGCGGTCGCGTTTATCCTCGTATTTTTTGGATTGCTGCCACTGGTGCTGAGCGTTGTGAACAGTATTCTGGGCCCGCTCGGAACACCTGTGCTGGGTCTGACGACCGAACACTATGTGGCCGTCTGGGGCGAGAATGAATTCTACCGTAACTTTCTCAACTCCATGCTGGTCACTGCCGGGGTTGTTACCATCTCGCTGACCGTCGGCACGCTTGCCGGGTACGGGCTGGCGCGATCAGGTTCCGATCTGGCGTTCTGGCTGCTGATCCTGGCGCTGATCTTCCGTGCTCTGCCACACTCGGTGCTTGTCGCCGGCTACCTGCCGGTGTTCATCAACTCCAGCGAAATACTGCGCCCGATCTTCGGTGAAGGTGCTCCGACGCTCTATGGTCAGCCGTGGGCGGTTATTGCCGTGCTGGTGTCGATCAACCAGCCTTTCACCATCTGGATGCTGCGCAGCTTTTTCCAGAACATCCCCGCCGAACTGGACGAGGCCGCCCGCGTTGACGGGTGCAGCCATTTCCAGGCTTTCCGCCGGGTGATCATGCCGGTGATGTGGCCGGGCGTTATTACGACGGGCCTTTTCAGCTTTCTGCTGGGCTATAACGACTTTCTGGTAACGTCGCTGCTTCTTGATGCGCAGAACCAGACCATGGTGCCGGCCATCGCGGGTTACTTTAACCGCGAAACCACGACCACAGACCAGGTCGAGGCGGTGGCGGCCGCGGTATCCATCACGGCACCGCTCTTTTTGCTGGTCATGGTGTTCCAGCGCCAGATTGTGAGCGGCCTGACGGCAGGGGCGGTGAAAGGCTGATGAGCAGAAACGCCAGATCAGGGCTGATGCAGCGCCATCCCGCTCTGAACAGAATGCCCCGTGATTTCATCAGCGGGACGCGCAGATAACCAACGCGTTTCCAACCTGATGAAGAAAGGAGGGTCCGGATGAAGGGCTCCAGACCAGAACAGGCCGTGCTGAGCAAAGACACGGACATGAGCAGAACAGATGAAACCCGTGCTGTGATTGAAGGCATGGTGGATGGGCTGAACGATCACCGTATTGACGACATCGGCACCTTTTTCGCGGAAAGTTTCCGCTGGATGGGCAACCAGGGCTGCGGGACCAAGAACGGTCTGCGCGAGTTTCAGGACAACTGGCAACGTCCTTTCCAGGCAGCGTTTTCCGACAAGGTCTGTGTCGACGAGGCGCGTCTGTATATGGGCGAATGGGCGGCGGCATTCGGGCGTCAGGAGGCGACGCATTCCGGAGAATTCATGGGCGTCGCCCCAACCGGCAGGCGGGTCGAGATCCGTTACATGGATTTCTGGAAAGTCGAGGAAGGGAAGATCACCGACAACTGGGTGATGGTGGATTTCCCGCACGTGCTGGCCCAGCTGGGCCATGACGTTTTTGGCGGTGAGGGCTGGGAAGCCTTTGATCGCGGCGAGAAAGAGCCGCCGCGCCCCGGTCAGTGAGGAACAGGAAGAATGGCTATAGAATATCTCAAACGCGGAAAATCGGATGCCGAACGTGCCGATGACGATGCAAAAACCCGTGCTGCGGTCGAAAGCACCCTGGCAGATATTGAGGCCCGCGGCGATGTAGCGGTGCGCGAGCTGAGCGAGAAATTCGACAGCTATTCGCCTGCATCCTTCCGCCTGAGCGAGGAAGAGATTGAGGCACTGATCTCCCAGCTCAGCCCGCAGGAGCTGCACGATATCGAATTTGCCCAGGCGCAGGTGCGCAACTTTGCCCAGGCGCAGCGCGACAGCATGCTGGATATCGAGATCGAGACAATGCCGGGGGTCATTCTGGGGCACAAAAACATCCCTGTGCAGTCCGTGGGATGCTATGTGCCGGGGGGCAAATTTCCGATGGTGGCATCGGCACATATGTCCGTGGCGACGGCCAGCGTAGCTGGCGTGCCGCGTATCATCGCCTGCACGCCGCCTTTCAGGGGCAGGCCGAACCCGGCAGTGATCGCGGCGATGCATCTGGGCGGTGCGCATGAGATTTACGTCATGGGCGGGATCCAGGCTGTGGGTGCGATGGCAATTGGCACGGAAACGATTGAGCCTGTGCATATGCTGGTTGGCCCGGGCAATGCCTTTGTGGCCGAAGCCAAAAGGCAGCTTTTTGGCCGCGTCGGGATCGATCTGTTCGCCGGTCCGACTGAGACCATGGTGATCGCCGATGAAACCGTGGATGCCGAGATGTGTGCAACCGACCTGCTGGGGCAGGCCGAGCACGGGTACAACTCGCCCGCGGTGCTGCTGACCAATTCGCGCAGACTGGCCGATGAGACCCTCTCAGAAATCGAACGTATTCTGACCATTCTGCCCACAGCCGACACGGCGCGGGTCAGCTGGGAAGAATATGGCGAGGTTATTCTGTGCGACACATGGGAGGAGATGCTGCAGGTGGCCGACGATGTCGCGTCAGAGCACGTCCAGGTCATGACAGAACGGGATGACTGGTTTCTGGAAAATATGACCTGCTATGGCGCCCTGTTTCTGGGGCCCCGCACGAACGTGGCAAACGGCGACAAGGTCATCGGGACAAACCATACATTGCCGACCAAAAAGGCCGGTCGTTATACCGGCGGTCTCTGGGTTGGTAAGTTCCTCAAGACCCACAGCTACCAGAAGATCACCACCGATGAGGCGGCCGCAGAAATCGGGGCCTACGGTTCGCGGCTCTGTATGCTTGAAGGGTTCGTAGGGCACGCCGAGCAGTGCAATCTGCGCGTCCGCAGATACGGCGGGCTCAATGTGCCCTATGGCGAAGGTGCGCCGGCGAAGGAAGCAGCGGAGTAAGCACGCGTGCAGCCAAACCAGCGAAACAAGGAGACGGCTCTGCGGCTGTGGCGGGCGCTTGACACTGATCCTGCCAGTGCTTTGCCGGAACTGACCCGGGTGAGCCACTGGCAGGGTCCTGAACCTGTTGGCATCTGTACGTCTGCGGGGGCGATCATTGAAAAGATGTTTGCGCCCCTGCGTGCCGCGATCCCGGACCTTGCGCGGCAAACCCATCTTTTCCTCGGAGGGGACTCGTCTGCGCATGAAAGCGGACAGGGCGATGGCACCAGGTGGGTAGCCGGCACCGGGTATTTTACCGGCCATGCCACATCGCCGGTTTTTGGCATTCCGGCACAGGATACCGCGCTGCGCATCCGGTGGGGCGAGTTCCTGCGATTTGATGCCGGGGGCAATGTTGTACACGCCCAGACAATCCTGGATTTTGTGGACTGGTTCGATCAGATCGGCCTTGGTGTTCTGCCGCCGCCGCGCGGTGCTGCGCATGTCTATCCTGCGCCGACCGCGTACGATGGTGTTCTGACAGAACCGCAGGACCCCGGTGTAACCGCAGAAACGCTGGATTTTGGCCGCCGGTTTATCTTCGGCGGGCTTAACAGCTTTGACGAGCAGGACCTGTCCAGCATGGGGATGGCCCGGTTTTTTCACCCGAATGTAAAATGGTATGGCCCGGGTGGCATCGGCGCCTGCCTTTCACTGGCGGAGTTCGAAAATCTGCACCAGCAGCCATGGCTCAGAGCCTTTCCCGACCGGAAGGTCATGCATCTGGAGAGCCTTTTTGCTGAAGACCGTATCCTGGCCGCGTCCGGGCCTATGGGCGTCGTGGGCACCCATGGCGGTCCCTATCTGGGTCATGCCGCGACTGGGCGACCAATCGAGGTCTCGGGCCTCGATTTCTGGCTGAGAACCGGGGACCGTTTCACCGAGAACTGGGTGTTCGTGGATATGGTTCACCTTTTTGCCCAGATGGGTATCAGCCTGTTTGACAGAATGAAGGAAAAGGCGCGGGCATGACAGACCGGCACAGTACCCATAAAGACCTGATCGCACCGGTTCGGGCGGCGATGTATGACTTTAATCCCGACAGTCTGCGGACAGCGCTGAACAAGGCCTGTGCGCAGGATGTGGTTTTCCGCCTCGCATTTCCGTTCGAAAACCTGGCGGGCGTCGAGGCATGGATGAGCAGCGCGGTATTGCCGCTCGCGGCGGCGGTCCCGGATCTGGAGCGGCGTGATTTCATCGTCATGGCCGGGACAACCCCGGAGGGTGCGGACTGGGTTGGCTGCGGGGGCTATTATTGCGGTACATTCTCGGCGCCCTGGCTCGATATTCCGCCGACCGGACACATGGTTCATCTGCGGTTCCACGAGTTCTATCGCATCACGGATGGCAGGGTTACCGAAGTACAGGCGCTCTGGGATATTCCCGAAGTTATGATGCAGGCGCGCGCCTGGCCAATGAGCCCGTCGCTGGGGCGGGAATGGCACGTCCCGGGGCCTGCGACCTGTGACGGGCTGATCACAGGGCCATCAGACGAGGCAGCAGGCTTTCGCACCTGTGAGCGTATTGTCGATATGCTGAGCCACATGAAAAAGCATCCCTCAGAAGGCGGACCGGAGGTCATGCAGATGCACCGGTTCTGGCACCCGAAAATGTCCTGGTACGGACCCTCGGGCATTGGTACAGGCCGGGGCATCAGTGGCTTCAGGAACTGGCACCAGATCCCGTTTCTGAATGCGATGCCTGACCGCGGCCAGTACCTGGACGAAATCGAATACCACTTCTTCGGTGACCGCAATTACGCCGCCGTGACGGGATGGCCCAATATGGTGCAGTCGATCACAGACGGCGGCTGGCTGGGCATCGCACCGCCGGGTAAAAAGATTTCGATGCGCAGCCTCGATTTCTGGCGGCTGGAAAAAGACCTGATCCGTGAAAACTGGGTGATGGTCGACCTGTTGCACATGTATGATCAGATCGGGGTCGACGTACTGGCCCGTATGCGCGAGTTTAACAAGGTACGAAACGGGTTTGACCCGGAGACCGGAGCAGCACTGTGACCCGTTTACCCCGAACACCACGATCCGACCTGACCGGCAGCCGCGCGCTCGTTACTGGTGGATCGTCAGGCATTGGTCTGGGGTGCGCGGTGGCGCTGGCCGAAGCGGGCGCGCATGTGGTCTGCGCCGCCAGGCGCGCCGGACCGTTGCAGGACGCTGTGGATGCGATGGCCGCGGCGGGTCTCTCGGCCGAGGCGCTGACATTTGATCAGACAGACCTGCAGGCGATGGATGAGGTCTTCGGGACACCTTTCGACGTGGTCATCAATTCGGCAGGGCTCGCACGCCATAGCCCGGCGACCGAAACAACACCGGCAGATTTTGATGCCGTGATGAATATCAACCTGCGCAGCGCCTATTTCCTGTCGTCGCGCGCAGCCGGAGCGCTCATCGCAGCCGGCCGGCGGGGATCCATCATTCATATCTCCAGCCAGATGGGGCATGTGGGCGGTGTGGACCGTGCAGTCTATTGCGCATCAAAGCATGCGCTTGAGGGCATGGTGAAATCCATGGCGATTGAGTGGGGAAAATCCGGCATCCGCATCAATACGATCTGTCCGACCTTCATCCGGACGCCGCTTACAGAGGGTACATTTGCCAACCCGGAGCGGCTGGCGTGGATCATGGATAAGATCAAGCTGCCCAGAGTGGGCGAGGTGGAAGACATCATGGGGGCGGCGGTTTTCCTGGCCTCGGACGCCTCTGCGATGGTGACCGGCACATCAATGCTGATTGATGGCGGATGGACAGCTGGTTGATGGGGCTTTCAGACCAGCATATCAGCGTCGGAGAGGTGCCATGGGTAAGGTGACCTCTCTCGAAGTTGCTGAAAAGGCAGGTGTCAGCCGTTCGGCTGTCAGCCGTGTTTTCACGCCGGGTGCGTCAGTCAGCAAACGGACAGCTGAAAAAGTGCGTAAAGCCGCAGCCCAGCTGGGATACCGGCCAAACGTCATTGCGCGCAGTCTGATTACGGGACGCAGCCGGATCATCGGTCTGGTGGTGGCCTATCTGGAAAACCAGTTTTATCCCGAGGCGATCGAGCGTCTTTCCAAGGCACTGCAGTCTGAGGGCTATCATGTGCTGGTCTTTATGGCCTCCAATGATCACGAGGCCACACAGACGGTGATTGACGAACTCCTTGACTATCAGGTGGATGCAATCATCGCGGCCTCTGTCGGTCTGTCCAACGATCTGACGGAACGCTGCGAAGGTCTGGGCATACCCATCGTGCTGTTTAACAGGCACCAGTATGACGACAGGCTGTCCAGTGTCACATCGGACAACGTTGCAGGCGGGCGCAAACTGGCGGAGTTTCTTGTGGCCGGCGGACACAGGCGCATTGCACATATCGCGGGATGGGAAGGAGCCTCGACCCAGATCGACCGCGAGGCAGGCTTCATGGATGGCCTCAGGGACGCAGGCCAGACGCTTTTTGCCCGCCGTGCAGCGGATTTCGATTTCGAGAAGGCCCGCGCCGTAGCACGCGAAATGTTCAGCCGGTCAGAGCGCCCCGATGCTGTATTCGTCGCCAACGACCATATGGCCTTTGCTGTGATGGATGTGCTGCGTTTTGAGCTGGGTCTTTCGGTGCCGGGTGATGTCTCTGTTGTCGGCTATGATGACGTGACCCTCGCGCGCTGGCCCAGCTATGATCTGACGACGGTAAGACAACCTGCCAACCGGATGGTTGCTGAGACGGTGAGTGTTCTGATGGACAGGCTTTCCGACAACGATACCGCTCCGAGACGCGTGGCCCTCGACGGACCACTGATTGTCCGCGGCTCTGCCCGCAAACCAAAGGAATAGTACCGTGAAAGGTTTCGACCCTAAATTCAGAGATTTTCCCGACTACATTCTGGGGATCACAAAAGAGATATGGGAAGACCGTGGGATTGCCACGCTCCACCGGTACTACTCTGATGATATTGTGGTGCGCACGCCTGCGTCAGTTGTGGTGGGCAACCAGAATGTCATCGGGGCAACGATGGCGACGCTGGCGGAATTCCCGGACCGTACCCTGCTCGGCGAGGATGTGATCTGGTCCGGCACGCCCGAAGAGGGGATGCTGTCGTCGCATCGTTTGCTGAGTACCGCGACGCACGCGCGGGATGGAGTTTACGGCAAAGCCACGGGCAGGCCGCTGGTTTACCGCATCCTTGCTGACTGTCATGCCATCAACAATCAGATCAACGACGAGTGGCTGATCCGGGATCAGGGCGCGATTGTCCGCCAGCTGGGTGTTGATCCGAAACGCTACGCCGCCAACCTGATCGAAGAAGAAGGTGGACCGGAAAACTGTGTCCGCCCGTTCAGCCCGGCGATTGATCAGCCGGGGCCCTACAGGGGGCGTGGCAATGACAATGAATGGGGTCAGAAATATGCCGATATCCTGACCCGGATCATGGGGGCGGATATGGCGGCGATACCGGCGGAATATGACCGGGCTGTTCATGCCGAGTATCCGGGCGGTATCAGCGCGCACAGCCATCCGGCAGTCGATCAGTTCTGGATGGGTCTGCGTGCATCATTTCCCGATGCGGTCTTTCAGATTGATCACCAGATCGGTCGGGATGATCCTCTGATGCCGCCGCGCGCTGCTCTGCGCTGGTCACTGACCGGCAAACACAGCGGCTGGGGCACATTTGGCGCGCCGACGGGTGTGGATGTTTATCTGATGGGTATCTGCCACGCCGAATTCGGGCCGTGGGGTCTGAGACGTGAATATGTCATCTATGACGAGACGGCGGTCTGGAAACAGATCCTCCTGCAGACGGGCTGACCGGTGGAAAGCTACGGCAAACTGATGTTCACCCCGGCCGTCCAGGCCGAACAGCGTGCGCGTGGTTCCCGTGAGATGTGCGAGCGCATTGCCGAACGTGCCGCACCCGGAGCGCTGGGACCCGATGAAAGTGCATTTATCGCTTCGCGCACGTCCGTCTACATCGCAAGCGTTTCCGAAAACGGGTGGCCCTATGTCCAGCACCGTGGAGGGCCGCATGGCTTTCTGAAGGTGCTGAATGAGAACACGGTCGGGTTCGCGGACTACCGGGGCAATGCACAGTATATTACTTCCGGCAATCTGCGCAGCGACGCCCGGGTGTCGCTGTTCGCGATGGACTATCCGCGCAAGGCCCGTCTGAAACTGCAGGGACATGCCTCGATGATCCCGGCAGATGCCGATCCGGCACTGGCTGAAAAACTGGCGACCGAAGGCGGGGGGCGCGTTGAACGCATCGTGCTTATCCGCGTGAAGGCCTTTGACTGGAACTGTCCTCAGTATATCACGCCGCGATTTGACACCAGCGAAATTGCAGCCCTGGTTGCACCCGAGCTGGAACGACTGGAAACCCGGAACGCAGAACTGGAGGCCGAACTGGCCCGGTTGCGTGCCGACAAAGAAAGAGAAGAGACATGACCCCATCCGAGATGGAAAACCGCATTGTGCGTTATGGCGATCTGCAGCCCTGCAAGACCGCTTTTATCGACGCACACACCCCGGGCAGCGACCAGAAGGAAAACTTTACGATTATCGGCGGTGGCGTGTCAGAGAGCCCTGATCAGCATGTGCATATCGCTTTGCCCCATGGCTTCAACATCGGTGCTGCGGGCCAGCCGCCGAAATGTCGCAACAGTCTGCACAGTCACCGCACGGCAGAGGTCTTTTTTGTCCTGTCAGGCCGCTGGCGCTTTTTCTGGGGGCGCCGGGGCGATGCCGGTGAAGTCGTTCTGGAGCAGGGAGATATCTTTAATATCCCAACAGGGATTTTCCGCGGATTTGAGAATATCGGCAATGACTACGGAATGATCATGGCGATCCTGGGCGGTGACGACGCCGGAGGGGGCGTGATCTGGGCACCGCAGGTCATCGAGGACGCACGTGCACACGGCCTGATCCTGTCAGAAGAGGGCAAACTCTACGACAGTAAAAAGGGGCAGACCCTTCCGGAAGGAGTGAAACCGATGCCTTTGCTGTCCGATGACGAACTCAAAACCTATCCGGAGCCAGTATCCGGTGATGTGGTGCCCGGATATGTGGCGCGCTACTGGGATATGCATGCCATGGCGGACCGCAAGCCTGTCAAGGTTATCGGCGAGACAGGTATGCTGCGGGACAGGCCGGGTTTCGAAGTTGATTTTGTTACCCGTGGCTCTGCAGGCGAAACGATGCACAGCCATGACCGGCCGTCTGTGCTGATGCCTGTCCGTGGTCACTGGCGTGTGACATGGGAAGGGGGCGCGGCGACGCTTGCACCCGGCGACACAATGTCTGTTCCGGAAAACCTGATGCACAACGCCATGCCCTCGATGACTGGTGATGCCGGTCTTTATCACATCGTGGCCACGGGGGATCCCGCTGGCCAGACCTGGACCGGAGACTGAACCATGAATATTCCCGTCACCCACGTTGGCAGTCTCCCGCGATCCCAGGACGTTGTCGATTTCATCTTTGCCCGTGAGAACGGCGAAACCTATGACCAGTCTGATTTTGATGCGACGATGACCACTGCAGTTTCCGAAACGGTACGGCGTCAGGTCGAAGCCGGTGTCGGTATTGTCAGTGATGGTGAAACTTCCAAGATTTCCTATGCCACTTACGTCAAGGATCGCTACACCGGCTTTTCCGGTGACAGCAAGCGCAACGCGCCTGCCGATCTCAGGCAGTTTCCGACATTTCTGAAAAGGCTGGCAGACGAGGGCGGCACCCCACAGTATGCGCGGCCGATGTGTACCGGTGAGGTCCGTTCGAAAGGGCAGGGCGAGCTGGAAAAAGACATCGCAAATCTGAAAGCGGGAATGGCGGAACATGGCGCAGAACGTGGCTTTATGAATGCCGCCAGCCCGGGGGTGATCTCTCTTTTCCTGCAGAATGAACACTATGCCACCCGCGAAGCTTATCTGGCAGCGCTGGCAGATGCGATGCGCGAAGAGTATGAGACAATCGTCGGCGCAGGTCTTGATCTGCAGCTGGACTGTCCCGATCTGGCCCTGTCCCGCCACATGCTTTTCAACGATCTTTCGGATGCGGAATTTGTCAACATCGCCAACAGCCACGTCGAAGCGCTCAATCACGCGCTGCAGAACGTACCCGAAGACCGGGTTCGCATTCACATATGCTGGGGAAACTACGAAGGGCCGCATACCTGTGACATCGGCATGGACAAGGTTTTCGATACGCTGATGTCGGCCAAAGCGCGCTATGTGCTTTTTGAAACATCCAATCCGCGGCACGCCCATGAATGGACAGTGTTCCGCGATCGCCGCAAAGACATTCCGGACAATAAGATACTGGTGCCCGGTGTCGTGGACACGACAACAAACTTTGTCGAGCACCCTGAAGTGGTCGCCCAGCGGATCGAGCGGTTTACCGGCATCGTCGGGCCGGACCGTGTGATCGCCGGGTCAGATTGCGGTTTCGGTACTTTTGCCGGTTTCGGTGCCGTAGACCCGGAAATTGCATATGCGAAACTGAGTGCGCTGTCCGAGGGCGCAAGACTTGCGGAGACGCGATGATGGACGCATCACTGCTGGAACTGCTGCGAAAGGTCGATACACCCACCGTTTGCAATGCCATTGAAGTGGCACAGGGCAAACGGGGCTTCAGTGACTTTACCCGTGGCACGATGCTGTGCTCGGCGCCTGACAGCGGTGCTGTGGTGGGCTACGCAAGGACAGCGCGCATTCAGGCGGTCAGTCCGCCAGCCGAGCCTGCAGATGTTATCCGCGCACGTCGCATGGCCTATTACAGATACATGTCAGAGGGGCCCCGACCGGGTGTGGCCGTGGTTCAGGATCTGGACGTTCCGGATGCGATCGGCGCCTACTGGGGCGAGGTCAACACCAACATCCACAAGGCGTTTGGCTTGTCTGGTGCGCTGACAGATGGCGTCATGCGTGATCTGGGCGATCTGCCGGAAGGATTTCCTGTGGTCGCCGGATCAGTCGGCCCAAGTCATGGTTTCGTGCATGTTGTGGATTTTGATCAACCCGTCGTGGTCCATGGTATGACAGTGGCGCCGGGCGCGCTGGTACATGCGGACCGCCATGGCGCCGTAACCGTCCCCGACGACGTGGTGCCGGAACTGGCGGATGCGGTTGCGACGCTCATGCGGTCTGAATCGATTGTCTTTGAAGCGGTAAAGGGCAGGCAGATCAGTTTTGAGGAGTTTGAGGCAGCATGGGCCGCCTTTGAAGCAGCGCGGACCTGAATTTCAGGTCTTTTTGTGCCCTTTGATTTGAAACGATCTGTTGCTTTGGCGGCGATGCCGTCTGGCCGGACCGGTGTCGGGTGAAATGCGCTTCTGAACTTTGCCTGTGCGGCGCACAGCGTGTTCCCCGGGTATTCAGCCGGCACCTGATACGTCGGGAACATCGCTCCCGAGATCTGACAGAAGCGTCAGAGCCTGATCCAGCTCAAGCGGTGGTGAAAAATAGAAACCCTGGGCCACGTGAACGCCAATCTCCATAAGAAGCTGTGTCTGTTCCCACGTTTCCACCCCCTCGATGGTCACTGTTTTATCAAGATCATGAAACATGCGTGTCAGGTGGATCAGCATTCCCCGGTTCTGTTCGATCCGTGTCACATCCTTTGCCAGGGATCTGTCGATCTTGATTTCATCAAACGGGAACTCCAGCACATATGACAGAGATGAATATCCGGTACCAAAATCATCAAGGGCAATTTTCACACCAGCCTTGCGCAGCTGTTCCAGAGTATGACGTGCCTGTTCCCAGTTGCGCATAAAGACACTTTCGGTAATTTCGAGCGTCAGCCGGGAAGGCGACAACCCTGTCTCCAGCAGAACATCGAGAACTTTTTCAACGAACTCCGACGTTCGCAGATCAATAGTGCTGAGATTCACGGCGAGGCCGACTGAGGTGCCAGGCCTCTGTGAGGCGCGGGAGACAAAACCTGCGGCTTCTTTCATAATGTGGAAGTCAACCTGTTCGATCAGACGGCTTTCCTCGGCCAGCGGAATGAACTCCGAAGGTGCTATATCATCGTCGCCCAGACGCCAGCGCGCGAGGGCTTCAAACCCTACCAACTCGCCTGTGCGCAGGTTGATCTTCGGCTGCAATACCGGACGGATGCTGTCTTTTGCTATGGCGCGGGGTAATTCCGAGATCAGCTCCATCTTGCGGCCCATTTTGGCACGGAGCGGTTCGTCAAATACCTGGAAGCAGGATTTGCCGGCGCCCTTGGCCGCATAAAGAGCGACGTCTGCGGCTTTCATAAGAGCTGCGTTGCTGTTGCCATTTACCTCGGAAAGCTGTGCTATTCCGATGGAGCAGCCAGGGCGCAACATGGCCTGACCAAATCTGAATTCCTGCTGGATTGTATCGACAAGCTGCTGTGCCAGCACCAGGACATCAGAACCGGGCCGGTCTGGCGCCAGTACCACCGCAAATTCGTCACCGCCAAACCGTGCTACAAGGCCGCCTTCGGGTTCAATCACCTCCCGCAGGCGTTCTGCAATCGTGACGAGCACTGCGTCGCCCGCATCATGGCCCATGGAGTCATTGATCAGCTTGAAGTCATCGAGATCCAGCAGACAGATGATCACATCGGCAACCGCACCTTCCTTTACACGTGTGATTTCCGCGTCGAGCCGGTCGTTGAACATGCTGCGGTTGGCCGATTGGGTCAGTGCATCGTGTGATGCGAGGAATTTGGCCTGTTCTTCCGCTTTTCGCTGGTTCTTTTCGGCGGTCACCTGTCGTTTGAGCGCCGTTACAGTTCGTGCCGACCGCTGCGCCTGCTGCGTGATGATTGCAAAGACCAGCATACCGACAAAGGGCACCGTCGCCAGTCCGTAGACCGCGCTTTGCGTGACGGAACCGGTCAGGTCAGTTTCCACAACAAATGCGCCCATAACATCCCCGACGCTGTAGATTTCCTGTCCAAGTGCCGCGTTGTGGCAGGCAACACAGCTTTCGGACGAAGCGATGGAGGGGATGATGGTCCGTCCGATAAACAACCCGTTCTGCCAGAGGTGCTCATTGTGAGCCGCGGGCGTATCCGCCTGTGCCATTTCTTCAATGAGAGACCGTATATGAGCGTCTTCTTCAACGGTTTCCAGCTCCAGGCCGGGGGTGCCGGGCATGCGCATTGTGGACGCGGTTGCCCGGACATCGACACTGCTTTTGACGTTGTCCGTGAATTCCTGGATGCCGATACGGCGGAAGGTGGCGGGCACCAGATTGTCTTCGTCGCGGTGCACCGAAAATGCTTTTGTGAAAGCATTGGTCATGTCTATGAGCTGCTGTCGCTGCGAGGTCTCGTTCATCATAACCTTGTAGTTGGACGCAACAAAGTAACCGGCGCCGACAAGTGTCGCGCAGAGCAGGCAAACAAGCACACGCAGTCGTTTTTCGTTAAACCATGCCAATTTTCAGCCACTCTGGTGATGAGAGGCCAAAAAAACTTATGCCGGGTTTCAGAGCCGTTACTGGCCTGCTGATAAATACCTAGAAATCAAGGTAAAAGCAGAACTTTACCTGCGAAACACGCCGGGCACGTCGTCAGCCAACGAGGCAAAGCGCCCGGACGCTGTCAGTCCCTTGGTGCAGGGGCACCACCTTCAAAGTCATTGCCATTGACATAGTCGCACGGCTCTTCCTGCATCTGCAGATGCAGGCCGTCACCCGTCCAGGGATGAGCGCGCGCCAGTTCCTCGTCCAGGTCGATGCCAAGACCAGGCGTCTGCGGCGGGGTGATGAACCCATCCTCAACCCGGATCGTGCTGCGGATCAGACTGTCGTGAAAGGGTGTTTCGATGGTTTCGGCCATGAGCAGATTGGGGATTGAAGCCGCGAGATGTACATTGGCCGCCCATTCAACTGGTCCGGCATAGAGGTGTGGTGCCATCTGCGCGTTGTAGACTTCCGCCATGGCGGCGATTTTCTTCACTTCCCAGATACCGCCCGCGCGGCCGAGCGCCGGTTGCAGGATCGTGGCGGCACCACTGCGCAGCACAGGTGCAAATTCGGCCTTTGTGGTCAGCCGTTCGCCGGTGGCCACGGGGATACGCACGGCGCGCGCGACCTTTGCCATTTCCTCTGCTGCGTCGGGCGGGATCGGTTCTTCGAACCACAGCGGGGAATAGGGTTCCAGCGCCTGACCCAGCCGGATGGCCCCTGCGGTGGTGAACTGGCCATGGGTGCCAAAGAGCAGATCGGCGCGGTCGCCCACCGCCTCGCGGATGGCTTTGCAGAAAGCGACGGACTGGCTGATGTCGCGCATGCCAGGCATGTGCCCGCCGCGCATCGTGTAGGGCCCGGCGGGGTCGAATTTCACGGCAGTATAGCCCTTGTCCACCATGGCGAGGGCGCTTTCGGCGGCCATGTCGGGCGAGGTCCAGAAGGCCGCGAGGTCATGTTCGGGCAGTGGGTAAAGGTATGTATAGGCGCGTATCCGGTCGTTCATCATACCGCCGAGCAGCGCCCAGACCGGTCTTTCCCGGGCCTTGCCAAGAATATCCCAGCACGCGATTTCGAGACCTGAGAATGCCCCCATGACGGTCAGATCCGGCCGCTGAGTAAAGCCCGAAGAGTAGGCGCGGCGGAACATAAGCTCGATGTTTTCCGGATTCTCACCTGCCATATGGCGGTGGAAAACGTCTTTGATGACATGCCGCATCGCCTCAGGTCCGACAGATGATGCATAGCACTCGCCCCAGCCCGTAATGCCGTTGTCAGTGGTGACCCTGACCAGAATCCAGTAGCGGCCACCCCAGCCCGGGACGGGCGGTGCGGTCACAATCACATCAAGGTCGCGGAGCTTCATCGGCTGTCCTTTCGCACTGGCGGTCAGGTGTCGAAAACGATCACATTGCGCCGGGCGCCACCGGTTCTGGTGTCGGCAATCGCCTCATTGATCTGATCCAGCGTCCAGCGTCCTGAGATCAGTTCATCAAGCTTCAGACGACCCTGAGAATAGAGGTCCACCATCCACGGAATATCCCGCTGGATGACCACGTCGCCCATCTTTGATCCGGTCATGCCCTGACCTGTCGCAGCCAGCATAACCGGCTCATAACGCGACAGCGCGCCGGAATGCGGCATGCCGACCATGATGACTTTGCCGCCTGCGCCAAGATATCTTGGGGCCTGATCATAGGCGGGAATGGCGCCGACGGTTACAATCACGGCATCGGCGCCGCGCCCGCCCATGGCGCTGATCGCTGCGCGCCATGGTTTGTCCGACGTTGCAAGGACCCCGTCGGTTGCGCCGAAGTCGCGCGCAGTCTGCAGTTTCTCCTCACTCATATCGACCGCGATAATCCGGCGGGCACCGGCGATGCGCGCACCCTGGATCGCATTAAGCCCGACGCCCCCGGCGCCGATGACGACAACATCCTGACCAGCCCGCAGGCCAGCGGCATTCACAACCGCGCCCACGCCGGTGATCACGCCGCAGGCCACCAGGCAGGCAGCCTCTTTGGAGATGTCCGGGCTGATGCGGACGACCTGGTTCTGATCGACGACAACTTTCTCGGCGAAGCCGCCGCAGGCCATAGCCTGATGCAGCTTACCCCCTGTTGTCGTTGTGATCGGCCCGTGGTCGCCGTCGTAAGGGGTTTCGCAGATGGTCGGTTTGCCGGATGCGCAGTTACCGCAGCTCCCACAGGCCCGGATAAGCGTGACAATGACACTGTCCCCGTCTGAAAGCCCGGTGACGTTATCGCCTGTTGCCGAAATAACGCCGGCAGCTTCATGGCCGTAAACCGCGGGCAGGGACCCGCCCCATGCGCCGTCTGCATAGGATATGTCCGAATGGCAGATTGCAACGGCGCTCAGGGTCACTTCGACTTCACCTGCCTGCGGTGCCCTGAGGTGAATGTCCTCGACCACGAGGGGGTCGCCAAAACTGTGGCACACTGCGGCTTTGATTGTCTGCATAAACTGTCACTTTCTGTGGGCGGCGATGCGCCTTTGCTTTTCCGCCAGCCTGTCGTCGTGGCCGCCGGGTTGCAAGCCTGAAGACGACAGGGTCTGTCGCTTCAGTCTGGCCCTGCGGCTGCTTTACTCCGCATTACAAACACTGCCAGGCCCAGTACAATCAGACCTGCAGAAAACAGAAAGGGTGCGCCGGGCAGATAAACCGGGGCATCATCGGCTGTAAACGTCGCAAAAGTGGCCGTCATGATCATCGGGGAAAAGATCATTGCGAGTGCCGAAAGCGAAGTCAGCGCCCCCTGCAGTTCGCCCTGTGCATCAGCGCCCACTGCTTTGGACATGATACCCTGCAGAGCCGGTGTGATAACTGCGGCAAGAGCCGCAAGTGGTGTCAGGATCAATGCCAGCGTTCCGTTGGTGACAAAGGCAAGCGCCAGAAAGGCAAGAATGTCGAACACATGGCCGTATACAACGGTGCCACGCTCCCCGAGGATTCGCAGGACCGGCCTGATCAGGCCACCCTGCACGATGGCCAGCATAATGCCGAAAAGCGCAAGGCTCAGCCCGATTGTCTGAGGATCCCATCCAAATCGTTCTTTGCCGAAAAAGGACCAGACAGCGGGATACACCATAAAAGCCACCTGGTAGATGAAAAACACCATCAGCATCGGACCGATGCCGGGCAGTCTGCGGAGCTGTTTCAGACTGCCCAGCGGATTGGCCCGCGACCAGCGAAAGGGCCGGCGGATTTTGTCAGTCACTGTCTCCTTCAGCACGAAAAGTCCAAAGCCAAAGTTCAGCAGGGCCAGAAAGGACGCGGCATAGAACGGCGCACGCGTGCCATACCCGGCCAGCAGTCCGCCGATCAGAGGGCCAAGAACAAAACCGACCCCGAAAGCTGCCCCCACCAGGCCAAAGTTGGCGGCTCGGTCTTCGGGTCCGGAGATATCCGCCATATAGGCGTTGGCGGTGGACTGGGTCGCAGCGGTGATGCCTCCGACCACACGACCGACCAGCAGCAACCAGATGCTGCCGGCGACGGCCATTACCAGGTAATCGAGCGCCATGATCACCAGTGAGACCAGCAAAACGGGACGACGGCCAAATCTGTCTGACAGGCCGCCGAGGACCGGCCCGAACAGGAACTGCATCACAGCGAAAACCGTCGAGAGCAGACCACCCCACAGAGCAGCCTCGGCAAGGTCGCCCGCGCGGACTTCCTGGATGAGGTCAGGCATGACGGGGATAATGAGGCCAATTCCCATGGCGTCGATCATGACAGTGACCAGAATGAAAAGGACTGCAGGGCGCAAAATCACATCCCGGCTATGCGGTCTGCAAAAGCGCGTGCTTCCGCGGGCGCCTGACCGGTTGCACCGCGCAGATCAAAGAGGTCAGGGGACAGATCTGGCCAGCGCATGCGGGCAAGAACGTCCAGTGGCGTGCCGCTGGAACGTGCGTCCCTGCAAAGTTCTTTGACGGCAGCCTGCGCCTCCGGACGCGACATCCTTGCGGTCAGAGCAAAACTCAGTGCTTCGGCATGTATCATCCCGCCGTCACGCTCCAGCGTATGCCGCATAGCGGCGGTGTCCGGCTCCAGGGCTGCAGTGACGGTTCGCGCAATCTGCAGAGCTGCAGCGCAGCCAAGGACAATCTGTGGCAGTACCATCCATTCGGTGAACCACGCGGCCCCGTCCCGCTGGTGCTGGTGCACCGCTGATGTCTGCAGGCTGCTCAGCAGGCCTGCCGTCTGATGGGACAGCGCGGTCATCGCCGAGGGCCCGACCGGGTTCTGTTTCTGCGGCATCGTCGACGATGCACCCGCACCGCTCAGGCGAACTTCGCCAAGGCCACCCGTGGCAAGGCCTGTCAGGCTGTGCCCCATCGCGCCCAGCGTCGCAGTAACGCCGGACATCCAGCCTGCGATCCGCAGCACAGGGCTGCGATCTGTGTGCCAGCTGCGGCGTGGGTCCCCAAGACCCAGGCCTGCGGCCAGTTCTGCCCGGAGCGCGCCAGGGTCATCACCCAGCTCTGACGCGGTGCCGGCAGCACCGGAAAGCGATACCCAGAGGCTGCTGTCGCGCAGCCCGGGCAGGGCCTCCAGCGCATCCGCCAGCGGCATTCCCCAGCCAGCGAGTACAGCGCCCCAGGTGGTTGGCGTTGCCAGCTGTCCATAGGTGCGTGCCGCCATCGGCGTTTCTGCATGTTCGGTGGCCGCTTTTGCCAGCACGTTCAGGATGTGGCGCAGATCTTCTTCGGCCAGCAGCAGGGCCTGGCGCAGCCGCAACATCAGACCGGTGTCAATGATATCCTGCGAGGTCGCACCCCAGTGCACGAACTGCGCATGTTCCGGGGCATTCATCTCGGCGCGAAACGCCTCGACCAGGGCGGGCACGCAGACACCATTGGTGCCGGTTGCGCGGGTGAGCGCGCCGGGATCAACCTGAATCTCCAGCGTCGCCCGCTGGATGGCGGCGGCGCTCAGCTCAGGGATCAGACCGGCCTGCGCCTGGGCCTTGGCCAGCGCGCCCTCGGTCAGCAGCATGGCCCGCAACGCGGCACTGTCGGAAAACAGGCGGCCCGTTTCACCTGTCGGGAACAGGCTGGCGTAAAGCGGGGTGTCGAAAACGCTCGCCGCCATGGTCAGATCGCAGCCCTAGCCGTCGTTTCAGACATGACCGACCTCGCGCAGAAAACCGGTCAGAGCATCCGCGTATGCGCGTGGGTTTTCCACGCAGGGCAGATGACCGGCACCGCGGATCAGGTGAAACCGGCTGCCAGGCACAAGATCGGTCGTCTCGCGCACCAGGTCCGGTGGGGTCGACCCGTCCTCGCTGCCGGCAATGCCCAGCGTCGGCAGGCGCAGGCTGGCGGTTGTCGTATAGAAATCCGTTCCGGAAATCGCTGCCGAACAGCCGATATAACCTTCGTCTTCCTGGCGGGTCAGCATGTTGCGCCACAGCTCCAGTTCCGGTGTGTCCCGGAAACTGCGCGAGAACCAGCGTTCCATCACGGCGTCCGCCAGGCTCTCGATGCCACCGGCCCGGACGCCGGCGATACGTTCCGCCCAGAGATCCGCATTGCCGATCCTTGCGCCGGTGTTCGACAGAACCATCGCACGCACAAGGTCCAGGCGTTTGACGGCGAGCCCCTGTGCAATCATCCCGCCGATCGACAGCCCGACAAAAACGCAGTCCCTTACGCCCAGATGATCGAGGAGTTTTTCAACATCCGTGACCAGCGCACCCATGGTGTAGGGAGACGGCGGACAGGTCGACAGACCATGACCGCGTTTGTCGTAACGGATCATCCGGAGGCCCCGGGGCAGTAATGGCAACACCGGATCCCACAGGCGCATATCCGTCCCGAGTGAGTTTGCAAAAACCACCGGAGGGCCATCTTCGGGCCCGTCGATGCGGTAGTGCAGGCGGACATCGCCCAGATCAGCTGTCAGCATGTGACCTCCCCGTTTGTTTTGTCAGGCCATGTTTCGGTGCAGAGCGGTCTGAAACACGCCGGCGTCCACATTGCCGCCGGAGATTGTGACGATGACGTCGTCGCCGTCAATCTCGTCCTGGCGGAAGAGTGCTGCTGCAAGTGCAACAGCGCCGCCCGGTTCGGCCACAAGTCTGAGGTGGCTGAAGGCTGCCGCCATCGCGCTGAGCGCTTCGTTGTCGGTCACAACCAGTCCCGGACCTGCCAGTCGCAACAGGACGGGCAGGGTGAGTTCGCCTGGTTGTGGCGAAACGATCGCATCGCACAGACTGCCCGATGGTGTCGCGTTTCTGCACTGCCGGCCTGTGGCAAGTGAGCGGGCCATGTCGTCAAATCCGGCAGGCTCGCAGGGCCGGACGCGCAGGCCCGGTGCCTCTGCTTCGAGCGCGAGCGCGATGCCAGAGGCAAAACCGCCACCGCCGCAACAGACCACGACATCAGCATCGCTTATCCCTGCTTCCCTTGCCTGATCCGCAATTTCAAGGCCCGCAGTACCCTGACCGGCGATCACCTGAGGTTCGTCAAAAGGCCGGATAAGGGTCAGGCCGCGGGATGCCGACAACTCGGCGCCAAGTGCGTCGCGATCCTCTCCGGCTGCGCGGTCATAGAGTACCACTTCGCCGCCGAGTGCCCGGGTGTTGTCAATTTTGACCCTGGGCGCATCAGCGGGCATGATGATCACGGCTGTTGCGCCGTGTTCGCGCGCGGCAAGGGCCACACCCTGCGCATGGTTCCCGCTTGAATACGCGATGACGCCCCGCGCAAGTTCCGCCTCTGAAAGAGCAGAGACGGCAGCCCGTGCGCCGCGGTATTTGAAACTGCCGGTGTGCTGCAGGCATTCGGGTTTGATCCAGACGCGCCGCCCGGCCATTTCGTCGATGAACGGCGAGTTCAGCAGAGGCGTTCTGCGAATGTGCCCCGCAATACGCTTCTGCGCCGCACGTATCATGTCGATGTTCATTTCAGGCTGTTGATCCACGTCTGAAGGGTTGCGACGGATTCAGGTTCGTCGAGAAAGGGGATATGTCCGCGCCCCATGACAGTCGCGGCAATCATATCCGGCCTCCTGCGCTGCATTTCTGCAAGTGTATCTGCGCTGAGGAGGTCAGAGTGCTCGCCACGCAGACAAGCCAGCGGCAGGCCGTCCAGTGCGTCGAAAAAGGGCCACAGGTCCGGTGCGGCCTGCGCGCCCTGTGCCTCGACAGCATCGCGCAGGCGGGGGTCATAGGTAATTGCCAGACCCGCGGGAGTTTTCCGAAAGTGTTTGATCGCCTCTTCCATCCAGCGGGTAAAGGGCACGTCACGAAAAGCGGTCATCGAGCGCTCAAGACTTCTGGCGGCATCCACATGGTTCTTGGCACCGGGATTCCGTCCCAGATAGCTCATGATAAACGACAAACCAGAAGGGTCGAGCTCGGGCCCGATATCGTTCAGCGCCACACCGAGCAGCCGGTCTTTGTGCGTCATGGCAAGACCCATAGCGTTCAGGCCACCCCGCGACGTGCCGAGGACAGCAACCCGTGGCACCTGCAGATGATCGAGCAGCGTCAGCACGTCCCGGCATTCGACCGGCAGGGAATAATTGTGCCAGTTTTTATCCCAGTCGGAATGGCCACGCCCGCGGTAATCCATGCGGATAACACGACATCCCCGGAGATGCGGCATCACATAGTCGAAATCCGCTGTGGTGCGGGTCAGCCCGGCAAGACACAGAAGCGGCAGCCCGTCGCCCTCGTCCGAGTAGTAGATTTTCAGACCATCATGAGAAAGAAAAGCCGGCACTACGCACCCGCCAGTGCCGGAATACCGGTCAGGTCGGGAATTATATGGGCGGGCCGCCAGGGCAAGCGATCAACTGGTTCTTTTGCCCGGTTCACCCAGGCAGTCGTAAAGCCGTAGCCGGTCGCACAACCGGCGTCCCAGCCATTGGATGACACAAAGAGCACCTGCGATTTTTCGCATCCGAACCGCTGGCACACCAGATCGTAAACCCGGGCATCAGGCTTGAAGACGCCGACGCTTTCGACTGACAGCGTGTCATCGAGCACGTCACCGATACCTGCGGAAGCAACGGCTGCAGCCAGCATATCAGGCGCACCATTTGACAGGATGGCTGTGTTCATGCCTCCGGCTTTCAGTGCGGCAAGCATCTCCGGCACTTCCGGATAGGCCTGCAGTTCGCGGTAAAGCGCCATCAGGCGATCATACAAAACGGTGTCCCCGGCAAAACCGTTTCGTTCGAGAGCCCATTCCAGCCCGTCGCCGGTTACGGTCCAGAAATCGGTATGGGCATGCGCGACCGCACGCAGCCATGTGTACTGCAGTTGTTTCAGCCGCCAGTGTTCCGCAATAGCCTGCCAGCAGCCCGCTATCCGTTCAAACTCCGGTTCAGCAGCCGCCTGCCGGGCTGCTGCACTGACGTCGAAAAGTGTGCCATAGGCGTCAAAGATACAGGTCGTGACAGTCATCTTCTGTCCTCTCATCGCGCTGAACGTACACTGTCACGCCTGGTCGGCCTCTGAAAGGCCAAATCATATGATTTTTGCCTTTACTCTGCGACCCTGCACGGGCAGGCTTGGGCGAGCCCGAGAGCACCCGCGCAGATACGCGGCCTCCGCCACCTTTCCCGAAAACACAGGACTGCATATGACCCAGGTAAAATCGGGCGATACTGTCGCCATTCACTACACCGGCACTCTGCTGGACGGCACCACTTTTGACAGCTCAGACGGGCGCGATCCGCTGGAGTTTGTTGTTGGATCAGGCCAGATCATACCGGGGCTTGATGTGGCTTTGCCGGGCATGGCAGTGGGCGACAAAAAAGTGGTCGATATCCCCTGTGCTGATGCCTATGGCCCGCTGAACCCTGAAATGCGGCAGTCGGTGCCGCGTGAAGGCATCCCGGACGATATCCCGCTGGAAGTGGGTACACAGCTGCAGATGCAGACCCCGACCGGACAGGCCATGCCGGTGATGGTGGTTGAGGTTGATGAGGCGACTGTAACACTCGATGCGAACCACCCGCTCGCGGGACAGGATCTGAAGTTCGACATTGAACTGATGCGCATCGACGCCGCCTGACCCGGCGGCATGACAGCAGGATCAGGGACGGTTGACCCTGATTTTTGAATCCGAAAGACGTGCAGCAGGAAGGCCGGCCAGTTTCGCTTTTCCAGGCATGTCTGGCAGTTTTGCGCTGTGTGCGGCGGCTGCCATCTCCCGGAACGTACCGCCGTCCATTGCGACCTGAGCCATGAGCTTTGCGCTTTCAAACTGCAGGCGCATCTGCGGCTGGGCAACCGGATCAGACCAGAGGGCTGTGGAGAACATCACCGCAGTCACCGGGATCAGCATTCTGGCCCGGTAACGCGCCTTTTGTCCGCGCTGCACGCAGGTAATCTGGCGATAGTCTTTTTTGGTCAGATTCGGTTTCATGGCAAGAACCATGCCACCGAATTCGGGCGCGAGTTGGGCACAATCATGGAGAGGTGTCGGCGGAACCTCACCCTCCGAACGGGATCAGAGGTTGTCTGCCTGTGGCATGCCCAGCACATGAAAGCCGCCGTCCACACGGATGACCTCACCGGTCGTGCAGGCACCCGCATCAGATGCCAGATAAACGGCTGTTCCTCCGACGGCCTCAAGGGTCGCGTTGGAACGCAGGGGCGCGTTCTCATCCGTATGCTTGTATGTCCGCCGCGCGCCACCGATTGCCGCGCCCGCAAGCGTTTTCATCGGGCCTGGCGAGATGGCGTTAACGCGGATGCCTTCGGGACCGAGGTCGTTTGCCAGATAGCGCGTCGCACTTTCCAGCGCGGCCTTGGCCACGCCCATGACGTTGTAGTTCGGTGTCACGCGGTTGGAGCCCATATAGGTGAGGGTCAGAAGCGTGCCCCCGTTCTCCGTCATCATGGGATGCGCCCGACGCGCGATTTCGATGAAGGAATACGCGCTGATGTCCATCGAGTTTTTAAAGTTTGCACGGCTGGTATTCAGGAACCGGCCGGTCAGTTCGTTCTTGTCTGAAAAGGCGATGGCGTGCACCACGAAATCAATCGTCGGCCAACGCGCGCCAAGGGCTTCAAAAGCGGCATCCAGCGAAGCATCGTCAGTGACGTCCACATCGACCATGAAATCCGAGCCCACGGACTGCGCCAGAGGTTCAAGGCGTTTGCCAAAGGCGTCGCCCTGGTAGGTAAAGGCCAGTTCAGCACCCGCCTCGGACATCGCTTTTGCGATGCCCCAGGCGATGGAGCGTTCGTTCGCCACGCCCATGATAAGGCCGCGTTTTCCTGCAAGAAGACCGGACATGTGAACCCCTCTCAGCCTTTGTATTTCGACAGGATCATTGATCCGTTGGTGCCACCAAAGCCGAAGGAATTGGTCATAACAGAATCGAGCCCGGCGTTTTCCACCGTTTCGCGCGCGATCTCGCCGTCGTTGATCGCAGGGTCCTGATCGATCACGTTGATGGAGCGGGCGATGAAGTCGTTGTCCAGCATCAGCAGGCTGAAGATCGCCTCCAGCGCGCCCGCGGCCCCCTGGGCGTGTCCGGTCATCGACTTGGTGGAGCTGATGGGCGGTGTGCTGCCCTCGCCAAAGACGCGCCGAACGGCTTCGACCTCGCCAACATCCCCTACGGGTGTCGAGGTGCCGTGGGCATTGATGTAATCCACTTTGCGACCCTCAGGCAGTGTGCTGAGAGCCAGACGCATCGCCCTTTCGCCCCCCTCGCCAGAGGGTGCGACCATGTCGTGGCCATCGGATGTCGCCGCATAGCCAGTAACCTCGGCGTATATTTTCGCACCCCGCGCCAGGGCATGATCCAGGTCTTCCAGCACTACGATGCCGCCACCGCCGGAGATCACGAACCCGTCGCGGTTGGCGTCAAAGGCCCGGCTGGCCAGCTCGGGTGTGTCATTGTACTTGCTGCTCATCGCGCCCATCGCGTCAAAGAGACAGGACAGCGTCCAGTCCAGCTCCTCACCACCACCGGCGAACATCACATCCTGTTTGCCCAGCATGATCTGCTCAGCCGCATTGCCGATACAGTGCAGCGAGGTCGAACAGGCCGAGGTGATTGAATAATTGATACCCTTGATCTTGTAGGCTGTGGACAGGTTGGCGCTGACGGTTGAGGACATGCACTTCGGCACAGCAAAAGGGCCGATCCGTTTTGTGGCACCGGTGTTCTTTACAACCTCATGCGCGGTCAGCATCGCGGATGTCGATGGGCCGCCTGAGCCGGCAACAAGACCCGTGCGCGGATTGGAAATCACGTCCTCGTCCAGACCTGCATCCGCGATCGCCTGTCCCATCGCGATGTAGGCATAGGCTGCCCCGGGGCCCATAAACCGCAGGGTGCGTTTGTCGATATGCTCTGACACGTCGATTTTGAGCGTGCCGGCGACCTGGCTGCGGAACCCGTGTTCTGCCATCTCGGGGCTGGCCACAATGCCGCTGGTTCCGGCTTTGAGCGAGGCGAGAACTTCTTCAGCATTGTTCCCGATGGATGAGACGATCCCCACCCCTGTAACGACGACGCGGCGCATGGGCGCATTCCTTCTGCAGTACAACGCCTGTGTAAGTCAGCACTGGCATACGGGCAAGCGGTTAGGCTGCAGGGGCGGGTCAGTATTTGCTGAGGGTGCGACGGATACCTGGAGGGCTGCTTTGAGGCCAGGTTGTCGAGTGCAGCGCCATATATCTGTGTCTGCACTTTGATCCCATGCGATGTCTGGCCTCTGGAAATTTAGTGCTTGATCTAAACCTTACTTGAGCTTCTAGGCTCAGTGACAGACGCGCGTCGCCAGCCTGAAAAGAGAAAGCAGGGAAACATGAAATTCACAATGGCAGGGATAATTCTCTTCACAGAGAACTACGAAAAGTGTGTGGCGTTTTACAGATGGGCGCTTGAACTGGAAATATTGCATGTGATTGATCGTCCCGGCGAAAGACTGACCACCTTCCTGTTGGGCGATATATATCTGATGGTCGAGTCAGGCGGCACCGCCTCTGACGGCGCAAAAACAATAAAGCAAAACCCGACTAAATTCCGCTTCAACGTTCCGGATGTTCGGGAAACTAGCGCCGCGCTCAGAAACAAGGGCATCAATGTGCAGGTCTTCGAGCACACCTGGGGAATAACTGCTGAGTTTGCCGATCCTGACGGTAACCTCTGTGCCCTAAGGTCAGATACGGGCTTCGGCGACTGAAAAGCGAGCACCAGGATCACTTATTCCGGCATCGCAGCCGAAAGCCGCCGTTGGCACGCCTGCAGCGAACCGCAGCAAGGTCCCGCAAAGCGGGCAAGGGGCGAAATCTTGGTCAGACAGGCCGGGTCAGTTCTCGGATAGGGCGACTTTCATATCCGTGACCTGGTAGATCACTTCGCCGTCGGCTTCGACGCGGCCATTGGCGACGCCCATGGTCAGGCGGCGGGTCTGGATCGCTTTGGTGAAATCCACGTAATAGGTCAGCATTTTCCGGTCAGGCCGGACCATGCCGGTGAGTTTGACCTCGCCCACACCCAGCGCATAGCCGCGCCCCTGCCAGCCGCGCCAGCCGAGATTGAACCCTGTGAGCTGCCACAGGCCGTCAAGGCCAAGGCATCCGGGCATGATCGGGTTGCCGGGAAAATGGCAGTCGAAAAACCACAGGTCGGGCGTGATATCGAACTCGGCCACCACATGGCCTTTGCCATGTTCGCCGCCGTCGCCTGAAATATCTGTGATGCGGTCCATCATCAGCATCGGAGGGGCCGGCAGCTGCGCGTTTCCGGGGCCAAAGAGTTCACCGCGGGCACATTTCAGCAGACCTTCTTTGTCGAAACTGGTGGGGTACTGGCTCATTCTGACGCCTCTCCTGACGTATTTCTGACGTTCTGACCCCTCTAACACCGGCTCCGCCTGTCCTGCAAGTGCGCGGGCGGTTGCATCCCTGTTGCCTGCGGCAGAGCGGCGCGCCCGTTTTGAATTGAAAATCGTTCGCAGAAACCTTTATATAGAAAGGAGAAGCGGATTGAGGGTGCGATGACCACGCAGGAACATGAGATCGGTACCAGCTGGCTGGCAAAAGGCGGGCTGCGTCCCACGCGTCAGCGCGTTACGCTGGCTGCGCTTCTGATCGGCGATGGTCAGCATCGCCATGTAACCGCTGAAAGCCTCTTTGAAGCGGCAAAATCCCAGGGCGAGGCTGTGTCTCTGGCGACCGTGTACAACACGCTGCGTGCGTTCTGTGATGTGGGCCTCGTGCAGGAGGTCACCGTGGACGGGTCCAAAAGCTATTTCGATACGAACACGCATGATCATCCGCATTTCTACTGGGAGGATGATGGCAGGCTGACCGACGCGCCCTCTGACCAGCTTGTGATTGCGCAGGTGCCTGATGCACCAGATGGCGCAGAAATCGCCTCTGTTGATGTGGTCATCCGCCTGCGTCGCAAATCCTGACGACCGCGCGCCCGAAGGCCACAGAATGAACCAGCCGGCTGTCACGCCCGAAATGATCAGCGCCTTTGCGCAGGACGGCGTCGTTATGGTGCCTGGCCTGTTTGCAGATCACGTGGATGATCTGCGGCAGGGCATTGCGGAGAATATGGCCGTACCCGGCCCCTTTGCATCTGAGAACAGGCGCGATGGCGAAACGGGCCGGTTTTTCGACGACTACTGCAACTGGCAACGCATCGAGGCGTTCCGCCGCGTGGCGGAGACATCGCCTGCGGCTGGTGTCGCGGCAGCGCTGATGCAGTCGGACAGGGTACAGCTTTTTCACGACCACGTTCTGGTGAAAGAGCCGGGCACGTCGATGGCCACGCCCTGGCACTCGGACGGACCATATTATTTTGTCCAAGGGCGTCAGACGATCAGTTTCTGGTCACCGCTGGACCCGGTACGCGAGGCGACGCTGCGCTGCGTCGCGGGCTCGCATCTGTGGGAAAAGGACGTCCTGCCGACGCGCTGGGCCAGGGGCGACGCTTTTTTTGACCCCGCACCCTATATGCCTGTGCCCGACCCGGAGGCGGAAGGCATGCGGATTGTGGAATTCGACATGGAGCCAGGCGATGCCGTGGCCTTTCATTTCCGCACCCTGCATGGTGCGCGGGGCAATACATCCGGCACACGCCGCCGCGCCTTTTCGTTGCGTCTGGTGGGAAATGATGCACGGTATGTGGACCGGCCCGGTCCCACCTCGCCACCGTTTCCTGATCATGGCATGGTGGATGGTCAGCGCCTGCGCGAGGACTGGTTTCCATACCTGCGTTGACCGCAATACACAGTGCCCGGCGTTTCAGGGTCGGGGATCAGCTACAATCTCAGAACAAGCGGGCAGTGATCGGACACTTCCGGATCAGAAACCACGTCAAATGACTGCACCGCGGCCGGGTCACTGATCAGCATGTAGTCCGCAAATCTGCCCGGTTTGGGATAATGCGTGCTCCGCGTACCCGCGAAACCGAAGCGGGTCACCAGTTCCGTGAACCCGGCCTCTGCGAGAAGGCTCAGGGTTTCGCTGCCCGGTTCCACGTTGAAGTCACCGCAGATAACCCGCGTGTCCCCTGGTTCCGATACTGACTGTGACAAACCGATGAGCTTTCGCGCCTGTTCTGCCCGTTCAGGCGTGTCCATCTTGCCCCTCAGATCCCGCAGACCATGCATATGGGTCACACTGACCGCGCGGGATGCGCTGTGGTCGAAAACCCTCACACCATGTGCGCTGCGGGACCTGGGGTGGTCGCCGTAACCGTCGGGTGAATAGTGTTTGTGCACAAAGCCCTGTGTCTGTCCGATCACAGGCAAAGACCGGTGCACAAAAGTGGCGAGCCCCCATCGCGAGGGGACAGGGGTGTCACCCTGCCACAACACACCCTGTGCGGCAGGGAAAAAAAATGCAGCGTGTTCTGGCAACGCGTCGCAGACATCGCGGAAAAAATCTGCCCGCTGCGGCAGGACATGCGCCCCGTCTCTGTATGTCAGCCAGTCCTGGTCACAGGCCGGGCTGTGCACAACTTCCTGCAGGCACAGAATGTCGGGCGCTGCTTCGGAAAGATATGGCAGCAGCGCTTCGTGCAGTTTCCCGCCCCACCCGTTGAGGCACATTATTTCCACAGGATGTTCCGGCTGGCCGTGCGGGTCAGGGTGCGCGGCAGCCTGCGCCGCGGTGTCTGCTTCAGAACCATTGGCCTGGTTCCATCAGGCCGAGGTCCAGCAACTGGCGCGAATGCCATTCGAACGGCGCGGAGTTGTGCCAGATGAAATCCGATACCTCGTACCGGCTGGCCGGATTTGTGCGCAGTGCCTTGGCCGCACGGAAGGAACAGATGGCTGCCGTCAGGTTGTGATGCCAGGGACAGGCATAGGTGTTGTATTCCTCGTCCGAGAAAGTGTGATCCGGGCGCAGTTCCAGCCCGGGTCTGGTGCGGAAGATGCCGATGCGGTCAATCCTGCGCCGCGCAGGTGGGATGTGTTCATCAAACCGCCAGCGCAGCCCGCCGAAAAAATCCAGTTGCCGGTCTTTGGGTGTGTCGGGTTTTGCCACTTCGTGCCGGGCGAGCGCATAATAGCCTGACCGGTCAAGGTGCGCGCGGTCCAGCGATACAGCATCCGGAAAACTTCCGAGATCGTCGGCGTAAAGGTCAATCACATAGGTCAGCATTGAATCACGCCGTTCTTCGGTGTGAAAGGCGAGCATTTCCCCGACGGACCTGGTCTCGCAAAAAGGAAAGAACAGGTACTCGGCATTGTAGCAGTAATACATCCAGGTGCCGGGTTTTGCGGCCGCGGCAATACTGTTGACCGCATGTTCGGCTGCGCCCGAGGCTGTGGCGTCATAATCGACGCGGTGCACGGTGGTCTGCAGATCGCGTGGCAGCGGGAACTGCGGCGGCATCAGGGCGATCACGGTGGCAAACCCGCACTGCTGGTGGTGCCGCAGTGTTGTGTCGGTTTCGGTGTCGTCCTCGACCAGAATGATTGCGACGGGTCCGTCTGTGAGAGCCGGACGACCTATCTCAAGAAATTCTGTCAGGCTCTGATAGCGCATCCGCCGTTCTCCCGGGACCGGGTGCAAAATTCGGGCAATTCACGGCGCATTGCAAGCCCCGTCAGCGGCTGATACTCAGCGCGGAACACCCCAGAACCCGGATACCGTGCTATGACTGCGCCCAAGAAGCTCTTTATCAAGACCTATGGCTGCCAGATGAACGTCTACGACAGCGAACGCATGGCGGAATCGCTGGGCGGCAGCGGCTATGTGGAAACGCAGAACGCCGACGAGGCGGATATGATCCTGCTGAACACCTGCCATATCCGCGAAAAAGCGGCAGAGAAAGTGTACTCTGAACTGGGCCGGCTGAAGTCGCTGAAAACGGCGAATCCGGACCTGAAAATCGGCGTTGCCGGATGCGTGGCCCAGGCGGAGGGGGAAGAGATTATCCGGCGCCAGCCCGCGGTTGACCTGGTGGTGGGACCTCAGTCTTATCACCGGTTGCCCGAGATGGAGAAACATGTCCGCGGAGGAAACCGGGCGCTGGACACGGACTTCCCCGAAGAGGACAAGTTCGAGAAACTCAAAGCGCGTCCCATGGCGCGCCGCGCGCCATCGGCATTTCTGACCGTCCAGGAGGGTTGCGACAAGTTCTGCGCGTTCTGCGTTGTGCCCTATACCCGCGGCGCTGAGGTCAGCCGTCCGGTCAGCCGCATTCTGGATGAGGCCCATAACCTGGTCGACCGTGGGGTGCGGGAAATCACGCTGTTGGGTCAGAATGTGAATGCCTATCACGGCGCCGGTGCCGATGGCACCGAGCAGACGCTCGCTGATCTGATCTGGCAGCTTGATGGCGTCGACGGGCTGGAGCGTATCCGCTATACCACGTCGCACCCCAATGACATGCACGACGATCTGATTGCTGCGCACGCGGAATGCGGCAAGCTGATGCCGTACCTGCATCTGCCGGTGCAATCAGGGTCAGACCGCATTCTGAAGCGCATGAACCGCAGCCATACGGCTGAAAGCTATCTGCGGCTGATTGAGAAAATCCGCGCGGCGCGGCCGGATATTCTGATGTCGGGCGATTTTATCGTGGGCTTCCCCGAAGAGACCGAAGCTGATTTCCGGGCGACGCTCGATCTGATCGAGGCGGTGAACTATGGTTATGCCTATTCGTTTAAATACTCGACGCGTCCGGGCACGCCTGCTGCAGAACGGGCGCAGGTGGATGCGGGCGAGGCGGATGAACGGCTGCAGCGGATTCAGGCGCTGATCACACGCCAGCAGCAGGACATTCAGGCAGGTATGGTCGGACGGGACGTCAAAGTCCTGGTCGAAAAGCCGGGTCGCCACGACGGGCAGATGGTTGGCAAGTCAGAATACCTGCATGCGGTCCATATTGAGGACTGCGCGGCATCTGTTGGTGACCTCGTCCCTGTGAGAATCGTTGAGGCGAAACGCAATTCGCTGTCTGCAAAACTGCTTTGACGGACCACCCGCGCGAACGGTTCAGACCTTTATGCCGTGCGAATCTGAGACTTCTGAGGCGGTTACCCGTTTTTTTGACTGACGTTACCTGAATCCGGCAGTGCACCGCTTGCGTCCGGGCCGTGGAATTGGCACCGTCAGATCAGACCAGTTTTTCGGCAAGGAACAGCTATTGTCTCCCAGTGACCCGAGTGCCCCAGATACACTGACCGCAGCACCAGGCGGAACAGTGGAATTTCCCGACAACAGGCTGCTGATCGATCTGTGTGGCCCCTATGATGCCAACCTTGCGCAGATTGAGACAGCGCTGGGTGTTCAGATCGTGCGCCGTGGCAATCAGCTGGCGGTCATCGGCGAAACGGATGCGCAGACTGATGCGACCCGCGTGCTGCATGCGCTCTACACCCGGCTGGAAAGTGGCCGGGCGGTTGAAGCCGGAGATGTGGACCGCGAATTGCGGATGGGACCGTTTGACGAAGCAGCGCCTGAAAACGGCGACCAGCTTGAGATGCCTATTGGCAGCCGGATCGAGATCCAGACCCGCAAAAAGCGCGTTGAGCCCCGCACGGATGCCCAGAAGGCCTATGTTCAGTCGCTTTTTGAGAATGAGCTGGCTTTTGGTATCGGCCCTGCGGGCACCGGCAAGACCTATCTCGCGGTCGCAGTCGGGGTTTCCATGTTTATTACCGGGCAGGTGGACAAGATTATCCTTTCGCGTCCTGCCGTTGAGGCGGGTGAGCGGCTGGGCTTTCTGCCGGGTGACATGAAGGACAAAGTTGATCCCTATATGCAGCCTCTTTACGACGCGCTGGGCGATTTCCTGCCCGGCAAGCAGCTGTCGAAACTGATCGAGGAAAAACAGATTGAGATTGCCCCGCTTGCCTTTATGCGCGGGCGGACTCTGTCGAATGCATTTGTGGTGCTGGACGAGGCGCAGAACGCCACGACGATGCAGATGAAAATGTTTCTCACACGTCTGGGGGAAGGCTCGCGTATGGTGATCACCGGTGACAGGACACAGATCGACCTGCCGCGCGGGACAGCGTCCGGACTTGCCGATGCTGAACGTCTGCTGAAGACAATTCCGAATATCAGCTTCAACTACTTCACCTCAAAAGACGTCGTGCGCCACCCGCTGGTTGCGGCGATCATTGAGGCCTATGAGGCGGATGGCGGCCCGTCGTGATGCCGCTGCTGGTGGGACAATGCCCGACGTTCTGACGGAGGATCCCCGCTGGGATGCCTTCGGGCTTGCGGCGCTTGCGGAACGTGTTGTGCCACTGACCCTGGAGCATGTGGGCGTTTCGCCCGATGCGCAGGTTTCACTGATGGGCTGTGATGATGCGCGTATCGCCGCACTGAACGCGGATTTCCGCGATAAACCCGGTCCGACAAACGTCCTGAGCTGGCCTGCGGCTGATCTGGCGTCAGAGACACCCGGGGGCGCGCCCTATCCGCCGGAGCCTGAATTTGACGGGACGGTTGAGCTTGGGGATATTGCGATTGCCTGGGAAACCTGCGCTCGCGAAGCGGAGGCTGCGGGTAAACCGATGGCAGATCATGTGTGCCACCTCATTGTTCACGGGCTGTTACATCTTCTGGGCTATGATCATATCCGTGACCCGGATGCCACGCTGATGGAAGGGCTTGAGTCACATATACTTGGCAAAATGGGTCTGGATGACCCATATAGGAACTGAAGGCAGCCTGTGGCTGCTGCTGACCGGAAAAGGACCCGATGGGCGACAACGACGGATCTTCTGATGCAGCGCGGGGCGCGCAGCAGGAAAACGCAACATCAACGGACCCCGAACCTTCGAGGCCCGGCGGCTTTTTCAGCCGCGTAATCGAAGCACTGAGCCCGGGAGAGGACGGTGAGCCGCCCGAAGAAGGTGCAGCACCGGAACCCAGGCATCCGACCCACGGGATGATCAATCTGCGACGCAAGCGCGTCGAGGATGTTTCTGTGCCAAAGGCTGACATCACCGCGATTTCGGGCAATGCAACACTGGATGAAGCGGTCTCTGTTTTCAAGGAAAGTGGTCTGACCCGGCTGCCGGTGTATGAGGGGACGCTGGATACTCCTGTGGGAATGCTTCACCTCAAAGACATTGCTCTTCAGCATGGATTTAATGGTGGCGGCAAAGACTTTGACATGAAAGCGGCACTGCGTCCGCTGCTGTTCGTTCCTCCCTCTATGACCATCGGTGTTCTGCTCACCAAAATGCAGGCTGAACGCCGCCATATGGCACTGGTGATTGACGAATACGGTGGCGTAGACGGTCTGGTGACGATTGAGGATCTGATCGAGCAGGTCATCGGAGAAATTGAAGACGAGCATGACGTTGACGAAGGGCTCCACTGGACGCTTGAGAAACCGGGGTGCTATATCGCTCTGGCCAAAACGCCGCTCGAGGATTTCGAAGCTGAAATCGGACAGTCGCTGACAGAACATGAAGAAGTCGATGAAGAGGAAATCGACACGCTCGGTGGGCTGGTATTCATGCTGTCCGGCCGGGTGCCTGCGCGTGGCGAAGTGGTCGTTCACCCTGACGGTCCCGAATTCGAGGTGCTTGATGCGGACCCGCGCCGCATAAAACGGCTGCGTGTTCGCACCAGCGCACACCAGTCGTGACATACCCCGCCAGTCGGGTTCTGGCAAAGGACGGCTGGTCTGGAAATCTCCTGCTTGCGCTGATCAGTGCGGCAGCGGGGGCGGTAGGCGCTCTGGGGCAGGCTCCGTGGGATTATCCCGTCATTATGATGCTGGCCCTTTCGGGAGCATTCTGGATGTTCCGTCAATGCAGCAGTCCAGGCAGGGCGGCGCTTGCCGGCTGGGCGTTCGGGGCAGGGTGGTTTGCGCTGGCGTTGCACTGGATTACCGAGCCATTTCAGGTCGATGCCGCGCGGCATGGATGGATGGCGCCTTTTGCACTTTTCTTGCTGAGCAGTGGACTGGCGCTGTTCTGGGCCGGGGCATTCTGGCTCGCGCGGCGCCTGTCGACGGGTGCGTTGGCGCTCGTGCCAGTCTGGGCGGCAACAGAAATGGCCCGGGCGTACGTCTTTACCGGGTTTCCCTGGGCTGCACCGGCACAGGCGCTTGTTGGCACGCAGGCAGGGCAGGGGCTCGCCTATCTTGGTCCGCATGGGGTGAACTTCTGCCTCTTTGGCTTTGCGTGGGTTCTGTCACTGCCCCTGTCGCGTCCGGGCATGGCAGGTGGGCTGGCGCTGAAGGCAGGTGCGCTTGCAAGTGCGGGTATCGCGCTGATGAATTCGCCCGGCGAAGCCCCGGTTGCAGATACCGGTCATTACGTGCGTCTTGTACAACCGAACGCGGCGCAGCATCTCAAATGGCAACCGGGCCATGTGCAGCGGTTTCTTGATCTGCAGATGGAACTGACTGCCCGGCTGCCGGAGCCGGGCAAGCCCGCACCGGAACTGGTGATCTGGCCAGAGACTGCCATTGCGTGGCGACTGGATCAGGCCGGCCCTGTATTTGAGCGCATCCGTGAGATCACCGACGCTCAGGTTGCCCTGGGCATTCTGCGGAGCGACGGAGAACGCCTGCGCAATGCATTGGTGCATCTGACCGGTAGTGGCGCGCAGAACATCTATGACAAACATCACCTTGTGCCATTCGGGGAGTATCTGCCGTTTGCGCCGCTCGCCGAACGTCTGGGCCTTGCGGCGCTGGTTCAGACCGGTCCGGGTTTTGGCGCCGGACCCGGGCCGGAGGTTATGAATTTTGGTCGCCTTGGCCCGGGAATGCCTCTGATCTGTTACGAGGCGGTTTTTGCGCATGACGTTAATGCAGCGCCGGAGCGTCCCGCATTTTTACTGCAGATCACCAATGATGCGTGGTTCGGACAATTTGCCGGCCCGCACCAGCATCTGGCTCAGGCCCGGATGCGTGCAATCGAACAGGGGCTTCCGATGTTGCGGGCAGCGAATACAGGGATTTCTGCAGTTATCGGTCCCCGTGGTCGTATTCTGGCGCATCTGCCACTGGGTGTCGCTGATACCCTTGATGCCGCTGTCCCGGTGCCATTGCCGCCAACCGTGTACAGCCGTGCCGGTGACCTGCCGATTGTTCTTTTGATCGGGACAATGGTTGGCGTCCTGTTGCTTTTTCGTGCCGGTTCGGAGAGGGCCCTTCAAAGGCAGGATAAATAGCGATTGACCGCGACGGTCACTGCACGTAACCCCTGCGAGCGCGTCCAACGGCTTCCTGACGGGCGCTGATTTTATCACTGGAGCGTAAAATGTCCCGACAGAATTATATTTTCACTTCGGAATCCGTGTCTGAAGGGCACCCGGACAAGGTCTGCGACCGTATTTCCGATGCAGTGCTGGATGCGTTTCTGGCAGAAGAACCCGAGGCGCGGGTTGCCGCGGAAACATTTGCGACCACCAACCGGGTCGTCATAGGTGGCGAGGTTGGCCTGTCTGACCGCGACAAGCTGCATGACTACATGGGGCGTATTGAGGATATCGCGCGGGACTGTATCCGCGATATTGGCTACGAGCAGGACAAGTTTCACCACGCGACCTGCGAAATTACAAATCTGCTGCATGAACAGTCGGCGCATATTGCGCAGGGTGTTGATGCTGGCGCCGACAAGGATGAGGGCGCCGGAGATCAGGGGATCATGTTCGGGTTTGCGACCAGCGAAACGCCGGAACTCATGCCCGCGCCTATACACTATGCGCATGCCATTCTGCGACGCCTGGCCGAGGTGCGCAAAGACGGCACGGAACCCACGCTGCGGCCGGATGCCAAGAGCCAGTTGTCTGTCCGGTATGAAAACGGCCGGCCGGTGGGTGTGACATCAATCGTTCTGTCCACGCAACACGCTGAGGAGAGCCAGACATCGGATGATATCCGGGCGATTGTAGAACCCTATATCCGTGAAGTGCTGCCAGAAGGCTGGGTATCGGATGAAACTGAATGGTGGGTGAACCCGACAGGCACCTTTGTGATCGGCGGTCCGGACGGTGATGCTGGCCTGACCGGGCGCAAGATTATTGTGGACACCTATGGTGGTGCGGCGCCGCACGGTGGCGGGGCATTTTCCGGCAAGGACCCGACCAAGGTTGACCGGTCTGCCGCTTATGTCTCACGCTATCTTGCAAAGAACGTTGTTGCGGCAGGTCTGGCGGAAAAGTGCACCATTCAGCTGAGCTACGCTATCGGCGTTTCCAGGCCGCTGTCGATCTACTGCGACACATTCGGGACCGGCGATGTTCACGACAGTGCCATCGAAGCTGCAATTGACAAAGTTATCGATCTGACGCCGCGCGGTATCCGTGAACATCTGCAGCTGAACCGCCCTATCTATGCCCGGACGGCGGCGTATGGCCATTTCGGCCGCGCCCCAGAGGCCGATGGTGGTTTCAGCTGGGAAAAAACTGATCTGGTTGACGCTCTGAAAGGGGCCGTCTGATCCGGATGTGCAGCTGCGCTGCAGGACATGTCTCCAGTCTGTGCCGCCGGCACCGACCGGATGCCGCCCCGTGTGGCGCTCCGGTAATGTTGCAGTAGTTGCACGGGAGCGGTAAAGGGCGCGCATGACACGCACAACCGAACGCCCGAGACGCAACTTTTACGGACGCCTCAAGGGCAAAACGCTCAAGCAATCCCAGCGCCGGTATCTGGATGAGGATCTGGCAGCGCTGTCGCCGGGCCCGGTAACCTGGGAGGATAACCCGGACCGGAAAGCGCTCGACACATCGGCACTTTTTGACGGCAGGCCGGTATGGCTGGAGGTCGGTTTTGGCGGCGGTGAACATATGGTGCACCAGGCCGCTGCGAATCCGGATGTCGGTATTCTGGGGGCAGAACCATACATCAACGGGGTCGCGATGCTGCTGGGCAAGATCCGTCGCGCAGGCGTAGACAACGTGGCGGTGCACCCGGGCGATGCGCGTGATCTGATGGATGTTCTGCCCCCGGCCTCGGTGGACCGTGCTTTTCTGCTCTATCCGGACCCCTGGCCGAAATCGCGGCATCACCGGCGCCGGTTTGTTACGCAGGAGCACCTCGTCCCGCTGGTCCGCGTTCTGCGTCCGGGCGCCATTTTCCGTGTTGCAACGGATATTGAGGATTATGTGCGTCAGACCCTGGAGGAAGTTCCCCGGGCTGGCTTTGAGTGGCTGGCCGAAGGACCTGGCGACTGGCGCACCCCCTGGGATGACTGGATTTCCACGCGATATGAGCAAAAGGCTGTCCGAGAAGGTCGCACGCCGCATTATCTGACCTTTCGCCGCGCCTGACGCGCGGGGCGGCGACAACGGGCTGGACCCCCGCGGGCCGAGAGGATAAGCCACCGCGCAAGAGTACCAGAAACGCGGAAAATGCTATGTCCAGCCACGGCGCCCCGATCCCGATGACGTCACGTCCCTGCGGTCCTCTGACCGGAGAGGCGAAGGTGCCGGGCGACAAATCCATTTCGCACCGGTCTCTTATTCTTGGGGCGATGTGCATCGGGGAAACCGAGATTACCGGTTTGCTGGAAGGTCAGGACGTGCTGGATACAGCCCGCGCCATGCGCGCCTTTGGTGCTGTTGTAACAGATCACGGCGGTGGGACGTGGACGGTGAACGGTGTCGGTACAGGTGGCTTTGCGGAACCGGATCACGTGATCGACTGCGGAAATTCCGGCACCGGCGTCAGGTTGATCATGGGCGCCATGGCGACCACGGGGATAACGGCGACTTTCACGGGTGACGCGTCTCTTAATGGTCGCCCGATGGCGCGGGTGACAGACCCGCTGGCACTGTTTGGTACTCAGTCTTTTGGCCGTTCCGGTGGCCGGTTGCCGATGACGCTTGTCGGGGCTGCAGATCCGGTGCCGGTGACCTATACAGTCCCGGTGCCGTCTGCGCAGGTTAAATCGGCTGTGTTGCTGGCCGGACTGAACGCCCCCGGGCAGACGGTAGTTACCGAAGCAGAAGCAACCCGCGATCACACCGAGCGGATGCTGGCCGGTTTCGGCGCAGAGATCACAACAGAAGAAACCGAAACCGGGCGCGTCATCACACTCACGGGCCAGCCAGAGCTGATTCCGCAGAAAATTGCGGTGCCCAGAGACCCGTCTTCGGCCGCATTTCCGGTTTGTGCAGCACTTATTGTGCCTGGTTCTGATGTTCTGGTACCCGGTATTGGTCTGAACCCGACACGCGCCGGGCTCTTTACCACGCTGCGTGAAATGGGGGCCGATCTGACCTATGAAAACGAGCGCACAGAAGGTGGTGAGCCGGTCGCGGATCTCAGGGCGCGCTTTTCGCCCGGCCTGAAAGGCATCGAAGTACCAGAAGCGCGCGCTGCCAGTATGATAGACGAATACCCCATACTGTCGGTGGTGGCCTCTTTTGCCAGCGGTGACACTGTCATGCGCGGGGTTAAAGAGCTGCGCGTCAAGGAGAGCGACCGGATTGATGCGATGGCGACGGGTCTGCGTGCCAACGGCGTTACCGTTGAGGATGGCCCTGACTGGTGGACTGTAACCGGTCGCGGCCATGGTGAGGTGCTAGGCGGCGCGACCTGCGCCAGTCATCTGGACCACCGCATCGCAATGTCGTTCCTCATCCTCGGTATGGCGACGCAGAAACCGGTCAGCGTCGATGACGGCGGCCCGATTGCCACATCGTTCCCGGTTTTTGAACCGCTCATGGCAGAACTTGGTGCACAGCTTGTGCGCGACAACGCCTGAGGTCGCAGTGCCCGGCCCGTTCACCATCGCCATTGACGGGCCTGCGGCAGCCGGCAAAGGAACCATCTCGCGCGCCGTCGCGGCACACTTTGGATTTGCTCATCTGGATACCGGTCTGCTTTACCGCGCTGTGGGTGCCAGAATGTTGCTGGGTCAGGACCCGGCAGAAGCTGCACTCGGCCTGACCGCTGAAGATATGGAGACCGGTGATCTGCGATCTCCCGAAGTTGCACAGGCGGCAAGCCGTGTGGCCGTTATGCCAGAAGTGCGGGACGCTCTCGTTGATTTTCAGCGCAGTTTTGCGCGACGTGCAGGCGGGGCAGTGCTGGACGGGCGCGATATCGGGACGGTGATCTGCCCGAGGGCAGAGGCCAAACTCTTTGTCACAGCAAGCGCTGAAGTCCGTGCCCGGCGCAGATATGAAGAGCTTGTGGCATCCGGTGCTGATGTAAGCCCCGAACAGGTACTGGCAGATGTACGGGAGAGAGATGCCCGCGACAGGGATCGCGCGACTGCGCCATTGAAACCCGCAGCAGATGCGATCGAAATCGATACTTCTGATATGTCCGTTGAGGCGGCTGTTGCTGCCGCGATAGAAGCAATCAGCAAGCGCCGTCTGGGCTAGAGGAACGGATTTTCGCTGCGTTCGGTATTGGCGGCGATGATCTTGCGTCTCAGATCGCGGGCGATCCCGACATCCAGAGCCCCCGAGACCTGCGGATCCGTGTCCTGGAGCACGCGCAGTTTGTCCGAGGAAATCTGCCAGTATCGCGCCTCTTCAGCGACAACAGCGGTGGCAGAAGCTGGTTCTGATGCCAGTATCGACATTTCTCCGACGAAATTTCCCGGCCCGCAGCTGCCGACGAGCACATCCGAACACAGGATATCCACCCGTCCGGAGACAAGATAAACGACGTTTGGCACCGGGTCGCCTTCGGTTGTCAGGACTGTGCCCGGTTTGCCTTCTGTCCAGCGGCCAAGGTTCAGCAGACGTTTTGCATCGCGTTTTGAGACGCCACGCAGGCGCGACGACACAAATCTCTGCTCCTCAGGCGTAAAGCGGACGCGCCTCTCGCTGAACCATTCCCGCGAAATCTGTACGATGTTCACAAGTACCAGCAGAGTTTCCCAGAATACCCCGACGGGGTCCTTCAGCCAGATCGTGTCATAGGCAATTGCTACGAAGGCTGAGGCAATTACCAGCAGCCGCAACAGGGTAATGGACCGCATCATCATGGACACCACCAGCAGCAGATAGGACATATGCCCCACCATGCCTCCGGTGGAAAATGCCGATTCTACAGTCAGTTCCAGTGTGCGGTCCTCTTGTCGGTGCGCTACCAGCATAGCGTGCGTTTGTTGTCTGCGCCAGCGCAGTGGCTGTGTTTCAGACAGATCACCAAAGGGTGCATGGATTTCATGAATTCCGGCGTTTAGCCTGTAGATGGTCAAAAGATCCGGAGGTCAGGAATGCAAAGACTGCTGATTTCAATCGCCTTGCTGTGGTTTGCCGCTGCAGCCGCGGCGCAGGAGACGAGCCCTGTGCCTGACCCGTCGCCGGGCGAACCGCCGATGACAATGCCGAGACTCGCTGAGATCATACGGTCGATCGACCCCGAGGCTCAGGCGCGCGGTCCCGCGATCGAGTTCACAGTTCAGGACATACCGGTGATCGTGATCGCGGATGCCCGGGCCGACCGCATGCGCGCCATGGTGCCGATCCGCGCTGCGGACGGGCTCGGGTCTGATGAGCTGATGAGGCTGATGCAGGCCAATTTCGACAGCGCTCTGGACGCCCGGTATGCGGTTGCTCAGGGGCGCCTCTGGGGCGTGTTCATTCACCCCCTGTCGCCTCTGGAGCGTGAACAGTTCCTGTCAGGCCTCGCGCAGACCGTGAACGTCGCGCGCACATACGGACAGACCTACTCTGGCGGGGCGAACGTTTTTGGCGGTGGTGACTCCAACGGCATCTATCAGGAACTGCTGGACGAGTTGCGCAAAGGACAGGAGCTCTAGGCGTCTATGCGGCCACCGATGAACGCAGGCCATGTGAATTGTTGACCAGCAGGGTCACGATGTCGAACGGGTCCAGCGCGTTGATCTGCAACTGGTTTTCGGAGACATGCAACAGGTCGCTGATGCGCAGCTGAGACGGGTCGGTAAATCCCATCTGCCAGTCCGGCAACATCCTTGTGCGCGCCGTACCGCTTTCTATGATTTCGAAGTTTTTGTGCCTTGGATCGCGGCCGATCCGCGCCAGGGTGCTGAACAGAAGGGTTTTGGGTCCTTCAAGATACTGCAGAAAGAAATCGCCCTCGCGGTGAAGGAACCCGCTTATCCCGGCCACGCTGTTGTTGCGCTGGCTTACTGTCAGGATTTCGTTGTGAACAGACGGTGTGTCCGGAACCAGAGACTGGCTGTGATACAGGGCGTGATAAAGCTCTGGCATGACGAACCTGTTTCAGAGAAGCTTAGACCGAGAATACACGGTGAACGTTATTGCTGTGTTAACGCCCGCTGGGGTGACATCCGCCAGACTGTTGCCCGGAATACACTGTCCCCTTGATCCCCGGGTCAATCCCACGTATACGCGCGGGCGTTGACGAGGCGGGAACAGCCTGTGCGGCAAAGCAGATGAGCAGGGTCGGTAAAATACCGGCCCTTCGTTTGTTTTCCGGCACCGGACCCGGCGGGCGGCATATCAATCCAAAGACCGGCGGAGACAACCGCACGGCCAGAAACAAACCAAGTTAGGAAAACGACGCCACATGGCAAATATGATGGATGAGTTTGAAGCACTCCTGAATGAAAGCTTCGAAATGGACACCCCCCAGGAGGGTTCGGTTGTCAAAGGCAAGGTTATCGCGATTGAAGCGGGCCAGGCCATTATCGACGTAGGCTACAAAATGGAAGGCCGCGTTGAACTGAAAGAATTCGCTGATCCGGGCGAAGCTCCCAAAATCGAAGTCGGTGACGAGGTAGAGGTGTTCCTCCGCCAGGTCGAGAGCGCGCGTGGCGAAGCTGTCATTTCCCGCGAAATGGCCCGCCGCGAAGAAGCCTGGGATCGTCTGGAAAAAGCATATGCAGACGAAGAGCGCGTCGAAGGCGCCATCTTCGGCCGCGTCAAGGGTGGCTTCACTGTCGATCTCGGTGGTGCTGTGGCCTTCCTGCCCGGCTCCCAGGTCGATGTGCGCCCCGTGCGCGATGCGGGCCCGCTGATGGGTCTCAAGCAGCCGTTCCAGATCCTGAAAATGGACCGTCGCCGGGGCAACATCGTTGTGTCGCGCCGTGCGATCCTCGAAGAATCCCGTGCCGAACAGCGTGCCGAGGTTATCGGCAACCTGACCGAAGGTCAGACAGTCGACGGCGTGGTCAAGAACATCACCGAATATGGTGCGTTTGTTGACCTGGGCGGTGTTGACGGCCTGCTGCACGTGACAGACATGGCATGGCGCCGCGTCAATCACCCGTCCGAGATCCTGTCGATTGGCGAGACCATCAAGGTTCAGGTCATCAAGATCAACAAAGAGACGCACCGTATCTCGCTCGGTATGAAGCAGCTGCAGGAAGATCCGTGGGATCTGGTGGCCGCCAAGTACCCGCTGGAATCGGTACACACAGGTCGCGTGACCAACATCACCGACTACGGTGCCTTTGTTGAGCTGGAAGCCGGTGTCGAAGGCCTCGTGCACGTCTCCGAGATGTCCTGGACGAAGAAGAACGTTCACCCGGGCAAGATCGTGTCGACCTCTCAGGAAGTCGAAGTCATGGTTCTGGAAATCGACGGTGCCAAGCGCCGCGTGTCCCTTGGCCTGAAACAGACTATGCGCAACCCATGGGAAGTGTTTGCAGAAACACACCCCGAGGGCACAGAGGTCGAAGGCGAAGTCAAGAACATCACCGAATTCGGTTTGTTTGTTGGCCTCGACGGCGACATCGACGGCATGGTTCACCTCTCCGACCTTTCCTGGGACGAGCGGGGCGAGGATGCGATCCAGAACTACCGCAAAGGCGACATGGTCCAGGCCGTTGTGTCTGAAGTGGACGTCGACAAGGAACGTATCTCGCTGTCCATCAAAGCGGTTGGCGGAGACAAGTTCGCTGAGGCCGTTGGCGGCGTGAAGCGCGGCTCGATCGTAACCGTGAACGTCACAGCGATCGAAGATGGTGGTATCGAAGTGGAGTACGAAGGCATGAAGTCCTTTATCCGCCGCTCCGATCTGTCGCGCGACCGTGCGGAACAGCGCCCGGAGCGTTTCTCTGTCGGTGACAAGGTCGACGTGCGTATCACAAACGTGGACAGCAAGGCCCGCCGTCTCGGCGTGTCGATCAAAGCGCGCGAGATTGCAGAAGAGAAAGAGGCTGTTGAACAGTACGGCTCTTCCGACTCCGGCGCATCTCTGGGTGATATTCTCGGTGCGGCGCTCAAAGGCGACGAATAACCGCGAACTCCTTCCGAACGAAAAGCCCCGCAGTCTCTGCGGGGCTTTTTTTGTGCCTGCTTCTCGTGCGCACCGATCCTGTGCCAGAACAGCAGGTCACGTCAGAACAGGCAGGGGAAAGCGCGCCGAATCACGGTGTCGTGCTGCGACGCGGCAAGGCTGGCACGCCCCGTTCAGACGACAACCAAAGGAGATGTGGGTGAAAAACTGCGCAAATACAGGGTGTTCGAATGGAAAAAACATGCCGCCCGGACGATGGCTGACTTTCCGTACTGCCGGTTTCTTTCTATAGTTTGTTTAACAGGCAGCCTGGCTGCCAGAACAATCCCGGGGGGTGGCGCTATGATACGGTCTGAGCTGATCCAGAAGATCGCAGACGAAAATCCACATCTTTATCAGAGAGACGTGGAGCGCATCGTCAATACGATTTTCGAAGAGGTTACCGGTGCGATGTCACGCGGCGACCGGGTAGAGCTTCGCGGGTTTGGTGCGTTTTCGGTCAAAAAGCGAGACGCGCGTGTCGGTCGGAACCCGCGCACAGGTGCGACGGTACACGTAGAAGAGAAACATGTTCCGTTCTTCAAGACCGGTAAGCTGCTGCGTGACCGTCTGAACGGGAAAGCCTGATGCGCTATATCCGCTATGCCTGTATCGCCGTTTTTGGTGCAGCACTGATCGCAGTGGCGATTGCCAACAGAGGATTGGTTTCCCTGCAGCTGATTCCGTCCGAGGTAGCCGGATGGTTCGCTGTTAACCCAAGCATTCAACTGCCGCTGTTTCTTGTGATTTTTGGCGGGATCATCGTTGGTCTGCTTGTTGGTTTTGTCTGGGAATGGATCCGCGAGCATACCCAGCGCGCGGAAGCGTCGCGCCAGGCCCGCGAACTGCGACGCCTTCAGCGCGAGGTCGCACGACTTAAAGGCGAAAAGCACGAGGGTAAGGACGAAGTAATTGCGATGCTTGAGCAGGCCAGCTGATCAAAGCGGCATTACAGGTTGCCCGCGCTGCGGCGCTGTGTTCAACACCGGTCATGACATCTGAAACTGCCGTCAAAATCTGTGGGCTCAAAGAGCCGATGCACGTTCAGGCCGCTGCCCGCGCAGGGGCTGCCTATTGCGGCTTTGTTTTTTTCCCGAAATCTCCGCGCAACGTTTCCGTTGCGGATGCGGCGGCACTGGCACTTGAAGCCCCGCCCGGGCTGGCGAAGGTTGCGCTGGTGGTTAACGCCGACAATGCCTTTCTGGATACACTGACAGCCACGGTTCCGCTGGATATGTTGCAGCTGCACGGCGCGGAGACACCTGAACGCGTGGCGGAAGTCCGTTCGCGATACGGGCTGCCAGTCATGAAGGCAGTGGGCGTCGCGGATGCGTCAGACCTCGAGGCCATTGATGCGTATTCGGCTGTAGCGGATCAGTTGCTGATAGACGCCAAACCACCCGGAGGCGCGGACCTGCCCGGAGGCAACGGCCTCGCATTTGACTGGAAGCTGCTCGCAGACCGGAAGTACTGGACCCGGCCCTGGATGCTGGCGGGTGGTCTGACACCTGAAAACGTCGCTGAGGCGATGCGGCTGACCGGAGCGCGGCAGGTCGACGTCTCGTCAGGCGTGGAATCGGCGCCAGGACAGAAAGATCCGGAACTGATCAGAAAATTTGTCGTTGCGGCGAAAAAAAGTCTCTCTGCGTAACCTCGTTCACAGAACGATCGCCCACAGGCAGCTAAAACCGTCATGCAGGCTTAAACCTGCACAGTGTTTTATCCGCCTCAGGGACTGTTCAAATGACATTCAGAGCAACCATCGCCGCCGCCGCCATCCTCGTCACCGGTCTCAGCACCGTGACTGCATTGCTGTCCGACGCGGGAAGCGAGACCGGAACCGACGCGGGCGAATATGTGATCATGCAGTTTGCAGGCGATGCGTCTGCTTTTTCGGCAGTCCGGGCCAACTACGCAGTAGACTGATCTGCTGCTGCGCGCGCCGGTTCTGTCCCCGCCGGCGTGCGCAAACGTCGCCCCTTTGCTCCTCAAAACGCCTTGTTTCCTCTGAGTTCGCGCGGTAGGCAGAACGCCACACGCGGAGGACAGGTGCGCTATGGCCAATGATCTTTTCAACTCCTTTATGACCGGACCTGACGATCAGGGCCGCTTTGGCAAATTCGGTGGGCGGTTTGTGTCCGAGACCCTGATGCCCCTGATCCTGGAGCTTGAGGCGCAGTACGAAAAAGCCAAAACGGACGATGATTTCTGGGCCGAAATGCACGATCTCTGGACACACTACGTCGGACGTCCCAGCCCGCTTTATCATGCCGAACGCCTGACAGAACATCTGGGTGGTGCAAAGGTCTACATGAAGCGCGACGAGCTGAACCACACCGGTGCGCACAAGATCAACAACGTTCTGGGTCAGATCATCCTGGCACGCCGTATGGGCAAAAGCCGTATTATTGCGGAAACAGGCGCGGGCCAGCATGGAGTCGCGACGGCTACGGTCTGTGCAAAGTTTGGTCTGAAATGCGTTGTTTATATGGGTGCACATGACGTTGAACGCCAGGCGCCCAACGTGTTTCGTATGCGCCTTCTGGGAGCCGAGATTGTCCCGGTCACTTCGGGGCGCGGGACGCTCAAGGATGCGATGAACGACGCCCTGCGCGACTGGGTCACCAATGTCCGCGACACATTCTATTGCATCGGGACCGTGGCCGGTCCGCATCCCTATCCGGCGATGGTCCGTGACTTCCAGTCGATCATTGGCAAAGAAGTCCGTGAACAGATGACAGCTGCCGAAGGCCGGCTGCCTGATACTGTGATTGCAGCGATTGGCGGCGGCTCGAACGCGATGGGTCTGTTCTACCCGTTCCTTGACGACAAGGAAGTCGGGATCATCGGCGTGGAGGCCGGCGGCAAAGGCGTGAACGAAAAAATGGAACACTGCGCATCGCTTACCGGTGGGCGCCCCGGCGTTCTGCACGGCAACCGCACTTATCTGCTGCAGGATGACGACGGGCAGATCCTTGAAGGGTTCTCGATCTCTGCGGGGCTCGACTATCCGGGTATCGGCCCGGAACACGCCTGGCTGCATGACATTGGTCGCGCAGAATATGTGGCCATCACAGACAAAGAGGCTCTGGAGGCATTTCAGCTGTGCTGTGAGCTGGAGGGCATCATCCCCGCGCTGGAGCCCAGCCACGCGCTTGCGCATGTGATGAAAATCGCCCCGGAGCTGCCGTCCGATCACATTATCTGCATGAACATGTGCGGTCGTGGTGACAAAGACATCTTTACCGTTGCGCGTGCGCTCGGCTTTGAAATGGGTGAGTTCGCCTGATCTGAAAGGGTCGGTCTCCCGGTCATCAGACCGGACGACCCATCGCCGGAGCAGGGTCCTGTCTGTGCGGCGTTGCCCGGGCGTCCGGTATTTCAGGCCTGCACCTGATGCGGAATGCAAGTAATCGGTGGCGAAATTATCGTAAGCTGAAACCCTGATGTTTCAGAACTTTGCGGCGCATTTTCCGCGTTGACGCAGGTTTGATATACGACACAGGGTTGCCTTTCGTGGCCGTCCCGGCGGCTTCCACCACGCGGTCGACCGGAAACCGTGTGCCGCCTGTTTAAAACACAATGTGTAGCCGCAAATCCGGTTTACGTGGGCCCGCCCGGCATTTGTCGTCATATAAAAAACGTTGTCCGTACCGGACACCAGTGCGGGTAAATCCGGGCCTACGCCAGAGCGCATGCGCGCAGTACGTCCAGGGGAACAATCTCCAGTGCCCGCTCGTGTGTGGCATCAAGATTCACCTGCGGCGCGCATCCTTCGTCATGTGCCTGCAGAAACCGGCCTGCACACAGGCACCAGGCGTCACCAGGCTGAAGACCGGCGAAACCGAACTCCGGACGTGGTGTCGACAGATCGTTGCCAACGTATTTGGAATAGGCCAGAAACTCTGCGGTCATGACAGCGCAGACTGTATGGCTGCCTCGGTCTGCAGCACAGGTGTTACAGCTTCCGTCGCGGAAAAAACCGGTCATGGGGCTGGTGCTGCAAACATCCAGCGGGCCGCCGAGAACATTGACACTGTCGTCTTTTTCCATGCGAACCTCCTTACAGGCTGTCTGCAATCTGCCGGAAGAACGTGATGTTCTGTCGCTGGATTGCGCGATCCCGAAACTGTTGATCTGCCGCCGTCATTACAATTACGACGCCGGCCTTTTCGTTGATGTAGAGGTACTGGCCATAAATGCCACGCCCCATGTACTCCCGCGGCCTTGCGTCGCGGGGCATCCACCACTGAAAGCCATACCCCATCTGATCGTCACCGGTAGGCGCCGAGGCCGTTGTGGACTGCACGACCCAGTCGGCAGGAATGATCTGCTGATCCTGCCATCGGCCCTGTTGCAGAAACATCTGGCCGAAACGGGCATAGTCCCGCGTTGTCATGTTGAGCCCACCCAGAGCAAAGGCAACACCCGTGCCATCGGTGAGATAGTAAGGTGCGCGCCTGACACCAAGAGGGGCAATGATATGTTCGGACATGAGCTCAACGACAGATTTTCCGCTGGCGGCACGCAACACCATGCCAAGCACGTGTGTGTCTATGGAAACGTACTGCCACTGAGCACCCGGGTCTGCGAATTTTTCGGTCAACCCGGCGGCAAAGGTGTCCATCTCGCCGCCCAGAGCCAGGATGCGCCCCATCCGGTTGATATCGGAATTTTTGTCCAGATAGTCTTCGTCAAACGTGACACCCGTGGCCATGTTCAGCACATGCCGGATGGTGCTTCCTTCGTATGCGCCGCCGGCCAGCTGGGGTACCAGATCGGTGACAAGGGCATCAAGGTCCCCGATGACACCCCGTGCCACCAGCACACCAGTCAGCGCAGACAGGTAACTCTTGGCCATAGACCAGCTGATCCGCAGATCGTCGGGCCCGGTTCCCAGCCGGTAATCCTCGTGTACGATTTTACCGTCACTGAGCACGAGCAGTGACGTGACGCGGCGGTCATCAAGAAACTGCTCCAGACCCTGAGGCATTTGTAGCGGTACCCCGGGCTGCAGGGTCGAGACAGGCCCGTCACCGCGCGGAACCTCGCGGTGCAGGAACGCTGCATCCATACTGGAGAAGTTCTGCACAATCCGGTCCGGTTCGAAGAGGCTGTTCACGGCCATGAGCCGCTGAATCTCCTCCATCCTCCAAAGGCCGAGTGCCGTTGCCGCCAGCACCAGCGCAAGCAAAATACGTCCAAGCCATTTTCCTAACCTGCGCATGAGGGCAACGTCCTTAGTCTGTCAGGGGGCCTGCCATCTGATCCACCGGCCATGAAAATCGGCGCGCCCCAGTTCCAGAGTGACGTCGCCCGGCCAGAGCCGCAAGGTCAGCGCGGCACCGACCGCACCTTTTGTGTCGCCATCGCTTTCCATGGCCAGCCACGCAATGGGGCGCTCGGGCGTGGCCGAAGCTCCTGCGGTTTCAATCAGTGTGCGGCCCCGGTCCTGGGCTGCTTTGGGGAAATACTGCCAGGCAACGGTGTGCTGGATCAGATGAACATGACCCATGGGCGCAGTCTTCAGACGTTTTGCCAGCCAGTCGATCGCGTCGCCTCGGTCAATTCCGGCGGTCATGACGGAGGCCGCTGCTCTGGTCAGTGCAAGTCTTTCAGGCTGATCCGGCCAGAGATACGCGGTCAGTCTCAGCAGATCATCCGCGCGCTGGGGATTAAGGGGGTTCAGGTCAACGCCTGCGCGCCTGGCAATGACCGGTCGGCGCGCAGGGGGCAGGGGGCCTTCCCAGTCGGGAGACAGGGTCAGGGCAGGTGCGTCGGGACCCGTTACCTGGCCGGGGAGCGCGAGTTCATAGTGATCCCACATCAGGTTAAGTCCGCCGCTGGCACCAGCTTCCGACACCCAGAAAGGCAGGTTGAAACAGTTTGCTGCGACGGAGGCAGCAGCGATCAGCGCGGCGGAACGCCTTACCTCGTTGGTCTGGGGCGGGCTCTCCGTCCAATCCAGCATAAAGACTTCATGCTGATGGAGAGCCTCCAGTACGGCCGCGCGCAGCGTGTCATTATCAACCCTGGCAGGTGGATAGACAGCGGCCAGCCCGGGCGCTTTGCCGCTCAGCACCAGCGCATGCAGACCACCGGCTGTGCGCAGTGGCAGAGAATGGCCTGCCGGACCAATGTCACCTGTGAAATCATCAAATTTCCGGCCCAGTGCACTGTCGCCGGGCCAGCTGTCTGACAACAGATCCAGCAGCTGCCCCATGAACGGGGATCCCATTGCTCTGCAACTGATGGCCTGATGCGCGAAAGCGTCGCTGAGGTTCACCGGAACCTGTCCAGCAGTTTCTGCATTGGAGATCTTTCGTCTGTCTGCGGCTCGCCTTGTTTTTCTGGTTCAGCTGCAACGGCTGTGTCCGGTTTCGCCGGTTTGTTTCTGGCATTCCCCTGCGTCCTCGGCGGCGTGATCCGCATCCCCACCGCGTTCATAAACCGAGCGGCATCGCCGGCTGCGAGCCATGGCGCGCCGTCGCTGACACCGCGCAGAACATCGTCCAGCCATTCCTCATCCGCTTTGGAAAAATCGTGCAGCACATATCCCGGGACCCGGTCCTTGTGTCCCGGGTGACCTACGCCCAGACGGACGCGCGCATAGGCCGGGCCGATATGAGCGTGCAGCGAGCGCAGACCGTTATGTCCGGCATGCCCGCCGCCCACTTTGTGTTTTACTTTACCAGGCGCCAGATCGATTTCGTCGTGCATGACGACAACGTCATCAGGTTGCAGTTTATAAAAGCTCATGGCGGCCTGCACAGACTGGCCGGAATTGTTCATGAACGTCTCGGGTTTCAGCAGCATAACCCGGTCGGAACCAAACCGTCCTTCGCTCAGACTGCCCTGATGTTTGCCTTTCCAGGGACCAAACCCGTGATCTGCGGCAATACGGTCGAGCGCCATAAAGCCGATGTTGTGCCGGTGGCCTGCATATTTTGGGCCCGGGTTGCCCAGCCCGACAATGAGTTTCAATTTTTCTGCTCCCTGATGTTGCGCCGCAGCATAGCACCGGGTCGGCTGAAACGAAATACGGGGCCGCAAAGGGCCCCGTATCCTCCGTTCCCGATGGGGGAAAGGTTTTACTCTTCTGTGTCGCCTTCGGCCTCGGGTGCATCACCCTCTGCGCCGTCGTCGTCATCTTCGTCATCCGAAGAGGCCAGACCTGCTGGCGCAGAAATCTGTGCGATCACGAAATCACGGTCGATCGTCGGTTTTGCGCCTGCCGGCAGGTCAACGGACGAGATCGTGATGTTGTCGCCAATTTCCATTTCTGAGATGTCTATGGTGATGTGATCAGGGATATCGCCCGCCGTCACAACCAGTTCAACTTCCGGACGGATCAGCGTCAGCACACCACCTTTTTTCAGGCCGGGGGCCACATCGTCGCCAACAACCTCAACCGCGATGAAGAGGTTGATTTTTGTGGTGCGGCGCAGGCGCATGAAGTCGATGTGCGTCGGCAGATCCTTGACCACGTGACGCTGCACGTCGCGGCAGATCACACGCACGTCGTCGTGACCTTCAACTTTCATGTTGAACAGGGTCGACTTGAACCGGCCCTCTTTCAGCTTCTTGAACAGAACGTTGAAAGGGATGTTGATCGGAAGCGGGTCCGTGTCACCACCAAAAACGATACCAGGAACCATGCCATCGCGGCGTGCCTGACGAGCGGCGCCCTTGCCTGTCCCCGTCCGTTCCTGAGCGACAAGATCCGGAATTTCTCCAGCCATTGATACTCTCCAATTTGTAAGGGCGGGCATCCTCCAAGGCTGTATGCCCGCATGAAGCCGCGCGTATAGACCGGAATCGGTTGCAGGGAAAGGAGTTTTTGCACCCGTTCCGCTTGTGGGGAAAGTGGCCCTGTGCGACATGGCTGCATGGGCCTTCTGGATGACCTCAGAATATCATACAAACCTCTGGCCGGCTTTCTTGTCATCGGTGGTGCATGGGCTGCGTTCTTTGCCCAGATGCCCGTGATCAAGGCGGCCATCGGAGCATCAGACGGTGTCTATGGCGCAGTTGTTCTGCTGGCTTCTCTGGGCGCACTGGCCGCCATGTGGCTGGCGCCGCTTGCCGACCGCTTCGCAGGGCGCTGGGCTACGCCCGGCGCGTCGATCGTCGTGGCGACAGGTATGCTCATTGCGGCAGGTTCCGCTGATCTGATCGTTTTCGCCCTGGGCATGACGCTGGCCGCGATTGGTTCAGGTGTTGTGGATGTGCTGGTAAATGTCCGGGTCTCGGAACGCGAGGAACAGGTCGGCAGGCCGCTGATGAACCTGAACCACGCGATGTATTCGTTTGCCTATGCGGGCACGGCCCTGCTGACCGGATTGCTGCGCGAACTGGCCTGGACGCCTGCGGAGGTTTTTCTGGCATTCGGGGGCATTGTTTGTGTGCTTGCAGTGATCATGCTTGAAAAACGCACGACCATCCTGCCGGTGGCAGAGCCTGGCAAGGCGGTGGCTTTGCCCACAGGGCTGATCTGGCTGGGTGGAGGCCTGGTGCTGGTCGCATTCCTGACGGAGGCCTCGTCAGAAGGATGGTCAGCGCTGCATCTGGAGCGCACACTGGGCGGCGGTCCGGCAGAAGGCGCGCTGGGTCCGGCCATACTGGGGCTGACCATGGGTATCGGACGGCTTGCGGGCCATGTGATGTCCAGCCGCCTGCCGGAACTGCCCCTGATGGTCGCAGCATCCCTGACAGCCGCAGCAGGGCTGATGATCGCGGGGGCAGCGCCCGGGCTGATCATTGCATATGCAGGATTTGGCCTTGCCGGGCTGGGAGTTTCGGTGATCGCCCCGCTGGCGCTGGCTCAGGTAGGGCGTGTGGTTCCGGCGCACAAAAGACTTGCCGCGATCAGCCGTGTTTCGGTTATGGGCTACGGGGCCTTTTTTATCGGGCCGCCACTGATGGGGTTCACATCCGAAATCCTGGGTCTGCGCGCCGGTTTCTTTCTTGTCGGTGGCATCATGGTTTTTGCAGCGCTCGTTCTGGTGCCTGGCCTGGGCCGCACAGTCAGGTCGTTGCAGGATGCCGGTCGCGACTGAGGTATCCACCGGCTTTCTGCAGCCGTTCATACAGTGCAAAGTCGTCGGCGCGTCCGGCACGCAGCCGGGCAGCGACCTGAGCAGACAGTTCCGCCGGTACATCCGGCGACACGTTGCGCCGCTCCAGGACTGGTATTTCGCCGAAACGCGCGCCCAGAAAATCCAGGAACCCGGCCGGTGCCTCGTAGGCGAAAAGGTGATCGACCATGCATTTGCCACGGCTGTTGCACAGAAAAGAGAACTGGCGCCCGACGCGTGCGAATTCTGGCGGGTCATCCCGCAGAGCGGCCAGAACAAAATCGTCGAAACTCAGGTTTTTCGTGGATTGTGGCGTGCCATCTTTCTCGTCGCGGCGACGATAGCGGTACCAGCTGCGCAGTTGTTCGACGGGCTCGCGCATAACGGCACAGCTTTCGGGTCGTACGCCAAATGTCGCTTCGACAAACGGCGCCACGCGGGCATCATAGCGTTGCGCGGGGATGTGTTTGCGACTGCGCGCGAAAATCACGTCCGCGCGGGATCTCAAAGCCATTTCGACGGCTGTGGAGCCGGTCTTGGGTGTAGCAAGAAAGGCGAGGCGCTCGGCCAGAAAAATCAACATGCCGGAAACAGTATCCCGGGTCGTCAGCTCTGCCAACGACCTTCAAAATCTTCCGGGATCAGAAGGTTGTGCCGCCCTAGTTTTCTTACGTCTGTTTCGCCGCACAAGGCCATCGTCGTGTCGAGCTCTTTGTGAATGACTTCCAGCGCGCGCGTCACACCCTGCTGGCCCATTGCGCCGAGCCCATAGATAAATGCGCGACCGATGTAAGTACCACTGGCCCCCATGGCGAGCGCTTTCAACACATCCTGGCCAGAACGGATACCACTGTCGAGGTGCACCTCAATCTGGTCTCCGACCGCTTCCAGGATCGAAGGCAGCGCGCGGATAGAGCTGAGCGCCCCGTCCAGCTGCCGCCCGCCATGATTGGATACGACAATCGCATCTGCTCCGACTTTGAGCGCCATTTTCGCGTCGTCAGCATCAAGTATCCCCTTCAGGATCACCTTGCCGCCCCATTCTTCCCTGATCTTTGCGACCTTGTCCCAGTCCAGCGTCGGATCGAAGGATTCCGCAGCCCAGGTGCTGAGCGATTTGGGGTCAGAAATGCCCTGTACGTGCCCTACAATGTTTCCGAACTCGCGCCGTTTTGCGCTCAGCATTTCGATGCCCCATGCCCATTTTGTGGCGAGATTGGCAACTGTTTTGACTGTCAGCTTGGGCGGGGCAGACAAACCGTTTTTGATGTCTTTGTGGCGCTGCCCGAGAATCTGCAGGTCCAGTGTAATTACAAGGGCGGAGCACTTCGCATCCTTTGCCCTCTGGATGAGACGCGACACATAATCGGTGTCCCGCATCATATAGAGCTGGAACCAGAAGGGTGCGCTTGTAAAGCCGGCTACATCTTCGATGGAATTGATCGACATCGTACTGAGCGTAAAGGGGACACCGAATTTCTCAGCGGCCCGTGCGGCTTTCATTTCGCCATCGGCGTGTTGCATGCCGGTGATGCCCACAGGCGCAAGCGCCACCGGCATTGCGACTCTTTCGCCGATCATTTCGGATTCTGTTGTGCGGCCCGACATGTCCACAGCTACCCGTTGCCGCAGACGGATCTGGTCAAAGTCAGATGTGTTCTCCCTGAACGTCTGCTCGGTCCAGCTGCCGGATTCAGTATAATCGTAGAACATCCGCGGCACGCGTCGTTCGTAAATGCGTTTCAGATCATCGATATTGGTAATGACAGGCATGGCGGCTTTCCGTTTTGGTTAGTTTTCATTACCAATTTCTTCATATTGCTTCAACTCAACAAATCACACGGTATCAGAAAATCCTTGTGTAATACGATATCGAACTATAATGGTGCGATATCGTATTAAAAATAGGATGAGCTTATGGTACTCTCAAGACGTAGATTCCTGACTCTGGCAGGCGGCGGCACGATTCTTGCGGCAACTGCGGCTTCGGCTGGCTTTCTGAATACGCGGACACCGCAACGCGCTCTGGCTCCATGGCAGTTGGCTGGCAGCTATGCGGATCCGCGAAAGAACGCCCTGAGTTTTGCTTTGCTTGCACCGAACCCGCACAACCTGCAGCCCTGGCTGGTGGAACTGCAGGGTGATGATACAGTCCTTCTCTGGCACGACACTGACAGGCGCCTGCCGGAGACCGATCCGTTTGACAGGCAACTGACCATCGGGTTCGGGTGTTTTCTGGAACAGCTGGTTCTTGCAGCAGGCGCTGCGGGATATTCAGTGCAGACAGAGCCTTTCCCCGAGAATGAAAACGGCCCTGTCGCACGCGCCGTTTTCACGCCTGGAGGCATTGCTGATCCTCTGGCCGAACACATTCTGAACCGCCGCTCCTGCAAGGAGCCTTTCGAGGACCGGGATCTGCCCGCCGATGCGGTGCAGGCGCTCGAGAGCCACGCGGTTATTCTGACCGATGCAGATCAGGTTGCGGCAATCAGATCAATTACTTGGGATGCGTGGGTCACCGAAATGCAGACTCCGCGTACACTGAAGGAATCAGTCGATCTGATGCGCTTTGGAAAATCGGAAATCAACGCAGACCCCGATGGAATTGATCTGGGTGGACCCTTCCTCGAAACACTGATGCTTGCCGGACTGATCAGCCGGTCCGTACAGGCCGATCCGGACAGTCGCGGATTTCAGGAAGGCGTCAGAATCTATGACGAGATGCTGCATGCCACACCTGCTTATGCGGTACTGAAATCAGCGGGGAATACACGTGCCGACCAGGTCAGGGCAGGGCGTGAATGGTTGCGTCTGAACCTTCGCTGCACAGCACTCGGGCTGGCCCTGCATCCTGTCAGCCAGTGTCTTCAGGAATTTCCGGAAATGGCTGAACAGTACACGCGCATCCATGATCTGCTCGCAGAAGAGGGTGAAACGGTTCAAATGCTCGGGCGGCTGGGCTATGGTCCGGAAGTGGCGCAATCCCCGCGCTGGCCGCTGGAGGCAAAACTGCTGAATGGATGAAGATCCGGTCTCGCTCTGTTTCGAGGTTTTCAACGAAATAGGGATCATTGAGCAACTCAGCAGGACACTGCTGGAGGCGCGGTTGCCCGAGGGGCTTATCGCGCCGCACTTTGGTGTGATCAGTCACCTGTCACGGCGCGGAGACGGGCGCACGCCCATGGAAATCGCGCGCGCGTTTCAGGTCCCGAAAACCAGCATGACGCATACCATCAAAGGCCTCGAAGCCCACGGACTGGTGGAGGTGCGCCCCAACCCGGATGACGGACGCTCGAAACTTGTGTGGCTGACGGCGCGGGGGCAGAGCTTTCGGGACGAAACAATCCGGGCCATGGTACCCGATCTGAACCGGCTGTCCGAAGTTTATGCGGCCGAAAAGCTGATTGGGATTCTGCCGGCGCTTCGTGAGCTCAGAGCAGTGCTGGACGCAGACCGTGACCCGCCTGTATCCAAAAATGCCTCAGGCCGAATGCGCGCCGTCTGACAGGGTCCGGACGAAGTCGAGTACTTTTTCCGTGCTGTCACCCGCGGCGATCCGGCTGACGATGGCAGACCCCACGACGACGCCGTCGGCAACACTCGCAATGGAGCGCGACTTGTCCGGTGTATTAACGCCAAATCCGACAACTACAGGCAGGCCACTTGCGTCGCGGATACGCGAGACTTCCGGGCTGACATCTTCTGCCTGTGCTTCGGCTGCGCCTGTGATCCCGGTGATCGACACATAATATACAAACCCGGATGTATTCTGAACGACGCGGGGCAGTCGTTTTTCGTCGGTGGTAGGAGTCGCAAGGCGAATGAAGTTCAGCCCGGCCGCCTGCGCCGGAATGCAGAGTTCGCTGTCTTCTTCCGGTGGCAGGTCCACAACGATCAGTCCGTCGATACCCGCGTCTTTGGCGGCTGCAAGAAACCTGTCCACGCCGTGGCTGTAAATCGGGTTGTAGTATCCCATCAGAACGATCGGCGTCTCGTTGTCCGATTCCCGGAATGCTTTTGCGAGCTCGAGGGTGCGCTGAAGCGTCATCCCGCCTTCGAGCGCGCGCTGTCCCGCCAGCTGGATGGTAGGACCGTCGGCCATAGGGTCCGTAAAAGGCAGCCCCAGTTCGATAATGTCCACACCCGCGCCCGGCAGGCCTCTCACAATCTCCAGGGACCTGTCAAAGTCCGGGTCGCCGGCCATGACATATGAGACGAATGCCTTTTTCCCTTTGCGGGACAGTTCGGCAAATCTGGCATCGATACGGGTCATTTTCACTGCAGCCTTCCTGAAACGTCCGGACCCGAATGCCCAAATCCGGCGGGGAAATCAATGCGTCAAACAGGGGTGATCTGGGCAGAGAGGGACCGACGGGGTAAAAAAACCGGACTTTCCCCTCAATATGTCTGCAAAGCACTATATATCGGCATTATGAATTATCTTCTCGCCATACTTCTGCCGCCACTGTCCATACTGCTCACCGGGCGTCCGATCGTCGCAGTTCTGGTTTTCATTATCTGGATTCCGGCCCTCATTTTCTCCGGAGGCCTGACACATCCGATGTTCATCATCCTCGCCTGGGCGCTGATCTTCCATGCGCGCGAGGACAGACGACACCGCCGGGACTTGTCCTGAGGCGGCTCAGGCCCTAAGGGGATTGCGCCAGCAACAAAGGACTGTGTCATGGGCTTTAAGATGGGAATCGTGGGTTTGCCAAATGTGGGTAAATCCACTCTGTTCAACGCGCTGACGCGCACGGCTGCAGCACAGGCGGCAAACTTTCCGTTTTGTACCATCGAGCCGAATGTTGGCGAAGTGGCTGTTCCTGACGCTCGCCTTGATCAGCTTGCTGCTATCGCAGGTTCCCGACAGGTTATCCCCGCACGCATGACCTTTGTGGACATAGCAGGCCTCGTAAAAGGAGCGTCAAAAGGGGAAGGTCTGGGGAATCAGTTTCTTGCGAACATTCGTGAAGTAGACGCTGTTGCGCATGTGCTGCGCTGTTTTGAAGATGATGACGTCACGCATGTTGAGGGTCGCGTCGATCCTGTTGCCGATGCCGAGACCATCGAAACCGAGCTGATGCTCGCGGATATAGAAAGCATCGAAAAGCGCTTGCAGAACATCGTACGCAAGGTACGTGGTGGTGACAAGGAAGCTGTCCAGCAGGAGCGGCTGATGAAAATGGCGCTGGAAGCGCTCGAAGACGGACGTCCTGCACGGGTTCTGGACATCGACGCCGAAGACGAACGTGCATGGAAAATGCTGCAGCTGCTGACAACAAAGCCAGTATTGTATGTCTGCAACGTCGATGAGAGCGATGCGGCGTCTGGCAACTCCCTGTCTTCTGAAGTTGCCGAGATGGCTGCAGCTCAGGGCAACTCGCACGTGATCATTTCTGCACGGATCGAAGAAGAGCTCAGTCAGCTCGAGCCCGAAGAGGCCGGAATGTTTCTCGAGGAAATGGGGCTTGCTGAAGCAGGTCTCGACCGGCTGATCAGTGCAGGTTACAGCCTGCTGCACCTGGAAACCTATTTTACTGCGGGCCCCAAAGAAGCGCGCGCCTGGACCATCAGCGAGGGTACGACAGCGCCCAGGGCAGCCGGCGTTATACACGGCGATTTTGAAAAAGGCTTCATTCGCGCGGAAACGATTGCCTACGACGATTATGTTTCGCTTGGAGGGGAAAGCGCCGCTAAGGAGGCAGGTAAAATGCGTGCTGAGGGCAAATCATATGTGGTGCGCGATGGAGATGTTCTGCACTTTCTTTTCAATACCTGATCGCATTCTTCTCAGTGGGAAACCGGGGCGCTTTCGGGGGACTCTGTCCGACTGCCCCGAAATCCGGTGTTATGCGGCATCGCTTTCGTCTCTGTCGTACTGCGCGGCCTCATTGTCCGATATGCGGAAACTTGAAATTGTGCGGGTCAGCTGTGAGGCTTCTGCAGTCAGTGACTGACTGGCCGCGGTCGTTTCTTCGAACATCGCTGCATTCTGTTGCGTCCCGCGGTCAAGTGTTTCAACCGCAGTGTTAATTTCTGCAATACCGCTGGATTGTTCGGCGGCAGAAAGAGCGATGTCGGAAACGTTCTGGGACACGTCAACAATGCCTCTGAGGATTTTGCCGAGAGCATCTTTGGTCTCGTCCATAAGTGTGACGCCCTTTTCAACGTGACCGGTTGAGGACGAGATCAGTTCGTTGATCTGCAGCGCAGCCTCTGAGCAGCGGTGCGCAAGGATACGCACCTCAGAGGCGACCACGGCGAAACCCCGGCCTGCGTCGCCTGCTCGCGCTGCCTCCACTCCGGCGTTCAGAGCCAGCAGGTTCGTCTGGAATGCGATTGAGTCAATCACTTCGACGATTTTGGCAATTTCGCCTGATGAGCTTTCAATCTCTCCCATGGCGGCAACAGCTTCATGCATAACGGTTTCGCTGGATTCTGCATCTGTGCGGACTCTGTCCACGGTGTTTGCCGCTTCCTTTGCGCCCTGAGCCGCGGAAGAGACGCTGCTTGTCAGTTCATTGAGAGCTGCGGCGGTTTCCTCGAGCGTTGCAGCAGAGTTTTCGGTGCGGCGCGACAGATCCAGGGCTGAGGACGCAATTTCGGCGCTGCTGGTGTCAATCGTGCCGGCGCTCTCTCCGATGCGACGTACCAGATCGGCAAGGTTTTCTACTGCCAGATTGTAGTCATTTCTGAGAGCGGCATATTCACCGGGAAATTCTGTTTCAATCATATGAGTCAGATCTCCGGACGACAGTTTTCGCAGACCGGAAGCCAGTTCACCTACAACAGTTTCCTGCTCGCGGGCTCTGGCGGCGCGCTCAGCTTCGTTCGCCCGGCGTATCTCTTCTTCGCGCGCACGCTCTGCCTGTTCGCGTTCGCGCATCTCCTGTTCTCGCTCTGCTTCTGCGACACGTTCTTTTTCTTCTGCGTCCCGCTTTGCCTGCTCCGCCTTCTTCTCACTTTCGCGAATTTCAGCGTCGCGTTTCTTTTCTTCTTCCTGCATCTGCACCCGTTCGAGCGCATTGTTGCGGAAAACCTCAAGCGCCCGTGCGAGCCGGCCAATCTCACCCTTGTAACGCGAAGCGTTCTCAATTTCCGAGAGGTCGCCTTGCGCCAGCCGTTCGGTTATGGCGGTGACACTGTTGAGCGGTCGCGTGACCATCAGCCATATCAGGACTGGAGCAAGCGCAACGATTGCCGCACTCAGCATGCCAATCAGCTGAAGATCTGCGCGCGCCGCGGCAACTTCTGAATTCAGCTGGGCGGATGTCGCTTCGATATGGCTCTGAGATGCGGACGCAAACTCGCTCACAGTGACAGAGATATTGCGAACAGCTTCTGCCGCGATAAGTGTTGCCTCCCTCGCGTTCGACTGCGCATCAAATGCCGCTGCGCGTATTGCTACAATGCCGGTGGCCGGATCTGAGATTTCAAGGATTGCATTCAGTGGCGCGCTTATGTCCGAAGCAACTCCGCTTTTCGCATCTTTCAGCCGCAATTCCGCAACCCGTAGCATATCGGCACGCTGAGCCAGCTCAAGCGCGTCGCGCGACAGCGCTGTCTGCATTGCTGTGGCGAAGAACGACTGCACGGCGGAATCGAGTGTTGCCTGGGTTCTGATCCGGGCGACCTGGTCATCCAGAAGCGCCTGAATTGCTTCTGAGTTGTCGGTCTTTGCATCATCGCTGTTGATCACCAGCTCGAAGTAAATATCGTCGAGCGCTGACGACAGGGCAGCGTCAATTTCCTGTCTCGTGGAAAGTATATCAGAAGGCCGGAGCAGACTGCGCGACTGGGTGAAGAGGTCCCGGAACTCCTGTTGTGCTGCATCAACAAGAGTTGCAACATCCTGTGTCGCCGGCGCGTCCGAGAGCGCGGGCAGAAGCCCGGACAACCTGTCATCGGCGGCATTTCCCAGATCCTGGAGAATTGACCTGATTGCGGTGTCTCGGGTCTGTGTCATACCGAAGGCAAGTCCGGATATGAGGTTTACTTCGGCGCGTACTGACAGCGCGGACTGGTACAGAGCAAAGTCCGCCTCAATGAGTTGCGACAGCGTTGCATCGATATCCGCGATCGTATCTTCGCCCCCGATGATCAGATCAAAGAACGCATTGTCAGAGGCTTCTGCAAGCATTCCGGTAGCTTCGGTTGCACGCTTCAGGGCGGCTGCGACAGCATTGGCGACGCCGCTGGTGCTTGTGAACTCTGCGTTGCGTGCGTTTCTGAGGTTTGTGAGCGCGCTTTCAACCGTGTCGATTCTCGCGGATAACTCCTGTTGTTTTTCGGGGTCAAACGCTGAAGCAGCATTGCGAATGTCCTGCAGCACCAGTTGCGTCTTAAGCTCCAGGGCTTCAAGGTCACTGGTCTCCTGGGCAATCAGCAGGTCAGACAGAAGCCCGCGCAGCCGGTCGGCGACTGATACAACAGCGGCACTGTCTCTGAGCTCCGGCAGCCTTTCATCGGACAGAACCGTCATGCTGGTTGCAATCGACTGGAAGACGATCCAGCTGACAACGATTGCGGCCATGGTGGTTGCGGCCAGCGCACCGAAAATCAGTGCAAGCCGGGTCAGCACCGACCCGAAAAGACGAGAGACCAGATTTTTCATGACGGATGCTTTCCTGACCGAAGAATTTTTAGAAAAAATGGGCTGTCCGGTATCTGTTACCGGACAGCCCCGCTGTATCAGCTACCCGGCGACATCGCCGTAAAGGAGCCATCAGTTTCTATCCGGGTCAGGAAGACATCGTCAGATCCCTGGTTGTCACCAGCGCCGAATGTCATTGTCATCCCACCGAAATCAACCGTGCCAAGATTATTCATGGCTGCCATAAAGGTTTCCCGGGAGAGATCGGCACCGGCGTTACGCAGACCTTCGATTGTGAGGCGTCCGGCAACATAACCTTCGAGCGACACAAATCCCGGTTCCGCGGATGCGTCAAGCGCGCTCAGTGCCGCCTGGTATTCTGCGACGATCGGCAGATTTGTGTCCCAGGGCTGAGGCACGACCTGACTGATGATCACACCTTCTCCGTCGGCACCCAGTTCTGCCGCCAGCGCTTTGGACCCGACGAATGAAATCGTCACGAAGGTGGCATCCATTTTCATCTTGCGGGAAAGCTTGATGAACTCGGCAAGCGGCTTGTACGCGCCGACCATAACAATCGCCTGTGGCTTGGCTTTACGGATTTCCAGCAACGCAGATTTCACGGCGACTGTGTTACGGGTGTAGCTTCCCTCCGCCACAAGCGACATACCGCGTGCTTCCATGGCTTTTGTTACGCCAGACAGGCCAACACGGCCAAAGCCGTCATCCTGGTAAAGAATGGCGATGTCCGTCAGGCCTTCGACATCCACAAGGTGGTCGATCCAGGCCTGTGTTTCTGCATCATAGGTCGCGCGTACGTTTACAACGTTGTCCAGTTCCGGAGCGCGCAGGAAACCAGCGCCCGTGAATGGTGCGATCATCGGCATGCCCGCTTCTGTCGCAATCGGCTGTGTTGCTTTTGTTGTCGGCGTGCCAACGGGACCCACAAGCGCCAGATAGTCGTCGCTTTCGATGATGGTGCGCACTTCTGCGACCGAGCGGTCCGGTTCGTAGCCGTCATCAATGCTCGTCAGGGAGATCATGCGCCCGTTGATGCCGCCGGCCCGGTTTGCTTCTTCGAACGCGGCCAGCATGCCCTGCCGCATTCCGGTTCCCAGAGCGGCAGCCGGACCTTCCATGGCGGCGACCTGTGCCAGTTTGATCGTGTCGTCTGAAACGCCCTGTCCGGCCGCCAGCGGCCCGCCAACGCACAGCGCTGCGGCGAGCGCTGTCATTCTGGTGAGATGAAACATTTTGCAGAATTCCCGGTACTGTTAAAACTGCGACATTCTGGCGCGAAGAACCCTGAATAAAGGTTTAATCCGGAGCGGGAAATGGGCGACATCCGCCTGGTGCAAGTGCGCAAACTGAATGTGCCCGCAGTTCCGCGAACTGAGATAAATGCAGTTTTTCCGGTGACTTGTGAGGATCGTATCAGGCGTCTGAGCTGAGATGCGCTTTGGTCTTTGAGAAATTCCGGCAGTTTTTAAAGGTCACGAGTGACAATACGTTTTTACCCGCTATGCGGGTGGCGCGTGTGTGTGCCGCCATCTTTGTCGCCGTCGATTCCCGCAGCCATTTTCCGCACCAGAACAGATCTGAGGTCATGCAGAGCGAGCAGGAGCTGATCCGACACCTCCGAAACCTCTTCATGACTGGCATCTGACTGTATCCAGTGCGCTGTCATGTTGATCTGTTCAATTGTGTGCCTGACTTCGTCCCTGCTGCGTTGCTCCAGAACCGACCGGCGGTTATCCAGCCAGCTCCTGATGGCCGATACCTCCGCTTCGGACAATGCCCGGTTGCCATGAGGCCGGATATCGCCGTTGCGTGTGTTTGCAAAGGCGATCTGCTGAAGGTCCAGTCGTCTGAGCCGGTTTTCTGCTTCTACCCGGAAAACAGCGGCGCCGTTGTCCCGGATACGAAAGAAATACTCAGGCAGATCGGCGGCCATATCCCGTCAACCCGTCAGGCCTGCGCAGAAAGTCTGGATGCGTGTGCAGGCCTCGGTCAATGCTTCGTCCGAGGTTGCGTAGCTGACCCGGAAGTTCGGGCTCAGACCGAATGCTGCACCAAACACAACAGCAACGCCGGTTTCTTCCAGCAGCGCCGTTGCGAATGCCTCGTCGTTCTCGATCAGAACACCACCGGCCGACGTTTTCCCGATCAGTCCCGCAATTGACGGGTAGACATAAAAGGCACCTTCGGGTTTCGGGCACGTAACGCCGTCGATAGCGTTGAGCATTTCCACAACCAGGTTTCGACGACGCACAAACATTTCATTGTTGGGCGCGATGTAGTCCTGTGTACCGTTCAGGGCCTCAACGGCTGCCCACTGGCTGATGGTACAGGGGTTTGAGGTGCTCTGTGACTGAATTTTGCGCATGGCGGCGATCAGTTTCTCGGGTCCGGCGGCATAGCCGATCCGCCAGCCGGTCATCGCATAGGCCTTTGACACGCCGTTAACAGTCAGTGTCCGGTCATAAAGCCCGGGTTCCACCTGGGCCGGCGTGCAGAACTCAAAATCGTCATAGGCAAGATGTTCGTACATGTCGTCGGTCATCACCCAGACATGCGGGTGCCGCATAAGAACATCGGTCAGGCCTTTCAATTCTTCGCGGCTGTAGCCTGCGCCCGTGGGGTTGCTGGGTGAGTTGAAGATAAACCATTTGGTTCGCGGTGTAATCGCAGCCTCAAGCGCCTCTGGCGTCAGCTTGAAATCCTGTTCCAGCGTCGCAGTCGCGATGACCGGCTCTCCGCCTGCGAGGAGCACCATGTCCGGATAGCTGACCCAGTAAGGCGCGGGAATCACGACTTCCTCGCCCGGGTTCAGTGTCGCCATCAGGGCGTTGTAAAGAATTTGTTTACCACCGGTACCCACACTGATCTGTGACGGCGTATACGCCAGATGGTTGTCACGGGAGAATTTGGCGCAGATGGCCTGCTTGAGCTCTGGAATTCCGTCCACGGCGGTATATTTGGTTTTACCGGAGGCGATGGCCGCAACAGCAGCGTCCTTGATATTCTGAGGGGTGTCAAAGTCGGGCTCGCCCGCGCCGAGACCGATTACATCGCGCCCCGCTGCCTTGAGTTCACCGGCTTTGGTGGTGACCGCAATGGTCGGGGACGGTTTGACACGCGCAAGTGTCGCAGAAAGCAGTTCCATGTCGGCCTCTGGTTGATAGGACTGAGGCGCATTGTTAGGGACCATACTGACATGTATCAAGCGCGATAACAGACAAGGAGACTTCAGAATGGACGATTTCCAGGACTGGTACGGGCCTGATACCGCCACCTTCGGGGACCGGGTCGCCGCCGCGCGTGAAACCGCCGGTATGAACCAGAGTGAACTGGCGCGCCGGCTGGGTGTTCGGGTTGCAACTCTGCGGTCCTGGGAAAACGACCTCAGCGAACCGCGCGCGAACCGGTTGTCAATGATGGCAGGTCTGCTGAATGTTTCGATGATGTGGCTTATCAACGGCGAGGGCGTTGGCCTTGATGCCCCCGGCAACGACGGCGAGCTTTCCGCGACGTCGGCGGAAATCCTGAATGAAATCCGCGATCTTCGGGCGGATATGCTGTCGCGTGTAGAACAACTGGGGCGTCTGGAGAAGAAACTGCGGCAGACACTGGTGACCGAGGCGCATGACGGAACAGCATGAGCACCGCCTGAAAAGGCTGAAGATGCGCTCAATGCGCCGCGGGATCAAGGAAATGGACCTGATCCTTGAACGCTTTGCGAACGCCAGTCTTGAAGGTATGAGTGATGCGGATCTGACGCTCTACGACGCCATGCTGAGTGAGAACGATCATGACCTTTATCAGTGGGTTAGCGGTCAGGCTGCGGCTCCAGAGCCTTACGGCGATATGGTCGCCCTGATCATTGACCAGCTGCCTGAAACGCGCGGCTGAGGGCACCGCGCGCCTGTTTTTCGGGTTTTTAACGAAATATTGGCGTTTCCGTCTCAATTTCTGTGCAAATCAGAATGAATCGGAGCGCGTGTATGAGTATCCAGGATCAGATCCAGACAGACCTGCCCCAAGGGGGGCAGAATCAGGGTTTCATGGTCAGTTATCTTGAGGCCCTTTCGCTGGTGGAACGTCTCCACCGGCTGCTGCTTGATGTGATCAAGGACGAGTTTGAGCGCGTCGGTGTGCTGGAGATCAACGCTGTACAGGCCCTGTTGCTGTTCAATATCGGCGACAACGAAGTAACTGCGGGTGAACTGAAAAGCCGTGGGTACTATCAGGGCAGCAACGTCAGCTACAACCTGAAGAAACTGGTCGAGATGGGTTATATGCACCACCAGCGCTGTGAAATCGACCGCCGGTCGGTACGCGTTCGTCTGACCGACAAGGGCCGCAAGATCCGCGATGTCGTGTCAACGCTGTTCCTTCGTCATGCGGAAGGTCTCGAAGACAAAGGGGTCCTCGGTCCGGCGGGTATCGATGACATCACGACGTCGCTGAAACGTATGGAACGCTACTGGTCTGACCAGATTCGCTATATCTACTGAAGCGCACTGATGGCCAGCCCTTCGAGTTCGCGTTTCAGTTTGAGTGTCATGGCGTCTGCATATGCCTCAAACCCGATGGCCGTCTGAACAAAAGAATCCGGGCCCGTGATTACCTCGGCCCGGAAGTAAGACGAAAGCTCGCCCAGTTCCTGTTGCCGACGATCGCCTGAAGCCGGTGAGTCGGCGCCGATGACAAGAGCATTCACCGTTATACCAAGATCAGAGACATCGGTCCTGACATCCCGCGGCCTTGGCCCCAGGTTGGATTTACCATCGCCTGATATATCCAGGGTCTTTTTCCAGCAGTGGTCTTTCTGGGTCAGCAAAGACGCGCCGAGCGCCATCGCGGTGCCCAGTGCGGTACCCGGCGTGCTGCTTCTGCGTTCTGTTCGCGACAGGATAACGCTGATGTCGCGCAGATCAGCGGGCCCGCGGATTGCTGTCCACGGCACCAGAACCGCCTGATCGTCCGGCCCACTCCATTCGTAAATAATAAGAGACACAGGAGCAGATGGTGTCGACAGCAGCAGAGAAACCACATCAGGATTGTTCAGTGCGGTTACCAGCCCGTCAATCTGAAGGCGGTATTCCCGAAGATCGACTGAACCCGACACATCCAGACCAAGCGCAAGCGCCTGCCGGCAGGATTCGTCCGCCGCCAGTGGCTGTCCGGACAAAAATGACAATACAAACGCGATGGTGATGCGCACCGATCAGCCCCCTGTCGCCACAGACGCCGCCAACCCGATCACAGGAGGTGTCACCTCACGTTCCAGTTTCCTGCGCATGGCACGTTCATAGTCCTCGAACCCCTGCGCTATTTCGATAAATGCGCCGGGACCGTGCAGCACTTCTGCCTTGTAAAAAGCAATCAGACCGGTTTCGGCTTCGTAATCAGCTCCGTTGACAACAAGACCATTGACCGTAACGCCGTCAAAAGGGAACTCGCGATAGGCCTGCTCTGGTCCGAAACCCTCATTGTTCTGTCCGTCACCGGCGATGTCGATCGTCTGGTAAAGGCACTCAGGCGCACGTTCCAGCAGGCCCGCGCCATACCCCAGGGCGTACCCCATGGCTGTCGGAAAGTCATTGTGGCTGCGCGTGCTGGTGGCCACCGTTTCAGCGGCCTTCACAAGCTTTTCCGGCCTGTCAATCAGAACCCAGTCCAGCAGAATTTCCTGATTGTATCGCCCGGACCATTCGAATACCGCCAGCGCCACCGGAATATCGCTGGCGAAAAAAGCCCTCTGCACCTCAGGAGCCGTGAGCGCAGCGACGAGGCCGCCGCGCTGCAACGCATCTTCCCGTGCATCTACCGAGCTTGAGACATCCATCGCCAGAACAAGGGCCAGGCGACATCCCGCGGCATCAGCAGTGGCACCTGCAACAAGCAGTGCGCCGACAAGGGCGGACCGGATTACCAATGGCCGGTGTTCTCCATGCTTGACCACGGTTCTGCAGGCGCGAGATTTTCACCTTCCTGCAACAGTTCGATGGAGATGTTGTCCGGCGACCGGACGAAGGCCATGTGCCCATCGCGTGGCGGGCGATTGATCGTGACGCCATTGTCCATCAGGTGCTGGCACACTTCGTAGATATTGCCGACGCGGTACGCCAGGTGCCCGAAATGCCGGCTGTCCGATGGCAGGCCGTCATCGCCGTCCCAGTTGTACGTCAGCTCGACGGGGCACTCTTCCTGGCCCGGTGGCGCCATGAAAACGAGTGTGAACCGGCCACCTTCGTTGTCAAAACGACGCGTTTCCTCCAGCCCCAGAAGTCTGAAGAAGGCGATCGAGTCATCAAGATTTTTCACACGGACCATGGTGTGCAGATACTTCAGCGTCATGGGAGTCTTCCTGTAGATTAATGATTTCCAGCTAAAACGTAACACGCCCGCCGGGCATTGCCACCCGGTACCTCACGATCGTGATCGCGGCCGGCTGCTCTGGCTTTGCCTCCATCCGGTATTGCGCTAAAGCTGTCTCCAGCTGAAGGACAACCGGGCCATCCGGCTCCATCCCCGGGGAGGGAAATTTGCAACAGTATCACGATGCATTGCGCATGGTTCTGAACCAGGGGACGGAATCAACAGACCGGACCGGAACCGGAACGATTTCACATTTCGGCCTGCAGTGCAGATATCCTCTGAGCGATGGCTTCCCGCTGGTTACGACCAAGAAGCTTCATCTGCGTTCGATCATTCATGAACTGCTGTGGTTTTTGTCAGGAGATACGAACATCCGTTACCTGCAACAGAACGGGGTTTCGATCTGGGATGAATGGGCTGACGAAAACGGTGATCTCGGGCCTGTCTATGGACACCAGTGGCGACATTTCCCGAAAGTGATCCGAACAGAAGATGAAGAGGCGCGATTCCTGATCGGCGAGGTTGACCAGATCAGCACTCTCGTGGAAGCCATTCGCCGCACGCCCGACAGCCGCAGGCTTATCGTATCGGCCTGGAATCCGGGGGAGGTGGACCAGATGGCGCTGCCCCCGTGCCACACTCTGTGGCAAGTGAGGATCACGGGCGGAAAACTCCACCTGCAGCTGTACCAGCGCTCGGCCGACATGTTCCTTGGCGTGCCGTTCAACATTGCCTCTTACGCTCTGCTTCAGGTGATGCTGGCACATGTGACGGGCTATGAACCCGGTGATTTCGTGCACACCATGGGCGACGCCCATATCTATTCCAATCATCTGGATCAGGTGAAAACGCAGCTGGCACGTACACCCCGCGCGCTGCCACAGCTCCGGCTTACGCGGGATGTCGGTTCAGTTTTCGACTTCCGTTACGACGATTTTGAATTCGTGGGCTATGATCCGATGCCGGCGATCAAAGCTCCGGTTGCGGTCTGACATGCTGACGCTGATCGTCGCCCGGGCGCGGAACGGAGCCATCGGAAAGGGAAATGAAATTCCCTGGCATGCGCCGGAAGACCTCAGGGTTTTTCAGCGCGAAACCACAGGTGGTGCGCTGATTATGGGGCGTAACACATGGAACAGCCTGCCACGGCGACCTTTGCCCGGAAGGCTGAACTGTGTTGTTTCGCGGGACACAAGTGTTGCCGAGATGGTCCGTGCTGACCCTGTTGAGGCAGTAACGGCGTGCTATGAAGCAGGCTATACCCGCATTTACGGGGCCGGCGGGCAGAGAATTTATGCAGAACTGATGCCGCTGGCGGAGAGGTTGCTGATTACAGAAGTCGATGTCGAAGTATCGGAACCGGATGCGGTGTTCCCTGACTTTGACCCAGCAGACTGGCGAGAGGTGCGAAACCAGCTGGTGAGAGCCGGGGATCCGGCCTGTACGCTGCGTGAGTTCCTGCGGGCAACGACGGCCTGACACCGGTTCAGCGGCAGCGTTTTCTGATCTTTCCGTTCTTCTTGTAGCAGGATGGGTCAAGCTCATTGCTGGCGTAAGTCTGTTCACCTGCTTTATCGTCTGTCTGTACCGTTTCGTCCGAGGTACTGCTGTTGCTCTTCTCTGGTTCAGAGGGCTCTGACTTTTCAGCGGTCTGAGTTTCTTTTGCCGGGGCTTCCTGGTTTTCACCGGCCGAATCTGATGTTCCGCCGGTTTCAGCTTCTGTCGGAGATGCGCCCTGGTTTCCTTCGCCCGCTTCTGTTGCAGCCGTGTCACCGGCGGGCGGTGTCTGGCCGCCTGCGGCCGGTTGTCCTCCGGAAGAGGACGGTCGTCCGGAACTGCCAGCTGTTTCGGGCAGACCGCCGGAGGACACAGCATTGCCACCCCCGGCAGGTTGGCGGTGTTTGACAGACGAGGGGGCTTTTTTGGACAAGACTTCCTCGCCAACCTTTGCTGCCATAACATTCGTGCTCGCTGACGTCATCTGAAGCACACCGGCAGCGAGGCTGATGATCAGAGCCGAAACAACAACGAATTCCGACGTCACCGTGCCGCTCTGGCTGTTGGCAAACCGTCTGAGGCTGGCCCATAGATTTTTTTGCGCAATAGATGCGAAACTGTGGAAAAACACAGGAAAACACTCCGGGCAATCGTTAAAAACTTACTGAAAATAAGTCTTAAAGGGCGCTCGTGGCGTAAAGAGGAAATCAATCGGGCAATTTCGGGTCAGGGTTAACGACCGCTGTGAAACCGCGTGGTATTTGACAGTCTTGCCGGGACAGGCACAGTGTGCACATGCTCGATCTGACCAGCCTGCCGCCGGGTTTTCACACAGATCCCGGACCCATTTACGATCTGCTGCTTGATCACGCTCCGGTCTGCCGTCAGCCGGACGGATCTTTTCTGCTGGCTGCCCATGCGGATCTGAACAGCGTTTACCGTGACACACAATTGTTTGTGTCTGACAAGCGCGCGGTTTTCGAGCCAAAATTCGGCGCTGGCACGCCATTGTTTGAGCATCATACGACCAGCCTGGTTTTCAACGATCCTCCGCTGCACACGCGCGTCCGTCGCATTATGTCTTCAGCGCTGACACCGCGGGCGCTGCAACGCATGACACCCGGACTGATCCGCACTGTTGACCGTCTGCTGGATGAATTGCCGCCAAAAGCAGACCTCATTGCAGAGTTTGCATCCCGCATACCCATCGAAGTCATTGGCAACCTTCTGGACGTTCCGGCCGGAGAGCGGGAGCCGTTGCGCGACTGGTCGCTCAGCATACTGGGAGCGCTGGAGCCGGTTCTGTCGCCTGCTCAGCAGGAAAAGGGAAACGCGGCGGTCACCGGGTTTTCTGACTATCTGGCAGATCTTATCCGGCGGCGCAGACTCTGTCCCGGTGATCCCGAAACCGATGTGCTGACCAGACTGATCAAGGGGGACCCAGAGGGTCAGCTTTCGCCTGCCGAGCTGATCCACAACTGCATCTTCATCCTGAATGCCGGGCACGAGACGACAACGAATCTCATCGGAAGCGCGCTCGCGCTGCTTCACGACAATCCGTCCGAGCGCACTGCTCTCCTGAACAACCCGGACCTGATCGACACAGCAGTTGAAGAGGTCCTCCGATGCCGGTCACCCAATCAGTTCGGTAACCGTGTGACGACCCGGGATGTGCAGTTTCAGGGCGTTGTAATACCTGCCGGCTCAAATCTTCATCTTTGCATCGGCGCGGCGAACCGAGATCCGTCAGTGTTCACCGATCCCGGGCGGTTTGATATCAGGCGAACCCCCAACCGTCATCTTGCCTTCGGAGGCGGGCCGCATGTCTGCGTTGGCCTGACCCTCGCGCGCATGGAGGGCCGCATTGCAGTCGACCGCTTCCTGCGTCGCTGGCCGGATTATACCCTGACAGATCGGACAGAGGCCGGCCGCGTGCGGTTCAGGGGATACGAGACGCTTGTCGGCGATCTTGCGGGCCGGTCAACAGCATAATTGCGCAAACGTTTCGCTGCGCCGGAAGACAGCATTCACCGTTTTCAGCGGCGGGACTGTCCGGCTCAGGGCAGCATCGGCAGAGCGCCGCCACAGCGGCGCGATAGCGTCAGAGGAGTTTCAGGTCGCTGGCCATCTGGCGCCCGTCACGGCCTTCGGTCAGCTCAAAGCTTACTTTCTGATCATCTGCGAGACCTGTCAGTCCCGATCTTTCTACAGCGGAGATGTGAACGAAAACGTCCGACCCTCCTTCTTCCGGGGCAATGAATCCATAGCCCTTGGTCGTATTGAACCATTTCACGGTGCCAGTAGGCATTGTTCCGTGCCTCCTTTCCACTTGTGCAGCACCGGGTGGGCGGTGCCGCTGACTCTGAAGGGCGGGTTTTACTTTCTGTAAACCGCCCCACACTCTAGACATTGCTCATTGCGTCTGAAAATCAAGGGGAAGGCACCGGAACTGTTGCGGATTGCCTGATTGTTACTGGCCGTTCGGGGAATAATTATGCAGCTTTTTGGTCTGAAGAACTGTGACACATGTCGTAAGGCGTTAAAGGCGCTGCCTGATGTGGATTTTCTGGACGTTCGTGCAGATGGCGTCCCCGCTGAGTTGTTGTCACGCGCCTTTGCACAGTTCGGAACCGCGCTGCTGAATACGCGTTCTGCGACATGGCGGGGACTGGACGAGAGCGAAAAAGCGGATGATCCGGTTGATCTGCTCACGCGGCATCCGACGCTGATGAAGCGCCCCCTTATCGCGGACGGCGAGACGCTCTATCTGGGGTGGACACCCGAAACGCGCAGTTCGCTGTCCGTGGAATGAGCGCGGCGACTCAGTCCGATGGTTTGCGGCGAAACGCCGCGTCCAGAGACAGCGGTCCGGCGCCTTTGACGACAAGGACCAGTAACACAAAAATCCAGAAGGCGCGCTGATCGAGGATGACGCTGTCGGGAAAACGGTCAAACCACGCGCCCAGCGTTTCTTTGTGTGCAAGTCCGCCGTGTCCCCAGAGATCGGTGAGTGACTGCACCACCACAAAGCCGATCATGGCCAGGGCAGACAACCTGGTGAACAGGCCGATCACGATCAGAGCCGGCAGGATGAACTCTGCCCAGGTGCCAGCAACAACGACGGCCCAGTGATAGGTCGTCAGCTGTGTGACGTCATAAGTGACCGCCTCCATCGCCTTCGGGAAAATCTGTGCGTAGGCACCGATGGATGGCGAGAAAAGCCCGGCAAGACCGTCACCAAGTTTAGTCATCCCCGAAACCCAGAAATAGAACAGCAGGGTTGCGGCAAAGATCAGCCGCGCGACGCTCGAAAGGAGCCAGTCTGCCCGCGAGAGCCGGTTGGTGACGTTGGTATAGAGGGAAATCATCGTTCAGTCCTTTGTTCGGGCCTTTATTCCGGCGCTGCAAACGCCTCGGTCGTCAGAGAGAGTGTGAGTGTTGCCGCAAGGTCGAAATCCGGCGTTTTGCGCAGGGTTTCTGCATGCGCTTCGCCCAGTGAACTTCCACGCGCGAGCGCGTCGAACCAGAGCGCGGCACCGTGTGGGAGCAGATGCGGGGCCGGGTCAAATTCGGGCCGGGTCACCAGAACGTCCTGAGCAGCGGCACGGGGCTTCGGTGCATCCGTGACGTTGTTGAAGCGCCATAAATCAAACAGCGGCCAGCGGGACCTGATCACAATTGTCGAGGGTGCGGGCGCGAGCCTGATTGCCATAAGCGTTTCCGGGACCGTCTGCAGGACGGCAGGGTCCAGCGATGCGGCGTCTGCGGCATGGTAGGATCTGCGAAAAGCCAGATCGAGGCGTGCGCAGTCGGCGAGATAGCCGATATGGGACAGTGGCGCAAAACCGGACAGGAACTCCGGGAACGTTTCACCGTAATACATCATGAGAGGCGATGCGGGTGGGTTTTCCCGCACGTAGTGACCGGCCAGTTGCCCGAAAGTCTGTGTGCCGATCAGTTTTCGAACCAGAGGGAACGCTGTTGCGAGTGCCTCGGTGAGGGAAACCACAACATTGTTGCGATAAACAGAAAAGCGCGCACCGGCCGGGCCCGCGTGCGGGTTCTGCAGTCCTTCTGGGACAGCGCGGTCTGCGTCCAGCAAAGCGGCACGGAATTCTGACTGAGAGACTGTCATCTCACTGGCTGAAGTGCTTCGGCCGCCCGGCGGGCTTCGGCCCGAAGTACGGGCCAGTCCGGGACATCGTTGTCCCATTCGACGAGGACCGGTCGGGGCCCGGTGACCGCCAGTGTATAGCACAGCAATTGCCAGACCGGGTCGACGACCGGCTTGCCATGGCTGTCGATCAGCAGGGCTGCGCCGTTATCGTCGGTGTCTTCGTCATGACCGCCAACATGGATTTCACCAACCGCGTCAAGCGGGTAAGCATCGATATATCCCTCCGGCGAATAGCCAAGGTTTGTCGCGGAGATGAAAACGTTGTTGACGTCAAGCAGCAGCCCGCATCCGGTCCTGCGCACGACTTCGGCCAGAAAATCGGTCTCGTCCCATGTGCTTTCCGAAAATGCCAGGTAACTGGACGGGTTCTCGAGAAGCATGCGCGTGCCCAGAGTGTTCTGTACTTCGTCAATGTGGGCACAGACGAGTTTCAGCGTGTCGTTGGTATAGGGCAGGGGCAGCAGATCATTGAGGAATTCTGCACCATGTGTTGACCAGGCAAGATGTTCGGAAAAACTGGCAGGCCGGAGCCAGTCGACAAGCTTCCTGAGGCGGGCAAGGTGGTCTTTGTCCAGCGGACCTTCGCCGCCGATGCTGAGACCGACGCCGTGCACGGAAACAGGGAACCGCTCCGCCAGGCTGCGCAGTTGAGCCAGTGGACGTCCACCGGAGCCCATATAGTTTTCCGCGTGCACCTCTATCCACGATACCGGGGCAGGTTCGTTGAGCAGATCGTTAAAGTGCTGTGGTTTGTAACCGACACCCGGCCCGTCAGGCAGCCGTTCGAAGCGGGGAGAATTGTCCAGCATTTAGGCCTCCTGTCCGTCGGTCGGGTACAGAAAAGAAGGGGGTGGCAGGCGACCATTGTCGCCTGCGCGCAAGTTTCCTTCTCCGGATCAGGCTGGCAGATCGCGGCTCAGCTCTTCGAGCGAACCTTCGCGTGCTGTGCCGTCTGCCATATTCGGCAGTTCGATCTCGGCGCAGGTGCCTGCATCGACAAGTGTCCATGCGTTGCCCTGATAGTCGACCGTAGACGTCCCGGCGCAGGTCGTGCCTGGCCCGGCAGCGCAGTCATTTTCGCCGGCCAGGGAAACGCCATAGCACTTCTCCTTGGCAGCAGCTTCGGCTGTTGTTGTGCTGTGACCCACCAGCGCGGCAGCGACGGCACCTGCGATTGCAACGGTCTTCATTGTATTCGACATGTGTTTTTTCCCTTGTTACCGGCCAAGCTGGCCTTTCGTGGTGTATAGGTAGTTGTACCGGCCAGAGGTTACCATTCACGAGCCTGTGTGTCACATCGACGTTAGAAAGTTCCTGGCAATTTGTCAGAAAACACGGCCTTTCCGGGCCGTAATGTTACAAAACCGCCCCGATAGTTGTTATAGAAGGTGCGCTGCCCTTGCCATTGTTACAACAGGTCCGGCGGTGTCGCGTCGGTACCAAGCCGCTTTGTTACATCCGTCAGCGCCTGAACGCTGGTTTGTTTCTCGCCCAGACGCCTGACGGTCACCGTGCGCTCCTCGACCTCGCGGGCACCAACGGCCAGAATAACCGGCACTTTGCCAACGGAGTGTTCACGCACTTTGTAATTGATCTTTTCATTGCGGACATCTGCTTCGGCGCGCACACCTGCTGCTTTCAGTTCGGCAACGATCTCGTGCACGTACTCGTCAGCGTCTGAAATGATCGAGGCCACAACAACCTGGCGCGGCGCCAGCCAGAAAGGCAGTCTGCCCGCAGAATTCTCAATCAGAATTCCGATGAACCGCTCAAAAGAGCCGAGGCACGCGCGGTGCAGCATATAGGGGCGATGTTTCGCGCCGTCCTCGCCGATATATGTCGCATCCAGCCGTTCGGGCAGGTTGGGGTCGACCTGGAAGGTGCCGCACTGCCATTCGCGGCCAATCGCGTCGGTCAGTTTGAAATCGAGTTTCGGGCCGTAAAACGCACCTTCGCCTTCGTCCAGGGTATACGGGTGCCCTGTTGCCTTGATGGCATTTTCGAGGGCGGCTTCAACATGATCCCAGCTTTCCTCGGATCCGACTCGTTTTTCGGGGCGGGTCGCAAACATGATCTCAAAGCTTTCAAAGCCGAGGTCCTGATAAACTGACGACAGATAATTGATGAAGTTTGCGCACTCCGCCTCAATCTGGTCCTCGCGGCAGAAGATGTGGCCATCATCCTGGGTAAAGCCGCGAACCCGCATGATCCCGTGCAGCGCGCCCGACGGCTCATAGCGGTTGCAGGAGCCGAACTCGGCCATACGCAGGGGCAGGTCGCGATAGGATTTCAGACCCTGGTTGAAGATCTGCACATGGCAGGGGCAGTTCATCGGCTTCAGTGCGTTGATCGCCTTTTCGCGCGCGTGCTCTTCGTCCACTTCGACGATGAACATATGCTCCTGGTATTTGTCCCAGTGTCCGGATTCCACCCACAGCTTGCGGTCCACGACCTGGGGTGTGTTGACCTCGACATAGCCGGCAGCGCGTTGCTTGCGGCGCATGTAGTCCTGGAGGGTGGTATAGATAGACCAGCCGTTCGGGTGCCAGAAAACCTGCCCGGGGGCTTCTTCCTGCATGTGGTACAGGTCCATCTCGCGGCCCAGTTTGCGGTGATCGCGTTTGGCGGCCTCTTCCAGCATGTTCAGGTGCGCGCGCAGCTTTTCCTTGCCGGTAAACGCCACACCATAGATGCGTTGCAACATGGCGCGGTCACTGTCGCCGCGCCAGTAGGCACCGGCAATCGACATCAGCTTGAAAGCATCTCCGGGAACCTGCCCGGTGTGCTGCAGGTGGGGGCCACGGCAGAGATCCTGCCAGTCACCATGCCAGTACATCCGCAGCGGTTCATCGCCGGGGATCGCGTCGATCAGTTCAACCTTGTAGGGCTCGTTGTTGTCCTCGTAGAACTGCACGGCCCGCGCCCGGTCCCAGACCTCGGTTCGTACAGGGTCCCGCTTGTTGATGATCTCTTTCATCTTCTTTTCAATCAGGCCGAGATCTTCCGGCGTGAAGGGCTCGGCGCGGTCAAAGTCATAATACCAGCCATCTTTGATCACCGGGCCAATGGTGACTTTGGTCTCCGGCCAGATTTCCTGAACAGCGCGGGCCATGATGTGCGCCAGGTCGTGGCGGACAAGCTCGTTGGCCTGTTCTTCATCCTGCATGGTGTGAATCGCGATGCTCGCGTCTGCCTCGATGGGCCAGGCCAGATCATAATGTGCCCCGTTCACGGTGGCACTGATCGCCTTTTTGCGCAGGGAGGTAGAGATGCTGGCCGCAACATCGCCTGCGGTCACGCCGGCATCGTATTCGCGTGCATTGCCATCGGGAAAAGTCAGGGAGATCCGGGCCATCAGGGGCACTCCTCGTCGGTCTGGCGCCTACGAGACGCCCGGTTGCGGGTTATGGTGTCGCGCTCTTCGCCCTGCGCGCGTCGGCTGTCAAGCAAGAATGGCTGCCAGACAACCATTGTATACCTAAGAATACGTTGACTGCGACATTTCACGTGTTAAATCCGACACAACGGCAATGGGCCGTAGCCACCGGGGGAACCAGATGCCACGCTACAACAAGACGTTCGATCTGAGCATTCATGACGTGGATCTGATTGAAGAGGCCTTGCGTGCCCGTGGCCGTGAATTGTGCCGTATGCGCCGCGCGTTGTCCGAGGAAAACCCCGCCGACCTGCAATCTGTTGGTGTTATTGAAGCCGACCAGCGCGAAAATGAGGAGCTGCTCGGCCGGCTTCACAATCAGAAGATTTTCTACCGCCCCGGCGCGGCACCCTACGTCGGCGGGTAACCGCACCGGCGGCGGGAGGGCTCAGCCCTTCCAGGCCGCCCCCGCCATTATCAGACAGCACAGCCAGCCCGCAGTGAAAAGCAGTGGCCTGACCGGCATACGCGCTGCGCCTGTAATCATGCCGGCGGCATGCGCGACACGCAGCCAGAAAAAGGCGATGGCAGTCCAGAGTGTGACTGTCGAATAGGCATCCAGACGATCGACAATCAGTACAAGAATGGCAAACGGCAAGAGCTGTTCCAGCAGGTTCAGATGTGCGCGGTGCGCCCGGTGCACCCATTCCGGAAACCCTTCCAGTGATGGCGGCCGTGCAAAGCTGTCTGCGTTTGTCTGCGGGTGTTTGTTGACCCCGACAATGTAGGGAATCCAAAGCGATGCGGCGAGAATACACAGCATGACGACGATCCCGAGTTCGGTTGAAAGTGCGGGGTTGTCCATCTTATGCCTCCTCGCTGTGCGAGAATTTCACAGCGCGACCTGTCTCTAGCCAGGTCTTCAGCCCGGCAAGCGTACGGTGCCAGCCATCTGCGACCCCTTCCTGACCAGCAGGAATGTCGTAGTGTTCTACCGTCAGCAGGCAGTTATCCCCCTGCGGGTCGATCATGTAGACAAAACGTGAGGTTTCCAGCGGCACATCCGGTCCGGCCCAGTGCGGCTCAAAAGTGCTCTCGATGCGTGTTTTGGGTGTCAGTTTGGTTTCCGTCAGCACAAGCATCAGGTTCTTATCCGGCATGCGGAACACCAGTCTGTTGCCATCGCGCTCGCAGCTGCCTGCAACAAAGTTGTAAGCCGCATTGGCCTCCGGATCGGTCAGCGCATGCCACAGGGCGTCCTGTGTGCAGTTGATATAGGTCTGCATCATAAAGTCGGGTTTGGTCATTTTCCGTGGTCCTTCGAGTTGGGTTTTCAGGTCAATCACCGCTCGTGCCGCCGGTTGTTCGAGCAGGGGCCCGATCCAGCGGTCTGTCGCTTCCTGCAGGGGCAGGGCGTTGATGTAGTGGTACTTAAACCGGCCTTTCTTATGGGTAACGACGAGCCGGGCCTCTTCGAGCACACCGAGATGTTTCATCACGCCAAAACGCGACATCTTAAATTGCTCAGAGAGATCCTGGAGGCTCTGACCGGGTGTTGCGCGCAGGATGTCCAGCAGCTGTCTGCGGGCTGGGTCGGCCAGAGCTTTGAAAATCGAATCCATATAAATCTTATAGGTTACTAAATAGTCACGTGACAATAGAGTAACATAAAAAATCCTGTTGCAGCAGGTCAGTGCGCCGTCGCATGATCCGCAAAAAAGGAAAAATCCATGTCTGCACCGCAATATTTCGAGACGCCGCACGGACGGCGTCTGGCCTATCATCTCCATCCCGGAAAAGGCCCCTGCATCGTGTTCCTTGGTGGTCTGAAATCGGACATGGAAGGTACAAAGGCGCTGCATCTTGAAGCCTGGGCGCGAGCGCAGGGTCGGGCGTTTCTGCGTTTTGACTATTCCGGTCACGGACAGTCATCCGGTACCTTTGAGGAAGGCTGTATCGGCGACTGGGCCCAGGACACGGCGGACATACTGACAGAAGTTGTCAACGGACCTGTGGTACCGGTTGGTTCCTCAATGGGTGGATGGCAGGCGTTGTTATTCGCCCGGCGTGCCGTGAAACGTGTTGCGGGTATGGTGACGATCGCCGCGGCACCGGATTTCACCGAAGACGGCTATTGGGCCTCTTTTTCTGATGCCCAGAAAGAGCAGATAGAAAAGGAGGGGCGCATTGAAATACCGTCCGACTATATGGAGCCGTATGTGATCACCAGGCGCATGATCACAGATGGCCGGGACCAGCTCGTTCTGCGCAATCCGCTCGAGTTACGGTTCCCGGTCCGGTGTCTGCAGGGGACGGCCGATACGGCGGTCAGTACAGAAACGGCAGTGCGACTGCTGGAGCATGCCTCGTCATCCGATATGCAGCTGCTGCTGGTCAAGGACGCGGATCACCGGTTTTCCGACGAAACCTGCCTGCGTCTTATCGAGGATGCGGTCGCAGAAGTCCTTTCACTCGCAGAGACTGTGGGATGATGGAACAGCGCATCAGTCTGATCACCCTTGCCGCACGGAACATCGATACACTGGCTGCGTTCTACCAGGCGCTGGGCTGGGAGCGCACAGACAGCCCGGATGGTGTCGTTGCTTTTGACCTGATCGGACAGACGCTGGGCCTTTATCCCCTTGATAAACTGGCACTGGATATCGGGATCGAACCAGAGGCGCTGGGTCATGGCGCAATGACCCTGGGGCACAATGTACTGAGCCGCGAAGAGGTGGCACCGGTTCTGGCAAAAGCCGAGACCGCAGGTGGCCGCATTCTGAAACCCGCACAGGACGTCTTCTGGGGTGGTCATCATGGGTATTTTGCGGATCCCGAGGGCCATATCTGGGAGGTTGCCCACAATCCGTTTTCGCCGCTTCGCGACGATGGTGCCTTTCGCTGGAATGGATACGGGGAACCCGGCTGATGCGACGGCCGCGCAGCATGTGGTCGCTGGAGACTTTCGGGCGCGTCAGGCTGTCCAGGCATTTCTACATGCGCGACTTCCTGTATTCGGAAATCAGCAGTTATCACCAGATCCGGAACATTCCTGACGACCCCGACCTCGCGATCGAAAACGGTCGGGCCCTGTGCACGCAACTGCTCGACCCTCTGGAGGAAACATTCGGGCGTATTGCTGTCCGCTCGGGTTACCGGTCAGCAGCGCTCAACCGGTTCGGCAATGAAAACCGACTGAACTGTGCCCGTAACGACAACCCGCTTGAATGCCATATCTGGGACCGGGGGTCGGGGTCTGAAGCGATTGCCGGCACATCTCTGGTGATCCCCTGGTTTGCGGATCAGTATGATCAGGGGCGCGACTGGCGCGATCTTGCGTGGTGGATACACGACCATCTTCCCTATTCGGACATGTGGTTTTTCCCGAAGCTTGCTGCGCTGAACCTCGTCTGGCGCCCGGTGCCACAGCGGACGATTTCCAGCTATATCGCACCACGGGGAATGTTGTTGCGCGCAGGGCACGAGGCGAGTGAAGCGCTGGAAAGCCGCCGCACCCGGTATGCAGATTTTCCACGATTCCGCGGGATAGACTTCCCGTAGAACGTGCACATTTTGTGGATAAAGTGATATTTTACCACAACATCCTGGAATCTGATTGACCCACGACAATGACTTTGCAGTATGACCGGATCATTGGGGGATGATTCATGGTCCGACCGCTGGCCATAGCGATATTTGTATTGTCGTTGCAGGCGACGGCTGCGCAGGCGCAGGTCTGCGGTGGCCCGTATATCGTGCGGCCGGGAGACAGCCTGTCTCTGATTGCTGCACGTGCTTACCGGAACGCCTTTCTGTGGACCCGGATCTTCGAGGATAACCGGGATGTGATCGGGCCTGACCCTGACCGCATTCTGGTGGGCAGCCGCCTTGTCCTGCCGTGCGACGAGCAGGGTAATCCTGTCGCCGAAGTGCTTTCGCCGGAAAACAAAACCCTGACTGACAACGACCCGGAGCCTGAAATCCCGGCGCCGATCACTGCCACAGCTCTCTATGAGATCGCGCCGTTTGTGACCGAAGCCCGTCCGAATGGGGGGATGATAACAGATATTTTCAGCACCGCTCTGCAGAAGGCATTCCCGGAGCGTGCAGGCCCTGTGCGGCCCGGGCCCGGTACGACGGCGGATGCGCCGGTTGTTTTTCCGCTGTTCGCATGCGACCGGGACGCCCGTGACAGAATATGCGACAGGTTTCTGCTTGCCGATCCGGTTTTTGAGGTGCTCATCCATCTCTACGTACGGACACAGGATCCGCTGATCCTGAACGGGTCACACCAACCCGATCCTGCCCGTCTGTGCCGGCCGGCGGGTTTTCAACAGGTAACACCGGAGGAAAACCGGATGCGGCGGATGGAGACCGCAGAGGCATGTTTTGCAGCACTCATCGACGGACGGGTGGACGGTGTGGTGCTGAATGAATTCTCCGGCCGCCAGACGCTGGCCAGGATGGGCCTTTCGGACAATACAGTCACACAGGAGGCGCACCCGCTCGCGATAACCACGCTGCACGCGGGCGTCCGCGTTGCGTCCCCGGGGGCCGGGCAGGTGCTGGCTGATCTGAACCAAGCCCTCGCTTCGATGCGAAAAGACGGCTCCTTTCAGGTGCTGCTGGACCGGCACCTGACCTACGTCTGGGCGGGACTGTGATGCGTAGGCTCTGCGCGGGTGTTCTCGTGGCCATGGTCAGTGTTGGAACGTCTGCCGTCGCGGATATCAGCCTGCTGGCTGCCGGCGGAAATGCGCCTTTTGCAGATCCGGAGTGGCCGCATCGCGGGCTGGCAACTGAACTTGTGGAGACAGCCCTGAAGGTCGGCCCTGACCCGTTGCCGCACAGTCTCGCGTGGCAACAGGACGTAACCCGCCATCCGGACATTCTGACCGCTTCCGAAGCGGATATCGGATATCCATGGATCGGCGCCGACTGTGATGGTGCGGGCGCGGCCACCCCGGTGTGTCGCAGCTTTCACTTCTCTGATCCGATCGCCGAAGTAGCGGTTCTTCTGTTTACCACGACGGAGGGGGAGTTTGATTTCCGGCAGATTGCAGACCTTGAGGGACGCAGACTGTGCCGTCCGGCGCGGCACTACTCTGTCCGGGTGCCATCGAGCGGACCCTATGAAATGCGCGAGGCAGCGTCTCCCGCTGCATGCTTCTCAATGCTTGTGGCGGGAGATGTGGATGCAGTCGCCATTGACGAGTTTCTGGGCGTCCAGCAGCTCTTTGCTCTGGGGTTGACCGAAAAGGTGGTTCCGCTGCCGCGCCCCTTTGGTACGCAGACACTGCATGCGGTCATTTCCCGTACACACTGGCGTGGTACGACCCATCTGTACCGGATCAACGCGGGCCTTGCGCGATTGCGGGGTAACGGGGGATATGCGGAAATCCTCGACCGCCACCTGACCCTCTACTGGGATGAGATTAAACGCTGATTTTTGCTCAGCGCCGTGTGTGACCTCTTGCGGTATCGCGCTATGCGGGTAGACTCGACGCATTGAGCATCGGCGCAGGATCTGACATATGACCAGAGTATCCGGTTCGCTCCTGTATGGGGGTGCAGATGGCTGAGCCACTGGTCTTTTTGCCCGGGATGATGTGCGATGCCCGCCTCTTCGGGCCGCAGATTGCGGAACTCTCTTCAGAGATACCTGTTACGGTGGCGCCGATAACGTCCGGTGAACGGATTGAGGAGATTGCCTCGGCTTTGCTGGACCAGCTGCCTCAGCGCTTTGCGCTCGCCGGTCTGAGTATGGGCGGCATTGTCGCGATGGAGCTGTTGCGGCGCGCCCCCGACCGGATCACCCGAATTGCACTGATGGATACAAACCCGCTGGCTGAGACGCCACAGATGGCCACAGCGCGCGAGCCACAGATCGTGGCGGCACGGGCGGGGCGGATGCTGGACGTGATGCGAGAGGAAATGAAACCCAAGTATCTGGCGCCTGGTCCTCATCGTCAGGCCGTGCTTGATCTGGTCATGGACATGGCGGATGCACTGGGGCCCGAGGTTTTCGTGCGCCAGTCCCGTGCGCTGCAGCGCCGGCGTGACCAGCAGAAAACGCTCCGGCAGTGCAAAGTGCCTGCGCTTGTGCTTTGCGGCGCACATGACGTGCTCTGCCCGGTCAAGCGGCACGAGTTCATGTCGGAACTTATCCCGTCAGCGACGCTGCGCGTACTGGATCACTCGGGGCATTTGCCACCACTTGAGCAGCCCGCAGAAACAACTGCAGCTTTGCGCGAATGGATGGCTCTTCCGCTGGTTCTGCGCTGACCGCGATCAGGCCGCGGTATTGCGGTTTGCGGCTTTTCGTGGCGCGCGCGCCGGTTTTCCGGAATTTGCGTCGATGAAGTCCAGCACCAGCGGGCGGATATTCCGCCGCCAGCTTTTGCCGGCGAAAATCCCGTAATGGCCTGCGCCTTCCTCGAGATGGCTGGCCTTTTTGTCGTCGGGCAGGCCGGTGCAGAGATCAAGCGCAGCAATACACTGACCCGGTGCCGAGATGTCGTCCTTGGATCCTTCGACCGTCTTGACGGCCACAGTTGTAATTTTTCCGATGTCGACCTGCTTCCCGGCGACCGTGAATTCGTTCTTTGCGATTTCGCCGTTCTTGAAAATACGTTCGACCGTCGAAAGATAGAACTCGGCGGTCATGTCCATCACCGCCAGATATTCGTCGTAGAACTTGTTGTGCTTGTCATGCTCAGCGGCTTCGCCACGGGCCACCCGGCCAATCTGGTCTGTAAATGCCCGGGCATGCGTCTCAAGGTTCATCGAGATGAAAGAGTTCAGCTGAAGAAGGCCGGGGTATACCATGCGGCCCACGCCCGGATACTTGAACCCGACGCGCTGGATCATCAGCTCTTCAAGCTGTCCCATGGTCACCCGGTGGCCAAAGTCCGTCACATCGGTTGGTGTCGCATTGGGGTCAATCGGTCCGCCGATCAGCGTCAGGCTGCGGGGCTGCGCAGAAGGATCTTCCTCGGCCAGATAGGCGGTCGCGGCCAGCGTGAGCGGTGCAGGCTGACACACCGCGATTACATGTGTGTCCGGACCCATCTTTTTCATGAAGTCGACCAGATAGAGCGTGTAGTCCTCGATATCGAATTTACCGGCGCTGACCGGGATATCGCGCGCATTGTGCCAGTCGGTGATGTAAATGTCGGCGTCGGGCAGCAGACTTATCACGGTCGAGCGCAGCAATGTTGCGTAGTGACCGGACATCGGCGCAACAAGCAGAACCTTTCGCTTGGGTTCTTCTCTGCCGGGTACGACAAAATGCAGCAGGTCGCCAAAGTCACGTTCAATTACCGCTTCGGTTGTGACAACATGATCCTGCCCGTCTACGCCGGGCACCGGAGGGATATTCCAGTCCGGTTTGACAATCATTCGCTGGAACGTGCGCTCGGTCACCTCGCCCCAGGCGCGCGCCCAGGACAATGCAGGATTTGGTATCATGGCAAAGGCAGGGTAGGATGCCATTGCAAGAGCGGATGCACCCAGCCACTGGTTCGTGTTCCGGATCGTCTCCATAAGGTCGTATGTGGCCATGTAGCGCATAGGGGTATCCTTCAATCAAACGGGCGCACCAGTACAGAAAGCCGCCCCGCCCCCTGAAAGCCAACGACAATATGCTGCAGGTGCAACATACGAGGGAAAGACTGATATGACAACAAAAACTGACACTCCCGATATCCCCTCCGGCGAAACGCTGGAGCGTATGACGCACAACCTGCAGAAAGTTGAGGAGCTGAGCGAACGGCTGCACCGGGTCATGGCAACAAGGCAGGGGCACAACCCGGCACTGGACGGGCCCGGGCAGGATCTCTTCGGCAAGGCGGCGCAGTCCTACTGGGCTGAGGCGGTCAATAATCCGGCCAAGGTGCTGGAACATCAGATGTCTTACTGGTCCGAGACAATGAAGCACTTTGTGCAGGCGCAGCAAACGCTGGCAAAGGGAAAGCTGAGCGCGCCGGAGGATCCCGGCCCGTCAGACCGACGCTTTTCCAACCCGCTCTGGGATACGCATCCCTATTTCAATTTTGTCAAACAACAGTACCTGATCAACGCGCAGGCGCTGACCCGCGCTGTAGAAGACGTCGGGGATCTCGACCCGCTTGAGAAAAACAGGCTCAAGTATTTTGCCCGCCAGATCGTTGATATGATGTCGCCCACGAATTTCCTGGCGACGAACCCCGATGCGCTGGAGCGGGCGATCGAGACCGAAGGGCAGAGCCTTGTTCAGGGTCTGGAGAATCTGATCCACGACCTTGAGGCCAACAACGGCGAGCTGGTCGTCAAACTGGCGGACGAAGAGGCGTTCGAGCTGGGGCGCAACATCGCCACAACACCCGGCAGCGTCGTTTTCCGCAACCGGATGATGGAACTGATCCAGTATACGCCCACCACGGATGAAGTGCGCAGAACGCCGCTGGTGATCTTCCCGCCCTGGATCAACAAGTACTATATTCTCGACCTCAAGGCGCAGAACAGCCTTGTGAAATGGCTGACCGAGCAGGGGTACACGGTCTTCATGGTCTCGTGGATCAATCCGGACCCGACGTATGCTGAGATCGGTCTCGAAGATTATATTGAAGACGGTTACCTGAGCGCGATCAGTGAAATCAAAACGATCACTGGCGAGAAGCAGGTCAATGCGGTCGGTTACTGCATCGCCGGCACCACATTGTCACTGACACTGTCGCTGATGAAGCAGCGCGGCGACAAGTCGGTGAAATCCGCGACGCTCTTTACCGCGCTGACAGACTTTTCTGATCAGGGAGAGTTCACGCCCTTCCTGACCAACGATTTTATCGACGGGATCGAAGAGGAAATCGCGGACAAAGGCGTCCTGCCATCAGTGATTATGGCCAGAACCTTCAGTTTCCTGCGCAGCAATGACCTGATCTATACCCCTGCGATCAAAAGCTACATGATGGGCGAGACACCACCCGCGTTTGATCTGCTCTACTGGAACGGTGACGGTGCGAACCTGCCGGGTAAGATGGCGAAGCAGTATCTGCGTGGTCTGTGTCAGCGCAATGAACTGGCCGACGGCGGGTTCGAACTGATGGGCCATCGGCTGAAGCTGTCGGATATCACCGTGCCGCTCTGTGCGATTGCCTGCGAGACAGACCATATTGCGGCCTGGAAAGACAGCTATCGCGGTGTCCAGCAGATGGGATCAAAGGACAAAACCTTTATCGTGACCCAGTCCGGACACATCGCGGGCATTGTGAATCCGCCCAGCCGGAAAAAATATGGTCACTATACCAACCCTGATCTCAGTCTGGATCACAAAGACTGGCTGGAGGATGCGGATTTCAATGAAGGTTCCTGGTGGCCGCGGTGGGAAGCATGGCTGGAAAAGCGCTCTGGCAAGCAGATTCCCGCACGTATTCCGGGAGATTCGAGCCACCCCGTGCTCTGTGATGCACCCGGTACATATGTTGCTGGCAAGGCAACCTTATGATTTTGGTAGACTAATTCCTGATCCGCCGATTAATGCTGCAATGCAGAAAAAAAACCTTGAAATGCTGCAGTGCAGCGTCTATATAGTTTTCAGACGCAGAAACGGGGTGGTCCCGCAAGGCGACGAAAGGAATTTGAAATGGCTAAGACAACAGACATGAATGCAATGTTCAAAGACGTTCTGGGCTCCTTCCCGGTGGACACAGCGGCGATGGAAGACGCATTCAAGACAACTGCAACGCTGAACGAGAAACTCTCCGGCGTGGCGCTGACAGCTGCTGAGAAATCGACAGAGATCTCCAGCAAGTGGGCACAGGACACATTCTCCAAACTGGCAGAAATGTCCAAAGCGAAAAAAGAGCCTGCTGACTACGCAAAAGCAATGACAGACTTTGCTTCCGCATACTCGGAAACAGCAGCAGAGCACATGGCAGCCTTCGCAGAAATCGCGAAGAAAGCACAGATGGACACCGTTGAGCTGATGATGGCCGCTGGCAAAGACATGAGCGAAGACGCAACTGCCGCAGTCAAAAAAGCCACAACCGAGGCGACTGCAGCTGTGAAAAAAGCAGCCGCCAAGTAAGACGGCTCAGAGATTTGCGCTGAATCCTCCCTGAAAAAGCGCAATATTATGGGGCGGGCTGACGACAGCCCGCCCTTTCTTTTTGGAAAACAGTGTCCTAAGCTGCAATGCAGCACTGATGTCGGGGAGAAGACCTGTGGCGGAACAGAAGCAACCACTGCTGATCAAGCGATATGCAAGCCGCAGGCTGTATAACACCGAAACAAGTGACTACGTAACGCTCGAAGATATCGCGGGTTTCATCCGCGAGGGGCGGGAAGTCCAGATTGTGGATCTGAAATCGGGCGACGATCTGACCCGCCAGTACCTTCTGCAGATCATCGCCGAACACGAAAGCCGTGGCGAGAGCGTGCTGCCGGTGGATGTCCTGAACGATCTGGTCCGGAGCTATATGACCCCCGGCGCCAGTGTTGTCCCGCAGTTCCTGCAGGCATCTTTTGAGATGCTGCGAGACGGTCAGAGCCAGATGATGGATAAAATGAATGCGATGAACCCGATGGCGAAGATGCCCGGGTTCGAGCTGATGCAGGCGCAGCAGGAAGCGTTCATGAAGGCTATGACAGGTGGTATGGGTGGCGCGGCCGGCACCGGCTGGGGCGGGCAGGCTGACACGGAAAAGACCGCAGGAGACGCTGCCGAAGGCGAAGACCTGGATGCGATCAAAAAGCAGCTGGCTGAACTTCAGGACAAGCTGTCCCGTCTGAAATAATATGGAACTCAGGCGACTGCGACACTGTCTGGCGCGGTGACTTCCTTCATCGCGTCCATCAGAACCTGCGTGACAGCATCAAGCTCGGGATAAGTAAGCCGCACCGGCAACCTTACATCACAGGCGCGCATGAGCATGTCTCTTGTCGCCGGAAGATCAGGCAGGTTCTCGATAAACTGCCAGTTCCAGAAGGCGCGCGCATTGTCTTTGCTCTGGCCGAAAACCTGAACCTTCACACCCTTGCGGTCTGCCAGCGCAGCAAAAGCCGCAATCTGGTCGGTCTCAAGCTCAAGGATGTTGAACTGGATACTGTCCGGTGCACGCTCTTCACCCGGCAGCGGATCGGGCACGTCAAAGTACCGTGCCGCATTGAGGCGGGCTGCGACATAGTCGTGATTTCGGCGCCCGTCTGTCACACGCCTGGGCAGGGCATCCAGTTGTGGCCTGATCAGCGCCGCCGACATGTTGCTGAGACGCAGGTTATAAAGCGGTAACTGGTTCTGCCAGCGCGCAAAGGCTTCGTGCAGAACGGGATGCTTTTTCCAGTTGTGCTCATATGCGCCTGACATGATGATCGCACGCGCCACAAGGTCCGCATCGTCAGTGATGAGGATGCCGCCTTCGCCGGCATTGACCATTTTATAGGACTGAAAAGAAAAGCAGCCCAATTTCCCGATTGTGCCAATCTTCCGCCCGCGCCAGACGGTTCCAAGCGAGTGTGCGGCATCTTCGATTACCGGCACATCAGCCTCGCTGCACAGCGCCATAATCGCATCCATATCAGAAGTGTGCCCCCGCATGTGGCTGACGACCACGGCGTCGATGCCACCCTTAAGCCGGTGCGCAAAGTCATTCATACTGATTCGGTAGTCCTCGCCCACTTCGCACAGAACAGGCACGCAGCCCGCATGCACGACGGCAGAAGGAACAGCCGCGAACGTAAAGCCGGGTATGAGAACCCGCGCGCCGGCACTCAGGCCAAGCGCACGAAGAGAGAGAAAGAGTGCCGCCGAACATGAGGAAACAGCCAGCGCGAACCGGCTGCCCATCATTTCTGCAAATTCTGCTTCCAGCAGAGACACAGGAGAATCGTGTTCTGCGGTGTACCGGAAAAGATCACCGCTGCGCAGAAGGCGTTCAATCTCGGTTCTTGCGGCATCCGGGATCGGCTCGGCGGCGTGCATATCAGGCAGCTGCATATTTGAATTTCCTTAATTTAACTTTTGGAAATTCTAAATGAAGGTGCGCGCAAGGCCAAGTGAATCTTTTATGACGGCAATCAGACGCCGATCCTGTCGCGCAGTGCATACCATGTCATCGCCAGTGCCAGCAGGGGGCTTCGCAATGCACCGCCGCCCGGAAAGGCTGGTGACGGAATGCTCTGCATCGTATCGAAACCTTCTGTCTGGCCCTGCACAGCCTGAGCCATCAGCATACCGGCATGGGTTGCCGTCCCGACGCCGTGACCGGAGTAGCCCGACCCGGAGAGCACGTTTGGCGCTGGTCTGGTCAGACAGGGAAACCGGTTCATCGTGATCCCCAGCGTTCCGCCCCAGGCATAATCCACACGCACATCGCGCAGATGCGGGAAGACGACGTCCATCGGTTTGCGCACAACGCGCGCGATGTCGGCAGGAAAGCGGTACCCATAGGTCTCGCCGCCTCCGAAAAGCAGTCGTTTGTCGTGGGACAGACGGAAGTAATTGACCACAAAGCGGCTGTCCGCCACGGCCACATCCTGTGCCAGAACCTGGTCGGCGGCGTCTCCGAGAGGTTCGGTTGCGATGATGAAATTGTTGATCGGCATTACCCGTGCGGTCACCGAAGGTGCCAGGCCGCTCAGGTAGCCGTTACACCCGAGAATGACATGGTCTGCGGTCACTTCGCCACCATCTGTCGTCACTCGTACCGGAGTGCCGTGTTTGATTTCTGTCACGCGGGCATTCTCGCAGATTACTGCGCCCGCTGTTTCCGCCGCGCTGGCAAGGCCAAGGGCAAATGCAAGCGGATGCAGGTGGCCTGCGCCGACATCCAGTATGCCTCCCCTGTAATCGGGCGACGGACATATGCGCGCGAAGGCATCCGCGTCCATAGGCTGACAGTCAGAATACCCATACCGGTCGTGCAGAAAGTCTGCGTAGTCATGCAGTTCTTCGACTTCGGACACCCGCGACCCCGCCCAGGCGACACCGGGTTTGTAGTGACAGTCAATTTTGTGACGCGCGATCAGTCCTCGTACCAGCTCCTTGGCTTCCTCGCCCATGTTCCACAGCTTGCGCGCTGTCTTTGGGCCGGCCATTTTTTCAAGCTTTGTCTGATCGATACGCTGGCCGCTGCCCAGCTGTCCACCATTGCGCCCGGAGGCGCCGAACCCTGCACGATGCGCTTCGAGCAGCACGACGCTGAGCCCGGCTTCAGCCAGATGGAGAGCCGCCGAAAGGCCGGTGTATCCACCGCCGATGACACAGACATCCGCCCGCAGTTTCCCGGAAAGTGCCGGTCTCACAGGACCGGGCGAGACCGTGGCGGCGTACCAGCTTTCCGGATACGTCCCCTGCCGGTCATTGGCATAGAGCAGATCCATAAGGCCTCAGACGTTGAGCAGGAGATGTTCCCGTTCCCAGGGTGAAATCACCTGCAGAAACTCGTCATATTCCGCGCGCTTTACGATGGAATACACGCGGGCAAATTCTGGCCCCAGAACGGCATGCAGGGCGTCTGCCTGCTCGAACAGATCCAGCGCAGAGCCAAGCACGCGGGGGATGTCTCCGTCGCCATCATAGGCGTCGCCACGGAATTCGGGCGCGGGTTGTTCAGCACCGGTCAGACCCAGAAAGCCGCAGGCAAGGCTCGCGGCGATCCCCAGGTAGGGGTTGCAGTCCATGCCAGCCAGCCGGTTTTCCACGCGCCGCGACTCCGGGCCGGACAGAGGGATCCTTATGCCGGTCGTCCGGTTGTCGCGTCCCCATTCCAGGTTAATCGGGGCGGCGTGGTCTTTGACGTAGCGCCTGTAGCTGTTCACATAGGGCGCGATCACGGCCAGCGCTTCCGGCATGTGGTGCTGCAGGCCACCGATAAAATGATGAAACAGGGGTGTCTCGCCACCGTCCTTGTCAGAAAAGATGTTGGTGCCTGTTTTTGCATCCAGAACCGAATGGTGGATGTGCATCGCACTGCCCGGCTCGTCCGCAATGGGTTTGGCCATGAATGTCGCAAAGCAATCGTGCCGCAATGCGGCTTCCCGGATCAGGCGTTTGAAATAGAACACCTCATCGGCCAGGCGCACCGGATCCCCGTGTCGCAGATTAATCTCCAGCTGGCCAGCGCCGCCCTCCTGAGTAATGCCGTCGATCTCGAACCCCTGGGCCTCGGCGAAATCATAGATGTCATCAATCACCGGACCAAACTCGTCCACCGCGGTCATGGAATAGGCCTGGCGCGCAGCCGCGGGGCGACCCGAGCGGCCCATCATCGGTTTGATATCATGCGCAGGATCAAGGTTCCGCGCGACAAGGAAGAACTCCATTTCCGGGGCGACGACCGGCTCCCAGCCTTTGTCGCGATAGAGCTGGCAAACCCGCTTCAGCACGTTTCGCGGGCTGAACGGCACGGCGTTGCCCTGGCGGTCATAGGCGTCGTGGATGACCTGCAAGGTCCAGTCGCCTGTCCATGGCGCGGCAGATGCCGTGTCCATATCGGGCTTCAGGAGCATATCTTTTTCGATGAACCCGTCCTCGCCTGCAGCCTCTCCCCAGTCGCCGGTAATCGTCTGGTAAAAGATACTGTCGGGCAGGTAGAAATAGTCCTGGCGCGCAAACTTTGAGGCAGGCACGGCTTTGCCGCGGGCAATGCCCGGCAGGTCTGATATGATGCACTCGACCTCATCAAGGCGGCGGCCGGAAAGGTATGCCTGCGCGGCGTCCGGGAGGTTTTCTGTCCAGTCGGCCATCAGGCCCTCTCTTTCATGAAAAATTCGGCCATCGTTCTGGCGACGGCCATACGATCCGTTGGTGCGTCCATTTTTTTTCGGGCGCTTTCCAGCAGTGTCTCTGGCACAACCCCGCGTCCGCGGGTTTCGATCAACCCGTCGATAAAGTCGGAATCGTACTCAGGGTGCGGCTGGATCGTCCAGATACGGTCCCCGTAAACAAGACCCGCATTCTCGCAAAAATCGGTACGGGCAAAGACCTCGGCCTGTGGCGGACGTTTGGTAACCTGATCCTGGTGCCACGCGTTGATGGCGACCTGCCGGCCGTTCATTTCGTATTCGGTGCGCCCGACAGACCAGCCTCCGGCAAATTTTTCGACGCGCCCGCCAAGGGCCTGCGCAATGATCTGGTGACCGAAACAGACGCCGATCATCGGGACCCCGGCGGCGTAAGCATCGCGGATAAATGTCTCGAGAGGCGGGATCCAGTCATGCGCTTCATAAGCGCCGTGGCGCGAGCCGGTGATCAGCCAGCCATCTGCGGCGTCCACCCCATGAGGAAACGCGCCATCCACAACGGCCCAGCCTTCAAATTCAAAACCGTTGCCGTCCAGCAGGCGCTCGAAATACGCGTCATACCGTCCGTTGGCCGCAAGACTGTCCGGCGGGTGACCTGTCATGAGGATACCGATTTTCATTGCTCACCTCTGCTCAGACCGTGTCGAGATAGATGTTCACCTGCTCGGCGGGTGTCAGTTCCTGCATATAATGCAGTTCCTGGCGTTTCGTCAGCACCAGGTTCCTGATGAGTTCCGGAGCAAAAATGCGTGCGATGTCCTCGCTTGCCTCGAAGGCATCGATCGCATCTTTCCAGTTGCCGGGGATCTGCGGCAGATCTGCCTCATAGGCATTCCCGGTGACGGGCTCTGGCGGTTCGGTGCCATTCTCGATACCGTTAATCGCCGCTCCCAGAACGGCCGCCAGCATCAGGTAGGGGTTTACGTCCCCGCCCGCGACGCGGTGCTCGATGCGCCGGGCCGCCGGGCTGCCGGACGGAATACGAATGGCGGAGGTGCGGTTCTCATAAGCCCAGCTGATCCCGGTAGGAGCATGACTGCCAGGCACCATGCGATCGAAGCTGTTGGCGTGTGGCGCAAAGATCAGAGCTGAACCCGGCATGGCAGACAGACATCCGGAAACCGCGTGGCGCAGCACATCCGTGCCGGTTTCCGATCCGTCATCGAAGACATTGTTGCCATCGGCGTCCAGTACCGAGAAATGCACGTGCAGGCCTGAACCGGCGTAGTCAGCATAGGGTTTGGCCATAAAGCTGGCGGCAAACCCGTGCTTGCGCGCCATGCCTTTGACCAGCATCTTGAAAAGCCACGCATCATCTGCGGCGCGCAGGGCGTCATCGCAATGCATCAGATTGATCTCGAACTGCCCTAGACCCGCCTCTGAAATCGCAGTATCCGCTGGGATGTCCATCTCTTCGCAGGCGTCATAGAGATCAGTAAAGAAGGTGTCGAACTGGTCCAGTGCTCTCAGGCTCAGGATTTCACCGGCCACCCGGCGCTTGCCGGATCGGGGAGAGGGCGGGACCTGAAGGTTTCGCCCGGAATCGTCTATGAGAAAGAATTCCAGTTCCACCGCGCAGACCGGGGTCAGCCCACGCGCGGCATACCGCTCCAGTACGCGGCGCAGTGCGTGGCGCGGGTCTCCGTCAAAGGGCCGGCCGTCTTCATGGTACATCCAGATCGGCAACAACGCCGTGGGCGCATCCAGCCACGGCATCGGCATGAAGCCACGCGCGGTAGGGCGCAGCACACCGTCGCGATCCCCGGTTTCCCAGACCAGAGGGCTGTCGTCGATATCCTCACCCCAGATGTCGAGGTTGAGCGCGGACATCGGAAAACGAGTGCCGTCCTGGAGAACCTTGTCTGCGAAACGTGTGGGAATACGCTTGCCGCGCGCCTGTCCGTTCAGGTCAGACGCCGCGACCCGGATGGTGCGCACATGCGGATGCTTGCGAAGCCAGTCTTTCATAAATCACCACAGATACAGCTGCACAGAGCGGCTTTTCTCTTAGATGCCTTTTTCTGCGAGGGATCGCCAGCAAAATTTGATCAAATTATGTCTGGCGCGTTGCACCTGCCACACAGGCAGGCCGGATCAGCGGATCAGATTGGGGCGTATACGCAGCTTTTTCTGAACGTTCTGCGGCAGATGGCGGTTCAGCCGCGCATTCACCATTCCAAAGATCCCAACAACAATCAGCGTCAGAATGATGAAATACATCGCAAGGATCGGGTAGGGCACGAAAGGGTTGAACGTCTTGTCCGCAAAATAATTTGCGTAATAAAGGGCATCGCCGCGCTGCTGCCAGGCGGGGAAGCCGGAGAAGAAAACGAGCGCCGTGGCGTGGAACAAAAAGATTGCTTCATTCGTATAGGCTGGCCAGGCCAGACGCAGCATCGTCGGCCAGATGACACGCCGGAACCGTGGCCATCCGGTCATACCGTAGGCGTCGGCGGCCTCGGTATCGCCTTTGGGGATTGAGAGCAGCGCGCCATAGAAGATCTCGCCTGAATACGCGGCAGTATTCAGGAAAAGTACGATCAGTGCCCCCAGCCAGGCGGCCGTAAACGCGTCGAAAAACGGATGGACGCCCTTGAGGCTGAGAAACAGAAAATAGCCAAAGAAAAACTGTATAAAGAGAGGCGAGCCGCGGAAAATGAAGATAAACCATTCAGCCGGTTTGCGCAGCATCCGGTTCGGTGAGGCCTTGCCTACAGCCAGCGCCGTGGCAAGAAAAAACCCAAAGGTCAGTGCCACAAGCCCGAAGTAGATATTCCATATCATCCCCGAGCCGATCAGGGTAAATTGCTGACACAGGGTGAAATCCTCGCGTGGGAGCAATCGTTCGCCAATGCCAACGGCTCTGAGCCCGTAAGCCTGGATGGTTTCCAGGCAGCTCATGATCGGGCGCCATGAATTTCAAGGCGGAAAACGGCTGATCGACATCTTGCGGCACCAAGGGTGCGCGGGGGCTTTCGGCGCGCAGTGCTGATCATGCCAGAGCCTTTCGCTGTGCTTCGCCGCCGGCAGTTGCCTGTCCGCGCGTCAGCCGCTGCATCACACGATCGAGAACAATCTCGGAAATCCGGGTGAAGATCAGATAAAACACCAGAAGCGCCAGAAAATACCACATGCGCCAGTCACCATGAGGGTAGTCGGTAAAGCGTGAGGTTTTTGTTCCGCCAAGTTCACGGGCCCAGTAAACGATGTCTTCGACGCCCAGCAGAAACAGCAGGGGTGTGGCCTTGATGAGTACCATCCACAGATTGCTGAGGCCGGGCAGGGCATAGACCCACATCTGCGGCACCAGTACACGCCAGAACGTCTGGCGCGGGCTCATGCCGTAGGCTTCAGCTGTTTCCAGCTGCGCACGTGGGACGGCCCGCATTGCGCCAAAAAGCACATTTGCGGCGAAAGCACCGAACACGATTGCAAAGGTCAGAACCGCGAGCGCAAACCCATAGCTTTCATGCACCCATTGCGGTGCGTCGCCGAGCGGCATCTTGGCGGCCTGACAGACAACAAAGTCATTGCCCTGGCGGATCGGCTCTGACCAGTCGCGGCAGAGTGCCTTGTGGCGCAGATATTCAATGCCCTGATCAAGAGCGATCACGAAAAACAGAAAAAATGCGATATCCGGCACGCCGCGGACAATCGCGATATAGCTTTTGCCGAACCAGCGCAGCGGGGCCAGCGGTGACCGGGCCGCGGTCGCTCCGCCAAAACCGAAAGCCAGCGCCACCGGGGCGGTGATCGCAAGCAGCAGCAGCACGGTAAACACCGATGTATAGATCGACATGTGTTTGCCGGTCGTCAGATAGCAGGCCATCCATGACCAGTCAGACAACACGCTGGGATCTGTACAGAAACTGAAAATCTCGGGCCTCGCAGGGTGGATTGTCCCGGAAAGAAAACCGGGGGCAGCACCTGGCCGCCCCCGCTGTCAGTGGATCAGAAGGCGCCGCCGATTTCCCATTTGGTGAGCAGCGCATTGAGCGATCCATCGTCCTTCATGGACTGGATTGCCGCGTCGAACTTACCGCGCAACTCGCCGTCACTTTCGCGCAGACCCATGCCAATGCCGCCACCGATCAGCTCTTCCTGCTCGAGGAACATCAGATCAGGGTCATCGGCCGCAATCGGCGTCAGGAATGCTTTGTCTGCCAGAACCGCATCTGCTTCACCGTTTTTCACAGCAGCAATCGTTTCCTCGGGCGTTGCAAATTCGACCAGCGTTGCACCCGTATTTGCAATGAATGCGGCCTGAATGGTGTTGGTCTGCGCCGCGATTACGCCGCCGGCGAGATCGACGTCAGCGGAGAGAACCAGATAGGCAGAAGGGTCCGGCAGAGTGTAGTTCTGCGTGAAATCAATAACTTCGTCGCGCTCATCGGTGATCGACATGCCGGCGATGATGGTGTCGTAGTTGCCGGACACCAGGTTGGGGATGATGCTGTCCCACTCGTTGGTGACCCATTCGCAGGTCAGTTCGGCGCGTGCACAAAGCTCGTCGCCCAGCTCGCGCTCAAAGCCGTCAACCTCACCGGCGTCATTGATGAAGTTATAGGGAGGGTAGGCGCCCTCGGTGCCCATACGGACGGTTTTTGCGTGGCCGTCAGCCAGTGCCATACCCGCAGTCAGCGCGACAGCAGCGGTCGTCAGGATCAGTTTTTTCATTTTGGTGATACTCCCGTTTCTTTTTTTGGTGGTGTTACGCTGGCTGAGTTGCCGAAAGGAACCCGCGCAGACGTTCTGATGAAGGCGCGCCAAAGAGTGTTTCCGGCGGCCCCTGTTCTTCGATGAGGCCCTGATGCAGAAAGACAACGTGGTCTGACACATCAGCGGCCAGTTTCATATCGTGTGTCACGATGATCATTGTACGCCCCTCGGCGGCAAGGTCTTTGATGACCCGGACAACTTCCTGCTCCAGTTCAGGGTCGAGCGCCGAGGTCGGCTCGTCAAAAAGGAGCGCTTCGGGTTCCATGCAGAGGCCGCGCGCGATGGCTGCGCGCTGTTGCTGGCCACCGGACAGCTGTGCCGGGAAAGCATCGCATTTGTCGCCGATCCCGACCTTGTCCAGATACCCGCGTGCGGCGTCTTCCACTTCGGCGCGATCGCGTTTCAACACGGTCAGAGGGGCCTCCATCACATTCTGCAGAATGGTCATATGAGCCCACAGGTTGAACTGCTGAAACACCATGCTCAGATTTGTGCGGATCCGCAGCACCTGGCCCGCGTCCGCGGGGCGCCGGTTGTGGCCATCGCCCTTCCAGCTCACCGGTTCGCCCTTGAACAGGATTTCGCCCTGCTGGCTGTCCTCCAGCAGGTTGCAGCAGCGCAGCAGGGTCGATTTGCCGGAACCTGACGATCCAATGAGCGAGATCACATGTCCCTTGGGCGCGGTAATGTCGACGCCCTTAAGAACCTCAAGCGCACCATAGGCTTTGTGCAGGTTTCTGATTTCAATAACCGGGGCTTGAGTCGTCAAGGGAACAGGTCTCTGAATTGTTTCAGTGCGGTATAAGGGGTCAAAACGCGCCCATTTGCAACGCGGAAAGCATGCCGGCGTCGCCTGAACGCGGTGAATCCGGTTCCCTGATCAATCCTCAGGCGGCAGCGGCTCGGCCAGATATGCCGCTGCGGGGATATCGACTATATCCCGGATCATAAGGCAATCGCGATCCGGGGCCGTCAGTCCGGCCAGTGCCGACTGGCAAGCCGCGCGCAGTTTGCCAGGATCGCGACCCACCGCGGTGATCAGCGGCAGTCCAGGCGTTGGCCGCGTCACAGCAATGATCCGCAGCGGGTCTGTGAGGTCGGTATCGCGCACAAGAAGTGACCATGTGACAGCGTCAAGCGATGCAATATCAGCATCGCCACAGGCGACTGCTTCTGCCGACCTGACGTGAGAGCCTGTGTCGACGGTTCGCCCGGAAAAGCTGAATCCGATATTGTTTTCAGACAGATGAGCTTCTACAGCTGCCCAGCCTGACTGGGACCGCAGGTCGTTGCGGGCAAGCATGCTGTCGCTGAAATCACGCAGATCGGTCCGTTTGTCTTCAATGCGCACAGCAAGAACAGAACAGTAGTATCCCGGCGGGCAGCCGGGTACCCCATAGTCCGGGGTGCCCACAAGGCTTACCTTTTCATTCAGGCCGTTGCGGAATGGCAGGCCGCAGGTCTGTGACAGGACAAGTTCCGGATCTTCCCAGGTTGCGTGCGGATCAGTGTTGCGGTCCAGCTTTGGTGGTCCGTCGCCATAAGCTGTCCGGATCAGATCCCAGAAACGGTCATTGGCTGCCCTTGTGGCAGCCGTGTCGTACATCGGAAGGCTGGCGGTCATCGCCGCGCGTCGACGGCCTGACGGGCCAGGGCCGAATCACGGTCACTGATGCCCAGAAAGCTGCTGACCATCCGCACCAGAGCATCTTCTTCCTGCGCGCGTTCGCCATCGGCCAGAACCACGTCCCAGAGCGCTTCGAGCACGGCCAGACGTTCCTCGTAGGGCACGGCATCCTTGATTGCCCGGGTGAAGCGTACGGTGTCGGGCGCCTCGGCCTCCAGGCTCTCGGCCTCACGGCGCAGAGCATCCGTGGCGCCGGGGCCCAACCCGTAGCGGCGGGCATTGATGGCATCGATGCGCTGTTTTTCACCATCGCTGTAGTGATTGTCAGCGCGGGCCACCCGCACAAGCAGCGCAGTGAGTGCCAGACGGGCGTCCTCGTCAGGCAGGGTATCGGGTTCCGGCTGTGTCAGCCTTTTGAGCAGTTCTCCAAACATACCGGCGATATAGTCCCTTTGCACAGCCTGTGCCACTGTCAGTTTCCGCGCAGCGCGTTTTCCCTTGCGGCAGCGATATCTGCATCGGTCAGACCAAGTGCGGTCTCAATTTCTGTCAGCTGAGTTTCCTCGCTGTCATCACGCTCGCCATCTGCCAGTGCGACAGACCACATTGCATCTGCGAGCGCTTTGCGGTCGGCGTAGTCAACTTCATTTCGCAGTATCTCCGCGAACTCCGGCGTGCCGGGCGCATGGCGTTCCAGAGCCTCGCAGGTTGCGCGGAGTTTCGCGGCATCGAGCGGTTTCAGGTCAAATGTCGCGGACAGAATGCGGTCGATCTGTCCTACTTCCGAGGCCTGATAGTTCTGGTCCGCCATCGCGACGCGCACCAGAAGCGCGCCCAGTGCAAGCTGTGCGTCAGGCTGCGGCAGCGGGTCCTGCTGGCGTTTCTGGCGGGGGAAAAGGCGTTCAAACATTCCGGTCTTTCTAGCTCAGGTCAGGAGCACGGCCAAAGCGGATATTATCCAGCGCCAGGCCCTGCGGGTCGGTGTTGGTGATCAGCACGCCAGCGATGTCGCCTGTGCCGGTGTCGCGGGCGAAACCAAAGGAATGCTCACCGGCGGGGGGCAGATCAAGCTCGGCAATAACCGTGCCGTTCCTGTTCAGAAAACTGACCCGGGCTGTGCCCGCTTCGCCACCGCGCAGCTGAAAGGCTATGGCCGACTGGTCCTCGTCAAACAGAAAGGCCATCGCTCCTTCCCCCTGTGCATGTCGCTTGGGAAAGCCCGCCGCACCATAGCCATTGAGTACGTTATTGCCCTGCATAAAAACGACGGAAAGGTTCTGGCCAGGGGGTCCGGCGACGACGGTCAGCGGTGACAGCACCTCGCCGGAGACCACGTCGTGATCGCCCTGTGCTGCGACGAGCTGTCCGGCAAACCGCTCGCCGAACACAGCACCGGGCAGCACCAGCAGATCAGAGATCTGGTGGCCCGGTCCGTTGCGGCTCTGGGTGTCCTCGAATGTAATGATCCGTGTCAGCGCCAGGCTGTCGGGGTCCACCAGACAAACGGGTTGACCACAGGCCAGTGCGGCCTGTGGGAGCATGAACATCAGCAGGGCGAGGATGCGTTGCATAAACGGTATCCTGCCACGCCTCCTGACCGGGTCAACTTTTTTTGGCAGATCACCCAGTCAGATCGGCGAAATGTGACGCCAGACGTGCTGCTTCGTCCTGCAGCCCCCAGGGGGGATTGATGACAAAAAGGCCGGATCCGACCATGCCGTGACCAGGTCTGGCAGGGGGGAAACGGACTTCATGGCTGAAGCCTGCGGGATGATCTGCGCGCAGACGGCGTACCATTGCGCGCTCCGCGCCAGAGGTCAGAACAGGGTACCACAGACAGATCACGCCAACATTCCACGCCTTGTGGTACCGGGAAATGTGGCGGGGTATTTCGTCAAAATCGCTCTTTATCTCATAACTCGGGTCAATCAGCAGCAAGCCCCGGCGCGGGCTCGGCGGCAACAGCGAATGTGCCAGTTCAAACCCGTCCTGCCGGTGGCATTTTACCTTGTAGCTGCGCAGCGCCTGGCGCAGTTCTGCGTGCTCACCGGGGTGGAGCTCGGCCAGATGCAGATTGTCCCGCGCGCGCAGCATCCCGCAGGCGATGAGCGGCGAGCCGGGATAGCTCTGCGCCCCATGTGCCGCGCGGATGCGGGCCAGTGTCCTCGAAAAAGGGTGATCTTCCGGGAAAAAACCGGCGGCGCGGGCGATGCCCTGGGCCGCCTCGCCGGTGCGGATCGCGGCCTCGCTGCTCAGGTCATAGAGCGCACGGCCCGCGTGGGTTTCAATATAGGTGAGGGGTTTATCCTTGCGCGTCAGATAAGCCAGTATCCAGGCCAGAAGCCCGTGCTTGTGCACGTCCGCGAGATTGCCCGCGTGATACATATGCTGATAGCTGAGCATCCCTCTGACATGCCCTCAACGCAGCGCGCGCGCAATGCATAAGCGCGGTCACTGCGCTGAATCTTGGATTTGAGGGCAAGTTGCCGGTGAACCTGAAAAAGCCTCCCCGGATTCGCACCGGCGTTATGTGGGAACATGTGTCTGTTCAGGTGTCGTCAAAAGTGCAGGGCGAGGTTTGGTGACGACGGGCAGGTGCGGGGAAGCGCGCTGAGCTGCCGTGCAGGCCCCGGCGACCAATGACGACTGTACCGGCGTTCGATGCAGACCCGGGGCTGGCGACCGTTCCGACGCGGGTATAACTGACGCAGGCGCATGCAGGTTTTCAGCCTGCTTGTCTGGAGGCTGACATCATCCAGTGCTCCTTTTCACTCCATTCGAGAATATTGGACATAACCGCCACTGTGCCGTCATCCCGGACGTCCGCAAGAACCTGAATTGCATCACGGAGAGCATCGTTGAAACTCTGGAAACCGGCGCAATGGGTCGCAAGCATCTCATCTGCTGTCCGGGCGGTCGTATCCTGCGCGGTATTGGACAAAGCAAGAAGCTCGTCCAGGGATTCAGGGGCTTTGATGCCCAGCACACGCAGCCTTTCTGCGACAGCATCGTTGAACCCGCTGAGCGTCTGGTACTGGGTTTCAAACATGGCGTGCAGGCTGCGGAAGTTTGGACCTTCCACATTCCAGTGATAACACTGGCTCTGCACGTAAAGGCGGAAAACCTTTCCCAGAACGGCTTTTATGGTGTCTTCCCTGACTGAATTTGATGTCATTTCCTTGTCCTTTGATGGCGATCTGTCCGCGCGAACCGGGCCGTGACCGCACCCGCCTTCGGAGAAACCGATAACGGGCACGGCGCAGCCCTGGCCACGGTCAGATTAAATGGGCAAGGGTGGGCTCAGAGCGCAGCCGCCCTGATTTGCGCGACAGCTTCTTCTGTGCTCCAGACAGCGTTGGCGATGTAGCGGAAGTTGATCAGCGCCGCCAGATATCCGTCTCCCTCGGGCAATTGCGCCGCAGCAGTAGCATCCCGTACCACGGCCACTTCGAAACCGTTTTCAATCAGTTCACGCATGTGCGATTCCGTACACAGGTTGGCCGACATTCCTGCAAGAATAACCTGATCCACGCCTTGCTTGCGCAGTTGCAGAGTCAGATCGTTGGTGTCGTTGCCGTACATCTTGTGGGGCGAGGTCACGATGGTCTTGCCGTCGTTGATGTAGGGTTTGTACCGCTCCAGCCAGTCCGCGCCCGAGCCTTCGAAACCGTCGACGTTCAGCTGACCTTTGCGGTCAAACATGCCAATCTGGTGCATCAGTTTTTCCAGCGCGCCTTCAAATTTCCAACCATGGTCAGTCGGAAAGTAATAATGCGGTGAAACGGCTGTGGTGATGTCGTGTTCCTTTGCGGTGCGGAACAGCGTTTCGATGTTCTCGACCGTGTTGTGTTCGGTAACAGACGCACCAATCACACCCCAGGTCACGCCATCCGGGCTGAGAAAATCGTTCTGGGGGTCGGTCACCACAAGGGCTGCGCGGCTCAGATCGAGTTTCATGTCAGAGGGGGGCAGCGCAGGTTCGGCCGGCTCGGCATAGGGGTTGGCCCTCTCTTGCGCCTGAGCGGTCCCTGCCAGTGCGGTGGCTGCAGCCGCTGCTGTCCCGGCCAGCCCGGAGGTCATGGCTGCGCGGCGCGACAGTTTCCTGCCACCGTGATCATGGTCATCGCAATTACACATCAGGTTTTTCCTTCTTTGGAGGTATCGACAGACCTTATGTGTGACAGTCGGTGTGCCTTTTCGTCTTGATTTGGACCAGTCCCCAAAATTTCCGTGACGGCAAAGAAGTTAAGGAGCAAAATCACCTGATGAACTATGACCACATATTCGATCAGCTCGACATTCGTACGGAACCGTTTGCCGTCTGTGAGATCCACGGAACCTGCCATGTTTCCCTCAAACCGGATGCGGCGGTTACCCTGCACTATGTTCTGTGCGGCGAGGGACAGATCACGATGCGGGGCCAGGCCCCGATCAGGATAACCAAGGGCAGTTTGGTGTTGGTCCCATCGCTGAACAGCCATGAGGTCCTGAATGACGGTGCGACGGTCGTACCCGGGCCGTCGTGCAAACCAGCGGCACTGAACCTGGCGCAGGTTCTCAAAACGGTGCCGGATGAAAGTGCCGGCAGCGTCAGCCGCCTGATCGCTCTTTGTGCTCATGTGAGCATCGGACTCATGGGGGCCACCGATGTGGTCAACCTGATCCGTGAACCACTGGTGACGCGTGCCGAACCCGGCAGCGACCTGATGATATTGGTCGACACATTAATGCATGAGGTGTGCGAGCCCAGCGTTGGCAGCCGCGCCCTGATCCGGGTTTTATTGATGCAGGCTGTAATTGTTATGATGCGCAAGCGAATGACAGAGCAGGGCGGACCCTTGGACTGGATGGCTGCGCTGCGTGATCCGATGCTGTGGAAAGCGCTGAATGCGATGCTGAACGAGCCGGGCAAACCGTATTCTGTCGAAACCCTCGCGGACATTGCCGGTATGAGCCGGGCCGCATTTGCGAAGCGGTTTTCCGAAGCATACGGCGCAGGACCGATGGAGCTCCTGCGCAATCTACGCCTGCGCAAGGCGGGCGATCTGCTGCGCAATACCGATTTGCCGATGAAGCGTGTTGCGGAGTCTGTCGGCTTTTCAAGCCGCAGTGCCTTCAGCCGGGCATTCGAAGCGACATCCGGCCAAAGCCCCGGTGAATTCCGTAAAGCGGTCAGAACGCTCTGATTTCGGGTGCCGCTCGCGCCTCGTCTGGCGTGCATTTTTGCATCAGGCAAAACAACTCGGCCAAAGCAGACCTTTGTCCGCACCCCAATAGGCAGCATGAGGGGATCGCAACCGGATGAAGATTTGTCCGGCTTCCCGCCTCAGACCAGACGCGAAATCTCTTTCGCTGCTCTTACGAAATCGCGGAACAGCGGGTGCGGGTCAAAGGGCTTGGATTTCAGTTCCGGGTGGAACTGGACGCCGATGAACCAGGGGTGATCCGGCCATTCGACTATCTCGGGCAGTTTGCCGTCGGGCGACATGCCTGAGAACACCAGACCGGCCTCTTCGAGCTTGTCGCGGTATTTGATGTCGACTTCATAGCGGTGGCGGTGGCGTTCATCGATGGTCGTGGTGCCGTAGACCTCTGCGACCTTTGAACCTTCGCTCAACACGGCGTCATATGCGCCCAGCCGCATGGTGCCACCCTTGTCGTCCCCGACCTTTCGAGAGACCTTGGCGTTGCCCTGGACCCACTCCTTGAGGTGATAAACGACCGGTTCAAAACGCTTTTTACCAGCCTCGTGGTCAAACTCCTCGGAGCCCGCGGATTTGATGTCGGCGACATTGCGCGCGGCCTCGATCACGGCCATCTGCATGCCGAGGCAGATACCCAGATAGGGCACTTTGTGTTCGCGGGCGTATTGCGCGGCCTTTATCTTGCCTTCGGTCCCACGCTCGCCAAAGCCGCCGGGCACCAGAATGGCGTGGAAGCCTTCAAGGTGAGGAGCGACGTCATCGGCAGTGTCAAAAATCTCGGCGTCCACCCATTCCACGCGCACTTTGACGCGATTGGCCATGCCGCCGTGGGTCAGGGCCTCTGCGATGGATTTGTACGCATCCTCAAGCTGGGTGTACTTGCCGACGATGGCCACGCGGACCTCACCCTCTGGGTTATGCACCCGGTCCGAGACGTCATGCCAGACGGTCATGTCGGGTTTAGGCGCAGGCGAGATGTCAAAGGCGTCGAGCACGGCCTGGTCCAGCCCCTGTCCGTGGTAGGCCAGTGGCGCGTCATAGATGGTTTTCAGGTCATAGGCCGCAACGACCGCTTCCTTGCGCACGTTACAGAAGAGCGCAATCTTTTCACGCTCCTTTTCGGGGATCGGCTGTTCAGAGCGGCAGACCAGAATGTCGGGCGCGATGCCAATGGACTGCAGTTCCTTGACCGAGTGCTGCGTGGGTTTGGTTTTCAGCTCACCGGAGGCAGCGAGATAGGGCAGCAGCGTGAGGTGCATAAAGATGCACTGGCCGCGTGGTTTGTCATGGCTGTACTGGCGGATCGCCTCGAAAAAGGGCAGCCCTTCGATGTCACCCACGGTGCCGCCGATCTCGCAGAGCATGAAATCGACCTCGTCACCGCCGACATCGAGGAAGGCTTTGATCTCGTTCGTCACATGGGGGACGACCTGGATTGTTTTCCCCAGATAATCGCCACGGCGTTCTTTTTCGAGCACGTTGGAATAGATCCGGCCCGACGAGACCGAATCCGTCATGCGCGCGGGCACGCCGGTGAAACGTTCGTAGTGGCCCAGATCGAGATCTGTTTCTGCGCCATCATCGGTGACGAAAACCTCTCCGTGTTCAAACGGAGACATCGTCCCGGGATCGACGTTCAGGTAGGGATCGAGCTTGCGCAGTCTGACCGAAAATCCGCGCGCCTGAAGCAGCGCACCAAGGGCCGCAGAGGCCAGCCCCTTGCCAAGGCTTGAGACCACACCGCCGGTGATAAAGATGTAACGTGCCATGTGCCGAAGCTCCCGTGCGTCTGTTGAGGCCTGTCGAAATCGGCCCGGTTCAGCCATGAATCTTCACAGCACCACGGGACTTAATTGTATCAGGATTCGCGCGGCAAAGGCAAGACGAACCGCAACATCATGTTGCGAATTCTGGCATTGCCGCAAAGTGTAGTTAATTCATGTCAGTCGAGGGTCGGGACCAGCGGTGCGTTGTCGCCAGGTGCAGGTGGCAGAAGCGTGTCGCCATCAGGCGCTGCCGGTGTGGTAACTTCGCCCGATGCGGGAGGCGTCACCCCGAGCCTGTCAACCACCGACGAACCGGTGGCATTCTCGGCTGCAAAAATAGTCAGCGTTATCGAAGTGCAGATGAAAGCAATGGCCAGCATCCAGGTCACCTTGCCCAGCGCCGTAGCCGCAGCACGGCCCGATACGGCGCCACCGCCGCCACCACCCATGCCGAGCCCGCCGCCCTCGGAGCGCTGCAGCAGCACCACCGCGATAAGCGCGAGCGCGAGAATAAGGTGGACGATCAGGACGACGTTTTCCATTGAGACCTGCAGATTTCCAATTCGCTTCCGGGCTATCTAGGCAAGTTTGATCTGCGCCGCAAGGGACGATCGGTGTGTGCGAACGCTTTCCCCGACACCGAAAACCGCCGCACAGAGGCGACGGTCTGGCGAAGCGGTGCTCACATGCGCGCAACTAAGAGGGATATCCTGGAACTGAGGCGCAGCAGACTCACTTCTTACCCGCAGTATAACACAAAAACGCCCGCTCCGGTTGCATAAAATATCTTGTTTCTGCCGTGGGTTCCGCGCTGGACAAGGATCAGGGAGCGGGCAATGATGTCCCTATGCCCCATGATCACCGCGACCACCCGCACGACCGTCTGCCCTCCGACCCGGCGCTGCGTGTCCGCGCCCTGGAAACCGTTCTGACGCAGAAAGGGCTCATCGATCCTGCAGCGCTGGATGAAATCATCGACACTTATGAAAACCGCATTGGCCCACGTAATGGCGCCCGGGTTGTGGCACGGGCCTGGCGTGACCCGGATTTCTGTGCGGCACTGCTCGACGACGCCACGGCGGTTGTGTCCGGGATGGGGTACTACGGGCGTCAGGGGGAGCATATGGTTGCTGTGCAGAATACGGATGAGACGCACAATATGGTCGTCTGCACCCTGTGCAGCTGTTATCCGTGGCCGCTGCTGGGTATTCCCCCGACGTGGTACAAATCCGATGCCTACCGCGCGCGTGCGGTGCGTGAGCCGCGAAAAGTCCTTGCCGATTTCGGGGTGACGTTGCCAGAGGGCACTGCTGTGCGCGTCTGGGATTCGACCGCCGAAGTCAGATATCTGGTCGTTCCGCAGCGTCCCGAAGGCACGGATGGGATGAGTGAAGAGCAGCTGATGGCGCTGGTCACGCGCGACAGTATGATCGGTACCGGCCTTGCGGTGAGCCCATGACCCGGCCTCATGACATGGGTGGCCGTTTCGGCGACGGACCGGTGATCCCTGAGCAAGAGGGCGAGGTCTTTCACGCAGACTGGCACGCCCGCGCGCTGGCGGTGACCCTTGCCTGTGGTGCGTTCGGCAAATGGAACATCGATGTGTCCCGACATGCGCGGGAATGCCTTGCTCCAACGGACTATGCGCGGTTTTCCTATTACGAAAAGTGGATTGCCGGCCTTGCCGACCTTCTGGCTGACACCGGTCTGGTCAGCCCGGAAGAACTGGCGGGCGGTCCCGTTACAAAAAGCCCGGATGCAGACCGGGCGCTGAAACCGGATGCCGTCGCAGGTGTGCTGGCCGCCGGAGGCCCGGCCGACCGCGCCAGCGATATCGCTCCGACCTTTGCGCCGGGTGACGCGGTTGTCACACGCAGGATCGCCTCCAACATAATGGTCGATGGCGGACATACCCGCCTGCCGTCCTATGCCGCCGGAGCGCACGGAAGGATTGTGCGGTATCACGGCACGCATATTCTGCCTGACAGCTCAGCCCACCGGCTGGGCGATGCAGCCGAGCCGCTTTACGCGGTGGCTTTCCCTGCATCAGAGCTCTGGGCGCACCCGGAGCACCCGCGTGATGAAGTCGTACTGGACCTGTGGCAGAGCTATCTGAAGGCGGCACCATGACTGCCCGCCCGGAGCCTGTCTTTTCCGAACCGTGGCACGCGCAGGTCTTTGCACTTACCGTGCATCTGAATGAAGCGGGGCATTTTGACTGGCCGGAGTGGGCAGTGGCCTTTGGTGCGACACTGAAAAAGGACGGTCTGTCACGGGAACTGGACGGTGGCGACGATTATTTTGCTGCCTGGCTGGAAACGCTGGAGGCGTTCCTGGGGGACAAAGGGCTGGCTGGTGCGACAGAGTTGCAGGAGAAAAAGGCCGCCTGGGAGGCCGCTTTCCTGCGCACGCCTCATGGGGCGCCTGTCCGTCTCTAATCCGGTCGCTCTGGACGCGATGTCAGGCCCGCTTTCTGCAGAAACCGACGAAAACCGCCACGCTGTGGCAGCCTTGGCAACCGACGCCCCGACCGGCCGGCCAGGCGGTCGAATTCGTGCATGTCAATAACGCGCTCTGCACAGCCACAGCCTTCACCAAGGCCCACTTTGGCATAGTAGAACTTCTGAAAGTCTTCGGGTCGTTCGGTTTTGCGGGTCATCGCGCTACTGTGCCACGGCACAGATTACTCGTCTACATCGTCCATGTCGGCCTGACCGGAAAGCGCGCGCCGCACATGGCTCCAGCTCAGCCCGATGCCCAGCACAAGCGACAGGGCAATGAGACCCAACCAGACATTCAGTCCGGGTTTATCGAGGTCTACGATGCCGAGATCCCGCAGCACCCAGACAGATGCCGCAAAGATCGCCAGCACAAGGGTCATACCCAGCCCGCCAATAGAGCGCAGCGTGGCACGCAGATATATGATGTAACCCACCGCAAGCAGCAGGCCGGCCAGGACCGCTACCGAAAGGTTCTGGCCGCCATAATCCCGCACCCATTGTACATAGTTGTACTGGGTCGGGTTGAATGTCGCGGCCAGCAGGATGAGGGCACAAAGCCAGCGGGTCAGAAATCCCATCATATCCATATTTCAAAGACGCCTTTCCTCAGATGGCGGAAATATCCGCAGGCCGGGGCAAAAAGTCCATGGCACACCGGCAGTCACATGGGTATACCGGCGCCGGTTTAACCCGGATGAAAAGGACCCGCCATGGCCAATGTTGTCGTCGTCGGCGCCCAGTGGGGCGATGAGGGAAAAGGCAAGATCGTTGACTGGCTCAGCGAACGTGCAGATGTGATCGCGCGGTTTCAGGGCGGGCATAATGCGGGCCACACCCTGGTGATTGACGGCAGAGTGTACAAGCTCAATGCCTTGCCATCGGGTGTGGTGCGGGGTGGCAAGCTTTCTGTGATCGGGAACGGCGTTGTGCTGGATCCATGGCACCTGCTGGGCGAGATCGACACGATCCGCGGGCAGGGTGTGGAAATCACGCCCGAAACGCTGATGATCGCCGAAAACACACCGCTGATCCTGCCCATCCATGGTGAACTGGACCGTGCGCGCGAAGAGGCCGCGAGCAAGGGCACCAAAATCGGCACCACCGGGCGGGGTATCGGCCCGGCCTATGAAGACAAGGTCGGCAGGCGTTCCGTGCGAGTGGCGGACCTTGCAGACCCGGCTACACTGGAGGCGCGCGTTGACCGCGCGTTGCAGCATCACGACCCGCTGCGCCGCGGTCTTGGCATCGAGCCAGTAGACCGCGACGCGCTGCTGGCGCAGCTGAGCGCAGTGGCGCCCGAGATTCTGAAATATGCAGCCCCTGTCTGGAAGGTGCTGAATGAAAAGAGAAAAGCCGGAAAGCGCATTCTGTTCGAAGGCGCACAAGGCGCGCTGCTGGACATTGATTTCGGCACATACCCGTTCGTGACCTCGTCAAATGTTATAGCGGGTCAGGCGGCCACCGGCGTGGGGATCGGGCCGGGATCAATCGACTATGTGCTGGGCATTGTGAAGGCCTATACAACCCGTGTGGGCGAAGGGCCTTTCCCGACGGAGCTGGACGACGCGGACGGACAGCGTCTGGGCGAAAGAGGTCATGAATTTGGTACTGTCACAGGCCGCAAGCGTCGTTGCGGGTGGTTTGACGCGGTGCTGGTGCGCCAGACCTGTGCGACATCCGGCGTGAACGGGATAGCTTTCACAAAGCTCGACGTTCTAGATGGATTTGACACGCTGAAAATCTGTGTCGGATATGAGCTGGACGGGCGGCGGGTCGACTACCTGCCCACAGCCGCAGACCATCAGGCCCGCTGTACTCCGATTTACGAGGAGATGCCGGGCTGGTCAGAAAGCACCGAGGGCGCGCGCAGCTGGGCTGATCTGCCGGCTAATGCAATCAAATATGTACGTCGGGTGGAAGAGTTGATCGACTGCCCGGTTGCCCTACTTTCTACCTCTCCCGAACGGGAAGATACGATTCTCGTTACGGATCCATTCGCAGACTGAGGTGCAATATGACCTACAAGACCCGCCGGCGGCTGGCGCTTCTGATTCTGCTGATCGGACTGCCGCTTTACATCGTAGTGGCGGTTTCGGTGGTCAGCCTGATGGACCGTCCGTCAATACTGGTTGAGTTACTGGTTTATGTAGGCCTTGGCGTGCTGTGGGCAGTGCCGCTCCGGGCGGTGTTCCGTGGGATCGGGCAGGCCGATCCGGACGGGCCGGACGGAGAAACCTGAAGAAAAAAAGCGACAGGCCAGAGCCTGCCGCTGTTTCCAGGGCTATGAAAGTTCACGTTCAGCCTGCTGCGCGTTCGTCCGGGCGGTAGCCGATATCTTCTGAGGCTGCAAAGCGTCCTCCCTGCATTTTCTCGATCTTGCCGGCGCGCAGCAGCTGACCAAAGCTGCGCAGGCCGTCTTCGCGGGAAAAGTTGCCGCCTTCTGCCTGGCGCACGCGGGTCATCAGCTGCGGGCGCGAAAACTGTTCCTGTCCTTCGACGAAAGCCATGTAGGCGGCGGCCGCTTCGAGAAGGTCGGGCAGTTTGGTAGCGCCCATTTCTTCGGCAAAAGCTGCAAATCCGGTGTCCTGGGTTGCATCAGTGTCCTCTGCAAAAGCAGCCGCGACACGACGCGGTGCCACCGGGGCAGCAGGTACTTCATCCTCGCTGATGCGCTGTTCGGCTACCAGCTTCAGCGGTGCGGCCTGCGACGCCTCGGGGCGGTCGGTGCGCACCGGGCCTTCTGCGACAGGGCGGCGGGGTTTTACAACTTCGGCCAGATCACTGCGGTAAACATCCGCGGAAGCGCGGACGTCTTCTTCTGTAGTCGCCATTGTTTTGTCCGCAAAGCGGGCAGCAACGGCGGCACGCAGATGCGCAAAAGCGCTGCGTCGCGTCGCGCCTTCGGGTTCTTCCATCTGGTGGTCAGCTTCGGCCATCAGTCGCGATACATCTTCATCCGACCCCTCGCCGATCGCCGGCAGGGTGTCACGCGCAGCCGGTTTATCCGCCTCACTGTCACGAGCGCGTTGTTCGGCGCCATCAGCTTCTAGCGTTTCCAGCTCGCCGCTCTCCAGGGCCGCATCAAGCTCTTCGGTGCTGACTTTCATCACCCGCGCTGTGACCGGGGAAACCGTTTCTGTGTCGGCGCTTTCCACGAACTCCTTTTCAGTGTGTGCGGTTTCGGCTTCCGTCACAGGTGCATCAGCGCCCTCGACGACTTCTGACACTGCCGCTTCTTCGCTGATGTCCCCGTACTCGCCGGCGTCAGTATCAGACGCGAAAAGATTACGGTCCTGCGCATGGGCAGGTCCGTCGGGATCTGCATCCGATATGGCCTCATCTGCGATGACGATTGTGTCATCATCATCTTGATGATCTGTCCCGGTTTCGTTCGATTCAGTGCTGTCTTCACTTGTCAGAATAAGAGGCTTCACATCTCCGGCGGCGTCTGCCCCGCCCATCTCCTGTTCAGTGTCATCGGCCGGTACTCCGGTCTCGATCCGCTGGAGAATCGCAGCCAGATCGTCCTGGTCGACCTCCTCATCCCGGAGGTCCTCCTCAACCGCGCCGGCACTGGCTGTAACATCATCCGCCTCGAATGCCTCATTGATGTCGCGGGCTACATCCGCAAGCATTTCCTCGTCGTTCTGCTCCGCTACGCCTTCGAGTTCTTCGTCAGCGTCGGAAAAATCCGGCATGGGTATCCCACTGAACTCCGACGTGGGCCCGGCGTTTTCCAGGACCTCTTCTTCGTAATCCACATCGACCTGCGCATCAGCATCATCATGGCGGGATACGACGGCGCGGATACGGGCAAGCCGGTCCGCAATGCTTTCAACCCGTGCCGCACCGGTGTCCTCAGCCTCGGGAATGTCCGCCTGCTGCGGCTCCGGCCCGTCAAAAGCAACCGTCAGGGAATCGTGGTCTGCCGGGGCATTGGCATCTGCCTCGAAAAAAGTTTCGTCTACCGCCGGGCTGTCAGCAAAAAAGGCGGCGGCGTCTGATACCGGTGCAGGGGCCACTTCGGCAATTGCCGTATCCGGGATTTCGGCAGCAAAGGTCTCAACTGGTACTTCGGCAACCGGTGCTGCCGGCGCGGCAATGGGTTCTTCTGCGACAGGTTCCTCGGTTGCCACGTCCTCCTCAAGGGGCGCCTCCCAGGCGGTCTGACCGGCAGTTTCAGGCGCGTATGCAGCTGGTTCTGCGTAAACGGCGTCCGGCATCTGTGCTACAGGCTCTGACGCAGGGGTTTCCATGATGGCCGGGGCTTCCGTCACCGCTTCAGGCACAAATGCAGGTGCATGCGCAGCGGCAACTGCGGCCGTGGTTGCCGCAGTCACAGGCGCGGCGTCGGGTGCTTCAGCGACGGGGGAAGGAGCCTGATCCTGCGGTGTGGCCACTTCAGCCGCTGTCGATTCTCCGGCCTCTTCGTGCGCCTTCAGCATGATCCTGCCGTCCTGTTCACGGGCTTCAACCCGGCGGGAGACCTCGCGTTCGGCAATACGTGCCAGCAGTTCTGCATCGGGCTGGGGCGGTTCAGCGCCGAAATACCGGTCATCAGCCGCCAGATCGCGGAAGTATTCCGCAATCGCTTTCATGGTGTCAAAGCTGTCGTCAAAACCTTCCAGCGTGCAGGAAAAAGTGCCGTAGGAAACTGTAAGTATCTTGTTATTATTCATCATCGGATGCTCGTCCTCAGTGATTATCAACAAGATATTTACCAAGATGGCAGGTGCCAAACCGGCGCGAATCTGTGATTATTTCCGTATCATTTCGTGGCAACATTGTGACTTACTTCTTCGAAGGGCGTTAAACTTTAGTGAAAAACTCCATCTTTTTCAGCGATCTACCGCTCATTCTGGTCGGAGGCGGACAGGTCGGCCCGGAAGATTTTACCACAGTGCAGCCTCTGGCAAAGACCTGTATTGCAGCGGATGGCGGCGCGGGGGTTGCGCTTGCGGCAGGTATGCTGCCGGAGGCCGTAATCGGTGACATGGATTCGATCAGTCCGGATACTCTCGCGCAGATCCCCGCAGAGCGTGTGCATCACATCGCTGAACAGGACAGTACGGATTTTGACAAGGCGTTACGCAACACGGATGCGCCACTGATCCTCGCTCTTGGCTTTGCCGGCGGGCGCATTGATCACCAGCTGGCGGTTTTTCACACGATGACAGTGCGATGTGACAGCCCTGTGATCGTGATTGGCGCGCATGATATTGTCTTTCTGTGCCCGCCTGAGATGCGCTTTGATGCGGTGCCGGGGCTGCGTGTTTCGCTGTTCCCTATGGGTCCCGTCACGGGGCGGTCCGAAGGACTGGAATGGCCGATTGATGGCCTCAATTTTGCGCCCGGCGTCCGGTCGGGCACGTCCAACCGGGCGACGGGGCCTGTCACGCTTTGCATGGATGCCCCTTATATGCTGTGCCTGCTGCCGCGTTCGGAGCTGCACAGGGTGGCCGATACCTTGCTCAGGCCTGGACTGCACGGGCGGTGGCCCGCTCGCGCAGCACGATATAAAGACCTGCCGCCATCGTTATGATAATTCCCGCCGTGGCCATCGGGTTGGGCAGATCTCCGAAAACCGCAAAACCGATGACTGTGGCAAAGGGAATTTCGAGGTACTGCATCGGTGCCAGCGTGGCAGAGGGCGCATACCGCAGAGACCAGGTCATCAGCAGGTGCGCGACCGTCCCCAGCAGGCCAATGCTCAGAAGCAGTGACCAGTCGGTTGAGGACACAGAGATCAGCTGCAGTTGCGAAAAGCTGCTGCCCTGAAACATCACAAAGACCGGCACCATGATCAGCACTGCGATCACGCCGCTGACGGCCTGTAGTCCGATGGGGTCTGTCTGCTTGGCAATCTGGCGCGTAACCAGCATGAAAAACGCGAAGTTCAGCGCCACACCGATCGGCAGCAGAGCAGGCCAGCCCACCGCAGCAAAGCTGGGCTGCACAACCAGGAGTGTACCGACAAAACCCACGGCGCAGGCCGCAATACGTCGGCTGCCCACCTCCTCACCAAGCGCATAGTGACCGAGTATCAGCATGATGAAAGGCATGACAAAGGCGATGGCAATGGCGTCGGCCAACGGCAGGTATTTCAGGGCCGTGACCATCATTCCGATGCCCGCAATATGCAGAACCGTCCGCAGCACAGTCAGCGACAGTACACGCCCGCTGGTTTTCCAGGCCCTGCCGGTGATCCAGACTAGCGGCACAAGCACCACGGCCTGTACTGCAAACCGCACGATGACAAGCTGACCTACCGGGACTGTCTGGCCGAGTATTTTTGCCACCGCATCCCCGACAGGGGCGATGATGCAGAAACCGAGCATCAGCATGATACCCAGCAGGGGGCGGTCCACAGACATTGGCGGACCCTACGGCGGGTGTCGCGCTATTGCAAGCAAAGGTTGAGACGTTTTGAATGGCCGTTCAGAATTGACCGTTCATTCAGCAATTAGGGATATTCACCGCGAGTCCACCCAGCGACGTCTCTTTATATTTTTCTGACATATCGGCCCCGGTCTGCCGCATGGTTTCGATACAGGCATCCAGAGGAACAAGGTGGGTGCCGTCACCGCGCAGGGCGAGTGAAGCGGCCGAAACGGCCTTGATCGCGCCCAGTCCGTTACGCTCGATACAGGGCACCTGCACCAGTCCTTTGACTGGGTCACATGTCATCCCAAGGTGATGTTCAAGCGCGATTTCCGCGGCGTTTTCGACCTGCTGGGGCGTCCCGCCCATGACTGCACAGAGGCCCGCTGCCGCCATTGCCGCCGCAGAGCCTACTTCGGCCTGACATCCGGCTTCGGCACCGGAGATCGACGCATTGTATTTGACCAGCCCGCCGATGGCTGCGGCTGTCAGCAAAAAGTCCTCGATATGGCTTTCTGATGCGCCTGGTACGTGTTCGAGGTAGTATTTCAGCGTGGCCGGCAGTACGCCTGCGGCACCGTTTGTAGGGGCGGTAACAACCTGGCCGCCGGCTGCGTTTTCTTCATTCACGGCCATCGCATAGACGCTCATCCAGTCGTTGATCGTATGTGGCGCCGAAAGGTTCATGCCACGTTCTTCCAGCAGCTTGTCATAGATACCCTTTGCCCTGCGCCTGACATTCAGCCCGCCTGGCAGAATGCCGTCGTTTGTCAGTCCGCGTTCGATGCAGTCATTCATAACCTGCCAGAGCCTTGCAGTGCCGGTCCGCAGACTTTCGTGACCGACCCTGCTGTCTTCGTTGGCGCGTTTCATCTGGGCAATTGTCTTGCCGGAGGCTGTGGACATTTCCAGCATTTCAGCAGCGGATTTGAAAGGAAAGGGCACCGGTGCGCCGTCGTCTGTATCCTTGCCTGCCGCCAGTTCGGCCTCCGTCATCACGAAACCACCACCGATGGAGTAGAATGTCTCGCGCAGGGTCACGTCGCCCTGAGCGTCGGTGGCCATCAGGATCATGCCGTTGGCATGTCCTGGCAGCGGATTGTCGTAATCAAACTGCAGGTCGTTGGCCGGTGCAAACTGCAGAGGAGGCAGGCCATCAGGTTCAATCATACCGGTGGCCCGGATCTCTGTCAGAACTGCCTCGGCTTTACCTGCATCATATGTGTCTGGCACAAAACCCGCGAGGCCCAGGATCGTGGCGCGGTCGGTCGCGTGGCCCACACCCGTAAAAGCAAGGCTGCCATGCAGTGATGCCCGCAGACCATGAAAGACGAAAGGTGAGGCACGCATCATGTCCAGAAAGCGCGCAGCGGCCATCATCGGACCCATGGTATGAGAGGACGACGGGCCAATGCCCACCTTGAACATATCAAAGACAGACAAGAACATCTAAAGAGCACTTCCTTCGGGGGGTTCCGGCGCGCGGGGCGCCGTGAAAGGGGTCGGGCCGAGGCCTTCGGCAGTCTGTGCTGCGTGGGTACTGTCGCGGGCTTCGATACGCAGGGCCATCGACTGCAGGGCCGGATACTGTTGCAGATCGAACCAGCTGTGGTCAAAATCCTGCGGATAAAGCGCGCACCAGCGCAGCATCGCCGCCAGGTACCAGTCGAGGATGTCCGGATCATGACCATCTGGCATGGCCGTGTCGAGCAGTTGCAGATGCCCGCTGATCGCAGCGCATGAGTATCGCCGCAGCAGCGACTGGTCATCTTCGTCCCCACCCACGTAGAGACGGGCATAGAAAAGGCGCCGCAGTTCGGCATGCAGGGTGTTGGAGGCAAAAAAGAGCCATCGCAGCCGTTCACCGCGCGCGGGGTCCGCCGTTGCGGGAAAAAGCGCACCGTGCCGGTCGGCCAGCCAGAGCAGAATGGCGGCGGTCTCTGAGACTACGCCATAGGGTGTCTCAAGGGCGGGGATCAGACCTGTTGGATTCACTGCGAGATATTCGGGTTTGCGCTGTGCCTCCGAAGCCCGGTCAACCAGCCGGGTTCTGTAGGCGACCCCCAGTTCCTCGAGCACCAGCCGGACCGGCAACGAGGCATTATCGGGGGCGTAATGGAGGACGTAGGGATGAGCCATGCGTCCCAGATAGTACATCTGCGCCGGACAGCGCGATGGAAAACGACGCCGCAGCACAGAAAAGCGCAAAGGCGGTCCCATGGAAAACCGGGTTGTACTGCGCAGGGCCGCAAAAGAGGCCTCGCGCAGGCCTCACTTGTTTTCTATAAGGCCGGGGACTGCCAGTTACAGGAGCCTGCGAGATGCCCTCAGACCTCTCCCCGATCGACAAAGCGAAGTTCATTTCTGCGAAGCGCGCGGCGCAGTATGTGGAGAGCGGCATGAAGGTCGGACTGGGCACCGGATCGACGGCGGCCTGGCTGGTGAAATGCCTGGGCGAGATGGTCCGTGAAGAGGGTTTGCGGATCAAAGGGGTGCCGACCTCCACGCGCACGGCGGAACTGGCGCGGGACGTGGGCATCGAGGTAATCTCGCTGGATGAGGCACGCTGGCTGGATCTGACAATTGACGGCGCGGATGAGTTCGACGGGGAACTCAACCTTATCAAAGGTGGCGGCGGTGCGCTGTTGCAGGAAAAGATCGTGGCCACTGCGTCTGATCAGATGATCGTCATCGCCGATGCCGGTAAAAAGGTCGACACACTGGGGGCGTTTCCGCTGCCCATCGAAGTGATCCCTTTTGGCTGGCAGACCACGCAGGCACTGGTCGAGGAAACCCTGGTGTCGATGGACGTTCTGGGGCGCTCTTCTGCGCTGCGGATGAACGGCGAAACCCCGTTTCTGACCGACGAGGGCAACCACATCCTTGATCTGCATCTCAAACGGATCGGCAATGCCCGGCAGCTGGCGCTGGTGCTGAACCAGATGCCTGGCGTCGTCGAGAACGGTCTCTTTATTGATATCTGTGACCGCGTGATCATCGGGTTTGGTGACGGCAGGGTCGAGATCCATGATATTGGCGAGGGCCGGGTTGATGCCGAACACCTCGACCTTGCAGAGAGCGACAATCTGTTTTCGGATCTGTCAGACTGAGACGATCACAGTTCGGTGACCCGGCTTGCGCTCTGCTGGCATGGGTTGCAGATCAGCACTCCGACACCGCAGAGCAGAGCCGAAACATCGGCATATAACCGGAAAGGTCCCGATATGAGCGAATTTGACTATGATCTTTTTGTGATTGGCGGGGGATCGGGCGGCGTACGCGCTGCGCGCGTGGCGGCAGGCGAGGCCGGTGCAAAAGTCGCCCTGGCCGAAGATGACCGGTATGGCGGTACCTGCGTGATCCGGGGTTGCGTGCCCAAAAAGCTGATGGTTTTCGCATCCGAATACGCGGATGTGGTGGATGATGCGCGGTCTTATGGCTGGGATCTGAAGCAGGGGCCGTTCGACTGGTCGTCTTTCCAGGGGCGGCTGAACGAAGAGCTGAACCGGCTTGAGCAGGTGTACCGTAATCTGCTGGCCGGCTCGGGGGTCGAGACTTTTGATGCCCGCGCGCGGATCGCCGGACCGCATGAGGTCGAGCTGTCGACGGGCGAAAAGAAGACGGCGAAACACATTCTTGTGGCCACGGGCGGGCACCCGGTGCGCCCAGACATGCCCAATGCCCATCTGGGTATTGTGTCGGACGACATCTTCCATCTCAAAGAACTGCCAAAATCTATTCTGATCGTTGGTGGTGGATACATCGCCTGTGAATTTGCCGGTATTATGAACGGGTTGGGCGTGAAGGTGACGCAATACTACCGCGGCGCGCAGATCCTGCGCGGGTTTGATGACGAGGCGCGCGGTCTTGTCGCTGAATCCATGCGTGAACGGGGCATCGACCTGAAAGTGGGCACAAACATCGTGGAAATGGCCCCGGCGGATGCGGACCATTCGCTGTCGGGGGCCGGGACGGCCAGCGATGCGGCGCTGGGCGGTATGGCGCGTGAGCGCGCTGAAACCGCGCACGAGCGTGAAGCCGGTGAGACATCCGGGCCGATCTGGGTGAAATCCACAAACGGGAGCGAAGAAGTTTTCGATGTTGTGCTCTTTGCAACCGGCCGTGATCCCAACAGCCGGGACATGGGCCTGGAAGAAGTCGGGGTAAAGCTGGGCCGGCGCGGGGAGATCGTGGTGGACGAGTTCAGCCAGACAGCCGTGCCGTCAATCTACGCCATCGGCGATGTGACGGATCGCGTCAACCTGACGCCGGTGGCAATCCGCGAGGGCATGGCCTTTGTGAAAACAGTGTTCCAGGCCGAGCCAACGGCGGTCGATCACGATCTGATCCCGTCGGCGATCTTTACGCAGCCCGAGATGGGAACCGTAGGGATGAGCGAGGAAGCTGCGCGCGACCAGGAGCCGGTTGAAATCTACTGTACCTCGTTCCGCCCGATGCAGACGGCCTTTGCCGGGAGACCGGACCGGGTGCTCATGAAACTTATCGTATCCAAGGCCACGCGAAAGGTGCTTGGCTGCCACATTGTGGCACCGAATGCGGGCGAGATGATCCAGCTGGCGGGTATCGCGGTGAAGATGGGTGCGACCAAAGAAGATTTCGACAGGACGGTTGCCGTGCACCCGACAATGTCCGAAGAGATCGTGACAATGCGGAACCCGATGCGTACGGCTTGAATTCCGCGCGTTTCGTCGTACCTATGGCTTGCATTTATCGCGCACAGGCGGATGAGGAAGGAAAGAGTATTAATGGCTGGCAATAATGGCGGCCCCTGGGGGGGCGGCGGAAATTCGGGCGGCGACAAGCCGAACGGCGGATCGGGCGGCGGCGGCGGTGGTGGCGGGCCACGCGGACCACGCAATGACGGACCCCAGATCCCGGAGATCGATGAGCTGGTCAAAAAGGGTCAGGAGCGCCTGCGCGTCCTGATGGGCGGCAAAGGCGGCGACGGACGCAACGGTGGCGGTGGCCAGCGTGGCGGCGGAAACGGCGGACCGGCCATGACGCGCGGCACGGTCGGGCTCATTGCGCTGGGTGCTGTTGGCGCCTGGCTCATGGCTAGCTTCTACACAGTTGCTCCGGAAGAACAGTCTGTGGAGCTGTTTCTTGGTGAATATTATGCAACCGGCAATCCGGGCCTTAATTTTGCGCCCTGGCCGCTTGTCAGCGCAGAAGTTCTGCCGGTAACACGCGAACAGACCGAGGACATCGGTACGCGTTCGGGCAGTGGCCTCATGCTGACCACGGACGAGAATATCATCGACATCGACTTCCAGGTCGTTTGGAACATCAGCGATCCGGCACTTTACCTCTTTAATCTGGCAGAGCCGCAGGAAACAATCCGCGCGGTGTCTGAATCGGCCATGCGCGAGGTCATCGCCCGCAACCAGCTGGCGCCGATCCTCAACCGAGACCGTCAGGTCATCGCAGATGAGGCAGAACAGCTCATCCAGGGCACGCTTGATGCCTATGAGAGCGGACTGAACATCGTCCGGCTCAACCTCGACAAAGCAGACCCGCCCCGCGAGGTGATTGACAGTTTCCGGGAGGTGCAGGCCGCCGAACAGGAGCGCGACAGGCTTGAACGTCAGGCGGATGCCTATGCCAACCGAGTGACAGCGGGTGCCCGTGGTGAGGCTGCGAGCCAGCTGGAACAGGCGGAGGCCTACCGCGCCCAGCAGGTCAACGAGGCCCAGGGTGAGGCGGCACGCTTCACTTCGGTTCTCGAAGAGTATTCCAAGGCGCCGGAAGTGACCCGCAAGCGTCTCTATCTGGAGACCATGGAGCGCGTGCTCGGTGACGTGGACAAAATCATTCTTGAGAGTGATGGCGGCGGCTCGGGCGGACAGGGCGTCGTGCCCTATCTGCCGCTCAACGAACTGCGTCGCTCTACAACCGGAGGGTCGAACTGATGGGTGCGTCCAAATTTCTTGTACCGCTGGTCGTGATCGCCGTTATCGGCGTGCTGAGTTCGGTGTTCATCGTAGACGAGCGTGAAAAGGCGCTTGTTCTGCAGTTCGGGCAGATCAAATCTGTTAAGGAAGACCCGGGTCTGGCGTTTAAAATTCCTCTGATCCAGGAGGTCGTGCGCTATGATGACCGGATCCTGTCGCTGGATACGCAGCCGACCGAGGTAACGCCTTCGGACGACCGTCGTCTGGTTGTCGACGCCTTTGCACGCTACCGTATTTCTGACGTTACCCAGTTCCGTCAGGCGGTTGGTGTGGGTGGTCTGCGCGCGGCAGAGGACCGTCTGGAAGGAATTCTGAACCCGACCATCCGTGCAGTGCTGGGTTCAGATGGTGTGACATCCAACACGATCCTGTCGGCAGACCGTGCGGAACTGATGGCGCGGATTACAACGCAGGCGCGCCAGCGGGCGCTGCCTCTGGGGCTCGAGGTGGTCGATGTGCGTCTCAAGCAGACCAACCTGCCGGACCAGAACCTTGATGCGACCTTTGCGAGGATGCGCGCGGAACGTGAACGTGAGGCTGCGGACGAGATTGCCCGCGGCGAGGAAGCAGCGCAGCGGGTCCGGGCCCTTGCAGACAGGACTGTTGTGGAGCTGACATCCGATGCGACGCGTGAAGCAGACATCATCCGTGGTCAGGCAGACGCAGAACGTAACGCAATTTTTGCCGACGCGTTTGGCGCCGATCCTGAGTTCTTTGAGTTCTACCGCTCGCTGACCGCTTATGAACGGTCACTGAAGGGGTCCAACTCGACAATGGTGCTGTCCCCGGATTCAGAGTTCTTCAACTACCTGCGGTCTGATCAGGGCGCACGGTCGGACGAGGGCGAAAGCCGGTGAGCATTCTTCTTCTGGCCCTCGGGCTGGTGATGATACTGGAGGGGCTGGCCTATGCGCTGGCCCCTTCGCTTGTTGAACGCATGCTGGAGATGCTGCGGTCACTGCCGGAGGCAGCGGTACGTCAGATCGGCTGGCTGGTGGTGGTCTCGGGCGGCATTCTTGTCTGGCTGGCAATGCATCTGGGCTTCTGAGCCAGCAGACACCTTTTCAGACGTCGTCCTTCACGCTTTGGTCACATACAGTTGAAACCGGGATCAGGCGAACCATCTTGGTTGTTGCAACCATGACACCCTACATGCACTCTGTCCGCACCCGCGGATCATCAGTGCAACTGAGGCCCGAGCGGCCACTAACGAGAGCGAGGAGGCAACGCATGCAGCCCAAGGCGGTATCTCTGTCCAGAACAATTTCACCGAATGTGCATCCGCGCGTTCTTCTGCTGGCGCTTCTGACGCTGGCATTCATGGTTCTCCACCCGTTGGTCGCGCTGGCACAGCAGGCCAGTCTGGCGCCGCTGGCTGAAAAGATCAGCCCATCGGTGGTGAACATCACGACCTCAACGGTCGTTTCCCGGAATACCGGCCCGCAGGGGATCGTTCCGGAAGGGTCGCCTTTCGAGGATTTCTTCCGTGACCGCGGCGGCAATGGCGACAATCCGCGCCGGTCGTCCGCGCTGGGTTCGGGGTTTGTCATTTCCGAGGACGGTTTTGTGGTCACCAACAACCACGTGATTGAAGGCGCCGACGAAATTCTGATCGAATTCTTCAATGGCGAGGAGCTTGAGGCCGAGGTCATCGGCACGGACCCCAATACGGATATCGCGCTGCTGAAGGTCGAAGCCGAAGAGGCACTGCCCTTCGTTTCCTTTGGTGACAGCGACACGGCCCGCGTGGGCGACTGGGTGATTGCCATGGGCAACCCGCTGGGGCAGGGGTTCTCTGTCTCGGCAGGCATCGTATCGGCCCGCAACCGCGCGCTCAGTGGTACATATGACGATTACATCCAGACCGATGCCGCGATCAACCGGGGCAACTCGGGCGGCCCGCTTTTCAACATGGGCGGCGAGGTGATTGGTGTGAACACGGCGATCCTGTCTCCCAATGGCGGATCGATCGGGATCGGCTTTTCAATGGCCTCGAACGTTGTGACGCGCGTGGTTGACCAGCTCAAGGAATTCGGTGAAACGCGCCGGGGCTGGCTGGGTGTGCGGATCCAGGATGTGACCGAGGACGTGGCCGAGGCCATCGGTCTTGAGGAAGCGGCCGGCGCACTCGTTACGGATGTTCCCGAAGGTCCGGCCCGCGAAGCCGGTATGGAAGCGGGCGATGTGATCATCAGCTTTGCCGGTGAAGCTGTCGGCGATACCCGCGAGCTTGTGCGCCGTGTGGGCAACAGCCCGGTCGGTGAGACAGTACGCGTGACCGTTGTCCGCGATGGTAAGTCGAAGGTTCTGCGCGTGACGCTGGGTCGGCGCGAGGAAGCAGAAGGCGCTGTACCCGCGGTGGCTCAGTCACCTGATGCAGATGAGCCGGCAACCACGCAGATGCTTGGCCTGACGCTGCAGGTTCTGAACGATGAACTGCGCGAGGAACTTGGCGCCGGCGACGGGGTGCTGGGTCTTGCGGTGACGGAAGTCGACGAGACCTCGGAAGCCTTTGAGAAAGGCCTGCGTCCCGGCGATGTGATCGTCGAGGCGGGCCAGGCAAAGGTCGGGACCGTGGCCGAGCTGGAAACGCGCGTGGAGGAAGCCCGCGAAGCGGGGCGCAAGTCGCTGCTGCTTCTGGTGCGCCGGGCGGGCGATCCGCGGTTCGTGGCACTTTCACTGGCCGACAGCGAAGAATAATCAGGCGTATTCAGACCTGACCGGGAAAGGGCGCCGTTCAGGCGCCCTTTTTTTGCTTTCAGTCAGGGCGGGGCGTGATGATCAGGCCAAGAGCCCGCGCCGCATCCGTGCTCAGGCCTGTGCCGGGATAGCCTCCCTGGGCCTGATAGGCAGCCACTGCTGCACTCGTGCGCTCGTCTGGGATGCCATCCGCAGGACCAGTGAGGTACCCGCGTGCGATGAGCGCGCGCTGCACAGAGGCGGTGAATTCCGGGGTCATCTCTGCAGGGCAGACGATCTCGAACCAGCTGTCGGTGCGGGGCCGCAGGATTTCTGTAACATCTTCGTTGCGAAAGGTTGCCGGCGCTCTGATGATGCCGTCTTCGCTGACCTCGGCGGGGCTGATCGCCACTGAGCGTGTGGTGGTTCTGATTTCGGCAGGAGCCGTGGTGCGATCCCAGCAGGTACCGGGCGGGACACCCGGTGGAGCGGTGCTGTCGGGGTCGGCGGGCAGGGTGATGACCTGGCCGGAACCGGCGCCGCCTGCAGGCGCCGTCGGGGCAGGGACAGGAACGCAGGCAGTAACGAGGATGGTGCCGCCCAGGAAAGCTGTTCGGCACAGCCGCATGTATAGAAGGTTGTCTGCCACAATCTGTTCCCTGGTTGGAGGCAGCGTAGTTTCTGTCAGGTGGCCTGACCAGTGTTAAACAGGGGCCACAAGGGTGTCGAGCATGGGCGAGATATCCTCGATCTGTTCGGCGAGCACATGGGTGACGGAATGGGCGCGCTGCAGGCGGCCTGTGACCCGCAGCATCCGCCCGGCAATAACTGCTCTGCGAAAGCGCTCGTAGATGTGGCGCCAGACAATGATGTTGACCACGCCGGTCTCGTCTTCGAGCGTGACAAAGATCACCCCTTTGGCGGTGCCCGGGCGCTGACGGAGAATCACCAGGCCCGCCACCGTAATCCGGGCATTGACCGGGGGCTCGTCCAGCCGGCCGGCGGTCAGGCAGGCCGGTGGGCGGGGCCAGTCACTGTGCCTGGCAGCGGGGCGCATGCCGGGAGAAGTGGAAATAATCTGCATGAGAACAAATATAGAACATCTGGCGGTTACGGCAAGGTTACCATTTCGGGTTCGCAAAACGGGCTGGCGCGTCCTGTATCGCCCAGGTAGACATGGGCGCAGAGAAATCAGAAGGGACCCGAAGACGTGGCAAAGATCACCTATATCGAACACGGCGGCAAAGAGCATGTCGTCGAGGTCGCCAACGGACTGACCGTCATGGAAGGCGCGCGCGACAACAACATTCCCGGGATTGAAGCCGACTGCGGCGGCGCCTGCGCCTGCTCGACATGCCATGTCTATGTGGACCCGGCCTGGGCGGACAAACTGCCTGCCAAGGAAGACATGGAAGAGGACATGCTCGATTTTGCCTATGAGCCTGACCCGGCGCGTTCGCGTCTGACCTGTCAGCTGAAGGTCACGGATGCGCTTGATGGTCTGGTCGTCCAGATGCCCGAAAAGCAGATCTGATGTCAGGCGGGGCGCGGCGTCATCTGTCGCGCCTGTCGCGCGCGCTTGCCCGCCGCGCGCTGCTGGCGGTGTGCCTGTGGCACGCAGGAACCGCGGGTGCCGGTGAGCGCATCACGGCTGCCGGATATGCAGGACCCACATCTGAATACCCGCATGGTGTCCTTGGCGATGCAGTCGAGTGGAAAACCCTGCGCGTGACGGCAGGCAACAGGGTGTTCGAGATCACCGCCGGTGATGGCAGGGTCTTTGAAGATGTCGCCCCCCGGCTCTGGGACATCACTGGTGATGGTGAGCCGGAAGTCGTAGCAGTTGAGAGCGACGCCCGACTTGGCGCAAGGCTGGTGATATATACGCTTGATCAGGACGGCCTGCGCGAATTGGCAGCGACGCCGAATATCGGCACAAGATTTCGTTGGCTGGCACCGGTCGGCGCTGCGGATCTGGACGGAGACGGGCATACAGAGATTGCCTGGGTCGACCGGCCACACCTCGCAAAAACACTGCGCATCTGGCGCTGGAAGACCGGAAGTTTCGAGCAGATCGCCAGGTATCCGGGTGTCAGCAACCACCGGATAGGCGAGGATTTTATCTCGGGCGGGCTGCGTGATTGCGGTGCAGGACCCGAGATGGTGCTGGCCGATGCGCCCTGGCGCGGGATACTGGCGCTCAGGCTGGAGGATGGTGTTGTTTCTGCCACGCCGGTTGCGCCTTTTGAGGGGCCGGAGAGCTTTGAGGCCGCACTGAGCTGCACCCCGGCCTGAGGCACCACGTCTCAGGCAAGGCCTTCCTGCTTAGAAAATGCCGGTTTTTGTGGTATTCTTGTCAAAGTTGAAGAAATTACCGCGACCGTATTTTTAAGAGGAGGCCTCAATGTTTAAGAGGTATCTGGGACCTGGTCTCGCATTGCTGCTGGTGTCTGCCACACATGTTGCCGCACAATCTGTCTATCAGGGGTACTGCCGGGGCAGCTTTGACGGTGTCCCGCTGGAGGGCGTTTTCAAAGTCGATTACTACCCGCGCAGCGACACCTACAATCATCATGCGGTGTTCCGCGATCAGGCGGGGAACCGCTATGATATCGAAGTCATCTCTAATCAGAATGGCGGTGTGGGCGGCGCCTGGCAGAACGGCGCGCGTCATCGAGAGATGAAAATTGAGATGCGCTATTCAGGCAACAGCCTGTTTATCCGCGAGCTTTATGGTGCATCAGGCGGACAGTTTACCTGCAACTGATGCCGCGGCTCAGAGCGCGCGCCAACCGATATCGCGACGACAGAAACCTTCGGGCCAGTTCACAGCGTCGACCATGCGATAGGCGGCGTCCTGCGCCTCGCGCAGTGAGCCGGCCCGTGCCGTGAGGGCCAGGACACGGCCACCCTGGGCGGTGAACTGCCCGTCCTTGCGGCCTGTTCCTGCGTGAAACACCATCCGGCTGCTGTCTGCGGGCATGTCGGACAGGCCACCGATCACAGACCCCTTGCTGTAAGCGCCTGGATAGCCGGCGGCGGCGAGCACGACGGTCAGCGCGTGATCTTCCGCCCAGTTTACCTGCATATCGGCAAGGCGTCCCTCGGCGGCGGCGTGCATCAGATCCAGCGCCTGTGCACCGAGCCGCATCATCAGCACCTGGCACTCAGGGTCGCCGAAACGTACGTTGTATTCCACCAGCCGCGGCGCACCGTCCTTGATCATCAGACCAACAAACAGAACGCCCTGATAAGGCATACCGCGCCTCGACATTTCTGCCATGGTCGGGCGCACGATCCGGTCCAGCGTGGCCTGTGTGACCGCGTCTGTCATCACGGGCGCAGGCGAATAGGCCCCCATGCCGCCTGTGTTCGGGCCGGTATCGCCTTCGCCCACACGTTTGTGGTCCTGCGCGGTCCCGATCGGCAGAACATTTTCACCATCGCAGAGCACAAAGAACGAGGCTTCCTCGCCTTCCATGAATTCTTCGATCACGACCTCAGCACCCGCATTGCCGAATGCGCCATCAAACATTTCATCCACGGCCGCCAGAGCTTCTTCGACGGTCTGCGCGATGATCACGCCCTTGCCGGCGGCCAGCCCGTCGGCCTTGATCACGATCGGTGCGCCCTGTGCCTCGACATAGGCCCGGGCCGAGGCCGGATCGGTAAAGTGGCCATAAGCTGCAGTTGGCGCGCCTGCCGCGTCGCAGATTTCCTTTGTGAAGGCTTTTGAAGCCTCGAGCTGCGCCGCTGCAGCGCCCGGCCCGAACACCAGCAAACCGGCGGCGCGGAGCCTGTCGGCCACACCTGCGGCCAGCGGGGCCTCCGGACCGATTATGACAAAATCGATGGCGTTTTCCTCGGCAAACGTCACAACCGCGCTGCCATCTTCGATATTCAGGGTGGCGCAATCTGCGATTTCTGCAATCCCGGCATTGCCAGGTGCCACGATCAGCCGGTCGCATTTCGGGTTCTGCAGGACCGCCCAGGCCAGGGCATGTTCGCGTCCGCCACTGCCGAGAATAAGAATGTTCATGGGGCGCTCCTGATCTGCATGGCCTTTGGGTTTCGGGCGTTCTAAGCTGCGCCCGAGCAAACGACAACACCAGAGCAGCAATGGACCTGATCGACAGTCCCGTACCAGGGTCGAACACACCCGAATTCACCGTCTCTGAGATCGGCGGCGCGGTGAAAAAGCTCGTCGAGGCCGAACTCGGCTGGGTCCGGGTGCGCGGCGAGGTCGGCCGCGTTGTGCTGGCGCGGTCGGGGCATCTTTATTTTGATCTCAAGGACGACCGGTCGGTGCTGTCCTGCATGACCTGGAAAGGGCAGGTGCCCGGCCTTGGTATGATGCCCGAGGAAGGTATGGAGGTTGTTGCCGAGGGCAAGATGACCGCCTCGGGATTCCAGTCGAAATTCGGACTGAACACACAGCGTCTCGCCGTGGCAGGCGAAGGTGCGCTGATGGCGATGCTGGAAAAGCGCAAAAAGGCGCTGGAGGCCGAGGGGCTCTTTGATCCGGCCCGCAAAAAGCCACTGCCGTATCTGCCCGACATCATCGGCGTGGTGACTTCACTACAGGGGGCCGTGATCCGCGATATTCTGCACCGTCTGCGCGACAGGTTCCCACGCAAGGTACTGATCTGGCCCGTGGCCGTCCAGGGTGAGAAATGCGCGCCCGAAGTGGCCCGCGCAATTGCCGGTTTCAATGCGCTGACACCGGGGGGCGCGATGCCGCGTCCTGACCTGCTGATCGTGGCGCGGGGCGGCGGATCGGTCGAGGATCTCTGGGGGTTCAACGAAGAAATCGTTGCCCGGGCGGCGGCGGCTTCTGATATTCCGCTGATCTCTGCTGTTGGGCACGAGACAGATACGACGCTGATTGACTTCGTGTCGGATCAGCGCGCGCCGACGCCAACCGCAGCGGCAGAGCTTGCGGTGCCGGTGCGCCATGAACTTGCAGCCTGGCTTGATGGCCAGGAGGGCCGGATGGCACAGGCCCTGAGCAACGGGCTGACACGCCGCGACCAGCGCCTGCGGGATCTTGCGCGCGCGCTGCCACGGCCCGACAGCCTGCTGGATGTGCCGCGCCAGCGGCTGGATTCCCGTTCTGAGCGCCTTGGGCCTGCGTTGATGGCGGGGGTGCAACGCCGCAAAGTCCGCCTTTCAGATGTCAGCGGATCACTGCGGCCTGCCACGCTGATGAGGGGACTGCGCGCAGAGCACAAACGGATGCAGGACCGCGCTGCCCGTCTGGACCCGGCGCTGCTGAGGGCAGTCCGCGTGAAACAGGACGACCTGAAATCGAGGCTGCGCCGGTTCCGTCCGGAGATGCTGGTGCGCGAGCAGGATCAGCGCGTTGCAAAGCTGGCTAGTGTCTCGGCACGTCTGGCCGAGGCCGCGCAGCGGCAGATAACCGGGTGGCGCGGTGAGATTGATGCCGCAGAACGTCTGCGCCGGACACTGGGGTACGAAGCAACACTGGAGCGCGGGTTTGCCGTTGTCCGCAGCGGAGGCAGCGTCATAACAGACAGCGCCACGGCCTCGGAGGCGAAGAATCTTGAAATCCAGTTTGCCGACGGGCGCGTTACCCTCGGGGGTGTCAGCAGCGACACACCTGCAAAACCGGACCGTCCGGCGCCCCGCAGGGCGCCCACAAAGAAGAAACCGTCGGGACAGGGCTCTCTGTTCTGAAATCAGACGCCGACTTCGGGGCCGAGACAGATCATTTCCTCGTTGATGTCGCGCGCCTCATAAAGCTCGGTCGTCCCGGGCATATTTGCGAAACGTGCGATCAGCCCGCCTGCCTTTTCCTGAAAGGTCCAGCACTGCGGGTCGGGGTTGTCCTCGTAGACAAAGCAGATCTGCCCGGCCTGTTCGTACCAGACACCTTCTTTGCATTCACCGTCCAGAAAGGACCAGCGGACCCGCCGGTTATCGAGGTATACCTCGGCGCCATAAGTTTGCCCGTTCTCGCCGTAAAAGAGCGTTTTGCCGCGTGTGTATTCGTCAAATTCCCGAGCATTCATCGTGCCACTGGCCGTTTCAGCGGCCTGGACGGCACCGGCGGTCAGCATGGACATGACAATCAAAGACTGGAGTAGTTTCATCTCAGGTACCTCTTACATTTACAGGGGGGAAACAGCGGCTACTGCTGGCACTACGGGTTCGGAGGGGACCGGTCCGGTTGCCGTCCACCGGGCGACACGCGGATCCATCACCCGGCGCCAGAGCGGCGGCAAAAAAGCGATTGCGCCCATCACCGGCAGTGAAAAGGGCAGCGTGGGCATTGCGACGGGTTCATACCGAAGCTCGCTGAACGATCTTCCGGGATGGCTGTGGTGATCAGAGTGTCGCGGCGCGTTCAGCATCATCGCGCCGGACCAGTTTTGCGGTGCATTCCAGCTGTGGGCGTTGCTCACCGGGCGGGCTTTGCCATCGGGGGAGGTCTCGCGCACCAGTCCGTAGTGCTGGACATAATCTGACAACATCAGTTGCATATGGGCGTAAAAGCTCAGAGCGGCAAAGGCTGCGAGGCCCGGCAGACCGCCTGCAAACGCTGCTGCTGTCGTGCTGAGCAGAGCCCCGCCGATCCACAGGGTATAGGGGTGAATGCGCCCCTGTTTCTGACGCCGGCTTTCAGCCTTCCAGCCTGCACGGAACTCCTGCAGCGGTGCGCGCTGCATGAACCGGTAAAAGCTTTCACCGGCGGCGGCGGTGTTCGGATCGCGGCCTGTACCGGCCCAGACGTGATGCACGAGCAGATGAGCAGAGACGTGGTGCCCGTTGAGCATTGACGAAAACACCGCCGCCCCGATCAGACGTGACACCCGGTCCTGGCGATGGATCAGCTCGTGCGCGCAGGCGTTGGAGACCTGACCGAGCCACAGCCCTGTCCCGAGCAGTAACGCGCCGGTTTGACTGTCCGTGAGATGGCCGGGCAGCGCGACAGCAGTCACAGTGCCTGCGAGCACCGCAAAGTGCGCGGTCGCAAGGACAAGTGGCAGGCCACGTTCCAACAGAGGACCTGCACTGGCAGGCAGTGCCGTCCGGTCCAGCCCCCAGACGGCTACTGTCATGACCAGCAACCCACTCCATGCCCAGGCGCCGCCCAGCACGCCTCCGGCAAGCAGACAGGCCGCCGGAAGAAGGCTCGCGGTTGCAAACAGCACAGAGAGGTTCAGCGTTTTCATGTTAACCCTTTGTTTACCTCTTTGCGCTGGCTGCTCCAAGCGCTCCGGTGCGATGCAGTTAATGGCGGAAGTTTCGGATCGGACACGGGAGTGTCGTTTCTGGCCGTATTTTCCACGGCGACAGCAGCTATTCTGGGCCCGGCGGGGCTGCGGCATCGCGCGCGAAATGACATACAATGACCTGCCGCAGCAAGGCGGCCGGACCCGGAGACTGAGCCTATGGCACTGGACAACGCAGATAAAACACCGCGCAAAGGCGTCTGGAAATCCGGCAAAGGCAAGGGGCGGCATCACACCAAAGGCCGCCAGCTGCAGGATGACGCATGGAACGAAGTGCGCGCCCTTCTGGGAGACGCCCCGCGTCGCGCTGATCTGCTGATCGAGCATCTGCACCGCATTCAGGATGCGCACGGGCATCTTTCCGCCGCGCATCTGCGAGCACTTGCCGAAGAAATGCGCCTGTCGATGGCCGAGATCTATGAGGTCGCAACTTTTTATGCGCATTTCGACGTGGTCAAAGAAGGCGAAACACCGCCCCCGGCACTGACCATCCGCGTGTGCGATTCGCTGTCGTGCGAACTTGCCGGCGCGCAACAGCTGAAAGCCGCATTGAAAGATGGACTGGATCCGGCCGAGGTGCGCGTGCTGCGCGCGCCCTGCATGGGCCGCTGTGACACCGCACCTGTGCTGGAGCTGGGTCATGCGCATATCGATCATGCCACGCCAGAAAAAGTGCATGCGGCGATTGCAGCTGGCGACACTCACGCGCATATCCCGGACTATCAGGACTTTGCGGCCTATGCCGCAGACGGTGGGTACAGCACACTGAAGTCCCTGCGCGAAAAGGGTGACTGGGAGACCGTGCAGGACACCGTTCTGTCCTCGGGACTGCGGGGCCTTGGCGGTGCGGGTTTCCCGTCAGGCAAAAAATGGGGTTTCGTGCGCGCCAATGCCGGACCCCGCTATCTTGCTGTCAACGGCGACGAGGGCGAACCGGGCACTTTCAAGGACCGCTATTATCTGGAGCGGGTGCCGCATCTTTTTCTTGAGGGCATGCTGATCGCGGCCTGGGCGGTCGAGGCGGAGACGGCCTTTATCTACATGCGCGATGAATACCCGGCCGTACTCGAAATCCTGGCCCGCGAAATCCGCGCGCTGGAAGAGGCGGGTATTGTCGCGCCCGGCTATATTGATCTGCGTCGTGGCGCCGGTGCCTATATCTGCGGAGAAGAATCCGCGATGATCGAAAGCATTGAAGGCAAACGTGGCATGCCGCGGCATCGTCCGCCTTTTGTCGCGCAGGTCGGCGTATTCGGACAGCCCACGCTGGTTCACAACGTCGAAACACTGCACTGGGTCGCGCGGATCTGCCGCGAGGGTCCGGAAGTGCTGTCATCGGTTGAGAAAAACGGTCGCAAAGGCCTGCGCAGCTATTCCGTCTCCGGCCGGGTGGCAAACCCCGGCGTTCACCTGTTGCCTGCAGGCTCGACCATTACTGATATTATCGAGGCAGCCGGCGGTATGGCGGAGGGTCATGTGTTCAAAGCCTATCAGCCAGGTGGCCCTTCCTCCGGTATTCTGCCGGCGTCCATTGACGACGTCCCGCTTGATTTTGATACGCTGCAACCCCTGGGGTCGTTTATTGGCTCAGCGGCTGTTGTTGTCCTGTCGGATCAGGACAGCGCGCGTGGAGCTGCCCTGAATATGCTTCGGTTCTTTGAGGACGAAAGCTGCGGGCAGTGCACACCCTGCCGTGTGGGCTGCGAGAAGGCTGTTAAGCTCATGCAGGCGGACCAGTGGGACCAGGGATTGCTTGAGGAACTCAGCACCGCGATGGTCGATGCGTCGATATGTGGTCTTGGCCAGGCAGCTCCCAACCCGATCCGGCTGGTGATGAAACACTTCCCCGAAGAAATCTGAGACCGGCGCCGGCCCTTTTCCTTTGTGGTAATTCCCCTTAGATGGGGACCACTGCATAATTTCCGGGGCGGGGCCGCTATGGCGTTTTTCAAAAAACTCAAAGACCGGCTTTTCAGGTCTTCGTCAAAGATCGACGAGGGCCTCGAGGCGATTGTCGAAGACGGCGGCGTTGAGGAAACCGTTGAAACGGTCGCCGAGGCGCCCGTCCCTGACGTGCCGCGGACGCCGACGCCCCAGGACGCTGTAACGCCTAAAGTGGCGGAGCCGGCCCCAGAACCCCGGGACCCGGTTCCGGAAGTGCCGGAGGAAGAACAGCAGGCGTTCGATGCCCCGGCCGCATCGCCGGCTTCCGCGCCAGATGAGTTCACCTCTCAACCGGCCCCGGAAAGTATCGAACCAAACGCTGTTGACCAGTGGTCTGAACCTGAGATTGTTCAACCCGAACCCGAACCCGAACCCGAACCCGAACCCGAACCCGAACCCGAACCCGAACCCGAACCCGAACCCGAACCCGAACCC